>OY970188.1:1002500-4074096 GCA_963708035.1 uncultured Actinomycetota bacterium | reverse complement strand
GGTCCAGGACCCGGTCGGACTCCTCGAGCTCGTCGTCGGCGAGGAACGTGGCCACGAGCAGGGCGCAGTCCACGTCGCGCTCGGTGAGGAGCTCGACGTCCTGGGGAGCACTCGCGATCGCGCGACGCAGGTTGCGCAGGAGGCGCTCCGTCGTTCCTTGCTGCATCGTCCGCTCGAAGATCGCCGCCATCGCGAGGTGGTACCGGTCGACCGGGCGATCGACGGGTAGTGCGTCGGCGTCGACCCGGGCCAGCTCCGGGGGCAGCGCCTGGAGGTCTGCCTCCAGCCCGAGGACGACGTCGACAAGGAGCTGTGACCGCAGCTGCACCTCGCTCTCATCGTCGCCGAGTGGCTCCATTCCCATCACCGTGGCGTGCAGATCGGCCATGCAGTGGAAGTCCCCGGCGTCGTAGTGGACCGCAAACAGCTCGACCGCCGCGGACAGGCGCGAGGCACGGTCCGCGGTGTCGAAGGCCGCCTCGAGATGCTCGCGCGCCTCGGACAGCTTCCCGAGCGCACGCTCGGCGCGCGCCAGGCTGATCAGCAGGTCGGGCCGGTCACTCTCGGGCGGCGGCTCGTCGAGGGTGCGCTCGAGGATCCGAGCGGCCACCGCGACCGAGCCCGTCGCGAGTGCGGCTCGCCCCTGCTCGGCGAGGAACGACGCGACGACCGCATCGCCTGACCCCGGGGCGACCACGAGGTGCTGGACCACACTGCCGGGACCGGCACCGTTCGCCCAGAGGAGCCTGGCCGCACGCGCGTGCATGTCTCCCACCTCGACGTCGGTGAGCGTCTCCTCGACCGCGGCCCGGATGAGGGGGTGGACGAACTCGACCGGATCGCCGTGCGCCAGCACGCTGGCCGCCTCGAGGCGTGCGGCCTCCGAGACGCAGACCCCCTCGTCCAGGTCCGCCAGGGCCGCCACCACCGGCAGCGAGCAGCCGTCGCCCAGCACCGCTGCCGCCTGGGCCAGCGCGGCGGCCTCGGCGCCGAGCTCGCCCAAACGCCAGGACATCGTGCGACGCAGCGACATGGTGCCGCCCGTGACGATCGACCGGAGGTCGGGCCGGAAGTCGTCCCGATAGGGCCGCAGGAGCTCGCGCAGGTAGAAGGCGTTGCCGCCCGACACCGCGAGGCAGTCGTCGACGAAGAGACGGTGCGCAGGGTCTCCCAGGGTCTCCGTCACGACGGCGTCCACTCCCGCGCGGGACAGCGGTCCGGGTGCCAGCACCCGGCAGTCCGGTTGGGCCGCGATCGTGGCCAGTCGTCGCTGGGCGTCGGGATTCTCGACGGGTCGGCTGGCCAGCAGGAGCAGGACCGGCTGCACCGAGATCTCGGCCTGGACCTCCAGCAGCACGCGCAACGACGCGGCGTCGGCCCAGTGCGCGTCGTCGACGGCGAGCACCAGCGGTGACCGCTCGGCGAGACCGGCCACGAGCCACTGGCACCCGTAGTCGACCCCCTGCGCGAGGTCCGCTCCGGGAGTGAACAGCGGCGCGGCGAAACGGGCAGCACCGGTCAGCGTCTCCGCGCCCCCGAGCTCCTCCACCCCTGGGCCGAGCAGGCGTCGTAGCACCTCGAACGGCGCCGCGGACTCGAGGTGGCGTGCTCGGGCGAGCAGGATGCGCGCACCGAGCCCTCGCGCCGCTGCGACGGCGTACTCGACCAGCGCGCTCTTCCCGAACCCGGCCCGCGCCTCGATCAGGACGGCACTACCCCGGCCGTCACGGAGCGCTGTGACGGCCTCGTCGATGGTCGCGAGCTCCGCCGACCTCTCGTAGAGCCGACTCTCCACGGCCCACCCCCACTGGTAGTCCCCCGATGGTGACAGATGCGTAGGGGTGGGGCCCCGCGACTTTCTCGGGGTGGTCACCCGCGGGGCGCTGCAAACCTCAGGGTGGCGACCCTGACGACTCCGGAGCGCCCAGGCCCGACTCTCGAAGCATGAACACGTACGCCGCCCCGAACGCACCGATCTCGGGTCTGTTGTCGCTGGTCGCCGCCGTCGAGCAGGCGAGCAGCGGTACGCCGACCGGTCGGGCCGTGCCCCCGACCCCGACCCCGAGCCTGTCCGCGGGCCTCGGGGCGATCACGGGTGGCTGGCTGGCGGTCAAGGAGGACGGCCAGGGCTGGATGGTCCTGCAGTTCGCTCCCAGCACGACCGCCGAGCCGCGCCCCGCCCCGGCCCCGGTCGTCGACGCCCCGGTCGTGGAGTCCCGCCCCGTGCCGGCTCGCCCCGACTTCGGCGCCCGCGCGCGTCGCGTGCACACCGCCCTGACCGACCGCGAGCGCGAGGTCCTGTGCCTGGTCGCCGGCGGCGCCACCAACCAGGCGATCGGCGCGCACCTGTTCATCTCGCCCAAGACGGCCAGCGTCCACGTCTCACGGATCCTGACCAAGCTGGACGCCCGGACCCGCACCGAGGCCGCCGCACTGGCCCACGCCTCCGGGCTGGTGCGGCCGTGGGGAACCGCCGAGCAGGACGCCGACACCCGCCCGGTCGTCCACGCGATCGGTGCCTGACCCGGGGGAGGGGCCGGGCCGCCCTGCATGGGGTGGCCCGGCCTCGGGTACGCCGTGGCCATGACCACCACGCCGAACGAACCTCTGGAGGACCCGGACGTCGTGCCGAGCGGCGACCCGGCGGGCCCGGCCCGGCCCGGGCCGGACCCGGGTCCCGGGCCCGACCCCGACGTACCTCCCCCGACGGAGCCGGAGCTCGCCCCGACCACTCGCTAGGCGACCGCGCTCTCCTCCGGAGCGACGAACTGCGCGTTGTACAGCCGCGCGTAGGCGCCGTCCGCCTCGAGCAGCGACTCGTGGGTGCCCTGCTCCACGATCGCGCCGTCCTCCATCACCAGGATCAGGTCGGCGTCACGGATCGTGGACAGCCGGTGGGCGATCACGAACGACGTGCGGTCCGTGCGCAACGCCGCCATCGCGTGCTGCAGCAGCAGCTCGGTGCGGGTGTCGACCGACGACGTCGCCTCGTCCAGGATCAGCAGCTCGGGGTCCGACAGGAACGCCCGGGCGATGGTGATCAGCTGTCTCTCGCCGGCGGACAGGTTGGAGCCGTCCTCCTCGAGGTGGGTGTCGTAGCCGTCGGGCAGCGAGTGCACGAAGCGGTCGACGTACGTCGCGCGCGCGGCCTCGAGGATCTCCTCCTCGGTGGCGTCCGGCCGGCCGTAGGCGATGTTGTCGTGGATGGTGCCTTCGAACAGCCAGGTGTCCTGCAGGACCATGCCGATCTGCTCGCGCAGCGCCGCCCGGGGCATCGAGGCGATGTCGACGCCGTCGAGGGTGATCCGCCCACCGGTGACGTCGTAGAACCGCATCACCAGGTTGACCAGCGTCGTCTTGCCGGCGCCGGTCGGGCCGACGATCGCCACCGTCTGTCCGGGCCGGGCCACCAGCGAGAGGTCCTCGATCAGCGGCTTCTCGGGTGAGTAGGAGAACGAGACGTTCTCGAACCGCACCTCGCCGTGCCGGTCGACGGCCGCCGCACCGGTGGCGTCGGCGTCCTGCTCCGGCGCGTCCAGCAGCTCGAAGACACGCTCCGCGCTGGCGACGCCGGACTGGAGCAGGTTCGTCATGGACGCGACCTGGGTCAGCGGCTGGGTGAACTGGCGGGAGTACTGGATGAACGCCTGCACGTCGCCCAGGGAGATCGACCCGTTGGCGACCTTGAGCCCGCCGAGGACGGCGATCACGACGTAGTTGAGGTTCCCGATGAACATCATCGTCGGCATGATCAGCCCGCTCACGAACTGCGCCCCGAAGGAGGCCTGGTAGAGCTTGTCGTTCTCCTCGGCGAAGGTCTGCTCGACCTCCTGCTGCCGGCCGAAGACCTTGACCAGCGCGTTGCCGGAGAAGGTCTCCTCGATGTGCGCGTTGAGCCGGCCGGTACGTCGCCACTGGTCGATGAACATGCCCTGGCTGCGCTTCATCACCGCCCCGGTGACCACCATCGTGATCGGCACCGTCACCAGCGCGACCAGCGCGAGCTCCCACGAGATCGAGAACATGAACCCGACCACGAAGAGCACGGTCAGCAACGAGCTCAGCAGCTGGCTCATCGTCTGCTGCAGCGTCTGGCTGATGTTGTCGATGTCGTTGGTCACCCGGCTGAGCAGCTCGCCGCGCGGCTGCTGGTCGAAGTAGCTCAGGGGCAGCGCGTTGACCTTGTCCTCGACGTCGGAGCGCATCCGGAAGATCGTGCGCTGGACGACGTCGTTGAGGAGGTAGCCCTGCAGCCACGAGAGCACCGAGGCGCCGGCGTACACCGCGAGGACCAGCATGAGCACGTGCCCGACGGCGGTGAAGTCGACACCGCGGCCGACCACGAAGTGGCTCATCGACGAGATGATCGAGGCCTGCTTGTCGTCACCGGCCTGCTGGAGGTGCTCGACGACCTGCTCCTTCGGCGTCCCGGCCGGCACCTGGCCCGAGGCCCCGATCTGCTTGCCGAGGATGCCGGCGAAGATCAGGTCGGTGGCGCGGCCCAGGATCTTCGGGCCGAGGGACATCAGTCCGACGCTGCACACCGCCAGGACGAGGACCGCGATCGCCTTGGCGCGCTCCGGCGCCATCCGGCGGACGAGTCGCTTGGCCGAGGGCCCGAAGTCGTTGGCCTTCTGCCCGACCATGCCACCGCCGAACGGGCCGCGGCCGGGACCGGGGCCGGCCTGGATCCGTTCGGTCTCCTTGAGCTGGCCGCTCTTCGAGGCGGTACCGGGCTCGCCGACCGGGACGCCGCTCGGCTCGCCGCCGGGGACCGAGGACGGTCCGCGGCCGTTCGCTCCGGTGCTCATGCCGCCTCCTCCGCGCTGAGCTGGGACGCGACGATCTCCTGGTAGGTCTCGCACGTCTCGAGCAGGTCGTGGTGGCGCCCGCGACCCACCACCACGCCGTCCTCGAGGACGAGGATCAGGTCGGCGTCGCGGATCGTGGAGACGCGCTGGGCGACGAGCAGCACCGTCGACTCACGGGTGACCGGCCGCAGGGCTGCCCGGAGCCGGGCGTCGGTGGCCAGGTCGAGCGCCGAGAACGAGTCGTCGAACAGGTAGATCTCGGGTCGGCGTACGACGGCGCGCGCGATCGCGAGGCGTTGTCGCTGACCACCGCTGACGTTGGTGCCGCCCTGGACGATCGGGGCGTCGATCCCCTCCGGCATCGCGCGCACGAAGTCGTCCGCCTGCGCGATCCGCAGCGCCTCCCAGAGCTCCTCGTCGGTGGCGTCGGGCTTGCCGTGGAGCAGGTTGGACCTCACCGTCCCGCTGAACAGGAAGGCGCGTTGCGGCACCAGCCCGATCGTCGACCAGAGGAGCTCGGGCTCCAACCGCCGTACGTCGACCCCGTCGACCTCGACCGTTCCCTCGGTGACGTCGAAGAGCCGCGGCACGAGGTTGACCAGCGTGGTCTTGCCGGCGCCGGTCGAGCCGATCACCGCCACCGTCTCACCCGGTCTCGCCGCGAACGACACGTCGCGGAGCACGGGCAGGTCGGCTCCCGGGTAGCTGAACTCGACGCCGTCCAGGCGCAGCATGCCGCGCTCGGACAGGTCGGTGACGGGCTCGTCGGGCCTCGGCACGGACGTCGAGGTGTCGAGGACCTCCATGACCCGGTCGGCGCACACCGCCGAGCGCGGGATCATCATCATCATGAAGGTGCCCATCATCACCGACATCACGATCTGCATGAGGTAGGACAGGTACGCCGTCAGGGCGCCGACCTGCATGGCGCCCGAGTCGACGCGGTGCCCGCCGAACCACAGCACGCCGACGGAGGCGACGTTCGCCACGAGCATGACGGTGGGGAACATCAGCGCGAGGTAGCGGCCGGCTCGCACGGCGACGGTCGTGAGGTCGGTGTTGGCCGTCGCGAACCGCTCGGTCTCGAGCGGCTCGCGGACGAACGCGCGCACGACGCGGACGCCGGTGATCTGCTCGCGCAGCAGGCGGTTGACCTCGTCGATGCGACCCTGCATCAGCCGGAAGTTGGGCACCATCCGGGTGATGATCAGGCTCAGGGCGAGCGCCAGCACGGGGACGGTGACCGCGACCAGCCACGAGAGCCCGACGTCGACGTGGATCGCCATCACGATGCCGCCGACCATCATGATCGGGGCCATCACCATCAGCGTGCACGACATCAGCACGAGCATCTGCACCTGCTGCACGTCGTTGGTCTCGCGGGTGATCAGGCTGGGTGCGCCGAAGTGCTGCACCTCGCGTTGGCTGAACGTGCCGACGCGGTGGAAGATCGCCGCGCGCACGTCGCGGCCGAAGCCCATCGCCGTACGCGCGCCGAACCAGACGGCGCCGACCGAGCAGCAGATCTGCACCAGTGCGACGACGAGCATCACCGCGCCGATCCGGACGATGTAGCCGGAGTCGCCGGTGATGACACCCTTGTCGATGATGTCGGCGTTCAGGCTGGGCAGGTAGAGCGCCATCACCGTGCCGACGAACTGCAAGGCGACGACCACGGTCAGCGGACCGCGGTACGCCGCGAGGAACCTGCGGACGAGCGTGATCAACATCAGTTACTTCTCTCCCCGTGTGGCGACCCCCGAGAGGAGGAGGTCAGCGATCTGCTCCGCACTCAGTGCCGGAGCCATTCCGAGCTCGGGACGATGCGCCCCGAAGATGAGGCTGCGCAGGGCGACGGCCGCGACGTCCGGCTCGACCGCGAGCTCGTCGCGGTGGGCCTCGAAGATCCCGGTCAGCCGCCGGTGCAGCTCGGCCTGCGCGTCGAGGATGAACTGCGGCGGCCCGAAGTGCTTCTTGACCGGGTCGGCCTTGCGGGACTCCTCGTCCCACATCAGGTGGGCGCGGACGGCCATCATCACCGACATCGTCATCCGCTGGCGGTCGAGCACCCGCTGGGCCGCGACCACGACCTTCTCCCGCAGCGTGCCCGCGCCGGCCATCGCCTCGTCGAAGGCGGCCTGGCCGTCCGACGGGTTGATGGCCTCCTGCGCGGCGGCGAGCATCAGGGTCCGCTTGTCGGCGAAGACCCGGAAGATCGTGCCCTCCGCGATCCCGGCCGCCCGGGCGATCTCGCGGGTGCTGACGTCTCCCCCGCGCTCGGCCAGCAGGGGCACGAGCGCCCGGACGATCGCCTGGCGGCGGTCGTCCGGCGACATGGCGGCGGCCCGAGGTGACATCGCCGACACGGTAACTGAGTGAGCGCTCACTCACAAGTTGGTTTCCGGCGTAGTCCCCATCAGAACTGCTGCCGGGAAGCCTCGTCCCGGTCAGCTACCGACCGATCCGATCGGGACTACCCGGCTACGACGACTCCACCAGGACGTCGCGGACGGCGTGCCGGGAGGAGACGTCGAGCTTGGCCATCACCGCGGCGACGTGGTGCTCCACCGTCCGGGGTGACAGCACCAGGCGGTCGGCGATGGCGGCGTTGGAGAGCCCTTCGGCGAGGAGTCCGGCCACCTCGGCCTCGCGTCGGGTCAGCCCCTGGGGGTGCGCCTTCGTCGTCGCCCGTCGACCCCGCGGCGCCGACCAGCCCTGGAGCCGGGCCAGGTTCCGCGCGCGGGCCGCGGCCGCGTCGGCACCCAGCTCGTCGAACCGTACGGCGGCCTCCGCGAGGCCGTCCCGCGTGCCGCTCCGTGCTCGGGCGAGCCCCGCCGCGAACGTGCTGCCCCGCTCGTCCCACAGCTCGGCCGCCTCGTCCCAGTGCCGGAGAGCCTCGGCACGGTACGGCGCCGACAACGTGTCCGCGACCGTGGCGGCCTGCTCGTCGGGGAGCCACGTCGCGACCTGTCCGCGGGTCCAGGGGCTCGCGACCCGTTCGACGACGACCCAGGCCCGAGCCGCCTCCCGCTCGGCCTGGTCGTCGTGGCCGGTGATCCAGGCGATCTCCGCCGCGGAGGCGCCGACCGGGCCGACCCGCTGCGCCTCGCCCGTGCCGTAGGCGAGGTCCACGGCCTCGGTGAGAGCGTCCGCGTGAGGGCCGAGGCCGCTGCGCGCCCGCGCCCGTGCCAGCGCCATCAGCGGGATGATCCGGCTCACCCGTGCCGTGCGGGGATGACCGAGCACCGCGACGGCCGACGCCGCCGCCTCCGAGCTCAGTCCCTGGTCGAGCTGGCTCAGCGACTGCTGGCCGCGCATGTAGAGGACCCAGGCGTCGAGGTCGCGGTCGAGGCAGTAGCGGAGCCCGACCGCGAGATGCGCCCCGGCGCGCAGGTGGTGGTGCTGGACGACGGCCTGCGACACCAGGTTGGTGAACGCGCGGGCGGCGTGCTCGTGCAGGTCCGCTGCCTGCGACCGTCGCAGGCTCTCCTCCAGAAGCCGCCAGCCCTCCTCCTCGTCCCCGCTGTCGGCCTCCATCGTGCCGATGTTGTTGAGCGCGTGGACGCGCACCTCCTCGGCGTCCTGGTCGTCGCGGCCCTCGACCAGGGCCAGGGCGCGGCGACCCCACTCACGGGTGGCCGCGAGGTCGTAGGCCAGCATCGCGAGCTGGCTGCGGTTGCTCGCGGCCATCGCCTCGGCCGTGCCTCCGCTTCCCGCCAGCGTCGCGCAGGCGAGGACGCCGTACTCCAGCGCCTGCGAGGTGGTGCCCTGGAACCAGCTGAACCGCGACATCTTCCGCTGTGCGTCGCCCATCCGCTCCGTGTCGCCCAGCTCGGTCCAGACGGCGAGGGCCTCCTGCTGCGACTCGAAGGCCTCCGCCATCCGGCCGGTCACGTAGAGCTCGTAGGCCAGCCGGCCGTGCAGCTCGGCGAGTCCCGCGTCGCGTACGCCGTCGCTGTAGCGGGCCGCGCGCTCGAACTGCTCGACCGCCTCGCGGTGCGACCCGAGGGACGCCGCCCGCTCGGCAGCGGCGAGGGAGTGCTCTCTGGCCGCGTCCTCCTGGCCCGACGCCTCCGCGTGGTGCGCCGTCCGGGCCGGGTCGGCGCTGTGCGAGACCAGCCACTCGAAGACCTGCCGGTGCAGGCCCCGCCTGCGCAGCGCGGGGATCTCGTCGAGCACCGTGAGCCGGGCCAGCTCGTGCCGGAACATCACCGCCTGGCCGGCCAGGACCACGACGCCCTGCCCGAGAGCGTCGTCCAGCGCCGGCGTGAGGTCGGGCACGAGCTCCTCGACGAGCGCCACCTCGCACCGCGGGCCGGCGACCGCCACCAGGTCGAGCACGTCGCGGCTGGCCTCCGAGAGCCGTGCCATGCGCGACAGGACGGCGTCGCGGACGCTCCGCGGCAGCGCCGCGGCCACGCTTCCTCCCGACGCGATGACCTCGGTGACGAAGAACGGGTTGCCCCCGGTCGTGCGGTAGAGCTCGGCCGCATCCGGCGCTCCCCCGCCGGTCCCGGCGTCGGTCTCGAGCAGCGCGCGGACCCCGTCGGGCGTGAGCGGGTTCAGGTCGATCCGCCGTACGCCGGACGTGCCGGCCACGTCTCCGAACAGGATCCGCAGCGGATGGTGGCCCGCGACCTCGTCCGCTCGGAACGTGACGAGGACCAGCGCGTGCAGCCGATGGATGCGACGCGCGAGGTGCCGCAGCAGGTCGAGCGTCGCGTCGTCGGCCCAGTGCGCGTCCTCGATCACGAGGAGGTGCGGCGTACCGGGACGACCCAGGGCCTCGGAGAGGCGGAGGAACACGTCGGCGCGGTCCGAGTCCTCCGGCCACACCCCGCCGGGCAGGGCGGGAAGCATCTCCCGGAGCGGGCCGAGCGGCGCCGGTGTCGCCGAGCCGTCACAGGCACCGACGGCCACCCGGACCGTCGACCCTGCGTCCGCGACGACGCGGTCGACGAAGGTCGTCTTGCCGACCCCCGCCTCGCCTCCGATGAAGACGAGGCGACCGTTCCCCTTGGTCGCCGCAGCGAGGTAGTCCGAGGCGCTCCTCAGCGGCGCATCGCGTTCCAGCAGCGCCATGGGCGCCATCGTAGAGAGGGTTCCGGGTCAGCGGATGATCGAGTGACTGACCTCGATCGGACCGTGCCCCTGGTAGAAGATCCCCGGCCGCGTCTCGAACCCCGCGCTGACGTTGTCCTTCAGCGTCGACCAGTGGATGTGGAGCCGTCCGCTGAGGTTGTTGCTGACGTAGAAGATCGCCCCGCCGCCCTCGTTCGCGTGGTTGTGCCGCATCAGGGTGCCGCCGACCCGCAGCGTGTACGTGTTGCCGTCGGTGTAGATCGCCCCGCCGGAGCCGCCGCCGGGCTGGCCGGGGCGGTGCGGCGGGTTGGCGCCGCGTCCGGTCGCCCGGTTGTGCTCGAACACGCTGTTGAGCACCGTCCACGAGACCCCGATGCTGCTCAGTCCGGAGCCGTTGCTGCAGCGACCGCCGCGGAAGGTGCTGCCCACGACGTACACCGGACGCCGGTGGTACTGCGACAGCGCGCGGACGGCTGCCCCACCGCGGTCGGGTCCGGCATGGTCGCAGCGGTTGTCGACGAAGTGGGTGTCGACGACCCTGAGCTGGCCGCCGCGCTCGAAGATCGCGCCGCCGCCTCCTCCGTCGAAGTGGTGGCCGGTCGAGTTGCCGCGCGCGAACGTGAGGTGCTGCACGACCAGCTTCGGGAACGCCTGGTTGTCGCAGTGGCTGGTGGTCCAGTGCTGACGCTGGTCGCAGGTGTCCTGGTAGAGGATCCGGCGCTTGCCCATCCCGCTCAGCGTGACCAGCCCGCCACCGTCGAGAACGACGCGATGGACGTCCCTGCCGCCGACACGGTTGAAGACCTTCGCGGTCCGCCGCATCCCGATCACCACCGGGGCGGGCCCGCAGTCGAACGTGATGACGCCGCCCTCGGCGACCGCCCGGACGACCTTCTTCGACGTGCAGCTCGCCGGCGAGCCGCTGCCGACGACGTGGTCGGGACGGCTCGTGTCGACGGCTCGGCCCTGCTTCGGCACGGGCACCCGCTTCACGCCCTTCGCGACCCCGCGATACGCGCCCTGGTGGGCACTCTGGTGGGCACCGTCGCGAGCGACGAGACCAGCGCCGTGGTCGTGCGCGCCGCGGCGACCGGGGCACCGGCGTACGGCGTGAGGGCCAGGGCCGAGGCGGACAGGACGACGAGCATGCTCAGGGGGCGTCGCATCCGTCCACGATAGGGATCAGAACGAGTCGGGGGTGGCCCGCCGCCGGTCCGCCTCGGCCAGGGCGGACCTCAGCCGCTCCCGCTCCTCGAGGTCCCAGGGACCGCTCTCGGCCAGCGGCAGGTCGAACATGTGGCGACGCCGGTCGGGGGGGATCAGGCGGGCGACGACGCTCGCGTCCGTGGCCAGGCTGCCGTACAGGCTCTTGCCGTCGGCGAAGAACGGGTCGGTCAGCACCAGCGCGCCGTCCCGCGCCATCACGTTCGACGGGTTGGGGTCGATCGGACCGCACCAGGGCAGCTCCGCCACCGCATGTGCGTGGACCTCGTCCAGCGCCGCCGCCAGGTCGCTCAGGTCCGGCCGGCGCGCCTCGAGCGCGGCGAAGAAGCCCGCCGCCCGCTCCTCCGGCACCGGGTCGAGCCGCTCCATCACCGTGCAGACCGCGCCGCCCTCCAGCTCGACGTACGCGTGCAGCACCGGCACCTGACGGGTGCCGGCCGCGCGCCGGAACAGCTCCGCGGTGTACGGCGCCACCGGGTCGAACGGGCTGACCCGGGCCGCCAGCCGACCCGACGGCGAGGCGAGCACGACGGCCCAGTCGCCGACGCCGCACTGCGACCAGCCGGCCGCCAGGAGCAGCCGCTCGACGACCACGTGGTCGGCCCCGGGCGGTACCTCGTCGAGGATCGCCAGCTCGGCGGTCACGGCGCGAGGCGGTGGACCGACCAGCCGTCGCCGTCGCGCCGGTAGACCAGGCGGTCGTGCATGCGGCCGGGGCGACCCTGCCAGAACTCGACGGTGTCCGGCTCGACCCGGAAGCCGCCCCACTCCTCCGGCACCGGCACGTCGTCGGGGTACGACGCCTCCGCGTCCGCCCAGGCGTCGTCCAGCTCCTCGCGCGAGGCCACCTCGCGCGACTGGTGGGACGCGTGAGCACCGAGCTGGGCACCGCGCGGCCTGGTCCGGAAGTACGCCTCGACCTCGTCGCGACCCAGCTCGGTCGCAGTCCCGTCGACCCGGACCTGCCGCTCGAGCGGGTGCCACGGGAACAACAGCGCGACCTGCGGGTTCGCGCGCAGCTCCACCCCCTTGCGCGAGCCCAGGTTGGTGAAGAACACCCAGCCCTCGGGCGTGAAGGTCTTCAGCAGCACCAGCCGGGCCGACGGCTGCCCGTCCGGCCCCACGGACGCCACGACCATGGCGTTCGGCTCGTAGAGGGCGGCCGTCATCGCGTCGTGGTACCACCGCTGGAACATCGCGAACGGGTCGGGCGCCAGGTCGCTCTCGGCCAGCCCGCCGAGGGCGTACTCACGGCGGACGTCGGCGTACCGGTCGGTCACGTTCTCCATACAACCACCGGCCCACCCGTGCGTCGCTCAGGAGTCCCCGGGCAGAATCGACAGCGGAACCGCACCCGAAGGAGCCGCATGACCGAGCAGAACAGTGCGCCCGTTGTCGCGAGGCCGGAGGTACACGAGGGCCTCGAGGGCGTGGTGGCGTTCGCGACCGAGATCGCCGAGCCCGACAAGGAGGGCTCCGCGCTGCGCTACCGCGGCGTCGACATCGAGGAGCTCGTCGGGCGCGTGCCGTTCGAGAAGATCTGGGGCCTCCTGGTCGACGGCGCCTTCGAACCGGGCCTGCCCCCGGCCGAGCCCTACAACATCGCGATCCACACCGGCGACGTGCGCGCCGACGTCCAGGCCTCGGTGGCCATGCTCGCGCCGATGCTGGGCATGGGACAGACCTACGACATCTCCGACGAGCAGGCCCGGCTGGACCTCTCGCGGGTCGCGGTGATGGTCCTCTCGTACGCCGCCCAGGCCGCGCGCGGGCTCGGCAGGCCCGTCGTCACCCAGCGCGAGGTCGACCAGGGTGCGACGCTCGCGGAGAAGTTCCTGATCCGCTGGCGCGGCGAGGCCGACCCCCGCCACACCCGGGCGATCGACGCCTACTGGAGCTCGGCCGCCGAGCACGGCATGAACGCCTCGACCTTCACCGCCCGGGTGATCACCTCGACCGGCGCCGACGTGGCGGCGGCGTTCTCCGGGGCGATCGGCGCCATGAGCGGGCCGCTCCACGGTGGCGCCCCGTCCCGGGTGCTCGGGATGGTCGAGCAGGTCGAGCGGTCCGGGGACGCCGAGGGCTACGTGAAGTCGCTGCTCGACAAGGGCGAGCGGCTGATGGGCTTCGGGCACCGCGTCTACCGCGCCGAGGACCCCCGCGCCCGGGTGCTCCGGCGTACGGCGCGTGAGCTCGACGCACCTCGCTACGAGGTCGCCGAGGCGCTGGAGAAGGCCGCGCTCGCCGAGCTGCGGGCCCGGCGCCCCGACCGGGTGCTGGAGACCAACGTCGAGTTCTGGGCGGCCATCGTGCTCGACTTCGCCGAGGTCCCGGCGAACATGTTCACCTCGATGTTCACCTGCGCCCGCACCGGCGGCTGGTCCGCGCACATCCTCGAGCAGAAGCGCACCGGGCGCCTGATCCGGCCGTCGGCGGTCTACACCGGGCCGGCTGCCCGCTCCGCCGACTCGGTCGAGGGGTGGAGCTCCGCCTGGGCGGGATGAGCCCGAGGAGCTCCGAGGCTCAGGCCGGCGGCTCGAGACCCGACCGGATCGCGAAGACCACCAGCTGGGCCCGGTCGCGCGCACCGAGCTTGACCATCGCCCGGCTGACGTGGGTCCGCACGGTGTCGGGGCTGACGACGAGCTGATCGGCGATCTCGGCGTTCGACATCCCGGTCGCGACCCACGTCACCATCTCGCGCTCACGCTCGGTCAGGTCGACCAGCCGCGGGTGCGGCTCGGCGGCCGGCGCCGCGGAGCCGAAGTGCTCGATCACCCGTCGTGTCACCGACGGCGCCAGCAGGGAGCCGCCGTCCGCGACCACCCGGATCGCGTCGAGGAGGGCGGCCGGCTCCGCGTCCTTGAGCAGGAACCCGCTGGCGCCCGAGCGCAGCGCCTCGAAGACGTACTCGTCGAGCTCGAACGTCGTCAGCATCACGACCCGGACATCGCCGAGCGACGCGTCTGCGGTGACCTCGCCGAGGAGGGACAGGCCGTCCTGCACCGGCATCCGGACGTCGCAGAGCACGACGTCCGGACGGGTGGCGCGGACGAGCCGGAGGCCCGCCCGCCCATCGGCGGCCTCCCCCACCAGGTCGAGATCGGGCTCGGACTCGATCAGCGTGCGCAGCCCCGTGCGCACGAGCGCCTGGTCGTCGACCACGGCCACCCGGATCACGGCGCCACCGACGGGATCACCGCCCGCACCTCGAACCCACGGCCGCCCGGACCGACCGACAGCGTCCCGCCCAGCCGCTCGACACGGGAGCGCATGCTGCCGATCCCGAGACCTTCCGTCACGTCCCCACCCTGCCCGTCGTCGGAGACGGTCACCACCACCGACCCCGAGTCCGGGGTGACGAGCACCCGGGCGGACGTCGCGCCGCTGTGCCGCAGCACGTTGGTCAGCGCCTCCTGCACGACGAGGTACGCCGCCGCCCCGACCTCGTCCGGCACCTCGGCGGCGTCGCTGCGCAGGTCGACGTCGAGCCCGCCGGCCCGGACCCGGCTCACGAGAGCAGGCAGGTCCGCGAGGCCGCTGCGGGCCGTCCGCGGCCCGGTGCCCGGTGACGTCGACAGCCGGGTGAGCTCGGCACGCAGGGCATCCAGGGACTCACGGCTGGTGTCGCGGATGGCGAGCAGCGACTCGCGGGCCTTGGCCGGGTCGCGGTCGAGTACGTGCAGGGCGACGCCCGCCTGCATCGCGATCACCGCCAGGCCGTGACCCACGCCGTCGTGCAGGTCGTGGGCCATCCGGAGCCGCTCCTCGGTCGCGGTGCGACGGGCCTGCTCACGACGCGTCTCCGTGCGGGTGCGCATGGCGGCGCCGACGGCAGCCGATGCCGACAGCACCGCGACGAACCAGGTGAGCCGCGCGGTTGCCGAGGTGACCGACGAGTCCACCATCCGGTCGGCCATGGCGGCCACGATCGGCACCACGCCGACGGCGTACGGCCACCAGCGGCGCGGCGACCACCGCGAGGTGAGGGCGTAGGCCGAGGCGAAGATGCTGAGGTAGACCGGGCCGTTCCCGTAGTCGAGCGCGAAGTAGAGGGTGACCGCGACGACGTTGCCGAGCCAGGTCAGCTCGGGTCGACGTCGACGGGCCAGCAGCACCACGACCGCGAGGCCGGCGAGGACCGCCGCGAAGGGCTTCGGGTGCGCGTGCCACCGGCCGAGGGTGCCCGCGACGGTGACGACGAGCAGCACCAGCACCCACCAGTGCACACGCAGCCAGTCGCGGATCTCGGTCACGCTCCGACCCTAGGCGTGGACGTCGTCGACGTCGTTCCGGCTGCGGCGTACCCGGCATACGCAAACCTGCGTAGCCCGGTGCCGCTCGACGGCGGACGACGGGACGCCGTGACCCGGACGAGTCTCGAGGGCATGAACGACTTGGTGCTCGAGACGAAGGACCTGACCAAGCGGTACGGCGACCGGCTGGCCGTCGACGCCGTGTCCATGACCGTGCGGCGTGGGGAGGTGTACGGCTTCCTCGGCCCGAACGGCGCCGGCAAGACGACCACCCTGCGGATGAGCCTCGGCCTGGTGCACCCGACCTCGGGATCGGCCCGGGTGCTCGGCCGGCCGTCCGGTGACTCCGAGACGATCGCCCGCGTCGGCGCGCTGATCGAGGGCCCGGGCTTCTATCCCTACCTGTCCGGCCGCGCGAACCTCCAGGTGATGGCGCGCTACCGCGGCCTGTCCGACTCCGTGGTGGACGGGGCGCTCGAGCGGGTCGACCTGGCCGACCGCGGCGGCGACCGGTTCAAGGCCTACTCGCTGGGCATGAAGCAGCGCCTCGGCGTCGCCGCCGCCCTGATGGGCGAGCCCGAGCTGATCGTGCTCGACGAGCCCACGAACGGCCTCGACCCCGGCGGCATGGCCGACATGCGGGCGTTGATCGTCGACCTCGCCCGGAGCGGCCAGACCGTGCTGCTGTCGAGCCACCTGCTGGCCGAGGTGGAGGAGATCTGCGACCGGGTCGGTGTGATCTCCCGTGGCCGGCTGCTGGAGGAGTCCACCGTCGCGGAGCTGCGCGGCGGTCGCCGGCTGCGCATCGTCGCCGACCCGCTCGACCGGGCGCTGGCGGTGGGCATGCGCTTCACCGAGGGCGCCGAGCTGACGGGGAACGCCGTCCTGCTGGACGTCCACGAGGACCAGACGCCCGACGTGGTGCGCGCCCTCGTCAACGACGGGATCGACGTCCACGAAGCGGTCGTCACCGAGCGCACCCTCGAGGAGGTCTTCTTCGAGATGACCCGCCTCGAGACCGACCGCGACACCCGGACCGACTCGGGGCTCGTCGAGCCCGGAACGGAGGCACTGCGATGAACCCCGTCACCCGATCCCTGCGCGCCGAGCTCTTCCGGCTGCAGCGCTGGCCCGCCGTCTGGGTGACCGTGACGGCGTGGCTGCTGCTCAACGCGTTGTTCAACTACGTCTTCAACTTCGTGACCTACACCAGCGGCGACAACAGCTTCTCCAACGAGGGTGAGACCCGAGCGGACGTGCTCGCCTCGATCGTGCCGTCGGGCATCGCCGACCAGCTGCCTCAGGGCGCTCCCCTCTTCGGAGGCGCGATCATGATGGTGCTGGGCGCGATCGTCGCCGGGAACGGCTTCGGATGGGGCACCTGGAAGACGGTGTTCACGCAGGGGCCGTCCCGGCTCGCCACCATGATCGGGTCGATGTCGGCCGTGGTCGTCATCGTCGCCGGGCTCGTGCTGGCGACACTCCTCACCGACGTCGCGATGGCCCTCGGCGTCGCCGGTCTCGAGTCGCAGCCGGTGACCTGGCCCGAAACCGGCTACCTGCTGCAGTCGCTCGGCGGGGCGTTCGTGGTGATGGTGATGTGGGCACTCGCCGGCTACCTCCTCGGCGTGGTGGCGCGCGGGCCGGCGCTGTCGGTCGGCCTGGGCCTGGTCTGGGCCCTGGTGATCGAGCAGCTCCTGCGCGGGGTGGGGACCTCGCTGAACGCCGTCGCGGTGTTCACGCACTTCCTGCCGGGCACGGCGGCAGGCTCGCTGATCGGCAGCATCGTCGGCGTGGGCGGTGCCGACTCGACGCCCGGCATCATCGACACCTTGTCCGGAGGCCGGGCTCTGGTCACCGTGGCGGCCTGGCTCGTCGCCCTTCCGCTGGCCACCCTGTGGCTGGTGCGGCGGCGCGACGTCGCCTGAGCCCGACGGGCCGGGCGGAGCACGACTCCGCTCGGCCCGGTCGGCTTCTCGCACGAAGCCCTCGTCTTATTGCAGTAAGTCACTATGCTTACTCCATGCGCTCCCGACGGCCACCCGACTTCTTCCTCGTCGGTGCGCCCAAGGCGGGCACCAGCGCGTTGTACGCCGCGCTGGCCCGGCACCCCGAGCTGTTCCTCAGCCGGGTCAAGGAGCCGAAGTACTACATGTGCGGTGACTCCCCGCCGCCGGCCTACAAGGGACCCGGCGACGCCCACAGCAGCCAGGAGTGGGTCTGGCAGCGCGAGCGCTACTTCGCCCTCTTCGACGAGGCTCCGGACCGCATGCTCTGCGGCGAGGCCACCCCGTTCTACCTCTACAACCGGGACGCCCGGCGCCGGATCGCGGTGGACAACCCCGACGCGAAGCTGATCGCGGTGCTCCGTGACCCGGTCGACCGGGCCTACTCGAACTGGATGCATCTGTGGATGGACGGGCTCGAGCCCTGCGGAGACCTGGTGGAGGCGATCCGCCGCGAGCAGCGGCGCATCGACGCCGGCTGGGCGCCGTTCTGGCACTACCGGAGCCTCGGCATGTACGGGCGACAGGTGGCCGACCTGCTCGACCACTTCCCGCGCGAGCAGCTGCTCCTCCTCCGGTACGCCGAGCTGGTGGCGGACCCGCACGCCACCCTGGCGACGGTCTCGGGCTTCCTCGGCGTCGGGCCGGCCGAGGTGCCCGAGGTGCCTCGCGACAACTCCCGGGTCTTCGTGCCGCAGGGCCCGCGCACGCGGGCCCTCAGCTCGGTCATCCGCACCGGCGCGCGGGTCGGTCAGTTCTTCCCGCCGCAGGTCTGGCGCAAGGCGAGTCGACCCCTGGTCGGTCAGCTGCACCGCGGAGGGGCTCCCGAGCGCCCGAAGCTCACCGCCGAGCAGCGCATCGAGCTGCTGAAGCCCCATCGCGAGGACATCGCCCTGCTCGAGCAGGTCACGGGTCAGTCGTACCAGGACTGGCTGGCCTACCGCGACGGCAGCACGTTCGACTCACGGCGCGCCGGCGAGGAGCTCACATCTGCGCAGGAGCGGTGACCAGGTCGTGCGCGCCGTCCTGGCGCGCCAGCTCGAGGTAGTAGCGCAGCGAGCCGTCGGGCATCGTCACGTGACTCACGTAGCGTGCCGCGCCGTCGGAGAACGGCGACCGCAGGGGTAGCTGGCCGTCCGCGGTCAGGGTCCCGTCGAGGCTGCCGGTGGCGACGCCGGTCGCCTCGAACCAGTTGTCCTCGGCGCGCTCCCGACCGTCGTACAGCACCACGAGCGGATCCAGGGAGAGCACGTCGGTGACCCGCGCCCCGCGGGCGTCCCACTCGCCCTCGCGCGGCGCCAGCACGGTCCGCTCGCGCGTCCATGCCAGGCCGTCGGCGCTCCGCCAGTACGACGTGCTCATCCGGTCCTCGTGTCCGGCGACGTCGAGCGGGTGCTCGCAGATCCAGGCGTGCCAGCCGTCCTCGCCGCGCAGGATCACCGGGTCCTTCACCGCCACCCGGTCGTCGCCGGGAAAGGCGACGGCGCGGCGGCCGGTCGCGAGCTGCTCGACGGTCTCGGCGTCGACCGCCTCGATCCACCAGTGCTTGCTCGCGGGGGTGGCGCAGGAGAGGTAGAGCCGCCAGCCGAGGTCCGTGCGGGCGAGGACCGGACGCTCGAAGGACTCCGCGCCGAAGTCGTCGCGGTAGACCTCGCATGCGACGTCGAAGGTCACCCCGTCCGAGGAACGCGCCACCACCGTCGACACGCCGCGACCCTCCGCCAGCGGCCGCCGCACGCGGTAGGCGAGGTAGATCTCGTCGCCGGCACGGACGGCACTGGCGGCGCCGGCCCAGTTGCCCGGGCCCGCCCCGGGCGCGGGAACGACCACCCGGGCGTCGTGGAGGTCCGGAAGGGACAGCAGGTGGGTCGTCACCGGTAAAGTCTATCGAACCAGTCGTGAATCGCCGTGGTCAGCCGCGCGGCGGCAGGCGTCGGCCGTAGCAGCGGTTCCGGGGCGAGTCCCGGTAGTGGCCGAACGGCTCGACCGGTTCGTACCCCGCGGCCAGGTACAGCGCCATCGCCTCGGGCTGGGCGGTCCCGGTCTCCATGACCATCACGTCGGCCCCGGCCGCCCGGGCGCTGTCCTCCAGATGGGTCAGCATGAGCCGGGCGAGGCCACGCCGGCGGGCCGCGAGAGCGACGTACATCCGCTTGACCTCGGCCGGACGGACCGAGCCCAGCCGGCTCACGTCGTCGCGGAACCGCCACGCACCCGTCGCGACCGGGCGGTCGTCGAGGTACCCGACGAAGAACGCTCCCGAGGGCGGCTCGAGCTCGGCGTGGTCCATCGGGGTGTCGTCGCGTCCGCCGTACCGCACGACGTACTCCTGCTGCACGGCCTCGATCAGGAGCTGGGCGTCCGGGTGGCTGACCGGGACCTGCTCGATCCGCAGGTCAGCGGACAAGGGCCGCTCGCCCTCGGTCGCAGGAGGGTCCCGACGTGCTCATCTGGTGTCCTCCCGTGTGCCCGGTTCACCGGCGCTGACACAATAGCCAGCGCCGACGGCGTCGTCCGGCACACCCTGCACGTCCCACGGAAGGTTGCCCATGACCGAGGCGATCTCGATCCCCGACGACCTCAAGCCGGCCGACGGCCGCTTCGGCGCCGGGCCCTCCAAGATCCAGACCAGCCATCTCGACGCGCTCGCGGCCACGGGCTCGTCGCTGATGGGCACCTCGCACCGTCAGGCGCCGGTGCGCGGGCTGGTGGGCCGGGTCAAGGAGGGGCTCGCGACGTTCTTCGACCTGCCCGACGGCTACGAGGTCGTGTTCGGCAACGGTGGTGCCACGGCGTTCTGGGACGTCGCGACGTACGGCCTGATCCGGCGCAAGAGCCAGCACCTGTCGTTCGGCGAGTTCTCCTCCAAGTTCGCCTCGGCCGTGGCCGCTGCACCGTGGCTCGACGAGCCGACGGTCGTCTCCAGCGAGCCGGGGACGCGTCCGGACCCGGTCGCGGAGGAGGGCGTGGACGTCTACGCGTGGCCGCACAACGAGACCTCGACCACCGTGATGGCGCCGGTACGCCGCGTGGCGGGCGCCGACGACGACGCCCTGGTCCTGATCGACGCCACGTCGGGGGGAGGCGGGCTGCCGGTCGACCTCACGGAGGCCGACGTGTACTACTTCGCGCCGCAGAAGTCCTTCGCGTCCGACGGCGGCCTCTTCATCGCGCTGATGTCGCCGGCAGCCATCGCGCGGGCGAGCGAGATCAAGGACGGCGGCCGCCACATCCCCGCGTTCTTCGACCTGGTGACCGCGATCGAGAACACGCGGCTCAACCAGACCTACAACACCCCGTCGATCGCGACCTTCATCCTGATGGCCGAGCAGCTGGACTGGATGAACGCCAACGGCTCGCTGACCGGCATGGTCGAGCGCACCACCGCGTCGTCCGACGTGCTCTACGGCTGGGCGGAGAAGACCGCGTACACCACGCCGTACGTCTCCGACCCCGACCACCGCTCGCTGGTGATCGGCAACGTCGACTTCGACGAGGCGATCGACGCCTCCGCGATCGCCGCCACGTTGCGCGCGAACGGCATCGTCGACACCGAGCCCTACCGCAAGCTCGGACGCAACCAGCTCCGGATCGCGATGTACCCCGCGATCGACCCCTCCGACGTCGAGGCCCTCACCGGCTGCATCGACTACGTCGTCGAACGGCTCTGAGGGGCCGGCTGTTTTCCCGCTCGAGCGGGGAAACAGCACTTGTGGGGGTGTGCAGAGGCCAACAAGCGTAGGTTCACCCGCTCAGGCGGGGGAAACCGCCCGACGCTCACGGCTGCTGCTGGGTCAGATGGAGCAGCCAGTCGGAGCCGGTGTCGATGAGGGCGTACCGACGGGCACCGGTCCGGCCGTGCAGCACGAAGACGAAGCGCTTCCGGTTGCGGTCCTCGAGCTCCCACCAGCCGGTGTCGGCGATGTCCTTGTCCGCGTCGGTGTACGTCGCGTGGTCCAGGTCGTGGTCGCCGACGGCCACCGCGAGGCGGTCCGTCCGGGAGTCGGGCGGCATCCCCTTGGGCACCGCCCAGGACCTCAGGACGCCGTTCTCCTCGAGCCGGAGGTCGTAGTGCGGCTGCGGCCTGCGGTGCTCGTGCAGGACGAACACCGGCCGCGCGGCCTCACCCATCGGCCCCACCATCGACCCGCCCATCGACCCGCCCATCGACGGCCGCCACCAGCGCGGCGTACGTGCCCGCGTCGAAGGCCACCAGGCGCGCCTCCTCCACCCCGGTCGGCGTCGAGCGCAGCGTCGAGACGGCGGCGTCGACCGCGTCGTCCTTCGGCCAGCCGTAGATCCCCGCGCTGACCAGCGGGAACGCCACGGTCCGCGCCCCCAGCTCGTCCGCGACGGCCAGGGCACGGGAGTAGCAGGAGGTGAGCAGGGTGCGATCGGTCTCACCGGCGCGGTGGTTGGGGCCGACGACGTGGATCACCCACCGCGCCGGCAGCTTCCCGGCCGTGGTCCAGCCCGCGTCGCCGGTCGCGAGGCCCTGCGGGAACCGACGCACGCAGTCCGCCAGCACCTCCGGCCCCCCTGCCCGGTGGATGGCCCCGTCGACGCCACCGCCCCCGCGCATCGCCCGGTTGGCCGCGTTCACGACGGCGTCGACCTCCTGCTCGGTGATGTCGCCCTGCACGACGGTGAGCTCCATGCCTCCATCCTCCCCCGCGGAGTCAGGACTCCTTGAGCAGACGCAGCACCGCACGTTCGAGGGCGGCCTGGCGCTCGTCGGGCGTCGCGGCTCGCCGGCGTACGGCGATGGTGTGCCCCTCCTCGTAGGCGTCGACGACGCGGGGATCGACGTACGACGAACGCGCCAGCGCGGGGGTGTTGCCGAGGTACTCCGCGACCTCCCGCATCGTGGCCGCGACCGCACGCTTGCGGGACGCCTTCGTGTCGCCGGGCTCGTCGGACTCGGCGAGCGCCGCCGCCGCGATCACGGTCGCGTGCCAGGTGCGGAAGTCCTTCGCGGTGGCGTCCATCCCGGTCGCCTGGCGCACGTAGTCGTTCACCAGGTCGGCGTCCAGGCCGCGCCAGCGGCCGCGGTCCTTCCAGGCCAGGAGGCGGTCCTCGGCTCCGCCGCGGCGGTGCCGCATCACGTCGAGCGCCTCCACCGTGGCCGGGTCGTCGATGGTGATGGTGTGCTCGACCCCGGACTTGCCGACGAAGCAGAAGACGAGCGCGTCGCGGGTCTTGCGGACGTGGCGCCGCTGGAGCGTGGTGAGGCCGAAGGAGCCGTGCTCCTCGGCGTACACGTCGTTGCCGATCCGGAAATATCCCAGGTCGAGCAGGCGTACGGCGACGGCGCAGGCGCGCTCCAGGCTCATCCCGGGGGTGCCGAGGTCGACCAGGACGCGCTCGCGCGCCTTCGACAGCGCCCGGCCGAGCTCCAGCACGCGCACGTGCTTGGCCGCATCCCGCTGGGTTCGCCAGTCCGCGTGGTACAGGTATTGCCGCCGGCCGGCGTCATCGGTGCCGACGGCCTGGAGGTGACCGTTCGGCCAGGGACAGATCCACACGTCGGTCCACGCGGGCGGGATCACCAGGCCCTTGATCCGCTCGACGGCGTCATCCGGCAGTCGCGTGCCGTCCTGGTCGAGGTACACGAATCCGCGGCCCGCGCGCCGCCTGCTCCAGCCCGGGTCCTCCGGTGAGCTCCGTCGCAGCCGCGCCATGGCGACCACGTATCCCGGCAGCGCCTCTCCCATGCCCACCCGGAGGTGGGAGGTCAGTGCGGCCGCAGGGCCCGGAGGAGAACGACGACCGCGGCGACGCCGAGCAGACCACCCGCGAGCCACGGCCAGGCGTCGTGGGACGCCGGGTCGGTCTCCTGCGGCTCCGTCGAACCGGTCACGCCGGTGGAGGGCGTCGGCGGGGCCGGCTCGGCCGAGGTCTGCGGACGCACGACGGACTCGATCGCGCGCGGCAGGGGCACCTCCAGGACCGGCGAGCGGGGCCCTTCGGAGGAGAGGTACACCCGCCCGTCGTCGGCCACCCCGATGCCCTCCCCCTGTCGCTGGCGCGGCAGCGGGAAGCTCCCGACCGGCTGCAGCGAGGGCCAGGCGTACACGACGGCCGAGGCGTAGCTGCGCACGACCAGGTGCCTGCCGTCGGGGAAGAAGGCCCCGTCGGTCGCGATCGGCAGCACCCGGCCGACCGCCCGGAGCCGGTTGGGCGCGGACGGGTCGAGCTGCTCGGGGACGGCGTACAGCACACCGCCGAAGACGTCCTTGGAGGCGATGTAGAGCCGGCCCGTCGACGGGTCGCGCACCAGGGTCTCGGCGTCCCGGCCACCGTCCGGGTAGGTGAGGCGGTAGGTCGTGGGGTGCACGGTGCGGTCACCGCGCCCGACCGGGATGCGGGCGATCGACACCGACGAACGTCCGGCCGTGTTGTCACCGATGTCGCCGACCCACACGAAGCCGTGCCCACCGGGCGCGAGCGCCTCGGTGTCCGTCGGGCTCTCGGACCAGTGGGTGACGCCGACGGTGCGACCCGACGCGTCGACGCTGAAGACGCGGCCGGTGTCCCCGGAGTCGTTCGTGGTGATGAACAGACCGTCCTGCACGACGAGCGCGCTGGCCTCGACGATCGCCGGGTCGGAGAAGGTCGTCACCTCGTGACCGTGCGGCGCCGACGGCGCGGCGACGACACCGAGGGTGGCCGGGGCGGCCATGGCGAGGCCGGCGAGGAGCTGGTGCATCGGGGCCGGTCAGCCCCGCTCGAGGAGCTCGCCGAGACGTGGCCGCACACCCCAGGTCTCCACCAGCTCGTCGTACTCCCGGCGCGCGGCTCCCCCGTCCGCCGGCCGGCCGGTGCGTACGCCGCGCAGCAGGGTGTTGCGCGGCGTGTGCTGGCTGCCGACGAACTGCATGACGTCGACGCGGTAGCCCTCGCGGCGCAGCAGCGAGGCGCGCAGCCCGTCGGTGAGGGTGTCCGCGAAGCGCTCCCGGAGGATGCCGTGCCTCGTCAGCATCGCGTAGGGCTCGGGGGTCGGCCGGCGTCGGAGCTGGGCGGCGATGTCGTGGTGGCAGCAGGGCGCGGCCAGGACCAGGGGCGCCTCCCAGGTGACGGCGCGAGCGAGCGCGTCGTCGGTGGCGGTGTCGCAGGCGTGCAGGGCGAGGACGACGTCCGGACGGACGTCGAGCGTGGCGTCGCCGATCGACGACGCCACGAACGTCGCGTCCACGCCGAGCTCGCCGGCGAGCGTCTCGTTGTGCGTGCGTGACTGCTCGCGCTGGTCGATCCCGGTCAGGTGGACCGGCAGGCCCCGGACGTGGGTGAGGAAGCGCTCGGTGACGAACGTCAGGTAGGCGTTGCCGCAGCCGAGGTCGACGACCTGCAGCGGCTCCTCGTCGGTCGGCCGGCGCAGGTGGCCCTTCTCGAGGGCATCGCCGATCGAGGCGTCGAGGATCCGCAGGAACTCCTCGACCTGCCGGTACTTGCCCTGCCGGCTCGGCTTCATCCGACCCTCGTGGTCGCTGAGCCCGAGTGCCCGGAACACGGGGTCGTCCTCGTCCAGCAGCCTGCCCTTGTCGCGGTCGTGGCCGCGGTCGACCTCGGCCTCGTCCGAGCGGGTCCGGGTGTGCACCACGGCCTGGCCCTTCTTGGTGACCCGCAGCTGATGGGTCGCGGTGGTGGTCTCGACGTGCCAGTTGCCGAACGGCTGCTCGAGCAGCTCGTCGAGGGCGGCCCGGGCCGGCTCGCCGACCGTGTGGTTGGCGACGTGCGCCTGGGCGTCGTCGTACGCCGTGACCTGGAGGTGGCGTCCGATCTTGAGGTCGACGTACCGGAGCTCGACGCGGCGCCACGGCGGCTGGGTGCCTCGGCGGCGCCCCGACGCGACCGCGCGCACCAGCGTCTCGTCGTCGAGGACCATCTCCTGAAGCCGGGTGAGCGCGCGTGGCAGCGGCTCGCTCATCGGCGGACCACCGCGGCGATGAGGACCACGAGGAGCAGCCCCGCGAGGGCGACAGGGATGACGAGTCGCCGGTGCCGGGGGTTCACCTCGTCAGTCTAGGAGTCGCTCCGCAGGGCGGCGCGCACGACGTCGAGGGTGCTGACGCGGCCCGACTCGACGTCGGCCACGGGCACCCAGGCGACGTCGTCGGTGGTGCCACCCGTCTCGACCACGCGCGGCGCGGCCTCGTCGGCGACCGTGCCGCGGAAGACCAGGTGGACGCCGTGGAAGTCCTCGAACCGGCCCGAGGGGGCCGTGCCCTGGAAGTGGGTGTCGTGCACGTCGAGGAGGTCGCCGACCGCGACCTCGACGCCGCACTCCTCGCGGACCTCGCGGGCCAGGGCGTCCCGCGGGGTCTCGCCGTGGTCCAGCCCGCCACCGGGCAGCGTCCAGGCGCCCGGGTGCGCGGCGCGTGAGGAAAGCCGGGTGAGCAGGACGTCCGGGCCGCGGCGGACGAGCGCGTAGACCGCCACCCGCTGCAGCTGGAACGGCCGGTGGTCCGAGAGCGACTCGCTCACGATGTCGGTCACCGCGAGCGCGCCCGAGAGCACGTCCGCGACGGGGTGCCAGTCGACGTCGACCGTGGAGCCGTCCACCTCGACCACGCGCGGCTCGGGCGCGTCGGTGGCCACCCAGGCGTCGTACACGATGCGCAGCGCCTGGTAGTCCCAGCGCCGGCCCTGCCGCCACATCGAGGGCAGATGAGCGGAGTAGACGCGGGCGGTGTCGCCGACCTCGGCGTCCAGCCCGGTCTCCTCGCGGATCTCCCGGACGAGCGCATCGCGCGGGTTCTCGCCGTGGTCGACACCCCCGCCGGGGAGGTGCCACTTCTCGTCGGCCGAGATGCGGCTGGCCAGGCGGGTGAGCAGGATCCGGTCGTCGCGCAGGATCACCGCGTACGCCGCGACCCGCTGCAGCTTCGGCAGGGGTCTGGGCATGGGGTCTCCTGGGTCGGGGCCGACGACCCAAGTTTGTCAGGAGAAGGGCGGCCTCGCGTCACGGGCGTGCGACCGGCGACCGGCCCAGCGCCAGACCCGGGCGGCGCGGTCGCGGTCCTCGTCGGTGACCAGGTTCCCCATCCAGCGCAGGGCCAGGGTCATCAGCCAGTCGGAGCGCATGCCGGCCGGGCCGAGGGCGGCCAGGACCCGCGGCACGGTGACCAGGCCGGCCAGGCGGCGGGCGATCGAGAACGCCTCGCCGTAGTGCTCACTCAGCGTGGCCGGCCACGCGACGGCCAGGTCGGCGTCCTCGGCGATCAGCTCGGCGACCAGGCGACCGCCCTCGAGGCCGTAGTCGATGCCCTCCCCGTTGAGCGGGTTGACGCAAGCGGCGGCGTCGCCGACCAGGGCCCAGTTGGCGCCGGCCACACCCGACACCGCGCCACCCATGGGGAGCAGGGCGCTGGTCGGGGCGCGGAGCTCGTCGCCGAGCCCGAACGCCTCGCGGATGCCGTCGGCGTACGACGTCATCAGCCGGCGGACCTGCAGGTCGGCGGGACGCCTGGCGGTGGCGAGAGTGCCGACGCCGAGGTTCACCTCGCCGGCACCGGTCGCGGACCCGAGCGGGAAGATCCAGCCGTAGCCGGAGAGCACCTCGTTCCGCTCGCCGCGGAGCTCGAGGTGGGAGCTGATCCACGGGTCGTCGCACATCGTCGAGGTCACGTAGGAGCGTCCGGCCACGCCGTACACGGTGTCGCGGTGCCACTCGCGGCCGAGCAGCTTGCCGAGCGGCGAGCGCACCCCGTCTGCGACCACCAGGCGCCGGCAGTCGACCTCGAGGGTCTCGTCGCCTCGGGCGAAGACCACGCTGCCGACCCGCCCGCCGTCGCGGCGTACGTCGACGGCCCGCGCACCGTCGACCGCGCGCGCTCCGGCCTTGATCGCCGTCGTCCGCAGGTGGTCGTCGAGCTCCGTGCGGGCGACGGCGGAGCCCCAGTCGGGCAGGGTGCCGCCGGGCCACGGCAGCAGCAGCGTCTGGCCGAACCCGTGGGCGCGCAGCCCCTGGTTCACCGTGTGGGCCCGCAGCCAGTCGCCGAGCCCGAGCCGCTCGAGCTCGCCGATCGCGCGGGGCGTCAGCCCGTCGCCGCACGTCTTGTCGCGCGGGAACACCGCCGCGTCGGTGAGCAGGACGTCGACGCCGAGCCGCGCCAGCCAGGCCGCCGTCGCCGAGCCCGCCGGGCCGGCACCGACGACCAGGACGTCGGTCTCCTCCCGCGCGGTCATGCTCCCGATTCTCGCAGCCCCTCGGGAGCGGTCCGAATCGTGGCCCGTCGGGGTAGTCCGCGACGAACGTCAGGCGAAATGGCCCGTCTCGGCTGACGTTCGTCGCGGAGTACCCCCGCAGGTCGCCGTCGGCCCAGAACGAGAAACGTCCCCTCCCGGCGGGCCGGGAGGGGACGCTCGCGAGCTGACCGTTCGATCAGTTCTGGTAGGAACCGAAGTCGAAGTCGTCGAGCGCGACCGGCTGGCCGCCGGTGTTGCCGAACTCGTAGTCGTAGTTGTCGTAGCCGGTGACGGCGTACGCCGCGGCGCGCGCCTCCTCGGTCGGCTCGACCCGGATGTTCCGGTACCGCTCCAGACCGGTGCCGGCCGGGATCAGCTTGCCGATGATGACGTTCTCCTTCAGGCCACGCAGGCTGTCGGAGCGGGCGTGGATCGCCGCGTCGGTGAGCACCCGGGTCGTCTCCTGGAAGGAGGCGGCCGAGAGCCACGACTCGGTGGCCAGCGACGCCTTGGTGATGCCCATCAGCACCGGACGGCCGGAGGCGGGCTTGCCGCCCTCGGAGACCACGCGGCGGTTCTCCTCCTCGAAGAGCGACCGGTCGACCAGGTCACCCGGCAGCACGTTCGTGTCGCCGGCCTCGATCACCGTCACGCGGCGCAGCATCTGCCGCACGATGATCTCGATGTGCTTGTCGTGGATGGACACGCCCTGGCTGCGGTACACGGCCTGGACCTCCTCCACGAGGTGCTCCTGGGCCTTGCGGACGCCGAGGATGCGCAGCACCTCGTGCGGCTCCGGCGTACCGATCGTCAGCATCTCGCCGACCTCGATGTGATCGCCGTCGGCGACCAGCAGCCGAGCCCGCTTCGAGACGGGGTACTCCAGCACCTCCGAACCGTCGTCGGGAGTGACGATGACCTTGCGGGCCTTGTCGGTCTCCTCGATCTCGATCCGGCCGGCCGCCTCGGAGATCGGCGCGCGGCCCTTCGGGATGCGAGCCTCGAAGATCTCCTGGACACGCGGCAGACCCTGCGTGATGTCGTCGGCCGAGGCCACACCACCGGTGTGGAACGTCCGCATCGTCAGCTGGGTGCCGGGCTCACCGATCGACTGGGCCGCGATGATGCCGACGGCCTCGCCGATGTCGACGAGCTTGCCGGTCGCCAGCGACCGGCCGTAGCACTTGGCGCAGGTGCCGGTGCGGGCCTCGCAGGTCAGCACCGACCGCACACGCACGGTCTCGACACCGGACGCGACCAGCTCGCCGATCTTGATGTCGCCGAGGTCGTCGCCGGCCTTGACCAGTACCTCGCCGCTCTCCGGGTGGACGATGTCGACGGCCGTCGTGCGGGCGTACGCCGAGGTCTCGACGTTCTCGTCCTTGCGGACGACCCCGTCCTCGCCCCGGACACCGATCCGCTTCTCCATGCCGCGCTCGGTGCCACAGTCGTCCTCACGGATGATGACGTCCTGCGACACGTCGACGAGGCGACGGGTCAGGTAGCCGGAGTCGGCGGTCCGCAGCGCGGTGTCGGCCAGTCCCTTGCGGGCACCGTGCGTGGAGATGAAGTACTCCAGCACCGACAGGCCCTCGCGGAAGTTCGACTTGATCGGCCGCGGGATGATGTCGCCGCGCGGGTTGGCCACCAGACCACGCATCGCCGCCACCTGGCGGATCTGCATCATGTTTCCGGAGGCACCCGAGTCGACCATCATGAAGATCGGGTTGGTCCGGTCGAAGGACTTCTCCATCTCCTTGGCCACGTCGTTGGACGCCTGGGTCCAGATCTCGACCAGCTCCTGGCGACGCTCCTCGTCGGTGACGAGGCCGCGCTCGAACTGCTTCTGGACCTTGGTCGCCTGGCCCTCGTAGTCGGCCAGGATGGCGGCCTTGCTCTCCGGCGTGGTGACGTCGTCGATCGACACGGTCACCCCGGACCGGGTGGCCCAGTTGAAGCCGGTGTCCTTCAGCGCGTCCAGCGATGCCGCGACCTCGACCTTGGTGTAGCGCTCGGCGAGGTCGTTGATGATCGCGCCCATGGCCTTCTTGCCCACCTCGTAGTTCACGAAGGGGTAGTCGGCCGGCAGGGTGTCGTTGAAGATCGACCGGCCCAGGGTGGTGTCCAGCGTGATCGACTGGCCGTCCTCCCAGTCCGGGCCGAGCTCGAGCTCGAGCGGCGGCACGATGTCGTTGAACCGGATCTTGACCTTGCTCTGCATCGAGATCTCACCGCGGTCGAAGGCCATGATCGCCTCGGCCTGCGACGAGAAGGCACGGCCCTCGCCGGGCTCGCCGTCACGGTCGGTGGTCAGGAAGAACAGACCGATCACCATGTCGAGGGTCGGCATGGTCACCGGCCGGCCGTCGGACGGCTTGAGGATGTTGTTCGTCGACAGCATCAGGATCCGAGCCTCGGCCTGGGCCTCGGCGGACAGCGGCAGGTGCACCGCCATCTGGTCACCGTCGAAGTCGGCGTTGAACGCCGTGCAGACGAGCGGGTGGATCTGGATCGCCTTGCCCTCGATCAGCTGGGGCTCGAAGGCCTGGATGCCGAGTCGGTGCAGCGTGGGCGCCCGGTTGAGCAGGACGGGGTGCTCGGTGATGACCTCTTCGAGCACGTCCCACACCACGGCGTACCGGGACAGACCGGACGTCGCGCGCTCCACCATCCGCTTGGCGGACTTGATGTTCTGGCTGTGCGACAGGTCGACCAGCCGCTTCATCACGAACGGCTTGAACAGCTCCAGCGCCATCTGCTTGGGCAGGCCGCACTGGTGCAGCTTCAGCTGCGGGCCGGACACGATGACCGAGCGGCCGGAGTAGTCGACGCGCTTGCCGAGGAGGTTCTGCCGGAAGCGGCCCTGCTTGCCCTTGAGCATGTCGGACAGCGACTTCAGCGGCCGGTTGCCCGGGCCGGTGACCGGACGCCCGCGGCGGCCGTTGTCGAACAGCGAGTCGACGGCCTCCTGGAGCATCCGCTTCTCGTTGTTGACGATGATCTCGGGCGCGCCGAGGTCGAGCAGCCGCTTGAGGCGGTTGTTCCGGTTGATCACGCGGCGGTACAGGTCGTTCAGGTCGGAGGTCGCGAACCGGCCGCCGTCGAGCTGCACCATCGGGCGCAGGTCCGGCGGGATGACCGGGACGGCGTCCAGCACCATGCCCTGCGGCTTGTTGTCGGTCTTGCGGAACGCGTCGACGACCTTGAGCCGCTTGAGCGCGCGCACCTTCCGCTGGCCCTTGCCGTTGGCGATGGTGTCGCGCAGCGAGGCCACCTCGGCCTCGATGTCGAAGTCCTCGAGGCGCTTCTGGATGGCGGTGGCCCCCATGTGGCCCTCGAAGTACTTGCCGAACCAGTTCTTCATCTCGCGGTAGAGCATCTCGTCGCCCATGAGGTCCTGGACCTGCAGCGACTTGAAGGTGCTCCAGACCTCCTCGAGCCGGTCCAGCTCGCGCTGGGCCCGGTCGCGGATCTGCTTCATCTCGCGCTCGGCGCCGTCGCGGACCTTGCGGCGCGCGTCGGCCTTGGCGCCCTCGGCCTCGAGGGCCGCGAGGTCCTCCTCGACCTTCTTGGAGCGGTCGTCGATCGCGCCGTCGCGGCGCTTCTCGAGGCGCTCGCGCTCGAGCCCGACCTTGTTCTCGAGCGTCGACAGGTCGCGGTGACGGGCGTCCTCGTCGACCGAGGTGATCATGTACGCCGCGAAGTAGATGACCTTCTCCAGGTCCTTCGGGGCGAGGTCGAGCAGGTAGCCGAGCCGGCTCGGGACGCCCTTGAAGTACCAGATGTGGGTCACCGGGGCGGCGAGCTCGATGTGGCCCATCCGCTCGCGGCGGACCTTGCTGCGGGTCACCTCGACACCGCAGCGCTCGCAGATGATCCCCTTGAAGCGCACGCGCTTGTACTTGCCGCAGTAGCACTCCCAGTCCCGGGTGGGACCGAAGATCTTCTCGCAGAAGAGGCCGTCACGCTCGGGCTTGAGCGTGCGGTAGTTGATCGTCTCCGGCTTCTTGACCTCACCGTGGCTCCACTGACGGATGTCGTCGGCGGTGGCCAGGCCGATCTGAAGCTGGTCGAAGAAGTTCACGTCGAGCACGGTGGCTGTTGTCCTTCGGTTGTCTTGAACTCTTGGAGAGGCTGGGACTGAGGTCTCGACACGCCCTGGCCTAGCGGCTCGGCCGGCTCGACCACCGAACACATCGGTGGTCGAGCCCGCGAGCGCTAGCGAGCGGTGTCGAGACCATCAGACTTCTTCGACGGAGCTGGGCTCGCGGCGGGACAGGTCGATGCCGAGCTCCTCGGCCGCCCGGAAGACGTCTTCCTCGGCGTCCTTCATCTCGATCGGCGTGCCGTCCTGCGACAGCACCTCGACGTTGAGGCAGAGCGACTGCATCTCCTTGACGAGCACCTTGAACGACTCCGGGATGCCGGAGTCGGGGATGTTCTCGCCCTTGACGATGGCTTCGTACACCTTGACCCGGCCCGGCACGTCGTCGGACTTGATGGTCAGGAGCTCCTGGAGGGCGTACGCCGCTCCGTAGGCCTCCATCGCCCACACCTCCATCTCGCCGAACCGCTGGCCGCCGAACTGGGCCTTACCGCCCAGCGGCTGCTGCGTGATCATCGAGTAGGGGCCGGTCGAGCGTGCGTGGATCTTGTCGTCGACCAGGTGGTGGAGCTTGAGGATGTACATGTAGCCGACCGACACGGGGTCGGGGAACGGCTCACCGGAGCGACCGTCGAACAGCAGCGCCTTGCCGTCCTTGCCGACCACGCGCTCGCCGTCCCGGTTGGGCAGCGTCGAGCTGAGCAGACCGGTGATCTCGTCCTCCTTGGCGCCGTCGAAGACCGGCGTCGCCAGGTTGGTGTCGGGGTCGGCCTTGTCGGCGTGGATCTTGATCAGCCGCTGCTTCCAGTCGGCCGTCTTCGGGTCCTCGGAGAGGTTGAGGTCCCAGCCCTGCTTGGCCAGCCAGCCGAGGTGCAGCTCGAGGACCTGGCCGATGTTCATCCGGCGCGGCACACCCAGCGGGTTGAGCACCACGTCGACCGGCGTGCCGTCCTCCATGAACGGCATGTCCTCGATCGGCAGGATCTTGGCGATGACGCCCTTGTTGCCGTGGCGTCCGGCGAGCTTGTCGCCGACCGAGATCTTGCGCTTCTGCGCGACGTACACGCGCACCAGCTGGTTGACGCCCGGCGGGAGCTCGTCGCCCTCCTCGCGGTCGAAGACCCGGACGCCGATGACGGTGCCGGACTCGCCGTGCGGGACCTTCATCGAGGTGTCGCGGACCTCGCGCGCCTTCTCACCGAAGATCGCGCGGAGCAGCCGCTCCTCCGGGGTGAGCTCGGTTTCGCCCTTGGGCGTGACCTTGCCGACCAGGATGTCCCCGTTGGTGACCTCGGCGCCGATGCGGATGATGCCGCGCTCGTCGAGGTCGGCCAGCATCTCGTCGGAGACGTTGGGGATGTCGCGGGTGATCTCCTCCGGACCCAGCTTGGTGTCGCGGGCGTCCACCTCGTGCTCCTCGATGTGGATCGAGGTGAGGTAGTCCTCCTGCACCAGACGCTGGCTGAGGATGATCGCGTCCTCGTAGTTGTGGCCCTGCCACGGCATGAACGCCACGAGCAGGTTGGCACCCAGCGCCATCTCGGCCTCGTCGGTGCAGGGGCCGTCGGCGATCGGCGTCCCCTCCGCCAGCTTGGCGCCCTCGGCGACCAGCGGACGCTGGTTGATGCAGGTGCCCTGGTTGGAGCGCCGGAACTTCGACAGCCGGTACGTCGTGTAGGTGCCGTCGTCGTTCATCACCTCGATGGCGTCGGCGGACACCTCCTGCACCACGCCGGCCTTCTCGGCGACCAGCACGTCACCGGCGTCGACCGCGGCGCGGTACTCCATGCCGGTGCCGACCAGGGGCGCGTCGCTGCGGATCAGCGGCACGGCCTGGCGCTGCATGTTGGCGCCCATCAGCGCGCGGTTGGCGTCGTCGTGCTCGAGGAACGGGATCAGGGCCGTCGCGACCGACACCATCTGGCGCGGCGAGACGTCCATGTAGTCGACCTCGGCGGCCAGGATCTCGCTGACCTCACCGTGGCGCTGGCGCACCAGCACCCGCTCCTCGGCGAACTTGTTCTTGTCGTCGAGCGGCGCGTTCGCCTGGGCGATGACGTACTTGTCCTCGTCGTCGGCGGTGAGGTAGTCGATCTGGTCGGTGACCTTGCCCTTGACGACCTTGCGGTAGGGCGTCTCCACGAAGCCGAACGGGTTGATCCGGCCGAAGGTGGCCAGCGACCCGATCAGACCGATGTTGGGACCCTCGGGGGTCTCGATCGGGCACATCCGGCCGTAGTGGCTGTGGTGGACGTCGCGGACCTCCATGCCGGCGCGGTCACGGGACAGACCGCCGGGGCCCAGCGCCGACAGGCGGCGCTTGTGGGTCAGGCCCGAGATCGGGTTGGTCTGGTCCATGAACTGGCTCAGCTGCGAGGTACCGAAGAACTCCTTCAGCGCCGCGACCACGGGGCGGATGTTGATCAGGGACTGGGGCGTGATCGCCTCGACGTCCTGGGTCGTCATCCGCTCGCGGACCACGCGCTCCATCCGCGCCAGGCCCGTGCGGAGCTGGTTCTGGATGAGCTCGCCGACCGTGCGCATCCGGCGGTTGCCGAAGTGGTCGATGTCGTCGGGCTGGACCTCGATCGGCTTGTCGTCGGCGTCGACGTACGTCGTGCCGGCGGCGTCGACCAGGTCGGCGTCGCCGTTGTGCAGGCGGACGATGTAGCGGATCACGGCCACGATGTCGTCGATGGTCAGCGTCTGCTGGTCGAAGGCCTCGTGGAGCCCGAGCTTCTTGTTGATCTTGTAGCGGCCGACCTTGGCGAGGTCGTAGCGCTTGGGGTTGAAGTAGTAGTTGTTCAGCAGCGTCTGCGCGGCCTCACGCGTCGGCGGCTCGCCCGGGCGCAGCTTGCGGTAGATGTCGAGCAGCGCGTCGTCCTGGGTCTCGGTGTGGTCCTTCTCCAGGGTGAGCCGGATCGACTCGTAGTCGCCGAACTCCTCGAGGATCTGCTCGTTGGTCCAGCCGAGGGCCTTGAGCAGCACCGTGACGTTCTGCTTGCGCTTGCGGTCGAGGCGGACGCCGACCATGTCGCGCTTGTCGATCTCGAACTCGAGCCAGGCGCCGCGGCTGGGGATCACCTTGGCGGTGAAGATGTCCTTGTCCGAGGTCTTGTCGGCGGTCTTCTCGAAGTAGACGCCGGGCGAGCGGACCAGCTGGCTGACCACGACGCGCTCGGTGCCGTTGATGATGAAGGTGCCCCGGGGCGACATCAGCGGGAAGTCGCCCATGAAGACCGTCTGGCCCTTGATCTCGCCGGTCTCGTTGTTGGTGAACTCGGCGGAGACGTAGAGCGGCGCGGAGTAGGTGAAGTCCTTCTCCTTGCACTCCTCGACGGTGTACTTCGGGTCGTAGAAGACCGGGTTCTCGAAGGAGAGGCTCATCGTCTCCGAGAAGTCCTCGATCGGGGAGATCTCCTCGAAGATCTCCTGCAGGCCGGACTTGTGGGAGACGTCCTCACCGGCGGCCTCGCGGGCGACGATGTCGGCCTGCCAGGCGTCGTTGCCGATCAGCCAGTTGAAGCTGTCGGTCTGGAGGGAGAGGAGCTTGGGAACCTCGAGAGGTTCGCTGATCTTTGCGAATGAGATGCGCTGCGGCGGAATGGAGGAGGTGGCGGTGCTACGCGCGGCCAAGATCTGTCCTTCGACGAACGAGGCGGAGATCGCACCCACCAACCACTTCAATCAGCCACCGGGCAGGCGATCAGCATTTGAGGGCAGGCGCAGAGATGTCAAGACTAGCGCAAAGAGGCGCGCACCACAAATGGCATCCGGCCTACTGGCCGAACGTCTCCACGAGTGTGAACCCGGCCGGGCCTCAGGTCAAGCACTTCTGCACAGGCGCGCCGCGCCCCCACGGCAAAATCCGAGACGGTTCGGGCGCCCGGAAGTCCGAGGCGCCCCCCTCGGCGGTCGCGCCCAGAGCCGCCCCTTTCGGTGGTCGAGCCCAGATCCCCCTTTCGGTGGTCGAGCCCAGACCCCCTTCGGTGGTCGAGCCCGCCGAGCGCAACGAGGCGGAGTCGAGACCCAGACCCCTTCGGTGATCGAGCCCAGACCCTCTTCGGTGGTCGAGCCCGCCGAGCGCAGCGAGGCGGAGTCGAGACCCACCCTCGTCGCGCCCGTCCACAGGCGGTGAGCCATCCGGTTGATCCCCTTGCGAGGGCGCTGAAGGCTGCCGGCCATGCCCTTCGTCTACATGCTCGAGTGCGGGGACGCCTCCTACTACGTCGGCAGCACCGTTCAACTCGACGAGCGCGTCCACCAGCACCAGCTCGGCCTGGGTGCCGACTACACCCGCTGCCGGCTGCCGGTGACGCTCGTCTGGTTCGAGGAGCACGAGCACATCGGGGCGGCGTTCGCGCGCGAGAAGCAGATCCAGAACTGGGGTCGCGCCAAGCGGCTGGCGCTCATCGAGGGGCGGTACGCCGACCTCCCGGCGCTGGCCCGCCGACGCGGGAGGCCGGGGTCCGAGGAGCGCGAGCGAGGTGCCTGAGTGAGGTGCGCGCGTCGGGTCTCGACACGGACTCGCTGGCGCTCGCCCGGCTCGACCACCGAACCCACCAGAACCCTGGGTCTCGACACGGACTCGCTGGCGCTCGCCCGGCTCGACCACCGAACCCACCAGAACCCTGGGTCTCGACACGGACTCGCTGGCGCTCGCCCGGCTCGACCACCGAACCCACCAGACCCCTGGGTCTCGACACGGACTCGCTGGCGCTCGCCCGGCTCGACCACCGAACCCACCAGAACCCTGGGTCTCGACACGGACTCGCTGGCGCTCGCCCGGCTCGACCACCGAACCCACCAGAACCCCGGGTCTCGACACGGACTCGCTGGCGCTCGCCCGGCTCGACCACCGAACTCACCAGGGACCCACGACTCGAGCGCTGGGGTACGACGGTCAGGCGCGGTCGCCGTTGGTGGTGAGGCCGTCGACGAGCCACTCGCTGCCGACCTTGGCCATCGAGACGGTCACCTGGTTCTTGTACGTCACCGGCACCTTCGGGTGCTGCTTGTTGTTGGTGACCTGGTTGACCAGGACGAACACGTCGACCCGGTCCGTTCCGGAGCGGACGACGCCGGAGGCGAGGTACTTGGCGCGGACCACCGTGCCGGTCCGCGGGGCGTTCTGGCGGATGACGGCGAAGAGCTTGTCGTACTGCGCCTTCTCGTCCGAGGTCAGGTAGGGCTGGGCCGCGGCGGCACTCTCGTCGAGGTGGTGGGCGTCGTAGGAGAGCAGGGGCACGATCGCGCGCTCGGCGGCCGCCTGGGCGGCCTCGGTGTCGCTCTCGACCGAGGAGTCCGAAGGCCGCGCGACCAGGACTCCGGCGACGGTCAGGGCGCCCGCGAGGAGCGCGGCGACGACGACCAGAACCCAGCCGGGCACCACCGGAACGCCAGCGCCGGGCCGCCGGGCCGACCCGGGCAGGGACCAGCCGGCCGGCTCAGGCTCCGGTTCCGGTTCCGGTTCCGACGAGCCCGACTCGTCCTCGGCCGGCTCGTCCGGTGCAGCCGCCAGCTCGGCCGCGAGCTCCTCGTCGTACGCCGCTCGCCGGACCGGGTCGAGGAGCACCTCGGCGGCCTGGTTGTAGACCCGGAACCGGCGGTCGGTCGGGTCGAGGTCGGCGACGGCGGAGCGCCACGCGGCCCGGATCTCGTCGGCGGTGGCGGTGGGGTCGACGTCGAGCAGGTCGTACCAGTTCGGGCTGGTCATGAGGTCACCGGCTGGTAGTCGTCGACGAGCCAGCGGCCGTCGACCTTGTCGAGGCTCACCCGCAGCCGGAACGGCGAGGGCTCGCCGGTCGAGACCCGCTTGCCCTGGTGGTTGAGCACGGTCTGGCTGATCGACCCCGCGACCAGCACCTGGGCCGAGTCGCTGTCGATCACCTCGACGCCGGTCGCGTACACCGCGCAGGTGCGGTCGAGGCCGTAGGTCTTCACGCTCGACTCCGCGACCGAGACGCTCTTGTCGAACGACACGGCGAACTTCGGCGTGATCACCTGCTTGACCCGGGCGCGGTACGCCGGCATCTGTCCCTGCGAGTCGAGCAGCTTCGGGCCGTAGGTGTTGACCCGGAGGACGAACTGCTGGGTCGCGGCCATCGCCGCCTCGCGGTCGGCCTGGACCACTGCGGCGTCGTCGGAGCCGACTGTGTGACCGAACACCGTGACCTGACGATGGGCGAGCAGGACCGGGATCCAGACCACGGTCGCGACGAGGGCGAGTGCGAGCAGGACGAGGAGGACCAGCCGGAACAGGGCCGCCCGGGGTGCGGGCGCGTCGCTCGGCTCGCCGGTCTTTGTCGTCACCTCTGCGGGCTCGTCAAGGGCTGTAGGAACAGCCATTTCCAGGTCTCCTCTCCGAGGGTAGCCGGGGCGGGGCTCCCCGGGTCGTCCAGTGCGGAGGGGACATGGGATCCCCAGGTGAGGTGGTGGGTCGCCGGGTCGTACCAGGCGACCGGCGTGCGGTACGCCGCTCCGGGCCGGTTGGAGGGCGCGTTCTGGGCGCCGCGCGGGTCGGACTGGGTGGGCGGCTCGGCGCAGTGGGCACGCAGGTTCATGTGCCGGTTGGAGCCGTCCTGCGGCGGACGCGTGTCCGTGCTCTGGTACCCGTTGTGACACACCTGCGGGTCGTTGGTGAGCACCAGGCCGAAGTGGGCGTCGTACAGGTGGCTCTCCGGTGACTTCGAGACCACCGTGAACCCGCCTTCGACGACGTAGGGGTAGACCACCAGCACCTGGCGGAGGCCGGGCAGGTGCTTGACGACGATGTTGCCGGTCGTGACCAGGTTGTTGATCAGGCCGGCCAGGTGGACCTGGTTGTCGTCGAGGAACCGACGGAGCTCGTTCGCGGTCACCGAGCCGTTGTCGATCACCCGGCGCAGGTCGCGGTCGTGGCCGGCCAGCGTGCCGGAGAACAGCCGCAGGTCGCGGGCGAAAGACCGGATCGCGTCGCTCGACGCGACCTGGCCGCGGAGCACCGTGTTGCTGTCGCGGATGAGGGCGGTGGTGACGTCGAAGTTCCGGTTGGCCTCGTGGATGAACGACGTGCCGGTGTCGATGATCCGCTGGAGATCGGGGCCCGTGCCGGCGAAGGCCTGCCCGAGCGAGCCGACCGTGGTCTTCAGTGACTTCTTGTCGACCGACTCGACCGTGTTCGAGATGTCGGCGAGGAGCTTCTGCGTCGGCAGCGGGGTGCGGGTGTCCGCCATCGCGATCTGCGAGCCGTCGTGGAGGTACGGGCCGTCGTCGGTCTGGGGCTGGAGGTCGACGTACTGCTCCCCCACGGCCGAGCGGTTGCCGACCACGGCGAGGGTGTTCGCAGGGATCTTGTCGTCCCACCCGTTGTCGATGTCGAGGTAGGCGTCGACGCCGTCGTGCGTCAGCACCAGCTTGTCGACCTCGCCCACCCGGACGCCGCGGTAGGACACCAGCCCACCGGCGTACATCCCGCCGGAGTCCTGGAAGTGCGCGACCACGGTGTACGACGTGCTGTAGAAGAGCCGGTTCAGCTGGGCGTACCTGGCGCCCACGAAGGTGACGCCGAGCATCGTGATCAGCGCGAAGATGGCGAGCTGGACCTTGGTCCGACGGGAGATCATCGGCGCATCACCATCCCCGGGACGAGCAGGTCGACCAGGGCCGGGTCGTACATGCGCGAGAGCTGTCGCATGGTCGGACCCCGAGGCCCGAAGGCCGTGCGGTTGACCCCGAGGCCTCCGCTGTCGCCGGTCACGCCACCGCCCAGGATGCTGGTGAGGACCCCGGTCGGCAGGCTCAGGGACGGCCCGCCCGTCGGGATGCTCGGCAGCGAGTCGAGCACCTGGCAGACCGGGTTGTCGTCGTGCTTCTTCTTCTTGCACTTCGCCAGCAGCCGGAGGAGCTCCTGCGGGTCGCGCAGCACCTTCTTGCACGCGTTGCTGGTGATGTCGCCGCTCTGCAGGCACTTGGTCACGTCGCCGAGGATCTTGGTGATCTCGGAGGTCGGCAGGCTCGTCGGCAGACCGGTCGGCAGCGTGGGCAGCTGGGTCGGCAACCCGGTCGGGAGGGGCAGGCTGCCGTCCTGGTCGAGCGAGATGTCGAACTTGATGTCGAGGTTCGTGTAGTCACCCATCTGCAGGTTGCGGGCGACCTGGGGGTCGCGGCCGACCACCTCGTCGACGAAGGGGTAGGTCAAGAAGACCTGGAAGGCGTTGACGAAGTCCTGGCCGGAGGCCTCGAACTGGCCCAGCACCGGGTCGAGCTGGCGCAGGGTGTCGATCGTCGAGTCCTTCGACAGCCGGATCACCCGGGTGCCGACTCCGCTCAGGTGGTCCAGGGCCTTGAGCATCCGCACCAGGTCGTGGCGCTGGGAGTCGATGGAGTCCAGGGCGCCCGGGAGCTTGTCGAGGGTGGCGTCGATGGTGTCGCGCTGGCGGTTCAGCTGCCCGGACAGCCGGTTCAGCGCCTCGAGCGCGGTCACGATCTCGTGCTTGTGCCGGTCGAGCCGGCCGCTGAAGGTGCGGATCTGGTGCAGCACCGACCGGGCCTCGCCCTCGCGGCCGTGCAGCGTCTTGTTCAGCTCCCGGGTGATGGTCTGCAGCTGCCCCACGCCGCCACCGTTCAGCAGCAGGCTGAGCGCACCCAGGACCTGCTCCACCTCGGGGTTCTGCCCGGTGTGGTCCATCGTGATCACGTCACCCGACCGCAGCGGGTCGGGGCTCGGGTCGTCCGGCGCGGCGAGCTCGACGAACTTCTCCCCCAGCAGGCTGGTCTGCTGGATGCTGGCGACGGCGTTGTCGGGCAGCTTGGTGTCGTTGCGCAGCTGCATCGTGACCAGCGCGTGGTAGCCCTGGAGCTTGATGTCGGTGATCTTGCCGACCGTGACGTCGTTGACCTTCACCGTCGAGTCGGGCACGAGGTCGAGCACGTCGCGGAACTGCGCGGTCACCGTGATCGGGTTGCTGCCGACGTCGGGACCACCGGGCAGCGGGAGCTTGTAGGGGTCCAGCGAGCAGCCGGTCAGCACCAGCGCTGCCGCCACCAGGGCCACGACGACCCGGGCGAGGGAACCGAACGGGCGGCTCATCGGCCGGCCTCCACGAGTCCGCCGAGGGTCGGGTCGGTGAGGTTCGAGTCCGGCCGGTCCGCTCCGCGCGACGAGCCCAGCGCCCCCGGGCGCTTCTTGCCGAGCAGCTGCTGGATCGCGTCGCAGGCCTGCCCGCCCTGGTTGGCCTGGTTCAGGATCCCGCACAGGAAGGTGGCGGGGTCGGAGGTGATCTGGTTGCCGATCTCACCGAGGTTGGCGCGGGTGTCGAGGGTGCCGGCCTGCGGGTTGTAGGTGAGCGCCAGGTTGTTCAGCGCGAGCGGCGCGTTCCGCAACGTCTCGGCGAGCGCTGCCCGCTGCTTGACCAGGATCTGGGTGATGTCGTCGAGCCCGGCGATGTTCTTGCCGAGGATCTCGCGGTTCTGCCGCACGAACCCCGAGACCTGACGCATCGCGATGCCGAGGTTGTGCAGCGAGGCCCCGAGATCGCCCCGCTCCCCCTCGAGCATCCCGGAGACCTGGGCCAGCGTGCGGTTGAAGGCCCGCACCGTGTGGTCGTTGCGCGACAGGGTGCCGATGAACCCCTCGAGCTGGCGCACCGACCCGAACAGCTGGTCCTTGTTGTCGGCGAGCGTGCCGCTGAGCTTGCCGAAGTCCTCGATCGTCTGGTGGAACTTCTTGCCCTGCCCGCCGAAGTTGCGGGCCGTCGTCTCGAGCAGGTCGGTCAGCGCACCCTTGTGGTTCGCACCGGTCGGACCGAGCGCCACGGTGAGGTCGTCGAGGCTGGAGTAGATCTGGTCGAGCTCGAGAGGTACGGCGGTGTGGTCCTGGTCGAGCGTGGCGCCGTCGGCGAGGACCCGACCCCCGGTGTACGCCGGCGTCAGCTGCACGAACCGGTCACCCACGATCGAGGGCGAGATGATCACCGCCTTCGCATCCGCGGGGAGCTGCACGTCAGCGTCGTAGTGCATCTTCACGACCACCCGGGTGCCGGACGGCGTCACCGAGTCGACCTTCCCGACCGGCACCCCGAGCACGCGGACGTCGCTGCCCTCGTAGAGGGAGATGGCGCGCGGGAAGTCGGCGGTGAGCGTCTTCTCGTGGCCGCCTCCGAAGACGAACGCCACCAGGCCGGCGATCGCGAGCGCGACCACGACGACCGGCACCAGGACCTTGGCGAGCACGTTCATCTCAACCACCCACCTGCGGGACCGGCGGGATGTTCTGGATGTAGGTGTCGAACCACGGTCCGCCGCCGAGCGTGTTGGCGAAGACCCGGTAGAACGGGCCCATCAGCCGGATGCTCTGGTCGATGTTGTCGGAGTTCTTCTCCAGGACGTCGACGACCCGGCTCAGGTGCGTCAGCGCGGGGTGGAGGTCGGCGCGACTCTGCCTGACCAGCTTGGTGAGCTCGACCGAGAGCGCCGAGGTGGAGCGGAGCAGGTCGTGGACGGCGTCGCGACGCTTCACCAGCGCCTTGAACAGCACCGCCGAGTCCTTCATCAGGCCGACGATGTCCTGGTCGCGGTCGTTGAGCGTCGTGGTGACGGTGTGCAGGTGCTGGAGGAGCGTGCCGATCTGCTCGTTGCGCGCCGCGAGGTTGCTGGACAGCGCCGAGACCCCGGACAGCGCCTTGCGGAAGTTCTCCGGTGTGTTGCGGGTCAGGTCGGCCAGCGTGGTCAGGCTGCGCGCCAGCCGGTGGGTGTCGATCCGCTCCGAGGTGCGCGCCAGGCCCGAGAACGCCTGCACCACGTCGTACGGCGAGGAGGTGCGTGCGACCGGGATCTCGCTGCCCTGGGGCAGCTGACCTGCGCCGGCCGGCTCCAGGGCGAGGTACATCGCCCCGAGCAGCGTCTTCACCTTGATCGCGGCCCGCGTCGCGGTGCCGAAGTCGGCGCCGCTGTCGATGCGGAAGGCGACCTTCACGTGGTCGCCGTCGAGCGAGACGGAGTCGACCTTGCCGACGCGGACGCCCGCGATCCGGACCTCGTCGTTGGCCTTGAGGCCGCCGGCCTCGGAGAAGTCGGCGTAGTAGGTGTCGCCACCACCGATCACCGGCAGCTTCTCGGCGTTGAAGGCGAGCAGGATCAGCCCGAGGACGACGACGAGGCTGACCGCCCCGACGATGACCGGGTTGCGCTCGCGGAAGGGGGTGCTCATCCGAGGTTGCACCTCTTGGAGCCGGTGTCGTAGCTGACCGGGACCGCGTTCTTGCCGATCCGGATCTGGCCGGTGAAGTTGCAGAGGTAGAAGTTGAACCACGAGCCGTAGATGGCGGTCCGGCCGATCTTGGTCAGCTTGATCGGGAGCACCTGGAGTGCGCGGTCGATCTCGGGCCGGCCGCGGTCGAGGTTGGCCGCGAAGCCGCGGAGGTGGTGGATGTCGGAGACGAAGGGCGCCCGGATCCCGGAGACCAGGTCGGCGGTCTGCACCGACAGGTCGGAGATCTGGTTCAGCGAGCCGAGGATCGCGCCACGGTCCTTCTTCAGGCCGCCGACGAACTGCTGGAACGTCGTGATCAGCTGGTTGAGCTGCCGGTTGCGGTCGCCGACGTGGTCGAGGACCGAGTTGAGGTTGGTGATCAGCTGGCCGATCACCTGGTCGCGGTTGGCCAGCGTCTGGGTGATCGAGGCGGTGTGGGCCAGCATCCCGTCGAGCGTGCCGCCCTGGCCCTGGAAGACCTGGATGATCTCGTACGACAGCTCGTTGACCTCGGACGGCGACAACGCCTGGAACAGCGGCTTGAACCCGTTGAAGAGCACCGTCAGGTCGAGCGCCGGGGAGGTGCGCGAGACCGGGATGGTGTCGCCGGGCTTCAGGACGCCGGTGCTGCCGATCTCGTTGGTGAGGGCGACGTACCGCTGGCCGACGAGGTTGCGGTAGCGGATGTCGGCGTGGGTCGACCGGGTGAGCGCGGTGCTGCTCTGCACGTCGAAGGTCACCAGCGCCCGGGTGCGGTCGACGATCGAGATGCCCTTGACGGTCCCGACCTTGACGCCGGCGATCCGGACGTCGTCGCCCTTGTTCAGCCCGGTCGCGTCGACGAACTCGGCCCGGTAGGTCTCGCTCGAGCCGAAGCTCAGGTTGCCGATGACGATCGCGAGCATGCCCGTGGCCAGGGCGGTCACCACCATGAAGACCAGCAGCTTGACCAGGGCGGACAGGGTCGTGCGGTCGAGGCGCCGGGGCGCGGCGCCCACGCGGGTGCCGGTCGTCGCGGACCGGGCGCCGGAGCGCAGGAGGGGGATGCTCATCGCAGCGACACCTCCGCCCCACGGGCCATCGGACCCACCAGCAGCAGGCCGAGGTCGGGCACGTCGTCGGGTGTCACCCCGAGCGAGGGAGCGAGCAGGCTCTTCAGCAGCCCCGCCTCGGCCGGCCCGCCGGCGTACCCGGTGCCGCGGGTGAAGCTCCGGCCGTACGACGGCGCCACGCGGTCGGTGCCCTTGCCGGTCGGGCTGTCGATGCCGTCCCGGAAGTTCGGCTGGTGCCGCACCGGGTTGCTCTGGCTCCAGGGCGGGTTCGGCAGGTGGAGGCAGTTGGGGCCGCGGTTGTCGGCGTACACGGGCCGGTCGGCGGCGGTGTAGCCGCGCGGCTGGTTCGGCAGCGTCTCGAGCACGATGTGGAGGGTGAAGTCGCGGAAGGCCTGCGCCTCGCGCTTGCCGGCGTTGACCAGGCCGCCCAGCAGGCAGGGGTACTCGGGCGCGTAGCGGGCCAGCATCTGCGCCTGCGGCCGGCTGACCTGCCCGAGCCGGATGATGTTGTCGCCGTTGGCCCGCAGGAAGTCGTGCGCGGTGTCGGAGAACGCCGACACGTCGGTGAACAGCGCCTGGAGCTGCTGGTGCCGGCTCTCGAGGGTGCCCGTGGTCGTGATCGTGTTGTCCAGGATCTGCGCGATCGAGGGCATCACGTCGGCGTAGGTGTTGGAGACCCTGGTGGTGAGCCGGAGGTCCTGCACGATCTGCGGGATCTGCGGGTTGATCCGCTTCAGGTAGCGGTCCACCGTCACGATGTCGCGGCCCAGGTCGTCGCCGCGGCCCTCGAGGGCGGTCGAGATCGCGTTGAGGGTGAGGTTGATGTCGGCCGGCTGGACGGTGCGCAGCAACGGGTAGAGGTCGGCGAGCACCTTCTGGACCTCGACCGGTACCTCGGTGCGCGGGATCGTCGTGCCCGGTCGCAGCGACGTCGAGGCCGGCTCGTTGCGCGGGATGACGAGCGAGACGTACTTCTCGCCGAACAGCGTCTTGGGCACGATGGCGCCGGTGACGTTGCTCGGGATCGTGTGGAGCTGGCTGGGGTAGATGCCGAGGCGCACCTGGGCGCCCTGGTCGGTCGCGCTGTAGCCGAGCACCTCGCCGACGATGACGCCGCGGATCTTCACGTCGGCCCGGTCGGGCATCTGCAGCCCGATCGTCGGTGCGTCGAGGGTGACCTCGTCGAAGTGGGTGAACTTCTGGGTGAAGACGCCGTAGGTCAGCCAGACACCGGCGAGGAGCAGCGCGAGGAACAGGATGCCCAGCGCCTTGAACTTCAGCGCGGCGGCCATCAGCCTGCCAGCCTCACGGTCGTCGTCGCGCCCCAGATCGCCATCGAGAGGAACAGGTCGATCACGTTGATCGCCACGATGCTGGTGCGGACCGCCTTGCCCACGGACACGCCCACGCCGGCCGGCCCGCCGGAGGCGTTGTAGCCGTAGTAGCAGTGGATCAGGATCACGGTCACGGCGAAGACCAGCACCTTGCCGAACGACCACAGGACGTCGCCGGGTGGCAGGAACGTGTGGAAGTAGTAGTCGTAGGTGCCGGTGCTCTGCCCGAAGAACCGGGTGACCGTCAACCGCGTCGCGAAGTACGACGACACCAGCCCGACGACGTACAACGGGATGATCGCGATCAGGCCGCCGATGATGCGGGTGCTCACCAGGAACGGGAGCGACGGCACCGCCATCACCTCGAGCGCGTCGATCTCCTCGGAGATACGCATCGCGCCGAGCTGGGCCGTGAAGCCGCAACCCACGGTCGCAGCCAGTGCGATGCCGGCCACCAGCGGGGCGATCTCACGGGTGTTGAAGTACGCCGACACGAAGCCGGAGAACGCCGCGGTGCCGATCTGGTTGAGCGCGGCGTACCCCTGGAGCCCGACCTCGGTGCCGGTGAAGAAGCACATCGCGGTGATCACGCCCACGGTGCCGCCGATCACGGCCAGGGCGCCGGACCCCAGCGTCACCTCGGCGAGGATCCGCAGGATCTCCTTCTTGTAGCGGACCACCGTCTTCGGGGTCCAGGCCAGGGCGCGCAGGAAGAACGCCAGCTCGCTGCCCAGGTCGTCCAGGGTGCGGAGGGGCTTCTCGTAGACCGCTCGGATGCTCGCCATGACCGTCCTCAACCCGTCTTCGGTGGGACGAGCTGGAAGTAGATCGCGCTCATCACGAAGTTGACGATGAACAGGAGCATGAAGGTCACGACGACCGCCTCGTTGACGGCGTCGCCGACGCCCTTCGGGCCGCCGCCGGCGTTCATGCCCTTGTACGACGCGACGATGGCGGCGATCAGCCCGAAGACGAGCGCCTTGGCCATGCCTTGGTAGAGGTCCGGCAGCTGGGCCAGAGCCGTGAAGCTGGCGATGTAGGCGCCGGGTGTGCCCCCTTGCAGGACGACGTTGAAGATGTAGCCGCCGATGACACCGACCACGCTGACCAGACCGTTGAGGAAGACCGCGACGAGCATGCACGCCAGCACACGCGGGACCACCAGGCGCTGGATCGGGTCGATGCCGAGCACCATCATCGCGTCGAGCTCCTCGCGGATCTTCCGCGCGCCGAGGTCGGCGGCGATCGCCGATCCGCCGGCGCCGGCGATGAGGAGGGAGGTGGCGATGGGTCCGGCCTCGCGGACGACCGCCAGGACGGACGCCGAGCCGGTGAACGACTGTGCGCCGAACTGCTCGATCAGGCCACCGACCTGGAGGGCGATCACCGCGCCGAACGGGATCGCGACCAGCGCGGTCGGGACGATCGTGACGGACGCGATGAACCAGGCCTGCTGGACGAACTCACGGAACTGGAAGGGTCGCCGGAAGATCCCTCGCCCGACGTCGAGACCGAAGGCGAAGAGCTTGCCCGCGGTGCCGATGGGCGCCAGCACGCGCGAGGCGGTGATGTCGGTCATCGTCACGCACCCGTGCTCATGGTCATGTTCTCCTCGAACGAGCCCGGCGGAGGGGTCACGCCGTTCTCGCGGCACCAGTCGCCCGGCGGCCGCTGGCTGCGGCGCGGGATGCCGTTGGAGGGCTCGAGCTGGAGCGGGATCGGCGGGAGAGGCGGCAGCTCGACCCCGCGCTCGCGCTCGGCCTCGAGCTCGTCGGCGTCCTTCTCCTCGGACATGCCGATCGGCCCGATGGTCTGGGCGTTGAGGAACTGGCGGACCACCGGCTCCTCCGACGACAGCAGCATCTCGCGGGGTCCGAACATCGCGAGGTGACGGTGGTAGAGGAGCCCGATGTTGTCCGGCACCGTGCGGGCGGTGTTGATGTCGTGGGTGACGATCAGGAACGTCGCGTCGATCTGGGCGTTGAGGTCGACGATCAGCTGGTTGAGGAACGACGTACGGACCGGGTCGAGACCGGAGTCCGGCTCGTCGAACAGCACGATCTCGGGATCGAGCACCAGCGCGCGGGCGAGCCCGGCGCGCTTGCGCATGCCGCCGGAGATCTCGCCGGGGAGCTTGTCCTCGGCGCCGAGGAGGCCGACGAGGTCCATCTTCTCCATCACGATGTCGCGGATGTCGGACTCGGACTTGCGGGTGTGCTCGCGCAGCGGAAAGGCGACGTTGTCGTAGAGGTTCATCGAGCCGAACATCGCGCCGTCCTGGAACAGCACGCCGAACAGCTTGCGGATCTCGTAGAGCTGCTTCTCGGGGCACGACGTGATGTCGACGCCCTCGATCACCACGCTGCCGCGGTCGGGCTTGAGCAGTCCGATCAGCGTCTTGAGGAGGACGGACTTGCCGGTGCCGGACGGCCCGAGCATCACGCAGATCTCACCGGCGGGGACGGTCAGCGTGACGTCACCCCAGATGAGCTGTCTGCCGAAGGACTTGGTCAGACCCTCGATCTGGATCTCCACGCCCATGGGTGTGTGCGACCTCCCAGTGTCAGCCGGCCAACGCGGGGCTCGTTTGCCTTGCCAGAGGTGTCAACGGCTAGGGCCGCGAGAAGTTACGCGTCGGTCACCTACGGCTCGGTCCACCTGTTCGGGTGACCCCGTTCCCCGGCCGCAGCGCCCCAAACAGCGCCCCGAGCTCGATTGTGGAGCGTCAGCCGGCGCCGGTGTCCGCGACCGCGGCCCGGTGGCAGGTGCAGCGGCGTGAGTGGTTGGTCGAACGTTCGATCAACGCGCTCGCACGGTGCGGAAGGCTCCTGCTCCGTCCGTGGAGACGTAGAGCCGGTTGCGTCGGGTGGTCGCGACGGGGCGGGGCGGTTCGCCGGCGTACCCGGGAACGACGAAGGGCGGGGCTCCCTGTGGGAGCACCCGCCCTTCGGCTGGTTCAGAGAGCCGTCACTTGAGGGTGACGCTGGCGCCGGCGCCCTCGAGGGCCTCCTTCGCCTTCTCGGCGGCCTCCTTGGGGACCCGCTCGAGAACCGGCTTCGGGGCGGCCTCGACCAGGTCCTTGGCCTCCTTCAGGCCGAGGGAGGTCAGGGCGCGCACCTCCTTGATCACGTTGATCTTCTTGTCGCCGGCGGACTCCAGGATCACGTCGAACTCGTCCTGCTCGCCGGCGGCCTCGGCGGCGTCGCCGCCTGCGGCACCGCCGGCGGCGGGCGCGGCGGCCACGGCGACCGGAGCGGCCGCGGTGACGCCGAAGGTGTCCTCGAACTGCTTGACGAACTCGCTGAGCTCGATGAGCGTCATCTCCTTGAACGCGTCGAGCAGCTCGTCGGTGCTGAGCTTCGCCATGGTGGCGTTTCCTTCCGATCTGTGGCCTCGCCGTGCGGCGGACCGAGGTGTGCAGTGGGTACGGCGGCCCTGGTGTGGGTCAGGCCTCCGCGGTGTCGCTCTCGTCCGAGGCGGCGGTGGCCTCCTCCGCAGGGGCCTCCTCGGCCGCGGCGTCCGCCGTGGCCTCGGTGGTCTCGTCGGTGGAGGCCTCGGTCACCTCGTCGGTGGCAACGGCCTCGGTGGCCGGCGCCTCCTCGGCGGCAGCCGGCGTGCCGGCCCCACCTGCGAGGATCGAGGGGTCCTGCTCGGCCTTCGCCTGGAGCGCGCCGGCGAGCCGGGCGGCCTGGGCGATGGGGGCGTTGAGCAGGTAGACGGCCTGGCTGAGCGACGCGAGCATCGCGCCCGCCAGCTTGCCCAGGAGCACCTCGCGCGACTCGAGGTCCGCCAGCTTGGCGACCTCTCCGGCGTCGAGAGGCTTGCCGTCCAGGACTCCACCCTTGATGACCAGGGTGGGGTTCGCCTTGGCAAAGTCACGCAGACCCTTCGCGGCTTCCACGACGTCGCCCTTGATGAAGGCGATCGCGGTGGGGCCGGTCAGGAGGTCCTCGAAGCCGTCGATCCCCGCGTCCTTCGCGGCGAGCTTGGCCAGCGTGTTCTTGACCACGGCGTAGTTGGCGTTCTCACCGAGGGAGCGCCGCAGTTCCTGCAGCTGCTTCACGGTGAGACCGCGGTACTCGGTCAGCACAGCGCCGGCGGCATCGTTGAACGAGTCGACGATCTCCGCGACGGCGGCCTGCTTCTCTGCCCGCGCCATGGGTCTCCTTCCGATGGACGAGACCTCGGCCGGGCCCTGCGAAACACGAACGCCCCGGGCGCAGGCCCAGGGCGTGGTCCGCACCTCCGGCCGTGTCGCACGATGGCCGTGGTGCCGCTCTGTCACCTGCGCGGGTCGTCCGCTTCGCGGAGCCTTCGGTCACACCTGCGGGGCAGGTACGACGACCAGCGGTCTCTGGTTACGAAGAGGGAGCGTACGACGTACCCGGTGGTGCGGCCAAATCGGCCGGCCGGTCCGACCTGCACCGGCGTACGCGTAAATTCGCCCGAACATCCCCGGGCAGGGCAGGACGGAGGTACGGTCCTTCCGAGCAAGACGGACCAGCCCGAGAGCCATGACGCAGTTGTCGCGCGAATGATGCGATCGGATCAGTGGTCTGGCCCGGTCGCTCCCTTTTCCCGGATCTGAACCGGGGCCGGGTCGATCCGTGCTCCAATCTTCCGCATGGACTACAAGTTGACGTCGCTCTCGGCTGTGCTCGAGCGCGCCGACAGCCGCCTGCGGAGCCCCGACAGCGGCATTCGCCTGTGGCCCACCGGATTCCCCCTTCTGGACGAGGCGATCGGTGGCGGTCTCCGCTCCGGCACGCTGAACCTGATCGCGGGACCGCAGGGCCAGGGCAAGACGATGTTCGCGCTCCAGGCCGCCCGTGCCGCCGTCAAGGCAGGACGCTCGGCGGTCTTCTTCTCCTACGAGCTCGAGGCCGACGCCCTGACGCAGCGCCTGGTGTCCATGGAGGGCGGCGAGATCGACCCGTACGAGGCGCCCAGCCTGAGCGAGGTCCGCGCGATCTTCGAAGGCACGGCCGGCGGCACCGGCGGTCTGATCGAGCGGATGGCGGCCACCCGCGACGGCATCGGCACCCAGGCGCTGGTGAACGTGAGCGAGTACGCCGACCGCCTGGTCGTGCACCGCTCCACGGCGACCCACACCGACATCACCGAGATCAACGACACGGTCAAGACGGTCATGGGCAACACCGGTGAGTCGCCGCTCATCGTCGTGGACTACCTGCAGAAGGTGGCCACCCCGCTCTCCGAGCTGGGCGAGGAGGAGCGCATCACGCGGATCACCGAGCAGCTCAAGGACGTCGCGATCGAGTTCGACGCCCCGGTCTTCGCGGTGGCCGCGATGGACCACGAGGGTCTCGAGCCCGGCGCTCGCATGAGGACCCGTCACATGCGCGGCTCGACGGCGCTGTCCTACGAGCCCGACGTCGTGCTGATCCTCGGCACCAAGTCCGACCTCGTCGCCCGCCACCACCTGATGTACGGCGGGCAGAACGCCGAGCACTTCAAGGACTGGTCGGTGGTCACGGTCGAGAAGAACCGCTCCGGCAGCGGCGGCGCCGAGATCGAGTTCAAGAAGCGCTTCGACCAGGGCCGCTTCGACCCGAACGGCAACGTCGTCACCGAGAAGCTGGTCGACGAGCGCGTGTACGTCGAGTAACCACGCCTGCCACCCCGGACAGCAGAGGCCCGGTCACCCATGGGGTGACCGGGTCTTCGGCATGGTGGCGGTCCCCGGCGGACGGGTCGCCCGGCCTCGTTAGGGTGCGGACCTGATGACCACCTCACCCGCCACCCCCGCCGGGCCGCGCCTCCGGGTCGCGCCCTCGCCCACCGGCGACCCCCACGTCGGCACCGCCTACATGGCGATGTTCGACCTCGCCTACGCCCGCCAGCAGGGCGGCAGCTTCGTGCTCCGGATCGAGGACACCGACCGGGCACGCTTCGACGCCACCAGCGAGCAGCAGCTCTACGAGACCCTGCACTGGCTCGGCCTGACCTGGGACGAGGGACCCGACATCGGCGGCCCGCACGCGCCGTACCGCCAGTCGGAGCGGCTCGACACCTATCGCCCGTACGTCGAGCGGCTGCTGGCCGACGGTCACGCCTACCGGTGCTGGTGCTCCTCCGAGCGCCTCGCGGAGATGCGGACGGAGCAGCAGCGGCTCAAGCAGCCGACGGGCTACGACCGGCTGTGCCTGGGGAAGACCGAGGCGGAGCGGGCTGCGCTGCCGGGCTTCTCGCCCGAGCCCGTGGTGCGGATGCTGGTCCCGGACGACGTCGAGCTGGCGTGGGACGACCTGATCCTGGGTCGCACCAACGCGCCGCACCCCGACGACCAGGTGGTGCTCAAGGCCGACGGGTTCCCGACGTACCACCTGGCGGTCGTCGTCGACGACCACGAGATGGGGATCACCCATGTCGTCCGCGGCCAGGAGTGGATCAGCTCCACGCCGAAGCACCTGCTGCTCTACCGCTGGCTCGGGCTCGAGCCGCCGCGGTTCGCGCACATGCCGCTCCTGCGCGACGAGAAGCGGGCCAAGATCTCCAAGCGCAAGAACCCGTGGGCCCGGCTGACGTGGTTCCAGGAGCGTGGCTACCTGCCGGAGGCGCTGCTCAACTTCCTCGCGCTGCAGGGCTACCCGCCGATCGTCGAGGCGGACGGCTCCGAGCGCGAGGTGTTCACGTTCAGCGAGTTCACCGAACGGTTCCGGTGGGAGGAGATCAACGCGGCCGGCTCGATCTTCAACCTCGACAAGCTCGACTGGCTCAACGGGATCTACCTCAGGGCCCTGTCGGCGAAGGAGCTGACCGACCGGCTCGTCCCGCACCTCGTCCGCGACGGCGTGCTGCCCGGACCGCCGGACGCCGCGACGCGCGCGCGACTCGTGCAGCTCGCCGAGCTGGTGGGCACCCGGATCGTGGTGCTGGCCGACGCGACGCCGCTGGTGTGGCCGTTCTTCGTCGCGGACGACGCGCTCGACGTCGCCGACGACGCGCGTGCTCAGCTGAACGACGAGTCGGCGGGCGTGCTCGACGCCGCCGACGGCGCCCTGGCTGCCCTGGCGGCCGCGGGCGACTGGTCGACGGCGGCGATCGAGGCGACGCTCCGGGAGTCCCTGGTCGACGGCCTGGGCATCAAGGCGCGATCGGCGTTCGGGCCGCTGCGCACGGCCGTCTCCGGACAGCGGATCTCCCCGCCATTGTTCGAGTCGATGGAGATCCTGGGGCCGGACTCGACGCTCGCGCGGATCCGGGCGCTCCGCGCCACCCTCTGACGCGGAGCCGTGGCGCCACATCCGCGCAATTGCGCCGTTGTGACAGCCGCGGGCGGTCATCGGTGGTCACATCCGCGCAACTGCGCCGGTGTGACAGCCCCGGGTGGTCATCGGTGGTCACCTCCGCGCAAGTGCGCGGAAACGGCGGGCCCCGGGTAGGACGAAGGCTCGGCCACCATGCGGTGGCCAGGCCCTCGGTGAATCAGCTCTCGTCGTCGCCGGCGACGTTCCGCGTGCGGTTCGGGTCGACCTGGACCCCGGGGCCCATGGTCGTCGACACGGTCACCTTGCGGACGTAGCGGCCCTTGGAGCTGCTCGGCTTGAGCCGCAGCACCTCCTCGAGCGCGGCCGCGTAGTTCTCGGCGAGCTGCTGCTCGGAGAAGGACGCCTTGCCGATGATGAAGTGGAGGTTGGCGTGGCGGTCGACCCGGAACTCGATCTTGCCGCCCTTGATGTCCGACACGGCCTTGGCGACGTCGGCGGTCACGGTGCCGGTCTTCGGGTTCGGCATCAGGCCGCGCGGGCCGAGGACCCGACCGAGGCGACCGACCTTGCCCATCATGTCCGGGGTCGCGACGACGGCGTCGAAGTCGAGCCATCCACCGTTGACCTTGTCGATCAGCTCGTCGCCGCCGACGATGTCGGCGCCGGCCTCGCGGGCGGCGTCGGCCTTCTCGGCGTTCGCGAACACGAGCACGCGGGCGGTCTTGCCGGTGCCGTGCGGGAGGTTGACGGTGCCGCGCACCATCTGGTCGGCCTTGCGGGGGTCGACCCCGAGGCGCATGACCACGTCGACGGTCTCGTCGAACTTCTTCTTGCTGGTGTCCTTGGCGATCTTGATCGCGGCGTACGGCGAGTAGAGCTCGTCGCGGTCGAAGGTCTCGACGGCGGCGCGGTAGGTCTTGCTGCGCTGCATGGCTGGGCTTCCTGTTCTCCAGATGTGGTCATCGGGCCAGCGCGGCCCTGCCACGGGTACGGACGTCAGTCGGTGGTGACGCCCATCGAGCGGGCGGTGCCCTCCACGATCTTCATCGCGGCCTCGATGTCGTTGGCGTTGAGGTCGGGCAGCTTGGTCTGCGCGATCTCGCGGACCTGGTCCTTGGTGAGCCGACCGACCTTCTCCTTGTGCGGCACGCCGGAGCCCTTCTGCAGGCCGGCGGCCTTCTTGATCAGCTCGGCCGCGGGCGGCGTCTTGGTGATGAAGGTGAACGAGCGGTCCTCGTAGATCGTGATCTCGACCGGGATCACGTTGCCGCGCATGGACTCGGTCTGGGCGTTGTAGGCCTTGCAGAAGTCCATGATGTTCACACCGTGCGGACCGAGCGCGGTACCGACCGGCGGAGCCGGCGTCGCGGCTCCCGCCTGCAGCTGGACCTTCACCAGCGCGGCGATCTTCTTCTTCGGAGGCATTCCTCTGGGCGTCCTTCGTGTCGTACGTCGTGGTCATCGCGAGCCGGACCGGCTCTGCCACCTGGGTGTCGCTGGGTACTGCTGTGGGTTGGGCTGTGCAGCAACCCATTCTGGTCGCTCGCGGCCGAGAAGCGAAATCACCGCTCCTCGCACCGTCCAGCCCTCTGCTGCCACGGGCCCGTGGCCGGGTCCCGCGGGAGGGGACTCAGACCTTCTGGACCTGGCTGAAGCTCAGCTCGACCGGGGTCTCCCGGCCGAAGATCTCGACCAGCGCCTTGACCCGCTGTGCCTCGGCGTTGATCTCGGTGATCGTCGCGTGCAGCGTGGCGAACGGGCCGTCGACCACCATCACGGAGTCGCCCTCGCCGAAGTCGGCCACCTCGACCGGCTTCTTGGTCGCCGTCGCGGTGCCACCGCCGGCCGTGCCACCGGCCGGCACCTCGGCCGCGGCGATGACGGTGGGGGCGAGCATGTTCTCGACCTCGCTCATGCTCAACGGCACCGGCTGGTGGGCCTGGCCGACGAAGCCGGTCACCGACGGCGTGTGCCGCACGGCCGCCCAGGACTCGTCGGTGAGGTCCATCCGGACCAGGACGTAGCCCGGGAGCACGGTGCGCTTGACCATCTTGCGCTGGCCGTTCTTGATCTCCGCGACCTCCTCGGTGGGGACCACGATCTCGTGGATGTAGTCCTCCATGTTGAGGGAGACGATGCGGTTCTCGAGGTTCTGCCGGACGCGGTTCTCCATGCCGTAGTACGTGTGCACGACGTACCACTCGCCGGGCTTGGCCCACAGCTCGCGCCGGAACTCCTCCAGCGGGTCCTCCTCCGCGCTCTCGCCCTCGGCGGTCTCCGCGTCATCGGCCTCGACGTCGGCCTCGACGTCGGCCTCGACGTCGGCCTCGACTCTCTCGGCGTCGGTCTCGGCGTCGTCGGCCAGGGGCTCGTCGGCCTCGGCGACCGGCTCACCGGCCGGCTCCTCGTCGGCGACGGTCTCGACCTCGGCGGCCACGGGCTCGTCGGCGACCGGCTCGACCTCGTCGACGTCGTCGACCTCGTCGGTCACGGACTCGTCCGCCTCGGCGACCGGCTCCTCGGCCGGCTCGGCCGCGGGCTCCTCGTCGGCCGGCTGCTCGGTGACCTCGGCCACCACGTCGACGGTCTCCTCGTCGGTGACCGACGCGTCGTCGGCCTCGGGGGCGGGGTCGGTCAGCGCCTCGGGGGTCTCCTGGTCGTCCTGCGCCGAGACCTCCTCCGCGGCGTTGTCCTGCTCGATGTCGTGTTGCGACACGTTTCCTGCTCCCAACCTCAGCTCGAGGAATTGCCCTTGAACAACCAGAAGATGACCTTGCCGATGCCCAGGTCGAGGCCGGCCACGAGCGCCATCATGAAGACGACGAAGGCCATCACCACGAAGAAGTAGGTGATCAGCTGCTGCTGGGTCGGCCAGACCACCTTGCGCAGCTCGGCGACCACCTGCCGGTAGAACAGCAGCGGTCCGGTGCGCTCGGTACGCCGGTCACGCGACCGGACGGCGTTGCCTCCCGACACGTGGGCCACCTCTTCCCTGGTATCTCGCGGCGGGTCTTCTTGTCCCGGCCGCTCCGGTGTTGCTGCGGTGTTGCTGGATCCTGCTGGTCGTTCCTTTGTCGCAGGGCACGAGGGACTTGAACCCCCAACCTTCGGTTTTGGAGACCGATGCTCTGCCAGTTGAGCTAGTGCCCTTCGGTTCTCCCCTGCGCGCGGGCATGCCAAAGCATGGGGGGAAGACCACCGTGGGCGAGTCTACGGGGCGCACCGAGGATGAGTCCAAACGCCCGGGAGCGCGGCCCCGACCCCGTGCCCCTCGAGACCTGGTCGCGCATCGGTCGGCCCCCTCCGGCCTCTACGATGACCCCCATGACCGAGGCCCCTTCCTCCGCCACCCCGCGCGAGCGCCGCGTGTCCGCCCGGATCGGCGCGATCGCCGAGTCGGCCACGCTCAAGGTGGACGCGAAGGCGAAGGCGCTCAAGGCCGAGGGCCGCCCGGTGATCGGGTTCGGCGCCGGCGAGCCCGACTTCCCGACCCCGGCGTACATCGTGGACGCGGCCGTCGACGCCTGCCGCGATCCCAGGAACCACCGCTACACCCCGGCCGGCGGCCTGCCCGAGCTCAAGCAGGCGATCGTGGAGAAGACCCGGCGCGACAGCGGCCTGGAGGTGGCGGCCAACCAGGTCGTGGTCACCAACGGCGGCAAGCAGGCCATCTACGAGGCGTTCGCGACCATGCTCGACCCCGGCGACGAGGTGATCGTGCCGGCGCCGTACTGGACGACCTATCCCGAAGCCATCCAGCTCGCCGGCGGCGTCGCCGTGCCCGTGCTGGCCGACGAGACCCAGGAGTACAAGGTCACCGTCGAGCAGCTCGAGGCCGCCCGCACCGAGCGCACCAAGGTCCTGCTGTTCGTCTCCCCGTCCAACCCGACCGGGGCGGTCTACACCGCCGACGAGATCCGGGCGATCGGCCGCTGGGTCGAGGACCACGGTCTGTGGGTGCTGACCGACGAGATCTACGAGCACCTGGTGTACGACGGCGTCGAGACCGGCTCGATCGCGGTCCTCTGCCCCGACCTCGCCGACCACACGGTGGTCGTGAACGGCGTCGCCAAGACCTACGCGATGACCGGTTGGCGGGTCGGCTGGCTGATCGCCCCGGCCGACCTCGCCGCCGCCGCGGCCAACCTCCAGTCCCACGCCACCTCCAACGTCTCCAACGTCTCCCAGCGCGCGGCCCTGGCGGCGCTGACCGGTGACCTGTCCGCGGTCGAGGAGATGAAGGCCGCCTTCGACCGGCGACGCCGGACGATCGTGTCGATGCTGAACGAGATCGACGGAGTGGTCTGCCCGATGCCGCACGGCGCGTTCTACGCCTACCCGTCGGTGAAGGGGCTGCTCGGCCGCGCGTACGACGACCGGACCGTCGCGAGCTCGGCCGACCTCGCGGAGTACATCCTCGAGCAGGCCGAGGTGGCGGTCGTGCCGGGCGAGGCGTTCGGGTCGCCGGGCTACCTGCGGCTCTCCTACGCACTCGGCGACGACGACCTGGTCGAGGGGATCACCCGGCTGCAGAAGCTGTTCGCCTGAGGTGGCGCCCGACGGGCCGCGCGACCTGCGGACGCTGCCGAAGGCTCACCTCCACCTGCACTTCACCGGCTCCATGCGGCACGCGACGCTGCTCGAGCTGGCCGAGCGCGACGGCATCGTCCTGCCCGACTCGCTGGTCAGCGAGTGGCCGCCGGAGCTCTCGGCCGCCGACGAGAAGGGCTGGTTCCGCTTCCAGCGTCTCTACGACGTGGCGCGGTCGGTGCTGCGCACCGAGGACGACGTACGCCGGCTGGTGCGCGAGGCCGCCGAGGACGACCTGCGCGACGGGGGTCGCTGGCTGGAGATCCAGGTCGACCCCTCGGGGTACGGCGCCCGCTTCGGCGGGATCACGGCGTTCACCGACCTGGTGCTCGACGCCGTGCGCGAGGCCTCGGCGGCCACCGGGCTCGGCATGGCGGTGGTGATCGCCGCCAACCGCACGCGCCACCCGCTCGACGCCCGCACGCTCGCCCGGCTGGCCGCGCAGTACGCCGGCCGCGGCGTGGTCGGCTTCGGCCTCTCGAACGACGAGCGCCGCGGCGTGACCACCGAGTTCGCCCCGGCCTTCGCCATCGCCGAGCGGGCCGGACTGAGGCTCGTGCCGCACGGCGGGGAGCTGCTCGGGGCCGCGTCCGTGCGCACCTGCGTCGAGGCGCTGCACGCGCAGCGGCTGGGCCACGGAGTCCGCTCGGTGGAGGACCCGGCGCTGCTCGGGGAGATCGTGGAGCGCGGCGTCGCGCTCGAGATCTGTCCGGTGTCCAACGTCGCGCTCGGCGTCTACTCCGACCTCACCTCGGTGCCTCTGACCGAGCTCCTGGACGCCGGCGCGACCGTGGCGCTCGGCGCCGACGACCCCTTGCTGTTCGGGTCGCAGCTCGCCGCCCAGTACGCCACCATGCGCGCCGCCCACGAGCTCAGCGACGAGACCCTGGCTGAGCTGGCGGCGATGTCCGTCCGGGCCTCCTGCGCCCCGGACGAGACCAAGACCGGGCTGCTCGCCGCTGTGGCCGATTGGCTCACCGGCGCCCCCGTTTCTGCGACCATGACGCCATGAGCGACGACGATCTCTGGCGTCCGAAGGACACCGGCGGAGGTTCCGGCGACGAGTCGCCGAACGCCGACGGCGCCGCGGGTGTCAGCGACGAGACCCAGCCGATCACCGGCGCGTCGACGCCACCGCCGACACCCCCGCCCACACCCCCGCCCACACCACCGCCCGCCGCGCCGGCCCCGTCGTACGAGCCGCCGAGCGGCCCCGGCGCCGTGCCTCCGCCGCAGAACCCCTACGGCCAAGCGACCCCGCCGGCGCAGCAGGCGCCCCACGCCGGTCAGCCGGCGTCGCCCTACGGCCAGCAGCAGAACCCCTTCGGCGGGCAGCCCTACTCGCCGCCGCCCAACCCGTACGCCGCCCCGAACGAGTACGCGACGCCGCAGAACCCGTACGGCTCGCCCTTCCAGCCGGCGTACGCCGGCGGCGCGGTCCAGGACCATCCTTCGGCGACGACGGCGATGGTGCTCGGCATCATCGGCCTGGTCGGCATCCTGCTGTGCGGCGGCCTCACCCTCGTGCTGTCCCCGGCGGCCTGGGTCGTCGGCGCCAAGGCGGTGCGCGAGATCGACGCCTCTCCGGGTCGGTACGGCGGCCGTGACCGGGCCCAGGCGGGCAAGATCATGGGGATCATCGGCACCGTGCTGCTCGTGCTGGCGGTGGTCGCGATCATCGGCGTGATCGCGCTGGCGGTCTCGGTGGGGTCGAGCGACCCGAGCCCGGCGACCCCGAGCGTCACGTTCCAGAACGGCTGATCGGAACGCGCCCGAGTGGCGGTTCCCGACCAGGGACTCGCCACCGCGCGGTCGAGCGGATCAGAGCGTGCAGTCGACGAGCACGGGCTCGTTGACGAGCCGGATGCCGAACCGCTCGACGACGCCGTCACGGATCTCGCGGGCCAGGCCGAGCAGCTCCGCGGTGGTCCCACCGCCGCGGTTGGTCAGGGCCAGCGTGTGCTTGGTCGAGAGCCGCACCGCTCCGTCGCCGTAGCCCTTGCCGAAGCCCGCCCGCTCGATCAGCCACGCCGCGCTGGTCTTCACGCCGTCCGGCTGAGGCCAGGCCGGGGCCCCCTCGGGCAGCTGCTCGACCGGCACGACCGGGTTGGTGAAGAACGACCCGGCGCTCCAGGTGTCGTGGTCGGCGGGGTCGAGGACCATGCCCTTGCGCCGGCGCAGGTCCAGCACCGCCCGGCGTACGTCGACCATCGGCGCCCGCGCGTCCGGCTCGACGCCGAGCGCGCCGGCGAGCTCGGCGTAGCCGACCGGTGCGCCCAGCTCGCCCTGCCGGAACTGGAACGTCACGGTGAGCACGACGTGCCGGCCGGGGTCGACCTTGAACCTGCTGGTGCGGTAGCCGAAGCCGCAGTCGGCCGCGGCGAACGTGCGGACGCCGCGCAGCGTCCGGTCCCAGACGCGGACCGAGGCGAGGGTCTGCGAGATCTCCTGGCCGTATGCCCCGACGTTCTGGATCGGGGTGGCGCCCACCGAACCCGGAATGCCCGACAGCGCCTCGACGCCGACCCAGTGGTGCTCGACCGCCCGGGCGACGAACGGCTCCCACGCCTCTCCGGCCGCCACCGTCACCAGGACACCGCCGCAGGTCGCGTCGTCGCCCTCGTGGTCGGCCTCGACCCCGGTCGTCGCCACCTCCACGACCGTGCCGGCGAACCCCTCGTCGGCCACCACGACGTTGCTGCCGCCGGCCAGCACGAGCACCGGCTCGCCCGCCTCGTCGCAGGTGCGGACCGCGTCGACCAGGTCCTCCTCGGTCTCCGCCCGCACCCACGAGCGTGCGGGGCCGCCGAGCCGCAGGGTCGTGTGGTCGGCGAGGAGCTCAGGCACGCACGACCGCCACGGGGTTGCCCAGCACGCTCTCGCCGGCACAGGTGACGCTCAGCGCGATCGTGCGCTCGTCGCGCCAGGTGCCGGAGATCTCGATCTCCGTGCCGGACTCGGGCACCACCACCGGCCGGGTGAACTTCGCGCCGAGCTCGACGATGCGGCCGGGCTCGCCGAGCTGTTCGTCGACGTACCGCGCAGCCAGGGCGAGCGTGAACATGCCGTGCGCGATGACGTCCGGGAGCCCCACGCTGCGGGCGACCTCCGGGTCCTGGTGGATCGGGTTCGGGTCGCCACTGGCCCGGGCGTACGCGACCAGGGCGGCCCGGGAGACCGGGTACGTCGTCGGCGTGAGGTCGGCCATCACTCGCCGGCCTTGTGCACGAGCGTCGCGTCGGCGGTGCACACCAGGGCGCCGGAGTCGTCGGTGATCGCGCTGGAGGTGGTGATGATGTCGGTGCCGGCGATCTGGCGCAGCCCGCTCACGGTCAGGGTGGCGGTGAGCCGGTCGCCGACGGCGACGGGCCGTTCGTGCACGAACTTCTGCTGGCCGTGGACGACGTGGTGCAGCTCGATGCCGACCTCGGGGTCCTGCATCAGCCCCTGCATGGCGCCGAAGGCCACCACGATCGGGAACGTCGCCGGCGCCGGGTCGCCCGAGGCGTACGGCGTGCCGGTGGCCGCCGCGAAGTCGGCGACGGCCTGCTCGGTCACGTCGTAGGCCTCCGTGGGCGGGAACGTCCGGCCGGCCAGCGTGGGATCGATCGGCATGTCACGCCCCGCGGACTGAGCCTGCGAAGGCCGCGACAGGGGCGAGAGGTTGAGGAGCGCTCGGCTCAGACCGGAGCCGGCGAAGGGCTGAGCGACGCGTCTCGAAATCCACCGCCCCGCGGACTGAGCCTGCGAAGGCCGCGACAAGGGCGAGAGATTGAGGAGCGCTCGGCTCAGACCTGAGCCGGCGAAGGGCTGAGCGACGCGTCTCGAAATCCACCGCCCCGCGGACTGAGCCTGCGAAGGCCGCGACAGGGGCGAGAGATTGAGGAGCGCTCGGCTCAGACCTGAGCCGGCGAAGGGCTGAGCGACGCGTCTCGAAATCCACCGACGTTGCCCCGGGCGATCCGGCTAGCGCGTCTCGCGGTGCGGCGTGTGCTTGCGGCAGCGCGGGCAGAACTTCGACAGCTCCATGCGGTCGGGGTCGTTCCGCCGGTTCTTCTTGGTGATGTAGTTGCGCTCCTTGCACACCGTGCACGCGAGCGTGATCTTCGGGCGAACGTCGCTGGTCTTGCTGGCCACGGGATGTCCTTCTGTCGTGCTGCTGGTCGGGGCCCGGACTCGGATCCGGCCGCCGCGGTAGTGGGGGCGGGACTCGAACCCGCGACACCACGATTATGAGCCGTGTGCTCTAACCGACTGAGCTACCCCACCAGGAGGGGCAGGGAGCCCCACCTCAGAGCCCCTTTACGGAATCGAACCGTAGACCTACTCCTTACCATGGAGTCGCTCTGCCGTCTGAGCTAAAGGGGCGGACGGTCGAGAAGGATACACAGCGGCTGAGGCGATCCCGAAATCCTCTGAGCCGCCGTCGAGGGGGCCGTCCGGAGCCCTGTCAGTCCAGGTCAGCGACGTCGATCAGGACCTTGCCGACCGCGCCCTTCTCCACCGCGTCGTGGGCCGCCGCGGTCTCCTCCAGGGGGAACCTCAGGAGCGGCAGACCGTGCTCCTCGCCGACCTCGAGGGCACCGTCCTCGACGGCGACGGTGAGGTCCTCGGCGGCGCTCCGGAGGGCCTCCTCGCCGACCGTGTACAGCAGGACGAACTGGAGCCGGGCGTTGAGCCCCATCAGCGGGCGAACCGGCAGCTCGAGCTTCTTCCCGCCGGCGTCGGCGTAGGCCGAGACGGCTCCTCGCGTCTTGAGCACCTCGGACACGAGGTCCATGTTCTGCGCGATCGCGACGTCGACCACCAGGTCGACCCCGTCCGGCGCCACCGCCTTGATCTCGGCTGCGGCATCGTCGGCGCGGTAGTTGACGACGTGGTGGGCTCCGGCGGCACGAGCGAGGGCGGCCTTCTCGTCGCTGCTCACCGTCGTGACCACGGTCGCACCGGACCAGACGGCGAGCTGGATCGCGGCGTGGCCGACGGCGCCCGCTCCACCGGTCACGAGCACCGTCCGGTCCGCGAGGGCCTCCGGCGCGAGCCGCTTCGGCCCGTCCTCGTGGACGGTGAGCGCCCGGTGCGCGGTCATCGCGGGTACGCCGAGGCTCGCGCCGACGTCGTACGACGCGGAGCCGGGGAGGCGGACGGCGTGCTCGGCCGGGACCACGGTGAACTCGGCGGCGGTGCCGATCGGGTGGTCGTGCTGGGCCAGCAGGACCCAGACCCGGTCGCCCACCGAGAGGCCGGAGACGCCGTTGCCGACCTCGTCGACGACGCCCGCGCCGTCCTGGCCCGGCACGATCTCGTCGAACGGCAGCTTCGACGCCGTGGCGCCGGATCGGAACTTCCAGTCGGTGGGGTTCACGCCCGCGACCGCGAGACGCACCCGGACCTCGCCCCAGTGGGGCACGGGGAGGTCGCGCTCGGCGGCCTCGAGCACCGAGGAGTCACCGAGCTTCTGGTAGACCACTGCACGCATGCTGGGACGCTACCCCGAACCCGTAGGTCTCATGCGTCGCGGAGGAGCGGCCAGGGTCGCGCCTCCTCCAGCTCGTAGGCCAGCTCGAGGAGCATCGCCTCCTGGCCGAACCCGGCGCCGAGCATCATCCCCAGCGGGAGCCCGCCGGCGGTGGTGGCCAGCGGCAGCGAGACGGCCGGTGTGCCGGTCGCGTTCTGCCACGGCGTGTGGGCGACCCACTGCAGCAGTCGGTCCATCACGGTCTCGTAGTCCTGCAACGGGTCGAGCCAGCCGATGAGCGGTGTCTCCCGGGCCAGGGTCGGGGTGAGGAGGACGTCGTACGTCGCGTGCAGCTGCGCGGCGGTCTCTCCGCTGCGCCGGAGGCGACGGATCGCGCCGGGAACCCGGTGGAGGTTGCGACGGCAGTGCCGGTCGAGGCCGGCGGTCATCCGGTCGAGCCGCCCTCGGTCCCAGGAGCGGCCGTGCTCGAGCCGGCCCGAGGTGACGACGGCCGAGGCGAGGAACCCCCAGTAGAGCAGGAAGTCGTCCTTGAAGGACGTCGGGAACGGCATCTCGATCCACTCGACGTGGTGCCCGAGCGACTCCAGCAGCTCGGCCGTCGACCGCGTGGCCGACTCCACCTCGGTGGTCGCCTGCACGTCGATCCCGTCGGTGAAGACCGCGATCCTGCGCCGGGCGCGCGAGGCGTGCGTGACGTCGCCGATCGGCGCGAGGCTCAGGTCGCGGTAGACCTTCTCCGCCTCCCGCAGGAAGGCTGCCGTGTCACGCACCGACCTGGTGACCACGCCGTCGGCCACCACCCGGACCGGCAGCTGCCGGAACACCCGGTCCTGGGCCATCCGCCCGCGGGTCGGCTTGAGCCCGACCAGCCCGTTGACGGCGGCCGGGATGCGGATCGAGCCGCCGCCGTCGTTGGCATGGGCGAGCGGGACGGCTCCGGCCGCCACCAGGGCGGCGGACCCGGCGGACGAGGCTCCGGCGGTGTGCTCGGTCGACCACGGCGAGCGGACCGGGCCGAGCCGTGGATGCTCCGCGGACGCGCTGAAGCCGTACTCCGACAGCCGGGTCTTGCCGAGCGGGACCACGCCGGTCGCCAGGAGCATCCGGGCCAGGTCACCGTCGCGCTTGGCCGGCACGGGGGCGAACGCGTCCGTGCCCTGCATGGTCGGCAGCCCCGCCAGCTCGGAGTTGTCCTTGACGAACGTCGGGACCCCGGCGAAGTAGCCTCCACGCGGTGCCTCGGCCTCCGCACGGGCGCGCTCGAAGCGGTCGACGACGAGGGCGTTGAGGTCGCCGGCGACGCGTTCGGTGCGGGCGATCGCCGCGTCGACCACCTCGGGGATGGAGACGCGGCGGTCTCGGATGGCCCGGACCAGCGCGACAGCGTCCAGATCACCGAGCGCGTCGTCGGCGTAGGCGTGGACGCGGGCCATGAGCGGAGGCTATCCGGGGGGTCGGCGCACGCGAGCGACGGCCGCCGGTGTGGGGCCGGCGGCCGTCGCGTGGCGCGCGAGAGAGCGCTCCACAGGGATGATGCCGAGCCCCCGTCGACCCGGCTCACTCCCCTCTGAGGAGCGCTGGGCCCGGTCGCAGATACACGACCGGGCGCACGGATCAGGACGCGGAGCTTGCGTGACAGCCGACGAGGTGGTCGTCGACCAGCCCGATCGCCTCCATGAGGGCATGCATCGTGGTCGGCCCGACGAACGCGAACCCGGCCTTCTTCAGGGCCTTGGACAGCGCCAGCGACTCGGGCGTCCTCGGCACGACGTCGTCGGTGCTCGTCGGCGGCGTCCAGGACTCCGGACGGTGCTCCTCGACCAGCGCGACCAACCCGCCGTTCGCGCGCAGGGCGACCGTGGCCCGGGCGTTGGTGACGGCGGCGTTCACCTTCATCGCGTTGCGGACGATGCCCGCGTCGTCCATCAGGCGCGCGACGTCGCGCTCGTCGTACGCCGCGATCGCGTCGGCGTCGAAGTCGTGGAAGGCGGCCCGGAACGCCGGCCGCTTGAGCAGGATCGTCCGCCACGAAAGACCGGACTGGAAGGCCTCCAGCGTCAGCCGCTCGAGGTAGGCCGACTCACCCTCGACCCGACGTCCCCACTCCTCGTCGTGGTAGGCGCGCATCACCGGGTCACCGTCGCCCCACGGGCACCGCGCGAGCCCGTCCTCCCCGACCACCGGTCCCATGACCGGGATCCTGGCAGGTCCCGCCGACACCGGCGTGAGGGGTGGTCGGTGGGGTCGTCGTGGGGTAGTCCGCGACGGACGTCAGCGGCGCGGCTTCAGCCTCGCGTGGGGCAGGGAGGGCGCCGGGACGGGCGGGAGGTGGTCGCCGACGACGATGCCGAAGCGGCCGTCGAAGATCTCCGAGCTGTCCTGGGCGATGCCGTCGTTGTCGGTGATCTGGGCCATCCAGTCCTCGCGTGCGCCGACGACCTCGTCGTGGTCGCGACCCACGAAGTTCCACCACATCACGATCTCCTCGCCCAGCGGCCGTCCGCCGATGACGAGCAGGTGCGACAGGTCGGCAGCCTCGATCTCGAGCGGCTCACCGGGGGCGACGTACGCGAGCTGGTTCTGCTTGACCTCCTCGCCGTTGACCCGGGCCAGGCCGAAGTCGACCAGGACGCCGTGCTCGAAGCTCGCCTCGGTGTCCGGGACCAGCCGGGTGCCGCCGTCCAGGATCAGCTCCGCGCCCACGAGGGGGCTGTAGGTCTGCACCGGCGACTGCGTGCCGAACATCGAGCCGAGGAAGACCTGGGCGTCCCAGCCCGGCCCGTGCACGACCGGTGGCGCGTAGTGGGTGAAGGCCGGCTCGGCGTCGCGGTACGCCGCGGGGAGGGCGACCCACAGCTGGACCCCGTGCAGGACCGTCACCTCGTCGGTCGAGACCTCGGAGTGGGAGATGCCGCGACCGGCGGTCATCAGGTTGAGCTCACCGGGCTTGACCAGCGCGTGCGTGCCGGTGCTGTCGCGGTGCTCGATCGTGCCGCCGAACAGCCAGCTCACCGTCTGCAGCCCGATGTGCGGGTGCGGCGCGACGACCATGCCACCGGTCTCGTCGACCCGGTCGGGCCCGTAGTGGTCGAGGAAGCACCAGGCGCCGATCAGCGAGCGCTGCCGCTGCGGCAGGGTCCGGCGTACGTTCATGGCGCGCAGCCCGCCGAGCGGTACCTCGCGCGGCTCCAGGATCTCCGTCATCTCTCAGTTCTTCGGGGGGAAGGTGGGTGGTCGGTCAGGAGTTCGAGTACACCGCGGGTCCGCCGTCCTCGCCAGTGCGCGCCTCGCCGGTGTGCCGGCCGGCCCACGACCAGGCGTACGCCGGGTCCTCGGACGCCACCCCGGCCTCGCCCAGATCGAGCGGCTGGAAGGTGTCGATCATGACCGCCGTCTCCTCGAACGTCTCGGCCCCGAGCGACGCCTCGATCGCGCTGGGCTGCGGCCCGTGGGCGTAGCCGCCGGGGTGCACGGAGATCGAGCCGAGGCCGATCCCGGAGCCCTTGCGCGCCTCGTAGTCGCCGCCGACGTAGAACATGATCTCGTCGCTGTCGACGTTCGAGTGGTAGTAGGGCACCGGGATCGACAGCGGGTGGTAGTCGACCTTGCGCGGCAGGAAGTTGCAGACCACGAAGTTCCAGCCCTCGAAGACCTGGTGCACCGGCGGCGGCTGGTGGATCTTGCCGGTGATCGGCATGTAGTCCTCGAGGTTGAACGTGTAGGGGTACAGGCAGCCGTCCCACCCGACCACGTCGAAGGGGTGGGTGTCGTAGGTCATCCGGGTGCCGACGACCTGGCCGCCGACCCGGTGCTTGACCAGCACCTCGACGTCGGTCCCCTCGACGAGGTGGGTCCCGCCCGGGCCGTGCAGGTCGCGCTCGCAGTACGGCGCGTGCTCGAGCAGCTGCCCGAACCGCGAGAGGTAGCGCTTCGGCGGTGCGATGTGGGAGTTCGCCTCGATCGGGTACAGCCGGCTCGGCTCGCTCGGCACCCAGCGGTGCGTGGTCGCCCGGGGCACCAGCACGTAGTCCTGGGTGCGGTAGGGGATGACGCCGAACACGGTCTCGACGACTCCCGCGCCGGACTCGACGTACACGCACTCGTCGCCGATCGCGTTGCGGTAGAGCGGCGACGGGTCGGTGCCGGTGACGACGTAGTTGATGCGGACGTCGTTGTTGCCGAGCACCAGCCGGCGGCCCTGGACGGGGCACGCGCCGGCGCCCTCCCCCGGCTCCGGGAACAGCGAGTGCAGCCGGAGGTGGCGCGGCTTGAGGGGGTGGTTGGGGGTGCGCGACTGGTCCGGCAGCTCCCAGACCTGGGAGTCGACGATGCCCGACGGGACGCCCACGTGGTACAGCAGCGAGGAGTCCGAGGAGAAGCCCTCCTCACCCATCAGCTCCTCGCGGTACAGCCGGCCCTCCGGATCGCGGTGCTGGGTGTGGCGCTTGGGCGGAACGGATCCGACACTCCGGTAGAAGGGCATGGCGTCAGACTAGGACGTCACCCCACGGCACGCAGGGTGGTTCGGGACGCTCGTGGCCGCTGTGACGGAAGCCGTCAGGAGTCGTCGTCCATCCGTCGCCAGAGATGGGTCAGCTCGGGCAGGTAGGCCATGACCACGACCATCCACACGGCGAAGAAGACGGCGCCGCCGACGCCTTCGTCGTCGCCCAGGACCGGGCTGACCAGGAGCGAGACGAGCCCGCCGCCGAGGCCACCCACCAGCCACGCCGACGCCAGCGCGACCCGCTCCCGGGGAGTCCAGACACGCCAGCGTCGCCACGGCCCGAGCACGCCGAGGCGTACGCCGTCGGCTCCCGCCTGGTCCATGAGCCCCTCCCGGGCAGCAGCGTAGCCAGCCGACGATCGGGGCGGGCCGCCGAATTCGGTCGCTGGGGGAACCTCGGCGACCGTACGCTCGGGGGGCCATGCGCGACTTCCCTCCGGAGATCTCCACCTTCTACAGCGCGGCCGGTCGGAAGCCGGATCCCGCGCCGGACACGCGCACCCCGGCGGCCTTCCTGCGGTGGTTCCTGAGGTACCAGTGGCGGATCATCACGCTCGCCACCGCGGTCGGCGTGCTCTGGCAGCTGCCGCTCACGGTCGGGCCGCTGCTCTTCGGCAAGGCGGTCGACCACGGCATCGTCGCCCACTCGACCCGCGGCACGCTCTTCTGGGCCGGACTGCTGCTCCTGGTGACCGTGATCGGCGCGGCGTTCGGCATCGTGCTGCACACGCTGGTCGTGCGGAGCTGGCTGATCAACCTCTACGGGACCATGAAGATGGTCACCCGCAAGGTCGTGCAGATGGGCCACGTCCTGCCCCGGCGTACGCCGACGGGCGAGGTGCTGAGCGTCGCCTCCAGCGACTCCGACGAGTTCGGCGCGCTCACCGAGATCATCGCCCGCTCTGCGTCACAGGTCGTGGCCTACCTCGTGGTGGCGTTCATCGTGCTGAGCATCTCGCCGAAGCTCGGCATCATGATCCTGCTCGCCGCACCGGTGCTGGTCAGTGCGGCGATGCCGCTGCTCAAGCCGTTGCACCGCCGGCAGCAGATCGAGCGGGCGCGCAACTCCGACCTCACCTCGATGGCGACCGACATCGTGGCCGGCCTCCGGATCCTGCGGGGCATCGGTGGCGAGCGGACCTTCGGGCGCAACTACGACGCGCAGTCTCAGCTCGCGCGGCAGGCGGGCGTCTCGGCCGGCATCTGGCAGGCGGCGATCGAGGCCGTGGGCGTGCTGTTCTCCGGTGTCTTCATCGTGCTGTTGGTCTGGCTCGGCACGCACCAGGTCGTCGACGGCGACCTCACGGTCGGGCAGCTGATCAGCTTCCTCGGCTACGCGCTGTTCATGATCTACCCGATCCAGACCTTCTTCGAGCTGGCCCAGAAGGTCACCCGGGCGATGGTGTCGGCGCGCAAGGCCATCGCGATCTTCGAGCACCAGCCGCCCTGGCCCGACCTCGAGACGAGCACGCCGCTGCCCGACGACGCCGACCTCTACGACGAGCTCAGCGGCTTCACCGCCCACGACGGCGAGCTGACGATCGTGGTGTCCGCCGTGCCCGAGGACACCGCGGCGCTGGCCGACCGCCTCGGCCGCTACCTGCCGGCCGACACCGAGCCGGTCAGCCAGGAGCTCGAGGAGGGGCTCAAAGGACGGGCCGCCCGCCGGGCCCGCGCGCAGCGGCTCGCCGAGCGCGCGCGGCTGGCGGCGCTGGACGAGGAGCTCGCGAACCGCGAGTGGGGCGTCCGGCTCGGCGGCGTCGACCTCGGCGCGGCGTCCCTGGACGACGTACGCCGGCACATCCTGGTCAGCGACACCGGCAGCCAGCTCTTCGCCGGGACACTTCAGGACGCGATCGACCCGCACGGCCGGCTGACCCGCGAGCAGGCCGAGCACGCGATCCGCGTGGCCAACGCCGAGGACGTGTACGACGCGCTCCCGGGCGGCTGGCAGGGCGTGCTGGACGAGCGCGGCCGAGGCCTGTCCGGTGGTCAGCGGCAGCGCGTCGTGCTGGCGCGGGCGCTGGCCTTCGACGCCCCCATCCTGGTGCTGGTCGAGCCGACGTCCGCCGTCGACGCACACACCGAGGCGCGGATCGCCGAGCGGCTCGCCGCCGTACGCCGCGGCCGGACGACGGTGGTCTCGACGGTCTCGCCGCTGTGGCTCCACCACGCCGACCGGGTCGTGCTGTTCGAGGACGGCAAGGCCACGGTCGACGGCACCCACGAGGACCTGCTGCGCGACAGCCCGGCGTACCGCCGGGTCGTGGCGAGGTCGATGGACGCACCGGTCGAGGAGGTGTCGGGCCATGAGCACACTCGCGTCTGACCCTCTGGCCACGTCGGCCGAGACCTGGCACGACCGCGACTCGCGCGAGCCGGCCGTGCCGGTCGAGCTGGTCCCTCCGCACGGGGCGAGCCGTCGGGAACGGATGTCGGCACTCCATCGGCGTCACCTGCTGCGCGAGCAGCGTGCGCTGGCGACGTACGCCGCGTCCCGCAGCCCCGAGCGTGGGTGGCCGGTGGCCGACAACCGCACGGTGCTGGCGTTCTTCCGCGGGCTGCTGCGCGAGCGGAGGGCCGAGTTCTTCTGGCTGGTCGCGCTGAACGCCCTGGCCGCAGGAGCGGCTCTCGTGGTGCCGCGGCTGCTCGGCAACCTGGTCGACCGCGTCCGGGCCGGCGGCCCCGGCGTGACCGACGACCTCGACCGGCTCGCCCTCGTGATCGTCGGCGTGGTCTGCGCGCAGGCGCTGATGACCTTCCTGGCGCAGCGGATCTCGACGGTCTTCGGCCAGGACCTGCTCTCGTCGGCGCGCGAGTACATCGTGCGGACCGTCCTCCGGCTGCCGCTCGGCCGGGTCGAGGGCGCGTCGACCGGCGACCTGGTCACCCGGGTGACCCGCGACGTCGGCACGATGAGCCGCTCGGTGCAGTTCGGGCTGCCGCAGGCGATCATCTCCGGGCTGACCGTCGGGCTGTCGGTGGTCGCCATGCTGCTGAACAGCGTGCTGCTGGCGATCCCGTGCCTCCTCCTGATCGGGGCGTCCGGGTTCCAGGTGCGGCGCTACCTCCAGCGCGCCCCGAAGGGGTACATCACCGAGGGCGCGACGTACTCCCGGATCAACACGACGCTGACCGAGACCGTCGAGGGCGCCCGCACCGTCGAGGCGCTCGGGCTGCGCGACCTGCGCGTCGGCGCGGGCGACGACGACATCGCCGTGTCGGCGCAGGCCGAGCGGTACACGATGACGCTGCGGAACCTGCTGTTCTGCGTCATCGACATCTGCTTCAACACCCCGCGCGTGGTGACGCTGCTGGTCGGCGCGTGGGGCTACACCCACGGCTGGGTCTCCCTGGGGCAGATCACCGCCGCGCTGCTGTACGTCGAGTCGCTGAGCGGCCCGCTCGACCGGCTGGTCGGCGAGATGGACCGGCTCCAGGTCGGGGTGGCCTCGACGAGCCGGCTGCTCGGCATCGCCCAGGTCCCCGAGGACCGCGTCGCCGGCGAGGACCGCCCCGACGGACCGCACCTCGTGGGCGAGGACCTCCGCTTCGCCTACCGCGAGGGGCACGACGTGCTCCACGGGGTCTCGCTCGACCTCGCGATCGGTGAGCGGCTGGCGATCGTCGGACCGTCGGGCTCGGGCAAGTCGACGCTCGGCCGGCTGCTGTCCGGCATCAACGGGCCGCGGACCGGGTCGGTGAAGGTCGGTGGCGTCGACCTCGTCGCGCTGCCGCTCGAGCTGCTGCGGACCGAGGTCGCGCTGGTCACCCAGGAGCACCACGTGTTCGTCGGCACCGTCCGCGACAACATCGTGCTCGCCCGCGAGGACTCCGACGACGAGGCCGTGTGGGCGGCGCTCTCGGCGGTCGGCTCGCGCGACTGGGTGGAGCGGCTGCCGGCCGGTCTCGACACGCTGATCGGCTCGGGGAACCAGGCCCTCACGCCGGCGCAGGCGCAGCAGATCGCGCTGGCGCGGCTGATCATCGCCGACCCCCACACCCTGGTGCTCGACGAGGCGACCTCACTGATCGACCCGCGGACCGCCCGCACGCTCGAGGGCTCCATGAACGCCCTGCTCGACGGCCGCACCGTCGTCGCGATCGCCCACCGCCTCCACACCGCCCACGACGCCGACCGGATCGCGGTCGTCATCGACGGCGAGGTCGTCGAGCTCGGCTCCCACCACGAGCTGGTCGCCCACGACGGCGAGTACGCCGCCCTCTGGCGCGCCTGGACCAGCTGACCCGGCGATCGCGTGACGCGTCAAGGCGCTGACCCGGCGATCGCGTGACGTCCTGAACCGCTGACCCGGCGAACGCGTGACGTCCTGGACTGCTGACCCGGCGATGCGCTGACGGGACGAGCGACCCGTCCGGCCTCGGCCGGGCAGGATCGCCGGGTCGAAGCAATACGACGTCACGCGAGGGCCGGGTCAGCGCCCTACGACGTCACGCGGACGCCAGGTCAGCGCCCTACGACGTCACGCAACCGCCAGGTCAGCGCCCTACGACGTCACGCGAACGCCAGGTCAGCGCCCTACGACGTCACGCAACGCCAGGTCAGCGCCGTACGACGTCACGCGAACGCCAGGTCAGCGCGACCGGGCTCGGCACGTCGGTTGGCACCGACTCGGGGTCAGGGGCGGCCCTGGTAGGCCCGCGCGATGGTGGAGGTGAAGTGGTAGACGCCCGTCTCGTCGGGAGCGAGCGGGCCGGCGTTGTAGTGGGGCGTGGCCAGGCCGCGCTGGACGCCCTCGCAGGCGGCCCAGTCCTGGCGGTTGGTGAGGTCCCAGAAGTCCACGGCGTACGCCGGGCTGAACCCCTCCTGCTCCACGACGTGCGGCGGGAAGGCCCACGAGCAGGTGATCCGCGTCCGGGTGGACGACAGCGGCACCAGCAGATGGGACATCACGTAGTCGGGGTGCAGCGAGATGAGCAGGTTGGGCAGCACGGCGGCGTACATCACGTGCGACAGCTCGTGCTCATCCAGCCGCGCCATCGCGAGCCCGCCGCTCCGGCCGTCCAGCGACATCGTCTCCATGCCGGCCCGGAGGTCCATCCAGCCACCCACCCAGTTGCCGGTGCGCTCCTGGTAGTTGTCGCCGCTGGTCGGCGGCGAGATCCGGCACAGCTCGGGGTGGATCATCGAGCAGTGGTAGCACTCCTGGTAGTTCTCGACGATCACCTTCCAGTTGGCCTCGACGTCGTAGGTGTGCGACTCCGCGGTCACCAGTGACTCGGCGTCGTACGGCGCGACGATCGTCTCGAGCTGACCGATGTGCTCGTCGAACTCCTTGGCCGTCCCGGTCCGGTCGATGAAGATCCAGCCGTGCCACTCGTGCACGCGCACCGGCACGAGGCCGAGCGTCGAGCGGTCGTAGTGCGCGTCGATGTCCTTGAAGTTCGGTGCGCCGATCAGGCTGCCGTCGTGCCGGTAGGACCAGGCGTGGTACGGGCACACGATCGCCCGCGGTGCCGACCCGGACCCGCCGCACGGCAGCAGCTCGTGGCCCCGGTGCCGGCAGGCGTTCTCGAACGCCCGGAGTACGCCGTCCTGGTCACGGACGAGCAGGACGCCGTAGCCGCCGACCGACTCGGCCCGCAGCCCGGTGGCCGGGACCTCGGAGGACCGTCCAACGCACATCCAGTCGTCGAACAGGTAGCGACGTTCCCACTCCAATACCTCCTCCGACACGTACGCATCTCGCGGCAGCAACCGGCTCTCGCCGAACGGTGCCAGCGCCAGTGCGACCTGCTCGGGGTCGAGGGGTGCGGGTGGGATCGTCGTCATTTCGCCTCCTCCGGCGTGGAACGGGCCGGACACACGCGTGCGGCCGACACTGAACGGGGATTCAGAAATTCTAGAGCATCCGTGCTCGGGCGGCGTGCGCTCACGCCACCAGGTCGATGGCCTGGCTCTTCTCGCCCCGGGTGAACCAGCGGTACACCAGGAACCCGATCGTCACCGCGAGCAGGGACATCACCAGCAGCAAGGTCGCGAGGGCGTTGAGGGCCGGCGTGGGTGCCGCCCGGGCGGTGTTGAACATCTTCACCGAGGCGGGCTCCGTGCTGGAGTCACCCGAGAGGTAGCGCACGATCACGAAGTCGTCGATGACGTCGGCGAAGACCAGCACGGTGCTCGCGAAGATCGCGGGGAACAGCATCTTGAGCAGAACCCGGCGTACGGCTCCGAGCGGGGAGGCACCCAGGTCGACCGCGGCCTCCTCGTAGTCGCGGCCGATGGTGAGCAGGCGAGCGCGCACGATCACGACCGGGTACGACAGCTGGAAGGTGACCAGGCCCACCACCTGTCCGGAAGTCCCGAGGTCGAGCGGCGAGATGAAGACGGTCGCGACGAACAGGAGCGAGATGGCGATCAGGATCTCGGGCAGCACGAACGACACCAGCACCGCGAGGTTGGCCCCGGCCGGGATGCGCCCCCGCCAACGGTCGAGGCCGAGCGCCATCATCACGCCGAGGGGGACGGTCACGACCGTCGTCAGGACCCCGAGCCAGAGCGTGTAGGTCAGGGCCGTGTGCAGGCTGCTGTCGTGCCACACCGAGCGCAACGGGTCTCCGTAGTACCACCGCATCGAGAAGCCCTGCCAGGACACCCGCGACCGGCTGTCGTTGAAGGAGAACAGGACCGCGACCACGACCGGCAGCAACGACCACGCGAGGTAGCCGGCGGTGACCAGACCCAGGATCCAGGGCTTGCGCCACGGGTTGCGCCACCACCGGAGCGGGCTGGTCATGACATCACGTCCTCGCCGCTGCGGGTGCTGCGCACGTAGAGCACCATCGGCAGGATCGAGACCACCAGGATGATCAGCACGAACGCGCCCGCCTGGCCGGTCTGCCCCGGGGTGAGCGCCGCGTTGTCCATCAGGTTGCCGAGCATCGAGGTCGACGGCGAGCTGGACAGCAGGTCGCTGGTGAAGTAGTCGCCGAGCATCGGCAGCGTCGTCACCAGCAGGCTGACCAGGACCGCGGACTGGCTGAGCGGCCAGGTCACCCGCCGGAACGTCTCCCACCGGTTGGCGCCGAGGTCACGTGCCGCTTCGAGGACGGACGCCGGCGCCCGGTCGAGACCGGCGTACAGCGGCAGGATCATGTACGGCACGTAGCCGTAGACCAGGCCCAGCACCACGGTCAGGCTGTGACCCTGGAGCCACGCGTAGTGGACGTCGAACAGACCGCCCATGCTGAGGGTCTTGTTCAGCAGGCCGTCGGACTGGAGCAGGTTGATCCAGGCCAGCATCCGCATCATGTAGCTGATCCAGAACGGCGCGATCAGGGCCGCCAGCAGCAGGCCCTTCCAGCGGCCCGAGAGCCGGGCGGTGAAGTACGCGACCGGGTAGGCGATCAGCAGGCAGATGCAGCTGGCCAGGGCGACGTAGACGACCGTGCGGATCAGGGCCGGTTGGAAGTAGTGGTCGGGCCCGAAGCTGCGCCCCATCACGTAGTTGAACTGCGAGAAGTCCCAGTGCAGCGGGTTCCAGACCGGGACCGGCTGCCGCAGGATCGGGTCGACACCGCCGAACAGGATCGCGGCCACGACGTACATGGGCGCGATGAAGAACAGGCCGAGCCAGACGATGCCGGGGAGGGTCAGCAGCTTCCAGAGCCACGGGTTGCCGACGCCGCGCTGGGGTGCCGCGGACACAGGCTTCCGCTCCGGGTCCTCGGGAGGCTCGACCGGCTCCAGGGTCGCGACGGGACCGTGGTCAGCCACCGGCCTTGAACTCCTGCCAGATCTGGTGGTACTCGGTGTCGGCGGTGATGGGCAGCTCGAGCATGGGTTGTCCCGTCTTGAAGTCCTCCTCCTGCACCACCGCGGTGGCGAGGTTCTCCGGCACGTAGCCCTGCTTGACCAGCTCCTCGGGCGTGAACTGGTTGAGCGGCGGCTGGTAGCCGGTGAAGCCGAAGTTCTGGCCCGCGGACGTCTCGTCGAGGATCGCGTTCATGAAGTAGTGAGCCGCGACCGGGTTCCCGCCCTGCCCGAGACACACGACCAGGTCGTTGTCGATCTCGCCGCGGTGGGGCGGCGCCCAGTAGCGCAGGATCCCGGGGTCGGTCTTCTTCGGCAGGTAGTAGGGCATGTTGATCGCGTCGCCCGACCAGAACTGCGCCAGGCCGTAGCGCCCGGCCGGCATGTCGCTGTACATCGAGATCGTGACCGTGGGCCGCATCGTCGAGCGGATCTCGAGGAGCTGCTCCCGGACGACGGCGAGGTCCTTGGCGTTGGTGGTGTTCAGGTCGAAGCCATGACGGGAGAGCACGACGGCCATCGCGCTGTGCCAGTCGTCGAGGATCGCGACGTTGCCGCGGTACCGGGTGTCCCAGAAGACGTCCCAGGGCGTGTCGTACGTCGTGAGGTCGACGTCCGCGAGGTCGGTCCGCCAGCCGATGCCGGTGCTGTAGACGGTGTAGGGGATCGTGTACTGCGCGCCCTTGTCCCACCAGGGGTCGGCGAACAGGCCCCAGAGGTTCTTGCGGTTCGGCAGGTAGTCGGCGTTGAGCGGGCGGAGCAGATTGGCCTGGATCAGCTTGCCGACGGAGTCGTAGCCCGGGAAGTAGAGGTCGAAGCCGAGACTCTCCGAGGCCACCTTGGTCAGCGCCTCGTCGGCGTCGTTGAACGTCGAGACCCGGACATCGACGTTCCACCGGGCCTCGAAGTCCTTGATCATCCGCGGCGAGAGGTAGTCGGCGTAGTTGTAGACGCGCAGGATGCTGCCGGACTCGGGCTTCAGCCCGGACTTGATGGCGGGGTAGCGCTTGTTGAGGGGCCAGCGGACCGGGTCGGAGGGAGCCGGGATCCTCAGCGTCCCGCTGTAGTGGGGGCGCGTGCGACAGGCGGAGAGCAGCGGAACGGCGGCGCCCGCCGTCAGCCCGGCACGCAGCAGGGTCCGGCGTCGTAGCCGCGTCGGGTCGCCCGCGGGACCCGTCCTTGCGCCCATCCAACCCCCTGGCCAGGCCGGTCGGAGCCGCGATCGGGCTCCTTGCCGGAGTGTCTCACGCTGGCATAGACTGAACGATCAGTCAATGATCCGGACGGGCAGGAGCCCCCTGATGACCGCGACCCAGATCGCACCCGAGCTGTCCACCCGCCTCGACTCGATCATCGAGGACGAGACCCAGGTCTTCCTGGACCGGCAGCGCCGCAGCGAGGAGATGTCGCAACGCGCCACGGTGCTCGCCGGCGGCGCCACCTCCAGCTGGCAGGTCGCCGAGCCGCACGCCGTGTGGCTGAGCCACGGCAACGGCTCCAAGCTGTACGACGTCGACGGCAACGAGTACTCCGACTTCCACGGCGGGTACGGCGTCTCCCTGGCCGGCCACAACCACCCCGCGATCGTCGAGGCGGTACGCCGGCGCGTCGGGCTCGGCACCCACTTCGCCCAGCCCACCGAGGACTCGATCGTCGTGGCGGAGAACCTCGCCGAGCGCTACCACCAGCCGCTGTGGCGCTTCGGCAACTCCGGCACCGAGTCCACGATGGACGCCGTCCACCTGATGCGCGCGTTCACGGGTCGCGAGCGGATCCTCAAGCTCGAGGGCGGCTACCACGGCCACCACGACTCGGTGATGGTCTCGGTCCAGCCGGAGAGCGTCGGCGACCTCGGCCCGGTGGACGCCCCCATCTCGGTCCCGGAGAACACCGGGCTGCTCCGGGCCACCATGGACGGCACCGTCATCGTCCCGGCCAACAACCTGCAGGCGGTCGAGGCGGCGCTGACGCGCTACCCCGGTGAGATCGCCGGGATGATCCTCGAGCCGATCATGATGAACGCCGGGATCATCTACCCCGACGACGGCTACCTCGAGGCCCTCAAGGACCTCCTCCACGCCCACGGTGCGCTCCTCACCTTCGACGAGGTGAAGACCGGCTTCACCGTCGGCCCCGGCGGTGCCTCGGGTCTGCTCGGCGTCACCTCCGACCTGGTCTGCGTGGCCAAGGCGATGGGCGGCGGGCTCTCGACGTCCGCGATCGGCGGCGGCGAGGTCATGGAGCTCGTCGTGAGCGGCGACTACCAGCAGGTCGGCACGTTCAACGGCAACCCGTTGGCGATGGCCGCCGCGCGTGCCATGCTCACCGAGGTGTTGACCGACGAGGCATATGCCCACCTCGACCGGCTGCGCGTCCGGATGCGCGACGGGCTCCAGGCCGTCATCGACCGGCACGGCGAGCAGTGGCAGGTCGTCACCGCCGGCGCCAAGGGATGCGTCTCGTTCCTGCCGTCCCGGATCCGCAACTTCCGCGACTTCCGCTCCCTCGACGGCCGCTACGGCCACGCCCACTGGCTGGTCCAGCACAACCGCGGCGCGTTCCTCCCGCCCTGGGGCAAGGTCGAGCAGTGGCTGATGTCGGTGCAGCACACCGACGAGGACGTCGACAGGTTCGTGGCCAACTTCGACGAGCTGGTCGGCAAGCTGCACGGAGCGCCTGCCTGATGGCCGGCGCCCTCTCCCTCACCGGACTGGTGAAGCGGTTCGGTGACGAGGTCGCGGTCGACGGCCTCGACCTGGACATCGGGGAGGGCGAGTTCTTCTCGCTGCTCGGCTCCTCCGGCTGCGGCAAGACCACCACGCTGCGGATGGTGGCCGGGTTCGAGCGGCCGGACGCCGGCAGCATCGTGCTCGACGGCCGTGACCTGGCGCAGGTCGCGCCGCACAAGCGGCCGGTGAACACGGTCTTCCAGTCCTACGCGCTGTTCCCCTTCCTCGACGTCCACGAGAACGTCGCGTTCGGGCTGAGCTACCAGCGCACCACGAAGGAGGAGGCGCGCCGCCGCGTCGGCGCCGCCCTCGACCTCGTGCAGATGGGTTCGATGGCCAAGCGCAAGCCGCACCAGCTGTCCGGCGGTCAGCAGCAGCGCGTGGCGCTGGCCCGGGCGCTGGTGCTGGAGCCGACGGTTCTGCTGCTCGACGAGCCGATGGGCGCGCTGGACGCGAAGCTCCGCAAGCAGCTGCAGGTCGAGCTGCGGACCCTGCAGAAGACGGTCGGCACGACCTTCATCTACGTCACGCACGACCAGGACGAGGCGCTCACCATGAGCGACCGCCTGGCGGTCCTGGACAAGGGCAAGGTCAAGCAGATCGGCACGCCGAGCGAGGTCTACAGCTCGCCCGCCAACACCCACGTCGCGACGTTCCTCGGCACCTCCAACCTCTGGCCCGCGACCGTCACCGCGGCCGACCCGGGCGGCATCACCTGCTCGGTCGGCGGGGTGCAGGTCCAGATCTCCGACCACAGCGCCGACGCCGGCGACGAGGTGTCGGTGATGGTCCGCCCGGAGCGAGTTGCGGTCGCGCCCCACTCGTCGGGCCTCGACGGCGCCAACGTCCTCAAGGCCAAGGTCCGCACGCTCACGTTCCGAGGCGCGCACACCAACGTCCTGCTGGAGTGCGCCGACCTGCGGCTCGAGGCCGAGGTCGCGAACGTCGCGGGCGCTCCGCCCGAGTGGCTGAGCGAGGGCGCCGACGTCGCCGCCCAGGTCTCGCCGAAGGCCTTCCGCGTCCTCCTCGACTGACCGGAGCCGCCTCTACACCGCCTCGGCGAGCACCACCCAGGCCGAGGCGGAGTGCTCGAACGGCGGGTCCGGCAGCAGACTCCGGCAGGTCTCCGCGATCACGGTCCGGCGCTCGTCGTCGAGGGAGGCGACGTACGCCCCGGAGGGACCGACGCCCAGCAGGTACGGCGCCCACCACTCGTCGAAGGACGCGAAAGGGATCCGCACGGTCAGCGACGTCGACCGAATGTTCGCCAGCCCGGCCTCCTCCGCGAGCTCGGCCAGGTGGCCCTCGCGGCTGCCGGCGAGCTGCGCCTCGCCCGGGGTCGCCGGGTCGACCCGGTGCACCGCCTCCCAGAACAACGACAGCGGGCCGGCCGTGCCGCTGTGGTCCCAGACGCTCGCCGACACCGAGCCACCGGGCCTGGTCACGCGGCCCATCTCCCGCAGGCCGGCGACCGGGTCTGCCATGAAGTGCACGACCAGCTGGGCCAGTGCGGCGTCGAAGACGTCGTCGTCGAAGGGCAGGTCCTCGGCCGCGGCCTCCCGCACGTCGACGCCGGGGAACCGATCACGGGCAGCGGCCACGAACGGCTCGGACGGGTCCACGGCCGAGACCGCCCCCTCACCGCACCGGGCGAGGAGTGGCGCGGTGAGGATCCCGGGCCCGCAGCCGACGTCGACCACCCGGTCGCCCGTGCGGACGCCGACCAGGTCGACGTACTGCTCGGCGAGCGGCACGGAGTAGCGGCCCATGAACCGCAGGTAGCTGTCGGCAGCGACGTCGAAGCTCATGGTGCCGAGTCTGGCGGGGTCAGGGCGAGGAGTACCAGGGGTGGTGCAGGTCGTAGTAGGACGCCCCGGCCATCATCGTGACCAGCACGTCCCGGACCTCCTGCGGAGGCTCGAGCTGCTCGCCCTTGCGGGCGCTGTCCTCGTCGGTGAAGTAGACGGTCTGGAAGTACGTCCCGTCCTCGGCGATGGCGAGGGTGCCCCCGAGGATCTCCGGCCGCATCTGCCGGAGGTCCCCCGTGTCGTTCGCCAGGGCCTTGGCGGGGCCCGCGTCGTCGAGGTGACCCCGGATCACCTGCACGAAGCCCGCATCGTCGGACCCGCCGTCGAGCATGGTCGTGACGTCGTCGCAGTCGTGGAACTCCACCGGACCGTCCATGAGGGCGGCCATCTTCTCGGCGAAGGCACCGGTCTCCGGGCGTGCCGAGTTCGCCATCGCCTCGTCGCGCGACGTGAAGCGGATGACGCCGAGGAAGTCCCCGCCGTCGGTGACGCCGTACGTGCCACCCAGATAGCCGTTGGCACCGGCCGCGCCCTCGTCCTGCCACTCCTGCGCGAGGTCGCGGAGATCGTTCTCCCGAGACGTCTTTCCCTGCATCACTTGGATGAACACTGCATGGCCTCCTTGATCTGCGGCCATCTCCGATGAGGTGGTCTCGTGCTCACCTCGACGGTAGGGAAGGGACGCCTCCCGGCGCCAGACACGGCCGGACCACGGGGTCCGAACGGGTCAGGACCGGCGCGACGTACGCCGGGAGCGGGCCGTGGCGAGCCCGAGCTCCTTGTCGGCCGCCTCGAGCGCGATCCTGCGCGCGAGCGCGAGGTCCACGACCGGGTCGTCGAGGGAGACCTGGATGACGAGCCCGTCGAGCAGGGACGCCCACATGATCGCGAAGTCCTGGACGTCGACCTTCTCGATCTCGCCGGTGTCGATGCCGTCCTGGACGACCCGCGCGATCAGGTCGCGCCACTGCGCGTCGAGCTCGGCGCGGTCCTTCTTCACCTCGGGGTGGCGGAACGCCTGGGCCCAGAGATCGAACCACAACCCCCAGTCACCGGTGATGTCCTGCTGCTTGTCGGCGACGAGGGTCCACTCGACGAGGGTCTCCAGCCGGTCGCGGAGCTTCTCGGTGGACCGCAGCATCTCCTCGGTGGCGGAGTAGAACGACCGCTCGGACCAGCGCAGCGCCTCGGTGAGCAGGCTGTCCTTGGTGCCGAAGTAGTAGATGACCAGAGCCGGGCTGGCGCCCACGCGCTGGGCGACGTCGGCGATCCGGGTGTCGCTGAAACCGCGCTCGGCGATCAGCGTCGAGGCGGCCGCCAGCATCTGGTCGCGGCGTACGTCGGCCACCGCGTCGTGATGCTCGCGTGCTGCCATGCCCACTCCCCGATGTGACCGCTCTACTCTTCTACCCTGGCCGTGTCTCCTTGTGCCGCAGGCTAGCACGATCATAGACTGAACAGTCAGTCAGGAGGCCCCTCGAGAACGGCACCCCATGAGCAGCTCCACGGCCCGGGTCCGGGCGATGTTGTCCGCCCGCTCCGTGGCCGTGGTCGGCGCCAGCGACCGGCCCGACTCCTTCGGCCGGCGGCTCACGACCGAGGCGCTCCGCAGCCCGGGCGTGGAGCGGGTCCATCTCGTGCACCCGACCCGCACGTCGGTCCTCGACCGCCCGGTCGTGCCCTCGCTCGCGGACGTCCCGGAGCCGGTCGACCTGGTGCTGTGCGGCGTACCCGACAAGGCGCTGGCGCCGACGCTCGCGCTGGCCTCCGAGCGCGGTGACGCGGGCGCGGTGGTCTTCGGGCCGGTCCACGGCTTCAAGGACGACGTGGTGGCGGCGGCCGGTGAGATGGCGATGGTCGGCGGCGGGTGCATGGGGTTCGTGAACACCGTGACCGGCGTCCGCGCGATCGGCTACGTCGAGCGCGACCCGCTGCCGCCCGGTCCGATCGCACTGGTCACCCACTCCGGGTCGGTGTTCTCCTCGATCCTGCGCACCCGGCGCCCGCTCGGCTACACGCTCGCGGTCTCGTCCGGTCAGGAGCTGCTGACGACGACGCCGGACTACCTCGAGTACGCGCTGACCCTGCCCGAGACCGAGGTGATCGGGCTCGTGCTGGAGACGATGCGCGACGCGCGGCGGCTGGAGGCGTGCCTCGCGGAGGCGGCCGACCGCGACATCCCGGTCTGCGCGCTCACCGTCGGCAGCTCGGTGCGCGGCCAGTCCCTCGTCGACGCGCACTCCGGTGCCATCGCGGGGTCGGACGCGGGCTGGGAGGCCCTGTTCACGGCGTACGGCGTGCACCGCTGCAGCGACCTCGACGACCTCACCGACAGCCTCGAGCTGTTCGCGATCGGACGCCGGCACGTCCCGGGCAGCGGGCGCGGGATCGCGACCGCCCATGACTCGGGCGCCGAGCGGGTCCTGGTCGCCGACATCGCCGAGCGGCTGGGCGTCCCCTTCGCGGTGCCCTCGGAGACGACCGTGTCGCGACTGGCGTCGGTCCTGGAGCCGGGCCTGATCCCGATGAACCCGGTCGACGTCTGGGGGCGGGGCAGCGACACCGAGGAGCTGTTCACCGAGTGCCTCACGGCGCTCGCCGACGACCCCGACACCGGCGCGGTCGTGCTGGCGGTCGACCTCGCCGAGGAGTACGACGGCGACGAGAGCTACGCGGTCGTGATGGAGAACCTCCTCACCCGCACCGACAAGCCGCTGGCCGTGCTCGCCAACCTCACGGCGTCGATCTCGGCCGCGTTCGCCGACCGGCTCCGCGCGCAGGGCATCCCGGTCCTCGAGGGCACGGCGTCGGGGCTGCGTGCGCTCGGGCACCTGCTGGCCGAGCCGCCCCGACCGCGACCGGAGGCGGTCGTCGACACCGAGCGACAGTCGCGGTGGGTCGCGCGGATGTCGGCCGGCGGCACGCTGGCCACCGACGAGTGGGCGGCGCTCCTCGAGGACTACGGCATCCGGGTGACACCCGGCGAGGGCGTCGCGACGGTCGAGGCAGCGGTCGAGGCCGCGGACCGGCTGGGCTTCCCGGTGGTGCTGAAGAGCGACGCCCCCGAGGTGCACCACAAGACCGAGGCCGACGGCGTGCGGCTGGGCCTGGGCGATCGCGAGGCCGTGGCGTCGGCGTACGCCGATCTCGCGCGGCGGCTCGGACCCCAGGTCGTCGTACAGCACCAGGCCTCCGGGGTCGAGGTCGCGCTGGGCGTGGTCGCGGACCCGCTGCTCGGGCCGCTGGTGATGGTCGCCGCCGGCGGCGTCCTGGTGGAGCTGGTCGCCGACCGCGCGGTCGCCCTCCCGCCGCTCGACCACGAGACGGCACTGGCCATGATCCGAGGGCTCAAGGTGTCCACCCTGCTGAACGGCTTCCGCGGCTCGGCCCCGGCCGACGTCGACGCCCTGGCCGACGCCGTGGTCGCGCTGGGCCAGCTCGTCGTCGAGCTCGGCGACCACCTCGCCGGCGTCGACCTCAACCCCGTGATCGTCGGCGCCGACTCGGCCCTCGTCGTCGACGCGCTGGTGCTCCCGCCCGTCCGCTGACCCGGCGATCGCGTGACCTCCTGCGTCGTCGACCCGGCGATCACGTGACCCCCTGCGGCATCGACCCGGCGATCACGTGACCTCAGGCGGCATCGACCCGGCGATCACGTCATCCGATCGCCAGGTCGACGCCCTCAGCCGTCACGGGATCGCCAGGTCGACGCCCTCGGCCGTCACGCGATCGCCAGGTCAGCGGGTGGGGAAGGGGAGGGCGATGGGGTCGGGTTCCAGGCGGCTGCGGCCGTGCTCGTCGAAGCGGTCGAGGCCGAGGTCGGTCACGTCCAGGACGTCGGTGCCGCCGGAGGCCGTGAGGTCGGCGGCCGCCTTGGCGACGCCGGGACCCCACATCATCCCGTGACCGCCCGCGGCGGCGACGTACGCGCCGTCGATCACCCCGTCGGCACCGATCGCCGGCCCCAGGATCGGCAGGTGGTCCGGCGTGAAGTCGATGGTGGCGGCCCAGGTCTTGCGCAGACCGACCGTGCCGGTGGTCGGCACGAGCGTGGACATCCGCTCCCGCATCACCTCGAAGTACGCCGTGTCGAACGCGGTGGCCTCCCCCGGCTCCTCGTCCGGGTTGCTCATCCCCCACAGCACCCCGCCCTCGCTCGGCCGCCAGTAGATCCCGGCCCTCAGGTCGAAGACCATCGGCAGCCGCTCCGGTGCGAAGTCCGGGTGCGGCTCGGTCACCACGACCTGGTGCCGGGCACCCCACGACGGGATCCGCACCCCGGCGGCCTCTCCCACGGCCGCGAGCGTCGGGCCGCCGGTGAGGACCACGCGCGGGGTCGCCACGTCGCCGGCCGACGTGCGTACGCCGGCGACGCGGCTCCCCTCCCGGAGCAGGCCGGTGAAGGCCGTCCGCTCGCACACCCGGACGCCGGCGCCGAGGACGGCGGCGGTGTAGGCGAGCACGTTGCGAGGCGGGTCGATGTACCCGTCCTCCGCGGCATACGACGCCCCCCGCGTCTGCCAGGGCGCCATCGCCGGGTTCATCGCGTCCACCTCGTCGGGCCCGACCCAGCGCACGTCGAGCCCCACGGACTGCTGCATCGCGATCCGCTCGTGCGCCTGCGCCACCTCGGTCTCGGTGAAGCTCGGCATGAAGTAGCCCTGGGCCACGAAGCCCGAGTCGATGCCGAGCAGGTCGCGCTGCCCGGCGTAGAAGCCCCGGCTGAACATCCCGAGCCGCACCGCGGCCTCGGTGCCGCCCTGGGCGCGGACCATCCCGGCGGCGCGCGAGCTCGCGCCCTGGCCGAGGGTGTCCCGCTCGAGGAGGACCACCTCGTCGAGCCCCGCACGCTTGAGGAACCACGCGGTCCACGCGCCGATCGTCCCCCCGCCGACGACGACGGCGTCGGCCGTGCGCGGCACAGTGGTCATGCCCGTCACGCTGGCATAGACTGAACGGTCAGTCAATGTGGTCTCGACGAGCTCGACCGACGATCGGAGATGGCACGTGTACGGACTCACGCCGGAGGACCTCGAGCTCCAGGCCCGCGCACGCGGCTTCGCCGACGAGCTGATCCCCCACGAGCAGTACGCCGAGGAGCACGGTGGCGAGCTGCCCGAGGACGTCGAGCACCGGCTCGAGGCGCGAGCGGTGGAGCTCGGCCTGACCGCCACCAACATCCCGGTCGAGCTCGGCGGCCGCGGCTGCAGCACCCTCCAGCAGGTGCTGGTGCAGGAGCAGGGCGGACGCGTCACCAACGCGCTCGCGTGGTGCCTGACCACGCCCCCGGGCTGGTGGGCGGCCGTCGCGAACGACCATCAGCGCGAGACCTACCTCCTACCGACCGTCGAGGGCCGGCGCGAGGGCTGCTACGCGATCACCGAGGAGTACGCCGGCTCGGACGTCTCCGACCTGAAGGCGACCGCCGCACGGGACGGCGACGAGTACGTCCTCAACGGCGAGAAGTGGCACGTGACGTCGTTCAACAAGGCCGACCACGTGTTCTTCCAGGGGGTGCTCACCACCGGTGACCATGCCGGCGAGCAGGCGATGTTCGTCGTCGACATCGACACGCCGGGCATCCGCGTGGTGCGCACACCGGCGTACTCCCACACGTTCGCGCACCACCACCCGATCGTGGCGTTCGACGACGTCCGCGTCCCGGCCTCGCAGCTGATCGGCGCGGAGGAGGCCGGCATGTCCTTCGTCTACGAGTGGTTCCGCTACGAGCGCCTGATGATCGGTGCCCGCTGCCTCGGCGCGGCCGAGCGGCTGCTCGACGAGATGCAGGCGTTCGCCGCTCAGCGGCGGGTGGGCGAGGAGTACCTCACCGACAAGCAGCTCGTGCAGGGCATGCTCGCCGACAGCCTGACCGAGCTGTTCGCGGCCCGGGCGATGACCTACGAGGTGGCACGGTCGCTCGATGCCGGCGCCGACCTCAAGGTCGCCCACGCCCAGTGCTCGATGGTGAAGCTCTACGTCAGCGAGATGGCGGGCCGCGTCGCCGACCGGGCCGTCCAGGTCTTCGGCGGCCGCGGGTACATGCGCGAGAACGTCGCCGAGCGCTTCTACCGCGAGCTGCGGGTCGAGCGCATCTGGGAGGGCGCCAGCGAGATCCAGCGCGCGATCATCGCCTCCCAGCTGGCGAAGCGGGGCCGGGCCGCGCTCGTCTGACGTGTGGTTGGCTGGTCGGGTGAGCGCAGTCCCCGCCGCCTGGGCCGGCCTGGTCGACGACGCCGCCATCTTCCCGCCCGGTGACGTGCCGCTGCCCGAGGCGGTGACGGCGTACCAGGAGCGCCGCGGCGAGTGGTACGCCGACCTCGTCGGCCCGCTCGTGGTGCGCGACACGGACCTGCCCGGCGTCGACCCCACGGTGCCGGTCTCGGTCGTGCTGACCGGCGGTGCCGGGGCGGTCGCGGGCGTGGCAGCGCTGGCGGCGAAGAAGGGGCACTCGCTGGTGGGTCTCGAGGCGGCCGTGCGCGACCTCGACGACATGGCCGGCAACGTCCGGCGGATCACCGCGGCCGTCGAGGCGGCGCGCGACAGCGGCGGCCTGGCCGAGACGCAGGTGTACGTCGAGCTCCCGCAGGCGGACCCGACACCGGACTGGCTGGCCGCGGCCGACGCGGTCGCGGAGGCCGAGCACCACCTGAAGTTCCGCACCGGCGGCGTGGAGGCCCACCTCTTCCCGGCCGCCGCGACCGTGGCCGCCTGGGTCGACGCCGCGCTCGACCGCGAGACGTCGTTCAAGTGCACGGCCGGCCTCCACCACGCCGTACGCCATCGCGACCACGAGACGGGGTTCGAGCACCTCGGCTTCCTCAACGTCCTGCTCGCCACCCGGGTCGCCTTCGACGGCGGCACCGTCACGGAGACGGCGCAGGTGCTCGACGACCACTACGCCAACGACCTGGTCGCCCTGGCCCGGCAGAGCGACCTGGAGGGGGCGCGGCGGTGGTTCACGTCGTACGGATCCTGCAGCGTCAGCGAGCCGCTCGACGAGCTGGTCGGTCTGGGCCTGATCGAGGCACCGCATGAGTGACGGGTTCGGTCTCGACCACCTGCCCTACGGCGTGTTCGCGACCGAGGGGTCGGCGCCACGCGTCGGCGTCCGGTACGCCGGCTCGGTCGTCGACGTCGGCACGGTCCGCCCGGAGCTGGACCGGCCCGCACTCAACGACTTCATGGCGCTCGGGCCGGACTCCTGGGCCGAGACGCGTGCCACCATCACCGAGCTCGTGGAGGCCGACGCGCTGCCGGCCCATCCGCTCGACACCGTCGCGCTGTCCCTGCCCTTCCGGGTCGGCGACTACGTGGACTTCTACGCCTCGCTCGACCACGCCTCGAACGTCGGCCGCATCTTCCGTCCGGACCAGGAGCCCCTGCTGCCGAACTGGCGGCACCTCCCGGTCGGCTACCACGGCCGCGCCGGAACCGTCGTCGTCAGCGGCACACCGGTCGTCCGGCCGTGCGGCCAGCGGGTCTCGACGGGCTCGACCACCGAAGGAGCTCCGGCTCCCGAGTACGGGCCGAGCCGGCGGCTCGACATCGAGGCCGAGCTGGGCTTCGTCGTGGGCGTCGGGTCCGGGCTCGGGTCGCGGGTCGCCGTCGACGAGTTCCGGGAGCACGTGTTCGGCGTCGTCGGGCTCAACGACTGGAGCGCCCGCGACATCCAGGCCTGGGAGTACGTCCCGCTCGGGCCGTTCCTCGGCAAGTCCTTCGCCACGTCGGTGAGCGCCTGGGTCACGCCGCTCGCCGCTCTCGCCGCCGCGCGCATCGACCTCCCGCCCCAGGACCCGGCGCCGCTCCCCTACCTCGCCGGCGGTCATGGCCTGGACATCGACGTCGAGGTGGTGCTCAACGGTGAGGTGGTGAGCCGGCCGCCGTACCGGACGATGTACTGGTCGCCCTCGCAGATGCTCGCGCACCTCACGGTGAACGGCGCGAGCACGCGCACCGGTGACCTGTTCGCCTCGGGCACCATCAGCGGACCCGACGCCGGCCAGCGCGGGTCGTTCCTGGAGCTGAGCTGGGGCGGGAAGGAGCCGTTCGCCGGCGGTCGCACGTTCCTCGAGGACGGCGACGAGGTCACGCTCCGCTACTCGGCCCCGGCCACCGCCGGCGGGCGCCTCACCCTGGGCGAGGTCACCGGCCGGATCGAGCCGGCGCTCCCCTGACTCCCGCGATTCGGGTCGGCGGGAGCCAGCAAGTTAGGCTCGCCTAAGTTCTACTGGCGAAGGAGCCTCATGCACGGACGCGTGGCCTCGACGGAGGCCCTCACCCCCAGCCTGGTGCGGGTGGTGCTCGAGGGTGGCGATCTGGCGGAGCTGGTGATGCCGGACGCGACCGACACCTACCTCAACGCGGCGTTCCGGCCCGCGGACGCGCCGTACGCCGAGGTGTTCGACCCGGGTGCGCTGCGCGACACCCACCCGGACGCGGAGCCACCGGCTCGGCGGCGTTACACGGTGCGCGCGTGGGACCCGGCCGCGCACCGGCTGACCGTCGACTTCGTCGTGCACGGCGACAGCGGCGTGGCCGGCCCGTGGGCCGCCGCTGCCCGGCCGGGCGACGTGCTCGTCTTCACCGGGCCGAGCGGCGGCTACCGGCCCGACCCCGCCGCCGACTGGCACCTGATGGTCGGCGACGAGTCGGCCCTGCCCGCCATCGCCGCCTCGCTGGAGGCGCTCCCGCCCGGCACCCGCGCGGTCGTCCGGCTGGTGTGCGACGGCCCCGCCCACGAGATGGAGCTGTCGAGCCGGGCCGACGTGGACCTGCGCTGGCTGCACCGGCAGGGTGACGAGACGCGACGCGCGGCTGCTGCCGGCCGCGGTCGAGGCTCTCGACTTCGGCGGCGGAAGACCGTTCGGCTTCGTGCACGGCGAGGCCGACGAGATCCGCGCCGTACGCCGGCACCTGCTGCAGGAGCGCGGTCTGACCCGGGGCGACCTCTCCTGCTCGCCGTACTGGCGGCGCACGATGACCGACGAGGCCTGGCGCCGGATCAAGCGCGACTACGTCGCCGCCATGGATGCCGAGGCGGTCGCGTAGCCGGTTCGGCGGCTCACACGCCCTCGCGCTCGTGGAAGCCGAGGTGCGCCACCGGCTCGCCGCGCCTCAGGGCCTCGACGGCGCCGGGATGCAGGCGGTGGAGGTGGGAGATGGCCTTGCGCCGGTAGCGCAGGATCTGGACCGCCCCGAACACCCAGAAGACGACCTGCACCGACATCGCCACCCGGAAGTCGTCGAGTCCGTACGTGTCCGTGCCTCCCCCGCCGCTGTGCCAGTCGAGCAGGACGCCGATCAGCCCCATCGTGAGCAGGCTGGCCGAGAAGCCGCCGACGTTGACGAAGCCGTTCGCGCGCCCGGACGCCTCCACGGGCACGAACGTGCGGGCCAGGTCGAAGCCGACCATCGAGGCGGGCCCGCCGGTCGCCATCAGGCAGACGAGCACGACGAGGAGCCACAACGGCGCCGGCGTCGAGCGCGCGAGCACGGTCGCCCAGCCCAGCGCCATCGCACCGACGATGCCGAGGACCATCCAGGACCGGTAGTACGGATACCGCGCGACCATCGTGCCCAGCACCAGGCCGCTGACGATCACCCAGCCGGTCATCACCATCAGCAGCGTGCTCGCCGTGTCGGGTGAGAGACCCTCGCCCCGGACGAGGAACGGGTAGCCCCACAGCAGTGCGAAGACCGTGGCGCTGAACTGGGACGTGAAGTGCGACCACATCCCCAGCCGGGTGCCGGGGTTCCCCCAGACCAGCCGGAGGGTGCGGGTCAGGGCGCGCATCTTGACCCGGCCGACCTGCTCCCGCGCGTACGGCGAGTCCTTCACCAGCAGCGCCACCACGACCATGCCCGCCACCCCGAGGGTGGAGGCCAGGGCGAAGGACTCGGTCCAGCCCAGGTGGCGCAGCGCCAGCGACAGCGGGGCGGCCGCGATGATCGCGCCGACCTGGCCCAGCTGCCCGGTGAGCTGGGTGACCAGCGGCGCCTGCCGGACCAGGAACCACAGGGTCACCAGCCGGATGACGCTGACGAAGATCGCCGCGTCCCCCGCTCCGACGAGGGCGCGTGCCAGCACGGCCAGGGGGAACGACGTCGCGAACGCGAACGCGAGCTGGCCGATGGTCATCAGGGCCAGCCCGCCGAGCAGGAGGATCCGCGAGCCGTAGCGGTCCAGCAGGACCCCGATCGGCACCTGGAGGCCGGCGTACACGACGAGCTGGAGGACGGTGAAGAACGAGAGCTGCGTGGCCGAGATGCCGAAGCGCTGGGTCGCGACGAGCCCGGCGACGCCGAGGGAGCTGCGGTTGAAGATCGCCAGCACGTAGACGGTGAGACCCACCAGCCAGATCACCCACGCGCGGCGCCTGCCGATGTCGTGGATCTGCTCGGTCACCGCGACCATCATCCACCACCCGTCGCTGGAGCGACGCGCGCGTCAGATGATGGGCACCGTCCAGACCAGGGTGGTGCCGCCGAGGTCCGGGACCTCGGCGACGGCCATCGAGCCGTTGCGGTCCTCCGCACGCTGTCGCATGTTGTCCAGCCCGCTGCGGCGCGTGCCGTCGCCGAAGCCGGAGCCGTCGTCGCTGATCGTCACCGTGAGGCGCGTGGTCGTGGCGAAGACGCTGAGCTGTGCTCGCGACGCGGACGCATGGCGAGCGACGTTCGACAGGCCCTCGCGCACCACGGCCGTCACGTCGCGCACCAGGTCGGTCGTGGCCACCGAGTCGAGGGGGCCGTCCATGTCGAAGCGCGGCGCGAACCCGAGGGCCGGCTGGAGCTCGGTGACGACGTCCATGACCGCCGCACGGAGACCGCCGGGCACCGGCGGCTGCAGCTGGAAGATCGACACCCGGATCTGCTTGATCGCGTCGTCGAGGTGGGTGACGACCTCCTGGAGCGCCTTGACCGACTCCGGGTCGACGACCCGGGTCGCGGTCGCCTGGACGACGAGGCCGGCGGCGAAGACCTGCTGGATGACGTGGTCGTGGAGGTCGCGGGCGATCCGGGCGCGGTCCTCGAGGAGCAGGACGCGTTGCTGGTCACGCCTGGCCTCCGCCAGCTCCAACGCCACTGCCGCGTGGTTGGCGAACGTCGTGGCCATGTCCGCGTCGCCACGGCCGAACGGCCGTCGCCCCGGGCCGCGCATCACGACGAGCGTGCCCCGGACCTCCTCGCGGCCCAGCAGTGGCAGCACCATCACCGGGCCGACCCGCACCTGGCCGCTGAGGTAGATCGTGCGGCCGTCGACGCTCGCGGTGTCCTCCGCGTCGGTGAGCCGCATCGGCTTGCCCGTCACCAGCACGTGCTCGCTCAAGGTCCCGGCGCTGGCGTACCTCGTGTCCTCGATACCGGCCGCGTCGTGGCCCTCGGCGACGGCCACCCGCAGCTCGGCATCGACCGGCAGGACGACCGTGGTGAGGTCGGCGTCCGCGAGGGAGTGCACGCTCCGGGCGATCAGCCGGAGCGCCGACTCGTCACCGGCGAGCACCCGCCGGGTGACCTCCGTCGAGGCGAGCAGCCACTCGTGGCGGCGCCGGGCCTGCTCGAACAGCCGCGCGTTGTCGATCGCCGCCCCGGCCGTGGCGGCGAGCGCCTGCACCAGCTCCTCGTCGTGGGCGGTGAAGGGCTCGGCCCCGGCTCGCGTCAGGTAGAGGTTGCCGTAGGGCTCCTCGCGCATGCGCACGGGTACGCCGAGGAACGCCCGCATGGGCGGGTGGCCCTCGGGGAACCCGATCGAGCTCTCGTGACCGGTCAGGTCGTCGACCCGGATGACCTCCTGCCTGGCGATGACGAGCCCGAGCAGGCCGCGACCCTCGGGGAGGTGGCCGATCGCCTCGACGTCCTCCGCGCCCATGCCGACGTGCACGAACTCCTCGAGCACGCCGTCGCTCGCGACGACCCCGAGCGCGCCGTAGTCGGCGCCGACGAGGTGGACCGCGGACTCGACGATCCGCCGCAGCACCAACGCCAGGTCGAGGTCGGAGACGATCGTGCGGTTGGCCTCCAGCAGTGCCAGGAGCCGGTTCTCCGCGACGTCCCCCTGATCCGCCACCCCCCGACGATATCCCCGCGATCGTCGGAGGGGTGGCGGACTCAGTCGGTCGAGGCGCCCGTCGCGGCGTTCGCGGCCGCGCGCTCCTCGAGCCGGGACGGCGCCGGCACGATCACGACGGGCACCGGCGAGTGCCGAACGCAGTACTCCGCGACCGAGCCGAGAGCCTGGTGGCTGGCGCGGCCCGGGCTGCCACTGCCGACCACGACCATCGAGGCGTTCTCCGCCCGCGCGACCAGCACGCGACCGGCATAGTCGTGGACGACGACGCGAAGGAGGTCGGGCGCGTGCTCACGCTCCTCGAGACAGCGCGCCACCACGTCACCCTGCATGTGGTGCACCCGCGACCGGCCCTCGGTGAGCTCGTCGGAGTCCGGCGAGCCGTCGAGCTGGGTGACTCCCAGCCAGGCGGTCACGACCTCCACCGTGCACCCGCGTTCCCAGCCCTCGCTGAGCGCGAACGCGAGAGCCGCGGCGCCGCCCGAGCTGCCGTCGACGCCGACCACGATCGTGCCACCCGGGTCTCCCACGGGGTCAGGGTGACGGGACCTCTCGCCCGGCGCATCCGGCCATCGGCCCGGATCCTCGGGACGTTCGTCCCGAGGGTCCCCGACCGGTGACCCTGCCGGATTCCGAGCCCGGCGCCCACCCTCGACGCGTGAGCCGCGCGCGGACCCATCTCTGGTACGACGTCGTCTGGCCGGTCGCGACCGGCCTGGTCACGGGGCTGGGCCTGGTCGCGGCGTACCGGTGGACCGGGCCGGCGATGTTCCTGGTCGCCTTCGCCGTGCTCGAGGTGACCGTGGCCCCGGTGGCCTGGAGCCTGCTCACCGAGGTCGGCTACGGCGTACAGCGGGTCGCGTGGCGGGTGGCCCCCGCGGTCGCGGCCGGGCTGCTCGCCGTGATCGGCCTCGCCGACGTGGTCGCGGCCTGGACCTTCCTGGTGGTCGGCACGGTCCTGCTCACCTCGCCGCTGCTCCAGGGCTGGCGGCGAAGCGGTCTGCGCCGGCTGGTGGCGGGCACGGTGGCCCCGCCGTCGGAGACCCGGCGCCGGTTCGACGAGATCGTCGCCCACGGCTTCGGCACACCGGACGAGGACCTCCCACCCCGCTGACGGTCAGCCGAAGAGCTGCTGGCAGGCGTTGTCCCTCGGCGCCTCGGCCGCTCCGAGGTCGACCGCCAGCCGCGCCAGCACCGTGTTGGCACGGCGGTAGGCACGTCCGAAGGCGCTCCCGTCGCGCGCCCGGACCGCTCGCATCTGCGCGTCGTGGGTCGCGTCGTACCGCCGGAGGTCGGCGGCGATCGGTCGCCACAGGTCGATGCCGGTGGCGGGATCCCCGACGCGCTGCACGAACCTGAGCCAGACCCCGCGCCGCAGGAAGGGGTCGTGCGTACGCCGCTCCTGAGCCAGCAGGGCGCTCAGCTGGGCGGGTGTGGGCGCTTCGGGGTTCATGCCCGGCGGCCCGATGGACGGATGCCGGTTCTCGTACTGCAGGAAGGGGCGGCAGAACCGGCCGGCCTTCGCCCAGAACGCCGCGTCGATGACACCGCTCGCCCGGTCGTTCGGCAGCCGCGGCGCTGTCGATGCGTCGTGGGAGCCACAGCCGGCCACGAGCGCGAGCGCCGTTCCCGCGACCAGGAGCCCGATCCTCATCCGCCCAGGATGCGCCGGGGAGGCGCTCGGGCACATCCGTCGTGCGACGTACGCCGGAAACAGGAGAAGGACTCCCCTGCGGGAGTCCTCCTGGCTGGTGGCAGATCCAGGATTCGAACCTGGGTAGGCATAAGCCGACGGATTTACAGTCCGCTCCCATTGGCCGCTCGGGCAATCTGCCGTGCCCGTGCCCCGCTGTAGCGGTCCTCTCGGGCGGTCGGAAGAATAGCAAGGCACCACCGGAGACCCGAAACCGCCAGGAGGCAGTCCGATGGCCGACAGCTCGTTCGACATCGTGAGCAAGATCGACCGGCAGGAGGTCGACAACGCCCTCGGCCAGACGGCCCGCGAGGTCGCGACCCGGTTCGACTTCAAAGGCACCGGCGCGACCATCGCCTGGCAGGGCGACGAGGCGATCGAGATCAGTGCCTCGGCCGACGACCGGGCCAACGCCGTCCTCGACGTGTTCAAGCAGAAGCTGGTCAAGCGCAACCAGAGCCTGAAGATCCTCGACGCCTCCGAGCCTCGTCAGTCCGGTCAGGTCTCGAAGATCGCGATCGCGCTGAAGGAAGGCATCACCTCCGAGGACGCCAAGAAGATCTCCAAGCTGATCCGCGACGAGGGACCCAAGGGCGTCAAGGCCCAGATCCAGGGCGACGAGCTCCGCGTGTCCAGCAAGAAGCGCGACGACCTCCAGGCCGTGATCACGCTGGTCAAGCAGCAGGACTACGACTTCGCGGTGCAGTTCACCAACTACCGCTGACCCGAGCGAGGACCGTCCGACCCGGCGTAGCCGGGTCGAACGACCGCAGCGAGCGTCGAGCGAGCTTGCTCGCGAGGCGACAGCCCCGCACTTCTTCTCGCCGTACGACGCCGACCCGGCGATTCCGTCACGCCGTACGACGCCGACCCGGCGATTCCGTCACGCCGTACGACGCCGACCCGGCGATGCCGGCACGCCGTACGACGCCGACCCGGGCCATGCCGGCACGCCGGGGGTCAGCGCCCCGAGCGGCACGCAATCGCCGGGTCAGCGCCCCTGAGCGGCACGCAATCGCCGGGTCAGCGCCCCTGAGCGGTACGCAATCGCCGGGTCAGCGCTCACCCGCGTCCGCGGAACGCCGGGTGGGTGGTGTCGCGGACGCGCCCCGCCCGCGACACCACCGCTTCCCCGGACCGGCCCCTACAAGGAGGTAAGGGGGCCGGACCGTCACCCGACCAGAAGCGACCTCATGGCCGGGACGGTTGCCGCGCCGTTGGACGGCGTGAGCCAGACGCGCTGGCCCTCGGTGACGTCGAGGGCGCGGGCGTGGGCGCGGGTGGTGACGATGGAGACCTCCTGCCCGTCCTCGGTGCCGGCGACGAGGCGCACCTCGAAGCCGACCCGGGTGTACCGCAGGATGTCGGCGGTCGTGCTGCCGGCGAGGTCCGGGGTGAGGGAGATCTCGATGTCGTGCGGCCGCAGGCGTACGTCGCCGAGCTGGGTGACCTCACCCAGGAAGCCCATGACGAAGTCGTTGGCCGGCTCGTCGTACAACGAGTCCGGGGTGCCGACCTGCTCGATCCGGCCGTCGTTGATGACCACGATCTCGTCGGCGACCTCCATCGCCTCCTCCTGGTCGTGGGTCACGAACACCGTCGTCACCGGCACCTCGTCGTGCAGACGACGCAGCCACTCGCGGAGCTCCTTGCGGACCTTGGCGTCGAGAGCACCGAACGGCTCGTCGAGCAGGAGCACCTTGGGCTGGACGGCGAGCGCCCGGGCCAGGGCCATCCGCTGGCGCTGGCCGCCCGACAGCTGCGACGGCAGCCGGTCGGCGAACTGCGAGAGGTGGACGAGCTTCAGCAGCTCGTCGACCCGCGCCCGCACCTCGTCCTTGGACTTCCGCCGGATCTCCAGGCCGAACGCGACGTTCTTGGCGACGGTCATGTGCTTGAACACCGCGTAGTGCTGGAAGACGAAACCGACGTTGCGCTTCTGCGGTGACATCCTCGTGGCGTCGACGCCCTCGATGTTCACCGTGCCGGTGTCGGCCTTCTCCAGGCCGGCGATGATCCGCAGCAGCGTGGACTTGCCGCCACCGGACGGACCTAGGAGGGCGGTCAGCTGCCCGGTCGGCAGGGACACGTTGATGTCCTCGAGCGCGACGAAGTCGCCGAAGCGCTTGTTGACATCTCTGATCTCGATACTCATGAGTGGGACTCCTTGGGGCGCAACAGGGAGACGACGAGGATGGCCACCACGCTGATCAGGACGAGGATGAACGAGACGGCGTAGGCCTCGCCCTGGGCGAAGTTGTTGTACTTCTGCTCGACCACGAGCGGCGCGGTCTGCGTCTGCCCGGTCAGGTTTCCCGAGACGATCTTGAGGGCGCCGAACTCGCCGATCGAGCGAGCCAGCGTGAGCACCACGCCGTACACGACCGCCCACTTGATGGCGGGCAGCGTGATCCGGCGCAGGACCTGGACGGCGTTGGCGCCGAGGCTCCGGGCGGCCTGCTCCTGGTCGTCACCGATCTCCTCCAGCACCGGCACGACCTCGCGTACGACGAGAGGCAGGGCGACGAAGCACGTCGCCATGATCATGCCGGGACTGTTGAAGATGACGATGATCCCGTGCGCCTCGAGCGTCGGGCCGAACCAGCCGTACCGCCCGCTGTAGACGAGCATCAGCGCCAGGCCGATCACCACCGGCGACATCGACATGGGCAGGTCGATGAACGCCGACAGGATCCGCTTTCCCGGGAAGTGGTAGCGGACCAGGATCAGGGCCATGCCGACACCGAAGACGGTGTTGATCACCACCGCCCAGAGCGAGATCTCGACGGAGACCAGGATCGCGTGGGTGACGTCCGGGTCGGCGAAGGCCTGGCTGAAGTTGGCCCAGCCGTCGGAGAACGCGCGCTGGGCCAGCGTGATCAGCGGCCAGCCGACCAGGAGGAACACGTAGGCGATGGCGAGCAGGCGCACGGCCCACTTGGCGGGAAGCGAGAGCTCAACCACGGCGGGCCACCCGTCGTTGCAGCACGTCGAGCGCCACGATCACCACGAGCGCGACCGCGAGCATGATCGTCGCGAGTGCGGCCGCCGATGTCCGGTCGCCGCCCTCGATGAAGCTGTACACGCGGACCGAGACGGCCTCGGTCTTGTACGGCAGCGAGCCACTGATCAGCACCAGCGAGCCGTACTCCGAGATCGCGCGGGCGAAGGACAGCGCCGCTCCGGCCGCGATGGCCGGCACGATCGCGGGCAGCACGATCCGCCGGAGCACCGTGAGCCGAGTGGCACCGAGCGAGGCAGCCGCCTCCTCGACGTCCGCCTCGAGCTCGGCCAGCACCGGCTGCACCGTGCGGACGATGAACGGCAGGGTCACGAAGGCGAGGGCGAGGGTCACCGAGCTCCGCGTGTTGGCGACGTTGACGCCGAGCGGGCTCTTCGGACCGTAGAGGCCCAGCAGCACCAGGCCCGCCACGATCGTGGGCATCGCGAACGGGATGTCGATGACGACGTCCAGCAGGCGCTTGCCCCAGAACCGGTCGCGGACCAGCACCCAGGCGATCATCGTGCCCATCACGACGTTGATCCCGGTGACGAGGAGTGACTGTCCCACGGTCAGCTTGATCGCTGCCCAGGACTGCGGGTTCGTGAGCGTGTCGACGTACCCGTGCCACCCGTCGCCACCGGCGGTCGCCACGATGGCGGCCAACGGGATCAGCACGAGCAGGCTGAACCACACCATGGCGATCCCGAGCCCGAGGCTCGAGCCCGCCGTCAGCGTGGATCGGACACCCGGACGGCCGCGCCCGACCGCCCGGGTGTCCTGACTGAGGACGGCAGAAGTCATGCGTCAGCTGCTGCCGATGTTGAGACTCGAGATGATCTTGGTGATGATCCCGTTCGTCTCGTCGAAGTACTTCGGGTCGGCTGCGGCCCAGCCGCCGAAGTCCTTGTCGATGGTGTAGAGGTGCGGCACCGTCGGGTACGGGTCGCTCGGGTCGTTGGCACCCGGCACGTCGGTCGAGATGCCGCTGATCACCGGCCGGAAGCCGGCCTTGGCGTACAGCGTCTGCCCCGCCTTGCTGAGCTGGAAGTCCAAGAAGTCCTGGGCGGCGGAGGACGCGTCGGTGGTGACGGCCGCGGGGTTCTGGATCTCCAGGGTGTCGTCCGGGACGACGTAGTCGACGTCGTCGCCGGCGGCCTTGGCCTCGATCGAGTCGTTCTCGTAGGCGAGCAGCACGTCGCCGTTGCCGGCCAGGAACGACGCGAGGGCGTCGCTACCGCTGCCCGGCATGGCCACCGTGTTGTGCAGGAGCTTGGTGACGAAGTCCTTCGCCTTGGTGTCGCTGCCGCCGGGGGCGTCCGCGGCGTGGGCCCATGCGGCGAGGATGTTCCACTTCGCCGAGCCGGACGAGGCCGGGCTGGGGGTGATCACCTTGACGCCGGGCTTGACCAGGTCGTCCCAGCCCCGGATGTTCAGGGGGTTCCCCTTGCGCACGAGGAACACCACGACCGAGTCGGTCAGGATGCCGTGCGTGGCGTTCTGGTCCCAGTCCTTGGAGACGTCGCCGGAGTCGACGAGCTTGGACATGTCGGGCTCGAGCGACAGGTGGACCTCGTCGGCGTGCAGGCCGCCGATGACGGCACGAGCCTGGTCGCCAGAGGCGCCGTACGACGTCGTGAACGTGACGTCCTTGCCTGCGTCGGTCTTCTGGAAGGCTGAGATGACCGGCTCGTTGGCGGTCTTCAGCACGGAGAAGCCGACGACGCTGATCTTGTCGTCGCCGCCGGAGCTTCCGCTCGAGGCGGCGCAGCCGGACAGGATGGCCGGCACGGCGAGAGCCGCGGCGGTCAGCGCGAAGAGCCTGTTCCGCTGAGTCATGGGTGTCTCTCTCTTCGTTCTCGGGTGATGCGTTCGGGTGAGTCAACGTAAGTCACGTTGATTAGTAGAGATTATCAGGTTGATCGTTCAAGCCCTTCATCGAGGTTGGGTAACGCGTGTCGAGGCGGTCCCGCGCGACCGAGCCGGGTGGGCAGGCTCACGGAGCGAAAGGGTGGGACGGGTCGGATTCCGGCGGCGCCCGGACTATCGTGGGGGAGTTGTGCCGAGCACCGGATGTCTTGGCGGGACACGCCGCCACCAGCCGAAGGAAGTGCAGGGAGTTTGTCCAAGCAGGTCAAGCGGCTCGACCGCGTGATCATCCGGTTCGCTGGCGACTCGGGCGACGGCATGCAGCTGACCGGGGACCGGTTCACCCAGGAGTCGGCCGCCTTCGGCAACGACCTCTCGACGCTGCCCAACTTCCCCGCCGAGATCCGTGCCCCGCAGGGCACCCTGCCCGGCGTCTCGTCGTTCCAGGTGCACTTCGCCGACCACGACATCCTCACGCCCGGCGACGCCCCCGACGTCCTGGTGGCGATGAACCCCGCGGCGTTGCGAGCCAACCTCGGTGACCTGCCCCGCGGTGCGGCGATCGTCGTCGACTCCCACGACTTCACCGCCCGCAACCTGACCAAGGCGGGGTACGTCGACAACCCGCTCGAGGACGACAGCCTCGCGGAGTACGACGTCCACGCGCTCGACCTGACCGGCATGACCGTCGAGGCGGTCAAGGAGTTCGGTCTGTCCCGCAAGGACGCCGCCCGCGCGAAGAACATGTTCGCGCTCGGCCTGCTGTCCTGGCTGTACGGGCGGCCGGTCGAGTCCACGATCGCGTTCCTGCAGCGGCGCTTCGCGAAGGTCCCCGACCTCCGCGACGCGAACATCACGGCGTTCCGCGCCGGCTGGAACTTCGGGGAGACCACCGAGACCTTCGTGGTGTCCTACGAGATCAAGCCGGCTCCGATGCCCACCGGCACCTACCGCAACATCACCGGCAACCTCGCGCTGGCCTACGGGCTGATCGCGGGCAGCGTGCAGTCGGGCCTCAAGGTCTTCCTCGGCTCGTACCCGATCACGCCGGCCTCCGACATCCTCCACGAGCTGAGCAAGCACAAGGCGTTCGGCGTGACCACGTTCCAGGCCGAGGACGAGATCGCCGGCATCGGCGCGGCCATCGGCGCGTCGTTCTCCGGCAGCCTCGGGGTGACGACGACGTCGGGTCCCGGCATCGCGCTGAAGTCCGAGTCCATCGGCCTGGCCGTGATGACCGAGCTGCCGCTCCTCGTGGTCGACGTCCAGCGCGGCGGCCCGTCCACCGGGCTGCCGACCAAGACCGAGCAGGCCGACCTGCTGCAGGCGATGTTCGGCCGCAACGGCGAGGCCCCGGTGCCGATCGTCGCGCCGCGGTCCCCCGGCGACTGCTTCGACACGGCGCTCGAGGCGGTGCGGATCGCGATCACCTACCGCACCCCGGTGATGCTGCTCTCCGACGGCTACCTCGCCAACGGCTCGGAGCCCTGGCGCATCCCCGAGCTCGCCGAGCTCCCCGAGATCGACCCCGCGTTCGCCGCCTCGACCAACCACGGCGAGGGCGACGACGCCGAGTTCTGGCCCTACCTCCGTGACGAGCAGACGCTGGCGCGGCCGTGGGCCATCCCCGGTACGCCGGGTCTCGAGCACCGCATCGGTGGCCTCGAGAAGGGCGACGGGCACGGGAACATCTCCTACGACCCGGCCAACCACGACTTCATGGTCCGCACCCGCGCCGCGAAGGTGGAGCGGATCGCGGAGTCGCTGCCGCCGCTGGAGGTCGACGACCCCGGTGCCGAGGACGGGCAGGGCGCGAAGGTGCTCGTGCTCGGCTGGGGGTCGACGTACGGCCCGATCGGCGCGGGCGTACGCCGGGTGCGTGCGGCGGGCTACCGCGTCGCGCAGGTGCACCTGCGTCACCTCAACCCGTTCCCGCGCGACCTCGGTGACGTGCTAGCGCGCTACGACAAGATCCTGGTCCCGGAGATGAACCTCGGTCAGCTCGCGCTGCTCGTGCGTGCGCGCTACCTGGTCGACGCGGTCGGCTACAACCACGTGCGCGGGCTGCCGCTGAAGGCGGCCGAGCTCGCCGAGGCGATCGGCAACCTGGTGGCCGAGGCCGAGGGCATCGAGGTCGACCTGACCCCGCGCACGGCAGACGCCACCGCTGGAGGAGACCGATGAGCGCGACCGACCTACCCCTCCCGCTGATGCGCAGCGGCATCGAGTCGGTGCCCTCGCTGGACGACGACGCGACTCCGTTGACCGGCAAGGACTTCACCAGCGACCAGGAGGTCCGTTGGTGCCCGGGGTGCGGTGACTACGCCGTGCTCAAGGCCGTGCAGAGCTTCCTGCCCGACCTCGGGCTGCGCCGCGAGAACATCGTGTTCGTCTCCGGTATCGGCTGCTCGTCCCGCTTCCCCTACTACCTCGAGACCTACGGCATGCACTCGATCCACGGGCGCGCCCCGTCGATCGCCACCGGAATCGCCACCCAGCGTGCCGACCTGTCGGTGTGGGTCGTCACCGGCGACGGCGACGCCCTGTCGATCGGCGGCAACCACCTGATCCATGCCCTCCGCCGCAACGTCAACATGACCATCCTGCTCTTCAACAACCGGATCTACGGGCTGACCAAGGGCCAGTACTCCCCCACGTCCGAGACCGGCAAGGTCACCAAGTCGACGCCGATGGGCTCGCTCGACCACCCGTTCAACCCGGTGTCCCTCGCGTTAGGCGCGGAGGCGACGTTCGTGGCTCGCACCATCGACTCCGACCGCAAGCACCTCACCGGTGTGCTCGCCGCGGCCGCCGAGCACCGGGGCGCGTCCCTGGTGGAGATCTACCAGAACTGCCCGATCTTCAACGACGGCGCGTTCGACGCGGTGAAGTCGCCGGCGACGCGCGACGAGGCGATCATCCCGCTGGTGCAGGGCGAGCCGATCCGGTTCGGGACAGCGGGGGCCGACGGCCGCGGCTCGCGCGGGCTGATCCGCGACACCGCCACGGGTGGCGTCAAGATCGTGGACGTCGGCGACGCGCCCGACCAGGTGTCGCCCGACGACGTCCTGGTGCACGACGCGCACAGCCCCGACGCCACCACGGCCTTCGCGATCTCGCGGCTGACCGATGCCGGCCGGCTCCACCAGGCGCCGATCGGGATCTTCCGCCAGGTCGCGCGGCCGACGTACGACGACCAGGCCCGCGACCAGATCACGCAGGCCGCGGCGGGTGTCGAGGGGTCGCCGTCGGAGCGCCTCGGCGCCCTGATCGGGGCCGGCGACACCTGGACCATCGCGTAGCCGGGTCTCGCCATCACCGAGTCACGCCGCGGCTTCCTCCTGGGGGTCGCGGCCTACGCGATCTGGGGCCTGTTCCCCCTCTACTGGCCGCTGCTGGAGCCGGCCGGCGCCATCGAGATCCTGGCCCACCGGATCGTCTGGTCCCTGGTCACGATGACCGTGCTCGTCCTGGTGCTCGGCCGGACGAGGTCGTTCCGGCGGGTGGTGGCGGACCGGAGGGTCGCCCGGCTGCTCGCGCTCGCCGCCGGGCTGATCACGGTCAACTGGGCGACGTACATCTGGGGTGTCAACAACGGTCACGTCGTCGAGACCGCGCTCGGCTACTACATCAACCCGCTGGTGACGGTGCTGATGGGTGTCTTCGTGCTCGGTGAGCGCCTGCGTCGCGGACAGTGGGCGGCGATGGTGGTCGCCGGGCTGGCCGTCGTGGTGCTCACCGTCGACTACGGCCGCCTGCCGTGGGTCGCGGTCGTGCTGGCGCTGACGTTCGGCAGCTACGGGCTGTGCAAGAAGCAGGCCGGTGCCCCCGCGATCGAGAGCATCACCTTCGAGACCTTCGTGATCGGCCCGCTCGCGCTCGGGTACGTCGTGTGGCTCGGCTCGCGGGGCCACTCGTCGTTCGCCCACCACGGTGTCGCTCACGCGCTGCTGTTCGTGTCGACCGGGATCGTCACCGCCGTCCCGCTGATCTGCTTCGGCGGGGCCGCGATCCGGGTCCCGATGGTCACCCTGGGACTGCTGCAGTACCTCACGCCCACGCTGCAGTTCCTGCTCGGCATCCTGTACTTCCACGAGGACATGCCGGCCGGGAGATGGATCGGGTTCGTCCTGGTCTGGACGGCGCTGGCGCTGTTCACCGTCGACTCGGTCCGTCATCAGCGGCGGGGCGTGCGCGTCGCTGACGAGGTCGCCGCGGTCTGAGGGTCTGGCCTAGGGTCGAGCGATGACGGTCGACCTCTTCGCCGGGATCTCGGTCACGGACCTCTCGTCGAGCCGCGCGTGGTACGAGCGCTTCTTCGGGTCGGAGCCCGCGTTCCTCCCCAACGACGTCGAGGCCGTCTGGGAGGTGGGCGAGCACCGCTACGTCTACATCGAGGCCCGCCCCGACCACGCCGGCCACGCGCAGTGCACGCTCTTCGTCGACGACCTCGACGGGTGGGTCGAGCCCATCGTCGGCCGCGGGATCGAGCCGGCCGTCCGGGAGACCTACGACAACGGCGTCCGCCACGTCACCTTCCGGGACCCGGACGGGAACGAGCTCAGCTTCGGCGCCCCTCCGACCGAGCCGGCGGGCTCGGAGGATTAGATCTGTTTTCCTCGGACGTCCGAGGAAAACGTCGTCAGGCCCCCACCGCCTCGAGCACCGCGGCGGCCGTCTCGTGGCTGAGCTCCGCGCCGGGCGAGAGCAGCAGCAGCGCGAGGCCCTGGAGCACCGCCCAGAGCGACAGCCGGGTGTCCGAATCGGTGCGCGCCTCGGCGTACCGGGCCAGCATCGCCGCCATCCGGTCCTCGCCCGCCCGCACGGTCGCGGACACCGTCGGCGAGCTCAGCCCGTAGGCCGAGAGCTGCAGCCAGACGCGGAGGCGGCGCGCGTACTCGGCCTCCTCGACGTCCTGCGTCGCACCGGGCTGCGGAAGGAGGGCGCCCCAGCCGACGGTGGACAACCGCTCCTCCATGTCATGGCACAGCCAGAGCCCGAGGAACCGCGCGCAGGTGGCGAGCATCGTGTCCTTGTCGCCATGGTGGTAGGTCAGGCTTCCGGGGGCCGCGCGCACCGCCCTCGCCAGCGTGCGGATCGACATGTCGTGCACGCCGCGCTCGCGAGCGAGGTCGAGCATCGCCAGCGTGAGGAGCTCGTCACGCGCGGGGAAGGGTGGGGCGTAGGGCACCGGATGACCCCACCACAGCAACGGGCGAGCCCGGGCGCGTTCTCCACAGGGCCTCGGCAGCCTCCCGGTGACGGGGACCCTCGTTTTCCTCGGACGTCCGAGGAAAACGGAAACGACCCTCAGCTGGAGCGGGTGGCGACGTGGTCGGCGAAGTTCTCCAGGGCCGCGCGCACCGAGCCGGCGGGCAGCACGGAGAGCAGGGCCTTGGCCTCCTGCGCGCGGGCGACGACGTACGCGCGGGCCTCCGCCAGCGCCGGATGGGTCCGGAGCAGGGCGAGCGCCTCGGCGTGGAGGCCGTCGTCGCTGAGGTCGGAGTCGAGCAGCTGCAGCAGCCGGGCGTCCTCGGGACGAGTCGAGACCCGCGCCATCAGCACGGGCAGCGTCGGGACGCCCTCGCGCAGGTCGGTGCCCGGGGTCTTCCCGGACTCCTGGGAGTCGGAGGCGATGTCGAGGATGTCGTCGGAGAGCTGGAAGGCGGCGCCGACGATGTCGCCGTACGCCGTGAGCGCCTCCTCGACCTCGGGCGTCGCACCACCGAAGCGGGCGCCGTAACGGGCCGACGTGGCGATCAGCGAGCCGGTCTTGCCGGCGACGACGTCGAGGTAGTGCTCGAGCGGGTCGTCGTCCGCGCCGGGCTTGACGGTCTCCTGGATCTGACCCTCGACCAGCCGGGTGAACGTCTGGGCCTGGATGCGGACGGCGTCGGCGCCCAGCTCGGCGGTCAGCTCCGACGACTTCGAGAACAGGAAGTCACCGGTGAGGATCGCGACGTGGTTGTCCCAGCGCGCGTTCGCGGACTCGGCACCGCGGCGCAGCGCCGCCTCGTCCATCACGTCGTCGTGGTAGAGCGACGCCAGGTGCGTGAGCTCGACGACACAGGCGGCGGTGATCACGTCCTCGGAGTCCGGGTGGGAGCCCGCCTCGGCGGCCAGCAGCACCAGCAGGGGCCGGAAGCGCTTGCCGCCGGCCTCCATCAGGTGGCTGGCCGCGTCGGTGACGAACGGTGCGCGGCTGCGGACGTGCCCGACGAGCGCGCGCTCGACGAGCTGCATCCGGTCGGCGAGCCGGCCGGCGAGAGCCTCGTCGGTCACCGGCATCGCCAGTCCGGCGTCGCCGGGCACGGCTGGAGCGTGGTTCACCTGATGAATTGTCCTGCAGACTGCGCCAGATCGAGCACCGGCCCCGGCAGGACGCCGAGCGCGACGGTCGCGGCCGCCGAGACCGCGATCGCCACCGAGGACAGCACCGACGGGTGCGCGACGTGGGCGCTGTCGGGCTCCGGCTCGTGGAAGTACATCACCACGATCACCCGCACGTAGAAGAACGCCGCGGCCGCGCTGGCCAGCACGGCGACGATGACCACCGGCCACGCGCCGGCGGCGAGCGCCACCTCGAAGACCGCCCACTTGCCCGTGAAGCCCGCGGTCAGCGGGATGCCGGCCATGCTCAGCAGGAACAGCGCGAAGACCCCGGCCACCACCGGTGAGTGCTTGCCGAGACCGGCCCAGCGCGCGATCGCCGACTGCTCGCCCGCGGAGTCGCGGACCAGACCGACCACCGCGAAGGCTCCGAGCGTGCTCAGCCCGTAGGTCACCAGGTAGAACATCACCGCCTGGAGCGACGTGATCTGGCCGGCGTGCAGCTCGTCGGCGCTCTGCAGCCCGAGGACGCCGGTGAGCAGGAATCCCGTGTGGGCCACCGACGAGTAGGCGAGCATCCGCTTCATGTCCGTCTGCACGAGGGCGAGCACGGTGCCGAGGATCATGGTCAGGATCGCGATCACCCAGAGCATCGGCTGCCAGGTCCAGCGGGCCTCGCCGAACGCGACGTAGTAGAGCCGCAGGATCGCGCCGAACGCTGCCGCCTTCGTCGCGGCCGCCATGAACGCCGTGACCGCGGTCGGGGCACCCTGGTAGACGTCGGGCACCCAGGCCTGGAACGGCGCCGCACCGACCTTGAACAGCAGCCCGACGGTCAGCATGCCCATGCCGATCACCAGCAGCGTCTGGTTGCCGGCGTTGTTGGCGACGGCCTCGTTGATCGCGCCGAAGTCCATCGAGCCGGCGTACCCGTAGACGAGGGCGACCCCGTAGAGGAAGAAGCCGGAGGAGAACGCACCCAGCAGGAAGTACTTCATCGCGGCTTCCTGGCTCAGCAGCCGACGCCGCCGGGAGAGTCCGCAGAGCAGGTAGAGGGGCAGCGACAGCACCTCGAGCGCGACGAACATCGTGAGCAGGTCGCCGGACGCCGGGAACAGCATCATCCCGCCGAGCGCGAAGAGCAGGAGCGGGTACACCTCGGTGTGGTCGAGACCGGCAGCCGCGCGCTCGGACTCGGTGCCCGGCAGCGCGGCGGCCTGGCCGGCGAAGGCCGACACCCCGCCCTCGACCCGCCGCTCGGCGAAGAGCAGGACGCCGCCGAGGCCGAAGACCAGCACCAGGCCCCACATGAACATCGTCGGTCCGTCGAGCGCGATCGTGCCCTGCGAGCCGAACAGGCCACGGGCCGTGCCGCCTCCGAGCTCGGGCAGGCCGTTGGCCACGAAGCCGACGCCCACCAGGGCGACGACGATCGCGACCACCGTGGTGCCGAACTGGGCGACGTAGCGCCACTGCCGCGGCAGGAACGCCTCGATCAGGACGCCGAGGCACGCGGCACCGAACACGACGAGGATCGGCCACAGGGACCCGTAGTCGATGTGGGGCTTGACGAAGGTGTCGTCCGCGGCGAGCGCGATCACTGCTGTCCTCCCTGGGCGGGCCCGACGGCCACGGTCGGTGCCGGGTCGTGCACGCCGACGTGCTGCAACGTGTCGTCGACGTAGGGGTTGATCACCTTGAGCAGCGGCATCGGGAAGAACCCGAACGCGATCAGCGCCAGGAACAGCGGCGCCAGGACCCCGACCTCACGGCGGTCGAGGTCACGGGTCTCGGCCTCACGGCCGCCCAGGAGCTCGGGCCCGGTCATGGTGCGCTGGTACATCCACAGGACGTACCAGGCGGTGAGGACGATCGCGCTGACCGCGATCGCGCCGGTCCACCAGTGGTGCTGGAACGCCGCGATGATCACCAGGATCTCGGAGACGAACGGCGAGAGGCCGGGCAGGCTGAGCGCCGCCAGGCCGAAGACCAGGAACAGGCCGCCGAGCACCGGCGCGACCTTCTCCACACCACCCATGGCCCGGATCGACGCCGTGCCGCGGCGTTTGATCAGGAAGCCGGCCACCAGGAACAGGGCGGCGGTGGCCAGGCCGTGGTTGACCATGTAGAGCACCGCACCCGAGCCGCCTTGGCTGGTGAGCAGGAAGATCCCGAGGACGATGAAGCCGAAGTGGCTGACCGACATGTAGCCGAACAGCCGGAGCATGTCGTCCTCGCCGATCGCCACCAGCGCGCCGTACACGATCGAGATCAGGGCGAGCGTGATCACCACCGGCGTCGCCCACCGCGACGCGTCCGGCAGCAGCCCGAGGCAGAAGCGGAGCATCCCGTAGGCGCCGATCTTGTCGAGGACGCAGACCAGCAGCACGCTGGTGCCGGTGGTCGCCTGCTCGGTGGTGTCGGGCAGCCAGGTGTGCACCGGGAACAGCGGCGCCTTGATCGCGAACGCGACGAAGAACCCCACGAACAGCCACTTCTGGGTGCCGGGGGCGATCACCAGGCCCTGGAGGTCGGTGAACAGGTACGACGGGTCGCCGTGGCCGGCGGACACGACGTACAGACCGATCACGGACGCGAGCATCACGAGCCCGCCGGCGAGCTGGTAGACCAGGAACTTCACCGCGGCGCGGCGCCGGCGGTTGCCGCCGAAGCCGCCGATCAGGAAGTACGCCGGGATCAGCGTGGCCTCGAACACGACGTAGAAGAGGAACGCGTCGGCCGCCGAGAACACCGCGATCGAGAGCGCCTCGAGCGCCAGCGCCCAGGCGAAGAACGCCTTGGTGTGCCGCGTCTCGGCCGCCTCGTCGTCGAGCCGCAGCGTCGCGCCCGGGTCGGCGTCGTGCCAGCCCGCGCCGATCACGATCGGGACCAGGACCGTGGTGAGCAGCACCATCAGGAGGCCGAGCCCGTCGACGCCGAGGGCGTAGTCGGCCCCGAACGCCTTGATCCAGGTGTGGTCCTCGGTGAACTGGTAGCCGCCGTCGAGGTGGTAGCCGAACGACATCACCACGGCCAGCACGAAGGTCAGCAGCGAGGTGCCGAGCGCGACCTGCTTGGGCAGCACCAGCCGGTGTCCGGCCGGCAGGGCGGCCGTGACCACGGCGCCGACGAGGGGGACGACGATCAGGAGGGTCAGCCAGGGGAAGTCGTTCATGCGAGGTTCACCGCCAGGAGGGCCACGACGACGAGCACGGCGCCGGCCAGCAGGGAGAGGGCGTAGGAACGGACGAAACCGGACTGTGTGAGCCGGAGGATCGCGCCGGTGCCGCCGATGCCGAGCGCGGTGCCCTCGACCACCCCGTCGACACCCGAGCGGTCGAACGTCACCAGGCCGCCGACCAGCTGACCGCCCGGGTGGACCACGAGCGCGTCGTTGATCTCGTTGCCGTAGAGCTCGGCGCGCGCGGCCCGGGTCGCGAACGAGACGTCCCGCGGGGCCTCGCGCGGGACCTCCTGACGCTGGAAGAGGTACCACGCGAGAGCGACGCCGACCGCGACGACGAGCACGACGATCACCGAGATCATCAGGCCGGGAATGGGTGGGCTCTCCTCCGCATGGGTGCCGGTCACCGGCTCGAGGAAGTCGACGATCCAGTTCCCGGCCAGCATCAGGCCGCCGAGCGCCGACAGCGCCGCGAGCACGATCAGCGGCACCGTCATCACCTGCGGCGACTCGTGCGGGTGTACGTCGTCGGCCCAGCGCTTCTGCGAGAAGAACGTCATGAACATCAGGCGGCTCATGTAGAAGCCGGTGATGCCGGCGCCGAGCATCGCGAGCACGCCGACGAACCAGTTGTCGGTGAGCGCCGCCTCGATGATCTTGTCCTTCGACCAGAAGCCCGAGAACCCCGGGAAGCCGATGATCGCGAGGTAGCCCATCGCGAAGGTCAGGAAGGTGACCGGCATCGCCCGGCTCAGGGCGCCGTAGTGACGCATGTCGACGTCGTCGTCCATGCCGTGCATGACCGAGCCGGCGCCGAGGAACATGTTGGCCTTGAAGAACCCGTGCGTGAGCAGGTGGAAGATCGCGAAGGGATAGCCCGCCACACCGATGCCGGCGCCGAGCATCATGTAGCCGATCTGGCTCATCGTCGAGCCGGCCAGGGCCTTCTTGATGTCGTCCTTCGCGCACCCGATGACCGCGCCCCACAGCAGCGTCACCGTGGCGACGACGACCACGGCCGTGCGCGCGTGCGGCGCGTAGTCGAAGACGAAGTTGGAGCGCACGACGAGGTAGACGCCGGCCGTCACCATCGTCGCCGCGTGGATCAGGGCCGACACCGGGGTCGGGCCCTCCATCGCGTCGAGCAGCCAGGACTGCAGCGGCACCTGGGCGGACTTGCCGCACGCCGCGAGCAGGAGGAGCAGGCCGAGCGCGGTCATCGTGCCCTCGGACGCCTTCCCGGCGTTCGCCGAGATCGTCGAGAAGTCCGTGGTGCCGAACGTGGCGAAGAACAGGCCGACACCCAGCGACAGGCCGATGTCACCGACGCGGTTGAGCAGGAACGCCTTCTTGGCCGCCGCGGCGGCGGAGTGCTTGTACTGCCAGAACCCGATCAGCAGGTACGACGCGAGGCCGACTCCCTCCCAGCCCAGGAAGACGCCGAGGTAGTTGGCCGAGAGGACCAGCGTCAGCATGGCCGCGACGAAGAGGTTGAGGTAGCCGAAGAAGCGTGTGCGTCGCGGGTCGTGCTCCATGTAGCCGATGGAGTAGATGTGGATCAGCGAGCCGACCCCGGTGATCAGGAGCAGGAACAGCGCGGAGAGCGGGTCGTAGAGCAGGTCGGCCCCGACCTTCAGCCCACCCGCCTGGAACCACGTGTAGAGGTGCTGGCTGACCTGGCGGTCGCCGCCGTCGCGTCCGAGCAGGGTCAGGAACATGACCAGGCTCACCACGAACGACAGCACCGGCAGCACGGCACCGATCAGGTGGCCGAACTTGTCCAGCCGTCCCTTGGCCAGCGGTCCGCCGATCAGCAGGATCACCGCACCCAGCACGGGGAACGCGATCACCAGCCACAGCAGGGAGAACACCCCGTCGGCCGACGACGGGTGCACCAGCGGGGCGGCACCCTCGGCGAGAACGAACATCGACAGCGTCTCCTCAGTACTTCAGCAGGCTGGCGTCGTCGACCGAGGCCGACCGGCGGGTGCGGAAGATCGTCATGATGATCGCGAGCCCGACCACGACCTCGGCCGCGGCCACCACCATCACGAAGAACGCGGCGATCTGGCCGTCGAGGTTGCCGTTCTGCTTGGCGAAGGCGACCAGGGCGAGGTTGCCGGCGTTGAGCATCAGCTCCACGCACATGAACACCACGATCGCGTTGCGGCGCGTGAGCACGCCGACGCAGCCGATCGTGAACAGGATCGACGAGAGGACCACGTACGGCGTCATGTGGTGGGAGCCTCCTCCTCGGTCGAGGCCGGCGCGGTCTGGTCACGACCTGCGTGAGGCGCCTCGCCCAGCTGCTTCTCGATGCCGACGACGTCCTCGGCCATCGCCGGACCGGAGCGCACGGTGCCCCGGGCGGCGAGCACCCGTGAGACCGACGCCTCGGACGCCGTGCCGTCGGGCAGCAGCGCCGGCGTGTCCACCGCGTTGTGGCGGGCGAAGACACCGGGGGTCGGCAGGGGCCCGGGGTGCTTGCCGGAGGCGGCGTAGTCCTTCATCCGCTGCGCGGCGAGGCCGGCCTGGGTCGGCTTCGGCTCGATTCGCTCGCGGTGCGCGAGCACCATCGCGCCCACGGCGGCGGTGATCAGGAGCGCGCTGGTGACCTCGAAGGCGAAGACGTACTGGCTGAACATGATGTCGGCCAGTGCGGGGATGTTGCCGTTCGCGTTGGCGGTGTCGAGCCCGGTCACCGCGCCGAGGCTCATCTGGGTCAGCCCGATCACCAGGACCGAGCCGAGCAGGAGGCCGCCGATGATCGCCGCCGCGCGCTGACCCTTGATCGTCTCCACCACCGAGTCGGAGGCGTCCACGCCGACGAGCATCAGCACGAAGAGGAAGAGCATCAGGATCGCGCCGGTGTAGACGATGATCTGGACGGCGAACAGGAACGGCGCCTGGAGCGTGAGGTACAGCACCGCGAGGCTGATCATCACGACCGCGAGCAGCAGCGCGGCGTGCACGGCCTTGCGGACGAAGAGGATGCCGAGCGCCGCGAGCACCATGACCGGGGCGAGGATCCAGAACGTGCTCATGACGCACCCTCCTCGGCGACGGCGCCACCGGGCGACTTGAAGGTGCCGCGGTAGTAGTCGCCCTCGTCCTCGCCGAGACGCATCGGGTGCGGGGGCTGCTCCATGCCGGGGAGCAGGGGCGCCAGCAGGTCCTGCTTCTCGTAGATCAGGTCGGCCCGGTTGTCGTCGGCGAGCTCGTACTCGTTGGTCATCGTCAGAGCGCGCGTGGGGCAGGCCTCGATGCACAGCCCGCACAGGATGCAGCGCAGGTAGTTGATCTGGTAGACGCGGCCGTACCGCTCACCGGGGCTGAACCGCTCGTCGTCGGTGTTCGACGCGCCCTCGACGTAGATCGCGTCCGCCGGGCACGCCCAGGCGCACAGCTCGCAGCCGATGCACTTCTCGAGCCCGTCCGGCCAGCGGTTGAGCTGGTGCCGGCCGTGGAAGCGCGGCGCCGTCGGCTGCTTCTCGAAGGGGTACTGCTCGGTGACGACCTTCTTGAACATCGTCCGGAACGTCACCCCGAACCCGGCGACCGGGTCCCAGAGCTGCTCCTTGAGGGTCTTGCCCTCCTGCTGGGAGCTCATCGGCTCTCCTCCTCGGCCTCGTGCGCGGCCGGGTCGTTCGTGGCGATGTCGACGGGACCGGCGGCGGTGGCCGGGTCGTCCTGGACGGCCGTCACGGTGCGCCCGGTGCCGAAGGTCAGCCCGGCCGCCGCGCCGCGGACGGCACCGCCGTCCGGCATGGCCGGGACGGGGAACCCACCGGCGTACCCCTGCGGAGTGGCCTCGCGGTCCTCCTCTTCCTCCTGCTGCTCGCCGAAGAAGAAGACGCCGAGGAACAGCACGACCGCGATGCCCAGGCCGATCAGGAGGTACTTCCGGTCGATGCCGCCGTCGAGGGACGCCGTCCGGATCGCGGCCACGGCCACGATCCAGACCAGGGAGAACGGGATCAGCCGCTTCCAGCCGAAGGCCATGAACTGGTCGTAGCGCATCCGGGGCAGCGTGCCGCGCAGCCAGATGAAGATGAAGATGAAGAACAGGACCTTGCCCATGAACCACAGGAACGGCCAGTAGCCGGAGTTGGCGCCGGACCACACGTGGTCGATCCAGAACGGCACGTGCCAACCGCCGAGGAAGAGCGTCGTGGCGAGGGCCGAGACGGTCGCCATGTTGATGTACTCGGCCAGGAAGAAGAGGGCGAACTTCAGGCTGGAGTACTCGGTGTGGAAGCCGCCGACCAGCTCGCCCTCGGCCTCCGGCAGGTCGAACGGCGCACGGTTGGTCTCGCCGACCATCGCGATCGTGTAGATCGCGAAGGAGGGCAGCAGGATGATGCCGTACCACCAGTCGCCCTGGGCCGCGACGATCTGGCTGGTCGACATGGAGCCGGCGTACAGGAAGACGGCGACGAGGGCGAGGCCCATCGCCACCTCGTAGGAGATCATCTGGGCGCTCGAGCGCAGCGCGCCGAGCAGGGAGTACGTCGACCCGCTGGACCAGCCGCCGAGCACGATGCCGTAGATGCCGACCGAGGCGATCGCCAGGATGAACAGCACCGCCATCGGCATGTCGGTGAGCTGGAGCGGCGTGTGCCGGTCGCTCCACGGCACCTTGACCTCAGGGCCGAAGGGGATCACCGAGAAGGTCACGAAGGCGGGGATCGTGGCGACCACCGGCGCCAGGATGAAGACGACCTTGTCCGCGGCCGTCGGGATGATGTCCTCCTTCAACGCGAGCTTCACGCCGTCGGCGAGGCTCTGCAGGAGACCGAAGGGGCCGTGCACGTTGGGGCCGATGCGGTGCTGCATCCGGGCGACGACGCGACGCTCGAACCAGATGTTGAAGAGTGTGAGCAGCACGAGGACCACGAAGATCAGCAGCGCCTTGATCAAGATCAGCCACCACGGGTCCTGACCGAACGCACCCAGGCCGTTCGCGCCCGCGCTCGGCGAGAGGTCCATGACCGTCACAGCGCGCCTCCCTTCAGGTGGACGCCCGAGCCGGGCGAGGCGAGGTCGGCGAGGACGCCGCGGCCGGTGGAGTTGGCGGGCACCCAGGCGATGTCGTCGGCCAGGTCGTCGGCGACCTCGACCGGGAGGGTGACCGAGCCCCGGTCACCCTCGAGGGTCACCATGGCGCCGATGGCCGCCGCCGCCGTCGGCGAGAGCCGGCAGACGGGCGTCCGGGCGGTGGCACGGAGGTACTTCTCGCCGTCCTGCATCGAGCCGTTGTCGAGCATCAGCTTCCAGGTGGCCAGCGCGACCTGCCCCTGCTGCGGGCCGGTCACGGACGATGCCGCAGCGGCCTCCGGCAGCGCGGCGCGCTCGCCGTCCCACGGACCCATCTCGACCATCCGCTGGTGCGCCTCGGCCGACGAGCGGAACCCGAGTGGCGTCCCCAGCTCCTCGGCCACACCGGCGAGGATGCGGGCGTCGGGCAACGCGTTCGGGTTGACGAACACCGCGTCGAACTCACGGGGCCGGCCCTCCCACGAGACGAACGTGCCGGGCTTGTCGGTGACCGGTGCGACCGGGAACACGACGTCGGCCACGCGGGTCACGTCGGTCTCTCGCTGCTCCAGCGAGACGACGAAGCGTGCCGCCTCGAGCGCGGCCCGGAACGCCGCGGGGTCGCCGGTGTCGTCGGGATCCACGCCTCCCACGACGAGGCCGCCGATCGCGCCAGCGGTCGCCGCGGCGACGATCGCGTCCGCGTCGCGGCCCGGCTGGTCCGGCAGTCCGGCAACGCCCCAGGCGGTGGCCGCGTCGACCCGAGCCGAGGCGTCGGTGACGGGACGGCCGCCCGGCAGCAGGTGGGGCAGGCACCCGGTCTCGACGGCGCCGCGGTCGCCGGCGCGGCGCGGTACCCAGGCCAGCTTCGCGCCGGTGCTGCGCGCCAGGCGGGCGACGGCGGTGAGCGCACCGGGCACGGTCGCCATCCGCTCGCCCACCAGGATCACGGTGGCGCTGCCCAGCTCGACGTCCTCGCGGTGCGCGAGCCCGGCGACGACGTCGGCCTCGGTGCCGGGGCGGGCCGCGATCAGCGCGCCACCCATCTTGCGCAGACCCTTGGTGGCGTACGGCGCGACCGACCAGACCCGGGTGCGGTGCTCGCGGTGGGCCTTGCGGAGCCGCAGGAAGATCGTGCCGGCCTCGTCCTCCGGCTCCAGGCCGACCAGGAGGACCGAGTTCGCTGCGTCGAGGTCGGCGTACGTCGGGTTGCCGTTGCCGGGTCCGCGCAGCACGACCTCGGCGGCGAGGAAGTCGGCCTCCTCCTGCGAGAGCGGCCGGGAACGGAAGTCGATGTCGTTGGTGCCCAACGCCACGCGCGCGAAGGTGCTGTAGGCGTAGGCGTCCTCGGCGGTCAGCCGACCACCCGGCAGCACGCCGGTCGCGCCCGCCGCCGCGAGCCCGCGGGCCGCGACGGCGAACGCCTCGGGCCACGACGCGGGCCGGAGCTCGCCGTCCTCGTCGCGGACCTGCGGGTAGGCGAGCCGGTCGTCGGTGTGGAGGTAGCCGAACGCGAAGCGGTCCTTGTCGGTGATCCACTCCTCGTTGACCTCGGGGTCGTTGCCGGCGAGCCGGCGCATGACCTGGCCACGCCGGTGGTCGACCCGGATCGCGGCGCCGCACGCGTCGTGCTCGCCGACCGACGGCGTCGAGACCAGGTCGAACGGCCGGGACCGGAAGCGGTACTCGGCGCTGGTGAGCGCCCCGACCGGGCAGATCTGGATGGTGTTGCCCGAGAAGTAGGACTCGAAGGGCTCCTTCTCGTAGATCCCCACCTGCTGCAGCGCACCGCGCTCGAGGAGCTCGATGAACGGGTCACCGGCGATCTGCTCGGAGAACCGGGTGCACCGGGCGCAGAGCACGCAGCGCTCGCGGTCGAGGAGCACCTGCGCGGAGATGTTGATCGGCTTCGGGAAGGTGCGCTTCACGCCACCACTGGCCGCGAACCGGGACTCACCGCGGCCGTTCGACATCGCTTGGTTCTGCAGGGGGCACTCGCCGCCCTTGTCACAGACCGGGCAGTCGAGCGGGTGGTTCACCAGCAGGAACTCCATGATCCCCTGCTGGGCCTTGTCGGCGACCTCGCTGGTGGCCTGGGTGTTGACCACCATGCCCTCGGCGACCGGGATCGTGCAGGACGCCTGCGGCTTCGGCATCGGCCGGCCGTTCCCGGCGTCGGGTACGTCGACCAGGCACTGGCGGCACGCTCCGACCGGCTCCAGGAGCGGGTGGTCGCAGAACCGCGGGATCTGGACGCCGACCTGCTCGGCGGCCCGGATGACCAGGGTGCCGGCGGGCACGCTGACCTGGACGCCGTCGATGGTCAGGGTCACCAGGTCGGTCCGCTCGACCTCTGCGGTGCTCATCTCGGGGTCCCCTCGGCGTTGTTCGGCGGCGGAGCGAAGCGACGGAGACGACGGACGTCGTGGGGTGAGCTCATCGTGCCCCCTCGGCGGCGAAGAGGGTGGAGGCGACCGGGTCGAACGGGCACCCGCCGGTGCGGAGGTGCTGGAGGTACTCGTCGCGGAAGTACTGGATCGAGCTCATGATCGGGCTCGCGGCGCCGTCGCCGAGGGCGCAGAACGACCGGCCCAGGATGTTGTCGCACTGGTCGAGGAGGATCTCGAGGTCCTCCTCGCGGCCGACGCCCTTCTCCAGGTTGGTCAGCGTCTGCACCAGCCAGTACGTGCCCTCACGGCACGGCGTGCACTTGCCGCAGGACTCGTGCTTGTAGAACTCGGTCCAGCGCAGGACGGCGCGCACGACGCACGTGGTGTCGTCGAAGATCTGCAGAGCCCGCGTGCCCAGCATGGAGCCCGCCGCGCCGACGGCCTCGAAGTCGAGCGGGACATCGAGGTGCTCGTCGGTCAGGATCGGCGTGGACGACCCACCGGGTGTCCAGAACTTCAGCTCGTGGCCGTGCCGGACCCCGCCGGCGAGGTCGATCAGGGTCCGGAGCGTGATGCCGAGCGGCGCTTCGTACTGACCGGGCCGGGCGACGTGACCGGAGAGGCTGAAGATGCCGAAGCCCTTCGACTTCTCGGTGCCCATCGCGGCGAACCACTCGGCGCCGTTGCCGATGATGCTGGGCACCGAGGCGATCGACTCCACGTTGTTGATCACCGTCGGGCTGGCGTAGAGGCCCGCGACGGCCGGGAACGGCGGCCGCAGGCGCGGCTGGCCGCGGCGTCCCTCGAGCCCTTCGAGGAGCGCGGTCTCCTCACCGCAGATGTAGGCGCCGGCGCCCGCGTGCACGATGACGTCGAGGTCGTAGCCCGAGCCGTGGATGTCGCGGCCGAGGTGGCCCGCGGCGTACGCCTCGGCGACGGCTGCCTGCACGCGCCGGATCACGTGCACGACCTCGCCGCGGACGTAGATGAACGCCTTGTTGGCGCGGATCGCGAAGCTGCTGATGATCACGCCCTCCACCAGCGTGTGCGGCGAGGCCATCATCAGCGGGATGTCCTTGCAGGTGCCCGGCTCGGACTCGTCGGCGTTCACCACGAGGTACTTCGGGTTCGGGTTGTCCTGCGGGATGAAGCCCCACTTCATGCCGGTCGGGAAGCCCGCGCCCCCGCGCCCGCGCAGCCCGGAGTCCTTGACGGCGGCGATGATGTCGTCGGGCGCCATCGCCAGCGCCGTGCGCAGGGCGCCGTAGCCACCGTTGCGCTCGTACGTCGCGAGCTTCCAGCTCTGCTCGTCGGCCCAGTCGGCGGTGAGGACCGGGGTCAGCGTGTCAGCCATCCTGGTGGCCCTCCTCCTGCTTCGTCTCGCTCTCCGCGCGCCCGGTGTCGGCCTGCTCGGAGGCCTCGGTCGCGGTGTCCGCGGTGCTGCCCGTCGAGCCCTGCTCGTCCGAGCCGGGCGCGCTCCAGCCGCGGTCGCGCGCGAGCTCCAGACCGACCAGCGAGGCCGGCCCCGCGCCCGGGCCCTCGTCGACGAGGTCGTCGGGGTAGCCGGCGAGCACCCGCTCGACCTCGCGCCAGGTGGCGATGCGCGGACCGCGGGTCGACCGGACCTCCTTGCCCTCACGGAGGTCGTCGACCAGCTGGGTGGCCGACTGCGGCGTCATGTTGTCCATGAACTCCCAGTTGACCATCATCACCGGCGCGTAGTCGCACGCGGCGTTGCACTCCACGTGCTCGAGCGTGATCGTGCCGTCGGCCGTGGTCTCGTCGTTCCCGACGTCGAGATGCTCCTTGAGCCGCTCGAAGATCACGTCACCACCCATCACGGCGCACAGCGTGTTGGTGCAGACGCCGACGTGGTAGTCGCCGACGGGGCGGCGCTTGTACATCGTGTAGAACGTCGCGACGCCGCTCACCTCGGCGGCGGTGATGTCGAGGATGTCGGCGCACGCCTCGATCCCCTCGGACGTCACCCGCCCCTCGACCGACTGCACGAGGTGGAGCATGGGCAGGAGCCCCGAGCGGGGCTCCGGGTAGCGCGCGGCGATCTCCCGGAGCTCGTCATAGGTGGCGTCGGCGAGGCCGCCACCGTCGGTGGTCGAGCCGGTCGAGACGTCGGTCAACGGTCCACCCCTCCCATCACCGGGTCGATGCTGGCGATCGCGACGATCACGTCGGCGACCATGCCACCCTCGGCCATCACGCTGGTGGCCTGGAGGTTGGTGAACGACGGGTCGCGGAAGTGCGCACGGAACGGACGCGTGCCGCCGTCGCTGACGACGTGCGCACCGAGCTCGCCGCGGGGCGACTCGATCGGGACGTAGGCCTGGCCGGGCGGGACCCGGAAGCCCTCGGTGACCAGCTTGAAGTGGTGGATCAGCGCCTCCATCGACTCGCCCATGATGTGGCGGATGTGGTCGAGGCTGTTGCCCATGCCGTCCGAGCCGATCGCGAGCTGGCTGGGCCAGGCGATCTTCTTGTCGGCGACCATCACCGGCTCGCCCTCGAGGTTGGCCAGCCGGTCGGCGGCCTGCTCGACGATCTTCAGCGACTCCCACATCTCGGCCAGCCGGACCCGGAAGCGGCCGTAGGAGTCGCAGGTGTCCCAGGTCTGGACGTCGAAGTCGTAGGTCTCGTAGCCGGAGTAGGGCTGCGTCTTGCGCAGGTCCCACGGGTAGCCGGCCGACCGCAGGATCGGACCGGTGAGGCCGAGCGCGAGGCAACCGGCGAGGTCGAGGTGGCCGATGCCCTCGAGGCGTCCCTTGAAGATCGGGTTGGCGTTGCAGAGGTCGGCGTACTCCGGGAGGCGCTTCTTCATCAGCTTGATGAAGCTGCGGATCTCGTCCAGGGCGCCGGGCGGGAGGTCCTGGGCGACGCCGCCGGGACGGATGAACGCGTGGTTCATCCGGAGACCGGTGATCAGCTCGAACAGGTCGAGCACCAGCTCCCGCTCACGGAAGCCGATGGTCATCACCGTCAGCGCGCCGATCTCCATGCCGCCGGTGGCGATGCAGACCAGGTGCGAGGAGATGCGGTTGAGCTCCATGAGCAGGACCCGCATCACCTGGGCCTTCTCCGGTACGTCGTCCTCGATGCCGAGCAGCCGCTCGACGCCGAGCACGTAGGTCATCTCGTTGTGGAACGGCGCGAGGTAGTCCATCCGGGTGCAGAACGTGACGCCCTGGACCCAGGAGCGGTACTCCATGTTCTTCTCGATGCCGGTGTGGAGGTAGCCGATGCCGCACCGCGCCTCGGTCACCGTCTCGCCCTCGAGCTCGAGGATCAGCCGGAGCACCCCATGGGTCGACGGGTGCTGCGGACCCATGTTGACCACGATCCGCTCGTCGGCGTCCTCGCCGATGCTCTGCGTGACGGAGTCCCAGTCCTGCCCGGTGACGGTGAAGACCTTGCCCTCGTGCGTGTCGGCCGCGCCGGCGTAGAGGTCACTCGTCATGAGTAGCTCCTTCGCTGGTCGGGCGGCGGGATGGTGCCGCCCTTGTACTCGACCGGGATGCCACCCAGCGGGTAGTCCTTGCGCTGCGGGTGGCCCGGCCAGTCGTCCGGCATCAGGATCCGCGTCAGGGCCGGGTGGCCGTCGAAGACGATGCCGTACATGTCGTACGTCTCGCGCTCGTGCCAGTCGTTGGTCGGGTAGATGCTGACGATGCTCGGGATGTGGGGGTCGGCGTCCGGGACGCTGACCTCGAGCCGCACCCGGCGGTTGTAGGTCATCGACAGCAGGTGGTAGACCGCGTGCAGCTCGCGGCCGTCGTCGCCCGGATAGTGGACCCCGCTGACCCCGGAGCAGAGCTCGAAGCGCAGGGCCTCGTCGTCACGGAACATCTGGGCCACGAACGGCAGGTCGTCGCGACGGATGTGGAAGGTGATCTCGCCGCGGTCGACGACGACCTTCTCGACGGCCGAGGTCAGGTCCGTCGCGCCGAGCCGGGCCTCGAGCGCGTCCGCGACCTCGTCGTACCAGCCGCCGAACGGGCGCTGGCTGGCCGAGGGGAACACCGTCTGCTTGACCAGGCCGCCGTACCCGCTGGTGTCCCCGGTGCCGGACACACCGAACATGCCCTGACGGATGCCCATGCTCTCGACGGACCCGGGCTGAGCGGGGACGCGGGCGTCGGTCGAGGGGTCCTGCGTGTTCTCGCTCAACGCATGAGGCCCTTCAGCTGGGAGGTCGGGATCGCCGCGAGGGCGTCGGTCTCGCGGGTCTCGACGGCCTCGGCGGCGTGGGCGCCGAGCGGCTTGTGCTTGACCTGGTCGTGCAGCTTGAGGATCGCGTCGATCAGCATCTCGGGGCGCGGCGGACATCCCGGGAGGTACATGTCGACGGGTACGACGTGGTCGACGCCCTGCACGATGGCGTAGTTGTTGAACATCCCGCCGCTGCTCGCGCAGACACCCATCGCCAGCACCCACTTCGGGTCGGGCATCTGGTCGTAGATCTGGCGCAGCACCGGGGCCATCTTCTGGCTCACCCGGCCGGCCACGATCATCAGGTCGGCCTGGCGCGGGCTGGCCCGGAACACCTCCATGCCGAAACGGCCGAGGTCGTACTTCGGTCCGCCGGTGGTCATCATCTCGATGGCACAGCAGGCAAGACCGAACGTCGCCGGCCAGAAGCTGGCCTTGCGCATGTAGCCGGCGACGCCCTCGACCGTGGTCAGCAGGACGCCGCTGGGCAGCTTCTCTTCGAGACCCATGGAATGACTACCTCAATCCCAATCGAGGCCGCCGCGGCGCCACACGTAGGCATAGGCGACGAACACGGTGGCGATGAACAGGACCATCTCGACCAGGCCGAAGGACTTCAGCGAGTCGAAGTGCACGGCCCAGGGATAGAGGAAGACGATCTCGATGTCGAAGACGATGAACATCATCGCGGTGATGAAGTACTTGATCGGGAAGCGCCCGCCGCCGACCGGCTGCGGCGTCGGCTCGATGCCGCACTCGTAGGAGTCGAGCTTGGCCCGGTTGTAGCGCCGGGGCCCGACCCCGGACGACATGATGATCGAGAAGACCGCGAAGGCCGCCGCGATCGCCGCGAGTACCAGGACGGGCGTGTAGAGCTCCATCCAGACTTCCTTCCCCTGCGTGCTGCCGGGTCCCGTCCATGACCTGCGCCACGAGTTTGTGACTTTGTGAACGCCTTCACGAACCGGCCGTCGGCCAGTCTAGGACTGTCTCCGGAGCGACTGCACCCCCGGGTCCGCCGACCGGCGAAGGGCCTCTCACCTGCAGATTTAACAAACCCTTGTGTGCCCTAAATGAGGGCGTGCCGGCGACGGCTCACCGGCGTACGACGAGCCGCAGGTGGCCGCCCTCGACGCCGGCCGAGAAGAGCTTCGCCGGACCGACGGCCGTCGTCGGGGGGATCGTGACGGCGACGGTGAAGGCGGCGTCCGGGCCCTTCGGATGGACGGTGGCGACCGGACCGATGTGGTACTTCGACTGCAGCACCAGCTGGAGCCGTGGATACCTCACGCCGGTGCCGGCCCCACTGGCCGCGCAGTCGTCGGTGTAGTGGAGGCCACGCAGCCGGACGGTCTGGCCGGGGTGCACGGTGAGCGGGCGGTGCTTCGGCGCCTGGCCGACGACGGTCAGCCTCGGCGGGACGCAGCTGCGCTCCGGGCCGTCATCGCCCAACGACGGCACGGAGCTCTTGCAGGCGCTCGTCGCCAGGAGGGGGACGCAGATCAGGCCCACCCAGCCGAGTCTCCTCATGCCGCTCCCTCATGCCGTTGCCCGATGCAGCGCGACGATGCCGCCGGTGAGGTTACGCCACTGCGGACGCCGCCACCCGGCTTCTCCGATCATCTCGGCGAGCGCCGGTTGGTCCGGCCAGGCCCGGATCGACTCCGCGAGGTAGACGTAGGCGTCGGGGCTCGAGGAGACGGCGCGCGCGATCGGCGGCAGGGCGCGCATGAGGTACTCGACGTACAGGGTCCGGAACGGCGACCAGGTGGGGTGGCTGAACTCGCAGACGACCAGCCGGCCACCCGGCCGCGTGACGCGACGCATCTCGCGCAGCCCGGCGAGCGGGTCGACGATGTTGCGCAGGCCGAACGAGATCGTCACCGCGTCGAACACCCCGTCGGCGAAGGGGAGCCGCGTGCCGTCGCCCGCCGTGAACGGCAGGTGCGGGCGGGCCTTCTTGCCGACCTGGAGCATCCCCAGGGAGAAGTCGCAGGGAACGACGGTCGCCCCGGCATCGAGGAAGGGCTCGCTGGAGGTGCCGGTGCCGGCCGCGAGGTCGAGCACGAGGTCGTGCCGCCGGGCCTCGACGGCGTCGAGGACCGCCGTGCGCCAACCACGGTCCTGGCCCAGGGACAGCACGTCGTTGGTGACGTCGTAGCGCTTCGCGACGTCGTCGAACATCCGGCGTACGTCGCTCGGCTCCTTGTCGAGGTCTGCTCGGGCCACGCCGAAAGGGTAGGGCTCGGGGCTGTGGGGCGGCTGTGCAGGTGCTGGCCGCTGGTGGGGTGCCGGGATCCTCGACGAACGGCTGGGACCTCGTTCTTCTCGATCTCCGGCGCCGCTTCGCGACGCCGGAGCTCTCGGCAACCAAATGCCGGGAAATCGCGTCTTCAGGTTCGACACTGGGACGGCCTCACCGCTCCCGATCACCGGCCTCGGAAGCGGACTTCCCCGGAGGAGAACGATGAAGGTCGTCAAGACCCTGCTGACGCTGACGCTGCTCGTCGGCGTGCTCGGCGGCGCGGCGTACGGCGTCGGACGTCTCGTGGACCACCACGGTGCCCGCACCGTCGCGTCGTCGTCGCGGCTGCCGGACGCCGCGTCCTCGTCGCAGCCCGCGACGCCGTCCTCCTCCCCGACCAGCGCACCGACGCACCGCCCTCACGTCGTCAGCGAGGTGCTGAAGCCCGGCGCTCAGGGCCCGAAGGTGCGCGACTTGCAGCAGCGGCTCTTCCAGCTCGCCTGGCTCCCCGAGACCACGACGGGCAGGTACGACGACGCGACGGTCGCCGCGGTGAAGGGCTTCCAGGGCAAGCACGGTCTGCACCGCACCGGCGTCCTCGACGCCCGCACCTGGGACCGCCTCACGGGCATGACCCGGCAGCCGACCCACGACGCGATGTACAACGTGCTGCACGCCGGCACCCCGCTGTACCAGGCGGGCGACCAGGGCAAGGGTGTGCGCGAGCTCCAGGCCCGGCTGCGGCAGATCGCGTGGTACTTCGGCGACGTGAACGGCAGCTACGACGCGCAGACCGTGACCGCGGTCAGGGGTTTCCAGGCCAAGCGCGTCATCCCGGTCACCGGCAAGGTCGACCAGCGCACGCTGGACCGGCTGGAGGGGATGACCACGAACCCGACGGCCGCCGAGCTCGAGAACACGCTCCCGTCGCCCGGCAAGCTCGACCCGCGCTGCCTGACCGGCCGAGTGCTCTGCATCGACAAGACGTCCAGCACGCTGCGCTGGGTCGTCGACGGCCACGTCCTCCAGACGCTCGACGCGCGTTTCGGCTCGACCGTGAGCAACACCCCGACGCGCGAGGGCCTCTTCCACGTCTACCTCAAGGACGCCGACCACGTGTCACAGATGTTCGGGTCCGCGATGCCGTACTCGATGTTCTTCTCGGGCGGGCAGGCCGTGCACTACTCCTCGGACTTCGCGGCCGTCGGCTACAACGGCGCCTCGCACGGCTGCGTGAACATCCGCGACTACGACGGCATCAAGTGGCTGTTCTCGCAGGTGCGCGTCGGCGACAAGGTCGTCGTCTACTGGTCCTGACCGCTCGGTGCACCGGACGTGACCTTGCCGACAGTCGTCGCCGTCGTGCCGTGATCGGCGAATCCCGACAGGTACGCTTCCCGACTGTGACGAGCCCCGCGGCCACCCCCGCGTCACCCGGTCTGTCGGTCCGGACGACCGAGATCGACGACGACGACCCGCTTCTCACCCTGCTTCCTGCCGACGACGGCGTGGCCTGGCTGCGGCGCGACGAGGGCCTGGTCGGGTACGGCGTCGCCGCCCAGATCCGGCCGCGCGGCATCACTCGCTTCTCCGACGCCGACAAGTGGTGGACCGAGACCGTCGCCCGCGCCGACATCCGCGACGACGTCAGCGAGCCCGGCTCCGGGCTGGTCTGCTTCGGCTCGTTCGCGTTCGCCGACGAGCCGGGCGACTCGGTGCTCACCGTGCCGCAGGTCGTGGTCGGCCGCCGTGCCGGTCGCACCTGGCTCACCCTGGTCGGCCCCGCGTCGTACGCCGGCCCGAGCACCTCCGCCGAGGCACCCGAGGACGTCGTCTTCAGCGACGGCGCCATGGACGGCGAGCACTGGATGGCCGTCGTCGCGGACGCCGTCCGCCGGATCACCGCCGGCGCCCTGGAGAAGGTCGTGCTCGCGCGCGACCTGGTGGCGACGGCGGCGAACCGGATCGACGTCCGCTGGCCGCTGCACCGGCTCGCCGAGAGCTACCCGATGTGCTGGACCTTCCACGTCGACGGGCTGTTCGGCGCGACGCCGGAGATGCTGGTACGCCGCGAACGCGGCCTCGTGACCTCCCGGGTGCTGGCCGGGACCATCCGGCGTACCGGCGACGACGAGCGCGACCTCGCCCTGGCCGCGGCCCTCGCGCGCTCGAGCAAGGACCACGAGGAGCACGAGTACGCCGTCCGCTCGGTGGCCGACGCCCTCGAGCCGCACTGCTCGTCGATGATCGTCCCGGAGACGCCGTTCGTGCTGCACCTGCCCAACGTGATGCACCTGGCCTCCGACGTCGCGGGCGTCGTCCACGACGCCACCACCGTGTCGTCGCTGCAGCTGGCCGCGTCGCTGCACCCGTCGGCGGCGGTCGGTGGCACGCCGACCACCGAGGCGGTGGCGTTGATCGCCGAGATCGAGGGCATGGAGCGCGGCCGCTACGCCGGCCCGGTCGGCTGGATGGACACGACCGGGGACGGCGAGTGGGGCATCGCGCTGCGGTCCGCGGAGATCAGCGGCAACACGGTGCGGCTGTTCGCCGGCTGCGGGATCGTCGCCGACTCCGACCCGGAGGCCGAGCTCGCCGAGTCGCAGGCCAAGCTGGTGCCGGTGCGCGACTCTCTCGCCGCCGGCTGACGACGCTTCTGGAGAGCATCACCCGTGGCCGTGCCCGCGAGCCGGCGGCGGCGCTTCTTGCGGCTGCCTTCAGTCGAGGTCGTCGCCGTCGGCGAGGCGGTGGTACGTCGAGGTCTCGGGCAGGAGCAGGCCGTAGTGGCCGTCCACGATGCGGAGCCCTGCCTCGGAGTAGATCCGGTCGTGGATCGCGAGGTTGCGCGGGGCCCCGACCGACCTCGCGAAGTCCACGCCCTCGGCCGCCTTCATCCACGGCGCACAGACCGGAACGCAGAGCACATCGACCCGTTGCTGGGGGACGGTGAGGGAGTCGCCCGGGTGGTAGACCGTCGTACCGCCGAGGTCGAAGACGTAGCCGGAGTTGTAGAACCGCGGCAGGTCGGGATGGATCACCGCGTGCAGCTCGCCCACCGACTCCGCCGGGATGCCGACGTCGAAGGACTCGCCCGGCGCCACGACCGTGACCCGTTCGCCGACCGCCGGTGCGTCCTCGCGGATCTTCGCCGCGACGGCCGCGATCGTGAAGACCGGTGCGTCGGTGCGGGTGAGGGTGTCCGGCTGGTAGTGGTCCGGGTGCTCGTGGGTGATCACCACCGCATCCGCGCCGTCGACCGCCTCGGGGTCGGTGAACATCCCCGGGTCGAGGACCACCACCTTCCCGTCGTGCTCCAGCCGGACGCAGCTGTGGCCGAACTTGGTGATCCGCACCCGCCCACCCTAACCACGGGTTGAACCGCGGGTTCTGACGCATCGAGCCGCGGGTTCTGACCCGCACACCCGTCAAGAACCCGCGGCTCACGTGGTCACAACCCGCGGGTCAACCCGTCAGGCGGTGGCGTGGTGGAAGTAGCACCAGCGCCAGTCCTCGCCGGGCTCGGCGGACTCGATGACCGGGTGCTGGTGCTCGTGGAAGTGGGCGGTGGCGTGGCGGCGGGGTGAGGAGTCGCAGCAGCCGACGTTGCCGCACTCGAGGCACTGGCGGAGCGAGACCCACGCCGTGCCCTCGCGCAGGCAGTCGCCGCACTCGGGGTCCTCGGAGGTCTCGACCGCGGGGTAGGCGTCGAGGTCGGCGCACGCCTCCCCGGTACGCCGCTGGGCCGTGGTGGGCCGGGTCTCCTCGCGGCTGTCCTGGCTGATGTCCAGCATCGACTCCTCCACGTCGAGCATGGACAGCACGTCGCTGATCACCTCGCTGGCGACCTGTCCCGAGCGCCGGATCTCGAGGACCCGCGCGCGCTCGGCGGCGATCATCTCGAGCCGCACCCGCGTGTACAGCTCGCTCGGCGCCTCCTGGTCGGTGCCGGTGCCGAGCCGCTCCCAGGCGGCGAAGTTGCGCTGCTCGATGCGCTGCTTGATCAGCGCGAAGACGCCGTGCCGGTCGTCGTACTCCAGCTCCTTGAGCCGTTTGAAACCGGACTTGGACGCCTGCTGCAGCACGGTCGCCCGCGCGAGGGCGTCCTCGAGCGGGTCGGGCGACGGCACGCGCAGCCGGCGCGCCAGCCACGGCAGCGAGAGTCCCTGGACGAACAGCGTGCCGGCGACCACCGTGAAGGCGATCAGCAGCAGCACCTCGCGGTACGGCGCGTCGGCCGGGATCACGAACGCCGCGGCCAGCGTGACGACGCCGCGCATCCCGGCCCAGCCGAGGACGATCGTGAACCTCGGCGACGGCAGCTTGCCGGTGGCCGGGTCGGGTCCGGGGCGGATCAACAGGTAGCGGGCGAAGAACACCCACGCCATCCGGAGCACGACGGCGGCGAGCAACGTCAGGCCGCAGACCGCCACCACGCGCCCCGCGGACGTGCCGCCGTCCTTGACGTCCTGCAGGATCCACTGCGCCTGCAGGCCGATCAGCAGGAAGACGGTGTTCTCCAGGAAGTAGGCGATCGTGCGCCAGTTCATCCGCTCCGCGATCCGTGACTGGGCGGTCTGGATGACGGGTGCCTTGTGCCCGAGCAGAAGCCCGGTGACGACCACGCTGACGACGCCGGAGGAGTGCGCCTCCTCGGAGACGATGTACGTCGCGTAGGGCACCACGAACGAGATCGCGGTGTCGAGGATCGGGTCGGTCACGTGGCGGCGCAACCGGGCGACGACGACGAACACGGCGACTCCGATGGCCGCACCGCCGATCGAGGCGACCAGGAAGTCGGTGCCGACGTGCCACATCTGGACCCCGCCGGCACCGGCGGCGACGGCGGTGCGCAACGCGACCAGGGCCGTCGCGTCGTTGAACAGCGACTCCCCTTCGAGGATCGTGACGATGCGACGGGGCAGGCCGATCCGGCGCCCGATCGCGGTGGCCGCGACGGCGTCCGGCGGAGCGACGACGGCGCCGATCGCGAGTGCCGCCCACCACGTGATGCCGGGAAGCAGGGTGTGCACCAACGCGCCGACCCCGAGCATCGTGAAGAGCACGAGCCCGACGCTGAGCAGCAGGATCGGCCGGCGGTTCGCGTTGAAGTCGACCAACGAGGTCTGGATGGCGGCGGCGTACAACAGGGGCGGCAGCAGACCGAGCAGCACGACGTCGGAGCTGAGGTGGACGGTCGGCACGCCCGGCGTGTACGACGCCACCACGCCGACGACGATCAGCCCGAGCGGTGCGGGGAAGCGGACGCGGTCCGCCAGCGCCGTACCGGCGAGCACGACGATCGCCAGCGCAACCAGCTCGAACGCGATCTCCACGCGGACATTCTTGCCATGCCGGCGAACCGGCCCCCGGTCACGCCCGGTCCGCGACCCACCTCATCGGGTCGCCCCACCCGAGCTCGTCCTGACCGAGCCGCGCGAGCGCGAGGACGACGACGGTCCGCCGGTACGCCGCGAACGTCAGCACGTGGGCGATCATCCCGCCGTAGGTGAACACCTCGGCGCGCTCGCAGAGCGCGTCGACGAACGTGTCCTCGATCCGCCCCTGGTCGCAGACCTCGCGGACGTGCGCGAGGTAACGCGGCCCCTCGATGCCGAGACGGCGCCTCATGGAGCCGAGCGACTCGTGCTCCTCGACGCTCCAGTCGTAGTCGCGGGTCGCCATCGCGGCGTTCCACATGCCCATCTGCCCGACCAGCCGGCTCAGCAGCGAGCGGATCGTCTGCCCCTCGTCGTCGTCCTCCAGCACGATCGTCCGGTCGAGCTGCTCGTCGGTGAGCCGCTCGGACACCCGGACCATCTCGCCGACCAGCCACACGTGGTGCTCGACCATCTTCTCCAGCAGGTCCGGGCCGCGGACGACGTCACGCGACGGCAGCCGGATGCTGGCCGGCGGCACGAAGTGCACGCCGTTCGCCTCGCCGATCTGGATGTGACCGGGCTTCTTGCGCCACTCCCGCGGCGTCGCGTCGTAGGCCTTGGCGAACGCGCGCGTGAAGGCCTCGTGCGAGGAGTACCCCGCCTCCACCGCGATGTCGATCAGCGGCGCTCGCGTCGTGATCATCCGGTACGCCGCGCGCTCGAGCAGGATGCGCCGGCGCAGCGCCTGTGGCGGCTCGCCGCCGACCGACTTGATCATCCGGTCGAAGTGGAAGCGTGAGAAATGGTGGCGCGCGGCCCAGTCCTCGCCCGTCGCGTCGTGGTCGTCGAGCGCCGCCGCCAGGCCGTCGACGAACTCGGCGAAGGTGTCGGCGGCGACGGTCATGCCGACATGGTGCCTCGCCGACGCGCCCGCCGTCTTGACCGTCGTTGCGCCGGCCCGGTCAAGGAAGTTCCGGGCCGTGCAGATGGCGCGCCAGGTGGTCGACGACGTGCGCCGCGTCGTCGGCGATGCCGAGGAACGTCCCGGACTTGAACGTGTGCATCCAGTGCAGGCCGAGGAAGTAGAGCCCGGGAACGTCGGTGACCCCGCGCTGCTGCACCGGCTCGCCGCGGTCGTCCAGACAGGGCGCGTGCAGCCAGTCGTAGTCGAAGGCGTAGCCGGTGGCCCACACGACGCTGGTGATCCCCGCGTCCCGGAGGTCGACGGTGGGTCGTGGAGGCACGGGTCCCGGCCGGGCGACTGACGCGTCTTCCGGGACCTCGATACCCCCGCTTCGGGCGTGGTCCTCGATCAGGCGGACGAGATCGTCGTGCATCGTGTCGGCCGCGGCGAGGATCGGCTCGGCGTTGTCGGCCAGGCGCAGCACCGGACCGTCGGCGCCGACGAGCGAGCCCAGCAGCACCACGCCCTGCTCCCCCAGCATCCGGGCGTCGACGTCGTGCCCACCACCCACGCCGGTGACCAGCACGCTCGGCGGCATCCGCCCGTCCACCCAGTCCGCGCGCGTGCGGTCCATCAGCCCGAGCTCGACCAGCCAGCGGGTGATGTCGCGGCCGAGGTACCGGCGCGGCACCCGGCGGTGGCTGCTCAGGCACAGGTACGTCGGGCGGCCGGCCTCCACCAGCTCCTCCGCGATCTGGAAGCCGGACGCCCCGCTGCCGACGACCAGCACGCCACCGTCCGGGAGCCCTCCGGGGTTCCGGTAGTCGACCGAGTGGAGCTGGAGGAGGTCGGCCGGCAGCCGCTCGGCCAGTGCGGGGATGCGGGCACGCTGGAACGGGCCGGTCGCCACGACCACGGCCCGCGCCGCGAGCTCGTCCTCGGACTCGGTGGCCACCCGCCAGCGGTCACCGACCCGGTCGAGGGCCGTGACCGCGGTGTGCTCTCGAACCGGCCGGCCGACCAGCACGGCGTACCGCTCGAGGAGCTCGACCACCTCCCGGTAGGGGGTGAAGCCGTCCGGGTCGGGCCCGGCGTAGGGCATCCCCGGCAGCGACAGGACGTCGTTGGGGAACTGGAACATCAGGGAGTCCCAGCGACTCGTCCGCCAGCGCTCGGCGACCCGATCGCGCTCGAGCACGACGTGGTCGATGCCGCGCTCGCCCAGTGTCCAGCTCATCGCCAGGCCGGCCTGACCGGCTCCGATGACGACGACGTCGTGCGACTCGGTCATGGTGACCCCCCGGGTCCTTCCCGGCAGTGTCCGACCGCGGGACTGCGGTGGCAAGCCGCTCCTCAGCCGGCGAGCGCCCGGATGCGGGCATCGAGGTCGCGCCGGTCGTCCCGGCGGCAGACGGCCTCGACGACCTCGATCCCGCCGTTGGGGCTCGCCAGCGCCTGCTCGAGCTCGGGTCTGCTCCGCACCTGCAGGTGGGCGGTGCGAGTCGCGGCGCAGAGGCTGCCGATGTCGACGCCGTGCGGGGTGCCGAAGAGACGCTCGTAGCGGTCGGCGTACTCCTCCGCTCCCTGCTCGAGCGTGGCGAAGATCGAGCCACCGTCGTCGTTGACCACCACGAGGGTCAGGTCGGGGCGGGGCTCGTCCGGACCGAGGACGAGCCCGTTGGCGTCGTGCAGGAACGTCACGTCGCCGAGCAGGGCGAGGCTGCGGTCGGAGCGCCGGCCCAGCGCGGCACCGATCGCGGTCGAGACGACGCCGTCGATGCCGGACAGACCGCGGTTGGCGATGGTCTTCCGGCGGCCGCCGACCTCGTAGCGCGGGACCATCAGGTCGAGGTCGCGGATCGGGTTCGAGGCGCCGACGACCAGGAGCCCCTCGCGCGGGAGGGCGCGCGCGACCACGCCGGCGACGTCGTACGCCGTCAGCCCGGGCTCGGCCGCGAGCAGCGCGTCGAGGTCGTGACCGACCCGCGCGTCCGCCTCGCGCCACCGGTCGAGCCACTCGGTGTCCGGACCGTCCTCCACGTCGAGGTTCACGAAGTCGTGGTCGACGGCGAACGGCCGGCGCGACCACTGACCGGCCGAGCTGCCGCTCCAGACCTCGACGTCGTCGCGGGCCAGCAGGCGCTGCACCGGCCGCGAGAGGGTCGGGTGCCCGAACACGACGACGCGTTCCACCTCGGCGGCGAGCGGGCCGGCGAGCAGGAGCCGGTAGCAGCGCAGGGCGTGCGTCCCCGTGCGCGAGCCACTGGTGGGCTCGGCGAGCAGCGGCCAGTTGGCGCGCTCGGCGAGCTGACGAGCCGGCGGACCGCTGTCGTCCCCGGCCACGACGACGGTCCTCGGACCGAGCGGGATCGTCGTGAGCGGCAGGGTCCGGGCCGGGCCCGTGAGCCAGTGACCGGGCTGCAGGTCCGGAGCCCACCGGTCGCCCGGGGTCAGCGGGTCGTCGAAGGAGACGTTCAGGTGGACCACGGTCCCCGACGGCGCCTCGGGCCCACCGAGCCGGGTGTTCAGCTCGGGGTAGGTGCCGGTCGTCACGTCGACGGTGCGGACGAGCGGGCCGAAGATGCCGACCTGGTCGGTGGTCTGGTTGGCGTCGGTGCCGCGGAGCCGGGCGGGGCGGTCGGCGGTGACCGCCACCAGGGCGACACCGGCGTGGGCGGCCTCGAGCACCGCCGGATGCAGGTTCGCCACCGCGGTCCCCGACGTGCAGATCACCGCGGCCGCCGAGCCCACCTTGGTCAGCCCCAGGGCGACGAACCCGGCCGAGCGCTCGTCGATGCGCGTGTGCAGCCGGACCAGCCCGGCCTCCGCCGCGTCGTACGCCGCGAAGGCCAGCGGGGCGTTCCGCGATCCGGGTGCGAGCACGATCTCCCGGATGCCCTGCTCGACCAGGTGCCCGACGACCGAGCGCGCGAGGGTGGTCGAGTCGTTCACGAGCGCCCAGCCTCGCGCAGGGCCCGGACCGCCGCCAGTCGTTCGTCCCACCAGGCGACGCGATCGGCCGACGCGGCCACCGCGTCGAGCCACGCCGGGACGACGACGGGGACGCCGACGGCCAGCGCACCGTCCACCGGCACCAGCTCGGGCGACGCCACGTCGGCGGTGAGCAACGAGCGCGTCGCGAGTCCGCAGGCATGGTCCAGCGTCGGCAAGGCGGCCGCCAGGGCCACCCCGGCCGCCAGCCCGATCGAGGTCTCCAGCGCCGACGACACGACGACCGGCATCCCGATCTCCTCGGCGATCCGCAGGCAGGCGCGCACGCCGCCCAGCGGCTGGACCTTCAGCACGGCGATGTCGGCGGCCCCGAGGTCGCGCACCCGGTAGGGGTCCTGCGCCCGCCGGATCGACTCGTCGGCCGCGACCGGCACCCCCACCTTGCGGCGTACGTCGGCCAGCTCCTCGACCGAGGCGCACGGCTGCTCGACGTACTCCAGGCCGCCTGCAGCGCGGTCGAGCTCGGCGATCGCGGCGACGGCGGTGTCGACGTCCCAGGCCCCGTTGGCGTCGATGCGCAACCGGCCCGACGGGCCGAGTGCGTCGCGCACCGCCTCGACGCGGGCGAGGTCGTCGCCGAGCGGGGAGCCCGGGTCGGCCACCTTGACCTTGGCTGTCGCGCACCCGGAGCGCCGGACGCGCTCGTGTGCGGCCTCCGGCGAGACCACCGGCACCGTCACGTTCACCGGCACGCGGTCGCGCACCGGCTCCGGCCAGTCGCCGGCCGCCGCCTCCTCCGCGCATCGCAGCCACGCCTCGGACTCCTCGGGCGCGTACTCCGTGAAGGGGCTCCACTCACCCCAGCCCGCCTCGCCCTCGACCAGGGCACCCTCGCGCACCGTGATCCCGCGAAAGCGGGTCGTCATCGGGATCGAGAAGACCCTCACCGGGCCTCCCCCGCCAGCGCCCGGACGGCGACCCGGTCCACCTTGCCGTTGGTCAGCATCGGCAGCGCGGGGACGACGACGATCTCGCGCGGAGCCCACGCGCGGGGGTGCCGCTCACCGACCCAGTCGCGGGCCGTCTCCAGCTCCATGGTGTCGACGCCGACCAGCGACAGGACCGCGACGACTCGCTGGCCCCACTCGGGGTCGGGCACCCCGACCACCTCGGCGCTCGCGACGCCCGGGTGCTCCCGCAGCCGAGCCGCGACCGCGCCGGCCGGCACGTTCACCCCGCCGCTGACCACCATGTCGTCGAGGCGACCGAGGACGTGGAGCCGGCCGTCCTCGTCGATCCGGCCGGCGTCGGAGGTGTGGAACCACCCGTCGACGAGTGCGCCGGCAGTCGCGGCCGGGTCGTCGAGGTAGCCGTCGAAGAGGGTCGGACCGGCCAGCCGCACCCGCCCGTCGGCCGCGATCGCCAGGCCGACGCCGTCGAGCGGCAGCCCGTCGTACACACAGCCGCCGCAGGTCTCGGCCATGCCGTACGTCGCCACCAGCCGGATGCCGGCGTCCCGCGAGCGCTCCTTCAGCGAGGGGTCCACGGGTCCGCCCCCGACCAGCACCGCTGCGAGCCCGGCCAGCGCCTCGCGGTCCCCCCGCGAGTCGAGCCACCGGTGCAGCTGCGTCGGGACCAGCGAGAGGTAACCACCCGCCATCGCCACGTCGCGCGGGTCTCGCTCGCCGAGCACCGTCGGCCGGTGTCCGGCGACCAGGGAGCGGGTGATGACGTTGAGGCCGGCGACGTACGCCGTCGGGAGCGCCAGCAGCCAGGGGCCGGACCCACCGAGCCGCGCGGCCGACGCGGCGGCCGACGCCAGGACCGCGTCGCGCGAGAGCACGACCTCCTTCGGGGTGCCGGACGACCCGGAGGTGGCGATCACGACCGGTCCGGCATCGTCCGCCCCGAGCCATGCCTCGACGGCGTCGATGTCGCTCTCGACGACACCGCTCAGCCGCAGACCCATGCGACGAACGCTAGGGCACGGCTGCTTGAATCCGGCCATGCCCTCCGCCGATGTCCGGGCCGCCCACTGGGTCGCCGGCGCGCGTCCTCGCACGCTGCCCGCCGCGATCTCGCCGGTGCTCGCGGGCACCGGCATCGCGGCGTACGACGACGACGCGGTCTGGTGGAAGGCGCTGCTCGCGCTCGTGGTCGCGCTCGCCCTGCAGGTCGGCGTGAACTACGCCAACGACTACTCCGACGGGATCCGCGGCACCGACGCCGAGCGGGTCGGGCCGATGCGTCTGGTCGGCTCGGGCACGGCGTCACCGGGAGCGGTCAAGCGCGCGGCGTTCCTGGCCTTCGGCGTCGCCGCGGTCGCCGGCCTGGTGCTGGCCGCCACCACGGCCTGGTGGCTCGTCGCCGTCGGCGCCCTGTGCGTGGTCGCCGCGTGGTTCTACACCGGCGGCTCGCGCCCGTACGGCTACCTCGGCCTCGGCGAGGTGATGGTCTTCGTGTTCTTCGGCCTGGTCGCGGTGATCGGCACGGCGTACGTCCAGACCGAGGCCTGGCAGTGGGCGGCGCTGGCCGCCGCCGTCGGGATCGGCGCGATCGCCTGCGCGATCCTGGTCGCCAACAACCTGCGCGACATCCCCACCGACCGCACCGCGCAGAAGAACACCGTCGCCGTCCGGCTCGGCGACGCGCGCACCCGGATCCTGTACGTGCTGCTGGTCCTGGTCGCCCTGGTCGCGCTGCTCGGCGTCGCGCTGGCGACGACCTGGTGGGCCCTGCTCGCCCTGGTGTACGCCGTCCCCGCGCTCAACGCCTCGCGCCTGGTCCGCTCCGGCGCCGTCGGGCCCGGCCTCGTCCCGGTGCTCCAGCTGACCGGTGTCGCGGAGCTGGTGTACGGGCTGGGGCTGCTGGTGGGGCTGGTGGTCGGGAGCTGACCTGCAGCGCCCATCACCGGACTACCCTGGACCCATGTTCTTCTGGATCCTGCTGGTGGTCGTGGTGGTCGGCGTCGTCGCGTGGACGCTGCGCGTGAAGCTGCTCGCCAAGATCCTCGGGCAGTCCGAGTCGCGGGTGAGCCGCCAGCTCAACCGGCGGAAGTGAGCGCCGGACCGTAGGCCGGCGCTCTCACTCGGCGTCTTCCTTCGCCTTCATCTCGTCGAACGCCGCCGTGGCGCGACGGGCGCGCTCGTCGACGTGGTGGGCCAGGGCGGAGCGCTGCCGGCCGAGCAGGAAGTACGACGCCAGCCCGCTGACGACCAGTCCGATGATCAGGACCCACATCACGTTGGCCGAGCCGGACACGGCCAGCCAGATGCCGCCGACCACGGCCACCGACGCCGCGAACAGCAGCAGCCGCAGGAGCGTGTAGCTCCAGAACTCCTTCACGCCGCCAGGGTAGCCAGCGGCCGAGGGGTGACCAGAATCCGCAAGTCGGACGCGCGGCCCACCATGGGCGACCTACTCTTGCCGCGTGTGGAAGTTCGTGCTGCTGCTGGTGGTCGTCGCGGTCGGCTCCTACTACGCCGCCCGGTTCCTGCTCGAGGGCTTCCCGCGCTGGCGACAGCAGGACGACGAGTACGTCCGTCCGGTCGGCCCCGACGACGACGACGAGTTCCTGTCGCAGATCTCCCGCAAGAAGGGTCCGGACGACCCGAGCTGATCGCCCCGGTCGTCGGGAGGCCGGGCCTCAGCGGTCGCGCAGGCTGACGGCCGGGGCGCCGCTGGCGTAGGAGTGCTGGCTCGTGGTCGAGAAGTAGTTGATCCCGATGAAGTTGAACCACAGGGTGGCGACCCCGACCAGCGCCAGGATCGCGGCGTTCCGCCCGCGCCAGCCCGCGGTCGCCCGGGCGTGGAGGTAGGCGGCGTACACGACCCAGGTGATGAAGGCGCAGACCTCCTTGGGGTCCCAGTTCCAGTACGACGACCAGGCCTGGTGCGCCCAGATCGGCCCGCTGATCAGCACCGCGAAGGTCCAGACCGGGAACGCGAAGGCGTGGATCCGGTAGGACACCCGGTCCAGCGTCGACAGTGAGGGCAGGCGCGCGACGTACCCGCGATCGGCGTCCGGCCCGCGCTTCTCGGCGCGCGCGCGCACCAGGTAGAGGGCCGAGGTGATGCCGCCGAGGGTGAAGGCACCGGTCGCGACCATCGCCGACATCACGTGGATGACCAGCCACGGCGAGTTCAGGGCCTCGGTCAGCGGCTCGATCGGCGAGTAGAGCCAGAGCACCGCGACCATCAGCAGGACCAGCACCAGCGCGGTGACGATCGGACCCATCCAGGCCAGCCCGAACCGCTTGCGCGAGCAGCAGGTACCCGGCGACCACCACGAACGACCCCGAGATCGTGAACTCGTACATGTTGCCCCAGGGCACGCGGTTCGGGTCGGCCGCCAGACCCCGGGACACGAGGGCCACCAGGTGGGCGGCCGCCGCGATGACGGTGAGCATCAGCGCCAGGCGGCCGAACATGTCGACCCGGAACCGGGTGGACTCGTCCGGTGCCGAGACCTGGCTCTCCTCGACCGCCGGAGCGGCCCCGACCGGGACCGCGCTCCGCGCGGCGGCCCTCACCGGCACCGTCCGGAGGGCGCTCCACTCGACGAGGTGCGCCAGCAGCGCGAGGAAGTACACGACGCCGGCCGCGCCGATCGCCTGGTTGCTGAGGTGCTCCCACGCGATGTCGCTCATGCGTGCGTTCCTTCCTCGGTACGCCGGACGTCCTCCGATGGCACGGGCGCGCCAGGCTCTCCGCCTCGCAGCGCGTCCACCACCGACGAGAGTACGGGGGCCAGGTCACCGCCTCCCGACCGGTCCAACGCGGCCACCTCGACCAGCGTCGTGCCGTCGTCGCGGCGGGCGCGCACCCAGACCCGCCGCGGCCGGATGAACAGCGAGCCGAGCAGCCCGACCAGGGCCAGGACCACGCCGAGCAGGGTGAGCCAGACGTCCGGGGTGCGGCTGATCTGCAACCGGGTCCAGTGCTGGACACCGTCGAAAGTCACCGAGCCCTTGCCGTCGGGCAGCTCGACCGTCTGGTGGAGCTGGAGGTCGACGCGGAACGCCTTCCCGTCCGCCTTCTTCACCTGGGTCAGGCCGGTCTTGTCCAACGCGTAGACCGACTGCGGCACCCCGTTGCTCAGGCCGAGGTCGCCGGCGTAGACGAGCATCGAGATGGTGGGGTTCTTGTCGTCGCCCATCACGTTGACCGGGTCGCCGTTGATCATCGCGAACGTCGGGTAGAACAACCCCTCGAGCCCGATGTCCTGCCCGGGTGTGCGCCCCTGCGCCTTGACCACGCCGAAGGACTCGAAGTTCGAGCTCTCGGGCAGGAAGACCGTCGGCCCGTTGGTGAGCCGGTGACCCTGGGCGTCGCGGACGGTGATCACCGGCGCGTAGCCGTGGCCGATCAGGAAGATCTGGGTGCCGCCGATCGTCAGCGGGTGGTTGACCCTCAGGTCATAGCTGCGCGCGGGCGACCACGTCGACCTCGGACCCTGGCACGACGTGCGGTAGGTCATGTCGGCCTGGAAGCCGCGCGCCATGCCCTGGCGGGGCCCGCTGTCGATCCAGTCGATGTGGAACGGCGGGTTCACCCGGAAGCAGAACGGCTCCATCTTGTCGGGGTTGAACAGCGACCCCGGGTCGAAGTCGTCGTACTGCGTCAGGGTGTTGGAGAAGCCGTTGCCGACGACGAGGATCACGCCGCCCTTGTAGCCGAACAGGCTGCCGATGCCGAAGCCGACCAGCACGACCAGGACCGAGAGGTGGAACAGCAGGTTGCCCGCCTCGCGGAGCTGCCCGCGCTCGGCGGAGACCCAGTCGGCGTCCTTCGAGAGCCGGTTGCCGCGCGACAGGTGACGCGCCGCCCGCTGCAGCACGACGTCCGGCTCCTCGTCGGTGGTGTACGCCGCGTGGTCCGGCAGGCGGGTGAGGTTGCGGGGCGCGGGGGGCGGCTGCTTGCGGTAGCCCCGCCAGTACACGAACAGCCGCGGCACGATGCAGCCGACCAGGGACACCATCAGCAGCAGGTAGATCGCGGCGAACCACGCCGAGTGGTAGACGGAGAAGAGGCCGAGCTTGTCGTAGATCGGGGTGAGGTGCGGGTGGGCGTCCTGCCAGTTCTGGGTCTTCAGCGCGTCGACCCCGCTCTGCGGGATGACCGAGCCCGGGATCGCGCCGAGGGCGAGCAGGAGCAGCAGGACCAGCGCGGTGCGCATCGAGGTGAGCTGGCGCCAGGCCCAGCGCACGAGCTCCCACGCGGTCAGCTCGCCCGCGCGGCGATGGTGGTCGCGGTCGCCGCTGGGCTGCCAGGCACCGGTGTCGGTGTCGGTCTCGCTCACAGGGCCGCCGAGGAGTCGTTCACGAGGTGGAGCTGCAGCCAGGTGACCGCCTGGTCCCACCAGCCGGTGAGCAGCGCGAGGCCGACGAGCACGAGCATCGCGCCGCCGAAGCGGGTCACCCACTGCTGGTGCCGGCGGATGAAGCCGAAGGCGCCGAGCGCCCGGCGGTAGGCCACCGCGGCGACGATGAACGGGAGGCCGAGCCCGACGCAGTAGACCCCGGAGAGCAGGGCGCCACGTCCGGCCGTCGCCTCGTTCAGGGAGAGGTTCGTGATGGCCGCCAGGGTCGGCCCGATGCACGGCGTCCAGCCGACCCCGAAGAGGAACCCGAGCGCGGGAGCCGCGGCCAGCCCGACCGCGGGCACCTGGTGGACACGCCAGTCGCGCTGCATGAACGGGACGAGTCCGGCGAACGCCAGGCCGAGCAGGATGGTGAGGATGCCCAGCACGATCTCCAGCTGGCTGCGCCACTCGACCAGCCAGCCGCCGATCGAGCCGGAGACCCAGCCGAGCAGGACGTAGACGACCGAGAAGCCGAGCACGAAGAGGACCGCGCCGGCGAGCATCCGGCCACGGCGGGCGTCCTCGAGGTCGGCGCCGGACAGACCGGTGGCGTAGGAGAGGTAGCCCGGCAGCAGCGGGATGACGCAGGGCGAGAAGAAGGAGACGAGCCCGGCGACCAGCGCCACCGGGATCGCGAGGAGCAGCGACCCGGACGCCGCCTGGTGCTGGAACCACTCAGCCACCGGAGGCCACCTGCCGGACCGTCTCCACCAGGGTCAGCGTCGACGGCACCACGCCCGAGAACACCGCGGCCGGTCGTCCCTGGTCGTCGAGCACGATCGTGGTGGGGACACCGCGCGGGGACACCAGCCCGTTGAACGCGAGAACGGCCTCGCCCCCGGGGGAGAACAGCGAGGGCCAGGTGATGCCGTTACGCGCCTCGAACGTCCGCCCGGCCGCCGTACCGGAGTCGCGGGAGTCGATGCCGAGGAAGTGGGCGCGGTCGCCCAGCGTCTTCGCGGCCGACACCAGCAGCGGCGCCTCCTTCTGGCACGGCCCGCACCAGGAGCCCCAGACGTTCACGACCGCGGGGCGTCCGCGCATCGAGTCCAGGGAGACGGTCTTGCCCCGGAGGTCCTTCCCGTCCAGCGACACCGCCTGGCCCCGGTCACTCGGGGCGATCAGGTGGTAGGTGTCGTCGCCGGTCACCACGCCGGTGCCGGCCTGGGTGCCCTGGAGGGACGAGCAACCGCCCGCGGTCAGCAGGACCACGGCCGCCGCGACCGTCGGGAACAAGCGCTGGGACAACGACACGGGTTACGGCTTTCTCGCCTCCGGGGCGTTGCCGGCCGAGAACGGCGCACTCTTGTCACGCACCGGGATCAGGTCGCCCGCGGGCTCGGAGTAGGTGATCGTGGCGAGCCGGTCGCCCTCGAACTGCAGGGAGGTCACCGAGCACAGCGTGCACTGGCGGCGGCGCGGGTCGTGCAGGAACGACCGCTTCTCCAGCGCCAGCCGGGTGATCCAGATCGGCAGCTGGTGGGAGACCACCGCCGCCTCGTGACCCCGCGCCGCGTCGCGGGCGTCGTACACCGCGGCCATCATCCGGCCGACGATCTCCTTGTACGGCTCGCCCCACGACGGCTTGAGGGGGTTCCAGAGGTGGAGCCACGTGGACGGCTTGCGCAGGGCGTTCTCGCCGTGCCCGAAGCGCTTGCCCTCGAAGACGTTGGCGGACTCGATGAGCCGCGGGTCGACGACCGGCGTCAGCCCGCGGACCTGGGCGAGGGGCGCGGCCGTCTCCTGGGCCCGCTCGAGCGGTGAGGTGCGCAGATGCACGATGTCGCGGTCGCCGAGCGACGTGCCGATCCGCTCGGCCATCTCGCGCCCGAGATCGGAGAGGTGGTAGCCGTCGCGGCGTCCGTAGAGCACGCCCTCGGGGTTGTGCACCTCGCCGTGCCGGACCAGGTGGACGACGGTGGTCTCCGCCGATGAGTCAGCCACGAGCGGCCTCCCGGGCGGCCGCGGCCGCCGGGGGCAGGGCGTCGACGACCGTCTGGACGGCCGCGTCGTCGTGGGCCGAGGAGACGAACCACGCCTCGTACGCCGACGGCGGCAGGTAGACGCCGCGCTCGAGCATGGCGTGGAAGAAGGCGGCGTACGCCGCGGTGTCCTGCCGCTGCGCGTCGTCGTAGTCGCGGACGGGTCCGTCGGTGAGGAAGACCGAGAACATCGTGCCGGCCGACTGGACCGCATGGGGCACGCCGGCGTCGGAGAGCGCCTTGTCGGCGGCGTCCCGGATCGCGTCGCCCGCGGCCGTGATCTGGGTGTAGACGTCGTCGGTGGCGAGCCGCAGCGTGGTCAGGCCGGCGGTCGCGGCGATCGGGTTCCCGGACAGGGTGCCGGCCTGGTAGACCGGCCCGACCGGCGACAGCATCGCCATCACGTCGGCCCGCCCGCCGAAGGCAGCGGCCGGGAAGCCGCCCCCCATCACCTTGCCGAAGGTCATCAGGTCGGGCGTCCAGCCCTCGAGGGCACCGTCGAGACCCCACTGACCGCGGCGCGAGGCGCGGAAGCCCGTCATCACCTCGTCGCTGACGAAGAGCGCACCGTGGTCGGCGCACGTGGTCGCGAGGAACTGGTTGAAGCCGGGGTCGGGCGGGATCACGCCCATGTTGCCCGGTGCCGCCTCGGTGATGACGCAGGCGATCCGGTCGCCCTCCTCGGCGAAGAGCGCGGCCACGGCGTCACGGTCGTTGTAGGGCAGCACCCGGGTCAGGGCGGTCGCGGTCTCGGGGACCCCCGGGGTGCCGGGCACAGCGAGGGTGGTGAGCCCGGAGCCGGCCGAGGCGAGGAGCGCGTCGACGTGACCGTGGTAGCAGCCCGCGAACTTCACCACGACGTCGCGGCCGGTGAAGCCGCGCGCCAGCCGGATCGCCGACATCGTGGCCTCGGTGCCCGACGAGACCAGGCGGACCTGCTCGACCGGCGTACGCCCGACGATCTCCTCGGCGAGGTCGACCTCGGCCTCGGTCGGGGCGCCGTACGACGTGCCGCGCTCGAGGGCGTCGCGCACGGCTGCCATCACCTCGGGGTGGGCGTGACCCAGGAGCATGGGCCCCCAGGAGCCGACCAGGTCGACGTACTCGCGCCCGTCGACGTCGGTGAGCCGGGCGCCGGACGCGGAGCGGATGAAGCGCGGCGTGCCGCCGACGGCCCGGAACGCGCGGACCGGAGAGTTCACGCCACCCGGCGTGACCGAGCTCGCGCGAGCGAACAAGGCCTCCGACCGGTCGTGAGTCACCGGGACATTGTGGCCGAGGGTGCCAACCCGCCCCCATCGAGCCCCCCTCGGCGCCGAGTGAAGACTTTCCGAGATGTGGTCCAGACCACCACTACCCGTGCGTAACATCGAACGGTCTCACCCGTTTAGTCCGGGGTCAGGGAGGGAACGAACGAGTTCGATGGCCACGTTCGGGCGCACTCAGAAGGCGTCGGCACTGCTGCCGCTCGCGGTGCTGTCCGCTGCCTGGACGGCCGGGCTCGCCACGGCGGGCTCGGACGCCTCGGCCGCCGCCGATCCGCAGACGCTGCCGGACGGCACCCGGGTCCCGTCGCAGGCCGTCGAGGCGCCGGCGAGCCTGACCCCGTCGCACCGGATCCACGGCAACACCCAGCAGGTCGTCTCGACCGCCTCCGCGAGCGGGATCCCGGCGGTCGCGCTCGCGGCGTACGAACGCGCGGCCACCGTGATCGACGACGCCGACCGGAGCTGCCACCTGCCCTGGCAGCTGGTGGCGGCGATCGGGCGCGTCGAGTCCGACCACGGTCGTGCGGACGGCAACGTCCTCACCGACAAGGGCATGGCCGAGCCCGGCATCTACGGACCGGTGCTGAACGGCAAGCACGGGACGACCGAGATCCGCGACACCGACGCCGGCCAGTACGACCAGGACGCGACGTTCGACCGCGCGGTGGGGCCGATGCAGTTCATCCCGTCCACCTGGGCCATCGTCGGCGTCGACGCGGACAACGACGGACGACGCGACCCGCAGGACATCTACGACGCGGCGCTGGCCTCCGCGGTCTACCTCTGCTCCGGGCCCGACGACCTGTCCACGACGCCGGGTCAGCGGTCGGCGGTGTTCCGCTACAACCACAGCGAGCGCTACGTCGACCTCGTGCTGGCGATCGAGCAGGCCTACCTCGCCGGCGACTACACCGCCGTGCCGAACGGCACGACGTCGACCAGCTTCACGCTCGGCGAGCCGCCGCGGATCGGGCACACCGGCCGCCACCGGCACCACCACCACCAGGGTCACCACGGTCATCACCACGGGCACCACTCGCCCACCGGCAACCACCCCGGGTCGGACCCGAGCACCAGTCCGACCGGAGGGCCGACGATCGGTCCGACCGGCGGTCCCACGGGCGACCCGAAGCCGAAGCCGCCGGTGGTCTCGGTGTCGCCGCTGCCGCCGGTCACGCTGCCGACGCTGCCGCTGCCCACGCCGACGATCCTGACCCAGGCCGAGGCGATCGTGGCCTGCCTGGCCAAGGGCCTGGTCGACAACCCGCTGAACCCGAACGACGCCTTCGACCGCTGCGTCTACAACTTGACCCACTGAGCGCCGGACCGCTCGCTCGGTCCCGGCGCGCGACGCACTCCGGTCGGGCTCGCCGTCGCATCGCCTGCGGACACACGTTGGTGGCCTGGACGCAGGCGAAACCGTCCCTTCTGCGGACCAACGTGTGTCCGCACGTCCAAGGTCACGCGGGCTGCCGTCCCGGATGCTAGAAACCCCGGGTGAGCAGCGCGGAGGAGACGGAGGCTCTCGCGGCCGTGGAGCGGCTGGCCGCCGCCTGCGCCGGCATCCTCCAGGAGAACCTCGTCGCGGCGATCCTCCACGGGTCCCTCACCCAGGACGACTTCCGGCCGGGGACGAGCGATCTCGACCTGCTGCTCGTGGTGGAGAGCGCCCTGACCTCCCTCCAGGCCGAGGCGCTCGTCACCGCCGTCGAGACAGCGGACCTGGGTCCGGCAGCCGGCATCGACCTGCTGGTCGTGACTCTCCGGGCCGCTTCTGCGGAGTCGGCCGGGGACCCCGCCCGCGAGCTGTCGGTCGGACGGTGGCCGGGCCCCCATCAGGAGCTGGAGATCGAGGGACCCGACGAGCACGTCTCCGACACTTGGCCGGAGCTCTCCGAAGCACGGGCGAACGGGCGCTCGCTCGTGGGACCCGACCCCCGCGCCGTCATCGCGGAGGTCCCGCCCGACCGGGTGCGTGCCAACGGCCTCGGCCATCTCCACAGATGGCTCGGGCTGACGGATGACGCCGCCAACGCAGTCCTCATGGTCACCACCGCCTGCCGGATGTGGAGGTTCGACATGACCGGTCAGCACGTCTCCAAGACCGCGGCTGCTCGGTGGGCACTCGAGCGCGAGCCGACGCTCGCCGGTGTCCGGTCCGCACTGTCGGCGCGCACGACAGCTCGCCCGGTGACGATCCCTCCTGCCGACGTCGAGCAGGTCCTGCTCCGTGTTCTGGCGGCTCTGGAGGGGGAGGCCACCGCTTAGAACGCGGACACCACATGGCATGTCCTCCTGCCGTTGGACCGCGCACCAGCTGCGATGTGTTTCGTCGGACGTCCGAGGAAACCGTGAGCGGCTGCCCTGGCGCGCCCGATCCGGAGCAGCGCATCGCTGCCTGGGTCGCGACTCCGCGGAGCCCCGCGAGTGAGGTAGTTCCACGCCTGCCATGAGGGCGTCGGATCGGCAGCATGGACTCCATGACCCGAACCCCTGACGCCACCGCGACACCCGTGGTCCGCAGCCTGCCGCCACGAACGCGGACGCCGACGCCGCCGAGCGACGCGATCTGGCACAGCACGCCCGACCTGGACCAGACGAACGCGATGGGTGCCGGCTGCGCGATCGGCCACCTCGGCATCGAGCTCACCGAGATCGGCGCGGACCATGTGGTCGGTCGGATGCCGGTCGACAGCCGCACCCGCCAACCGTTCGGGATCCTGCACGGCGGCGCCTCGGTGATGCTCGCCGAGACCCTGGTGAGCTGCGCGGCCACGTTCGTCGCGGCACCGGGCCAGGCCTGCGTCGGCATGGAGATCAACGCCAACCACCTGCGGCCGGTCACCGGCGGCTGGGTCACCGGCACCGCCCGGCCGATCGCGCTCGGCCGGCGCAGCCAGGTCTGGGAGGTGCGGATCGTCGACGGCGAGGACCGGCTCGTGTGCATCTCGCGGTGCACGATGGCGGTGATCGACGCGTCGTAGAGGGGCTCTGCGCCTCAGGGGTGGAGCAGGCGGGCAGCCTCCGCCGCCCAGTACGTGAGCACCACGTCCGCACCCGCGCGCCGGATCGAGGTCAGCACCTCGAGGATCGTGCGCTCACGGTCGATCCAGCCGTTCTCGGCCGCCGCCTCGACCATGGCGTACTCCCCGGAGACGTTGTACGCCGCCACCGGGACGTCGACGGCCTCGCGCACCCGGCGTACGACGTCGAGGTAGCCGAGCGCCGGCTTCACCATCACGATGTCGGCGCCCTCGGCGACGTCGAGCAGTGCCTCGCGGACTCCCTCGCGGGCGTTCGCGGGGTCCTGCTGGTAGGTGCGCCGGTCGCCCTGCAGCGAGGAGTCCACGGCCTCGCGGAAGGGGCCGAAGAACGACGATGCGTACTTCGCGGAGTAGGCGAGGATCGCGACGTCGGTGTGGCCCGCACCGTCGAGCGCGCCGCGGATGACGGCGACCTGGCCGTCCATCATCCCGCTCGGCCCGACCATGTCGACGCCGGCGTCGGCCTGGGCCAGCGCCATCTCGGCGTACACCTCGAGCGTGCGGTCGTTGTCGACCGTGCCGTCGGGGGTGAGGACACCGCAGTGCCCGTGGTCGGTGAACTCGTCGAGGCACAGGTCGCTCATCACGGTCAGCGCGTCGCCGACCTCGGCCACGACGTCGGTGATCGCGACGTTGAGCACACCGGAGGGGTCGATCGCGCCGGAGCCGACGGCGTCCTTCGACTCGGGGATGCCGAAGAGCATCACGCCCCCGAGCCCGAGGTCGGCCGCTTCGTGCGCGGCCTTGAGCAGCGAGTCACGCGTGTGCTGGACGACGCCCGGCATCGACCGGATCGGACGAGGGTCGGTCGCCCCCTCGCGGACGAACATCGGCAGCACCAGCTGGCCCGGGGCCAGCTGGGTCTCGGCGACCAGGCTGCGCAGGCCTTGGGTCGTGCGCAGCCGCCGCGGCCGGGTGACCGGCCGCGGGACCTGGGCGCCGAGCTCGTCGGTCATCGCGACGAGGTGACCTTGGTCTTCCGCGCCGACGGCTTGCGCTCCGAGGGCTTCGTCACCGGCAGGCCGGCCTCCACCATCTCGGCACGACGGGCGGCACCGAAGTCGGCCAGAGCGTCGACGAGCTCGTCGACGTCGGGCCGGGGCGCGAGGACGTCGACCCGCAGCCCGTGCTCCTCCGCCGTCTTCGCGGTGGCCGGACCGATCACGGCGATGATCGTCGACGGGTGCGGCTTGCCGGCGATGCCGACCAGGTTGCGCACGGTCGAGGACGACGTGAAGACGACGGCGTCGAACTTGCCGCTCTTGATCGCGTCGCGGACCGGGGCCGGCGGCGGCGCGGCCCGGACCGTGCGGTACGCCGTGACGTCGTCGCACTCCCAGCCGAGGTCGATCAGGCCGGCCACGAGGTTCTCGGTGGCGATGTCGGCCCGCGGCAGGAAGACCCGGTTGATGGGGTCGAGGAGGTCGTCGTACTCCGGCCAGTCCTCGAGCAGCCCGGCGGCGGACTGCTCACCACTGGGCACGAGGTCGGCGCGGAGACCCCAGTCGGCGATGGCGGCGGCGGTCTTGTCGCCCACCGCGGCGATCTTCAGACCGGAGAACGCACGGGCGTCGAGGCCGTACTCCTCGAACTTCTCGCGGACCGCCTTGACGGCGTTCACGCTGGTGAACGCGATCCACTCGTAGCGGCCCTCGACAAGGCCGCGCACGGCCTTGTCCATCTGCTGCGGGTTGCGCGGCGGCTCGACCGAGATCGTCGGCACCTCCTCGGGCACGCCGCCGAAGCCACGCAAGCGGGCCGACAGCGAGCCGGCCTGCTCCTTGGTGCGCGGCACCAGGATCCGCCAGCCGAACAACGGCTTGGTCTCGAACCACGAGAGCGCGTCGCGCATCGCGACCACGTCACCGACGACGGTGATCGCCGGCGGCGCCATCCGGGCGGACCGGGCGTCGGCCGCGATGTGCTCGAGCGTTGAGGTGACCGTCTGCTGGTCGGTGGTGGTGCCGATGCGCGTCATCGCCACCGGCGTCCCCGGGTCGCGACCGCCGGCGACCAGCGCCTTGGCGATGTCGGCGATCGAGTTGACCGCGGAGAGGAGCACCAGGGTCTTGGTGTCGGCGTACCGGCTCCAGTCGACCTTGTCGCCGGCGGTGACGACGGTGACCTCGCGGTGGTCCTTGGTGGTCAGCGGGATGCCGGCGTACGCCGGGACCGCGGACGCCGAGGAGACGCCGGGCACGATCTCGAAGCCCAGCCCGGCCTTCGCGCAGGCCGTGGCCTCCTCCGGCCCGGACGCGTAGAGGAACGGGTCGCCGGTCATCAGCCGGACGACGTTCCCCCCGCGCTTGGCCTGACGGACGACGACCTTGGCGCGGGCGGCGTGGGTGAGCGGCTGCCCGTCCTCGCCGAAGCCGCCGTCGACGAGCTCCGGCCCGCTCTCGGCGCCCTCGGGGAGACCGAGCAGGGAGCGCACGAGCGCGGGATGCTCGGGTCCCTCGGTGATCACGATGTCCGCCGTACGGATCAGGTCGGCGGCCCGCACCGTCAGCAGGCCGGGGTCTCCCGGCCCGCTCCCGACGAACGCCACCGAGCCCGGCCGGCCGTTCTTGGGCTGACCGTTCTTGGGCTGGCCGTTCTTCGGCTGGGCGATGGTCTTGGACTGGGCCCTGGGGGCTCGCGTCATGCGTCTTGCCTTTCGCAGTCGGTCACCGGCTGCTCGTGCGGTGTCCCTTGCTGTGCCGGCGGGGTCTCCGCCAGCTGTCCTGCCCCCTCGTCGAGCATCTGCTCGGCGAGGCGGTTGCCGACGCCGGCGGCGTCGGCCGGGTCGCCGGTCGCGGACATCCGCACCGCCAGCGTCCCGTCGGGTGAGAGCGCAGCCGCCCTCACCCAGAGCTCTTCTCCGTCCTCTCCCTCGACGACCTCGGCGAGGACCCCGACCGGGGCCGCGCAGCCGCCTTCGAGCGTGGCCAGGACCGCTCGCTCAGCGGTCACGGCCGCACGCGTGTGCGGGTCCTCGAGGACGCCCACCTGGGCTGTCAGGTCGTCTCCCTCCCGCGTCTCGACCGCCAGCGCGCCCTGCCCGGGAGCGGGGAGCATCTGGAGCGGGTCGAGGATCTCGGTCGCCTCGTCGAGCCGGCCCATCCGGGCGAGACCGGCACGCGCCAGGACGACCGCGTCGTACGCACCGTCACGGACCTTGCGGATCCGGGTGTCCACATTGCCCCGGATGTCGGTGATCTCCAAACCGAGACCGAGGGCGTGGAGCTGCGCCGCCCGGCGCGGGGACCCGGTGCCGACCCGGCTGCCGACGGGGAGCTCGCCGAGCGTCAGCTCGTCGCGCGCGACGACGACATCTCGCGGGTCCTCGCGCAGGGGTACGGCGGCCAGGGCGATGCCGGTCGCCGGCTGGGTCGGGAGGTCCTTGAGGGAGTGCACGGCCACGTCGACGCGACCGTCGAGCAGGGCCTCGCGGAGGGCGCTGACGAAGACGCCGGTGCCGCCGAGCTGGGCCAGCGGCTGGCTGTCGCGGTCGCCCTCGGTCGTGATCTCGACCAGCTCGACCTCGCGGCCGAGCGACGCGGCCAGGCGGTCGCCCACCCAGCGGGACTGGATCGTGGCGAGCACCGACGCGCGCGTGCCCAGCCGGATCGGAGCCGTCATGACTCCTCCCCCGGCGTGATCGGCTCGACTGCCGCCTGCTCGGGAACCACGGGTCGCGTGACGGCGTCGACGGACTCGGGGTCGAGGGCGAACAACTCGGCCAGGGCGGTGGCGTAGGACACCGCGTTGCGGTCACCGAGCTCCTTGGCCCGGATCGTGGGCTGGTGGACCAGCTTGTCGGTGACCCGGCGCAGGGTCTGCAGGAGCTCGGAGCGGGTCGCCTCGTCGAGGTCGGGCAGCCGACGGTCGAGTCTGGCCATCTCCGACTCCACCACCCCGGTCGCCATCGAGCGGAGCGCCACCACGGTCGGGGTCATCCCGCCCTGGCGACGGGCCGAGACGAACGCCTCGACCTCACCGGTGACGATCGTGCGCACCGCCTCCACCTCGATGCCGGCCTCCGTGGTGCGGAGCACCTCGCCGAGGTCGGCCAGGGTGACCAGGGTGACGCCGGGCAGGTCGACCACCGACGGGTCGATGTCGTGAGGCAGGGCCAGATCGACCAGGGCGATCGGTCCGGGCGCCCCGGCGACCGCGGCCCGGCTGACCAGGAGCCCGACCGCACCGGCACAGGCCACGACCACGTCGGCGGCCGCGACCTCGTCGGCGATGGCGGACAGCGGTGCCCACCGGACGGCGTGCTCCTGGGCGAGGCGCTCGGCGCGCTCCGGCGTGCGGTTGACGACGACGACCTCGCCGGCGCCGCGGCGTACGACGGTGGCGACGCTGAGCGCGGCCATCGCGCCCGCGCCGACCACGACCACGCGCCGACCCTCGAGGTCACCGCACGCGCGGTCGAGGGCGGCGGACACCAGGGTCGGGGCCGCGCGGTCGATGCCGGTCTCGGCGTGAGCACGCTTGCCGACGCGGAGGGCCTGCTGGAAGAGGGTGTTCAGGACCGGCCCGACCGAGCCGAGCTCCTGGCCGAGGCGCAGCGCGTCCCGGGTCTGCCCGAGGACCTGCGCCTCGCCGACGGCCATGGAGTCGAGGCCGGCGGCCACCCGGAACAGGTGGGAGACCGCGCCGTCGTCGTAGTGGACGTAGAGGTGGGCGCTCAGCTCCTCGACGCTGCCCTCGGCCGGGGCCAGCAGCAGCCCGGAGATGTCCTCGACGCTGCCGTGGAACCGGTCGACGTCGGCGTAGATCTCCAGGCGGTTGCAGGTCGCGACGACCGTCGTCTCGGAGACGTGGGGGTTGGCCAGCGCGCTCTCGATCAGCTTGGTCGCGCCGTCGATGTCGACCGCGACCTGCTCCAGCAGCGCGATCGGTGCGGAGCGGTGGGAGATGCCCACGACCAGGGCGGTCATGCGGTCTCCTGGGCGTGCGCCTTGCGCTGCTCGTGGTAGGCGAGGACCTGCAGCTCCTTGGAGAGGTCGACCTTGCTGACCGCGACGTGGGTGCCGACGTTCAGCACGGTCGGGGCGAAGTTCAGGATGCTGGTGATGCCGGCGTCGACCATCTGGTCCGCGACGTCCTGGGCCGCCGCCGCGGGCGTCGCGATGACGCCGATCGCGACGCCGTGCTCGCGCACGATCGCCCGGAGGTCGTCGAACGGCCGGACGACCACGCCCGCCACGACCTCCCCGTGGCGGTCGCCGTCGGCGTCGAGCAGGGCCACGACGCGGAAGCCGCGGCTGCGGAAGCCGGAGTAGTTGGCCAGCGCGTGGCCGAGGTTGCCGATGCCGACGATGACGACCGGCCAGTCACGGGTCGCGCCCATCTCCCGGGCGATCTGGTAGCGCAGGTAGTCCACGTCGTACCCGACGCCGCGCGTGCCGTAGCTGCCGAGGTAGGAGAGGTCCTTGCGGAGCTTGGCGCTGTTGACGCCGGCGGCCGCGGCGAGGTCCTCACTGGAGCAGACAGCCGTGCCGGCCTCGACCAGCGTGGTCAGCGCACGCAGGTAGACCGGGAGCCGGGCCACGGTCGCCTCGGGAATCTCCCGGGCGGTGTCGTGGGACGTCCGTGCGTTCACTGCTGTCGTCTTTCCAGCCACCGGACACGGGGGTCGACCCGTGGTTGGGACAGGCCCGGCCCGACGGCATCGATCACTGTAGGAGTTTGTGAACGCGAGAACAAAATGGCGAGAACGCCCGCCCGGGATGTGGACCCGAGCCCCTGGAGCCGGCGCGCCCCCGGGGCGGCGCGGGGGTGGCGGGACGGTGGGTCAGGGGGAATGGTCCCTGGCGGTCAGCTTTCCCGAGATCCACTCCGCGGCCGGGTGACCGACTCGGTGGAGATCGGCGGCGACGCCCTGGACGTCGTACGGCGTCGCGCGCAGGTCCACGTCGTATCCGCCCTCACCTGTCGTCAGCAGCGCCCACCGGGCCAGGCCGTCGCGCTGCCGCGGCAGGCTGACCGGGCCGGGATCGACCACGTGGGTGCCGTTGGCGCGACGGTCGAGCGCCAGGTGGGTGTGGCCGACCAGGACGAGTGCGGCGGTGTCGCTGGTGAAGCCGAGCGAGGCGAGCTCCTGGTCGGTCGCGTCCGGCTGCGCCCCCGGCCCGTCGTCGCGTCCCGGAGAGGCGTGCGCGAGCAACACGCGCGGGCCCTCCGGCCAGGTCACGCGCTCCTCGACCGGCCGGGCGCCCAGCCAGACATCGTGGCCGGCCTCGATCACCGCCGCACGGGTCCAGGCCAGTGACTCGTGGACCTCGGCCAGGACGTGCGAGTCGCGGACGGGCGGGACCATCCCGCCGATGTCGCCGCTGAGGACGTAGCGGTCGGTGTTGCCCCGGACGCAGCGGACCCCGGGGAGCGCCCTGATGCGCTCCACCGCCTCGGCCGGCCGGGGACCGTAGGCGACGAGGTCGCCGAGGACCCAGTACGCCGCGGCGCCCTCGGCCCGGGCCTCGTCGAGGACCGCCTCGAGCGCCGCGAGATTGCCGTGGACGTCCGAGAGCACGCAGATGCGCATAACCCCCGGTGTAGCAGGTCGGCGACGCCCGATGGGCCGGGTCAGGAGTAGCGGTGGCTCCTGGCCGCGTGACCGGCCTCGCGGGTGCAGGTGCGACCGCCCATGTTGCGGTGTCCGCAGAGTGCCTCGGTGGTCTCCGCCTCGTCGGGCTCGACCCGGGCCACGGGCTTCGTGGGCTGTGCCGGGGAGGTGGTCCGGCCCGAGGCGGGCGGGCCGGGCATCCGCGTGGCCGCCGACCGGCCGCCACGGGCCTGGGCCCGCTCGTAGCGCGCCTCGCGCATCGCCCGGAGGTTGTCCATCTTGCTCATCGTCGCCTCACGTCATGGACCCTAGGCCGCGGCGCCGACAGGGCACCGTCGGCGCGCCTGGGACGGTCGCATCAGCCGACGTCCTCGAAGAACGCGGCGAGCCGCCCCGCCGTCCGGACGGGCTGGGCCTCGGGAAAGAAGTGGCCGCCCGGCACCGCCTCGCCACGGACGTCGTCCGCCCATGTTCGCCAGATCTCGAGCGGCCCGCCGTCGTCGGCGTACCACTGGTCGAGCGGCCCGTCCGCGCTCCACAGCGCGAGCACGGGACAGCCGATCCGGCGACCGGCGGCGAGGTCCGCAGCGTCGTGCTCGCGGTCGATGCCGGCGGCGGCGCGGTACTCCTCGCAGATCGCGTGGGCCCGCTCGGGATCCCCCAGAGATGCGGCGTACGCCCGCCGCACGGCCTCGTCGAACGCCGACTCAGGCGTCCCCCACTCGGGGCTCAGTGCGTGGTCGACGACGGCTCGCGGATCGGCCGCGACCATCCGCTCCGGGAGAGACTCCGCCTGCGCGAGGAAGGTCCACGGCCAGTAGCCGAGCATCAGCCGGTCGTCCGCGCGCCGCCAGACCTCCTCGACCGGCAGCACGTCGAGCACCGCCAGGGCCGTGACCGACTCCGGGTGGTCGAGACCGAGACGGTAGCCCACACGGCCACCACGGTCGTGACCTGCGACGGCGAAGCGGGCGAAGCCGAGCTCCTCCATCAACGTCACCATGTCGTCGGCCATGGTCCGCTTGGAGTACGCCGCGTGGTCGGGCGTGGATGCGGGCGTCGAGCTCCCGCCGTACCCGCGCAGGTCCGCCGCGACGACGGTGTACGACTCGGCCAGGCGGGGAGCGATGTCGCGCCACATCAGATGCGTCTCCGGGAACCCGTGCAGGAGCAGGAGCCCCGGACCGTCGCCGTACCGGCGACCGGCGATGACCACATCGCCGATGTCGATCGCGAACGGCTCCCCGGTCATGTCAGCGCGGCGCGCAGGCGCGCGGGGTCGACGCGCCAGTAGTCGTGCTGCCGGCCGTCGACCAAGGTCACCGGCACCTCGTGACCGAAACGACGCTCGAGCTCCGGGTCGTCGGCGATCGACACCTCGGCGTACGACTCCCCCAGCTCGGCGCAGACCTGCTCGATGACGGTCCGCGCGTCGTCGCAGAGGTGGCAGCCGGGGCGGGTGTAGAGGGTGACGCGGGGGTCGCTCACTCGAGCAGCCCCAGGGTGCGGCGCCGCTCGAGCCCGCGGAGCCGGCCCTTCTGCACCTTGCCGGTCACCGTCAGGGGCAGCTCCTCGACCACCTCGACGCGGGATGGCCGCTTGAACCGGGCCAGCCGCTGGGCGCAGTGGTCGCGTACGGCGTCCGCGACGCTGCCGGTGTCGGCACCCGCGCCCGGCACGACGTAGGCGACGACGGCCTCGCCGGTGACCCCGTCCTCGACGCCGATCACGGCGGCCTCGGCCACGCCGTCGACCTCCCGGATGACCTCCTCGACCTCGACCGGGTAGACGTTGAACCCCGAGACGATCACCAGCTCCTTGACCCGGTCGACCAGGAACAGGTCACCGGAGTCGTCGAGGAAGCCGACGTCGCCGGTGGCCCACCAGCCCTCGTCGTCCGGCCCGTCGTCACCGTCGGGCCAGTAGCCGCTGAAGACGTTGTCGCCCCGGATCCAGATCTCGCCCGGGTCGTCCCCGTCGGGCGGCTGACCGACCTCGTCGAGCAGCTTGATGTCGATGCCCGGCAGCGCTGCCCCGACGGAGCCGTTCTGGAGCACCCGGCTGCACAGCGTCGAGGTCACGATCGGCGACGCCTCGGTGAGCCCGTACCCCTGGTGGACCGCGACGCCGGTCGCGTCCGCGAACCTCTCGATCAGCTCCGCCGACAGGGGCGCGGAGCCGGACAGCATCAGGCGGACGGGGCCGAGGCGCTCGCGGAGGTGGTCCTCGGGGAGCCAGTGCGCGAACACCGGCGGCGCCACGGGTACGACGCTGACGGCCTCGTCGTCGATCAGGTCGAGGGTCGCCTGCGGGTCGAAGTGGTCGACGAGCACCAGCTTCGCACGGTGGCGGAGGACGCCGCCGAGCACGGCGTTCAACCCGTAGACGTGGAACAGCGGAAGCACCCCGAGCACGACGTCGTCGCCGTGGATCATCGGCGGCTGGACCTGCGCGGCCTGGTCGATGTTGGCGACCAGCGCCCGGTGGGTGAGCATCGCCGCCCGGGGTCGACCCGACGTCCCGCTGGTGTACAGCAGGCAGGCGAGCTTCTCGGGGTCGGGCAGCGGCGGCACCGGCCGCGGCGCGGCGGCGCGGAGGGCGGCGTAGGCCTGCTCACCCTCGGCCGGCTCGGCATCGACGACGTACACCCGTGGCTCGAAGGCCCGCGCCACCAGGTCGGCGTCCAGCTCGTCGGTCTCACCGGCGAGCGCCGCCCGCACCAGCAAGGCGGCCTCGCGCACCACCTCGACGGTGTCGGCGTCCGCCACGACCACCCGCGATCCCGAGTCGGCGATCATCCGGGCGAGCTCGCCCCGGGTCGACCGCGGGTTCACGGGAACGGCGACGACCTGCGCGCGCAGGATCCCGAGGTACGCCGTGACGAACTCGATACGGTTGCCCATCGCGACCATGGCACGCTGGCCGGCGACGACGCCCGCCGCGCCGAGACCGGTGGCGACCCGGGCGACCTCCTCCTCGAGCGCGGACCACGTGACGCTGCGCCCACCCGACTCGACGACCGCGAGCATGTCCGGACGCTCGAGAGCTGCCTCGGCGACGAGCGAGGAGACGTCGTGCGTGGGCATGCGGGCGATGATCCCACAACGAAAACGGGCCGCTGAGGTGACGTCGATAGGGTCGTCGCGTGCCTCCCGAGAAGAGCCGCAGGTCGCTGAACCTGCAGCAGCGCTCGACTCTTGCGGGCGAGGCGGCGGCCGCATCGGCCGAGGTCGAGAGCGCGCTCGCGACGCCGGCCGACCCCACGGCCGCGGCGTTCTTCGACGTCGACAACACGTTGATGCAGGGCGCCAGCGTCTTCCACCTGGCGCGTGGCCTGCACCGACGCAAGTTCTTCACGACCCGGGAGATCGCGTCGGCCGCGTGGAAGCAGGCGTACTTCCGGATCGTCGGGATCGAGGACCCCGACCACGTCGCGTCGACCCGCGCCACGGCGCTGTCCTTCATCGCCGGCCACACCGTGACCGAGCTGGAGGAGCTCAGCGAGGAGATCTTCGACGAGGCGATGGCGCACCGCATCTGGCCCGGCACCCGCGCTCTCGCCCAGCTGCACCTCGACGAGGGCCAGCGGGTCTGGCTGGTCACCGCCGCGCCGGTCGAGATCGCGCAGATCATCGCGCGCCGGCTCGGTCTCACCGGTGCGCTCGGCACCGTCGCGGAGCACGTCGACGGCGTCTACACCGGCCGCCTGGTCGGCGACATGCTGCACGGGCCGGCCAAGGGCGAGGCGGTCACCGCGCTGGCCGAGCGCGAGGGGCTCGACCTCGCCGCGTGCTCGGCGTACTCCGACTCCTACAACGACCTGACGATGCTCTCCCTGGTCGGCGACCCGTGCGCGATCAACCCGGACGCCCGGCTGCGTGCCTACGCCAAGCGCCAGGGGTGGCGGATCCGCGACTACCGCACGGGCCGCAAGGCGGCGCGCGCCGGCCTGCTCGCCGCCGCCCTCGCCGGTGCCGCGACCGGGGCGGCCGCCGCCGGTGCCGCCGTACGCCGCCGCCGGTGACGAGCGCGACAGGCGTGGCGGGACGGCGAAGGTAAAGCGTCACACCGGGTTACACGTACGGCGTGACGCACCTACCATGAGGGAGCGCCACTGCCCCCTGGTGCTCGGGAGGAACCGCCATGACGTGGGCCGACCACGACACCGCGCGCGGTCTCGACGACCTTCGCGCAGCGGTCCTCGGCGTCCTCGGCCTGCGGCCGGCCTCGGCCCAGCCGGCCGGAGCGCCGGCCTGGATGCTGCTCAGCGAGGCGACCGTCGAGGGGGGCGCGCCGTCCGGCGGCGGCTTCGGCGACTCCGACCGGGCCGCGTCGTCGGAGGACTCCGAGGCCGACCGCAGCCGGCTGATCGCGCTCGTGGAGCTCGCCCGGGGCGGCGACAGCGAGGCGTTCGGGCAGCTCTACGACCACTACCAGGGGTCGGTGTACCGGTTCGTCTACTACCGCACCCGGAGCCAGACCCTGGCCGAGGACCTCACGTCCGAGACGTTCCTGCGTGCCCTCCGCAACATGAGCGGCTTCCGCTGGCAGGGCAAGGACTTCGGGGCCTGGCTGATGACCATCGCCCGCAACCTGTGCACCGACCACTTCAAGGCGGGCCGCACCCGGCTCGAGCTGACCACCGAGGACATGGGCCTCCACGACGACGCCACGGAGGGTCCGGAGAACGCCGTGCTGGCCGGGCTCACCAACGAGGTCCTGCTCGACGGTCTGCGGCAGCTGTCGGACGAGCAGCGCGACTGCCTGATCATGCGGTTCCTCCAGGGTCTGAGCATCGCCGAGACGGCCGAGGTCCTGGGCCGCAGCGAGGGCGCCGTGAAGCAGCTCCAGCTCCGCGGCGTGCGCAACCTGGCCAAGCTGATGCCCGCCGGGTGGCGTGATGAGTAGCGCGCTGCTTCGGGACCTTGGTCCCGTAACCCGGCGACCGCGCGGCTCGTTGATGGTGGCGTCCGGTACTCGCCGTGACACTCACCACGACCGACAAGGACCATCGTGATCACGGGGCGCGGCGCTGAGCAGTTCAACGAGCTCGTCGAGAACGCGACGACGGGCGGCGCGCGTGTGCCGGCGTACGCCGACCTGCTCGAGGTCGTGGGTGCGTTGCGGGCCGTGCCGGCCGCGGTCCCCGACCCGGAGTTCGTGGCGACGCTGCGCGACCGGCTGTTGGCCGAGGCCGAGTCCGTCCTCGTCACGGCCGCCGCCGAGCGGCAGGACGCCGACGACCGCCTGCGCCTCCGGCCGACCAGCCCGACGACGCGACGCCGCCGGCGACGCCTGGCCGCCGTGGTCAGCGGCTTCGCCCTGGTCGGCGTGTCCGCCACGGTCGCCGTCGCCAGCCAGAGCGCGTTGCCGGGCGACCGCCTCTACTCGGTCAAGCGTGGCCTGGAGAGCGCCCACGCGGAGCTGACCTTCGACCGCGCGGCGCGCGGACGCGTGGTTCTCGGCGACGCGGGCACGCGTCTCGACGAGGCCCAGCAGCTGAGCCGCGAGCAGGCCGACCCGGCTCGGGTCGACCAGGCGCTCCAGGCGTTCACCCAGGAGGCCATCGACGGGTCCGACCTGCTCGTGGCCGACTACCAGGCGACCGGTGACCGCTCGTCGATCACGACCGTGCGCACCTTCACCGTGACCAGCATGGACCGCCTGAAGGTGATGCAGTCGCAGGTCCCGCCGCAGTCGTACGACTCCCTGCTCCGGGCCGGACAGGCGCTCACCCAGGTGCAGGACACCGCCGTGCACAGCTGTACGGCGTGCGCCGGCCCGACGATCGGGTCGATCCCGAGCGTGCTCGCCCAGGCCACCGACGCGACGGCCGACACCTGGCAGGTCTCCCTGCCGAAGGCGCACCACCACGCGACGTCGAGCGCGAACAGCGGCCCCTCCCTGCCGGACGTCGAGGGCACCCACCTGCCGCCCGCCAGCGTGACCGACCCCGACTCCTCCGAGGCGGCGCCGCCCTCGCAGGCACCACAGGCACCGACCGCGGACGACGTCCAGCACACGGTCCAGCACCTCACCGACGGGCTGACCGGCGGTCAGCAGAACGACATCGGGTCGACGGTCGCCGACACCGCCACCAACCTGCTCGACGCCGTCGGCCAGGTCGGCAACCAGGTCGCGAACACCGTCGACGACACCGTCGGCGGCATCACCACGCTGCTCCCGTCGCTGCTGCCTTGACCGCCCAGTCCCGCCCGAGGAACGAGGGCGGGGCGTGAGGGGCGGTCAGGTCGAGCGAGCCCGCGACCGAGCTGGCGAGGTCGCGACGGCGAGTCGAGACCACCCGACGGTGACCGCGACAGACGTCGGCTACCGCCAGACCGACGACCGCTGCATGAGCAGCGAGTACAGCGACTGCTGGATGGTCTCGCGCACCTGGTCGGTGACGTTGAAGACCAGCATCGGGTCGTCGGCCGCGCCGGCGTCGTACTCGTCGGTGCGGATCGGCTCGCCGAACTCCATCAGCCACTTCGACGGCAGCGGCACCAGCCCGAGCGGGCCGAGCCACGGGAAGAGCGGGGTGATCGGGACGTAGGGGACGCCGAGCAGCCGGGCCAGCGCCGGGACGTTCCCGACGAGCGGGTAGATCTCCTCGGCACCGACCACCGACAGCGGCACGATCGGTACGCCGGTGCGTACGGCGGCCGCGACGAACCCGCCCCGGCCGAAGCGCTGGAGCTTGTACCGCTCGGTGAACGGCTTGCCGATGCCCTTGAAACCCTCGGGCCAGACGCCGACCAGCTCACCGCCGGCGAGCATCCGCTCGGCGTCCTCGCTGCAGGCGAGCGTGGCGCCGCCCTTGCGGGCCAGGCTGCTGACGAACGGCATCCGGAAGACCAGGTCGGCGCCGAGCGGGCGGAGGAAGCGGCCGGTCTGCTCGTGGATCGTCACCATCGTCATCAGACCGTCGACGGGGAGCGTCCCGGAGTGGTTGGAGACGACCAGCGCGCCGCCTTCGGCGGGGAGGTTCTCGACGCCGCGCACGTCGATGCGGAACCACTTCTCCGCGATCGGGCGCAGGCTGGCCAGCAGCAGCTTCTCGGCGACCTCCTGGTCGAAGCCGTACTCGTCGACGGCGTACTCGCCGGTCAGCCGCCGGCGCAGGAACGCGAGGAACCGGGCCAGCTGGTGCTCCCAGTCCTCGCCGAACACCTCGGTCGCGCCGATCTGGAACGCCGCCAGCCACTCGCCGGGTGAGATCCCGCCGGTCGGCGCGCGGTCGGCGGTCGTGACCGGCGGGCGCTCCTCGTGGGCAGGAGCCACCGGCTCGACCGGGCGGGACCGCCGTGACGCGGGCCTCGCGCGACCCGCGAGCGTGCGTGAGTCGGCCGAGGGACGGGCGCTGCCGGTGCCCCGGCCCGGTCGTCCGCCGGTCCCGATCGGGATGACCTCGGCGTCAGCCACGTCCGGCTCCGGCGTCCGCCAACGAGGCGGCGAGACCGTCCACGACACGCTCGACCGGCCCCTCGGCGTTCCCGACGCCGGCGGCGAAGTCGGCGAACGCCGCCTCGGTCGTGTACGCCGGCTCGAAGCCGAGCTCGGTGCGCATCCGGGTGGTGTCGATGCCGCGCCCGAAGGTGAGGAAGCCGAGCTGCTCGGGCGAGAAGTCGGCCATCCGCGCGGACTTCAGCACCGCCGCGACGCCACCGGCGGCCGGCCGGACGAGGGGGACGCTCGGCTTGCGGAGGCGGCGTACCGCCTGAGACAGCAGCATCACGCCGTCGCCGGCGACGTTGAACGTGCCGGGCACCTCGGCGTTGACGCAGTGCGTGAGGACCCGCATCAGGTCGGTCTCGTGCACGAACTGCAGACGTGGGTCGAAGCCGAGCACGGTCGGGATCACCGGCAGCCGGAAGTACGACGTGATCGGGCTCGTCACGTGCGGCCCGAGGACGTTCGCCAGTCGCAGCGTGGTCACCCGCACGTCGGGCCGGCGGCGGGCGAAGCCGCGGACGTAGCCCTCGATCTCGGCGACGTCCTTGGCGTAGCCGGAGCTGGGCTCGCGACGCGGCCCCATGGCCTCGGTGAACATCGCCGGGTCACGGCTGCTCGCGCCGTACACCGTCGAGGTCGACTTCACGACGAGGTGTCGGATGCTCTCGGACTTCTGGCACGCGGCGAGGAGCTGCATCGTGCCGATGACGTTGAGCTCCTTCATCGTGCCGCGGCCGCCGGTGCTGCCGGGCGTGGCGATGACGCTCATGTGGACGACGGTGTCGACGCGCTCCTTGGCGATCACCTTGGCGATCACCGGGTTGCGGATGTCGGCCCGGACGAACGAGACGTCGCCGATGTCGTCGCGCGGTGGGACGGCGTCCACGCCGACCACCCGGTCGACGCCGGGGTCGGCGGCGAGGCGACGGGCGAACCTACGGCCGAGGTCGCGAGAGACCCCGGTGACCAGGACGACCTTCTTGGCCTCGGCGTCCACGGCGTCCCTTCCCCACGACCTCGGCGGGACTTACTTCCCGAGCTTGCGTCGCTGGACGCGCGTCTTCTTCAGCAGCTTGCGGTGCTTCTTCTTCGCCATCCGCTTGCGACGCTTCTTGATGACCGAACCCACGAATACCTCTTCCGCTCCACGTCAGGAGGTCCCGGACGCGCCGGGACGACCCGCACAGCCTAACGGGCCCCGGGTGAGGCGCAGAATCTCCGACGACGGTGATGGCCGGCGCCGGCCGGAGGCCGTACGTCGCTGGCGGCCGCGTGTCGGCCGCAAGGCCAAGCGGACAGAGACGAGGCCGGCGGCCGCCACGCCTGCGCACGCTCCCACGCCCTCCGTCCGGACCCGACCTGCCACTGGGCGGTCGCGGGGGAGGCAGAGGCGAGATCAGCCGGCGCTGTAGAAGCTCTTCCGGAGGTACTCGTTGACGTCGTCCTCGGTCACCCGGAACGAGCGGCCGACCCGCACCGCGGGCAGCTCCCCGCTGTGGACCAGGCGGTAGACCGTCATCTTGGACACGCGCATCATCGCGGCCACTTCGGCCACGGTCAGGAACTTCACCTCGGAGATGTCTCCGGGCTCGTGGGCAGGCATCGCAGGGCACCGTCTTTCCTGGCAGGTACGCACCGGCTTCCCCTCCGGTGAACTCCACGTCCCGCGCTTCGTGGTGAGAATAGGGCCTGAAGTGACTCGTGGGGAAGGAAATCCCTACAGAAACTCACGTTACCCGCGCGTGTCGGGTTGAAACGGACGCCAATTTTACTGTCTGCACGGGTCCGAACTGGTCAGGGAAGCGGGTCCAGGCCGTGCCGCGGGAAGATCTCCTCCCGCGTGGCCAGGATCGAGCGGTCGAGCCAGGAACCGGGGTCGTAGCCCTCCGCCCAGTCCCGGTACGCCGGGTCGCGGCCGTCGGTCATCGACTCCGGCGCCCGGCGTCCGAGGGTCTCGCTGACGTGCGAGCGCCACGACGCGGCGGTCGCCGTGCCGGGGTCCAGCGGATCACCGGAGAGGATCGCCAGCAGGTGGGTCCAGGCGCGCGGGACGACCTCGACGATCGCGTAGCCGCCACCGCCGGTCGCCACCCAGCGCCCGTCGGCGACCTCGTGGGCCAGGTCGTGCAGCGCGAGGTACGACGCGCGCTGACCGTCGACGCTCAGCATCAGGTCGGCGAGCGGGTCGTCGCGGTGGCTGTCGCAGCCGTGCTGGGTGACCAGCACGTCGGGCGCGAACTCACGCACCAGTGGCGGCACCACCGCGTGGAAGGCCCGCAGCCACCCGGCGTCCGACGTGCCGGGCGGGAGGGCGACGTTCACGGCCGTGCCCTCGGCCTCGTCGCCGCCACAGTCCGCCGGGAAGCCGGTGCCGGGGAAGAGTGCCTGGCCCGTCTCGTGCAGGGAGATCGTCAGCACCCGTGGGTCGTCGTAGAAGACGGACTCCACGCCGTCGCCGTGGTGGACGTCGACGTCGACGTAGGCGATGCGCTCGGCCCCCTGGTCGAGCAGCCAGCGGATGCCGATCGCGACGTCGTTGTAGATGCAGAACCCGCTCGCCCGGTCGGGCATCGCGTGGTGGAGGCCGCCGCAGATGCTGGCCGCGTGCCGGCTCTCGCCGCTCCACACCTGGCGGAACGCCTCCGCGCTGGCCCCGACCACGTGCGCGGCGGCCCGGTGCATGTCGGCGAAGACCGGGTTGTCGTCGCTGCCCAGCCCGTACGCCGGCTCGAACCCGAGCGGGTCGGCACCGGCTCGCTTGACCGCCTCGATCAGGTCGCGGTCGTGGACGGTCGCGATCAGGTCGTCGTCGGCGACCGGCGCCGGCACCGTCCGCAGCCGGTCGAGCACGCCGAGGTCCCGCGCCAGCCGCATGGTCAGGTCGACCCGGACCGGGGACATCGGGTGGGAGGGGCCGAAGTCGTACTCGGTCAGCGACGGGTCGAACACCACCGTCGCCGGGACCTCGCACGCTGGCATGCTCGCGAGGCTACCCGTCGTCGTCGGTGAGCTCCCGGGCCTCCGCCTCGGCGTCGGTCTCGTGGAGGTACCGCTGTCCTTCCTCGAGCTGGACCTCCTCGCCGGTGCGCAGGTCGACCGCCGTGGCTCCGGGCGGGAGGTTCGAGAGGTCGGGGGCGATCACGGTGTTCTCGACCGAGTCGGGCAGGCGCAGGCCGGGCCGGACGGCTCCGTCGAGCAGGACCAGGTCGGTCGAGTCGCGCATCGGCAGCGTCTGGCCCCGGAAGTACGCCGGCCGGACCAGCTCGTAGGCGACCATCAGGACGAGCCCGAGGACCAGCGAGCCGACACCGAGCAGGAACACCCCACCGAGCTTCCCGATGTGGGTGTAGCCGTAGTCGGCGCTGGCGTAGGTGTGGCAGGCGTAGGCGAAGAAGCCGAGCAGGAGGGCGCCGCCGAGGAGCGGCAGGACGCCCTGCATCACCACGTCGCGGGTGCTGTTGCGCATCGTCTTGCGGTAGAACCACGCACACGCGAACCCGGTCAGGCCGTAGTAGAAGGCGATCATCAGGCCCACCGCGGCGATGGTGTCGGCCAGGATGTTGGCGCTGATCAGCGTCAGCCCGACGTAGAACACGATCGAGACCAGGCCCATGCCGATCGTCGCGTCGGTCGGGGTGAGGTAGCGCGGGTGGATCCGGGCGAACCGCTCCGGGATCGCCTTGAACGCCGCCATCGACAGCGCGGTCCGCGCGGTCGGGAGGATCGTGGTCTGGGTGCTCGCCGAGGCGGAGGTCAGCACGGTGATGGCGAGCAGGTGGACCATGATCCAGCCGACCGCTCCACCGCCGAACACCTCGTGGCCCATCGCGTGGAAGACGTCGTCGGCGTTCGCGATGTTGCCGAGGCCGATGCCCTTGGTGCCCACGCCGGCGAACGCGATGGTCGCCACCGAGACGAGCGCATAGGTGAGGAGCAGGACGACCGTCGACATGATCGCGGCCCGCCCCGGGGTGGACGCCGGGTCGTCGGCCTCCTCGTTGGTGGCGACGGCGGTGTCCCAGCCCCAGTAGATGAAGACCGCGATCAGGGTCGCGGTGACGATGGCGGTCGGGTGGAGGCCGGCCGGAGACAGCCACGAGAGGCTGGGCTTGATGCTGGCCGGCGCCGAGCCGAAGTACACCTTGGCCAACGCGAAGAGGGCGAAGCCGATCAGGGTGACCACCTCGACCCCGAGCAGGCAGTACTGGATGCGGGCGCTGACCTCGATCCCGCGGTAGCAGATGTAGGTCATGATGATGATCCAGACGATGCCGGCGACCGTGGACCAGAAGGTGCTGGCCGCGAGCGTGTCGAACCCGAACAGCCCGAAGCTGTAGGAGCCGGCGATCTGGGAGAGGTTCGCCATCACGATGACGTCGGCGATGATGATGCCCCAGCCGCCCATCCACCCGATCCGGGTGCCGAAGGCGCGGGCGGCCCAGGTGAACGTCGTCCCGCAGTCGGGCTCGGCCTTGTTCAGCTCGGCGTAGGCGACGGCGATGAAGTACATCGGGATGAACGCCAGCACCATGATCAGCGGGGCCTTCGTGCCGACGATGCCGCCGCCGTTCGACACGACCACGACGTAGCCCAGGCTGGCCGCCAGGCTGTACGCCGGCGCCGTCGACGCGACCCCGACGACGATGCTCCCGAGGAGCCCGAGCGCCCCGGGCTTCAGGCCTTTGCCGGCGGGTGCCTCCGTTGCCTCGGTCGTGGTCATGGGCACCCCTCCATCGGTCGGCGCCCGAACGCAACTGACTGGTCTCCGCTCCACGCTACTCGTACGATGGGGGCGTGACCTCGATCGTGCGCACCGCGTGGTGGCCCGCCTGACGGCGGACCCACCGATCGAGCACGCACTCATCCACGGCCGCCTGCGGGCGGCCGTTCTTCGTCACCACTGCTGGTCGAGACCGCCCGTGGGCCCACACCACTCAGGAGCCCACCATGGACCGCAACCTCTCTCTGATCACCCCGACCGGGCGGCTCACGCTCGGCAACTACCTCGGCGCCCTGCGCCGCTTCGTCGCCGCCCAGGACCGGGCGGCGTCAGCCGACGACTGCTTCTTCGGCCTCTCGGACCTGCACGCGCTCACCACGCCCCAGGACCCCGCCGAGCTGCGCGCCACCATCCGCGAGATGGCGACGCTGTACCTCGCCGCCGGCCTCGACCCGGCCCGGGCCACGCTGTTCCGGCAGAGCCAGGTGCCCGCGCACCGCGAGCTCGCCTACCTGCTGGAGTGCACGGCGTACACCGGCGAGCTCAGCCGGATGATCCAGTTCAAGGAGAAGGGTCGCGGCGTGCCGTCGACCCGCGTCTCGCTGTACACCTATCCGGCGCTGATGGCGGCCGACATCCTGCTGTACCGGCCGTCGGTGGTGCCGGTCGGCGACGACCAGCGGCAGCACGTCGAGCTCACCCGCGACCTGGCGATCCGGTTCAACCACACCTACGGGCCGGTGTTCGTGGTGCCCGAGGTGCGGACGCCGGCCGTGGGCGCCCGGATCATGGACCTGCAGAGCCCGGAGAAGAAGATGTCGAAGTCGATCGGGGCGGGTGCCGGGGACGCCGGCGTGATCCGGCTGACGGACACCCCCGACGTGGTCCGCAGGAAGGTCGCCCGCGCCGTCACCGACTCCGACACCGGACCCGACCCGGTCCGGGCCGACCGGGAGGCGAAGCCCGGGGTCACCAACCTGCTCGACATCCTCGAGGCGTGTGGCGGGTCGGCGGACGGCATCGCGACGTACGGCGCGCTGAAGGCGGCGGTCACCGAGGCGGTGGTCGCGACGCTGGCGCCGCTGCAGAAGGCGTACGCCGAGCTCGCGGCCGACCCGGCGTACGTCGACGCGGTCTTCGCCGACGGCTCCGCGCGCTGCCGGGAGGTGACGGCCTCGGTGGTCGCCGACGCGACGGCGGCGATGGGCTTGTGAGGACGAGGCAGGGACCCCCGGACGTCCGGGGAGCCCTGCACACAGGAGGGGTTGCAACGGGCACTGGGTGACAGGTGCGGGGCGTCGCTGGGGCCACGTTCCTGCTGGGTCAGGGGGTGTAGAGCCAGGCGTGGTTGGTGACGTGCGACCCGTCGCCGCCGAAGCTCGCCCCGCCGAAGACGAGGAGTGCGTCGTCGGTCCAGGCCGCGGTCGTGCCGAGGTCGGGTGCGTCGTCCTCGGGCCGCGGCAGCGTCCACGCCTGCCCGTGGGCGACGTCGTACACCAGGCCCCAGCACGCGGCCCAGCCACCGGGCCCGATCGCGACCGGTGACCACGGGTCGTCCGGTGTCTCCAGCGTCGAGTCGGGAAGCGGCCCCGACCTGCCCGTCGAGGGGTCGAGCCGGCCGCCCAGCGACGGGCCGGCTCGGGTCTCGGAGCCCTGATGCTGCGCCGAGTCGAAGTCGATCATCCGGTCGCCTGCCCACGCCCAGTCGTTGCCCGTGATGTGCGTGTGGAACCTGTGCCAGGACGTGCCGTCGTAGACGTCGGCGCTGACGAACTCGGCGACGCCGTCCTGCGGTTCGTACCCGGTGACCACCGGCCCGTACGGCGTCGCGGTCACCCGGCGCTGGGTCAGCTGCGGCTGGATCGGGTCACGCGGGATTCGCTCGTTCCACAAGCCTCGACGCGCGTCGTACATCACGACGCGACCGTGGTGGGCGCGGTCGTTCGCCAGCCCGTAGACGTCGTCGCCGTACGCCGACGGAAGGTCCTGGAAGAACGACGGGATCTCGGACCAGTCACCCGTGGCGGGGTCGTAGACGAAGAGCCGCGAGCCGTGCTGCTGCCAGTGCCGGAGGATGACCCGACCGGCGGCGCTGAGCAGGCGGTCGCCCGGCCCGACCGGCACCGGTGCGCGCGGGATCGCGCGCCAGGAGTTCGACTGCGGGTCGTACGCCGCCCCGTCGCGCAGCTCGGCCGACGCTGAGGCGCAGTCCGCGCTCGGGGAGCAGGGGTCGGCCTCGCCGCCGAGCACGACCACCTCGCGGCCGGTCCACACGCTGAGCGCGTAGGCCCGTGGCGAGAGGGGTGGCGCGGGCAGCTCCCGCCACTCGCCCCGAGTGCCCGACGGCCCGATGGAGACACGTCCGCTGCCGACGAGGGATCCCCCCGCCGCAACTGCGACCACGACGGCCGCGGCGGCGCCGACGGCGAGCCGGCGGCGTACGCGCATCCGGGCGCCGGTACGACGGGCCACGTCGATGTCTCCGCCGGTCGGCTCGATCGTGTCGAGGTGCTCGCCGTACGCCTCGCGCAGCTGCTGCTCCAGGTCCATCAGATTCCCTCTCCGGTCCGGGTGGGGAGGTCCAGGCGTGAGCGCAGCGACGACAGCGCCGCCGACGCCTGCGACTTCACCGTGCCGGGACGACAGCCCATGGCGTCCGCGATCTGCTGCTCGCTGAGGTCCTCGTAGTACCTCAGCACGAGCACGGCTCGCTGCCGCGGGGGCAGCGTCGCGAGCGCGTCCCACATCTCGCCGTGCGCCAGCGCGTCGTCCGAGCCCGCGGGCACCGTCCGCTCGGGCGGCTCGGCACTCGACACCTCGTGGCGGCGACGGGCGAGACGACGGTCGTTGAGCACCTCGTTGACCACCATGCGTCGCAGGTACGCCTCCGGCGCTCCCAGCCGCGAGATGCGGCGCCAGCTCCGGTAGGCCTTGGCGAACGCCGTCTGCACGGCATCCTCGGCCAGCCCACGGTCGCGGGTGACGGCGTACGCCGTGCGCACCAGGCGCGGCCACAGCGCGGCGTACACGTCGTCGTACTCCGGGACCGTCATCGGACCTCCTTGCCCTCCCAACGTCGACGGGAGCCGGAAAGGTTCGGTTCCGGGTCGGGGTCGGAGGTCACGGCAGCCGGATCCAGGCACGGCCGTGTCGCAGCACGAAGATGCGTCCGGCCGACGTCGACCCAGGTGCTCCCGTCCGCCGGGGCCGCGACCGGCTGGGGCCGGGCCACCCGGATCCGGCGCCAGCGAAGACCGTTCCACCGGTCGGCGACCAGGCGGCCGCCGACTCTCGTGCGCCCGGTGACGACGGTCCCGGCGCGCGAGGCCGTGACCGCCGCGCCGGCGAGCACCGGGCGCAGGCGGTCAGGTGCGAGCCGGGTCCACCGACCGAGCTGGACGCTGTAGACGACGACCCGTCGGCCGGACAGCGCGTACACCTCCGAGCCGAACGCCGACGGGACCGACAGGCGGCGCGGCAGGTCGCGCATCCGGGTCCACGTGTCGTCGCGGACGTCGTACCGCCACCAGGAGGCCGGCCGTCCCGGCGCGTCGTGCCGCAGCACGACCACCCCGGCCGCCTCGACCGCGGCGTCGCGATCGGTGACGGCCACCGGGATCCGGAGTCGGGTCCACCGTCCGGTCCGCAGGTCGTACGCACCGCCGTCCCGCACGGCCGAGGAGCCGGGTCGGCGCCCGCCCAGCACGAGCACCCGGTGGTGCGCCGCGACACCCAGCGCATGGGTGCGGGCGGCGAGCGGAGGAGTCGGCAGCTCCTGCCAGTGCGCGTACGAGCGCGCCGTGACCGGCTGGTCGCTCCCGGACAGCAGGACCGCCCCGAGCACCGCCGCCAGGACGACCGCGAGCGACCGGTACAGCGTCCGACGGCCCATCGCAGCCTCCTGCTCAGGAGGCTAGCCGCGTCGGGCGCTCCTCACGAGCCCTCCGCGAGCTGAGCCGACCGGTCGCGGGCCGCCTCCATCGCGGCCAGGAACGCTGCCCGGACCTTGTGCACCTCGAGCTCGCGGAGCGCCGCCGCGGTCGTCCCGCCGGGCGAGGTCACCTGCTCACGCAGGACGACCGGGTGGGTGCCGGTCTCGCGCAGCATCTTCGCCGAGCCGAACAGCGTCTGCACGACCAGGTCGGTGGCGGTGGCCCGCGGCAGCCCGAGGTGGACGCCGGCCTCGATCATCGACTCGACCACGAAGAAGACGTACGCCGGACCCGTGCCCGAGATCGCGGTGACGGCGTCCATCTGCTTCTCGGGGACGCGCAGGACGCGACCGGTCGAGCCGAGCAGCTCCTCGGCGATCGCGAGGTGGTCGTCGTCGCAGTGCGAGCCGGCCGCGATCGCGGCCATCCCCTCGTCGACCAGGGCCGGGGTGTTGGGCATGACCCGCACCACGGCGACCCCGTCGGGGAGTCGCGACTCGAGGAACGCCGTGGTGATGCCGGCGGCGAGCGAGACGACCAGCTGGCCGGGCCGCACCGCGGGCGCGATCTCGTCGAGGAGCGCCCCCATGTCCTGGGGCTTCACGACGAGGGCGATCGTGTCCGCACCCTTCGTCGCGTCGAGGTTGGAGACCACGGAGACGGCGTACTTCTCCTCGAGCTCGCGGGCGCGCTCCGGGCGCTTCTCACCGACGAGCAGCTCCGAGACCGGCCGGCCCGCGCGGACCAGGCCGGAGAGCAGGGTCTCGCCCATGACCCCGGCACCGATGATCGCCGTGGTGGACATCGCCTGCCTTACTTCTTGGAGACCAGGGACCGGACGAAGAATGTCAGGTTCTGCGGTCGCTCGGCGAGACGTCTCATGAGGTAGCCGTACCACTCGGTGCCGTAGGGCACGTAGACGCGCATCGTCTCGCCGGCGGCCGCGAGACGACGCTGCTCCTCGGGACGGATGCCGTAGAGCATCTGGAACTCATAGCTCCCGGCCGCGCGGCCGTTGCGGCTCGCCAGGGACGAGGCGATGGTGATCATCCGCGGGTCGTGGGTCGCGATCATCGGGTAGCCCTGGCCGGCGAGCAGCACCTTGAGGCAGCGCACGTAGGACTTGTCGACCTCGAGCCGGCTCTGGAACGCGACGTCGGCCGGCTCGTCGTACGCCCCCTTGCAGAGGCGGACGCGGGAGCCCTCGTAGGCGAGCGCGCGACAGTCGGCCTCGGTGCGGTGGAGGTAGGCCTGGAGGACGGCGCCGGTCTCGGGGAAGTCCTTGCGGAGCTCGCGCAGCGTCGCCAGCGTGGCGTCGGTGGTGGTGTGGTCCTCCATGTCGAGGGTCACCGTGGTGCCGGCGTTGCGGGCGGCGCGGCAGATCGTGCGGGCGTTCTCCAGCGCGATCTTGTCGCCCTGCTGGGCGATGGCCTGGCCGACGGCCGAGAGCTTCACGGAGACCTCGGCGTGCCGGGTGAGACCGCGCGCCGAGAGCGCCTCGAGGGCTTCCAGGTACGCCTGGACGGTCGCCTCCGCCTGGTCGGTGTCGAGGGTGTCCTCGCCGAGGTAGTCGAGGGTGACCCGGAGGTGGTCCTCGACCAGGTCGGCGGTCGCGTGGACGGCGTCCTCGGTCCGCTCACCGGGCACGTAGCTGCGCACGATCCCGGCCGACACCGGCATGGCGCTGACCAGACGCTTGACCCGGCCGCTGCGGGCCAGCAGCAGCAACGGCTGACGGAGAAGCGACATGCCCGACAGGCTACTTCGTGGCTGTCACCGCCCGCGGTGGTACGCCGGGGCTCCCGGCGGGGTAGTCCCTGACGGAACGGCCCCTGATCGGGCGGGAACGGGGGCCGTTTGTCAGGGACTGTCGCTCTCGCTGCCCGTCACGGGGTACGCCGGCGCAAGGTCACCGCGCCGAGCCCGAGCGCGGCGACGGCGAAGGCGACGACGATCCCCAGGTCGCGCCAGACGTCGCCGGTCGAGCTGCTCGCGACGAGGGTCTGCATCGCGTCGGTGGCGTAGCTCAGCGGCAGCACGTCGCTGACCCCGTGGAGCACGGCGGGCAGGGAGGACCGCGGCACGAACAGCCCGCACAGGAGGATCTGCGGGATCACGAAGAGCGGCATGAACTGCACGGCCTGGAACTCGGTGCGGGCGAACGCGCTGACGAACAGCCCGAGTGCCGTGCCGAGGACCGCGTCGGCGATCGCCACCACGCCGAGCAGGGCGACCGGACCGTCGACGGTGAGGTCGAGCACCCCGACGCTCAGCGTCACGGCCAGCGCCGCCTGCACCGCGGCGATCGCCCCGAACGCCGCGGCGTACCCACCGATGAAGTCGAGCTTGCCCATCGGCATCGCGAGCAGCCGCTCGAGGGTGCCGGAGGAACGCTCGCGCAAGGTGGTCACGCTGGTCACCAGGAACATCACGATGAAGGGGAAGAGCGCCAGCAGGGCCGGGCCGAAGCGGTCGAAGAGGTCGCCCGGGAGGTCCTGGAACATCCACCACAGCAGCGTCATCAGGACGCACGGCAGCACGAGGAGCATGGCCACGGTGCGGCGGTCGCGCCGGATCTGGGTGAGCACCCGCGCGGCCACGGCGAACAGGATCCGCGGGCTCATCGCTCCTCCGCTCGGCCGTCGGTGTCGGTGTCGGTGTGGATGTCGGTGTCGACGATGGCGAGGAACGCGCTCTCGATGTCGTCGGCCCGCGTCTGCTCGCGGATGCGCTGCGGGGTGTCGTCGGCGATGATCCGCCCTTCGCGCATCAGCAGCAGCCGGTCGCAGCGGTCCGCCTCGTCCATCACGTGGCTGGACACGAAGACCGCTGCCCCGTCGTCGGCGAGACGGTGGAAGAGCGCCCAGAGATCACGCCGGAGCACGGGGTCGAGGCCCACGGTGGGCTCGTCGAGGACCAGCAGGTCGGGCGCGTTGAGCAGCGCCACGGCGAGGCTCGCCCGTGACCGCTGGCCGCCGCTGAGCCGGCCGACGACCGCGTCGGCGTGCGTGCCGAGGTCGACGGTGGCGACGGCTCGGTCGACCGCCTCGCCGTCCGCTCCGAGGACGCGGGCGAAGAAGGTGAGGTTCTCGCGGACGGTCAGGTCGTCGTACACGCTGGCGGCCTGGGTGACGTACCCGACCTTGCTGCGCAGGCCCGCGGAGCCCGCCTCGGAGCCGGCGATGGTGACCCGACCCGACGCCAGCTGCTGTACGCCGACCAGCGACCGCATCAGCGTGCTCTTGCCGCAGCCGCTCGGCCCGAGCAGTCCGGTCACGCTGCCCTGCGCGATGGTGAGGTCGAGCCCGTGCAGCACGCGTCGACCACCTCGGTCGACCACGAGGTCGCGGACCTCCACCAGGTTGTCCATGTCGATCCATGATGTCGGTGGTCGTCGGTCACCTCGTCGTCGACCCGCCCGCGCTCACTCGCGGGCCGCCACCAGACGGACGGGAGCGGTGCGGGTGGCCGACCACGCCGCGACCGCGGCGGTACCAGCGGCGGTGGCCAGCACGGCCATGGTCAGCCCGGCCCCCAGCGCCCACGGGACCACGATGATCGGGACGCCCAGCGTTCCCTCGATGCCGTGCCGGACGCCGAGGAGACAGACGGCCACCACCGCCGAGCCGAGTGTCACGCCGATGGCGCCGACGCCGAGTGCCTCCAGCCCGGCCGCCGAGACGACCTGGCGCCTGGACGCACCGGTGACCCGGGCGACCGCGAACTCGCGGCGACGCTGGGCCGTGCCCACGGCGACCGCGTTGACGAGGCTGAGGAACGCGTAGAGCCCGCCCAGACCGGCCAGGGCGGCCATCACGCCGTTGTTCTCCCGTGCCTGTTCGCGGGCCAGGTCGCCCGCCCACTGCGGCACCGTCGAGACCGTGCCCACTCCGGCCAGACGTGCCCGCACCTCGGCCGCGGAGGCTCCCGGCGCCAGTCCCACGAACGTGGTCGTCGGCGCGTGGTCGAGCAGCCCGGCCGGTACGTCGCGACGGTCGACCAGCACATCGGCGCCACCGGCGATCGTGGTGTCCACGCGCGCGGCCACGGGCAAGGTGACGTCACCGACCCGGACGGCCTTCGGCCGGCCGAGACCGTCCTCCGGCGCGGACGGTCCGAGGACCACGCGCCCGGCCGCGAAGTCCGCCATCCGGCCGGACAAGAGCGGCTGATGCGTGAGCAGGCGGTGTGCCGCAGGGTCGACGGCGGTCACGGCCGGGGCCTCCACCGAGGCCCAGCGGCCGCCAGAGGTGAGCACCCGCACCGGTAGCGACACGTCGGTCTCGGGCGACGCGACCGCCACGCCCGGCAGCGCTCGGATCCGCGCGGACGGGTCGCCGTTCGACACCACCACCAGCTGAGCAGAGCTCTCCTGGACCCGCTCGACGCGCGTCGCCTCGGTCTGGGTCGCCAGGATCCCCAGCAGCCCGACGACCAGTCCGAAGAGCACGATCACCGGACCCGCGGTGGTCGCAGTTCGACGTACGCCGTCGCGCATGCCCGCCTGGGCCAGCTCGCCGAGCACGTGGCGACGGGCCGGCACCGCCAACAGGCGGGACATGAGGGGCACCACGAGGGGACTCAGCTGCTGCAGGGCGATGGACCCACCCAGGATCACCAGCAGCCCGACCATGATCGTCACCAGCACGTCGCCACTCGCCTGCGCCAGGGCAGCCCCGACCGCGGATGGCAAGCCCAGGAGCAGGGCCCACACCCAGCGGCCGACCGTCATCACCCGCCGCTCGTCACCGGTCTCGCGCAGAGCGTCGAGCGGGCGCACCCGGCCGGCGCGGCGCGAGGCGACCAGCACCCCCAGGAGTGCCGAGCCGAGTCCGGCGCCGAGATCGACCAGGATCGTCCAGGCCGGGAAGCGGACATGGAGCAGGCTCGCGTCCAGCCCGACCCGGTGGACCAATCGGGTCTCGACCGCGGTGGTGACCAGGCCGAGCAGAACGCCGGCGCCGGTGCCGACCAGCCCGACGACCAGCGCCTCGCCGACGAGGAGTCGCCGCACCTGGCGGCGCGAGGCGCCGTTGAGCCGGAGCAGGGCCAGGTCGCGACGGCGTTCCACGACGGTGAAGGCCATGGTCGAGCCGATGATGAAGACGGAGAGGAACACCGCGAGCGTGATCGAGATGCCCATCAGCGAGCTCACCCCCTCGACCGTGGTGCGGAAGTCGCGCACCTCGGCCGGCGTGGAGCCGGGCGCGGCGTGCGTCCGGGTCGCGGCGTCGAGCAGCACGGTGCTCGACTGCACGAGGGCGACACCGAGCGCGACGCTCAACAGCGCGCCGACGAACAGCGTCCAACGGTCGCGCAGGGTGCGGAGGGAGATCGACCACACCGCTCAGCCCTCCAGCGCCGCGAGCCGGGCAGCGACCTGTGACACGTCGGGCCGCTCGAGCCGGTCCACGACACGGCCGTCGGCCAGGAAGACGACGGTGTCCGCGCGGGCCGCAGCCGCCGGATCATGGGTGACCATCGCGATGGTCTGTCCACGCCGGTCGACCAGGTCACGCAGCATCGTCAGCACCGACCTCGCCGACGCGGTGTCGAGAGCCCCGGTCGGCTCGTCGGCGAACAGCACCGAGGGCTCGGTCACGAGCGCCCGCGCGATCGCCACGCGTTGCTGCTGGCCACCGGACAGCTCGCGCGGCCGGTGCTTGGCCCGGTCCGCCAGCCCGACCGCGGCCAGCACCTCCTGCACCCGGACCCGATCCACCGTGCTGCCGCCGAGCCGGAGCGGGAGCGCGACGTTCTGTGCGGCGGTGAGTGCACCCATCAGGTTGAAGGACTGGAAGCAGAAGCCGATGTCGGACCGCCGCAAGCGGGTGAGCTCCTGGTCGGAGGCACGCGTCAGGTCATGGCCCGCGAGCCACACCTCTCCGTGGTCGGCACGCTCGAGCCCGGCGGCGATGTGCAGCAGCGTCGACTTGCCCGACCCGGACGGACCCATCACCGCGGTCCAGGTGTGCGGCGGAACCTCGAGCGTGACTCCGTCGAGCGCGGTGACCTTGCCGGCACCGCGGCCGTAGGTCCGGCGTACGTCGCGCAGCACGAGGGCGGGTGGGGTCGGGTCGGCACCGGCGACGGCGGGTGCGGGATGCAGATCGGTCATGGGTCCATCGCAGCGGCTCCAGGCGCTCGGATCACTGGGTCCTGCGGGCGTCTGCGGGGTAGCGCCAGCACTACCGAAACAGCCGTGATCGCGCCGTACCGTGGCTCCGTGCTGCCGACGACGACTCCGGCCGAGACCGCTTGGTCGGCGCTGCGACGACGGCGGTACCTGCTCGGCCCGTGGCCCTGGCGGGCCCTCGGGCACACGGCGTCGACCTTCGTGATCTGGGTGGTGTTCCTCGTCCCGTCGCTGGCGATCGGCGCCCCCGTCGGAGGGGCGATCGCCGAGCTCAGCCGAGGACAGGTCCTGTCCGCCGCCGGCCTGCTGCTGCTGGGTCTGGCCCTCGGGTTCGTCCTGCTGCCCCTCCTGGCCACCCCGCTGATCGCCCTGGACCGATGGCGCGCCAGGTTGGTCGACCCGACCCGACTCCCGGCGCCTCCGCGTGCGCCCACCGAGCCGGGCGCCTGGCTGCGCGACCGTTACCTGACCGCGCGCCGCTGGCGGTACGCCGGCTACGTCGGCGTGACGATGGTGCTCGAGGGCGCGGTCCTGTCGGCGCTCAGCCTGCTCGGAACCTCGGCCGGCGCGCTCATCGCTGCGCCGTTCGTGGTCTCGGTCGACGACCCGATCAGCGTCGGCCCCTGGCAGACCACCGACCGGGCCACGGCCCTCCTGCTGGCCCCGGTCGGCGTGGTCCTGTTCGTCGGGCTCGCCTACGGCTGGACCGCCGGCGCCTGTCTCCAGGTCGCCCTGCTGCGGCGGACGCTCGACGTCGACCGCACCGAGCGACTCGCTGAGGAGCTGACCGCGGTGGACGCCTCGCGGACCCGACTGGTCGAGAGCTTCGACAGCGAACGCCGCCGCATCGAACGCGACCTGCACGACGGCGCGCAGCAGCGACTCGTCACCCTCGCCATGGGCCTGGGAGTCACCCGGATCGAGGTGGTCGACGCGCTGGGTGCCGAGCACCCGGCCGCGACCGGGATCGCCACCGCGCACGAGCAGGCCAAGGTGCTGATGGACGAGCTGCGGGCCTTCGTCCGCGGCATCCACCCGAAGGTGCTCACCGACGTCGGGCTGGTCGCCGCTCTGGACCAGCTGACGGCGGCGATGCCGTTCCCGGTCACCGTGAGCTCCGGTCTCACCAGCCGCCCACCCCGACACGTCGAGACCACGGCGTACTTCGCGGCGTCGGAGGCACTGACCAACGTCGTCCGACACAGCGGCGCGCGCCAGGCCGTGGTCTCCCTGGTGCGGGAGGGGGCGGACCTCGTGGTCGAGGTGCGCGACGACGGACACGGGGGCGCCACGGCAGGGCCCGACTCCGGTCTGACCTGGATGGCCGACCGGCTCGCAGCGGTCGGCGGCTCGCTGTCCCTCTCGAGCCCGGCCGGAGGACCTACCGTGGTGCGGATGCACATCCCGGAGTCACGGTGACACGCGTGGTGCTCGCGGAGGACGGCACGCTGCTCCGCGAGGGCCTCGTCGGACTGCTCGAGCGACTCGGCTTCGAGGTCGTCGCCGCGGTCGGGGACGCCGACGACCTGGTCGCGGCGGTCGACGAGCACGACCCCGACCTGGTGGTCACCGACATCCGGATGCCACCCGGCTTCGGTGACGAGGGGCTGCGCGCCGCCTGTCGGCTCCGCACCCGGCGGGCCCTGCCGGTCGTCGCGCTGAGCCAGTACGTCGAGCGCAGCTACGCCGAGGACCTGCTCGACTCCGCCGGCGGCCGCGCCGTCGGCTACCTCCTCAAGGACCGGGTGGTCGACGTCGCGGAGTTCGGCCAGGCGTTGCGCACCGTCGTCGCCGGAGGGACGGTCGTCGACCCCGAGGTCGTCCGGCAGCTGATGCGTCGCTCGGACCCGCTCGATCGGCTCACCGAGCGAGAACGTGAGGTGCTCGCACTGCTCGCGGAAGGGCACTCCAACCTGGCGATCGCCGACCGGCTCTTCGTCACCGAGGCGGCCGTGAACAAGCACGTGGGCAACATCCTGGCCAAGCTCGACCTCCCGCCGAGCGCCGACAGCAACCGCCGGGTGCTCGCGGTGCTCACGTGGCTGCGCAGCCAGGACCGGTGAGCTACGCCGGGGGTTCGAGGTCGGGCGTGTGCCGACGCAGCAGGTCGGCCGCCGCCTCCTGGTAGGCGTGCTCGGCCCAGTCCAGCGGACGGCCGCCGTGCTCGTCGTCGGTGATGCTCGGGTCGGCGCCGGCGTGGAGCAAGGCCTCGATCCGGTCCAGGTCGCCGTCCCAGGCGGCGTCGTGCAACGGCGTGCGCCCACCGACCTTGGCGTTGACGTCGTCCGGCAGCTGCGACGGGTCGGCCACCTCGACCTCCGTCACGTCGACCCCGTACCGCGCGAAGAGGGCGAGCCGGTCGGTGAAGCCGTGGCCGGCCGCCCACCGCACCTGCCGGTCGAGCATCTCCGCGGGTGACTCCATGGCGTCGCCGAGGCGTCGTCGCCACGGCCCCCGGTCGGGTCCGCCCAGGCCGTGGCGGAACAGCAGCTCGAGGTGCTCGGTGCCCGGCGTGAACATCCGGTTGTAGAGCGCCTGGCCGTCGTTGGCCTCCGCGCCACGCTCGAGGAGCAGCGTCGCGAGGGCGACGTCGTGGGGATGGCGCGGCTGCCGGCGGGGGCCCTGCTCGCCCTCGCCGAACGCCAGGGTGAGAGCGGTGAACGGCGTCGCCAGCCCACGCCACAGGAAGCCGGCGTCGGGGTCGGCGCCGGCGTCCAGCAGGTGCCGGGCCGCGGCGAGCACCTCCTCCCGGGACGGCCCGGACGGCAGCCGCGCGGAGCAGAGGTACAGCAGCGGCTCCCATCCGTTCGGGCCACCGGGCCGGCGGCCGAGGGCCGGGTCACGGTCGAGGTGCCGAGCCACGGCGGCCGCATCCGCGGCAGCGGCCGCGGCCCAGATGCTGCGGTCGACCAGGGCCGGGTCGTCGGCCAGCATCGCGGCGGCGCGGTCACGGCGCGGTGGCGCGTCCTCCTGGTCGTAGCGCAGGCAGGCCAGCGCGCAGAAGGCCTCCGCCGGGTCGAGCGCCTCCTCGGCGACGGTGGCCGGGTCGTAGGTCAGCGAGCGCGCGGTCTCGACGTACGCCGCCAGGGCCGGCCAGCCGGCGAAGCCGTAGCGGCGCGCGACCGCGAGCTGTGCGTCGTGGAGCGCCAGTGACGTCGGTGTCGTGCGGTCGGGCCGCGGGTGCCAGCGGGTCAGGAACGCCAGGGCATCGGCATCGCTCGTGCGGACGAGGCGTTGCAGCCGCCGCGCCTGCGAGCGCAGCTTGTCGAGAGACGGTGAGTCGGGCAGAGAGCTCGGCATCGGGACGTCCTTCCGGCGGATCCGGCGTCCGCGAGGTCGGACCCGGAAGGAGGTCGGGCGACTCGATGGTGGTGCAGCAGGGAGGCTGTGCCTCTTCGAGCGGACGTCGGGCGTTCCTGCGCGCCCGCCGCGATCGTACGCCGTCCGGCCAAGGGGTCAGGCGCGGAAGTGCTGGCGCGCGAAGTCGAGCGACTCGCGCAGGTCCGCCTCGCGCTCCTCGCGGGTGGTCGCCTTGCGTGTGTTGATCTCCAGGACGATGTCACCGCCGAAGCGGATGCTCGACAGGTACTCCAGGAACCCCTGGGCGTCCATGGCGCCGCGTCCCGGCACCAGGTGCTCGTCCTTGGGCGACCCCGACCCGTCGGTGAGGTGGACGTGTCGCAGCCGCTCCCCCAGCCGCTCGGCCATCTCGACCGGCGACGCCTGCGCGATGGCGGCGTGCGAGAGGTCGACGGTGGTGTTCGCGTAGTTCTGCTCGGACGGGTCCCAGGACGGGAGGTACATCTCGACGCCACGCCGGGCGGAGGCACGCCACGGGTACATGTTCTCGACGGCGAAGGCCAGGCCCGAGGACACCTCCAGGGCCGCGATCCCGTCGACGAAGCCGGCGGCGTACTCACGCTGCCAGCGGAACGGGGGGTGGACGACGACGACGCCGGCGCCCACGGCGTGCGCCATCTCGGCGGAGCGCTCGAGCTTGCCCCACGGGTCGGTGCCCCAGACACGCTGGGTCCACAGCAGGCACGGCGAGTGGATCGAGCAGACCGGGAGCTCGTGGTGGTCGGAGAGCTGCTTGACCGCGGCGGTCTGCTGGCTCAGCGCGTCGATGCCGACCATCACCTCCATGGCGTCGTACCCGAGGGCCTTCGCGTAGCTGAACGCGTGGGCGCTCGACTCGGGGTAGACCGATGCCGTCGACAGGGCGACTCTGCTCACCGATCTCCCTCGTCCGAGATCTGGTCGAGACGCTGGAGGATCACGCCTTCGCGCAGGGCCCACGGGCAGACCTGGAGCTCGGCGAGGTCGAAGATGTCCATCACGCCCTCGGCCACGAGCGCGCCGGGCACGATCTGGTGGGTGCGGTAGAGCGAGACCCCGGGGAGGGCGCCGAGCTCGGCGGGGGTCATGTCGACCAGGCGCGGGATCCACTGCTGCAGGTCGGCCAGGGACAGCGAACGCGGGACCAGCGGACCCTCCTCGCTCGGAGCCGCACCGCAGATGCGTGCGAGCGACCGGAACGTCTTCGACGTCGCGGCGGAGAGGTCCGGCGGTCCGCCACGGAGCAGCAGTCCGGCGTCGGCAGCGACGTCCGCCCGGATCTTCTTCCGCAGGGCGCGCACCTGCTGCGGGTCGGGCGTCCCGGCACCGAAGTGCTCGCGCGCCAGCCGGGCGGCTCCGAGCGGCATCGACCACGCGACGTCCGGCTCCTCGTCGGCCCCGCCCGCGATCTCCAGCGAGCCGCCGCCGATGTCGAAGACGGCCAGGCGACCGGCCGACCAGCCGAACCACCGGCGTACGGCGAGGAACGTCAGCCGCGCCTCGTCCTCGCCGGGCAGCACGGAGATCCGAACGCCGGTCTCGTCCGCGACGTGGTCGAGGACGGCCTCGGAGTTCCCAGCGTCGCGCACCGCGGAGGTCGCGAAGCCGAGCATGTCCTGGGCACCCTTGTCCTCGGCGACCAGGACGGCGTCGGCCACGAACTTCGTCAGCGCCTTGATCCCGCTCGGAGTGATCTCGCCGTCCTCGAGGTGCTCGGCGAGCCGCAGCGGCTCCTTGTGGGAGTACGCCGGCAGCGGTGCCGCGCCGCGGTGCGCGTCGACCACGAGCAGGTGGCCCGTGTTGGAGCCGATGTCCAGGACGCCGAGGCGCATGTCCCCGAATCTATTGCACGGGTGGCTCCGCCTAGGCTGGTCCGGTGCCCGAGGTCGATCTCGTCTTTCCGCGCGCCTTCGTCGAGTTCGTCGACCCGGAGGACGCCGACCAGGTGTTCCGCTGCGACCTGACCTGGCTGACCTCCCGCTACACCTGCATCTTCGGCCAGGGCTGCCACGGCATCTACGCCGATGCACCGGACGTCGGCTGCTGCACCCTCGGCGCCCACTTCGCCGACAAGGGTGACGAGAAGCGGGTGGCGTCGTACGTCGCCGAGCTCGGGCCGGACCTCTGGCAGTTCCACCCCGGCCACAAGGTCCGCAAGGGCGACTGGGTCGAGAAGGACGACGAGGGCGAGCGCAAGACCAAGGTCGTCGAGCACGACGGCCAGTCGGCATGCGTCTTCCACAACCGCCAGGACTTCCCGACCGGCGCCGGGTGCGCGCTGCACTCGCTGGCGCTCCAGCAGGGCCGCAACCCGCTCGAGACCAAGCCCGACGTCTGCTGGCAGCTGCCGATCCGACGCACGTTCCGCAACGTCACACGCCAGGACGACACGGCGTACACCGAGGTGACGATCGGCGAGTACGACCGACGCGGCTGGGGGCCGGGCGGGCACGACCTCGACTGGTACTGCTCGGGCAACACCGAGGCGCACGTCGCGCGCGACCCGCTGTACGTGACCAACGAGCCGGAGCTGGTCGAGCTGATGGGCAGGCCGGCGTACGACGAGCTGGTGACGCACTGCGAACGTCACCTCGCGGCCCGCGACCGGCTCGCGATCCATCCGGCAGATCCGAGCGAGGACCGTCCGACCCGGCGCTAGCCGGGGCGGACGGCCGCAGCGAGCGGCGCAGCAAGCGCAGCGCGCATGCGCGAAAGCCGGACCGCGGCTTGTACCACCGTCTCGACGTCGAGAGACCCAGACCCCCTGTCCGCATCGGCGCCGACGGTGGCGCAGAATGCTCCGCATGCGCCTGGACCATCTCAGCTACGCCGCCGGCCCGGACGGCCTCGCCGGCACCGCCCAGCGCATCGGGGGGTTGCTCGGCCGTGACTTCATCGAGGGTGGCATCCACCCTCGCTTCGGCACTCGGAACATGGTCCTGCCGCTCGCGGACCACACCTACCTCGAGGTGGTCGAGGTGCTCGACCACCCGGCCTCCGACAAGGCCGCGTTCGGCCAGGCCGTGCGCGCCCGTTCCGCTCTCGGTGGCGGCTGGCTCGGCTGGGTCGTGGCGGTCGACGACATCGCGCCGGTCGAGCACCGGCTCGGCCGCGAGTCCGTCGCCGGCAACCGTCGCCGCCCGGACGGCACCGAGCTGCTGTGGCGGCAGGTGGGTGTGAACGGCCTGATCTCCGACCCGCAGCTGCCGTTCTTCGTCCAGTGGCTGAGCCCGGACTCGCTGCACCCGTCCACCGGTGGCGTCGACGACTGGGCGCTCGCCTGCCTCGAGATCGCCGGCGACCCGCAGCGGGTCAGCGAGTGGATCGGCGAGACCGTCGAGGCACCGCTGGAGGACGTCAAGGTCGAGTGGGTCGCGCCGCACGGGACGCCCGGCATCATCGCCGCGCAGTTCCAGACGCCGAGCGGGCTGGTCCGGGTCTGACGCTCCGGCGGCCGAGCAGCAGTGCTCCCGGGCTGCCGCGGGGCACGGTCCGCAGCCCGAACATCTGGGAGCACCCCGCGACGTACGAGCTGGAGAACCGCGCGGTGGACCGCGACGGCGTGCTCGAGCAGGCGATGGCATCCATCGCCGACTGGTCCTCCCGCGACGTGCTCGACCTCGGGTGCGGGTCGGGTTTCCACCTGCCCCGCTTCGCCGCCACGGCGGCTCGGGTGTACGGCGTCGAGCCGCATCCCGCGCTGCTCCGCCTGGCCGCGCGGCGTACCCGGTCGCTGGCGAACGTGACGCTGCTCCACGGCACGGCTCAGGCCGTCCCCCTGCCGGATGCGTCCGTGGACGTCGCGCACGCGCGATGGGCGTACTTCTTCGGCCCGGGCTGCGAGCCGGGCCTGCGGGAGCTGAGCCGCGTCGTACGCCGCGGCGGCACGGCGTTCGTCATCGACAACGACGCGACGCGCTCGACGTTCGGCCGGTGGTTCCATCGGGGCTATCCCGACGTCGACCCGGTCGCGGTCGAGCGCTTCTGGGCCGTCCGGGGGTGGACCCGGGTGCCGCTCGACCTCGAGTGGCGCTTCGACGAGCGCGCCGACCTCGAGGCCGTCGTCCGGATCGAGTTCAGCCCGGACGTCGCCGACGCGGTCCTCGCCGAGCACCACGGCCTCACGGTCGACTACGCGGTGAACCTCTGGTGGCGCGGGTTCTGACCGAGCTTCGCGGGTGTCTCGTGGCTGGGTGGGGGTTGTTTCCGGCACGAGGCGCCGGATCACCCGCCTGGGCGGGTGATCCGACCGACGCCGCCGCTACCCGGACGACAGCCTCACGGCGAGGGTCGGGGTGAGCAGGACGCCGGGACCCGAGACGGCCGGCGTGGCGAGCAGCCCGCCGAGCGCGTTGACCAGCTCGACGGCGACCTCCTCGAGCGGCTGGCGCACCGAGGTGAGCCCGCCCGGCACGACCTGGGCGACCTGGGAGTCGTCGAAGCCGACCACCGCGACGTCCTTGCCCCAGTGGATGCCGCGGTCGCCGAGGGCGTGGAGCACCCCCATCGCCAAGGTGTCGGACGCGCAGACGAACGCCGAGGGCCGGGCCTCGTCCAACAGCACGGACGCGGCTTCGCGCCCGGAGGAGACGGTGTCCTCGACGCGTGAGGCCAACCCGGTCGTCGGCAGGTCGCGGGCGTGCATCGCGCGGGTCCAGCCGGCCCGGCGGTCCTCGCCGATGAAGGAGTCCTTGCGCCAGCCGATCCACGCGATCCGGGTATGCCCCTTGTCGAGCAGGTGGTTCGTCGCGAGCTCGGTGCCGGCCGCCCCGTCGACGTCGACCCAGGAGTGCGTCGCCTCCGGGTTGTCCCAGGGCCGCCCGAACGCGACGAACGGCGCACGTCGCTGCGAGAGCCACGCGGCCTGGGGGTTGCCGAGGTAGGTGTCGGTGACGATGAAGGCGTCGACCGCGGTCGAGCGCAGGAGGTCGTCGTACCCACCGAGCGGCTCCTCGGTGGTGCCCGCGAAGAGCAGGATGTGGTAGCCCCGGTCGCCGGCCGTCTCGACCAGCGTGTGGACGAACCTGTCCATCGTCGCGTTGGCCGTGCCCTCCTGCGCGGGGTTGAACTTCAGCCCGATCAGGTGCGAGGCGCGCGTGCGCAGGTTGCGAGCCGCGCGGTTGGGTGAGTAGCCGAGCTCGGCGATCGCGTCCTGCACCCGGGCCAGGGTGTCGGGGCGGAGGAGCTCGGGGTTGTTGACGGCGTTCGACACCGTCTGGCGGGACACGCCGGCGCGCTCGGCCACGTCGGCGAGCGTCGGGGGCGTGAGCGAGAGCCGCCCGGACCACGCCATGCAGAGCCCCCTCTTGATCGTTCCAACGTGGAGGATACCGTCCACGATTCCGGCGGTCCGCGCTTCACCCGGAGAGGTGCGGCGCGTCGCGGGCTCGCTCCCGGGCGCTGTCGGCGGCCCCCTCTAGCGTTCCCGCCATGTCGAAGACCCCGCGCCCGTCCTACCTGTGCTCGGAGTGCGGGTGGACCTCCGCGAAGTGGGTCGGTCGCTGCGGCGAGTGCCAGGCCTGGGGGTCGGTGGCCGAGGCAGCCGCGCCGCGCGCCCTGCGTGCCGAGGCCGGGCCGGTCACCAGCCCGGCGCTGCCGATCGCGCAGGTGCCGGTGGAGACCTCGGCGTTCCGCAGCAGCGGGGTGCCCGAGCTCGACCGCGTGCTCGGCGGCGGGCTGGTCCCGGGCGCCGCGATCCTGCTCGCGGGTGAGCCGGGGGTCGGCAAGAGCACGCTGCTGCTCGAGGTCGCCGCCCAGACCTCGCGCTACCAGCGCCGCACCCTCTACGTCACCGGCGAGGAGTCGGCGTCCCAGGTGCGGCTCCGTGCCGACCGCACCGGAGGGGTGCACGACGAGCTGTACCTCGCGGCCGAGACCGACCTCAGCGCGGTGCTGACCCACGTCGAGCAGGTGCGCCCCGAGGTGCTGGTCGTCGACTCGATCCAGACCATCGGGGCCTCGGGGCTCGACGGCGTCCCGGGCGGGGTCACCCAGGTCAAGGAGGTCGCGGCGGCGTTGATCCGGGTCGCCAAGACCCGCAACATCACCACTGTCATCGTCGGCCACGTCACCAAGGACGGCTCGATCGCCGGGCCGCGCGTCCTCGAGCACGTCGTCGACGTCGTGCTCCACTTCGAGGGCGATCGCAACTCCCGCTTCCGCATGGTCCGGGCGATGAAGAACCGCTTCGGCCCGGTCGACGAAGTCGGGTGCTTCGACCTCGGCTCCGAGGGCATCACCGCCGTCACCGACCCCACCGGTCTGTTCGTGGAGAACCACCAGTCGCGGGTGCCCGGCACCTGCGTCGCGGTCACGATGGAGGGACGGCGGCCGATGCTGGCCGAGGTCCAGGCGCTGGTCACCAAGACCGCGCTGGAGCGGCCTCGGCGTACGACGTCGGGGCTCGAGTCGTCGCGGGTCGCGATGATCCTGGCCGTCCTCCAGCAGCACTGCGGGCTGGGGCTCGCCTCCCGCGACGTGTTCGTGTCGACCGTCGGCGGGGCCCGGCTGGCGGAGCCGGCCAGCGACCTCGCCGTCGCCGTGGCCCTCGCCTCCGCGGCCACCGGGTCGCTCGCCGCCGCACGGTGTCGTGGCGCTCGGCGAGATCAGCCTGGCCGGCGAGGTCCGCAAGATCCGCGACCTGCCCCAACGCATCGCGGAGGCCGCCCGGCTCGGCTTCCGGGTGGCCGTCGCGCCCGTCGGCGACCGCAGCGTCCAGCCCGGACGCCGCACGGTCGACGGGCTGACCGTGCTGGAGGTGGCCGACCTGTCCGGGGCCCTGACCGCGCTCGGCCTCGGCGCCTCTCGGCGTACCTCCGCACGCGAGAGCGACTGACCCGCTTGCGCAACGCTCGCGCGCCGGTCGATCCTGCGGGTATGCCCGACCCCTCAGAGGCCCTGACCGGCGCCATCGGCCGCGCACACGCGGTGCCCATCGGCGACCACGGATTCCTCAGCGACGGCGAGGTCTCGGCACTCCTCGCGCCGGACGGCTCGGTGGCCTGGATGTGCGTGCCGAGGTTCGACGCTCCCAGCGTGTTCGGCTCGATCCTCGGCGCGCGGGCCGGCACGTTCCGGATCGCGCCGCTCGACGTCCGGGTCCCGGCCAGCCGCCGCTACCTCCCGGGCACGATGATCCTGGAGACCAGCTGGGGCACCCCCACGGGCTGGATCATCATCCGCGACGTCCTGCTGGTCGGCCCGTGGCACCACACCGGCGATCGCTCCCTGACCTACCGCCGGACGCCGAACGACTACGAGGCCGAGCACATCCTGCTGCGCACCGTCCGCTGCGTCTCCGGCGAGGTGCAGACCGTGATGGACTGCGAGCCGGTCTTCGACTACGGCCGCGCGCTGGCGAGCTGGGAGTACACCGGCGAGAGCTACCACCAGGGTGTCGCCGGCGCCGACGGCACCGACGTCCACCTGACCCTGACCACCGACATGCTGCTCGGCTTCGAGGGCGGCCACGCCGGCTCGCGCACCCTGCTCAAGGAGGGCGACGTCCGGTTCGTCGCGCTCTCGTGGGGCGGCGCGGAGCCCCCGACGACGTACGACGACGCCTACCAGCGACTCGTCTGGACCGCCCACCACTGGCAGCACTGGCTGGCGCGGGGGCGGTTCCCGGACCACCCGTGGCGCAGCTACCTGCAGCGCAGCGCGCTGACGCTGAAGGGGCTGACCTACTCCCCCACCGGAGCCGTGACCGCGGCCGGCAGCACCTCCCTGCCGGAGACCCCGGGCGGCAACCGCAACTACGACTACCGCTACGCCTGGATCCGCGACGCGACGTTCGCGCTGTGGGCGATGTACTCGCTGGGCCTCGACTGGGAGGCGGTCGACTTCTTCGAGTTCATCGCCGACATGGCCGGCGGTGACCAGGACCTCCAGATCATGTACGGCATCGGCGGTGAGCGGGAGCTCGAGGAGTACGAGCTCGACCACCTCCCCGGCTACGCCAACTCGCGGCCCGTGCGCATCGGCAACGCGGCGTACTCCCAGCGCCAGCACGACGTGTGGGGCGCGCTGCTCGACTCGGTGTACCTGCACTCGAAGGCCGCCGACCACCTCGACAACCGCATCTGGCCGATCCTCGACAAGCAGGTGGGCGAGGCGCTCAAGCACTGGACCGAGCCCGACGCCGGCATCTGGGAGGTGCGCGGCGAGCCGAAGCACTTCACGTCGTCGAAGATCATGTGCTGGGTCGCCGTCGACCGAGGCGCCAAGCTCGCGCGGATGAACGGCGACGACGGCAAGGCCGCGGAGTGGGAGCTCGCCGCCGAGGAGATCAAGCAGGACATCCTCGACAACGGCGTCGACAAGCGCGGCGTCCTCACCCAGTACTACGGCGGTACGTCGCTCGACGCGTCGTTGCTGCTCGCTCCGCTCCTGCGCTTCCTGCCGCCCGACGACCCGCGGATCCGAGCAACCGTGATGGCGATCCGCGACGAGCTCACCGTCGACGGCCTGGTGCTGCGCTACAAGGTCGAGGAGACCGACGACGGGTTCAGCGGGGAGGAGGGCACCTTCACGATCTGCTCGTTCTGGCTGGTGTCCGCGCTGTGCGAGATCGGCGAGCACCTCCTGGCGAGGCAGCTGTGCGCGAAGCTGCTGTCCTTCGCCGGCCCGCTGGAGCTCTACGGCGAGGAGATCGACCCCCACAGCGGCCACCACCTCGGCAACTTCCCCCAGGCGTTCACCCACCTCGCGCTGATCAACGCCGTGCTGCACGTGATCGGGCAGGAGACCGAGGACGCCGACGCGACGCAGGCGTCCTAGGAGCAGGGCCGCGGCCAGCGCCTACACTGACGCCGCAGCCGACGAAGGGGAGGCACGGTGGCCGGCGCCACGGGCAACGACGACACGATGCGCCTGCGGGCGACGCTGGCGCAGATCGCTCCCGGCACCGCGCTGCGTGACGGCCTCGAGCGGATCCTGCGCGGCCGCACCGGCGCCTTGATCGTGCTCGGCCACGACAGGACCGTCGAGTCGATCTGCACCGGCGGCTTCACCCTCGACGTGCCCTTCACGGCGACCGGTTTGCGTGAGCTCGCGAAGATGGACGGCGCGATCATCATGGACCGAGAGCTGACCCGGATCACGCGCGCCGCGGTGCACCTGATGCCGGACCCCGCGATCCACTCCGAGGAGACCGGCACCCGTCACCGCACCGCCGACCGTGTGGCGCGTCAGACCGGCCTTCCGGTGATCTCGGTGTCGCAGTCGATGCAGATCATCGCGGCGTACGTCGGCGAGACGCGGCACGTGATCGAGGGCTCCGCCGCGATCCTGTCGCGCGCGAACCAGGCGCTGGCGACCCTCGAGCGCTACAAGCTGCGGCTCGACGAGGTGTCGGCCACCCTGTCCGCGCTCGAGATCGAGGACCTGGTGACGGTCCGGGACGTCGCCGTCGTCGCCCAGCGGCTGGAGATGGTGACCCGGATCGCCCGCGAGATCGAGGACTACGTGCTCGAGCTCGGGACCGACGGCCGCCTCCTCTCGCTCCAGCTGGAGGAGCTGGTCACCGGCGTCGACCAGGAGCGGGAGCTCGTGGTGCGCGACTACCTGCCGTCCGGACGGCGCTCGACCGGGCCGGAGGCCGCCCTGGCGCGTCTGGCCGGGCTCTCCTCGATCGACCTGGTCGACCCCGCCTCGGCCGCCCGCGCCCTCCGGCTCGGGGAGCACCTCGACGGAGCGGTCGCGCCGCGCGGCTACCGGCTGCTCGCCAAGGTGCCGCGGCTGCCACCCACCGTCGTCGAGCGGCTCGTGGAGCACTTCGACACGCTGCAGAAGCTGCTCTCGGCCGGCGTCGAGGACCTCCAGGTGGTCGAAGGTGTCGGCGAGCTCCGGGCCCGCAGCGTGCGCGAGGGGCTCTCGCGCCTGGCGGAGTCGTCGATCCTGGAGCGCTACGTCTGAGGCGAGTCTCGACGGAGGGACTCAGCCGGACTTCGCGTGGTGCTTCTTCTTGCCGTGCCCGTGGTGCTGGTGCGGGTGGGCGGTCCTGGTGACCTCGGCCGGCGAGGGGGCCGTCAGCAGGAAGGTGATCTCCTGCGGCTGACCGGCGAGCGCGGCCACGTGCAGGTGATACGTCCCCGGCAGCGCCCACTCGGTCCGCACCGGGCAGCCGGTCTCCGAACGCCGGGCGTTCCAGGTCAGCTTCACCCGGGTCGGCTGGTCCTGCCGGACGGTGAGGTCCTGGGTCGGGATCGCGGTCGGACACTCGCGGGAGGTCCAGATCAGGTCCTTGCCCGAGGTGATCGTGAGCGCCAGGGTCTGGCCGGACAGCGACCACGAGCAGGCGGGCGTGTTCAGGCTGGAGATGTCGAGGACCACCTTGATGTCGCCCCCGGCGATCGGCTTCGGCACCGACGGCGTGATCGAGATGTCACTGGCGGCGCACGGACCCGAGGGCATCGCGACCTTCGTCGCCGGGTCGTCGACCTTGTTCCCATGATGCTTCCCGACCGTGGACGGGCCCTGGGTGGCGGGGACGCCGGACGTCGGGTCGGACCTCGGCGTGGTGTCGGCGACCCTCTGCGCGACGTCCGAGCCGCCGGAGGCATCGCTCGAGCCGCCCAGCATCTTGGCGATGCCGACGACGAGCAGGAGGGCCATGGCCAGCACCGCGAGCCGGCGTACCCAGTAGACGCGGGGCGGCAGCGGACCGCGCGTCATCCCTGTCATGCAACCACGCTAGACAGCGCAAGGCGTCCGGTGTGGTTGCAACGCGGAGGCGAGGACGACTTAGGCTCGCGCCGTGTCCGAGCTCCACGCCCCACTGCTGGAGTGGTACGACGCGCACGCCCGCGACCTGCCCTGGCGCCGAGCCGACGCGACGCCGTGGGGCGTGCTGGTGTCGGAGTTCATGCTGCAGCAGACACCGGTGGCGCGCGTGCTCCCGGTGTACGCCGCGTGGCTCGCGCGCTGGCCGCGCCCGGCCGACCTCGCCGCGGAGCCCTCCGGTGAGGCGATCCGCGCCTGGGGCCGGCTCGGCTACCCGCGTCGCGCGATCCGGCTGCATGCCGCGGCGACGGTGATCCGCGACCAGCACGGCGGCGACGTGCCGGACACCTTCGAGTCGCTACGCTCCCTGCCCGGCGTCGGCGACTACACCGCGTCGGCCGTGCTCGCCTTCGCATTCGGGCGTCGGCAGCCGGTGCTCGACACCAACGTCCGCCGGGTGCTCGCTCGTGTGGTCGGTGGCGCCGAGTTCCCGCCGACGGCGGTGACGGTCGCGGAGAGGGCACTCGCGACCGACCTACTCCCCCAGGACGAGCCGACGGCCGCGACCTGGTCCGTGGCGGTGATGGAGCTCGGCGCGTTGGTGTGCACGGCGGCAGCGCCGCGGTGCGACGACTGTCCGGTCCGCGCCGCCTGCGCCTGGCGCGCGGCCGGCCACCCGGCGTACGACGGCCCGCCGCGGCGCGGCCAGGCCTGGGCCGGCACCGACCGGCAGTGCCGCGGACGCCTGATGGCGCTCGCGCGCGAGGCGTCCGTGCCGGTCAGCGCAGGCAGCATGGCGCGCGCGTGGCCGGACGCCGACCAGCGGAAGCGGTGCCTGGAGTCCCTGGTCGTCGACGGGCTCCTGGTGCGCACCGACCGCGGCTACGCCTTACCGGGGTGCGTGTCCTGAGGAGCCGAGGGACGAGGGCGTCTCAGGAGGGAGGACCCCAGCGAGCGACGACGGCGTCGGCGAGATCCGTCACCGTCCGCTTCAGCTGGGTACGTGAGTCGAGCGGCTCGTCCAGCTGCAGCCCCATGAACGTCGCGTCGACCAGCACGGTGGCCTGGCGGGCCGCCGCCCGAGGCAGCCCCGCCCGCTGGAAGTGCGCCGAGACCGCCGACGCCCACTCGGCGTTGGTCTCCCGGACGGTCGTCGCGTAGGGCTCGCGCCCGAACAGGCCGAGGGCGGCGGCCTCGACGTACAACCGCTGGCAGCGTTCCTGCGGCCCGGTCGTCACCGCGCGCCACAGCTCCAGCACCGCCGACCTCAGGTCGCGCGGTGCCGGCAGCTCGCGGAGGCTCTGCGCCGAGCGGCTCACGGTGGTGCGCAGGATGGTCGCGACCAGGTCGTCCTTGTCGTCGAAGTGGTACAGCAGCATCCGGTCGCTGGTGCCCAGCGCCTCGGCCAGCGGCCGGAGGCTGAGCCCGATCAGGCCGTGCTCGAGGGCATAGTCGGTCGCCGCCTCGGCGAGCTCCTCCCGGCGTGTGGCCACCGGCACACCCTATCTTCCGTTATTCGCTCGTTCCGGGAATGTAGCGATTGCTACACTCGTTCCTGTAGCGACTGCTACATACACGAGAGAGTGATGATCATGTTGAGCCCGTTCGTCGTCCTGCTTGCCGCCATCGGCATCGAGGTCGGCGCCACTGCCGCACTGCCCCGCACCCGTGGGTTCCACGACCTGTTCTGGTCGGTCCTGGTGCTGGGCGGGTACGCCCTGTCCATCTGGCTGCTGGCCGTCGTCGTCCGCCAGATGTCGGTCTCGGTGGCCTACGCCGTGTGGTCCGGGCTCGGCACCGCCGCCATCGCCGCCGTGGGCGTCCTGGCCATGGGCGAGCGGATGGACGCGGTGAAGCTGACCGCGCTCGGCCTGATCATCGTCGGCGTCGTGGTCCTCAACGTCCACACCGCCCACTGACCCCACCCTGACCACACGCCACCGCCCACTCCTCCTCCGCCGACCCGGCGATTGCGTGACACCCCAGACCGCTGACCCGGCGTTCCCGTGACGCCCCAGACCGCTGACCCGGCGATTACGTGACGCCGTCGGCCCCCGACCCGGCGATTACGTGACGCCGTCGGCCACCGACCCGGCGATTCGCGTGACGGCGCGCCTCGACGCGCGTGAACGAAACGCCGGGTCGGCGTCCCCTCGCGTTCCCGAAACGCCGGGTCAGCGCCTCTACGCGCCACCGAAACGCCGGGTCAGCGCCTCTACGCGTCACCCAATGGCCGGGTCAGCGAGGAGCCCGGCCACCCTGGCGGGTGACCGGGCTCGACGCGGATCCGGATCCAGATGATGTGCTGGTGCTGGTGCTGCTGCTCGCGCTGACCCGAGCGTCACTCGGTGCCGGTGGTCTTCTCCACGTCGGTCGGACCGGGGGTCTCCTCGTCACCCGCGCCGCGGCCGGCGGGGCCGGGTGACGGCTCGACGGCCACGGTCTCCAGCGGAGGCAGGTCGGGCAGCTCGGCCATCTTCTGGCCCTTGAACGTGAACTGCGCCGTGTCGCCCTCGCCCTCGACGCCGACCAGCACGATCTGACCCGGGCCGACCTCGCCGAAGAGCATCTTCTCGGCGAGGGCGTCCTCGATCTCGCGCTGGATGGTGCGGCGCAGCGGCCGCGCACCGAGCACGGGGTCGAAGCCGCGGGTGGCCAACAGGTTCTTGGCCGGCTGGGTGAGCTCGAGGGACATGTCGCGGTCCTTCAGTCGCAGCTCCACGCCGGCGATCATGTTGTCGACCATGTGGATGATCTGCTCCTGCGACAGCGGCGGGAACACGATGATCTCGTCGACCCGGTTGAGGAACTCCGGCCGGAAGTGCTGCTTCAGCTCTTCCTGCACCTTGTTCTTCATCCGCTCGTAGGAGCCGGCGACGTCGCCGCTCTGGGCGAAGCCGAGGTTCACACCCTTGGCGATGTCCTTGGTGCCGAGGTTGGTGGTCATGATGATCACGGTGTTCTTGAAGTCCACGACCCGGCCCTGGGAGTCGGTCAGGCGACCTTCCTCCAGGATCTGCAACAGGCTGTTGAAGATGTCGGGGTGGGCCTTCTCCACCTCGTCGAAGAGCACCACGGAGAACGGCTTGCGACGCACCTTCTCGGTGAGCTGGCCGCCCTCCTCGTAGCCGACGTAGCCCGGAGGCGATCCGAACAGCCGCGAGACCGTGTGCTTCTCGCTGAACTCCGACATGTCGAGCTGGATCAGCGCGTCCTCGTCGCCGAAGAGGAACTCCGCCAGCGTCTTGGACAGCCACGTCTTACCGACGCCGGACGGGCCGGCGAAGATGAACGAGCCACCGGGACGCTTCGGGTCCTTGAGGCCCGCCCGGGTACGCCGGATGGCGCGGCTCAGTGCCGCGACGGCCTGGTCCTGGCCGATCACACGCTTGTGGAGCTCGTCCTCCATCTTGAGCAGCCGGGTCGACTCCTCCTCGGAGAGCTTGACGATCGGGATGCCGGTCGCCACGGCGAGCACCTCGGCGATCAGCTCCTCGTCGACCTCCGCCACCTCGTCGAGGTCACCGGCGCGCCACTGCTTCTCGCGCTCGACCTTCGCGGCCGTCAGCTGCTTCTCCTCGTCGCGGAGCTTCGCAGCGGCCTCGAAGTCCTGACCGTCGATCGCGGCCTCCTTGCGCTGCCGCACGTCGGCGATCTTCTCGTCGTACTCGCGCAGGTCGGCGGGGGCCGTCATCCGGCGGATGCGGAGCCGCGACCCGGCCTCGTCGATGAGGTCGATGGCCTTGTCGGGCAGGAAGCGGTCGGAGATGTAGCGGTCGGCCAGCGTCGCCGCCGAGACGAGGGCCTCGTCGGTGATCGTCACCCGGTGGTGGGCCTCGTAGCGGTCCCGCAGTCCCTTGAGCATCTCGATCGTGTGCGCGATCGACGGCTCGGCGACCTGGATCGGCTGGAAGCGGCGCTCGAGCGCGGCGTCCTTCTCGAGGTACTTGCGGTACTCGTCGAGCGTCGTCGCGCCGATGGTCTGGAGCTCGCCGCGGGCCAGCATCGGCTTGAGGATGCTGGCCGCGTCGATGGCGCCCTCGGCCGCGCCGGCACCGACGAGCGTGTGGATCTCGTCGATGAACAGCACGATGTCGCCACGGGTGCGGATCTCCTTGAGCACCTTCTTCAGGCGCTCCTCGAAGTCACCGCGGTAGCGCGAGCCGGCGACCAGGGCCCCGAGGTCGAGGGTGTAGATCTGCTTGTCCTTGAGCGTCTCCGGGACGTTGCCGCGGACGATGTCCTGGGCCAGGCCGGTGACGATCGTGGTCTTGCCGACGCCGGGCTCGCCGATCAGCACCGGGTTGTTCTTGGTACGTCGGCTCAGGATCTGCATGACCCGCTCGATCTCCTGCTCGCGGCCGATGACCGGGTCGAGCTTGTTCTCGCGGGCGTCCTGGGTGAGGTTGCGGCCGAACTGGTCGAGCACCAGCGAGGACGACGGCGCGTCCGCGGGGGCGCCGGCGGTGGCGGCCTGCGCGCCGGCCTGCTCCTTGCCCTGGAAGCCGCTGAGCAGCTGGATGACCTGCTGGCGGACGCGGTTGAGGTCGGCGCCGAGCTTCTGCAGCACCTGCGCCGCGACGCCCTCGCCCTCACGGATCAGCCCGAGCAGGATGTGCTCGGTGCCGATGTAGGAGTGACCCAGCTGGAGCGCCTCGCGCAGCGACAGCTCGAGGACCTTCTTCGCGCGGGGCGTGAAGGGGATGTGCCCGCTCGGGGCCTGCTGGCCCTGACCGATGATCTCCTCGACCTGGGCGCGCACGGCCTCCAGGGAGATGTCCAGGCTCTCCAGCGCCTTCGCGGCGACGCCTTCGCCCTCGTGGATCAGGCCGAGCAGGATGTGCTCGGTGCCGATGTAGTTGTGGGAGAGCATGCGGGCCTCTTCCTGGGCCAGCACGACCACCCGGCGAGCTCGGTCAGTGAACCGCTCGAACATGCCTATCGCTCCTCACGCGGAAAACAGGGGACGCCCTGCTCGGGGGCGGCGGGCGTCACCTTTTCCAACTGGTCCTCCAGCCTACGTGTTCCCGGGCCGTCGTACCCGTCGTCCGCCCAGAGCGAACACGCGTGGCGCCTACGCCCGGGAGCGCCCCGAGGACGCCACAGGGCCGCCCGGACGGGGCGACCCTGCGCTCGATCGGCTCGCGACGCCGTCAGTGAGCCGCTTCGAACGCCTCGCGGACGTCGGACGGGATGCGGCCACGGTCGGGCACCTTGTGACCGTTCGACCGGGCCCAGTCCCGGATCTCGCGGGCGCTCGTGCCCACCTGGGTACGCCGCTTGGCACCGGAGCGCCCACCCGCACGGCGGCCGGCGGCGACGTACTTGGCCAGCGCGTCGCGCAGGCCCTTGGCGTTCTTGGCGTTCAGGTCGATCTCATAGCTGCGACCGTCCAGGCCGAAAGCGACGGTCTCGGCGGCGTCGCCACCGTCGAGGTCGTCCTCGAGGGTGATGTGCACTTTCTGCGCCATGATCTGGGAGTCCTTTCGAGGGATGTCGGGTCCTGAGATAACCGTGCGAAGACGGCGCCCGTTCGAGAAAACATATCGGAGCCCGAGATAAGAGACAAACCGGCGCGCACAGGATTCGGTTAGCGGGGCGATATCGGCACATTAAGACGCGGAACTACCGCGGTTTCGGGCATACACGAGCTCCAGGCCGCGGAGCGTCAGCCAGGGGTCGTACGCCGTGAAACAGCGGCACTCGTCCTGCACGAGCCCCGCGAGATAGCCGGTGGCGACCACCGAGACCGCCGAGGTCTCGACCCCGAGCTCGTCGATGGCGCGAGCCACAATTCCGTCCACCTGGCTGGCCACGCCGAAGACCATTCCCGACTGGATCGCCTCGACGGTGTTGCGGGCGATCACCGAGCGTGGCCGTCGAATTTCGACCATGCGCAATTGTGAACCGCGGCGTTCCAGTGCCTCGAGTGATATCTCGATCCCCGGCGATATCGCGCCGCCGACGTACTGGCCCTCGGAATTCACCACGTCGAACGTGGTCGCCGTGCCGCCGAAGTCGACGACGACCGCCGGCCCGCCGTACCTCGTCGCGGCGGCCAGGGCGTTCACGATCCGGTCCGTGCCGACCTCGCGCGGGTTGTCGGTCAGCACCGGGATGCCTGTGCGGACGCCGGGCTCGACCACCACGCTGGGGAGCGAGCCGAAGTGCTCGCCCAGCATGGTGCGCCACTCCTGGAGCACGGCGGGGACGGCCGAGCACACCACGATCCCGTGCACGCGCTCCTCGCGGTCGCCGAGAAGCCCGCGGATCAGCACCGCCCACTCGTCGGCGGTGCGCGACTCGACCGTCGCGACCCGCCAGTCGGCGGACACCTCCCCCTCGTCCATCAGCCCCAGCACGGTGTGGCTGTTGCCGATGTCGGCGGCCAGGAGCGCGGTCATCGCAGGTCCAGACCCAGGTCGAAGACCTTCACCGAGTGGGTCAGCGCACCGACCGAGATGAAGTCGACCCCGGTCTCGGCCACCTCGCGCGCCCGGTCGAGGCTGAGGCCACCCGAGGCCTCGAGGGTGGCCCGACCGGCCGTGAGGCGCACAGCCTCGACCATCGTCGCCGTTTCCATGTTGTCGAGCAGGATCTCGGTGCACCCGGCGTCGAGCAGCCCGCGGAGCTGGTCGAGGTCGGTCACCTCGACCTCCACCCGAAGACCCGGGTCGGCGGCTCGCACGAGCTCGTACGCCGCCACCGCGCCGCCGGCCGCGACGACGTGGTTGTCCTTGACCAGCGCCCGGTCGCTGAGGCTGAACCGGTGGTTCACGCCGCCCCCGCAGCGCACGGCGTACTTCTGGAGCGCGCGGAGGGTGGGCAGGGTCTTCCGGGTGTCGAGGACGCGGGCCCGGGTGCCCGCGAGCGCGTCGACCCAGTGGCTGGTCGCGGTGGCGACGCCGGACAGATGGGACGCGACGTTGAGGGCGGTCCGCTCGGCGGTGAGCAGGTCCTGCACCGGACCGGCGACCGTCATCACCACGTCGCCCGCGCCAACGCGGCTCCCGTCGGGAACGCGACCGGACACGTCCGCCGACGAACCCATCGCGTAGGCGAAGACCAGCTCGGCCACCCCGAGGCCGGCGACAACGCCGGGCTCCCGCGCGGCGATGTCGCCCACGCCGAGCCCCATCGGCGGCATCGCGCTGCTGGTCACGTCCCGGCCACCGTCCGGGAGGTCCTCGTCGAACGCCGCCACGACCATCTCGTAGATCGAGCGGGGGTCGAGCCCGACTCCGGCCAGCTCCTCGACGAGCGGGCGCGGCAGGTCGGCGTACGACGTGCGCGCGATCGTCATCGTGCTCCCACCGTGGTCTGGTCGGCGAGGTCCGTGGGCGCTGCGGGGACGAACGCGTACGCCGGGACTCCGTCCTCCAGCCACCAGTCGTGGTGGCCCGACTGGACGGCGTCGTCCCGGTCGGGGAAGTCCTCGCGCCAGTGGGAGCCGCGGGTCTCCTCACGGAGCAGGGCGGCGGAGGCGAGCAACGTGCTGACCATGTGCAGGTTCGTCGTCTCCCAGGCGTCCTGGTCGGTGGCCGTCGCGGGTCTCCCGGCCAGGACGTCGAGGGTGTCGAGGGCCGCGCGCAGACCGTCCGCGGACCTCAGGACGCCCGCCCGTGCCGTCATCTCCTCCTGGAGCGTGCGACGGACGGCGCCGTCCACGAGACCGCGCTCGCGCCGGTCGGGAGCGGCATCGGTCCACGGCCGCAGCTCGCCGGGGAGCACCTCCGCGATGCGCCGCGAGAAGACCAGGCCCTCGAGCAGCGAGTTGGACGCCAGCCGGTTGGCGCCGTGTACGCCGGAGCAGGCCACCTCGCCGGTGGCGTAGAGACCGGCGATCGAGCTGCGCCCCCACGTGTCGGTCGCCACGCCACCGGAGGCGTAGTGACAGGCGGGCGCGACCGGGATGAGCTCGGTGACCGGGTCGACCCCGTGACTCCGGCACGTCGCGAGGATCGTGGGGAACCGGCGTTCCCAGAATCTCGACACGCTGGCGTCGCCCGCGTCGCTCGCTTCGTTCGAGGCCCCGTCGTCGGACGGCGACCGCAGGTGCCGGGCGTCGAGCCACATGTGGGGGCGCCCGGTCTCGATCATCCGGCGCGTGATCGCCTTGGCCACGACGTCGCGCGGCGCCAGGTCGGCCAGCTCGTGGACGCCCTGCATGAAGCGGTGACCCTCCCAGTCGACGAGGAACGCCCCCTCGCCGCGCACGGCTTCGGAGATCAGCGGCTGCTGTCCGCGCGAGTCGGGCCCGAGCCACATCACGGTCGGGTGGAACTGCACGAACTCCAGGTCCCGCAGCACGGCGCCGGCCCGGTACGCCAGAGCCATCCCGTCCCCGGTCGCCACGGCCGGGTTCGTGGTCTGCGAGAACACCTGACCCAGCCCACCGCTCGCCAGGACGACGGCACGGCAACGGACCGCCCCGATGCCGTCCCTCTGCCCCTCGCCCATCACGTGCAGGGTGAGGCCGGCGACGCCGCCGTCCTCGCCGAGCAGGAGGTCCACGGCGAGCGCGTGCGGCACGACCTCGATCTCCGGCGCCCGGTCGACGGCCGCGATCAGGGCGCGCTGGATCTCGGCGCCGGTGGCGTCACCGCCGGCGTGCGCGATCCGGTCGCGGTGGTGGCCGCCCTCGCGGGTCAGGCTGAGCTCGCCATCGGGATGCAGGTCGAAGTTCGCCCCGAGCTCGATCAGCTCGCGTACGGCGTCGGGCCCCTCGGTCACCAGCACCCGCACGGCCTCCTCGTCGCAGGCTCCGGCGCCGGCGACGAGCGTGTCGCGCTCGTGCTGCTCGGGCGTGTCGCCGGGGCCGAGCGCCGCGGCGATGCCGCCCTGGGCCCACTGCGTGGAGCCGGCGTCCAGCACGTCCTTGGTGACGACCAGCACCTTGCCGACCCGTCCGCGGAGCCGGAGGGCAGCGGTCAGACCGGCGATCCCGGAGCCGACCACGACGACGTCGGCCTCCACCGACCAGCCGGGGTCCGGCGCGGCGAGACGGCCGACCACGCGGCGTACGGTCATCGCAGGAGGCTATCGACCGGAGTCCGACCCACCGACCCGAGGCGAGGTGGCTCCGCCCAGGGTGAGCGGCAGGTTGTCGATCAGGCGGGTCGTGCCGACGCGGGCCGCGACCAGGACCCGGGCCTCGATCGGCTCGGCCGGGTGTGGCTCCACGACCTCGTCGAGCTCGGGCGTCCGGATCGTGAGGTAGTCCAGGTCGAGCTCGGACTCGGGCACCTCGTCGAGCACGCGCATCGCCGCCCAGCGCGCGGCCGGAAGCCCGTACGCCGCGCGCGCCTGCGCCGCCCGCAGGGCCCGACTGAGCACGGCCGCCCGCTCCCGGTCCGCCGGACTCAGATAGCGGTTGCGGCTCGACAGGGCGAGGCCGTCCGGCTCCCGGACCGTCTCGGCGCCGACGACGTCGACGCCGAGGCAGAGGTCCTGGCTCATCCGCCGGACCAGCACGAGCTGCTGGTAGTCCTTCTCACCGAAGACCGCGAGGTCCGGCCGGACCAGGCCGAAGAGCTTGGCGACGACGGTCAGCACCCCGCGGAAGTGGCCGGGTCGGGACGCGCCCTCGAGCTCGGTGCCGAGCGGCCCGGGCTCGACCGTGACGAGCGGCTCGCCGCCGGGGTAGACCTCGTCGACACCGGGGGCGAAGACCAGGTCCACGCCCTCGCGCTCGCAGATCTCCGAGGTCGTCGTCGAGGGTCCGCGGGTAGCGGTCGAGGTCCTCGCCGGCCGCGAACTGCAGGGGGTTGACGAAGATCGTCGCGACCAGCGGTCCGTCTCCGACGCGTTTGCGCGCCGCCCGGAACAGGCTCGCGTGGCCCTCGTGCAGCGCACCCATCGTCGTGACCAGACCGACCGTCGCGCCGTCCCGTCGTCGCGGCGCGAGCGCGTCGGCGAGCTCCTCGCGCGTCGACGCGAGCGGTGGGTGCGGGCTCACCGCAGCGGCGTACGACGTGCCGGGTCGGTGGCCGGCCGGAGGGCGTCGTCGAGCGCCCGCCGGATCGCCGAAGCCCGGATCGGCAGCACCCGACCGTCGGTCACCACCCGGTCGAGGGTGGCCCGCGCGAGGGCGACGTACGACGGCAGCGTGTCCGGCGCGGTCCGGGCGAGCTCCGCCAGGTGGGCGCGCACGGTGTTGACGTCCCCGCGCACGATCGGGCCGGTCAGCGCGCTGTCGCCCTCGGCCAGGGCGTTGTCGAGCGCGGCCTGCAGCAGCGGCCGGAGGATCGCGGCGGGGTCGTCGGCGCCTGCGGCTCCCAGCAGCTCCATCGCCTGGGTGACCAGCGTGACGAGGTGGTTGGCGCCGTGCGCCAGGCCGGCGTGGTAGAGGCTGCGCAGCTCCTCGGGCACCCACATCACGGTCGCGCCGAGCTCGGCGACGACCTCGGCGGCCCACGCGCGCTCGTCCGGCCCTGCGGTCACCCCGAAGACACAGTCCGGCAGCCGGTCGAGGTCGACCGCCGTGCCGGTGAACGTCATCGCCGGGTGCAGCGCGACCGGCCGGGCACCGATCCGGGCGGCCGGCTCGAGGACGCGCAGCCCGTGGCTCCCGCTGGTGTGGACCACGAGCTGTCCCGCCCGGAGGGCACCGCTCGCGGCGAGCTGGGTGACGACGTTCTCCAGCATGTCGTCGGGAACCGTCAGCAGCAGCACGTCGGCCGCACGCGCGACGGAGGTCGGCTTGGCCATCGGTACGCCGGGCAGCAGCTCCGCGGCACGACGTCTGGAGGCGTCGGACTCACCCGCGACCGAGACGATCACGTGACCGCGCGCTCGCAGCGCCGCGGCGAGCACGGCGCCGACCCGGCCGGCGCCGATCACGCCCACCCGGAGTGGGGTCATCAGGCTTCCTCGCGTTCAGGTCCCGCCGACCACCCTCGGGCGAGGGCCGGTACGGGTACCGCACGTTGTGGGAACAACCGAAATGTACGCGGCTCTTCCCGCGCGCCGGAACCGAACGGCGATGTGACGTAGACGACTCGGGCGTTGGAGCGAGCGGGCCGGACGCTCAGGTCGCGTCGAAGGTGTAGCCGAAGGCCTCGATGTCGTCGGCGAACACCTCGGCGACGCGGGTGCGGGTCTCGTCGTCGTAGTACTCCGAGTAGTGGCCGTGGGTGCTCTTGTTCCGTCGCGGATGCTCCTCGGCCGGAGCGAGGCCGAGCCGCTCACGGACGACGTTGACGTCCTGGACGAAGCTCTCGACCTTGCCGATGAAGTCCACCCGCCGACCGCCTCGCGTGGCCAGCCACGAGATCTGCGGCGTGCCGAAGCGCTTGACGTCGACGGTCCCCTCCAGCACGAAGCGGCGGAAGTCGTGGCGGTACTCGCCGAACGGCGCCCAGTGCTCCGGGTTCGCCCGCAGGTGCTCCACGGCCCGCTCGCGACCCTGCTCCGCGCGGCTGAACACCTCGCCACCCATCGACCACCACGAGACCATGCGCGCCCACGGGTTGCGGACGAAGCCGCAGGACCAGTACTCGCGCAGGCCGGGCTCCTGCTTGACCAGCCGTGCGTACGTCGCGTGACGCTTGCGCTCCGAGACCCGTCGGGCGTCCGAGACCTCCTCGTCGAAGATCAGGTCGATCGTCGAGCCGCCGGTCTTGGGCACGTGCACGAACAGCACTCGGCTCGCATCGGACACCCGCATGCGGCGACCCTAACAGCCGGGTTCGAGCCCTCATCGGGGCTCCGGAACCCGCCCTCGACGAGGTCCGGCAGGGGCGGATCTCAGCCTCGGCGACCGACCCGGGAACGCAGTCCGTCGACCGACCTCACGGACCAGCGCGCGGGACGAGATCCCCGCCAGCCGCGCGCGGGGTGCGTGGTGCTCGGTGGCGTTCGCCATCTCCGACTGCGGCACCTCGCCGCGGCGTACCGCCTCGACCACGCCGGCGACTCCGGCCGCCGCCACCGCGATCGAGACGTGCTCCGGGAGCGGCACCGGGGCGGCGACCCGCGCCGGTGCGGTGAGCGCCTCGGGGTCGCCCACGACCCGGCATCCGGAGGTGCGGACCCGCTCGGCTCGTCCCCGGTTCAGCCGGTCCACCCGGTCCGCGGCCCAGGCCGGCAGGCCCGGGATCATCGGCTCCCCCGGCTCGAGCGGTGCCTCGCGCAGGTCGGGCAGCATCCCGGCGTGGATCAGCGCACGCCGGATCTCCTCGCTCCAGCCGCGTTCGGCGGCGAGGAGGTTGACGCGGCGCAGGAGCTCGGTGCGAGCGAGCGACAGCGACGTGTTGGTCTCCTCCCCCGGTGTCAGCAGTCCCTCGGGGAGAGCGAGGAGCGACTCGAAGAGTCTCATCTGCTGCGTGCGGTCGGACTCGTCCGACACGACCAGGATGATCCGCTCGCGGGGCACGGCGTTCGCGTACTTCCCGACGAGCTTCTCGACGCTCTGGTTGTCCCAGAACGCGCGGCTCCGCCACTGCCCGCGCTTCTCGAGGACCCCGCGCAGCCACTCGTCGAGCGTCATCGTCTCGCGCGCCGACTTCACGCGCTGCTGCCACGACGACGGGAGGAGCTTGTCCAGCGGACGGATCACCATCACGACGTGCACCCGGTCGGCGCCGAGGTCGTCGACGATCGTGCGCACCGCCTCGGCCGGCGCACTGGTGAAGTCCTCCGAGCTCACCACGACGCGGTGCGCGTCTGACTCGTGGATCTCGCCCAGCATCTTCTGCCACGAGTCCTGACCGACGGTCGGCATGCCTCGCGGGGAACGTCCGACCGCTGCCCAGCTCGCCCGGCGCTGGCGTACGCCGGAGCCGGGATAGAGCACGCCGTGCTCGGCGAGGTCGGCCCGGTGCTTCTGCAGCGAGCTCTGGATCGCGGTCGTGCCGGTCTTGTAGGGGCCGATGTGGAGGAGGACCGCACCCTCGGGAAGGGCGGCGATGTCGGGGCGCGTCGTGGTCATCGCGGTTCAGCGGGCCTTCCGGCGTAGCCGGCCGACCTGGCGACGGGCGACCTCGCGCAGCAGGACCCGGCTCGAGACGCCGTCCATCGGGTCGGGAGGGTCGGCCGGCCGGGCTTCCGCGTCCTGGGTCACCGCCCGACGCGCGCGACCGTCGCGCTTCAGCATCCCGGCGAACGCGTGCTCGAGGGCGCCGGCGGCCGCGGCTACGGGAAGCACGGCCGGAGGGGCACCGAGGTCCACGGCGTCCTGGTCCGGCGTGTAGCGCAGGAGCTCCGGGTCGCCGATCACGCGGACCCCCGAGTCGGCGACGCTCCGGGCGCGGGCGTCGCTGAGCTCGACCAGACGCGGCCCGGTCCAGCCGGGAAGCGGCGGGATGGTCGTCTCGAAGTCGGCGGCCGGTGCCGAGCGGAGACCGGCGAGCATCGCCCGGCGGGGTGCGTTGAGCTTGCGGAGGCCCACCCAGCCCCGGGCCTCGGCGGCCAGGTTGACCTGACGGCACAGCTCGATGCGCTCCATCGACAAGGAGGTGTTGACCAGGGGGCCGGGCGTGAGGCTGCCGTCCTCCAGGCCGAGGAGGCGCTCGAACGTCGCGGGCTGGAGCCGTCGGTCGGCCTCGTCGTTGACCAGGACCAGCACCTGCTCGGGCGGCAGGGCGGTGGACCATCGCTCGATCAGGCTCTGCAGCCCGTGGTTGTGCCAGAACACCCGGGCGGCCGCGCCCTCGCGGTCCGGGCCGAGCACCTCGCGCAGCCACGCGTCGTAGGTGCGGGTCTCGTTGACCGACTTCACGCGCTCCTGCCAGGCCGACGGCAGGAGCTTGTCGAGTCGGCGGGCCACGATCAGCACGTGGACGCGGTCACCGCCGAGATCGTCGACCAGCTTGCGCACGTGCTTGGCGCGCGCCGACGAGAAGTCCTCGCTGCTGATCACGACCCGGCCCGGCGCGGCGCGTACCTCGTCGACCAGGCCTTCCCACTCCCGCCCGGGTACGTCGGCCTCACCGATCCGGCTGCGTCCGAGCAGCGCCCAGCTCGGCCGCATCTGCCGGTGGTAGCCGCCCGGATAGGTGACCCCGTGTCCGGCGAGCTCGTCGCGATGCTCGTGCAGGCTGCTCTGGATCGCGGTCGTCCCGGTCTTGTACGGACCGATGTGGACGAGGACCGCGCGCTCCGGAAGCAGGTCCGCCACCGCCGACATGCCGACCCCTCCACTCCGCCTCGGGCAGGCGGGAAGTCTAGCCGGGCCGACTCCTCGGCCGACTCTCACCGACACGGGGCCGGCGGCGCCCATGTGACACAGTTTCCCCATGCAGCAGGAGAGTCCGGCGCGGCCGCACCGGCAGATGCTCGTGGTCGCCGGCTCCGGCCGCAGCGGCACCAGCCTGTTCACCGGTCTCACCGGACGGCTGGGGGTCCACATCCCGAAGCCCGAGGTCAGCGCGAACCGGTCCAACCCACGGGGTTTCGGGGAGCCGCGCTGGCTGGTCGACTACCACAACGACCTGCTGTCGTCGGTGGACGTCGTGATCGAGGACGGGCGTCCCGAGGCATGGGACCTCACCGACAAGATCGCCGAGGACCCCAAGGCGCTCGGTCCGCTCGTGGACTGGCTGGAGCTGCAGTTCTCCGAGAACGAGCGCATCGTCGTCAAGGACCCGCGGCTCGCGTGGTTCCTCGAGCTCCACCGCGCCGCCGCGGACAAGGTCGGGGCGGACGTCCGGGTCGCCACCATGCTGCGCCACCCCGCCGAGGTGATGCGCTCGCGCGAGATCGCCTACGGCACCCGCACCGCCAACACCACGCGCGTGGTCGGGTGGCTGACGATGATGCTCGGCACCGAGGTGCGCTCCCGTGACCTCCCGCGAGCCACCGTGCGGTACGACGACCTCCTCGGCGACTGGCGGACGTCGATGACGCTCGCCGAGGCGACGATCGAGATGGGCCTCTTCGAGCGGGCGACGGAGGCCCAGATCGCGGATGCCGACGACCTCGTCGACCCTAAGCTGCGCCGCTCCAGCGCCGACTGGGACGAGCTCGGCCTGCCCCCGCGCGTGCTCGACCTCGCCTCCCGCACCTACGACACCTACGGACGGCTGGTCGGCACGAGCGCTGCCGACCAGGAGACCACCCGCGGTGAGCTCGACGGGCTGCGCGAGGAGCTCGCCGCCTACTACGACGAGTGCTTCGACGTCGCGCGCAACCGCACGGGGGCCTTCGTCCGGCGCGAGAAGCGCAAGACCGCTCGCCGCGTCCGAGAGGAGATGCGCCAGACCGCGGACGCGCAGAGCCCCGTGGCCCGCGCCCGCGCGGTCGTCCGGCGTACCGCCGGCCGCCTGCGGAGGTCGTCATGACCGACGACACCGGACGGGCTCCGCGCGTCGCGGTGCTCCTTGCGGGCGGCGTCGGCATGCGCGTGGGTCTCGACATCCCGAAGCAGCTGATCAAGATCGCCGGGAAGACGATCCTGGAGCACACGCTCGATGCCTTCCAGACCCACCCGATGGTCGACGAGATCGTGGTGATGATGGCGCCCGGCCACCTCGATGCGGTGCGCGCGATGGTGCGCACCGGTGGCTTCGACAAGGTCACCCAGGTCCACGAGGGCGCCGACACCCGCAACGGCACGACCCTGCGCGCGCTGCAGAACCTCCCCGACGACTGCCCGGTCCTCTTCCACGACGCGGTGCGGCCGATGGTGAGCCGGCGGATCATCACCGAGTGCTTCGAGGCGCTCGAGCGGTACGACGCCGTCGACGTGGCCATCCCCTCGGCCGACACCATCATCGAGGTCGACCCGCAGGACAACACGATCCGCGCCATCCCGCAGCGCTCCAGCCTGCGGCGCGGGCAGACCCCGCAGGCGTTCCGCGCCTCGGTGCTCCGCGCGGCGTACGACCTCGCGGGTCAGGACCCCGGCTTCACCGCCACCGACGACTGCGGTGTCGTCCTGCGCTACCTCCCCGACGTCCCGATCTGGGTCGTCTCGGGCGAGGAGCGGAACATGAAGGTGACCGACCCGATCGACGTCTTCCTGGCCGACAAGCTCTTCCAGCTCACGAGCAGCTACGTGCCGGAGGGTCACAGTCCCGAGGAGTACCGCCAGGCGCTGGACGGCAAGGTCGTCGTCGTGCTCGGCGGGAGCTACGGCATCGGCGCCGACATCGCGGCGCTGGCCACGGAGTACGGCGCCACCGTCGAGACGTTCAGCCGCTCCAGCACCAACACCCACGTCGAGCGTCGCGACGACCTCGTCGCCGTCGCCGACCAGGTGCACGAGAAGCACGGCCGGATCGACTTCGTCGTCGCGACGGCGGGGGTCCTCCCGCGCGGCTCCCTGCTGGAGACCTCCGAGGAGACGATCTACTCCGCCACCGAGGTGAACTACCTGGCACCGGTGTTCATCGCCCAGGTCTTCTTCCCGCACCTCCACCGGACCGCCGGCAGCCTGCTGCTGTTCACCTCGAGCAGCTACACCCGCGGCCGCAGCGGTTACAGCCTCTACTCCTCGGCGAAGGCGGCCGTGGTCAACCTGACCCAGGCCCTGGCCGACGAGTGGGCCGAGAGCGGCGTCCGGGTGAACTGCGTCAACCCGGAGCGGACCGGCACGCCGATGCGGACGAAGGCGTTCGGCGAGGAGCCGCCGGAGTCGCTGCTCGAGTCCCGGTCGGTGGCGAAGTCCTCGATCGACGTCCTGCTGTCGGACGGCACCGGCCACGTCCTCGACCTGCGCAAGCTCGACCCGATGACGTTCCCCGGCGAGACGATCGACGGGGCCTAGCGACGGCGTACGTCGTGCGGAACGAGGTCGCCGGGGGGTGATCCGACCGGGTGACGCGCGCGGCTGGCCGCGGAGCTCGGCCGAATCGGTTCCACGGAGACTCGCCACTAGCATGAAGCCCGGGTCGGACGGGAACGTCACGTCCGAAGCCTCCGCCCGTACCGACCGATGCAAGGGATCGATGCAGAACCGTCTGACGCGCCCAGCCCGGCTGCCCCGCACCCCCGCCGCCCGGGTCAGACGACTCGCCCGGAGCGCGCCCGAGCGTGCCCGCCGCGCCACGGACGGGGTCCGCATCCGGGCTCGGCGAGCCGTGCGCCGCGGGGGCTACGTCCCGGGGCTGCTGTCGATCGTCGTCCCCTGCTACCAGGTCGAGGACTTCCTCGACGACTGTCTGGTCTCGCTGCGGTTCCAGCGCTACCGCGAGGTCGAGATCATCGTGGTCGACGACGGCAGTCCCGACCGCAGCGGTGACATCGCCCGCCGGCACGCCCGCCGGGACCTGCGGGTCCGCGTCGTCACCCGGGAGAACGGCGGGCTGAGCGCGGCCCGGAACACCGGCATCGAGCACGCCCGCGGTGAGTTCCTCACCTTCGTCGACTCCGACGACGTGGTCACGCCCGAGTCCTACAGCACCGCGATGGGCGCGCTGCGCGAGTCCGGCTCCGACTTCGTCGTCTCGTGCTACGACCGGCTCGAGAACAAGAAGCGCGTCCCGGCCGGCACCTGGATCAGGACCGCGCACTCCCGCCGGCGGCTCGGGGTCACCATCGACACCTTCCCCGAGGCGATGGTGAACGCGGTCGCGTGGAGCAAGACCTACCGCCGGGAGTTCTGGGACCGGGCCGGGCTCCGGTTCCCCGAGGGCAAGATCTACGAGGACCAGCCCGTCAGCGCCGCGGCGTTCGCCCAGGCCCGGGCGTTCGACGTGGTTCCCGACATCTCGGTGTCGTGGCGCATCCGCAACGACCGCTCCTCGATCTCGCAGAGCGCCTGGTCGACCCGCAACCTCGAGGCGCACAACGAGTCGGTCGCCGCCTCGTTCGAGGCGCTGACGGCCGCGGGCAAGGACCGCGCCGTGCAGCTCCGGGCGCTCCAGCTGATCTCGTTCAACATGCCGTTCTTCACCCGGCACCTGGTCAAGGGCGGGCCGCAGTTCTGGGCGCTGCTGCGCGAGGCGCTGCTCGACCTGGTCGAGCGGGTCTCGCGCGAGGAGTTCGTGCACAACGTCGGCGCCCAGGACAAGGTGCTGGTCGAGCTGATCGCCAACGACCGGCGCGATGCCGCCGTCGACTACATCGAGAACTGGGGCAGCGACGCCCGGCGCTTCCCGACGTGGTCGTCACCCGAGGGCATCCGGGTGGAGCTGCCGCTCACCGAGGGCCTGCCGGACGACGTCAACATCCTCTCCGAGGCCCAGCTGGAGCTGGTCAGTCGCTTGATGCGCGCGGTGTGGGAAGGCGACGAGCTCGTGCTCACCGGCTGGTCCTACATCCGCAACGTCGACCTCGAGGCCAACCCGCCGGACCTCACGATCGAGCTCGTCTCGGCCGACGGCGAGACGCGCATCCCGGTGCGGAGCGAGCTGTTCGACGAGCCGCGGCTCGACCTGTTCGGCATCCACTGGCACTGCAACTACCGCCCGGGTGGCTGGCGGGGCCGGGTCGCGGCCGAGGCCGTCCCCGCCGACGTCCCGCAGGACTGGTCGATCGAGATCACGATGACCGCCGCCGGCGTACGCCGGACCGCGCGCCTGCGCGAGGTCTCGGGGGCCGGCTCGGCGGGTGTCTCCCAGACCCACATCACCCGTGGCGGCGTGGCTCGCACGGTGCTGCGCGGCAACGAGCGCCAGATCGCGGTCCGGGTCGTCCACGCACCGGCGTACGCCGTGTCGCACGAGCTCGGGGCCGACGGCGTCGCGAGCGTCGTGTTCCGCACCGAGTCACCCGAGCGTGTCGTGGTCAACCACATCGACCACGAGCGCCGCGAGCTGATCACGGCCGCCCCGGAGCCGACCGGCGAGCCGGGTGAGTGGCGGGTCGCGCTCGATCTCACCTCGCTGCCGATGCCCACGTCCAACACCACGTCGTACGGCCAGATCACGCGGCCCCTGCGCATCCGCGTGCGCCATCGCAGCGGCGAGTGGACGCCGATCCTGGCCCCGCCCGGCACCACGACCTCACCGGCCGTGGTCGACGACCCGGCGATCCCGCGGCGGCTCACGAGGGGCAAGAGCGGCGAGCTCGAGCTGATGGACCGCGCGCCGGTCGCGACGGCGTACACCGTCGCGGACGAGATGTTCGTCGTCCGGGTCCACTCGTCGCTCGACCTCACGGCGTACGCCCCCGTCCTGTCCAGCGCCGACCTCGACGTCCCGGGCACGGTCGAGCGCGGGGACGACGGCGGCTACACGCTCACCTTCGCCCTCGCCGGCACGCGGTGGGGGTACGACGACCTGACGCTGCCGCGCAACCGGTACGCCGTGGTGATGCGGGCGTCGGGCGACGACCGCGACGAGGACCTCGCGGTCACGCCGTCGTCCGACCTGCTGGACCTGCTCCCGGCCGAGGAGCCGCAGCAGCGGTTCCGCGCGCTGGTCGAGGTCACCGCCCACCGGCCACCCCTGCTGACCCTCAACGTGCAGGAGCCGCTGGCCGACGACGTGCGCGGCCAGCGCAACCAGTACCGCCTCCGGCACGCGGCCCAGGTCGAGGAGGCGACGCAGGACAGCGTGTTCTTCCGGGCGCTGTACAGCGAGGTCGCCAACTGCAACATGCTCGGCGTGCACCACGAGCTCGGCCACCGTGGCACGCGCCTGACCCGCTACTGGTCGGTGCGCGACCACTCGGTGCCGGTGCCCGACGGGGGCGTCCGGATCGTCGAGGGGACGCCGGAGTGGCACGAGGCGCTCGCCACGTCTCGCTACGTGATGATCAACGTCCACCAGCCGGAGTGGCACGAGAAGCCGCGCGGCCAGGTGCTCATCGAGACCATGCACGGCTACCCCTACAAGGTGATGGGCCACGAGTGGTGGGAGAAGGGCGGCTTCCCGGCCGGCCAGATCAACAGCTTCGACCGCCGGGCGCGCGGATGGGACTACTTCGTCTCGCCCGCGACGTACGCGACCCCGCTGCTGAAGGCCGCGTTCCTCGACCCCGCGGGCGCGACTCCGGAGATCCTCGAGATCGGCTACCCGCGCAACGACGTGCTCCAGTCCGACGAGGCACCGGCCATCCGTGACCGGGTCCGCAAGGTGCTCGGCATCGCCGACGGGCAGCGGGTCGTGATGTACGCCCCGACGTTCCGCGACTACATGTCGGCCGACGACATGGCCGCCGAGCGCGTCGACTTCTTCGACGTCGCGCGAGCCGCGCGCGACGTCGGGCCGGGCTACACGTTCCTCGTGCGCGGGCACGCGTTCAACGCGCGCGCGGGCGGCCGGCACGAGGGCGGCGCCAGCGTCATCGACGTCACCGGGCACCCCGACATCAACGACCTGATCCTGGCCTCCGACTGCGCCGTGCTCGACTACTCCTCGCTGCGGTTCGACTACGCGCTCGTCGACAAGCCGATGGTCTTCCTGGTGCCCGACCTGGAGAAGTACGACGCGGCCCGAGGCGGCGTCATCCCCTACGCCCCCACCGCGCCGGGTCCCCACGTCACCACGACTCGCGAGGTGGTGGCCCAGATCCGCGACCTCGACGCGCTCGCGCGACGTACCGCCGCGCAGCGCGAGACGTTCCGCCGCGAGTACGCCGACCTCGACGACGGCCACGCCTCCGCGCGCCTGGTCGACGCGGTGTTCGCCACCCGCGGCGACGGCTGACACCCCGAGTAAACGGTCAGAGCAGAGCGAGGATGGCGTCGAGCATCCGGGCGGCGGCGAGGCCGTCCTGGTGCGGGTTGTACGCCGCGTCGAAGTCGGCGATCCGGCCGACCCAGGTGGCCGCCAGCGTCGGCACGTCGCGCACGTGGGCGACCACCTCGTCCGTGGTGCCCACGAGCGGCCCGGGCGCGGTCTCGGCGAAGGGGAACAGGAAGCCACGCACCCCCGAGGTGTAGTCGTCGAGGTCGGGCACCAGGAAGACCATCGGCCGGCGGGTCTGGGCGTAGTCGAAGCGCAGCGAGGAGTAGTCGAGCACGGCGCAGTCGGAGGCCAGGATCAGCTCGTTGATCTCGGGATGGTCGGTCACGTCGACGACGCCGGGGCGTGACGGGCCGGGGGCGTGGAACCGGTGCCCGCGCAGGAGGATCACGTGGGAGTCGCCGAGGGCGGCGGCCGCCGCGTCCACGTCGAGGTGCTCGGACATGGCGGCGGCCCGCGGACGCATGGCGAGGTGGTCACGCCACGTGGGGGCGTAGAGCACCGCCGTCTGGTCCGGGCGTACGCCGAGCAGGGTGCGCGCACGCTCGCGGGCACGTTCCGCGTCCTCGGCGCGGAGCGCGTCGTCGCGCGGGTAGCCCCGGTCGGCCGCCGGTCCGGTGTAGCCGTACTGCTCGCGGTAGACCTCGGTCATCGCCGGTGTCGGCGTGGAGATCAGGTCCCACGTCTCGACACTGCGGCGCCGCATGATCGCGACCCGACGCGGCGGGAGGTCACGCGCTCGCCACTGCGACTCGCCCATGGCCTTCGACGGGTAGCCGTGGAAGCACTGCACCACGAGCTGGTCGGGGCGCCGTCGGTACCACTCCTCGAGCTCGGTGTTGGTGACGACCACGCGGGCCGTGCCCAGCACGTCGTACCACTCGCGCGAGCCGATCACGACCGGCCGCGTGCCGGTCGGCGTCCAGTGGCCGTGGTCGAGGATCCCCCAGACCACCTCGATGTCGGGTCGCCGGCGCCGGAGCTCCTCGACGACCGCGAGGGGGGTGTCGGTGGCGGAGCGGCCGGCGAAGCTGTCGACGTACCAGAGGTCGGGCCGGGTCGGCCGGTCGTCGACGGCGTACGCCGCGCGGAGCCGCTCCTGGCCGTAGGCACCCAGCTCGTCGTCGGCCCGCGGTGGTCCGAGGTGGATCTCACCGACGCCGTCGCGACCGGGGAGCACCCGCAGTCGATGGCGGTCGCCGACCGTCTCGACGGGGAGCGACTCGCGCCACGGGGCCGCGGCCTGGAGGCCGCCCGGGCGGTCCAGGTGGTAGACCGCAGTCGGGAGCCACACCGACCGTCCGTACAGGTCGCGCCGGGTGTCGAAGACGACCGTGCCGTCGGGACGGGCCTCACCCGCGACGTCGGTCGCCGGGCCGCGGAGCCGCAGCCCGTCCCCGGACCGGTCCAGCTGGACGACCAGGCGGTCGCCGTCGAGGAACACCGCCTGCACCGCCGGCGCCGAGCCGTCGGGCTCCGGGATGCGCGGCGGGAGGCTCGCGTACGCCGTGCGGTCCAAGGCGCCGACCCGCGCCCGGACGCGGACCTCGACCGTGCCGGCCGGCACCGTCAGCCGGACCCCGCCCGCGGCCGCCGACTGGAACCGCGTGCCGGCCCAGCGCTCCGCGGCCCGGTCGGGGCGTGGCTCGACGTCGATCTCCACGCCGCCGGCCTCGACCGAGAGCCCGGGCCGGTGCCGCGCGAGGTCGACGCCGCCGATGCGCGTCCAGAGGTCGACGACGCGTCCGTCCGGCCCCTCCGCCACCCGGACCACCCGCAGCGACAGCCGGGTCTCGCTGCCGGCCAGGCGCCGGGCCTCAGCGGGCAGGTCGACGGACTTCCAGAGCGCCACCGGGTGGTCGTCGACGAGCTCGGTCGGCACGTCGTCGCCCAGTGACTCCAGCTCCGCGGCGAGAGCCTCGACATCGGCGCGCCGGCCCTCCGCCGTCAGCGTCAGCAGACCGCGCGCGGCCGCTCGCACGTCGACGTCCCCCGCCAGCCGGGCGAGTCCGACCAGCCGGGTCCAGGTGTCCTCGTCGGCGCGCTCGGCGTCGGCGAGGAAGCGCGGCAGGAGGACGTCGTACCAGTGCCGGCGCCAGCCGTCGGCCAGCGGCGTACCGGCGAGCGCTGCGGCGACGCGGCGGTCGAGGTCGAGCCAGCGGTCGAGCTCGGGCAGCGGGCTGGGCCGGGCTCCGAACGAGCGGTGCCCGCGGTCGTGTGCGAACCTCGCGACGGGACGGTCGAGGACGTCGACGGCCAGGCCCGGGAGCAGCGCCGCCAGCGAGGGGGCACACAGCCAGTCGTCCGCCGCCGCGGTCTCGAGCCTCCGGGCCAGCTCGCGGGTGAACGCCTTGTTCGCCAGGGTCAGGTCGCCGGCCAGGGCCGCGGGTGCAGGGTGCGCGGAGACCGGCTCGGCGTGCGCATCCGCCTGGGCCCGGGCGAGCCAGGGCTCGGGCTCACCCGCCTGCTCGAGCGTGCCGGTCGCGAGGTCGGCGCCGCTCGCCGCCAGCGACCCCGCGAGCTCCGCGACGGCGCGTGGCAGCAGCTGGTCGCAGCCGCGCACCAGGACGACGTACCGCCCGGTCGCCGCGGCGATGCCGGCCCGCAGCGCCAGCGGCGCGGTGGCCTGGGGTGCGATCGTCCGGAACCTCGGGTCGTCCGGCAGGTCGGCCGCGGCTGTGCCGACGGGGCAGACGACGACGTCGAGCAGCGCATGCGTCTGCCCACGCACGGAGGCCAGGCACTCCTCCACGCGGTCGCCCGCCTCCGGGACCACGACCACCGAGACCTGGCCGATGCCGCTGCCGGCCAGCCCCATCCGGCTGCCGGCGGCCGCCAGCAACCGCGCCCGGACCGGACCGGGCACCCGCCCCAGCGCCGACCGCGCGACCTCGCGCAGGCGCGACCGGGACGGCATGCGCGGCATGCAGCGACTCTAGTGTCGGGTGACGCGGGGACCTGCGTCCCCGCGTCACCCTGAGCCGTCAAGCGGCCGGGCCCGACCTCAGATCAGGCCGTTGTCCGAGAGCCACTTGTTGGCGACCTCGTCCGGCTTGGCCCGGTTCACCGACACCTCGGCGTTGAGCTGGGTCAGCGCATCGGTGGTCAGCTTCGCCATCAGGTTGTTCAGCGGGTCGGCCACGTCCGGGTGCGCCTGGAGGAACGACGTGGAGACCATCGGCACGAGGTTCTGTGCCGGCTGGATCTTCTTGTCGTCCGGCAGCAGCACCAGGCCCTGGCTCTCCAGCGTGCCGTCGGTGGTGCTGGTCTCACCGAGCTGGGACTCACCGTCCTGCACCGACTTGTACGTCTGCGGGCTGGCGTAGCCCAGCGGCAGGATCTTGGTGATGTGGATGCCGTACGCCGACGCCAGACCGCCCTCGCAGTCGAGCCGGCCCTGGCAGTCCGGCGCTGCCGCCAGCACCACCGACTTGCCCTCGAGGTCGGACAGCGTCGTGACGTTGTTGTCCTCGGAGTACTTCTTGGACACGAAGAACGCGTTCGTGTCCGTCGCCGCGGACGGGTTCAGCAACGTGATGCCGGCCTTGTCGAGCAGTGGCTTGGCCTTGTCGATGGTCTTCTGCGGGTCGGCGACCGTGATCGGCTTGGCGTTGGCGCCGTTGTAGGTGCCGTTGAGGAACTCCACGATCGACCCGGTGTACTCGGGCACCACGTCGAGCTTCTTCGGGAAGATCTTCATGTAGACGTCGCGGGTGTCGACGAGCTTCACCTGCGGGTCGTAGCCGGCCTTGTCGAGGACGGCGGCGTACATGTCAGCGACGATCTCGGCCTCGGTGAAGTTCTGGCCGGAGATGCGCACGGGGCCCTTGTCCGCCGTGGCGGACGAGGGCGGGTTGTCGGTCGCGGTCGAGCTACTGCTGTCGGAGCTGCCGCAGGCCGTGAGGAGCGCGGCGCTGGCCGCCACCACCCCGGCCAAGAGGCGTCGGGTGTGCATTGGATTCCACCTTCTGTGTCCCGCGTCGGGCTACGACGCGCGTGTCCGGTGCCCCCCTTCCAGGGCGTGGAGCGCCCATCATGCTCCAACACCCGAGACCACGCGAGACCGGGCCCTGCTGTTCCGGGTTGCGGTTCCCTTACGATTCGGGTCCACCGTGCGCTCCAGCCAGGCGCTGGCCAGCTCCAGGACGAAGGCGACGACGGCGACGACGAAGGCGGCCGCGATGCCCTTGGGGTAGTCGGTGCGGTAGAAGCCCTGCGTGATCAGGGTGCCGAGGCCCGGCCCGGCGACGAGGGCCGCGATGGTGGCGGTCGCCCACACCTGCACCAGCGCCAGGCGCAGGCCGGAGACGACCAGCGGCAGGGCCAGGGGCAGCTCCACGCGCCAGAACCGCTGCGACCCGGTCATGCCCATCCCGACGGCCGACTCCTTGATCGGGGCGGCCACCTCGCGGACGGCGACGTACGCGTTGGTGTAGATGGGCGGCAGCGCGAACAGCGCCAGCGCGATGAGCGTCGCCAGCCCGGCCCGGCCGTAGGGCCCGAACTCCGCGGTCCCCGGATGGTCGAGGCTGACCAGGATGGCGAGCAGCGCGAACGTCGGGACCGCGCGGCCGACGTTGGTGAGGTTGACGGTGAGGAACCCGGCCCGGCCGATGTGCCCGAGCCAGAGGGCGATCGTCAGCCCGATCGCCATCGCGACGGCCATCGCGGTGAAGGTCAGCAGGAGCTGCTGGACGAGCAGGTGCCACATGCCCTGGTCGCCGCCCCAGTTGGAGCCGGTCGTCAGGTAGTGCCAGGCGTCGCGGAGGTTCCTCATGCGGTCCGCCTCCGATGGGTCCAGGGTGTCGTCAGCCACTGGACGCCGACGATCAGGGCGTCGAGCACGATCGCCAGGACGACGCACAGGACGCTGGCGGCGAGGATCTCGGCCTTGAAGTCGTTCCGCACGCCGTCACTGATCAGGTTGCCCAGCCCGCCGTACGACACCAGGGTGCCGATGGTGGTGAGGGCGACCGTGGAGACCGTGGCGACCCGGAGCCCGGCCATGATCACCGGCAGGGCGAGCGGCAGCTCGACCCGGACGAGCAGACGGATCTTGCCGTAGCCCAGACCCGTCGCCGACTCACGCACCTCGTCGGGGACCCCTTGGAGCCCCGCGAGCATGCTCCGGACCAGGATCGTGAGGGCGTACAGCCCGAGCCCGATCACCGCCGTCTTCATGGTGAGGCCGGTGAACGGCACCAGGAACGGGAAGAGCGCGATGCTCGGGATCGTGTAGATCATCGTGCTGGTGCCGAGGATCGCCCCCTGCAGCGGCGGGAACCGTCGCGCGAGCAGCGCGAGCGGGAAGGCGATGACCAGCCCCAGCAGGATCGACCACGCGGTGATCTCCAGGTGCTGCCCGAGGGCCGACGTCAGGTCGTGGTGACGGTCCTTGAGGTAGTCGGTGCAGTACCACTTGTTGACCAACCGGCTGTAGCAGCTGGGCTGGATCGAGATCCCGTCTCCCGCGAGTAGGGTCACGGACATGAACGCTACCGCGCCCTCCGGGGAGGGCACGCCGGGCGAACCCATGATCCGGCTCGAGGGAGTCGGGAAGAAGTACGCCGACGGCACGGTCGCGGTGCACGAGCTCGACCTCGAGATCGCGGCCGGCGAGATGGTCGTCCTGGTGGGCCCGTCGGGCTGCGGGAAGTCCACCACCCTGAAGATGATCAACCGGCTGATCGAGCCGACCTCGGGCCGCATCTTCCTCGAGGGGCGCGACGTCACGTCCGAGGACCCGGTGCAGCTGCGCCGCCGGATCGGCTACGTCATCCAGCAGATCGGGCTGTTCCCCCACCAGAAGATCGTCACCAACGTGGCGACCGTGCCGTCGTTGATCGGGACACCGAAGGCCCAGGCGCACGAGCGTGCCCGCGAGCTGCTCGACCTGGTCGGCCTCGACCCCGCGACGTTCGCGGACCGCTATCCCCGCCAGCTCTCCGGTGGTCAGCAGCAGCGCGTCGGCGTGGCCCGGGCGCTGGCGGCGGACCCGCCGGTGCTGCTGATGGACGAGCCGTTCGCGGCGGTCGACCCGATCGTGCGGGCCCGGCTCCAGGACGAGTTCCTGCGGCTCCAGGAGGACCTCGGCAAGACCGTCGTCCTGGTCACCCACGACATCGACGAGGCGGTGAAGATGGGTGACAAGGTCGCCGTCCTCGCCCAGGGCGGTCATCTGGCCCAGTTCGCGACCCCGGCCGAGCTCCTCGGCCATCCCGCCGACGACTTCGTGGCCGACTTCGTCGGGTCCACGGCGGGGCTGCGACGACTCACGGTCACCAAGCTCGACCGCTCGCACCTCGAGCCGCTCGACGGCGTCGCCACCGGAGACCTGGCCGCGGCGATCGACCTCGACTCCACCCTCGAGCAGGCCCTCGCCGTCCTCCTCCGTGACGACAAGGCGGTCGTCGGCGTGAAGGACGGCGCCCAGTTCGTCGGCGTCCTCACGCCCGACGGCATCCACAAGGCCCTGCGGGCCTCCCTGACCGACGGCTGAAGTCCCTTCGGTGGTCGAGCCGGGCGAGCCGCAAGGCGAGCCCGAGTCGAGACCCGGGGACGGCGAATTCCGTCCTTCGGTGGTCGAGCCGGGCGAGCCGCAAGGCGAGCCCGAGTCGAGACCCGGGGACGGCGAACTCCGTCCTTCGGTGGTCGAGCCGGGCGAGCCGCTAGGCGAGCCCGAGTCGAGACCCGGGGACGGCGAACTCCGTCCTTCGGTGGTCGAGCCGGGCGAGCGGCAAGGCGAGCCCGAGTCGAGACCCGGGGACGGCGAGTTCCGCTTGCTGCCTCGGGCACACACCGGGTCTCGACAGCGCTCGTGCGACTTCGTGCCTCAGTCGCGTCGCGCGCTCGACCTGGCCGGGTCCACGCCGTGCCCACATCCTTCGGGCACAGCTGCTCGTCTCAGGCCGTGCCGGCGTGGGGCCAGCTGGTGGCGATGTCGAGCTCGGACCGGAGGACGTCGTTCTCGGACCGGAGGGTGCCGTTCTCGTCCTCGAGCTCGGCGACGCGGACGATGGCCTCGGCCGCGCGTTCCTCGGAGTCCTCGAGGGCGACCGCGAGGCGGGTGCCTTCCGCCTCCGCCTCGTCGGCCCGGCGGGTCTCGCTCCGCAGCCGGCGTGCCGACTCGGCGGCCCGGCCCTGGGAGGCCACCAGCGCCGTCTCGAGCTGGGTCGCGGCCTGCTCGGCCCGGCCGATCTTCACCGACATGGCGTCGGCGAAGTCGCCGTGCTCACGGGTCCGCGTCTCGGTGAGCGAGCGGTAGGCCTGAGCCTGGTCGGCCCGATCGGCGGCCGCGGCACGGCGCGAGTCGAGCAGCTCGAGGTAGGTGATGCGGACCGCGGCGGTGCCGAGGACCACAGCGAGGGCAGCAGCGACCGACACGACCGTGAAGGATGCGCTCAGGACGGCGCCGATGACGGCCACCGTCGCGATCAGGATGAGTGCGGCAGCGACCACGATCCGGGTACTGCGCTGCCGCCGACGTGCCTGTGGGGAAGACATGTGCAAAGGCTAGGACTCGTCACCCTTCGGAGGGACGCGACACGCGCGTTCGAGGAGGAGCCCGCCGATCACGATCAGGATGCCCGCGACGCCCGCGCAGGCGGACCGAAAGGCCCGCTGACCTGCAAGTTCGGTGCTGTCGACCCCCAGCCAGCTGACGGCGTACCCGAGGTAGGCGCCGCCGGCGAGTGCGCCGACGTAGGCACAGGCACGCGCCAGGACGAGGCGGTTGACGGCCTGGTGCGGTGAGAGCCGGGCCGGGTGCTGGGCGATGGTACGGCGCGTCGACCAGGCCGTCCCGAACAGGATCGCCGCCACCAGGACGAGCGCGAGCGGCTGCGCCCACGACACCTGCGGAGGCAGGCCGGTGCCCCGGTCGGCGTACACGTGGAACAGCCACCCCGCGACCAGGCCGATCACGGCCCAGATGCACAGCGCGGCCGCGCTCATCGGACGCAGCCGGCCCTCGGGGTCCGGGGGCTCGGGTACGTCGTCCGGCGGCTCGGGCTCCGCGCTCACCGCGGCCTCACCACCCGCTCATCGGCAGGGGCCTCACTGCACCTGGAGGGAGATGTCGTCGCGGCGCTTCAGCCCGCTGCGGTCGCTCTTCTCGAGCAGCTCGGCGATCGGCCCCACGTCGGGGATCTCGGCGTCGGGCTCGACGTCGTACCAGGGCTGCAGGACGAAGGCACGCTCCGCCGCCCGCGGATGGGGCAGCTGCATGACCTCGTCGTCGCGACGGCGGTCACCGACCACGATCACGTCGACGTCGAGCGTGCGCGGAGCGTTGGGTACGCCGGTGCCGCGGTCGCGACCGAACGCGTCCTCGATGGCCAGGGCCCGGTCGAGCAGCCGGCTGGCGGCCAGCGTGGTGTCGAGCAGGACCACCGCGTTCAGGAAGCTCTCGGACCCCTCGGGCGCGTCGACCGGCTCGGTCTCGTAGATCGGGGAGACACCGGTGATCCAGACGTCCGGGGTGTCGGCCAGGGCGTGCACGGCGCCCTGCAGGCTGGTCAGCCGCTCGCCGACGTTGGAACCCAGTGACACCACGGCCCGCCGGATCGGGCGCATCTCGCCGGTGAGGGTGTCGGCGTCGATGATGTTCGGGTTGGGTGTCTCGGTCACGTTCGGCACCTCACGGCAGGGGGCTGGGTCGGGTGATCGTCAGCGTCACGTCGGCGAACGTCGCCTCGATGGGGGCTCCGGGCTTGTGGACCGTGACCCGAGCCCATTCAACCCGGCTGTCCAAGAGGCAGACACCCGAGATGCGCTCGGCCAGCGTCTCGATCAGGTCGACCGGTTCCGACTCGACCGCGGCTTTCACCTGGGCGACGAGACTTCCGTAGTCCACGGTGTCGTGCAAGTCGTCCGAGGCCGCCGCACGCCGGGTGTCCACGCCCAGCGTGAGGTCGATCACGAACACCTGGCCCGCACGGCGTTCGTGCTCGAACACCCCGTGATGGGCGAAGCACTCGATGCCGGTCACGGCCAGCTCATCGGTCATCGTGCGCCTCCTCCCAGCTCTCGAGCGCCCGGAGCGCGTCGCGGCTGGAGCGTACGTCGTGCACGCGCAGCCCCCACACGCCCTCCTGGGCCAGGAGCACGGTGAGCGCGGTGGTGGCAGCATCGCGGGCGTCGGCCGGGCGGGCCGAGCCGTCGGGACCGGCGAGCAGCGAGCCCAGGAACGACTTGCGGCTCGCTCCGACCAGGAGCGGGAAGCCGAGCGTCTTCAGCGCCGGCAGGCCGCCCAGCAGCGCCCAGTTGTGCGCGGCCTTCTTGGCGAAGCCGAGCCCGGGGTCCAAGACGATGCGCTCGTCGAGGATGCCGGCCACGCGGGCCGCGTCGACGCGCTGGGACAGCTCGTCCCGCACCGCCGCGACCACGCCGCCCGGCCCGTCGTATGACGCGAGCCGCTGCATCCGGTCGCTGTGCCCGCGCCAGTGCATGCAGACGTACGTCGCGCCCGAGGCGGCGACCACGTCGAGGATCTTCGGGTCGGCCAGCCCGCCGGAGACGTCGTTCACGATCGTCGCGCCGGAGGCCACGGCCTGCTCGGCGACCTCCGAGCGCATGGTGTCGACCGAGACCGTCGCGCCGCCTGCGGAGAGCTCGCGGATCACCGGCACGACCCGGCCCAGCTCCTCCTCGACGAGGGGACGGGTGGCACCCGGGCGCGTGGACTCGCCCCCGATGTCGAGGATGTCGGCGCCGTCCGCGAGCAGGTCGCGTCCGTGCGCGATCGCGGCACCGGGCGTGGCCCACAGCCCGCCGTCGGAGAAGGAGTCGGGCGTCACGTTGACCACGCCCATCAGCAACGGGGACGACGACCCCATCGGCCTCACCCCTTGTTGCTGTGGATCAGTGCCATCGCCTCGGACCTGGTGGCGGCGTTGTGCATCTGCCCGCGCACGGCCGAGGTGATCGTACGGGCACCGGCCTTGCGGACCCCACGCATCGTCATGCAGAGGTGCTCCGCCTCGATCACCACGATCACGCCGCGGGCCCGGAGGCCGGTCACGAGCGCGTCGGCGATCTGCGTGGTCAGGCGCTCCTGCACCTGCGGGCGCTTGGCGTAGACGTCGACGAGCCGGGCGAGCTTCGACAGCCCGGTGATCATCCCGCTCTCCGACGGGATGTAGCCGACGTGCGCGACGCCGGTGAACGGCACGAGGTGGTGCTCGCACATCGACCACAGCTCGATGTCGCGCACCAGGATCATCTCGTCGTGCCCGAGGTCGAACGTCGTTGTCAGCACGTCGGCGGGCACCTGGCGCATCCCCGCGAACAGCTCGGCGTACGCGCGGGCGACGCGGTTCGGGGTGTCGCGCAGGCCCTCGCGCTCGGGGTCCTCACCGATCGCGACGAGCAGCTCGCGTACTGCGGCCGCGGCCCGCTCGTGGTCGAACGGTGGGACGTCGGCCACCGGCCGCTCCGCCCAGGCGATCGGGTCGGTCATGCCCTGCTCATGTCGGGTCAGGCCGTGGACGGAGGCTCGGGGAGGCTGCCCGGACCGACCGGAGGGCCGCCGTGCACGTCGCCGCCCGGACCCGGAGGCGTGAGGATGCCGCCCGCGACCCCCTCGGGCTTGGTGCCGTTGACCTTGGCCCGGTCGCGGATCTCCTGCGGGATCTCCACCGGGGGGATGGTCGAGGGGTTGCGGTCCGGCGACCCGGTCCAGGCCGGGCGCGCCGGCCGCTTCCGCAGCGCCAGGAAGACCGTGGCGACCTGCTCCTTGTCGAGCGTCTCCTTGTCCATCAGCTCGAGGACGAGGTTGTCGAGGACGTCGCGGTTCTCCTCGAGGATGTCGAACGCCTCCTGGTGGGCGGTCGCCAGCAGCTTCTTGGTCTCCTCGTCGACCGCGGCGGCGACCTCCTCGGAGTAGTTGCGGCTGTGCCCGATGTCGCGGCCGAGGAACGGCTCGGAGTTCGCCTCGCCGAGCTTGATCGCCCCGAGCCGGTCGGTCATGCCGTACTGGGTGACCATCGCGCGGGCCACCGCCGTCGCCTTCTCGATGTCGTTGCCGGCACCGGTGGTCGGGTCGTGGAAGACCATCTCCTCGGCGGCGCGGCCACCCATCATGTAGGCCAGCTGGTCGAGCAGCTCGCTGCGGGTCTGGCTGTACTTGTCCTGGTCGGGCAGCACCATCGTGTAGCCCAGCGCGCGACCGCGCGGCAGGATCGTCACCTTGTGCACCGGGTCGTTGCCCGGGAAGGCGGCGGCGACCAGGGCGTGGCCGCCCTCGTGGTACGCCGTGATGAGCTTCTCCTTCTCGCTCATCAGGCGGGTGCGTCGCTGCGGACCGGCGATCACGCGGTCGATCGCCTCGTCGAGCGCCTCGTCGGTGATCAGCTTCTGGTTCGTGCGCGCGGTCAGCAGCGCGGCCTCGTTGAGCACGTTCTCGAGGTCGGCACCGGTGAAGCCCGGCGTACGCCGCGCCACCGCGAGCAGGTCGACCGCGGGCGCCAGCGGCTTGCCCCGTGAGTGGACCTCGAGGATCCGGTGCCGCCCGGCGAGGTCGGGCGCGTCGACCTGGATCTGCCGGTCGAACCGCCCCGGGCGCAGGAGCGCGGGGTCGAGCACGTCGGGCCGGTTGGTGGCGGCGATCAGGATCACGCCACCGCGCACGTCGAAGCCGTCCATCTCGACGAGCAGCTGGTTCAGCGTCTGCTCGCGCTCGTCGTGCCCGCCGCCCATGCCGGCACCACGGTGGCGGCCGACGGCGTCGATCTCGTCGATGAACACGATCGCGGGCGCGTTCTCCTTGGCCTGCTCGAACAGGTCGCGGACGCGGCTCGCGCCGACACCGACGAACATCTCGACGAAGTCGGAGCCGGAGATCGAGTAGAAGGGGACGCCCGCCTCACCCGCCACGGCGCGGGCGAGCAGCGTCTTACCGGTGCCCGGCGGGCCGTACAGCAGCACGCCCTTCGGGATCTTGGCGCCCACCGCCTGGAACTTCGCCGGCTCCTGCAGGAACTCCTTGATCTCGCCGAGCTCCTCGACCGCCTCGTCCGCTCCGGCGACGTCGTTGAACGTCGTCTTCGGCATGTCCTTGGAGATCAGCTTGGCCCGCGACTTGGCGAACTGCATGACGCCGCGGCCGCCGCCGCCCTGCACCTGGTTCATCAGGAAGAGGAACAGCAGCACGATCAGGACGAACGGCAGCAGCGTCGTGACGATCTGACCGATCAGGCTCGGATGGCTGATGCTGACGTTGAAGGAGTTTTCCTCCATGTTGCCCTTGGCGATCTGAGCCTCGATCTCGTCCTGGAGCTTGGGCTGCGTGCCGTTGAGCCAGTGCGCGGTGACCTCACTGCCGGCCGCCCGGACGTCGGGCTTGAGCGTCGCCTTGATCGTCTGGTCGCCGCCGTCGACGAGCGAGATCTGCTTGACCTGCCCGGACGTGATGTAGCTGTCCATCTGGCTGGTCTCGATCTGGTCGTAGCCGCCCGGCGACGCGATGTACTGCAACGCGAACAGGATGAGCAGCACCGCCACGACGATCCACGGCCACGGGCTTCGGGCGAAACGCTTCACAGGACTCTCTCGACGACGACACTGCTGCTCGCCGGCGCCGGCCGGCGAGCACTGGGATTCCGAGAAGAATGACGGTACACGTCATTCCCAACGCCCATTGTCCCTTGCGCAACCCCTCAGACCTACTCCGGGAGCCCGATTTCACCCCGGGAGGTCGCCGCTCGGCCCCGCTAGCTGTACACGTGCGGGGCCAGGGTGCCGATGTCGCGGAGGTTCCGGTACTTCTGCCGGTAGTCGAGCCCGTAGCCGACCACGAAGTCGTTGGGGATGTCCCAGCCGACGTACTTCACGTCCAGCTGCTGCTGCGCCGCGTCGGGCTTCCTCAGCAGCGTGAAGATCTGCACGCTGGCGGGGTTGCGGCTCGCCAGGTTGGAGGTGACCCAGCTCTGCGTCAGGCCGGTCTCGATGATCTCGTCGACGATCAGCACGTGCCGACCGGTGATGTCGGTGTCGAGGTCCTTGAGGATGCGGACGACGCCGCTGGACTTGGTGCCCGAGCCGTAGGAGCTGATCGCCATCCAGTCCATCTCGACGTGCCGGGGCAGCGCCCGGGCGAGGTCGACCATCACCATCGCGGCGCCGCGCAGGATGCCGACGATCAGGAGGTCCCTGCCCTCGTAGTCGGCCGTGATCTCCTGGGCCAGCTCCTCGAGCCGGTCGTGGATCTGTTTCTCGGTGAACAGGACCTCGACGAGATCGTCCTCGACATGGGTGGCCTCCATGGCTGCACCTTAGGCCGTGCCCGTCGTGCGCTCGAACGCGAGCACCCCGTCGCGGCGTACGGCGCGCACGTGGCCGGGCAGGTCGACCCACTTCTGGCCGTGCCAGTCGGTGACCAGCGCGTCGACGGCGACGACGTGCTGGTGGAACGTCTCGCCGGCCGGAGCTCCGGCCGCCACGGCCGCGGCCCGCAGCACCCGGGACCTGATCGGTGCCTCGAGGTCCGCCATCGCCGCCACGGACAGCCCGTCGGCGACGGTGACGTCGGCGAGCGCCCGCTCGGCGTAGGCGTCGAGGAGCTCCATGTCGCCACGGAGCATGTCGGCGGTCCGTGCCAGCGACTCCGTGACCCCGGGACCGAGCTCGTCCTCGAGCATCGGCAGCAGCCGGCGGCGCACTCGCACCCGGGTGTAGGCGTCGTCGGAGTTGTGGGGGTCCTCCCAGATCAGGAGGCCCTCGACCTGGCACGCGGTGACGGTGTCGATGTGGGACACGTCGAGCAACGGGCGCCGGTAGTGGTCGAAGGTACGGCGCATCCCGGCGATCGCCCGGCCGCCCGAACCGCGCGCCAGACCCATCAGCACGGTCTCCGCCTGGTCGTCGCGGGTGTGCCCGAGCAGGACGGCCTCGGCCTCGAACCGCGCCCGGACCTCGTCGAGCAGTGCGTAGCGAGCCGCGCGGGCGGCCGCCTCGGGCCCGAGCCCGGGCGCGTCGACCGCGGCCCGCGCGCTGACGGTCTCGTCGACCCCGAGCGCCGCCAGCTGGGCCACCACGCGCTCGGCCCGCTCGGCCGAGTCCGGCTGCAGCCCGTGGTCGATCGTGACGCCCACGACGTACCAGCCCTGGTCCCGCCCCTCGAAGACCGTGGCCGACGCGAGCGCCAGCGAGTCGGCGCCGCCACTGCACGCCACGAGGAGACGGGCCCCCGGCTCGACGTCGGCGAGCCCGTGGCGTACGGCGTTCCGCACGGCCGCGAGCGCCGGATGGAGGGTCACGGGTGGACGCGCGCGACCCAGCTGTCCGGGTCGTGGATCTCGGCCAGGGTCGGCAGGTTGTCGGCGCTCGCCCACACCGCGTTGAAGCCGTCCATGCCGACCTTGTCGACGACCGTGCGGACGAACACGGCGCCATCGCGGTACTGCGCCATCTTCGCGTCGAGGCCGAGGAGCCGGCGCAGCAGGCGGTCGAGGGTGCCGATCCCCTTGCGGCGCTCGGTGAACTTCGCCCGGATGGAGGCCACGCTCGGGATGACCTCCGGGCCGACGCCGTCCATCACCACGTCCGCGTGACCCTCCAGCAGCGACATCACACCGGTCACGCGGTCCAGGATCTCCTTCTGCTCCGGCGACCCCAGCAGGTCGAGGATGCTGCCGCCGCGGCCGCTCTTCACGGCCTCGACGAGCCGCTGCACGCCCTCGTCGAGGAAGCGCTGCGGCTCGACGGTCTCGGCCAAGGCGTTGAACTGCGAGAACAGGTGGTCGCGCATCCACGGGACGGCCGTGAACTGCACGCGGTGGGTCTCCTCGTGGAGACAGACCCAGAGCCGGAAGTCGCGGGGGTTGGCGTGGAGCTCGCGCTCGACGTGGACCACGTTGGGCGCCACCAGCAGCAGCCGGCCGTGCGGCTCGTGGAACGGGTCGAACTGGCCGAGCACCTTGCCCGCCATGAAGCCGAGCAGACCGCCGACCTCGGCGCCGGTGACCCGCGAGCCGACGGCCTGCGTGATCGGGCCCGGCGGACCCTTCTTCTCGGTCACCTTGTCGATCACCGGCGTGAGGAGCTGAGCGAAGCCCTCGGCGTTCGCCTGGATCCAGGCCGGGCGGTCGACGACCAGGACCGGGGCGGTCAGGGCGCCGGCGTCGAGGCCGGTGTAGTCGCGGACGTACGCCGTGGACCTCTCCGCGCCGTCCCGCAGCTCGGTGACGATGGCTGCGGCCTCGTCGGCCGTCACCTCCGGACCCGCGCCGGCCAGGCGCGACCCGATCGAGACCGCGAGCGCCCAGTCGACCATGTCCGTCGTCATGCAGCGAGCCTACGGGGGGAATGGTTCAGGGTTCGGGCGATGAGGTGGGGTCCCGACCCACGATCCGGTCCCTCGTCAGGGGACTCGGCGCACAGGTCGGCGGCACTGGCGGCGTGCACGTACCGCCGACCTGCCCGCCGAGACCCACGCGGGGTGCCTCGGAGGTCTCGGACCGTGCCGGGTCCCGTCCGTGCTCTGCGGTCAGTGGGGGAAGAAGCAGATGCCTCCGTGGTGGGGTCGGCCTCCGCACTGCTGGGCCGAGCCGTCCTTGAACGTGTCGCTGGCGACCCACAGTCCGGCCTTCGTGAGCAGCAGGTCGTCGACGCCGTGTCCACGCGAGTGCGTCGGGTTCCACGCCGTCGCGGTGCCGGTGCCCGCGTTGATGGAGCCGACACCCGGCCGGCTCACCGACCCGGGTCCGGCCTTGTTGCACGCGGTCCCGTTGTCCAGCCAGCGCTGGTGACCTCCGACGTACACCTTGCTCCGGTTGGCCGCCACGGCGTAGAAGGAGTCGCAGCCGCTGTAGTTGACCCACCGGTGGTGCACCGATCGCGACGCCGCGGGGAACGCGGACACCGCGTCGCAGAGCCCCGCACGGGGCTGGTGCGGCCCCGAGCCACGACCGGACTCCGGGCGAAGCCCCGTGGTGGCGAGGTAGATCGTCTTGTCGTCGGGCGACCAGGTGCCGCTCCGGGCGTAGAAGTGGAGGACGCACGGCCGGTTGAGCTCGGGGGAGGTCCAGCCGTCCACCCTCACCGCCTTCTTGCCGAGCTCGAGGACCGCGGCCTGCTGCCGGGCGTGGCCGTTGATCGAGAGGAACGTGCCCTCGACCAGCAACCGGTCACGGTCGTGGCTGGGCTGGGAGTTGAACACCTCGGTGGCGGAGTTGCCCAGGCTGCCCCGGATCCGCACGTGCAGGTACGTCGACACGGCCCCGGTGCTCGGACGCAGACTGGCCATCGCGATGCGCCGGACCCCGTTCACCGTCGCGAACCGGCCGCCGATGATCACCTTGCCGTGGAGGTACCGGACCGTGTCCACGGAGCCGTCGACGTGGTGACCGAAGCCGCTTCTCAGGGCGCCGGTGGTGGTGTCCACGGCCACCAGGTTGTCGGCGGCGACACCGTTCACCTGCGTGAACGTCCCGCCGAGGTACGCCGTGCGGCAGTCGGGCGACAGCGCGATCGACTGGACCGGGCCGTTCACCTGAGGTGCCCAGGCGGTCATCGCGCCCGTCGTGGCGGAGAAGCTGAACGCGTTGGAGCGGGCGTAGGTGGCCGAGCCACGCGCCACAGCGGACGCGGTGCCGACGGCGTACATCGTGCCCTCGCACTTCTTGAGCTGGGCGATGCTCTGGCTCACCGGGTCGGGCATCAGGTAGGGCGTCCAGCTCGCGGGGACGCGGCTCACGGCATCGGCCGAGACCGCCCAGACCGCCGAGAGGGGTGGACCCAGGGTCAGGCCGACGGTCAGGGCGACCGCAGCCAGCACCCGTGTCGCGACGGATCTGCCTCCCGCTCGTCCGGCGCGGACGTGATGGATCATGTGCCCCCCAACCTCGGTTCTGCAGGCGTTCATACCGTCTCGGTGCCCGCCGGGGCAGCCCGGGGGACACTCCGTGGACTGAGAGTGTCCCCGGCGCACGCCCCATGTCGGTGCGCGTCGCGGCAGGTCCGAGGACGTCGCGATGCCTCTCAGCACCGGGACGTGGCCAGGGCGGTGGTGAGCCGTTCGAGGGCCGCGCGGGTGTCCAGCGTCTCGGCGTACTTCACGTGGTTGCTCACGAACGCGAACACGAGGGTGCGGTTGCGGGCGTCGGTGGTGAGGCCGGCCAGGGCGCTGGTGCCGGTGAGGGTGCCGGTCTTCGCCCGCACGAGGCCGCGGCCGCGGCTGTCGTCGAAGCGGTAGGCCAGGGACCCGTCGTACGCCGCGACCGGGAGGCCGGTGACCACCGACCGGAGGTCGGCATGGTCGGCCGACGCCGCCAGCTGGAGGACCTGCACCAGGGTCTCGGCGTCCAGCCGGTCGTGGCGGGACAGGCCGCTGCCGTCCTGGATGGTCGCCCGGCTCAGGTCGATGCCGAGGTCGCGCAGCGCCGAGGTCACGGCCCGCGCGCCGCCGTCGTACGACGCGTCGCCGTCGAGCTCGAGCCCCACCTGGTGGGCGAGGACCTCGGCGCCCTCGTTGTCGCTGTACTGGAGGACCCGCTCGACGATGTCGGCGACCGGGACGCTCGTGACGCGCGCGAGCTCGCGTGCGTGTGCACGCATCTTCTTCTGGGTGAGGGTGGGGTCGACCTCGATGCCCCGCTTGCGCAGGAACGTCGCGAACAGGGCCGCTGCCGTGGCGGGTGGGTCGGGGACGCGCCCGTAGCCACTGGGGTTGAGTCCTTCGTCGGCCCAGAGGGCGGTGATCGGCGACACGACGTTCTCGGGGATGTAGGTCTTCGGCCAGTCCGGGTCGACGCGGGGGCCGGTGAACAGAGAGGTGTCGTAGCCGAGCGTGATCTCCTCGACGCCTCGGGCGTGCAGCCGTCTCGCGGTCAGCGCGGCGAGGGTCTGCAGGCTGGCGTCGTGCCGGTCCGGTCCGTCGGTCGGCTGGGTGCTCTGGAGGAACGGGTCACCGCCACCGACCAGGACGAGGCCGTGTCGTCCGTCCGCGACCACGCGGGTGGCGAAGGTCCGGTCGGGCCCGAGCACGTCGAGCGCGGCGGTGGCGGTCAGCAGCTTCAGGGTCGAGGCGGGCATCGAGGTGCCGTGCCCGAGGTCGAGCACCGGCTGTCCCGACAGCGGGGCGACGACCGCGCGCAGGTCCGCGAGGTGCCGGTCCTCGAGCGGCGACCGCAGGGCGCGGCGTACGCACGCCGGCGCCGGGCGGGGCGAAGGAGCGGCCCGGGCGACGACCGGCGGGGTGGAGGCGGTGGGCGGCGTGAAGCCCGCCACGGGGGCGACGAGCGGCGGAGCCGGTCCGTCGTCGCCGAACCAGTCGTCCAAGCGTCCCGTCTCGTACGCCGTGGCCGCGGCGGCGACCAGCGCGACGACGAGCACGCCCGTGACCCACAGGAGGACGCGCCGCAGCCGCTTCGGGCGGCGCGCGCCTCTGGCCACGGAGGCTCCTCGGGGTGGTGGGTCGGCGGTGGCACCCGGTTGGGCACGAGCCCTCATTCTGCGCGAGACTGACCCGGGTCAGGCCGGCGGCTGACCGGGTGACGAAGACGTGGAGGTCATCGTGCTGGAGTTCGACGTACTCGTGGAGATCCCGAAGGGGAGCCGCAACAAGTACGAGGTCGACCACGAGACCGGCCGCATCCGACTCGACCGGACGCTGTTCACCTCGACGCAGTACCCCGCCGACTACGGCTACATCGAGGACACGCTCGGCCAGGACGGCGACCCCCTGGACGCGCTGGTGCTGCTGCTCGGCGAGCCGACGTTCCCGGGCTGCCTGATCAAGTGCCGCGCGATCGGGATGTACCGGATGACCGACGAGAAGGGCGCCGACGACAAGGTGCTGTGCGTCCCGGCGTCCGACCCGCGGCTCGAGCACATGCGCGACATCAACCACATGCCGAAGTTCGACCGGCTGGAGATCGAGCACTTCTTCACGGTCTACAAGGAGCTCGAGCCGCACAAGTCGGTCGAAGGGGCCGACTGGGTCGGCCGGGACGAGGCCGAGAAGGAGGTCCGGGCGTCCTTCGAGCGGCTGCGGGCCGAGACCCCGCACGCCGACGAGCCCGCCTGACACGCCGGTGAGCGAGACGTCCCACGGCGCCCACGACTTCGCCGACGACCCTCGTAACCGCGACGTGCTGATCCACGTCAACGGCGCGCTGGTCCCGCGCGCCGAGGCCGTCGTGTCGGTGTTCGACGCCGGGTTCGTCCTCGGTGACGGCGTGTGGGAGGGCATCCGGGTGCACGACGGCCACCCGGCGTTCCTCGACCAGCACCTCGACCGCCTCTGGGAGGGCGCCACCGCGATCGCCCTGGACATCGGGCTCACGCGCGAGCAGCTCACGTCGCGGATCCACGAGACCCTGCGGGCCAACGAGATGACCGACGGGGTGCACATCCGGCTCATGGTGACCCGCGGCCCGAAGTCCACGCCGTACCAGGACCCTCGCTTCTCGGCGGGTCCGGCGACGGTCGTGATCATCGCCGAGCACAAGGACCCGCTGCCCGCGACCGTCGAGGAGGGCCTGGTGCTGTTCACGGTGCACGTGCGGCGCGCGGCGCCGGACACGCTCGACCCCAAGCTCAACGCGCACAGCAAGCTGAACGACATCACCGCCTGCATCCAGGCCTACACGGCCGGCGCCGACGAGGCGCTGATGCTCGACCCGCAAGGGTTCGTCGCCACGTGCAACAGCACCCACTTCTTCGTGGTACGCCGAGGTGAGGTCTGGACGTCGTCGGGTGCGTACTGCCTGGGCGGCATCACCCGCGGCAACGTGCTCCGCGTCTGCCGCGAGGCCGGGATCCCCAGCCAGGAGCGGCTGTTCAGCCTCACCGAGGTGTACTCCGCGGACGAGGCGTTCGTGACCGGGACGTTCGCCGGCGTGGTCCCGGTGCACACCGTGGACGGACGGACGATCGGCTCCGGCCGGCGCGGGCCGATGGTGGAGCGGCTCCAGGAGCTGTACGCCGACCTGGTGCGGCGCGACGTGGCCGCGCGCCACCACCCGTCGGCGCCGTGACGATCCGCCTGGCCTGCTGGTCCGGGCCGCGCAACATCTCCACCGCCACGATGCGCGCGTGGGAGAACCGGCCCGACACCGAGGTCGTCGACGAGCCGCTCTATGCGTGGTACCTCGCGCACACGGGTCTCGACCATCCCGGCCGGGAGGAGGTGATCGCGGCCGGCGAGACCGACTGGCGTCGCGTCGTCGACTCGCTCACCCGGCCGTGGCCCGACGGGCCGGTGCTGCAGTACCAGAAGCACATGGCGCAGCACCTCGTCCCGGACCTGCCGCGGGACTGGATCTCCTCGCTGCACAACGTGCTCCTGGTCCGCGACCCGGCCGAGGTGGTGTCGTCGTACCTCCGGTCGCGGGCGACGGTGACGCCGGACGACATCGGGATCCTCCAGCAGCTGGAGCTCCACGTGCAGCTCGGGCCGTCGGTGCCGGTGATCGACACCGCCGACTTCCTGCGGGCGCCCGAGGCCTACCTGCGCTGGCTCTGCGCGTACGTCGGCGTCGAGTTCACCGACGCGATGCTGTCGTGGCCCCCGGGGCCGCGGGACAGCGACGGTGTGTGGGCGCCGTACTGGTACCACGCCGTCCTGCTCTCCACGGGCTTCGAGCCGTATCGCCCACGCCGCGTCGAGCTGACGCCCGAGGGCGACGAGGTCGTGGCCGCCACCCGACCGGCGTACGAGCGGCTGTACGACGCGCGGCTCGTGCTCTGACGCCGGCCTCGCCCACCACACCGCTGGTCGAGGAGGTCGCCCTGCGACCGTCGCGAGACCACCGGCGCATCCACTCAGCCCAACGCCGCGAGCCAGTCGTCGACGGCCCGCGCGACCTCGACGTGCGACTCGACACCGCGCACCACATCACCCGGCCTGAGCATGATGTGGTCGGCGTCCGCGATCTCGACCACGGCGCGCGTCTCGCCCGCCAGCTCCCCGGCGACGTCGGTGTCCCAGAACTCATCGGCCGAGCCGCCGACGAGGAGCTGGGGTGCGGGGTTCGCCCGGATCGAGTCCACGAGCTCCGGGACGTCGAGGATCGGGGTCAGCCAGATCGCCGGGAGTCGTCGCTCGGCCGCGAGCGGTGCCGCCCAGGTGCCCAGCGACTTGCCGACCACCAGGACGTGCCCGGAGTCGGGGAGCGCCCGCTCGACCTCGGATCGCACCCACGCGATCGTCTGCTCGTCGGACTCGTGAGGCGGCGGTTCCCACCAGTGGTGCTCCACCCGCCACCCGTGCTGCAGCAGGGCCAGTCCGGTGAAGAAGAGGAGCGGCGCCATCGGCGGGTATCCCCGCCCGGGCACCAGCACCGCCGTCCCCACGGCCTCTCCTGCCGGCTCGAACGACGTACCGAAGACTCCCGGGACCTTCACTCCGTCACCCTCCCACTCCGAGCCGCGGGTCCTGAACGGTTGAACCGCGCCTTCTCACCCATTCAACCGCGGGTTCTGGCCGCCCCAACCCGTCGGAACCCGCGGCCCAACGGGCACAACCCGCGGCTCAACAGGTCACAACCCGCGGCTCAACACGTCACAACCCGCGGCTCAACCGAGGAGGTCCGGGGAGCGGAGGAGCTGCGGAGGTACGCCGTAGGCGTCGACCAGGTCGACGGCCAACGGGCGGAGCCTGCGGCAGAGGTCGTTGACCTCGCGGGTGACCGCCTTGGATCGCGCCGCGGTGAGGCGTCCGTGCTCCATGAACCAGGCACGGTCGCGCTCGATCACGCTCAGCGCGTACAGGTCGCACAGCAGCGTCAGGGCGACCTCGAGGTCACCGTCGGGGAGCTCGGTGGTCTTCGCCACGAACGCCTCGAGCACGAGCCGTTCGACGTGCGCCCGGGCGGCGGCGAGCACGTGGTCCTGGACGTGGGAGAACACCTCGCCGGGGTTGAGGCCCTCGTCGATGCCGCGCTTGAGCCGGCGGGCGACCCCCGACAGCGTGTGCTCCTCGCGGAAGCGCAGCATGGCCAGCTGGTAGCGGGGGTCGAGCAGTCCGGCCTCCTGGTCCCACCGGTCGTCGCCGCCGGGCAGCACGTCCTTGATCGCCACGAGGAGCTTGTGCGCGGCGGTCCGTTCGACCACCGTCTCCAGCGCCTGCCCGGCGACGAAACGCACCATGCCGAGCTGGTCGAGGTCCTCGAAGTCGCTCGCGTAGTCGGTGAGCAAACCCTTCGCGACCAGCTGGAGCAGCACGTGGTTGTCGCCCTCGAACGTCGTGAACACGTCGGTGTCGGCCTTCAGCGCGGCGAACCGGTTGACGGCCAGGTAGCCGGCGCCGCCGCAGGCCTCACGGCACTCCTGGATCGTCCGCGTGGCGTGCCAGGTGCCGAGCGCCTTCGTGCCGGCCGCGCGCGACTCCAGCTCGCGCCGCGCCTGCTCGTCCTCCTCCTCGCCGGTGGCCACCGAGAAGACCTCGTGCGTCTGCCGGGCGAGCTGCTCCTGCGCGAAGTGGAGTGCGTAGTTCTCCGCGAGCAACGGGAGCAGCCGACGCTGGTGCAGGCCGTAGTCGAGGAGCACCTCCTCCTCGTCCGGCGAGGTCGCGTTGAACTGCCGGCGACGAACGGCGTACCTGACGGCGAGGGTCAGGGCCACCTTGGCCGCGTTGATCCCCGCGCCCGACACGCACACCCGGCCCTGCACGAGGGTGCCGAGCATCGTGAAGAACCGCTTGTCGGGGTTCTCGATCGGGCTCACGTACCGCCCGTCGTCGGTGATGTCGGCGAACCGGTTCAGCAGGTTGTCGCGCGGGATGCGCACGCCGTCGAACCAGATGCGCCCGTTGTCGACGCCGTTCAGGCCCATCTTCAGGCCGTCGTCCTCGACCCGGATGCCCGGCAGCAGCTCGCCGTCGGCGCGGAGCGGGACCACGAACGCATGGACGCCGTGCCCCTCGCCGCCCACCTCGAGCTGCGCGAAGACCACCGCGGCCTCGGCGTGCTCGGCAGCGTTCCCGATGTAGTCCTTGCGCGAGGTGTCGTCGGGCGTCGTGATCACGAGCTCGTCGGTCGCGGGGTCGTACGTCGCCGTCGTGCCGAGCGCCTGCACGTTGGAGCCGTGGCCCGACTCGGTCATCGCGAAGCAGCCGAGCAGCCGGCCGCCGATCAGGTCCTCGAGGTAGCTGTCGTGGTGCCGCTTGCTGCCCAGCATCAGGATCGCGCCACCGAACAGCCCGAACTGCACGCCCACCTTCACCAGCAGCGAGAGGTCGCCGTACGCCAGCGTCTCGAACGCCGCGATCGAGGCGCCGAGGTCACCACCGCCGCCGTACTCCTGCGGGAAGCCCATCCCGGTCTGCCCGGTCTGCGCCATCGTGACGAGCAGGTCCTTCACCCGCTCCCGGAAGTCCGCGCGGGTCATCGTCTCGGCGTCGTCGAGCACGGCGGCGTGCTCCGCGAGGTTGCTGCGCACGAGGTCGCGCACGTCGGCGTACCGGCCGTCGAGCAGCCGCCTCAGCTCGGCGACGTCGAGCTCCGGTTGGCGGTACGCCGACTCCGCGGCTGGGTCCGAGAGCGTGGCCATGCGCCGACCGTACCCACGGGGCGGCGGTGGTTTCGAGACGGTCGAGAACCGCGCCGTCAGCTCAAGGACGCGCGTAGAAGTTCGGCGTGATCCAGTAGTACATCGAGACCTCCTCGACGCCCCTGCCGGGACGCGGGGCCTGGATGATCATCCCGTTCCCGACGTAGAGCGCCACGTGGTAGATCGACGACGGACTGCTCGAGGAGCCCCAGAAGACCAGGTCGCCCGGCCGGAGGGCGCTCATCGAGATCGGGGTCGACTGCGCGTACTGCGCGACCGAGTAGTGCGGCAGTGAGATGCCGCCCGCTCGCCAGGAGCCCATGGTCAGACCGGAGCAGTCCCACGCGTTCGGCCCGGCGGCGCCCCAGACATAGGGGTCACCGATCTGGTTCCGCGCGAACGCGATCGCCCGCGACGCGCCCGACGCCGGAGCCGGCGGGTCATCCGAGGGTGCAGGGGTGCCGGACGGTCCGGACGGCTCCGACGTCGGGTCGCTGCTCGGGGAGGGGGTGGAGCTCGGCGGGTCCTGGGTCTGCTGGGCCGCACGCCGCGCAGCCTCACGCCGCGCGGCCTCACGCCGCGCCTTCCGCTCGGCGGCGCGCTGGGCGGCCTCGCGAGCGGCCTGCTCGATGCCGGCCTGGCGCCGCTCGGCCAGCGAGACGCTGACGTGCTGGAGCGTGGCCAGCCGGTGGATGAGGTGGGTCTTGCGTGCGGCGATCTGCTGCGTGAGCCGGTCGGCCGCCGCAGCGGCCGAGGCGGCGGCGTCACGCGCCTGCTTCGCGCGCGCGGCCAGGGCGGTGGCCTTGGCCTCCGCGGACTTCGCCTGGTCGCTGGCGACACCGGCCAGCGTGGACGACGCCGTGTAGGAGTCGTAGACGTGGTCCATCGCGTCCTGCGCGTTCTGCAGGTTGGACAGGCCGTCGACCACGGAGTCCAGGCCCTGGTTCCCCTGCAGCGCGGAGAGCGGGCTCAGCGACGGGCCCATCTCGTACGACGTGACCACGGTCGCGGCGTACGCGTGCCGGGAGTGCCGGGCATCGGAGGCCGCGATCTGGGCGTGCCGCTGCGCCACGCGGGCGTCGCGTCGTGCCTGCTGCAGCTTCCAGCGCGCGCCGTTGTAGCGCTCGGCGGCCTGCTCGGCGGTCACCGCGGCGGCCTGGGAGTCGAGGTCCGCCTGGACCAGCTGCGCCTTGACGGAGGCGACGTCGTCGGCCGCCCGAGCCGCGCGGTGGCGCGCGTCGTGCACCTGCTGCTTGCTCGGGTAGACGTGGTGGTGGCCGCTGGGGGCGGCCTCGGCCGTGGCCGCCGCGAGTCCCCCGAGGCCCGTGACCAGGGAGAGGGCGAGGGCGGTGACGCCGACTCGATGCACGGGTGGTTCCTCCTGACGCGGCCCCTGGACGAGCGGGCGATGAGCGAGTGACGAAGAGCGCCTCGGGAGGCGACTTCGAGCACGCTAATGCGCTGGAGTCACAAAAGGAACAACTTTCCCAAATTTCTCATGCGTTACCGGCGTGTCCCCTTGACGAACTACACGGTTGTAACTTTCTCACGAGCGGGGACCTCGGCCCGCGCCCGGGTGAGGGACTGCCCGCTCGCCCAGGCACCGACGTAGAAGGACACCAGCGCGATCGCCACTCCCGCGATGTCGTCGGCGACGTAGTGCCAGCCGAAGTAGAGAGTCGCGACCGAGGTGAAGGAGGTGTTCGCCCAGAAGACGATCTTGAGCCAGCGCATCGTGGTCGTGTACTGGATCATCAGCGCCACGAGGAGCGTGATCGCGACGTGCAGGCTGGCGAAGCCGGCGACCCCGCTCAGGAAGTTCGTGCTGCCGATCAGCGACGGTGCCGTGGTCTGGACGGCCCAGACCCGGCTGTTCGCCAGCGAGTTCATCAGCTGGCCGGCCGCCGTGTCGTCGATGGTCTGGTACAGCCAGGGGTGCTGGAAGCCCGGGCCGAGCGTCGGCAGCGCGTAGTACGAGACCGTGCCGAGCGTCCACGCCACACACTGCGAGGTGGCGAACCAGTAGCCGAACGCGAGGTTGCGCGACCAGACCAGCCACACCGCGAGGGCGAGCGGCACCAGCGGCAGGAACCACAGGTAGACGCTGGACAGGAACTCCGCCGAGATCCCGTCGCCGAGCAGGCTGTGCAGGACGATCGCGGGCTCGTGCCCGAGGAACAGCGCCTTGTCGAGGCTGAACAGCTCGCGGTCGTACTTGTGGTCGACACCGAGGATGAAGGGCAGCTGCGACTTCAGGTTCCGGTAGCTGACGTAGGTGAGGTAGAAGCACAGGATCCCGCTGACCACCAGGATCATCCGGTCGCGCGTCCAGTGGGTGCGCACCCGCTCGCGGAACACCGTCGGCATCCGCCGCGGGTTGAGCCGCGAGACCCACAGCGTGCGCGGGATCAGGTCGATGCCGAAGCCGAGGGCCACGACCGTGGGCAGGCGGAGGTACGACGGACCGATGAAGCCGTCGGGATCGACCAGCTTGGCGTTGAAGATCACCGCGCCGAGGACGGCGAGCACGCCCATGCCGACGGCGATGCAGGCCATCAGGATGTGGGCGCGGCGAAACACGCCGGTCAGTCTAGGGCGAGCTCGGCGGTGCCTCGCGGCCCCGGCAGGGCGGCCGTCCGGGTGGCGTCGACGCGCAGCCGGACGCGGTCTCCCGGAGCCAGTCGGACGTCGAGCGGCGCGACCGCGTCCAGCTCGCCGAGACCCGTCCGGCACACCAGCCGGAGCTGGCCGGGCGTGGTCCGGACGTCGACGACCTCGGCGGCCAGCGGGCCGTCCTCGGCGACCGTGAGCGCGGACCGCCGGACCGCCAGAGCGGCCGCCTCGGGCAGGCCCGCGGCCTCGGCGACGGCGGCCGCGGCAACGCCCTCGAGCACGCGGGCGTAGCCGAGGAACAAGGCGGTCTCCGGGTCGACCGGCGCGCGCCAGACCTCGGCGATCGGACCGGCCTGCACGATCCGACCGGCCCGCATCACCGCGAGGTCGTCGGCCACCGCGAACGCCTCCTCGTGGTCGTGGGTGACCATCAGGGCGGTGGTGCCCGACTCCAGGAGGATCCGGCGCAGGTCGTCGGCCAGACGCTGGCGCAGGCCGGCGTCCAGCGCGCTGAGCGGCTCGTCGAGCAGCAGGAGCCGAGGCGACGCGGCCAGGGCGCGGGCCAGCGCGACGCGCTGCCGCTCGCCACCGGACAGGGTCGCCGGCAACCGGTCGGCGAAGCCGGACAGGCCGACCAGGTCGAGGAGCCCGGCGACCCGGGCGGCGGCCTCGTCCCTCGGCGTACGCCGGATGCGGAGCGGGTAGGCGACGTTCCGGCCGACGCTCAGCTGCGGGAACAGCTGGCCGTCCTGGAACATCAGCGCGAACCCGCGTCGGTGGGTCGGGGTCGCCGACACGTCGTGGTCGTGCCAGCGCACCTGGCCGGTGGCGGGCTCGAGCCCCGCGACGGCACGGAGGAGCGTCGACTTCCCGCAGCCCGACGGCCCGAGGACGGCGAGCACCCGGCCGCCGTCGAGGTCGAGGTCGGCGTCGACCACCGCCGGCGTGCCGTCGTAGGACACCGACAGGCCGCGCACGGACAGGGCGGGCATCAGAAGGACCCCACCGAGGGGACGCGGAGACGCTCCACCACGAGCATCACCACGGCCGTGGTCGCACCGAGCACGACCGAGCCGGCGAGGGCCATGCCGTAGTTGAGGTCGCCCGGGTGCCCGATCAGCCGGAAGATCACGACCGGCAGGGTGGGGCGGTCGTCGCGCACGAGGAACGACGTCGCGCCGAACTCGCCGAGCGAGACGGCGAACGCGAAGCCGGCGGCCGCGAGCAGCGGCTTCAGCACGACCGGCAGATCGACCACGAGCAGGGCGCGCGCGGGCGAGGCGCCGAGGGTGGCGGCAGCCTGGCGGAGCCGGTCGTCGATCCCCGAGAGCACCGGCACCAGCACCCGGACCACCAGCGGGAGGGCGACCAGCGCCTGGGCGACCGGGATCAGGAGCGGGGAGTCGCGCAGGTCGAGTGGCGGACGGCCGAGGGTGATCAGGAACCCGAACCCGAGCGTGACCGCCGAGACGCCGAGCGGCAGCATGAACAGCCCGTCCAGGACCGCGCGCAGGCGCCGTTCGGACCTCGTGCGCGACCGCCGCGTGACGACCGTGGCGACCGCGACCCCGAGCACGAGTGACATCCACGTGGCGTCGACGGCGATGCGCAGGGAGTTGACGACCGCATCGGTGACCGGGACGAGGAGCGCCTGGTGGGTGCCGGGTGTCTGCAGGGCGCGGTAGTTGGCGAGGCTCCAGCCGCCGTCCACGCGCAGCGAGGCGATGACGAGCGACGCGAGCGGTCCGACGACGAGCACGAGGAGGACGGCCGTCGCGCCGAGCGCGGGAAGGTCGCCGCGTGTGGAGCGCCGGAGCCGGACGCGGGACCGGGCGACCGTCGCGTCCGGCGTACGCCGAGCGCGGGCCGCGGCCACCAGCAGCACCGTGACCACCAGGAGCTGGAGCACCGACAGCGCCGCCGCTCCCTGGAGGTCGAGCAGGTTGGTGGTCAGCAGGTAGATCTGCGTCTCGACGCTCGAGTAGCGCAGCCCGCCGAGCGTCAGCACGATCCCGAACGCGGTCGCGCAGAAGAGGAACACGACCGTCGCGGCCGACACGATCGCGGGCCGCAGGGACGGCAGCGTGACGTCGCGCAGCACCTGCCGCGGCGAGGCTCCGAGGGCCGCGGCGGCCTCGGCCGGGCGCGGGTCGAGCGACTCCCACGCACCGCCGACGACGCGGATCACGACCGAGGCGTTGAAGAACACCAGCGCGGCCACGATCGCGACCGGACTCCCGTCGACACCGAGGAACGACAGCGGCCCGCCGTCGCCGATCACCAGCTCGAAGGCCACCCCGACGACCACCGTCGGCAGCACGAACGGGACGACGAGGACGGCCCGGATCCAGGTGCGCCCCGGGATCGCGACGCGATGGAGGACGTACGCCGCGGGGAGGCCGAGGCCGCACGCGAGCAGGGTGCCGACCGTCGAGGTCCAGAGCGTGAACCAGACCGCGCGCCGGATCTCCGGGCGGGTGAGCACGTCGAGCACGCCGCCGACGTCCAGGCGGCCGTCGTGGACGAAGCCCCTCCCGACCATCCCGCTCACCGGCAGCGCGAAGAAGACCGCCAGCACCACCAGCGGCACCACCGCTGTGGCGGCCAGCGTGGCCAGGCGTCGGGCGGTGCTCATCGGCTCACGATGTCGCTCCACTCGCGCAGCCACGTGTCGCGGTGGGCGGAGATGTCGGCCGGGCTGACGGCGTACGGGTGCCGCGGCTGGACGGCGAACCTCGCCCACGCCGTCGGGAGCGGCGTGCCGTGGCGCACGGGGAAGACGTACATCGCGTCCGGCAGCGCCTGCTGCACCGCCGGGCTGAGCAGGAACTCGAGGAAGGCCTTCGCGCCGGCCGGGTCGGCGGCGCCGGTGAGGACGCCGGCGTACTCGACCTGCCGGAAGCAGGTGTCGAGCAGCGCCTCGGTCGTCGAGGTGGTGCTCCCCTTCGGGACCGTGAACGCCGGCGACGAGTCGTAGGAGACGACGATCGGGTCCGTGCCGTGGCCGCCGCCCTGGGTGAAGTCGGTCTCATAGGCCTGCGTCCAGCCGTCGGTGACGGTGGCGCCGTTGCCGACGAGCTTCTGCCACCACGTCGTCCAGCCGTCGCCGTACCTGCCGATGGTGCCGAGCAGGAAGGCGAGCCCGGTCGAGCTGGTGGTGGCACCGGGCACCGCGGTCAGACCCTGGTACGCCGGCTTCACCAGGTCGCCGTAACCGCGCGGCGGTGCAAGGTGGTGGTCGGCGAACCAGCCGGTGTCGATGTTCACGCAGACGTTGCCGTTGTCGATCGGCGCCAGCCGCCCGTCGTCACCGGGGACGACGTACTGCTGCGCGCCCGGCGGGAGCGTGACGTCGGTCTTCGCGAACACGTCTGCGTCGAGCGCGCGGCTGGCGAAGGTGTTGTCGACGCCGAAGGCGACGTCGCCGGTCGGGTTGCCCTGGGTCAGCACCAGCTTGTTGGTGAGGGTGCCGCCGTCGCCGGACGCGTGCACCACGAGGTGGTAGCCCGACTGCTGCTCGAATCGCGCGACCAGGCCTTTCGGCAGCACGAACGAGTCATGCGTGACCAGCACGACGGTCTTGCTCCCGCTCGGCTCGTCGTCGGAGCCGATCAGCGAGCAGCCGGCGGCGGTCAGCACGAGCGACGCCATCAGCGCGAGCGCGGGCGCGCGCGACCGCAGGTGGACCCGTGCCATGACGCTGACTCCCTTCGCCGGTGCTAACCGGATCAGGTTCGGAGGGTCTGCGGCTCTCCCGCACTCTCAGCCCCGCTCGGGGCTCCCCTGTCTTGTGCCTCCACTCTACGACCCCGCCGTCCCGCTGCCTTCGCCGAGTACGGGGTCAGGCGACGGGAGGCGGGAGCGTGGTGAGCCACGCCTGGCCGGCATGGTCGTCGTCGGTCAGGAGGAGCAGGTGGAAGCCGTGGGCCGCCACGGTGGCGGTGCGGTCGCCGTCGACGGCCACCTCGGTCGGCATCGGGACGTCCTCCCCCACCCAGAGGCGGAAGCGGGCGCCGTCGCTGTAGGCCACCGCCACGTAGCCGCCGCCGGCCCAGGTCATCCCCGAGACGTACGCCGCCGATGTCGCGCCGGCGTCGATCGACCCGAAACGTTCCCCGAGCCGCCAACGCCCGTCGCGCGACATCCACAGCCCGAGCCCGTGGTCGAGCAGGCCCGCGACGTCCGGACCGGGCGGTGTCTGCACCACCCGCTCGCCGGTCGAGAGACTCGACCCGCCGGGGAGCGCCGTGCGGGTCCAGGGTCCGCCCCCGTCACCGGTCCAGACGACCGCGCGCAGCCTGCCGTCCTGGTCGGTGAGCTCGCCGGCCACCAGCCAGCCGTTCGTGCCAGGGATCGCATCCCGCGCCTGGGTCGTGGCCTGCGACGTGCTCGCCAGCCCCGGTGCGCCGTCGTACAGCCGGAACCTCGCACCGTCCGTTGACTGCCAGACGGCGGCGCCGCTCGTGCGCGTGCCCGTGACGAGATAGCCGGCGGGCCCTCCGGCCATCCGGGACACCGCGACCGACTGCGAGCCACCGAAGAGGAAGTACGGCGCCGGCACGGCCGCCAGCGAGCCGTCCGCTCGTTCCTGCCAGGTCGCCGTGCGCGGCATCCCGTGCGCACCGCCGGACTTGGCGCCGAGCGCTGCGAGCCGGCCGTTGCTGCAGGCGACAGAGGTCAGGATCTCCCGCGCCGTGTAGAAGTCCGCGCCGGGATGTAGCGCGAGGCTTTGCCACTGCCGGCCGTCGCCGCTCGCCCACACCGCCGGGCGGGTGCGGTCGTCGCCGTCCGCGGTCGCCCCCACGACCACCCAGCGGCCGGCGCACCAGGTGGCGGCCCGCACCAGGGCCCGCTCACCGTCGGGCGCTGGGAGCGCCGTCCGCTGCCAACGGAGGTGGAGCGACACGGGGTCCGGAGAGCGATCGCTGCCGGCACACGCCACGAGCGCGGACGCCATCGCGGCTGCCAGCACCACGACCCCGACCCGGTGCATGCCCACCTCGCCGAGGCTAGCCGCGAGCGCGCATGATCGGCCGCGCATCGGGCACGGAACGACCATGGGCGCCGTCTTCGTTCCCGTGATCCTGCTGGTCATCGTGATCGTCGCCGCCGCGATCGCGATCAAGCGGTTCGGCCGCCGCGAGGTGCAGCACAGCGACCGCCTCCAGAACGCCGACCGGCCGACCCTGCGCTACGAGGTCCCGCCCGGACAGGACCCGGCGGTCGTCCTCGCCGGGCTCCGCAACGCGGGGTACGACGCCTCCGCCGACTCCGAGCCGGGTCCGTCGTCGCCGATCGTGATCATCGGCGCGACCGGTGGCGAGCCCGACCGCGAGGCGGTACGCCGCACCCTCGCCGACCTCGACGGGACCAACGTCGTCCCCGAGGAGAGCGCCCAGGTGGACCGCGCGCGGGTCAGGTTCCTGGACGAGTAGCCGCGTCGGCCTCCTCGTCCTGCGGCCCGGCGATGAGGGCCGCGATGGCCGTCGTCACCGGCACGGCCAGGATCAGGCCGATGGCACTGGTGACCGTGCGGGCGACCTCCTCGGCCAGCGACTCGGAGGAGACCAGGTCGAGCAGCGGCCAGTCGTAGACGTACAGCAGCATCAGCACCACGAGCGCCGCACCGGCGTACGCGAACACGATCGTGTAGATCGTCGAGGCGATGTGGTCGCGGCCGATGCGCATCGCGCTCGTGAACACCTGACGTCGGCCGGCGTGCGGCGCGGCCGCGCGCAGCTCCCAGACCGACGACGCCTGGGTGGTCGTGACGTCGTTGAGGACGCCGAGCCCCGCGAGCACCATGCCGCACGCGAGCAGGCCCTGGAAGTCCAGGCCGCCACCGGCGAACGACGAGAGGCTCGAGCCGGTCTCATCGGCGATTCCGGTGAGGTGCGCGCCGCGATCGCGACCGTCCCGACCAACGCTGTCAGCCCGATCCCCACGAGGGTGCCGGCGAGCGCGGTGCTGGTCCGCAGCGAGAAGCCGTGCGTCGTGTAGAGGACGACGAACATGATCGCCGACGCGCTGACACGGGCCACCGCGAGACCGGGCTTGCAGCTCAGCAGCGCCGGGAGCAGGAAGTAGTAGAGCGTCGCGCCGCGTCGGCCCGCGACCACCAGCACGACGACGAACGCGAGCGTCAGCCAGAGGAGCGGGACCGAGCGGCGTACCGAGCTGAACGTGTAGCTGACCGGCTCGCCGCCCTTGCTCGGCGTCCGGAACAGCTCGAGCCGGTCGCCCCGACCGATCCCCGACGACGCGACCTCGGGAGGCACGTGGACGTCGGCCCGGTCACCCTGGCCCGCGCCGTCGAGCAGCTTCACCTGGACGGTGTCGCAGTCCGACGCCGCCCGCGCCGAGCGGTCCGTCGGACAGCTCGGGCCGACCGAGAGCACCTCGGCGTCGGGCGACGTCGCCGTCGGGGACGGCGCGGTGCGAGTGGGCCACGGGCCCCGTCCTGCCGGGCGGCAGGGCAGGTCAGTCGAGCGTCGCCGGGAGGCCGAGTGCCGCGAGGAGGGCCGCCGGCCCGAGGGTGGTGATCTCGACGATCCGTCCGTCCTCGACCCGCAGCACGTCGAGCTTGAACGCGCGGTACGCCGTGTCGCCCGGTCGGCGCAGGTAGCTGACCGCCGCGGGCATGCGGTTCACGCCGGTCGGCAGGAGCCGCCAGTCGCCGTCGCGGTCCGGTCCGAGGCCCCGCTCGATCAGCGGTCGCACCGCCGCCAGCCCGTCGTACACGGTCGGGTACGGCGGCATCGTGACCTTCAGGTCGGTCGCGGCCGCCGCGACCGCCGCCTCCGCGTCGCACCGCTCGTGCGCGTCGATGAAGGCGGACAGCAGCTGACGCTCGTCGGCACTGGGCTCGTGCGCCGACCAGTCGGACCGATGCGACGGCAGGTGCTGCCGCATCGTCTCGCGGGCCCGCTGGAGCGCGGAGTTCGCCGCCGCCACGCTGGTCTCGAGGAGCCGGGCGGTGTCCGCGGCCGGCAGCCCCAGCACCTCCCGCGCCAGCAGCGTGGCACGCTGCCGCGGCGGCAGCACCTGGAGCGCGGTCAGGAACGCGAGCTCGATGGTCTCGCGGGCGACATAGGCCTCGTCGGGCTCGTCGGCGCTCGTCGGGATCTCGTCCAGCAGCGTGTCGGGGTACGCCGTCAGCCAGCTCACCTCCGTGCCGGCGGCGACCCGGCGCTGCCGGGCGCGCGACCGGTCGATGCAGACGTGGGTCGCGATCCGGTACAGCCAGGCGCGGGCGTTGTCGCCGTCGAAGCCGTCCCGCCCGCGCCAGGCACGCAGGAACGTCTCCTGCACGGCGTCCTCCGCGTCGTCGTACGACGCGAGCATCCGGTAGCAGTGCACGTGCAGCTCGCGACGGTGCCGCTCGAAGGCGGACTCCACGTCGATGGTGTCGTCCATCGGCTGACCCCGCCCGCCTCAGCGAGCGTGGTGCTTGACCTCCTGGATGGCCCAGGAGTTGCCGTCGGGGTCGTCGAAGAAGATGAACGTGCCGTAGTCGGCGCGGCTGGGGTCGACGCCGGCGGTCTGCACGCCGTCCTCGAAGTGGACCGGACCCGTGTTCCCCACGCCCTTCTCCTCCAGGAAGGCGTGCGCTGCCTCGGCGTCGTCGACCACGAGGTGCGTGCCCTGGAGCGAACCCGGCTCGGCGCCGCCACCGAGGCCGGTCCCGAAGACGATCGAGCACGCCGAGCCGGGCGGGGTGACCTGGATCGCCCGGAACGAGTCGTGGGGGTGGAAGTCGCTGTCGAGCCTGAAGCCGAGGGTGTCCACGTAGAACGCGCGGGCCCGCTCGACGTCCGAGACGGGTGCGATGACCACTTCGAGCTTCCAGTCCATGTCGGTCTCCATGTCGGTCTCCTGGTGTCGGTGCCCACTGTGGCAGGGCAGTCATCAGGTAGAACGACGGGGACGGGAAGAACTCATCGGTCGGGCGATGAGATCGTCGGTAGCGGTGGCTCGCTCAGGCGGGACGGCCGTCGAGCGGTCCCCCGGCCGAGCTGCCCGGAGCGCCGTCGGCTCCTTGCCCCGGCTCCTCGACGGGGCGGTCGCCGAGCGCTCGGAGCACCTGCACGGCGTGGGGTACGGCGATCATCACCTGGCCCTGGGTGCAGCGCACGAGGTCCTCGGCGAACGTCGTACCCAGATGGCCCTTGGCGAGGAACCCGGTCGCGCCGGCGCGGACCATCGCCGCCACCGTCGAGACGTCGTTGTCGGCCGAGACCGCCACGACCACCGTCGAGGGGTCGCGCTCGCGCAGGGCACGGGCGGCGTCGGCCCCGCCGAACGGCATCCGGACATCGAGCACCACGAGCTGCGCCCGGGCCTCGGCGACCAGCTCCGGGAGGCCGGACCCGGTCGCGACGTCGCCCACGACGGTGATCGCGTCGTGCGCGTTGAGCGCGTCGACGATCGCGCGCCTCATCAGGTCGTCGTCATCGGCGACGACCGCGCGGATCGCGCTCATGGGCGCTCCGGCGAGGCTGCGGGGCCGAACAGGGAAGGCACAGCCCCCACGGTCCTGCGGTTCGCGCCGGGACACATGCGTTCGCAGTTCCAGGAGCCCTAGTGCGCAGGCACTAGATCTGTGTCACCGTGGCCTCGGGGAGACGTGAGGGAGAGTCACGTGGCCGAAGAACGCGGGCCTGCGACGACGACTGCGCGTCCCATCCGCGTCCTGATCGTGGACGACCACGAGGTGCTCGCCTCGAGCCTGGCCATGGTGCTCGACGCCGAGGAGGACATCGCGACCGCCGGGATCGCGACGACCCTGGACCAGGCCCGCACCATGATCGAGTCGAGCCGGCCCGACGTCGTCCTCCTCGACCACCGGATGCCGGACGGCGACGGTGTGGCCGCCATCGCGAGCCTGCGCGACCTGCGTCCCTCGGCGGGGATCGTCGTCCTGACCGCGAGCTCGGCCGACCATGTGCTGCTGGCGGCGATCGAGGCCGGCGCCTCCGGCTTCCTGTCCAAGACCCGGAGTCTGGACGAGGTCACCGCCGCGGTCCGCGCGGCGGCGGCCGGCGAGTCGGTCATCTCGCCCGAGCTCCTGGCCCGGCTGCTGCCCCGGTTCGGGCGCGAGAAGCCCTACTCGCCCGACGAGCTCACCGACCGGGAGCGGGAGGTCCTGGCCCTGGTCGCGGAGGGCCTCTCGAATGCCGTCATCGCCGAGCGGCTGGTGGTCTCGGTGCACACGGTGCGCAACCACATCGCCAGCCTGTCGGCCAAGCTGGGCGCGCACTCGAAGCTCGAGGCGCTCTCGATCGCCGTACGCCGCGGCCTGCTCCCCGATCTGTGACGACCCGGGCGCCGGTGGGCGTAGTAGATCGGCACTAGGCAGGTGGATGCCCGCGTCTCATGTGGGAGCGCTCGCGCGCAGGAACCCTGGTACTCGCCCCCGTCACGGGGAGCGGTTCGGAAGGTGGCTGACCGCGCCGGGTCACCCGCCCTTCCTCTGGTTCACGGTCTCCGCGCGTCGGAGAGCGTGACGACCGGGCCGCGCCCGACGAGTGGTCCCGCCCAGGCAGCGTTCCCCCCGTAAACGCCCTTCGGCGGGCTTCTCGGAGGACCCGGAGCGGGCTTCGCCTGACCAGCCTCCCCCCGGCACGGTCAGGCGAAGCCCTCCGGGACTCCGTCCGTCTCCAGGGCCGAGGCCGCGGCGTCCGACGGCAGCCACAGGCGGACCCGCATCCCGCCCTCGTCGCGGCGTACCAGCTCGAGCCGCCCGCCGGCGATCGTCGCCCGGTCGGCCATCGCAGGGATGCCGAGGTGTCCCGGACGCTGCTCGACCTGGGAGGGGTCGAAGCCCCGGCCGTCGTCGTCGACCACGACCTCGAACCCACCGTCCGTCCGGGCGACCCGGATCACGACGGTGCGCGCGTGCGCGTGGCGGACGACGTTCGCCATCGCCTCCTTCGCGATCCGGTACGCCGTCACCCGCTGACCCTGAGGCACGTCGAGGTCGGTGTCGCCGACGAGGTGCCACGGCAGCCGGTCCTCGAAGGTGTTGCTGGCGGCGGCCCGCAGGGCGGTCGCGAGGTCGGTCTCCGACGCCGGGGACTCCAGGTCGAAGAGCAGGGTGCGCAGCCGCACGATCGCCTCGCTGACGGTCTCCGCCAAGGTGTCGGCCGTCTCCCGCACGTCGGGGGCGGCGTGCTCGAGCCGGCGGCGGAGAAGGCCGAGCCGGAGCTCGACGGCGGCGAGCGCCTGGACCGAGTCGTCGTGCACGTCGGCCGCGATCCTCGCCCGCTCGTCCTCCTGCGCCTGGATCAGCCGGTCGAGCAGGTGCTGCCGCTCGTCGGCGACGCGCTGGAGCTCGGCGTTCGTCGCGCCGATGGCGGTCAGAGCCGTGTCGCGGTTGCGTGAGACCGTCCACACGCCACGCACGATCCCGACCACCAGCGCCGCGGCCGACAGCAGGATGCCGCCCAGGTTGACCTGCCGCAGGGCGCCGTACACCAGGGCGGCGATGGAGACCAGGCCGAGGCCGGCCGAGATCGCCACCCGCGAGAACTCGAACCGGGGGATGCGCGGACGCTCGACCTCCGGCAGCCAGCCGGAGAAGGCGATCGCCGCGGTGGCCACCAGGGAGACGGCCGCCAGGAGCGTGCCGGGATGGTAGGTCCCGGCGGTCACCTGGTAGACGAACACCGCGTCGACGACGGCGAAGCCGCCGATGCCCAGCGCCAGGGTCATCGTCGCCGAGGACCGGATGCCGGTCGCGAGCAGCGCTCCCGAGACCAGCACGAGCATCGCGATGTCGAGCAGCGGGTAGGCGAGGTTGGTGACGATCCCGGCGTTCGACATGTCGGAGCCCGAGATCGACTCCAGGGTGCCGAAGAGGAGGACCATCGCGACGCCCGCGACGGTGACGCCGGTCTGCACGGCGGCGAACGCCACGTCGGTCGAGCGGCGCCGGATCCGCCGGCGCAGCAGCACCCACAGGGCGACCAGCAGGACGCCGTCCATGCTCAGCCAGCACAGGTCGGCCACCGACGGGGAGGGCTGGGGGTCCAGGTTCCGCACGTAGGCGAGGAACAGGACGAACCCACCGGCTCGGAGGGAGACCGCTACCGCGAGCAGGACCCAGAGCAGACGGTCGCCGCGACGACGGAACGGCCGGGCGAACGCGACCAGCGCGAGCACGACGTACGCCGTCCCCTGCAGCCAGCCGTCGTACACCGTGTGGAACGACTGGTCCGGCCGGACCCCGGGCACGGTGCTGAGCGAGAACAGCACCACGAGCACCGCTGCGAGACAGGCCAGGACCAGCAGCGGCCAGCTGACGTCCAGGCGCCGGACCGGCTCGCTCGTCGTCATGGGTCTCCCCGTACCACGGGCGATGGGGCGCCCGTGGCCCCGATGCTAGGACCCCTTCCGCCCACGCGTCTGCGGCGTCATCATCGGGGTGTGGATCCCGCGCACGCCGAGCACGAGTCGGCCCATCGCGTCGCGTTCGTCCGGGCCTGGCTGGTCGGGGCCGTGGCGTTCGTGGTCACGTTCGTCGTCGTCCGCTGGCTGATGCGCCACATCTGGCCCGACCAGGGCGACCTCAGCGACGTGGGGACCGATCTGCTGCGGGTCGGCACCAGCCTGGCCCTGGCGGCCGCGGCCGGGCTCGCCGCCGGGCTGGTCTCGTTCGGACGCCGCGCCTGATCTCGGCCCACGCGCGCCGGCGGTCAGGCGGGTGCCGCGGGCGGCTCCGGCGCGCCGGGCTCCGGTGGCTCGTCGCCACCGAGGTCGTCGCCCACGGGCGGTGCCTGCGAGGGCGGCATCGTCTCGCCCTCCACGGAGATGTGCGGCAGGAGCTTGTCCAGCCAGGCGGGTAGCCACCAGGCGGCCTTGCCGAAGAGCACGACCGACGCCGGTGCGAGCGTGACGACGAGGATGCCGGCGAGGACGACCGCCGTGGCGAGACCGACGCCGAACTGCTTGATCACCGGGTCGCCGTTCAGGATGAAGCTGGCGAACACCGAGGCCATGATCAGCGCAGCGGCCGAGGTGATCCGCGCGCTGGAGCCCAGGCCCGAGCGCACCGCCTCCTTGGCCGGCTCGCCCTGGTGGTGGTGCGCCTGCACATGGCTGACCAGGAAGACCTCGTAGTCCATGGACAGCCCGAACAGCACCGCGAACATCATCAGCGGCACGTAGCTGGCGATCGGGACGGTCGTGTCCGGGGTGTCGATGCCGACCTGGGAGATGCCCCATCCCCACTGGAACACCGCGGTCAGCACCCCGAACGACGCCGCGGCCGACAGCAGGTTGGTGACCGCCGCCTGCAGGGGGATCAGCACCGACCGGAAGGCGATCATCAGCAGCAGGAAGCCGAGCAGGATGACGGTGCCGATCACCAGGAGCAGACGGTTGGTGATCAGGGTCGCGAGGTCGACGTACGACGCGGTGTAGCCGCCGACGTACGACGTCATGCCGTTCACGTCGACCGGTGGCAGCACCTCGTCGCGGACCTTGTTGACCAGGTCGGCGGTCGCGTCCGACGCCGGTGCCGTCGACGGCACGGCCGACAGCAGGACGACGTCGCCCTTCTTGTTCAGCTGTGGTGGCGTCAGGGACACGACGCCCTTGGTGCCGAGCAGCGCGTTCTGCAGGTTGACCACACGCGGGTCGGTGCCGCGGGCGTCGCCGCCGGCCGTGGTGACCATGGCGGTCAGCTCGTCCTGCAGCTTGAGCGCCTCCTGTTGCTGCTGCTGAGCCTTCTTCTGCTCCTGCTTGAGCTCGTTGGCCTCGGCCTGGAGCTGGTCGCCCTGGGCCTGCAACGCGTCACCCTGCGCCTGGAGCTGGTTCGCGCGCACCTGCAGGGCGTCACCCTGCTGCTGCAGGGACGCCGCCTGGGCCTCGAGGCTGGCCTTCTGCCGGTTCAGCTCGTCCGCCTTGGCCTGGAGCTGGTCGGCCTGGTGCTGCAGCGCGGCCGCCTGGGCCTGCAGCCGCCGCGCTCGCACGGCGAGCGCCTCGGCCTGCTTCTTCAGCGGGTCGAGCTTCTGGTGGACCACGGCCTCGCGGTCGAGGACGCGCTGGAGCCGCGCCCGCAGCCGAGCCACGCGCACGGGGTTGCCCGCGGCGTCCTTGATGCGCTGGCGGAGGATCCGCTCACGGGCCTCCAGCACGACCAGGTGGGCGGCCAGCGGCTTGATCTTGGCGGCGAGGGCGCGGGCCTGTCGCTCGAGGGCGGCCCGCTGGGCCTGGAGATGCCGCTTCTGTGCCTCCAGCTTCGCCTGCTGCCGCTTCAGGGCGGCGGCCTGCTGCTCCAGGGAGGCCTGCTGGGCCTTGAGCGCGTTGCCCTGGGCGGTGAGGGAGGCCTGTTCCGCCTTGAGCTCGTTGCCCTGCTGGGTCAGCTTGGCCTGCTGCGCCTGGAGCTGCTTCTGCTGCTGCTCGAGCTGCTTCTGCTGCTTCGGCAGCTCCTTCTGCGCCTTCTCGAGCTGCTTCTGCAGCGACGTCGCCTTGTCGTACTTCTGGGTGTACTCCGCGCTCGGCTGCGCCGGCGGGTTCAGCTCGTTGGCGACCTGGAGCGGGCCGTTGTAGCCGACCCCGAACCCGGAGCTGATCAGGTCGTAGGCCTGGCGCTCGGTGGTGGAGGGGTTGGTCGCGCCGACGTCCTCCTGACCGAGCTCGAGGGAGAACGCCGGGATGATCAGCGGGACCAAGAAGGCCAGCGAGAGCACGCTGATCACCACCGGGTGACGGCGTACGACGCCGGACCAGCGGTGCCACATCCCCTTGCCGGGCACGTGCGGCGGAGCGATGACCTTCGGCACCGACGCCCACCGGATGCGGTGCTTGAGCAGGCCGAGGAACGCCGGCAACAGGGAGATCGCCCCGAGCACCGCCATCACCACGCCGACGGCGGAGGCGAGGCCGAGCGAGGTCACCAGCGGGATGCCGGCGACGTACAGCGAGAGCAGGGCGATGACGACGGTTCCGCCGGCGAACACGATCGCGCTGCCGGAGGTCGCAACGGCGTTGGCGATCGAGTCCTGCATCGCCATGCCCTCGCGCAGCTGTTCCTGATGTCGGGTGACCAGGAAGAGCGCGTAGTCGATGCCGACGCCGAGGCCGATCATCGTGGCCAGGGTGGGTCCGCTGGTGGGGATCGAGAGCAGGTGCCCGAGCAGGCCGACCAGCGAGAGGGCGCCTCCCAGGCCGAGGATCGCGGTGAGGATCGGCATGCCCATCGCCACCAGGCTCCCCAGCACCAGGCTGAGGATGATCATCGCGACGACGATGCCCACGACCTCGCTGGTCTCGGACTCCTCGGTCGACAGCGTGGTGCCGATGTTGCCGGCCGCCGCGGTCGTGATGCCGGCCTTCTGGGCCGGCTCGGTCGCGTCGTAGACGTGCTCGGCGATCTCCTCGGTCAGGTCGCTGGAGCCGATGTCCATGAGCACCGGCGCGAACGCCGTCCGCTTGTCCTTGGAGAGCAACCCGGCGGTCTGGCCCTTGCTGCTGAGCGGGTTCGTCACGCTGTAGACGTGCTTCTCCTGCTTGATCGCCTGGATGGACTCCTTGATCGCCTGCTTGTACTTGTCGTCGGTCAGCTTCCCCGACTTGATGTCGAAGACGATCGGGTTGGCGCCGTTCTGCTGCGGCGGGAACTTCGCCTTCAGCAGGTCCGTGGCCTCCTGGCTGCCCGTGCCCGGGAGGGAGACGTTGTTGTTGGTGATCGCGCCGAACTTCCCGACGGCGCCGAAGACGACCACCAGCAGCACGACCCAGAGGCCGATCACCACGAGCGGCTTGCGCGCGCACAGCAGGCCGAGTCGATGGAGCAGCCGTGCCACAGGGACCTCCCCTATCCCGGGCGTCGCCCGACGCCGGCACGCTGACCGGCCCGGATCGACCCCCGACCGCCTTCACCAGCCCGCACAAGGTATCCGGTGCGGAGCGGATCTGGGTACCGGTCGGCTGAACCGCGATACAACGGCCGCGTCAGGTCGACCGGTCAGGAATGCGCGGGCTGGACCGGCTCCCAGAGGTGGTCCGGGCCGTACGGCGACGTGCCGTTGAAGAACCACGACCCCAGGTCCCGGAGGCGGGCCAGGCACTGCCGCAGGTACGTCGTCTCCGGGGGTGAGAAGCGTGGGTGCTCGGTGAGCTCCGGGATCACCGCGGTCCAGCACCAGAACCCCTCGCCGACCCAGCGCTCGATGGTCTGGTGCTCCTCGAGCACCTCGCACGCGGCGCGCATGGCGGCCTCGAGGCGGGTGAAGCTCTCCTCGTCCCAGCGGTACTCGTGCCGCATCACGTCGGTGAACGAGCCCGGACGGCCTTCCTGCTCGACCCGCAGGGTCTCCCAGGGCCACTCCGTGGCCAGGGGATCGCGGAGGTCCCCGAACCCGGCGGGTCCGAGGCTCAGGGAGGGCTCCAGGGGACCCGGAGGGCCCGCGGGCTCCGCGACGTCCATGCCTCGCATTGTCACCCGGGGCTGGCCGTCGTGTGGCGGATTCGGGGGAGATCGCGAGACGTCATACGGATGGTGCCGTCTATGGCTCGGTACGCATGACGTCCGCGGGGAAGAGGAGATGGAGCCGCCTGTCGGAATCGAACCGACGACCTATTCATTACGAGTGAATCGCTCTACCGACTGAGCTAAGGCGGCGTGCTGCCCGCGACGTCCCTCGGTGACGAGGGGTCCGGGCAACGGCCGGAAGTATACGGAGAGCGCTCGCCCGGCACGGAATCGCCGTCAGCAGGACAGCCCGTCGCGCGGGACGACCCCCGAGACGAGGTAGGACTCGACCGCGCCGTCGACGCAGACGTTGCCGTGGTGGTAGCCGGTGTGGCCGTCGCCGTCGCGGCTGACGAGCACCCCGGAGTCGAGCTGGTGGGCCAGGGCGACGGCCCACCGGTACGGCGTGGCCGGGTCGCGGGTGGTGCCGATCACGACGATCGGCGCGGCACCCCGGGCGTGGATCGCGGGGACCGGCTGGTCGCTGCGCGGCGTGAAGCCGTCGCAGGTCGTCAGGCTCCACGCGAACGCCCGGCCGAACACCGGCGAGGCCTTGTCGAAGGCGGGGAACTGGGCCGGCACCTGGGCGTAGGGGATCGAGTACGGACTGTCCAGGCAGGAGATGTCGGTGAAGGCCTCGAGCAGGTTGGAGCGGAAGGTGCCGTCGGCGTTGCGGTCGGCGTACGCGTCGGCGAGCTGCATCAGCACCGACCCGTCGCCACTCAGGGCGCTGCGCAGAGCGGCGCTGAGGACGATCCAGTAGTCACGGTTGTACAGGGCGGCCGTGACGCCGTAGTAGGCGTCACCGGCGGTCAGCTGCCGCTCACCGGCCGGGAGCGGGTGGGCCGCGATCTGGTCGAGGAGCGCGCTGATCGACTGCTCCACGTCGGGGACGGTCTTGCCGAGGAAGCAGCCGATCGACGCCTGGACGCAGTTCGCGGCGTAGGCGTCGAGCGCGGTCTGGAAGCCCTTCGCCTGCTGCACCGAGCTGGCCCGCGTGCCGAGGGTCGGGTCGATGGCACCGTCCAGGACGAACCGGCCGACCCGGTCGGGGAACAGCTGGGCGTACATCGCGCCGAGCTCGGTGCCGTACGACGCCCCGAAGTAGCTCATCGTCCGCTCGCCGAGCGCCGCCCGCAGGACGTCCATGTCGCGGGCCGCCTCCACGGTCGAGACATGGGCCGCCAGCTCACCCGAGCCGCGGCTGCAGCCGGCGGCCATGCGGTGCTGCTGACGGTGGTACGCCGCGACCTCGGCCGGGGTCGACGGCGTCGGGTCGCCGGCCAGGTAGCGGTTCATCGCGGCATCGCTGAGGCAGTCGACCGGCGAGCTGTCGCCGGTGCCGCGCGGGTCGAAGCCGACGATGTCGAAGTGCTCGAGCAGCGGGTCGCCGAAGTAGGTGCCACGGGCCGCGGCGAACGACGTGCCGGGCGCGCCGGGCCCGCCCGGGTTGACCACCAGCGACCCGATCCGCGAACCGGACGCGGGCACCTCGAGCACCGCCAGGGTGATCGTGCGCCCGGACGGCCGGCGGTAGTCGAGCGGGACCGTGAGACGTGCGCACTGGTCGCCCTCGTCGGCGGAGTCCGAGCACGACGACCACGCGAGGTGCTGGGAGTAGAAGCGCGCCAGCTCGGCCGAGACCGGCCGCGTCGCCGGCGGGCCCCCCGTCGGCGCGACGGGGGTCGGGCCGCCACCCGCGTCGCCGGAGGAGTCGCGCGTGACGACGAGCGCGAAACCCGCCACCAGCACCACGACCACCACCAGGGTGACCGCGGCGACGAGTCGCCTCACCGGCGCCTCACCGCGACGGCGCCTTGAGCGCGACCATCAGCGACTCGAGGGCGAGCGCGACCGGGACGTTGAACTCGAGCATCTGCTCGCGGGTGTCGAAGATCCAGCCGATCCGCCGGAGGTTGAGCTCGGGGGCGGAGGTGCGCACGATCTGGTCGATGTCCGGACGGATCTCCTCGTTGACGAGCGCGCCGGTGCTGCCGGTCGCCACCGCGATCGCGTCGCGGTAGACCGACACCAGGTCCATCAGGCTGCGGTCGACCACGTCGAGATGGCGTCGCTTGGCTCGCGTCTTCTGGGCGCGCTCGAGCGCGGCCAGGGCCGGCGCGAACTCGCGCGGACGGCGGCCACGCTCGACGACGCCGTACGACGCGTCGAGGTCGGTGCGCTCGCGGGCGTCGAGCTCGCCGGTGAGCAGGTCGGCCTCCTCCTGCGTGGTCTCGAGGAGGTTCAGCGCGGCGTTCATGCACGAGGCCAGGCTGGTCAGCCGCGCCGGGATCGAGACGACCTCCTTGCGGCGGTTGCGCGCGCCCTCGTCGCGCGCGAGCGCCCGGGCACGGCCGATGTGGCCCTGGCTCGCGCGGGCGGAGTACGACGCCAGCGCGGGCTCGACGCCGTCGGTGCGCACCAGGAAGTCGGCGACCTCCTCCACCGAGGGGGTCGACAGGGTGACCAGCCGACAGCGCGAGCGGATCGTCGGCAGGAGGTCCTCGACGGTGGGGGCGCAGAGCATCCACACGGTCCGGTCGGTCGGCTCTTCGATCGCCTTGAGCAGCGCGTTGGCGGCCTGCTCGGTGAGCCGGTCGGCGTCCTCGACGATCATCACCTGCCACCGTCGCCCGACCGGCGCCAGCGCCGAACGGCGCACCAGGTCGCGCACCTCGTCGACCCCGATCGACAGCTTGTCGGTGCGCACGACGGTGACGTCGGCGTGGGTGCCGGCGAGCACGGTGTGGCACGAGTGGCAGACACCGCATCCGGGCGGCTGCTCCTCGCACTCGAGCGCGGCTGCGAAGGCCACCGCGGCGTTGGAGCGACCGGAGCCCGGCGGGCCGGTGAAGAGGAAGGCGTGGCTCATCGCGTGGCCGGCTGCGGCTGCGCGCAGCGCCTCGATGGCCCGGGTCTGGCCGACCAGGGCCGACCAGACCGAGTGGGTCTCGGTGGGCGTCGTGGTCATCGGATCGCCTGCTCCAGCAGGGGCGCCACCCGGGTCAGCACGATGTCGGCGATCTCGTCGGTGGGTCTGCTCGCGTCGACCACGAGGTAGTGGCCGGGGTCGGCGCTCGCCAGCGCGAGGAAGGCGTCGCGCGCCCGGACGAAGAAGTCCGGCGACTCGCCCTCGATCCGGTCGCGCTCGTCGAAGCGGCTCAGGCCGTGCTCGGGGTCGAGGTCGAGAACCACGGTCAGGTGGGGTCGGAGGTCACGGGTCGCCCAGCGGGCCACCCGCTCGACGTCGTCGAGGTCGAGCAGCCGGCCGCCGCCCTGGTAGGCGAGGAGGGAGTCGACGTACCGGTCGGTGATCACGACCTGGCCGCGCTCGAGCGCGGGCATCACGACGGTGTCGACGTGCTCGGCCTTGTCGGCGGCGTACAGCAGGACCTCGGTGCGGTGGGAGAGCTCGCCGGTGGCCGGGTCGAGCACGATCCGTCGCAGCTCCTTGCCGACGGCCGTGTCGCCGGGCTCGAAGGTGAGCAGCGGGTGGTAGCCGCGCTGCTCGAGGGACGTCGTGAGCGCGCGCGCCTGCGTCGACTTGCCCGCTCCCTCGCCGCCCTCGAAGCAGACGAAGACCCCGGTGGTCGTGTGCACGCAGCCCGCCTCTCACTGCCGGTGGAGCGCTCGCTGGTCGAGCGTAGTCGAGGCCACCCACGGCGTTCCGAGGGTTGAGTCGACCCGACGAACACCGCCGCTACGGTGGCCGCATGACAGCCGCCACGACTGCCGGTCCCACCCTGATCACCTCGGACAAGGTGATCCTCGGCGGCGGAGCCCTGCTGACGGTGCTGGCCGGCGTCGCGGACTACGGGCACTGGAGCTCGGTCGCCGCGTTCGTCGTCTCGGCGGCGGCGGTCTGCCTGCTGGCGTCGGTGGTGGGTCGGTCGGTCGAGCAGCTCGGAGACCGGTTCGGACCCGGGGCCACCGGCGTCCTGCAGTCGGCGCTGGGCAACCTGCCCGAGCTGTTCATCTGCATCTTCGCCCTGAAGGCCGGGCTCGTCGACGTCGTCCGCGCCGCGCTGGTGGGCTCGATCCTGGCCAACCTGCTGCTGGTGCTGGGGATCGCGTTCGTCGTGGGCGGGCTCCGGCACGGCACCCAGCAGCTCGGCTCGGAGCGTGCCCGGGTCACCGTCGTCCTCATGCTGCTGTCGGTGTCGGCGATGGCGATCCCGTCGCTCGCGCGGTGGCTGCACACGCCGGCGTCGCCGCACGAGAAGCCCTTCTCGGTGATCGTGTCGGTGCTGCTGCTGGTGCTGTTCGCGCTGTCGCTCCCCTACTCGCTGCGCCGGACCTCCAGCGACGACGTCGGCCAGGACGAGGGCGAGGAGGACGGCGAGGCGGACGGGGCTCACGAGGCTCCGCGCTGGCCGGTCTGGCTGGCGGTCGGGCTGCTCGCGGCGGCGGGCGCGGCGGCGGCGTTCGTGTCCGACTGGTTCGTGCACGCGCTCCAGCCGGCCATGGACTCGCTCTCGGTGAACCAGACCTTCGCCGGACTCGTCGTCGTGGCCATCGCCGGCAACGCGATCGAGAACGTCGTCGGCGTCCAGCTCGCCGCGCGCAACCAGGCGGCGTACGCCTTCTCGGTGATCCTCAACAGCCCGGTCCAGATCGCGCTCGTGCTCGCCCCGCTGCTGGTGCTGATCTCGCAGATCTTCGGCCTCGCCTCGCTGACCCTGGTGCTCTCGCCGATGCTGGTCGTCGTCCTCCTGCTGTCGGTGATGCTCGCGGCGTTCATCGCCTTCGACGGCGAGTCGACGTGGCTCGAGGGAGCCTCGCTGGTCGTGCTCTACGGCATCGTCGCCACGGCCTTCTGGTGGGGGTGAGGCCGACCGAGAGCGAGGAACGAGCTCTCGGTCGAGGCTCTCCCGGTTGAGCGAGCCCACGGCTGAGCTCGCGAAGCCGTGACGGCGAGTCGAAACCCAGTGCCTGTTCGCGGACGTGCTCGGGCAGGCAGCGAGCGAGGAACGAGCTCTCGGTCGAGGCTCTCCCGGTTGAGCGAGCCCACGGCTGAGCTCGCGAAGCCGTGACGGCGAGTCGAAACCCAGTGCCTGTTCGCGGACGTGCTCGGGCAGGCAGCGAGGAACGAGCTCTCGGTCGAGCTCTCCCGGTTGAGCGAGCCCACGGCTAGCTCGCGAAGCCGGGACGGCGAGTCGAAACCCAGTGCCTGTTCGCGGACGTGCTCGGGCAGGCTGCGAGCGGGGTACGAGCTCGCGGTCGAGGCTCTCCCGGTTGAGCGAGCGGAGGGCGGAGCTTGCTCCGATCTCACGGCGAGTCGAGACCCGGCGACCGTGCCGGACGCCCCAGGCACCGTCACGGGGTTTCGAGACGGTCGCAGAGCGACCTCCTCAACCACCGAACGGAGCGACCTCCTCGACCACCGAACGGAGCGACCTCCTCGACCACCGAACGGAGCGACCTCCTCGACCACCGAACGGAGCGACCTCCTCGACCACCGGGGCACCTCGCGTGGGCCGCTCAGACGATGGTCACCGGGTGCCGCACGACCGCGTCGAAGAAGTAGCCGTTGGTGTTGTACGGCGTGACCAGCGGCTGCCGACGACCGTGGACATCGGTTGCCCTCGCCATCAGCACGTGGTCGCCCGGCGCGGGTCGGTGCCAGGAGTAGCTCCACTGTGTCCAGCCGCCACGTCGCTCGCACCGCGCCTGGCGGACGCGGTCCCAGGTCGCACCACCGTCGGTGCTGATGTCGACGTAGGCGATCTGACCCGCGCCGCTCCACGAGCGTCCGGTGACGGTGACGACGGGTCGGCGTACCAGCTGAGCACCCCACGCGAGCTCGAAGGCCGAGCGAACCGGGTTGACCGTGAGCGGTGGGCTGTCGGGCGGGTAGTCGCCTCCGGTCATCCGGTACCAGATGGTGTTCCACGGTGACGTCAGCTCGCTCGTCGACACCTCGAGCGAGCCCAGCCACTTGATGCTGCCGATCCCGACCCACCCCGGAAGCACGAGCCGGATCGGGTAGCCGTGGTCCGGCAGCAGGTCGCGACCGTCGGCAGCCCACACCAGCAACGCGTCGTCCAGTGCCTTGGACACCGGGAACGGCCGACGCACGGGGCCATAGTCCACGCCGCCGCTCACGTAGTTGCCGTCGAGTCCGGTCGCCATGATCGAGACGGCCTGGGGGTCGATCCCGACACGGCGGAGCACGGTCCGAAGCCGGACGCCCTCCCACTCGACGGTGCCCACGGCACCGAGGGTCCACTGAGTCCCCGTGGCGGCCTGTCCCTGCTGGGTGCCGAAGAAGGAACGTCCGTTGCCCGTGCACTCGTGGACGGTGGTCATCCTCGTCGACGGCATGCGTCGCAGCTCGGCGTACGACAACGCGACCGCGTCGTCGACGGTGCGTTGACGTGCCAGGCCGTCGCCGAAGATCCGGAGCCGGTACGCCGTGCGATCGACCAGCGGCGTCGCCGTGTGGTCACGCACGAACAGCCGCTCCGGGCTGGTCAGGTAGCGGCGCGGGTCCACCGAGTCCCAGCGCATCTCCGCGTTGGTCCCGTAGTCCACGAACCACTCAGGCGGGAGCGGTTTGACGATGGCCGGCGCGCCCGCGGAAGCACGCTGCGTGAGGGCATCCGCGGGCAGCGCCAGCAGACCTGCGCCGGCTGTGGCTGCGGTCAGGAGACCGCGACGGGTCGGGCGGGGGCCCGGGGTCGGCGAGATCACGTGCCGACCTTAACACAACTAACTCACTCGACTTAATGCGGATTAGTTCGCGGGAGCCGACTTCTTGGTGGTCTTCCTGGCCGCCTTCTTGGTCGCCTTCTTGGCGGTCTTCTTCGCCCCGCGCTTGGCCGTCTTCTTGGCCGGACCCTTGGCGCGGCGTTCGGCGAGGAGCTCGGCGGCGCGCTCGAGGGTGATCGCCTCGACGGTGTCGTCCTTGCGGAGGGTGGCGTTGTACTCACCATCGGTGACGTAGTCACCGAAGCGACCCGACTTCACCACGACCGGAGCGCCCGAGACCGGGTCGGGACCGAGCTCCTTCAGGGGCGGTGCGGCCGCGGCCCGGCCGCGCTGCTTGGGCTGGGCGTAGATCGCGAGCGCCTCGTCCTCGGTGATCGTCAGCAGCTGGTCCTCGGACTGGAGCGACCGCGAGTCGGTGCCCTTCTTGAGGTAGGGCCCGTACCGGCCGTTCTGCGCGGTGATCTCGACGCCCTCCGCGTCGTGGCCGACCACGCGCGGCAGCGACAGCAGCTTCACGGCATCGTCGAGCGACACGGTGTCCAGCGACATCGACGCGAACAGCGAACCCGTGCGGGGCCGTGCGTTCTTCGGTGCGTCCTCGGGAAGCTGCTCGGTGACGTAGGGGCCGTAGCGGCCGTTCTTCGCCACCACCCGCAGCCCGGTGTCGGGATGGACGCCGAGCTCCTTCTCCTCGCCGGCCGGGTTGGCCAGCAGCTCCTTCGCCTTGGCCAGGGTCAGCTCGTCGGGAGGCAGGTCGTCGGGGACGTTCGCGCGCGTCGGCGTCGGCTGTCCGTCCGGACCCTCGCCCTCGCCCGGTCCCTCGAGGTAGGGGCCGTAGCGGCCGACGCGGAGCACGATCCCGCTGTCCTTCCCGCCGACCGGGAACGTCGCGAGCTCCTTGGCGTCGATCTCGCCGAGCTCGTTGACGAGCTGGTGCAGACCGACGACCCGGTCGGAGCCGCGGTAGAACTCCTCGAGCTCGGTGACCCGGTCCGCCCGGCCGGCCGCGATCTCGTCGAGGACGTCCTCCATGCCGGCGGTGAACTCGTAGCTGATCTGGCGCGGGAAGTGGTCCTCGAGCAGCCGCACCACCGAGAACGCGATCCACGCCGGCACCAGCGCGGTGCCCTTCTTGTAGACGTAGCCGCGGTTCAGGATCGTGCCGATGATCGAGGCGTACGTCGACGGCCGGCCGATCTCGCGGTCCTCGAGCTCCTTGATCAAGGTCGCCTCGGTGTAGCGCGCCGGCGGCTTCGTCTCGTGGCCCTGGGGCGTGAGCGAGGCGGCCGAGACCGGCTCGCCCTCGTGCAGGTCGGGCAGCGGCGTCTCGGCGTCGTCCTTGCGCTTGTCGTTGTCCGTGCCCTCGACGTACGCCTTGAGGAAGCCGTGGAACGTGATCACCCGGCCGCTCGCGGAGAACACCACGTCGCGCCCGTCGTCGGCGGCACCGCCGATGCGGATCGTCACCGACTGGCCGACGGCGTCCTTCATCTGCGACGCCACCGTGCGCATCCAGATCAGCTCGTAGAGCCGGAACTGCTCGCCGGTCAGGCCGGTCTCGGCCGGCGTACGGAAGCGCTCGCCCGAGGGACGGATCGCCTCGTGCGCCTCCTGGGCGTTCTTCACCTTGGAGGCGTAGGTGCGCGGCGCGTCGGGGAGGTACTCGCCGCCGTACAGCTCGCGCACCTGCGACCGCGCCGCGTCCACCGCGGCGCTCGACAAGGTGGTGGAGTCGGTGCGCATGTAGGTGATGTAGCCGCCCTCGTAGAGCCGCTGCGCCACCGACATCGTCGCCGAGGCGGTCATGCCGAGCTTGCGGCTCGCCTCCTGCTGCATCGTCGTGGTGCGGAACGGTGCGTAGGGCTGGCGGCGGTAGGGCTTGGACTCCACCGAGCGCACGTCGTACGACGTGTCGCGCAGCGCCGCGACCAGTGCCTCGGCGGCGTTGCGGTCCAGATGCACGCGGTCGCTCTGCCGCTTGCCCTTGAGCTCACCGTCGGTGCCGAAGTCGGAGCCGCCGGCCACCCGCATCTCGTCGACCGAGTGCAGCTTGGCCGGGAACATCCGCGGCTCCTTGCCCGAGCCGGCGTCGAAGGTGCCCTCGAGGTCCCAGTACGACGCGACCCGGAACGCCATCCGCTCCCGCTCGCGGTCGACGACCAGCCGGGTCGCCACCGACTGCACGCGGCCGGCAGACAGGCCCGACATCACCTTCTTCCACAGCACCGGGCTGACCTCGTAGCCGTACAGCCGGTCGAGGATGCGGCGGGTCTCCTGGGCCTCGACCAGGTCGTCGATGATCTGGCGCGGGTTCTGCACGGCCGCGAGGATGGCCGGGCGGGTGATCTCGTGGAACACCATCCGGTGCACCGGCACCTTCGGCTTCAGCTCGTCGAGCAGATGCCAGGCGATCGCCTCGCCCTCGCGGTCCTCGTCGGTGGCGAGGTAGAGCTCGTCGGCGTCCTTGAGCAGGCCCTTCAGCTTGGCGATGTGGCTCTTCTTGTCGCGCGGCACGACGTAGTAGGGGGTGAAGCCGTTGTCGATGTCGACCGCGAGACGACCCCACGGCTTGTCCTTGATGCTGGCCGGGGTGTCGGCCGCGGAGTTGGGCAGGTCGCGGATGTGGCCGACCGATGACTCGACCACGTAGTCGTCGCCCAGGTAGCCGCCGATCGTCCGCGCTTTGGCAGGCGACTCGACGATCACCAGCTTGTGTGGCACTGCTTCTCCTGACTCGAAATCCATGGTGAGCCCCTGCCTCGACGGGCTGTCGCGGGACTCACGGCCGCTCACGGTAGCGCGTCGGCACCAACCCGATGTTCCCGATCCCCGAGAACGCCCTGGTCAGAGCGTGGTCAGAGTCACTCCTGCGCCGGAGCCAGGAACCCCTCCCGGACCAGGCTCCGGACCGCCGGGAGGTACGCCGCGGCGAGCGCAACGCGGTCGCGCTCGAGGAGCAGCGCCAGGGCGTCCAGGATCTGTCCGACCGTGAGCTCTCCGTCGCTCGCGCCCGCCAGCGCTGCCTCGACGGTGTCGACCTGCCGGGCGCGGCAGAGGCCCCGCCGCTGCCGCAGGACGATGGTCTCCGGGTGCTCGGCACCGGGGTCGCCCTGGGTCTCCTGGACGACGTCGACGCGGAGGACGAGGCGGGACCGCTCGTCCACGTGGGTCCGCTGGGCCGCCCCCCACGCCTCGACGGCCGGCGCGACCGGCTGCTCGACGGCGTACGGATGGTCGAGGAGCTCGCGCGCTCCGCCCGTGGCGGACCCGCCCTTGCGCAGGTTGACCCACCCGAACCCGACGCCCTCGATGCCCTGCTCCTCGAACCAGCCGAGCCACGCGTCGTACGCCGCGAGGTAGCCGGAGCCGCCGTGGCGCCCCGCGTCCTTGAGCCAGAGCTCGACGTACGCCGGCGGGTCGAGCACCTCGCGCTGCACGACCAGGGCGTCGCAGTCGGCCGTGAGCCAGCCGGCCACCCGCTCGTCCCACGGCACGTCGCGGTGGATCGCCCAGTTGGCGACGACATGGCACCACCCGCTCTCGCGCAGGTGCTCGGGCGCGCCGCGCACAATCGTCTCGACGACCCGATCGCCGGGGAGCCCGGAGTCGCGGTAGACCAGCCGCTCCGTCTGGTCGGTCGCGGGTGAGATCACGAACGGTGGGTTGGAGGTGACCAGGTCGAAGGCGTCGTCGGCCACCGGCTCCCACAGCGAGCCCGCGCGGACCTCGACGTCGATCTCGTTGAGTGCGGCGTTGAAGACGGTGACCGCGAGCGCGCGTGGGTTCACGTCCGTGGCGAGCACACGGTCGGCGTGGGTCGCGAGGTGCAGGGACTGGACGCCGCAGCCGGTGCCGAGGTCGAGCGCACGGGCGACCGGGCGCCGCGTGGTGAGCTGCGCCAGCGAGGTGGACGCCGGGGTGACGCCGAGGACCTGGTCGCGCCCGACGCGCACCGGCTGCCCGTCGAGGCCGGGGGTCAGGTCGCTGACGACCCACCAGTCGTGGTCGTCGTCGGCGTACGGGCGGCAGTCGAGGGCGGCGCGCACCCGGTCACCGGACGCGAGCAGGAGCCCCGCGCCGGCGAGGTCGTCGACGAGGGACGGGAGGGCGCGGTCGGCGTCCGATCGGGCGACGGTGGTCTGGAGGAGGAACAGCCGGACCAGTGTCGCCAGCGGCGACCCGTCCGTCGTACGCCGGAGAGCGGGGGTGGTCTCGCTGCGCCCGAGCGCCGAGCGCGCGGTCTCGCCGAGCAGGGTGTCGACCGCGGCCACGGTGTACTCGGCCTCGCCCAGGGCTCGACGCAGCCGCGGAGCAAGGGCCGGATCCGGGACCTGCGCTGCCATCTCGCCATCGTGGCATCGGGGCGGAGTCGGCCCGACCTGACCCCACCCGGCGCCGGAGGTGTTTGAATCGGGCCATGGCTCGTGGTCTCCGTGCGCTCGCCGGGCTCGCCGGTGGTGCCCTGCTGTCGACCGTCGGACTCGTCGGCACGGCGGTGGCGACGCCGGGCGGGGACGAGGGCGGTGGCGTGGTCGACCCGAACGCCCACCCGGGCGCCGTGCGCGCGCAGATCACCTTCCTCAAGAAGCCTGCGCACCCGTGGAACAGCCGGATCACCTGGCAGGCCACCCGGCAGCAGGTCGACGGCACCTGGAAGCTGGTCGCGTCGGACTCCTGGCGGGCCGGCTCCGGACTGCCCGGCGGATCGGCGACGAACGCGTGCGTCAAGGGGCACGGCTGGCTGCCCGACGGCCGCTACTCGCTGCGGCAGTACGACGACTACGCCGGCAACCTGATCCACGGCCGGGCGTTCCGGCTCTCCGACAAGCGGTGCTCGAACGGGACGCTGCGCGAGGAGCTGTTCATCCACACCGAGTCGGGTGCCGGGAACCGGCAGTGCGCCGACGGGCCGGGCGACCAGATCTGCCGGTGGGAGTTCCCGAAGGTCAACGACTACACCTCCCACGGCTGCGTGAAGATGGCGCCGAAGGACATCCTCGCCCTCACCCGCGACTACCACCGCTTCTTCAGGGCCGGCGTCCGCTACCCGACCGCCAAGGTGTCCCTGCTCGTCCGCACCGTCCGCTGACCCGGCGCTCGCGGCCCGCCGTACGCCGCCGACATGGCGACGGCCCGCCCGGGTGTTCCCCGAACGGGCCGTCGTGCTGCTGAGAGCGGCGTACCAGGCTGTCAGCCCTGCTGCTCGAACTGGCGGGTCGCTTCGTCCGACCCGGCCGGGGCCGGCTCGTCGACCGGAGCGGGCGCCGACGGCGTGGCCGGCGTACCGGAGTCGTCGTCGCCGAGCACGACCGGACGACGCTTGGTCACGATCACGGCCGCCGCGATGCCGGCCACGGCCGCGAGCGCGATGATGATCCGCAGCGGAGCGTTCGCGTCGGCACCGACCGACATCTTGACGACGGCCGAGACGATCAGCAGCGAGACCAGGTTCATCACCTTGATCAGCGGGTTGATCGACGGGCCTGCGGTGTCCTTGAAGGGGTCGCCCACGGTGTCGCCGATGATCGTGGCCTCGTGAGCCGCCGAGCCCTTGCCGCCGTGGTTGCCGTCCTCGACCAGCTTCTTGGCGTTGTCCCACGCACCACCGGAGTTGGCCAGGAAGACGGCCATCAGGGCGCCGCCACCGATCGCGCCGGCCAGGAACCCGGCCAGCGGGCCGACCCCGAGGCCGAAGCCGACCGCGACCGGAGCCAGGATCGCCAGCAGGCCGGGCGTCGCCAGCTCGCGCAGCGAGTCCTTGGTGACGATGTCGACGACCTTGCCGTACTCGGGACGGCCGGTGCCCTCCATGATCCCGGGGATGTCGCGGAACTGGCGACGGACCTCGAAGACCACCGCGCCCGCGGCGCGGCCGACGGCGTTGATGGCCAGGCCCGAGAACAGGAAGACGGCTGCCACCCCGAGGAGGACACCCACGAGGACGTTCGGGACCGAGATGTCGAACGAGAACGCGAGCTGCGTGAGCTTCCCGGTCGTGCTCAGGTCGGCCTTCTTGGCGGCCTCCGTCAGGGCGTCGTTCATCGCGTTCGTGTACGAACCGAACAGCGCGCTCGCCGCCAGGACCGCCGTCGCGATGGCGATGCCCTTGGTGATCGCCTTGGTGGTGTTGCCGACCGCGTCCAGCTCGGTGAGGATCTGGGCGCCCTCGGCGTGGACGTCTCCGGACATCTCGGCGATGCCCTGCGCGTTGTCGGAGACCGGGCCGAAGGTGTCCATGGCCACGATCACGCCGACCGTGGTCAGCAAGCCGCAGCCGGCCAGGGACACCGCGGCGAGGGCGACGGTGACACTGCCGCCGCCGATCAGGAAGGCCCCGAACACGGCCGCCGCGATCACGAGGGTCGTGTAGACGGCCGACTCGAGACCGACTCCGATGCCGGAGAGGATCACCGTCGCGGCGCCGGTCAGCGACGTCTTGCCGACGTCCTTGACCGGGCGGTAGTCGGTGCCGGTGAAGTAGCCGGTCAGGGCCAGGATCGCCGCGGCGAGGACGATGCCGATCAGGACGGCGCCCGCGGCGACGAACTTCGGGTTGCCGTCGGCGCTGACACCCAGGTCGGCGAAGCCGCTGGGGAGGTAGACCAGGCACAGCACCACCGACGCGACGGCGCTGATCGCGGCCGAGATGTAGAAGGCACGGTTGATCGTGACCAGGCCGTTCTCGCCCTCACGGGGCTTGCACAGGTAGACACCGACGACGGCGGTCAGCGCACCGATCGTGGGCACCAGCAGCGGCAGCACCAGGCCCTTGTCGCCGAACGCCTGCGAGCCGAGGATCAGCGCGGCGACCAGCGTCACGGCGTACGACTCGAAGAGGTCGGCGGCCATGCCGGCACAGTCACCGACGTTGTCACCGACGTTGTCGGCGATCGTGGCGGCGTTGCGCGGGTCGTCCTCGGGGATGCCCTGCTCGACCTTGCCCACCAAGTCGGCGCCGACATCGGCCGCCTTGGTGAAGATGCCGCCGCCGACACGCATGAACATCGCGAGGAGGGCGGCACCGAAGCCGAAGCCCTCGAGCACGTGCGGGGCCTTGTCCTTGAACAGCAGGACGACGGCACTGGCTCCCAGGAGGCCCAGGCCGACGGTCATCATGCCGACCATGGCGCCGGTGCGGAACCCGATGTTCATGGCGCGCTCGCGGCCCTCGTTGTTCGCCGCCGCCGCGACGCGCAGGTTCGCGCGCACGGCGAGGTTCATCCCGAAGTAGCCGACCGCGGCCGAGAACCCGGCACCGAACAGGAAGAAGATCGACCGCCCGATCCGAACCCCCCAGTCGTCGGCGGGCAGCAGCATCAGGGCGAAGAACGCGATCGCGGCGAAGACCGCCAGCGTGCGGAACTGTCGCTGGAGGTAGGCGTTGGCCCCCTCCTGCACCGCATGCGCGATGTTCTTCATGTTGTCGGTGCCTTCGCCGGCGGCAAGGACCTCCTGGCGGAACATGTACGCCATCGCGAGCGCGCCGAGCGCGATCACGAAGACGATGATGACCAGGACGAGGTTGCCGCCGGAGAGGTGCACCACGTCGGGACTGATCCCGGTCATGGATTTCCTCCTGGGAATACGTTCAGTCGAACGGCGCGGATTGTGCCATGCGCCCGGTGGATCATGTCATCCCGGCGTCGTTCGGGTCACATCGGGTGCGCCGGGGGTCGGGGCGGCCGCCTCGCCTTCCGGAGGACCTGCGCGCGGGCTGCCGACGACGCGGTCCGGCGTACGGCGAGGGCCGGGTGAACGGGCGACGGACGGGCGTCAGCTGGCGGCGAGGGCGTCCTCGGCGGTGTCGTGGATGACGAACACCTTGGCCAGGCCGGTGATCCGGAAGATCTTGAGCAGGCGGTCCTGGTTGCACACCAGCTGGAGCGAGCCGTCGTGGGCCCGCACCTTCTTCAGGCCGCCGACCAGGACACCGAGGCCGGTCGAGTCGAGGAACTCGACCTCGGACATGTCGATGACGAGGTCATAGGTGCCGGCGGCCACGAGCTCGGTGATCTCCTCGCGCAGACGAGGTGCGGTGTAGACGTCGATCTCACCGGCGACCGAGACGACGGTGCGGCCTTCGGCCTCGCGCGTCGAGATGGTCAGGTCCACGTGTCCACTCCATGCTCCCGATCGGGGGGTCGGGAAGCCGCGGCCCCGATCCCGTCGCGCCTATCAAACCACGCTCCGGGGAATCGCGGACAAATAGGCCACAGCCGGATCCGCCCCCGCCTCACCACCGTCGGCTGTCGGTCGCGTTTGCCACACTGAGCCGGTGCCAGGTGCCGCGGGCGGCTCACCAGGTCCCCGCGTGGGGCCGCCGAGCGTCGAGGAGCTCGGCCGTCGACTCGCGCGAGGCCCGGGTCGCGAGGACTCGCTGCGACACCTCCGCGTCCTCCCCCGCCGCGAGGCGACGACCGCGGCCTGGCCGACCTGGGCGCACCCGCGCGTCGTCGAGGCGTTCGGCCGGCGCGGGGTGACCGAGCTCTGGCGACACCAGGCCGTGGCAGCCGAGGCCGCTCGCGCGCGGCAGCACGTCGTCCTCTCCACCGGGACCGCGTCCGGGAAGTCGCTGGCCTACCAGCTGCCCGCCCTGACCTCGATCCTCGAACGCCGCGGCACGCGCGGCGAGCGCGGAGCGTCGACGCTCTACATCAGCCCCACCAAGGCGCTCGCCCAGGACCAGCTGACCACGATCGCCGGGCTCGGGCTCGACGTCCGGGTGACCACGCACGACGGGGACTCGTCGTACGAGGAGCGGGACTGGACCCGCGAGCACGGCGAGTACGTCCTGACCAACCCCGACATGCTGCACCGCTCGCTGCTGCCGCGGCACGAGCGCTGGTCGGGGCTGTTCCGCGGGCTCGACCTGGTGGTGGTCGACGAGTGCCACCACTACCGCGGGGTGTTCGGTGCCCACGTCGCGCAGGTGCTCAGGCGGCTGCGCCGGGTCTGCGCCTTCCACGGCTCGGACCCCACCTTCGTGCTGGCCTCGGCGACGGTGGGCAACCCGGCCGAGCACGCCGGACGCCTGACCGGGCTGGACGTGATGGCGGTCAGCCACGACGACGCACCACGAGGCGAGGTCGCCCTCGTGCTCTGGGAGCCGCGGTTCACGTCGTACGTCGGCGAGAACGGCGCGCCCGTCCGGCGCGCGGCCTCCTCGGAGTCGGCCGACCTCCTCGCCGACCTGGTCAGTGGCGGCGTGCGGACCCTGGCGTTCGTGCGGTCGCGACGCGCGGCCGAGCATGTGGCGACGACCGCCGCCGGGCTGCTCGCCGAGGTCGACCCGAGCCTCCCCGAACGCGTGGCCAGCTATCGCGGTGGCTACCTCCCCGAGGAGCGTCGCGAGATCGAGCAGGCGCTCCGCGACGGCCGGCTGCTCGGCCTCGCCGCGACCAACGCCCTCGAGCTCGGGATCGACGTCTCCGGTCTCGACGCCGTCCTGGTGGCCGGCTTCCCGGGCACCCGTGCGGCGTGGTGGCAGCAGGTCGGCCGGGCCGGACGCAACGCCGGTGACGCGCTCGCGGTCCTGGTCGCCCGCGACGACCCGCTCGACACCTATCTGGTCACGCACCCCGAGGCCCTCCTCGACCGGGACGTCGAGCGCACCGTCTTCGACCCCGCCAACCCGTACGTCGTCGGACCCCACCTCTGTGCCGCCGCGCAGGAGCTGCCGATCCGCGACCACGAGGTCGAGCTGTTCGGCGACCACGCACGAGAGCTCCTCGAGGAGCTGACGGCGAGCGGGCGGCTGCGGCGGCGCCCGCAGGGGTGGTACTGGACGCACCCGGAGCCGGCCAGCGCCCTCACCGACATCAGGTCGGGTGTCGGCCGGGCGTTCTCGCTCGTCGAGGCGACGACCGGCCGCGTCGTCGGCACCGTCGACGGCGGCAGCGTCCACGCGACCGCGCACGCCGGCGCCGTGTACGTCCACCGCGGCGACACGTGGCTGGTGGAGTCGCTCGACCTCGAGGACCGGGTCGCGATGATCGCGCGAGCGGACCTCGACTACTCGACCACCGCCCGCGAGCTCACCGACATCACGATCGCGCGCGAGCTCGACCACCGAGCCTGGGGCGAGGCGCGGCTGTCGTTCGGCCTGGTGGAGGTGTCCCACCGTGTCGTGTCCTACCTCCGGCGACGACAGCCCTCGGGCGAGGTCATCGAGGAGGTGCCCCTCGACCTGCCCGAGCAGAACCTCACCACCCAGGCGGTCTGGTGGACCTTGAGCGACGACCAGCTGGCCGACACCGGACTCCTCTCCGCCGACCTGCCGGGAGCCGCGCACGCGGCCGAGCACTGCTCGATCGGGCTGCTCCCCCTCTTCGCCACCTGCGACCGCTGGGACATCGGCGGGGTCTCGACCGGGCACCACGCCGACACCGGACGCCTCACCGTCTTCGTCTATGACGGCCACCCGGGCGGGTCGGGCATCAGCGCGCGCGGCTTCGAGGCGGCCCGCGCCTGGCTGACCGCCACCCGCGAGACCATCCGGTCGTGCACCTGCCCCGACGGCTGCCCGTCGTGCGTCCAGTCACCCAAGTGCGGCAACCAGAACCACCCGCTCGACAAGCCGGGGGCCGTCGCGCTCCTCGACGTCCTGCTCGACCACGCAGCCCGGGAGTAGCCGACCGACTGGTGGCCGCGGGACGACCGTCGTGATGCGACGCGGCGCCCGCGCGCTGATCGTCACGGCGCCGGCCCGGCGCGCGACCGGGCCGTCAGGTCGGCGGTCTGGCCCAGCCAGTGGGGTCCGGCGACCTCCACCTCGACGTCGACGACGCGCCCGGAGACGGCACACGTCTGTGACGCGTGCGCCGTTCGCGACGGCGACCTGCGTGGCGGCGGCGCAGCCCTCGCGACCGGTCGCGAGGCCACGGGCGCCGGCCAGGGCAGCGAGGTCGGCGGCGGACTGTGCGACGCGGTGGGCGGCGACCATCGCGGTCACGACTCCCAGCGCGCTGCCCAGCAGCAGGAGCACGGCGGCCATCGCCACGACGAGCAAGGTGGCCGAGCCCTCCTGGGTGCGTCGCCGGGTCATGGATCCACCTCCGCGGTCGTCACCGCCCGGGCGTGGACCCGGACGTCGGGCAGGAACCCGAGCAGTCCGCCGGGTGCCGCCACCACGTCGCTGGCCGTCGCCACCACCTCACCGTCGCTGCTGGCCAAGGTGACCACTGCGCCTGGTGCCACCTGACGACCTCGTGCCACCGCCGACGACTCGGAGTCGCCCCGAGCGCCCGCGCGGGCCGTCTCCCGGGCGGCGTCGACCATGCGCACCTGGGCGGTCCCGATCGCCAGCAACCACACCAGGCCGATGGTCAGCGAGACCAGCACCGGGATGCCGAGCGCGAGCTCGACCGTGGCCGCACCCCGCTGGTCTCGGCTCACCCGATGCCCAGCAGGGAGAGGACGTGGTCGAACAACGTGCGCAGCAGCTGCTCGCCGAAGCCCCCGGTGAGGAGCTTGAACAGCAGACCGGCGAGCCCGGCCCCCGCGGCGGTGCCGACGGCGTACTCCGCGGTGGTGATGCCGCGCTGGTCGTGGTGGTGCATGGAACTCCTCCTCGGGACGAGGCCGCGGGCGCGGCCTTTCCCGCACTGTGGCCCGGCCGTCGGGGTGCCCGCCGGGGCCGGCCGCCGGACTGTGGACCGCGGGAGTCGCAGGGTGTGCGGTGGATGGTTGGCGGTCCGCCGCAGCACCAGGACATGCCCGACCGCCTCACCAGGACAGGGATCTGAGCAGTCCAGCCGCCAGCGGCACGACACCGAGGAACAGGAACGACGGCAGCAGGCAGATCCCGAGCGGGAGTGCCGCCTTGACGCCGACCGCCCGCGCCCGGTCCTCCACGCGGGACCGGGCGCGGCGGTCGAGCTCGTCGGCGAGCCGGGCGACCTCGTCGGTCACCGGGGCGCCGGAGCGATGGGCGCGCACCATGGCACGACCGAGCGGGGCGAGCTCGGGACTGTCGAGGACCGGTCGCCAGGCCGTCTCGGCAGGTACGCCGAGTGCGAGACGAGACGGGACCGTCCCGAGCAGCGCGACGGCCGGGCCCGGCAGGGCGTCGTTGACCAGGAGCAGGGCCCGGGCCACGTCGCACCCCGACTCGAGCGCGGTGGCCAGCAGGTGCACCACCGCGGGGAGCTCCCGCTCGGCCGCCTCGCGCTGCCGTCGCGCCGAGGAGGGCTCGGTCCGCCCGATCCACCACCACGTGACCGCCGACGCGACGAGGCCGACGGCCGGGCCCCATGGTCCCGAGACGAACGCGGCCGCTCCGACGCCGGCGAGGGCCGCCCACAGCCACCGCCCACGACGCATCCAACCGACGTCTGCCGAGGGCGACACCGGCGACGCCACCTCGATCCGCGGCGGCCAGCGTGTCCGCGGGCGGACAGCCAGGCCCGCGGCGACCGAGGCGCACAGGGCGGCGAGCCAGGCGGTCACGGGTCCACCGCGCGGGCGAGCTGCTCGATCCACCACAGGCCGGCGATGCCGGTGGCCAGGCCCGCGGCCAGGCAGGCCAGTCCGGGCGGCGTCCGGAACAGGAAGGACCACGGGTCCGCCCCGGCGCCGCTGCCCATGAGCAACGCGACCACCGGCAGGCCGGCCATCAGGCGGGCGGTGGCCCGGGCCGACGCGAGCTCGCTCGCGACCACGCCTCGAGTCGCCTGCTCCCGGCGTACCGCCTCGGCCACGCGACGTGTGGCCGCGCCGAGACCGCCGCCGGTTCGTCGGGAGACCATCCAGGCGGCGGCCAGGAGGCGGAGCCCGCCGGCCCCCGGCGTGCGGGCGACCTCCCGCAGCGCTCCCGGTACGTCGCCGCCCAGACGTGAAACCTCGGCGACCGGCACGAACGCCGGCCAGGTCAGTGCCGCCTCGCCCAGGGCGGCCTCGGGCGGGCGGCCCGCCGACAGCTCGGCGGCGAGCAGGTCGCACACCTCGGCCATCCGGGCCGCGTTGGACTCGGCCAGCCGCGCGAGGGTACGCCGACGCCACAGCACGCGACCCATCCAGCACGCCGGCGCGAGGACCAGGACCGCTCCCAGCCAGTCGTGCGGCACCACCAGCACCGCGACCAGCACGAGTGCGGGCGCGGTCATCGGACCGGCCGAGCGCCCTGCCACCCGCACGACCGACGGGGAGGGGATGAGCAACCACAGCGCGACGCCGGCCGCCATCGCCGCCAGGGACGCCGCGGACGTCACCGTTGCCACCTCCTCATCCGGCCAGCCGGTCGGCCAGCGCCGACTCACCCGGGCCCGTGACCGCGCGGCCCGCGCCCGGGAACGACATCGCGGTGTGCATGTCGGCCAGCCCGTCGGGCCGTCGCTGCGGCACCGCCACCTCGCGCAGCACTCGGTGTCCGTCGACGTCACGGCCGAGGTGGAGGACCGCATCGACGCCGGCGAGGAACTGGCTGTGGGCCGCGTCGCGTCCGAGCCCGGCGGCGAGGGCGAGCGCCTCGACCCGCGCCGGTACGTCACGAGCGGAGTTGGCGTGGATGGTGCCGCAGCCGCCCTCGTGACCGGTGTTGAGCGCGGCCAGGAGCTCCACCACCTCCGCCCCACGCACCTCGCCGACGACGAGCCGGTCGGGGCGCATCCGCAGGGCCTGCCGGACCAGCGTGCGCAGGGTGATCTCGCCGGCACCCTCGATGTTCGGCGGACGTGCCTCGAGACCCACGACGTGCGGATGGGCGGGGCGCAGCTCGCTCGCGTCCTCGACGAGCACCAGCCGCTGGGTGTCGGGCACCAGCGACAGCAGGGTGTTCAGGAGCGTCGTCTTGCCCGACCCCGTGCCGCCGCTGACCAGGAACGCGAGCCGGCGCTGCACGACGCGCCGGAGCAGCCGGGCACCGTGCTCGGTGACGGTGCCGGCGTGGAGCAGGTCGTCGAGCGAGAGCACCCGCTGGTGCGGCACGCGCAGGGAGAGCACGGTGCCCGGTCGCGCCAGCGGCGCGAGCACCGCATGGAACCGGGTGCCGTCGCGGAGGCGCACGTCGACGTGGGGAGTGGCGTCGTCGAGACGGCGACCGCCCGATGCCGCCAACCGCTGGGCCAGCCTGCGCACCGACTCGTCGCCGGCGAACGAGACGTCGACGCGCTCGAGCCCGTGGCCCCGGTCGACGTAGACCTGATCGGCGCCGTTGACCAGCACGTCGGTGACCTCGGGAGTGTGCAGCAACGGCTCGAGCGGCCCCGCGCCGACGACGTCACGACGCAGCGCCTCGTGGACGGCCAGCACCGTCGCGTCGCCGACCGGACGTCCGGACGCCCGTAGCGCCTCGGCCACGCGGTGCGGCGTCACCTCCCCGGCGTCGCGGGCCAGGCGCTCGCGGACCTCCTCGACGAGATCGGGGTCGACGGTCATCACGCGGCACGCGCGGCCACGTGGTCGGCGAGCAGGGCGAGGACGCTCGAGGCCGCCCGACCGAGCGGGACGCGACGAGACCGGACCGGCCCCAGGCCGACGTCGATGGCGTCGGCCAGGCCTCGCTGGTCACCCATCCGGTGGAGCACCGGCGCCCCGACCGCCCGGCTCAGCGTCTCGTCGTCGGTCCCCGAGCCACGGACGACCAGCCCCAGCGCGCCGGGATCGGGGAAGCGACCGCAGGTGCGCATCGCCGCCGCGACTCCCGCGACGGTCGTGACGACGGTGACCAGGATCTGGTCGCACCGGGCCGCGATCTCGTCCGTCAGCGGATCGGAGATCCGTGGCAGGTCGACCACGACCGTGTCGTGGCCGCGGCGGGCCGCGGACAGCGCCTCGCGGACGGCGAAGGCCTGGAGCGGCCGCGGACGGGAGCCGGCGTACCAGGTGAGGGCCGCGACGCCCTCTCGTCGCGGCAACGACTCGCGCAGAGCGCGTGCGCTGAGCCGCCCGGTGGTGTGGCCGAGCGCGTCCCAGCGCACACCGTCGACCAGGTCGAGACCGAGCACGCGGTCGACGCCGGGGCCGAGCGGATCGAGGTCGACGACGACCGACGGACCCGCCCGGCCGGCGACCTGGGCGAGGGCACAGGCGAACGTGGTCGCGCCCGAGCCACCGCTGCCGCCGACGACGCCGATCGTGAGCCCGCGCGCCGGTCCCGAGTCGACGACATCGGTGAGCCGCTCGACCAGCCAGCCCTCGGAGCGCGGGAGCTCGGCGACGCTCTCGGCACCCAGGGCCAGGGCGACCTGGAAGACGCGGTCGGGGACCGGCGCGGTGAGCACGACGAACACCGCGTCGCGCCGCGTCGGTGACAACCGGGCGACGTCGGACGCGAGATCCTCGCCGACCAGGACCAAGGGCGCCTTCAGCCAGGCACGCAGCGCGGCCGTGGCGTCGTGCGCGACCTCCGGGGTGGTGCCGGCCGCGGCGGCGAGGCGCAGCAGCTCGTCGAGCAGGACCTCGTCGGCGGTCACGAACAACGGTGCGGACATGACGCCAGCGTGCCGCGTTGCGAGGACGTCACGAGGACGTCGGGCACCCGTCTGTGGAACAGGCCCGCGCGAAGCATCGCAGTGGACGCTCGGCGGCTCGAACGATCACCGATGAGACAGCTGCGGACTTCGCGAGCCGCCCACGCGACGACGGCCCGCCACCTACCATGGAGGCATGGCCGGCAGCCGCGGATCCGCCGTTCCGGGCCGCTTCGAACGCTCGACCGGCCACCGCTCGGCGGCGTTCTTCGACCTCGACAAGACGATCATCGCCAAGTCGAGCTCGTTGGCGTTCAGCAAGCCGTTCCAGGCCGGCGGGCTGATCACCCGCGGCGCGATGCTGCGCTCGGCGTACGCCCAGTTCGTCTATCTCGTCGGCGGCGCCGACCACGACCAGATGGAGAAGATCCGCGCCTTCATGTCGCAGCTCGTCGAGGGCTGGGACGTCGAGACGGTCAAGGAGATCGTGGCCGAGACGTTGCACCACGTCGTCGACCCCATCGTGTACGACGAGGCCGTCTCGCTGATGGAGGAGCACCGCGAGGTCGGCCGCGACGTCGTCGTCGTCTCCGCCAGCGGGACCGAGGTCGTCGAGCCGATCGGCGAGCTGCTCGGTGCCGACGACGTCATCGCGAGCCGGCTGGAGATCGCGGACGGCAAGTACACCGGCGAGATCGAGTACTACGCGTACGCCGAGGAGAAGGCGCACGCGATCGAGGCGATGGCCGCCGAGCGCGGCTACGACCTCGAGCAGTGCTTCGCCTACAGCGACTCGATCACCGACGCGCCCATGCTCGAGGTCGTCGGACACCCCCACGCGGTCAACCCCGACAAGGAGCTGCGCAGGCTCGCGGCGTCCAAGGGCTGGCCGATCCTCCAGTTCACCCGGCCCGTGACCCTCCGCAGCCGCATCCCGGTCAAGCCGACCCTGGCCGCGCTGACCGTCGGCACCGCGCTGACGCTCGGCGGCGCGTACTGGCTCAACCGCCGCCGCAAGCTCGGCGCCTGATCAGCTCCGCGCGAAGGCCGCGCCGTACGCGTCGACGGCCAGGCACTGACCTGCGCTCCCGCACGACAGCGCGCCGTACACCGGCCCGCCGTACGCCGACGGGAGGCCACGCGATCGCGTCCACGTCGTGCCGTCGTAGCGGGTGACCTGGTCGCGGACGTCGGAGCTCAGGGCCGTGCACGAGTCGGCCGCCCCGCAGTCGAAGGCAGCCAGCGGTCCGAGGTCGGTCGGCTCGCCCCAGGTGTCGTCGTGGAGGACGCTCACGGCGCCGTCGCCTCGGCCGAGCGCGCAGAAGGTCGTCGTCGGGCAGGCGATGGTCGCGAACGGCACGGACCCGCCGTCGGGCAGCACCGACGTCGCGGCGGACCAGGTGTCACCGTCCCAGTGCCGCACCTGCACGTCGTTGGCCGCCCAGCAGTCGTCGACGGCGGGGCAGGACACCGAGGCCGCGCGGCCCGGGTCCGCGATCTCGTGCCAGGACGTGCCGTCCCACTGCCAGGCGTAGCGGCCGCCCTCCTCGCCGCCGGCCACCGCGAGGCAGTACGACGCCGTGGCGCACCCGACCCCGGTGGTCTCGATCAGCTCGTCGGTCACCAGGTCGGGGCCGTCGCTCCAGCCGGCCTGCTTGGTCCAGGTGTCGGCCGAGGCGTCACCGACCGACAGGGCGGCGCAGAAGTGGGTGGTGGGACAGTCGAGCGACCCGGCGGTGGAGCCACCGGCCGGCGAGACGTGGGTGCCGTCGACGACCTTCGCTTCGTTGCGGAGCCCGATCACCATGCAGAAGTGCGTGCCCGCGCACGAGGTCGCCGGGTAGGACTGCTGGTCGCCGGCGAACTCGTCCAGGCGGCGGTGCTCGGCGCGGTGGAACAGGAAGGTGGTGCCGCTGTTCCCCTCGGCCGCGGACACCACGAGGCAGGAGCGGGTGCCCCAGCAGCCCATCGCGGGCGCGTGCCGGTCGCCGACGAGCGGGAGATAGTTCTTCCGGGTGCCCCAGCTCCCGTCCCACCGCGCGACACTCCCGTCGGAGTCGGCCCAGAGGCAGAACTTCCGAGCGGCGCAGGCGACCCGGCTCGGCTCGCCGAGGTAGCCGATGGTGTGGGCGTGCCACTGCCGGCCGTCCCACCGGGCGGCGACGTCGCCCGACGAGGCCATGCAGAACGTGGCGGTCACGCAGTCGAGGGTCAGGTCCTCGGTGTCCGGCTCCGCGAAGGGGTCACCGGCCGCCTGCCACGCGCCGTCCACCAGCGCGTACGCCGCACCCGTGGAGCCCAGCGCCAGGCAGCGGCTCGACGACGTGCAGTCGATCGCGACGAGCGACCCCTCGGCGCGGGGTCCCCGGTGCCAGGTGCCTCCGGACAGGCGCAGGGTGCGACCGCCCTGACCGGCCGCCCGGCAGAAGCTCGTGGTGGGGCACGACACCGCCTCGAGGTGGAAGGAGGCGGGATGGACCGTGCCCCACGCGCCGTTCGTCTCGGAGACCCGGCGGGCGCCACCCACTGCGACGCACCGGCCCGGGCTCGGGCAGGAGACCGAGGTGAGCGCCCCGAGGTGCTTGCTCGCGGCACGCGCCGCGTGCCAGTCCTTGCCGTCGAAGACCGAGGCGCTGCCGTGCTGGTCGACCAGGGTGCACGAGGTGCCGGTCGCGCAGTCGAGCGCCTGGGCCACCCCCGTGGTGGTCGGCTGTACCGTCACCGGCCCGCTCCAGTGGTCGGCCTCGCTCGCCGCCGCTCCCGCCGCCGTCACGCCGGTCGTGGCCGAGCGTGGCGGCCAGCACCACGCGCGCAGAGCCACCGGGTGACACCCCGAGCTCGATCCATGACTCCTCCTCCGCCGAGTTTCCCCGTGTCCGATGCTCGAGGACGCCGATCGGTTCGGTCGGAGCCGAAGATCCCCCGCAGACCCGACGGTGCCGCCACCTCACCGCCGCTCGAACGTGCTGACCTCACCGTCGACAGCCAAGCAGTACGTCGGGCCCGCGCAGGAGACGACCGGCGAGCGACGCCCGTACGCGGGAGGGTCGATCCGTTGCCGGTGGGTGAACCCGGAGTCCACGGTGTAGTCCCACGACTCCATCTGCGTCTCCGACCGCAGAGCGACTGTGCAGTGGCCCTCCGTCGGGCAGGAGAAGGACCCGCCGGCGAAGCCCACGGGTGCGCCGCTGACGATGTGCCACGCGTCGTCGTCGAACACGGCCACGCGTCCGCTCGTGAGGCTGTCGACCATGCAGAACGTCGTCGTCGGGCACGACATGGAGTGCAGGCGCTCGGTCTCGTCGTCCGGGACGATCGCGTCCACCCTCGACCACGTGCCGTGGTCCACGGTGAGTGCCTCACCGACCTCGTCGCCCGCCACGCAGTGGTCGACGGTCGCACAGGAGACCGTCAGGAGCTCCGGGGAGCCGCCGGGGACGGCGGTGGCCGCACCCCACGACGAGCCGTTCCACTCGCTGGTCACGCCGTGGAACGCCGAGTCCATGCCGACCGCGAGGCACATGGTCGGGCCGCCACACGAGACGTCTTCCCACGTGGCTCCCGCCACCTCGGTCGCCGCGGACCAGGCCGTGCCGTCCCAGGTGTGGAGCCCGTTGTGCTGGAGCAGTGCACAGAAGTCCGCAGACGTGCACGAGAGGTGAGCCGGCGGTGGGTTGCTCCCGGTGGCCGGCGGGTTGTCGGGCAGCAGCTCCTGGGTCCAGCTGTCACCGTCATGGGTCCAGGTACGCCGCGAACCCGTGGCGACCATGCACCACGTCTCCGTCGCACACGAGACGCCGACACCACCGTCGGGGTCGGTCGCGTGCGTGTCGTTCAGCCGTCGCCAGTGTCCGTGGCGCAGCGCGTAGGACCGGTCGTTGTCCGGCTCGTACGCGGGCCCGATGCCCGACGCCACGCAGTGCCCACTGGCACCGCAGGCGACCGAGAGCGGCACGTAGTGCGCGCCGATCGCCGTGGCGTGACCGCTTCCTTGCCCGTGCCAGGAGGTCAGCTGGTGGCCGGAGGCGATGACGCAGAACCGGTGGCCCGCGCACGAGGCCGCCGCGGTCCGTCCGTTCCCGGACAGTCGGTGCGCACGTCCCCAGTGCCGACCGTCGTACACCGCCCAGTGGTGCGTGCCGGGCGAGACGGACGTCCCGAAGCACCACGTGCGCGAGACGCACGACAGGGCCAGACCTTCCTGCTCCCACTTCGAGCCCGCGAAGGGCCTGCCTGCGGGCGACCAGCCGTGGCCGCCGTACCGGTAGCTCCGGCCGGTGGCGCCCGAGGCCAGGCACATCGTCGGGCTCCCGCAGGAGACCCGCTCCATGGGGTGGTGGCGGTCCACCAGCCGCACCTGGCCCCACCGCCGACCGCTCCATCGAGCCGAGTGACCCGTCGAGTCCACGACGAGGCAGAACTTCTCCGACGTGCACGACACCGCGCCTCCGACGATCGGGAGGACGCGTGGGTGAGACCACCCAGCCGCTCGGTGCACGACGTAGCCGTAGGGACCGACCGCCATGCAGAAGTGTGTGGTGGGGCAGGACACGTCGTTCAGGAAGCCGTAGTGGTGCGACGCAGGAGTCGGTGTGCGCCACCTCGTGCCGTCGAACCGCTGACCATGACCGAGCGAGTCGACGGCCATGCACCAGGTGGCCTTCGGGCACGAGATCGAACGGCCGAGCACCTCCACCGGCTGTGGCAGATGGTGTGGCGCCTGCCAGGCCGGTTCGGCGGCGGAAGCCGCGCTGACCGTGCCGAGCGGCGCCAGCAGCGCTGCCAGGAGCAGCAGCGACGGAAGGACGGCGCGTCGTCCGAGATGCATGTCGGGGAGTCCTCTCCGAGGTGGGTCGGAAGGTCCGATGCCGGCTCGACGGCAAAAGTTCGGTCCACGACACGCGCACCCAAAGGGGTGGGTCAAAGTCAAGGGTTGCCGGGGGCCCCGGACCGGCGTACACAGAGGGGTACACCTCAAGACCAGCACGTGAACCGGGTACCCACGCGGCGATCCACCCTTCCTACAGGGCGCACGTCATCGGGAAACTCCCGGGGCTGCCATCAGGTTGATGCACGCTTGGTAGCCGGGTTCGCGTGTCAGCGGCGGCACCCGGATTCCTCGGGTGCCGCTCGCATCTCACCGGCCAGTCGACCGCGAGGAACGAGCGGGCGGCGTGGGCCGGGGAGGTCGAGCAAGCGCACGACCGAGCCGGCGAGGTCGTGACCGCGCGTCGAGACCCGGCCGGTCGACCGCGAGGAACGAGCGGGCGGCGTGGGCCGGGGAGGTCGAGCAAGCGCACGACCCAGCCGGCGAGGTCGTGACCGCGCGTCGAGACCCGGCCGGTCGACCGCGAGGAACGAGCAGGCGGCGTGGGCCGGGGAGGTCGAGCAAGCGCACGACCGAGCCGGCGAGGTCGTGACCGCGCGTCGAGACCCGGTGACGTGCCAGGACTCAGTGGCCCCGAAGCGGGCTCGCCTCCGACCCCGCGGCGTACGCCGAGGCGCAGTGCAGCAGCCAGGCGTGGACGCCGTTCCGCGTGCCCGCGGCGTACCCGCCCAGGCCCGACTCGTACGCCGGACGCAGCGCGAGGTGGCCGGCCTCGGGGACGACGAGGGACTTCGGGTCGACTCCGCGGGCGACCAGCACGAGTCGCTCGGCGGCCCGCGCGACCAGGTCGTCGGCCGACCCGAACGGCGCGACCGTGGCCAGCTCGGCGTGCACCAGCGCGGCGGTGAGCAGTGCCGGCCGTCCGCTCCGGAGGAGGTCGGTGACCTCGCGCAGCCGGCTGGCCGAGGCGGCGTCGCGAGGGCGACCGACCTCGTCGTCCGGGACACTCCCGGCCGCCGCGAGCGTGTGCAGGCGGGCCAGCGCCTGGAGTGGCGTGCGGGCGAACACCGGCACCAGCCCGAGCAGCTCCACCGAGACCCGCAGCGCGGCCTGCGCGGTCGGGTCACCATGACCGCTGCGGGTCTCCTCGGCCGTCGACGTCGACCCGGCCAGCACGGCGCTGGCGTGCGCACCACGCAGCAATGACTCGGCCGTCAGGTCCGGCGAGGTCCGCCGCAGCCCGCGGTCGCGGAGCATCGTGTCGATGCCGTCGCGGGTGGCCGCGAAGCCGGACGCGACGCCCTCGAGCTCCTCGACCCCGCCCAGACGATCCACGCCGCGACACTAGTGAGGGGCGTCGTCGCACTCGCTGCGCCGGGTAGCCTCGGACGCGATGAGCGACGAGCAGGCCGACGCGGCCGCACCGGGGGGCGAGGAGCACCGGCCGGACTGGGCGCACTCGTTCGGGGGTGTCGCCGACGCCTACGAGCGCGGCCGCCCGACGTACCCGGTGGAGGCCGTGCAATGGATGCTCGGCGAGCAGCCGCTGACCGTCCTCGAGCTCGGCGCCGGCACCGGCAAGCTGACGCGCGTGGTGAACCAGCTCGGTCACGACGTGCACGCCACCGACCCCGACCCGGCCATGCTGGAGGTCCTGGAGCGCGAGGTGCCCGGCGTACGCACGGCCGAGGCGAGCGCCGAGGAGATCCCGCTCGCGGACGCCTCCGTCGACGCGGTGATCGCGGCGCAGGCCTTCCACTGGTTCGACCTCGACCGCGCCCTGCCCGAGATCGCCCGCGTGCTCCGACCGGGTGGCCGCGTCTGCCTGGTCTGGAACTACCGCAACGAGAAGATCCCGTGGGTACGCCGGCTGGGCACCCTGATCGGCACCCAGGAGAACCAGCAGGACCCCGCGCAGGCGCTGATCTTCAGCGAGCGGTTCGGGTTCGTGGAGGACCGCGAGTTCACCCACTGGCAGACCGTCGACCGGAAGTCGATCCTCGACCTCGTGCTCTCGCGGTCGAACGTCGCGGTGCTCGACGAGCGGGGCCGCGACGCCAAGCTGGCCGAGGTGCTGGCCTTCTACGACGAGTACGGCCGCGGCATGGACGGCATGCAGCTCCCCTACGTCACCCGCTGCTACCGCGCCGACGTGCTCGAGCGTCCGCCGGGCGGGGACTCCGACGACGCCGCGGACCACGGTGACGACGCCGATGGTGACGGCGGCCCGCCGAGCGACGGTCCCGACGACGACATGCTGCTGATCGACTTCCGGTAGGTGTGGGGCCGACGCGGGGGAATTAGTCCCTCCTTGACGTCCGGCGCGCGCGGGCGGAAGGTGAAAGACGGTTCAACCACCGCGGTCGCCGGGTCAGCTCGGGACCTCGCTCTCGGGCCGGCCGGAGGCTGCACGACGCAAGGAGCAGCCTTGTCTGAAACACGGCCATCAGATCCCGCCAGGCACGGCGATCTGCCGATGTCGCACACGCCTGGCGCGCACATCGCCGACCCGGCACCGCTCGGGCTCGCCGGCTTCGCGCTGACCACCTTCGTGCTCAGCATGGTCAACTCGAACATCATCCCGGACACCCTCGTCGGCGGGGCGCTCGGAGCGGCGCTCGCCTACGGCGGCATCGCCCAGTTCGCCGCCGGGATCTGGGAGTTCGCCAAGGGCAACACGTTCGGCGCGACCGCGTTCTGCTCCTACGGCGCGTTCTGGATCTCGTTCTGGTGGCTGGCCGAGAAGGACCTGGCCAACCTCGGTCCCGACGGGTACAAGGTGGTCGGCACCTACCTGCTGGGCTGGGCGATCTTCACCGCGTACATGTCGGTCGCGGCGATGCGGGTCAGCATGGCGGTGCTCACGGTCTTCGTGCTGCTGACGATCACCTTCCTGGTCCTCGCGATCGGCTGGTTCGACAAGGAGTCCTCCGGCTGGATCCACCTCGGTGGCTACCTGGGCATCCTGACCGCGATCGCCGCCTGGTACACCTCGTTCGCCGGCGTCACCGCGTTCACCTTCGGCCGGCAGGTCATGCCGGTCGGCCCGCGCAACTGACCATCTGAACCCCGCCTCGTAGCCGGGCCGACGCGCCCGACGGACCCGTTCTAGTGTGGGTGGCGTCGGCACCGGCTGCGCGGCGTCGTCGTGGCTCCTGAAAGGAGACGAGAGTCGTGAGCGAAGAAACGCTGTCCAACCTGCTCCACGAGGAGCGCCGGTTCGAGCCGCCGGCCGACCTCGCCGCGAACGCCAACGTCACGGCCGACGCGTACGACGAGGCGGACCGGGACCCGGTCGCGTTCTGGGAGAAGGCCGCCGAGCGGCTGTCCTGGGAGACGACGTGGGACCGCGCCCTCGACTGGGACGACGCGCCCTTCGCGAAGTGGTACGTCGGCGGCAAACTGAACGCGGCGTACAACTGCGTCGACCGGCACGTCGAGAACGGCCACGGCGACCGGGTCGCCTACCACTGGGTCGGCGAGCCCGACGACGACACCCGCGACATCACCTACGCCGAGCTCAAGGACATGGTCTGCCAGGCGGCCAACGCCCTGGTCGACCTCGGGGTCAAGACGGGCGACCGGGTTGCGATCTACATGCCGATGATCCCCGAGACGGTGGTCGCCATGCTGGCGTGCGCACGCCTCGGAGCGCCGCACACCGTCGTGTTCGGCGGGTTCTCCTCGACCGCGCTGCGCGACCGCATCCAGGACTGCGACGCGCGCGTCGTGATCACCTCCGACGGCGGCTACCGCCGCGGTGCACCGGCCGCGCTCAAGCCGGCCGTGGACGAGGCACTCGAGTCGTGCCCCGACGTCCGCAACGTGCTCGTCGTACGCCGGACCGGGCAGGACGTCGAGTGGACCGACGGCCGTGACGTCTGGTGGCACGACGCCGTGGACGGAGCCTCCACGGAGCACACGCCCGAGGCCTTCGACTCCGAGCACCCGCTCTACGTCATGTACACGTCGGGCACGACCGGCAAGCCGAAGGGCATCCTGCACACGACGGGTGGCTACCTCGTCGGGTGCTCGTGGACGCACTGGGCGGTCTTCGACCTCAAGGACGACGACGTCTTCTGGACCGCGGCCGACATCGGCTGGGTCACCGGGCACTCCTACATCGTCTACGGGCCGCTGGCGAACGGCGCGACCTCGGTGATGTACGAGGGCACGCCGGACACCCCGCACAAGGGTCGCTGGTGGGAGATCATCCAGAACTACAAGGTGACGCTCCTCTACTGCGCGCCGACCGTGATCCGCACGTTCATGAAGTGGGGCGCGGAGATCCCGGAGAAGTTCGACCTCTCGACGCTGCGGATCATCGGCTCGGTCGGTGAGCCGATCAACCCCGAGGCCTACATCTGGTACCGCGAGACCATCGGCGGCGGCCGTACGCCGGTGATGGACACGTGGTGGCAGACCGAGACCGGCATGCACATGATCAGCCCACTGCCCGGCGTGACCGCGGGCAAGCCGGGGTCGGCGATGAAGGCGCTGCCGGGGGTCTCCGCGCTCGTCGTGAACGACGAGGGCGAGGCCGTCAAGCCGGGCTCCGGCGGCTACCTCGTGCTGACCGAGCCGTGGCCGGCGATGCTGCGCACGATCTGGGGCGACGACGACCGCTACCAGGAGACCTACTGGTCGCGCTTCCCCGGCAAGTACTTCGCCGGCGACGGGGCGAAGCTCGACGAGGACGGCGACATCTGGCTGCTGGGCCGCGTCGACGACGTCATGAACGTCTCGGGTCACCGGCTCTCGACGACCGAGATCGAGTCGGCGCTGGTGTCGCACCCGAGCGTCGCGGAGGCCGCGGTCGTCGGAGCGAACGACGCCGACACCGGCCAGGCCGTCAACGCGTTCGTGATCCTGCGCGAGTCGGCGCTGACCGACGGCGAGGCCGACCCGGACATCGTCCGGGACCTGCGCAACCACGTGGCCAAGGAGATCGGGCCGATCGCCAAGCCGAAGTCGATCCTCGTCGTCGCCGAGCTCCCGAAGACCCGCTCCGGGAAGATCATGCGGCGGCTGCTCCGCGACGTCGCCGAGCAGCGCGACGTCGGCGACGTCACGACCCTGGCCGACTCCACGGTCATGGACAAGATCAAGGACGGGATGGCCAAGGGCTCCGACGAGGACTGAGCCACACCCGCCGCAGCCCCTGACGTCGTACGAACGCCGAGTCGGCACCTGCAGACTCGGCGTTCATGCGTGCTCATGTGCGCCGACTCGGCGCGGTCAGGCCTCGAAGGGGCGCGTCCTGATACCGAGTCGGCGCATCAAGGTCGGTACCAGGGCGCCCTGGACGGAGACGGACAGCAGCACGGCGATGACGACGATCCCGTAGAGCCGTTCCGGATCGTCCACGTCCGACCCGAGGAGCAGCAGACCCAGCAGGATCGGCACCGCGCCCTTGAGTCCCGCCAGCAGGACGAACCAGCGCTCGTTGCGGCTCAGCCCCGACCCGAGGAGGAGCGGCCCGACCAGCAGCGGCCGCAGCAGGAGCCCGAGGACCAGGGCCAACGCGACGCCCGGCACCCAGACGTTCGCGTGGGTGAGGGTCGACAGCGAGACGGTCAGCCCCAGGACGACGAACGCGACCACCTCCCCCAGGCTGGCCAGTCCGGCGAAGACGCGCTCGAGGTCGCGGCGGTACGGCGTGCGCACCTCTCCCATGAGGACGCCGGCCACGAACACGGCCAGAAAGCCGGAGCCGTGCAACAGGGTCGCGACGGCGAACAGCAACAGCACGCAGGCGATGGTGCGGATCGGCTCGAGCCCGCCGCCCGGGAGGGGGACCCGCTCCGCGAAGCGTCGGATCACGAGGCCACCGACCACTCCGGCCACGAGGCCGACACCCATCTGCAGGGCGAACTCCCCGATGACATGGGCGACGGCGCCGCCGGACAGGCCACCGGCCTCCAGGAGGCTGATCATGAGCGCGATGCCCACGGGGTCGTTGGCCCCGGACTCGCCTTCGACGACCGTTCCGCTCGGACCCTCGATCTCCTGCTGGCCGAGGACCGAGAACACCACGGCGGGGTCGGTGGGCGCGATGGCGGTGGCGACGAGCGCGGCGGCGTACCAGTCGAGCTGGACGACGGCGTGCAGGAACACCGCGACCCCGATCGCGGTGACGAACGTGCCGAGCACCCCGACCAGGGCGACCGTGCGGGCCTGCCCGCGGAAGCGGGGTACGCCGATGCTCATGCCGCCCTCGAACAGGATGAACGCCAGGGCCACCGTGACGATCCGCTCGACACTCCTCTCGGGAGGAGCCTCGACGGACGGCATCGCCTGGACCGCGACCGCGGCCACGAGCAGCATGAGCACCGAGGCGGGGACGCGGATCCAGCGCGTCACCTGGTAGGACAACAGCGCGACCAGGCCCACCACCGCCGCGAGCAGCAGCAGCCAGGCGAAGGTCTGGGTGTCGGCCATCTCGCTCCTGAGGTCGGCGGCTTCGACCGTCATCGCTGACGGGCCGACCAGACTTCCCGGCTCTCCGGCGGTCAGGCTACCGGTGCTCGGCCGGCGTGGACCGCACGGCGGAGATCGACGTACCCCCGTTGTAGGGTCGGCGCGTGGCGAACGAACCGATGCAGGACACCGATGATCCGACCATCGGGCGGCTGGTCTCGGACGCGACGCGCGACGTCTCGAGCCTGATCCGCAACGAGATCCAGCTCGCGAAGTCCGAGATCCAGTTCAGCATCAAGGCCGGTGGCATCGGCATCGCGATGTTCGCGGCCGCGGCCTTCTTCGCGCTGATGGCGCTGATCATGCTGTCGGTCGCGATCGCCTACTTCATCCACTGGAACGGCAAGGGCCTCGCCCTGCACTGGTCGTTCCTGATCGTCTTCGGCTTCTACCTGCTGGTCGCGGCCCTGCTCGCCTACATCGGCGTCCGCAAGGTGAAGAAGGTGCGCGCGCCCGAGAAGGCGATCGCGCAGGCCAACGAGACCAAGCAGATCCTCAAGCGCGGGTGACGGGCGGAGGCGTGTAACCGACCCTTCGGGGACGACGGGGGCGTGTAACCGACCCTTCGGGGACGACACGCCGGTCCGACGTACGGCGTGTCGCACCACAAGCGTCGGTTACACGCCCCGACCTGCCGACTCACGCAGCGCAGCCCTCGGTCGACACCGGGCGTGAGGAGATGCGTCCCGTGGTCGCCGCCTGCGACACCTGCCGCGACGACAACGCGTAGCCGGTGTCGCCGCTGGTGACCGAGGCGGCGAAGACCATCCCGACCACGCGGCCGGCGGAGTCGACGACGGGACCGCCGGAGTTGCCGGGTCGGACCAGCGCGCGCAGGGACAGGACGTCGCGGATCACCGTGCCGTGACCGTAGATGTCGGGCGAACGCAGCCGCTGGTCGGCGCGGACCCGGCCGACCTGGACGTCGTACGGGCCGTTCTGCGGGAACCCGAGGATCGCGACCCCCTCGCCCTGCTCGGCGGAGGCGAAGCGCAACGGCCGGATGGTGCCGGTCGGCACCGCGAGCACGGCGATGTCGAGGTCGGCGTTGTAGTAGACGACCCGGGCCGGGACCGACGTGCCGTGGAGCTCGACGACCGGCGTACCGACGCCGGCGACGACGTGGGCGTTGGTCATCACGCGGTCGGGGGCGTAGACGAACCCGGAGCCCTCGATGCCCTGGTGACAGTGGTTGGTGCCGCGGACGCGGACCACCTCCTCGGCGGCGCGCTGGACGTCGGGATCGGTCAGCATCCGGTGCGGGCCGGGCGGGACCGGCACGATCCGCTCCGGCGCGAACGGCTCGAGATAGCGCGGGAAGAACGTCGTCCCGACGACGTCGTTGAACGCCGACAGCTTCGAGCTGGCGCCCGCCGGGAGCACGTGGTTGACCTCGGCGAGCACCTTGGAGTCCTGCACGAGGGGCGTGATGCCCCGCAGCCCGGAGCCCGACAGGGCCACGCCGAGCGCCCAGGCGACGAGCAGTGCCGCGGCGCCGCTCAGCACCGCGCCGCCGACGGCGTCGAGGGCACGCACCGGCTGCCAGGTGATCTGGTCGCGGATGCGCGCGCCACCCAGCTGAAGGACGGCCTGTCCCAGGGACGCGCAGACGATCACGATGAAGACGGCCGCGAGCGACACCAGGATCGACGGGGCGGCGTTCCCGAGCACGGTCGGCGCGAGCCAGACTCCGAGCAGCCCGCCGAGGAGGAGGCCGACGGTGGCGAAGGCGCCGGTGATGAACCCCTGCCAGTAGCCGGAGACGGCGTACAGGACGACCACGATGAGCAGCACCCAGTCGAGCAGGTTCACGCGCGCTCCTCGGGTGGCGAGGGTGTGACCGGGGGCGGGGCTGCCCCGGGACGGGGATAACCCTGCAACATGTAGGACGGGAGGTCACGTACCCGTTGCTCGTCCCACGGAAGCGTCCAGCCCACGAAGTCGAGGAGCCGGGAGACGATCCCGGCGGTGAACCCCCAGAGCACGATGTCGTGCCGGGGTCCGATCAGGAAGCCGGGGCCGACCCATCCGCTGGGGTGCCGGACCGAGACCCGATGGGCCGGGTCGAGCAGCTCGTCGATGGCCACCCGGTAGACCGCGTGCACCTCCGCCGGGTCGACCACGCCGACCGGGGTCTCCTCGGCCCACCACCCCAGCACCGGGGTCACCGCGAACTGGCTGGGCGGCAGCCACAGCTCCGGCAGCTCGCCGAACACCTCGACGCCGGACGGCCGCAGTCCGGTCTCCTCCTCGGCCTCCCGCAGCGCCGCCTCGCGCGCGGTCTCGCCGGGGTCGATCGAGCCGCCCGGGAACGACACCTGGCCCGGATGGGAGCGCATGTCGTGGGCGCGCTCGGTCAGCAGGAGGTCGCGCTGCGAGCCGAACAGCAGCAGCACCGCACCCCGTCGGGCGATGGCGTCGTCCGGTGGGACGAACCGGGTGAGGTCGTCGGCGGTCATCTCCTTCGCCGCCTCGGCCACCGGCTCGAGCCAGTCGGGGATCACCCGGCGACCCCGAGGTACTTCCGGACGGCGGCCGTCACTTCCTTCTCGGAGGTCATCGCTCCGGTCTCGACGTGGACGACGCGGCCCGACCTGTCGACGTACGCCGTGAACGGCAGGCCGACGTTGCGTGGCACGGGGCTCTGGCCGACGAGGTTGCCGGCCGGGTCGGCCACCAACGGGTAGCCCACCTTGCTGTCGCGCGCGAGCTGGAGCGCGGCGCCGGGCTGCACGTCGAGGATGTCGATGCCGAGCACCTGGACCGCGGACTGCGCACGCGCGTACGCCGCGAGGGCCGGCATCTCCTGGCGACAGGGGTGGCAGGTGGACTGCCAGAAGTTCACGACCATCGGGCCGCGGAGCCCGGCCACGTCGACCGCTCGACCGCCGCCGAGGCAGGACACGGTCACGTCGGGCATGCCGCCGTCGACGTGGGCCGAGGAGACCCGGGGGCAGTTCGGGATGTCGGTGTGCTTCTTGAAGGCCACCAGGTCGGGCGAGCCCACCTCGACCCGCGACCTCCCGGCGACGAGGTCGCCGGGATGGGCGCCCGAGCAGGCCGTCGTCAGCCCGAGCAGCAGACCGAGCACCGCCGCAAGCACCGGGCGGCGCCTCACGCCGGCCCCTCAGTCTTCACCAGCTTCGCGGCCGCGTCCGGGTCGACCGGGCCCTCGCCGTACGACGGGCACAGCCGCGCGACCGGGCAGACCCCGCAGGCGGGCTTCTTGGCGTGGCACATGCGCCGGCCATGCCAGATCAGGTGGTGGCAGAGCATCACCCAGTCGCGCTTCTCGAAGAGTGCGCCCACGGCGTGCTCGACCTTGACGGGGTCCGTCTCGTCGGTCCAGCCGAACCGGCGGGCGAGCCGGCCGAAGTGGGTGTCGACGGTGATGCCGGGGATGCCGAAGCCGTTGCCGAGCACGACGTTCGCGGTCTTGCGGCCGACGCCGGGCAGGGTGACCAGGTCGTCGAGACGAGGCGGCACCTGGCCGTCGTACCGCTCGACCAGGGCGGCACTCAGCTTGAGCAGGGACTCGGTCTTGGCCCGGAAGAAGCCGAGCGGGCCGATGATCTGCTCGAGGTGCTCGCGCGGAGCGGCGGCCATCGCCGCGGCGTCGGGGTACGCCGCGAACAGGGTCGGACGGACCGCGTTCACGCGCCGGTCGGTGGTCTGCGCGCTGAGCACGGTGACGACCAGGAGCTGGAACGGGTCGTCGAAGTCGAGCTCGATCCGGGCGTCCGGGTAGGTCTCGGCGAGGGTGCGGTCGATGCGGCGCGCGCGGCGTACCAGACCCGTGCGGGTCTCCGGTCCTCTCACACGAGCCACGGCTGACACGCCGTCAGCCTACGGTGGCGGACCGACGCCCCCGCGGGGTGACCGACGGGTAGGTGTGACCCACGCCACTGGATAGGATCGGCAGGACCCACGCGCGGCGACCGACCGACGGCGTGCAGCGGCGGGCCGTGAGAATGACCAGGAGGACGTCGTGGACAACGAGGTACTGCGTCAGGCGCCGCTGTTCAGCGCGCTCGACGACGAGGCCGCCACCGCCCTGCGTGGGTCACTGACGGAGAACAAGCTCCGCCGCGGCGACGTGCTGTTCCACGAGGGTGACTCCGGCGACAAGCTCTACATCGTGCTCGACGGCAAGGTGAAGCTCGGCCGCACCTCCAGCGACGGGCGGGAGAACCTCCTCGCGATCCTCGGCCCGGGCCAGATGTTCGGCGAGCTGTCGCTGTTCGACCCCGGTCCCCGGTCGGCGACCGTGACCGCGGTGACGGACGCGTCGTTCGCCTCGCTCTCCCACGAGGACCTGCTCAAGTGGCTCGACGGCCGGCCGCAGGTGGCGCGCGGGCTGCTCGCCCAGATCGCGTCGCGCCTCCGCAAGGCCAACGACGTGAACGCCGACCTGGTGTTCTCCGACGTACCCGGGCGGGTGGCGAAAGCCCTGCTCGATCTCGCCGACCGCTTCGGCCGCACCGCCGACGACGGCGTCCACGTCCACCACGACCTCACCCAGGAAGAGCTCGCCCAGCTCGTCGGCGCTTCCCGCGAGACGGTCAACAAGGCCCTCGCCGACTTCGCCTCCCGCGGCTGGCTCCGCCTCGAGCCGCGCTCCGTGGTGATCATGGACATCGACCGACTCCGCCGCCGCGCGCGCTGACTCGTTGAACCGCGGGTTCTGACCTGTCGAGCCGCGGGTTATGACCCAGTGAGGCGCGGGTTTCGGGGTCGGCCCCACGCGTACTGCGGGCGTGGCGGGCGCTGCGCCTCCCGGAGGGCTTGAGCCACCTCACCCACCCAGAGCCGACCTGCCTCACGGCTGAAGTCGGTTCGATCGACCACGATGACCGTCCAGCCGTGCTCACGCAGCCAGTCGCGCCGTCGTCGGTCACGGTCACGGTCATCACCTGAGCTGTGGAACTCCTCACCGTCGTACTCGATCGCGACCCGGGCGTGGGGATACGCCAGGTCCAGCCGGTACGTCGGAACGCCCCCGATCGTGACCCACCACTGGACCTCCGGGGCGGGCAAGCCGTGATCCAGCAGCTCCAGGCGGGTCCACGACTCCGGCTGCGATTCCGCACGCGGATCGACGAGAGGCACCAACTCACGGAGCTGGACCACACCTCGGCGACGCCGGTAACGCGCCAGCATCCGACTCATCTCTCCTCTCGTGAAGGAGTGGGCGCGCATCAGCGCATCCATCGCCGCAAGCGCATCGCGGCGCATGAGCAGGCACCCCAGGTCCATGGCAGTCCGCAGAGGGGTCGTCACCTTGACTCCGTCGACCTCGACCCAGTCGTCCGGCACCAGATCTCGCTCCCCACCGAGGACGGCGCATCGCTCCGAGCGGTGCCTTCCCCGCAGGACCCGGGTCTCGACCGCCGGCACTTGGTCGAGCTCGCCGAACCCGTGGACGTCTACTCCCCAGATCCAGGCGGCGGTGCGGTCGCAGACCACGGACGTGTCGTTGATGACCAGAGCGGCCGCAGCAACCTTGGACCTGATGGTCAGCGGCACGTCGGCCCGAAGGTAGACACCTCGGACGACCGGTCGCAGCCACCCCCGTTTGATCGCGCGGCGGAGTCGCGACGGCGTCAGCCCGTGGTCGGTGCAGGTTCTCCAGGCGATCGGCGTGGACGGTAGGTCGTGGATCTCCATGCTCGGAGGCTCTCCGCGGGCGTACGACGTACACCTCGAGATCCGGGACCTGTGGACGGAGGAGCGGGCGAGCGGCCACAACCCGCGGCTCGATCGGTTACAACCCGCGGTTCAACGGAGAAGAACCCGCGGTTCAACCTGGGCGGAGGTAGTCCAGCTGGGCGCGGACGGACAGCTCGGCGGCGGGCCAGAGGACGGGGTCGACGTCGGCGTACACCAGCTCCACGATGCGGCGAGGGAGGGTGTCGTCGGAGGTGGCGGGAGCATCGCGGCCTGAGTGCAGGAGCGTGTGGAGGGCGTCCCGGACCTGGTCGAGCCGCTCCTGCCGATGGGCGATGTAGAAGTCGAGGACGGGCAGGGCGGAGGGGATCACCGGGCCGTGGCCGGGCCAGATGGCGGTGATCTCGTGGGCGTCGGCGAGGGCGTGGAGGCGGTCGAGGGAGTCGAGGTAGGCGCCGAGCTGCCCGTCGGGGTGGGCGACCACGGTGGTCCCGCGACCGAGCACGGTGTCGCCGGTCAGCACGGCCCGCTCCGAGGGGATCACGAACGACAACGAGTCCGACGTGTGCCCGGGGGTCGCCACCACGTGCACCTCGAGGTCGTCGACGGCGACCACGTCTCCCTCGGCGAGGCCCTCCGAGCCGAGCCGGTACGCCGGGTCGAGCGCGCGTACGCCGCACCCCACCCGCTCCGCGAAGGCTCGCGCGGCCTCGGAGTGGTCGAGGTGGTGATGCGTCAGCAGCACGACCGCGACGTCGCCCGCCGCGGCCGCGACCGCGTCGAGGTGCCCCGGGTCCGGCGGCCCCGGGTCGACCACCACCGAGCGCGCGGAGCCGGGGGCTCGGAGCACCCAGGTGTTCGTGCCGTCCAGGGTCATCGGCGACGCGTTGGGCGCCAGCACGCACCGCGCCACCGACCCGAAGGACCCGCCGGCCCACGCGGACTCAGCCACCCCGCGCCTCCAGCAGCGGTACCGTCCGCGCCGGGACCGACATCGTCGCGTCGTCCTCCACGGCCGGCGTGAACATCGTCAGGTCGCGCCCGTGGGCGGCCGTGAGCACCGCGTCGGGGCCGGCGTACTGGCCGACCTCCAGGCAGGTGACGTACGTCGGCGGCATCATCCCGAGCTCCTGCGCGTCGACGGCGTCGCACGCCGCCAGCGCCGGCAGCCAGGTCACCGACGACGACTCGCGCGAGACGTCGCGGGTGCGTTGTCCCGGCGGCAGCGCGGCCACGAAGAACCACGTGCGGAACCGACGCGGCTCGAACTCCGGCGTGCACCACGCGGCCCAGGCGCCCAGCAGGTCGGAGCGCAGCACGAGCCGGCGTCGCTCGAGGAACGCGGTCAGCGAGAGCTCACGCGCCTCGAGTGCCCGCCGGTCGGCCTCCCAGTCGTCGCCGGTCGTGTCCGCGACCACCTCGGAGGCGGACGGTCCCGCCAGCAGCACGCCCGACTCCTCGAAGGTCTCGCGCACGGCCGCGGCCACGAGTGCCCGCGCCATCTCCGGCGAGGTCAGGAGCTGCTCGGCCCACTCCGACGGCGGCGGGCCCGCCCAGGCGACCGCGCTGTCGAAGTCACGCGGGTCGACGCCGCCACCGGGGAACACACACATCCCACCGGCGAACGCCATCGAGGTCTGGCGGCGGAGCAGGTACAGCTCGGGGCCGTCCGCACCCGGTCGCATCAGCACGACCGTCGCCGCATCCCGCGGCTCGGCCGGCGTACGACGCCCCTCGGCGAACTCCCGAGCGTGCTCCACCAGCTGCGGTGGCAGCGCCACCCGCACCTCAGACCTCGACGATGATCTCGACCTCGACCGGGGCGTCGAGCGGCAGGACCGGAACGCCGACCGCCGACCGGGCGTGGACCCCGGCCTCCCCGAACGCCTTGCCGAGCAGGTCCGAGGCGCCGTTGGCGACCTGCGGCTGCCCGGTGAAGCCCGGGTCGGAGGACACGAAGCAGACGACCTTCACGACCCGCTTCACCGCGTCGAGGTCACCCACCTCGGTCTTCACCGCGGCGATCGCGTTGAGCGCGCACTGCTGCGCACACGCCGTGGCGTCCTCCGGCGACACCGAAGCGCCGACCTTGCCGGTGGCCATCAGCTCTCCGGAGCGCATCGGCAGCTGGCCCGAGGTGTAGACGAGGGAGCCGGTCCGCACGGCGGGGACGTACGACGCCACCGGCCTCGCCACCTCCGGCACCGACAGCCCGAGCTCGGCCAGCCGGTCCTCCACGGCCCCCATCAGTCGCCCACCGGGCGCTTGAAGTAGCCGACCATGTTCTCGGGGTTCATGCCCGGAGCCACCTGCACCAGCTCCCAGCCGTCGGCCCCGAAGTTGTCGAGGATCTGCTTGGCCGCGTGCACCAGGATCGGCGCCGTGAGGTACTCCCACCGTTGGATCTGGCTCATGGCGCGACCCTACTGCGCGCGCGACGGGCGAGGGACCGGCGGACCGCCCGGCGGCTGGGGGGAGCTCAGCCGGGCGTCCGCCGCGGATGCCGCCGAGGTGCTCTGTCGCTCTGGCCTCTCGGTGGCGATGTCACCAGGAAGAACGAGGAAACCCCGCCGAAGTTTCGGTCCGGGAGGTAAAACTTCCTCAGCCCGGCCACGCGGCCGCCGTCACCGCCCCCCCGGTGACGACGGCCCGGAGCGCCACGGCGTCCGAGTGACCCTTCTCGAACAGCTCGTACTCGCCCGCCTCGAGGTCCCCGAAGACCAGCGAGGGCAGGTGACCGCCGGCCACCGGCCGCGCCACCACGGCCACGTGCGCGAGGTGCTCGTGCCCGTGGTCGTGGTGATCCCCGTCGTGGTGGTGGCCGACGTGCAGGTGATGGCTGCCCACGGGCCGGATCTCGACCTCGAGCCCGACCATCGGGGTCGGCATCGTCACCACCAGGGCGCCGATGTCACCTCCGATGTCGAGGAGGACGGCACCCTGGCCGGCCCAGGCGTTCTCCGGCTCGGTGGCGGTCGTGGTCATGACCGTCACGCCACCGAGGTGGTGCCCGGCACCGTCTGGAAGCCGCCGCCGGGGTTGCCGAGGTACGGGAAGGTCTCCGTCGTCCCGCCGTTCGTGTCGGTCGTGCCGTCGGTGACGACGCCGGCCGCACCGTCCGCCGTGAACGACGGGTCCACCAGCGGGATGGTCACCCCGGCGATGGCCCGCAGCTCGATGGTCGTCACGTCGTCGCCGACCCGCCGACCGTTCGGGAAGCCGGCCGCGTCGCCGCCGATCAGACCCAGGCTGTTCGGGCTGCTCGCCGGCGGGATCGCCAGGTTCAGCCGGAGCATGTCCGACTCGACCTTGCCGGTGTAGTTCTGGAAGTTCGGCACGACGCCCGTCGGGATGCCGGTCAGCAGGATGGCGTTCAGGTCCGCCCGCGACTTGTGGTACGCCGCGAGGTGCGGGAAGACGCCCGGGTAGAGCACCGGCAGCAGCCGGGCCAGCTCCGGGTGGTTGACGAACTTGGCGTACTGCGCGTCGCCCTTGGGGTGGTCGGCGTTCCACTCGTCCTTGCGGGCCATCGGGGTGATGACCTCGTTGAACAGCGGGTTGCCGAGCCGTGAGACCTGCTCCCAGGGCCCGTGCCCGACGTACCGGCCCTTGTTCTTGTCGAACATCCGCGACTTCCGCCGGAAGGCCGACGTCCAGACGCCGACCACCGAACCCGCCTTGCCGGGAGAGGTGGGGACGTCGCCGTTGCGGCTGATCTCCGAGATCGGCACCTGGAGCACGATCGAGTGCACGTTGAACGCCTGCAGCGAGTTGCGCCCTGTGGCGTCCGCCATCGGGATCAGGTGCAGGTGCTGCACGGGCCGCAGCGCGCCCAGGTCGAAGACGCTGCCGAGGTCGACGTGGAACGCGTCGGCCCGCTGCCCGGCGAAGACGCGTCGCCGTCCGATCGTGTGCACCGCCTCGTCGGCGAGGTCGGCGTAGTTCGGCGTGCTGCGCTTGCCGACGTTGACCGGCGGGCAGGCGAGCCGCTCGGCGAGCACCGTGCTCCGGCCGTTCTCGATCCGGCTCACCGAGTAGAACTGCGGGCGGTTCCAGGTCTTGTCGTGGATGCTCGAGATCGGCCCGGTGTTGTAGAGGAAGGTCGTCGGGTCGCGCACCTCGGTGTGGAAGCGGAAGCGGTAGACGATGTCCGCCTCGGCCTTGCCCTTGTTCGAGATGTTGATGTCGTAGGCCACGTCGTCGCCGAACTCGTAGAAGTTCGGGCCGCCATCCGGGGCCTGGAACGGGATGTAGTTGGCGATCAGCGTGACCGTCTTCGGACGCTCGGGGCTGACGAAGGCGTAGACGTCGGTGCTGTCGGCGACCGGGTCCTTGGCCATCTCGGGTGCTTCGCGGTGTGAGGACATCTCAGCGACCTCCCGCCGCGTTGAGGATGCGGGTCGCGAGATCGCGGTCGTGGACCACGACTTCCCGCTCGCCGACCATGAGCCGGACCTCGCTGGACCGGTGGTCGTGGACGTAGGCCACGACGGACTCGCGTGCGCTGGTGTCGGTACGACGCGCCTCGGCCGCCTGGGCCGGACCGACCGCGAGGCCGACCGTTCCCGCTGCCACGCTCGCTCCGCCGACGGCCAGGAGCTTCCTTCTACTCGTGTCGCTCATCAGAGCCCTCCTGTGATGGGCGTCCGAAGCGGGCGCCACTGGCGGTTCGGAGCGACGGCGCCGGCGGATGGGAAACAGGCTCGTTGACCTCGAGTGCACTTCACGTCCTAGGGTGCGACCCGATGACCGGGACGACCACCACCGAGCCGGCCCCACCGGGGCTGCTGTCGAGGCAGTACGCCGCGACGACCGGTGGCCTGTTCGCGCTGTGCGCGTTCGTGGCGTTCGAGGCCACGGCCGTCTCGACGATCATGCCGGGCGTCGCCGCCGAGCTCCACGGCGTCGGCCTCTACGCGCTGGTCTTCGCCGCTCCGCTGGCCAGCGGCGTGGTGGGCATGGTCGGTGCCGGCGGTTGGAGCGACCGCCGCGGCACGGTGGGTCCCCTGGTCGCGGCACTGGTCCTGTTCACCGCGGGGCTGGTCGGCTGCGGGCTCGCACCCTCGATGCAGCTGCTCGTGGTCGCGCGGGTGGTCCAGGGGCTCGGTGGTGGGGCACTCACCGTGTGCCTGTACGTCCTGGTGGGGCTGATGTTCCCGCCCGTGCTGCGACCTGCCGTCTTCTCCAGCTTCGCCGCGGCCTGGGTCCTCCCGACCCTCTTCGGACCGGCCCTCGCGGCGTACGTCGCCCACACGGCCGGATGGCGCTGGGTGTTCCTCGGTGTCGTGGCGCTGGTGGTCGTCGCGGCGGCCCTGATCGCGCCCTCGCTCCGCGATCTCGATGCCCCCACGTCCGAAGCCGCGTTCCCGCGGTCGCGGCTCGCGTGGGCCGGGGTCGGCGCCGTCGCCGTGCTCGGTCTCCAGCTGCTCGGTTCGCGCGCGGACGGCTGGGCGGTGCTGACCGTGGCGGCGGCCGCGGTCGTGGTGCTGGCGGTCCGACCGCTCGTACCGGCCGGCACCCTGCGAGCGGCCGCGGGGCTCCCGGCGGTGATCGCCACCCGGGCCATGCTCAGCGGGGCCTTCTTCTGCGGTGAGACCTACATCGTGTTCGTGCTCCAGGAGCGCTGGGGGCTCAGCGCGGGTGTCGCCGGGCTGGCCCTGACCGGGGTCGGCCTCTCGTGGTCGGGAGCGAGCTGGGCGCAGTCGCGCCTGTCCCGCACGCTCACCGACACGGCGGCGATGCAGCGCGGCGGTGCCCTGGTGCTGACCGGGCTCGTCGGGCTCACGGTGCTGGTGGCCGTGCACGCGCCGGCGGTGGTCGCCGTGGCGGCGTACGTGCTGGCCGGTGCGGGCATGGGCCTGGCCTATCCGAGGACCAGCGTGGCGATGCTGGCCGAGTCGGGGAGCTCGGACCGCGGGTTCAACTCCGCGGCCCTCTCGATCGCCGACGCGCTCGGCGGCGCGACCACGATCGCGGCGTCGGGGGCCGTCTTCGCGGCCGTGGACCGCTCCGCCGGCGACCCCTTCGTGGCGGCGCTCCTGGTCGGGTGCTGCGCCGGACTCCTCGCGGTCGTGGCCGCAGCCCGGACGCGCCGGGCCTGACCACCGAGGTCAGTCCGACGGCGGGTCGCCGGCGTCGCGGGCCGACGCGGCGGCCTCGGCCTTCGCCTTCATCCGGCCGAACATGTCGGCCGCGACGGTGTCGCCCACGGCCACGAGGCCGCCGAGCAGGACGGCGGCCACCGGCGCGGGGATCCTGCTCCGGCGGAGACCGGAGGACGCCGCGAGCATCACCGCGGTCCACGAGGCGCCGGACGTGACCACGGGGACCACCGCTCGCTTCCACGGGTCCTCGTCCTCGTCCGGGACGATCGTGAAGAACTGCAGACCCGGCTTGTCGAGGGGCCACCCCGCGGCGTACGACGCCACCAGGAGCCGGGCCCGCCCCAGCACCCGTGGGGACAGACAGGCGAGCGCGACGCCCGCGCCTCGGACCGCCGAGCCGGGGCGCACCTGAGCCAGCACCCGAGACGCCGGGGTCATGCGACGATCTCGGGCTCGGTCTTCTCGCGCACCTCGTCGAGCGTGACGTCGGGTGCGAGCTCGACCAGCTTCAGGCCCTCGTCGGTGACGTCGAGGACGCACAGGTCGGTGATGATCCGCTGCACGACGCCGCGGCCGGTGTAGGGCAGGTCGCACTCGTCGAGGATCTTCTTCGAGCCGTCCTTGGCGACGTGCTCCATCAGGACGATCACCCGCTTCGCGCCGTGGACCAGGTCCATCGCGCCGCCCATGCCCTTGACCATCTTCCCGGGGATCATCCAGTTCGCGATGTCGCCCTTGGCCGAGACCTGCATGGCGCCGAGGATCGCGGCGTCGATCTTGCCGCCGCGGATCATCCCGAACGACGTCGCGGAGTCGAAGAACGACGCGCCCTTGCGCAGGGTGACGGTCTCCTTGCCGGCGTTGATCAGGTCGGGGTCCTCGTCGCCCTCGTAGGGGTAGGCGCCCACGCCGAGGATGCCGTTCTCGCTCTGGAGCACCAGCTCGACGTCGTCGGCGACGTAGTTCGGCACGAGCGTCGGCAGCCCGATGCCGAGGTTGACGTAGGAGCCGTCGGTCAGCTCGGAGGCCGCACGCTCGGCCATCTGCTCACGGGTCCAGGCCATGTCAGACCCCCTCCCCCGTCGACTCGGGTCGCGGCCGGGTGGTCCGCTTCTCGATCTTCTTGTCCGCGGCCTGCTCGGGGGTCAGCGCGACGACGCGCTGCACGTAGACGCCGGGCGTGTGGACGTCCTCGGGCTTGATGTCCCCGGGCTCCACGAGATGCTCGACCTCGGCGATGGTGACCCGTCCGCACATCGCGGCGAGCGGGTTGAAGTTGCGGGCGGACTCGCGGTACACGAGGTTGCCGTGGCGGTCGCCCTTCCAGGCGCGCACCAGCCCGAAGTCCGCCACGATCGCGGCCTCGAGGACGTACTCACGGCCACCGAAGTCGCGGGTCTCCTTGGGCGGCGAGCTGACGATGACGTTCCCCTCGGCGTCGTACTTCCACGGCAGCCCACCCTCGGCCACCTGGGTGCCGCCGCCGGTCGCGGTGAAGAACGCCGGGATGCCGGAGCCGCCCGCGCGCATCCGCTCGGCGAGGGTCCCCTGCGGCGTCAGCTCGACCTCGAGCTCGCCGGAGAGGTACTGCCGCGCGAACTCCTTGTTCTCCCCGACGTACGACGAGATCATCCGCCGGAGCCGTTTCGACATCAGCAGCCGGCCGAGCCCCCACTCGTCGACCCCGCAGTTGTTCGAGACCGCCTCGAGCTCGGTCACGCCGGACTCGAGCAGCGCCTCGATCAGGATCGACGGCACACCGCACAGTCCGAAGCCACCGACCGCGAGGGTCGCTCCGTCCGGGACGTCGGCCACCGCGTCGGCGGCGCTCGCCACGACCTTGTCCATCCACGCACCTCCTGCGCGCATCCTGCCACGCGGCCGGACCCGTCCGCGGGGGGCGTCTGCGCGGGAGACGGGCTCCGTCAGGCCGGCTCCGGGAGCGACCAGACCGCCCCGTCGACGAGCACGTGCACGGCGCCTCCCGAGGCGCACGCGCTGCGCACCCGGCCCTCGGGAACGGGGTGGGCCTTCCACTCGGTGCCGTCGTGCCAGCACAGCCGGTTGCCGCGCGGCAGCGACACGACGAAGACCGGCAGGTCGCGCTGGTGGCCGTCGACCAGCACCACCGGACGGTCACGGATCGAGAGGGAGTCCTCGGCGAGACGCAGCGCGGGTACGTCGACGGCCGCGCTCCGGAGCAACCCGCGGAACGGGAGGGGCAGCACCTCGTAGATCATCGGCCGACCGTCGAGATGGCCGGCGACCCAGCAGTGCCGGCCCGCGTGACCGGTGCCGACCGAGCACAGCGACGTCGGGGTCGGGGCGAGGTGGATCCGTCGCCACTCGTGGTCGGTCACGCCCAGGGACCAGGCGTGCGCGGTGCCGCTGTCGCCGAGCGGGCCGGCCACGACCAGGGGCTCCCGCTCGTGGAACGCATAGGAGAGTGCCGAGTCCGGGTCCGTGCCCATGGTCAGGTCGGCCGCCTGGGGTCGACCACCGAGGATCGCGGTCTCGCGCTGGTGCACCCGGAGCCGCCAGGTGCCGTCGTCGAGATGGGCCGAGAGCACGCGCTCGGCGCTGGAGTCGACCACCGGCGCCGCCCACACCGCGCCGATGGCGTCCAGTGAGTGCGGCACGAACATGCTGCCGTCGTCGTACGCCGACCACAGGTGCAGCCGGCCGTCGGCACCGCGGCCGGTCAGCCAGGTGTGCTCGCCCTGGGCGACCCCGAGCACGCCGAACGAGTCGAGCAGCAGCCCGTCGTAGGTGCGGGCCGGTGCGGAGGAGAGACCGAGCTCCACGACGAAGGCGTTGCCGTCCGCGCCGACACCCGCGCAGTGGCCGCGAGCGAGTGCGGTGGCCTTCCCGGCGATCTCGAGCCTGCTCCAGTCCATCGTGCTTCCCCCCGATGGAAGACGGTAGGGGTCGATCCTGCCGGTCGCGACCGATCTCGGAAACCTTGACCATCGGCGACCGCGGACACCGGTGCGGCGCTCACGCACGCAAGCCCGCTGACTAGGCTCCATGAGGTGCCGAGCCGTGACTTCCCGCAGGTGCGCCTGCACGTCGTCACCGGCAAGGGCGGCACCGGCAAGTCGACCGTGGCCGCGGCCCTCGCGCTCGGCCTGGCCTCGACCGGTCAGGACGTGCTGCTCTGCGAGGTGGAGGGCCGCCAGGGCATCGCCCGGATGTTCGACATCGACCCCCTGCCGTACGCCGAGCGCCGCATCGCCACCGGTCTCCCGGCGGCCGACGGACGGCGCGGTGGCGTCGTCCATGCGCTCCACATCGACCCGGAGTCGGCGCTCCTGGAGTACCTCTCGATGTACTACAAGCTGGGCCGGGCCGGGAAGGCGCTGGACCGGTTCGGGGTGATCGAGTTCGCCACCACGATCGCCCCCGGCGTCCGCGACGTCCTGCTCACCGGCAAGGTCTACGAGGCGACCAAGCGGAACGCGCGCAACAAGAAGGCGATCACCTACGACGCCGTCGTGGTCGACGCACCGCCGACCGGGCGGATCGCGGCGTTCCTGGGCGTCAACCAGGAGCTGGCGGGGCTGGCCCGGATGGGCCCGATCAAGAGCCAGGCCGACTCGGTGACCCGGCTGTTCCGGTCCGAGAGCACGGCGGTGCACCTGGTGACGGTGCTCGAGGAGATGCCCGTGCAGGAGACCGCCGACGGCATCGCGGAGCTGCGGGAGCACCGGCTGCCCGTCGGCGGCGTCGTGGTGAACATGGTGCGTCCGCGCGACCTCGACGACGACGACCTGGCGGCGGTGCGGGCGGGGAAGGTCACCAAGCGCACGGTCGCGACCGGGCTGAACCGGGGCGGCCTCACCGGCACCGCCGAGCTGGTCATGGACCTGCTCACCGAGGGCCGCGACCACGCCGAGCGCCGGGCGCTGGAGGAGGAGCAGCGGGCCCTGGTCGGCGAGCTCGACGTCCCGACGTACGAGCTGCCGCTGCTCGTCGGCGGCATCGACCTCGGCGGGCTCTACGAGCTCGCGGGGGACCTGCGGGACCAGGGCCTGGCATGAGCGGGGCGGGATGACCAGGGCGCGCTCACGGGTCGGCCCGCAGTCGCTGACCGGCGGCCGCACCCTGGATGTCGACGCACTGCTCGACGACCCGCACACCGGGATCATCGTGTGCTGCGGCTCCGGTGGGGTCGGCAAGACGACCACCTCGGCCGCCCTCGCCCTCCGCGCGGCCGAGCGCGGACGCAACGTCGTCGTCCTGACGATCGACCCGGCGCGCCGGCTCGCCCAGTCGATGGGCATCGAGGCGCTCGACAACACCCCGCGACCCGTGGCCGGCGTGGTCTCCCTTCGAGACGGCTCGTCCCCCGCCTCCTCAGGGCAGGCGAGCGGCGCGGGCGCCGGTCGCCTCGACGCGATGATGCTGGACATGAAGCGCACCTTCGACGAGGTGGTCGAGAGCCAGGCCAGCCCCGAGAAGGCGCGGCAGATCCTGCAGAACCCCTTCTACATCGCCCTCTCGAGCTCGTTCGCGGGGACCCAGGAGTACATGGCGATGGAGAAGCTCGGGCAGATCCACGGCGACGCCCAGCGCGACGGCACCTACGACCTGATCGTGGTCGACACCCCGCCCTCACGCTCGGCGCTGGACTTCCTGGACGCCCCCGAGCGGCTGTCCAGCTTCCTGGACGGCCGCTTCATCAAGCTGCTGCTGGCCCCGGCCAAGGGCCCGGCGCGGCTGATGACCGCCGGCTTCGGGATGGTCACCAACGCGCTCACGCGGGTCCTCGGCGCCCAGGTGCTGCGGGACATGCAGACGTTCGTCGCGGCGTTCGACACCTTGTTCGGCGGCTTCCGGCAGCGTGCGCAGAAGACCTTCGAGCTGCTGCAGGCCGACGGCACGGCGTTCATCGTGGTGGCGTCGCCGGAGCCGGACGCGCTCCGGGAGGCGGCGTACTTCGTGGAGCGGCTGAGCGAGGACGAGATGCCGCTGGCCGGCCTCGTGGTCAACCGGGCCAGCCCGCAGCCGCTGGGAGAGATCAGCGCCGAGGAGGCGACGGCGGCCGCACAGCGGCTGCGCAAGGACGATGCAGACTCGCTGACCGCAGGACTGCTGCGCCTGCACGCGGACCGCGTGCGGATGGTCGAGCGGGAGGCACGGCTACGGCGCCGCTTCGAGGCGGCGCACCCGCAGGTGCCGACGGCCGTGGTGCCGGCTCTGGCCGGCGACGTGCACGACCTGGCGGGCCTGCGTCAGGTCGGCTCGCTCTTGAGCGGCCGACCTGACGCGTGAGACCCGACGGTGTTGTGTCGATGTGCTCGTCAGCGCGGCTCAGGCGCTGACGGCCACACCGGCCTGCTGCTCACGAGCCGCTTCGAGCACGGCGCGCCAGGAAGCGTTCGGACGGCGGCGCAGGAGAGCTCGGCGCTCACGCTCGGTCATCCCGCCCCAGACACCCCACTCGATCTGGTTGTCGAGAGCCTCGGCGAGGCATTCGGTGCGAACCGCACACCCACCGCAGACCTGCTTGGCCTTGTTCTGCTCCGCTCCACGGACGAACAGCTTGTCGGGTTGCTGGCCCCGGCACGCAGCCTGGGCAGCCCAATCTTGATTCCACATGTGACGTCCCCACGATCGTCAATGACTGATGCTTCCCCATGAAGCCACCCGCCCGAACGAATGTTTCAGTCGAGGCTCCAAGGTAAAGAACGGGCCATGCCGGGGTACAGACTCGTCCGGGTCGATCGCCGTAGTCCCATATGACTAGTCCGTGGCAGTCCGGAATGGGCACCCTTCTGACCGGTCACGTAGTCTCCATGACATGTCTGTGCCCCCCGACGAGCGCCTCCCCGCCTCCAGGGTCGCCTCCCACCTGGGGGTGATGGCCGTCGTCGCGGCGGTCATGGGCGTGGTGGTCGCCGGCCTCGCGATCCCGTTCGCCGGCGTCCTCGGAATCGCCTCCAAGTCGCTCTCGCACACCGTCGAGTCGCTCCCGGCCGACCTCCGCACCCAGCCGCTGGCCCAGCAGACCAAGATCGTGGACCCCGCGGGGCAGACGATCGCCACGCTGTACGACGAGAACCGCATCAACGTCCCGCTCAAGCAGATCTCGCGGAAGATGGTCAAGTCCATCGTCGCGATCGAGGACTACCGCTACTACCAGCACGGGGCCCTCGACCTGAAGGGCACGCTGCGCGCCCTGGTCACCAACCAGTCCAGCGGCGGCGTGGTGCAGGGCGGCTCGTCGATCACCCAGCAGATGGTGAAGATGACCCTGCTCGCCCAGGCGAAGACCGCCAAGGAGCGCAAGGAGGCGACCGCCGACACCTACGCGCGCAAGCTCACCGAGCTGCGGTACGCGATCGCGTTCGAGCAGCACTACTCCAAGGACTGGATCCTCGAGCGCTACCTCAACATCGCCTACTTCGGCGACGGCGCGTACGGCGTGCAGGCCGCGGCGCGCCACTACTTCGGGACCAACGCCAAGGACCTGACCTGGGTCCAGGGCGCCACGCTGGCCGGTCTGGTGAAGAACCCCAGCGCCTACGACCCGCTGCGCAACCCCGACCACGGCCTCCAGCGCCGCAACGTCGTGCTCGACCGCCTCGCCCAGCTCCACGTGATCTCGCAGCACAAGGCCGACAAGTTCAAGAAGCGGCCGCTCGGGCTCCACCCGGTGGCCACGCCGAACGGCTGCATCAACTCCAGCGCCCCCTTCTTCTGCGACTACGTCGTCCGCTACCTCGAGCAGGACCCCGCGCTGGGCAAGACGGTCGCCGCCCGCCGCAAGCTGCTCTACACCGGCGGCCTGACGATCCACACCACGATCGACCCGCGCTTCCAGCGCGCCGCCGACACCTCGGTCCGGGCCCACGTCGCTCCCACGGACCAGGCCATCGGGGCGCTCGCGATGATCGAGCCGGGCACCGGCGACGTGAAGGCGATCGCGCAGTCACGCCCGATGGGCCGCGACGCAGCCCACGGCCAGACCTTCCTCAACTACGTCGTCCCGCAGAAGTACGGCGACTCCGCCGGCTTCCAGCCCGGCTCGACGTTCAAGGCCTTCGTGCTCGCCTCGGCGATCCAGCAGGGCATCCCGCTCACCCAGAAGATCAACTCCCCCATGCAGGAGTCGATCCCGATGAGCGAGTACCGCGTGTGCGGCGGCCAGCACTTCTACAGCACCGACACGTGGGACGTGCACAGCTCGACCATCGGCGGGTTCCCGATGGACGCCTACACCGGCACCCAGGAGTCGGTGAACACGTTCTTCGCCAAGCTGGAGCTGCAGACCGGCCTCTGCGAGCCCTACCACCTCGCGCAGAAGATGGGCATCCCGCTCCACGACCCGGCCAAGTACATGGTGCCGTCGTTCACCCTCGGGGTGGCCTCGGTGAGCCCCCTCGAGCTGGCGGACGCGTACGCGACGTTCGCCGCCCGTGGCCTGCACTGCGACCCGCGGCCGGTCGTGTCGATCGACGACTCCAACGGACACCAGCTCAAGACCTACCCGCAGCAGTGCCAGCAGGTGATCGCCGCGCCGGTCGCGGACGCCGTCAACGACGTGCTCCGCGGTGTGCAGTCACCGTCGGGCTTCGGCGCCGCCCTTCTGCTCAACCAGGAGTCGGCGGCCAAGACCGGTACCAACGACGACAACATGTCGGTCTGGTACATGGGCTACACCCCGAACCTCGCCACTGCGTCCATGATCGCCGGCGCCAACCGGCTCGGCCACTGGATCACGCTGAACGGCCAGCTCCTGAACGGCGCCTACGTCCCGACCGCGCACGGCTCCACCACGGCCGGTCCGATGTGGTACGACGCGATGAAGGTCATCCAGCAGTGGCTGCCGGACGCGACGTTCACCCCGCCCAACGGCAACGAGGTCAACGGCGTGCTGACCACCGTCCCCGACGTGGGCGGACAGCCGTACGACGCGGCGGCCCAGCAGCTCCGCGCGGCGGGGTTCACCGTCGCCGACGGCGGCTACCGCGACTCCGGCTACCCGAAGGACACCGTCGCCTACACCAGCCCGCAGGGTGGGTCACAGGTCGCCAGCGGGACGGCGGTCACGATCTACCGCTCCGACGGGACGCCGTTCGTCCCCCACAAGCAGCACCATCACGGCGGTCATCAGCATGGGCGCGGACCCGGCGGCCACGGGCCCGGTCGCTAGCCCGGCCCCTGCCGGACGACGGACTAGGCGCCGAGCTGCCGCTTGACCTCGGCGGCGACCGCGGCTCCGTCGGCGCGTCCCCGCACCTGCGGCTGGACGGCCCCCATCACCTTGCCCATGCCGCGCATGCCCTCGTCGGCGGCGCCGGTCTGCTGGATCGCCGCGGTGACGATCTCGACGATCGCGGCCGCGTCGAGCTGCTCGGGCAGGTAGTCGGCGATCACCGCCGCCTCGGCGGTCTCCTTGTCGGCGAGCTCGGTGCGGCCGGCGTCGGAGAAGGCGGTGGCCGCCTCGCGACGCTTCTTGGCCTCGGTCGAGAGCACCCCGACGATCTCGTCGTCGCTCAGGTCACGGGCGACCTTGCCGGCCACCTCGGCGTTGGTGATCGCCGAGAGCACCATCCGCAGGGTCGACGAGCGGAGCTCGTCGCGCGCCTTCATCGCCGTGGTGAGGTCGCTGCGCAGCCGGTCCTTGAGCTCGGTCATGGCGCCATTGTGCAGGGTCATTTCACGAGCCGTGTGGCAGCCTTGCCCGGTGACTCCCGCCGGCCTCCTCGCTCGCGCCCTGGGCGCCGGTGTCGCGCTCGGTGCCGGGGTCACGGCGTACGCCGTGTGGGAGGCGCGCATGTACACGCTGCGCACCGTGGACCTGCCGGTGCTCCCGGCCGGGGCCCGGCCGCTGCGGGTGCTGCACCTGAGCGACGTCCACCTGACACCCGGCCAGTCGCGCAAGAGCGAGTGGGTGCGGTCGCTGGCCGACCTGGAGCCGGACCTGGTCGTGTGCACCGGCGACTGCCTGGCCCACGTCGACGCGGTGCCGCCGCTGCTCGACGCGTTCGGTCCTCTGCTCGACGTGCCCGGGGCGTTCGTGCTGGGCTCCAACGACTACTACGCACCGATCCTGCGCAACCCGCTGTGGTACCTGATGCCGGACGACGGCACCCGGAACATCCACACCACCAAGCTGCCGTGGCGTGACCTGGTCGACGCGTTCTCCGCGGCCGGCTGGACCGACCTGACGAACCGCCGGACCACGAGCACCGTCCGCGACCTGACCGTGGCCTGGGCCGGGGTCGACGACCCCCACCTGGAGTACGACGACCTGGCCGCGGTGGCCGGCCCGGCCGACGCCGACGCCGACCTGCGCCTGGCGGTCGCGCACGCGCCGTACCTGCGGGTGCTCGACCAGTTCGCCCGGGACGGGTACGACGCGATCTTCGCCGGCCACACCCACGGCGGGCAGATCGCGCTGCCGGGATGGGGCGCGCTGGTCACCAACTGCGACCTCGAGCCCGCCCGGGTCAAGGGCCTGCACCGCCACCCGGCCGACTCCCGCCCCGGCGACCCGGGGTCGAGCTGGCTGCACGTCTCGGCCGGCGTCGGCACCTCGCCGTACTTCCCGATCCGCACCGCCTGCCGTCCCGAGGCGAGCCTCGTGACGCTGACCCCGGCCTCCTGAGGGCCTTGCCGGCTCCTGCACCGTCAGCGGGTCTCGACGCGCTCGCGCGAATTCGGTCCTCGGCCTCGTCGCTCGCTCGACCTCGCGTCACGACGCCGCGCGTTCGTTCCTCACGCCCGGCTGTCGGCTGAATTCGGAGCGGCCCATCCGCTCGGGTATGCTCGCCGGTGCTTGTCGCCCCCCGGGGTGCCCCCAGATTCGTGCTGGATCGGGGCCGGCGCGGCAATCGGGCTGTGGCGCAGTTTGGTAGCGCGCCTCGTTCGGGACGAGGAGGCCGCAGGTTCAAATCCTGTCAGCCCGACCATGCGCCCGCCGACCGGCGGGCGCTGTGCGGTAGAACCGTGTCGATGACCCAGCAACCCGTCTTCGCCACCGATCCCGCCACCCACGCCTACTACGACGCCCGCGCCACCGAGTACGACGAGTGGTACACCGGCGAGGGCCGGTTCGCCGACCGAGACCGGCCCGGCTGGGACGCCGACGTCGCCCGCGTGGTCGACCTCGTGACGTCGCTGCCGGCGGCACGGACCCTCGACATCGCCTGCGGCACGGGGTTCCTCACCCGGCACCTGTCCGGGTACGTCGTGGGCCTCGACCAGAGCCCGTCCATGGTGGCGATCGCCCAGTCCCGCCTCCCGTCCGGGCTCGCCCAGGTCGGTGACGCGCTCGCCCTCCCGTTCGCCGAGGGTGCGTTCGACCGGGTGTTCACCGGCCACTTCTACGGCCACCTCGGTGAGGCCGAGCGCCGGACCTTCCTCGCGGAGGCCCGGCGCGTGGCGAGCGAGCTGGTCGTGGTCGACGCCGCGGTCCGCCCCGGCGTCGACGCGGAGCAGTGGCAGGAGCGGGTGCTCAACGACGGCTCGCGCCATCGCGTCTACAAGCGCTACTTCGTGGCCGACGCCCTCGCCGAGGAGCTGGGCGGCGAGGTGCTGCTGGAGGCCGACTGGTTCGTGGCCGCACGCGTCACCTGGTGACCGGGTAGGTCGCCGTCACTCGATCGGGACGTCGAGGTACCGGGTGACCTCGTCGATGGCCGACGTCCGCACGGTGACCGCGAGCTGCCACGTCCCGGGCACGGGAACGGCCACGTGACCCATGCGTCGGCCCGGGCCCATCTTCTCGAGCGCGACCGGCAGCGGCCCGATCTTCTCGGCGGTCAACGTGAGCGACGCGTCGATCTCCTTCGGCTCGGTCGGCTTCCCCGCCGCGTCGGTGACCGCGAGGTGGAGCTCGACCCGGTGGGCGCCGTCGGGAACGGCGGACACCCGGACGCGGTCCGGACCGACGGTCAGCGTGGTCACCACGGGCCCGGCGGGAGTGGCCGGCCGCGCGGGGTCGCTGGTGACGAGCATCGCGGTCACGACCAGGACCCCGATGAGGAGGACGGTCTCGAGGGCGACGCTCAGGCGGAGCCGCGCCAGCCGAGGGCGGCCGTCGAGGGCCGGCTCGGTCGGGGCCGCGGTCGCCGCATGCACGGGCACCACCGGGTTGACCGTCTGCCACACCCAGGTCCGTGAGCCGGCCGCGGCCAGGAACGCCACCCCGACGATCGCGAGCTTCACGACGAGCACGTGCCCGTAGTGGGTGTGGAACAGCACGTCCCAGGACCGCACCTCGCGCAGCGACTGGTAGGTGCCCGTCGCGATCAGCATGGTGACGGCGCCGGTCGCGAGAGTCGAGAAGCGCAGCACCGGCGGGGTCGCGTCCTCGCGCTCGGCCGTGACCAGGACGGCACCGAGCAGCATCAGCAGGCCGCCCATCCAGATGCTCATCGACGCGACGTGGACGGTGTCGCTGGCCACCGCGAGCGGCCGGTGACCACCGGCGGCCGCGTGCCCGCACAGCGCGAACGTCACCCCGACGCCGACCAGCAGCACCGCGGGGGCTGCGGCGAGGATCCGCGCGGGGATGTGGTCGCGATAGGTGAGCAGCAGGACCAGGGCCGCGAGCAGCAGCAGCCGGGCGTCGAGCGCCTCGCCGTACGTCGTCGCCAGGACCTGCCGCAGCAACGACCCGTCGGTGACCGAGCCGAGGCCGGTCCCCTCGTCGTAGGGGCCCTTGAGGACCAGCGCGAGCAGCGTGCCGACGACCAGGGTCACCACGCCGCCGGCGACCAGGCCGCGCGCCCGCCGGGAGGCCCAGCCGGACGGCCAGCACCAGACGAGGAAGGCGAAGCCGCCGAGCCCCAGCGCGGAGCCGGCGTACCCGAGCCAGCGGGCGACGCCGAGCCCGATGTCGACGGCGTCCGACCCGCTCTGGGGAGTGGCCACGGTCGGCGTCCCCGTGGCGTGCCCGACGGCGAACGTGTAGGCGCCGGAGATCGGGTGGGAGTCGGCGGACACGACGCGGTAGGAGACGAGGTAGGAGCCGTCGGGCAGCCGGGGCCGGAGCTCCACGGAGGCCGTCGCCGCGTCACCGTGGTGGTGCCCGATGACCCCGTTGTCCACCTGGCTGCCGTCGGGCCCGAACACCCGGACCGAGTCCGGGACGAGGGTGATCGGCTCGTTGAAGGTCAGGTCGACCTCGCTGGGAGCCGTGGTCAGCACCGAGTCCGCCTCCGGGTTGCTGCCCTCGAGGACGGCGTGCGCCGAGGCCGGGTTCGCTGCCAGCACCAGGACCACGACCACCACGAGGGCGGCCAGGGCGGCCAGGACGACCGCGAGCCTCAGCCGGCCCCCGCCCGTGCGGCCGTGGACACCGATGCCACCGCCGGCGAGCAGGGCCGCGGCCAGGCCGGGCGGCGGGGTGGCCGGGACGGCGAGGTCGGCGATCCTGCCCAGCCCGCGCCGGTACGCCGTACACCCAGGGCACGAGGCGACGTGCGCGTCGACCGGGCCCGGGCGGGCGTCGGCGTACTCCCCGTCGGACCAGGCCGAGAGCGCCTCGCGCGCCTGCGCACACCTCACGGACGAACAGTCGGCCCGGACGCCGGAGAAGTTCCCGCCGGTCGCCGGGAACCAGACGGGCCCGACCACCGACTACTCAGGCAGGACGGCGACCAGGGGGCTCGCCGGCGACCGGAGGGAAGCTCATGCAGCCACGGACCAGACCGCGCAGGACGGCGCACGCCGCGCTCGGCACCCTGGCCGGGGTGGTCACGGCCGGCCTGGTCCTCGTCGCCGCGCCCGGCTGGGCGCACGTGGAGATCGACCCGGGGACGGCGACCCAGGGCGAGGAGGCGGCGCTCAGCTTCCGGGTGCCCAGCGAGTCCGACTCGGCGTCGACCACCAAGGTCCAGGTCTACCTCCCGACCGACCATCCGCTTCCCGCGGCCAGCGTGCGGCCACACCCCGGCTGGCACGTCGCGGTGCAGACCCGCAAGCTCGACCAGCCGATGACCACCGACGACGGCCAGGTCACCGAGGCGGTCAGCCGCATCACCTGGACCGCCGACAGCGCCCGGGACGCCCTGAAGCCCGGGCAGTACGACGACTTCGACGTCGCCGTGGGCCCGTTGCCGGAGGTGTCGTCGCTGACCTTCAAGACCCTCCAGACCTACTCCGACGGCACCGTGGTCCGCTGGATCGACCCGCCGGCGGCCGAGGGCCAGCCGGAGCCGGAGCACCCCGCCCCGACACTGACCCTGGTGCCGGCCTCCGACAGCGGGACCTCGACCGCCGCTTCCGAGTCGGGCTCGGGGTCGGGCTCGAACTCGAGCGATGGGAAGGCGACCACGGCCCTGGTGCTCTCGATCCTCGCGGCCGTGCTGGCGGCCGGTGCGCTTGCCACGTCGCTGCTGCGGCGGCGTACCTAGGCCGGTCCTCAGACGGGAACGGCGACGGGCTCGTCGAGCAGGGCGACCAGGGAGCCGCGCGCCCGGGCCACCCGCGAGCGGATGGTCCCGATCGGGACGCCGCAGGTGTCGGCGGCATCGGCGTAGGAGTAGCCCAGCAGCTGGGTCAGCACGAACGCCGCCCGGCGGTCGGGGTCCAGGCAGCCCAGCAGGTGTTCGAGGGTCACCGACCCCTGGTGGTCCGGTGACTCCGGGTCGGGTCCGTGCGACAGGTCCTTCTGCCGCTGCCGGCGGCGTTGCCGGGACGCGATGTCGTCGGCCACCACCCGGCGGACGATGCTGAACAGCCACGCCCGCACCGGGGCGTCGCCGCGGAACAACGGGAGCGAGCGCAGCACCCGGACGTAGGTCTCCTGGGCCAGGTCGTCGGCGTGCTCGCGGTCGCCGAGGTGGGCGCAGAGCCGCCAGACGTCGTCCTGCGTCGCCTGGACGAACGCCTCGAGGGCAGCCCGGTCACGACTGCCGCGCGCGGCCATCGCCAACCGGGTCCACTCGTCCACGGCCCGGATCGTAGTGTCCGCGCGGGTCGGCGCGCGTCGCCGGAACGCAGGATCATCCTCGCGGACGACATGTTCCCATCCCCGGGGGTCGGTGAACGTGGGCCGCCGCGTCGCCCCGGAGATTGCTCGGAATCGGCTCGGAGCACAATCGGCGGGGTGACGACGCGGGCCGACCTGCGCGCCGACTGTGGCCGGTGCTTCGCGATCTGCTGCGTGGCGCCGGCCTTTTGCGCGCTCCTCGGAGTTCGCGATCGACAAGCCCGCCGGGGTGCCGTGCCTCCATCTCGCCGACGAGCACCGCTGCTCGATCCACGACCGGCTGCGAGGGTCCGGCTTCCCCGGCTGCGCGGCGTACGACTGCTTCGGGGCCGGGCAGCGCCTGGCCCGGGAGACCTTCGAGGGCCGCGACTGGCGCATGCACCAGGAGGTCGCGGCCCCGATGATGGCGGCGCTGCCGGTGCTGCGGGCGCTGCACGAGCTGCTGTGGTACCTCGGTGAGGCACTCGCGCTCCCGTCGTCGGAGGCGCTGACCCCCGAGCTCCGCTCGCTGACCGGGCGGGTGGAGGAGGCCGCCGCCTCGCCCGCCGGGCGGATCCTCGAGGTGGACGTCGAGGAGCTGCGGTCGCAGGCCGTGCCGCTCTTGCGCGAGGCCAGCCGGCTGGCACGGGCCGGGTACGACGGCGCGGACCTCGCCGAACAGGACCTCTCGGGCAGTGACCTGCGCGGCCGGGACCTGAGGGGTGCCTGCCTGCGGGGCGCACGGCTTCTCGGTGCTGATCTCCGCGACGCCGACCTCGAGCAGGCCGACCTGCTCGGCGCCGACCTGCGAGGCGCAGACGTGAGCGGCGCCCGGCTGGCCGACGCCGTCTACCTCACGCCGACGCAGGTCGGCGGAACCGACGGCGACCGGCGTACGACGATCCCGCAGGACCTGGAGCGACCGCCCCACTGGTCCCGCTGAGGTGGGCCCGGATGGGACAATCGCACCGAGACCCATGTCGCACCACTCCCACGCTCCCAGCGCCGACTCCGATCGGCGGCTGCTGCTCGGCGCCCTGGTCCTGATCGTCGGCTTCCTGCTCGGCGAGGTCGTCGTAGGCCTCGTGGTCGGGTCGCTGGCCCTCCTCGCCGACGCCGGCCACATGCTGACCGACGCCGGCGCCCTCGGCCTCGCCCTGGTGGCGATGCGGCTCGCGGCGCGGCCGGCGGCCGGCGCGTACACCTACGGCCTGAAGCGGGTCGAGATCCTCTCGGCCCAGGGGAACGGGCTGACCCTCGCCGTCCTGGTCGTGGTGTTCGTGGTCTCCGGCGTACGCCGGCTCCTCGACCCGCCGGACGTGCCGGGCGGAGCGCTCGCGGTGGTGGCCGCGGTCGGGATCGTGGTCAACCTCGCCGCGGCCGCGCTGGTCGCCCGCGCGGACCGACGCAGCCTGAACGTCGCCGGCGCCTACTGGCACATCGTCACCGACCTGTTCGCCTTCGTCGCGACCCTGGCCGCCGGGCTCGTGATCCGGTGGACCGGCTGGACCCGGGCCGACGCCGTCGCCGCGCTGGTGGTCGCCGCGCTGATGGCGGCCGCGGCGTACCGGCTCCTGCGCGACAGCTCGCGGGTCTTCCTCGAGGCCGCACCGCGCGGGATCGACCCGGCCCTCGTCGAGGCAACGATCCGACGCGTCGACGGGGTCACCGACGTGCACGAGCTGCACGTGTGGGAGGTGACGTCGGGGTTCCCGGCCCTCTCCGCCCACGTGCTGGTCGACGCCGCGATCGACTGCCACCAGCGGCGACTCGACATCGAGCAGCTCCTGCAGACCGAGTTCGAGATCCTGCACACGACGCTGCAGGTCGACCACCGCGACGACGTGCTGCCGACGTCCGCACTCGGCCGCCGCATCCACCCGGAGGGCGGGCACCACTGAGGGCTGCGACGTTTGGGCGACAGGCCCGGGTGGCACACTCCAGACATGGCGGACGACGATCGCCAGGAGGACCGACGCCTCGAGCTGCCGAGCCTGAGGCCGTCGTTCCGGCGACGGCGGGACAAGCAGTCGCCGACTCAGGAGCCCGCGGAGGCCGCCGAGTCGGCACATGACGACTCGGCGACGGTGCCCGTGCCCGCGTCGGTCGACGGACCGGACCTCTCCCCGGTCCGGCGGGACTCCCCGAGACCCAGCCCGAAGTGACGAGCCCGGTGCTCACCGCGCCCGAGCAGCCGGCTCCTCGTCAGCGTCGGAGCATCCAGGTACCGGCCCCGCTGGCGGCGGCGGTGACCGGAGTCGTGGTCGGGCTGGTCCTCGTCGGCCTGACCGCCGGCAGCCTCAGCGCGTGCTCGTCGATGCGGGGTACGTCGTCCTGCGGCAAGCCCGGGATCTTCCTGCTGCTGGCCATCACCGCGATCGCGGTCCTGCTCGGCTTCATGCTGCTGAGGCTCGCCCGGGTCGCGTCCCCGGGCACGACCAGCTTCCTGGGCGTCGGCCTCCTGGTGGTGCTGGTGCTGCTCGCCCTGCTCGGCGTCCTCGACGAGTGGTGGGTGGTGATCGTCGTACCGGCACTGGCGGCCGGCACCCACCTCGCCGCGTGGTGGGTGACGACGGTCGCCCGGAGCGGCGCACCGGCGCGGTCGGTGCCTGAGTAACCGACCCTTGTGCGGCGACACGCCGGGTCAGCACCGGCGTGTCGCCCCCGAACGGTCGGTTACACGCGCCGGGAGGACGCGACCAGCTCGGCGATCTGCACCGCGTTGAGCGCGGCACCCTTGCGGAGGTTGTCGTTGCTGACGAAGAGCACCAGCCCGCGCCGGTCCGGGACACCGGGGTCCTGCCGGAGACGGCCGACGTACGACGGGTCACGGCCGGCGGCGTGCAGCGGGGTCGGCACCTCGGCGAGCTCGACGCCTGGCGCCGCGCTCAGCAGCTCGGTCGCGCGGGCGACCGTCAGCGGCCGCTGGAACTCCGCGTTGATCGAGAGGCTGTGGCCGGTGAACACCGGCACCCGGACGCAGGTGCCCGACACCAGCAGGTCGGGGATGCCGAGGATCTTGCGCGTCTCGTTGCGGAGCTTCTTCTCCTCGTCGGTCTCGCCCTCGCCGTCGTCGACGATCGAGCCCGCGAGCGGCAGGACGTTGTGGGCGATCGTGTCGACGTACTTCACCGGCTCCGGGAAGGTGACCGCCGAGCCGTCGTAGGCGAGCTCGCGCGCCTTCTCGCCGCCGGCCGCGATCTGCTCGGCGAGCTCGTCGACGCCCGCGAGCCCGCTGCCCGACACCGCTTGGTACGTCGACGCCACGAGCCGGACCAGCCCGGCCTCGTCGTGCAGCGGCTTGAGCACCGGCATGGCAGCCATCGTCGTGCAGTTGGGGTTGGCGATGATCCCCTTGCGGGCGTCCGCGATCGCCTCGGGGTTCACCTCGGAGACGACCAGCGGGACGTCGGGGTCCATCCGCCAGGCCGACGAGTTGTCGACCACCGTCACGCCCGCCCCGGCGAAGCGTGGCGCCAGCGACCTCGACGCCGTGGCGCCGGCGGAGAACAGCGCGAGGTCGAGGCCGCTCGGGTCCGCGGTGTCGGCGTCCTCGACCGTGATCGTCCGGCCGGCGAACGGCAGCTCGGTGCCCGCCGAGCGCGCCGACGAGAAGAAGCGGAGGGTCTCGATCGGGAACTCCCGCTCCAGCAGGATCTGCCGCATCGCCGCGCCGACCTGGCCGGTCGCGCCGACGACGCCGACGTTCAGACCGCTCATCGACCGCTGCCGCCGTAGACGACCGCCTCGACCTCGGCGCTGTCGAGGTCGAACGCGGTGTGCGCGGCCTGGACGGCCGAGGCGACGTCCGCCTGGTCGACGATCACCGAGATGCGGATCTCGGAGGTGGAGATCATCTCGATGTTGACGCCGGCGTTCGCGAGCGCGGCGAAGAACTTCGCGGTGATGCCGGGGTGGGAGCGCATGCCGGCGCCGATCAGGGAGACCTTGCCGATCTCGTCGTCGTACAGCAGGCGGTCGTAGCCGACCTCGCTCTGCAGGCGGGCGAGCGCGGCCATCGCCGTCTGGCCGTCGGCGCGCGGCAGCGTGAACGAGATGTCGGTGAGGCCGGTGGCCTGGGCCGAGACGTTCTGCACGACCATGTCGATGTTGATCTCGGCCTCGGCGAGCGCCTCGAAGACGCGGGCCGCGACGCCGACCTTGTCGGGCACGCCGACCACCGTGACCTTGGCCTCGCTGCGGTCGTGGGCGATGCCGGCGATGATCGCCTGCTCCATCTGGGCTCCCTCCGGTGGGTCGGGCACGATCCAGGTGCCCTCCTTCTGCGAGAAGGAGGAGCGGACGTGGACCGGGATGTCGTAGCGGCGGGCGTACTCGACGCAGCGCAGGTGCAGGATCTTCGCCCCGCTGGCGGCCATCTCGAGCATCTCCTCGTGGGAGATGTGGTCGAGCTTGCGCGCCGTCGGCACGAGTCGCGGGTCGGCGGAGAAGACGCCGTCGACGTCGGTGTAGATCTCGCAGACCTCGGCCTCCAGCGCCGCGGCCAGCGCGACGGCGGTGGTGTCGGTGCCGCCCCGCCCGAGGGTGGTGATCTCCTTGGTGTCCTGGCTGACGCCCTGGAACCCGGCCACGATCACGATGTGACCCTCGCCGAGCGCCTGGGTGATCCGGCCGGGGGTGACGTCGATGATCTTGGCCCGTCCGTGCGCGGAGTCGGTGATCACACCCGCCTGCGAGCCGGTGAAGGAGCGCGCGGTGAACCCGAGGTCGGAGATCGCCATCGCGACCAGCGCCATCGAGATCCGCTCGCCCGCGGTCATCAGCATGTCGAGCTCGCGCGCCGGCGGAAGCGGGCTGACCTCGTTGGCCAGGTCGAGCAGCTCGTCGGTGCTGTCGCCCATCGCGGAGACCGCGACCACGACGTCGTACCCCTGCTTCTTGGCCTGGACGATCCGGTGCGCCACCCGCTTGACGGCGTCGGCGTCCGCCAGCGAGGAGCCGCCGTACTTCTGCACGACGATGCTCATGAGGCGCTGACCTGCGGGATCACGGGGGTCCTCGGGGATTGCTCGACGGAACGTGTACGCCGCGACGCTGCGACCGTTCGCGAGTTTACCGGGGCCGCCCCCGCCGGCCGGAGGCCATCTCAGCCTGGTGCCGGCTGCTCCCACCGCGCAATTGCGCCAGTCGGACGGCTCCGCGGTCGATTCGGCTGCCCCAACCACGCAATTGCGCCCGTAGCGCAGCCGGGCGGAGAGCTCCCTCAGGCCTCGACCTCGGGGGCTTCCTCGAGCATCTCGTTGGCCGCGGCGACCCGGTCGAGCTCGCCGGTGTACTCCACGTCGAGCCGGTCGTGGGCCACGATCGAGAGCAGCGCGTTCAGCAGGGCGCCCCCGAGGTTGCCCCAGGACGAGACGTAGGAGAACTGCCACCACCACAGCGCCTCGGCGGTGTTGCCGAGGCTGAAGTGGCGCAGGCCGTTCTCGAGGTCCGCGGCGATCTGGGTGAGGTCGTCGGACAGCTGGCTCTCGACCTGCTCGGGGTCGTAGGGGTCGAAGACGAAGCTGTAGGTGTCGACGCCGCCGAACAGCTGGGCCAGCCGGAGGCGCAGCTCGTCGAGGTCGGCCTCCGGGCCCACGTCGGGCTGGTAGTCGCTGGTCGGGGTGAAGTCGACCTGGGCGCCGAGCCGGGCACCGGCGAGCAGGAGCTGGCTGATCTCCAGCAGCAGCAGCGAGATGCCGGTGCCGGGGTCGCCCTCGGCGGCGACGGCCTTCAGCGCGATCAGGAAGCTCTCCACCTGGTCGGCGATCTGGACCGCGAACTCGTCCTGCGGGTCCACCGGCGGCAGCATGGCGCCGCGCTCCAGGATCTGCTCCGCGATCCCCTCGGTGCGTTCGGTCATTCGGCTGATCGCCTCCCCGCGAATGCCCGCCCCAGCGTGACCTCGTCGGCGTACTCCAGGTCGCCTCCGACCGGGAGTCCGCTCGCCAGGCGAGTGATGCGCATGTCCATCGGTTTGAGCATACGGGTGAGGTACGTCGCCGTCGCCTCGCCCTCGAGGTTGGGGTCGGTGGCCAGGATCACCTCGGTGACGGCGCCGTCCGCGAGCCGCGACAGGAGCTCGCGGATGTGCAGCTGCTCGGGGCCGATGCCGTCGATCGGCGAGATCGCACCGCCCAGCACGTGGTAGCGGCCGCGGAACTCCTTGGTGCGCTCGATCGCGACGACGTCCTTGTACTCCTCGACCACGCAGAGCACGGCCTGGTCGCGCCGCGGGTCGCTGCAGATGCGGCACTGCTCGGCCTCGGAGACGTTGAAGCAGATCGAGCAGAACCGCACGCGCTGCTTGACCTCGAGCAGCACCTCCGCGAGCCGGCGTACGTCGGCGGGCTCGGCCTGCAGCAGGTGGAACGCGATCCGCTGCGCTCCCTTGGGACCTACGCCCGGCAGCCGGCCGAGCTCGTCGATGAGGTCCTGGACGATGCCTTCGTACAAGTCACTCTTCTGTCTGCGAGAAGCCGAGGGTGCCGGGCGCGTCCGGGCCGCCGAGGCCGGGCATGCCGCCGCCCGCGAGCGGGCCGAGGGCGTTGCCGGCCATCGCGTCGGCCTTCGTCTTGGCGTCGCGGTACGCCGCGACCACGAGGTCGCCGAGGTCGCTCAGGTCGTCGGCGGAGGACCCGTCGAAGGTGCCGGCAGCCACCGTCACGGCCTGGAGCTCGCCGATGCCGTTCACGGTCACGGTCACCGCACCTCCTCCGGCGCTGCCGTCCACCCGGGCGTCGGCGAGCTGCTCCTGGGCGCTCTCGAGCTGCTCCTGCATCTGCTGCGCCTGCTGCAGGAGGCCCTCGAGGTCGAAGCCACCTCCGCCGAGCGCTTCGAACGGGTTGTTGCTCTCGCTCATGGGTTCACCTGTCTGGCTGCCGGGACCGGGAGGTCACTGGTGGGGGATCTCGTCGATGACCTGGGCACCGAGCGCCTCCTGGAGGAGCGCGGCCCCGTCGAGTCCCGCGGACTCGGCATCGGTGTCGTCGTGCCGGGCGCCGCCGTCGGGCTCCGCCGGCTCGGCCGCCTCGTCGCCGGCCGCGCCCCGGGTCGGGGCGATCGCCTGCCGGGCGCTCGCGGACGGGCTCTCCGGAGCGTCGGACGCGGGCTCCGGCGAGGCCGGCACCCGGTCGGGTGCCACGGAGGTGCCGGGCTCCGGTGTCGGTGCGGACCCCAGCTGGTGCCCGGCGGTCTCGGCGGGCGCGGTCGTCGCCGGTGCGGCGGCGGCCGGAGGCGTCGCGGCCTCCGGGTCGGCGCCCGGGTCGACGATCGTCTCGACCCGCCAGTCGTGACCGACGACGTCGATGGCCGCCTGGCGCACGATCTCGGCGCTCCCGCCGTTGTCGAAGGAGTCGCGGGCACCGGCGTTCGTGAAGCCGAGCGTCAGCGTCTCCTCGTCGACGCCCACCACCTGGGCCTGCTGGGTGAGGTAGATCCAGGTGAGGCGGCGTCGCTGCTTGGTGGCCTCGACGATGTCGGGCCAGAGCCGGCGTACGTCGACCAGGGTCAGCGTGGAGCCGGCCGCCGTGGTCGTCGGTGCCGACTCCGGCACCGGCGACTCGCGCTCCTCGGTCTCCGCGGTGTCCGCCACCGGCTCCACCGTCTCCGGCTTCTCGGCGGAGACCGGAGCGGGCGCCGGCTCCGGCGGAGCCGGCCGTACCGGCTCGATCACGGTCGGCTCGACGATGTGGGGGGCCGGCTTGACCGAGGCGGGCTCGGTGGGCGCCGTCGGCGCCGGGGAGGGATCGCCGCCGCTGATGCTGATCCGGCGCTCGAGCCGGTCGAGCCGGGCCATCACACCCTCCGTCGAGTGGTCGGCACCGGGCAGCAGCACGCGGGCGCAGATCAGCTCGAGCAGCAGCCGGGGGGCGGTGGCCCCGCGCATCTCGGTGAGACCGGTCGCCACCAGGTCGGCCGCGCGGCTCAGGTCAGCGGGGCCGAACCGGGCCGCCTGTCCCACCAACCGCTCGGCGGCGTCCTCGGCGATGTCGATCAGCCCGGTCGCCGGGGCGTCCGGGACGGCGGAGACGATGACGAGGTCGCGGAGCCGGCGCAGGAGGTCCTCGGTGAAGCGGCGGGGGTCCTGCCCGGTCTCGATCACCTTGTCGACCACCCCGAACACCGCCGACCCGTCGCCCGCGGCGAACGCGTCGACCACCTCGTCGAGCAGGGTGTCGGGGGTGTAGCCGAGCAGCCCGGCGGCCAGGGCGTAGGTGATGCCGTCGGGACCGGCGCCGCCCATCAGCTGGTCGAGCACGGACAGCGTGTCGCGGGCCGACCCGGCACCGGCGCGCACGACGAGCGGCAGGGCGGCCGGCTCGATCGTGACCTGCTCCTTGGCGCAGAGCTCCGAGAGGTACGACGTCAGCAGCCGCGGCGGGATCAGCCGGAACGGGTAGTGGTGGGTGCGCGACCGGATCGTCGGGATGACCTTCTCCGGCTCGGTCGTGGCGAAGATGAAGCGCAGGTGGGGCGGAGGCTCCTCGACCAGCTTCAGCAGGGCGTTGAAGCCCTGCGTGCTGACCATGTGGGCCTCGTCGATGATGTAGACCTTGAACCGGCTCCGCACGGGCGCGAAGAACGCCTTCTCCCGCAGGTCGCGGGCGTCGTCCACGCCGCCGTGGGACGCCGCGTCGATCTCGATCACGTCGATCGAGCCCGGCCCGCCCCGGCCCAGGTCGAGGCACGAGTCGCACTCGCCGCAGGGGTCGGCCACCGGCGCCTTCTCGCAGTTCAGCGCGCGGGCCAGGATGCGGGCCGACGTCGTCTTGCCGCAGCCGCGGGGGCCGGAGAAGAGGTAGGCGTGGTTGACCCGGTTGCCCGCGAGGGCGGCGCGCAACGGCTCGGTCACGTGGTCCTGCCCGATGACCTCGGCGAAGGTCTCGGGCCGGTAGCGGCGATAGAGCGCCAGCGGGGTCTCCACTCCTGAACCCTAACGAGCCCTGCCGACAACCGGGCGAGTGAGGACGCCCCGGCTCTCGGAGTGGGAGCAGGTGAGCTCAGATCCCGGCCGGCTCCGGCGTACGACGACGCGCGGCGAGCGCCCCTCCGGTGACCGTGACGGCCAGCGCCACGAGGGCACCCAGGACGAGCGCGGCGCCCTCCCCGGGCCGCAGCACGTGGAGCTGCCGGCCGACGGTCGCCGCGGCCACCGGGACGCCGAGCTGGGCGCCGGCGAGCATGGCGTACGCCGCGGGCTGGCGCAGGGCCACGGCCGCCAGGTGGGCGGCGGCCGCGCCGGCTCCGAGGCAGATCCCGAGCACGATCATCGACGGGTGGTCGACGAGGCTGCGCAGCTGGAGCGTCGCGCCGAGCCAGACGAAGAACAGGGGGCCGAAGAAACCCTCGGTCACCGCGAACAGCTGCTTGGCGACCCGACGCGGCTCGCCGACGGCGGCGACCGCCAGGCCGGACACGAAGCCGGCCAGCATCAGCGAGACGTGCACCGCCACGGCCAGCGCCGCCATCGCGAACACCAGGGCCAGGCTCACCCGCAGCTCGATCGCGAGCTGTCGCTCCTCCGACACGTCGTGGACGCGGCTGCGGAGACCGTTCCGCTCGACCCACCGCAGCAGGCCGAACAGCACCGCACCGGCGGCGAGCACCGCGAGCGCACCGAGGGCGGCACGGCCGACGTGGTCGCGGTCGATGACCAGTGGCAGCAGCACGATGCACAGGGAGTCGGCGATCGCGACCTGGGGAAGCAGCTCCACGAGATCCGGCCCGGTCAGGCGGAGCGACTCCACGGCGGGCAGCACGATCGCGGCCGACGACGACGCCATCAGGACGGCGTACAGGAGGGGGTGGGAGGTGCCGACCAGCGACGCGACGGCGTACCCCAGCGCGAGCGCGACGATGCCGACCAGCGCGGCCCGGGTGGCGCCGGTGCCCAGCGCGGTGCGGAGCCGCGGGTCCCGCACGGGCACGTGCGTCCCGGCCACGAACATCACCAGCACGAAGCCGCAGCTGCCCAGGAAGGTGAACGTCGGCTCCCGGGCGTCGAGGACGCCGAACCCGCTCGCGCCGAGGGCGACGCCCGCGAGCAGCTCGCCGAGCACGACGGGAAGGTGCCAGCGCCTCGGCGACGCCAGGACCGGCCCGGCGAGGGCGACCGCGCAGACGACCGCCAGGTCGAGGAACGACACGAGCGGATGCTAGACCCGCCACCCCGTCGGTCGAGCCGTTCCGGCTGGGCATGAAGAGGCCCCCCACGCACCCAGCAGAGCCCGCCTGCCCTTGCTGCCTTCCGGCCCTGGGGGAGTTCAGCGAGATGCCGCCGCATGGGGGGTTGCCCGCGAGTCTAGGTGAGCCCCGGGACGTCGTCCGAATCGAGCCCGCCGGGGCTCGGTCCGGCTGACGTCGGACCGAGGCCGAGCGATTTCGTGGGCCGGTCGCGGCTTGGGTAGCCTCCTCCGCGGAGGATTCGCCTAGTGGCCTATGGCGCTCGCTTGGAAAGCGGGTTGGGTTAACGCCCTCGCGGGTTCGAATCCCGCATCCTCCGCCACCGTCACTCAGTCGTCGGGATAGCCTTCCGGGTTCTGCGACTGCCACCGCCACGAGTCGGCGCACATCTCGTCGATCGTCCGCTCGGCCGTCCAGCCCAGCTCGGCCTCGGCCTTCGTGGGGTCGGCGTACGACTCGGCGATGTCGCCGGGACGCCGCGGGGCGATCTCGTAGGGCAGGTCGTGGCCGCAGGCCCGGGAGAACGCGTCGAGCATCTCCTTGACCGAGGTGGCGCGGCCGGTGCCGAGGTTCCAGGTCGAGACCGGGTCGGTGGTCGTGCCCAGCTTCTCCAGAGCGGCGACGTGACCGGCGGCGAGGTCCTCGACGTGGAGGTAGTCGCGACGACCGGTGCCGTCGGGTGTCGGGTAGTCGTCGCCGTACACGAGGAGCTTCTCGCGCCGTCCGACGGCCACTTGGGTGAGGATCGGCATCAGGTTGTTCGGGATGCCGGCCGGGTCCTCGCCGATCATCCCCGACGCATGCGCGCCGACCGGGTTGAAGTAGCGCAGCAGCGCGACCCGCAGGTCCGGCTCGGCCACGGCGGCGTCCCGGAAGATCTGCTCCTGCATCACCTTGGTCCAGCCGTAGGGGTTGGTCGCGGAGGTCGGGAAGTCCTCCTTCATCGGCACCGGAGCGTTCTCGCCGTACACCGTGGCGGACGACGAGAAGACGATCTTGCGTACGCCGTGCCGGTTCATCGCCGCGAGCAGGGACAGCGTCGAGCCGAGGTTGTTGGCGTAGTACGCGATCGGCTGCTCGACCGACTCCCCCACGGCCTTGAGGCCGGCGAAGTGCACCACCGCCTCGAACGAGCCGGCCGCGAACAGGGCGTCGGTGCCCTCCCGGTCGGTGAGGTCCAGCTCGTGGGTCTCGATCGGGCCACCGCCCAGCGACTCGAGTCGCGGCATCACCGAGTGCTTGCTGCGCGCGAAGTCGTCGACGACCACCGCCTCGTGACCGGCCGCGATCAGCTGCAGCGTCGTGTGGGAGCCGATGTACCCGGCGCCGCCGGTGACCAGGATGCGCATGTGCGGGATTATCGCGGACCGCCCTTCGCTCACTTCCGGCAGGAGGAGCCGACCCGGACCTCATAGGTCATCCGGTCGTGCCACTCGTACGACGCGTCGGCGTCGTGGTACTTCACCAGAAGACCGGTCCTGCCGGACGTCTCCTCGTCCTCCAGGGCCACCACGGCGAGGAGCTCCCGGTCGTCTCGGGCGCGCGGCGCGATCACGGCCTGGGCCGCGTCCCGGGATGCCTCCCAGGCGCCGCGATCCAGACCGCGGTAACGCCGTGGCTCGGCGGGGATCACACCCACGAAGCCGACCGGTCCCGGCCGGTGGACAGGCGTCACCCGTGCCTCGGTCAGCTCCATGTTGTCGGCGTGCTCGAGCTCGACCGAGTCGAGGGTGACCGGCGTGCGTGCCGCGGTTCTGCAAGGCGTCGAGTCCGAGGACGAACGCGCGATGGCCGTGGGCCGGGGAGCACTCGCCCGCCGGGCCGTGGAGCTCGACCAGTGGTCCGTCGGCGGTGATCGGGTGGCCGCATCCGGATGCGGCGAGGACGAGCGCTGCGAGCAGAACGCCCGAGGCCCGGCACTTCACCTCGGAAGGCTACGCCCGGCGACGTCCGATACCGCGGGTTACCGTGGATCGATGCCGCGCATCGACCCCGCCGCCTGGATCGCCCCGACCGCCGTCGTCACCGGCGACGTCACCATCGGCGCGGGGAGCCGCGTGCTGCACGGCGCGGTCGTGACCGGCGACACCGGTCCGGTCGAGATCGGGTCCGACGTCCTGGTGATGGAGAACGCCGTGCTGCGCGGTCGCGCGGAGCACCCGCTGGTGATCGGCGACGCGGTCCTGGTCGGGCCGCACGCCCACCTCAACGGCACGACGGTCGAGGACCAGGTGTTCGTGGCGACCGGCGTCTCGATGTTCGCCGGGTCGCGGGCCGGCACCCGCAGCGAGCTGCGGATCAACAGCGTGCTGCACGTGAACAGCACCCTGCCGCCCGACACCGTCGTGCCGATCGGGTGGATCGCCGCCGGCGACCCGGCCGAGCTCTTCTCCCCGGACCGGCACGACGAGCTCTGGGCCGTCCAGGAGCCGCTCGACTTCCCCGGCACGATGTACGGCGTACCGCGGGGCACCTCGATGCGGGAGATCATGCGCCGGCAGAGCGAGCGGTACGCCGCCGACGCCGAGTAGTCCCGACCTCACTGGGCGCCGACTGGATGTAACGGGATCGGGGCCGCATCCGCTCCCTGGATGACACGCGCCTCGGCGCCCCACCCAGGAGGAACCCCATGAGCCTCACCGTCCTGCGACGAACCGCGGCCCCGCTGGCCGTGCTCGCCGCGACCGCCGCCGGTCTCGCCGTCACTCCCGTGCTCCGGGCCGACGCGACGACCCGTGCGGGCACGTCGCTCTCGATCCGCACCGTCCACTCCGCGATCGCCCCCGGTCACAGCGACCGGGTCACCGGCCACCTCGGCATCGCCGGAGCCATCTCGCCGGCCGGTCGTGCGGTGACGCTCGAGGCGCGGCCGATGGGCACCGACTCGTTCACGCCGGTCGCGACGGCGACCGCGGGCGACCGAGGCGGACTGAAGGAGTCGGTCACGCCCGACGTCACCACCCGCTACCGCTGGCACTACGCCGGCGACGCGGACACCCGGCCCAGCGTGAGCGGAACCGCCACCATCCGCGTGCGTACGCCGCACCACCCGGCCCGCCGCATCGACACCTCGCTGTCGATCCGGGCGACGCACCACGTGGTGCTCCCGAACGGCTCCGACCTGATCCGCGGGCACCTGCGTGCGCGGCGCATCCCGCTGCCGCACCGGCTCGTGATCCTGGTCTCGCGGACGGTCGGCAGCGACAGCTGGGCGTTCGAGGCGGCCCATCGCACCCACCGGCTCGGCCTGGTGCGCTTCCGGGTCGCCCCGGACGAGAAGACGGCGTACCGCATGGTGTTCCTCGGGTCGCGGCTCCTGCAGCCCGCCCGCAGCGCCGTGGTCCGGATCCTCAGCCGGCCGGACCTCACCATCGCGGCCGACCCGACCCGCATCGACCGGGGCGACTCCACCACGATCTCCGGTGTCGCGAGCGACGACGGGACGCCGATCGCCGGTGCCACCGTCACGCTCCTCGCCCGCAAGGCCGGCACGCACCACGTGCACGCGGTCGCCTCGGGGACGACGGCGGCCGACGGCGCGGTCTCGTTCACCGCTTCCCCCACGCGGACGACGTTCTACCGGCTGCGGCTCGTGCACGCGACCGGCGTGCGCGCCGCGGTGAGCGAGGCCGCCCGGGTCGCCGTCCGGCTCCCGACGTCGCTGTCCATCCGCGGCCGGACGACCCCGACCGGGTTCAACGTGAGCGGAAACCTGGCCGGCGGCGGTCACGCCCTCGCCCACCGGCGGGTCACCCTGCTGGCGCAGGCGTCGGGCTCGGCCGACTGGACCGAGGCCGGCACGGCCCACACCGACCGGCACGGCTTCGTGAAGTTCCACGAGTCGCCGGCGCCCGGGACCGGTTACCGTCTCGAGTATGCGGGTAGCCCGCGGTTCTCGCCCAGCAGCAGCGGGACCGTCGTCTCCTGAGGCCGCCCGCCCACCGCGAGAGGGACCGGCGCTGCACCGCCCGCCCCGAGCCGCCGCCCACCAGTCCGACTCCACGGGGGAACGGACCGGTGGGCGGCAGCCTGCTCACACCCCGCCCGCGCCGGACCTCACGCAGGCCCTCGACCTCGCCCGCTCGGGAGACGAGGTCGGGTTCACGGTGCTCTGGCGGACGCTGCACCCGCCGCTCCTGCGCTACCTCACGGTCCGCGGCGACGAGGCCCCCGAGGACATCGCGGCCGAGACCTGGCTCCAGGTCGTGCGTGACCTGCGGAGGTTCAGCGGTGGGGTCCCGGAGTTCCGCGCGTGGCTGTTCACCGTGGCGCGGCACCGTGCGATCGACCAGGGACGCGCACGGTCGTCGCGGCCCGTCGTACCGATGGCCGAGCCGCAGGACGACCACGCCGACACCGCCCCCAGCGCGGAGCAGCACGCCGTCGAGCGGGAGGCCACGGCAGCCGCGCTGCGACTGGTGGCGACCCTCCCGGCCGAGCAGGCGGAGATGGTGATGCTGCGGGTGGTCGCGGGCCTCGACGTCGCCGCGGTCGCCGAGCTGGTCGGCAAGAAGCCCGGCGCCGTCCGGGTGGCCGTGCACCGGGCCCTGAAGTCCCTGTCCCGCGACCCGCGGGCACGTCCCACGGAGCTGACCGACGACCACGACGGCGCCGCCGTGAACGGGAGAGAGGTGGTGTGAGATGACCGAGCGACCCGACGACCTGGGCCCGTGGGCCGACGACGACCTCGTCCGCGCCCTCCGGGCGCCCGGCACCGCCACCGAGCTCGCCGACCAGGAGCAGTACGTCGCGGCCTTCCGCGACGCGCGCGGCTCGACCGTGCGCTCCCTGCCTCGTCGCGCGGCCGGCCGCTTCGGAGCGGGCGGTACGGCGGTCGTCGTGACCGTGGCCCTGACCAGCGGCGTGGCGGCGGCGTTCACCGGACACCTGCCGGACCGGGTGCAGCAGGTCGCGCACTCGGTGATCGGCGCACCACCCCCCGACGAGCGCCACCACGCGGCCGCCGCCGATCCGCGTCGTCACGCCACGGGACCGTCCGGGAGCCCGACCAGCTCCGCCTCGTCGTCGACGGACGCCCCGTCGACCTCGACCTCGGCCGGTGACCAGGAGCAGCAGGGGACGTCGCCGAACGGTCACCACGACACCTCACCGTCCGAGGGACCGTCGTCCGGCACCACCAGGCCTCCGACGAGCTCCGGTGGTGCGCCCGCGTCGGCGATGACGATGAGCGCGCCGGCCCACCGCGTCGACTGGGGCCAGACACTCACCCTGACCGGACTGGTCACCGACGACTCCGGCGCTCCGCTGACGGGTCAGCCGGTCACGCTCCAGGTCCGCGGGCAGCGGCACTGGCGGCCGGTCGTCCGGTCCACGTCGGACGCTGCCGGCCTCGCCACCGCGACCACCCCGGTGATCACGCGGAGCGCGACGTTCCGCTGGCACGCCGGCCACGGCGTCGCGAGCCTGCCGTGGCGGGTCGCGATGGTGCCGGCGCTCACGCTGACCGCGGACGTCGGCGGCACCGGGACCACCCTCTCCGTGACGACCCTGGGCGCCCGGGCCGGGGACCGGCTCCAGGTCTTCCGCCATCTGTCCGGACACACCGCCCCCATCCGGCGGGCGCGGCTCGACGCGTCCGGATCGGCCACCGTCCCGGTCGCGACGCCGCCCCGGCGCGCGACGTACGCCGTCCGGCTGCTGCCGACCACACGTCACTCGGGCGCGCGGGCCCACGCCCTGGTCGTGCCGCCGTCACCCGCGAACCTCACCATCACCGGCTCGGCGACCCGCGTCGCGACCGGCGGCACCGACGGTGGTCGGCGGCACGGTCACCTCTGCGGCGGGCGACGTCCTGCCCGGCCGCCGGGTGCTGCTCCTCCGTCGTGCGGCGGGCCACTGGCGACGCGTCGGTCACGCCGTCAGCGACGCCGCGGGCCACGTCTCGATCGCGACACCCGCGATCACCGTCACCTCGCGGTTCCGCCTGCGCACGCGGCACCACGTGGCCAGCGGCGTCTGGCGGGTGGTCGAGGTGCCGACGCTCGCGGCATCGGCGCAGCGCTCGAGCACCGGCGTCACGGTCTCCGCGACCGCGCACGGCGCCCGGCCCGGCGACCGGGTGCTGCTGCTCCGGCGCGCCCACGGGCGGCTCGTCCGGCTCGGGCACGCGCGGCTCGGTGCGAACGGCTCGGTGGCGTTCGTGACCAGGGCCCGCCCGACGCGCACGACGTACGTCGTCCGGCTGCTCGGCACCCCGAAGCACGCGCCGGCGAAGGCGTCGGTCACCGTGCCGGGTGGTTGAGCGCTGTCCGTTGCTCCGTGGCCCGCGAACCGGGGTTCGCGCACGCGGTGCGTTCGTGCCTCACGCCCCGCTGCGGAGGCGCCGCAGGATCGAGGCCACGACGACGGCCGCGCCCCCGACCAGGCCGACCCAGATCGCGAGCCGGCGGGTGTCGTGCAGCGCGTCGGCCTGCGACTCGGGCGCCCGGACCGGGGGCGTCCGCTCGGGCTCGGCGCGCAGCGAGGTGAAGGCGTCACCGGACCTGGCCAGTGGACGGGTCAGGGCGTCGACCGGCTGGACCACGCCGGCGCCGAAGTAGCGGCTGACGGCGGCGCTCGTCGGCGTCCCGTCCTCACCCAGGGCCGGGGTGCCGCTGGCGGTGTCGGTGATCCGGGCGGCGATCTGGTGCGGTGACTCGCCGGGGTACCGCTGGAACAGCAGCGCCGCGACCCCACCCACCTCGGCCGCCGCCCACGACGTCGCCGGCGCCGTGAGCACACAGGTGCCGCCGTTGAGGGCCAGCGAGATCCCACCCGCCGTCGGCACCACGACGTCGACCGCGTGGTTGGGGATCGAGCCGGGGTTCTCCGCCGGGGTGCTGCCGGCGGCGGTGGTGCCGGCGACGAGGACGCCGGGCTCGTTGGCGGGGCCGATGTCGGCGAAGCCGTCCTGCCCCGGACGGTCGGTGGCGTACGCCGCGAACGGGCCGCCCTCCGACGGGTCGGGGCGGTTGCCCGACGGCGCGACGACGAGCACGCCCCGCGACTCGAGACGCCGCACCGCCGCGGCCAGGGAGGCGTCGGGCTCGACCGCCAGCGGCACCACCGCCACCTGGACGCCGAGCGCCGGCTGACGGGCCAGCCAGTCCAGCCCGGCGACGAGATCGGTGCGCGACGCCTGCGCCGCCTGACCCGTGCTGCCCTCGGCCCAGCCGTAGACCTGCACGTCGACGATCCGGGCTCCCGGCGCGATGCCGACGAGCCCGCCGTCCGGTCGCGGCCGGCCGGCGATCAGTCCCGCCACGGCGGTGCCGTGGTAGTCGGACGTGCGCACGGTCGCGGAGCCGGTGTGCACGGAGTACTGCCGCGCCATCGTCACCTGGTCGTGCGGGGCGACACCGCTGTCGACCACGGCGACGGTGACACCCGAGCCGGGGAGGCCGCCGGTGCCCGCCGCGAGCTTCTGCGCTTCCTCGATCCCGAGCAGGTCCAGCGGCGTCGACCGCTGGTCGCTCAGCTGAGGGACGTCGGTCTGCGAGGTCTCGGTGCAGTCGGGCACGTCCGCGGCATGGGCGGAGCCGACACCCAGCATGACCGGGACGGTCGACAGGACCAGCGCCACGAGTGCGGTGCACATCCTCACGAGCAGCCGGCCTTCGCGGGCTCACACAGGGCGAGGCTCGGCGAGAGCACGGCACCGGGCGAGAAGAGCTTGACCCAGGTGTCCGGCACCACCGGTGCGGGATACCCGGCGTACCCGAGCCGGTCTGCGGCCCCGCCCTCGAGCACGTGGCTCGACCCCTTGAGGTCGATGAGGTAGGGCAGGCCGTGGGTGGTCTGCGCGAAGTCGGCGGACAGCACGTAGGCACCGGCCCGCGCGGCCACAGCGGCGTCTCTCTCGTCGGCGGGTACGCCGTCGGCGGTCGCGAGCGTGCCCGGATCGGTGGCGAGCGCGGCCTCGGGCCGGGCTCCGGCCTTGGCGTCGAGCACCGCGCACAGCTCACCGCTCGCCGGCGTCAGCTGCCCGGCCGGCCAGCTCGCGCCGGCGTAGGGGCTGACCACGGCGTCCTTGTCCATGGTCGGCTGCTCGAACGTCCGGAACCCGCCGCTCGGCACCGTGCTCGCCTGGTAGACCCCCTGCGCAAAGGCGCTCAGCCGGATCGGCCCATCGGGTCCGAGCAGGTAGCCGATGTCACCGACCTGCACCACGTCACCCACCTGGCCCTGCGGCACGTGGATCTGGTCGGCGTACGGCACGGTCCGGCCGTACGCCGCTGCCGGGATCCCGAAGCTCCGCCACGACAGCTCGCCCCCGGCTGGCCAGAGGTCGAGCCACTGGGACGGCACCCGCACGGCCTCGTTGCCGACGCCGAGCCCGACCGACTGCAGGAACCGGTCCTGCGCCCCGCCCGTGGTCGGCGGCAACAGGTAGCGATAGGCGCCGGTGCCTGCCGCCGAGGTCGCGACCAGCCAGCGGTCGCCGGCACTCTGCACGACGAAGCCGTCGCCCGGCGCGAGTGTCGCCTGCGGCCGCGGGGCGACGTACGTGCGGATGCCGTGGTGGGAGGCCGTGCAGGCCGACCACCCGCTCTCGACCAGCTCGTCGGGGTCCGGCACGGTCGCCGGCGCGCCGAGGATGCCGATCTCCGGCCCGATCGTCTGCTCCTGGATGGTGTCCTCGGGGACGATCACCGGCTCCACGGACGAGCCGAGGATCAGCCGGGCCGACGTGATGTTGATGACCGGGTCGAGCACGGGGTGCTCGCTCGCGCGGGTGATCACGTAGGGCTGGCCCTTGTCCTTGGAGATCACCAGGCCGGGGTTGTTCCAGTCGACGGCGGTGCGCCCCGCCAGCACGCCGCTGACCGCCGCCCCCGCCACCAGCAGGACCCCGAGGGCGACCCCGCCCACCACCGTCCGGCCCGGACGCGCGGGCTCGACCTCGCGGCCGCCGGGCGCCCCGGACACGAACGCCGTCACCAGCCGGCGCCGGCTGAACGCGTGCGCCTCGACCAGGTCGCGCTTGGTGGCCATCAGCCGTTGATCGCCGAGAAGATGCCGGTCGCGATCACGAGGGCCGGCACCATCGCCAGCAGCACGACGCTCTCGACCAGGTCGCCGAGGCGGCCCCGGCGGACCGACCCCGGCTGCGGCAGCAGGGTGAGCGCGAGCAGCACGGCGCCGGTGACGGCCAGGGCGACCGCCGCGGTCGGGCGCCAGCCGGGGTGCAGCCACAGCGCCGAGAGCGCGGTCGAGACCAGGCCGAGCACGCCCGAGACCAGGCCGACCAGCACCTCGGCACCGGTGCGGTACTGGCGGGTGCGCAGCATCACCACGACGCACGAGAACGTCGAGACCAGTGTCCCGGCCACTCCGAGCGAGACGGCCAGCGGGGCGATGAGCACCAGGAGCACGCCGACGGTCGCGGAGACGGCGACCAGGATCTCGTGGGCGACCCGGGCGTCCGCGCTGACCTCAGCGGGGTCGATCTCGTCGGGGTCGTTGGTGATGTCGGCGGTGCTGAACAGCTGGTCGACGCTGGTGCCGGTCGCGCCGAGGGCGAGCCACGGGAACACGCTGCCGGCGATCACGACCAGCGCGAGCGCCGTCGTCAGGACCACGGCCGGGTCGAACGTCGAGCCGCGCATCAGCAGCCCCGCCGCCAGGAACACCGCACCCACGATCACCGGCGGCAGCAGCAGCGTCCGTCCCTCGGCCAGCCCGAGCGCGGCGACGAGCCCGGCGGCCAGGGCGCCCCCACCCGCGGCAGCGACCGGGGCACCGAAGAACGGCGTGCCCCAGGCGATCATCAGTCCCGCGACGGCGGCGTACACGCAGCCCATCACCGCCACGGCGACCGCCGCATCGGTCTCGCCCTGGGTCCGCGACAGCACGACGGCGCCGAGCACGAGGACGACCGCGACCACCACCGCAGCCGCCGCGGCGACGTCCGAGCCGTGCTGGATCAGCAGCGACCCGGCCCCGACCAGGAGCAGCAGGACCGCCGCCCACAACGCGGTACGCCGACCGGCCGCGGCGTCCCAGGGCTTCAGGTCACGCTCGACGACGTCGGTCATCGCCTCGACCACGTCGTCGTACACCCGCGGCGGCTGGTCGTCGACCCCGGCGGCGACCGTGATCACGCCGCCGTCCTCGACGCCCTGGATGGTCAGCCCGGCGTCGCTGACCAGCTCCCGGCCGTCCTGGGTGACCAGGCGGTAGCCGCCGTACACCGTGACGGCGTCGAGCAGGCCCACGCTCCGGGCGAGCTCGGGGACGAGCTCGGCCACGGGGACCGCACCGGGGAGCACGAGGTCGACCCGACGGGTGCCGGAGGTGACGGTGACGCGCACCAGCCCCGATGCACCGGTGGGCGCCTGGCTCATGTCGCGAACACTCCCGAGTGTGTGACTGCGTTCTCAGTCGGCTGGCATCGTAGCCAGCGCACGGACGTGCCCTAGTCCAGTACCCCGGGTGACGTCTCGTCGTCGTCGAGCCAGTCCTCGCCGTCGTCGAAGAAGTCCGTGCCGGCGGGACGCCGACGCTTCTTGCCCCGGTCTCCCCTGCTTCCGGCTCCCACACCGGCCCCGCGCGTGCCGCCCCCTGCGCCGGCGCGCGAGGAGCCCGTCATGCCGACGGCGCCACCCCGGCCCGCGACGGCGCCGGTGGCGGTGGTCGTCGTGCCGGTGGTGCGCGACGCGGACAGCGCCGCCTGCTGCTCCGCGGTCATCGTGGTCATCGCGCCGGTGCGCATGGCGTTGGTGAAGCCGGTCGTGCCACCCACGATGCCGGTGCTGATCACACCACCGGCGACCGTCGACGTCGCGGTCGGGCCGAGGGACACGTGCCCGCTCGGCGAGGTCGGTGCGGTGCCGCCCGGCACGGTCGGGCTGCCGGGACCGGCGTACCCGGGATCGGCGGAGCCCGGACCCTGCGGCACCCCCGGGTCGTCGTACGTCGGCGGGGAGTTCACGCCGCCGGTGTCGGTGCCGTTGTCCGTGCCGTTGTCGGTGCCGCCGTCGGTGCCGCCGTCGGTGGGTTGGCCGGGGTGGTGCTGCCCGCCCGTCGGCGTGAGCCAGGAGGAGTCGTGCGGACCACCGGCCGAGGTCGACGACGGCGGCGGGACCGAGCCCGCGGGGACGCCGCTGCCACCCGAGCCACCGGTGCCGTGACCGGTGCGAGCGGGCTGGCCGTGGATGCTCTGCATCACCTGGATCGCGTGGTCGTACTTCGTGTCGACGCCGCGCGTGGCGCGCTGCGACTCCTGCTCGCGCTGGGCGGAGACGGTGGCGTAGTGGTTCTGCGCCGACGTCACGTCGCGCTGCCGCAGGTGGAAGGCCTCCGCGGACTCGCCGGACTTCTGGCTGGCGTCCGGTGGTGGTGAGGCGGGTGCGTTGCCGAGGTGGTGATGGGTGGTCTGCGCGTCCTGCAGAGCGTCCGCCGCGGTGGTCAGCGCGCCGCTCGCGCGCTGCATCTCCTTCGCCTGGTCGCGGACGTTGCCGGCGACCTTCTCGAACGCCGCGGCCGCCGCCGGCCCGGTCTGCGGGCCGAACTTCTGCATCAGCTGCGGCTTGGCCGTCTCGAGCGCGGTCGCCAGTCGCTCCAGCACCCGCTGGCCCTGGGTCCACACCCGGGCCGAGTGCCGGATGGTGTCGACGCTGCCGCCGGTGACGTAGGTGTCGAGCCTCAGCTCGTGCGGACCCTTAGGCATGCGGGGCCTCCGGTACGTCGTCGGTGGTCGCGGACGTCGGGGTCTGCTGCCCCGGGTGGTAGTAGTGGTTGCGCTGGTGGGTGTGCTCGAAGCCCGCCGACCGGGCCAGCGCCACCACGGCGTCGTGACGACGATGGAGGTCCGTGGCGCTCTGCGTGTCGGCGGAGTCGACGGCCTTCTTGAACGTCTGCAGCCCCATCCGGAACGTGTGCAGGTCGTCGATGACCGCGGACAGCGTGTCGGCGACCTTGGCGTGCGCCAGGGCGTGGTGGTAGCCGAGAGAGCCGCCGACCGAGGACTCCCCGAAGACCGCGTCGGCCACGTGCAGCTTCTGGAAGCCGGTGTCGGTGACGTCGTCGGCGTTCTGGATCAGGTCGGTGGTGATGGCGTGGATCAGCTCGTCGTCGAGGTGGAGCTCCTGGAGCTCGTTGCTCAGCGCCGCGACTTGGTCGATCGAGAAGAGGGCCATGGTGTTCCTCGTTGTCCTCCGGTCGTCAGGGAGATCGATCCCCCGAGAAAGTCCTGGTGACCGGCTCGACGGGAGTCACGACCGAGCGGTCGCGACCCCCGTCGGGCCCTGGTGCCTGGCGATCCTGCGTGGTCGCGCCTCAGATGTCGAACGAGCGGGCCCCGCGGGCGTCGGCCGCGCGGTACTCGGCGTTCGACTGCGTGACCTGCTGCGAGGTGTTGTGGAGCAGGTCCTTCATCTCGTGGATCGCGCCGTCCCACCGCTGCTTGGCGACCGTGTAGGCCTGCTGGGCGTCACCGATCCAGCTCGTGCGGAGGGGGTTGAGCTCCTGCTCGAGGTGGTTCATCCGGGCGTCGATCTTGTTGACGATGCTCATCAGGTCGTCCGCGGCCTGGTCGAGACCGGCGTGGTTGACCTTCAGTCCGTCGAGCTCCATGGTCGTGCTCCTGTCTCAGCCGAGTCGCTGCTGGTTGCGGGCGAAGGCCGCCGACTGGGTGTCGTCGGTGCTGGTGTTGTCCTTCTCGGTCGAGCGCAGCGAGGCCTCGAACTGGTTGAGCGCGCTGACGATCGTGCGCTGCTTCTCGGACCAGGCGTGGCCGAGGGCGTTGAACGCCGTGCCGCCCTGGCCGGCCCACTTCGCCTTGGCGGCGTCGATGTGCTGGACCAGCTCGTTGTTGAGCCGGTCGAAGTCGTGCTTGGCGTCGGTGACCATCCCGGCGGCAGCCGAGAGAGTGCCGTGGCCCTGTCCCATCTCGTTGGCGGACGACATGCGCCATCTCCTTTCCCCGAGGCGGCTGGAGTCGCCGCTCGACATCCGTGAGTTCCTAGTCGTGCTCTCTGCCCGAGTCCGCAAGCCTTTCGGACAGTCCTCGGTCTACCCGGACTCCCTTCGCTTAAACATCAGCTCGTCAATTCCCACAGGTGGCGGAAGAAGCCGCTCGCGACCAGCACCACCGCCAGCGCCGACGACCCGCAGAGCGCCTCGGCCACCTCGGCACGTCGCGACCACCAGGCCGAACGCCAGCCGCGGCCGGTCGCCATCGCCGCGACCACGAGCAGCAGGCCCAGGCCCACCGCACTCAGGGAGAGGGCGAGGAGCTGGCCGTCGCCGAGCCGCGGGACGGCGTACGCCGTGAGCGCGCCGCCGCAGGCGAGGCCCGCCAGGCGCAGCAGCGAGCGCGCGACCGGATGGCGGTAGCTGCGAGCCGCCAGCAGCAGCCCGATGCCGACCAGCGCGACCTCGAGGCGGGCGCCCACGCGGTCCACCGGCAGGGTCGCGGTCCACAGCAGCAGGGGTGCCGAGACCAGCACCAGCGCGAGCACCACACCGGCCGCGGTGCCGAGCACGCGGCCACCCCGGTCGGCCACCGCGGCCACCGCTCCGATCGGCACGATCGACCGGACACGTCGGCGCGGGCCGGGATCGCGGGCCGACCAGGCGGTGACGGCCAGCCGCTCGACGTCCACGAGGTACTGGTCGGGGACGTCGACGGCCAGTGCCGGCACGAACCTCGCGGCCAGCAGCGCGAGGGCGAGCAGGATCGCCCACGCGGCGCGCGGCGACCAGCCGAGCAGCGTCACGGCCCCGGTCAGCGCGAACACGCTCGAGCCGCCGACCACGAGGACGCCGAGCTGCGCCTCTCCCTGCCCGGCAGCTGCGCGGGCGACGGCCGCCCCGACGGCCACGGCGGCGGCGGTCACGCCGACCACCATCGGCAGCCGCTCGGGCACCGGGTCCCACGCCCAGGCGAACGCGGCCGCACCGAGGAAGCACGGGGCCGCGACGAGGCGCGGCACGGCCGAGCGGGTCACCGGCACCAGGCCGAGGACCGCGGCGACGACGAGGACGCCGACCGCGACGTCGTGGTCGGTCCCGTGGGCCTGTGCCGCGCACCAGCCGGCCAGCGCCGCCACCGACGCCGCGACCGCACACCAGAGGACGGCGGCCGGACGGCGGCCGGAGGGGCGGGAGCCCGCCGGGCGCCGGACGGACGCGGCGCCGGACCCTCGGTGGACGGCGGTGGCCGCGACCAGGATCGCGCCGGTGTCGACGCCGAGCTCGTCGAGCGTGGCCGTGGCGAGCAGGAGGTGGCCGGTGCGGGAGTACAGCAGCGGGATGGCGTCGAGGCCGGCCTTGTCGGCGTACTCACGCGCGACGTCGGTGACGACCGCGGACGCCGGGAGCACCAGGTCGAGGGCGCCGGCGGGGCCGTGGACGGTCAGCGCGAGGACGTCGGCCACGGGTCGAACCCGTCCCTGAGTCATGGCGGTCCCCTCGTCGTACCCGATCACGTCGCCGGACCATCGGCTGCCCCCGCAGCGTAAGCCCGCAGGTGAGCCCGTGTGAACGGCCTGTCCGGTGACGGTCCGGGCCGCCTATCATCGACGCGAGCAGGGACCTGTTGGACGACGAATCTCGGGAGATTCCGTGACGACCACGCTGCGGGGTGGACGCGCCGAGCGGCCCGAGCTCCCGACCGGGGAGATCCAGATCCAGGCGCCCCCCGAGATCGAGGACGCCGAGGGTGCCAGCGGCGTCCTGATGAACGCGATCCCCATGCTCGGCAGCCTGGGCTCGATCGTCCTGGTCGCGACGATGGGCAGCTCGACGCCCGGGGGACAGGGCCGCAGCTTCCTGGCGGCCGGCATGTTCCTGTTCGCGACCCTCGGGTTCATCGTCGTCCAGCTCGACCGGCAGCGGAAGCAGCGCACCCAGGCCGTCACCGGCACCCGCACGGAGTACCTCCGCTACCTCGGGTCGGTCCGCAAGATCGCCCGGGACGCCGCGGCCCAGCAGCGCGCCGCCCTGCTCTGGCAGCACCCCGGCCCGGCGTCCCTGCCGGCGCTGGCCGAGGAGCGCTCGCGGATCTGGGAGCACTCGGTCACCGACCCGGAGTTCCTCCAGGTGCGGTACGGCGTGTGCAGCCAGCCCCTCTCGCTGGAGCTGGTGCCCCCCGACTCCGCCCCGATCGACCGGGTCGACCCCGCGGCGGCGTCCGCGCTGCACCGGCTGCTCGCCGTCCACCGCGTCCAGCCGAACCTGCCCGCGGCCGTGGACCTCCGCGCCTTCGACCGGATCGAGGTCTGCGGCCCGGAGGAGGAGGCGCGGTCGCTGGCCCGCGCGATGATCTGCTCGGCGGCGGCCTTCCAGTCGCCCGAGCACCTCGCGATCGCCGTGCTGTCCTCGGAGGAGACGCTCGCCGAGTGGGACTGGGTGAAGTGGCTCCCGCACGCGCTGTCCGGACAGGACTCCGACGCGGTGGGGCCGCGGCGGATGGTGTCCACGAGCCTCACCGAGCTCGCCGCCCTGCTGCCACCCGACCTGGCCGAGCGGCCGCGGTTCGGCGCCGACGAGCGACCCCCGGACCCGCACGTGCTGTTCGTCGTCGACGGCGCGGAGCTGCCACCCGGCAACCACGTCGTCCCGTCCGACGGCCTGCACGGCATGACCGTCCTCGACCTGCCGACGCGGTGGGACGAGCTGGAGGACAGCAGCCGGCTGCGGCTGCTGTTCGAGGACGGGGCCACCCACGACGACGGGCGTCCTGCGGTCAGCGCGCTGCGGCTCCGCGAGGTCGCCGTACGCGCCGGTGCGGACCAGTGCGACCTCCCCACGGCCGAGGCCCTCGCCCGACGCCTGGCCCCGCTGCACGTCGTGACAGCGGGCGTCGAGGCCGAGCCGGCCAGCGCCGGTGAGCTCTCCGGCCCCTCGGACTTCATGGATCTGCTCGGACTCGGCGACGTCCGCCGGTACGACGCGGCGGCGGCGTGGCGCACGCGACCGGCGCGCGACCGGCTGCGGGTGCCGATCGGCCTCGGCGACGGTGGCGCGATGGTCCACCTGGACATCAAGGAGTCGGCCCAGCAGGGCATGGGTCCCCACGGCCTGGTGATCGGCGCCACCGGCTCCGGCAAGTCGGAGTTCCTCCGGACCCTCGTGCTCGGCCTCGCCCTGACCCACTCCCCGGAGCAGCTGAACATGGTGCTGGTCGACTTCAAGGGCGGCGCGACGTTCGCCGGGATGTCGGCGATGCCGCACGTGTCGGCGGTGATCACCAACCTGGCCCAGGAGCTCACCCTCGTCGACCGCATGCAGGACGCGCTGTCGGGCGAGATGGTGCGACGGCAGGAGCTGCTGCGCGACGCCGGCAACTACGCCTCGGTGCGCGACTACGAGCGTGCCCGCGCCGCCGGTGAGCCCCTCGCCCCGCTGCCGTCGCTGTTCATCGTGGTCGACGAGTTCTCCGAGATGCTGTCGGCCAAGCCCGAGTTCATCGACCTCTTCGTGGCCATCGGCCGGCTCGGCCGCTCCCTGGGCCTGCACCTGCTGCTCGCGTCGCAGCGCCTCGAGGAGGGCAGGCTGCGCGGGCTCGAGTCGCACCTGTCCTACCGGATCGGCCTGCGCACGTTCTCGGCCCAGGAGTCGCGCACCGTGCTCGGCGTCCCCGACGCCTACGAGCTCCCGCCGATGCCCGGGCTGGGCTTCCTCAAGCCCGACCAGTCGACGCTGCTGCGGTTCAAGGCGGCGTACGTCTCCGGTCCGCCGGCCAGTGCCCGCCAGGCCTCGGTCACCCGGGACGAGGCGGGGGTCCTGCAGGGGATCCTCCCGTGGACGATCAGCGAGGTGGTGCTCCCGGCCGTGCCCGAGCCGGTGCGGGAGCCCGAGCCGGTCCCCGAGCCACCGTCGCCGTCCACCGGCGAGCAGGAGTCGCTGCTCGACGTCGGGGTCGCCCGGATGAAGGGCTTCGGCCCCGAGGCCCACCAGGTCTGGCTGCCACCGCTCGACGTCCCCGACACGCTCGACGAGCTGATGGCCGACCTCGCCGTCGACCCCGAGCTCGGCCTGGTCTCCCGGGAGTGGCGCGCGCTCGGCGGCCTGACCGTCCCGCTCGGCACCGTCGACCGGCCCCGCGAGCAGCGGCGCGACACCCTCACCGTCGACCTCGCCGGCGCCAGCGGCCACGTGGCGGTCGTCGGTGGGCCGCGCACCGGCAAGAGCACGCTGCTGCGGACCCTGGTCACCAGCCTGTCCCTGACCACGACGCCGCTCGAGTCGCAGTTCTTCGTGCTCGACTTCGGCGGTGGCACCTTCGCCGCGCTGCAGTCGCTCCCCCACATCGCCGGCATCGGCACCCGGTCCGAGCCCGACGTCGTACGCCGGATCCTCGCCGAGGTGACCGGCATCGTGGACCGCCGCGAGGCGTACTTCCGGGCCCACGGCATCGACTCCATCGAGACCTACCGCAGCCGGCGGTCGCTGGGGCGCGCGGACGACGGGTACGGCGACGTCTTCCTCGTGGTCGACGGGTGGAGCACCCTGCGGGCCGACTTCGACGACCTCGAGCTCGAGCTCCAGCAGCTCGCCTCGCGCGGCCTCACCTTCGGCTTCCACGTCGTCACCGCGTCGTCGCGATGGGCCGACTACCGCGCAGCCGTGCGCGACCTGCTCGGCACCCGGCTCGAGCTCCGGCTGGGCGACCCGATGGACTCCGAGGTCGACCGCAGGCTGGCCGCGCTCGTCCCGCCGGCACGTCCCGGACGCGGGCTGGTGCCCGGGAAGCTGCACTTCCTCTCGGCGCTGCCGCGCATCGACGGCGACCCGGACGTCGCCACCCTCGGCGACGGTGTCGAGACCCTGGTCAAGCAGGTCAGCGAGGCCTGGACCGGGCCCACCGGCCCGAAGCTGCGGCTGCTGCCCGAGCGGCTGGCCGTCGACGACCTCCTCGCGCAGGCCGACGAGGAGGCCCGGTCCAGCGGCCGGCTGCTGCTCGCGGTCAACGAGAAGGAGCTGGCACCGGTGGGTCTCGACCCGGACTCCGAGCCGCACTGGCTGATCTTCGGCGACGGGCGCTCGGGCAAGAGCGCGGCGCTGCGCAGCTACGTCCACGAGGTGATGCGCACGCGCACGCCGCAGCAGGCGCAGCTCGTCGTCGTCGACTACCGGCGGTCGCTGCTCGGTGAGGTGCCGGAGGAGTACCTGCTGAACTACCTCACCTCCGCGGCCCAGGCGACGCCCACGCTGGCCGACCTCGCGTCGTACCTCGAGAACCGCATCCCGGGTCCCGACGTCACCCCCGAGCAGCTGCGCAACCGGTCGTGGTGGACCGGTGCGGAGGTGTTCATGGTGGTCGACGACTACGACCTGGTCGCGACCACCACGAGCTCGCCGGTGCAGGTGCTGCAGCCGCTGCTCGCGCAGGCGCGCGACGTCGGTCTGCACCTCGTCGTCGCGCGGCGGTCCGGTGGCGCCTCCCGGGCTCTCTACGAGCCGGTCATCCAGTCGCTGCGCGACCTCGCGATGCCCGGGCTGCAGCTGTCGGGCAGCCCGGACGAAGGACCGCTCCTCGGCAACGTGAAGCCGGCCGTCGCGCCGCCGGGCCGCGGTCGGCTGGTCACCCGCGACCGCGGTGTCGAGGTCGTGCAGCTCGCCTGGCGGGAGCCGTCGCTGTGAGCGCCCGCCGGTCCGTGCTCCGGCGTACGCCGGGTCGCGTGCTGCTGGTGGCCGCCTGTGCGCTCGGCACGGGCGGATGCGGAGGTGGCGACTCGGCCGGCGCCGGAGGCCCGACGTCCGCGACGACCACCCCCAGCGCCACCTCGAGCCTGCCGACCGTCCACCCGGCCGACGGGCGGAAGATCTCGCTGGCGGCGTTGACGGCCCGCACGCTCGACGGCTACGACTACGACAACTCGCTGGCCAAGGAGATCGTCTTCTCCAGCTCCCACGACCTAGGTCAGGACATCACGTTCAGCGATGTCACCGTCTACCCCGGCACCACGAACGCGAGGGCCGCCCGCCTCACGATCAAGAACAGCTCCTGGAAGCCGAAGCCGCGCACCACGCCGCCGGTGACCATCGACGGGGAGCAGTGGTACCACCTGACCGGTCCCGTCGGCCAGGGCCGGCACCTGGAGGACTACGGCACCGTCCACGACTCCCGCCTGGTCCGCATCTCGTTCGAGCTCACCGGCCCCGCGTCGAAGCGGCAGGCGATCGTCGACTCGGTGCTCGCGACGGTCGACCTCACGTAGGCGGCCCCGCCGCGAGCGTCACCTGCGAGGAAGCCGGACGTCGGCGTAGATCAGGTTGTGGTCCGACGCCTTCGAGAGGACCTGCTTGAACAGGTCGGCACCCGGCATGTGGAGGGTCGCGATCGTGTCGTACATGCTCCCGAACCCGTAGGGGGACGGCCGCTGGGGGAAGTGGTAGCCGTTCACCGAGTTGTACCGGACGTTCTCGGTTCGGGCCGCGGCGATCGTGTTGTACCACCCGGTCCGGATGAGCGCGGTGTGGGGAGCGTCGACGCCGTTGCTGGTCTGCGAGCTGTTGGCATCGGTCGCCAGCACGACCGGCAGCCCGCCACGGTCGATCGATCGGATGCGGGCGTTGATCGCCCGCACCTGTCGACCGCGCAGCCGGTCGGTGGCGGCGTGGTTGCCGGAGGTCAGGTGGGCGCTGACGAAGTAGAACGGCTGACCCGAAGCCCGGTCCACGAACCGCGCGTACGCCGCGACCAGCCGGTGCCGGCCACCCGGCAGCGAGATGTAGCAGGAGGGGACGCCCTGGCGGCAGGTGCTGGTCATCCGCACGCGACGGGCGTTGTACAGGATCCGCGTGTCCTGAGCAGCCCGGTGGAAGTACGCCGTCGTGCGGGTCAGCGTGTAGCCGCCGGCGCCGGCGCGACGCAGCGCGCGCTTGAGCCCGATCCCGCCGCCGCGCCTGGTCCACATGGCCGGCATCAGCTCCTGGAGACCGGCCACGGCCGGATGCGCGCGGGCGATGAGCTGGGCGACCTGGTGCTGTCGATGCTTCCAGCGGTGACCCCGGACGTCGGCCGCCTGCACCCGCACGTTGAACTCGGCGAAGCGGAGCCGGCTGCCGGACATCCTCGACGACTGGCCGGCGACCGTCGCGTGACCCAGGTGCCGGTACGCCCTCACCTTCGACCGCGAGCCGGACCTGTTCACGGCCTTGATCCGGAAGAAGAGGCGACGCCCCGTGCGCAGGCCGGCACCGGCCGCCTCGGTCCGGGCGCGGGTGAGGGTGAAGGATCGGCGGTGGGCGTTCCGGACGACGAACGTCGTGCGGTGCCGCCCCCGGGAACGATGGTGGCGGGAGCCGAACGGCGTGAGTGCGGTCGTGATCTCGTAGCGGTCGGTGTGGTGGCCACCGGTTCGCCACTTGATCGTCGTCTCGCCGGCGTGCGGGCCGCGCACCCCCTTCGCACTCGAGATCCGGTCGGGAGAGTCCAGCTTCGACACGGCGGAGAGCGCGGCGAGCGTGGGGCGCGCTGCCGGTCGCGCATTGGCAGGGGCGGCGTTGGTCAGCGGGACGGACGCAGCGAGGAAGGTCGCAGCCACAGGCACGAACGTCCTTGCCGCCCGGGGGATGCGGCACATGACGGAGTCCTTTCGTACGGCCGTGACCCTACGCGGATACGCCGGGTCCCATCGGCATTCCCCGGCCGTGGCGTTTTCGCCGGCTCGCCGGATCGAACGCGTCCCGCGTCAGCGTCGGCCGACGCCGAACATGCCGCGCACGGCCTCGCGAGCGGCGTACCGTACGGCGTACTTGAAGGTGCTGGACTTCACGACCTTGTCGAACGTGCTGTCCTGCGGCTTGGCGGCCTTGGCCCTGGGTGCGGGCTTCGGCGCCGTCGTGCCGGCCTTCGAGGACTCCTTCTGGGCCGCCTCGGCCGCCGCCTTCTCGGCGCCGGCCTGCATCCGGGCCGCGAGCTTCTCGCTGGCGGACTCGCGGTCGACCGGCTCTGAGTACGTCGCCCAGCCCGGGCTCGCCTTGACCGCGGCCTCCATCGCGGCCGCGTCGGCGGGACCCATCAGCGACTCCGGCGCGCGGAGCCGGGTCCACGCGACCGGCGTCGGTGCGCCGCGCTCGTTCATGACCGTGACGACGGCCTCGCCGATACCGAGGGACAGGATCACCTTGCCGAGGTCGTCGTACGACGAGGTGGGGTAGGTGTTCACGGTCGCCTTCAGCGCCTTCGCGTCGTTCGGCGTGGCCGCCCGGAGCTGGTGCTGGACCCGCGAGCCGAGCTGGGCGAGCACGTCGTCCGGGACGTCGGTCGGGCTCTGGGTCACGAAGAAGACGCCGACACCCTTGGACCGGATCAGCCGCACGGTCTGGGCGATCTGGTCGAGGAAGGCCTTGGACGCCTCGTCGAACAGCAGGTGGGCCTCGTCGAAGAAGAAGACGAGCTTCGGCTTGTCGACGTCGCCGACCTCGGGCAGGTCGTGGAACAGGTCGGCCAGGAGCCACATCAGGAACGTCGAGAACAGGGCCGGCCGGTCCTGCAGGTTGGGCAGCTCGAGCATCGACACCACACCGCGGCCGTCGGAGCTCACCTGGAGGAGGTCGGACGACTCGAACTCGGGCTCGCCGAAGAACACGTCCGCGCCCTGGTTCTCGAACGCGATCAGCTCGCGCAGGATCACGCCGGCGGTGGCGCTGGAGAGACCACCGAGCTCCTTGAGGTCCGGCTTGCCCTCGTCGCTGTTCAGGTAGTGCACGACCGCGCGGAGGTCCGCCAGGTCGAGCAGCGGCAGCCCCGCCTGGTCGGCGTAGTGGAAGACCAGCCCGAGACTGGACTCCTGGGTGTCGTTGAGGCCCAGCACCTTGCCGAGCAGGACCGGCCCGAACGACGTCATCGTCACCCGCAGCGGGATGCCGGTGCCCTGGCCGCCCAGGGCGTAGTACGTGACGGGGAACCCCGTCGCCGTCCAGGTCTGGCCCACCGACGTGGCGCGCGCCTTGATCTTCTCGTCCTCGGTGCCGGGAGTGCTCATGCCCGACAGGTCGCCCTTGATGTCCGCGGCGAACACGGGGACGCCGTTCGCGGAGAGCTGCTCGGCGAGCAGCTGCAGCGTCTTGGTCTTGCCGGTGCCGGTCGCGCCCGCCACGAGTCCGTGCCGGTTGAGCATGCCCAGCGGGATCCTGATGTGGACGTCGGACAGGTTCGTCTCGTCGAGCATGAGCCCGCCGAGCTCCAGCGCCGGGCCGCTGAACTCGTACCCGGGGGCGACGGCCGCGACGATCGGGTTCTCGGTCACGGGTGCAATCTAGAGGCTCTTCTCGTCACGGTGGCCCCGCGAGCACCGTGCGTAGACTCGCCGCGTGATCTTCAAGCGGGTGGGTGACGGTCGGCCGTACCCTCCGCATGACCTCACCTCCCGCGCCTGGGCCGACCTGCCCCCGCGTCAGGTGCGGCTGGACGAGCTGGTCACCACCAAGGACACCTTGCGGCTCGACACCTTGTTGGACGAGGACTCGACGTTCTACGGCGACCTGTTCGCGCACGTCGTCCGGTGGCGCGGCGAGCTCTACCTGGAGGACGGACTCCACCGGGCGCTGCGCGCCGCGCTCCAGCAGCGACACGTGCTGCACGCACGGGTGCACGAGATGGCGGACGCATGAACCTCCACGTCAAGACGTTGCTGACGCTCGGGGTCCTGGCCGTGCTGGTGCTGATCGGCGTGACGTGGGGGTGGTCGGCGACGACGCAGCCCTTTCCGCACCAGGCCGAGCAGAAGGACTGCTACCCCACCGAGGTGAGGCCCGGCGACCGGGTCTCGCCACCCAAGGTGCTGGTCAACGTCTACAACGCCAGCGACCGGGTCGGGCTGGCCGAGCGCACGATGTCGGGCTTCGAGGACCAGGGGTTCGGGCTGGGCTCGGTCGGGAACGCGCCGAAGGACGCCACCGTGCTCTACGCCCAGATCTGGACCGAGGACCGGCACAACCCCGCGGTGCAGCTGGTGGCCAGCCGGCTGGGCCCGCGCGCCCACATCATCACCCACCAGCCGAAGGGCCCGGGCGTGACCGTGCTCGTCGGTCCGCAGTTCCTCAAGCTCGTGCAGGGCAAGCCGTCGGCCAAGGTCACCGAGACCACGACGATCTGTTCGCCACCCACCTCCTGACTGGCCCCCCTCAGGTGGCAGGTCGCCTTGCCGCGAGCGGCGCGGCGCTCCCTCGTCCGTTCCGCCCCGGCTCCGCCGGACCTGTCGCCTTGCCGCAAGCGGCGCGGCGCCCCCTCGTCCGTTCCGCCCCGGCTCCGCCGGACCTGTCGCCTTGCCGCGAGCGGCGCGGCGCTCCCTCGTCCCGTTCCGCCCCGGCTCCGCCGGGTCGGAACGTCCTCAGTCGAGCCAGTGACCCAGCCGGCCGTGGGCCGAGACGATGCGCAACCGCGAGACCGTCGGCTCGCGCTGACCCCGCGGGGTCACGACGAGGAGGTCGTCGCCGCGGCGCAGCACGGTACGGCGTTCGGGCACGATCGCGCGGCCGTCGCGGACGATCATCGAGACCGACGATCCCTCGGGCAGCCGGAGCTCACCCACCTCCACGCCGTGCAGTCGTGAGACCGGGGTGATCGACACCTGCAGCATGTCGGCCGCGACCCGTTCGAGGGGAGCGACCTCCAGGTCCAGCGACCTCGGCTCCAGCTGACGCGTCACGTTCAGCCGGCGCGCGACCCAGGGCAGGCTGGGCCCGGTCAGCAGGGTCGAGATCACCACCATCACGAAGACGATGTCGAAGAGCCGCTCGGCGTCGGTCACCTTCTCGGCGAACGGGATCGTGGCGAGCACGATCGGCACCGCGCCACGGAGCCCGGCCCAGGACAGGAACGCCCTCTCGTGCCACGGCATCGGCTGCACGAGCGTGCTCACCCAGACCGACAACGGGCGTGCGACGAAGGTCAGCACCAGGCTGCCGACCACGGCCAGCACCACCACCGACCCGGTGATCCGGCTCGGGCTCAGCAGCAGGCCGAGCATCACGAACAGCCCGATCTGGGCGAGCCAGGCCACTCCCTCCGCGAACGACCGGGTCGCGGTCCGGTGCGGTAGCTCGGAGTTCCCGAGCACCAGGGCGGCGACGTAGATCGCGGCGAAGCCGGACGCGTGCGCGGTCGCGGCGGCGCCGTAAGCGAGGAGCGAGAGGCAGAGCACCGCCAGCGGGTAGAGCCCGGACGACGGGAGCGCTGCGCGCCGCATCAGCCAGCCGCCACCGAAGCCGACCGCGAGGCCGACGAGCACGCCGAGGGTCAGCTCGAAGACGATGACCAGCGCGGTGACGGGGAGCGCGTGGTCGGCGATCGACCCGGTGGAGATCAAGGTGACCAGCACGACCGTCGGCGCGTCGTTGAGGCCCGACTCGGCCTCGAGGGTGCCGACCAGCCGCCGGGACACCGAGAGCCCGCGCAGCACCGAGAAGACCGCGGCCGCATCCGTCGGCGACGTCACGGCGCCGAGCAGCACCGCCAGCTCCCAGGAGAGCCCGAGCAGGTAGTGGGCGATCAGGGCGACGAGCGCCACCGAGACCGCGACACCCACGGTGGCCAGCGACAGCCCGAGCCGCATCGACGGGCGCACCTCGGTCCAGCTCGTGGTCAGGCCGCCCTCGGCCAGGATCAGCGCCAGCGCCGCGAAGCCGAGCGCGTGCGCGAGCTCGGCGTTCTCGAAACCGATCCCGATGCCGCTCTCACCGAGCGCGACGCCCATCAGCAGGTAGAGCAGCAGGCTCGGGAGCCCTGCCCGCGAGCTGACCCGCACGGCGAGGATGGCCAGCAGCGTCACCCCCGCGCCGACCAGCAGGAACGTGTCGAGCTGGTGGACGTCGAAGGTCACGGATGTCACCTCGCTTCGCAAGCAGGGGCGGCGATGCCCGAGTTTACCGACGCCCCGGGGTGGCCGGGCCGCCCGGAAGTCGAGACCCTGTCAACCGGCGACACCGACCGGAGCGATGTAGGGACATGACCAAGTCACCACGCAGGCGGGAGCCCGGCGTGATCGAGCTCGTCGACGATCCGCCGGCCCGTGACCCCGTCGCGGCGGCCGCCGGCTCGTCGGTGGACGTGGCCAATCCGGTCGCGCGGGTCGTGTCGTTCGAGGAGTTCTACCGACGCGAGTACCCGCGCCTGCTCGTGCTGGCGCGGGCGCTCGCCGGGGATCCGTCCGCCGAGGACGTCGCCCAGGAGTCCATGGTGGTGACCTACCGTCAGTGGGCCCGCATCTCACTCCTGGACAGCCCCGTCGGGTATGTCCGCAGGATCTGCGCTCACAAGGCGGTCTCCTGGACGCGCAAGGTGTCCGCCGAGCACCGCGCCCTGCGCCGGTTCGCCGCCCGCCGGGACGTCGCGACGGAACCGCTCGCCCCCGAGAGCGAGCGCTTCTGGGCGGAGGTCCGCCGGCTTCCCCGCCGCCAGGCCCAGGCGGCGGCCCTGTTCTACGCACTCGACCTGCCGGTCAGCGCCGTCGCGGAGACCCTCGGGTGTGCCGAGGGCACCGTCAAGGCCCACCTGTCCCGGGCCCGCGCCCAGCTGAGCGCGCGGCTCGCGGCCCCGGAGGAGGAGTCATGATCGACGATCTCGTCCGCAGCGCCGTCGACGACCTGCGCACGGCCACGAACGCCGACGTCGAGTCCGGCCTGCACGAGGTGTACGCCGCACGCCGCCTCCTCCGGCGTCAGCAACGATGGGCGGCCGCCGCGGCCGCCGTCCTCGCCCTGGCCGTCGGTTGGTGGGGCGGACACGCCATGGCCGGTGGAACGCCCACGACGCCGCACCCGGTGGGACCACCCCCGCACATCACGCCGCCTCAGACCTGCTCGGGGCCGGTCCGGTGCCTCGGCTCCTCGACGTACCGGTTCGCCCTCACCCGACCCGTCGTCTGGCACATCCCGCACGGCTACGGCGTGAACTCCGGGACCGGTGCCACCGACTGGTTGGTCGAGAGCTACGCCCAGAACATCGCAGGGGGCGGTGGCCCGGACCAGAGCGACACGGTTGCCGGGGTCACGGTCATGGAGGGGGTGCGGGCCCCCTCAGCCGACGGCGGGTCCGCCCGCTCCGGTGTCGCCGACACGCCTCACGCCTTCGTGTCGTGGCTCGCCGGGCAGCCCTACCTCGACGCGACCGGCGTCCGGCCCACCCACGTGGACCGCCGCCCGGCCTGGCACGTCCGGGTGACCCTCGCGCACGGAGTCGGCCATGGTCCGGGCGTCTGCGACGGACGGTTCGCGTGCTACCCGACGACGTTCGCCCCCGACCACTCGGTGACCGGGATCTGGGGCGACATGGTCGCCGACTACACGGCGTTCCACGTACCCGGAGCCGGCACCACGGTGGTGTGGTCGTGGGCGTTCTCGCGCGATCGAGCGGCGCTGGCCCACAACCGCCTCGCGGTCCAGGGGCTCTCCTGGCCCTCGGGCTGACCCCTCGGCAGCGGTCGTCCACAGCCCGGTGCCGGTCGGGTTTCGCGGTCGTCCCTGTCGGGGAGACGTGCTTCTCCAGCCTCTCTCGGGCTCGGTGGAAGGAGCACACGACATGTACGGCGACACGGCGGTGATCCGGGCCCACGCGCGGCGGATGCGCGAGCGAGCCGGTGACATCCGCGCCGACGCGGACGCCCTGCTCTCCGCCGCGGACGCGGTGCCCTGGACCGGCCTCGCCGCCGACGCCATGCGCGAGCTGGCTCGCGAGCACGCCGGAGACCTGCGCTCCTGTGCCGGAGCCCACGACGACGCGGCCGAGGCCCTGGAGCGGCATGCGCGCGAGGTCGACCGGCTGAAGGACCTGATCGCGGCCATCGAGCGGCGCGCGGTCGAGGTGATGGAGCACGCCGGCGCCGGCCTGATGGGGCTCGTCGGCCACGTCGTCCCGAGTGCCGTCGACCGGTGGGTGCACGACTTCGACCCGCCGCCGCACGGGAGCCGGCTGTGGCTGGACGTCCACCTGCCCCGCGTCGCCTGAGGACCGCACGATGACCGGGTCCGCGTCGCCGGGCACCCCTCCCGTCACCGGCGTGACCGGCGGGATCGCCGGGATGAGCGCGACGTACGCCGCGGTGCGAGCACTGGCGGACCGCTTCGACGCGGCCGGCGACCGGCTGCGCGGGTGGGCAGCGGAGGACACGCGGGTGCTGGTGGACCCCGAGCTGCTGGAGTCCGCGCCGTTGTCGCCGTGGACCTTCGCCGAGGCGGAGGCCGCGGTGACGCTGGCGACGACGGGCGTGCACGGAGCCGCGGAGATGTCGGTCGCCTACGAGACGGACGCCGTGCTGGTCCGCGCCACGGTCGCGGCGTTCCAGGACTGCGACCACCTGGTGGCGAGGTCGCTGGACGCCCTGGACTACGCCCTGGGCTTCGAGATCGGGTACTCCGCGTCCGCGGGCGGGCCGGCGCTCCTCCTCCTCGGCGCGGCCGCCACCCCGGCCTGGCAGCACCTGCCACCCGAGGCCCGACGGCGGCTCGGCGACGAGGTCGAGGAGTGGGCGGACGAGCACCCCGGCGAGGTGCAGCAGGGCGTGGAGGCGAGCGGCGGGCTGCTGGACGGCGTGCTCGCCGGCGCTCCGCTCCTGGCCGGTCTCCTCGCCCGCCGGCGCTTCCACCCGACCCCGGCCGACGCCGCGGCCGACCTGGCCGGGCTGTACCCGCCCGAGGGCGCACCGGTCGTCACCCGTCGACCGGACCTGGCCGTGCCGCTCGCCGAGACGCCGCCCGCGGACCTCGCCGACCTGATGCGCCACCTCGAGCAGACCAACGACCTCTCGCCCGCCGGCCGACCCGGCGACCAGGGCACGCTCGAGGTCCAGACCCTGCACGACCCGGACGGGAGCGTCCGGCACATCGTCTACCTGCCCGGCACCGACCACCTGGCGACGACACCGTGGCACGGCGACGGGGACGCCCGCGACCTGCCGGCGGACCTCCGCGTGCTCTCCGGTGCGGACACGACGTACGCCGACGGCATCCGGCGGGCGATGACCGAGGCGGGGATCGGCCCCCACGACCCCGTCCTGCTGGTCGGCCACAGCCTCGGCGGGATGGAGGCGGCGTCCCTGCTCGCGCACGGGTCCGGCTTCCACGTGACGCACGTCGTCACCGCCGGGTCGCCGATCGCCGGGGTCCACGGCTACCCGACCGGCAGCCACGTGCTCTCGCTGGAGAACCGCGGCGACCTGGTGCCGCTGCTCGACGGCCACGACAACGCCGACTCGGTGGCGCAGGTGACCGTGCAGTTCGACGACCACGAGGTCTCGGTCGCCGGCAACCACGACCTGAGCCACTACGTCCGCGGCGCCGCCGCGGTCGACGCGTCGCCCGACCCGTCGGTCCGGGAGCAGCTCGCCAGCCTGCGTGTCCACGGCTTCCTCGGGTCGACCGCCCCGGTGACCAGCCAGGTCCTCCAGGTGACGCGGTGAGGGTTTGCCGGACCCCACCCGCGGGTAGGTGGGCTCGTACGCTCGGGAGGAGAAGCATGTACGGCGACACCAGGGTCATGCGCAGACGCGCGGGCCAGCTGCGCGAGCAGGGCTCGGACATCCGGGCCGCGGCGGACCGCCTGGTCGCCCGCAGCGAAGCCGTCCCGTGGCGGGGCCGGGCCGCCGACGCGATGCGCGAACGCGTCAAGGAGCGGGCGGCGCATCTGCGGGCCGCTGCGCAGGCTCACGACACCGCGGCCGAGTCGCTCGAGCGGCACCTCGCCGAGGTCGACCGGCTCAAGGACGCGGTGGCGGAGGCCGAGCGCCGCGTCCGCGGTCATGTGGCGGACGCGCAGCACCGCGTCCCGGCCTACGACGCGACCGATGCGACCGACGAGACCGACGCCGACCACCGGGTCGCCACGACGGCGCTGCCACCTCCGGGCCACGCCGACTGGCTCGCCCTCGAGCTGTCCGGGAGCTGAGCCGTGGCGACCGTCGACCTCACCACCCCACCCCCGCCGCCCAGCGGTCTCCTCGACGCACTGCCGCGCCGGGTCGGCCTGACCCTGCCCGAGCTGCGGCTGGCCGCCGAGCGCGCCGGCGGCGCCCCGCTCCCCTTCGAGGCGCGCGACACCGAGCGCTCCGACGCCGACCCGCTCGAGGACCGCCTGGGCCGGAGCCGTGCCTCCGTGGAGGACCGGGCGTACGCCGAGGCGCTGGCCACGCTGCACGACCCGGCCGAGACCCTGGCCCGGCGCGGGCTCCTGGCCGGCGACGACCTCGACGACGGTCTCGCCGGAGCCCTCGGTCTGCTGGCGACCCCGGCGGTCGCCGTCGACCTCGACGTCGTGGTGAGCGGCGTCCGCGCCCGGGCCTGGCACCGCGAGTCCGACGGGGCGGTCGCGACCCTGGCCACCGCCGACGGTGTCGTCTTCGAGCTGGCGTGGTTCCCCGCCGCCCACTGGGCGGGTGAGCTCGCCCGAGCGGCGAGGCTGCCGTCCGACCAGGAGCTCCACGGCACCACCCTCCCGGACGCGGTCGACCTCCCGTTCGAGCTGCTCGACGCCGCGGGCGAGGCCGTGCGCAGCGGCCGCGCCGACCTGCTCCCGGTGCTGGCGGCGCGCCACTCCGGGTCGGCGATCGACGCCGACGGCAGACCCATCGGCGACGTCGACCTGGCCTCCATGCTCTCCGCCCTCGTCATCGACACCCGCGGGCGCCTCCGGGCGCTCGGCGCCGGTGTCTCCGGCGACCGGACGAGGCTCGTCGGCGTCGTGTCGTGGGTCCTGCTCGCGGACGGGTGGCGCGCGCTGCGCCCCCACCACCAGGCGCAACGCGGCGACGACCATCGCGTGGAGGTACGCCGGGTCGAGCCCGACGATCTCGCCGTCGACCTGGCCTTCGTGCTGGCTGAGGCGGTCCGGTGACCGCGCCCACCGACGCCTCGGTCGCGCCCGACCGCTACGACGACCTGATCCGGCTCGCCGACCTTTTCGAGGCGACCGGGGAGGAGCTCCGGGCCCGGGCCAGGCTGGGCGCGGAGGTGCTGAGCGACGAGGACGTGTCCGCCTCCGAGGAGCTGGCCGCCACGACGTACGCCGCGGCCGCCGACGACATCCGTGCGGCCACGACCGGCAAGCACGGCGTCCTGCACCGCTCGATCGAGCTCGACGCGGACGCGCTGGTCGTGCGGGCCACCGTGCTCACCTACCGCTGGATCGACGAGCTCCAGGACGCGGCGTACCGCACGCTCGGCTCGATCGCCGGCCGCGCGATCGGCTACCTCGCGCCCGAGGTGGCGCTGGGTGGCGCGATCGTCTCCGCCGGACTCATCGAGACCGACCCGGCCGAGCGCGACGGCATCGCGTCGTACCTCGGTGAGCTCGCCGAGAACAACCCCGACCTGCTCGACCACATCACCGCCGGTGGGGGCGGCCTCGTCGAGAGCCTGCAGCTCCGGTCGCTGCTCACCGCCGGCGTGCTCGGCGGCGACCAGGGTGCGCAGGCGGCGGCGGGTGGGCTGCGCGCGGCCGGGGTGGAGGAGTTCCCCGCGGACGCCGCCTCCGCCGTCCGCGACATCGCCGGCGAGTTCGTGCACCCCGACGACGCCGCGTCACCGTCGCCCTCGGCCACGTCGGCCGGTCTCCCGCGCGGCCTCGCGGGGCTGATCGACATCCTCACCTCGACCAGCAGCGGCGTCGCCGTCCACCGGATCGCCGACGGGCGCTACATCGCCTACCTGCCGGGGCCCGACGGCGGCAGCAGCGCTCGTCTGCGGCTCGTCGGCGGCGACCTCTCGACGTACGCCGCCAAGGTCAGTGCCGCGCTCGCGCGCTCCGTGACCGACCCCGAGGCGAAGGTGATGCTGGTCGGCAGCGGACCCGGCGGTCTGGTGGCCGCCGAGCTCGCCGGGCAGGCCGGGGCGCCGTACACGATCGAGCAGGTCGTGACCGCGGGGTCCCCGGGCGCCCAGGCGCCGCGGATCCCGGCGGGGATCCGGATGCTGTCCCTCGAGGACCGTGCCGATCCCGTGGCACTGCTGGGGTCACTCTTGAACGCCGAGGCGGCGAACCGGCTGACGGTGGTGTTCGACCGCGGCGACGTCACCAACGGGGCGGGCACCGCCGACCCCTACCTGCTCGGCGCCCGCGCGGCCGACTCCGCCGCCCACCCCACGCTCCGCGCCGAGCTGGACCGGCTGGCCGGCCTCGGCTACCTCTCCCGCTGAGCGCGAACCCCCCGCCCGCGGGAGTTCAACATTCGTGCAGGTGGCCACCTAGGGTGTCCGCGTGCACATGGGCAGGCGTCGCATGGACGTGCGGCTGACGTACGTCGCCGTGGGCGTCACGATCGTCGTCGCGATGCTCGCCCGGGTCCCGTTCCTGCACAACGAGACGTACCCGGACGAGGGCGGCATGCTCGTGGTGGCCCGCGAGTGGCACACGGGCGGTCCCTACCTGTACGGCGACATCTTCCTGGCCCGGCCGCCGCTGATCATGCTGATCTTCCGGATCGCCGGTGACCTCGGCGGCACCCTGGCGGTGCGGGTGATCGGCCTCGGCCTGGTCGCCGTCATCATCGCGGCCGCCGGATGGGCGGGGGCCTCACTGGCGGGTCGCCGCGGGGCGATCACCGCGGCCCTCGTCAGTGCCGCCTTCATGACCAACCCCATGCTCGGCTCGCGTGAGGTCGACGCCGAGACGATCGGCCTCCCCTTCGGCCTGGCGTCCGCCGCCTGCGTGCTGGCGGCGTACCGCGCGCCTCGCGGCTCGAAGGCACGTGCCTGGTTGCTGGTGGGCGGCGGCGCGTTGGCCGTGTGCGCGCTGCTGGCCAAGCAGAACCTCGCGGACTCGCTCGCCTTCGGCGGCCTGTTGGTCGTCGCCGCCGGAGTCCTCGAGAAGGACGCTCGCGTCGCCGCCGTGAAGGACCTGGTCTGGCTGGCCGTCGGCATCGCCGTCCCCGTGTTGGTCACCGTCGTCTGGGCCGCGACGTCCACGCCGGGGGTCCACGAGCTCGTCTACGAGCTGTTCGGCTTCCGGGCCCAGGGCGGGGCGACGGTGTTCTCGGAGCCCACCAGTGCGCAGGGCGACCGTCTGCACAACCTCACCAGCTCGATGGTCCGGAGCGGGATCGTCCTGATCGTCCTGGCCGCCCTCTGGCTGCTGCGTCGTCGCTGGTGGCGCGACCCGGTCACCGTCGCCCTCGTCGGGATGCTGCTGATGGCGCTGGTCGGCATCATCGGCGGTGGGCAGTACTGGATCCACTACTCCCTCGGCCTCGTGCCGGTCACCGCGCTGTTGGCGGCGTACGCCGTGGGGAAGGTGGCCTGGCCCCGGCTGCTCGTGGCGCTGGTGATCTCGAGCGTGGTGATCTCGGCGTACCACGTGAGTGACTCGTGGCGGCACCGCACCTCACCGGACCAGACGTGGGTCGGCGGGACCACGACCTGGCTCGACCAGATGAAGCGGCCGGGCGACCGCATGGTGGTGCTGTACGGCCAGGCCGGGGTGTACGAGACCTCGCGGATCGCCCCGGCGTACCCCTTCATCTGGACCCTGCCGATGCGGGTGCTCGACCCTCACCTCGCCGACCTGCGCAGCCTGCTGTCCGGACCGCGCGCGCCGGCGTTCGTCCTCGTGCCGACCTCGCTGAGCTCCTGGAACATCGACCCGCACGAGCTCGTGCAGCGGACGCTCGACCGGCACTACACCTGGCTGGGCTGGGTGTGTGGCTCGCCGGTGTACCTGCACCACGGTCTCGACCGACCGATGGCCCCTCCCCCCACCGACTGCGAGTGACTCACCGTCCGTGCCGGCCAGCGCCGCCGCGGAAGCGTCGTACGCCGTCGCCGGCCACCGCCAGCGACCGCGTCCCGAGCTCGAGCAGACTCGACGTCCACGCTCATCGGGTCAGCCCAGGAGCGTCACTCGTGACGGCGTCGCGCGAGCACGAGGGCGCCGGCGACGACGAGCAGCAGACCCGCCACGACGAAGGGCCACGGGCTCCACTCGTCGGTGCAGCTGACCTCGGTGGCCGAGCGGGTGCAGACGTCGCCAGGGCCGTCGCGGTTGAGCCACGCGACGTACAGCACGGGCAGCGCGGCGCCGGACAGCAGCCCGCCCATCGCCCAGCCGAAGTTGAAGCGCCACAGCAGCCAGGCGCAGAGGAACAGCGTGCCGAGCAGGACGAACGGACCGACCGTCAACAGCGAGAGGACGCCGAAGCAGCCCGCGGCACCCGCCACGCACCAGCCGGCGAAGGCCGGACCCGAGTCGCCGGCGGCTCTCATGACGCACCCTCGCGCGCCGCGGCGGCACGCGTGACGGCTCGACGTGCGCGGCCGCGGATCGCCCGCATGGCCACGGGAGGCACGGCGTCGAGCGCCGACACCAGGGCACCGATGGCGCCCAGGGCGTCGAAGGCCGTGGCGGCCGCCTCGGGGTCGACCTCGTCGTACAGCTCCAGCCCGATGAACCCCGCGGCGACCGTCCGGGCGAGCCCCCGCGGCTCGACCAGCCCCTGCAAGGGCGTCGTGCGCAGCACGCGGGCGAGCACGGACTCGATCTCGGCGCTCCACCGCTCCATCGCGTACCGGCCGGCCGCGGCCAGCGTCTCGTCGCGCCGCGCACCGGCCATGACCTGGGCCATCTGCTGCACGTTCCCGGTCCGCTTCTCCCCGTCGTGCAGGTCGCGGCCGACGGCCAGCAGCTCCCCGAGCGAGGACACGTCGGCGAACCGGTCGCGGTACGACGCGACGGCCAGGTCCACGGACCGGCGCACGGCCGCGTCGAGAAGAGCCGAGAAGCTGCCGAAGTGGTAGAAGACCAGCGCCTGGTTCACCTCGGCGCGCGCCGCCACCGTCCGCGCCGACACCGACGCGACGCCGTCCTCGGCCAGCGCCCGAGCGGCCGCGTCCAGCAGCTTGTCGCGGGTGCTCATGGGTCGAGCAGGTCGCAGGTCGCGGCTGATCGAGCCATGGCCGATCCCTTCCTCTTTGAGCGAGTGCTCAAGTGCGACAGTACGCCGAATTGAGCGATTGCTCAACCGATCGGCTATGGTTCGCCGCGGATTTCGGCATTCCCGTGACAGGCCCCTGGGGCTGGGGTAGAACCGATGTCCTCGGCAACCAACACGCGGTTGCTGAGAAACCGCAAGGACCGTGACCTCGGGACACGTTCCGTCGCCGAGTGCGCCGTTCTTGCCTCACTGAGAAGAGAGACATGAACAAGTCACGCATCATCACAGTCGGCTCGGCGGCGGCGGTGCTCGCCCTGACGGCGGGAGCTGCGTCCGCCACGACCACGTTCATCACCAGCGGCGACATCAAGGACGGCGCGGTCCACAAGATCGACCTGAGCGACGGCGTCAACCAGGACCTGGCCAAGGCCGAGGCTCCCGGCACGGCCGGCACGATCTACCGGGTGGCCCACTACGACGTCGCGGGGTCCGGCGCCATCGCCACGGTCGCGTGCGCCGACAACGACAACAAGTCGGAGAAGTACGTCGCGGTCGCCGGCGGCGTCCAGATCATCAACGCCGACGGGGACAGCGACGTCAGCAACGACGCGAACCCCGTCGTGGCCGACTCGTTCCCCGGTCGCATGCACTGGGCCACCGGCAACGGCAACGACGCCTACCCCAAGGCGGGCCGGCTCGACGGCTGGGTGGTCCGCTTCGGTTCGCAGGAGATGAACACGCCCATCAAGGTCTGGGCCGTCTGCATGAAGCGCGCGGACGACGTCCAGGTCCAGACGAACAACTACTGAGCGACGCCTGCTCGGCTCGTTCACAGACCGCTGCCCCGGCCATGAGGCCGGGGCAGCGTCGTCTCCGGTCAGGCCGGCGTGGCCGCCAGGTCGGCCGGGTCGGTGTTCGCACCGCAGAGCACGACCCCGATCCGCTCGCCCTCGGCCGGCCGGTAGGCGCCGGACGTGAGGGCGGCCACCGCGGCCGCGGCTCCGGCCTCGACGACGACCCGGTAGCGGTCCCAGAGCAGGCGGCGGGCCTCGACGAGGTCGGCGTCGTCGACCACCACGCTGACGACGTCGGTACGCCGCGCCACCTCCCACCCGATCGAGCCCAGTCGGCGGGCGCCGAGCGAGTCCGCCGCGACGCCCGAGACCGGGACGTCGACGGGCTCTCCCGCCTCCAGTGCCGCATGCAGGGTCATCGCCGTGCTCGGCTCGACCCCCACCACGCGGGCGCGTCCCTCCACCGCCGTCGCGACCCCGGCCATCAGCCCGCCGCCACCGACCGAGACCACGACGGTGTCGACCTCACGGCCCGCCGCCCTCACCTGCTCGAGCAGCTCCAGGCCGAGGGTGCCCGCTCCGGCACACACCTCGGGCTGGTCGTACGCGTGGCAGTACACGGCGCCGGCGCCGGCGACGTGCTCCATCGCGGCGTCGTAGGCGTCGGCGTACTCGTTCCCACCGGCGACCACGGTCGCGCCGTACTCCTCGAGCCGCCGGAGCTTGGTCGGCGACGAGCTCGTCGGCACGAAGACCGTCGCGGGCACGCCGACGGCCCGGGCGGCGAAGGCGTTCGCCAACCCGGCGTTGCCGCCCGAGGCGACCACGATCCCGATCTCCGGGTCGAGCTCGCCGCGCTCCCGGGCCGAGAGGATCCGGTTGAACGCGCCTCGGGGCTTGAAGGTGCCGGTGTGCTGCAGCAGCTCGAGCTTCAGGCAGCCGCCGGACGGCAGCCAGTCGTCGCCCGGGTCGACGAGCTGCAGCGGCGTACGCCGGACGTGGCCTCGGATGCGACGTGCGGCGTCCTCGATCTCCGCGCGGTCCAGCACCCGCTCATCGTCGCACCGGGCCCGGACGCGCGAGAGCCCGGCACCCGTGACACGGCAGCGTCGCTGGGACCGGGATCTCGACGTGGCGGTGGCGGCGGGATTTGAACCCGCGGTGGACTTGCGCCCACAAACGCTTTCGAGGCGTTCTCCTTAGGCCGCTCGGACACGCCACCGCCGGAGAGGCTACCCGAGGCGTTGGTGGGCGAAGAAATCGTCCAGCAGGGCCGTGCACTCGCCCGCGAGCACGCCGCCGAGGACCTCCGGACGGTGGTTCAGACGGCGGTCGCGGACGACGTCCCAGAGCGATCCGACGGCACCGGCCTTCGGGTCGAAGGCACCGAAGACCACGCGGTCGAGCCGGGAGAGGACGACCGCGCCGGCGCACATCGTGCACGGCTCGAGGGTCACCACCAGGGTGCAGCCGGCGAGCCGCCACCCACCCGTCGCCCGGGCCGCCTCGCGCACGGCGACCAGCTCGGCGTGGCCGGTCGGGTCACCGTCGCGCTCCCGGACGTTGTGGCCCCGGCCGATGACCTCGCCCGTCGAGCCGAGGACGACGGCACCGATCGGTACGTCGCCGGACTCCAGCGATTTCCGCGCCTCGTCGAGAGCGGCGCGCATCGCCTCGTCGTACGCGTGGTCGTACGCGTGGTCGGGCACGGGAGGTCGCCGGCCGGGACTCAGGCCGAGGTGAGGCCGACGGCCTCGTCGAAGAGCGGCCCGAACCCGAGCCGGCGCGCCACGTCGGAGAGCATCTCGTCCGGGTAGAGGTCGAAGTCGTCGAGCAGCACACCCATGTCGATGGCGGCCATGCCGAGGTCGCCGAGGATGTCGAGGTCGCCGGCGGGCGCCTGCTCGTCCTCGTCCTCCGGCTCGGGCAGGCCGAGCTCGTCGACGGCGGAGCTGGCCAGCTCCCACTCCTCCGCGGCGGTGATGTCGGACAGCAGGATGCGCACCGAGGGACCGACGACGCGCACGATCACGAAGAAGTCCTCGTCGATCGCGACCAGCCCGATGGCGCCACCGTCGCCGGGGAAGCGGCGCAACGCGGCGGCGAGGGTCGGGACGTCGGTGAGCACCTCGTGGACGAGCTCCTGGACCTGCCACTCACCCTCTTCGCGATAGGCGGCCACCGCGAAGTCGATGCCTTCGATCTGCTCGCTCATGGCCACCTCCGATCGGCATGCGCGCTCATGTGGACCAGCAGGACGTGTCCAGAGTGACAGAGGCGTATGGCCGTGCCAACCCTGTTGCAGCCCGTGCTGCCCGACGGCCGACGTGCCCTAGGGTTCGGCCATGCGCACGATCGTCGTCGACCACCCGCTGGTGGCCCACAAGCTGACCGCTCTGCGCGACGAGCGCACGGACTCCCCGACGTTCCGGCGGCTGGTCGACCAGCTGGTCACGTTGCTCGCCTACGAGGCGACCCGCGACGTCCGGGTCGAGCCGTTCGAGATCACGACCCCGGTCGCGCCCACGACCGGCGTACGTCTGTCCGCGCCGCAGCCGATGGTGGTGCCGATCCTCCGCGCGGGGCTCGGGATGCTCGAGGGGATGATGAAGCTCCTGCCCACGGCCGAGGTGGGGTTCCTCGGGATGATGCGCAACGAGGAGACGCTCCAGGCCTCGACGTACGCCGAGCGGTTGCCCGACGACCTCGCGGGACGGCAGTGCTACGTGCTGGACCCGATGCTCGCCACCGGCGGCACCCTCGCCGCGGCGATCCGGTTCCTGACCGACCGAGGCGCCGACGACATCACCGCCATCTGTCTGCTCGCCGCCCCCGAGGGGTGCGAGCGGCTGGAGCAGGAGCTCGAGGGGCACCACGTGCCGGTCACCGTGGTGACCGCAGCCATGGACGAGAAGCTCAACGACAAGGGCTACATCGTCCCCGGACTCGGTGACGCCGGCGACCGGCTGTACGGGCTGGCCGACTGACGGTCGGTCGTGGCCCGGATCGGGCCTCGCGAGCAAGCTCGCTGCGGCGTTCGCTGCGCTTGCCGGCCCGACTCCGTCGGTCCCGGATCGTGGCCTTGCGAGCAAGCTCGCTGCGGCGTTCGTTGCGGTTGCCGGCCCGACTTCGTCGCGCGGAGGTGGCCTCGCGAGCAAGCTCGCTGCGGCGTTCGCTGCGCTTGCCGGCCCGACTCCGTCGGTCCGGCAGTGCTCACTCAGGAAAGATCGGCACCGTGCCGGTCGCGATCAGGATCGCGATGACGACCACGAGCAGGCCCAGCACGGCGTACACGACCTCCTTGCTCACGGTCGTCTCGCGTGACTCCGGCTTCTCGTAGCGGTGCCCGTCGGGCCGGAGCATCGGGTCGTCGTCGTTCTGGCTCATGCCCTGACAACGAGCGAGTCGCCGTGACGTCATCCGGAGCGAGCCGAAGATGGCTCCGTCCGTCTGACGTCCGGCAACCGTTCAGAGCGCCTTGACCGCGTTGAGGAGCTTGCCCATCGAGTCCTTGGCGTCGCCGAAGAGCAGCGAGGTCTTCTCGTCGAAGAGCAGCTCGTTCTCGATGCCGGCGAAGCCGGGGCGCATCGACCGCTTCATGAAGATGATCTGGCGCGCCTCGTCGGCGTTCAGGATCGGCATGCCGTAGATCGGGGCGCCGGGAGTCGTCTTGGCCGCGGGGTTCACCACGTCGTTCGCGCCGACGACCAGGACGACGTCGGTGTCCTTGAAGTCGCCGTTGATCTCGTCCATCTCGCGGAGCTGCTCGTAGGGCACCTGAGCCTCGGCGAGCAGCACGTTCATGTGCCCGGGCATCCGACCGGCCACCGGGTGGATCGCGTAGTCGACCTGGATGTTCTTCTCCCCGAGCACGTCGACGAGCTCGCGCAGCGTGTGCTGGGCCTGGGCTACCGCGAGGCCGTAGCCGGGCACGATGATCACCCGGTCGGCGTACGCCAGCATGATCGCGGCGTCCTCGGCGGTGACGCTGCGTACCGGGCGGTCGCTGGCCACGCCCGAGCCCAACGTCGAGCCGCCCTTGAGCGCGCCGAACAGGATGTTGGTCACCGACCGGCCCATCGCCCGGGCCATCAGCAGGGTGAGGAAGGTACCGGAGGCACCGACCAGGGTGCCCGCGATCAGCAGCAGCACGTTCGACAGGACGTAGCCGCCGGCGGCGACGGTGAGGCCGGTGAAGGCGTTGAGCAGCGAGATCACGATCGGGACGTCGGCGCCACCGACCGGCAGCACCAGCAGCACGCCGATCAGCAGACCCAGCAGGGCCAGGAGGACCGCCACCCACATGTGGGGCGCGATCACGATCCGAACGGCGAGGACGACCGCGGCGCCGACCGAGATCCCGAAGACGTAGCGCAGGGCCGGGAACACGACCGGACGCGATGTCATGAGGTCCTGGAGCTTGGCGAAGGTGACGATCGAGCCCGCGAACGAGATCGACCCCACAGCGATCGTGAACGCCGTCGCCGCCAGGTTGAACCACGGCGTGTCACCGCCGGCCTCGACCACGTCGTGCAGCTCGAGCAGCGCGACCAGCGCCGCAGCGCCGCCGCCGACCCCGTTGAAGAGCGCGACCATCTGCGGCATCTGCGTCATCTGCACGGTGCGCGCGCCGTACACGCCGCCGATGGTGCCGATCGCGATCGCGATGATGATCAGGGGGACGTGCTTGAGGTGCAGGTCGGTCCAGAAGAAGGGCACGACGCACGCGACGACCGCGGCGGCCGCGCCGAGGAGGTTGCCGTTGCGGGCGGTCTTCGGCCCGGAGAGCCCCTTGAGCGCGAGGATGAAGCAGACGCCGCAGGCCAGGAACACCAGCTGGACCCAGGTCGGCATCAGGCGGCCCTGTCCGTGGAGTCGTCCTTCGGGGCTGCGGGTGGCTTCTTGCGCACGAACATCTGCAGCATCCGGTCGGTGACCACGAAGCCGCCGACCATGTTCACCGAGGCGAGCACGATCGCGACCAGCCCGACGACGAGCGCGAGGTTGTTGTCGGTCGTGCCGGTGACCAGGATGGCGCCGAGCAGGATGATCCCGTGGATCGCGTTGGCGCCGGACATCAGCGGGGTGTGCAGCGTCGAGGAGACCTTCGAGATCACCTCGATGCCCACGAACACACTGAGCACGAAGATCGTCAGCCAGACGACACCGGTGTCGAGCGTCACTGGTCGGCCTCCTGGTCGTAGGGGAGATCGAGCTGGGGGTCGGAGGTGTCGGCCGGCGGCTCCGGCTCGACCGGTGGCGCCGGCTCGATCGGCGACGCCGGCTCGATCGGAGCCTCCGGCTCGGCCGCGCCCTCGATCGCCTCGCGAGTGGGCTCGTGGACGATCCGGCCCCCCTGGGTCACGCAGCTGCCGGAGAGGATCTCGTCGGCGTAGTCCGGCGCGAACGCGGGCGTGCCGTCGTCGTCCTTCGTCGTCATCAAGGTGACGAGGTTGACGACGTTCTGGGCGTAGAGCCGGGAGGACGGGCCGGGCATCTGGCTCGGGACGTTCTTGCCGCCCCAGACCTGCGCGTTCCCGATGCGGACGACGTCGCCGGCGACCGAGCCCTCGACGTTGCCGCCGGTCTCGGCCGCGAGGTCGACGACGACGGAGCCGGGCTTCATCTGCTCCACCATCTCCCGCGTCACCAGCATCGGCGCCGGGCGTCCGGGGACGGCCGCGGTCGTGATCAAGGCGTCGGCGGCCGCGATGTACGGCGTGAGCAGGTCCCGCTGGCGGGCCGCCCGGTCCTCGGTCATCTCGCGGGCGTAGCCGCCGGCGCCCTCGAGGGTGTCGAGCTCCAGGTCGATCGACTTCGCGCCCATCGACCGGATCTCCTCGGCTGCGGCCGCGCGGACGTCGTACGCGCGGACGACGGCGCCGAGACGCTTCGCGGTGGCGATCGCCTGGAGTCCCGCGACGCCGGCGCCGAGCACGACGATCTCGGCGGCCTGGACGGTGCCGGCGGCGGTCATGTTGAGCGGGAAGAAGCGGCGGAGCATGCCGGCCGCGACGATCGCGCAGCGGTAGCCCGCGACCAGCGCCTGGGAGCTGAGGCCGTCCATGGACTGGGCGCGGGAGATGCGCGGGATCAGCTCGACCGCGTGCGCGGTCACGCCCTGGTCGCGGAGCTCGACGACCGTCTGGTGCTCCATGGCCGTCGGCAGGAACGAGATCGTGGTCGTGCCCTCGGCGAGGGTGCGGATCTGCTGGGCGGCGAGCGGCTGCACCGACACGACCAGGTCGGCTCCGGCGAACGCGTCGGCGTCCACGGTCGCCCCGGCCTCGGCGTACTCCTCGTCGGCGATGAGGGCGTGCAGCCCCGCGCCCGGCTCGACCGCGACGTCGTACCCCAGCCCGGTCAGCTTGCCGACCAGCTCCGGCACCATCGCGACGCGCGCCTCGCCCTCCCGAGTCTCCTTGGCGACTGCAATTCTCACGCGGTCGAACCTAGGGCACGACGCCTACCGCTCCTACCCAACCCCGCCTGTGCCGGCAGTCGTGTTGTCCACAGGGCCGCCGGGGTGGTCCGCGACGAACGTCAGCCGTCACGACCGATCCCACCTGGTTTTCGTCTCGGACTACCCGGACAGGACGAACTCCTCCATCACCTGGTGGCGGGGTCTTCCGCGCGGGCCCTCACCGAGGTAGGAGGCGAGGAGGGTGATCCGGTCGACGGTCCAGGAGGGACCGCGGTAGGCGTCGAGGAGGCGGACCCAGGAGGTCACCTCCTGCGGATGGCCGAGGCGGGCGACCGTGAGATGGGGACGGAACCGCTGCCCGTCGACCGGTACGCCGGCCCGGCCGGCCGCGGCCCGGGTGCCGGTCGCGGTGCGGGAGAGCTCCGTCCGGCCGTCGTCGTCGAGGTCGAGCCCGGCCCACAGCACCCGCGCGCGGCCGGCGTTCGGAAACGCGCCGCCACCCGCGACCACGGCCCCGAAGGCGTGCCGACGCGCCGCGGCCCGACCGAGCCGTTCGACCAGGTCGTCGAGCTTCCGGTCCGGGACGTCGGCCAGGAAGGCCAGCGTCACGTGCAGGTGCTCCGCCGGCGTCCACCGGTATGCCGCGGCCTCGCGGCGTACCTCCAGGAACGCGTCGAGGTGCTCGACCACCTCCGGCGGCGGCACCACCGCCACGAACATCCGGGTCACGTCACACGTGGGGCCCGACGACCGAGCCGACGGCGTAGGTGATCCCCATCGCGACCAGGCCGCCTCCGACGTTGCGCAGCACGGCCCGGCCCCACGGGCTGTAGCCCAACCGGGCGCTGATGAGCCCCGCGACGCCGAGAGCGAGAGCCACCGCGACCACCGTGGCCCAGATGCGGGCGTCGTGCGGGGCCAGCGTGATCACCAGCAGCGGCAGCACCGCCCCGACGGTGAAGGCCACCATCGAGGCCAGCGCGGCGTGCCAGGGGTTCGTCAGGTTGTCCTTGTCGATCCCGAACTCCGCCTCGGCGTGCGCCGCCAGTGCGTCGTGCTCGGTCAGCTCCTCGGCGACCTGACGAGCCAGGTCGCGGCTCAGGCCCTTGCCCTCGTAGATCCTGGCCAGCTCGCCGAGCTCGGTCTGCGGCATCTTCTCCAGCTCCTCGGCCTCCATCGCGAGCATCGCCCGCTCGGAGTCGCGCTGGGTCGAGACCGAGACGTACTCGCCCGCCGCCATGCTCAGGGCACCCGCCACGAGGCCGGCGATCCCGGCGACCAGCACCGGCGAGCGCTCGGACGTCGCGCCCGCGACACCCATCACGATGCCGGCGACCGACACGATCCCGTCGTTGGCACCGAGGACGCCGGCGCGCAGCCAGTTCAGGCGGTTCCCGACGTCGTCGCCGATGTCGTCGTGCCAGTGCTGCGGCTCCTCGTCGGTGCCGATCTCGGCGCTCACGCCCCGATCCTCCCCAGCGCCCGGGGGCCTCGCAAGGTAGGCAAGGCTGCGCTGAGGGCCTGCGTCAGAGCTTGCCGTGGATCTCCTCGACGATCTGCTTGCCCTGGTCCGGGTCGACGTACGAGCCGCCGATCTTGATGTACACGTCGCCGAAGATCGCCCCGTACGACGCGAACGCGGCCACCCCGGCCGCTCCGGCGTTGCCCTTCGGGTCCGGAGTGGCGAAGGCCTGGTCGCCGACCCCGCTCACCGGGTCCGGCTTCTCGAGCGCCGACATCGCCTGGACGTCGGCGGAGTAGGCCAGACCGCCGTTGACCGTCGTGACCGAGATCTGGAGGAGGTCGTACTGGGAGTCGGTGTACTCGCAGCCGAAGATCTGCCCCATCGTCGAGTCGCTCTTGGTCTTCGTGTAGTGCACGCCCGTGATCCGGCCGACCTCCGCGGCCGGCAGCACGGTGCAGACGTCGACCGCGCCGGCGCCGGACGCCGTGCCCCCGCCCGGTTTCGCGGACGCATGGGCCGCCGCGGAGGCCAGGGAGGCCGCCGCGCCCGAGGGTGGCGCGGCCGCCGGGCTGCTCGATCCGCCACCCCCGCAGGCGGTCAGGGCGAGCAGGAGCCCGGTGGCCGGGACGATCAGGGTCTTCCTCATGCTGCCTCCCTCGTGTGCGCCGAGAGTGGCAAGCCGGCGTAACGCCGCGGTAACCCCGGGATCGGCACCGGCCCCTAGGCTCGGGCCGTGGCCGCACACGTCGCCCGCCGGGCCCTGCTCGCCGCAGGCCTCGGTGGCGCCGTCGCGGCGTGCGCACCGAAGGACGCGCAGCCGCCCACCGACTCACCGGCGCCGTCGGTCTCCCCGTCCGGCGGCACCACCCCGCCGACCGCCGCCGACTGGAAGCGCCTGGGCCGGCACGTCGACGGCACCCTGGCCCGGCCCGGGTCCTCGACGTACGACACCGTGCGCCTCACCCAGAACCCGCGGTATGACGGAGCCAGGCCGCTCGCCGTCCTCTCCGTGGCCGACACGGCGGACGTGGCGACGGCGTTCGCGTTCGCGCAGGACCACGGCCTCGCGGTCGCGATCAGGTCGGGCGGCCACAGCTACCCGGGCTGGTCGGCCGGCGACGGCGCGCTCGTGGTCGACGTCCGTCCGCTCGACCACGTCTCCTTGTCCGGCACCACGGCGACGGTCGGCGCCGGTGCCTCGCTCGTCCAGGTGTACGACGCGCTGGGCACGCGCGGCCGCGGGATCCCGGGTGGGTCCTGCCCGACCGTCGGCATCGCCGGCCTGACCCAGGGCGGTGGCGTCGGCGTGCTGACGCGTGCCTACGGACTCACCTGCGACGCGGTCACCGCGATGCAGGTGGTGCTGGCCGACGGGCGGGTCGTGACGGCGAGTGCCGGCGACGAGTCCGAGCTCTTCTGGGCGCTGCGCGGCGGCGGGGGTGGACATCTGGGGGTCGTCACGTCGTTCACGTTCCGGACGTTCGCCGCACCGACGATCACCCGTGCCTACGTCGCGTGGCCGTTCAGCGCTGCCCGGCAGGTCGTGCCGCAGTGGCTGCGGACGGTCCCGTCCGCCGACCCGCGGCTCTGGGCGACGCTCAAGCTGCTCGGCGGACGGACCCATCCCAGCGGCCCGGCGCTGTTCATGTCGGCGACGTGGACCGGCCCCGCGTCCGGGATGGACGCGGCACTGAAGCCGCTGCTCTCGCAGGTTCCCGCACCGTCGACCGACTCCCGCAGCACCGCGAGCTACCTCGACACGATGCTGACCTACGCCGGCTGCTCCTCGATCCCGGTCGACCAGTGCCACACCGGACCCGGCGGCTCGCTGCCCCGCGAGGCGTTCGCCGCGACGTCGCACATCATCGACACCCCGGACGTCGACATGGACGCGTTGCTCGGGCGCGTCGACGCTGCACAGGGCAGCGGGCTGAAGGAGGCCGGCCTGTCGATCGACGCGCTCGGCGGGAAGGTCGCCGACGTCGGCGGCGGCGACACGGCGTTCGGTCACCGCGATGCGCTGACCACCGTCCAGTACACCGCGACCTACGACTCCGGCCCGGCCAGCGCCGCGACGTCGTACGTCCGCGGCTTCCGCTCGGCGATGACCGCCGGCTGGGGCACCGGCGCCTACGTCAACTACGCCGACGCGGCCCTGACCGGCTACCAGCGGGCGTACTTCGGCGACAACGCGGATCGGCTCGCGCGGGCGCGGTCGACGTACGACCCGAACCGGTTCTTCACCCAGCCCCAGGACTTCTGAAAACCTCCGTCACCCCTGACGACGACCGCCCGTCGTGGGCACGGGGGCGTGTGGTGGGATTCGACGAGGCAAGCAGCAGCGACCGGGAAGGGTCATCCATGGAGGTCTGGCCGGGTACGGCGTACCCGCTGGGTGCGACGTTCGACGGCGTCGGCACCAACTTCGCGGTCTTCAGCGAGGTGGCCGAGCAGGTGGAGCTGTGCCTGTTCGACGACGCGCGCAACGAGACGCGGGTGCCGATGACCGAGGTCGACGCGTTCGTGTGGCACTGCTACCTGCCGTCGGCCCAGCCCGGCCAGCGTTACGGCTACCGCGTCACCGGCGGCTACGACCCCGAGCACGGCCTGCGCTGCAACCCGGCCAAGCTGTTGCTCGACCCCTATGCCAAGGCCACCGTCGGCGACATCGACTGGGACCAGTCGCTGTTCGGCTACGACTTCGGCGACCCCGACTCCCGCAACGACGACGACTCCGGCGACCACATGATGCTGGGCGTCGTCATCACCCCGTTCTTCGACTGGGAGGGCGACCGCCGGCTCAACGTTCCGTACCACGAGACGTTCATCTACGAGGCGCACGTCAAGGGCCTCACCGAGCTGCACCCGGCGGTGCCCGAGGACCAGCGCGGGACGTACGCCGGGCTCGCGCACCCGGCGGTCGTCCAACACCTGAACCGGCTCGGCGTGACCGCGATCGAGCTGATGCCGGTGCACCAGTTCGTCCAGGACAGCACGCTGCTCGACCAGGGCCTGCGCAACTACTGGGGCTACAACACCCTCGGCTTCCTCGCTCCGCACGCGGAGTACGCCGCCGCCGGGCAGCTCGGCCAGCAGGTGCAGGAGTTCAAGTCGATGGTGCGGTCGATGCACGCGGCTGGCATCGAGGTGATCCTCGACGTCGTCTACAACCACACCGCCGAGGGCAACCACCTGGGACCCACGCTGAGCTTCAAGGGCCTCGACAACCCGGCGTACTACCGGCTGGTGGAGGACGACCAGCGGTACTACATGGACTACACCGGCACCGGCAACAGCCTCAACGTCCGCCACCCGCACTCGCTGCAGCTGATCATGGACTCGCTGCGCTACTGGGTCACCGAGATGCACGTCGACGGCTTCCGGTTCGACCTCGCCTCCGCGCTGGCGCGCGAGTTCTACGACGTCGACCGGCTGTCGACGTTCTTCGAGCTCGTGCAGCAGGACCCGGTCGTCAGCCAGGTCAAGCTGATCGCCGAGCCGTGGGACGTCGGGCCCGGCGGCTACCAGGTGGGCGGGTTCCCGCCGCAGTGGACGGAGTGGAACGGCAAGTACCGCGACACCGTGCGCGACTTCTGGCGCGGCGAAGGCTCACTGGGCGAGTTCGCCAGCCGGCTGGCGGGGTCGAGCGACCTCTACGAGCAGTCCGGCCGCCGGCCCGTCGCCTCGATCAACTTCATCACCGCGCACGACGGGTTCACGCTGCGCGACCTGGTCTCCTACAACGACAAGCACAACGACGCCAACGGCGAGGACAACAACGACGGCGAGAGCCACAACCGGTCCTGGAACCTCGGCGTCGAGGGGCCGACGGACGACCCGGAGATCCTGGCCGCAAGGGCGCGTCAGCAGCGCAACTTCGTCACCACGCTGCTGCTCAGCCAGGGCGTCCCGATGCTGCTGCACGGCGACGAGTCCGGCCGCACGCAGCAGGGCAACAACAACACCTACGCCCAGGACAACGAGCTGTCCTGGCTGCACTGGGACGACGTCGACGAGCCGCTGGTCGAGTTCACGGCCGACGTCGCCCGCCTCCGCCGCGAGCACCCGACGTTCCGGCGTCGCCGGTTCTTCACGGGTACGACGGTCCGCACCGCGACCGGCGACGGTGACCGGCTCAACGACATCGTCTGGCTGCACCTCGACGGCCGCCCGATGGAGGAGGCCGACTGGAACGCCCCGGACGCGCGGTCGCTCGGCATGTACCTCAACGGCCACGGGATCGCCGGGGCGGACGCCCGCGGCCAGGACGTCGTGGACGACCACTTCCTGCTCTACTTCAACGCCGGCGCCGACGACGTACCCCTGACGCTTCCGCAGGACGAGTACGCCGAGGCCTGGGACGTCGTCATCGACACCGGCGACGTGCGCCGGCGCAAGGGCCCGATGAAGGCCGGCGTGCGGTCCAAGCTGGCCGGCCGCAGCGTGCTGGTGCTCCGCGAGCACACTGCCCCCGTCGTCGCACCCGACAGCTCGGCCGCCGCGTCGGTGGCCGCCCAGGAGCAGAGCGCTCAGAACGCTGTGCAGAACGGCCAGGCGGGTACCGCCTGACCATGCGGCTCCCGACCAGCACCTACCGCCTGCAGGTGAACGCCCGCTTCACGCTCCACGACGCCGCCGCGACGCTCCCCTACCTGCACGACCTCGGCGTGGACTGGGTCTACCTGTCGCCGCTGCTGAAGGCCGAGCCCGGGAGCGACCACGGGTACGACGTCGTCGACCACGCCCTGGTCGACCCCGACCGCGGTGGGGCCGCGGGCCTGGCCGCGCTCTCGGCCGAGGCGCGCCGGCTCGGGATGGGCGTGCTCGTCGACATCGTGCCCAACCACATGGGCGTCGCGACCCCGCGCGAGAACGGCTGGTGGTGGGACCTGCTGCGGCTCGGTCGCGCGTCGGAGCACGCCGACGCCTTCGACGTCGACTGGGAGGCCGGCGGCGGGCGGGTGCTGGTCCCGGTGCTCGGCGACGACGGCGTCGACGCCGTCGAGGTCGACGCCGAGGACGGGCTGGTTCGCTACCACGACCACGTGTTCCCGCTGGCGGAGGCGACCACCACGCTCGAGGAGCAGCACTACGAGCTCGTGCACTGGACCCTCGCCGACACCGGGCTGAACTACCGCCGGTTCTTCGCGGTCAACACGCTCGCGGGAATCCGGGTCGAGGACCGGGAGATCCTGGAGGACTCCCACGTCGAGATCCGCCGGTGGTTCGACCAGGGTCTCGTCGACGGGCTGCGCGTCGACCACCCGGACGGCCTGCGCGACCCCGCGGCGTACCTCGACGACCTGGCCGGGCTCACCGGCGGCGCCTACGTGCTCGTCGAGAAGATCCTCGCCCTTCGAGACGCCTCGTCCCTCGGCTCCTCAGGGACCGCCCCGGGCGAGGTGCTGCCGGCGTCGTGGGCGACCGCCGGGACGACCGGGTACGACGTGCTCGGCCTCGTCGACCGGGTCCTCACCGATCCCGACGGACAAGCGCCCTTGACCTTCCTCGAGACCCGGCTGCGCGGCGGTGCCCTCGACTTCCACCAGCTCGTGCACGACACCAAGCGCGACGTCGCCGACCACCTGCTGGGGTCGGAGGTACGCCGGGTCGTGCGGGAGGTGGTCGCAGGCTCACCCACCGAGGGAACCGACGACCTGGTCGACGCGGTGGCGGAGCTGGCGGCGTGCTTCCCGGTCTACCGCTCCTACCTGCCGGCCGGGCGGGCCGACCTCGACGCGGCGTTCGCCGACGCACTGCGGCGCAGGCCGGACCTGGCGACGGCGTTCGGCCTGCTCGAGCCGGTGCTCACCGACGTGACGCAGCCGGCGGCCCACCGCTTCCAGCAGACGACCGGCGCGGTCATGGCCAAGGGCGTCGAGGACTGCGCGTTCTACCGCACCTCCCGGCTGACGTCGTTGAGCGAGGTCGGCGGCGACCCGAGCGAGTGGTCGCTGACCGTCGACGAGTTCCACGATCGCATGGCCGAGCGACAGCGCACCCGGCCGCACGCGATGACGACGCTCTCGACCCACGACACGAAGCGCGGGGAGGACGTCCGCGCGCGGATCGCGGTGCTGGCCGAGGTGCCCGGTCTCTGGACCGACGCCGTCGACCGGTTGCAGGCGCTGGCACCCGTGCCCGACCCGTCGTTCGGCAACCTGCTGTGGCAGGCGGCCCTCGGCGCCTGGCCGGCGTCGCGCGAACGCCTGCACGGGTACGCCGAGAAGGCGATGCGCGAGGCCGGCGACCGGACGACGTGGACCGAGCCTGACGAAGCGTACGAGCAGGCGGTGCACGCGGCCGTCGACGCCGCCTTCGATGTACCCGCGGTCGGGGCGGTGCTCGACGACCTGCTCGACGTCACCGCGGGACCGGGCTGGAGCAACGCGGTCTCGGCGAAGGCGATCGCGCTGACGATGCCGGGCGTGCCCGACGTGTACCAGGGCAGTGAGCTGTGGGAGCAGTCGCTGGTCGACCCCGACAACCGCCGCCCGGTCGACTTCGGCGCACGCCGCGACGTGCTGGCTCGCGTCCTGGCCGGCGAGCGTCCGGTGCTCACGCCGCACGTCGACGACCCCGGGCACGCCAAGCTGCTGGTGACGCAGACCGCGCTGACCCTGCGCCGGTCGCAGCCGCATCGCTTCACGTCGTACGCGGCGATCAGTGCCGACGGCCCGGCGGCCGGCCACGTCCTCGCCTTCGACCGGGGCGGGGCGCTCACCGTCGCCACCCGTCTGCCGGTGGGGCTGGCCGAGCGGGGCTGGGGCGAGACGGGGCTGCCGCTGCCCACCGGCACCTGGGCCGACCTGCTGACCGGCCGCGAGCACGACGGGGCCGCCGCTCTCCAGGAGCTCTTGGCCGACTACCCGGTCGCGTTGCTGATCAGGGAGGAGGTGTGAGCGTCTGGACGCATGGTCGCGCGCCGTTCTCGGTCTGGGCACCGTTCCCCCGGCGGGTCCGGCTGCGGTGTGGCGACAACGCCGGTGGCAGCATCGTCGAGATGCGCCGCGGGGACGACGGCTGGTGGGTGCCGGACGAGCCGCTGCCGCCCGCGGCCCATCACGACTTCACCGACTACGGCTACCTGCTTGACGACGATCCCGAGCCACGACCGGACCCGCGGTCCCGGCGGCAGCCCGGCGGCGTCCACGAGCTGTCCCGCACCTACGACCCGTCGGCCTTCGCGTGGACCGACCAGTCGTGGACCGGGCGACAGCTGCCGGGCTCGGTGATCTACGAGCTCCACCTCGGCACGTTCACGCCGGCAGGCACGCTCGACTCCGCGATCGAGAAGCTCGACCACCTGCGCTCGATCGGCGTCGACCTGGTCGAGCTGATGCCGGTCAACGCGTTCAACGGCACGTACAACTGGGGGTACGACGGCGTCGACTGGTTCGCGGTGTCCGAGAGCTACGGCGGGCCGCCGGCGTACCAGCGCTTCGTCGACGCCTGCCACGCCGCCGGGCTGGGCGTCGTGCAGGACGTCGTCTACAACCACCTCGGCCCGTCCGGGAACTACCTGCCGCTCTTCGGTCCCTACCTGAAGCAGGGCCGCAACACCTGGGGCGACCTGGTGAACCTCGACGGCGAGGGCTCGGCCGAGGTACGCCGCTTCATCCTCGACAACGTGCACACGTGGTTCGCCGACTACCACGTGGACGCACTCCGGCTGGACGCCGTGCACGCGCTCGTCGACTCCTCGCCGGTGCACATCCTGGAGGAGATGGCGATCGAGACGGCCGCGTTGTCGGCGTACCTCGGCCGGCCGCTCACGCTGGTCGCCGAGTCCGACCTGAACGACACCCGGCTGGTCACGCCGCGCGAGGGTGGTGGGTACGGGCTCGACGCCCAGTGGAGCGACGACTTCCACCACGCCCTCCACGTGGCGCTGACCGGCGAGACGTCCGGCTACTACGCCGACTTCGCGCCCCTGTCGGCGCTGGCGAAGGTCTGCCAGAAGGGGTTCTTCCACGACGGCACCTGGTCGTCGTTCCGCGGCAGCAACCACGGAAAGCCGATCGACACCGCACACCTGCCGACCTGGCGACTGGTGGTGTGCAGCCAGAACCACGACCAGATCGGGAACCGCGCCCGCGGCGACCGGCTCACCGAGCACCTCGACGACGACCAGCTGGCGTGCGCCGCCCTGCTGACGCTGTGCGGACCGTTCACCCCGATGCTCTTCATGGGTGAGGAGTGGGCGGCGTCCACGCCGTTCCAGTTCTTCACCTCCCACCCCGAGCGCGAGCTCGGGCGCGTGACCGCCGAAGGACGGCTCGAGGAGTTCGAGCGGATGGGCTGGGACCGGTCGGCCGTGCCCGACCCGCAGGATCCCGCGACCTTCGAGCGCTCGAAGCTCGCCTGGTCGGAGCCGGCGACCGGTCGGCACGCGGTCCTGCTCGACGTCTACCGCCGTCTGGCCGCGTTGCGTCGCGAGCTGCCCGAGCTCACCGACCCGGCGTTCCCTTCGCTGGCCGCGACGGCCGACGAGGAGACGCGGGTCTTCACGTTGCGGCGGGGCGATCTGCTGGTGGCCGTGAACTTCGGGGACGTCGCCGCGTCCGTGCCGGCGTCCGGCTCGCTCCTGTTCCACACACCCTCCGTTCCGGACGTGACCCCGTCGGGGGTGAGGCTGCCGCCGCATGCGGGGGCCCTGCTGCGGGTCGACGGGACCGCCGACTGACGGCACCATGGTCGGGCCGGGGGCTTTCGCGAAGGAGCCGCCATGCCTGTCCACAGCCCGACCCGTCGTACCCTCCTCGCCGGCGGTGTCGCCGGATCCGCCCTCGGCGGCCTGGCGCTCGGCCCGGCCGGGGCCGCCGTCTCCGTCCCGGTGGGATCCTCGGTCGACGTCTTCCTGGACCTCGACGGGATCCCCGGGGACTCCGACGACGCCGAGTTCCCGCACACGTTCGAGATCCTCGACTGGCACCTCGGCGCCACGACGTCCGTCGGCCCGGAGACCTCCGGCGGCGCGCGGCGCAAGGTGAAGCCGCAGCCGCTCACGGTCGTCAAGCTCCTCGACCAGGCCAGCCCGAAGCTCTTCCTGGCCTGTGCCACCGGCAAGCACATCGCGAAGGCCACGCTGGTGGCCCGCAAGGCCTCGGCGAAGCAGCCCTACCTGAAGGTGGTGCTGAAGGACGTCTACGTGTCGAGCTACCGCTCCGCACCGAACTCGGACGGCGCGCTCCCGCTCGACGTCGTCGGCCTGGACTACGCCACGCTCGAGATCGACTACACCGTGGAGAGCCCGGCCGGCGGCATCGACAAGGTCGTCCGCGCGGCCTTCGACTTCGTGCGGAACCGGGTGCTCTGAGCCGTCGCCCGACGAGCCCGCCGGAGCCCTCCTGGTCCTAGGGTGTCGGCGTGGAACGACTGGAGACCCCGGACCTGGTCATCCGGCCGCCGGCCCTCGAGGACGGGCCGCGCGCGTTCGAGCTGATGAACGACCCGGACGTCCGACTGTGGAACCCCACCCGTGAGTGCCCGGACCTCGAGGCCGCCGAGGCCTGGCTGCGCGAGGGCGCGGACTGGTCCGAGGGGACCCACGCGACCTGGAGCGCGATCGACCGGGCGAGCGAGCTCATGGTCGGGAACGTCAGCCTCTTCCACATCGACACCGACGACCGCGTCGCCAAGATCGGCTACCGGGTGCACCCCGACGCCCGGGGCCGAGGTGTCGCTCGCCAGATGGTCGACGCGGTCACCCGCTGGGCCTTCGACGCCCGCGGGCTGATGCGGGTCCAGCTCGAGCACTCCGTGCACAACGTCGCGTCCTGCCGCGTCGCCCAGGCGGCCGGCTTCGCCCTCGAGGGCCTCACCCGCTCGGCGTACGCGGTGCCGGGCACCGACGACCGGGAGGACTGCCACATCCACGGCCGGCTCCCGACCGATCCGGTGCCGTGACCTCGACGGAGCGGGGCGAGCCCGACGGGAGCTCGGTGGTCGCCCTCCGCCCGCCGGCCGGGTCCACGGTCCTGACCTACGACGACGGCCCGACCCCCGGAGTCACCGACCTTCTCCTCCCCGTGCTCGCGTCCGCCGGCGCCACGGCGACGTTCTTCGTCCTGCTCACCCGGGTGCGTACCAGCGTCGGGTTGCTGCGTGAGGTGCTGGCGGCGGGCCACGAGGTCGCCCTGCACGGACCCGACCACCTGCGCCTGACGTCGCTACCACCCGAGGCCCACCGCGGCCGGTTCCGCGACGCGAAGGTCGAGCTCGAGGACCTGGCCGGCGTCGCGGTGCGCTGGTCACGGCCGCCGTACGGCCTCCAGGACCGGGCCGCCTGGCGGGCCGCCCGCGACGCCGGGCTCCGGCCCGTGCTGTGGACCGTCACCTGCCGCGACTGGGAGACGCACCCGACCGACGACCACCTCGCCGAGCTGCGAGCGGCCGACCCGGCGGGCTGCCTGGTGCTGATGCACGACGGGTACGCCGACGCACGCGACGGCGTCGACGACGGCCCGGAGCCGACCGTCGACCGGGTCGCCCTCATCCGCGGCGTCCTGGCCGAGATCGAGTCGGCCGGGACGGTCGCCAGCAGCCTCGGTCAGGCCCTCGAGAAAGCCGAGCCGGAGCAGCGCCCCTGGCTCGCCGAGCTGGGTGATCCCTCCTAGGCGACTCCGGAGGCGCCGGTGGGACGAGCACGCCCGTGCTCGTCCACGCGGAGCTCAGGAGACCGCGTCCGGCTCCGCCTGCACCGGCGCGGGCTCGACCGCGCCGGGCGCGTCCGGCTCGTGGACACGCGTCGGCATCAGGAAGCCGACCGCCAGCAGCGCCAGCGTGACGAAGACGGTCACCAGGTACACGTCGTGGATGGCGGGCTCCAGGATCCCGACGGAGAGATGCTCGATGTCCGGCTTGGAGCTGCCGAGGTGCGCGCTCACGTAGCTGTTCACGACCGCACCGAAGACGGCGACACCGACGGCACTGCCGACCGAACGGGCGAACATGTTGGCGCCGGTCGCGACACCGCGGCTCGACCACGACACCGCGGTCTGCGCGGCGACGACACCGGGACTCGCGACGTAGCCGAAGCCGAGCCCCATCACGAAGCACGCGAACGCCAGGTGGTAGACCGAGCTGTCGGCGGTGACGCTGAGCAGGATCAGGGCGCCGGCCACGGAGAAGAAGGCACCGATCGAGAGCGTCGCCCGGAAGCCGATCGTCAGGTAGAGACGCCCGGCCGTCGCGGCCGCGATCGGCCAGCCGATGGTCATCGCCGCCAGCGCGAGCCCGGCCACGAGCGCGCCCGTCCCGAGCACCCGCTGGGAGTAGAGCGGGACGTACGACGACAGCCCCATCAGCAGGATCCCGACGACCAGCGAGCCGGCGTTGGTGACGTTGAGGACGCGCATCCGGAAGACCCACAGCGGCAGGACCGGCTCGGCCGCCACCCGCTCGACCAGGACGAACGCGACCAGGAGCGCGACCGCGCCGACGAACAGCGAGACGCTCGTCGCGGAGTCCCAGGCCCATTCGACGCCGCCCTCGAGCAGGGCCAGGAGCAGCAGGGTGCCGCCGAGGCCCAGCAACGAGGAGCCGAGGTAGTCGATCCGGTGCCGCTTGCGCTCGACGTTCTCCGAGAAGCGCCGCCACAGCACCCACGCGGCGGCCGCACCCAGCGGCAGGTTCACGAAGAAGATCCACCGCCAGCCGATCGTGTCCGAGAAGACCCCACCCAGCGTGGGTCCGACCAGGGCGGCCGTGGCCCACACGCTGGCCATGTACCCCTGGACGGTTGCCCGCTCCTGCAGCGTGTAGATGTCGCCGATGATCGTCATCCCGATCGGACCGATGGCGCCCGCGCCGAAGCCCTGGACCAGCCGGAAGACGATCAGAGATGTCATCCCCCAGGCGACGCCGCACAGCAGCGAGCCGAGGATGAACAGGCCGACGCCCAGCAGCATCAGCGGCTTGCGGCCGTAGAGGTCGGCCAGCTTGCCGAACAGCGGCACCGAGATCGCCTGCGCCAGCAGGTAGATCGAGAACAGCCACGGGAACGACGTGAACCCGCCGAGATCGGAGACGACGGCCGGCACCGCGGTGGCCAGGATCGTCGAGTCGATCGCCACCAGGCCGACGCTCAGCATCACCGCGAGCAGGATCGGCCCGCGCTCGCTGCGCAGCCCCACCTGGGCGCGGCCCACCCGAGCCGTGGAGGAGGTCGTCACGTGGCGGCAACCGACGCCGCGGCGTACGCATTCCCGCTGCCGGCCAGACGCGCGCCCTGAACCCGACCTCGCGTTCACCCGTAGTGATGGGCGACGCGTCCGGCGCCCACCACGAAAGAGGTCACATGTACAAGAAGCTCTCCGCGGCGCTGCTCGGTGCCGTCCCCGCGCTGGCGCTGACGCTGGTCCCTTCCTCCGCGATCGCCGACGACGGTCATCACGGCCACGACGACCACCACGGCCACCGCCACGGCCACCACCACGGCCACCACCACGGTCACGACCTGATCCGGAGGCACCTCACCCCGAGCATGCCGACCGACCCCGCGATCAACGGCGTGAACCCCGGCGGCCTGCCGTGGGTCCTCGAGCGCGGCGAGGTCCGCGTGCGCGCGAACGGTCGCATGGACGTCCGCATCGAGGGTCTCCAGGTCCCCCGCGCGGACGGCACGGCCGACAACCCGGTCCCGATGGTCGATGCCGTCGTCTACAGCGGTCGCGACCAGGTGGCCGACAGCGGGCCGATGCCCCTGAGCGTTCCCGACGGTGACGCGAGGTTCCGGGTCCAGCTCGCCCTGCCGCGGCACGTCCACGACGTCACGGTGCTGATCAGCCCGAGCACGGCGGTCGGCAGCGCCTACATCGCCAGCGCGATCGGCTGACGGACGGCCCCCGACGGCGTATACCCGTTCCATGCGCTTCAGGTCCCGCACCGCGGCCGCCGGCCGGGTGTACGCCGTCACCGGCACCAACACGGTGTCCCTCGCCGTCGTCGCGAGCGACGCCACCGGCTCCGGCCTGCTCGGGTTCGCCGTACGCCGCTACGACCTCACCGCCGGCACCGAGGAGTGGATGCCCGGGTTCAAGGTCTTCCACTCGATCGTGCCCAACCCACTCCCCGGCGAGAGCGTCAGCACCTACGACCAGCCGGTCCAGAGCTTCACCTGGGACGACTTCACCTGCCGGCCCGACAGCCGCTACCGCTACGTCTTCCACCCGCTCAAGGGCACGCCCGAGCGACTCGACCGGTCGTCGTACCCGCTGACGCTGACCGTCCGCACCGAGCCGTTGGCGGGCGAGCGGCACGACGTCTTCTTCAACCGCGGCGTCGCGAGCAGCCAGTCCTACACCGAGCAGTACGGCGACACCCCGATCGCCGACCTCGACCCCGATCGCCAGAAGCAGGCGCTCGGCTGGCTGAGCCGCGACCTGGACGACGCGCTCCTGCGGTTCGTCGAGCAGACGCAGCCCGGCGACAGGCTGCTCGGCTGCTTCTACGAGTTCACGTTCCAGCCGGCCGCGGCCGCCCTCCGGAGCGCGATCGACCGGGGCGTGGACGTCCACCTGATCGTCGACGGCAAGCAGAACGGCTCGGCCACGCAGCCGGCGTACCCGCGCGAGGAGAACCTCGCGACCCTCGCCGCGGCCGGCATCACCGATGCCCACTACACGCTGCGCGAGGCGCGGACGTCGGCGATCGCGCACAACAAGTTCATGGTCCACGTCCCGGCGGGGTCGGTGCCGACGCAGGTCTGGACCGGCTCGACCAACCTCACCCTCGGCGGTGTCGCCGGGCAGACGAACGTCGGGCACTGGGTGCGCGACCCCGCGACCGCACTGGCGTTCCAGGGCTACTGGAACCTGCTCGCGAGCGACCCCGGCGGGCGCTCCGACGACTCGCGGGCCGACGTGCTGGCGAAGAACAAGACGTTCCGCGACGCCGTCGAGCAGCTCTCGCCCGTCCCGGCCGACCTCAGGACCGTGCCGACCGGCGTGACCCCGGTCTTCAGCCCACGGCGTACGACGGCGGTGCTCGACGCCTACGAGGTGCTGCTGGACACGGCCACCCGGGAGGGCTGCATCACCTTCGCGTTCGGTGTCGGCAGGGGCTTCAAGCAGCTGCTGGCCGACAACACCGCGCAGAACGCGATCGTGTTCATGCTGCTGGAGTCGCGCGACCACCCGGCTCCGGGCGACCCGTCGGCGAACGTCTCGATCAACGCGAGCAACAACGTCTACCAGGCCTGGGGCTCCTACCTCGAGAACCCCGTCTACCAGTGGGCGAAGGAGACCAACGCGGGGCTGCTCGGACTCAACCAGCACGTCAGCTACGTGCACTCGAAGTTCCTGCTCGTCGACCCGCTCGGGCCCGACCCGATCGTGGTCACCGGCTCGGCCAACTTCAGCGAGGCGTCGACCACCGAGAACGACGAGAACATGATCGTCGTGCGCGGCGACCGGCGTACGGCGGACATCTACGCCACCGAGTTCAACCGGCTCTTCAACCACTACTACTTCCGCAGCATCACCGAGGTCACCGCCGGCGAGCCGCAGTCGGTCCTCGACGCCAGCCTGTTCCTCGCCGAGGACGACTCGTGGCAGCGCAAGTACGTCGCGGGCTCCCTGCGCGCCAAGCGTCTCGCGCTCTACGAGTCGATGGCGGGCTTCACCCGGGCGTGACCATGTGCGCGTGAAGCCCGCCGGGCTCGCCGGGTCATGCCGGCAGAGCGGATGGAGCGGGCGCACCGGCGCCCCGGCCGCTGCTGCCGGCCGGGGCGCCATCCACGGCGTGCGTGACGCCGTGGCGAGACGGGCTCGGGGTCAGGCCTCGATCGCGGTGCTCTCCCGATCACGCGAGGTGAGCTCGATCTTGCGGGCCTTCGCCTTCTCCGCCACCGGGACCAGCAGCCGGAGCACGCCATTGTCGTAGGTGGCCTCGATGTGGTCGAGGTCGAGGTTGTCGCCCAGGACGAGCTGGCGGCTGAAGGTGCCGCGCACGCGCTCGGTGGCCAGCATCTCCCAGTCGCCGTTGCGGGCCACCCGCTCGGCCTTGACCGTGAGCACGTTGCGCTCGACGTCGAGGTCGATGCTCTCAGGGCTGACGCCCGGCAGGTCGAACTCGATCACGAAGCGGTCGCCCTCGCGCCAGGCGTCCATCGGCATGACCGCGGGCCGGTTCGTGGTGCCCCACGTCGGGCCGAAGACCTGCTGCGTGAGCCGGTCGAAGTCGCGGAACGGGTCAGTGCTGCGAAGCAACATCACGGATGTCTCCTCTCGGATCTGGGTGAACTTTCTGATGGTCGAGTGGTCTGTGGGCCGGTGATCTGTCGGTGCGAGTCGGGTCCCGGGCGTGCCACCGCGCCCACGGGCCCGATCGGTGCCTAGGCGGCTCCTTGCGAGAACGACGGCGGCTCGGGCAGGTCGACGCCGTCCGGCGGAGCGAGCGGCAGCGCGTCCCAAGCCGTGGTGAGGTCGCGCAGAGTCAGCGACCGGGTCGTGCCGGGCTGGAGGTCGGCCAGGCCCAGCGCGTTCCAGAACTCCTGGTGGTCATCACAGGTCAGCACCGCCGAGACCCGACCGCGTACCGGGGCCCGCTGGTGGTCGGCGCTCACCTGCACGAAACGGCAGCGGGAGTCCGTCGCCCGCCAGGCCACGATCGCCGGACCGCCCAGCACGCCGGCCCAGGCGATCAGCTCGGAGGGGTCGTCGACCGTGGCGGTGAGATCGCCGCAGACGTCCAGGTCGCGGGCGATCTTGAGGAGGATGGCGATCTCGCGTGCCTCCTGGGAGGGGTACATCTGCGGTCTCCGTTCGGGTCTTCGTCGCCGGTTCCGGCGCGAGCCGGCGGCTCTGGTCGGGGGAGGCAGGCCACGGGCGTGCGGTACGTCGCACCACCGTCGAGGATGCGTCGCGCGGTGGCCGACGCCTGGCGTGGCGCCGGCGTCACCCGCGGAACCGTCGATCCTCCAGCTGAGACCCGTGGCCGGCCCCGTCGGGGTTCGTGACCCGGTCGGTCACGAACCGTCGGTCCTGCGTGTGGTGGCGGCGGGGTCCTGGCCCAGCCCGGGCCGCCCGGCCGCATCGGCGTCGTCACCTCCTCCCTGCCGCCATGACCACTGACGATTGAGACAGATAACTTGTACCAACTGATTGAGATTATCACTGCCGTCTGGCAGAATTTCAAGAGGCTCGTGGAAGTTCCACGCAGGACGGAGGACCGATGTCCGCACGACGCCGCCCGGACCCACCGGCCGGGCCGCGCGACGTACGCCGCGCCCGCGAGCTCCTCGGCGTGCCCGCCGAGGCCGACGGGCCGACGCTGGCCCGGGCCTACCACCGCCTGGCGCGCCGTCTCCACCCCGACCTGAGCACCGACCCGGAGGCGACCGAGCGGTTCCGCTCGCTCAACGCCGCCTACCAGGTGGCGCTGGGCGCACTCCTTGCTCCACCTCCGCCGGCGGCGCGAACCCACGCCGAGCCGGCACCCGCAGCGACACCCGAGCCGTCCGAGGCCCGACACGCCCCCGCCGGGCACGCGGGTCCCCGCTGGGGCACCAGCACCGGCGCCCCGACGGACGACGGCGTCTGGGTGGTCGCGGGGCCCGTCCGTATCCAGGCGCCGGGGTCGTCCGACGCGAGGGGCGCGTTCGACGGGGCGGCCCGGTGAACGCCCTCGGGCCGGAGATCGAGGCCCGCCACGCCGTCTACCCGATCTCGGTCGTCTCCGAGCTCAGCGGTGTCGACCCGCAGATGCTGCGGGTCTACGAGCAGCGCGGGCTGCTCACCCCCCACCGCACGGACGGTGGCACGCGGCGCTACAGCTCCGACGACCTCGAGCGCATCGCCTCCATCACCGCGCTGCTCGCCGAAGGGCTCAACCTGGCCGGTGTCGGCCAGGTGCTCCGGCTGCGGGAGGAGACCCGGCAGCTCGCCGACGAGCTGGGCGAGCTCCGCACCACCACCGCACCCGACCGGCGCGAGGTGCGACGGCTGCGCCGGGAGAACCAGGCGCTGCGCTCCGAGCTCGCCCGCGCCGACGAAGCCGAGACGTCAGGGGCGAGCGAGTCGGAACCGACGGGGAAGCCGACCAGCAAGCGCGCGTCTCAGTAGTACCAGGGGAACGGCGACCAGTCGGGGTCGCGCTTCTCGAGGAACTGGTCGCGCCCCTCCTGGGCCTCGTCGGTCATGTAGGCCAGTCGAGTGGTCTCGCCGGCGAACAGCTGCTGGCCGACCAAGCCGTCGTCGATCAGGTTGAAGGAGTACTTGAGCATCCGCTGCGCGGTCGGGCTCTTGCCGTTGACCAGCCGGCCCCACTCGAGGCCGGTGCTCTCGAGCTCGGCGTGCGGCACGGCGCGGTTCACGGTGCCCATCCGGACACCGTCCTCCGCGGAGTACTCCTGTCCCAGGAAGAAGATCTCGCGGGCACGCTTCTGGCCGACCTGCCGCGCGAGGTACGCCGACCCGAAGCCGCCGTCGAACGAGCCGACGTCCGCGTCGGTCTGCTTGAAGCGCGCGTGCTCCTGGCTGGCGAGGGTGAGGTCGCACACCACGTGCAGCGAGTGTCCGCCGCCGGCCGCCCAGCCCGGGACCAGGCAGATCACCACCTTCGGCATGAACCGGATCAGCCGCTGGCACTCGAGGATGTGGAGCCGGCCGAGCGCGGCCTTGTCGACGGTCTCCGCGGTCTCCCCGTCGGCGTACTGGTAGCCGGTCCTCCCACGGATGCGCTGGTCGCCGCCGGTGCAGAAGGCCCACTTGCCGTTCTTCTCGCTCGGGCCGTTGCCGGTCAGGAGCACGCAGCCGACGTCGCTCGACGTGCGCGCGTGCTCGAGCACGCGCAGCAGCTCGTCGACCGTGTGCGGGCGGAAGGCGTTGAGGACGTCCGGCCGGTCGAAGGCGATCCGGACCGTGCCGTGCGCACGTGCCCGGTGGTAGGTCACGTCGGTGAGGTCCTCGAACCCGGGGACGTCGACCCACTGCTCCGCGTCGAAGATCTCGCTGACGCCGTCGATCGCACTCATGGCGCGAAACCTACCCACCGCGCCGCCCCACCGGCGTACCCGTGGAATGAGCCGGGCCTCCGGGTCGTTGAAAAGTGCATGACACTCGAAGGCACCTACGTCCCCAGCAAGCAGCAGTGGGTCCGTGACCAGGTGGCGGAGTTCGAGGCGTCCGACGGCGCTCGAGCCAACACCCTGCGCGACACGGGCTACCCGATCGTCGTGATCACCTCGGTCGGGGCGAAGAGCGGGCACCTCCGGAAGAACCCGGTGATGCGCGTCGAGCGCGACGGCACGTACGTCGCGATCGCGTCGATGGGTGGCGCCCCGACGAACCCGGAGTGGTACCACAACTTCCTCGCCCACCCGGAGGTCGAGCTCCAGGACGGCGCCGAGAAGCACACCTACCGGGCCCGGATGGTCGAAGGTGCCGAGCGCCAGGAGTGGTGGGACTACGCGGTCCGGACCTGGGCGACGTACGCCGACTACGAGAAGCGCACCGACCGGGAGATCCCGGTGTTCGTGCTCGAGCGGGCCGACTGAGCTCGACCGGATCGCCGCACCTCTCGTCCGCGGATACCGACGCCGCCTACACCGTCCGGGCGATCGACGAAGCCAACCCGACGAGGTGACCCAGCCGGGCCAGCTCGGAGTCGAGGAACTCGGGCCCGCCACGGCGGCCGATCACCACGACGCGGCCATGACCGACGGGCGCGATCGCGACCAGGTCGTCGCCGATGGTCTGCCGGTCGAGCCCGGAGCCGGGCTTCAGGTCGATCGACGACGGCGCACCCTCGCTGGCCAGCTCGATCCGGCAGCTCTCGTCGTCGACCGCGATCCGGGCCGCCCACTCGCAGCGGAAGGCGATCGGCAGCGCCGAGACCAGGGAGTCGAGGGCGACCTGCGGATCGGAGGTCATCGACTCGACGACCTCGAGGTCGGGGAACAGGTTGCCGCCGGCGAGGTAACGGCTGATCCACAGCACCCGGACGCCTTCGACGGTGTTGCACGCCGAGACGATCGAGTCGGGCATCGCACCGTCGACCGTGTCGAGCAGGACGTCGTCGACGTCGGTGCCGTCGAGTCGCTTCTCGACGATCTCGAGCGCCTCGATGTCGCCGCCCGCCGCACCGATGGCGGTCGCGAGCTTGCCCAGCGAGCCGGGCACGTTCGGCAGCTCCACCCTCAGCAGCAGCATGCCTCGACCCTAACCACGCCTCATGACAGTCAGGTTTCGTCGCCCGACTCGTGAGCCAGCCGGGCCGCGAGGCCGCTCGCGCGCTGGACCCGCCGGCGTACCGCGGCACGGACCGTCTCCTCCGACCCCACCACCCGCACGACCTGCCGGGCACGCGTGATCGCGGTGTAGAAGAGCTCCCGCGACAGCAGCCGCGAGTCGCCGGGAGGAAGCAGCACGGTCACCTCGTCGACCTGGCTCCCCTGGGACTTGTGGATCGTCAGCGCGTGCATCGTGTCGACGTCGACCAGGCGCGTCGTCGCGAGGTCGCGCACGCCGTCCGACCCGGTGATCCGCGCGCGCAGGGCACCGTCGTCGCGGCGTACGACGACACCCGTCTCACCGTTGTAGACCCCCACGGCGTAGTCGTTGCTGGTCACGATCAGGGGTCGCCCGGCGTACCAGAGCGGCCAGTGGTCGCTGCCGGCCTCCTCGGCGAGCCACGCCTCGGCGGCCCGGTTCCAGTGGGTCACGCCGTAGGGACCCTCGCGGTGGGCGCACAGCAGCCGGTGCCGGTCGAGTGCCTGCAGGGCAGCGTCGGCGTCGCCGCGCTCGGCCGCGGCCCGGACCTCACGCGCCGACGCCAGGACGAGGTCGCGCAGCAGCGCCTCGGGCTCGGGGTCCTCGACGAACTCGATCGCGGGTACGCCGGCCCGCAGCCGCTCGAGCACCTCGTCGACGTGGTCCTCGCGGATCGCCCGCGCCAGGGCGCCGATCTCGTCGCCGAAGCGGTGTGAGGTCTCCAGCGTCACCACCGGCGACGGCGTGCGCTCGCGATACCCCCGCACCAGGTCGCCGAGCACGGCGCCGGCCCCGACCGAGGTCAGCTGGTGGGGGTCGCCGACCAGGACCAGCCGGCAGTCGGCCCGGGTCGCCTCCAGCAGCCGCGCCATCATCGTCAGCTCGACCATGGACGACTCGTCGACCACGATCAGGTCGTACTTGAGACGGTTGCGCCGGTCGTGCCGGAAGCGCGTGGCGTTGTCGGGCCGCCAGCCGAGCAGCCGGTGCAGCGTCACGGCGTCCATGTCCTCGAGCCGCCGACGGTCGTCGTCGGAGAACCTGGCGTCCCTGGCCTCCTCCAGCACCGACTCCTGCAGCCGAGCGGCCGCCTTCCCCGTCGGGGCCGCGAGCGCGACCGACAGCCGGCGTCCGTCGCGGACCTGGTCGGCGAGCACGCAGATGAGTCCGGCGACCGTCGTCGTCTTGCCGGTGCCGGGCCCGCCGGTCAGCACCGTGGTCCACGAGCGGGCGGCCTGCTCGGCCGCGCGGCGCTGCTCGGTGTAGTCGCGCTCGCCGTCGGCGTGTGTGGGAGGGAAGGCCCGGTCGAGGGCGGAGCTCAGGGCCGACTCGTCGACGACCGGCGCCTCGCGGCGCGCCCGCTCCCCCAGGTCGGCACAGACGGCGAGCTCGAGCCGGTGGTAGCGGTCGAGGTACACCAGCCCCTCGTCCACGACGAGCGCACCCTCGGCGACCACGCGGGACGACGCCACCGTCTCGCGCCAGCGACCCGGCTCCGGAGGCGTCGGACCGGGCGCGAGCTCGGCCACGCGCTCGAGGTCGAGGCACACCGAGCCGTCGCGCACCGCGCGGACGACGAGGGCGAGGGCCAGCAGGACGTCGGCGTCGGTCTCGCCGCAGATGGTCGCGATCCGCCGGGCGATCTGGAGGTCACCGGCGGTCAGCACGCCCGCCTCGTTGTACGCCGCGAGCACGGACCCGTCCGCCTCCGCGACCCGGTGGTCGTAGAGGTCGACCGGCTCGAAGAGCTCAGTCATCGGCGGGCACCAGCCCGTCGAGGAGGTCGGACAGCTCGGTCACGAGTGCCGCCGGCGGTCGCCACTGGAAGACGCCGCACGGGCGTCCGTCGACCAGCGGTGTGCCCGGTCCGCACATGCCACGCAGGTAGAGGTAGAGCACACCGCCGAGGTGCACCTCCGGGTCGTAGTCGGGCACCCGCCAGCGCAGGTACCGGTGCAGGACGACGGCGTACAGCAGCGCCTGCAGCGGGTAGTCGGAGTGGCCCATGGCGGCGTCGAGGCGCGACGGCGTGTAGTCGTCGGAGGTCAGGGTCGCGTCCTCGTGCCCGGCCGGGAGGACGCCGAGCCAGTTCGTCTTGTAGTCGACCACCAGGTAGCGGCCGTCGACACGCAGCACGACGTCGATCGACCCCGTCAGGTAGCCGAGCAGGTCCTGGCCGCCGAGACCCGGTCGGTCCAGCTGCTCGGCGTACGGCAGCACGGGGTCGCCGGGCGAGAGATGCCGGCGCAGGACGTCGGCGACCTGCCCGAGCCGGACCCGGTCGGCGGCGTACCCGCGGACGTCGCCGCCGGCCAGCGGCAGCTCGAAGTCGAGCTCGGCCAGGCGATCGGTCCTCGGGACCTGCCGGAGCGTGCGATCGCCGGCCAGCCCGCCCAGGGGGCTGTCGCACACCGCGACCAGCGCGTCGGCGAGGGCCTCGGCGTCGAGGTCCGGCACGGGCCACCACACCTGCTGCTCGTCGACGTGCGCCGCGATCTCCGCGCGGAGGTCACCGGCGTACGCCGGGGCCTCGGGGTCGGTGTGCTCCAGGACCGCGTGCACCAGCGAGCCGAACGTCGCCCCGACGGGCAGGGCGGCCATCGGCGAGACGACGGCGTCCGGCGCGGCCGGCTCGGCGGTCGCGTCGGGGTGGGTGGCCGGGGGATCCGCCACCACGGTCAGCACCTCGTCGTCGCGGGGCGGGTTCTCCGGCTCGCTGGTGACGGTGGCGAGCGGCTCGACCGGCGCGTCGAAGGCGGCGAGCGCGGAGTACGACGTGCGGCGCCACGCGGTGTCGACCTCGCGCTCGAAGGTGCGCACCGACAACGGCCGGTCGTCGGACGGCAGCCGCGCCGGTGCCGACGACGCCGGCTCGGCCGGCTCGACGACCAGACCGCCGACCGCTGCCCAGCGGCCGAACGCCTCGGCCGCCACGTCGTCGGTGGGTGTGGTGACGGTCGGCGGTACGACGGGCGAACCGGGCGTCCGACCCAGCAGCAGCCGCTGGAGCGGCGCGGCGACGGCGTTCCGGCTGGGTGCCCACCACGTCACGACCTGGGACTTCGCCCGGGTCATCGCGACGTACAGCAGACGCAGCCGCTCGCCGCGCTCCTCGTCGCGCCAGCGCCGGGTGTGGTCGCCCCAGTCGGGACCCGAGCCGGCGACGTCGCGGCACCGGCGGCCGGCGTCGTCGTGGTACAGCGGCTGTCGCGGCTCGCCCTCCCACTGGTCGGCGAGCGTGGGCAGGTAGACGACGGGGTACTCCAGGCCCTTGCTCGCGTGGATCGTCACGAGCTGGACCGCCGCCGCGTCGCTGTCCAGGCGCCGGGTGCGTTCGATGCCGCGGTTCTCTCGCGCGTCGGCGATCTGACGTCGCAGCCACCCCAGCAGACCGACCGGTCCGAGCCCCTCGCGCAGGCCGACCTCGTGGAGGACCTCGCAGATGTGCGCGAGGTCGGTCAGCTGCCGCTCGCCCCCGACCTGGGCGAGCAGCCGCGCTCCGAGCCCGCGCTCGGTGGCGGCCTCCAGGACGGCGGCGACCCCGCGCAGGGCCAGCACCCCGGCCCAGTCGCGCAGCAGCTCGGCCAGCTCGTCGGTGGTCGCGTCGCCGCCCTCGTCGAGGTCCCGGGCCGACGCGCCGACCAGGCTGGTGAGCGCCGCGGCCCGGACCCGGGCCGTGCGGTGCGGCTGCTCGAGCGCCTCGAGCACCGCGAGCCACTCCACGGCCGCCGGCGTCGCGAACACGCTGCCCCCTCCGGCGATCACCGCCGGGATGCCGACCTCGGCCAGGGCAGACCGCGCCGCGTCGAGGTCGGCGTGCCGCGCCGCGATCACCGCGATGTCGCGCGGCTCGAGCAGCAACCCGTCGAACGTCGCCCCGGAGGCGAGGAGCGAGCGGACGTCGCAGGCCAGGTCGCGCGCGATGTGGGGACGGACGGCGGACACCGTCAGCGGCTTGGCGCCCCGCTGCCGGAACTGCTCGCGGGTCACGACCCGCAGCCGCACCGGAGCGCTCACCGGAGCACCGACCAGCCGGGACTCCTGGTGGTGCGCCTCGACGGGACGCACCACGATCGCCGGGTCTCCGAGCTCCGCGCTGCCCAGCAGTACGTCGAGCGCCGCCACCAGTGCGGCGTCGGAACGCCGGTTCACCGAGAGCGTGCGCCGGTCCGCGGCGGTGTCGGCGGCCCGGAGGTAGCTGACGACATCGCCCCCGCGGAACGCGTAGATCGCCTGCTTCGGGTCGCCGATCAGCACCATCGTCGCGTGGCCGGAGAAGGCCCGGTCGAGCACCTGCCACTGCACGGGGTCGGTGTCCTGGAACTCGTCGACGAGCACGTAGGTCCACCGCTGCCGCATCCGGGCGCGGGCCGGGGCGTCGTCGTCGAGCAGCGCGTCGGCCACCTGGCTGAGGAGGTCGTCGTACGACAGCAGGCCGAGGCGGCGCTTGCGGCGGTTCAGCTCGGCACGCACCGCCTCGGCGAAGGCCACCCGCAGCCCGGGCGGGGTGTCCGCCGGCTGGTCGGCCGGCTCGACCTGGGCGCGCGGGTCGTCGGCCGCGACGCGCGCGATCGCCAGCGCCTCCGACCGCGTGAGCTCGGCGCCGTCGAGGTAGGCGAACTTGCGGAGGTAGAGGTCGTCGACCACCTCCGTCAGCACGTCGTCGAGGTCCTCGACGAGCTCGGCGCGCGAGTCGGAGTCGCCCGCGACACCGAGCGAGCCCAGCACCTCGGCGCAGAACTGGTGGGTGGTGGCGATCGTCGCGGCGTCGTACGACGCGAGCGCGGCACGCACGAGCCGGTGACGCCGGTCGAGCTCCGCCTCGTCGCCGTCGAGGAGCAGGTCGATGAGGTCGTCCCGGCCACGATGGTGCTGCGGGTCGGCGAGGGCGCGTTCGGCGTCGACGAGCTGCAGCCGCACGCGTTCGCGGAGCTCGCGGCTCGCCATCCGGCCGAAGGTCACGACCAGCAGCTGCTCGAGCCGGGCCCGGCCCTCGGCGACGTACCGGGTGACCAGCGCGCCGATGGTCCAGGTCTTGCCGGTGCCGGCGCTGGCCTCGAGCAGGGTCGTCGTCGGGCCGTCGGGCAGGGGCGCCGTGATGTCGAACGGCGGAAGGTTCTCGGGCGCGGACACACCGTTCACAGGGGACCCACCTTCTCGTGCTCGAGCACGGGCTCCCAGATGCGCCAGGCCGCGGTCCCGAGCCCGCCGTCGACGAGTCGCTGGAGTGGCGCGCGGTCGCCGTACACCTGACGGTGCGCGGACTCGTCGTCCTCGCCGCTGATGCCGAACCGGTTGTCCGGGTCGGTGACCCACTCACGCGCAGCCGCGCGCTCGGGCGACATGTCGTCGCCTCTGAGCTCGCGCGCCCGGGCCTCGGCCCACGCGCAGGCGGTCTTCACCGGTGCCGGCATCGGCATCGTCAGACCGAGGTCGCGCAGCGCGACCAGGTCGCGCAGCCAGTCCACCGCCCGGTGGTCGACCGGCCCCGACAGCGCGCGGCCGGGACCTGCCTTGCTCCTCCCGATCGCGTGCCCGGTCCAGTGCTGGTCGGGGTACGTCGCGCTCAGCGCCAGCAGGTCGACCCACGTGGAGAGCCGCTGCTTCGGGCCCAGGCGGGAGTAGCCGAGCGAGACGACCCGCTGGTCCCAGACGCCGGTGACCGTCCCGGTCAGCCGTCGGCCGCCGCCCAGGTCGACATCCACGTCGACGCTGCGCTCGTTGCCCGTGCGCACCTCGGCGGTGGCGGCGTACAACGAGCCGGCCTCGCGCACCACCTCGGCGAGCGCGGCCTGCCCGAGGTTCCCCGGCGGGACCGTGCCGCGCAGCAGCTCGGCGGTGAACGTGGCCTCGGGCGACTGGCCGGCCAGCAGGTCGCGGAGGATGCGGTCGCCGATCCCCCACTTCTCCAGCCCCCCGAGGTCGATCGGGATCGCGTCGCTGAGCTCCTCGGCCTCCAACGGCGCCGAGACGTCGAGACGCGAGCGCAGGAACGTGCGGACCGGGTTGAGCAGGAAGGTCTTGAGCTCGTCGAGGTTCACGTCACCGGGTGGCCGCGCCGCGAGCGAGCCCTCCAGGAACGGCGGCCGTGGTCGGCGCTCGCCGCGCGCGGCACCCGCGGCCGCGAGCCCGGCCCGGTCGAAGCTGAACGGCCCGGGTACGCCGAGGGCGCCCGGGGTGACGTTGCGGGCGTCGTAGGCCTGCAGCGGGTGTCGCACCAGGACCCGGTCGCGGACCGGCTGCGAGGTGACCGTGTCGAGGCTGTCGAGGATCTCGCCCAGGGGCACGGCCGGGGGGACGCTCAGCCCGGTGTGCTCGTTGGCGCCGGTGTAGGTCACGACCAGCGTCTCGGTGGCGGCCATGATCGCGTCGAGCAGGAGCTGGCGGTCCTCGCTGCGGACGTCGCGCTCACCGGTCATCGGGCGCCTTGCGAGGACGTCGTCCCCGTCCACGAAGCCCGCCCGCGGGACGACACCGTCGTCGAGTCCGACCAGGCAGACCACGCGGTGCGGGACCGACCGCATCGGCACCATCGTGCAGACGGTCAGGGTGCCCGTGCGGAAGTTGGCCCGGGTCGGACGCCCGCCCAGGCGCGCGTCGAACAGCGCTCGCACGTCGGCGATCCCGAGGGACGCGGACCCGGCGCCCGCCGACTGCTCGATGCGCGCGAGCTCACGCTCGAACTGCGCGACCTGCCACGCGTCGCGACCGGGCACGTCACCGATCCGGCGTACGCCGAGCCGCAGCGCCGCCATCCAGTCGCCCACGTCGCGGGCCTCGCGCAACGACACGAGGCACTCCCCCAGCCGGTCGGCGAACTCGGCCAGCCGCCCGGCCAGGTCGATGTCCCCGGAGGCCAGGTCGTCCAGGGGCAGCGCCGTGCCGATGTGCCGGTGGTCCTCCTCGGACATCGCGACGCCGAGCAGGATCCGGTCGAGGCCCGCGCGCCAGGTGTTGTGGGCGAAGCGGTCCATGGCGTACGCCGCTCGCTGGTCGGCGTCGAGCCCCCAGCGGATGCCCGCCGACGAGACCCAGCGGGTGACCCGGGTGAGGTCGTCGTCGGTCAGCCGGAACCTCGCCCGCACCGGCGGCGAGCCCAGCAGGTCGAGCAGCTCGGTGGCGGTGACCCGGCTGCCGGACAGCCCGACCAGCCGCACCCCGAGCGCCAGCAGCGGGTTGACCGACGGGAGCGCGCGGTCGGCGAGCCGGACCCGTAGCCGGTGGGCCGGGTGGCCGTCGCGGCCGACGACGTCCTCCAGCCCGAACGCCGCCGAGATCAGCGGCGCGAAGGTCTCGACGTCCGGGCACATCACGACGATGTCGCGCGGCTCGAGGGTCGGGTCGTCCGCGAGCAGCCCGACGAGCACCTCGCGGAGCACCTCGACCTGGCGACTGGGTCCGTGGCAGGCGTGGACCTGCACCGAGCGGTCGTCCTCGCCGGGCGCACGACGCTCGAGCTCGGCGCGCGTCGGCAGTCGGTTGTCCGCGATGTCGGTCTGCAGCCAGCCGAGCAACGTGTCCGGCCGCACGGGGGCCGGCAGGGGGTCTGCCACCTGCGCGTCGGCGCCGGCCAGCGTCCGCTGGAGCTCCCGCCCGTCGCGCCCGAGGGCAGCCAGGAGCGGGTGACCGGCCTGGTCGGCCGAGTCATCGGCTTCGCGTGGCACCTGCCCCACGGCGCCCTCCAGCGCCGCCCACAGGTCGGGGGACGGGTGGGGCAGCCAGGCGTGCACGTCGCGATGGCGACCGAGCGCGGCGAGCAGCTCGATCTCGGTCACCGACATCCGGGTGTGCCCGAACAGCGAGAGCCGCTCCGGCAGGTCGAACGTCGCCGGCTCCTCGGTGAGTCGCCGCACGGTCTCGGCCTGACGCTCGGCCGGGGTGGCGGTCCCCACGCGAGCGCAGACCCCGCGCCACAGGTGCGGCTGCCAGGCCAGGTCGGGGTCGATCGCCGCGCCGTGCCCGTCGGTGTCGCGACCCTCGGACCAGTCGGCCAGCAGGCCGGGGCGCTGCGCGGCGTACGACGCGAACAGCCGCGCCAGCCGCTGCGCGACGGTGAACCGGCGGCCGCGGCGGATCTCCTCCTGCTCCGGGTCGAGCCCGTGGCCGAGGTGGCGGGCGACGGGCGCGCACCAGGGCTCCTCCAGCGAGTCGTCGATGACCGCGAGCAGGGGCCACACCAGATGGTCGGGCTGCCACGGGTCGTCGGCGTCCAGCTCGAGCAGCAGCCCGACCAGGGACCGCGGGCTGACGAAGCGGACGCCGGCACAGACGCCGTCGCCGGCACGCGAACCGCGGCCCAGCCGGTGCGAGAGCCGCTGGGAGAGCCAGCGCTCGACCCCCTTCGCGGGCACGACCACCAGCTCGGGCACGAACGGGTCGGTCGGCGGCGAGGCGAGCAGCTCGGCCAGCGCCCCGGCGAGCACGTCGGTGCGTTCGGCGCGATGGACGTGCAGACCCACGGGCCGACCCTATGCGCCGACGTCGACGGGCGCGCGGCCCTCCTCACACAGCACGACCCCCGCCTCTCGGAGGCGGGGGTCGCAGCAGGAACGCAGGTGCGCTAGTACCAGCGGCGGCGCGTGCCGCCCACCGGAACGAAGTTCACGACGAGTCCGACGATGATCAGGATCAGTCCGATGATCCAGAGGATGCTGATCGAGGCAATGAGCCCGATGATCAGCAGGATCAGTCCGAGGATGACCATGCAGAACCACACCTCCCTTGACGGTGGATACGGCTGGGACCTTGCCGCGCCCACGGACCCAGCGATACACCCCTACAGGTGAGCACGGGGGGGTACCCCCTCGCCCTAAAGTTCGGCCCGTGGCCATCCGTCTGGCGATCGTCAACGACTACGAGGTCGTCGTGCTCGGCCTCGTGTCGATGCTGCGCTCCTACAGCGACCGCATCGAGGTGGTCGAGGGCGACGTGAACGCCCATCCCGCGTCGGCGGTCGACATCGCCTTGTTCGACACGTTCGCGCAGAGCTTCCGCGACCGTACCCGGATCGCCCGCCTCGTCTCCGACCCGAAGATCGGCAAGGTCGTCGTCTACACCTGGGGGGCCGACGACCCGTCGGTCGGCCAGGCCCGGGTGCCCGGGATCGCGGCGTACGTCAGCAAGCGGCTGCCCGCGGCCGAGCTCGTCGCCACCCTCGAGAGCATCCACGCCGGTGACCCGGTCCGGCTGCACGACTCGGGGCACGGCCCGCTGGTCGGGGGCGACTGGCCCGGCCGCGAGGAGGGACTCACCGCGCGCGAGTCCGAGGTGCTCTCGCTGATCACCCAGGGGTACTCCAACAACGACATCGTCGACACCACGATGCTGTCCATCAACTCGATCAAGTCCTACATCCGCTCGGCGTACCGCAAGATCGGGGTGACCTCCCGCTCGCGCGCGATCCTGTGGGGGATCGACCACGGCTTCCAGCCCGACCGGATCCGCGCGACCGGAGACGAGCTGGCCGCCGGCGACCGGTAGCCGAGTCGAAGGAGGCAGGCATGGCGCCCCCAACCGAGGACTCGGACCACCCGCGGGACGACGACGACCGCGACGAGTCGCACAGCGAGAAGCTCGACCGCAACTGGGACGAGCTGCTCCAGGAGCTGCGGATCACCCAGACCGGGCTCCAGCTGCTGTCGGGCTTCCTGCTGACGCTGCCGTTCACGCAGATCTTCCCGAAGCTGGACGACGGCCAGAAGACCGTCTACCTCGGCCTCGTCGTCATCGCCGGCATCGCGGTCGGCGTGAACATGACGCCGGTCATGCTGCACCGGCGCGTCTTCCGGGAGCACCGCAAGGACCGGGTGGTCGCCGTGGGGCACGCGCTGATCCAGGTCGTGATGGCGGCGATCGGGGTGCTGATCGTCGGCATGGCCGTCCTGATCTTCTCGGTCGTCGTCAGCTGGACCGCCGGCGTGGTCGCGGGGCTCGGGCTCGCCGTCGTGCTGGTCACCTTGCTCGGGGTGGTGCCCCGACGCCTCGAGCAGCGCTGACGTCGTCTCCCGGGTGGGCGTCCGGCGAGCGAGCCGGCAGCAGCAGACGCGCGCACACGAGCAGCCACACGGCGGCGTACCCGAACGCGACGAGCACGTCACTGACGTGATGAGCGCCGATGTACAGCCGCGACAGCATGGTGTACGCCGGCACCACGACGAGGAGCACCAGCAACCCGCGAGCCACCCGTGTGTACGTCCACAGCAGCGCCGCCAGCACGCCACCGATCGCGGTCGCCGTGCCGGTGTGCCCGGACGGGAAGCTGGCGTCCTGGACCAGGCCCGACTGGAGGATCCGCACCGGCGGCCGCTGGCGGGGGTCCAGCGTCGTGCCGGCCAGGTAGAACAGGCCGAGGCCCGCGTCCAGCACGCCGACGAAGACCAGCGGCCACCAGCTCCGTCTCCACCAGGCGAAGGCCACGCCGAGGACGGCCAGCACCACCAGCCCCGTCAGGGTCTGCCCGACGAGGGTGCCACCGTCGGCGACGTCGGTGAGGGTCCCGGTCCGCTGGTCGGCGAACCAGCGGTTCACGGAGTTCTCCCCCCGCATCGTCGACCTGAGCGGATGCGTCAGCAGCCAGCCGATCGCGACCTCGACCGCCACCAGGACCGCCAGCCACACGACCAGTGACACCACCGTGCGGCCGAGCGGGCGGCCGGTCGGAGGGGAGAACCTCTCGGAGGAGCCCATGCCCGGATTGTTCGCAGCACCCGGCCGACCCGTCATCACCGCGAGGGGTGGCCCCGGCGATATCGGTTGATCGGTGTCACCGGCCCTCGGCACAGTGACGCCCATGACGGCGTACATCTCCCACACGACCATCGACTGCCGCGACGCCTATGCGCTCTCCGAGTGGTGGAAGCCGGTGCTCGGGTACGTCGACCTCGAGGGCGACCCGAACGAGCCCGGTCACGAGGAGTGCATGATCCGCGACCCGGAGACCGGTCACCTCGTGCTCTTCATCGAGGTACCCGACCAGAAGGCGGGCAAGAACCGCATGCACTTCGACCTGATGCCGCGCGCGGGCACCCGCGACGAGGAGCTCGCCCGCCTCCTCGCGCACGGCGCCACCGAGGTGCAGGACCTGCGCGGCCGGTACGGACCCGGCACCGGCTGGGTGGTGCTGGCCGACCCCGAGGGCAACGAGTTCTGCATCCTCCGCTCGCCGGCCGAGCGCGAGGCGGCGTCCCGAGACCTGCCCGCCGGGTCGTAGTGCAGCCCGGGGCTCGAGCGGAAGGACGAGAGCGGCGGAGGGCCGAGAGCGTGCCGCCGGACGGAGTGCTGGCGCGCCCGTAGGGATTCGAACCCCAAACCTTCTGATCCGTAGTCAGATGCTCTATCCGTTGAGCTACGGGCGCAGGTGTCCTCGCACGTGGAAGCCGTGACGAGGACTGGTCGAGGATAGCCGACCGCCTCGGGCCTCCCGAAATCGGTTGGCGACGCCTCACGGGGACGCCCGAGCCGAGCGGCGGGCCCCGCCGCTTGCCCACAACCAGCGATGCATGAGGGGGCCGACACCGGGTAAGTCAAGGGGTGTGACGGGGGCCACTGGGCCTTGATCGATCCAATATGTCAGGACTCCTGACACCGGTAACGTCCCCGCCACACGTCGAGCGGCAACGACGCCGGCCGATGGCGACACCACAACTTCACGTTCACCCCGTCGCAAGACGGACCGGTGGTTCATCTCGGGCCCTGCGCCAAGCATGCCGGCAGGGCGGCCACCGCGACGTACGGAAGGACACAACAGCAGATGACTGCCGACACGCAGACGCGGCCCAGCGCCCAGGGCGACCCCGACGATTCGAGGCCCGCCCCGACGACTCACCAGGGCATCCTCGACTTCGTGGCCGAGGTCGAGGCCATGACCACTCCCGACCGGGTCCACTGGTGCACGGGCTCCGACGAGGAGTGGACCGAGCTCACCGACGCGCTGGTCGCGAGCGGCACCTTCACCCGGCTCGACCCGGCGAAGAAGCCCAACTCGTTCTGGGCGCGCACCGACCCCACGGACGTCGCCCGGGTCGAGGACCGCACCTTCATCTGCTCCCGCGACGAGAAGGACGCCGGGCCCACCAACAACTGGATGGACCCCGACGAGATGAAGGAGACCATGCGCGGGCTCTACGCCGGCTGCATGGCGGGCCGCACCATGTACGTCATCCCGTTCGTGATGGGCCACCTCGAGGCCGAGAAGCCGATGTTCGGCGTCGAGATCACCGACTCGGCGTACGTCGTGGTCTCGATGCGCGTGATGGCGCGCATGGGCACGAAGGTGCTCCGCCGGATGGAGGAGCTCGACGAGCAGGGAGTCGACTTCCACTGGGTCCCGGCCCTGCACTCCGTGGGCATGCCGCTCGAGCCCGGGCAGCAGGACGTGTCGTGGCCGTGCAACGACACCAAGTACATCGTGCAGTTCCCCGAGGAGCGGGCGATCTGGTCCTACGGCTCGGGGTACGGCGGCAACTCGCTGCTCGGCAAGAAGTGCTACGCCCTGCGCATCGCCAGCGTGATGGCGCGGGACGAGGGCTGGCTCGCCGAGCACATGCTGATCCTCAAGCTCACCTCGCCCGAGGGCGTCACCAAGTACGTCGCGGCGGCGTTCCCGAGCGCCTGCGGCAAGACCAACCTCGCGATGCTCGAGCCCACGATCCCCGGCTGGAAGGTCGAGTCGCTCGGCGACGACATCGCCTGGATGCGCATCGGCGACGACGGCCGGCTGTGGGCGGTCAACCCCGAGTACGGCTTCTTCGGGGTCGCGCCCGGCACCAACGAGCACACCAACCCGAACGCCATGCGCACCCTCAACCGGGGCAACTCGGTGTTCACCAACGTCGCGCTCACCGACGACGGCGACATCTGGTGGGAGGGCATGGAGAACACCCCGGCCCACGCCACCAGCTGGAAGGGCGAGCCGTGGACCCCGGAGAGCGAGGAGCTCTCCAGCCACCCGAACAGCCGCTACTGCACCCCGATCAAGCAGTGCCCCATCCTCGCCCCGGAGTACGACGACCCGCGCGGCGTCCCGATCGACGCGATCCTGTTCGGCGGCCGGCGCAAGACCACGGTCCCGCTGGTGACCGAGGCCCGCGACTGGACCCACGGCACCTTCATGGGCGCCACCCTGAGCTCCGAGACGACGGCCGCCGCCGTCGGCCAGGTCGGCGTCGTACGCCGCGACCCGATGGCGATGCTGCCGTTCATCGGCTACAACGCCGGCGACTACTTCAACCACTGGATCACGGTCGGCAAGGAGAACGACGCCGCGAAGCTGCCGAAGATCTTCTACGTCAACTGGTTCCGCCGGGACGACGAGGGCGACTTCCTGTGGCCGGGCTTCGGCGAGAACAGCCGCGTCCTGAAGTGGGTCATCGAGCGCATCGAGGGCCAGGCGGCCGCGGTCGAGACCCCGATCGGCCACGTGCCGACGCCGGAGTCGCTGGACACCGACGGGCTGGACATGACCGAGGCCGAGCTGGCCCAGGCACTGGCGGTCGACCCGGAGGAGTGGAAGGCCGAGATCCCGCAGATCCAGGAGTGGTTCGAGAAGTTCGGCGACGACCTTCCGGCCGTGCTCTGGACCGAGCTGGACGGCCTCAAGTCACGCCTCGGCATGTGACGACCGGCCGAGCTCGGGCGGGCCATCACAGTGGTGGGGAACCTGACGGAGACTGTGATGGCCTCGTGTGCGATGTGCGACGATGCGTGCGTGGGGCAAGGTGAGAGCGTGACCGGTGGCAGAGCTCGGACCTGAGGAGCGGGAGCTCTTCGAGTCCGAGGCGACGTCGCTCTACGAGGAAGCCGCACTGAGCGGCGGGCTCAAGGAGGACGACCCCCGGATCGCCGCCGATGGTGAGCTGCACGAGGCGCTGCAGCTCCTGATGTCGTTGAACCTCATGGTCCACGACCGCGAGAACGCGGTCTACGTCCCGGTCGACCCGTCGACGGTGCAGTCGCACGTCGTGGGTCCGATGACCCAGCGCGGGGTGGAGCTGCTGGGCGAGTCGTCGGAGTGGGCGCGCGCCTTCGGCGGCCTGTCGCAGGCCTGGCGACGCTCGCCCACCGCCGTCCGCGGTCCGATCGCCGAGTTCCACGGCCGCGCCATCCAGACCTTCATCAACGGTGCCGTCGCCGAGGCCGAGGAGGAGCTGCTCACGGCCCAGCCCCAGACGGGGCGCGAGCTCCCGTCGGCGGGCCTCGAGGCGGCCGCCGACCGCGACAAGGCGGCGATCGACCGCGGCGTCCGGATGCGCACGCTCTACCAGCACAGTGCCCGGCGGCACATGCTCACCCGTGAGTACGTCGCGGCGGTCAGCGCCGCCGGCGCCGAGGTGCGCACCCTCGACGAGTTCTTCAACCGGATGATCGTCGTCGACCGCCGGCTCGCGGTGATCCCGGGTCCGACGGGCGACAACGTCGCCATCGCCGTCCAGGAGCCCGGGCTCGTCGCCTATCTCGTCGACGTCTTCGAGCGGGCCTGGGAGCGCGGGCGCCCGTTCACCAACACCGAGCGCACGATGATGAACGACATCGCGCGCGAGCAGCGGGCGATGACCATCCGGATGCTGATCGAGGGCCACTCCGACCCGGTCAGCGCGAAGCGGCTCGGCGTCAGCGCCCGCACCTTCGCGGGATATGTCGCGGACCTGAAGACGGAGTACGACGCGGACACCAGGTTCCAGCTCGGCTACACGATGGGCAAGCGCGGCGTCTCGGGCCACGAGGAGGACTGAGCAGGTCTCCGCCCCGTCGGCGCCCCGGTACGTGACACGGCCCGGGAGCGTCGCTCCCGGACCGTGGTGGGGTTGGTGTGAGCGGCACGCACGCGGCATGGGGTCCGCGCGCGGCGCTCACGTCACGTGGGCGCGGTCAGCGGCCGGCCCTGAAGCAGGCCTGACAGGGCCAGTTCGTGTCAGCGTGGGCAGGAGCCGAGATGCCGATCGCGCCGACGCTGAGAACCGCCGCAGCCAGCGTCAGCGCGGCATTCCGCATCATCTTCATGTGTTGTACATCCTCCCGGGTTGGGCCTCGTGTCCACCCAAGTACCCATTCTCGGGGTGCGGCTCACGGCACGACACAGCGGCGATGGCTCAAATAGTTGCAATGCACTTTCCTGCAACCCCGAGTCTGGCGAGCCATCGCGGTTCCGTGCCGTCCACGGTACGTCACGGACCCCGCCCTCCGACAGCGGTCTCATCGGCAGCGGGGCCCGCGAACACTGGCGGAGGCGGCGGGATTTGAACCCGCGAGAGGGGATTACCCTCAACCCGCTTAGCAGGCGGGCGCCATAAACCGGGCTAGGCGACGCCTCCCCGTCAGCCCGCACAGGTTACAAGGATTCGCAGGCGCCGACCCAAATCAGGACGGTGGCGGCTCGCGCGTCGCGCTCTGGTCCCGTGCGGCCTGCGTGTGGGCGTCGCGCACCCTCCGGCGTACGTCGTGGGCGAAGGCGTCGCGGTCCGTCGCCAGGGCGGCCATCGGCAGCCGGGTCGACCCTCCCCCGTGCAGACGCAGCACCAGGCAGGCGCGTCCGCCCGGGCTGGCGGCCACCACCTCCTCGACCTCGCGCCACGAGGCCGCGGCCGTCCCGACGCCCCGCAGCAGCCGCACGGCGTACCCGTCGTCGGTGAGGCGGACCGCCCAGGCCAGCCGGAACAGGTAGAGCGCCCACAGCGCCACCAGCACGGCGCCGATGACCGCGACGGAGGTCGGGACCGGCCAGCCCACCCCCAGCGCGAGGCCGAGGCCCGTGGCGAGCGCGACCAGGACCGCCAGCGTCACCAGGCTCCGGCCGACCAGCCCGGCGCCGAGAGCGGGCGCGAGCCGGTAGGTCGTGGTGGGGGTCCGGGCCGGCTGGGTCACCGGTGCATTCAACTGAAACCGTCGCGGGTCGGGCCAATCGGCACGGTTCCGGGCCTTGTCGGCCACCGCTCCGAGGGTCCACAGTGATAGCTAGGCGTCACCCCCCATCGACGAGCTGCCGGCACCGGGAGGCCCCCATGACGGCTATGAGCGCCTCGCTCGAGGACCTTCTGCGGCCTGGGTTCGCCCGCCACAACACCGGCGCGTGGCGCTGGACGGTACGCCGCCAGCTCGTGCCGGTGCGTGATCGCCTGCTCACCGAGCACCCCGACCGGCGCGAGGCCTGGCTGTCGGCCCGCGCCACCCGCGCGCTCCGCGAGCGCGACGACCTGCTCGCCCGGCTGAACGGGCTGACGTCGCAGGTCATGGTGGCGGTCGACCTGGACGATCTGGCCGACCGGCTGAGCCGTCTGCTCGTCGACATCGAGCACCACCACCAGCGGGTCCACGACCTCGCCTACGACGACGTGGAGCTGGAGATCGGCGGCTCGGAGTAGACACCCCCGACGCCTCGAGGCGTCCCTCGGTCCGATAGTCCCTGACGGTCTGGTCGTCCAGCCCCCCCGGCGGCCACCAAATCGTCGGGGACTATCTCGTGGTCCGGGCACCGGTCGGGCACGACCTAGACTCCTGCGCGTGCCGGCCCTGCGCGGGTCGCGCTCGGAGGGGTGCCGGAGTGGCCGATCGGAACCGCCTTGAAAGCGGTCGCTGGCAGAGATGTCAGCCGCGGGTTCGAATCCCGCCCCCTCTGCCGAACAGGCCGTCCTGCGTCAGCGGGTGAGCTCCACGAGGATGTCGCCCTCCTGGACGACGTCACCCGGCGTGACCTTGATCGCCGAGACCGTCCCGCCCTCCTCGCTGAGCACCGGGATCTCCATCTTCATCGACTCCAGCAGGCACACCGGGTCGCCGGGAGCCACCTCGTCGCCGACGGCCACCTCGACCACGATCACGTTGGCGACCATCTCGGCCAGCACCCGGAACGTCTGCTCACGCGCCACCATCCGAACCTAGTGGATGGCCCTCGCGCCGCTGGTGGGTGGCGCGGGCTCGCCGCCGGAGCCGTCACCAGAGGGCATGGGTGCGGCCGGGCTCGGGTCGTACGTCGGTGACCTCGTCGACCTCCGCGAGTCGCCGGCCGTGGGCGCTCCGGCGGCCGCTGAGCCGGAGGTCGACCCGGATCAGCACGAACGCGATCACCAGGCCGATGACCGCGCCGTACCCCGTCGCGAGACTGACCTCCGCCACGCTCCGCCCCGGGTCCACGAGCGCGTACGCGACCGGAGCCGTCAGACCGATCCCGAAGGCGCAGACCCACCAGCCCTGACGTCGGCGGGCGCGCATGTGGGTGCCCCAGGTCAGCGCGGGCACGCCGAGCAGCGCGATGATCGGGCGCGGGAACGCACCGAGGTGGTGGTGGCTCCACCGGACCGCGTCGTCGAGCGTCTCGACCAGGCTGTGGGTGCCGTAGCGCTGCAGCAGCTCGGCGTACCCGACGGTGAGCGCCAGCATCACGCTGCCCGCGACGACGGTCACGATGCCGCGGGTGCCGAGGCCGTGGAAGCCGGAGCCGAGCCGGTAGACGGTCAGGAAGGCGGCGACCAGGGCGAGGACGAGCACGGTGTACTCGAACCGGTGCAGGTCGACGGCCGGCGCCCAGCCCAGCGTGGCCATCGCGCCGATCGCCGACACCACCAGGGCCAGGACCGTCTCGCGGACCGCGGCGACGAAGCCTCCCGCCGGGACCGTCACCATCACCGCGAACACCGCGGTCAGCACGGCGGTCATGACCGCGGCGCCGCTGCGGAGTGCGTTCTGGTCGACCGCGACGACGACTCCGCCGAGCGCCAGCGCGACCAGGGAGAAGATCACCGGACGGCCACCGCTGCGGGCGGCCAGGCCCCAGGCGTACGCCGTGCTGGTCGCGACGGCCCCGGCGTCGGCGAGCCAGTCACCGACGTACCCGAGCAGGGCCGCGACCAGCGCGGCCGCCGACGCCAGCACCACGACCAGCCACGCGAAGATGCCCAGGCCGTGTCTGGCCCGCTCCGCGAACGACGGTCCGGACGGCGGCTCCACCACCCGTCGCGAGCGGCGCTCCGTCCGGCGGCGGGGAGCAGCGCTGGACACGGCCTTGGACACGCAGAGTGAGGCTACAGGCGGCGGTTGGCCAGCGAGGGGTTGGTCCGACGAGCCTCGGCGACGGCCGCGAGGTCGAGGTCGGCGGTGAGCACGTCGGCGTCGTCCCCTCCCTCCACGAGGACGTCGCCGAGGGGGCCGACCACCATCGAGTGGCCCGAGAAGCGGGGCGCGGGCTGGCCGACGCCCACGACGTACACGGTGTTCTCGATCGCCCGCGCCCGGAGCAGGGTCGTCCAGTGGTCGACCTTGCGCGGCCCGGCGACCCAGGCGGCCGGCACCAGGATCACGTCGCTGCCGGCGTCGACCAGCCGGCGGGCGAGCTCGGGGAAGCGGAGGTCGTAGCAGGTGAGGATCCCGAACGTCGTGCCGCCGAGGTCGAACGTCGCGGGCTCGATCGGGCCGGCCGCGAGGACCTTCGACTCCTGGTAGCCGAAGGAGTCGTACATGTGGATCTTGCGGTAGTCCAGATGCGCGCCACCGCGCACGACCACCGTGTTGTACGGCGTGCTCTCCGGCGTGCCCTCCGCCTGCTCGAACATGCCGGCCACGATCGTCGTGCCGCGCTCTTCCGCCACCCGCTCGACCTCGGTGACGAAGGGTCCGTCCAGGGGCTCGGCGTACTCCCGGAGGTCGGAGCCGGCGTCACCGAAGTGGCGTTGCCACGCCTCCGGGAGGACCACGAGGTCGGCACCGCTGGGCACCAGCGACTCGAGCCGCTTGCGGTTGTCCGCGGGATCGAGCGACGACTCCTCCTGCACCAGGACCACCTGCATGGTCCCAGCCTCCCACCACACGCCGCACCACGCGCCGTGATGCCCCACGATGGGCACATGACGTGGGCGGCGGTGATCCTGACCGGCGGCGACGCGCGCCGGCTGGACGGCACCGACAAGGCCTCGCTCGAGCACCGCGGTCGCACGCTGCTCGAGCGCGCGCTGGCCGCCGTCGTGGGGGCGGACGAGGTCGTCGTCGTCGGGCCCGAGGTCGCGACGTCGCGGCCGGTGACCTTCACCCGGGAGTCCCCGGCCGGGGGTGGCCCGCTGGCCGGGGTCGCCGCCGGGGTCGGCGTACTCGCCGGGGAGCACGACCGGGTCGTGGTGCTCGCGGTCGACATGCCCCACGTCGAGGCCGCCACGGTGACCCGGCTGCGGCGTGCCGCCCAGGGAGTCGACGCCGCGTGGCTCACCGACGCGGGGGGACGTCGCCAGCTGGCCGGCGCGGTGCGCCCCTCGATCGTCCCCTCCCCGACGGAGGACGTCGCCGGAGCGCCGATGCGGCTGCTGATGACGACGGGTCAGGTCCGTGACGTGGCCGCCCTCGGCCAGGAGGCCGACGACGTCGACAGCTGGGACGACGTGGCCCGCCTCGACGGCTCCGCGGACCCCGGCGACGAGACCCGGGACGACGCGACACCCCCACGGACTTGAAGGACAGGCCTCCCATCGAGGAGATTGGGGACGTGAACCTGCACGACTGGATCGACGAGCTGTGCGACACCCTCGACATCGACACCGAGGTCGACGAGGCGCTCATCCTCGACCTCGCGAAGGTGACGGCGGACAACGTGGTCCGGATGGCGGCGCCGATCACGACGTACCTCCTGGGCTACGCCGCGGGCTGTGTGGACGCCAACGAGGAGGCGATCGAGAAGCTGGCGGCTCGAGCCCAGGCGCTGGCCGAGGGCTGGGACCGGCCGTCGAACGCACCGGACCCGGTCGACATCGACGACGACGTCCCCGACGACACGGGTGTCGACCACAGCGGCGACGAGTTCGAAGTGTGAAGGCCGTCCTCCCGACCGGCCACGGGGGTCCGGAGGTCCTTCGGTACGCCGACGCACCCGACCCGGAGCCAGGACCGGGGGAGGTCGTGCTCGACGTCGCCGCGACCGCGGTCAACCGGGCCGACCTCGTGCAGCGCCAGGGCCACTACCCGCCGCCCGAGGGCGCCTCGGAGATCCTCGGCCTCGAGTGCAGCGGCACGGTCGCGGCGCTGGGTGAGGGCGTCGACGGCGTCGACGGGGTCGAGGTCGGCCGTCCGGTCTGTGCGTTGCTCGCCGGAGGCGGCTACGCCTCCCGGGTGGCGGTGCCGGTCGGTCAGGTGATGCCGGTCCCCGAGGGCCTCGACCTGGTCACCGCGGCGGCACTCCCGGAGGTCGCGGCCACGGTCTGGTCGAACGTGATGATGGTCGCCGGGCTGCGGTCCGGTGACACCTTCCTGGTGCACGGCGGCGCCGGCGGCATCGGGACCTTCGCGATCCAGCTGACCAAGGCGCTCGGCGCGACGGTCATCGCCACGGCCGGCAGCCCGGAGAAGCTCGCGCTGTGCCGTGAGCTCGGCGCCGACGTCGCCATCGACTACCGGGAGCAGGACTTCGTCGAGGTGGTGGCCGAGGTGACCGGCGGTCACGGGGCCGACGTGATCCTGGACAACATGGGCGCGTCGTACCTCGCCCGCAACCTCGACACGCTCGCGACCGAGGGCCGGCTGATCGTGATCGGGTTCCAGGGCGGCTCGCGGGCCGAGATGGACCTGCGGACGCTGTTCCACAAACGGGCGGCAGTCTTCTCGGCCAGCCTGCGCGCCCGGCCGACCGGTGAGAAGGCCACGATCTGCATGCAGGTCGCGGAGCACGTCTGGCCGCTCGTGGCGGACGGGACGGTCCGGCCGGTCGTGGGCCGCACGATGCCGCTGGCCGAGGCCGCCGACGCCCACCGGCTCATGGAGAGCGGCGACAGCACCGGCAAGATCCTGCTCGTCGTCTGAGGTTCGGGGCGTCGTTTGTAGGCTGGCGGCATGAGTGAGGACCAGTCCGGACAGCAGCACGTCATCGTGGTCGGCCCGGACGGGCAGCCCGTCGCCGTACCGGCCGAGGCCGTGAGCCATGCCGAGTCCGACGAGGACGGCGACGACCTGCGCGAGCTCACCGACCTCGTCGAGCAGCCCGCGAAGGTGATGCGGATCGGCAGCATGATCCGGCAGCTGCTCGAGGAGGTGAAGTCGGCTCCCCTCGACGACGCGAGCCGCAACCGCCTCAAGGAGATCCACCGCTCGTCGATCAAGGAGCTCGAGAGCGGCCTCGCTCCGGAGCTGGTCGAGGAGCTCGAGCGCCTGTCGCTGCCGTTCACCGAGGAGGGAACGCCCTCCGACGCGGAGCTCCGGATCGCCCAGGCCCAGCTGGTCGGCTGGCTCGAGGGGCTCTTCCACGGCATCCAGACGGCGATCTACGCCCAGCAGGTCTCGGCGCGGGCGCAGTTCGAGCAGATGCGCCGGGCCCTGCCCGGCCGCCCGGGTCAGGCTCCCCAGCCCGGCCTCGGCGGCCAGCCCGGGATGCCGCAACCGCCCGGCTCGGCTCCCGGCGACGACGAGGAGACCGGCCGGAGCGGGATGTACCTGTAGCCGACGTCAGGACGTACGGCGACTGAGCCGGCCGATCACGACCAGCCCGAGCAGGCTGAGCACCACCACGGCGGCGCCGGGAGCCAGCAGGCGGGACAGCCGCGGTGGCGCGGCGTTCGCCACCTTGGTGAAGGCAGGCTTGGCCGGCGGGGTGCTGTGTGGCTGCGCGCCGTTGCCGAGCTTCGCGACGACCTTGTCGGTGAGGTGGTGCGTCGCCCGGGCGGTCGCGGACGTCGACACGAGGCGGGAGCCGTCCTCGATGACGAAGAAGATGTAGCGCTTGCCGTCGGCGAGCTTCGGCGGCGGGCACTTCACGCCGACCTCGGCGGTGACCCGGACCTTGTCGGTGACCAGCGAGCCCTGGTAGACGCGGTCGGCGGTGACCCGGTAGACGCGGGTGCGCTGCTTGCGCTTGCCGTGGACGTGCCCGACCTTGTCCACGGCGCCGCGGAACACGACGTTCGCCTTCTTGATCTCGTGGTTCAGGGTCTGCTGCCGGCACTGGCGAGCGGGCGCGACCGTGGCGGACGTGGCCGGGCCTGCGGAGGCGGCGAGCACGGCACCGCCCACCAGCACGGCGGAGACCGCCGCACCGACCGCGCCGCGCACGTGGCTCGTCATCCGACCATCACATCACAGCCCGAAAACCCGGGCGAGCGTGACCGCGACGCCGTCCTCGCTGTTGCGGGGCGCGACGTGGTCGGCGGCCGCGAGCACGGACTCGTGTCCGTTGGCCACGGCGTACGACGTGCCGGCCCAGGTCAGCATCGCCAGGTCGTTGGGCATGTCGCCGAACGCGACCACCTCGTCCGGTGCCACCCCGAGCCGCTCACAGAGCGCAGAGAGAGCACCACCCTTGGTCACCCCGGCCGCACTGATCTCCATCAGGTGGTCGATCGTCCACGTCGGCGTGGCGGCGTCCCCGACCGCGTCGACCACCCGCGCCCGGAAGTCGTCGGGGTCGAGCGTGAGGTGCTGGGCGAGCACCTTCACGGCCGGCTCGTCCCACAGCCCGGCCAGCTCGCCCACCCGCATGTCGGGCGGCGTCGGGTGGAGGTCGACGTACGCCGGCTCGTGGCGGTAGCCGCCGAGGCACTCCAGGGCGATCGCGGTGCCGGGTGCGGCCTCGCGGATCGCCTCGACCATCGGCAGCCCGACCTCGGCGGAGATCCCGTGCATCTCGAGCACCTCGCGGCTGGCGATGTCGTAGGTGATCGCGCCGTTGGAGACGATGCCGACACCGCGCCCGCCCCCGACCTGGCGCCACAGCTCGTCCATCCAGCGCAGCGGCCGCGCGGTGACGATGACGACGCGCACCCCGAGCTCCTGCACCCGGCGCAGGACGTCCTGCGTGCGGTCGGTGAGCCGGCCGTCGTCGTCGAGCAGGGTGCCGTCGAGGTCGGTGGCGACCAGGCGCGGGCGCGTGAGGGCGGTGCTCATGGTCCCGGCCAGTAGCGCTCGAGCTCACGGGCCGCGCCCTCGTCGTAGACCGTGCCGGTGACGGCGTCCGCGGCCGCCTTGACCTCCTCGACCGCCTGGCCCATGGCGACGCCGCGACCGGCCCACTGGAGCATCTCGATGTCGTTGCGACCGTCACCGATCGCGAGGACGTCGGCCGCGTCGACGCCCAGCTCGCGGGCGACGTACTCGAGCCCGGACGCCTTGCTGACTCCGACGGGTGCGAGGTCGAGCCACGCCGTCCAGCCGACGACGTAGTCGGTGCCCTGGAGGCCGAGCCGCTCACCCAGCGCGACGAAGTCCTCGGCGGTCGAGTCCGGGTCACGGATGATCACCCGGCTGACCGGTACGGACACGAGGTCGGCGACGTCGGCGATGGTGAACTCGCCGGTGAGCTCGCCCTCGGGAAAGGGCCGGTTCACCCGGTAGCCCACGCCGCGCTCCTCGACCGCCACCAGAGCGGAGGGGTGGTGCTCCAGCACCGCGGCGACGGCCGGCGCGGCGTCGAAGGTCTCCTCGTGGACGACCTCGATCGGCGGGTAGCGGAAGACGACCGCGCCGTTGCTCGCCACCACCCAGAGCTGCTCAGCGTCGGCGCCGGCGCCGTTACCGGCACGGAGGTCGAGCAGGTCGGCGATGTTCGTCATGCCGTGGGGCGAACGGCCGCTGGCCAGCACGACGTGCGCACCGCCGGCGAGCGCGCGGTGCACCGCGGCGTACACGGGCGGGCTGATCTGCTCGTACGTCGTCCCCACGCCCTCGACCCACTTGAGCAGCGTGCCGTCGATGTCGAGTGCGACGAGCCGCGGTCGCCACGACCCGTCGGTCGAGCTCCCGACGTCGTCGGTCGAGCTCACGACGTCGTCGGTCGAGCCTGTCGAGACCACCGTGAGCAACTCCTACGCGGCGACCGGTTTGAGCAGCTCGAGCCCGCCGAGGTAGGGCCGCAACGCCTGCGGCACCAGCACCGACCCGTCCTTCTGCTGGTGGGTCTCGAGCAGCGCGATGATCGGGCGGTTGGTCGAGCACAGCGTGCCGTTCAAGGTGGCGATCGGCCCGATGTCGCCGTCGGCGAACCGGCCGCGGGTGTCGAGCCGGCGAGTCTGGAAGTCGGTGCAGTTCGACGTGGAGGTGAGCTCGCGGTAGCGGCCCTGGCTCGCGATCCAGGCCTCGCAGTCGAACTTGCGCTGGGCCGAGAGCCCGAGGTCGCCGGCCGCGACGTCGATCACGCGGTAGCAGAGCTCGAGCTTGTCGAGGAACTCCTTCTCCCACCCGAGCAGTCGCTGGTGCTCGGCGAACGACTCCTCGACCGTCGTGTAGACGAACATCTCGACCTTGTCGAACCAGTGCACCCGGAAGATCCCGCGGGTGTCCTTGCCGTGCGAGCCCGCCTCCTTGCGGAAGCACGGGCTGAACGCGGCGTACCGCAGCGGCAGCGTCGCGGCGTCGAGGATCTCGTCGGAGTGGTACGCCGCGAGCGGGACCTCCGACGTACCGACGAGGTAGAGGTCCTGGCCTTCGATCCGGTAGACGTCGTCGGCGGCCTGGCCGAGGAACCCCGTGCCCTCCATGGCCCGCGGCTTGACCAGCGACGGCGGCGTCATCTGGATGAAGCCGTTGGCGCGGGCGAGGTCCATGGCCATGTTGATCAGGGCGAACTCGAGCTGGGCCCCGACGCCGGTGAGGAAGTAGAAGCGCGACCCGGAGACCTTGGCGCCGCGCTCGATGTCGATCGCACCGAGCATCCGGCCGAGCTCGACGTGGTCCCGCGGCTCGAAGTCGAACTCGGGCGGCGAGCCGACGGTCTCGAGCACCTCGAAGTCCTCCTCGCCTCCGGCCGGCGCCTCGTCGGCGGCGAGGTTGGGGATGTCGAGGAGCGCCTCGCGCCAGGCCTCCTCGGCGTCGTTCTGGGCCGCCTCGGCGGCCTTCACCTCGGCCGAGAGGTCCTTGGTGCGGGCGAGCAGGGCGGCCTTCTCGTCACCCTGCGCCTGCGGGATCTGCTTGCCGAGCTGCTTCTGCTCGGCCCGCTTGGCCTCGAACGTGACGATGGCGCTGCGGCGTGCCGAGTCGGCCGCCAGGGCGCGGTCGACGACGTCGTCGGACAGCCCGCGCTTGGCCTGGGCGGCTCGGACGCGGTCGGGGTCCTCTCGCAGCACCTTCGGGTCGATCACGTGGGCAAGGCTATCGGCGCCCCGTGCGCGGGAGCACACGAGTTCGTCCCGGCATACTGGCGCGCGTGCTCGACCGCCCCCGCCCGCTGATCCTGGCCTGGGCCGGGGTGTGCGCGGCGGCGTTCGGTCTGCTGGCGTTCCTGGTCCACCTGAGCCGGGCGCCGCTGGGCGGGTTCGACGACCTCGGCCGGACCGCCGAGCACTGGGCGCGCGACCACGACGGCCTCGTGCAGCTGCTGCTGTGGATCGAGACCGGGTTCGCGACCATCGGCATCCTGGTGCTCACGCTGCTGCTCGTCGTACCGCTGTGGCTTCGCAAGCACCGCCGGGCGGCGACGTACGTCGCTCTCGTGGTGGTCACGGACTGGCTTCTGTACTCCTGGATCAAGGTGCTCTACGGCCGGGCCCGGCCGCAGTGGCAGGACCCCACGGGCCAGCTGAAGTCCCAGTCGTTCCCCTCGGGCCACTCCGCCAGCACGGCCGCCCTCGCGGGCGTCGTGATCGTGCTCGCCCTGATGCTGGTCCGGAGGTCGAACCTGCGCCGGCTCGTGTGTGCCGCGGCCGTCCTCGTCGCGCTGGTGGTGGGCGCCGACCGGGTGCTGCTCGGCCGCCACTACCCCACCGACGTGGTCGCCGGCTGGCTGCTCGCGACCTGCGTGGTCCTGTTCTGGCTGGCGGTCTACAGCCCGCTCCCGCGCAGCCACGCCGTGACCGCCGTACCGCTGACGGAGTCGGTGCCGTCGGACCGGAAGCTCGCCGTGATCCTGAACCCGGCGAAGGTGGAGGACGTCGGCCAGTTCCGGTCGATCGTCGCCGCGATGGCGGACGAGGCGGGCTGGTCGCGACCGACCTGGCACTACACGACGGTCGAGGACCCGGGCACCGGCATGGCCGAGGCTGCCTCCGTCGGCGGTGCCGACCTGGTGCTCGTCTGCGGCGGCGACGGGACGGTGCGGGAGGTCTGCGCGGAGCTCGCCGGCACCGGCATCCCGGTGGGGATCGTGCCCGCCGGCACCGGCAACCTGCTGGCCCGCAACCTCGACATCCCGCTGTACCTCCGCGCCGCCATCGACGTCGCGCTGACCGGCCAGGACCGCGCGATCGACCTGGTCGAGGTCTCCGGCGACGACATGGAGGACACCCACTTCATGGTGATGGCCGGGATGGGCCTGGACGCCGCGATCATGCAGGGCGTCAACGAGCAGCTGAAGGCGAAGGTCGGCTGGGTGGCCTACCTGCTCTCGGGGGCCAAGGCGATGATGTCGCCGGTGGTCCGGATGGAGATCTCGGTCGACGAAGGGAAGCCCACGACGCACCGGGCCCGGACGATCGTCGTCGGCAACGTCGGCTTCCTCCAGGCCGGTATGCCGCTGCTTCCCGACGCCGCGATCGACGACGGCCTGCTCGACGTCGTCCTGCTCTATCCCAAGACCATCGTCTCGTGGCTGCCCCTGGCGTTCCGGGTGCTCGCGCGCCGTCCGCGCACCGACGAGACCATCGCCCGGATGCGCGGCCGGACCGTCACCATCCGCGCGGCGGCACCCACCCCGCGCCAGCTCGACGGCGACCCCCTCGGCGCGGGCCGCGAGCTCCGCATGACCTGTCTCCACGGCCGGGTGTTGGTCCGCGTCCCCCGATAGTCCCGCCCATTCGGCACCCCTCCGCGACGCCGCAGGGCCTTATGAGGGGCCGAACGGGCGGGACTATCGCGCGCAGGTGCCGTAGGTCTGCCACATGTCGTCGATGCAGACGGTGCCGAGGTCGTGGGCGACGAGCGTCGGGGGCGTGCCGGTGTCGCCGCCGGTGGGCTGCCACGCGTACACCCGGAAGTGGCCGGGCTGCTCGGTCCCGATGCGGGTGTACAGGTGACCGTCGGGCGTCAGCCACGAGAGGAACACCCTGCCACCGTCGTGCGAGAAGCCGCCTCCGAGCGGCACGGGTCCGTGCTGGGCGAGCTCCTGCACGCCGCCGCGGTCGGCGTACACGCGCCAGGTGTCGGAGTCGCCGCCCTCCTGGCTCAGCAGCAGCCCGTCGGCTCCGCCGTCCAGACGGACCGGTCCGGGGAAGAGGCTCGGGGCCCAGCCGCGTGGCACGCGCACGCTCTGCGTGGTGCCGTCACCGGTGCGGACCAGGTCGTACGGCGCGAACTCGGGGCCGCCGGTGGAGCCGACCTTCCGCACGCTCCAGGTCTGGCCGCCGAAGGACGCGTGGGTCACGCTCGCCCAGGCCGGCCGCACGGTGGGGAGCAGCGCCGGGAGACCACCGTGCGGCCCGACGTCGTAGGTCCAGTCCTGGCCCGCGACACACGGAGCCGGTGGCCGGCCCGTGCTGCGGTCCCAGCACCGCGCTCCGACACGCGACGGAGTCAGCCGGCCGCCGTCGAGGGACCACGACCGGGCCACGACAGCCACCTGGTCGTCGTGTGCCTGCAGCGGGTCGAGGGACCCGTCGTACAGCCGGCCGTCGGCGACCCACGCCACCGACGAGCCCGCCTCGGTGCCGATCACGCCGCGATGGCGCACCGGGAGCCGGGTCATCCCCGGGCCGCGCACGACCCAGCCGGTCCACTCCCGGCCGGCGTCGGCGGATCGCTGGGAGGTGACGACCGCGAGCCCGGTGCCGCCGACATCGGCGAGCCCTTCGAGCCGGGGCCGATCCTGGAGCAGCTGAACGACGGACCCGCCCGAGCCCAGCTGCACGCGGAGTCGGTCGTCGCGCGAGAGCGTCACGACGTCGGGCTTCCCGTCGCCGTCGACGTCGCCGGTCAGGGCACCGGCCGCGGGAGCGGGGGTGGGTGACCGGTCGGCCGTCGGTGCGGGCGCACCGTCGTCTCCGCCCCGCAGGAGGAACGGCGTGGCGATCGCTGCCGCCGCGAGCAGCGCGGCGCCGGCGATGACGGCGGTCCGGCGGCGGCGACGGCCGGGCCCGGAGGCGTCGACGTCGGTGCGTGGGTCGTGGGTGGTGGTCATCGCGAGCTCCCCGTGTCCGAGCGCCCTCCTCGACGAGGGCTTCCATCTAGGGGGACGTCGTGGAGCCGACCCGAGTTGCCGGGAGGCTGACTATCGCGCGCCGTGACAGTTGCCGAAGGCCGTGAACGACTTGTCGAAGCAGACCGGGCCCAGGTCGGTCGCGACCAGCGCCGGCGGGATGTACGCCGTGCCGCCGGACGGATCCCACTCGTAGACCCGGAACCGGCCGGGCAGGCTCGTGGGGACGCGGGTGTAGAGCAGGCCCTCGTCGGAGACCCACGACGCGGGCGCGTGCGCACCGGGGCCTCCGCCGAGCGACACCGGTCCGCGGGTGAGGACCGGTTGGATCCGGCCGTCCCATCGGACGAACACCTGCCAGCCGGTCGGCGTACGTCGCAGCATGCCGTCGGTGACGTCGCCGAGCCGCACGCGAGTGCCGGCGTCCAGGGCAGCGCGAGCCGGCAGCAGGGCCGGCAGGTCACCGCGCGGGCCGACTGCGGGGTCGCTGACCGGCACCGGGTCGTGGGAGGTCGTGGACCGATGGGAGGGCGTGGGGTCGGCCGGGGCGGTCGCCCGGCCTGCGGGGGACACCTGAGCACCGCCCCGGCCGAGGTCGCGCAGGGCGAAGGGCACCACGATGGCGGCGAAGGCGAGGACCACCACCGCGACGACGGTCGCGCGTCGTCCGCGCAGCCAGCCGCCGCGTCCGGCTTCGGTTCCCGTTCCCGATGTCGCCGTGGTGGCCATGTGCCCCCCGTTCTCCAACGCCCGAGCGCTGGTACCCCGTTCACCAGATAGGACGTCTCGGGAGCTCCCGGAGTTGCCTGCGATCCAGACTGTGGCCCAGTCGTGATCTTTGCGAAAACGTCCCTAGGGGTGGGCGTGCGCGATCGCCTGGTCCTCCTCCGGCGACAGCTGCTGGTCGCTGGTCCACGCGGCGACGCTCTTGGCGTACGTGCGGGCGTCCGAACGACCGTGGATCGAGGTCAGCACCACGCCGTCACCGGCGTCGTCGAGCAGGGCCAGCGACCACGAGAGGTGCCCGCCCATGTCGCCGAACGCGTCGTACCGCACCACCGCGAGGTGCCGCAGCGCCCCGGCGGTCTCGACGCGGAGTGCGGCGACCTCCTGCCGGAGCCCGGTCACGTCCTCGGGGAGCGCCTCGGCGGCCGTGGCCCGGCGGTACGCCGTCTGACGGCGCAGCGCGACGACGGCGAGGGCGCCCGCGGCGAGGGCCACCACGATCGCGACGACGTCGAGGATCCACACGCTGAGCGAGCGTAATCCTGTGCAGGGCCGACGTGTGACACTGACGCGCGTGAGCACCGTCATCGGCGAGGAACGGCCGCGCCGGATCGTCTACCAGGGCGAGCCGGGCTCCAACTCGCACCTCGCCTGCCAGGAGCGGTACCCCGACCTCGAGGCGGTCGCCTGCCCGAGCTTCGAGGACTGCTTCGCCGCGGTCGACTCCGGCGACGCCGACCTCGCGATGATCCCGATCGACAACTCGCTGGCCGGGCGGGTGGCCGACATCCACCACTTCCTGCCGACCTCGCAGCTGCACATCGTGGGTGAGCACTTCCTGCGGATCAGGTTCGCGCTGCTCGGCGTCCCCGGCACCACGCTGGACGGCGTGAAGACGGTGCACAGCCACGTGCACGCCCTCGGTCAGTGCCGCCGGGTGATCCGCGAGCACGGGTTCGTCCCGGTGATCTCCGGCGACACCGCCGGCGCCGCCCGCGAGGTGAAGGAGGCCGGGGACCCGACGCAGGCCGCGATCTCGCCACCGCTGGCCGCCGACATCTACGGCCTCGAGGTGCTGCTCGACGACGTCGAGGACGAGGACCACAACACCACGAGGTTCGTCGTGCTCTCCCGCGACTTCGTGAAGGCGCCCCGGGGGAACGGCCCCGTCGTCACCAGCTTCGTCTTCAACGTGCGGAACCTGCCGGCCGCGCTCTACAAGGCCCTGGGCGGGTTCGCGACCAACGGCGTCAACATGACCAAGCTCGAGAGCTACATGGTCGGCGGGGAGTTCACCGCGACCCAGTTCCTGGCGGAGGTCGACGGGCACGCGGACGACCCGCCGGTCGCCCGCGCGCTCGAGGAGCTGGCGTTCTTCACCACCGAGGTGAAGGTGCTCGGCATCTATCCGGCCGACCCGTTCCGCCGGGACGTGTAACCGACCCTTGTGGCACGACACGCCGAGCCGGCACCCGGCGTGTCGCCCTCGAAGGGTCGGTTACACGCCGCCGAACGGTCGGTGACACGCCACCGAACGGCCGCTGACCCGCGCCGATCGGCCGCTACGCCGCGTCGGCCGAGGCCATCACCCAGAACGTCGCACCCTGCGGGTCGGACAGCATCGCCATCCGGCCGACGCCGGGCACGTCCATCGCCGGCGCGAGCGTCTTGGCCCCGAGGCCCTCGGCCCGGGAGACGCTCGAGTCGACGTCCTCGACGTTGAAGTAGACGTTCCAGTGGGGCGGTGTCCCTTCGGGAAGCATGCCGAGGTCCATGCAGCCGCCGACCTGGCGACCCTCGGCGTTCGTCAGCACCGTGTAGCTGCCGGCCTCGCCCATGTCCATGTCCTCGCTGCCCATGCCGAGCACGGCGGCGTAGAACGCGGCGGCCGCCTTCACGTCGCCCGTGACGCACTCGTTCCACGTCGGCGTGCCGGGCTCGTTGGCGCGCTGGGTGCCGATGGTCTCGCCGGCCTGCCAGAGGCCGACCCGCGCGCCGGTCGGGTCCTGGATCGCCGACATCCGGCCGTTGGTGTTCACGTCGAAGGGTCCGGCCTCGACCTTGCCACCGGCCGGCTCGACCTTCGCCGTGGCGGCGTCGACGTCGTCGACCGCGAGGTAGACGCCCCAGAACGCGGGATGACCCTCCATGCCCGGCATCTGCCCGCTGATCCCGCCGATCTCGTCGTCGTCGAGCTTCGGGATGTAGTAGTGCCCCATGTCGCCCATGTCGTGGTCGTCGTACGACCAGCCGAACAGCTCGCCGTAGAACGACTGCGACGCAGCCTGGTCGGGTGTGATCAGCTCGATCCAGCTGGGTGTGCCCTGGTCGTAGTGCTCGAACTTCGCCATCGTCGTCTCCCTCGTGAGGTGGGTCGACCCCGGTCCCGACTCAACACCCGTCCGCCGGCGCTGGCAACGCCTCGACGCTCTCGGAGGGTGAACGTTGTCGAAACGCGACCGCTAGGTTTTCACGGTGGATCTCGCCGTCGTCGCCATCGCCTTCGGGGCGATCTTCGTCGTGGAGCTCCCGGACAAGACCTTCGTGGCCGCCCTGGTCCTCTCGACCCGCTACCGGCCGTGGGCCGTCTGGGTCGGCGTCGGCCTGGCCTTCCTGATCCAGACCGTGATCGCGTGCACCGTCGGCGGGCTGGTCACGCTGCTGCCGCATCGCGTGGTCGAGATCGTGGCGGGGCTGATCTTCCTGGTCGGTGCCGTCCTCCTGCTCCGCGAGGCACCCAAGGCGGACGCCGAGGAGGCGGAGACCGAGGAGGAGTACGCCGCGAAGGCGTCCTCGCCGAAGGCGGGTCTCGCCGCCGTGGGCGCGAGCTTCCTGGTGCTCTTCGCGGCCGAGTGGGGTGACCTCTCCCAGCTGCTCACGATCAGCCTGGTCGGGCGCTACCACGACGCCGTGTCGGTGTTCGTCGGCGCCTGGAGCGCGCTGCTCGTCGTCTCCGGCCTGGCCGTGGTGGCCGGCCGGTTCCTGCTCCGCTACCTGCGCCTCTCGACGATCCACTACGTCGGATCGGCGGTGTGCTTCCTGCTCGCCGCGGTCACGGCGTACCAGGTCGTCGCGGGGTGACTCCGCCAACTGATCGCGCACTAGAGTGCGCGGCATGTCGAGCAACCCCACGCCCGGCGCCGGTCGTCCGACCGGCGCCGACTCGGAGGTCGGCCGCCTGCGCACCGTCATGCTCCACCGGCCCGGTCCCGAGCTGACGCGGCTCACGCCCCGCAACAACGACCGGCTGCTGTTCGACGGCATCCCCTGGGTGGCGCGCGCCCAGGACGAGCACGACGCGTTCGCCGCCGCACTCCGCGAGCGGGACGTCGAGGTGCTGTACCTCACCGACCTGCTGACCGAGACCTTCGCCGACGCCTCCGCCCGCGACAGCGCGATCGAGACCGCGCTGGGCAGCCTCCACCTCGGCGAGACGATGCGCCGCTGGCTCGGACCGATGCTCCACGAGTCGTCGCCCGCCGAGCTGACCTCCCACCTGACGGCCGGCGTCCGCAACGACGAGGTGCGCGGCGGCTTCGGGCTGGTCACGTCGCTGCTGCCCAGCGACGACTTCCTGATCGACCCGCTGCCCAACCTGCTGTTCACCCGCGACTCGTCGGTCTGGGTACGCGACCAGGTCACGATCACGTCGCTGGCGATGCCGGCCCGCAAGCGGGAGACCCAGCTGACCGAGCTGATCTACGGCGCCCACCCGCGTTTCGCGGAGACCCCGCGGTTGCACGGATGGCGTGACGAGCACGTCGAGGGCGGCGACGTCCTCCTGCTCGCGCCCGGTGTGCTCGCGATCGGCGTCGGCGAGCGGACCACGCCGGCCGGGGCGGAGCAGCTCGCGCGCGAGGTGTTCACCGCCGGGCTCGCCCACACGGTGCTCGCGGTCCCGATCGCCCAGGAGCGGGCGACCATGCACCTCGACACCGTCTGCACGATGGTCGACGTCGACAAGGTCGTGATGTACCCCAACGTCGCCGACACCCTGACGGCGTACGCCGTGACGGTCGTGAGCGGCGCCGGCGACGACCTGGAGCTCCACGTCGCGGACGCCGAGCACTTCCTGGTGGCCGCGGCCAAGGCGATGGAGATCGACACGCTCCACCAGATCGACACCGGCCTCGACCCGGTCACCGCGGAGCGCGAGCAGTGGGACGACGGCAACAACACCCTCGCGCTCGCCCCTCGCGTCGCGGTCGCCTACGAGCGCAACGACGAGACCAACTCGCGCCTCGAGGACGCCGGCATCGAGGTCGTCCGCATCGCCGGCTCCGAGCTCGGCTCGGGACGCGGAGGCCCGCGCTGCATGAGCTGCCCGATCGAGCGCGACCCGCTCGGCTGAGGGTCGACTCAGAGCAGCCGGGCGGCGGCGAGGTGGGCGTCGGGGATGGGCGGCCCCGCCGGCGCGCAGGTCCCGGTTCGCGAGTCGCACCGCACCAGGACTGCCGGGCGGAGCGCCGGTCGTCCGGGCTTCCCTGCGGTGAGCACGATCAACCGATGGGGTGACTCCCACCCGACGACCTCCGCAGCGCGCCGTAGCTTCAGATGGACACGGGTCCCGCCCGACCAGACCACGGGTTTCCGATGGCCGAGCTTGGTGAAGGGCACGTAGGCGTACGACGAGCCGTCCGGTGACCACAGGCCGTCCTGACTCTGCGGCACCCGACCCACACGGGTCACCACCCCCGTGCGAGACACCCGTCCGAAGGCAGCCGGGTCGTCGCTGCCGTCCCCGGTCGTCCAGCTCACACCGCCGGGCCACGGATCGTTCCCCACGACTGCGCCGGCACGGACGTCTCCGGAGAGCCGGACGGGGTCGGGGCCGACTCGCCAGATCCAGGCCCGGTCGTTGTCGCGCGCCACGATCACCGAGCCGTCGCTGTCCACGCCCTCCACCTCGAGCACCCCGCCCCCGTCGCAGCAGTACGTGTGTGAGTTCATGGCGGTGGTGCCCGTGATCCGGTCACGCCCCACGTCGTACGCCGTGACGGTGAATCTGGTCTCGGCCTCGTACAGGTTGTACCGGTGCGTCCGGACAGAGGTCACCCAGGCGGCGAAGCGACCGTTCGCCGACAGCACCGGATGCGCTCCCGGTGAGTGGGTCGAGAAGAGATGTACCAAGCGGTCGCCTCGCAGGATCCTCCAGGTACTGCCGTGGCGCGTCGCGCGGCCGATGATGGTGGTTCCTCCCCGGGCCGCGACCTGACGCATGCGCGTCGGGATGGTCCCCTCGGTGACGTGCAGCTCGCCTCCGGACCACCACGGGATCTCGGGCGGCGGTCCCACCGGATCGACGATGGGAGTGCCGGCAGCCGAGGTCGGTGGGACAGACCGGGGACTCGGCCGGTCGTTCGAACCGCAGCCGCAGACGGCGAGCAGCAGCAGCACCGACGTCGCGACCGTTCTCCACACGCTCGGAAGACGTCGACGGGACGGGGTTTGTTGCGCCACCACGGGCGGGGCAGAAGAGGGCCCGGCCGATGTCGACGGGGGAGGCAACAACGACCGGGCCGTCGGCGACGCTAGCGAACCCCGCAGGGGTGATCAACCTCGCCCACGCGTTTCTTTCGAAACCTTCCGGGAGGGCTGCATCGGCCCAGGTCAGGCACTGTGTTAAGCGGACATCAACGGAGTGTGACCTGACGGTTCGCCAGCAGGGAGCGGGCCGCGCGCTCCTCCGAACCGAGGGCAGAATCCATCGCCAGCGCCTGCTGGAGTCGCTCCGCGAAAGCCGCGACCGGCTCCTCGAGCACGTCCGCACCGGTCCCGCTCGGCAGGTCCCAGACCGGGGTGAGCAGCCCGTGCGCCCGGAACATCCCGACCAGCTTCGAGCCGTCCGCGATCGCGTCCTCGCCGGCCGCGTGCAGTCTGGCCAGACCGTCGAGCAGCTCCGTCTCGTCCTCCGGCAGCACCCAGCGCAGGTGCTCCTTGCTGCCCGCGTCCACCCAGTACGCCGCCTCCACGGAGGCCAGCCGGACCGTCGGCGCGACCGCACCGTTCGCCTGCTCCAGTGCGTCGACCATCGCCTGGTCGCGGTCGTCGACGTCCCCGAGCCACCACTCGAACCCCTCGTGCACGGTGACGTCGAGCGGCTGGTCGGCGATCAGGTCCTGCAGGCGCGCCCCCGGTCCCGGTGGGTCCACGAGCCCGACGACGCCGGCGTCGTCGGTGGCCAGCGCCTTCTCGAGCACCGCCCCGAGGTCGCGCGAGGGGTCACCGAAGCCGTGCCGCACCTGGAGTCCCAGCCAGACCTCGCCCGAGTCGCGGACCATCGCCGGAGCCGCCATCGGCAGGAGCGAGCCGAGCAGCACGGTCCGGTCACCCACCGTGAGCGGCGCCGTCGCCGACGGCACGAACTCCCGCAGCGCCACCAGGTCGCGCTCGGCCGCGAGCCCCGCGAACGGACGGGCCACGAAGACGCCGCCGGCCGACCCGTGGCAGGCCTTGTAGCGCTTGCCCGAGCCGCACGGGCACGGCTCGCGGGGCCCCACCTCGCCCTCGGTCTGCCGGTCGCGCGCCTTGGTGCGGGACTTCTTGGCCATGCCCGCGAATCTAGGCCGTGGGCACGCTTTCCAGCCAACCGAGCACGGCGCGAGGCCGGTCGGTGATCACCGCGCGGACGCCGAGCGAGCGGCACAGGTCGAGCTGCTCCTCGGTGTTCACGGTCCAGACGTGGAGCTCGCGCCCGTTGAGCGCCTTGCGCGCCATCTTCTCTGCGAACTTCGGGTGCCTGGTCAGCGCCTCGATCCCCGGGCCGAGGACCCAGTCGTCCTCGACCATCGGCTTGAGCACGGGCCAGTGCCGGGCCTTGTCGATCAGCATCACCAGCGGGAGGTCCGGCGCCAGGCGTCGCATGCGCTGCAGCGCGACGTACGAGAAGCTCATCACCCGGACCGGGCTGTCGGCGCCCATCCAGCCGAACTCGGTCAGCAGCTCCGCGAGGCGACGCTCGACCAGCCCGCCGTAGCGCGTCGGGTGCTTGGTCTCGATCGCCAGCTCGATCCGCCGATCCGCCTCGGAGACGGTCTCGAGCAGCCGGCGCAGGGTGAGCACCTTGGCGAGGTCGGGGTCGTGGTCCGGCGCTTCGTCGTCGAAGACCGCCCACGGGTTCTTCCACGACGCGAACTCGAGCTGGTCGAGGTCGGCGAGCTCCATGGTCGAGATCAGACCGTTGGCGCTCGCGGTACGCCGGAGGTCGCGGTCGTGCACGCAGACCAGGTGTCCGTCGGCGGTGAGGCGGACGTCGCACTCCAGGGCGTCGGCGCCCTCGCGGATCGCCTCCCGATAGGCCACCAGGGTGTGCTCGGGGTTCTCGAAGCTCGCCCCTCTGTGGGCGACGACCTGCGGCCGCATGTCATCCATTGTTGCCTCAACCGCTGAGGTCGTGCGGGAACTTCCCGCGTGCCGTGGTGAAGTTCACCCACCCTTCCCCGCGTCGTTCCCCCCGGGCCACCTGAGGGCTCGCCGCATCCCGTGGGGGCGTGGCCTAACGTTCGCTCCATGACGACGGACGTCGAGGTGCGCGACAACCCGGAGAAGCGGCAGTTCGAGGCGTACGTCGACGGTGAGCTCGCCGGCTTCTCGGCGTACGACCTGACCGACGGCGGGATCATGATCATGCACACGGAGGTCGACGACGCCTTCGAGGGCAAGGGGGTCGGGTCGGCGATGGTGCGGCAGATGCTGGACCTGATCCGTGCCGACGGTGAGCTGAAGGTGACGGTCCTGTGCCCGTTCGTCAACGCCTGGCTGCGCAGGCACCCCGACTACCAGGAGCTGACCCGGCGATGACCGACGCGCTGAAGGACGACCTGGAGCACTACCTCCAGCAGGCCCGCGAGTCGGTGCTGAAGACGCTCGAGGGTCTCTCCGAGTACGACGTACGCCGTCCGCTCGTCCCGTCCGGCACCAACCTGCTCGGCGTGGTCAAGCACCTGATCGGCATCGAGCTGAGCTACCTGAGCTCGTGCGTCGGCCGCATCCCACCGATGACTCTGCCCTGGGTCGAGGACGGCTCGATCTGGGAGTCGGCCGACATGTGGGCCACCGCCGACGAGTCACGCGAGTACCTCCTCGACCTCTACCGGTCGGCCTGGGAGCAGAGCGCGATCTCCCTGGGCACCCTCGGCCTCGACGCTCCCGGGCACGTCCCGTGGTGGTCCGAGGGGCACCGCGACACGACGTTCGGTCATCTCCTGGTGCGGGTCCTCGAGGACACCGCCCAGCACGCCGGCCAGTGCGACGTCGTCCGCGAGATGATCGACGGCCGTGGCGGGCACGACGCCCCGGACGTCGGCAACCGCGAGTGGTGGACGGCGTACGTCGGCAAGATCCAGGCGGCGGCCGACACCTTTCGGGACGGCTAGGGCGCTCGCTCGCTGCGCGGTCAGCCGGAGGTGTCCGGGCCGGGCGTCGACCGGTGTCACGGCCTCTGCGAGGGTGGGGGAACAGCCGACGACCGGGAGGGCGGGATGGGCGCGATCCTCGTGCACGAGTTCATGAGCCTCGACGGTGTGGTCGACGCACCGCTGTGGACCTTCGAGTTCGGGTTCGACCCGGTGATGGGCGAGCACCTCGCGGAGGTGACCGGTCGCTGCTCGGGCATCCTGCTCGGACGCACGACGTACCAGATGTTCGAGCCGGCCTGGTCGACCCGGACGGCCGAGGACGACCCCGGTGCGCCCTTCTTCAACGACACCATGAAGTACGTCGTCTCCGGCACGCTCACCGAGGCCACGTGGCGCAACAGCGAGATCGTCGGGCCCTACGACCCGGACCGGATCCGGGCGCTCAAGGACGAGGTCGGCGACCTCTACGTGAGCGGCAGCGCGACCCTGGTGCGCGCGCTCGTCGCGGACGGTCTCGCCGACGAGCTCCACCTGTTCGTCTACCCGGTCACGCGGGGCGGCGGCCCGCGTCCGTTCCCCGAGGGCCTCCAGGGGCGGTTCGAGCTGACCACGGTCGAGCAGTACGCCAACGGGGTCATGCATCTGGTCGCCACGCCGCACGCCTGATCGCGAAGCGCCGGTGGTGGGTCCGCTCCCCGAGGAACGTCTCGTCGCCGATCGTCAGTCCGCGCAGCGTGACCGGATGGGTCACCGCGACCTCAGGAACGCCCCGAAGTGCGGGACCGTGAAGGCGATCCGGCCGCGCTCGCCCGAGTAGATGAGCCCCTTCTTCAGCAGCGCGTCGCGCGCCGGCGACAGCGACTGGGGCTTCTTGCCCAGCACCGCGGCGACGTCGGCGGTCGGCACGGACTCGATCTCGTCGAGCGCCTCGCCCTGGGCGGCGAGGGCGGAGGCGGCGTCGGCCATGGCGCGGAGGTACTCCCGCTCCCCCGGCGTGGCGCGCTCGTAGCGCGACCCGAAGAAGCCGACCGCGAGCTCCCGCTCGGCCTCGGGAGACGCGACGGCCACGTCGTCGGCCGTGATGGGTGAACGCGGTGCGAGGTCCCACACGGTCTTGCCGTAGGCCTGGATGAAGTAGGGGTAGCCGCCGGTCGCGGCGTACAGAGCGGCGAGCGCGTCCTCGTCGTACGCCGCCTCCTCGGCCTGCGCCGGAGCACGCAGCGCGAGGTCGGCGTTCTCCCGGTCGAGCCGGTCGATCCGCTGGTAACCGAAGAGGCGCTCGGAGTAGGACTTGGCGGCCGACAGCACGGCCGGCAGGTGGGGCAGCCCGGCGCCGACGACGATCACCGGAAGTCCCGACTGGCTGATCTCGTGGCACGCGGCGCAGAGCGCGGAGACGTCGTCGGGCCCGAGATCCTGCATCTCGTCGATGAAGACCGCGACCCCGCGGCCCTGGTCGGCCGCGAGCCCCCCGAGGTCGGTGAACAGCTCGACCAGATCGATCTCGATGTCGCCCGAGTCGGCGCGGCCGCGCACCGCCGGCGCGTCGATGCCCGGATGCCAGCGGTCGCGCAGCCGGGCGCCCGCTCCGGCCTCGCGCTCGGCGAACGAGCGGACGACGCCCAGCACGTGGGTCACCGACTCCTCGTCGGGATGACCGAGCTCGCGGACCGCCTGGTGGAGCGCCGACGAGAGGGGACGGCGGAGCCCCTGGTCGGGTCGCGCCTCGAGCTTGCCGGTGCCCCAGCCGCGGCGTACGGCGGCCGAGCGCGTCGCGTTCAGCAGCACCGTCTTGCCGACGCCGCGGAGCCCGGTGAGGACGATGCTCCGCTCGGGCCGGCCGTGCGCGACCCGCTCCAGCACCACGTCGAACGCCGCGAGCTGGGCGCTCCTGCCCGCGAGCTCCGGCGGCCGCTGGCCGGCACCGGGGGCGTACGGGTTGCGGATCGGGTCCATGTTCGGACCGTATCGGCGTCTCTAGTCGATTCCGTAGATTCCGTGTGCGCGCGTCGCCGCCGCCTGCCGGATCGCGCAACTGCGCCGTTGTGACAGCCAGCCGGCCTCTCGGACCGTCGTACCGGCGCAATTGCGCGGTCACGGTGACCCCAGAAGGGCCGGTTGTCGTCGGCCACCAGTTCGTTAGTACAGTTGAACTAAATGAACTCCACGGCCTCCTCCTCCAGCACCCTCGGTCCGCGCTACAAGTGGATCGCCCTGTCCACCACGACGCTCGGCGTCCTGATCGCCACGATCAACTCCTCGATCCTGCTGATCGCACTGCCCGACATCTTCCGCGGCCTGAAGATCGACCCGCTCGCGCCGGGGAACTCCAGCTACCTGCTGTGGCTGATCATGGGCTACCTGGTCGTCACGGCGGTCCTCGTCGTCACCTTCGGCCGGCTCGGCGACATGTACGGCCGCGTGAAGATGTTCAACGCCGGCTTCGCGATCTTCACGCTCTTCTCGGTCGCCCTCACCGTCACCTGGATGACCGGTACGTCGGGTGTCCTGTGGCTGATCATCATGCGGGTCCTCCAGGGTGTCGGCGGTGCGCTGCTGATGGCCAACTCCTCGGCGATCATCACCGACGCGTTCCCGAGCAACCAGCGCGGCCTCGCCCTGGGGCTGAACATGGTCTCCGGCATCGCCGGCTCGTTCCTCGGCCTCGTGATCGGCGGCGTGCTCGCCCCCGTCCACTGGCGGTTCGTGTTCCTGGTCTCGGTGCCGTTCAGCCTGTTCGGCACGGTGTGGGGCTACCTCAAGCTCCGCGACCTGAGCCCGCGTCGTCACCACGTCATGGACTGGTGGGGCAACATCACCTTCGCCCTCGGCCTGATCGGCGTCCTGGTCGCGATCACCTACGGCATCCAGCCGCACGGCTCCCACCTGATGGGCTGGACCAACCCGTGGGTGCTGGCCTCGATGATCGGCGGCGTCGCCCTGCTCGTCGTGTTCTGCGTGATCGAGATGCGCGTCGAGCACCCGATGTTCCACCTCGAGCTCTTCCGCGTCCGCTCGTTCACGTTCGGCAACATCGCCAGCCTGCTCGCCGGCCTCGGCCGCGGCGGTCTGATGTTCATCCTGATCATCTGGCTGCAGGGCATCTGGCTGCCGCGCCACGGCTACTCGTTCGAGTCGACCCCGCTGTGGGCCGGCATCTTCATGCTGCCGATGACCGTCGGCTTCCTGGTGGCCGGCCCGCTCTCCGGCTGGCTCTCCGACCGCTACGGCGCGCGACCGTTCGCCACCGGCGGCATGCTGATCGCCGCGCTCAGCTTCTTCTGGTTCGCGGCCCTGCCGGTGGACTTCAGCTACTGGATGTTCGCGGCCGCGCTGTTCTTCAACGGGTTCGGGATGGGGCTGTTCGCCTCCCCGAACCGCGCGGCGGTGATGAACGCGCTCCCCGCCAACCGGCGCGGGGTCGGCGGCGGCATGAGCACGACGTTCCAGAACGCCTCGATGGTCCTCTCGATCGGCATCTTCTTCTCGCTGATGATCGTCGGCCTGGCCGGTTCGCTGCCCGAGACGATGCAGGCCGGCCTCACCGCCCACGGCGTGCCCGCGGGACAGGCGCACGCCGTCGCCGGGCTGCCGCCGGTGGCCGTGCTGTTCGCCTCGCTCCTCGGCTACAACCCGGTCCGGTCGCTGCTCGGCGACCACACCCTGTCGCAGCTGCACCCGGCGGACTCGCACTACCTGACCGGCCACACCTTCTTCCCGTCCCTGATCTCCGGGCCGTTCCACGACGGGCTCATCGTCGCCTTCGCCTTCGCGATCGCGGCCTGCCTGATCGCGGCCGCGGCGTCCTGGTTCATGGGCGAGAAGTTCGTCCACGCCGACGACGACCACGAGACGCCGCTCGACTACGCACAGCCCGAGGCCGGCCCGCCCGAGGCCGAGGACTCCGTGCCCGACGAGGAGGGCGGGGTCTCCCCCGAGCACGAGGTCGCTCGGTCATGACGAGCCGCCGTACGCCGTCGCGCGACGTGGCGCGCCTGGCCGGCGAGGTGCGCACCGAGGTCGGGCGTCTGGCCTACCACCTGCGTACGCCGGCCACGCGCTCCGGGATCACCCCGACGCGGCTGGCCGCGCTCTCGGCGCTGACCCGCTACCCCGACGGCGTACGCCAGGGCGACCTCGCCGAGCGGATGTTCATGTCCGCGCCGAGCATGACCCGCCTGGTCGAGATCCTCGAGGAGGCGGGCTGGGTCGAGCGACATCGAGACCCGGCGGACCAGCGCTGCGTGCTGCTGGTGCTGTCGGCGGTGGGTCGCAAGACGATCGAGACCCTGCGCGACGAGTCCGCCACCCAGCTCAGCGAGGAGCTGACCGACCTGACCGCCGAGGAGCGCACGGCCCTGTCAGCGGCGATCCCGGTGCTGCGCAAGCTGGCGGACCGTCACCTCGACTTCTGACTTTCGCCTCCGGAGCTCGGCTCGCGCACGCGCCCAAGGCCGTTCGCTGCGGTCGTTCGTCCCGGCTTCGCCGGGTGGTGAACGGTCCTCGCTCAGGCCATCACCGACACCACGTCGACGTAGAACGACGTCGGCAGGGTGGCGTCGTTGACGGCCTGGAACTTCAGCGTGATCGTCTGGCCGGCGTACGCCGAGAGGTCCACGGTGGTGGCGAACCACGAGCCCTTGGTCGACGCGTTCGAGTAGGTCTTCAGCGTCGTGCCGCTGGCCTGGATGTTGAGCTTGTCGTACGCCGTGCTGCCGGACTCCGACGTCGTGACGTAGGTGCGCAGCGTCAGGGTCTGCGAAGACCCCGTCGCCGGAACCGTGACCTGCTGGGTGGCCGACTGCGTCGAGGACGTCGTCCCCCCGACGAGCAGGGAGTGGGTGCCGGCGTAGGCACGCGTGGTGACCACCGATGCGCCGGAGCCCAGGGACCAGTAGGAGTTGCCGGACTCGAACGACCCGTTGGTCACCCGCTCCGCAGGGGTGTCGCCACCTCCGCCGCCTCCTCCGCCGGTCGAGCCACCGACCAGCCACTGGGTCGCGTTCAGCGCCAGCGCCGCGTCGGTGCCCGCCGGGTCGTCCCAGCCGTCGTACAGCGTGTTGCCCGACTGGCCGGTGCCGTCGTCGATCGGCGAGGAGTCACCCCAGTACGCCACGCGCCCGTTGCCGAACGAGCTCGTCACGAACGCCGCGCCCGTGGTGCCGCTCGCCGAGTAGCCCGACCGGTACAGCTCGCCACGGACCGCCGCGTTGTCGCTCGGGTGCAGGGTCGCCGTCGTGCCGTCGCGGAGGATCGAGCCGGTCACCGCGCCGAACGGCCCGTCGACGACACCGTCACCGGCGGCCTGGGAACCGATCACGTTCGGGTTCTCGTTCGCGATGTCGAGGTAGTCGATGGAGAAGCCGAACGGATCGGTGGCGTCGACCGAGTTGTTCGTCATCAGGTCGTTGAGGACGTCGACCGAGTCGTTGCCGTCGTTGTTGCGGTCGCTGCCGTTGTGGTCGCTGATCATGAACAGCCCGCCACCTGCCTGGACGAACTGCAGGATCGCGGTCTTCTCCGACGCCGTGAAGAGGATGTTCGGCTCGGGCAGCACGAGCTCGTCGTAGTGGCTGAGGTCCTGGGCGTTCGAGGAGTCGCCGTAGGTGAGGCGTCCCGAGGAGGGCAGGGTCGCCAGCGAGTAGCTCCCCGACCGCTGCAGGGCGACACCCCAGGCCGAGAGAGCGCCGGTCCAGCTGGTCTCGCTCGTGGGATGGGCGTTCTGGCCGAGCGGGTCCGGCTGGCTGGTGGAGATGATCCAGTCGGCGTTGCCGGCGGTCTCCGCCGAGGTGTTGTCGAAGAGCACGCGGTACGGCGGGGTCGCCGCCGACGACGGACTCTGCAGGGCGAGGCACGCTCCGGCCACGAGGGCGCAGGCGAGCACGACGAGTTTCAGTTCCCGAGACATGGCCGGAATCTAGGGCGAAGTCACGCGGGCGCGCCAGAGGGTCGTCCGGGCTGAGTCGGCCGCTCAGCCGGCTCAGCCGACGTCGTGGCGCCGCGAGCGGGCGACGGCGTACGCCGTGTCGAGGCCCGAGCGCAGCAGCTCGATCAGCTCGGGCACCTCGTCGACGGTCAGCCGGAACGAACCGGTGCAGACGTTGTCGCGCCACAGCGAGAGCACGACGAGGTCGGTGTCGTAGTGCCACGAGACGCGCAGCGCGCGGTCGTCACCACGCGCGTCGAGGAAGACCTCGCCCGTCGAGGGCAGCGGTCGCGCGGTGGCCATGGTCGATTCTCCCCCCGCGGCGGTGATCTGTCACCGGGGCGCCGTCGCCGTCGGCGGCTAGCCTGGTGGCATGCCGGAGCTGCCCGAGGTGGAGGCGCTGGCCCTCGACCTCAAGGGCCGGCTCGACGGTCATGCCATCGCCAAGATCCACCTGGCCGCGTTCAGCGCGCTGAAGACGTTCGACCCGCCGGTCCAGGCGCTCGAGGGCACGCTGGTCGACGACGTGACCCGGCACGGGAAGTTCCTCGACATCGAGGCCAGCGGGCTGCACCTGGTGTTCCACCTCGCCCGCGCGGGCTGGATCCGGTGGAAGGACGAGCTCCCCTCCGTGCCGCCCCGGCCCAACAGCAAGTCCGGGCTCGCGGTCAGGGTCGTCCTCGACGACCAGAGCGGCCTCGACGTCACCGAGGCGGGCACCAAGAAGAGCCTGGCGGCGTACGTCGTGCGGTCGCCGCAGGACGTCCCCGGCATCGCCAGCCTCGGCCCCGACCCGCTGGACGTCGCCTTCACCCGCGACATCCTGGCCGACATCCTCGAGGACGCCGGCCGCGCGCAGATCAAGGGCGTGCTGCGGCACCAGGGCACCATCGCCGGCATCGGCAACGCCTACAGCGACGAGATCCTGCACGCCGCGAAGATGTCGCCGTTCAAGCCGGCCAACAGCCTCACCTCCGCCGAGCTCGACCAGCTGTACGCCGCGATCAAGGACGAGCTCGGTGACGCCGTCGCCCGCTCGCGCGGCCTGGCCGCGAGCGAGCTCAAGGGCGAGAAGAAGACGAACATGGCGGTGCACGGCCGCGCGGGCGAGACGTGCCCGGTCTGCGGCGACGTGGTGCGCGAGGTGAGCTTCGCCGACTCGTCCCTGCAGTACTGCCCCACCTGCCAGACCGGCGGCAAGCCGCTCGCCGACCGCCGGATGTCCCGCCTGCTCAAGTGACCGAAGGAGGGCCCGTGGAGGTCCCCACCGCGACGGTCGCGGGCGTCCCCGACCCGCTGCCCGACGGACTGCTCGTGCTCGACGTCCGCGAGGACGACGAGTGGCGGGCCGGCCACGTCGAGGGCTCCGTGCACGTCCCGCTGATGGAGCTCGGAGCCCGGTACGCCGGGCTGACCGCGCTGGCCGAGGCGGACCAGACGCTGGTCGTGTGCCGGGTCGGCAGCCGCTCGGCGTACGCCGCGGGGTTCCTGATCCAGCAGGGCATCGACGCCGTCAACCTGGCCGGCGGACTGGCCGCCTGGGAGGCCGCCGGCCGGGCGCTGGTCGCCGACGGCGACGGGCCTGCGACCGTCGTGTGAGAGGCGCTACGACGACGAGTCGCCCGGGACGCCCTGGCACTCGGTGCCGTAGAAGGTGATGAAGGCGCGCACGTCGGACATGTCCTGGCTGTTCAGACCTTGCACCATCTGGGTGATCTGACGCGCCTGCGTCCCCTCCGGCAGGTCGCGCAGGTGGTCGACCAGCACCTCGAAGCCGTTCCGCGCTTCCCCGGACATGCCGCTCGGGGTGCCCACCCGGCTCAGCTCGTCGGCCGCGTGCTGGGGGTTCGTGTCGGAGCCCAGGTGGTCGAAGGTGCGGCAGAAGTCCGCCTTCGACGCCGCGGGCGCCGACGAGGACGATCCGCCGCAGGCGGTGAGGACTCCCGCGAGCACCGTCACGAGGACGACCGCCGGGCCTGTCGCCACGACCCGGGTCTTCGACATCTGTCTCCTCAACGATCGTCGGCGTCCTCGCCCACTCTGCCTTCTCCCTGAGGAGTACGCACGCCGCGACGGAAGGGTTCGACGTCGAGGTCCGGAGTGGGGAGCACCTCGGCCAGCAGCCGGAGGTACTCCGCCCGCGAGACCTCCGAGACACCGAGCGAGGCGAGGTGGGACGTCCGCCACTGGGTGTCGATCAGGCGCGGGGTCCCGTCGTCGAGCATCCGGACCAGACCGACCAGCGCGACCTTCGACGCGTCGGTCTCGTGGTGGAACATCGACTCGCCGGCGAAGAGGCCTCCGAGGGCGACGCCGTACAGGCCACCGACCAGTCGCCCGTCGCGCCAGGTCTCCACGGAGTGCACCCAGCCCAGTGCGTACAGCCGGAGGTAGGCGTCGCGGATCTGGTCGTCGATCCAGCCCGACGGACGCGTGGGGTCGGCGCAGGCGTCGATCACCTCGGCGCACGCGGTGTCGACGCGGATCTCGAACCGCCGGACGGCCCGGGCGAGCGAGCGCGACACGTGGAGGTCGGCCGGACGCATCACGCCACGGCGGACCGGGCTGAACCACGCCATCGGCGCACGAGGGCCGCCCACCGGCATCGGGAACATGCCACGCCGGTACGCCGTGAGGAGGGTGCCCGGCTCGAGGTCCGCACCGGTCGCCACGAGGTCGTCCTCGGGATGGAACCGCTCGGACGACGGGAAGTCCCAGATGGTCGGGGGCGGCTCGACCGGCACCCGTCCACGGTAGTCAGCGATCGTAGGATCGGCACATGGCCGGCACTGCTCCCACCAGCGGTACGAGCCGGCTGCCGCAGCGACTCACCGAGATCGCACCCGGGCTGACCGCGGCGTTCGTGCGCGAGGCGCTGCACCGCGCGATCCACGGCGTCGGCCCGCTGCCCCCCGCCGCCGCGGCCGCGGACAAGCAGCTGCGGGAGCAGAAGGGCGACGTCGACCGCGCGATCCACGAGATCATCGAGAACCACGTGCGGTACGCCGGAGCGCAGGGTTTCCTGACCAACCTCGGCGGCCTCGCCACGATGACGTTCACCGTGCCGACCAACATCTCCGGCCTGGCGCTGGTGGAGTGCCGGATGATCGCGGGCATCGCGCACCTGCGCGGCTACGACCTCGACGACGCGCGGGTGCGCAACGCGGTCCTCGTCTGCCTGCTCGGCGAGGAGTCGGTGCGCGACCTGGTCGCGGCCAAGACGCTTCCCGCGCCGCCGATGGCCCTGGCCACGGCGCCGGCGCACGACCCGTCCCTGGACCGGGTGATCTCGGCCGAGGTCGCCTCCGACCTGGTGCAGAAGGTCGCCGGCAAGAAGCTGGCCGGCACCGTCGCGCGCCGCATCCCGCTCGTCGGTGGCCTGGTCGGGATGGGTGCCGACGGCTACGCGACGTGGAAGATCGGGCGCTACGCCGACCGCGAGCTCCTGCCCCGCGCCCGCCGGTAGGCCTTCATCAGCAGCTTTCCCGAGGTGCCGGTCTCGAGCCGGCGGACCAGCTTCTCGCGCCAGCGGTACGTCGGTCGCAGGTAGGCCTTCTCCAGCGCCCTCTGCGTGTCGCGCAGCTCGGCGTCGCGCTGGCCGAGCTCGCGCTGCAGCCGGGCGTGGTCGAGCAGCACCGCCTTGAGCGCGTCGACGGCGGCACCGGACACGAGGGACTCGTCCGGGTGGTCGGGGTCGGCGTACTCCGCGGCCGGCGGGGCGCCGCGCAGGTCCTCGAGGTCGCCGATCACGTCGTACCCCCGGCGCAGGATCTCCGCGGTCCACGACTCCTGCAGCTCGGCGGCCCACGGATGGGCGTCGGGTGGCAACCCGAGGCGCGGGGTCCTGGTCCGCCGGGACAGCGTCTGGTGGGCGAGCAGCTCGCGGACCAGCGGGCGGTAGTACGCCGGCTCGAGCGACTCGTTGGCGGCGCGGTTGATCCGTCGGATCAGGGTCGTCTCGGCCGAGCCGAGCGAGGGGTTCACCCGCTCGCCGTCGAGCTGGAGGTCGATGCCGTCGAGCCCGAACGCCTCGACGAAGCGCTTCCAGAGCAGGTCGGGCGAGCCGCCGGCCGGAGGCACCGTCACGACGTGCACGTGCTCCGGCGGCAGGTCGTGGCCCCAGCGGTCGAGGATGTCGGGGACCTCCTGCACCCCCCAGAACCAGGTCGGGATGCGGCCCTCACGACGCGGGTCCTGGATCTGCTCGAGGAACCGGCCGTAGGACAGGGCCGCGCGGTGCTTGACGTTCTCCTGCCACTCGGCGGGGATCTGCCGGACCAGGTCTCGCACCGACAGCACCAGGTGGATCTCGGTGCCGCTGCCGTGGCCCAGGCTCTCCAGGGCACGGCCGATCTGGGCGCGCGAGGCGGTGGCGAGGATCTCGTGGCTGATGATCGCGTCGCCGTGGGCCCGGCGTACCGAGGCGGCGAGCTTGTCCCAGCTGCCGATCGCCTGCGCCTCGAGCCCGCCCCACGGCATCTGCATCAGGTCGAGCGCGGCCAGGAAGTGGGCGTCGTGCCGCGGAGCCGGGTAGACGATGCCGTGGCGGCGGAGCGTGTGCCGGTTGTGGAACAGCACGTGCTGGAGGTACGACGTGCCGGTCTTCGGGGTGCCGACGTGGAGGCTGACCTTCCGGCTCATGTCACCTCCCGGCCCGCGGGCCGCTCCGCCGGCTCGGTGCCGATCGGTGGACCGAGCAGCACCTGCATGGCCAACGCGAGCACCCGCTCCTCGTCAGGCGCCGCGACGCCGGGCCGCTCGGCGGGCTCCGGCAGGACGCCGTGAACAGCGTAGTCACCGGCGCCGAGGCGGCGGCGGAGGTCGGCGGTCTGCTGCACGAGACGGGCGCGGCCACGCGGGGGGATCCGGAGCGGGGGTCCCGGGTAGGCGGCGAGCACCGGGCGGAGCCGGTGGCGCATCAGGGCGGTGCGGCGCTCGGGGGTGACCAGGGTGCCGACGACCGGCGCGGTCCGTCGCGCGAGCTCGATCGCGTCGGCCGAGAGCGGCGCGGCCGCGGCGACCCGGCGCCGCCTCCCGACCAGGCGCCGGGCCCGTCGTTCGTCGTCGAGCACCACGTGCACCCGGCCGGCGCCGACCCGGACCGCCCACGTCTCGGCCACGGCCGCGAGATCGACCCGGTGGGGCGGGGTGCCGCGGCGGAGCTGGCTCGCGAGCCACTCCGGCCAGGCCCGGACGCCGGCGCCGAGCGCCCGCGCGGTCCAGACATGGACCAGCATGGAGGCCAGGTCGGTGCCGCTGATCACCACCGTGGCGCGGCGTCCACCCGGCGGCCGGCCGTCGGCGATCTGGGCGTCGCGCAGGACGTCGGCGAGCTCGGGGTCGCCGAGCAGGTGGTAGCGGCGGCGGACCAGGCGCGGAGTCCGCGGCTCGAGCGGATCGCCCGCGGCGACGACGTCCTGGGCGATGAGGGCGGTGGCGACCCGGACCAGCTCGTCGGCGGGCAGGGCGCTCGGGTCCACCGGCGGCGGGCCGAACGCCGACTCCGGGAGGACGCCGGTGAGCCCGAGGTCGGGGCGTCCCCGGCCGGGCGCGCTGGCGTTGATCACGCGGTCGGCGAGCTCGGGTGACGGGAGCCGGATCTGGTTGAGCCGGCGGAGCAGCTCGAGCTGCTGGGCGCCGGGCAGGTAGCGACCGGACTGCTCGTCGGCACCGGCGGTCGTGCTCCACGCCGACCACGCCGTCGTACCGCCGTCGCGCAGGTGCGCCACCCAGCCCCAGGCCCGGGCCTCGTGCTCGCGCTCGACGTCCTCGGTGCTCGTCCGGGTCACCGGCGGTAGGCCTCTCGCGCGCGCCGGAGACGACCGAGCATCGACGCATCAGGGTCGGGTCGCGACGCGGCCTCCTCGGTCATCGCCGCGAGGGCGTCGAGCGCCGCCGCGAGCTGGGCCTTGCTGGAGACCCGGTCGGGGTGGCGGAACTTCTGCCCCTCGGGCACGGGCTCGGGCAGCAGGTCGGCGGCGTCCCCGACGACGTCCACACCGCTCTGCTCCAGCCACTCCGCCCAAGCGGCACCGCGCTCGTGCGCCCACCCGTGGAACTTCGGTGGCAGCAGGATCGGTCGCGACCCACGCCCGAGCAGCGCGTCGTCGGCGAGCATGCCGAGGATCAGCGCGTCGTACCCCGGGTTGTTCCGGGTGCTGCGCCCGATCCGCTCGTTGAGGGCGCGCACGACCTGGGTCTCGGCGCTGCCGAGGGAGGTGTTGGTGCGGTCGCTGTCCTCGGGTGCCCAGGCCGGGTCGATGCCGAACGCGCGGCAGAAACGGTGCCACAGCAGGTCCGGGTCGGCGGTCGCGGCTGCGGCGTGGGGGACGGTGACGACGTGCACGCGCTCGGGAGCCAGGCCGTTTCCCCACGTGGAGAGAACCGTGGGCAGGTCGAACGCGCGGGCGAACCACGACCGGCCCTCGCGCACCTTGGTGAGGTAGCGGCCGTACTTCCAGCGCCGGCCCTGCTTGACGCTCTCCTGCCAGCCGGCCGGTGCCTGCCGCGCGAGGTCGCGCGCCGAGTAGACGACGTGGAGCTCGGTGTCGCCGTCGACCAGGTCACTGGTCAGCCGGGCGACCGCCTCCGCCGGGGCCGGAGCGAGGATCTCGTGGCTGATGATCGAGGTGCCGTCGGCGCGGCGTACCCGGCGGACCATCGCCTCCCAGGCGCCCTGGGCGTGGCCCGGCGGTCCGCCCCAGTCCTGGCCGAGCAGGTCGAGCGCGGCCCGGAAGTGGAACGTGCCCGAGCTCATCAGCGGGGCCCGGGTCGGGATGTGCACGTCGTGGGCGGCGAGCTCCTTGACGTTGCGCCCCAGCCGGTCCTGGAGGTACGTCGTCCCGGTCTTGGGCGCACCGATGTGCACGTACACCCTCCGGCTCATGCCCGGATTCTTGCAGCCTGCCGATGGGGGTCGGGGCGGGTAGTCCCTGACGTTCGGCACCCGACACGCCGACAGATCCGTACCAAACGTCAGGGACTATCCCGACAGAGCGCGTACGACGGCGGAGGGGCTGGGGCGGCCGAGGTGGCCCGCGAGCCAGGTGGAGGTCTCGACGAGGGCGGGGAGGTCGACGCCGTGGTCGATGCCGAGGCCGGTGAGGAACCAGACCAGGTCCTCGGTGGCCAGGTTGCCGGTGGCGCTCTTGGCGTAGGGGCAGCCGCCGAGGCCGCCGGCGCTCGCGTCGTACGTCGTGACGCCCGCCCGGAGCCCGGCCTGGACGTTGGAGAGTGCCTGGCCGTAGGTGTCGTGGAAGTGCAGGGCGAGGTCCTCCCGCCGCATCCCGGCCTCGGCGAACGCGTCCACCAGGAACCCGACGTGGCCGGCGGTGGCGACGCCGATGGTGTCGCCGAGGCTCAGCTGCGAGGCACCGAGGTCGAACAGCCGCCGCCCGACGGAGACGACCTGCTCGACCGGGACGGCGCCCTCCCACGGGTCGCCGAAGCACATCGAGACATAGGCGCGCACGTCGAGCCCGGCCTCGCGGGCGCGTCGTACGACGGGCTCGAACATCGCGAACTGCTCGTCGAGGGAGCGGTTGAGGTTCTTCTGCGCGAAGGTCTCGGTCGCGCTGCCGAAGATCGCCACGTGCCGGCAGCCGAGCTCCAGCGCGCGGTCGAGCCCCCGCTCGTTCGGGACCAGCACCGGGAGGTCGCGGCCCTCGTCGCCGAGCATCCGCATCAGGTCCTCGGCGTCGGCGAGCTGCGGCACCCACTGCGGGTGCACGAAGCTCGTCGCCTCGACGATCGGCAGCCCGGCCGCCAGCAGCCGCCGGATCAGCTCCGCCTTCACCTCGGTCGGCACGAGGGCCGACTCGTTCTGCAGACCGTCGCGCGGCCCGACCTCGTAGATGGTGACCGGACCCCGGATCTCCTGGTCCGCCATCCGCATCGGGAGCTCAGTCATCGGCATACTCGTCCACGACGAAGAGCGCGGCGCCCATCGGCACCTGGTCGCCCTCGACGGCGTCCACCGAGCTCACGGTGCCGGCGAACGGCGATCTCAGCGACAGCTCCATCTTCATCGCCTCCATCATGCCCAGCACCTGTCCCTCCTCGACCGCGTCGCCGACGGCCACGCGCACCGCGAGGACCGTGCCGGGCATGGGAGCGGTGATCGTGCCGTCGCCGACGGTGGCATGGTCGGCGAGCCGGTCGGGCCCGGTCAGCACGAACCGCTGGCCGTGGTAGCTGACCTCGACGATGTCGGGCTGGACGTTGACGACGCCGCGGACCCGGTGACCGTCGATCTCCAGCTCGAGCGTGTGCTGCTCGGCGTACAGCTCCCGCACGGGTACGCCGTCCACGGTCCCGGCCGCGCGGTCGACCACCACGTCGCGGTCCAGCTCGACCAAGGTGGGTGCCGGCGCGGCACCGAGCCGGAAGCCGTCGGCCTGGAACGGATGGCCGGTGTCGAACGCCGCCAGCATCGCCGCCACCCAGGCCGCCATCACCCGCGGGACGCCGGCGTCCGGCGCCGGCACCTCGTGGTGGTCGAGCCAGGACGTGTCGATCGTGGCCGAGCGGAACTCCTCGCCGGCGACCAGCGCGCGGAGGAACCCGGTGTTCGTCGTCAGCCCGAGGATCGCGGTCCGGTCCAGCGCGTCGACCAGGGCCAGTCGTGCGGCCTCGCGGTCCTCGCCGGTGGCGATCACCTTGCCGAGCATGGGGTCGTACGACGTGCTCACGACCTGGTTGCTCTCGAGGGCGTGGTCCACGCGGATCGTCGATGGCCGGTGTGTCACCGCCCCTGGGTCGTTCGGGTTTCTCTCGACGCGGGTCTCGGCCCATCTCACCAGGGAGGTGGTCCCGGCCTGCGGCAGGAACCCGCCGAAGGAGTCCTCGGCGTACACCCGTGCCTCGATGGCGTGGCCGTGCAGCGAGACGTCGTCCTGGGTGAAGGAGAGCTCCTCGCCGGCGGCCACGCGCAGCTGCTGCTCGACCAGGTCGAGCTCACCCCCCGCGATGCGCACCACCGACTCGGTCACCGGGTGCTCGACCTGGAGGCGGGTGTTCATCTCCAGGAAGTAGAAGTCACCGGTTCCCCCGAACTCCACGGGGTCGAGCAGGAACTCCACCGTGCCCGCGTTGGTGTACCCGACCTGGCGGGCGAGGGCGACCGCGGCGCCGGTGATCCGCTCGCGGAGGTCGGCGTCGATCGTGGGCGCGGGCGCCTCCTCGAGGACCTTCTGGTGACGCCGCTGCGTCGAGCAGTCGCGCTCGAAGAGGTGCACCACGTTCCCGTGGACGTCGCCCAGGACCTGGACCTCGATGTGGCGGCCGGACTCGACGAACGTCTCCACGAGCATCTCGTCGTCGCCGAACGCCGACGCCGCCTCGCGCTTCGCGGCTGCCAGCGCCTCGGCGTACTCGTCGGCGGCGCGCACCACGCGCATGCCCTTGCCCCCGCCACCGGCGGCCGCCTTGACCAGGACCGGGTAGGTGAAGCTCGCCGGATCCTCGCCCACGTCGTACGCCGGCACCACGGGCACGCCGGCCTCGACCGCGATGTCGCGGGCGTGGTCCTTGCGGCCCATCGCCTCCATCACCTCGGCGCTCGGACCGACCAGCCGGATGCCGGCCTCCTCGACGGTGCGCGCGAACGCCGCCCGCTCCGAGAGGAAGCCGTACCCCGGGTGGATCGCGTCGGCACCCGCCTCCTGCGCGGCGGCGACGACGCCGTCCACGTAGAGGTACGACGGCACCCAGAGCGCCGCGTCCGCGGCGTGGGTGTGCGGCGCGTCGACGTCCGCGTCGGTGTAGATCGCGACCGTCCGGATGCCCAGCCGATGACAGGTGCGGAACACCCGGAGCGCGATCTCGCCCCGGTTGGCGACGAGGACCGTGTTGATCATGTGGCCTCTTCCCTCCCTGGGTCTCGACGCGCGCGTTGCGACCTCGTTCCTCGGTCGCAGCCGCGGTTCCTGAGGAGCCGAGGGACGAGGCGTCTCGAAGGGCGACCTGGCCCCGTTCCAGCGCCACGTTCGTTCCTCACGCGTCACTGCGTGCCTCACATCCTGAAGACGCCGTAGGACGGCGCCGGCACCGGGACCTGCGAGGCGACCTCGAGGCCCATGCCGAGCACGCGACGGGTGTCGGCCGGGTCGATGACGCCGTCGTCCCAGAGCCGGGCGGTCGAGTAGTACGGCGACCCCTGCGTCTCGTACTGCTCGCGGATCGGCGCCTTGAACGCCTCCTCCTCGGCCCGACCCTGCTCGCTGTCCTCGAAGCCTCGCACGGTCGCCAGCACCGAGGCCGCCTGCTCGCCGCCCATCACCGAGATGCGGGCGTTCGGCCACATCCAGAGGAAGCGCGGGTCGTAGGCACGACCACACATGCCGTAGTTGCCCGCGCCGAACGAGCCGCCGATGACGACCGTGAACTTCGGGACGACGCTGCAGGCGACCGCGGTCACCAGCTTCGCGCCGTCCTTGGCGATGCCGCGGTTCTCGTACTCGCGTCCGACCATGAAGCCGGTGATGTTCTGCAGGAACACCAGCGGAATGCCCCGCTGGTTGCACAGCTCGATGAAGTGGGCTCCCTTCAGCGCCGACTCGCTGAACAGGATCCCGTTGTTGGCCACGATGCCGACCTCGTGGCCCCAGATCCGGGCGAACGCGCAGACCAGGGTCTCGCCGTACAGCTTCTTGAACTCGTGGAACCTGCTGCCGTCGACGACCCGGCGGATCACCTCGCGCACGTCGTACGGCGTGCGGGTGTCGGCGGGCACGACGTCGTACAGCGACTCGGCCGGCTCGAGCGGCTCCTCGGGAGTCGACATGCTCGGACCGCTCGCGGCTCGACCACCGACGGGAGCGGGCAGCGTGTCGACGATCGACCGCACGATGGCCAGCGCGTGGGCGTCGTCGTCGGCGAGGTGGTCGACCACACCGGACGTGCGTGCGTGCACGTCGCCGCCGCCGAGCTCCTCCGCGGTGACGACCTCGCCGGTCGCGGCCTTCACCAGCGGCGGGCCGCCGAGGAAGATCGTGCCCTGGTCGCGCACGATCACGCTCTCGTCGCTCATCGCGGGAACGTACGCGCCCCCGGCGGTGCACGAGCCCATCACGCTCGCGATCTGCGGGATGCCCCGCGCGGAGAGGTTCGCCTGGTTGAAGAAGATCCGCCCGAAGTGCTCGCGGTCGGGGAACACCTCGTCCTGCATCGGCAGGAAGGCGCCGCCGGAGTCGACGAGGTAGAGGCACGGCAGCCGGTTCTCCAGGGCGATGGTCTGGGCACGCAGGTGCTTCTTGACGGTCATCGGGTAGTACGTGCCGCCCTTCACCGTCGCGTCGTTGGCGACGACCATGCACGCGCGGCCGTGGACCCGGCCGATGCCGGTGACGATGCTCGCGCTCGGGACGGCGTACTGGTCGCCCGCCGACGCGGCGTACATCCCGAACGCCGCCAGCGCACTCAGCTCGAGGAAGGGACTGCCCGGGTCGAGCAGGCGGTCGATGCGGTCGCGCACGAGCAGCTTGCCGCGGTCGGTGTGCTTCTGGCGTGCCGAGTCGCTGCCACCCCGGCGTACGACGGACAGGTGGTGACGGAGCTCCTCGACCAGCTCCCGCAGCTCGCTCACCCGGCTAGGTTAGCGATCATTAACCTGGCGTGCCAACGGACCCGAGGAAGTCAGCCGCTGCGCGCCACGTCCGGCTCGCGCTGTCGTCCGAACTCGGCGCCCTTGGCCTCCTTGCCCAGGAGCGTGATCACGGCGACGGCGACCAGCACGGGGATGATCGTGACGGTCAGCGCGAAGCCGTAGGAGTGGGTCGACGCCAGGTGCTCCTGGATCGGCAGGTTGAACGCCGCGAACACGTTGCCGAGCTGGTAGGTGACGCCCGGGTAGAACCCGCGGATCGCGTCGGGCGACAGCTCGGTCAGGTGGGCCGGGATGACGCCCCAGGCACCCTGCACGCAGACCTGCATCAGGAAGGAGCCGAGGCACAGCATCGCCGCCCCGCTCGAGTAGGCGAACAGCGGAACGATCGGGAGCCCGAGGACGGCGCAGAAGGCGATGGTGTACCTCCGTCCGAACCGCTGCGAGAGCGACCCGAAGACGAGACCACCGACGATGGCGCCGACGTTGTAGATCATCGCGATCACCAGCGCGGTGTGCTCCGACAGCGCGGCACCGCCCTGGTCGGTCGCCTTGAGGAACGTCGGATACACGTCCTGCGTGCCGTGGCTCATCCAGTTGAACGCCGTCATCAGCACGACCAGGTAGACGAACCGGGTGAGGATCGCCCGGTTGAAGAAGACGTCGCGCACCCGCGTGCGCGACACGCGGAGCTCCTCGCGCGCCGACTCCCACGCCTCGGACTCACCCACGCGGGACCGGATCAGCAGGCTGATCAGGGCCGGCACGATCGAGATGGCGAACAGCCACCGCCAGCCGAGGCCGAAGCCCTCGCTGAGCAGGAGGTACGCCGCGGCCGCGAGGAGGTAGCCGAAGGAGTAGCCCTCCTGCAGGAACCCGGAGAAGAAGCCCCGGCGCTCGGGCGGGATCTTCTCCATCGCCAGCGCGGCGCCCAGCCCCCACTCACCACCCATGCCGATCCCGTACAGGAAACGCAGCACCAGCAGGACGGTGAAGTTCGGCGAGAAGGCGCACAGGAAGCCGACCGTCGAGTAGAAGAGGACGTCCACGATCAGCGGCTTCCGACGACCGACGCGGTCGGCCCACAGCCCGAACAGCAACGCCCCGACCGGACGCATCAGCAGGGTCGCCGTCGTCAGGAACGCGACCGTCTCCTTCGACTTGCCGAACGTCTCGGCGATGTCGGCGTAGACGAGGACCACGATGAAGTAGTCGAAGGCGTCCATCGTCCACCCGAGCAGGGCGGCGACGAACGCGTTGCGCTGGTCGCGGGTCAGCGGCGTACGCCGAGACGGGCTGGCTTCCGTGGCCACGACGGCCTCCTCCGATGAGCGGTCCGAGACTCAGAGGGAGTCCTCGGTGCCGTACCCGATCCCGCCGCTCGCACACGGTCAGGTCGTGACGGAGCCCGCCCGTCGGTGGGTCGGTCAGCTCGGCGTCCAGATCTCCTGGACCGGCTCCGCCGTCGTCAGCGTCGTGCTCCCGCGCCAGTGGGCGAACGACGGCTGTGGCAGGTAGCGGTGGTTCAGGAAGAACGCGCGCCGCAGTCGCGTGACGGTGAGCGTCGCGTCGTTGTCGGGCTGCGCGATCGGAACCCGGCGCACCGAGATCGACGCGATGTCCGAGACCGTGGTGCCGCCCGGCAGCTCGACGGTGGTCGCGGCCGCCCCGTCTCGGTTGACGGTCCAGGCCTGCGGTGGGACCTCCTCGTGGTCGGAGGTGTACGTCGTGCCGTTCTGGAGGGTGACGTCGACCGCGAGGCCGACCGTCGCCGCGTCCCCCGCGGGGTCGGTGTCGTGGTCGACCGCGACGTACAGGTAGCGACGCTGGTCACCCATCAACGGGGTCGACGGGCTCGAGGGCTTCTCGACCTTCTTCTCCCGGACCATCTCCCGGGCCATCACCTGGTAGGTCCAGGGGTGGGTGTCCATCTCGTGCTCCCGCGGCTGCCCGATCGCGAGCGCGTTGCGGGCGGAGAGGGCGAAGCGCATCGGGTCCGGCGCCTCGTGCTGCGAGTGCAGCTCCGACCGGTCGCACACGTTGTTGTTCGACGTGCAGGTCTGGAGCAGCGGGTGGGTGCCGGCGTACCGGCCGTGGAACGGCAGGGTGCCGTGGGCCGGCGCCTGGAACTCGCCGGTGCCCGGGACGCGGTGACCGTGGGCGTCGACCTCGACCCGGTAGATCCACTCGATGTCCGTGGTGCGCCCCCACTGCGCCATCAGCAGCGCAGCGGGCGTGCCGCCGTCCTCGTTGCTCCACATCACGGAGTACTCGATCACCGAGTGCCCCGGCGTGGCGGCCGGCAGCACCTGGTGCCACGCCAGCAGCGGCGTGTCCGAGCGGTTGTTCTGGAAGGGGCCGCCGAGCCCCGCGACGTTGCGGCCGTACAGGACCGGGGCGTACCGCGCGACGGCGTACGCCGTGCTGCCGGGGTGGACGGTCTCGAAGCGGATGTGCCGCACCCTCGCCACCCCGGCATCACTCCGCGAGCGCCGGTCGGCGTAGTGCAGCCGCAGGGTGTGCCGCCCGGCGTGCAGCAGGCCGAGCGCGAACTGGCGCCGCACCCGTCCGGACGACGTGATCACGATGTCGGTCGCGTACCGGCCGTCGACGTACGCCGAGACCACGGCCGAGTCGTTCGTGTGCCCGGCCCAGGAGATGCCCCGGGCCGAGACGACGACGTCGAGGAAGGCCTCCCCGGTGTGGGCCCGGTGGAACGTGACCGTCCGGTCCGGCCCGCCGCGGTGCACGGACACGGACCGGTGATGGACGGCGGCACCGGCCGCGACCCTGTCGGCCGGGCTCGCGGACGCCGGCGTCCCGAGCACCGTGGTCGCCAGGCACGCGGCCAGGCCGAGCACCATGAGGACCGCCGTGGCCGGTCGTCGGGACACCAGGACGGTTCGAGGCGAGCGGGGCACCCCCGCATCATCGCCTGTGTCCGTGCGGTCGTCACGGTCACCCGGCGTTAACGACCGCTAACCTGACGGCGTGAACCGGCGCGACCAGATCCTCGAGACGGCCGCGGACCTGTTCGCCGACAAGGGCTTCCACGGCGTCTCCGTCGGCGAGATCGGCCGGGCCTGCGGGATCTCCGGGCCGGCGCTGTACAAGCACTTCGAGTCCAAGGACGCGGTGCTCGCCGCGATGCTGGTGGGCATCAGCGAGCGACTGCTGGAGGAGGGACGCGCGCGGGTCGCCCACGCACGCACCGCGCGCGAGGCACTCGAGTCGCTGGTCGCCTGGCACACGGACTTCGCACTGCGACATCGCTCGCTGATCGTCGTCCAGGAGCGTGACTGGCCGTCGCTCCCACCCACGGCACGCGACCGCGTCCGCCACCTGCAGCGGGAGTACGTCGACATCTGGGCCGGACAGCTCCGCCGCCAGCACCGCGGCCTGCACACCGACCGCGCCCGGGCCATGGCGCACGCGGCCTTCGGCCTGATCAACTCGACGCCGCACACGCGGCTGATCCCCGACGAGGCCATGCGCGGCGTCCTGGAACGGATGGCGATCGGCGCCCTGGTCGGTCCATGACAACCTTCGGATGATGAGGAGCGTGTCACTACACATGAGGCAGAGCGCATGAAGACCGGGTTCCGACATGTCCTGACAGGTTCGGCCGTCGCCGTCGCGGCCGCCGCCCTCACCGCCGGCACCGCGGCGCCGAGCGGCGCCGGTGTGTTCGTCGGGGGGTGGACCGGGTTCGCCAACAACGCCCAGCACACCGGCGTCGCACCGCACTCGCCGCAGCCGCTGGACAGCATCCACTGGAAGGTCACCGTCGACCACAAGCCGGACTGCTGCAGCGACGGCCCGATCGCGCACTACGCCTCGCCGATGGTCACGCCGGCCAACACCGTCGTGATCCCGGTCCGCAAGGGCCCGAAGCAGGGCTTCGTGGTCAAGGCGTTCGACGGCGCCGACGGGACGAAGCAGTGGACGTTCCCCACCGACTACACCCCGCCGCTCGAGGCCGCCCAGGAGTGGCCGGCCCCGATCCCGGCCTCGCTGGTCGGCACGGACCGGTTCGCCGTGGCCGGCGCCGGCGGGACGCTGCTCATCCGCTCGCGGGTCGACGACCCCGACGGCCACGTGCACCGCGTCGCCTTCTACGGCATCGGGCACTGGCGCGCACACCGCGCCGCCTACCGCGCGGCCGTCCAGGTCACGACGCCGATCACGGCGGCACCCGACGGCTCGATGTACTTCGGCTTCTCGGCGACGTCGAAGGCGCCCGGTGGGCTCCGAGACGGCATCGCGCGGATCTCCCCCACCGGAGAGGGCAGCTGGGTCGCGGCGCGGAAGCTGGCGGGGGTCCACCACGCCACCCGGATCGCGCTCAACTGCGCGCCGGCCCTGTCGAACGACGACAGCGTCGGGTACGTCGCCGTGGTCACCGGCGGGAAGGGGCGGCTGGTCGGCTTCGACGCCACCTCGCTGAAGCCGAAGTACCGCCACGCCCTCCGTGACCCGCAGACCCAGAACTGGGCCGAGATCTCGGGCTCCTCCAGCGCGACGCCGACCGTCGCGCCCGACGGTGACGTGTTCTTCGGCGTGCTCGGCAACCCGCTGCTCCGGCACGACATCCGCGGCTGGCTCCTGCACTTCGACTCCCAGCTCGGCACCCTGAAGACGCCCGGGTCGTTCGGGTGGGACCAGACCGTCTCGGTCGTGCCGGCCGGCTCGGTGCCCTCCTACACCGGGAGCTCGTCGTACCTGCTGGTGAGCAAGTACAACAACTACCTCGCGGGTCCGCACGGCGACGGTCGCAACGAGATCGCCCTGCTCGACCCGCACGCGAGCCAGCAGGACCGGTTCTCGAAGGTGCGGGTGCTGAAGGAGGTGCGGACCGTCCTCTCGCCCATGCACGTCCCGCACACGCCGAAGGGCTCGAAGTACGAGTGGTGCATCAACTCGGTCGCGGTCGACCCGATCTCCGGGTCGGCGATGGCCAACAACGAGGACGGTCACCTCTACCGCTGGGACCTGAACACCGGTGAGCTGGCCGAGTCGATCCGGCTCAACGATCCCGCGGGACAGGCCTACACGATGACCGCGATCGGCCCCGACGGCACGACGTACGCCATGTCGGACGCGATCCTGTACGCCGTGGGGAGCTGAGCCGGGATCCCCGGTGACGTGACGTGACCCTGGGACCGAGGGGCCGTCCCCATGTGGTGGGGGTCAGAGCAGGTGGGTGATCTCGGCCCCGGGGTCGTCGGCGAGGGCGACGACGCGCGCAGCGCGGAGTGCGGCGTCGAGTCCGGCCGCCAGGTCGTCGCCCAGGTCCGTCGGACGGGTCGACAGGCCCTGCGCCCCGCTCGTCGGAGGCGTGCGACTCCAGCTCCGCCTGGAGCTCGTCCGGAGACAGCCCGCGCAGGCGGAGCAGCACCCACGGGTCGCCGTCGACGAGCCAGGCGACCTGGAGCATCACGGCGAGGGCGTGGTGGCAGGGGTCGACCCAGGCCTCGCACGAGCAGGCGGAGCCCAGCTCGCCGCCGTACGGCAGCAGCTCGACCCCGGCCTCCTCGGCCTGCTCGACCAGGCGATGCGGCAGCTCGCCGGCCATCAGCGCGGCGAGGTGACCGGACTCGCCGGCCACCACGTCGACGAAGGCCCGGCGGCTGACCGGGTCGAGCTCGGGCACGGTCGCGCTCACCGACCACACGCCCGAGCGGTCGTAGCAGGCGGCCACCACCGAGCCGTGGTCGAGAGTGATGCCGCCGATGCCGCCGCTGCGTGACAGCGAGCGGGCGGTGTGCAGGTCGCTCTCGCCGTACGCCGCCTCCTCGACCGCACGGACCCAGGCCCGCCCCCACCAGGTCGCGGCGCGCGAGGTCGACCGCCGCGGTGGGATGCGGGCGAAGGTGACCGGCGTCGTCGTGGAGGAGGTCACGGCAACCTCCGCAAGGAGACCAGGTCGAGGAGCTCGTCGTTGCTGAGCTCGGTCAGCGCGGTCTCGCCGCGGGCGAGCACGGAGTCGGCCAGCGACCGCTTCCGCCGCAGCAGCTCGGCCACCCGCTCCTCGACGGTGCCCTGGGTGATCATCCGGTGGACCTGGACCGGCCGCGTCTGCCCGATCCGGTGGGCGCGGTCGGTCGCCTGGTCCTCCACGGCGGGGTTCCACCAGCGGTCGACGTGGACGACGTGGTCGGCGCGGGTGAGGTTGAGCCCGGTGCCGCCCGCCTTGAGCGACAGCAGGAACACCGGCACGCCACCCTCGGCGGGCCCTGCCTGGAACGCCGCGACCATCTCCTCGCGCCGGCGCACCGGCGTGCCACCGTGCAGGAACTGGTGGGGTACGCCGCCGCGGGTCAGGTGGTCCTCGAGCAGCCGCGCCATCGCGACGTACTGGGTGAAGACCAGCACCGAGCGGTCCTCGGCCAGGACGGTGCCGATCAGCTCGTCGAGGAGGTCGAGCTTCTCCGAGCGACCCGTCAGGCGCCCGCCGGACTGCTTGAGGAAGTGCGCCGGGTGGTTGCAGATCTGCTTCAGCCCGGTCAGGAGCTTGAGGACGAGCCCCCGTCGCGTCTCCTCGTCGGCGCGCTCGATGCGCTCCATCGTGTCGCGCACGAACGACTCGTACAGCACGACCTGCTCTCGGGTCAGCCCGAGCAGGTGGTCGGTCTCGGTCTTCTCCGGCAGCTCCGGAGCGACCCCGGGGTCGCTCTTGCGGCGCCGGAGCAGGAACGGCCCGATCAGCCCGGCGAACTGCCGCGCCTTCGTCGGCTCCAGACCGGACTCGATCGGTCCGGCCCAGACCTTGCGGAACGCCGTGCGGCTGCCGAGCAGACCGGGGGTCGCCCAGTCGAGGATCGCCCACAGCTCGGTGAGGTTGTTCTCGACCGGAGTGCCCGTGAGCGCCACCCGGGCCGCCGACGGGATCGTGCGCAGGGCCCGGGCCGTGGCCGAGCGGGCGTTCTTCACGTGCTGTGCCTCGTCGGCCACGACCAGTCCCCAGCCGACGCCGGCCAGGGTGGCGGCGTCGCGGCGCACCGTGCCGTACGTCGTCAGCACGAAGCCGGGATCGGGCCGCGCGTCGGTGGGGACGAGGCCCTCGAGCGACCGCTGCCCGCCGTGGAAGCGGCGTACGTCGACCCCGGGCGCGAAGCGCCGGACCTCCGCCTCCCAGTTGCCCAGGAGGGACGCGGGGCAGACCACCAGCGTGGGACCCGGCCGGCCGGCGGCCCGGCGCAGGTGGAGCGCGATCAGCGTGACGGTCTTGCCCAGGCCCATGTCGTCGGCGAGACAGGCGCCGAGACCGAGCCCGGTCAGGCGGTCGAGCCAGGTGAAGCCCTGGCGTTGGTAGTCGCGCAGGAGGGTGGCCAGACCCTCGGGCTGCTCGAGCGGTGGCGCGGTGGCCGCTCCGAGCAGCTGCTCGCGCACCTCGAGCAGGGTGGCGCCGACGACGACCTCGGCCGGCGCGTCCTCGACCTCCACGACGCCGGTGAGCGCGGCCGCCACCGCCTGAGCGGTCGGCACCGTGCGGATCAGCCGCTTCCGCGCCTTGCGCGCGATCGCCGGGTCGACGACCGTCCAGCCGCCGCGGAGCTTGAGCATCGGCGACGACGCCCGCGCGAGGTCGTCCATCTCGCGGTCGGTCAGCGGGTCGCCGCGCAGCGCGACCTGCCAGTTGAAGGCGAAGAGCGCGTCGCCGCTGAGCACCCCCTCGACCAGCTGCCCCTCGCGGGCGCCGGGCGCCTTGTCGAGGGTGGCCGTGGCCGTGAGGTCGCGGCCCAGGCTCCGCGGCCAGAGGACGTCGATGCCGGCGGCGCGGAGCGAGCCCACGCCGTCCTCGAGGAGACTGACCAGGTCGTCGGTGTCGAGCGCGAGCTCGTCGGGCACCCGCTGCTCGAGCAGCCGCTCCAGCGGCGGCCAGACCGCGGCCGCGTCGCGGAGCGCCAGGATCGTGTGGGTGCGTGCGCGGTCGCCGAACCCGTGGACGGACGGATGATCGCGCCACAGGCTGCCGGCGTCGCGCACGTGCAGCGGGTCGCGCTCGTCGTGCACCTGGAGCACCACGCGGCAGGCCCCCGCCTTCAGCTCCTCCTCGTCGGCCTCGACCCGCAGCGAGAGGGTCACCAGCTGGGGCAGGTCGGAACGCTGCTCCCGGTGGTGGGCCACGAGGTCCTGCAGGCGACGCGCGAAGACGTCGCCGCTGCCTCGGCCCGGCCGCGACGCCGCCGTGGGTGGACCGCCGGCCGGCGCGGCCCGCGGCATGGCGTCGACCACGGCCGCCACCACCCGGCGTACGACGGTCTCGGCGGCGTCGGCGGGCACGCCGGCGTACGCCCGCGACTCGGCCAGCCGCCGCAGCCGGTCGTCGTCCTCGGCGTCGAACGGGACAGGCTGCCAGACCCCGTCACCCGGCTCGAACCTCCCGGCCGCGACCAGCCGCATCCCGAGCAACGAGGCGGCGGCCAGCAGCGAGACCGACGGATGGGCGTCCTCGGCGGTGCGGGCCTTGGCGAGCACCGGCAGCGCGGCCCGGATCGGGAGCACGATCGTGCGCCCGGCGGTCGAGTCGTCGGTGAACTCGACGGTCCCCTCGCGCGGCGCGTCGGCGGCGTGCAGCGTCGCCGGCCCGGTCAGGGGCACGAAGCTCACCCCCACCTCCTCACGTCGGGTCGACCCCGCCACAAGGTAGCCGCCGGCGCCGACAACACACCGATCACGACGAGCGCGAAGACCTGGCGGCCGGGACGGAATGACCCGCCACCCACGCGTGTTGCCGGGTTGATCCGCTGCTGCTGTTTGTACAACCCATTGCAAGAACTCTTTCGAAAGACTACTTTCGATCCGTGCCGAGCCGGAAGGGAGTGCGCCGTGACCACACGACGCAAGGGACAGGCCAAGCGACGGGCGAAGCGTCGCTCACGCCCTCAGGAGCAGGGGAAGCAGACCGCGAGGGACCGTCGTACCGACGGCTGAGCGACCCGCGCGAGCTCCAGGCGCTCGCCCACCCCGTGCGCCTGGGGATCATGGAGCTGCTGACCGTCAGCGGTCCGCTGACGGCGACCGAGCTGGCCGACCGGCTCGACGAGACGCCCGCGAACTGCTCCTGGCACCTCCGCAAGCTGGCGGAGCACGCCTTCGTCGAGGAGGCCGGCGGCGGGATCGGCCGGCAGCGCCCGTGGCAGGTCCGCTCGATCGGCCTGGCCTGGGACGACGTGGACGCGAGCCCGGGCGAGCTGCGCGCAGGACGTGCGCTGGAGGAGATGCTGCTCCAGCGCCAGGTGAGTCGCTACCAGCAGGCGCGCGCCCAGCTGCTCGACGACGGTGAGCGCGACTGGGCCGAGGCGTCGTCCAGCACCCAGCACGCCAGCTGGCTGACCTCCGAGGAGCTGGACACCCTCAACCTCGAGATCCGCGCGATCCTCGAGCGGCACGCGGGTCGGCTCACCGACCCCGCACAGCGACCGCCCGGGTCCCGGCTGTGCGAGTTCGTGGCCTGGGGCGCCCCGCTGCTCCTGCCCGGCCTCGAGGCGGTCCCCGAGGAGGGCGCACGACCCGACGCGGACGCGTCGTGAGACAGGCGTTCCGCCAGCCCGGCTTCACCCGCCTGTACGCCGGCCTCACCACGTCGATGTTCGGCGACTCGGTGATGCTGCTCGTGCTGTCGATGTGGGTGAAGACGATCACCGGCTCGAACGCCCAGGCCGGGCTCACCTTCTTCTTCCTCTCGATCCCGGCGTTCCTCGCGCCGCTGATGGGCCTCGGCATCGACCGGGTACGCCGCAAGCCCCTGCTGGTCTGGGGTCACGTCGTCTCGGCCGTGATGGTCCTGCCGCTGGTGCTGGTCCACGGGGCCGGTCAGGTCTGGATCGTCTGGCTGGTCGCCGCCTTCTACGGCGTCTCCTTCATCGTCTTGCCGGCGGCCCTGAACGGCCTGCTCAAGGAGCTGATGCCCGAGGAGATGCTGGTCGACGCCAACGCGTCGTTGCAGACGACCAAGGAGTCGTTCCGGCTGTTCGGACCGCTGGTCGGGGCGCTGCTGTTCACCTGGCTCGGCGGCTGGGCGGTCGCGGTGCTCGACGCGGCGTCCTTCCTCGCGGCCGCGCTCGTCATCTCGACGCTGGCCGTCTCCGAGGAGCGTCCCGAGGCCGAGGAGTCGCACCTCTGGACCCAGATGACCGCCGGCGTGCGCCACCTCGCCGGTGAGCGCGTGCTCAGGCACGTCCTGATCGGCTTCGGCGTCTGCATCCTCGTCATGGGCTTCACCGAGTCGGCCGTCTACGCGTTGCTGGACGCCTTCGACAAGCCCGCGACGTACGTCTCGGTGATCGTGTCCGTGCAGGGCGTGGGCGCCGTCGCCGGCGGCCTCGGCTCGAGTGGCGTGGTCAAGCGCTTCGGCGAGGTGGCGACGTGCGTCGCCGGCCTCGTGCTGGTGGTCGCCGGGATCCTGGTGATGGCGGGCACCCACAGCTTCGTGGTCGTGTGCGTGAGCGCGGCGGCGTTCGGTGCGGCACTGCCGATGATCATCGTGTCGCTGATGACGCTGGTCCAGCGCCGCACGCCGCAGGCGATCATGGGCCGCGTCTCGGCGGCGATCGAGGTCGTGTTCGCCGTGCCGCAGGCCATCTCCCTGGCGCTCGGCTCGCTGTTGGTGGTGCTGCTCAGCTACCGCCAGATCTTCGTGATCATCGCCGCCGTGACGGCGGTGGCGGCCGTCTACATCACCGCCTTCCTGCGCGACCAGATCGCCGAGGACGTACGCCGGCCGGGCGCCGACGTACCGGACGTCGACGTGTCCGGGGCGACGGTCGAGGCCGCCGTGGAGGCCGCGATCCCGCCCGTGACCCGGGTGGAGCCGTGACCCGGCCCCGCCGCGACTGTCACACCTCTCCGGGACGTGTCGTCCTAGAGAGGGAACACGCATCCGTCACCGGGCGTTCGCAAAGGATTGGCCCGTTGTCCGTGGCAGTCCCTACGCTCGACGGAGACACCGGGAGTACTACAGGGGAGTACGCATGAGTACCGAGATCGACGCCCAGGTCGGTGACGAAGCCCGCGGGGGCGACGCCAACAAGCTCGACAGACGCGTGATGCTGGTGGCCGGCGTGGTCGTGCTCGGCGCCGTGATGTCGATCCTCGACATCACCGTGGTCGCCGTCGCGCAACGCACCTTCCAGGACATCTTCGGCAAGACCCAGGCCCAGGTGGCCTGGACCGCCACGGGCTACACGCTGGCCCTGGCCACGGTGATCCCGCTGACCGGGTGGGCCGCCGACCGCTTCGGCACCAAGCGGCTCTACATCATGGCGATCGTGCTGTTCACGGCCGGATCGGCGCTCTGCTCGACGGCCACCAACCTCGAGATGCTGGTGACCTTCCGGGTCCTCCAGGGCCTCGGCGGCGGCATGCTGATGCCGCTGGGCATGACGATCATGACCCGCGCGGCCGGCCCCGAGCGGCTCGGCCGGGTGATGGCGATCCTCGGCGTGCCGATGCTGCTCGGCCCGATCTTCGGCCCCATCCTCGGCGGCTGGCTGATCGACGTCGCCTCGTGGCACTGGATCTTCCTGATCAACGTCCCGATCGGCATCGTCGCGGTGATCTACGCCTGGCGCGTCCTCGACCGTGACGAGGTGCACCCGTCGGAGAGCTTCGACTTCGTCGGCATGCTGCTGCTGTCGCCGGGTCTCGCCCTCTTCCTGTACGGCGTGAGCTCCATCCCGGCCGCGAAGCAGGAGCACGGCACGATGTTCACCGGCCAGGTGGTGATCACCAGCCTGGTCGGCATCGCCCTGGTGGCGGCGTTCGTCCCGTGGGCTCTGCGGAAGCACAACATCCACCCGCTGGTGCAGCTCCGCCTCTTCACCAACCGCTACATGACGGTCGCCGTGATCACGATGACGCTCTTCGCGATGGCGTTCTTCGGCGCCTCCCTGCTGTTCACCCTCTACTTCCAGCAGGTCCGCGGCGAGTCGCCGCTCAGCTCCGGCTGGCTGGTCGCGCCGCAGGGCTTCGGGGCGATGGTGACGATGCCGATCGCCGGGTTCCTGGCCGACAAGATCGGTCCCGGGAAGGTCGTGCTGACCGGCCTGGTCCTCGACACCCTGGGCATGGCCATGTTGATCGGCGTGGACGACCAGACGTCCTACGGCTACATCATCACCGCGTTCGTGGTGATGGGGCTGGGCATGGGGTCGACGATGATGCCGATCTTCACCGCTGCCCTGGCCAGCCTCAAGGACGTCGACATCGCCCGGGGCTCGACGCTGATGAACATCACCCAGCAGATCGCGATCTCGATGGGCACGGCGCTGTTCTCCGTGCTGCTCACCAACGCCTACAACAACCACCCGGACACCGTGAAGCCGACCCTCGCCCTGCAGAACGGCGCGACGGCCGGCCAGCTCGGCATCCCCGCCGACCGGGTGCAGGCGATCACCTCGCAGGGGCTCCACTTCATGGGCCAGTCGTTCGGCGGCGTGTTCCTGGTGGCCACGGTGCTGGTCGGGCTCTGCCTGGTGCCGTCGTTCTTCCTGCCGCGCAAGCCGATGGAGCACAACGTCGACCCCGCCGCCACCCTCGTCGGCTGAGCCGGAGCAGCGGCGCGCGCGGAACGCGCGCGTCGCTGCTCAGGCATATCCTGCGGCCGTGTCCCGCCCCGCCCGGATCCTCGCCGTCCTCGCGTCGGCGATCCTCGGCGTGGGCGGCGGCGTGGTCACGGCCGTGCTGATGGACCATGGCGACCAGGGCGTCGACCCGCTCAACCTGGGCGTCACGCTGGTGGACCAGGCGTGCACGGGTGACTACCTGATCGTCACGGCCGTCGGGGCGTCCGGCAGCGCGCTCGGGCCGGGGATCACGCCGGACCCCGACCACGCGCACTACCTGAAGGTCGGGTCGTCGTGCCCGACGGCCTGGAAGGTGCGCGGCACCCTGAGCCAGGGCTACGCGGCGTACCTCGGCCCGTACGGCGACGGCCGAGCCGCGTGCGCGGAGCGCGTGCAGCTCCGAGGTGCCTTCGTCACCCGGCTGCACGAGGGCAACCAGGAGGCCGTGCAGTGCCTGTGCTTCCTGGCCGAGGACTCGCTGCCGAAGCTGACGCCGGGGATGGTCGTCAGCGTCGAGAACGGCATCTACGTCCGTGCGCTGTCCGACCTGCTCACGTCCATGCACCTGCTGCCGGACACCTACCGCTTCGGGGGTCGCGTCGACCCGGCACTGGTCCGCGCGGTGAAGAAGGTCCAGGAGACGGCGACCCTGCCGCAGAACGGCGTCGTCGACCAGCCCACGTGGCACTCCGCCATCAAGCAGGGCTGCCGGAACCTCACCGACTGAGCGCGGCGTCGACGAACGCCTCGTCGCGCAGCACCGGCACGACCTCGCTGGTGTCCACGTCGCCGGCGATCCGTACGTCGTCGGCGAACCCGTCCCCGACCAGCTCGCGTCCGCTCGCGCACGCGGCCAGCGCCGAGCCCGGGTCGTCGGCGACCTCGGCGTACGCCGCGACGGCCAGCCGCGCCTCCGGAGAGGCGTCCTCGAGCCCGAGACCGTGCAGCACCGCCCCAGCGCCCCAGAGGTCCTCCGCGGCCGGACGCAGGCTGCCGTCGGGCCACCGCTCACCGGCGGCGACGACGAGCACCCGGCCCGGTCTCGGCCGCAGCCAGGCGCCGACCGCCCGCGCGTTCCGCAGGCAGGCGCCGACGACGGTCACGCCGGCATCGCGGAGGCCGAACGCGATCGCGGAGCCGTTCGGCGAGGGCAGCACCACCCGGTCGATCCCGGAGGCGTCCACGAAGGAGGCGGGCGACAGGCTCACCGAACCGGCGGCCGGCCCCGCCCGGCGGCCCCGGGCCAGCACCGCGTCCCGCGCGTCGGCGTACGCCGGGGCGTCGTCGCTCGCCCACGGGTAGGGGTAGACCGCGATGCCGCGGTCGAGCGCGACCGACACCGTCGTCGTGAACGACAGCACGTCGACGACCACCGCGACGTCGCCGGGCTGCGCGTCGGCGACCAGCGCGGCCGCGCCGGTCGCGCCCCACTCGAAGCGGAGGCGGTAGGTCGACTGCCCGTGCTCGGCACGAGCGGGTGTGCTCACCAGATGCGCACGCGGTCCTCGGGCTCGAGCCACAGTCCGTCGCCCGGCTCCGTGCCGAAGGTCGCGTGGAACTCGTCGAGGTTGCGCACGATGTTCGCCCGGAGCTCCGGCGGGCTGTGCGGGTCGATCGTGAGGTACTGCTGGGCCAGCTCCTTGCGGCGCTTGGTCCGCCAGATGTGACCCCAGTTGAAGAACAGCTGCTGGGCGTCCTCGAGCCCGACCTCGCCGTCACGGGCGATGTTGTAGGCCATCAGCGCGATGGTGAGCCCACCGAGGTCGCCGATGTTCTCGCCGACGGTCAGGGCGCCGTTGACGTGCTCGCCGGGGAGGTCGCGCGGCGCGAGTGCGTCGTACTGCGCGATCAGGGCGCGGGACTTCTCCTCGAAGCGCGACTTGTCGTCGGGTGTCCACCAGTCGTGCAGGTTGCCCGAGCCGTCGTACTGCGCGCCCTGGTCGTCGAACCCGTGCCCGACCTCGTGGCCGATCACCGCCCCGATCCCGCCGTAGTTCTCCGCCGTCTCGGCCTCGGGTGAGAAGAACGGCGGCTGCAGGATCGCGGCGGGGAAGCAGATCTCGTTCATGCCCGGGCGGTAGTAGGCGTTGACCTCCTGCGGGAGCATCAGCCACTCCTCGCGGTCGACCGGCGCCCCGACCTTCGCCAGCTGGCGCCGGGTCTCGAAGGCGTTGGCCGACAGCACGTTGCCGACCAGGTCGTCGGCCTTGAACTCCAGCTCGGAGTAGTCGCGGAACTTCTCGGGGTAGCCGATCTTCGACCGGAACATGTCGAGCTTGGCGAAGGCCCGCTGCTTGGTCTCCTCGCCCATCCAGTCCAGGGCGGAGATCGACTCGCGGTAGGCACGCAGCAGGTTGCCGACGAGCTCCTCCATCATCGCCTTGGACGCCGGCGGGAAGTGACGGGCGACGTACTCGCGGCCGACGGCCTCACCGATCGAGCCCTCCACCACCGCGACGCCGCGCTTCCAGCGCTCGCGCAGCTGGGGGGTGCCGCTCAGGGTGCGTCCGTAGAAGTCGAAGTTGGTCTCGACGAACTCCGCCGGGAGGTACGGCGCTGCCGCGCGGACGACGCGGATCGCCAGCCAGGTGCGCCACTGCTCGATCGGCACCTCCTCCAGCGCCGCGGACAGGTGCTCGAGGTACGACGGCTGGCGGACGCAGGTCTCGGCGATGGTGTCGTCGGAGCCGCCCAGGTTGCGGATGAAGACCCGCCAGTCGAATGCCGGGCAGAGGCCCTCGAGCTCCTCGAGGTTCAGCAGGTTGTAGGTCTTCTGGACGTCGCGAGTCTCGGCGCGCTCCCAGTGCCCCTGCGAGAGCCGGGTCTCGAGCTCCATCACGCTGGCCGCGTCGGCGGCGGCGTCGTCGCGCGCCACGAGGGTGAACATCCGGGTCAGGAACGCGACGTACTTCTCGCGGATCTCGGCGAACTTCTCGTCGTGGTAGTACGACTCGTCGGGCAGCCCGAGGCCGCCCTGGGTGAAGTTCACCAGGCAGCGGTCGGAGTCCTTGGCGTCGACGTCGACGTACACGCCGAACGGGCCGCTGCCACCCACCTGCTCGAACTCGCCGAGGAAGGCGGCCAGGTCACGGACGTCGCGCAGGCTGTCGACCGCCTCCAGCAGGGGCCGGATCGGGGCGATGCCGAGGCGGTCGACGGTCGCCTCGTCCATGAAGGAGGCGTAGAGGGCGGCGATCCGGGTGGCGTCACCCTCGACGCCTTCCTCGCCCGCGCCGACGCGCTCGGTGAGCTCCTCGATGATGTCGCGGACCTGCTGCTCGGCGGCGTCGGCCAGCTGGAGGAACGGACCCCAGCTGCCCTTGTCGGCCGGGATCTCGGCGGTCTCGAGCCACCGGCCGTTGACGTGGCCGAACAGGTCGTCCTGCGGCCGGATGGTGGGGTCCATGCCCTCGCGGGCGTCGTCGAGCATGCTCACCCGCAGGAGCCTACGGGTTGGGCCCTCGGTCACCGCAGACGCGCGACGCTCTTGCCCAGGGTGCGTCGGTCGGCCATCTCCTGCAGGGCGCGGCCGAAGTCCTCCAGTGCGTACGTCGCGCCGATCGGCGGCGAGACCACACCCGACGCGACCATCGGCAGGAGGCGCTGCCACTGCTCGCGCTGATAGGTCGGCTTGCTCATCGCGAAGGCTCCCCAGCCCACGCCGCGCACGTCGACGTTGGTGAGCAGCAGCCGGTTGACCTTCACCTCCGGGATCCCCTGGCCCGACGCGAACCCCACCACGAGCAACCGCCCCTGTTCGGCCAGGCAGCGCAGCGAGTCGGTGAACACGTCACCGCCCACGACGTCCACCACGACGTCGACGCCCCGGCCGCCCGTGAGCTCTCCGACCGCGTCCTTGAAGCCGTCGACGAGCACCGTGTCGTCGGCCCCGGCCTCGCGGGCGAAGGCAGCCTTCTCGTCGGTGGAGACCACGGCGATCGTCCGAGCGCCGAGCGCACGCGCGACCTGGAGGGCCGCGGACCCGACGCCACCGGACGCGCCGTGGACCAGCACCGTCTCGCCGGCGCGCAGACCGCCCCGTTCCTCGAGCGCGAAGAGGGCGGTCAGGTAGTTCAGCGGGAGCGCGGCGCCGACGTCGTACGGCACGTCGTCGGGGAGCGGGAAGACCGACGGCGTGGGGACCACCACGCGGTCGGCCGCACCGCCGTGCGCCACCACGCCGGCGACCCGCGCTCCCGGCTCCACCCCCGCGATCCCGTCCGGCGCGGAGACCACCGTCCCGGCCACGTCGACACCGAGCGTGAACGGCGGGTCGGGACGCACCTGGTACCGGCCCTGGCTGAGCAGCAGGTCGGGGAACGAGACACCGACCGCGTGCACCTCGACCAGCACCTCACCCGGCCCCGGCTCGGGATCGGGTACGTCGACCACTCGCACGTCCGCCGGGCCCGTCGGCTCGATGACCTGGACCGCTCGCATCCGTCCATCCTGCCGGGTGCCCGCTGGACGTCACGCCGAGGGACGGACGGACCCTCCGTCGTGGCGGGCGGCCGACCGGAACCTCGAGGTCGCCGCGGGCGTCTGATCGGCATGCGACGCCGACTGCTGGTCCTCCCACCGATCCTGGTGGTGGCGCTGACGATGCTGACGGGCTGCCACGGCTCGTCGTCCGAGGGCGAGCCCGCGTGCTGCCCGCCTCCTCAGCATCACGACGCCCACGTCTCGGGGGTGCTGGTGGGGATCGGCGGGCCGGCGCCCGGCGCGCCCCGCCACTGGGCGGGGACGATCCAGGTGCACGGCACCGACGACGCGACGTTCGACACCGACGACCAGGGTCGCTTCTCACGGGCGCTGCCGGCCGGCACGTACCGCTTCACCGCGACCAGCCCGTCGTACGACGGTGGGCACGGCACGTGCCAGGCGACGGGGCGGGTCCGGCTCCGAGCGCACCGGACGGCCCACGTGCGCGTCATCTGCCAGCTCAAGTGACCCGTGACGGGATCGCCGTCACGGGAGGCCGGGCTGGGTCCGGCCGCCGGACGTCGTCCCGGCGTGGTCCCAGTCGCCGGTCTGGTGCCCGCTGCCCTGGAGGTGGATGGTCAGTCCCGTCGGAGGAGGGGCCACGACGGCGGTGCCCGCGTCGTCGTGGACGACGCCCAGGACGACTCCGCCGGCGACGACGGCCAGCACGGCGGCTCCGGCCGCGGCGTAGGGGATGCGGTGGTGATGGGAGAGAGCGGTACTCATGGGGTGTCCTTTCGGCCGACCGGTGGATCCGGTCTGGTCCTGGACACTCGCCCTAAGACGGGCCCGGCACATCGGGAGAATTCCTCGATGTCGCGGAGTCCTCAGCCTGCGCGCACGATCTTGTTCAGCTCGAAGTGCATCGGGTCGGTGTAGTGCCAGGTGCCGCCCCAGGTGAAGCCCCACTTCTCGAAGATCCCGACCACCTGGCGGTTGATCTGACCCACGGTGCCGCGCTCGTTCTCCGGGACGTTGAGGTCGAACGCCAGCCCGAACGCGTGGTTGGACAGCGTCGTGGTGCCGGCGATGAAGCGTGGCACGTAGCAGCCGCCGTACTGGGCCGGGTGGATCGCCGAGGCGAGGCCGTCCGAGACGATCTCGTCGAGGGCGGCCCGCAGCTGCGGGAACAGCTGGGTGTTGCAGGTCATCGGCCCGATGATCGGCATCGTCTCGGTCGAGATGTGCGCGCTCACCCACCCCGGCTGCGGCGCGATCCGGCCGCCGCCCAGCACCGTGTAGCTGTAGCTGCCCACGGCGTCGCCGGCGCTGCCGACCAGCACGACGTTCTGCACGGCGTGCGGATCGAGACCGAGCCGCGCAGCGATGTCGAGCCGCTGGACCGAGGCCGAGGCCCCGACGATGTGCTGGACGGGCTTGCGTACGTCGGCCGGAGTCCTTGATCCCGTGGAGACCAGGACGGCGTTGCCCGGCGTCATCCCGAGCGTCTTCACCCAGCTGTCGTTGACGACGGCGTCGACCTGGGGTACCTGCGGCGAGTAGGCACCCACGTGCACCTCGGGTGCGTCGGCGCGAGCCCCGAGCCGCACGTAGCCCTTGCGCGACACCTGCTTGCGGAAGCCGCCCCGCAGCGCCATCTCGCCGCCGGCCACGCGGTCCCACTCGGGCTGGAACGTCGCGACCCGGTCGATGTTGAAGTTGCGGTACGTCGCCGGGTCGACCGCCGCGACGTTGATCGCGTGGTCCTCGATGCTGACCTGGGCCCAGCTGAACTGCTCGACCTCGGTCACTCCCGGGAGCTGCCGGATCCTGCGCACCATCGACGAGGTCAGCGTCTGCCGCCCCAGCACCAGGATGTCCGCGGTCTGCAGCGGTGCCTGGAACCGCCCCGGCGGGTCGACCGCGTGCTCCGGGTCCGCGGGCGGGGACGACGTGGGGCTGGTCGGCGAGGTGTGCGCCACCGGCGTCGACGAGGGCGGCGTGGCGGTCTCCGAGGAGCCGCTCCCGCAGGCCGACACCACGAGCACGGGCAGCACGGAGGCGAGCACGACCCGCGCCCACGCACCCCGCGATCCCATGCCTCGAGCGTAGTTGCGTCCCGAGCGGGGACGGTCCTGCCCTCGTTGACCGGTGCAGACACATGGTCCACAGTGTTCTGGACCTTTGGCGCATCTCGAGGAGGCTCCATGCCTGCCGGTCGGTTCCGCTCCCCTGCCCGACGACTCCTGGTCCCGCTCCTGGCCTGCGGGGTCACCCTCGCCGTGGCGACAGCCCCGTCCACGGGTACGGCGGCGACGCCCGACCGGGGTCGACCCGCCGCAGAAGGCGCTCCCACGTGTGCGACCGATCCGGCGGCGCCGAAGCGACAGCTGCGAGCCGAGTGGATCGCCAGCGTCACCAACATCGACTGGCCGTCGCGACCCGGACTGACCCCGGCCCAGCAGAAGGCCGAGCTGATCGGCTGGTACGACGAGGCGGTGCAGCGGGGCCTGAACGCCGTCGTCGTGCAGGTGCGGCCGACCGCCGACTCCTTCTGGCCCTCTCCGGTGGAGCCGTGGTCGAAGTACCTCACGGGCACCCAGGGGCAGGACCCGGGCTACGACCCGCTGCGCTTCGCCGTCCGTCAGGCGCACCGGCGCAACCTGCAGTTCCATGCGTGGTTCAACCCCTACCGGGTCTCGATGGACACCGACCTCTCCGCGTTGGCCCCGGACCACCCCGCCCGTCGGCACCCCGACTGGGTCGTGTCGTACGGCGGGAAGCTCTACTACGACCCCGGCATCCCCGCGGTCCGGCACCTGGTCGAGCGGGCGATCATGAACGCGGTGCGTCGCTACGACATCGACGCCGTGCACTTCGACGACTACTACTACCCCTACCCGGTCGCCGGGCAGGACTTCCCCGACGACGCGACGTTCGCGACGTACGGCGGCCGCTTCACCGACAAGGCCGCCTGGCGCCGGCACAACATCGACCTGCTGATCTCCGAGCTCGACCGGAAGATCCACGCGGCCAAGCCGTGGGTCCGCTTCGGGGTGAGCCCGTTCGCCGTGTGGCGCAACATCGCCACCGACCCGCGCGGCTCCGACACCACCGCCGGTGCTCAGACCTACGACGACCTGTACGCCGACACCCGGCGGTGGGTGCACCGGGAGTGGATCGACTACGTCGCACCGCAGGTCTACTGGAACATCGGCTTCGCGCCAGCGGACTACGCCGTGCTGGTGCCGTGGTGGTCACGCCAGGTCGCCGGCACCGACGTGCAGCTCTACGTCGGCCAGGCCACCTACAAGGTCGGGACGTCGACCCAGGACCCGGCGTGGTCCGATCCGCAGGAGATGACCCGGCACCTCACGTTCAACGAGTCCTACCCGCAGGTGCAGGGAGACATCTACTTCTCGGCCAAGGACGTGCGGGCCGACCGGCTCGGCAACGTGGACCTCGTCCAGGCCGACCACTACCGGCACCCCGCGCTCGTCCCGGTCTCGGCCGGCGTCCCCGGTCGGGCGCCCCGACCTCCGCGGCAGCTGCGGGCGACCAGCACCGGTGGCGGGACCCGGCTCTCGTGGTCGGGCTCGGCGACGTCGTACGCCGTCTACCGCTTCGACGGACCGCATGCCCGTCCGGGTCGCTGCGGCTTCGCCGACGCGACCCACCTGGTCGGCACGCTGCACGGACGCGCGCACGGCGACCACCAGCGGTGGACCGACGCGTCCGCGGTGCCCGGCGCGACGTACACCTACTTCGTGACGGCCCTGGACCGGGCGAACCGCGAGAGCCGGCCCGTGACGACGCGATGACCGGCCTGCGGCGTTCTCCTGGTACGCGCCCCCCGGCTGCTGTACCAATGGTTCATGACCATCAGCGCCGGGCGTGAGACCGCCAAGCAGCGGCACGTGCGCGAGCGGCTCGAGGAGCTGATCTCGACCCTGTCGCCCGGCGAGCCGTTGCCGGTCGAGCGCGACCTGGCGCGCGATCTCGGCGTCGCCCGGATGACGCTGCGCCGGTCCGTCGACGTGCTCGTGCTCGAGCAGCGGCTGATCCGCCGCCAGGGGTCCGGGACCTTCGTCGCCCCGCCCAAGGTGACCCAGCGCCTGACCGCGACGTCGTTCTCGGCGGACATGCGCGCCCGGGGCCTCCGGCCGGGCAGCCACACGGTCTTCGCGCGTCGCTCGCCGGCGGGGATGATGCTCTCCTCGCTCCTCGACGTCCCGCCGAGCTCGAGCGTGCTGCACGTACGCCGGCTGCGGATGGCCGACGACGAGCCGATGGCGCTGGAGGACCTGCACGTCCCCACGGACATCGCCCCGTCCCTCCGCGGCGAGGACCTCGAGAACACCTCGTTCTACCAGCTGCTCTCCGAGCGCTTCGACACCCCGATCGTCTCGGGCAGCCAGACCGTGGAGCCCCACCTGACGACCGCGGACGAGGCGGAGCAGCTCGGCGTGAAGGTCGGCGACCCGGCCTTCCTCTTCGAGCGGACGTCGCGCATCGCGGACGGACGTGTGGCGGAGTTCGTCCGCTCGATCTACCGCGGCGACCGTTACCGGATCGTCGTCGACATCTTCCCGGACGGCTCCCGCAAGCCTTGACGGATGGCGCGCTCCGCGTCAGGATCAGCCAGACGGTCTAGACCTATGGTCTCGCTCTGCGGGATCGACGTCTCGCCGGCGGGTTTCCCACTCTCGGGTCCGAATGATGCTCGGTCGGAAAGGTTGACGCGCATGCGGTCACGGCACACACGACGTCCACGATCTCGCCTCCTCGCCGGAGTCGCTGCGCTCGCCGCGGTCGCCCTGCTGACGGCGGCCTGCGGAAGCGGCTCCGACAGCGGCTCGGGCTTCTCCGGCAGGGGCGACCAGAAGGTCGATGCCTCCGGCCAGAAGCTCACCGTCTGGATCATGGAGGGCACCAACAAGCGCGCCGACTCCTTCTTCGACGACGTCAAAACGGCGTTCAAGAAGGAGACCGGCGCCGACGTCGACGTCCAGTACGTCAACTGGGCCGTCGCCCACGACAAGTTCACCACCGCGATGCAGGGCGGGACGACGCCGGACGTCGCGGAGGTGGGCACCACCTGGACCCCCGAGTTCGCGGACGCGGGCGCGCTGATGGACCTCACCCAGCAGGTGAAGTCGGCCGGGCTCGACAAGGACCTGGTGCCCGGACTCGTGCAGGCGGGGACCTACGACGGCAAGCTCTACGGCATGCCGTGGTACGGCGGCATCCGCTCGGTCGTCTACCGCACCGACGTCTTCAAGAAGGCCGGCGTCACGCCGCCGAAGACCTGGGCCCAGTTCGTGCAGGTCGCCCAGAAGATCCACCAGGCCGAGCCCAAGATGATCACCTTCCCGGTCCCCGGTGACAGCGAGTACGGCCTCGACCCCTGGATCTGGGGCGCCGGAGGGGCGATCGCGGAGGAGGGGTCCGACGGCACCTGGACCTCCTCGGTCGACTCCGCCGCTGCCCAGAAGGGCATCCAGTTCTACACCGACCTGGCGACCAAGGACGGCTTCTCCAGCCCGGCCGCCGCGACCTGGGACGAGGCCGACCTGAGCGACGCGTTCACCCGCGGTGACGTGGCGATGATGATCGCCGGCTCCTGGACCCCACCCGCGCTGATCGCCGCGAACCCCGACCTGAAGGGCAAGATCGGCGCCTTCCCGATCCCGGGCGAGAACGGCGGCATGAGCCCGTCGTTCCTCGGCGGGTCCCACCTGGCGGTGTTCAACACCGCGAAGAACCCCGACCTGGCGTGGGCGTTCGTCCGCCTGATGACCACCGGGAAGTACGCGGCCGAGTGGGGCCAGCAGACCGGCTTCTTCCCCGGCACCAAGTCGCTGCTGGCCAAGATCCAGGCCGAGCACGACCCCCTGGTCTCGCCGTTCGCCCAGCAGGCCGCCGACGCGAGCACGTCGGTCCCGGTCACGCCGCTCTACGGGCAGATCCAGGGCAAGAAGACGCTCTCGGCGATGCTGGAGTCGATCCTGTCCGGCAAGTCCGACGTCGCCGACGCCGCGAAGCAGGCCTCGCAGGAGATGGACGCCGTCTTCTCCCGTGGCAGTTGACCAGCAGGCACCACCACCCCTGACTCCGGACGATCGCGCGGCCACGCCGGAGCGCTCCGCACGGGGACGGCGCGCCCGGTTCGGCCGGCGCGGTCGGCCCGTGCGGGACCAGACGTGGCGGCCCTGGCTGCTGCTCCTGCCGTCGTTCGTCGTCCTCGGCGGGCTGCTGCTCTGGCCGCTGGTGCGGGTCGTCGTGCTGTCGTTCCAGGACTACGACCTGCGGTCGCTGGTGCTCGGCAACGCTCCCTGGATCGGCCTCGCGAACTACCGCGAGCTGCTCTCGGACCCGATGCTCTGGCACACCGTGCTGCCCAACACGGTCGGGTTCGCGGCCGTCACGGTCACGCTGACCGTGGTCGTCGGCACCCTGGTCGCGCTGCTGCTCGCCCAGCTCGGGCCGTGGATGCGCGGGTTCGTGACCAGCGCGATCATGGTCGCGTGGGCGGTGCCGGCGATCACCGGCACCTACGTGTGGGTGTTCCTCTTCGACGCGGGCGACGGCGCCGCGATGCGCGCGCTCGGCGCCCTGGGACTGATCGACCCGCAGACGACGAACTGGTTCACCGAGCGCATCCCGTTCTACGGGATCGCCGCCCTCAACGTCGTCCACCACGGCTTCCCGTTCGTCGCGATCACGGTGCTGGCCGGGCTGATGACCCTGCCCCAGGAGCTGCTCGAGGCGGCCGCGATCGACGGGGCGGGCGCCTGGAAGCGCTTCTGGTTCGTCACCGTGCCCCTGCTCAAGCCGATCTTCGCGGTGGTGACCATCCTGTCGACGATCTGGGACTTCAAGGTGTTCGCGCAGGTCTACCTGATGCCCGGCGGCAACGGCACCAACCGCGACGTGCTGAACCTCGGCACCTGGTCCTACGTCACGGCCCTGTCGCAGAACCGCTACGGCCTCGGCGCCGCCATCGCGGTCCTGCTGACGACGGTCCTGCTGCTGGTCACCGTGTTCTACCTGCGGGTCGTCTTCCGCGAGGAGGAGCTGTGACCGGTCCGAGGAGGAGGCCACGTCGCCCGGTCGCCGGCCGCATCGGTCGCGGCGTCGGGGTCGTCGCGGTGCTGGTCTTCAGCCTGTTCCCGGTGTTCGTGATGGTCTCGACGGCCGTCGACCCCCGCGCGAACGACGGCTCGCGGAGCATCCTGCCCACGTCCTTCACCCTCGACCACTTCCAGAAGGCGCTCGGCGAGGGCCACTTCACGACGTACCTGCGCAACTCCCTCGTCGTCGCCCTCGCCACCGTGGTGATCAGCGGCCTGATCGCCCTGCTGGCGTCCGTCGCGGTCGCCCGGTTCCGCTTCCGGTTCCGGACGACGGTGCTGCTGATCGTGCTGATCGTGCAGATGGTGCCGCTCGAGGCGCTGGTGATCCCGCTGTTCCTCCAGGCCAAGGACCTCGGACTGCTCAACCGGCTCCTCGGCCTGGTGATCGTGTACGTCGCGTTCTCGTTGCCGTTCGCGATCTGGATGCTGCGCGGGTTCGTGGCCGCGGTGCCGGTCGAGATCGAGGAGGCGGCGTACCTCGACGGCGCGTCCTGGTGGCGGATGCTGTGGTCGATCCTGTTCCCGCTGGTCGCGCCCGGGCTGGTGGCCACCAGCGTGTTCTCCTTCATCACCGCGTGGAACGAGTTCATCTTCGCGATCACGTTCATGAACGACGACAGCAAGTTCACCGTGGCGGCGGGCCTGCAGGGCTTCTTCACGCAGTACAGCACCGACTGGGGCGGGCTGATGGCGGCGTCGACGATGATCACGGTGCCGGTGATGCTGTTCTTCGTCGCCGTGCAGCGCCGGCTCGCGTCGGGGCTGGCCGCGGGCGCGGTGAAGGGCTGACGTGCCGTCCCCCGACCCGGGTCTCCTGCGGCTGGCCGCGTCGCTGACGCTGCCCGGCTTCGTCGGCACGACGGCACCCGACTGGCTCAACCGGCGACTGGAGACGGGGCTGCGCGGCGTGTGCTGGTTCGGCCACAACGTGGCCGACCTGGCCCAGGCGCGCATCCTGGCCGATCAGCTCCACGCGGCCGCGGACGGCGTGCTGGTGGTGTCGGACGAGGAGGGCGGCGAGGTCACGCGGCTCGAGGCCGCCACCGGCTCGTCGTACCCCGGCGCGGCCGCGCTCGGCGCCCTGGACGACCCGACCACGACCCGTGCGGTGGCGACCGCGATGGGCGCGATGTGCCGCGGCGCGGGCGTCGACGTGGTGCTCGGCCCGGTCGCCGACGTCAACGCCGACCCCGACAACCCGGTGATCGGTGTGCGGTCGTTCGGCTCCACCCCGGAGCTCGTCTCGCGGCACGTGGCCGCCTTCGTGTCCGGGCTGCAGACCGCGGGGGTCGCGGCCTGCGCCAAGCACTTCCCGGGTCACGGCTCGACCGTCGTGGACTCCCATCTCGGACTGCCCACGGTCGACGATCCCCGGCCGGTGCTGCGTCGGCGGGACCTGGCGCCGTTCGAGGCCGCCGTCGCCGCCGGCACGCGCTGCGTGATGACGGCGCACGTCGTGTTCCCCGCGTTCGACCGCGAGCCGGCCACGACCAGCGCGGTCCTGCTCGGCCTGCTGCGCGCCGAGCTGGGCTTCGACGGCGTCGTGGTCACCGACGCCCTGGACATGAAGGCGATCTCCGCCGGCATGGGTGTCGGGGAGGGCGCCGTCCGGGCGCTGGCGGCCGGCGTCGACCTCCTCTGCATCGGCAACCCGGCGTTCCCCGAGCCGTACGACGCCGAGGGCCGGCTCGACCTTGTGCTCAGGTCCGTCGCAGACGCCGCGGAGTCGGGACGTCTCCCGGTGGACCGGCTCGAGCAGGCCGCTCGGCGGGTGGACGACCTCGTCTCCTGGACCAGGTCGCAGCAGCCACCACCGGACGCCGACCCGTGCGTGGGCCTGGAGGCCGCCGCCCGCACGATCGAGCACCGCGGCGACGTGGCGGTCACCGCGCCCGTGCTCCTCGACCTCGGCGGGGCCGTCGGCATCGCGGCCGGCCGACGCGGGCGACACCTCGCCGAGGCGCTCGCCGCCCGCGACCGGCGTACGACGGTGGTGCAGGTCGAGGGCGAGTCGGTCGGCGACGCCCTGACGACCGCGTCCGGGCGCGACGTCGTGGTCGTGGTGCGCTCCCCGCGCGACGTTCGCACCAGGGCCCTGGTCGAGGCGGTGCTCGCCGCGCGACCCGACGCGGTGGTGGTGCAGACCGGGCTGGCCGAGGACACGTCCGCGGCGCGGCTGGTGCGCACGCACGGCGGGGGTCGCGTCGTGGCCGAGGCCGCTGCGGCACTGTTGCTCCCGGGGGTGACGCAGTGACCTGGTTCGTCGGTGTCGACCTCGGCAAGACGGGCTGCCGGGCCGCACTCTCCGACGGCGTACGGCGCGTGGCCGAGGCCGAGGGCCCCGGTGCGCCCGGGCTCGCGGACCCCGGCGGCGCCGAGGCGGCCGAGGAGGCCGTCGCCGCAGCGGTCGCGCGCGTCCGCGACGGGGCCGGGCTGGATGCCGACGAGCCCCTCGACGCGGTGTGCGTCGGCGCGGCCGGCTCCGAGGCGTCCGGGACCGCCGTACCGACGCTGCTGACACGGCTGTCCGACCGCCTTGACGCTCGTGCCGTCGTCCTCACCTCGGACGCGGTCACCTCCCATGCCGGCGCCCTCGCGGGCGACCCCGGCGCCGTCGTGGCCGTCGGCACCGGCGCTGTGGCCGTCGGCGTCGGGCCGGGCGGATTCCACCAGGTCGACGGGCACGGGTTCTGGCTGGGCGACGAGGGCAGTGGGGCCTGGATCGGGCGGCTCGGGCTCCGCGCCGTGCTCCGCGCGCGCGACGGCCGCGGTCCCGCGACGACTCTCGCCGAGGCGGCTCGCGACCGGTACGCCGGCGCGGCCTCGCTGCACGCGGCCGTGACCGCACAGCACTCGGTCGCCGCCAACACGGCCGCCTTCGCCCGGGACGTCCTGGCCCACGCCGAGGCGGGCGACGAAGCCTCCAGCGAGATCGTGGCGGCCGCCGGGTCGGCCCTCGCCGAGTCGGTGGTCGCGGCCGCTCGCGCGAGCCGCACCGACCGGGTGACCGCGATCGGCGGACTCACCGGATCCACCACGCTGATGGCCCGCTGGCGGGAGGCCCTGCCCGACAGCGTCACGCCGGTGGAGCCGCGCGGCACCGCCCTCGACGGCGCCCTGCTCCTCGCGACGCGTACCGACCTTCCCCACGAGTCCGAGGTACGACGAGCAGGGGGCGACTCGTGATCGTGGTCGCCGCCGCCTCGGGCACCTCGCTGGACGCGGTCGACGTCACCGCCGTCGAGCTCGAGCGCGAGGGCGCCGAGCTGTCGCTGCGCATCATCGGCGAGCGGGCCGTGCCCTGGCCCGACCGGCTGCGGGCTGACCTGCTGGCGCTGCTCCCGCCGGCGAGCGTCCCGATCGCCGAGGTGTGCCGGCTGGACCAGCGGATCGGGCAGGCCCTGGCGACGGCGGTCTCCGCGACGATCGAGAGCCTGCCGCGGCCGGCGGACCTGGTGGTCTCGCCGGGCCAGACGGTCTTCCACGACGTCCGGGACGACCGCTGCCTGGGCACCCTTCAGCTCGGTCAGCCGGCCTGGATCGCCGAGCGCACGGGGCTGCCGGTGCTCTCCGACCTCCGCGCCCGCGACGTCGCCGCCGGAGGTCACGGCGCTCCGTTGATGAGCATCTTCGACGAGCTCTGGCTCGCGGGCCCCGGTGGGCCGCGCGCGACCCTCAACCTCGGCGGCATCGCCAACGTCACCGTCGTCCGCGACTCCGACCCGGTCCTCGCGTGGGACACCGGCCCCGGCAACTGCCTGATCGACGTCGCGGCCGTCCGAGCCACCGACGGCGCGCAGTCCTGCGACCTCGACGGAACGCTGGCGCGGGAGGGATCCGTCGACGACCGCCTGCTCGCGACCCTGCTCGACCACCCCTACTTCGCGCTGGCGCCGCCCGCCTCGACCGGCCGCGAGACGTTCTCCGCCGAGCTGCTCGACCGGGCGCTGTCCGCGGTCGGGCACGCGGTGGCCGACCGGGATGTCGTGGCCACGGTCACCGAGCTCACCGCGGTGACCGTCGCGCAGGCGCTGGCGGCGTACGACGTGACGGAGGTCGTGGCCTCGGGCGGCGGCGTCCACAACCCGGCCCTCCTGGAGGCGCTGCGACGCCGGCTGGGCGAGGTGGATCTCGTCGTCAGCGACGAGCGCGGCCTGTCCGCCGACGGCAAGGAGGCCGTGATGTGGGCGCTGCTCGGCTACCTCGGCTGGCACGGCCTGCCCGGCACGAACGGGTCGACCGGCGCACCGCCACGGGTCCTCGGGCGGATCACCCCGGGCGCCGACCCGCTCCGGCTCCCCGAGCCGAGCCCGCCGGTACGCCGCCTCCGCGTCCTGGCCTGAGTCGCCGCGGTCAGTGACCCCGGCTCGGGCACTCCAGCTGGGGGCTCGAGTGCGGCGGCTCGGGCGGCGCGTCGGGCGACGCGACCGGACCGTGCGTGATCGTCAGCCACGAGATCACGCCACCGATGACCAGCAGGGCGGCGCAGATGAGCATCGCCTTGCCGTAGGCGTCGTCGAAGGCCACCGGATCCGCGTACTGGTCACCGCCCAGACCGACGGCCACCGGCAGCGCGGCCACGGCCAGCAGCGACCCCGCCCGCGCCACCGCGTTGTTCACCCCGCTGGCGATGCCGGCCCGCTCGTCGGGGGCGGCCGCCAGGACCGTCATCGTCAACGGCGCGACCATCAGGGCCAGGCCGAGACCGAACACGCACACCGGCGGGAGCACGCCCAGCCAGTACGACGTGTCGGCACCGACGAACGAGAGCCAGGCGACGCCGACCGCCATCACGATCGGGCCGACGGTCATCGGGATGCGCGGTCCGATCCGGGCGCCGAGCGCACCGCCGCGGGCGGCCAGCAGCAGCATGATCACGGTCAGGGGGAGGGTGGCGAGGCCGGCCTCGAGGGCGCCGTACCCGACCACCGTCTGCAGGTCGATGACGAGGAAGAACGTGATCGCGCCCAGCGCGGCGTACACCAGCAGGGTCATGGCGTTCGCGGCGCTGAAGTTGCGCGACGCGAACATGTCGAGCGGCATCATCGGGTGACGTGACCGGTGCTCGACGACGATGAACGCGACACCCGCCACGACACCGACCACCAACGCCGGCACCGCGGACGACGAGTGGAACTCGATCAGCCAGTAGGTGAGGCCGCCGAGGAAGACCGCGGCGAGGAACGCACCGACCACGTCGAACCGGCCCTCGCTCGTCGCCCGGGTCTCGGGGACGTACTTGTAGGCGGCCAGCACGGTCACCACCGCGATCGGAGCGTTGATCAGGAAGATCCAGCGCCAGTCGGCGTACTGCACGAGTCCGCCGCCGACGAACGGCCCGATCGCCGCCGCGATGCTGCCGAGCCCGGACCACGAGCCGATGGCCCGGCCGCGGTCGGCGGGCCGGAAGACCGCCTCGATGATCGCCAGGCTTCCCGGCGTGAGGAGCGCCCCGCCGATGCCCTGCAGCACCCGCGCCGCGATCAGCAGCCGGGGGCTGGGCGCGACACCGCAGAGCACGGAGGCCGCGGCGAACCAGACGACCCCGATCACGAACACGCGCCGGCGCCCGATCCGGTCGCCCAGCGCGCCACCGAGCAGGATCAGGCTGGCGAGCAGGAGGAGGTAGCCGTTGGTGATCCACTGCAGCTCGGCGAGCGACGCGTCGAGGTCCCTGCCGATCGTCTTGAGGGCGACGTTGACGACGGTGCCGTCCAGCATCGCCATCCCGGACCCGAGAACGGCGGCCGTGATCACGCCACGACCGGCGGCCGAGGAGTACTCGATCGTCCCGGCGCTCACGTGCCGAGACTACGGCTCCGGCGACCTCTCAGGGACGCAGCGTCCGGCCGGCGATCCACGCGATGTCGTCGGCGGTGGCGGCGGGCTCGCCGATCGGGTGGACCACGTGCGAGAGCACCAGCCGCACCACCATGTCGATGGCGGCGTCGAGGTGGCGGTGGTCGATCGCGACCCGGTACGCCGAGACCCGCGCCTGCACGGTCTCGGTCGCCGTGCGCACCAGCGCGTCGTTGTGGGTGGTCAGGAGCGGGAGCAGCTCGGTCTCCGCGCCGTACGACGCCGACACCACCGCCTGCAGGAGGGCGTTGCTCCGCGCCAGCTCGAGGACGCCGCGCGACGACGCCCGGATCGCCTCGACCAGGTCGTCCGGATGCGCGTCGAACGCCTCGTCGACGACCGCGAGGAACGCCGCCAGCTCGGTGAGCACCATCTCCTCGGCCAGCCGCGGCTTCGAGCCGACCTCGTTGTAGACGGTCTGCCGCGAGACCCCCACCCGGTCGGCGAGCTTGCCCATGGTGACCCCCGCCCACCCCACTTCGAGGGTCAGCTCCCCCGCCGCCGCGACCACCCGCTCGCGCATCGACGGGGCCGGCGCGGTCGTCACCGGCCCAGTCTAGGAAGCCAGCGCGGGGTCGACGGCGACGAAGTCGACCTTCTCGCGCACGCCGCAGTCCGGGCAGCACCAGGAGTCGGGGATCTCCGACCACGCCGTTCCCGCCGCGAAGCCCTCCCGCTCCTCCCCCACGACCACCTCGTAGGTGTACCCGCACCCAGGACACCGCCACACCAGCGACTCGTCCTGGTCGGACCCGCCCGTCGCCTCGGAGGAGACGGAACCCGGCGGCACGTGCGCAGGCGTGGCGGCCGCCTGGCCGGGCGACCCGAGCGAGCGCCGTGCGGCCGACGCGCGGCCGCCAGTGCCGTCGGGTTGCGGCTCCGCAGAGGCACCGGGGGCGGCGTACCGCGCCAGGACCCGGTCCCGCTTCCGCGGCGAGATGTTCGCGCGGCCGATGTCTCCCCCGAAGTGGGCGCACACCCTCGGATCCATCACCCGCCGCCACACGGCCGGCACGATCGCGAGCACGATCATCCCGGCGTACCCGGTCGGCAGCACCGGGCTCTCCTCGAAGTCGCGCAGGGACTGGTAGCGCCGGGTCGGGTTGGCGTGATGGTCGCTGTGCCGCTGCAGGTGGTAGAGCAGCACGTTGGTCGCGATGTTGTTGGAGTTCCACGAGTGCGACGGGTCGACGCGCTCGTAGCGCTGCCGTGCCCCGACGCCGACCTTCTGCCGGAGCATGCCGTAGTGCTCCATGTAGTTGACGACCTCGAGCAGCGAGAAGCCGACGACCGCCTGGATCACCAGGTACGGCGTGATGCCGGGGCCCAGCCACGCGATCAGCGCGCCCCACAGCACCGCGGACATCAGCCAGGCGTTCAGCACGTCGTTGGACAGCCGGAACGGGTGCTGCCTGCGCCGGGCGATCCGCCTCTGCTCCAGACGCCACGCCGACCGGAGCGAGCCGATCACCGTGCGCGGCCAGAACTCGTAGAAGCTCTCGCCCACGCGGGCCGACGCCGGGTCCTCGGGCGTCGCGACCCGGACGTGATGGCCGCGGTTGTGCTCGATGTAGAAGTGGCCGTAGAAGCTCTGGGCCAGGGCGATCTTCGACAGCCAGCGCTCGTTGGCCTCCTTCTTGTGCCCGAGCTCGTGGGCGGTGTTGATGCCGATGCCGCCGATGCAGCCGATCGAGACGGCGATCCCGACCTTGTCGAGCGTCGACAGGTCGCCACGCACGACGAGGGTCCCCGAGACCAGGCAGAGCGCCCCGACGAACCCGGCGTACTGGATCGGCAGGAAGAGGTAGGTGATCCAGCGGTAGTACCTGTCCTTCTCCAGCGCCTCGATCACGTCGTCGGGCGGGTTGGAGCGGTCGAGGCCGGCGATCAGGTCGATCGCCGGGACGATCACCAGGATCACGATCGGGCCGATCCAGAACCAGACCCCCCAGCCGGTCAGCCGCCACATCCCGATCGCGATGAAGGCCAGCGACGGCACCACCAGGCCGATCAGCCAGAGGTAGCGCTTGCCGTCCCGCCACTGCTCCGTCGAGCCCCGCGGCACGGTGCTGTTCCCGGTCCCGAACGTCATGACGCCTCCTGCCTCGAGCAGTCGTGGTTTACAAAACCATACGAGTTGTAAACCACGGCTGGCAAGGGTGCTGACATATCCGGAGGTTGCTCAGCGGGTCCGACACGGGGAGATTGGGGGCATGACGGCGACGGGCTCGCGGCTTCCGTTCGGCATCGACTTCGGCGGCAGCGGCATCAAGGGCGCCCCGGTCGACCTCGACAAGGGGGAGTTCGCGGACGAGCGGGTGCGCATCGACACCCCCGACCCGTCGACGCCGGACGCCGTGGCCGAGGTCTTCGCGGACCTGCTCGCGAAGTTCCCCGACTCCGACGGCCCGGTCGGGGTCACCGTGCCGGGCGTCGTCGTCCACGGCGTCGTGCACTCGGCCGCGAACATCGACAAGCACTGGATCGGCGAGGACGCCGACCGGCTGATCACCGACAGGACCGGCCGCGAGGTCCACGTGGTCAACGACGCGGATGCCGCGGGCCTGGCCGAGGTCCGGTACGGCGCGGCGAAGGGCCGGCGCGGGCTGGTCATCGTCACCACGCTGGGCACGGGCATCGGCTCGGCCCTGGTGTACGACGGCGTCCTGGTGCCGAACTCCGAGCTCGGGCACCTCGAGATCGACGGACACGACGCCGAGAAGCGGGCCGCGTCGAGTGCCCGCGAGCGCGAGGACCTGTCGTGGCACGACTGGGCGAAGCGGCTCACGACCTACTACCGCAAGCTCGAGCAGCTCTTCTCCCCCGAGCTCTTCGTGGTCGGTGGCGGGGTCAGCAAGAAGGCCGACCAGTTCCTGCCCCTGCTCGACATCGAGACCGAGATCGTCCCGGCCCAGCTGCGCAACGCCGCCGGGATCGTCGGCGCCGCGCTCTACGCCACCGAGAGCAACGACTGAGGCTGCCCCAACCGCGCAATTGCGCCGCTGGAGCAGGTCCCCGGCCGATCCGACTGTCCTCACCGCGCAATTGCGCGGTCCGAGCACGGCCGGACGGCAAGGCCGCCACCGGGCGGCCGGGTTCAGCCGTCGGCGGCGAGCGCCAGCTGCGCCTCGATGTCCTTCGCGAGCTCGGCGGGCTCGGTCTGCGGCGCGTAGCGGTCGACGACGGACCCGTCACGGGCCACGAGGAACTTGGTGAAGTTCCACTTGATGGCGCCGCCGAGGAGACCGCTCTTCTCGTCCTTGAGCCAGGCGAACAGCGGGTGGGTGTCCGAGCCGTTGACGTCGATCTTGGCGAACATCGGGAACGAGACGCCGTAGTTGCGCTGGCAGAACGTCGCGATCTCGTCCTCGGTGCCGGGCTCCTGGTGACCGAACTGGTCGCACGGGAAGCCGAGCACGGTGAAGCCGCGGCCGGCGTAGGAGTCGTAGAGCCGTTGCAGGCCCTCGTACTGCGGCGTCAGTCCGCACTGGCTGGCGGTGTTCACCACCAGGACCACGTCGCCCACATAGGTCCCGAGATCCTGGTCCTTCCCGTCGATCGTGACGGCGTGGAAGTCGCCCAGGGTGGTGGGCTGGGTCATGTGTCGGCTCCTCTGATGGCGGCGGCGACGGCCTTCGGCACGTCGGGGTGGAACACGGTCGGGATGATGAAGTTCGCGTTGAGCTCGTCGTCCTTGACCACGTGGGCGATCGCCTCGGCGGCCTTGAGCAGCATCTCGGTGGTGATCTCCTTCGCGCGGGCGTCGAGCAGCCCGCGGAAGACGCCGGGGAACGCGAGCACGTTGTTGATCTGGTTGGGGAAGTCGGAGCGGCCGCTGGCCACGACCGCGGCGTACCGCTCGGCCTCGGCGGGGTCCACCTCCGGGTCGGGGTTCGCGAGGGCGAAGACGACCGCGCGATCGGCCATGTCCGCGATCCACTCGGCGGGCAGGATGCCGGGCGCGCTCACGCCGATGAACACGTCCGCGCCACGGAGCGCGTCGTGCAGTCCGCCCCGCAGCCGGTTCGCGTTGGTGCGGGTCGCGAGCTCGGCCATCGCCGGGCTGAGCGTCGCGTCGTCGGAGGAGAGGATGCCGTCCTTGTCGACGACGACGACGTCGCCCGCGCCACCCGCGAGCAGCACGGTCACGATCGCCGACCCCGCCGCACCGGCACCGGACACCACGATCCGTACGTCGGGCAGCTTCTTGTCGACGCAGCGCAGCGCGTTGGTCAGGGCTGCCTGGACGACGATGGCGGTGCCGTGCTGGTCGTCGTGGAAGACCGGGATGTCGAGGCTCTCGCGCAACCGGCGCTCGACCTCGAAGCACCGCGGCGCCGCGATGTCCTCCAGGTTGATGCCGCCGAAGCCGGGCGCGATCAGCTCGACGGTGCGCACGATCTCGTCGGTGTCCTGGGTGTCCAGGCAGATCGGCCAGGCGTCGATGTCGCCGAACCTCTTGAACAGCGCCGCCTTGCCCTCCATCACCGGCAGCGCCGCGCCGGGCCCGATGTTGCCGAGCCCCAGCACCGCCGACCCGTCGGTGACGACGGCCACGGAGTTGCCCTTGATGGTCAGGCGCGACACGTCCTCGGGGTTCTTGGCGAGCGCGAGGCTGACCCGGCCGACGCCGGGCGTGTAGGCCATCGAGAGGTCGTCGCGGGTTCGCAGCGGCACCTTCGAGTTGACCTCGATCTTGCCGCCGATGTGCAGCAGGAAGGTCCGGTCGCTGACCTTGTAGACCTCGACGCCCTCCACGGCCTCGACGGCCGCGACCACGGTCTCGGCGTGGTCGGCGTCCGCGGCCGAGCAGGTGACGTCGACGACCAGCCGGTCGTGGCTGGAGTCCGCGACGTCGATCGCGGTGACGATGCCGCCGGCCGAGGCGATCGCGGTGGCGACGGCCCCGACGACCCCGTGGTCGGGTGCGGTGTGGAGCCGCATCGTGATGGAGTACGACGACGGGGTGGCCGACATGCTGCTCACAGTAGCCGCGTCGTACGAACGCGCGGGGAGCGGTCAGGCGTCGCGGGTACGCCGGTGCCACGCCCAGATCAGCCCTGCCGCGATCAGGACCACGATGGCCGCGCTGGTCACGCCGAGGGCGTGGGTGATGGTGCCGATGGAGTGCGCCGCGAAGAAACCGAGCAGCACGCAGGCGGTCCCCCACATGACGCCGCCGATGATGTTGAAGACCAGGAACCGGCGGTACGGCATCCGGCTCGCCCCGGCCAGGCACGGCATGACGGCGCGCAGGAACGCCGTCCAGCGCCCCATCACGACGGCCCGGCCGCCGCGGCGACGGAGATAGGCCTGGGCTGCCTCGATCCGGTCCGGATGGTTGCGCAGGACCGGGGCGCGCACGAGGCGCGGCCCGAGCTTCTGCCCCACGGCGAAGCCGACGCTGTCGCCGGCGACCGCGGCGACGAAGACGATGGCCAGCACGACGACCACCGAGACCTTCCCGGCATCGGCCAGCACGCCGCCGTACACGACGGCGGTCTCGCCGGGCAGTACGAACCCGAAGAACAACCCGGCCTCACCGAAGACCAGGACCGCGATGATGAGCAGGGCGACGCCGGGCGGTACGTCGAGCAGCGTGTCGACGACCTTCTGGACCATCAGCCGACCAGCTGCGCTCGGACCTGGGCGCGCCCACCGACGGCCACGGGGTTCTCGTGGTCTCGGAGGTGGATCTCGACGTCCCGGTCCCGGAGGGTGAGGACGAGCGACGACGGTCCGACGCTCGTGACCTCGCCGTTGATGAGGTAGGTGCCGTCGACCTGCTTGTCGAGCAGCGACCCGTCCTCGCCGGACCGGACGTCCTCGACCGCGACGCCGACCAGGGTCGGCCGGCGAAGGCGTCCGCCCAGCCGCCAGGTCAGCAGGACCATCAGCAGGATCAGCGCATCCGCGACGACGACGAGGATGAGCCCGGCGCGGCTCTGCACCTGCCCGTCGACGTGGAAGACGCTGGGCTGGCCCTTCAGCACGCGGACCTCGAGCTCACCCGTGCGGCCCGCCTTCACGGCGACGTCGCGGTGGACCCGCACCGAGCGCGTCGTCCGGTCGGCGTCGACGCTGGCCGGCAGCCGGAACGAGACGTCCGCGTCGTTCCCGGCCTTGCTCACGTCGACCACGGTCGCCGTGACGCGGACGCCGTCGCTGGCGACCCGGTGCTGGGAGTACTCGTGCAGCCCGTAGGGCAGGTTGACCAGGAGCAGCGCGAGGAGCACCAGGATGATCCGGCCCCACCGGATCTCCGTGCGCTCCTTGGCCATGCGCGTCAGTATGACGGGCGCGTCTGTGACCTCCCCCGGCGGCGGCACCCGCGCCGGACGGCCGCCACGGCCTCCGCGACGACGACGATGATCGCGACCCCCACGAAGGCGAAGAACCCGTAGATCAGTGCGCCGAGACCGGCCAGCTCACAGTCCTCGTACCGCGGACGGCACGGGTCCACGACCGACAGCACGGCGCCGGCCGCGGCGACACAGACGTAGGCGACCGGGATGAGGAGCACGACGTACGCCGACCACCGGCCCCAGGTGGTGAGGCGGCGGCCACCGGGTCGCCGCTCCCACCAGTCGCCGACGCGCGTCCAGCGCGGAGTCAGCAGCACGAACGCCGCCATCGCCAGCAGGACCGTCCAGGTGTCGAGGCCGAAGGCGTCGGTCGAGCCGACGAAGCTGAACGTCGGGCCGACCACCCTCGCGATCACGAGGAAGCAGACGAACGCCGCGACGACGACGCCCGCGAGACGCCGAGCGAGCCGGTCCCGCAGCGAGACCAGGGTGCCGAGGACGGCGCACAGGGCCGCGACGTCGCCGTACCGGTAGTTCCAGCGCAGCGACTGGTCGCCCTCCACGTCGTGCCACGAGACGAAGTGTCCGGCGACGAGCAGCAGGAGGCTGGTGAGCAGGAGGCCGAGCGAGAGGAGGACGACGACGGCTCGGCGCGACGTGATGGCGGTCACAGGAGCATGGTGCGGAACCTGGCCCGCCGTCGTCGTGAGCCGGCGTACTCAGCGTCTGGTAGGAATGCGAACGCCTGGACGGGAGGGACGCCATGTCCGTCACCCGGGAGCCCGCCGGCCGGCTCCTCGGTCTCGGGGACGCTCCGACGTCCGTGCTGCGCCGCCTCCGCGGCGAGCCGGGCCTGGTCGGACTCGTGGGCGCCTGGGCCGGTGGGGGCGCCGTGATCGGCTGCCGGCCGGCCGAGGTGCACCTCGGCGACCCGTTCGACCTGCCGGACCGGTGGGCCGCCGGAGCCGGGCTCGGTGCCGGGTTCGGCGGTGGCTGGATCGGGCTGTGGGGCTACCGGCTGAACCGGCTCGTGGAGCACGTACCACCACCGCCACCACGGCCGCTCCCCCAGGCGGACTCGTGGATCGCGCGCTACGACTGGGTCCTCCGGTACGACGCGAGATCACGGCAGTGGGGGTTCGAGACGCTGCTGTCGGGTGCCGCGGCGGACGACGCCTACGCCGAGGCGGCCGACCTGCTCACCCGGCCGGAGGAGGTGCGGCCGTTCGCCTTCGAGCCGTTCGCCATGACCCGCGGCGTCGACCACTACCGGACGGCGGTGGCCGCGGCCCGGGAGCACATCTGGGCGGGCGACATCTTCCAGGCCAACATCTGCACGAGGTTCGACTCGACGCTCCAGGGCGACCCGCTCGACGTGTTCTGTGCCGGCGTGGACGCGCTCACCCCCGACCACGCGGCGTACCTCGACACGGGAGACCGGCAGGTCGTCAGCCTCTCCCCCGAGCTGTTCCTGCGCCGGGTCGGCCGCGAGGTCGTGACCCGCCCGATCAAGGGAACGGCGCCCGCCTCGCAGGACCCGGGCGTTCTGGAACGCTCCGCGAAGGACCGCGCCGAGAACGTGATGATCGTCGACCTCATGCGCAACGACCTGGGCCGGGTCTCCGAGACCGGGTCGGTGCGGGTCACCTCGCTCGCCGAGCCGCAGCCGGGCGCGGGGGTGCGCCATCTCGTCTCCGAGGTGCGGGGCACGCTGATCGCCGAGGCCGCGGACGCCGACCTGCTGCGCGCGACGTTCCCTCCCGGGTCCGTGACCGGGGCTCCCAAGGTGCGGGCCATGGAGGTGATCCACGAGCTGGAGGCGACCGGCCGGGAGGTGTACACCGGCGCGATCGGCTACGTCAGCCCGGTCGCGGGACTGGAGACCAGCGTCGTGATCCGGACCTTCGAGGTGTCCGGCCGCGACTGCTGGATCGGCGTCGGCGGCGGGATCGTCGCCGACTCCGAGCCCGACCGGGAGCTGGCCGAGGTGTTCACCAAGGTCGACCCGCTGCTGGCAGCCGTCGGCGCGACCCGGAGCACCACGGCTCCCCCGCCGCCCGCTCGGGAGGCGACCGCCCGGCCCGACGTGGCGGTCGTCGCGGGAGAGCGGCCCGATCGGGCGCTCGGGGTGTTCGACACGCTGCTGGTCCGCGACGGTGAGCCGGTCGCCCTCGCCGATCACGTCGCCCGCCTCGCCGACTCCGTCCTCCGGTTGTACGACGTGCCGGTCGACCGGCAGGCGCTGGCCGAGCGGGTCCGTGCCGACGCGGCCGCGATGACCACGGCCCGGGTCCGCACGTCGTACGACGCCGGCGCGGGCGGCTGGGTGATCGAGGCCCGGGCGATCGAGCTGCCCGGTCTCGAGCCGAGCACGCTCGGGCTGCGGCGGCTGGCTCACGGTCTCGGGGAGCACAAGTGGGTCGACCGGCGCCTGGTCGACGACGCCGGGCCGGCCGACGACGTGCTCCTCGTCGACGAGGCGGACCGCCTGCTCGAGTGCGGCCGCGCGAACGTGTTCGTCGTGCTCGACGACCTGGTGGTGACACCGCCGTTGGACGGTCGGATCCTTCCCGGCACCGTGCGGTCCCGGGTGCTGGAGCTGCTGCGAGGCCAGCGGATCCCGGTCGTGGAGCGGCCCGTCCTCGTCACGGAGCTCGCCGGAGCCGTCGAGGTGCTCACCACCAGCTCGATCCGCGGCGTCCAACCGGTGGTCGCCTGCGAGGGCATCGGCACCTGGGGCGTGGGCTCGCTGACGACGTGGCTCCACGACCACCTCGACCACGAGGCGCCGACGCCGCGGGTGCCGGAGCCGACCACCGGGGCCCGGGTGCTCGTGCTCGACAACTACGACTCGTTCACCTACAACCTCGCCCAGCGACTCGGCACCCTCGGCGCCGCCGTGGAGGTCGCGCGCAACGACCGCGTCACCGTCGAGGAGCTGGTCGCCGGCGCCCGGCGGGACTTCACCCACCTGGTGGTCTCGCCCGGTCCCGGGCGGCCCGAGGACGCCGGCGTCAGCACCGGCGCCGTCGCCGCGCTCGCCGGGCAGGTGCCGGTGCTCGGGGTGTGCCTGGGCCACCAGTGCATCGGCCTGGCGTTCGGCGCCTCGGTGGTGCGGTCGGGGAGGCCCGTGCACGGGCGGCGGTCGCTGGTGCACCACGACGGTCGCGGGGTGTACGCCGGCCTGGGCGCGCCCTTCGCCGCGGGCCGCTACCACTCGCTCGTGGTCGGTGACCTGCCCGACGACCTGGTCGCCACGGCGTACACCGGCGACGGCGTGCTGATGGGGATCCGCCACCGGACGCTGCCCGTCGAGGGGGTCCAGCTGCACCCGGAGTCGATCCTGACCGACCTGGGCGACGTGCTGCTCGCCGGCTTCCTGGCCGGTGACCGAGTCACCGGGGCCTGACCGGGCCCGAACAGTGAGGCGCCCCCGCTCGACGTGCGAGCGGGGGCCATGGCGCCTTCCGTCCCCCGGCGGATGCGGACCTCCAACGGCCTTGGGCATCCCCCCGGTTGCTCTCGGCCTGCTGCGTGACCTGGATCCGAAGATCGCGGCCACTGAGAGAATGAAACTGCACATCTTGCGGCGGCGGAAGGACTTGCCCGAATGTTTTCCCGCATTTGCCAGGCGGCGGTCACATTCGGCACCCAAAACGCCGGAACGGACGGGGATCCACGCCTGACGCCGAAGAAAGTCGAAAGATTCGTCGCAGATCGCGTCATGGGATGCGGATTCGCTCGTTTCATGGTCAACGAGGACGCGATCCCAGCGATCCGGCCTCGAGACAGCCGAGCTCGCCGGGGGGACGAGCCAGGCCGTCGAGGAACGCGACCGACCGGGGGGACGGGAGGGCGCGCGAGCCCCGTCCGATCCATCGGGCGGGGCGCCTCGCATTTTCCGGGCCTTGACGGTCCACCGCCGGCCTTCCCGCCGCTCAGGTCTTGTGGGCCGCGCCACACGGGGTGATAGTTCGATCGTTCACCTCCCACCCACTTCCCAAGGGACGAGCCATGGCGGTACGTCGTAGGTCGGGCCTGGCAGTCACGGCTGCCGCGTCACTGCTGCTGGTCACCGGGGCCGCCATCGGGGCGAGCGGTACCGCGAACGCGGCCGGGGCACCCGCCACCGCGGGAACGCGCGCCGAACGGGTGATCGTGGTGATGCGGAGCCAGTTCGGCACCATGCCGAGCCGGCGGAGCGCCATCGCCTCGCGCACCGCGCGAGCCGTGGCCAGCCAGAACGCCGTGCTCGACCAGCTGGCGGGTGCGCAGGCCTCGCACGTCGCGCACTTCTCCCTGGCGAACGCCTTCTCCGCCACCGTCACGACGTCCCAGGCGCAGGCGCTCGCGGCCAACCCGGCCGTCGCATCGGTGGTCAAGGACTCCTCGGTCCGGCTCGCGCCCGCGACCACCGCGGCACCCCCGGTCCACGCCTCCGTGGGCAGGGCACGGGCGGACGCGGACGCCACCGACCCCTTCCAGATCTGTCCGACCGACCCGGCCCAGCCGATGGTCGAGCCCGAGGCCCTCAACACGATCCACGCCCTGAACGCCGACGGCAGCCCCGACGCCCAGCAGGTGACCCAGGGAGAGGGGGTCACCGTCGCCTACATCGCGGACGGGATCGACCCGGACAACCCGGACTTCATCCGGCCCGGCGGTCAGCACGTCATCACCGACTACCAGGACTTCTCCGGCGACGGGCCGAACGCGCCGACAGGCGGCGGCGAGGCCTTCGGCGATGCGTCGTCCATCGCGGCCCAGGGGACGGTCAGCCACGACCTCTCGGACTTCGTCAACCAGGCGTACCCGCTGCCGCCCGGCTGCAACATCCGCATCCTCGGTGTCGCGCCCGGCGCCAGCATCGTCGCGCTCAAGGCCGGCGGTGAGTTCCTCACCAACAGCTCGATCCTGCAGTCGATCGACTACGCCGTCCGCGTGGACCACGTCGACGTCATCAACGAGTCGTTCGGACTGAGCGAGTTCCCCGACGACAGCAGCCGCAACGCGGTCAAGCTGTTCAACGACGCGGCGGTCGCCGCCGGCGTCACCGTCACCGAGTCGACCGGCGACGGCGGCGTCACCGGGACGATCGGCACGGATGCACAGGACGCGCACGTGATCTCCGTCGGCGCCAGCACCGACAGCCGCCTCTACGCGCAGACCGGGTACGCCGGTGCACGGGCCTTCGGCAACGGTCACTGGGTCGACAACAACATCTCCGCCCTGTCCTCCTCCGGTTTCACCCAGCTCGGCCGCACCGTCGACCTGGTCGCTCCCGGCGAGTCCGACTGGGCGGTCTGCGAGCCCGGCTTCGCCAGCTGCGTCAACTTCCGCAGCCCCGCGGGGCCGTCCGACATCGAGGCCTTCGGCGGGACGAGCCAGTCCGCACCGCTCACCGCGGGCGTCGCGGCGCTGGTGATCTCGGCGTACCGCTCGTCGCACGGCGGTGACTCGCCGTCGCCGGCGGTGGTCAAGCAGATCATCACCGGCACCGCGCACGACCTCGGCCTGCCGCCGTTCGAGCAGGGCTCCGGCCTCCTGAACGCGCGCGCGGCAGTCGAGGCGGCGACGACCTGGCCGGGCGCCACGACGGACGCGCCGGACTCGGTGAAGTCGACCATCGTCACCTCGCCGAACCAGCTGACGCTGCAGGGCAAGCCGGGCAGCACCAGGTCGAAGACCTTCGACGTGACCAACGTCGGCAACCACTCGGTGCACGTCGCCGCGGGTAGCCGCGCGTTCCGGAGCATCGCCCAGTCCGCGCAGGCGACCTCGTTCGACGCCACCACGCTGCCGACGTTCCCCTACCCCACCACCGGCGCGCCGTGGGCCTTCAAGAAGGTCACCTTCCACGTGCCCTCGGGTGCCCAGCGGCTGGTCGCCCAGATGGCCTGGGCGGGCACGACGGCGGGCCAGGCCGACCGGATCGTCCGGCTCTCGCTCTTCGCGCCCGACGGCACGTACGTCGCCGACAGCCGGCCGCAGGGCGGGGCCGCGACCTCCAACTACGCGAACGTGGACGTGCGCAACCCCGTCGACGGGACCTGGACGGCGGTGCTGTACTCGGTGGCGGGCAGTGCCGGCTACACGGGAACCGTCGGCCTCAGCACCACGAGCCAGCGAGCGGTCCCCGAGGGCTCGGTCAGCCCGGCCAACTTCACCCTGGCGCCGGGCGCCACGCGGCACGTCACGTTCACCGACAAGCTGCCCACGACCGCCTCGGGCGACCAGGACGTCGCGATCACGCTCGGGACCTCCGTCGGCCAGCAGACTGCCGTCTCCGCGGTCGTGCGCTCGCTGATCGACACCTCCTCCGGAAGCGGGACCTTCCAGGGTGCGGTCACCGGCGGCAATGCGCGGCCGGTCACGCCGGGAGAGACGTTCAGCTACGCGTTCGACGTCCCCGCGAACAAGAGGGACCTCGACGTCAAGCTGAAGTTCGACGACAACCCGCAGAGTGTGATGGACCTTGTCCTGCTCGACCCGAACAACGAGCTCGCGGACGTCGTCACCAACCTGACTCCGGACGCGAGCGGGACCACGCTCCACGTCAGCAGCAACATCTCCGCACTGGACGCCGACCCGATCGCGGGCCGATGGCATCTCGTCGTGGTCGTGCAGAACCCCGTCAGCGGCACGGCCTTCACCGAGCCGTTCACCGGCACGGTGTCGTTCAACCACGTCGGTGCCTCGGCGCCCGGTCTGCCGACCTCGGCGGGAACGACGCTACCGGCGGGCGTGGCACGGACCGTGACGGTCGACGTGACCAACCCCGGCCCTCAGTCGATCCTGGTCGGGGCGGACCCGCGGCTGAAGCAGCTCACGACGTTGCAGCCGGTGCCGATCCAGGGCTCGTCGACCTTCGGCCTGCCACCGGACCCGGCCCAGGAGCCGGTCTACGTCACGCCGCCGGACACGAAGCGCCTCACCGTGAGCGCGCTGTCGACCACGCCGGCGCAGCTCGAGCTGCAGGGCTCCGCGGCGGGCTTCGACGTCCTCGGCGACCTGGCCCACGCGCAGAACGGCAACCTGCTCTCCACCGCCTCGGTCGACGAGAACGGACACCCGGGCTTCATCAGCAAGGGCATCTGGTTCACCAACATGCAGGAGATCGGCCCCTTCACCGACGCCGGCCAGACGGAGGGCTCGACCACGTTGACGGCCTCGATGCGCACCTACGCGTTCGACGACGCGGTGACGTCGAGCACCGACGACCCGTACGGCTGGTCGGTCGACCCGAGCAACAACGGGTTCGGCCAGCCGGTCCGGATCAAGCCGCACGAGACGAAGACGATCACCCTGACCATCACGCCGACGGCCGCTCCGGGCCACGTCGTGCACGGTGTGCTCAACCTGGTGACCGTCTCCAGCTTCCCGTCCGGGTTCACGGCCCTGCCGCAGGTCACCACCGGCTCGGTCATCCGGGCTCTGCCCTACAGCTACACCGTCGGGCAGCCGAACTGAGAGCGCGATGAGGAGCGTCCGGCCCTGCGTCGCCGGGCCGGACGCTCCTCACCCGGGCTTGACCGCGTGCACGCGTTCCATCACGCCCGCCTTCCGGCGTACGGACTCGACGACGTCGAACCCCGCGGCCTTCACCAGGGGCAGCGACCGTCGCGTGTAGTGCTCGCCGGCGGTCCGGATACTGATCCGCTCCGCCAGCCACAGCAGGGCGTAGAACGGCGGCCACGTGCTGCCGACGTGGTCGAGCAGGAGCAGCCGTCCGCCCGGGACCAGCGCCCGCTTCATCTCCGCGATCGCCGCCGCGGGATCGGGGATCGTGCACAGCGAGAGCGTGCACACCACCGAGTCGTACGCCGCGTCCTCGACCGGCAGGGCCTCCGCGTCGCCCTCGAGCAGCTCGATCGGCAGGCCGCGCTCCTCCGCACGCCGCCGCGCGACCGCCAGCATCTCGGGGCTGAGGTCGATCCCGGTCAGGCTGTTCGCGGCGACGTAGAAGGGGAGGTTGCGCCCGGTGCCGATCGCGACCTCGAGCACCCGCCCGGTGGCCCGCTCGCCGACCCACTCACGCCCGTCGTCGCGCATCATCCGCTCGACGAAGTCGAGCTGCCGGTCGTAGCTCGGCGCGGACTCGTCCCAGACCCGACGCTGACGCTCGGCCGGTGTCTCGCCGGGATGTTTCATGGCGGCCATCCTGCCGGATCGCCCGGGCCGGCGTTCCTGCTGACGCGCGAGCGCGTTCGCCGCTCGGTGCGCGAGGGGGGAGTTGAACCCCCACGCCCTTTCGGGCACACGGACCTGAACCGTGCGCGTCTGCCTATTCCGCCACTCGCGCCAGAAGCGCGCCAAGGTTATCCCAGCCGGAGGAGCCCTCCCAAATGGAAGCGGGCCGCGCGAAAGCCCACGACGCACGGTGAAGCCGCCCGCTGGGGAGGGGGTCAGCCCGCTGATGGATACGATCGAGCGCAACCCGACCACACTCGGGCTCCGTCCCATCCGGGCGGCATGCTGATCACTGGCAGTCACTGGCAACGCAAACCACGGGGCGAGAGGAGGTACGGCGTGAGCGGCCTGCAGAAGTTCGAGCAGCGCCTCGAGGCGCTGGTCTCCGGAGCCTTCGCCCGGGCGTTCCGCAGCGCCGTGCAGCCGGTGGAGATCGCGGCGGCGCTCCAGCGCGAGTGCGACAACAACACCCAGATCCTGTCCCGGCAGCGCCGGATGGTGCCCAACGACTTCCACGTCGAGCTCTCGCAGCCCGACATGGACCGCCTCTCGCCGTACGACTCCGCCCTGGTCAAGGAGCTCACCCTCCAGATCCAGGAGCACGCCGAGAGCCAGAGCTATGTCTTCGCCGGCCCGGTGACGATCGCGTTCGGGGCCGCCGACGACCTCACCATCGGCCGCTTCCGGGTGCGCAGCCAGGCGCACGCCTCGGTGGTCAGCAACGCCACCCAGACCCAGGTACGCCGGGCCCGCGCGTTCCTCGACGTCAACGGCACGCGACACCCGCTCCAGCCGCCGGGTCTCGTCGTCGGCCGGGGCACCGAGGCGGACCTGCGCATCAACGACCCCGGGGTCAGCCGTCGGCACGTCGAGTTCACCGTGGACGAGCCGGCGACGGGAGGGGTCCGGATCTCGGTGCAGGACCTCGGCTCGACCAACGGCATGCTGGTCGACGGCCACCGGATCACCAGCACCGCCCTCCAGGACGGTTCCGAGGTCCGCGTGGGCCGCACGACGATGACCGTGCGCGTCGAGGAGGACGCCGATGTCTGAGCTGACGCTGTTCCTGATCAAGATCTCCTACCTCGCGATCCTCTGGATCTTCGTCCTCTCCGCCATCTCCGTGGTCCGCTCCGACATGTTCGGCGCCCGGATGCCGGCCACCGCACGCGAGGCCGAGGCGCCGAAGACCCGTCGCCAGCCCAAGCAGAAGGCCCGCAAGGGCTCGCCCACGCACGTGCTCGTCGTCGACGGCGCCAACAAGGGCGAGCGTGCCGAGCTCGCGCAGGCGCCGATCCTGATCGGCCGTGGAGCCGACGCGGCGATCCGCCTGGACGACGACTACGTCTCGACCCGCCACGCGCGCATCGCCGCCAGCGGCGACCAGTGGTTCGTCGAGGACCTCGGCTCGACCAACGGCACCTACATCGGCAGCGCCCGCATCACCCAGCCCACGACGCTCACGCTCGGCACGCAGGTCCGCATCGGCAAGACGCTCCTGGAGCTGCGCAAGTGACGTTCCGACTGCAGTACGCCGCGATCTCCGACGTCGGGCGCGTACGCAAGGACAACCAGGACTCCGGGTACGCCGGACCCTGGCTGCTGACCGTCTGCGACGGCGTCGGCGGCGCCGCGCGCGGTGATCTCGCGTCGAGCACCGCGGTCGGGCAGCTCCGCCGGCTCGACGAGCCCCCCGGTGACGACCACGACGCCAAGCACCGGCTGGAGCTCGTCGCCGGGGCACTCCACCGCGCCTCGGACAAGATCGGCGACCTCGTCGACGAGGAGCCGGCCCTCAGCGGCACCAGCACCACCGCCACCGTCGCCCTGTTCGACGGACGGAGCCTGGCGATGGGCCACATCGGCGACAGCCGGGCCTACCTCTACCGCGACAGCTCGATCAGCCAGCTCACCAGCGACCACACGTTCGTGCAGAGCCTGATCGACGAGGGCCGGATCAGCGAGGAGGACGCGCGCACCCATCCCCACCGCAACCTGATCCTCAAGGCGCTCGACGGCGTCCACGACGTCGACCCCGACCTGTTCACCGTCGAGCTGGCCGAGTCCGACCGCATCCTGCTCTGCAGCGACGGCGCCTCCGGCTCGCTCGACAACCGCCGGCTCGCCGACATCCTCTCCACCGGATCTCCCGACTTCGCAGCCGTCGAGCTGGTGCGGGCGAGCCTCGAGGCCGGCAGCACCGACAACGTCACCTGCATCGTGGCCGACGTCGTCCCGGCCACGGACGACGACGAGACGGCACTGCCGATGGTGGTCGGCTCGGCCGCCGAGCTCCGGCGCCGGCCGCGCACAGCGACGTCGTTCTTCCGCGGCCACCGGTCCGGTGACACCGGCGAGCTCGAGCCGGTCGCCGCCGAGATCCCCGACGACCTGCCGCCGGGCATCGACTTCGCCATCGACCCCGACCCGGAGACCGCCCGCTACGCCCCGCGTGAGCCGCACCGCCACACCTGGCTGCGCCGCTGCTTCCTGCTGCTCGGCCTGCTCGGTGTGCTCTGGATGGCCGGCGCCGCCGCCTGGACCTGGAGCCAGCACCAGTACTACGTCGGCGAGCAGGACGGCGTCGTCACCATCTTCCGCGGCGTCCAGGGCGACGTCCCCGGGCTCGACCTGTCCCATGCCTACGAGACGACCGACGTGAAGGTCGCCGACCTCGACTCCTACACGGCCCGCTCCGTGGAGGGCGGCATCGGCGCGGGCAGCCTCGACGAGGCCGAGCGCACCGTCGAGCGGCTGGCCGCCAACCGGGCTCCGACCTCCACCGGCTCGTCGACCTCGTCGTCGCTGGGGGGCGGCTGAGATGGCGCAGCAGTCCGGAGCCCTCATGCAGTTCGTGCACCGCCGCCGGCGCGGGGCCGAGCTGTTCCTGCTGATCCTGGCGCTCGTCGTCGGCGTCGGCGCGTACGCCGCCGTCGGCCTCGGGGTGAAGGGCAAGGTGCCGCCCGACATCGTGTCGTACGGCGGCTGGCTGGCCGCGCTGATCATCGTCGCCCACATCACGGTCCGCCTGGTCGCGCCGTACGCCGACCCCGTGCTGCTCCCGATCGTGGCGGCGCTCAACGGCATCGGGCTGGCCGAGATCCACCGCCTCGACCTCGCCACCGACCACCACCTCGCCCGCCAGCAGCTGATCTGGATGACCCTCGGGGTCGCGCTGTTCGTCGCGACCCTGGCGCTCCTGCGCGACCACCGCCTGCTGCAGCGGTTCACCTACACCAGCGGGCTCCTCGCGATCCTCCTGCTGCTGCTCCCGATGGCACCGGGCATCGGCAAGACCGTGAACGGCGCCCGCATCTGGATCCACGTCGGCTCGATGAGCTTCCAGCCCGGCGAGGTGGCCAAGGTGCTGCTGGTCGTCACCTTCGCCGGCTACCTCGTGCTCCACCGTGACGCGCTCGCCCTGGCCGGCCGCCGCGTCGCGATGGTCGACCTGCCCCGCGGTCGCGACCTGGGCCCGATCCTGGCCATGTGGCTGGTCAGCCTCGGCATCCTGGTCTTCCAGCACGACCTCGGCTCGAGCCTGCTGTTCTTCGGCCTCTTCCTGATCATGCTCTACGTCGCGACCGAGCGACCGGGATGGCTCGTGGTCGGCGCGACGCTCTTCATCGTCGGCTCCTACGCCGTCTACGTGTTCGTCGCCCACGTCCGCGAGCGCTTCCTGCTCTGGTCCGACGTCTGGGCCCACTACGGCCAGGGCACCGACGACAAGGGCCGGCAGACCGTCGAGACGATGTTCGGGATGGCCTACGGCGGCCTGATCGGCCGCGGGCTCGGCCAGGGCTCGCCGTGGCGCATCCCGTTCGCGCAGAGCGACTTCATCTTCGGCGCGATCGGTGAGGAGCTCGGCCTGACCGGCTCGCTGGCGGTGCTTCTCCTCTACGGCCTGATCGTGGAGCGGGCGCTGCGCGCGGCCCTGATCAGCCGGGACGACATCGGCAAGCTCCTGGCCACCGGTCTCGGCGGCGCCATCGCGCTGCAGGTCTTCGTGGTCGTCGGTGGCGTGACCCACCTGATCCCGCTGACCGGCCTCACCACGCCCTTCCTGTCGTACGGCGGGTCGTCGCTGGTCGCCAACTGGGTGATCGTCGCCATCCTGCTGCGCATCTCCGACTCCGCGCGCCGCCCGCCGCCCGACCTGTCCCTGCCCGACGACGCCGACATGGAGTCCACCCAGGTGGTGCGGATGCCGTGAACAAGCCGATCCGGACGGTCTCGATCTTCTGCCTGCTGCTGTTCCTGGCGCTGGCGGTGAACGCGACGTACCTGCAGTACTACCACGCGAACGCGCTCAACGACCGGGCCGACAACGGCCGGGTGGCGACCGCGACGTTCTCCCGCGAGCGCGGCGCGATCCTGGCCGGACCCAACGGCGGCACGACCATCGCCGAGAGCGTCAAGGAGTCCCACGACCAGTACAAGTACCAGCGCGTCTACAAGCAGCCGTTCATGTACGCCCCCATCACCGGCTGGTACACCTTCGGCAACGAGACCGGCCTCGAGCGCTCGCAGAACTCCTTCCTCTCCGGCGAGGACGACTCGCTGTTCGTCAACCGCCTCGTCGACCTCGTCAACGGCAGCGCCACCAAGGGCGGCAACGTCCTGCTCACGATCGACCCCGCCGCACAGAAGGCGGCGTTCGACGGGCTCCGGTCCCTCGGGCCTGACGTGGAGGGCGCCGTGGTCGCGATCGAGCCGAGCACCGGCAAGATCCTGGCGATGGCCTCGGTCCCGAGCTATGACCCCAACAAGCTGGCCGACCACGACTTCAAGAAGGCCAACGCGTACGCCGACCAGCTCTCGAAGGACAAGACGCAGCCGCTGCTCAACCGTGCGATCCAGACCACCCTCGCTCCGGGATCGACGTTCAAGGTGGTCACCGCGGCGGCGGCGGTGCAGGACGCCGGCCTGACCTCCACCTCGATCGTGCCCGCGGGTCCGGCGTACACGCTGCCGCAGTCGAGCAGCGTGGTGCACAACGAGGTCTCGGGCTGCGCGTCCAAGATCACGCTGACCGTGGCGATGATGTACTCCTGCAACACCGCGTTCGCGCCGCTGGCCGTCAAGGTGGGCGCGAGCGACATGCACCAGGTCGCCCAGGGGTTCGGCTTCAACCAGCAGTACCTCGACCCCACGACGCAGCTGCCCGGACAGGCGATCTCGAGGTACCCCGCGGGGCTGGACGCACCGGGCACCGCCCTCTCCGGCTTCGGCCAGGGCTCGGTCACCGCCACGCCGCTGCAGATGGCGATGGTCACCGCCGGCATCGCCAACGACGGCGTGGTGATGACGCCCTACCTGGTGAGCTCCCAGCAGTCGCCGACCAGCTTCGAGACGCTCAAGCAGACCGAGTCCTCCCAGCTCTCGCAGGCCGTGTCGTCGTCGACCGCGAGCGAGGTCACCAAGATGATGGTCGCCACCGTGCAGGGTCCGGGCGGGACCGCGAAGCCCGCCGCCATCCCGGGCATCCAGGTCGCCGGCAAGACCGGCACCGCACAGAGCGGCCTGAAGAACCCCGACGGGAGCGAGGTGGCGCCGTACGCCTGGTTCGTGGGGTTCGCGCCCGCGCCGTCACCGAAGGTCGCCGTCTGCGTGATGATCCAGCACGTCGACCGGCCCACCACCGAGATCGCGGGCGGACTGCTCGGCGGACCGATCGCCAAGTCGGTCATGGAGGCGGTGCTGAACCCCAATGGCTGATCGCACATCCAACGACCAGAGCCACCAGACCACCACGGAACTCGGCCACGAGCACGGGAAGGGCCACCTGTGAGTCCCGACATGACATCCGACGATCCGCTGATCGGCGGGCGCTACCAGCTCGGCGAGCTGCTCGGACGCGGCGGTATGGCCGAGGTCCGCAAGGGCACCGACACGCGGCTGGGCCGCACCGTGGCGATCAAGCGGCTGCGCACCGACCTGGCCAGCGACCTCACCTTCCAGGCCCGCTTCCGTCGCGAGGCACAGAGCGCGGCGTCGCTGAACCACCCCGCGATCGTCGCCGTCTACGACACCGGCGAGGTGCCCTCCACCGACGGCACCAACGTCTCGCAGCCCTACATCGTGATGGAGTACGTCGCGGGCCGCACGCTGCGCGACATCCTCCGCGAGGGCCGCAAGATCCTGCCCGAGCGCGCCCTCGAGATCGCCAGCGGCGTGCTCTCCGCGCTCGACTACAGCCACCGGGCCGGGATCATCCACCGCGACATCAAGCCCGGCAACGTGATGCTCACGCCGTCGGGCGACGTCAAGGTGATGGACTTCGGCATCGCCCGGGCCATCTCCGACGCCTCCAGCACGATGACCCAGACCGCGGCGGTCGTCGGCACCGCCCAGTACCTCTCCCCCGAGCAGGCGCGCGGCGAGCCGGTCGACTCCCGCTCCGACGTCTACTCCGCCGGCTGCCTGGTCTACGAGCTGCTCACCGGGCGTCCGCCGTTCATCGGTGACTCGCCGGTCGCCGTCGCCTACCAGCACGTGCGCGAGCCGGCCGCGCCGCCGTCGGACCACGACACCGACCTCCCACCGGAGGTCGACGCGATCGTGATGAAGTCCCTCGCCAAGCGGGTCGAGGACCGCTACCAGTCGGCGGCCGCGATGCGCACCGACATCGAGCGCTACCTCGCCGGTCACCCGGTCCACGTGGCTCCGCCGCCGCCCCCGATCGAGCCGCCGACGACGGTCACGGCGGCGACGCCGGTGATCACTCCTGTGCCTCCTCCGCCGCAGGACGACGAGGACGACCGCGACCGCGGCACGCGCCCCGGGTTGCTGGTGTTCCTCGGGCTGCTCCTGGTGATCGTGCTCGGGCTCGCGGCGTACCTCCTGCCGAAGATGCTGGCCAGCCCCAGCGACCAGGTGCAGGTGCCGCGGCTGGCCGGGCTCACCGCGGACCAGGCGCGGGCCAAGCTCGCGGACGCCGGTCTCGTGGCCGGCAAGCCCGACTACGGCTTCAGCGCGACGGTGCCGGCGAACCACGTCATCAGCCAGGACCCGACCGCGGACGAGTTCGTGGACAAGGGCTCGACCGTGACCTTCCAGCTGTCCCGCGGGATCCATCCCACGAAGGTGCCCTACATCGTCGGGCAGACCAGGCAGGCGGCCAAGACCAGCCTGCAGGACGCGCACCTCAAGGCGCAGTTCGAGCCGGTCGAGTCCGACCAGACCAAGGGCACGGTCGTGGAGACCGACCCGAAGGCCGGGGAGTCCGTGCCGCGGGGCACCGTGGTGACGGTCTCGATCTCCCAGGGGCCGCGGAAGGTGCCGAACGTCGTCGGGCTCACCCAGGATGCCGCGGAGCAGAAGCTGAAGGACTTCGGGTTCACGCCACAGGTCCGCCCGGACAACACCTCGACCGAGCCCAAGGGCACGGTCACCGGTCAGACCCCCGACGCCCACACGCCGCTCCAGCAGGGGGCCACGGTCTACATCACGGTCTCGCAGTACGAGCCGACGTCACCAGCCACGTCGTCGCCGACCTCGCCGCCCACCTCGCCGCCGACGTCACCACCCACGCCGTAGGCGGGCGGCCCCGGCTCGGGCCGGGCGGGTCAGCTGCCGTTGTCGGCGGGGAGGGCCTTGGCGTACTGCAGGTCGGTCAGGCCGTCGTACGCCGGCGCCACGATCTTGTCCTCGACGGCCTCGTCCCAGCCGACGTTGATGTCCGGGTTGGCCGCGTCCGCCCGGTAGACCTGGAGGTAGGCGTCGTCGGAGATGGCGGTGAGCAGCGAGTCGACGTCCCCGATCGCGGAGATGCGGTAGGGCTGGCTGTAGGGCACGCCCTGCAGCTGGACCGAGTTGCCGATGCAGCGGATGCCGGTCGTGCTCACGACCCGCTGGCCTTGGATGGTGATGGCGCGGGCGCCGCCCTTCCACATCGCGTTCACCACGGCCTGGATGTCCTGCTGGTGGACCAGGAGGAGGTTCGGGTTGTCGACGGTGTCGGGCGTCTCCTCGCCGGTGCTCTGGGGCGCGTCGGAGAGCGTGACCGTGACGCCGGCACCGCTGTCCTGCAGGAGCCCGGCCGGGCCCTTCAGCAGGGACGCCCGGCGGTTGTACTTGCGGACCTGGCGGTTGTCGACGGTGCCGCTGAGCACGCTCACCTGGTCCCGGAGGTCCGTCAGCCGCTGCTTGAGCGCGTCGACGCGCTTGGCGTCGTACCGGACCATCGAGGCGAGGTCGGTGAAGCGCCCCGGACGCAGGTCGGTGCCCTCGCTGCTGTGCGCACTCACCACGAACAGGGCACCGCTGAGCAGGCCGACCACCGGCGTGGCGACGCGCCACGCCGTCGGTCGCCGCCGGCGGCCGGACGGGGTGGCACCCTGCTCGTCACCGTCCCGCACCTCGCCGAGGCTGCGGTGGGGCTCCTCCGTCATGCCGACTAAGGTAGCCCGCGTCCTGTGAGGGACACCGATCCGCGGAGCCGGTGTCCGAGTGCGTGAAGGAGGCCTGCGTGGCCAAGTCGAAGGCCAAGCAGTCGGTGTTCGTCGACCCCGACCGGGGGCCGGTGTTCACGATCCGCTTCCTGCTGGTGGTGGTGATGATGGTCGTGGGCATCGCCTGGATCGTCTTCTACTACCTGGGGGTGCGCCCGGATCCCGACGCGATCCCGGCCGCGAAGCCCGGTGGCCCGCACTTCATGGGCGAGATGGGGCGCTGGAACTACACCGTCGGGTTCGGACTGTTCTTCCTCGGGCTGCTGCTCTCGGCGCACCCGAGCACGCCGCTGGGGCGCGGGCGCGGGGTCGTCGTCGGCATGCTCGGCTGCTTCCTGCTCGGCCTGATCTGGATCTGCACGTTCTACGTGATCTCCGGCGACAACCTGCACAAGGTGGCGATCTTCAACGACCTCGACCAGTGGAACCTGGTCGTCGGCATCGCCTTCATGGCGGTCGGCTTCTCGTTCGCGACCAGGTGGGAATGAGCCCTCGTCGCGCGAGCTCCGCTCGCGCGACGAAGGGGCGAGCTCTCCGGCGTGTGCTCGGCACGGACGGAGCCTGCGACGGACGTGCGACACGCGTCGGTCACCGGCCGTGGCCGCGGATCATCCGACCCGGGTCCCGTTGCCGCCTCCGGAACCGTGTCCACAGGTGTGCACGGCCCTGTGGATAGTTACACCCGTGTAGTTCTCCCCAGGCCCCTCCACAGCTGGGGACGAGCGCGCGTCAGGTGAGCGCGGCGGTCCGCACCGCGAACGCGACGGCGACCAGGACCGCCACGCAGGCGAAGCCCGCCGCCTGCCACGTCGTACGCCGCTCCCGTGGGGCGTAGGCGAGCACGCCGGCCAGCGCCATGCCACCCACGAAGCCACCCAGGTGGCCCTGCCAGGAGATGTTGGCCCCGGCGAAGAACGTGATGGCGAAGTTGATGCCGATCCACACCAGCAGCTGGCTGACGTCCGAGCCGACCTTGAGCGCGAGCACGAGCAACGCTCCCATGAGGCCGAAGATCGCGCCGGACGCGCCCAGGGTGGGCGTGGACTCCGCGGAGAACCAGTAGACGACCGCCGATCCCATCAGCCCGGAGAGCAGGTACAGCGCGGTGAAGCGGAGTCGCCCGAGGACCAGCTCGAGCTGGGGCCCGAGGATCCACAGCGCGATCATGTTGAAGCCGATGTGCAGCACCTCGACGTGGGTGAACATCGAGGTCAGGGGCTGCCACCAGTCGCCGGCCGCGACACCTACCCAGCTGCCGTCCGGCGTGGTCGAGCACACCGACGACGAGCTCACGCCCGGGTAGAACCGACCGGGGTGGTCGCTGGCCACGCAGATCCCGCGGGGGATCAGCGACAGCCGGAAGAACCACGGGCTGTTCTGGGAGCCGGTCGCGAGGATCAGCGCCCAGACGGCCGCGTTGATCCCGACCAGGATCTTGCAGACCAGGCCGCCGCTGGCCGGGCGCAGGCCGCCGTACGCCGTCCGCGCCTGGCGGGTGTTCTTGCGCCCCTCGGCGACGCAGTCGGGGCACTGGAAGCCGACGGCCGCGTCGCGCATGCAGTCGGGGCAGATCGGCTTCCCGCACCGCTGGCAGCGGATGTAGGTCTCGCGGTCGGGGTGGCGGTAGCAGGTGGGAACGCCGGCGGGATCCTCCGCCGGCGTCGTCGGTCCGGAGCCGGACCCGTCCGCTGTGCTCAGGAGCCCGTGACCTCGACGGACTCGATGACCACCGGCTCCGCCGGGCGGTCACCGGGGCCGGTCGCCGTCGTCGCGATGGCGTCGACGACGTCGCGCGAGTCCTGGTCGGCGACCTCGCCGAAGATCGTGTGCTTGAAGTTCAGCCACGGCGTCGCGCCCACGGTGATGAAGAACTGCGACCCGTTGGTGCCGGGTCCGGCGTTCGCCATCGCCAGCAGGTAGGGCTTGTCGAAGGTGAGCTCGGGGTGCGGCTCGTCCTTGAAGGTGTAGCCGGGGCCGCCCGTGCCGGTGCCGAGCGGGCAGCCGCCCTGGATCATGAAGCCGTCGATGATCCGGTGGAACGTCAGGCCGTCGTAGTAGCGCTCGCCGGTGCGACCGGCGTCGTCGCGGTACTCCTTGGTGCCCTCGGCGAGGCCCACGAAGTTGGAGACCGTCTCGGGCGCGTGGTCGGGGAACAGGTTGATCGTGATGTCGCCCCGGTTGGTCTTCAGGACGGCCTGCTGGTCAGCCATGTCTGCCTCTCGCGTCTGCGTACTGGTGTCCAGATCCTCCCACGGGGGCCAACCCGGGCGTGCCGGGAGGCGTGGTGGTGGAGCCCGGCGTGGTGGGTACGGAGAGGATCGTGGTGGGATAGGGAGACGAGACGAAGGGAAGGGTCCCGATGCGTATCCGCCGGAACAAGACGATCCTGGAGCAGGCCGCCGACTACGTCGAGGCTGCCGTCGACAAGGCGGGCCCCATCCTGGCCGACGCCAAGGACAGGGCCGGGACGGCGCTCGCCGACGCCCGCGAGCAGGCCGGGCCGGCGTTGGCCGACGCTCGGGACAAGGCGGTGACCAAGGCGGGACCGACCCTGGCCGACGCCCGCGACAAGGCCGCCCCGCTGATCGCGCAGAGCGCGGCCCTGGTCGCCGAGAAGGCCTCCCAGGCCGCCGACCTCGCCGCCGAGAAGGCCGCCGAGGGCAAGGACCTCGCCACGGCGAAGGCCGCCGAGCTCACCGGAAAGCCCCAGAAGAAGCACCGGCTGCGCAAGCTGCTGCTGATCGGTGGCGTCGCGGCACTGCTGGGCTTCGTGGCCAAGAAGCTGCGCTCGGGCGACCAGGACAACTGGCAGTCGTCGTACACGCCCCCTCCGGCGCCGCGTGACGCCGACCGCACGGACACGCCGATCGCCGACGCGGCCGTCGCGGCTGCGGGCGAGGGTGTGGGCGAGGGTGCGGACGAGGGTGGCGCCGGCCCGGACGAGGCACTGGCGGACGCCGCCGAGGAGTCGCACGACGTGACGACGCCGGACGCCCCCGCCGAGGTCGTCGACCTCGCGCCCAGCGAGGAAGCCGCCGCGAACAAGTCCGGGAAGGGCTGACCTCAGCCGACCTGCTCGGTGCGGCGGGTACGCCGGCGCACGAGCTCCTGCGGCTGGTGCTCGGCGATCCACTCGTCGATCCGCTCCCACCACCCGAAGAGCCAGTCGATGCGGGCCTCGCGGTCGTCCGGGATCTCGTCGCGGGGCACCTGCCACCACCGCATCACGATCACCTTGTCCATCGGCAGCTCGCGCCAGACGTCGGCGACGGTGAACAGGTGGTCGAGGCCCGTGTGCGCCACCAGCACGACGTCCGCCTCGGGAGCGGCGTCGAGCGCGGCCAGGAAGCCGCCGGGGCGGGGCGCCAGCACGTGGGTCATCTGCTCGGCGCGGCGCGCCATCCGCTCGAGCCCCAGGCGGCGGAGCCGGTCGATGCCGCGCTGACGGCGCTCGGGGGTGAAGTTCCCGCCCTCGGGGAAGATCACGAACGCGTCGTTGGCGTCGAGGCCGCGCGCGAGGTCGGCCAGCTGGGTCTCGAAGTCCCGGCCGCCCTTGCCCGGCGAGACGAAGCGCGCCGGGATGCGGTTCATCACGACGTCGACGGCCGGGTCCCACGCGAGGGTGTCCTTCAGGACGACCCGCGGCTCGCGGTCGTACCAGTGCATCAAGGCGTGGATCAGCGTGAACGAGTCACCCGGCCCGGCGTGCCGGCAGGCGACGATCAGCGGGCGGCCGGGGTGCGCGGCAGGATCCGGTCCGTCGGTCTCGATCCGGAGCGCGAGCACGCGTCGGGCCTCCTGGAACACGACGTACATCAGGCCCTGCACCAGGTCGTAGTGCAGGCCCTCCCAGTACGGCGTCCGGATGCGGCGGCCGAACCCCGAGGCGAGCCACCAGCCGAACAGGATCACCAGGAGCACGCTCTCGGCCGTCACCCAGACCACGGTCAGCCAGAGGATCCGCAGCAGGCGCCAACGGCCGGGCAGGATCGGGACCAGGGCGGCGACGACGATCAGCCACAGCGGGAGCAGCACCCACAGCGCGATCGCGAGCAGGACCATGGCCGGCGCGATGACCAGCCGCCGGACCACCCAGATCACGGTGAGATCACCGGTGGGGCCACCGGCGGGCTCACCGCAGGCCCGCGAGGTAGTCCCGAGAGGCTTCGTAGCTGGCGTCGATGCGCGCGCGGACCCGGGAGAAGTCGCGGTGAGCGAGCAGCGAGTCGTCGCGGGGCGACGTGCCGCGAGCCGGCAGCACGTGCACCTCGACCCCGTCCGGCACCTCGGCCAGCTCGCGCGCGAAGCGGTGCCGTCGGGCGATCTCGAACGACACCCGGGCGACCTCCCAGGGCCGCTGCGGCGGCTTGAGCGGGCGGTCGATCCGGCCGACCTGGAGCACGTACACCCGGTCGGCGCCCAGGGTGATCGCGCGGCCGAGCGGGATGGAGTTCACGATGCCGCCGTCGAGGAAGTGCTCGTCGCCCACGCGGGCCGGCGGCAGCAGACCGGGCACGGCCGCGCTGGCCACGATCGCCTCGACGAGCGGGCCGCTGGAGAACCAGTGCTCGGCCGCGCGCTCGATGCTGGCGGCGCAGACCTGGAACCGCACCGGCAGCTCCTCGAAGGTCAGCTCCCCGAACTCGTCGGCCAGACGCTGCTGCATGAACTGCGACGAGTAGAGGTGAGTCCCGCTGGACACCGCCCGGCGTACCGTGCGGAAGGGCCGGTCGGAGATCGCCCGGGCTGTGCTGGCGTCCTGCCAGAGATGGGTCAGCCGGTCGATCACCGCCGGCGTCGGGTCGCGGGCCACCATCGCGCCGTTCAGTGCCCCCACGCTCGTGCCCAGCACCAGGTCGGGTTTCACCTCGTTCTCGAACAGCGCCCGCAGCATCCCCACCTCGGCAGCCCCCAGCACGCCGCCGCCCCCGAGCACGAACGCTGTGGTCATGGGGTCATCTTCCCCGGTAGTCCGCGACGAACGTCGGCCAGATCGCGCCGGAACACCTGATTTTCGTCGCGGAGTACCCCGCCGGCGAGCCTCAGCCGGCGGGTGCGAGCTCGGGGTGCTCCTCGCGGATCCGGCGCGTGACCACGCGTTCGACGTAGAAGATCACCAGCGGGATGAGCCCGGAGACCAGGACCAGGAAGGCGAACGGCGCGGACCAGCGCGTCTGCCGCCAGAGCAGGAACGAGATCACGACGTAGACGATGAAGGCCCACCCGTGGACCGCCCACAGGATGCTCCAGGTCTCCCCGAAGTGCTGGAGGCCGGAGCCGTCGGGGGCGAGGTAGCGCGACGGCAGCACGACCAGCGAGCAGAAGGCGAGCAGGACGCCGACGATCATCGCGAGCACCCGGTACGCCGGGAAGAGCTTCGACACGGACCGAACCTATCCGGAGCGCGGTGACCGGCGGCCCAGCACGTCCTCCTGCACCCACCGCCACCAGACGAAGGCCGCGAAGGCGGCGAAGACCCACCACTGGAAGGCGTAGAGCAGGTTCCGGAGTCCGCTCGAGGCGTCGGCCCCCGGCAGGTGCGCCGGCGTGACCGCGGCCAGCCCGGACATGCCCGTGGTCGCCGTCGCGCCCGACGGCAGGTCGCGGTCGGTGGCGACGACGTACCCGCTGTAGAGGTCGTACGACGCTCGCGGCAGGAGCTCGGTCGTGCTGAGCTCCGGGACCACGTCGTCGTGGGTGTTCTCGTCGTCGACGCCGGTGTCCTCCGAGGGCTGGAGCAGCCCGACCAGGTCCGCGGTGCCGGTCGGCGCTGTGGGCGCCGCTCGCGGCGAGCTCGTCCAGCCGCGGACCACGGGGATGGCCGACCCGGTGCCGGTGACGACCGGCGTGACGGCCCAGACGCCCGTCCGTCCGTCGCGGGAGCGGTCGGCGACGTACACGGTGTGCGCCGGGTCCCAGCGGCCCTGGACCACGACCGGCCGGCCCACGCCCGCGGCCGGGAAGGCCGCGTCGGGCCCGAGCACGTCGTCGAGCGCCACCGGGTCCTGCCGGGTGACCGCCGCGGCGCTGTCGCTGCGGTGGTCGTGCCACACGCCGAGCTGCCAGCGGCCGAGCAGAACGCATGCCGCGACCGCGACCAGGGCCAGGAGGTGACCGGGCCAGTACCGGGGAGCGACGGCGTGCCGCGCCGGAAGGGCGGGGGCGTCCTGGGGCACGCGGTCAGGCTACGGGGGGCCACTCGTAGGGCGGCTGACGCGAGGCGCCTCCCGCGTCCCGAGGATCCTGCCGCTCCTCGAAACCGCGGCGGCACGCGCCCTGTGACGTTTCCTCGGACGTCCGAGGAAACGGGTGGTGGAGCCTAGGGGACTCGAACCCCTAACCCCCTGCTTGCAAAGCAGGTGCGCTACCAATTGCGCCAAGGCCCCTGGAGTGTGCAGAGGGTGGGCTGAGCCGGAGCCCCGGCACGGCCGGGTCAGTCGTTGTCGACCCTGTCGGTCGCCTCGGCCCACAGAGCCTGCTCGCGCTGCCCCTCGTCGAGCTTCTTCTTCGCGAACAGGACGCCGGCGGCGGCGAGGGCGAGCAGCAGCAGCTTCTTCATCGGAACTCCCATGAGGTCGGTGGAACCCGTGGGCCTAACAGGACTTGAACCTGTGACCTCTTCCTTATCAGGGAAGCGCTCTAACCGTCTGAGCTATAGGCCCGGAGAAGGTCGTCGAGACCAGGACGGCCATCCCGAGAACGCCGGGTCGGCCGGTGCGGAACATTACCGCAGCGCCGGGAGGCCGGCCGAATCGCGGGGTGGGCTCAGGCGTCCTCGGCCAGCGTGACCTCGATGCCCCCGAGGAGCGAGGCGGCCATGTTGTAGAGGAACGCACCCAGCGTCGCGATCGCGGTGATCAGGATGACGTCGATGACCGAGACCAGCATCGTGAAGCCGAGCACCCGCGACATCCCGAGGTAGTCGGTGATGTCGAACGTCGACACGTTGTTCCCGCTGGACACGGTGTCGGAGACGGTGTTGTTGATGGAGTCCCAGACGCCGGCCGCACCCAGCACGGACCAGACCAGGAACACCGAGACCACGGTGACGATGCCGAAGGCGATCGACAGCAGGAACGACACCTTCATCACCGACCACGGGTCGATGCGGCTCAGCCGGAGCCGCGCACGACGCGGTGCCCGGCCCGGAGTCCGCGCGGGGCGCTGGGCGGCGTCGGCCGTGCGGACCGGCACCACGGGCACCTGAGCCGTCTGGTCGGAGACCGGCTGGACCGCGCGCTGCGTCGGCTCGGCCTCGGCCGGGCGAGGCGCGGCGGGCGCGGGGGCCGTCGTCGCGGCCGGGCGCGCCGGGGTCTTCTGCTCGACGCGCTGCTCGGTCTTCTGCTCGGTCTTCTGCTCGGTCTTCTGGGTCAGCTCGGTCGGCATCGGCGGCAGGACTCGCCCCGAGCCGCGCGACGACTGCCCGTTCGACCGTCGTTGGTCGGCGGCCGCGACGCGGCGCTGAAGGCGCTCGGTCAGAGGGATCCGCGTGGTGTCCTGATGGCTGTCCGAGCCCTGGGGGCGCGTCTCGACAGGTGCCTGCTCGGCAGAGCGCTCTGTCATCAGCCCTCACTCTCTCAGTCGTCGGCCGGTCGTCAGTCGGTCTCGGGAGACACCTCAGGAGATGCCGTCCCGTCGTCGATTGTTGCATCCGGGGCCACATCCGGCGATTCGCCGGTCTCGGCGCCGGCCATCTCGGCTCCCGACTCACCCGACGGGGTGACGGTGGCCGTCGCCTCCTCGAGCACCTCCTCGGGCGCCTCGACCGACCGGGTGACGACGGCGACCGCGTCCCCGTCCTTCGGGGTCACGAACTTCACGCCCATCGTCGAGCGGCCTGTGGCCCGGAAGTCCTCGTTGATCGGGCTGCGCACGACCTGGCCGCCCTGGGTGATCGAGAGGATCTCGTCCCCGTCGACCACGATGAACGCGCCGACCAGCCCGCCGCGGTCCTCGTTGGCCAGCGACATCGTCTTGATGCCGATGCCGCCGCGGGACTGCTGGCGGTAGTCCACGATCCGCGACCGCTTGGCGAAGCCACCGTCGGTCATCGTGAAGACGTACTGCGGCTTGACCGCGTCGCGCTCCTCGGCCTCCACCTGCTGTGCCCGGATCACCGACATCGACAGCACCGAGTCGCCCGAGCGGAACTTCATGCCGGTGACACCGGACGTCGCCCGGCCCATCGGCCGCAGCTGGGTGTCGTCGGCGCGGAACCGGATCGCCTGGCCCTTGCGCGAGACCAGCAGGATGTCGTCGTCCGGGTCGACGAGCTCGGCGCCGATCAGCTCGTCGTCGTCCTCGCGGAAGTTGATCGCGATCACGCCGGCCTGGCGCGGGCTGTTGTAGTCGCCGAGCCGCGTCTTCTTGACCAGGCCGTTGCGCGTGGCCAGCACGAGGTACGGCGCCTGCTCGTAGTCGCGGATCGCCAGCACCTGGGCGATGTCCTCGTCGGGCTGGAAGCTGAGCAGCCCGGCGACGTGGCCACCCTTCGCGTCGCGCGAGGCCTCGGGCAGGTTGTAGGCCTTCGTGCGGTACACCCGGCCGGCGGTGGTGAAGAACAGCAGCCAGTGGTGGTTGGTGGTCGCGATGAAGTGCTCCACGACGTCGTCGCCGCGCAGGGTCGCGCCCCGCACGCCCTTCCCGCCGCGCTTCTGCGTGCGGTACTGGTCGGAACGCGTGCGCTTGGCGTAGCCACCGCGGGTGATCGAGACGACGAGGTCCTCGTCGGGGATCAGGTCCTCCATCGAGAGGTCGCCGTCCGCCGCGATGATCTGGGTACGCCGCTCCTCGCCGTACTTGTCCACGATCTCGCCGAGCTCGTCGGAGACGATCTGCCGCTGGCGGGCCTCGTTGGCGAGGATGTCCTCGAGGTCGGCGATCGTGAGCTCGAGCTCGGCGAGCCGGTCGATGATCGCCTGGCGCTGCAGGGCCGCCAGTCGTCGGAGCTGGAGGTCGAGGATCGCCTGCGCCTGGATCTCGTCGATCTCCAGGAGCTCCATGAGCCCGGTGCGGGCGTCGTCGACGTCGGGCGAACGCCGGATCAGCGCGATCACCTCGTCCAGCGCGTCGAGGGCCTTGACCAGCCCGCGCTGGACGTGCGCCAGGCGCTCCGCCTCCTCCAGGCGGAACCTGGTGCGGCGCTGGATCACCTCGATCTGGTGCGCCACCCAGCTGCTGATGAACTGGTCGATCGACAGCGTGCGGGGCACGCCGTCGACCAGCGCCAGCATGTTCGCGCTGAAGTTGGTCTGCAGCTCGGTGTGCTTCAGCAGGTTGTTGAGCACCACCCGCGCGACCGCGTCGCGCTTGAGCACGACGACCAGGCGCTGGCCGGTGCGGCCCGAGGAGTCGTCACGGACGTCCGCGATCCCCTGCACCTTGCCGGAGTCGGCCAGCTCGGCGATCTTCAGCGCCAGGTTGTCGGGGTTGACCATGTAGGGCAGCTCGGTGATCGACAGGCAGGTACGCCCCTTGGCGTCCTCGTCGATCTCGATGACCGCACGCTGGGTGATCGACCCGCGACCCGTGCGGTAGGCCTGCTCGATCTCCTCCCGGCCGACGATCAGCGCACCGTTCGGGAAGTCGGGACCCTTGACCCGCTCGACCAGCGCGTCCTGGAGCTCCTCGCGGGTGGCGTCCGGGTGCTCGAGGGCCCAGGTGGCGCCCTCGGCGATCTCGCGCAGGTTGTGCGGCGGGATGTTGGTCGCCATCCCGACCGCGATGCCGGCGGAGCCGTTCACCAGCAGGTTGGGGTACCGCGCCGGCAGGACCGTCGGCTCCTGGGAGCGGCCGTCGTAGTTGGCCTGGAAGTCGACGGTGTCTTCCTGGATGTCGCGGACCATCTCCAGGGCGAGCGGCGCCATCCGGCACTCGGTGTAGCGCATGGCGGCCGCGGAGTCGTTGCCCGGCGAGCCGAAGTTGCCCTGCCCGTGGACCAGCGGCGCGCGCATCACCCACGGCTGCGCCAGCCGGACCAAGGTGTCGTAGATCGCGGTGTCGCCGTGCGGGTGGTACTGACCCATCACGTCGCCGACCACGCGGGAGCACTTCGAGAAGCCGCGATCGGGGCGGTAGCCACCGTCGTACATGGCGTAGAGGACACGCCGGTGCACGGGCTTGAGCCCGTCGCGTACGTCGGGCAGGGCCCGCCCGACGATGACCGTCATCGCGTAGTCGATGTACGACTGCTGCATCACCGTCTGCAGCTCGGCGGGCTCGATCCGGCCACCGCCGTCGCCACCGCCGCTGATCAGGTTGCCCTGGCTCTCGCTCATTCTCCGGCTCTCTACCTCTGTCTAGTCTTCCTCGTAGATTCTGCGATCGCGGCCTCGATCAGCGCGGCCGCGGACCTCAGATGTCGAGGAAGCGGACGTCCTTCGCGTTGCGCTGGATGAAGCTGCGTCGCTGGACGACGTCCTCACCCATCAGGATCGAGAAGATCTCGTCGGCCCGGGCGGCGTCCTCCAGGGTCACCTGCAGCATCAGCCGCTGGTCGGGGTTCATGGTGGTCTCCCACAGCTCCTCGGCGTTCATCTCGCCGAGTCCCTTGTAGCGCTGGACCGGGTTCTCCTTGGGCAGCTTCTTGCCCGACGCCAGCCCGTCGCGCATCAGGGCGTCGCGCTCGGCGTCGGAGTAGACGAACTCGTGCTCGGCCGGCTTGTTCCAGCGGAGCCGGTAGAGCGGCGGCTGGGCCATGTAGACGTAGCCGTGCTCGATCAGCGGCTTCATGAACCGGAAGAGCAGGGTCAGCAGCAGGGTGTTGATGTGGTGGCCGTCGACGTCGGCGTCCGCCATCAGCACGATCTTGTGGTAGCGCAGCTTGTCGAGGCTGAACTCCTCGTGGATGCCGGTGCCCAGCGCGGAGATGATCGCCTGGACCTCGGTGTTGGCGAGGACCTTGTCGATGCGGGCCTTCTCGACGTTCAGGATCTTGCCGCGGATCGGCAGGATCGCCTGGACCCGGGGGTCGCGCCCCTGGCGGGCCGAGCCGCCGGCGGAGTCGCCCTCGACGATGAAGACCTCGCACTCCTCGGGGTTGGTCGACTGGCAGTCCGAGAGCTTGCCCGGCAGCCCGCCGCCACCCAGCAGGCCCTTGCGGCCGCGGGCCAGGTCACGGGCCTTGCGCGCCGCGATGCGGGCGGAGGCGGCCGCCTGGGCCTTGCGGACGATGTCCTTGCCCTCGGCGGGGTTCTGCTCGAGCCAGGCGCCGAGGTGGTCGTTGACCACGCGCTGGACGAAGCCCTTCGCCTCGGTGTTGCCGAGCTTGGACTTGGTCTGGCCCTCGAACTGGGCGTCGGTGAGCTTGATCGAGATGATCGCCGTGAGGCCCTCGCGTACGTCGTCCCCGGAGACGCGGTCCTCGCGCTTCTTGATCAGGCCCCACTCCTCGCCCCAGTGGTTGACCAGCGAGGTGAGCGCGGAGCGGAACCCCTCCTCGTGGGTGCCGCCCTCGGGGGTGTTGATCGTGTTGGCGAACGTGTGGACCGACTCGGTGAACGAGGTGTTCCACTGCATGGCGACCTCGAGGCTGAGGTCCTGCGTGCCCCCTTGGGTGCCGGCGCTCTGCTCGGCGTCGAAGGAGATCACCGTCGGGTTGGCCAGCGGCTTGCGCTTGTTGAGGTACTCCACGAAGTCGACCAGCCCGCGGTCGTAGCGGAAGGTCTGCTCGATCCCGCCGCCCTCGCTCGGGTGGATGGCGGCCGGCCCCACGGCGTCCTCGTCGTTGTCGACGGTGTCGTCCTTGACCGCGTCGAGCACCTCGGCCGCCGCCGGCCGCTCGTCGCGGACGACGATCTCCAGGCCCTTGTTGAGGAAGGCGTACTCGCGCATCCGACCGGTGATGGTCTCCAGGGAGTACGCCGTGGTCTCGAAGACGTCGTTCGAGGCCCAGTAGGTGACGGTGGTGCCCGTGCGCTCGTCCGGCTCGAGCTCGCGCACCTGCTCCAGCTCGCCCTCCGGCTCACCGACCGAGAAGGTCTGACGCCACTCGTGCCCGCGGTTGCGCACCTCGACCACGAGCCGGCTCGACAGCGCGTTGACGACCGAGACACCCACGCCGTGCAGGCCGCCGGAGACCTTGTAGCCGCCGCCGCCGAACTTGCCACCGGCGTGCAGCACGGTCAGCACCGTCGTGACGGCCGGCAGCTCCTGGCCCTCCGCGGTGTCGGTCGGGATGCCGCGGCCGTTGTCCTCGACGCGGACGCCGCCGTCCGCGAGGAGGGTCACCACGATCCGGTCGCAGTAGCCCGCCAGCGACTCGTCGACGGCGTTGTTGACGATCTCCCACACCAGGTGGTGGAGGCCGCGCTCGCCGGTCGAGCCGATGTACATGCCCGGCCGCTTGCGGACCGCCTCGAGACCCTCGAGCACGGTGATCGCCGAGGCGTCGTACTCCACGCCGTTGGGCGGCTCGGGAAGCGGGGCGGAACCGGAGGACTCGCTGCTGACGACCGGACTGGTCTGCTCGGGAGTCTCGTCGCTCACGCGCACCTCTTCGTCGGGGCCGGAACCTCTTCACCAAGGGTGCGCGGCCGGGTCTGACATGGAACAGGCCGCGTGCGGACAGCTCGCGGCCTCGGTTTCATACGGGCTCCATGATAGCCGTTCTGAGGCCGCATTCCACGTTGCCATCCCCAGGATGGAGGGGACCGTCGGCCGAAATCGGCCTCAGACGGCGCGGAAACCGCTCTCGGAGCGCCGAGCAGGGGTGCGGACGGGTCCCCATACGTCCGCGCGGCCCTCAGATCGGCCTCGGGACGCGTACGCCGCGGGCGCCCCGCGCCCCGCACTCACCCGTAGGTGTCGCGGGGCCCGCGGCCGTCGCGGACCGAGCGCATGCCGTGCTTCCACGACGGCGCGTGCGGCCCGAGCACCTCGATCACGACCACCGTGCCGTGGCCGAGATCGTCGTTGAGGCGGCGTACCAGGGCGGGGGCGAGCAGGCGCAGCTGCGTGGCCCAGGCGGTCGAGTCGGTGCGCACGACGAGCTTTCCGTCGGCGAAGGACTCCGCGCGGCTGTGCGCCCCGACCTCGGCTCCGACCAGCTCGGCCCAGCGGGCGAACATCGAGGCGACCCGCAGGTCGACCTGCCAGCCGTGGTCGTCGACGAGGCGGGTCAGCGAGGTGTCCAGCGTCTGCGGGTCGCGGTCGTCGGGGTGGGCGCCCGAGGCGCGGCCGGTGCGCGGGACACGGTCGCGGGTACGGCGGAACGCGCTCTTCCGGCCGGGGGTCGACCGGGCGGTCACCCGGGCCAGGGTGCGCGCGAGGTCCAGCCCGTCCGGGGCCGGCTCCTCCGGCGGGTCGGTCGGCGGCTCCGTCGGCGGGTCGTCGGGGCTCACGGGGTCAGGATTCACGGGTCACCCCCCCGTCCGCAACGAGGTAGCGGGTGCCCGCCAGCTTCTCGGGCACGTCCGCCGCCACCGCCGCGGTGACCAGCACCTGCTCGGCGCCGGCCACGAGCTCGGCCAGCTGACCGCGGCGCTCGGCGTCGAGCTCGGCGAACACGTCGTCGAGGATCAGGATCGGGTCGTCGCCGTCCGCGCGGACCAGGTCGTACGACGCGAGCCGCAGCGCCAGCGCGAACGACCAGGACTCCCCGTGCGAGGCGTAGCCCCGCACCGGCAGCCGCCCCTCCCCGTTGCCGAGCGTCAAGGCGAGCTCGTCGCGGTGGGGCCCGACCAGGGAGACGCCGCGGTCGAGCTCGTCGGACCGACGCCGCTCGAGCTCCTCGAGCAGCCGGTCGGTGAGGGCCGCGCGGTCGGTGAGGTCGCCGATGTCGAGGCTCGGCTGGTACTCCAGACCGGCATCGTCACTGGTGGCGCCGCGGGCGACGGTGGCGTAGGCGTTGCCGACGTACGGCCGCAGCTCGCCGACCAGCCGCAGCCGCTCGGCGAGGATCTCGGCGCCGGTGCGTGCCAGGTGGGCGTCCCAGACACCGAGCGTGGAGAGGGCACCCTCCTCGCTGCTCGAGCCGCGCCGGGCGTTGCCGGCCGTCTTGAGCAGCGAGTTGCGCTGCTTGAGCACCCGCTCGTAGTCCTGGCGTACGCCGGCCAGCCGCGGCGTGCGCAGCACCAGCAGGTCGTCGAGGAAGGACCGGCGGCCCGCGGGGTCGCCCTTGACCAGGGCCAGGTCGTCGGGGGCGAAGACCACCGTGCGGACCAGTCCGATCAGCTCGCGGGCCCGCGGCAGCTCGGCACGGTTGACCCGGGCGCGGTTCGACTTCCCGGGGTGGATCTCGACCTCGAGCACGGCCTCGCGCCCGTCGCGGACGACGGCGGCGCGCACCAGCGCGCGCTCGGCCCCGGCCCGGACGAGCGGCGCGTCACCGGCGACCCGATGGGAGCCGAGCCGCGACAGGTAGTCGACGGCCTCGACCAGGTTGGTCTTCCCCTGCCCGTTGCGGCCGATGAACGCGGTGGCACCCGGCTCCAGCGAGACCTCCGCGCTGGCATAGGAGCGGAAGTCGACCAGCGTCAGGTGCGCGACGTACAAACGGGGCTCTCGGCTTCCGGACTCAGCTCGGCGCCGCGTCGCCGCCGGGAGGTGCCTCGGTGCGGACCGCGTGGCCGCCGAACTGGTTGCGCATCGCGGCGACCGCCTTCATCGCCGGGCTGTCGTCCTGCTGCGAGACGAACCTCGCGAAGAGCGACGCCGCGATCGCGGGCATCGCGACCGCGTTGTCGATCGCCGCCTCGACCGTCCAGCGACCCTCGCCGGAGTCGGCGGCGTAGCCCGCGATCTTCTCGAGGTGGGCGTCCTCCTCGAGGGCGGCCACGAGCAGGTCGAGCAGCCACGAGCGGATCACGGTGCCCTCGCGCCAGGACTTGAAGACGTCGGTGACGTTCTCGACGAGGTCGACCTTGTCGAGCAGCTCCCAGCCCTCGGCGTAGGCCTGCATGACGGCGTACTCGATGCCGTTGTGGACCATCTTCGCGAAGTGGCCGGCGCCCGGAGTCGGCCCGGCGTGGACGAAGCCGAACTCGCCCTCGGGCTTGAGCGCGTCGAAAGCCGGCTGGACCTTCGCGACGTCGTCGGGGGACCCGCCGCACATGAGGGCGTAGCCGTTCTTCAGGCCCCACACGCCGCCGGAGACGCCGCAGTCGACGAACCCGATGCCCTTCTGGGCGAGCATGTCGGCGTTGATCTGGTCGTCGGTCCACTTGGAGTTGCCACCGTCGACCACCAGGTCGCCCTCACCCAGGAGGTCGCCGAGCTCCTTGACCGTGTCTCGCGTCGGATCGCCGGCCGGCACCATCACCCAGACCACCTTGGGGCTCGGCAGCTGCTCGACCATCTCGGCGAGGCTGCCCGCGTCGGAGACGTCGGGGTTGCGGTCGAAGCCGATGACGGTGTGGCCGGCGTTGCGCATCCGGGTGCGCATGTTGCCGCCCATCTTGCCCAGGCCCACGAGTCCGAGTTCCATGCAGCGCTCCTTTGTGCGGGGAGTCGGTCAGGAGAGCAGGCGCCTCGGCATCAGGAGGTAGCGGAACCCGGTGCCATCACCTGCCGCGTCACTGTCTCCCATCGAACCACTGATGACAACGGGCTTGGTCGACACGGTGAACGCCAGCTCGATCACGGCCTCGTCGATGACCTGGAGACCGTCGAGGAGGTACTGCGGGTTGAAGCCGGTGGTGATGTCCTCGCCGTTGATCGTCGCCTCGATCGACTCGCTGGCCTGGGCCTCGTCACCCGAGCCCGCGTCGAGCGTCAGGGTGCCGTCGGAGAACGCGAGCTGGACCGCGGTGTTGCGCTCGGCCACCAGTGCCACGCGCTTGAGCGAGTCGATCAGCTCGACCTTGTCGACGGTCGCGGTGGTCTGGTGCTCGCTCGGGAACAGGCTGCGCACCTTGGGGAACTCGCCGTCCAGCAGGCGCGTCGTCGTACGCCGGGTGCCGCCGGGTGCCGAGCCCTCGAACCCGATGATCCCCTCGCCGGTGCCGCCGGCGGCCAGCGCGATCGTGACCTCGCTGCCCGCGGTCAGCGACCGGGCGGTGTCGCCGAGCACCCGGGCCGGCACCAGCGCGGCCAGGGACTCGTCGGGACTGTTCGGCTGCCAGTCCAGCTCGCGATGGGAGAGCCGGAAGCGGTCGGTGGCCAGCATGGAGATGGTGGAGCCGGAGATCTCGATCCGCACGCCGGTCAGGACCGGAAGCATGTCGTCGCGCCCTGCGGCGGTGACGGCCTGCTGCACGGCGTGGGCGAAGACGTCGCTGGAGACGGTGCCGGTCGCGGCCGGCATGTCGGGCAGGGCCGGGTAGTCCTCGACCGGCATGGTCTGCAGGCTGAAGCGCGCCGAGCCGCAGGTCAGGCTCACCCGCGCGCCGTCGAGCACCATCTCGACCGGCTTGGCCGGCAGGCTGCGGCAGATGTCGGACAGCAGCCGACCGGAGACCAGGGCCTTCCCCTCGTCCGAGACCTCCGCCGACAGGGTCGCCTTGGCCGAGGTCTCGTAGTCGAAGGTCGACAGCACCAGGCCGTCGTCGCTGGCCTCGATCAGCAGACCGGAGAGCACGGGGACGCTGGGGCGCACGGGGAGACTGCGCGCCGCCCAGGCGACGGCATCCGCGAGTACGTCGCGGTCGACGCGGAACTTCACTGCACGGTTCCTTCGCAAGGCAGAAGATGCGGCGCGGTCAGACGGACCGACGCCCTGATGACGCTGAGAGATGACGCTGAGGGAATTCTGGACTGTGCATCCTGCCACGCGGCACCCCCACGCGGGAGTGGCGGTGCCGATTGTCGGGGTTTGTCCCCAGGTGGGCGGGTGCGCAGGGGCTGTCGATGGTCCGGAGCCAGGTAGAGGTGAGTGGGAGTCATAGCGTCGGTGGAAACTGTGGAGGAGTGGTGTCGGCCCTGGTCAGACCGGGATTGGGCGTCCACAGCCGGTGTGGAGCAGGCGGTGGGAATCCCGGGTCGTCTGTGGTGGGAGCCGGCCCGGCTCGGGTCGGCGTACGCCGGTCCACAGGGGCTGTGGACGACGCGCCGGGTCGACCCACACCGGACTGCACATCTTGCACGCGTGTAGTTCGGCTACGCCTGACGGGCCTGCAGCTTCACCCGGTTGGTGAGCTCGCTGACCTGGTTGAAGACCGCGCGGCGCTCGGCGAGCAGCTGGTTGATCTTGCGGTCGGCGTACATCACCGTGGTGTGGTCGCGGTTGCCGAACTGCGCGCCGATCTTGGGCAGGGACAGGTCGGTGAGCTCGCGGCACAGGTACATCGCGATCTGCCGGGCCATCACCAGGTGGCGGCCGCGGCTCGGCCCGGTGAGCTCGTCGATGGAGAGCCCGAAGTACGCCGCGGTCTGGGCGATGATCAGCGCAGCGGTGATCTCGGGCTCGCCGCCCTCGGGGATCAGGTCCTTGAGCACGATCTCGGCCAGGGTCATGTCGACCTCCTGGCGGTTGAGGTTGGCGAAGGCGGTGACCCGGATCAGCGCACCCTCGAGCTCGCGGATGTTGGTCTGGATCTTGCTGGCGATGAACTCCAGGACGTCGGCCGGCGCCGACAGCCGGTCCATCGCGGCCTTCTTCCGCAGGATCGCGATGCGGGTCTCGAGGTCGGGAGGCTGGACGTCGGTGATCAGGCCCCACTCGAACCGGTTGCGCAGCCGGTCCTCGAGGGCCTCGAGGCGCTTGGGGGCGCGGTCGGAGGTGAGCACGATCTGCTTGTTGGCGTTGTGGAGGGTGTTGAACGTGTGGAAGAACTCCTCCTGGGTCTGGGTCTTGCCCTCCAGGAACTGGATGTCGTCGATCAGCAGGACGTCGACGTCGCGGTAGCGCCGCTTGAACCGGTCCTGCCGGTCGTCGCGGATCGCGTTGATGAACTCGTTGGTGAACTCCTCGCTCGACACGTACCGCACCCGGGCGCCGTTGTAGAGGGAGCGGACGTAGTGGCCGATCGCGTGGAGCAGGTGGGTCTTGCCCAGCCCTGAGTCGCCGTACACGAGGAGGGGGTTGTAGGCCTTGCCCGGCGCCTCGGCGACCGCGACGGCGGCGGCGTGGGGGAACCGGTTGGACGAGCCGATCACGAAGCTCTCGAAGACGTACTTGGGGTTCAGCCGGGTCTCGCCGGTGTTCGTGCGCGGGGGCTCGTGGAGCGGCGCCGGCGGCGTGGGGACATGGAGATCTGTCGACATGTCGACAGATGGACTCGTCGACTCGACCGGGTCGTGCGGCACGCGGGGGGTGAGCGTCGGGTTCACGGTGACGGCGAGGCGGATCTCGCGGCCGAAGCTCTCGGTCAGCGCATCCTCGAGCTGACCACGCAGGCGGCCCTCGAGCTGGGTGCGGGTGAAGTCGTCGGCGACCGCGATGATCGCGGTGTTGCCGTGCCACCCGGCCGGCTCGCTGGCATCGACCCAGGCCTGTTGGTTGGGCTGGAGCTCCTGGATGACGCGTTGCCAGGCAGCCGCAAGGTCCGAGTCGTTGTCCACAGGTAGTCCCGCTCTCTCATGGTGGTCGTCGACGGTGACCGAGCGGTCCGTGGCGTGTTCGGGCCGGTCACCGGTTCCACAGGTTTGTCCACACCTTGTGAACGTGGCTGTTGCCTTGTGGAAACAGCCTGTCGAGACGCTCACGAGGGACCGGCAGAAACCGGATCACCGCAGGTCAGAAGCCAGATTTCGGCTCTGCGGGCGGGGCGCCGGCGTGGCTGCGGGGAAGGGCCGAGGCGAACGCGGGGAAACTCGACGAGGTCCGAACATAACGCCGTCGCGCGGGCCCCGGCAAGGCGCTATCCACAGGTTTCGGAAAGCCGGCGGACCCGAGCAGGGCGTGTCGGCTGCCGCGCAGGTTTCCACCTCCACCTCCGCGTTCGACGGACGCCGCACGCGGGGAGGAGCGGATGATTTGACCTCACGATTCGCGCCCGCGTACCGTTCCTCGGTCACCCGGTGTCGACGGGTGCCGCATGTCCATGTCATCCCTCCGATCCGTTCGGCTCATCGGAAGCCGTCGGTGAGGTCGGGGTGCGTGGGCGGGCGGTGCCGGCCGAAACCGTAGACCTCGCGGTCTGTGAGTTTCGACCAGCTCCGTCCGACCCCATCGGGCGATCTGGCCGGAAGCACCGGCGTGATCCGTCCCTGACCATCGGAGAGAACTCGTGAGCAAGCGTACGTACCAGCCGAACAACCGCCGCCGTCACAAGACGCACGGGTTCCGGCTGCGCATGCGCACCCGCGCGGGCCGCTCGATCCTGTCCGCACGCCGCCGCAAGGGCCGCAAGAGCCTGGCCGTCTGAGCCGCGGCTCAACCGGCCTCGTGGCCTCGCGTCCGTGCTCCCGGCGCAGCATCGCCTCACCCGCGGCGACGACCTGCGTCGGGTCTCGCGCGCCGGGCGGCGGGCCGCGTCGGACACCCTCGTCGTGCATCTCCTCGCCCCCGGCTCGGACCCCGGGCAGCCGCCCCGCATCGGCTTCGTCGTCAGCCGGGCGGTGGGCGGCTCGGTCGTCCGGCACCGGGTCCAGCGCCGGCTCCGGCACCTGTGCCGCGAGCGCCTGGACCAACTGCCGCCCGGGAGCGAGCTCGTGGTCCGGGCACTCGCGCCGGCCGCGACCGCGACGTACCAGGAACTCGGTGTCGCCTTCGACCGTTGTCTCGAACGGGTCCTGCCGGACGGTCGTGGTGACCGCGCCTCGAGGCCCGGGACGGTGAGCTGATCGATGCGTTACCCGTTGATCGGCCTGCTGCGCCTGTACCGCTTCTTCATCAGCCCCCTGTACGGCCAGGTCTGCCGCTACCACCCGTCCTGCTCGGCGTACGCCTTGCAAGCGGTGACGGAGTACGGCGCCCTGCGGGGCACGTGGCTGGCCGCTCGGCGCCTGCTGCGGTGCCATCCGTGGGCCGCCGGTGGCTACGACCCGGTGCCGTCTCGCACGACCCCCACCCAAGGAGCCTGATCCGTGGACTCACTCGGCCAGCTCGGTCACCTCATCCTGGTACCGCTCTACTACGCGATCTCGGCGGTGCTGCTCGGGTGGCACTGGCTGTTCAGCCTGGTCCTGCCCGCGGACGGTGGCATGTCGTGGGTCCTGTCGATCGTCGGCCTCACGGTGGTCATCCGGGCCGCCCTGATCCCGCTGTTCGTCAAGCAGATCAACGCCAGCCGGAACATGCAGCTGATCCAGCCCAAGGTCAAGGAGCTGCAGAAGAAGTACGGCCACGACCGGGAGAAGCTCGCCCAGGAGACGATGGCGCTCTACCGCGAGAGCGGCACGAACCCCTTCGCGTCCTGCCTCCCGCTGCTGGTGCAGTCTCCGATCTTCATCGCGCTCTTCCGCCTGCTCGACCAGGCCGCGAAGAACGACAAGGCCAACGGCTTCCTGACCGCGAAGCAGGCGTTCAGCTTCGGTCACGCGAAGCTCTTCGGCGAGCTTCCGATCTCGGCGACCTTCCTCAAGCCCGAGGACGTCACCGGCGTCCGGATCCTGGCGGCGATCCTGGTCGTGGCGATGACCGTCACGACGTTCACCACGCAGCGTCAGCTGATGACCAAGAACATGCCGAAGGACGCGATGAGCGGGCCGTACGCCCAGCAGCAGAAGATGCTGCTGTACGTCCTGCCCGTGGTCTTCGCCGTGGGTGGCATCGCGTTCCCGATCGGTGTCCTGTGCTACTGGACCACCACGAACCTCTGGACGATGGGCCAGCAGTTCTACGTGATCCGCCGCAACCCGGCACCGGGGACGCCGGCGTTCGACGCCAAGCAGAAGCGTGACCGGGCCAAGGGCCGGGTCGTCGACGAGCCGGCCACCGCGAACGGTGCGGTCGCGACCGAGGTCGTGGAGGAGCAGCCGCGCCAGCCGCGGCAGCAGCCGAAGCGGCAGTCCAAGCAACAGCGCAAGCGCTCGGGGGGCAAGCCGGGCGGCGCGAAGCCGAAGCCGGGGTCCCAGCGGGACGACGGCGAGAGCGAGGGGAAAACCGCATGAGCGAGACCGAGCAGACCCAGCACAGCGACCAGGCCGACCAGGCCGACCAGGCCGACGATCAGCCCGAGACCGTCGGGGTGGCCGACGAGGCCGAGGAGGCCACGGAGGCGGACGAGGCTCCGGACGGCGAGGCCGCCGAGGACGAGACGGACGCCGACGACGACGCGGCTGACGACGCCGGCAACGACGACGGGGCCGAGGTCGCCGATGATGCGGAAGCCGGCGACGACGCCGAGGACGCCGAGGACGCCGAGACTGCCGAGGACGGCGGGGTGACCGGAGGGCTGGAGGAGCGCCTGGAGCAGGAGGGCGACATCGCCGCCGACTACCTCGAGGAGCTGCTCGACATCGCCGACCTGGACGGTGACCTCGACATGGACGTCGAGGGGGACCGCGCCGTGGTCTCGATCGTCGGGGCGGAGCTCCAGCAGCTGGTCGGTGACCAGGGCCGCGTGCTCGATGCACTCCAGGAGCTGACCCGGCTCGCGGTGTACCGCGAGACCGGCGAGCGTTCCCGGCTGATGCTGGACATCTCCGGCCACCGGGCCGCCCGCCGGCGCGAGCTCGAGGAGCTGGCCGCGGCGACGGTCGCGGAGGTGAAGGAGTCGGGGGAGCGGTCGGCCCTCCGCCCGATGACGCCGTTCGAGCGCAAGGTCGTGCACGACGCCGTGGCCGCCGCCGGTCTCGTCTCCGAGTCCGAGGGCGTGGAGCCGCGTCGGTACGTGGTGGTTCTCCCGGCCTGATGGCGGACACCCCGAGCGCGGCGGGGGAGGCCGACGGTGTTTCACGTGAAACATCGACCCCCGACCCCGCCGTCCTGGCTGAGCTGTTCCCGCCGCACCGGCTCGGCCTGCTCGAGCGGTACGCCGGGCTGTTGGCGACCGAGGGTGTCACCCGGGGCCTGATCGGGCCTCGCGAGGTTCCCCGGTTGTGGGACCGGCACCTGGTGAACTGCGGTCTGCTCGCCCCGCTCGTGCCGGTCGACTCGGCCGTCGCGGACCTGGGCTCCGGTGCCGGTCTTCCCGGCATCGTGCTCGCCATCGCCCGGCCGGACCTGCGGATCACGTTGGTGGAGCCGATGGCCCGTCGGGTGGCGTTCCTCGAGGAGGTGCGGTCCAGCCTGGGGTTGGAGTCCGTGGAGGTGGTGCGCGAGCGGGCCGAACAGTGGCCGGACCCTCCGCGGTTCGACGTCGTCACCGCACGGGCCCTGGCCGGCCTGCCGAAGCTGCTCGCCTGGGGCATGCCGCTGGTCGCGGACGGAGGTGTCCTCCTGGCGATGAAGGGGTCGTCGGCCGCCGACGAGATCGCCGCCGCGGCCTCCGAGCTGCGTCGGTGGGGGGCCTCGGCCGAGATCGTGACGTCCCGCGTTCCGGGGTCCTCCGACACCACGGTGGTTCGGGTGGTCCCCGGCGCTCACGCGGGGATAGGTTGGCAGTCGTCGAACGAGCGCCGACGACGAGGGGGACGTGCGTGAGTCAGGACTCGACCGGGGGATCGGTGAGCGGGACCGGGACCGGCCTGGGGTGGCCGGATTCAGGACCGGACTCATCCACCGAGACGGAGTTTTCCACCGGTCTGGGATGGCCTGCTGAGCGTGCGCATCCACAGGTGAACCCCGGTTTTCCACAGTCCGCTGTGACTAGTCCGCCCACCGGGGAGGCCAGCGTGGTTTCACGTGAAACCGAGCCGAAGGCCCCCTCGGAGGACACGAGCGACGGGCCTCCAGCGGTGGAGGCGGCGGTCGCCGTCGCGGTCGCACCCGCCATCGAGCCGCCGATCGACGCCGTGCTGACCCCCGCCGTCAAGACCGCGGCGGACTTCGCCAACGTCGCCGCGAGGCTCGACGACGACAGCACGCCCCTGGCCCGGATGGCCGAAGACACGGTGCGGGCCCGGCAGGCGGCCGCCAACCGGTCCCCGATGCCGCGGCCGGAGGCCACCCGGATCATGGTCGTCGCCAACCAGAAGGGCGGCGTCGGGAAGACCACCACGACCGTCAATGTCGCCGCGGCCCTGGCCCAGCTCGGACAGCGGGTGCTGGTCATCGATCTGGATCCGCAGGGGAACGCGTCGACGGCACTCGGCGTCGACCACCAGCGCGGCGTGCCCTCGACGTACGACGCGCTGGTCGACGGCGACGAGCTGGCCGGCCTGGTCTCCCCGGTGCCGGACATCGCCCGTCTCGAGGCCGTGCCGGCGACGATCGACCTGGCCGGCGCCGAGATCGAGCTGGTCAGCATGGTGGCGCGGGAGAACCGGTTGCGCCGGGCGATCACCGGGCACCCGCGGGTGGGCCCCGCGGAGACGGCCGGTGAGGACCGCTACGACTACGTCTTCGTCGACTGCCCGCCGTCGCTCGGGCTGCTCACCCTGAACGCGCTGGTGGCGGCCGAGGAGATGCTGATTCCGATCCAGGCCGAGTACTACGCCCTCGAGGGGCTCGGGCAGCTGCTCGAGACCGTCGAGATGGTCAAGGCGCACCTCAACCCCGCTCTGGTCGTCTCCACCATCATGGTCACGATGTACGACGGCCGCACCCGGCTGGCCTCCGGGGTCGCCGAGGAGGTGCGCGAGCACTTCGGCGACCAGGTCCTGCGCACGGCCATCCCCCGGTCGGTCCGAGTCTCCGAGGCGCCGTCGTACGGCCAGACGGTGATGACCTACGATCCCGCGTCACCGGGCGCCCTGTCCTACCTCGAGGCCGCCCGGGAGATCGCCAGGAAGGGTGCCCCACGATGACTCAGGAACGGCAGCGCCGCGGGCTCGGACGCGGACTCGGGTCGCTGATCCCGACCGCGCCGGCGACGGACGAGCAGGAGGCGACGGCGGGCGACCTGCCCCAGGCGCCGGCCGGTGCGTACTTCGCCGACCTCCCGATCGACCAGGTCTCCCCGAACCAGGTGCAGCCTCGCCAGGTCTTCGAGGAGGAGGCGATGGCGGAGCTGGTGCACTCGATCAAGGAGGTCGGGCTGCTGCAGCCGGTCGTCGTGCGACGGCTGGCCGACGACTCCTACGAGCTGGTCATGGGGGAGCGCAGGTGGCGCGCGGCCCAGCAGGCCGGCCTCGAGACGATCCCGGCGATCGTCCGCCAGACCGACGACTCCGACATGCTGCGCGACGCCCTGCTGGAGAACCTGCACCGGTCGCAGCTCAACCCGTTGGAGGAGGCGGCGGCGTACCAGCAGCTGCTCGAGGACTTCTCGTGCACCCACGACGAGCTGGCCTCGCGGATCGGCCGGTCACGTCCTCAGATCAGCAACACGATCCGACTGCTCAAGCTCTCGCCGGCCGTCCAGCGCCGGGTCGCCGCCGGCGTCCTCTCGGCCGGGCACGCCCGGTCCCTGCTGTCGGTCGAGGACCCCGACCGGCAGGACCGGCTGGCCGCGCGCGTCGTCTCCGAGGGCATCAGCGTCCGCGGTCTCGAGGAGATCGTGGCGGTCGGGGACCAGGCCGCCAAGGACGCCCCGGTACGCCGCGCCAAGCCGACCGCGCCGGGCCTGCAGGACATCGCCGACCGGCTCTCGGACCGCTTCGAGACGCGGGTCAAGGTCGACCTCGGACAGCGCAAGGGACGCATCAGCGTGGAGTTCGCCTCGCTCGACGACCTGCGCCGGATCGTCGACATCATGGATCCGCGCAACCGCACGGATCGCCCCATCTGACGGCGTATCGATCTGTCGCTTTGTCGACAAAGCCATATATCGATGAGTCGCTAGTGGCCTCTGACCTGCGGCGATGCGGCCACGAGCGCGGTCAGCGTCGGCTCGCGAGGAACTCCCCGATCCGGCCGATGGCCTCGGCGAGCACCTCGACGTCGGGCAGCGTGACCAGCCGGAAGTGGTCCGGCTCGAACCAGTTGAAGCCGGTGCCGTGGGTGACCAGGATCCGCTGGGCGCGCAGGAGGTCGATCACGAACGCCTCGTCGTCCTCGATCGGGTAGACGTCCGGGTCGAGCTTCGGGAAGCAGTAGAGAGCACCACGCGGACGCACCGAGGTGACGCCCGGGATGTCGTTGAGGAGCCGGTCGGCCAGCATCGTCTGCTCGTGGAACCGGCCCTCGGGTGCGATCAGCTCCTCGATCGACTGGTAGCCACCGAGAGCGGTCTGGATCGCGTGCTGGGCCGGCACGTTCGCGCACATCCGCATGTTCGCGATCAGGGTCAGCCCTTCGAGGAAGTCGGCGGCCAGCTCCTTCGGACCGGAGATCATCACCCACCCGGCGCGGTAGCCGCAGACGCGGTAGGCCTTGGACAGCCCGCTGAAGGTCAGGCAGAGCACGTCGTCGCCGGCGTACGTCGCGGCATGGTGGTGGACCGCGTCGTCGTACAGGATCTTCTCGTAGATCTCGTCGGCCATCAGCACGAGGTCGTGCCGGCGGGCGATGTCGACCAGCCCCCGCACGGTCTCCTCGCTGTAGACCGCCCCGGTCGGGTTGTTGGGGTTGATCACCACCAGGGCGTGGGTGTGCTCGGTGATCTTGGCCTCGATGTCCGCCAGGTCGGGATCCCAGCCGTTGGTCTCGTCGCAGCGGTAGTGCACGGGGGTGCCGCCGGAGAGGCTGACGGCGGCGGTCCACAGGGGATAGTCGGGCGCCGGGACCAGGATCTCGTTGCCGTCGTCAACGAATGCCTGGAGCACCATCGAGATCAGCTCGGAGACGCCGTTGCCGATGAACACGTCGTCGACCGTGACGTCGCGCAGCCCGCGCTCCTGGTAGTAGTGCGCCACGGCCGTGCGGGCCGGGTAGATGCCCTGGCTGTCGCTGTAGCCCTGGGCCTCGGGCAGGTGGTGGACCATGTCGGCCACGATCGCGTCCGGGGCCTCGAACCCGAACGGCGCCGGGTTGCCGATGTTCAGCTTGAGGATCCGGTGACCCTCGGCCTCGAGCCGCTGGGCCTCGACCAGGATCGGCCCGCGCACGTCGTACCGCACGTGCTGCAGCTTCTGGCTCTGGCGGATCCGGCGCACCTGCCCATCCTCCCAGTCGTTCGGGGGACGGCGGCGATGGGTCCGCGCCTACCATGGAGGCCACCTGTGACCTCGATTCGTGCGGGGGTGCTCCATGTCGCGCAAGGTCGTCCGGATGACGCTCGACCACCTGGCCGAGCTCGACGCGCCCTGCCGCTCCTGCGTGTTCTGGGAGCTCGACCCGGTCCGTCGTGGACGCGTGGAGGACCCGGCGGCCGAGAAGGAGGCCTGGATGTCGGAGGTGCTGCGCGACTGGGGCTCCTGCGGCCGGGTGGTGATGCTGGACGACGACCCGGTGGGCTACGCGCTGTACGCGCCACCGGCGTACCTCCCCGGAGCCGGCGCCTTCCCGACCGCACCGGTCTCACCGGACGCCGTGCTGCTCTCCGCGGTGTACGTCGCCCCCGCGGCACGCGGCGGCGGGCTCGGCCGCATGCTGGTGCAGGGCATGGCCCGCGACCTGATCGAGCGGGGCGGGATCGCGGCGGTCGAGGCCTTCGGTGACACCCGCGGGCCGGGCCGTCCGGGCGCACGCGGCTGCCTGACGCCGGTCGACTTCCTGACCAGCGTCGGCTTCAAGACCCAGCGTGCGCACCCGACCACGCCGCGGATGCGGATGGACCTCCGCACCACGCTGTCGTGGCGCGAGGAGCTCGAGGGCGCGCTCGAGAAGCTGCTCGGCGCCGTGCGACCCGCCCCCAAGACCACCGCCGACCACCCGCGGGCGACGACGCGGGGCTGATCGCGCGCGGAAACGACATCCCGGACATGCCACCAGGCGGCCGGACCTCTCGGTCCGACCGCCTCTGACAGGCTGGCGGGCTTGCACGCAGGCGCGCTGCGCCGTTCGCTGCGGTGGTCAGCACCGGCTTCGCCGGCACCGACCGTTGGGCGGCTTGCACGCGGGCGCGCTGCGCCGTTCGCTGCGGTGGTCAGCACCGGCTTCGCCGGCACCGACCGTTGGGCGGCTTGCACGCAAGCGCGCTGCGCCGTTCGCTGCGGTGGTCAGTACCGGCTTCGCCGGCACTGACCGTCCTCGCTCAGGCGATGAACTCCTCCAGCTCGCGCAGCAGCGCGGCCTTGGGACGCGCGCCCACGATCGACTTCACGACCTCGCCGCCCTGGTAGACGTTGATGGTCGGGATGCCGTTCACGCGGTACGACGACGGCACCACGGGGTTCTCGTCGACGTTCATCTTCACGAACGTCAGCTTGTCGCCGTGCTCGGCAGCGATCTCGCTCAGGATCGGGTCCACCTGGCGACACGGGCCACACCACTCGGCCCAGAAGTCGACCAGGACCGGCTTGTCGGACTTGAGCACGGTGGTCTCGAAGTCGGCGTCGGTGACGGCAGCGAAGTTCGCCACGGGAGTTCCTTCCGGTAGTTCGGGTCGGCGTCCGGTCACGGACACCAGCAGGAGAACATCATGCCGCCGATGCTTGTTCCCCCGTCGGAGGCGCCGCTCACAGACCGGCAGTCGCCACCCGGTCCGAGGCGGCCGAGGTGGCCACGGCGTCGCGGGCCTCGGCCTGGGTGACCGCCGCGTGGTCCAGCTCGGCGACGTACCTCTCGGCGTCGAGCGCAGCCGCGCACCCCGTGCCGGCTGCCGTGATCGCCTGCCGGTAGTGGTGGTCGACCAGGTCGCCGGCGGCGAAGACACCGGGCAGGTTCGTCGCGGTCGAGGGGTGCTCGACCAGCACGTAACCCTCGTCGTCGAGGTCGACCTGGCCCTTGACCAGCTCCGAGCGCGGGTCGTGCCCGATCGCGATGAACAGTCCGGTCACCGGCAGCGGGCTCTCGGTGCCGTCCTTGGTGCTGCGCAGGGTGATCGACTCCAGTCGCTCGTCCCCGTTGATCGCGGCGACCTCGGCGTCCCAGATGATCTCGAGCTTGGGGTCGGCGAACGCGCGCTCCTGCATGATCTTCGAGGCCCGCAGCTCGCCGCGGCGGTGGATCATCGTGACCTTGCTGCCGAAGCGGGTCAGGAACGTCGCCTCCTCGACCGCGGAGTCGCCACCGCCGACCACGGCGATGTGCTGGTCGCGGAAGAAGAACCCGTCACACGTCGCGCACCACGAGACTCCGCGCCCGGACAGCTCCTCCTCGCGGGGCAGGCCGAGCTTGCGGTACGCCGACCCCATGGCCAGGATCACGGTCCGGGCCGAGTAGGTGTCGGTGACCGTGCTCACGGTCTTGATGTCGCCCGACAGGTCCATCGAGACGATGTCGTCGGAGACGAGCTCGGCGCCGAAGCGCTCGGCCTGGGCGCGCATCTCGTCCATCAGCGCCGGGCCCATGATGCCGTCGCGGAAGCCCGGGAAGTTCTCGACCTCGGTGGTGTTCATCAGCGCGCCGCCGGCGGTCACCGAGCCCTCGAACATCAGCGGGTGGAGGGACGCGCGGGCGGCGTACACGGCGGCGGTGTAGCCGGCCGGTCCGGACCCGACGATGATGACGTTGCGAACGTCCTGCGACTGCGTCATGGACTGCTCTCCCAGCTGCCGGTCGGAATGCATGCGGTCGGGTCACCGGCGGGACCTTCGACCCTGCGGTTCCTGCGCCGGTTACAACGCATCGTAGGCGAGCGGGATTCCCTCGTCAGGGGGCCGGCAGCGTCGCGGTCTTGATCGGCTGCGACGACCCACAGACGAAGAGGTCGACCACCTGGGTGTCGCCCTCGGGACGCCGGAAGAGCAGCGCCGCGGGGGCGTGCTGGTACTCGGCCGGCAGGGCGCGGGCACTCTTGGTGAGGGCGCCGCAGTCGCGCAACGCGGAGAAGGCCCGGGGGCTGTTCACCTTCTCCCGCTGCAGCAGGGTGCGGGCCTGGAGCGCATCGAGGGCGAAGTGCTTCGGCCTCACCACCACCACGCCGTCCTGGAGCCGCGTCGGCGCGCCGGGGGTCTTGGTCGGGGAGGTGGTGCTCTCGTCCCCCGAGAGGGGCTGGTCACCGCCCGAGGCGCCGGTGTCGCCGAAGTCCTGGGAGTTCGGGGCGGCCGTGGAGTGGCTGGAGGAGGAGGAGGGGTGGACGAGCTGGCCGGCGGCCACGCCGCCCACGACGATCGCGGCGGCCGCGACCAGCAGGGCCGCGGCACGTCGCCGACGGTGGGCCGCGATCGGGACCACGACGCCGGAGGCGGGCGGCTCCGACGTCGCCGCCGGGCTCTCGTCACCCAGGCGCGCGATCACCCGGTCCATCCGCGCGGCCACGTCGTCCGGCATCGGCTCGGTGGGCCGGGCGTCGGCGAGCAGGCGGCGTACCGCCGCGATCTCGGTGGACTCCTCGTCGCGACGTTCGTTCACGGGGCACCTCCTTCGCCGGCTGGGCTGGTGGGGGGGACGGCTATCGGACGGACGGCGGGCGGGTCCGGTTCCGCGTGACCCCGGTCACGGCCCGGGTCCACCGGATCGGCGAGACGGTCCCGGAGCAGGGCCGCCAGCCGCTCGCGACCGCGGGAGCACCTCGACTTCACGGTGCCCTCGGCGCAGTCCAGCATCGCCGCGACCTCGGCGACCGGGTGCCCCTCCATGTCGACCAGCACCAGTGCTGCCCGCTGCTCGGCCGGAAGGGTGGCGAGGGCCGCGAGGAGGGCGCGTCGGCGATCGTCTCGGATCGCGGCCTGCTCGGGGTCGTCCGCCTCGCCGGTGGCGGTGAGCGTGGAGCCACGGTCGCGCTGCTCCTCGAGGTCGTCCGGCAGCGTCTCGGCGCGGCGTACCTTCGCCGCCCGGAGCCGGTCGAGACACGCGTTGACCACGACCCGGTGGAGCCAGGTGGTGACGGCGGCGTCCCCGCGGAACGTCCCCGCGCGTCGGTACGCCGCCACCAGACCGTCCTGGAGCCCGTCCGCCGCGTCGTGGGGGTTGCCCATGGTGCGCAGCGCGACCGCCCACAACCGGTCGCGGTGGCGGGCGAAGAGCCGGCCGAACGCGTCGGTGTCACCGGCGACGTGAGCCGCCAGGAGCTCGGCGTCCGAGAGCTCCTCGGGGCTCGTGACGTCGTCAGTCACCCTTGACCACCACGCCGCCGACCCCGCCGCGGAAGCCGCCGGGCACGGCCGGCAGTTGTGTCAGCCAGACCACGACGTAGCGTCCTGCGACCGGCTGGTCGAACGACACCGTGCCCTTGGTTCCGGAGATGTCGGTGGTGCCGGCGGGCTGGGCGCCGCGGAGGTTCTCGGGGTCGCTCGCCAGGACGTAGATGCTGACCGAGGTGGGCGATCCGACCGTCGTCAGGTCGACCTCGCTCACGTCGTGGCTCGCGTGGAGGTCGAGCACCAGGCCGACCCCGGTTTTCAGACCGCCCGGGCCGAACTGCTGGTCGTAGGTCGAGGTGCGCCAGAACGTCGCCGGGTTGCCGTCGACGGCACGCGGGACCTCCTCGGGGTTCTCGCCGCCGTCGGTGCCCTGCGGGTCGAAGTCGCGCGCGGTGACGCCGGTGATCGGAGCCGCCGAGGCGGAGGCCGACGACGACGCCGACGAGGGGCTCCGCGTCGGCTCCTCCTTGGCGGTGCCGAGCGGTGTCTTGCCGCGGCCGAGGTTGAAGGCGATCACGACCGCGACCAGGACCAGCAGGCAGGCCGCGATGATGCCCGCGAGGCGCAGCATGTTCGTGCCCGGCGCGTGGCGGTCGTCCTGGTCGTCGACGTACGCCGGGAGGACGCCGCTGCCGGTCGTGGTGCCGGCCCCGGTGTTCTCCCAGGGCCAGAACCCGCCGCCACCGGCTCCCTGGGTGACCGGCGCCGCGCGGGGGCGGCGTACCGGCTGCCCGTCCTCCGGGTCGGGCGCGAACAGCGGCCGCTCGGGTGGCGGGTCGAACGCGGGCGGGGGCGGCGGCTTCTCGCTGTGGTGGCGCAGCCAGCTGACCTCGTCGTCCTCGTGGAAGATGGGCATCCCGGCCTCGGTGGGCAGGCCCTCCTCGGCCTTCCCCTCCACCTCGTCGGAGGCCTCCTCGGGCCCCTCGGGCCCCTCGGCTTCCTCGTCGTCGACCTCGTCGTCGACCGGGTCGTTCTCGGCCGTGTCGCCCGTGGCTTCGACCGCGTCCTCGGGCTCCTCGGGGTCGTCGGGGTCGCCCCGCTCGCGGAGGGCGGCCCGCACCGGCGGGTCCGCGAGCGGCGGGAGCACGACCGTCCCGTCGCCACGGCCCGGGTGCTCGATCTGGGCCAGCCACGACTCGGCCGCGCCGGCCGAGGGGCCGAGGAACTCCCGGAGCGTGTCGGCCAGCGTCGCGGCGGTGACCTCGGTGTCGCCGCCGTGGTTGAGGACGTACTCGCACAGCGAGTCGAGGGTGCGGGGGATCCCGGCTCGTACCTGCCGGGGACGCAGCACGTGTCCGTGGGTCGACGGCGCGCTGGGCACCGCCGAGCGGCTCACGCCCGCCCACTTTCCGGTCATCGAGGCGTACAGCAGGCCGACCAGGTCGGCGATGTCGGTGGAGACGCGGCCGGTCGGGAGGCCGTGCAGCGCGGCGTCGACGGCGAACCCGATCAGGCGGACGGCGCCGTCGGTGTCGATCAGGACGTTCTCGGGGACCAGGCGACCGTGGGCGACGTGCGCCTCGTGGGCCAGGGCGAGGGTGTCGGCGACCTCGGCGACGATCCACGCACTGACGGTGGGTGAGAGCGGTCCGCCGTCGGCGAGGAGGATGTCGAGGCTGGTGCCAGAGCCCCACTCGTTGACCACGAAGCACCGCTCCGCCGCCTCGTCGATGTCGAGCACGCGCAGCATCCGCCGGTCGACGACCGTGGCCGACTTGCGCGCGGCGTCGCGCAGCAGGGGAGCCCGCTCGTCCTCGCAGGCGATGATGTGGACGGCCACGTCGCGTTGCAGCACGGAGTCGAAGGCGCGCCAGAACTTGCCGCCCTTGCTCTCGGTGAGCAGGTCGGTCAGTCGGTACCGGTCGGCGAGCACGTCGCCGGGCCGCGTGTGCTGGTGCACCACTCCCCCTCGGTCGCTCGCAGGCTCCATGTTAGGAGGAGTGCGCCCCGGGCATCCGGCGTACCACCGTCTCGAGGACGCTGGTGACCTCGGTGATCCGCATCGCGCGGGCCAGGAGCACGAACAGACCGATGTCGATCCCGCCGAGCGCCACGACCCGGACGGCGGCGAGCAGGTGCGAGACGTCGTGGGTGTGGCCGGGGAGCAGCCGCCCCACCGCCCACGCCACGGCGGTCGAGACACCCGCGGCGACGACGATCCGGACCACGAACCGCGCGAGCACCGCCGTCTCCAGGCCGCCGAGCCGCTCGCGGAGCATCAGGTAGGAGATCGCCGAGCCGACGACGTACGACGAGCCGTAGGCGATCACGAGCGCCGGCGAGGTCTGGGCGGCGGTGGCCTGGTGGACCAGCAGGATCGCCAGGACGACGTTGGTCACGCCGATCGCACACTGGATGAGGAACACGGTGCGGTTCAGCTCGAGGGCGTAGAAGCCGCGGAGCATCAGGTAGTGCACGGTGAAGAACACGATCCCGGGTCCGAACAGGATCATCGAGGGCACGTAGTGGTCGAACGTCGTCGAGGTCGCGCCGTAGCCGAAGAGCACCTTGGCGGCGTCGTACCCCAGCAGCGGGAGGGCAAGCGCGAACGGGATGACCACGGCCAGAGCGGTGCGCAGCGTGCCGGCCAGGGTGCCGGCGAGGCCGGGCAGGTCTCCGTCGGCCGCCTTCGCGGACAGGCGCGGCAGGATCGCGGTCGCCAGCGACACCGTGATGATCGCGTGCGGCACCATCACGAAGAGGAAGGCCGCGGCGTAGACCGTGTAGCCGGTGGCGTCGGCGTGGTGATGGACGCCGCAGTGCGGATGCGCCGTGCCCCCGGAGGCCAGCCGGACGACGACGGTGTAGGCGATCTGGTTGACCACGACGAAGAGCACGGTCCACGTGCCGAGCCGCAGGGTGTGGCCGAGGCCGCTGTCGCGGAAGTCGTAGCGCGGCCGGAAGTGCACCCCCGCCGCGCGGAGCACCGGCAGCAGGACCAGCACCTGCGCGACGATGCCGAGCGTCGCGCCACCACCCAGCACGAGCTCCTGGGTGCTCGTGAACGCCGTGCAGCCGTCGCCCTGGGGAAGGGCGCCGAACCAGAACAGGTAGAGCACCAGCACCGCGATCGCGATCGCGTTGTTGGCGATCGGCGCCCACATCATCGGGCCGAACCGGCCGCGCGCGTTGAGGACCTGCCCCAGCAGCACGAACATCCCGTAGAAGAAGACCTGTGGCAGGCAGTAGCGGGCGAAGGCGATCGCGGAGTCACGCTGCGCGGCGAGCGCGGGGTCGTCGTACGCGCCGTTGAGGTAGAGCCGCATCAGCAGCGGCGCCGCGACGACCAGCAGGATCGTGACGACCCCGAGGAAGACCAGGGCGAGGGTGATCACGCGGTTGGTGTAGGCCTCGCCGCCGTCGGGGTCGTTCTTCTGCGCGCGCACCAGCTGCGGGACGAGCACGGCGTTGAAGACGCCGCCGGCCAGCAGGATGTAGAGCATGTTCGGGATGGTGTTGCCGATGTTGAACAGGTCGGCGTGGAGCTCGTTGCCGATGGCGGCCGCGAGGAGCAGGTTGCGGAGGTAGCCGCTGGCCCGGGAGAAGACCGTGCCCGTCGCCATCACCGCGGAGGAGGCGAGGATCCCGCGGCTCTCGGAGAGGTCGCTCACAGCGCCCCTCGCCCGGCGCGGGCGGCGATGATGCGGCGGGTCAGCCGGATGGCGATGGCGGCGAACAGCAGCGCGAGGCCGGCGCCGATGATCACCCAGATCAGCCGGCTCACCTGCTCGGCCCGCATCGGGAACCGGTCGGAGGCGCCGAGCGGCGCGCCGTCCCGGCTGGTGAGCTCGAGCGTGACGTTGTAGACCCCGCGCTTGTCCGTGGAGGCGTGCAGGAGCACGGGGGTCCGGCCGTGGGGGGCGAGCTGCACCTCCTTGGGGCCGGTGACGGTCATGCCGCGCTCGGAGACCGCGTGCACCTTCACGGTCACGGGGACGTCGAGCTCGTTGCTCACGACCGCGGAGAACCGCCCGGAGTTGCTCGCCAGGGTCACCGACTGGGGTGCGGCCAGCTGGATCGCGTCGAGGTTGCCGCGCACCCAGCTCGCGGTCTCACGCATCCGGTCGAGCGCGAGGAACGGAGTCTCCGATGCGGTGTACGACGCGTTGCCCGACACCTCGTCGAACAGCTGCTTGCGCAGCCCGGTGTTGCCGTTGATCACCGACTGCAGCGCGTCGGCGTCGTCGAGGGCGTCGTTCGCGGTGGTGTAGGACTCGGCCCCGAGCTGCGGGTCGTCCGCCGGCGGCTCGCGCAGGGCGGACGAGTCCAGCCGGGTCGGGCTCACGGCCGTCGCGCCGTCCAGGGTCGTCAGCCGCAGCCAGGGCACGTCCAACCCGTCGAAGAAGCTGCGGCGCAACGGGTGGTGCAGCTCGGTGGGCAGCTCGACCGCGAGTGGCTGCTGGTCGTCGAGGACCCGGACCGCCGCCTCGGCCAGGATGCGCTGACGGAGCGCGAGCGAGCTCTGGGAAGGGGCCGGGCCGGGACCGCCCTGCAGCGCCGCGCTCGACGTGAGCAGGACCTCGTGGACACCCACCCGGTTCACGACCGACTTCGCGCCGTCGACGCCCGAGTCCGAGAGCAGCACCTCGGCGTGGCGGGGGAGATGCCCGAGGGTGTCGCCCGTGGTGCGGCCGTCCGGTGGCGAGACGGCGGGGCTGAGCGAGAGGTCCCACCGTCGCAACGCGTGACCGGTACGCCGGAACGCCTCACCGAGCAGGGTCGGGTCGAGCTGGGCGGCGCTCTCGACGGCCAGGTCGCCGTACGGCAGCCCCAACAGCTCGTTGGTGTGCGTCGCGAGCAGTGGCCGGATCTGGTCCAGCCAGCGCCGGGCGGCGCGTGCCGTCGCCGGCTCGGACGCGCTCGTCGCGGCACCCGAGTCGGACGCGGACGCACTGGGCGAGGCGGGCGACGAAGGGTTCTGGTCACCCGACGTGGGCGGGGCGTTCAGGGTGCGGGCCGGGTTGCCCCGGGCGAGCCGGCGTACGACGTCCGGGACGGCCGGGTCGACCAGCCACGTGAGGGGGCGGCTCTGGGCGGCCCGCGCGGTCCGCACCACCGCGTGGAGCGGGCCGGACCGGAGGCTGCTCCCCCACGCGTCGGGGTCGAGCACCGAGCCGTCCGCCGCGCGGGTGACCCCGGCGCGCAGCGGAAGGATCAGCGCGGCGTCCTCGTGCCCGTTGGCGGCGATGGCGTTCTGCGGGACGTAGGGAAGGAAGGTGCGGTCGCGGCCCACCGCCGTCCGGGGGCCGCCGTCGCCGTTGTCGCCGAGGACGTGCACGCCGAACCAGTAGACCCCCGGCATCGACACCGGGAGCGTGGAGTGCTTGAGCCGCACCGTGAAGCCGGTGGACTCCCCGGGCGCGAGCGAAGCGATGCTGTCGAAGTTGCCCGGCACGGTGATCCGGTCCCCGACGTCGGCGTCGACCGGCGTCTGCGCGGCGTCGCTCAGCTCGGCGGCTGTGGTCAGGGGCGTGTCCCCCATGAACCCGTGCACGTTGATCGACGTCCACGTCTGGTCGGAGGCGTTGGTGAGCGTGCCGCGGATGACGATCGGCCCCTTGTCGGGGACGTAGTCCGGTGAGATCGACCGGATCCGGGGGACCAGCGGCTGGTCCGGGTCGGCGACGGACGCCGTCGCCGCCTGGGACGGCGCGAGGCCGCCGACCGCTCCGACCCCTGCCGCGCCGGCCACGCCGGAGAGGACGAGGGTCAGCGCTCCCGCTGCCAGGCCCGCGAGGGCATGCGGCAGCGAGGACGGGTGGAGCACCCCACGATGCTAGGGGGCCGCTCTCGATTCGGCGGCGTCGCGAACGGGGTTTCGCTGCGCCGCTCGCTGCGGGCCGACCGCTCCGGCTCCGCCGAAGCGGTCGGTCCTCGCTCGCCCCACTACGCTGGCTCTCCGTGTCCCACCCAGCAGATCGCCGACCTCCGGGCAGCGTGCGGGTGGCCGATGCCGAGCGCGACGTGGCCGCCGAGCTGGACCGGATCTCGCCCGTGGTCGACGAGCTCGGCCGGCGCTTCAGCGAGGCAGGTCACGAGCTGGCGCTGGTCGGCGGCCCGGTCCGCGACGCGATGCTGGGACGCCGGCACAACGACCTCGACCTGACCACGTCCGCCCGCCCCGACGAGATCGAGCGGCTGCTCGCCGGCTGGGCCGACGCGACCTGGGACATCGGCCGGGCGTTCGGCACCATCGGCAGCCGCAAGGGACAGTTCCAGGTCGAGATCACGACGTACCGCTCGGAGAAGTACGACGCCTCCTCGCGCAAGCCGTCGGTCGACTTCGGCGACAGCCTCGAGGGTGACCTCGGCCGCCGCGACTTCACCGTCAACGCGATGGCGGTGCGGGTGCCGTCGCGGGAGTTCGTCGACCCGTTCGGCGGCGTGGTCGACCTGGCCCAGGGGCTGCTGCGGACCCCCGGCCGCCCGGAGGACTCGTTCTCCGACGACCCGCTGCGGATGATGCGCGCGGCGCGGTTCGCGGCGCAGCTCGGGTTCGTCGTGGACCCGGCCGTCGTCTCGGCGATGCGCGACATGGCCGGCCGGATCGAGATCATCTCGGCCGAGCGGGTGCGCGACGAGCTGGTGAAGCTGGTGATGGCGGCGTACCCGCGGGTGGGCCTCACGCTGCTGGTCGACACCGGCCTGGCCGCCCTGGTGCTGCCCGAGCTGCCGGCCCTGGCGCTGGAACGTGACGAGCACCACCGGCACAAGGACGTCTACCAGCACACGCTCACCGTCCTCGAGCAGTCGATCGACCTCGAGGGCCGGCTCGGCGGCCCCGACCTGGTGTCGCGGCTCGCGGCCCTGATGCACGACGTCGGAAAGCCGCGCACGCGACGGTTCCTCGCCGACGGCACGGTCACCTTCCACCACCACGACGTGGTCGGAGCCAAGCTGACCCGGAAGCGGATGCAGGAGCTGAAGTTCGCCGGCGACGAGACCGACGCCGTGGCGAAGCTGGTCGAGCTCCACCTGCGCTTCCACGGGTACGGCGGCGGGCAGTGGACCGACTCCGCCGTCCGGCGCTACGTGCGTGACGCCGGCGACCAGCTCGAGCGGCTGCACGTGCTCACCCGCGCCGACTGCACGACCCGCAACAAGCGCAAGGCCGACCGGCTCCGGGAGTCCTACGACGACCTCGAGGCGCGGATCGCGCGGCTCTCGGAGGAGGAGGAGCTGGCCTCGATCCGGCCGGACCTCGACGGCCGGCAGATCATGGAGATCCTCGGCATCGAGCCGGGACCGCAGGTGGGCGCGGCGTACCGCTTCCTGCTCGAGCTGCGGCTCGACGAGGGCCCGCACTCCTACGACGAGGCGGAGGCCGCCCTGCGGTCGTGGTGGCGCGAGCAGGCGTGAGCTCTAGGGTGGCGGCATGTCTGCGCTGAGCGTGAGCGGGCCGCCGGTCGAGCGCGGCGAGGAGATCCTGACGCCGGAGGCGCTGGCGTTCGTGGCGGACCTGCAGGACCGGTTCGGCGTACGCCGCGACGAGCTGCTCGCCGCGCGGCGTACCCGGCGCGAGGAGATCGGCCGCACCGGACGGCTCGACTTCCTCGACGAGACCGCGGACGTCAGGTCGGCCGACTGGCAGGTCGCGCCGGCCCCCGCCGACCTGCAGGACCGCCGCGTCGAGATCACCGGTCCGACCGAGCGGAAGATGGCGATCAACGCGCTGAACTCCGGCGCCAAGGTGTGGCTGGCCGACTTCGAGGACGCGAACACGCCGCACTGGGCCAACGTCGTCGGGGGGCAGGTCAACCTCTTCGACGCCGTACGCCGCACGATCGAGCTGACCACCGACGAGGGCAAGGAGTACCGCCTCCGCGACCCCGACCACCTGCCGGTGATCCTGCCGCGACCCCGCGGCTGGCACCTGCCGGAGGCGCACCTGACCGTCGACGGCGAGCCGACGGTCGGAGCGCTGGTCGACTTCGGGCTCTACTTCTTCCACAACGCCCGCGAGCTGCTCGCGCGTGGCAGCGGTCCGTACTTCTACCTGCCGAAGATGGAGTCCCATCTCGAGGCGCGGCTGTGGAACGACGTGTTCGGCCACGCCGAGGAGGCGCTCGGCATCGCGCACGGCACGATCCGGGCGACGGTGCTGATCGAGACGATCCCCGCGGCGTTCGAGATGGAGGAGATCCTCTACGAGCTGCGCGACCACTGCTCCGGGCTGAACGCCGGACGATGGGACTACCTGTTCTCGATCATCAAGACGCTGCGCGACGCCCCCGGGGACTTCACGCTGCCCGACCGCAACGCGGTCACGATGGACGCCCCGATGATGCGGGCCTACGCCGATCTCCTCGTCGCCACCTGCCACCGGCGCGGCGCCTTCGCGATGGGCGGGATGGCGGCGTTCATCCCCTCGCGGCGCGACGCGGCCGTCAACGAGGCCGCCCTCGCCAAGGTGCGCGAGGACAAGACCCGCGAGGCGAAGCAGGGCTTCGACGGCTCGTGGGTCGCCCATCCCGACCTGGTGCCGCTGTGTGCCGAGATCTTCGACGAGCTGATGCCCACCCCGAACCAGGTCTCCCGCCAGCGCGACGTCCACGTCTCGGCCGAGGACCTCCTCGACGTCGCCGCGACCCCCGGCGCCCGCACCCTCGACGGGCTGCGGACGAACGTCGAGGTCGGGATCACCTATGTGGCCGCGTGGCTGAGCGGGAACGGCGCCGCCGCGATCCACCACCTGATGGAGGACGCCGCCACTGCCGAGATCTCGCGCTCGCAGATCTGGCAGTGGGCCCACCGCTCGGCGGCCCTCGACGACGGCACGGTCGTCGACCGGGCGCTCGTCGAACGCATCGTCGCCGAGGAGTACGCCGCGCTGGTCGACGGCGGCGGGCCCTACGCGGCGCAGCTCGAGACCGCCCGCGACCTGTTCCTGGCGACCGCCCTCGACGACGACTTCGCCGACTTCCTCACCCTGCCGGCGTACGACGAGGTGCTGCGCGCCGGTGGGTGATCAGCTCCCGGGCTGCGGCTGCCATTCGCGCCGGAGCAGGCCGTAGACCCACGAGTCGGACACGTCGCCGTTCACGACGCAGTCCTCACGCAGGGTCCCTTCGAGGACGAACCCGAGCTTCTCCAGGACGCGGGCCGATCCCACGTTGCGGGTGTCGGCCTCGGCCTGGACCCGGTTCAGGTCCAGGGTGTCGAAGGCCCACTGCAGCAACGCGCGTGCCGCCTCCGTCGCGTAGCCGTGACCCCACGCCGCGTCGTCGAGGCAGTAGCCCAACGACGCGCTGCGGAAGTCCGGGTTCCAGCGGCTCAGGCCGCACCAGCCGATGAAGGCTCCGTCGGACAGCCGGTCCATGGCCACCCGCGCCCCGGTGCCCTCGTCGGCCAGCTCCCGGCACGTCGCGAGGAAGCGCTCGGCGCGCGACCGGTCCTGCCAGGGTGGTGAGTCCCAGTAGCGCAGGACGTGGGCGTTGCTGTGCAGTGCGAAGAGGGCGTCGGCGTCCTCTTCGGTGAAGGGGCGCAGCCGGAGGCGTTCGGTCAGCAGCGTCGGGGTGGGCAGGGCCATGCGGCCATCGTGCCCGGTCGCCTCCGCGCGGGTTCGCGGCGATGCGCCGAACAGGCGCCCGATGCCGTACCGTTGGAGCTGTTGAAGGGACGGCTCTGCAAGCCGTCCCGGCCGCGCACGATGGATGGTGCGGCTGGTATCTCGTATTCCTGGTCTTCGGTTCGCTGGACATCAGCACAGATGGGTGTCTTCAGCAGCTCGAGGGCACGGTGCCCTCGGCACGAACAAGGGAATCGAACATGGCACAGGGAACCGTCAAGTGGTTCAACGCCGAAAAGGGTTTCGGCTTCATCGCGCAGGACGGCGGGGGCGAGGACGTCTTCGTCCACTACTCCGCCATCCAGTCCGGCGGCTACAAGTCGCTCGACGAGAACCAGAAGGTGGAGTTCGACGTCACCGCCGGCCCCAAGGGCCCGCAGGCCGAGAACGTCCGCGTCTCCTGATCTCATCCGTTGGGCCCCGACCGCACGCGGTCGGGGCCCTTCGCACGTCCAGGGTCCGGACGCGGGACGGACGACGCCTGGCTTAGCGCCGGCGAGTGATCTCGACGACCTCGATGCGCGGACGTTTCCCGGCCGAGTGTCGAAAGGGCGAGACGCCGATCGTCGTCAGGGTGAGGCGGTCAAACGGTGACCGTCAGAACCGAAAGGTCATGTCGTGCACATCCTCACCAACCACCCGGACGCCGCGCTGCAGGTCGCCCGCCACACCATCGAGACCCGCGTGAGCGAGGCCCACGTCCGAGCGCGGCGGCGTTCGCTGCGCACCTCCCGCCACGGCCGGACGACTCGGTGACCGGGCACCCGAGCGCGCCCGTCGCGGCGGCATGATGTTCTGGGCTCGGGCGTTGCGAGTGACCCCGTCGGCGGCCCTGAGTCAGCTGCACTCGCCGGTGCTGGATGCGGTGGCCAGCACGACCTTCAGCCCCTTCCGGTCGACGAACCGGCCGGCGACCGAGTACGCGTCGTCTCCCTGGTATCGATAGTCGACGAAGCGGACGACGCCGGCCCGAGGCCGCCACAGGTAGCGGAGCTCTCCCATGGCGGAGTCGCCCCGACCGTGTCCGTGGGCCTTGAGGATGTGCAGCCCCGGCACGCCTTGCAGCGCTGCGACCTTCCTCTTCAGCTGGGGGCGCAGGGCCCCCTCTCCGCGGTAGCCCATCACGAGCACGTCGGGTCGCACCCGAGCGTTGAAGCGGGCCTGGCCCTCCGGGGTCACGACGAAGGACCAACCCCGCGGCGCCATGATGCTCATGTCTGCCCCCTGGGACGTCCAGGTGGTGTTGCGGTACTTCAGGTGGGTGCCGAGGGCCGACGGTTCACCCGTGTGGTCCGCCGCGAGGGCGGGGGCGGCGGTGACCAGGCAGCTCAGCAGGGCTGCCACGGCGGGGACAGCGGTACGTCGGTTCATGGTTCGTCCTTCGGATCGAGGAAGCTCTCACCCAGTGGGACAGAGCCGGGGACCCGAAGGTTGCGCACGATCGTGGCCGGCACGACCGAGGGCCTCGACAGCACGTCGACCTCAGCCCCGGAGTCCATGGATCCGCGAGCGCCGGCGTACGTCGCGTGACACCGCCGAGGACAGGCTCAGTCGGATCCCCGCTCGATCGCGTCGAGGTCGCGGACGGCGTAGCGGTGGTGCTCCCACTCCTCGTCGAGGATCACGTGGAGGCAGTTGAGCGTGGACTCGGGGTAGGCGGGGTCGTGGGGGTTGCGGTGCTCGACGGCCAGGTCGTCGGCGGTGACACCGGCGAGGTAGTCGCTCACCATGGCGACGCGGTCGGCGCGGGCGTCGAGGACCTCGGCGTACGTCGGGGAGTCGGTGGTGAAGACCGACATGTCGAAGCCCTCCTGCTCCATGCTGCCGTCGGACACTCCGAGCGGGTGGAACGGCTGCTCCCGCTCGAGGACTCCCTTGCCCAGCCACATGTCCGTGGCCAGGACGAGGTGCCGCAGCGTCTGCGCGAACGACCACTCGCCGTCGACGGACACGTCGACGGTGCCGGCCGGCATCGCCGCGACCCGCTCGAGCGTGGCCGCCCAGGTGCGCTGGAGGGAGGCCCAGGCCGCGCGAAGACCCTCGGGGTCCGGGGCGTGCCGGTCGGCGCGGCCGGGGAAGCGCTGGTCGAGCTCGGCCTCGACGAACGGGACGACGTCGACGCCGTTGACGCGCAGGGCGCCGCCCTCGAACAGCCACGGCGCCTCGATCTCGGCGCCCTCCACCACGACTCCCCGCATCACGACGCCGGACAGGTCGCAGCCGACGAACCGCGCACGACTCAGGTCGACGTCCGTGAACGTCGCCTCGGTCAGGTCGTCGGAACCGGTGAAGGTGGCCACGCGTCCTCCTCGATCGTCTGAGGGGGCACAGTCCAGCACGGACCTCAGACAGGCGGCCGCCACTGGTCGGCCGACACCAGCTGGCCCGCCACCCACACCTGGGCGACGTCGGCCGACGTGGCGTGCGCGAACGCCTTGGCCAGGGCGTCGTCGGGTGAGGCGGCGTGGCGGAGCAGGATGTCGAGCGGGGTGCCGGAGCGAGGCCGCAGCCAGATCGCGTCGAAGGCCATCCGGGGTCCGAAGAACCCGACCGTCGAGGCGAGGTCGAGCGCCGCGGCGCCGGCCGCCGTCGCGAGGTGCAGCAGGTGCGCGGCGGTGAGGGAGACGCCCGCGTCGCCCTGCGCCTGCTGCACGAAGTAGGCCTGCAGTCCCTCCTTGAACAGCGAGAGCCCCGTGCCCGCTCCCACGTCGGACCCGAGGGCGACGACGACGCCGGCGTCGAGGTGGCGGCGCAGGGGGAACAGGCCGCTGCCCAGGGTCATGTTGCTGGTCGGGCAGTGCGCGACGGCGACCCCGGTGGCGGCCAGGGTGGCCAGCTCCTCGTCGGTGGGGTGGACGTCGTGGGCGAGGACGCTGCCCGGGTTGAGGAGGCCGTGCCGGGCGTAGGCGTCGACGTACGACGGGCAGTCGGGGAAGAGCTCGCGCACGCGCGCGATCTCCGCGGGGTTCTCGTTGACGTGGCTGTTCAGGATCGTGCCCGGCACGTCCTTCAGCACCGCGGCGCACGCGTCGAGGAGGTCGGAGGTGCAGGACAGGGCGAACCGTGGCGTCACCGCATAGCGGTTGCGTCGTACGCCGTGCCAGCGCGTCGCCAGGGTGAGCGAGTCGTCGTAGGCGCGGGCGGTCGTGGTGTGCAGGTCCTCGCGCAGGTCGCGGTCGCTGACGACCAGACCGCTGGTGACCCGCAGGCCCAGACGGTCGGCCTCGGTGAACAGGGCGTCGGTCGCCTCGAGGAAGTGCGAGCCGAAGACCAGGGCCGTCGTCGTCCCGGCGTTGGCGAGTGCGCCGACGAAGGCGCGCGCGAGCTCGCCGGCGTACGCCGGGTCCGCCAGCCGCGCCTCCTCGGGCAAGGCGCACTTCTCGAGCCACTCGAGCAGCGGCATGCCCAGCGCGCCGATGCACCGCAGCTGGGGGAAGTGGACGTGGGTGTCCACGAACCCGGGCAGGACCAGTCCGCCGCGCACGTCCACCACCTCGGCGTCCGGGTGCGCGGACGACAGCGCGGGGAAGGACCCCCGCGCGGCGATGATCCCGTCGGCGTCGACCAGCAGGCCGCCGTCGTCCTCCGCGCGAAGCACACCCCCGGTGAACGGGTCGTCGGGGGTGTCGAGGAAGGTGCCGCGGAACAGTCTCACGGCGAGGTCCTGCCGGGGGACACCCGCGCGCTCTCCTCGGCGAACGACTGCAGCAGCGCCGCCGCCACCGAGACCGCGATGGTCGCGGGGTCCTTGCCGGCCAGCGACGGCAGCCCGATCGGCGTGACGATCCGGTCCACGGCCTCGGGGTCGTGCCCGTCGCCGACGAGCGTCGAGCGGAAGCGCGACCACTTGGCCGACGAGCCGATCAGCCCGACGGGTCCGAGGTGCTGCGTGCGCAGGGCGGCGTCGAGGAGCGCGACGTCCTCGGCGTGGTCGTGGGTCATCACCAGGACGTGGGTGCCCGGCGGGAGCTCCGCCATCACCAGCTCGGGCAGCACGGCCTCGTGGTGGACGTGCACGTGCGCGTCGGCGTCGGTCAGGGGCGCCAGCACGTCGTCACCCAGCTGCTCGTGCCGCGAGTCGACGAGGTGCAGGTCGAGGTCGTGCCGGGCCAGGATGCGGGCCAGCTCCAGCCCGACGTGGCCGACGCCGAAGACCGCCACCGCCGGTCGTACGACGAGGGGCTCGAGGAGGACCGTCACCTCGCCGCCGCAGCACTGCACGCCGTGCTCGCCGGGCGCCTTGTCCGAGAGGTCGAGGGTGAAGGTCGTCGGTGCGGCGTCCCCGGCGGCCAGCATCGCCCGCGCCCGGCTCACCGCGGTGGCCTCGACGTTGCCGCCGCCGACGGAGTCCCAGGTCGCGTCGTCGGCGACGACCATCTTGGCCCCCGCCTCGCGCGGTGCGTGGCCGCGCACGGAGACGAGCGTGACCAGGACGCCGGGCCGGCGCTCCGCCCGCAGCTTCTCGACCGCCTGCAGCCACCGCACGGCTCAGGCCCCCGCCGGTTCGCGGGTGGTCGCCGCCTGCCGAGCGGCGTCCAGGGCCCAGTAGACGGCCTCGGGGGTGGCGGGGCTCGGCAGCTCGACGCTGATGCCCGGCGGGCCGAACGCCGCGCACGCGTGCCGCAGCGCCTCCCGCACCGAGAACGCCAGCATCAGCGGCGGCTCGCCGACGGCCTTCGAGCCGTAGACCGCGCCGTCCTCGTGGGCCTGCTCGAGCATCGCGACCCGGAAGTCCTCGGGCATCTCGGAGAAGCTCGGCAGCTTGTAGGTGCTCGCCGCCTGCGTCGTCAGCCGCCCGCGGTGCTCGCCGTCGGAGACGTCCCAGCGCAGGTCCTCGAGCGTCAGCCAGCCCGCGCCCTGGACGAAGCCGCCCTCGATCTGGCCCAGGTCGACCAGCGGGGACAGGCTGTCGCCGACGTCGTGCACGATGTCGACCCGCCGCGTGCGGTAGGCGCCGGTGAAGCCGTCGACCTCGACCTCGGCCGCGGCCACGCCGTACGCGAAGTACTTGAACGGCGTGCCCCGGAACACGGTGGCGTCCCAGTGCAGCCCCTCGGTGCGGTAGTAGCCGGCCGCGAACAGCGGCACCCGCGCGAAGTACGCCGTGTGCACGAGCTCCTCCCACGCCAGGTTCCGGCCGGCGTCGACCTCGGCGAGACGCCGCGTGATCTGCTCGCAGGCGTCCTTGATCGCGGCGCCGTTCAGGTCGGAGCCGGACGACGCCGCGGTCGCCGAGGTGTTCGGCACCTTGTCGGTGCGCGTCGGCGCGAGCCGCACCTTCGACAGCGGTACGCCGAGCGACGTGGCCGCGACCTGGAGCATCTTGGTGTGCAGGCCCTGCCCCATCTCGGTGCCGCCGTGGTTGATCAGCACCGAGCCGTCCTTGTAGACGTGCACGAGCGCGCCGGCCTGGTTGAAGGCGGTCAGGTTGAAGGAGATGCCGAACTTCACCGGCGTCATCGCCAGCGCCCGCTTGGTGTGGGGATGGGTCGCGTTGAACTCGGCGATCTCACCTGAGCGGGCGGCCACGTCGCCGGTCGTGAGGACCTGGTCCCACGCGACGCGGAGGCGGTCGGCCTGCCGCACCGGCTGGCCGTACGGCGTCTCCTGCCCCTCGGCGTAGAAGTTGCGGCGGCGCAGGTCGAGGGGGTCGATCCCGAGCAGCGGCGCGCACCGGCCGAGGATGTCCTCGATCACCAGCATCCCCTGCGGCCCGCCGAAGCCGCGGAAGGCTGTCTGCGAGGTCTTGTGGGTCCGCGCGACGCGACCGTGGATGCGCACGTCGGGGATCCAGTAGGCGTTGTCGATGTGGCAGATCGCCCGGGCCAGCACCGGCTCCGAGAGGTCGAGGCTCCACCCGCCGTCGGAGGTCAGGGTGGCGTCCAGCACGAGCAGCCGGCCGTCGTCGTCGAAGCCCACGCGCCACGACGCGAGGAAGCCGTGCCGCTTGCCGGTCAGCGTGATGTCCTGCGCGCGGGTGAGCCGCACCCGGACCGGCCGTCCGGTCAGGAGGGCGCCGAGCGCCGCCACCGCGGCGAACGGGTTGGCCTGCGTCTCCTTGCCGCCGAAGCCGCCGCCCATCCGCAGGCACTGCACGGTGACGGCGTGGCTCGACAGGCCGAGGACGTGGGCCACGACCTCCTGGGTCTCGGTGGGGTGCTGCGTCGAGGACTGCACGAACACCTGGCCGCCGTCGTCCACCTCGGCGAGCGAGGCGTGGGTCTCCAGGTAGAACTGCTCCTGCCCCGCCATCTCGGTCTCGCCCTCGAACACGTGGGCGGCCCGGGCCAGCGCCTCCTCGACGTCGCCTCGTCCGGCTCCGGGCAGGACTCCCTGGAAGCTCTTCGCGGCGATCGCGTCCTGGATCGTCAGCAGCGCCGGCAGCGGCTCGTAGTCGACCTCGACCCGGCCCGCGCCCCGGCGCGCCGCCTCGAGCGTCTCGGCGAGCACCCAGCAGACGGCCTGGCCGTGGTGCATCACCTCGGCGGGGAACAGCGGCTCGTCGTGCTTGATGCCGGAGTCGTTGAGGCCGGGGACGTCGTCGGCGGTGAGCACGCGGACCACCCCGCTCTCGGCGTACGCCGCGTCGACGCGCAGGCCGGTGACCCGCGCGTGGGCGTGCGGCGCCTGCACCGGCCAGGCGTGCAGGACGTTCTTGGTGCGGGGCGTGAGGTCGTCGGTGTAGAGCGCGCGACCGGTGACGTGGAGTGCCGCGCTCTCGTGCGGGATCGTCTCCCCGACGACGGCGTCGGCGGGACGCCTGGAGAGGTCGCTCATGCGCGCACCTCCTCGGCCGTCGCGGCGTAGAGCCGGCGCAGGGACTGGCCGAGCATCGCCGACCGGTAGCGGGCCGACGACCGCTGGTCGTCGATGGGGGTGCCCTCGGCGGCGAGCAGGGGCGCGACCTCGTCGACGGTCTCCTGGGTCCACGGCCTGCCCGTGAGGGCGGCCTCGGTCTCGAGGGCGCGGATCGGCGTGGCCGCCACACCGCCGAGGCCGATGCGGGCCGACCCGACCACGCCGTCGGCGACGTCGAGGGCGAACCCGACCGCGATGCTCGAGATGTCGTCGTACCGCCGCTTGGCGATCTTGTGGAACGCCGTCAGGGGCGCCACCGGCAGCGGGACCACGACCTCCTTGATCAGCTCTCCGCGCTCCCGGACGCTCTCGCGGTAGCCGGTGAAGTAGTCGGCGAGCGGCACCCGGCGCTCGCCCTGGAGGGAGACGAGGACGACGTCGGCCCCGAGCGCGAGCAGCACCGGCGGGCTGTCGCCGATCGGGGACCCGGTGCCGAGGTTGCCGCCGAGGGTCGCGCCGTTGCGGATCGGCCGCGACGCGAACTGCCAGAACAGCTCGTCGAGCACGGGCAGCCGGCCGGCCAGCCGGCGCTCGATCTCGGTGAGGGTGAGAGCGGCGCCGATGCGGAGCTCGTCGTCGGACCACCGGAGCTCGCGCAGCTCCTCCAGGCGGTCCACCGCGACCATCAGTGCGGGGCGCGACCCGCGCAGGTTGATCTCGACGCCGAGGTCGGTCGCCCCGGCGACGGGCACGGCGTCCTCGTCGTTCATCAGGTGCAGCGCGACCGCCAGGTCGCGCGGCCGGACGAAGGCGGCCCCGTCACCCTCGAGCCGCGACGGTCCGGGAGCGGCTGCGGGCGCGCTCCGGCGTACGGCGAAGGGGTCGGTGGTCGCGGGCTGACCGAGCGCGTACGCCGCGTCGCGGATCGGGCGGTAGCCGGTGCACCGGCAGAGGTTGCCGCTCAGGGCGTGCAGGTCGAACCCGTTCTCCCCGTGGGTGCCGTTGGCCGACGCGGAGCTCGAGCGGTCCTGGCGGTAGTACTCCGCGGCCATCGAGCACACGAAGCCCGGCGTGCAGTATCCGCACTGCGACCCGCCGCGCTCGGCCATCTCGCGCTGCACCGGGTGCAGGTCGGTCGGCGTACCCAGGCCCTCGGCGGTGACGACCTCCTGGCCGGCCAGCGAAGCCGCCGACACCAGGCAGGCGTTCACCGACGTCCACTCGGTGCCCGCGGTGCCGTCGGCCGGTGGCCGGGCGACGAGGACGCAGCAGGCGCCGCACTCGCCCTCGGCGCAGCCCTCCTTGGCGCCGGTGAGGCCCTGGTCGCGCAGGAAGTCGAGCGCGGTCGTGTGGGGGGTGACGTCGACGAGCGCGGTCGGCTCGCCGTTCACCGTCACTCCGTCGGTCGCGGCCATCACACCTCCTCCACCGTGGTGCTCGCGTGACACCGGAGGCATGGTTGCGGGGCCCTTCCGCGTGCCTGCTGGTTATCCATGCGAACAACAGGCCGTGTCACCACTCTAACCGCGCCGCGCCGCCCTGTCGCTGACCTGCGCCGTCACCTCCGCCCCGGCGTCAGAGGCGGAGCCGGGGGTGCCGGTTGACGTCCTTGTAGAGCAGGTAGCGGAACGGGCCGGGGCCGCCGGCGTAGCAGGCCTGGGGGCAGAAGGCGCGCAGCCACATGTAGTCGCCGGCCTCGACCTCCACCCAGTCGGTGTTGAGGAGGTAGACGCCCTTGCCCTCGAGCACGTAGAGCCCGTGCTCCATCACGTGGGTCTCCGGGAACGGGATGACGCCACCGGGCTCGAAGTTCACGATGTTGACGTGCATGTCGTGGCGCAGGTCGGCGATGTCGACGAAGCGCGTCGTCGTCCATGCGCCGTCGGTGCCGGGCATCGGCAGCGGGTCGACGTCCTGGTCGTTCGTCACGAACGCCGGAGGGACGTCGAGCCCGTCCACGCGCTCGTAGGCCTTCCGGATCCAGTGGAACGTCGCCCGCCGCGCCTGCCGGTTGCGCAGTGACCAGACCGTGCCGGGCGGCAGGTAGGCGTACCCGCCGGGGCGCAGGTCGTGGTTCGCGCCGTCGAGGGTGAGCCGCAGCCGGCCCGAGGTCACGAACAGCACGGCCTCGGCGTCGGCATCCGGCTCGGGACGGTCGGAGCCACCGCCGCGCTCGACCTCCACCACGTAGTGGCTGAACGTCTCCGCGAAGCCACTGAGCGGACGCGCCAGGATCCACAGCCGCGTCTGCTCCCAGTGGGGGAGGTACGACGCGACGATGTCGGTGAGCGATCCCCGCGGGATCACGGCGTACGCCTCGGTGAAGCGGGCCCGGTCGGTGGTCAGCCGCGTCTGCGGCGGCAGCCCACCCGGAGGTACGGCGTAGCTCATGCGTGTCCTCTCGCCAGCAGCCGGCCGCGTGGCTCCCCGGAGTCCGGGTCCACCTCGCGTCCCGCCAGGAAGGTACGCCGGACCACGCCTTGCAGCGTGCGACCGGCGTACGCCGAGACCTGATTCTTGTGGTGCAGCCGCGCGACGTCGACCACGAACGACTCCTCGGGCGCGAGCACGGCCAGGTCCGCGTCCGCGCCGACGGCGATCCGGCCCTTGCGCGTCAGCCCGACCCGGTCGGCCGGCGCGGTCGACATCCACCGCACGACGTCGGCCAGCGGGACGCCCCGGGTCCGGGCGGCGGACCACACCGCCGCGAGCCCGAGCTGCAGCGAGGAGATCCCGCCCCAGGCGCGCCCGAAGTCCGCCACCTTGAGGTCGGCCGTGCTCGGCGAGTGGTCGGTGACCACGAAGTCGATGTCGCCCTCGGCCAGCCCCCGCCAGAGCAGCTCGCGGTTGGCCGACTCCCGGATCGGCGGGCAGCACTTGAACTGCGTCGCGTGGTCGGGCACCTCTTCGGCGGCCAGCGTCAGGTAGTGCGGACAGGTCTCCACCGAGACGTCGACGCCGGAGTCCCGTGCGGAGCGCAGGGCGGGCAGGGCGCCGGCCGCCGAGAGGTGGACGACGTGGGCTCGGCACCCGGTCCGCGACGCGCCGTCGATCACCTGCCCGATCGCGGCGTGCTCGGACTCCGGGGGCCGCGAGGCGAGGAACCCGTCGTACGACGAGCAGTCGGCCGGGGTGTCCAGGACGAGGCGTCCGTCCTCGGCGTGCACCAGCAACAGCGAGCCGAGCCGGGAGACCTCGGTCATCGCCACGAGCAGCTGCTCCTCCGACAGGTGCGGGAACTCCGCGACCCCGGAGTCGAGCAGGAAGCACTTGAAGCCGAAGACGCCGGCGTCGTGCAGCGCGGCCAGGTCGCCGAGGTGGTCGGGCACGGCTCCGCCCCAGAACCCGACGTCGACGTGCACCCGGTCGCGGGCGGCGTCCTGCTTGGTCCGGAGCGCGTCGACGGTCACGGTGGGCGGCACGGAGTTCAGCGGCATGTCGACGATGGTGGTGACACCGCCGGCCGCCGCTGCTCGCGTGGCCGAGTCGAAGCCCTCCCACTCGGTCCGCCCCGGCTCGTTGACGTGCACGTGGGTGTCGACGAGCCCCGGGAGGAGCACCTCGTCGTCCTGCAGGGTGACGGTGCGCGCGGCCGTCGGGGGGTCGTCGTACGACGTGACGGCGACGATGCGTCCGTCCGCGACCGCGACGGCCACCGGCCTCTCGGCACCCTCGACGACCGCGCGGGCGGCCCGGACGACGAGGTCAGCTGCCACGGTAGGTCGAGTAGCCGAAGGGGCTGAGCAGCAGCGGGACGTGGTAGTGGCGCTCGTCCTCGGCAACGGTGAACGTGACGGCCACCTCGGGGTAGAACCCGCCGGGCTGATAGGCCGAGACGTCGAACCGCAGCGTGTACGTCCCCGCGCCGAGCTCCGCACCCAGCGACGCGACGCGCCCGTCGTCGTCGGTCGCGCCGTCGGCGAGGACGCCGCCCGAGGAGTCGAGGAGCTGCACGGGTACGCCGGGCGCCGGGCGGCCGCGCGCGGTGTCGAGGACGTGGGTGCTGAGGGTGGGCATCGTCTAGACCTCGGTCCCCAGGCGCAGCAGCGCGATCTGGCGCAGGTTGTCGACGGTCTCGGCGTCCTCCGCCTCCGGTGAGTTGGCCAGGCGCCGCTCGATCTCGGCGAGGATCTCGTCGCCCGACCGGCCGGCCGCACGGATCAGGAACACGTGTCCGAAGCGGTCCTCGTAGGCCTGGTTGGCCGCGACCAGCTTCTGCGAGGTCGCGCTCGTCGAGACCACGCCCGCCTGCTCGCGGGCCGAGGCCGCGGCGTTGTGACCCGCTCCGGCGCGCTCGCCGATCCGCGGATGAGCGGCGAGGGCCTCCTCGAGGTCGTCCTCGGACAGCTCGCGGGCCGCCTGGTCGGCGGCATCGAGGAGCTCCTCGCGAGAGCGGTAGGGACGCCCGGCGAGCACCTCCTCGGCCCAGTCCGGAGCGGACATGCAGCGCAGGAGCAGCTGGCGGGCGTCGTCCTCGCCGAGGTCGTCGAAGCGCATCAGCAGAACCCCGGGATGTCGCGCCAGGCCACGGCTTCGTCCGGTGCGTCGTCACGCCGGAGCTGTGCCTCGATCAGGCCGTAGGGACGGTCGTCGGCGTGGAACACCTCGCCCGGGTTGTCGAGGTCGAAGGGCGACAGGTCGACCACGAAGTGGTGCTTGTTCGGTGCCGAGAACCTGATCTCCGCCAGCTCCGGCTGCGCCTCCAGGGCCGCCTTCCCCATCAGCTGCAGCGTCTCCTGCAGCGCTCGGCTGTACGTCGTCGCGAACGTCTCCAGCAACGCCGCCCGGACGGTCTCGTAGGAGGCGTCCCAGTCGCGTTCTCCGGTCGCGCTCGCCGAGGCCAGGGGATCCCACCGCCACCACGCCGTCAGGGAGGTGGCGAGCACCCGGTCGTCGGTCTCGGCCAGGGTGGTGAAGCGGTCCTGGAGGAAGCCCTTGAACTCCGACCCGGTCGACTTGAGCACGGTCAGGTCGGTCAGCCCGGACAGCACGTGCAGCCGCCGGCCGGGGTCGCGTCCCTCGACCGTGACCGCGCAGGTACGCGTCTCGGTGCCCCGGCGTACGAACGAGTGGTCGTGGCCGTGCCGGTCGTCGGGGCCTCCGACCGGCACCCGGTCCCAGGCGTACTCCTCGACCCGCACCTGGGCGCTGGTGGCGTACGGCGAGGCCTCCAGCAGGCGGTCGGCGACGGCGACCGCGTAGTCCTCGGCCGCCTCGCCGCCGTGCTCCTGGGCGAAGGCGTACACGGTGTTCTTCTGGGTGTCGGTCGGCAGCACGTGCGCCTGGTCGCCGGTCTCGTGGGCGTCGGCGAAGTCGCCGCGCAGGGCGGTCGAGACGTTGCGGTCGCGGATCTCGTGGCGGGGTGTGTCGCGGACGATCCGCACGACGCGGGTCTCGGCCTTCCCGTAGCGGTTGTCGCCGAGGACGATCGCCATGTCTTGTCTCCCTCTGTCGTTCCGCTCGGTCCGCTCAGCGCCTGCCGGGCCGGGCCAGCGCGGTGAGCTCGTCGGTCGTCAGGCCCGTGGCACGCCGGGTGTCGTCGTCGAGCAGTGCCCCGCACTCCAGCCCGCGCACCAGGAAGTCCGCGAGCGCCCGGGCCGTGGCCGGCTCGTCCAGGATGCCTCCCTCGGCTCGGGTGGAGTAGCGGTGCAGCCGCTCCGCGGCGGCGTCGAAGCCGTCCCGGTAGAACGCGTACGTCGCGGCGTACCGCGTGGGCAGCTGCGCGGGATGCAGGTCCCAGCCCTGGTAGAAGCCACGCTCGAGCGACCGGCGTACCAGCCGGAGGTGCAGCGCCCACCCGAGCTCCACCTGCGCGGCGTCGCCGATCGGGAGGATGTTCGTCGACCCGTCCGAGAGGCGTACGCCGGTGCCGGCGGCAGCGGCCTGCATCACCGCCTTGGCGTGGTCCGCCACCGGGTGCTCGAGGGACTGGTAGGGCGCCGCGATGCCGCAGAAGGCCGAGTAGTCGTAGGTGCCGTAGTGCAGCCCGGTCACCCGGCTCGGAGCGGCGTGGACCATCCGCGCGACCAGCGCGGTGCCGTCCGGTCCGAGGATCGACTGCGGTGTCTCGACCTGGATCTCGAAGCGCAAGGAGCCCGCCTCCAGGCCGTGGGCGCCCTCGATCCGCTCGCACGCGAGCGCCATCGCCTCGACCTGCGCCACCGAGGTGACCTTGGGCAACGTCACGACGAAGCCGTCGAGGCCCCCGCCCGCCGCGAGCAGGTGCTCGACGAACCCGACCAGCGTCGCGAGACCGCGGGCCCGGGTCGGCCGCTCGAAGCTCTTGAACCGGATGCCGTACGACGCGGGGCTGCTCGCCGCGGCCTGCGAGGCGGCCAGGGCCTCGGCCGCACGGCGTACGTCGGCGTCCTCGACCTCGTCGGGCCGGATGCCGTAGCCGTCCTCGAAGTCGATCCGCAGGTCCTCGATCGGCTCCCGCGCGAGCTTCTCCTCGACCAGGGGCAGCAGGTCCGTCGCCGCGTCACCCACGCACTCACGCAGCACCTCGGCGTGGTCGGCCATCGCCCGACGCGCCTGGTCGCCCCAGACCCGCGTGAGGTCCGCGGCGTACCGGTCGGCGGGCACGTACACGGTGTGGACCGGCTGACGCCCCGGGCGCTCGCCGGGGAACCGCGCGACCAGCGCGTCGTCCTCGGCGGCGAGCCGGGAGTCGAGCTCGGCGCTCAGCGCCGCGGCCACGTCGTCCACGCAGCGCATCGTAGGCGGGTTCGACGTGGGGTGGTCTCGAGACAGGCGCCGGGGCGCCTTCCTCGACCACCGAACGGACCAGGCCGCGTCGTGCTGTGCTTCATGTGGGTGGAGGCGGTCGCGGGATTCGGTGGTCGAGGAGGACGCGGGCTTCGGTGGTCGAGGAGGTCGCTCTGCGACCGTCTCGAGACCCCCTGTGGAGGCGCACCGGGCCCGGTCGGTCGGTCCTGCTAGACAGGACCGGTGCCCACCACCACCGACGTCCGCGCCGAGGCCGAGCGCCACCTACGGGCGCTGGTCGGCCGCGACGACGCGGTCCTGCACGATGACCAGTGGGCCGCGATCGAGGCTCTCGTGGTCGACCGGCGGCGCGCGCTCGTCGTGCAGCGCACCGGCTGGGGCAAGTCCGCGGTCTACTTCGTCGCCACGCTGTTGCTGCGCGCCGAGGGTGCCGGCCCGACCGTGATCATCTCGCCGCTGCTCGCGCTGATGCGCAACCAGATCGCGGCGGCGGAGCGTGCGGGCATCCGCGCGGTCACGATCAACTCCACGAACATCGAGCAGTGGGAGGAGATCCAGACCGCCGTCCGGTCCGGTGACGTCGACGTCCTCCTCGTGAGCCCGGAGCGGCTCAACAACCCCGGCTTCCGCGACGAGGTGCTGCCGCGGCTCGCGGCCACCTGCGGGCTGCTCGTGGTCGACGAGGCCCACTGCATCTCCGACTGGGGGCACGACTTCCGGCCCGACTACCGCCGCATCCGCACCCTGCTGGCCGAGCTCCCCGCGGGCATCCCGGTCCTGGCGACGACCGCCACGGCCAACGCCCGCGTCAGCGCCGACGTCGCCGAGCAGCTCGCCACCGCCGACGGTCAGGGCGAGACGCTGGTGCTGCGCGGCTCGCTCGACCGCGAGTCGCTGCGGCTGGGCGTGGTCCGGCTGCCGACACCGGAGCAGCGGCTCGCCTGGCTCGCCGACCACCTCGCGGAGCAGCCGGGTTCCGGCATCGTCTACTGCCTGACCGTGGCGGCGACCCAGCAGGTCGCCGACTACCTGCGGTCACGCGGCCACGACGTCGCGGCGTACTCCGGCCAGACCGAGCCCACCGAGCGCCTCGAGCTCGAGGACGCGCTCGCGACCGGTCGGGTCAAGGCGCTGGTGGCCACCAGCGCGCTCGGCATGGGCTTCGACGCCACCCTCGGCTTCGTGGTCAACCTCGGCGCCCCGCAGTCGCCAGTGGCCTACTACCAGCAGGTGGGCCGGGCCGGCCGCGGCACCGACACCGCGTCGGTGGTCCTCCTGCCGCAGCAGGAGGACAAGGACATCTGGGCGTACTTCGCCTCGCTGGCGTTCCCGCGCGAGGACCAGGTGCGCCACACCCTCCGCGTGCTCGCCGAGGAGGGCGTCGCGAGCACCGCCTCGCTCGAGACCCTGGTCGACCTCGGGCGCAGTCGGCTCGAGCAGATGCTGAAGGTGCTCGACGTCGACGGCGCCGTACGCCGCGTCTCCGGCGGCTGGGAGGCGACCGGCCGGGAGTGGACCTACGACGGCGAGCGCTACGAGCGGGTCAACGAGGCACGCAAGCGCGAGCAGGCGGCGATGCTCGACTACCTCGACACCGACCGCTGCCGCATGTGGTTCCTCCGCGACCAGCTCGACGACCCCGACGTCGACGCCTCGACCCGCTGCGGCCGGTGCGACTCGTGCGGCGGGCTCGCGCTCCCGACGTCGGTCACCGACGGCGCGGTCGACGAGGCACGCACCCGGCTCGCCCGACCTGGGGTCGTCGTCGAGCCGCGGGCGATGTGGCCCACCGCTCTGGCCAACCTCGGGCTCGAGCTCCGCGGCCGCATCCGTGAGGGCGCGGAGCCGGGCCGTGCCGTCGCCCGGCTCACCGACCTCGGCCACGGCCAGGCGCTGCGCGAGCTCTTCGCCGAGCCGGCCACCGACCAACGCGTGCCCGAGCACCTCGTCCGCGCGGTGGTCGAGGTGCTGACCGACTGGCGCCCCCACGTCGACGGGATCGTCGTCGTCGAGTCGGTGACCCGCCCGACGCTCACCGCCGACCTGGCCGACGGGCTCTCACGCTTCCTGAAGAAGCCGGTGGTCGGCCGCTGGGCGATCACCGACCCGACGGTCGAGCCGGGCCGGGGTGCGATGAACTCCGCGCAGCGGGTGGCAGCGGTGAGCCGGCGCTTCCGGCTCGACGCCGAGGTGCTGGCCGGGCCGGTGCTGCTCGTCGACGACCAGGTCGTGACCGGGTGGACGGTGACCATCGCCGCGCAGGCACTGCGCGAGGCCGGCGCGACCGAGGTGCTGCCCCTGGTGCTGGCGACGCGCAGCTAGGCCGTGTCCAGGCGGGTCTCCGGGTCGATCCCAGGGTCCTGCCCGATCCCTCCGCCGAGCCGACCTGCCTAAGGTGTCGGCCATGCACAGCGAGCTCTTCGACCAGGCCAACCTCGAGGTCACCGACCAGCAGCGCTTCACGCTGCAGAACAGCCAGATGCTCCGGGTCTCGTTGGGCCCCGACGTGCTGGCGACCAAGGGCGCGATGGTCGCGTTCCAGGGCAGCGTGGAGTTCCACCACGAGAAGGCCGGCGGCATGGGCAAGCTGCTGAAGAAGATGGTGACCTCCGAGGACAACCCGCTGATGCGGGTCACCGGGCAGGGCGAGGTCTTCTTCGCCAGCCGCGCCGGCTTCGTCAACCTCGTCGAGCTGACCGGGGACGCGATCAGCGTGAACGGACGCAACCTGCTGGCCTTCGACGCCTCGCTCGAGTGGGACATCCATCGCACCAAGGGCGCCGGCGTGATGGCGGGCGGGCTGTTCAACACCACGGTCAGCGGTCAGGGCATGGTCGCCCTGCACACCGTGGGCAAGCCGGTGGTGCTCGACTGCTCGCAGCAGCCGACGTACGTCGACACCCAGGCCTGCGTCGCCTGGTCGGCGAGCCTCCAGCCGAACCTGGTCTCGAGCATGAAGTTCAAGTCGATGCTCCGAGGCGGGTCCGGCGAGGCGTTCCAGTTCGCCTTCCACGGCCCCGGCTTCGTCGTGGTCCAGGCCGACGAGTGGGAGCAGCCGTCGTCGGGCTCGTCCTCGGGCGGCGGCGGGCTGATCGGCGACCTGCTCAGCTGAGTCCCGACGACAGGACCCCGGTCCGCCGAAGCGGGACCGGGGTCCTGGTGAGTCGGTACGACGTGTCAGCCGGGGCTAGACGAGTGCGCGTTCGTTCCTCACGCTCACTCCTCGCCTGGTTGCGACGCGCCCGTCGCGGCTTCGTGCCTCAGCCGCGGGGCTTGCTCTGAGGAGCCTGGCGCCGGGAACGGCGAGACGAGTGCGCGTTCGTTCCTCACGCTCACTCTTCGCCCTTGATGAAGGCCTCGACGCGGGCGCGGCCCTCGTCGTCGGGCAGCTGCACCGGCGGGCTCTTCATCAGGTACGACGACGCCGAGATGATCGGGCCGCCCTGGCCCCGGTCCATGGCGATCTTCGCGGCGCGGATCGCGTCGATGATGATGCCGGCCGAGTTCGGGGAGTCCCAGACCTCGAGCTTGTACTCCATGTTCAGCGGGACGTCACCGAACGCGCGGCCCTCGAGCCGGACGTAGGCCCACTTGCGGTCGTCGAGCCACGCGACGTAGTCGGACGGGCCGATGTGCACGTTGCGGTCGGCGATCTTGCCGCCGAGGGAGCCGTGCAGGTTCGAGGTGACGGACTGGGTCTTGGAGACCTTCTTGGACTGCAGGCGCTCGCGCTCGAGCATGTTCTTGAAGTCCATGTTGCCGCCGACGTTGAGCTGGTAGGTGCGGTCCAGCGCGACGCCGCGGTCCTCGAACAGCTTGGCGATCACCCGGTGGGTGATGGTCGCGCCGACCTGGCTCTTGATGTCGTCACCGACGATCGGGATGCCGGCGTCCTCGAACTTCTTGGCCCACTCGGGGTCGGAGGCGATGAAGACCGGCAGCGCGTTGACGAACGCCACGCCGGCGTCGATGGCGCACTGCGCGTAGAACTTGTCGGCCTGCTCGGAGCCCACCGGCAGGTAGGAGACGAGCACGTCGGCCTTGGCGTCCTTGAGGGCCTGGACGACGTCGACCGGCTCCGCGTCGGACTCCTCGATCGTCTCGAGGTAGTACTTGCCGAGACCGTCGAGGGTCCGGCCGCGCTGCACGGTCACGCCGAGCGGCGGCACGTCGCAGATGCGGATGGTGTTGTTCTCCGACGCCTGGGTCGCCTCGGAGAGGTCGAAGCCGACCTTCTTGGCGTCGACGTCGAAGGCGGCGACGAACTCCACGTCGTTGACGTGGTAGTCACCGAACATCACGTGCATCAGACCGGGGACGGTGCCCGCGGGGTCGGCGTCCTTGTAGTACTCGACGCCCTGGATCAGGGACGTCGCGCAGTTGCCGACGCCCACGATTGCTACTCGTACCGAACCCATGAGGGGATGTTCCTTCCTAGCGGGTGTTTCCGGTGGTCGCGTCGGCCGCCGGGGCCGCGCTGCTGGTCGTGTCCTTCAGGTCGCCGCTCGTGGCGGCGTCGTACGTCGTCTGCTCCGGCTGGGTCGCTGCCGTCGCGGGTCCTGCGTTGCGCTCGGCGTTGATCAGGTCGGTCAGCCAGGACACCTCACGCTCGACCGACTCGATCGAGTGACGGCGGAGCTCGGAGAGGTACTGGTCGTCACCGCCGCGGCTGGAGTGCCGGGCGCGGTCGAGGCGCTCCTGGAGCCGGGACAGGCGCCCCTCCAGGATCCGCAGCCGGACGTCGGCATCGGTGCGCGCGAAGAACGCGAACCGGGTGGCGAAGGTGTCGTCCTCCCACGCCGCCGGGCCGGTGTCGGTGATCTGCTCGCCGAAGTACTGCTGGCCGGCGGGCGTGATCTCGTAGGTGATGCGCTGCCGGCGCGAGATGCCCGGCGAGGTCGCCTCGACCTCGGTGATCAGGCCGGCCCGCAGCAGCCGCTTCAGCGCGGGGTACAGCGAGCCGTAGGAGAGCAGCCGGCCCCAGCCGAGCAGCAGGTTGAGCCGCTTGCGCAGCTCGTAGCCGTGCAGCGGCGAGTCGTGCAGCAGACCGAGCACGGCCAGCTCGAGTGACTCCGCCTTGCGTGCCATGGTCTGCCTCCCTTCGTCGATCTCGACCGCTCGTCCCGCCGTCCCGGACCCGCCGCGGGCGGCCGGGGCCGACTCGGTAGGATTCCGGAGCATCACCCTCGATGCGTCGCGGCGTTCTATCGAAACAACGTATCAGTTCGATATATCACGGGACAAGTTCGCGTCGTTTCGGCTCGGTTCGGTGCGGCCAACTACCCTCGTCCCCGACGGTGCGGGCCCATCCCGAGGTCCAGGCCCCCGGGCCCGGCCCCAGCCCCAGGCCGTCGCGCGCACGTTCCCCCGATGCACCCTGGAGTGACTCCGTGACCGCCAAGCGCAGGGCCGACGGCCCGGCCGTCAAGCGCCGCGCCGAGGGCCCGGCCGTCAAGCGCAAGCCCAAGCCCGCCGGCACCGCGAAGCGACGCTGGCTGAAGATCCTCAAGTGGTTCCTGATCTCGGCGCTGGCGGGGACCCTCCTGCTGACGGCGGCCTTCATCTACCTGTGGAAGACGACCCCGATCCCGAACCCGAACGCCGACTTCGAGACGCAGTCGTCGTTCGTCTACTACGCCGACGGCAAGACCCCGGTCGGGCAGTACGCCACGCAGAACCGGCAGATCATCCCGATCTCGGAGATGCCCAAGAACCTGCAGAACGCCGTGGTCGCCGCCGAGGACCGGTCGTTCTGGACCAACCACGGCATCGACCCCAAGGGCATCATCCGCGCGGCGTTCAACGACGCCCGCGGCGGCGCGACACAGGGCGCCTCCACGATCACCCAGCAGTACGTGAAGATCCTGTACCTGACCCAGGAGCGGTCGTTCAACCGCAAGATCCACGAGGCGATCCTGTCCCTGAAGCTGCAGCAGGAGAAAAGCAAGCAGCAGATCCTCGAGGGCTACCTCAACACCATCTACTTCGGCCGCGGCGCGTACGGCGTGCAGGCGGCCGCGCAGGCCTACTTCGGGACCGACGCCAAGGACCTGACCCTCAAGCAGAGTGCGGTCATCGCCAGCGTCCTGAACAACCCCTCGGCGTTCGACCCCGCCAACGGCAAGTCGGAGCGGAAGGCGCTCAAGGCGCGCTACCAGTACGTCCTCCAGGGGATGGCCTCGATGCACACCATCTCCGAGGAGCAGGCGACCACGGCGGCCAAGCACCTGCCGACGTTCCCGGTGTTCAAGCAGTCGAGCCGGTACGCCGGCCAGAAGGGACACATCCTCACGCTGGTGCGCCAGGAGCTCCACCAGCTCGGGTTCACCGACGACCAGATCGACGGCGGCGGTCTCCGGGTCACCACGACGCTCACCAGGAAGGCGATGACGGCAGCCCGCCAGGGGGTGATGGAGGTGCGCCCGGACATCAGCACCAAGTTCCTCCACGTCGGCGTGGCGACCGTCCAGCCGGGCACCGGTGCGCTGCTCGGGTTCTTCGGCGGCCAGGACTACCTGGACTCCCAGATCAACTGGGCGGAGGCCGGGGGCATGGTCGGGTCGACGTTCAAACCGGCCTCGCTCGCGGCGGCGATCGCCGACGGCTACTCGCTGAAGAGCACCTGGGACGGGAACTCGCCGTACACGTTCCCCGACGGTCTCGAGGTGCACAACGAGGGTGACAGCACCGGCACCAACTACGGCTCGGCGATCTCCTCGATCACCGCGATGGAGCAGTCGGTGAACACCGCGTTCGTCGACATGTCGAACAGCATGAAGGACGGGCCGGAGAAGATCCTGACCCAGGCCAACAAGATGGGGATCCCGCCGAGCAAGGAGAACCACGACTACCCCGGCATCCCCGACACCTCGCGCGACCTCGACGCCGACGCGCTGATCACGCTGGGCAAGGCGCGGGTCAGCGCGATCAACATGGCCAACACCTACGCGACCATCGCCGACGGCGGCCAACGGGCCGACGTGCACGTGATCTCGAAGGTCACCGACAGCAAGGGCCAGGTCAAGTACCAGTACAAGCCGCACACCACGCAGGCGATCAAGCCCGACATCGACCGCGACGTCAGCTACGCCCTCCAGCAGGTGGTGCTGCACGGCACCGGTGCCAACGCGCAGGCGATCGAGCGCCCGGCCGCCGGCAAGACCGGCACCGCGACCAACGACAACGGCGACGTGTCGTCCTCGTGGTTCGTCGGGTACACCCCGCAGCTGGCGACCGCGGTGATGTACGTGCGCGGGGACGGTGACAACGCCCTGAACGACTGGCTGCCGCCGTACAACGGCGCCGCCGGCTATTTCGGCGCCGGCTATCCGACCGCCACGTGGGCGGCGGTGATGCGGCGCGACCTGGTGGGCCTGCCGCAGCGGACCTTCCCGCCACCGGCGTACGTCACCGGTGAGCCGCCGGAGGAGGGCCACGCGCCGTACACGCCGCCGCCTCCGCCGCCGAGCACGCGACACACCTCGTCCGCGCCGACGTCGAGTGAGCCGACCAGCAAACCGACCTCGTCGGCACCGTCCTCGTCCTCGACGACGACCAGCTCGCCGCCGACGTGCGTCCCGGGCGTCACGTGCCCGTCGAGCCCGTCCACCAGCTCGACGTCGCCTGGCGGCGGTGGCAGCGCCGGCGCGGCGTTCGGACCACGGCCCTCGGTGATGGCCTCGCGCGAGCCCTGGTGGTGAGTGACGAGGGCGACGACCGCACGACCGCGGTCCGGCCCACCGCCGACGACCCGCTCCTCGCGGCGCTGAGCCGCGGGGTCGGTGGGCCGGTCGGGGAGCGGGCCGGGCACCACTCGTGGTGGACCCCGGTCCGCGTCGTCCTCGCGATCACGGCCGTCTGCTTCGCCCTCGGCATGGTGCAGAAGAGCCCGTGCTATCACGCGAAGTGGACCAACTCGCAGAGCCGCTACTCCGACATGTGCTACTCCGACCTGCCCTACCTGTACGTCGGCCGCGGGTTCGCCGAGCTGGACTGGCCCTACTCCGACGCGCGTGACGTGCGCGACCGCTACGACGTGATGGAGTACCCGGTCGGGATCTCCTACTACGCCTTCGGCGCCGCGGAGGTGACCCACTGGCTCTCGGGCTCGCCGAACCTGCTGCCGCGCGGGGCGATGTCCCAGGGCGAGCTGTACGCCGACCACGAGGTCCTGCACGAGAGCCTGGTGTTCACGACCGGTCAACATCGTCGGCTTCGGCATCTGCGCCTTGGCGGCCTCGTGGTTCCTGAGTGGGGCGCACCGGCGACGGCCGTGGGACGCCGCCCTGTTCGCGGCGTCGCCGGTGTTCGTCCTCGAGGGCCTGATCAACTGGGACTTCCTGGCCGTCGCGTGCGTCGCCGCGGCGCTGTGGGCGCAGGCGCGGGACCGGCCCGGGTGGGCCGGGTTCGCGATCGGGCTGGGCACCGCCCTGAAGCTCTACCCGCTGTTCCTGCTCGGCGGGCTCCTGGTGATCTGGGGGCGCGATCGGCGGTGGCGTGACGTCGCGGTCGCGACCGGCAGCGCCGCCGCCACCTGGCTGGTCGTCAACGCGCCGGCGTTCCTCTCGGGGCCGCACGAGTGGAAGGTGTTCTGGTCGTTCAACGCCCAACGTGGCGCCGACCTCGGCTCGGTGTGGCTGGTCGCGCAGCAGATGCTGCACGTGACGACGTCCGCGCACACCATCAACGTCGTCTCGTGGCTCTTCTTCGGCGTCTGGTGCGCGGGCGTGGCGGCCCTCGGCCTGCTGGCGCCCCGGACCCCGCGGCTGGCCCAGCTCGGGTTCCTGGTGGTGGTGGGCTTCCTGCTGGTCAACAAGGTGTACTCACCGCAGTACGCGCTCTGGCTGTTGCCGCTCGCGGTGATGGCCCGGCCGCGCCTGCGTGACCAGCTGATCTGGCAGGCCGGCGAGATCTACTACTTCGCCTCGGTGTGGTGGTACCTCGGCACGTACCTCAACCCCGCCGGCGGTGGCGAGCCCGGCTTCTACTGGCTGGCGGTCGGGATCCGGATCGCGGCCGAGCTGTACCTCACGGTGCTCGTCGTGCGCGACGTCCTCCTCCCGGAGTACGACGTGGTGCGAGCCCGCCTGCCCGGTCGCGGACGCCACTCGTTCCTCCCGCCGGCCGAGCCGGGCCGTCTCACCCTCGGCCGCACCGGCGGCTGAGGAGGACGGGCACCCGTGTTCACGGCGTGGTCGCCCTCGCACCTGGTCGTGCTCGCGGTCTTCGCGGCCGGGACCGTCGGTCTGCTGCTGGTCGGGCCGCACGTGCGCGGTCGACCCGTCGCGCGCCGGCTCGCGGTGGCGCTCGCCGTCGGCAACGTCGTCTGCGGCATCGCGTCGGCGGTCACCGAGCTCTTCCCGTACTCGGCCCGGCACTCCCTGCCCCTCCAGATCTGCGACTTCGCCTGGGTCTTCGTGGCCTGGGGCCTGCTGAGCAGGCGGCACCTCCCCGTGGCGCTCACCTACTACTGGGGACTGACCCTGTCGGTGCAGGCGCTCGTGCAGCCCACGCTGACCGAGCCGTTCCCGCAGCCGGACTTCTTCGTCTTCTGGGGCAAGCACGTGCTGATCATCTGGGGCGCCGTCTACCTGTGCCTGGCGCTCCGCCACGGCCCGGACTGGTCGTCGTACCGGCGGGCGGTGGGGTGGACGGTCGTCTGGCTGGTGTTCGTGATCTGCCTCAACCCGCTGCTGGGGTCGAACTACGGCTACGTGAACGGGAAGCCGTCGGAGGCGACCGTGCTCGACCTGCTGGGGCCGTGGCCGGTGTACGTCGTCGCCGAGATGGCGATCGTCGCGGGCGGCTGGGCCTTGATCACGCTGCCCTGGGTCGGGTCGCGGAGTCGGGACCGGGTCAGGTGAGGACGACGTCGTCGAAGGCGGTGGCGGTGTAGCGCACGCGGACCTCGATCTCGTCGCCGACGGCCGGCACCCGCGGACCGTGGGGAAGGAACAGCATGGAGGCCTGCATGTGGGGCGGCTCGGCGAAGAGCCGCTGCTTGCCGTCGACGGTGAACGGTGAGCGGACGAAGCCGACGGCGTCGAGACCACCGCGGGCGAGGGTGGCGGCGCGCGCCTTGATCGAGTGGTCTCCGGTCGGGGCCTCCAGCCCGATGCCGTGCGACGTACCGCCGGAGACGACGAGGATGTGGCCGGCCTTGGGTGCGGTCCGCCCGCGATAGCCGAACACGTCGCCCCGCTCGACCTCGTGGACGTCGAGGACCGTCGACGTCACCCGCAGGGCGCCGCGGTCGCCGAGCCACAGGTCGGTGCCGATGCGCGGGCGGATCTCGAAGTCGGCGTACGACGAGCGCAGCGACGCGAGCTCCGGCTGCGTCAGGTGGCTGACCCACAGACGCCGCGTCTGCAGGCCCGCGGCGACGACGTCGTTGACCAGGTGGGTCACCTCGGTGAGGTGCGCGCCGGCCGCGAGCGGCAGGTGCAGGGCCACCCCCTCGACCCGGGCCGGGCGGCGCGCCAGGAGCTGCGCGGCCGAACGGAGCTCCTCGGCGCTCATGCCGTGGCGGCGCATGCTGGTGAGTCGCTCGAGGACGACCCGCGCGTCCGGCTGCTGGTCGAGCAGGCCGAGCAGGTCGGCGAGCCGGCTCACGGTGTGGACCACGCGGCGGTGCGCGAGGTCGTCCGGCAGAGGGGAGCCGGTGGGCCGCCAGGGCGTGAGCACGAGGAGGTCGCCGTCGAAGCGCTGCATCACCTCGGGCAGCTCGTGGTAGGTGCCGACCGCCAGGGTGTCCGTCCCGAGCCACGCGGCCTTCCGGGCGAGCCGGCCGACGCCGAAGCCGTAGCCGTTGCCCTTGACGACCGGGACCAGGCCCGGGGTCTGGTCGGCGACCGCCCGGAGGTGGTGTCGCCAGCGGTCGCCGTCGACGGTCAGGGTGAGGCTCATCGACGCCCCGGGACCAGGGAACGGCGGTTGAGGTAGAGCTGGAAGCCCCGGTAGAGCGCTCGGTTGAGGGGCAGGTCCCACTCGCCGACGGTCTCGACCACCTCACCACCGGTGCCGGCCTTGAACTGGATCAGGCCGACGTGGGGGTCCTCGGGGTCGAGGGTGTCGGTGATGCCGCGCAGGTCGTAGACGTCCGCTCCCGCGGCGATCGCGGCCCGCACCATCGCCCACTGGACGGCGTTCGAGCCGCGGACCTCGCGCTTGTCGGTGGAGGAGGCACCGTAGGAGTACCACGCGTGCCGGCCGACCCGGACCCCGAGCGTGGCGGCGACGAGGTCGCCCTCGTGGTGGGCCAGCCAGAGCGTGATCCGGCCGGGGTCCTCGGCGCCGAGGGCGTCGTACATGGTCTGGAAGTAGGCCAGCGGGCGCGGCGTGAAGTGGTCGCGGTGCGCGGTGTGGACGTAGAGGTCGTGGAAGGCCTTGAGGTCCTCGGCGGTGCCGGTCGACACGGTGACGCCGACCTTGTCGGCCTTGCGGATGTTGCGACGCCAGAGCTGGTTCATGCCGGCGAGCACGTCGTCCTCGGTACGCCGCGACCCGTCGTCGGCGACGAGCGGGATCACGAACGTGTACTGCGGCTGGCCGGCGGCGAACCCGCCCTCGGCGGCCTGGTGCCGCCAGCCGAGCGCCTCCAGCTGCTGGACGACGCGGGCCCCCGTCGCCGAGCGCACCAGCGGCGCGAGCTCGGCGAGACGGCGGACGGCCGGGTCGGCGATGCCGGCCTTGACCTGGTCGGCGCTCCAGCGCTGCGTCACCACGGGTGGCCCCATCCGGACGCCGAACGCACCCTGGGCGCGCAGGTGCTCGGTCATCGGGGTGAGCCACTCACCGAGGTCGTCGCCGACCTCCGGCCGACCCCAGTCGAGGACCGGCCCCTCGGGCAGGTAGGCGAGGTAGCGGCGCAGCCGCGGCAGCTTGCGGTACAGCACGAGCCCCACCCCGACGAGGCGGTCACCGTCGTACCAACCGAGCGACTCGCCCCGCCACTCCGACTTCACGGTCGCCCAGGCCGGGGTCTGCAGGAAGCTCGCCGACGGCTGCTCGCGGATGAACGCGCGGTGCTCGTCGGCGGAGATCGAGCGGACGGTGGGAACCACGGCGACGAGGCTACCGGGGGCGGTCGGAGCCCTTGTCGGTCCCGTGGTCAGGCCCTAGCGTCGCACCCGTGCTCGGGCCCACCACCGTGGCTCTCATGCTCCTAACCGTCCTGGTCGGGGTCGCCGTCCTGCTCCTGGTCGTACGCCGCGCGGCGCGGGAGGACCGCCGGGTCCCCGGTGCCCGGCTGATCCTCGGTCCGGCGTATCAGCGGTGCGGGACGGCACTCCTAGGTGCTGTACGGCCGCTCAACGCAGCACCACCCAAGCGCGAAGCCGGCATCCGCCGGGAGCACGACACAGCAAGGACAGCACCACGGTGGACCTCGCACCGATGACCCAGCCCGCCCTCGGCGGCGCCGTTCCCGGCGTCGTCGGCGACGGCCCGCTCAGGCACGCCCCTGCGAGGACCTCGACCGCACGGCGACGAGGAGGCATCCGATGAGTGACCCGCACCTCGACGACGAGCTCCTGTACGCCGGCGTACGCCGAGCCACCGACGCCGCCGACCCCGTGCCCGCCGGCATGGTCGAGCGGATGGTGGCCGTGACCCGCGACATCGCCCACCACGACCCCGACCTCGAGCTCCAGCTGATGCTCGTGGTCGAGCGGTTCGCCGAGCTGGTCGGCACCCGCGGTGGTGCCCGCTCCTACACCCTGCGCTTCGGCGGCGAGGGCGTCGACCTGCTGGTCCGCGTCGGAGTCTCCGAGGAGGAGGGGCGCGCCCGCCTCGACGGCTGGCTGGTGCCGGCCGCCGCGGCCCCGGTCCAGATCCGGGAGGTGGGCGGCGAGGGCCGCACCTACGACGGCGTGGCGGAGTCGAGCGGGCGTTTCGAGTTCCCAGACCTGCCCACCGGTTTCTACCGTGTGTCCTTGCAGCTGGCCGACGACCAGACCTTCGGCACCCCCGCGTTCGAGATCTGACCCACGCGATCCGACCCCGGGATCCACCACCGTCGACAACAGAGGAGCCCCCATGGCCAAGCGGAAGCGGCGCCACCTGGACCGTGACCCGAGCATGCCGGGCCGCGAGGTGATCGCCGCCGCGGACGGCCGGACGCTCGACCCGACCGGGTCCCTGGGCGTGGAGGGCGTCGCGGTCCGCACGACGGCGTACGTCGCGACCCGGCTGACCATCTCGCGGACGACCCCGATCCCCGACGGCGAGCTGCCCGGCGAAGCCCGGCGAGCGGCCGACCTCGAGAGCCACCGACTCGACGACCGCGAGCGGGCCCGGGTCGACGCGCGCTTCGCCCTCGTCGCCGACGTCGCACACGACCTCGGCTGGCTCGCGACCCTCGAGCCCGAGGACCCCAAGACCGTCGGCCTGCGCTTCGGCGTGCTCAAGGTGAGCCTCGCGATCCGGCAGGACGCCGACGTGGTGCTCCCGCCCGACGCCTTCACGCTGCTCCAGCAGCTGCGCCTGCGGCATCGCAACCGGCCCAAGACCCTCCAGGGCATCAGCCTGGACCACATCGTGCTGTCGTCGCCGTTCGACTCCAGCCACCCCTTCGACAGTTCCCATCCGTTCGACTCCAGCCACCCGTTCGACTCGAGCCATCCCTTCGACAGCTCGCACCCGTTCGACTCCAGCCACCCGGTGGGCGCCGGGGCCTCGCCGATCGGCACCTACGGCGTTCCCGGGCAGGGCGGCCGCCAGCCCGTCGCGTACGTCGGGCCACCGCCGCACCGTGGCGAGCCGGCCGAGGGCCGGCGCCGGCCGGTCGTCGCGATCCTCGACACCGGCTGCGGCGAGCACGAGTGGTTCGACGGCACCGGGCGGCACGTGGTGACGCGCGACCTCACGCTCGACGACCACGTGATCGGCTACGACGTGCCGGCCACCGACCCGGAGGTCTTCTGGGACCAGGCGGGCGCCCTCGACGGCATGATCGACCCGCTCTCCGGGCACGGCACGTTCATCGCCGGCCTGGTCCACCAGGGCTGCCCCGACGCCGACATCCTGTCCTGGCGCGTGGTCCCGTCCATGGGTCCGATCGTCGAGTCCGACTGGATCACCGCGCTCGCCCAGATCGCCGAGCTCAACCGGCGCGGACGCGAGGGCGAGGAGGGCGGTCGGGTCATCGACGTCCTCAGCCTGTCCATGGGCTACTACCACGAGACGGCGTACGACTCGCTGTTCGACCCGACGCTGTACGCCGTCCTGGCGGACCTGTCCGCACGCGGCACGCTGGTCGTCTGCTCGGCCGGCAACGACGCGACCTCGCGCCCGTGCTTCCCGGCCGCGTTCGCGCCCTGGCTGCCGGACGAGGACGGCGAGGACGGCTCGGTCGTCGAGACTCCGGCGGGTCAGCTGCCGATCCTCTCGGTCGGTGCGCTGAACCCCAACCGCGTCACCGACGCGCTCTTCACCAACGCCGGTCCGTGGGTCCGCTCCCACATCGAGGGTGCCGCGGTGGTGAGCACGGTGCCACCGTTCCAGGGCAGCCTGCAGCCCCTTGCGCGGTCGGTGGCGTTCGAGCGGCTCCGCGAGAACATCGACCCCGACGACTTCCGCGGAGGGTTCGGTGTCTGGAGCGGGACGTCGTTCGCGGCGCCGTTGATGGCCGGCCGGCTCGCGGCGTACCTCGCCCGGCACCTGCCGGCGGAGTGCGACGTCGAGACCGCGACGTCGCTGGCCACGGCCGCACTGGAAGAGGTGGCCGGGTTCCGGTCATCATGAGGGGTGCAGTCCGCCGAGCAGCTCCATCGGCGGGGCGTGGAGGCGATCAACGCCGGCAAGGCCCGGGCGGCTCGGCAACCTCTCGAACGCGCGCTCGCGCGCGCGTCGTCGGAGGACCTGAAGGCGCGGGTCGAGGCGAGTCTCGCCTACGTCTCGGCCGAGACCGGTGATCCCGCCGGCGCGCTCGCGCGGTGCGCGGCCGCGCTGGAGCGCACCGGGCTGAGCGCCGAGACCCGGGGGATCGTGGAGAGCCAGCGCGCGCTGCTCCTGATGCGCTCGGGCGACGTGCCCGGCGCCCTCGCCTGCTTCGGGGCGGCGATCGACTCGCTGGCCGCGAGCCCCGGTGAGAAGGCGCGGGCCCATCTCAACCGCGGTGGCGTCTACCTCCAGCAGGGCGCCGGACGGGAGGCGGCCGAAGACTTCGCGGCCGCGATGCGCGACTTCGAGACCGCCGGGCTCCATGCCGAGACTCCGAAGGCCCAGCACAACCTGGGGTACGCCGCCTTCCTGTCCGGCGACCTGGTCAGTGCCCTGCGCGACATGGACGACGCGCTCCACCAGCTCCCGGAGTCCAGCCCGGTGCTGCGGGCGATCTCCCAGCAGGACCGGGCCGAGGTGCTGATGGCGGCCGGGCTGAGCCGCAGCGGCCTCGCCGATCTCGACGACGCGGCGCGGACCCTGGGACAGCACCGCCTGCCGCAGCGACGGGGCGAGGCCGAGATGACGATCGCCCGCGCGGCCCTGGTCTCGGATCCGGAGCGGTCGCTGCGAGCGGCCCGGGCGGCGCGGTCGCGCTTCGCCCGGACGCGCACCTCGGCCCTGAGGGTGCGGGCGGAGGCACTGGTCCTCGGCGCGGAGGTGAGGCTCCACCGCACCCAGGCGTCGCTGATCGCGCGCGCGGACGCGCTCACCGAGGAGCTCACCCGGCTCGAGATGCCGTGGTGGGCGATCGACACCAGTCTGGACGCGGCCCTGGTGGCGATCCGGCGCGGCGAGCTCGACGAGGGCCGGCGGCGGTTGGCGGCGATCCGGGTCCGCGGGGGCGCCCCGCTGGGGGTCCGACTGCGGGAGCGAGACGTACGGGCCGCGCTGGCCGAGCGGTTGGGTCGACGTACCCAGGCGTTGACGCACCTGCGTCGCGGACTCGCCGACCTGCACGAGTGGCAGAGCTCGTTCGGCAGCCTCGACCTCCAGACGATGGTCACCGGCCACGGCCGGCGGTTGGCCGTCCGCGGTCTCCGCGTGGCCGTGGCGTCCGGCGAGCCGGAGGTGCTCTTCGAGTGGTCCGAGCGCGCCCGGACGCTGGCCAGCCGCGTGCAGCCGGTGCGGGTTCCCGGGGACGAGGACGTCCAGGCCCATCTCCAGGAGCTCCGGGGGCTGGCCGGTGCCGAGGCCCCCACACCGTCGGCGGCGACGCGTCAGGCCGAGCTGCGGCAACGGGTCCGGGAGCGCGCCTGGCAGCACCGCGGCTCGGGGGAGTACGACGATCCCGCGTCCCTGGTCGAGGTCCGGTCCCGGTTGGGGGACGACCGGGCCCTGGTGGCGCACGTCGTGACCAGCGAGGAGGTCGCGGCCCTGGTCGTCACCGCCGGCTCGGCCTCGGTGGTGCGTCTCGGGCCGACGTCCGCGCTGGAGGCGCTGACCGGCGGGCTGCTGCCCGACCTCGACATGGCCGCGGCCGAGCTCCCCGGCAGGTTCGCGGAGGCGATCAGGTCGGAGCTGCGGGGGCGACTGCAACGGCTCGACGACCTGCTGGTGTCCCCGCTGGCCGACATCGTGGCGGACCGCGAGCTCGTGCTGACGCCCTCGGGTGCCCTGGCCGGCGTGCCCTGGACGATCCTGCCCGGCAACCGCGGTCGCCCGGTGACCGTCGCGCAGTCGGCCACCTCGTGGCTGCTGCGCACCGCGTCACCCCTGCGAGCCCGAGCGGCCGGGTTCGTGGCCGGTCCGCGGGTCGCTCAGGCGGACGCGGAGACGTCGGCGGCGGCGGCCGCGTGGCCAGAGGCGGCCGTGCTGCAGGGACGCGACGCGACCGCCGGGGCGGTGAGCGCACTCGCCGGGTCGGTCGACGTGCTGCACGTCTCCGCGCACGGACGCCACTCCTCGGAGAACCCGCTCTTCTCCGGCTTCGAGCTCGCCGACGGGCCGTGGTTCGGCTACGACATCGACCAGCTGAGCTCGGTCCCCGACGTGGTGCTGCTGTCGGCGTGCGAGGTCGGGCGCTCGACGCTGCGCGGCGGGGAGGAGCTGATCGGGATGACCGCCGCCTGGCTGCACGCCGGGTCGCGCTGCGTGATCGCGTCGGCCGCCGCGATCAACGACGAGGTCGCGCGCGACGTCCTGGTCGAGGTCCATCGCGAGCTCGCCTCCGGGGTCCATCCCGCCGCGGCCCTGGCCCGGGCGCTGGCCGAGGTGGGACCCGACGGACCTCCGGCGCCCTTGGTCTGCTTCGGCTGAGCGGAACGCCCCAGGTCTGTGTGTCACCGACCCTGGGGGCTCGACACGCCGAGGCAGTGCCGGCGTGTCGCACCCAGGAGGGTCGGTGACACGCAGCGATCGGCGCCCGGGATCAGAGCCGCGAGCGGACCGCGTCGAAGTCGGCGAGGTGCTCGTCGGCACCACCGGGGGTCTCGAAGACCACCGGGGCGCCCGGCGTCGCGGACGACCGACGGCCAGCAGATCGGGGTCGATCCGCCCGGCGCCGACGTTGGCGTGCCGGTCGGCGCCGGAGTCGAACTCGTCGCGGCTGTCGTTGCAGTGCACCAGGTCGATGCGGCCGGTGATCGCGCGCACCTCGTCGACCACCGACTCGAGCGGGATGCCGCCGGCGTGCGCGTGGCAGGTGTCGAGGCAGAAGCCCACTTGGTCGCTGTGCTCGGCGGCCGAGATCGCGTCGAAGACGCCCTTGATCCGGTCGAGGTAGCGCGCCATCGCGTTGTCGCCGCCGGCGGTGTTCTCGATCAGCAGCGGGATCTTGATGTCGGTGGCCTCGACCGCCTTGCGCCAGTTGTCGAAGCCGACCGCGGGGTCGTCGTCGTTGTTCACGTGGCCGCCGTGGACGATCAGGCCGCGGGCGCCGATCTCGGCCGCGGCGTCCATGTGCTGCTGGAGGAGCTTGCGTGACGGGATGCGGATGCGGTTGTTGGTGGTGGCGACGTTGACGATGTACGGCGCGTGCACGTAGAAGCCGATGCCCGCGGCCTCGGCGTCGGCGCGCAGCCCGTCCGCGCCGCCGGCGTACCGGAACTCGGGGCCCTTGTACCCCTGCGGGTCACCCAGGAAGAACTGCACGTGAGGCGCCTGCCGCGCCTTCGCCTCCGCGATCGGGTCGGTCTGCTCGACGTGTGCTCCGAGGTCGGGTGCGGCGGTGCTGGCCATGACGCCCATCGTAGGAACCCGGACCGACAGCGCGAGCCCCGCGGGTCAGTGGCAGGCTGGGCCCATGGACGCCGTCGTGCTGGTCGTGCTCATCCTGCTGCTCGTGGGCATCGTCGCCGCGGCTCTGATGACCATCGCCGTCGCCCTCGACCGGCGCAAGACCGGCTGACCCGCACCCTGACCGCGGCGTAGGTCCGTGGGGTGCTGTCACAACCGCGCCATTGCGCCGCCCTGACGGTCCGGACGGCCCCAGCCCGGTCACCACCGCGCAATTGCGCGGAAAGAGCAGCCCCGGAGGCGCTCTCAGTGCGCCCAGCGGCTCGCGGCGGCGACCTCCTCCGGGGAGGCACCGTCGAACAGCTCCAGCTCCGACTCGCGGACGGCCCGGATCGCGCCGACCAGCTGCGCGCCGAACGCCGTCTCGAGCACGTCGTCGGCGGCGAACGCGTCGGTCGCCTCGCGCAAGGTGTCGGGCAGCCGCTCGATCCCGCGCGCGGCCAGCGCCTCGTCGCCGAGGGAGGCCGGGTCGACATCCACCGGCTCGGGGAGGGTCGCCCCCGACTCGAGCCCGGCCGTGCCGGTGGCCAGCAGCCCGGCCAGCATCAGGTAGGGGTTGGCGTGCAGGTCGAAGCACTTCACCTCGAGGTTGGCCGCCCAGTCCTCGCTGCCGTGCGAGCCGGTCACCATCCGCAGGGCGGCCTCGCGGTTCTCCAGGCCCCAGCAGGCGTAGGCGCCGGCCCAGTGCTGCGGCACCAGCCGGAGGTACGACGCGACGGAGGGCGCGCCGAGGGCCAGCAGCGCGGGCAGGTGCTCGAGGATCCCGCCGGCGAACGCCGTCGCCTCCTCGGTGAGGCCGAACCGGCCGGACCCGCCGGCCATCAGGTTCCGCTCGTCGCGCCCGAGGCTCAGGTGCACGTGCCCGCCGTTGCCGACCCCGGCCGCGTCGACCTTGGGCGAGAACGACGTGCGCAGACCGTGCCGGACGCCGACCGCACGGATCGTGTGGCGCACCAGCACGGAGGTGTCCGCGGCGTGCACCGGCGACTCCGGTGCCACCGACAGCTCGAGCTGCCCTGCGGCGTACTCGGGGTGGAACTGCTCGACCGCCACCTCCTCCTCGGCGAGCGCGGTGAGGACGTCGCGGCAGTAGTCGGAGGCGTTGGCCAGCCGGCTCAGCCCGTACGCCGGCCCCTCGGCGCCGGGCACGTACTCCACCGGGTCGGTCGACACGACCCACTCGATCTCGATCGCCGACAGCACGCTGATGCGCCGGCGCGCCAGGTCGTCGACCAGCCGCGCGAGCAGCAGCCGGGAGTCCAGGGGATAGGGGTCGCCGGTCTGCGCGAAGCGGTCACCCGGTGCCCACGCCCAGCCGGGCTGGGCCGCCAGCACGACCAGCCGGTCGAGGTCGGGCACGATCCGCTGGTCGCCGACCGGACCGGATCCGTCCGGCGGCGCGGCGACCCAGTCGTCGAAGCGGAAGTAGTCGAAGGCGGTGGAGAAGCCGACCCCCCACGCGGCCAGAGGCGGGCAGCCGGTCGAGGGGCACCGACTTCACCCGGGAGATGCCGGCGTTGTCCACGAAGCTGGTCGCGACCGCGACCACTCCGCGGTCGGCCAGGTCGCGCACGAGCGCCTCGGCGCGGGTCATCCGGCGGTCACGGTCGGCGAGGTCCACGGGCGTTCCCTTCGGATCCGTGCGTGCCGGGCGACACGCGCCACGGAATGGACGAGTCTGGACAAAGAATAGGGCCGCGATCACACTCCGGAGGAGGTCCGATCATCCACCCGAGGGGGGTCCATGTCCGCTCCGGTCCGTGAAGGTACGTCGCTTCGCCGCTCGCTCTCGGTCTGGCAGGCGGTCGGTCTCTCGGTCGCCCTGATGGCGCCCAGCATGGCGGCCAACATCAACCCGCAGGGGACGGCCGCGACCGTCGGGCGCGCCACCCCGCTGGCGTTCTTCCTGGCGGCCGTCGCCGTGCTCCTGATCGCCTACGTGTTCGTCCGGCTCTGCCAGTACTACCGCCATGCCGGCTCCGTCTACGTGTTCACCGGCGCGACGCTGGGGGCCCCCGCCGGCGCGATCGCCGGTCTGTGCCTGATGGGCACCTACGTCTTCTACGCGCTCGTCACCTCGTCGGCCGCCGGCATCTTCGGTGCCTCGTTCCTCGACATCATCGGGGTCTGGAACGACCAGCCCGACTGGGCGGGCTTCCTGGTCGGCTTCGTCGCCCTGGCGCTCGCGCTGTTGCTGGCGGTCGTCCCCGCGAAGCGCGCCGCCGAGGTGCTCCTGAGCGCCGAGGGGATCACCGTCGCGCTGATCGTGGTGGTGTGTGCCGTCGTCCTGGTGCGGATCCTGGCCAAGGACACCCCGAACGACGCGACGTTCACGCTCAAGGTCTTCTCCGTCGAGCCGGGTACCAGCACCTCCACGCTGTTCCTCGGGATCGTCTTCGGCCTGCTGTCGTTCGCGGGCTTCGAGGCGGCCTCCACCCTGGGCGAGGAGACCGAGCACCCGCAGCGCGACATCCCGCGGGCGATCCTGTGGACCGCGATCTTCGGCGGTGTCTACTTCACCGTCGTCACCGCGATCGAGATGATGGGGTTCAAGCCGACCGCTGCGGGCGTCGAGAAGTTCTCCACCTCGCCGGCGCTGGTCGGCGACCTCGGTACGTCGTACATCGGCTCCTGGGTGGGCGACATCATCACCTTGGGCGCCTGCGTCTCGGCCTTCGCCTGCTGCCTGGCGTGCGTCGTGGGGGCGTCGCGGCTGCTGTTCGCGATCACGCGTGACCTCGCGCCCGGGCATCCGCTCGGCCGGACCGGCACGAACGCGACCCCCGCGGCCGCCGCCGCGGTCGTGTGCGGCACCGTCTTCGTGATGGCCGTGATCTGCGCGGTGCTCTTCGACGCCAAGCCCTTCGACACGTTCTTCTGGAGCGGGGCGATCGGCACGTTGATCCTGCTGGTGGCCTACCTGCTCGCCACCGCCGGCTGCATCAAGCTGATCTGGATCGACAAGAAGATGCCGCAGGTGCCGACCTGGGAGATCGTCATCCCCCTCGCCGCGGTCGTGGTGATCGTCTACACGCTGTGGCGCAACGTCCTGCCCTACCCGGACGCGAACCCGGCTCGCTGGTTCCCGGTCGCCGCGGGCGGATGGCTGCTCGTCGTGGTGCTGGTGACCTTCCTCGTGCCGGGCTTCGCCCAGCGGCTGGCCGAGGGCCTCCGGCAGCTCGACCACACCGGCCCGCACGGCGAGCCGGAGGTCGTGGGTGACTGACGCCCTCGATCTCTCGGGACAGCTCGGCGACCTCGTCGACCACCACTGCCACGGCATCCTCACCGACGACCTGGACCGAGCGGCGTTCGAGGGGTTGATGAACGAGGCCGTCCGCGCCTCACCGCTGGGCACGACGCTCTTCGACTCCGCCCTGGGCTGGGCGATCCGACGTCACTGCGCCCCGCTGCTCGACCTCGACCCCATGGCGCCGGCGGAGACGTACCTGGCCCGGCGCTCGGAGCTCGGCGGCGCCGAGGCGAGCCGGCGGCTGATGGCCGCCACCGGGATCGGGACGCTCCTCGTCGACACCGGGCTCGGGTCCCTGCTCCCCGGGACGGAGCTGACGCCGATGGACGAGCTCGCGGCCCTGTGTGGCGCTACGGCGCACGAGGTGGTGCGCCTGGAACGCCTGGCCGAGGAGGTCCTCGGCACCGGCAGCCCGGACTTCCCGGGCGAGGTCGAGGAGCGGCTGCGGACGGCCACGGGGCGCCGGCGCGGTCGGGGCGAAGAGCATCGCGGCGTACCGCGTCGGCCTCGAGCTGCCCGCGACCAAGCCGACGTCCGACGAACTCCGGCGCGCCCTGGCCGGCGTCGACGCGACGCGTGTGGCGGACCCGACCGTGAGCGCCTGGCTGGCGCACACGGCGGTCGAGCTCGGCATGCCGCTGCAGTTCCACGTCGGGTACGGCGACAGCGACCTGGACCTGCTCGCCTGCGATCCCCTGCGGCTGACGGCGTTCCTGCGCGGAACGCAGGAACGGGGGGTGCCGGTGCTGCTGCTGCACAACTGGCCCTACCACCGGCAGGCGGCGTACCTCGCGCAGGTCTTCGACCACGTGTTCATGGACCTCGGCCTGACCACCCACAACACCGGCGCGCTGTCGAGCGGCGTGCTGCGAGAGACCTTCGAGATCGTGCCGTTCGGCAAGCTCCTGTTCTCCTCCGACGCCTACGGGCTCGCCGAGCTCTACCTCCTCGGCACGTTGCTCTTCCGGCGCTCGCTGGAGTCGGTGCTCGGAGAGCTGGTCGCGGCCGGCGAGACCACCCCCGAGGATGCGGCGTACGTCGCCGGGCTGGTCGCCCGCGAGAACGCCCGCCGGGCCTACGCGTTGTGAGCAGCGGGGCGCGCGTCGCCGACCTCGTGGCGCGCTGGCGTGCGGCGGTGCTGGAGCTCATGGCCGACGCGGTCGAGCTCCGCCACGAGCTGCACGGCTCGCCGGCGCTCGGCGGGCAGGAGACCCCGACGGCGCAGACGGTCGTGGACTGGGTCGGGCGGGGAGACGGCGACGTCGTCGCGGGCACCGGCCGGCTGCTCCGGCTCCCCGGCGGGTCGGGGACCGCGATCGCCCTGCGCGCCGAGCTCGACGGGCTTCCGGTCGAGGAGCAGACCGGCGTTCCGTGGGCGTCGACGAACGGGGCGATGCACGCCTGTGGCCACGACGTGCACCTCGCCGGCCTCTCCGCGGTCGTGCGGGCCGCGTCGGGGCTGGAGCTGCCGCGGCCACTGGTCGCGATCCTGCAGCCGCGCGAGGAGGGTGTCGACTCGGGCGCGAAGGACGTCATCGAGGAGGGCGGCCTCACCGGGATCGAGGCCGTCGTCGCCGCCCATGTGCAGCCGCGGGTCGAGACCGGGGTGATCGCGGTGACGCCGGGACCGGTGAACGCGGCGATGGACACGTTCCGGGTCGAGGTGTCGGGTCGCGGTGGACACTCCGGCTACCCGCACACGGTCGACGACTCGGTGCTGGCGATGTCGGCCGTGGTGGTCGCGCTGCAGCAGGTCGCTGCGCGGCGCATCGACCCGACCGCGGGCGTGGCGTGCATGGTGAACCAGGTGCGCGCCGGCACCGCCGACAACGTCGTGCCGTCGCGCGCGGTGTGCTCCGGGACCGTCCGCACGATGCGACCCCAGGACCGCGAGACGGCGCACCGCGCGATCGAGGAGATCGCGACCGGGGTGGCGGCCGGTCACGGGTGCCGCGCCGAGGTGTCCTTCGGGATCGGCGAGCCGGTGCTGACCAACGACGTGGGGCTCGCGGTGCGCACCGGCGAGCTGCTGACGGAGCTCGGTCACGCGGTGGACCCGACGTTCCGGTCCTTCGGCTCCGACGACTTCGCGGCGTACTGCGAGCAGGTGCGGGGGCTGATGGTCTTCGTCGGCACCGGCGCGGAGCGAGGGGGGCTGCACGACGCGTCGTACCTCCCGGACGACGCGTACGTCGCCACCGTCGCCGACGCGCTGATCGCCGGCTACTGCGCGGCTCTCGTGCCCTGAACCCGCCACCTCTCGAGGAGCGGGAGGCGGGCGATCCGGTCCGGCACGTCGGGCGCGTGGGCGCCGACCTGCCAGGTGGCGTCGGCCCGGACGCCGACGTCCCGGAGCCTGCGGCGCGCTTCGCCGGCCGAGGCGGGCCGGCGACCCGGGTCGGCGGCCGTGAGGTCGCGGAGCATCCCACGCAAGGGGCCGCGGGGCAGGTCGCGGTCGTCGCGCGGGACGCGCCCGGTCAGGAGCTCGGCGGCCGTGACACCCGCGGCGTACAGGTCGTGCGCGCCGGTCGGGGGCGAGCCCGGCTCGGCCTCGGGCGCGACGTACCCGTCGGTGCCGGCGAACGTCGCCGCCGGTCCGTCGAGCCGGGCCGCGACGCCGAGGTCGCCGAGCCAGAGGTGCGGGCGCGCGGTACCGGTCGGCTCGAGCAGGAGGTTCGACGGCTTCACGTCGCGGTGGACGAACCCCGCGGCGTGGAGCGCGGCCAGAGCGCCGAGCAGCTGGTCGAGCAGGACCGCGACGTACGCCGTGGGGAGGGCGCCGTGGTCGCCCAGCAGCCGGTCGGCGGTGCCGCCGCGGACCAGGCGCATCAGCAGCAGGCCGGCCCCGGCACCGGACACCCGGTCGTGGGGCTGGAGCAGGTGGGGGTGGTCCAGCGGGAGCCGGTGGGGTGCGTCCGCGGCAGGCCCGGCGGGATCGACGGACTTGGCCGCGACGTACCGGCGGTCCCGCCTGTCCCACGCGCGCCAGACCGTCCCGCTCGACCCATGGCCGATCGGGTCCAGGAGACACACCCGGAAGTTCGCCCGCGAGTCATGGTGCTGAGGCATCCGGGCACCGTAGGTTGCTCGGTATCTACGACGGGAGGCCCGCCTCCTGAGCTGTGGACAACCGGCGCTCCGGATCGGCGCGCCGTCAGTCGGAACCTGAAAATGAGGAACATCAGATGACTGACCAACCTGGGGAGAACCCCACCGAGCCCACGCCCGAGGGCTCCGCCACTCCGCCGCCCGCTCCGCCTCCGGCGAGCCCGACGCCGCCTCCCGCGGCGCCGGCAGGAGACTCGACCGGCTCGGCCGGTGCGTACCAGTTCGACGCCGACAAGGCGAAGGCCGCCTTCCAGGGCGCGCACAAGTTCGACCTCGGGATCATCGCCGCGGGCCTGGTCGCGTTGATCGGCTCGTGGCTGCCCTTCTACACGATCTCGGTGAGCGCGGCCGGGATCGGTGGCGCCTCGGACTCGGCCTCGGCGTGGCACGCGTTCTTCGGGTGGTTCGGCGTGCTGGTCGCGCTGGCCGGCTCGGTCGTGGTCGCGCTGTCCCTGCTGAACATGGTCAAGCTCCCCATGCCGGTGCACCAGATCGCGGTCGGGGCGTTCGGTCTCGCCACGATCTGCCTGATCCTGGCGCTGTTCGTCGACCCGAGTGGCTGCGGCGGCGCCGGGGCCTTCGGCGTCCACTGCGACATCGGGCGCGGCTTCGGCTACTGGCTGGCCCTGATCGCGGTCCTGGCAGGTCTCGGCCTGTCCGTGATGCGCATGCGCGAGTCGACGACGGCGAGGACCGTCTGACCCGCTCCTCCATCCGCGTCGACGGGCGCCGGCCGATTCGGCTGGCGCCCGTCGCGCTGCTAGCCTGACGCAGTTGTCCGGTCCGTCCGGATGCTCGCGGTGCGCGACCCGCGTCGTTACGCCGCTCAACGCAAAGCCCTCCTGCCACGGATGGTCCGTGGCCGCTCTAGTCCAGAGGAGGTGGAGACCGCTGTGCGTGCCTATGAAGTGATGGTCATCCTCGACCCGAGTCTCGAGGAGCGAACGGTCGAACCGTCGCTCGACAAGTACCTCAACGTCGTCCGCAAGGACGGCGGCAGCGTCGAGAGCGTCGACGTGTGGGGCCGGCGTCGGCTGGCCTACGAGATCGCCAAGAACGCCGAGGGCATCTACGCGGTCATCAACCTCACCGCGGAGCCGGCGACGGTCAAGGAGTTCGACCGCCAGCTCGGGCTCAACGAGTCCGTGCTCCGCACCAAGGTGATGCGTCCCGACGCTCACTGAGCTCCGGTGGACCCTGTGAACGAGCGGTGGCGCATGTCGGTGCCACCGACCACTATGGGGCCACGACGAGCCTCAACGCACTCGCACATCCTCAAGGAGTCCTGACATGGCAGGCGACACCCAGATCACCGTGGTCGGCAACCTGGTCGACGACCCCGAGCTCCGCTTCACGCCGTCGGGGGCAGCGGTGGCCAACTTCCGGATCGCCTCGACGCCGCGCACCTTCGACCGCCAGACCAACGAGTGGAAGGACGGCGAGGCGCTGTTCTTGTCCTGCTCGGTGTGGCGGCAGGCCGCGGAGAACGTCGCGGAGTCCCTGCAGAAGGGGATGCGCGTCGTCGTCCAGGGCAACCTGCGCTCGCGGCAGTACGAGACGCGTGAGGGCGAGAAGCGCACCGTCTTCGAGATCCAGGTCGACGAGGTCGGCCCCTCGCTGAAGTACGCCACCGCCAAGGTGACGCGCACCCAGCGGCAGGGCGGCTCGTCGTACGGCGGGCAGCAGGGCGGCGGCCAGTCCTCGCCGGCCGACAACGACCCGTGGGCCACGCCGGCTCCGTCCGCGCAGGGCGCTCCGGCCGGTGGCTCGGGCTCGGCAGCCGGTGCCCCGGCCAACGACCCGTGGGCGACCCCGGGGGTCAGCTCCGACGAGCCGCCGTTTTAACGCCCCGTCGCCGAGCTCGCGAGGCGACCGAAGAGGCGGGAAGGTCGAGTAGTCCCACGGCTGAGCGTGCGAAGCCGTGACGGGCGGGTCGAGACCGACCGACGTACAACTGAACAGTCAGATCCACTCCATTCCGACCCTGCCGTCACTCAGGGACGGGCTCACTGAATCTCTAGCAAAGGGAGCACCACAATGGCCAAGGCAGTGATGCGCAAGCCGAAGAAGAAGGTTTGCCAGTTCTGCAAGGAGAAGGCGGACGGTGTCGACTACAAGGACACCACCCTGCTCCGCAAGTTCATCTCCGACCGCGGCAAGATCCGCGCGCGTCGGGTCACCGGCAACTGTGTGCAGCACCAGCGCGACGTCGCGATCGCGGTGAAGAACGCGCGCGAGCTCGCACTGCTGCCCTACACCTCGACCGGTCGCTGAGGGGAGGGACGACGATGAAGATCATCCTGACCCAGGAGGTCACCGGCCTCGGTCAGCCCGGCGACGTGGTCGAGGTCAAGGACGGCTACGGCCGCAACTACCTGCTGCCCCGCGGTGTCGCGATCAAGTGGACCCGCGGCGGGGAGAAGACCGTCGAGTCGATCAAGGGTGCCCGCGCCTCGCGCGCGGTCCGCGACCAGGAGCACGCCGACCAGATCCGGGGCAAGCTCGAGGCCGGCCCGGTCGACGTCAAGGTCAAGGCCGGCTCCGCCGGTCGCCTGTTCGGTGCCGTCACCACCACGGAGATCGCCGGCGCCCTCGCCGAGGTCGCCGGTGAGGACCTCGACCGCCGCGCGATCGCCCTCGGCAACCCGATCAAGACGCTCGGCGCCCACTCGGTGTCCGTCCGCCTCCACGACGACGTCTCGGCCACGGTGGCCCTGAACGTCATCCCCGCCTGACCCGACGTACCCTCCACGACCCGCCCGGACCCGGTCCCGGCGGGTCGTGGTGCCTGGCGACGCCGCTCCACTCGCGGTCAGCTGGTCGTGAGACGGAGGAGAAAAGGGCCGAAAGGCCCTGTGCATGACCGGTGGATATCGCCCGTCCCGACCAAGAGCAGGCTGAGATGTCGATAAAAGGACGGGCGAATCTCAGATGGCGACAAGATGAACAGATCACCGGCAGACTTTTCTTGCTGCACATCTGTGGAGGGACGAAACCGCAGGTCAGAGGCGTGTTAGGCCGGAGTTAACAGGCGCTGTCCACACCTTCTCCACGGGGTCGGCCACAGTCGGTCGCGTGTCGTCCACCTCTGGGCGGCGGTTATCCCCAGCCCCTGTGGACAGGGTCCTTTCCGGGAGGACCGCCGGACGCCTAGATTCCCGGCTCGGTGGGTCTGCCGCACGGGACACCCGCCGACATGGGGCGTCGCACCGCCGCTGTCGGTGGCCGCCCCTAGCGTCACTCCTGTCACATCCGCCGGTGCATGGGGCCCGCGCGGAGAACTGAAGGAGTGCCGGTGAGCATCACGGAGCAGGGGTCGTGGGACGTCCCGGGCCTGCCGGAGCCGCCGCGAGACGACTGGGGTGACGGCCCCGCGACGTACGAGCCGGGCGAGCGGCCCAGCCGCGCCGGCGACCGGACACCGCCCCAGGACAACGCCGCCGAGCAGAGCGTGCTCGGCGCGATGCTGCTGTCCAAGGACTCCATCGCCGACGTCACCGAGCTGCTCCGGGGCGCCGACTTCTACCGGCCGGTCCACGAGGTCATCTACGACGCGATCATCGACCTCTACGGCCGCGGCGAGCCGGCCGACCCGGTCACCGTCGCCAACGAGCTCGGCCGGCGCGGCGAGCTCGCCCGCATCGGCGGCGCGCCGTACCTCCACACGCTCTCGGCCAACGTCCCGATCGCCGCGAACGCCGGCTACTACGCCGAGATCGTCCGCGAGAAGGCCGTCCTGCGGCGGCTCGTCGACGCCGGCACCCGGATCGTCCAGATGGGCTACGCCGGCCAGGGCCAGGTCGACGACGTCGTCGACGCCGCGCAGGCGGAGGTCTACCAGGTCACCGAGCGCCGCACGTCGGAGGACTACGCGCCGCTGAGCGACATCCTCGACGGCGTCCTCGACGAGATCGAGGCGATCGGCAACCGCGACGCCGGGCTGTACGGCGTGCCCACCGGCTTCGCCGACCTCGACGACCTGACCAACGGTCTGCACAAGGGCCAGATGGTGATCGTCGCGGCGCGGCCCGCGGTCGGCAAGTCCACCCTGGCGCTCGACCTGTGCCGCGCGGCCTCGATCCACAACAACATGACGTCCTGCTTCTTCAGCCTGGAGATGTCGCGCTCCGAGATCACGATGCGGCTGCTGTCGGCGGAGTCGAAGGTGCCGCTCAACGCGCTGCGCAACGGCAACATGCGCGACGAGGACTGGACCAAGCTCGCCCGCAAGATGAGCGAGATCTCGAGCTCGCCGCTGTTCATCGACGACTCCCCGAACATGACCATGATGGAGATCCGCGCCAAGGCCCGCCGGCTCAAGCAGCGTCACGACCTCCGCCTGATCGTGATCGACTACATGCAGCTGATGACCTCGGGCCGCAAGGTCGAGAGCCGGCAGGTCGAGGTCAGCGAGTTCTCCCGCCAGATCAAGCTGCTGGCCAAGGAGCTCGAGGTGCCGATCATCGCGCTCTCCCAGCTCAACCGCGGCCCCGAGCAACGCGGCGACAAGCGCCCGATGATGAGCGACCTCCGCGAGTCCGGGTCGCTCGAGCAGGACGCCGACATGGTGATCCTGCTCCACCGCGACGACGTCTACGAGAAGGAGTCGACCCGCCCCGGCGAGGCCGACCTGATCGTCGCCAAGCACCGCAACGGCCCCACCCGCGACATCGTCGTCGCCTTCCAGGGCCACTACTCACGCTTCGTCGACATGGCTCACTGACAGGTGCCGGTGCCGGACCCGTGGGGACGCCCACGGGACCGGCACCGGCGTGACGGCGCTCGACCGTTCCGATCAGTAGGTCGGCACGCCCGTCTGGCGGGTGGCCACGTGGACGAACCGGTTGTGCCCGGTCACGGTGACGTCACCGGCGGTGAAGATCCCGACGGCGTTGTCGTGGATGAGGTTCCCCCGGATCGTGATCGACAGCGGCGTGGCACTGCCGAGGTAGATGCCGGTGGTCTCCGGGTCGGAGGTGTCCGTCCGGAGGTTGTTGCGCCCGATCACGTTGCCCAGCACCCGGTTCCCGCTGAAGTCGCTGTCCGGCACGCCCTCGGTGGAGGGCACGTGCGAGTGGACGACGACGCCGCCGTGGCCGTTGCCGTGGAACTCGTTGTGCGCGATCAGGTTGTCCTTGACGATGCCGCCGGGGATCGGGCTGGCCATGATCACACCGCTGCCGGCCGACGCGTCGGGAGCGGTGGGCGTGCTCAGCCCGTTGTTGTCGGAGACGTTCCCCCAGACGACGGTCCCGATGACACCCGCGCCGGTGTGGTCGGCGAGAGCGATCCCGCAGCCACCGAAGTTCCGGTTGGTGATGTTGTGGGCGACGACGTTGCCCACGGCCGGTGCGCCCAGGTCGTCGGCGACGTTGACGCCGACGCCGTTCTCCACCGCGCGGTTGTCGCGGGCGACGGAGTGCGACGTGCTGTTCAGGTCGATCCCGGATCCCTGGTTCCCGCGGACGACGTTGTGCACGATGGTGACGTGGTCGGCCGGCACGGGGCCAGCGTCGGTGAAGCCGGCGGTGATGATCCCGTCGTAGGGCTGGTCGGGGTCGTCGCCCGAGGCGTTGACCACCGTCAGACCGCGGATCGTCGTCCACGACGCCGTGACCCCCACGCCGTAGCCGAAGCCGGTCGCGTCGATCACCGCACCGTGGCGTCCCGCGAGCGTGAGCCGCTTGTCGACCGTCACGCTCTGGGCATAGGTGCCGCGGCACACGACCACGGTGCCGCCCGTCGGCGCCGCCTCGACGGCGGCCTGGATGTCGGAGAACGCCGCGTGCCCGCACGAACCCCCGCCCTCGCCGCGCCTCGCGGACCGCGCGGTCGTCCCGGTGCCACCGTCGGGCGCGACGTAGATCGCGTGGTGGAGACCGTGGTGATCGCCGTGGTGCCGGCCGTGGTGCCCGCCGTGGTGATGGCCGTGCGCCAGGGCCGGGCCGGTGGTCACCAGGGACACCCCCAGTGCCAGCCCTGCGGCGCAGGTCGTGGTGAACGCTCGTCCGAGCAGATGCATGATGACTCCCCCCGGGCGCGGCACCTCCGCGCCCGATCGGAGTCCAGCACGCCGTCGCGGGGAGCGGCAAGACTCCTTTCGGGTGTGCCCGCAAGCCAGCTCGTCGGCCCGATCACCCCGCGTACCGCAGGCGGCGGCATGGTCCGATCGGACTAGCCGCAACCGGTCCTACATGGTCAGCACGGATGGTCCGTCCCCCCGGTCGGGTCGACCCGGGCCAAAGCGGTCTGGCTTCTCCTGACCTCTTCTTAACCTTGCCGGACCGCGGCTCGCCATCGGGTCACCACCTGGTGCCGCTCGCGACCGACTCCAACCGACCGACTCCAACCGACCAAGCCGATCGAGCACGAGGATCCCTCTCAGCCCGCCGGCGTGCCTTCCGGGAGGCCACGTGAGCACCACGCTGTACACGATCGGAACCGCTCTCCGCCGCGCACACGAGAACGGCATGCAGGTCGCCCTCCTCGTCGAGAGCCACTGGCTCCAGGGCCGCGTGGCCGGCATCGACGGCCACGGCGTGATCCTCGACTTCGAGGAGGACGAGGAGCATTCGGTCGTCAGGCTCGAGCGCATCTCCGCCGTGCGCATCCACGGCCTGCTGCCGGCCGCCACCACCATGCCTGCGCCGGCGCCGACCCCCGCACGTCGGGTCCCGGGGATCGCCAGCCTGCAGCCCGTCTGACCCGGGCACGGCCCCGTCCGGGTCGTGCATGACGAGCGCCACACCCAGGGCGCTTGACGTTGACCCAGCGTCAGGGTTCCACCCTGGTCGCATGACACCATCACCAGCCATTCACATCCGGGGACTGGAGAAGTCCTACCAGGACCTGGCGGTGCTGCGCGGCGTCGACCTCGACGTCGCCGAGGGCAGCATCTTCGCCCTGCTCGGCTCCAACGGGGCCGGCAAGACCACCCTGGTCAAGATCCTCTCGACGCTGCTGCGGGCCGACGCCGGCACGGCCAGCGTGCAGGGGTACGAAGTCGGCGCGCAGCCCGCGGAGGTCCGGGAATCCATCAGCCTCACCGGCCAGTTCGCGGCCGTCGACGAGGTCCTCAGCGGCCGCGAGAACCTCGTGCTGGTCGCACGGCTCCGGCACCTCGACGGGCCGGCCGCGATCGCCGACGGACTGCTCGGGCGCTTCGCGCTGACCGACGCGGCCGACCGCAAGGTCTCGACGTACTCCGGTGGGATGCGGCGACGCCTCGACATCGCGATGAGCCTGATCGGGAACCCACCCGTGATCTTCCTCGACGAGCCGACGACCGGCCTCGATCCCGAGGCACGCCTCGAGGTGTGGCAGGCCGTCGAGGAGCTCGCCCGGCAGGGCACGACGGTGCTGCTCACCACCCAGTACCTCGACGAGGCCGAGCAGCTCGCCGACCGGATCGCCATCCTCCACGAGGGGCGGATCATCGCCGACGGCACGTTGGCCGACCTCAAGCGGCTGCTGCCGCCGGCCACGGTCGAGTACGTCGAGAAGCAGCCGACCCTCGAGGACGTCTTCCTGGCCGTCATCGGCCGGAACGGCCCGGCCGCGACCACGGACGTCGACGACACCGTCGACGCCGACCACTCACTCACCAGCAAGGAACCACGATGACCACCCACCACCTCGGCGACACGGCCGTCCTCACCGGACGGACGCTGCGCCACGTCACGCGCAGTCTCGACACCATCATCACGACCGCGGTCATGCCGATCGCGATCATGCTGCTGTTCGTCTACGTCTTCGGCGGCGCCATCGACCGGGACACGAGCAGCTACGTGACGTACATGCTGCCCGGCATCCTGCTGATCACGGTCGCGTCCGGGATCGCCTACACCGCCGTCCGGCTCTTCACCGACCTGGACAGCGGGATCTTCGAACGGTTCCAGTCGATGCCGATCGCGCGCTCGAGCGTGCTGTGGGCACACGTGCTCACGTCGCTGGCGGCCAACCTGGTGTCGCTGGCCATCGTCGTGGGCGTCGCGCTGCTGATGGGGTTCCGCTCGGGGGCCGGCGTCCTGGCCTGGCTCGCGGTCGCCGGCATCGTGGTCCTGTTCACCCTGGCGGTGACCTGGATCGCGGTGATCGCGGGCCTGTCCGCTGGCAGCGTGGAGGGAGCCGGCGCGTTCTCGTACCCGTTGATCTTCCTGCCGTTCGTCAGCTCGGCCTTCGTGCCCACCCACACGATGCCCGGCCCGGTCCGTGCCTTCGCCGAGCACCAGCCGGTGACGTCGATCGTGAACACGATCCGCGACCTGTTCGCCCAGCAGCCGGTGGGCCACGACCTCTGGACGGCGCTCGCCTGGTGCGTCGGCATCCTCGTCGTCGCCTACGCCCTGGCGATGGCCGGCTACCACCGCAAGATCGCCTGACCCTCCCGCCACCACCACCCAGGAGACGACAGATGAGCGGCATGCTGACCAAGGTCATCGGAGAGAAGAAGGAATGGAGGAGCATGGAGGCGCGCGCACACGCGCTGCCGCGCGACTACCGGATCGTGTACGACGGGATGAAGAAGTACCTGTGGAGGTTCACCTCGGGAGACGGCCGCGACGTCGTCGCCGTGCTGACGGACGTGCTCGGCCTGTTCGAGACCGGCGCGGCCGAGGGCAGGCACGTGCTCGAGGTCACCGGGGAGGACGTGGCGGCGTTCTGCGACGAACGCCTGCGGGCCACCCCGACGTACACCGACCGGTGGCGCGTGTCCCTCAACAGCGACATCGCGAAGCTGCTCGGTCCGATCGGACGACCTGGGTGAGCGACGGTGGAGGTGCTCCGTGCTGACGATCGGCCAGCTCGCGTCGTACGCCGGTGTGACGGTGCGCGCGGTCCGGCACTACCACGCCAAGGGGTTGCTGCCGGAGCCCGAGCGTGACTACTCCGGCTACCGGCGGTACGACGCCAAGGCCGTCGTCGAGCTGATCAAGATCCGCACGCTCGCCGATGCCGGCGTCCCCCTGGCGCGCGTGCACGAGCTGCTTCAGGCCGACGAGGAGGAGTTCGCGACGGCGGTCGACGAGATCGACCGCCGCCTCCGCCGTGAGATCCGCGAACGTCAGGAGCACCGGCGTCAGATCGCGAAGCTCGCGGCCGGGGACAGCTTGTCGGTGCCCGACGAGGTGGTCGGCTACCTCGACCAGCTGCGCGCCCGCGGCGTCCCCGAGGCGCTGGTCGAGGGCGAGCGCGACGGCTGGATCCTGATGGCCGCCCGCTGGCCGGAGACGATCCCCGAGCTGATGGCCGGCAAGCTGGCGCAGCTGGAGGACCCGCGGACGGTGCAGCTGTACCGGCTGATCGGCGACCTCCTCGAGCACGGTCCGGACGAGGACCGGCTCAACGCGGTGGCCGACCTGATCGCCGACATCGCCGAGGAGGCGGCCCAGCGCGGGGAGCTCGACCGGCAGGCCGAGGAGCTGGACGACGACGCGTTCGTCGGCCTGATCGACTCCTTCGCCTCGGAGTCCCACCCGCTGGTCGAGCGGCTCCAGGAGCTGATGGCCGAGCGCGGCTGGTCCGGCTGGATCCGCATGGAGCGCGCCGGCAGCTGAGAGCTAGCGTGGCGAGATGGGCGACACCTGGGCAGCTCTGGCGGACCAGTTCGCCGACGGGGCCTATGCCTCGATGAAGGGGCGGGTGCGCACCTACGTGATGCACCAGCAGCTGCTCGAGCACCTGCCGGCCGCGCCGGCGTCGGTGCTGGACGTCGGCGGCGGCGCCGGCCACCAGTCCTTCCCGCTCGCCAGGGCCGGGTACGACGTGACGCTGCTCGACCCGTCCTCCGGCATGCTCGACAAGGCACGACAGCGACTCGCGGAGCTGCCCGACGACGTGTCCGGACGCGTGAGCTTCGTGGAGGCCGAGGGCGACCACGCGGAGGCCGCGGTCGAGGGACGGCGCTTCGACGCCGTGCTCTGCCACGGCGTCCTGGGGTACCTCGAGCAGCCCGAGCGGGTCGTCGACCAGCTCTGCCGCTGCGTCGTTCCCGGCGGGATCGTGTCGATCATGGCCGGCAACGCCGAGGCGAGTGCGCTCCGCGCGGGCTTCGGGCAGCGGTGGGACGACGCGTTGTCGGCGTTCGACGAGGACTCCGAGATCGGCGTCCTCGGCCTGCCGACCCGGGCCCACACCGTCGAGGGACTGAGCGAGCAGCTACGGAGCCGCGGTGTCGAGCCGTTGCGGTGGTACGGCGTCTGGCACTTCGTGGACTGGCTCGACCTCGGCGGCGTCGAGCTGGACGCGAGCGACCAGGCGCAGGTGGCCGCTGCGGCGGCCGTCGAGCTCGAGGCCGGCCGCCGGGACCCCTACCGCCGGCTCAGCCGCATCTTCCACCTCGTCGGCCGGGCCGGCGGGGCCGACGGAGCCGGTCAGCGGTAGGGGGTCGTCTTGACCAGCTTGACGGCGCGCTTGGTGACGAACGGCTGGCTGCCCTCGTGGTGGAGCCAGGGGCGGCCGAACCACAGGTAGGCGTCGACGAACTTCGCGGCCGCGGTCGCCGTCTTCGCCGGGAGGTTCCAGCGGCTCGCGGCGACGTCGGCGGTCGGCGGGATGCCGAGCGTCTCGCAGGTCTTGCCGGCCGGCGCGTCCTTCGACTTGCACACCACCGGGTTGGTCGGGTCGGGACCGGTGTACTGCCCGAACTTGAAGGGATGGCCGTTGTTGCTGGTGTTGATCACCGCGGTGCGGCCGGGGTAGCCCTTCGCGTCCAGCATCTTGATGATCGCCTTGGCGCGCTCGACCTCGTTCGGGATCGAGTCGTAGTGGGTGCCGTTGAGGGCGAACCCGCGGGTGTACTGGATGCCACCGCGCACCAGGATCCTGACCGCGGCGGTGACCCCGCCGTTCGGGCCGAACATCGGCCAGTCGGCGGCGCCGGCCTCGATGTACACGCTGGTGTTCGGCAGCGCGGACAGCTCGCGAGCGGCGTACTTCACCAGCTTGGAGGCCGCCTTCGAGCCGTGGGGTGCACAGAGCGCGAAGGGCCCGTCGGGCTGCAGCACGATCGCGGTCGGGGTGTCGCCGACGGCACCGGCGAACCGGTCGATCCACTGCTTGTACGACGCCTTCTCGGCCGCGGTGGGCAGTCGCTTGCAGGCGTCGTGCTCCCACGGCACCACGCGGAAGATCGCCATCTGCACCAGGGCGTCCGCGTTCCCGTCCTGGGAGTTCGAGATGTAGTCGTGGACCTGCTGGGCGACCTTGTCGTTGGGGTTCCAGTGGCCGAACCAGTGGTCCTTCGGCTGCGTCGCGATGTAGGCGAGGAGGTCCTTCTTCGTGCCGGAGGCGCCGTTCCAGGCCACCCACGACGGCTCCATCTTCCCCTGGTAGGCACCCCACGGGTGCGCGAGGAACGGGTTGCCGGAGCGCTTCGCGTGCGCGTCGGCGCCCGCGACCGTCGCTGCGGAGGCGGGCGTGGGCCGGTGGACGGCGTCGGCCGGGGCAGCCAGGAGGGCTGCGGCGACGGCCAGGGTGGCGGCGACCGGGGCGAGCAATTTCGGCATGGGAGAGCTTTCGTCGAGACCTGCGGCGTACCCCCCTCGCCCCATTACAACCGGACTCGGCCGCCCTGCGCTGCCGATCCCGGGATTTCACCGGGCTCGGCAGCGCATCCGCTCCCGGCTCAGACGACGTCGCTGAGGTCGAGCGCCGCCAGGCGGTCGGGGTCGGTCAGGATGTTGATCTCGACGATCCGGCCGTCGCGGATGACCGGGCTGAACACCGACACCGGACCGGAGTCGCGGAAGCCCAGCAGGCCGACGGCGCCGTTGACCAGGACCATCACCTGCGTCGGCTCGTGGCCCGTACGCCGGAACGAGGACGCCGCCGCGGCCACCTCGGCCGCACCGCGGATCAGGCCCGACAGTCCCCGGACACCGCCGTCCGCGCGGAGCGTGACATCGGGGTCGAGCACCGTGAGCAGGGCCTCGAAGTCGCCTTCCTGCGCGGCCGAGGTGAACGCGTTCAGCACCCGGCGCTGGGTGGCCAGATCGGCGGAGGGTGGCGGCGTGGCCCGGACGCGACGGCGCGCGCGGCTGGCCATCTGGGTGGCCGCCGCCGGCGAGCTGTCCACGATCTCGGCGATCTGCTCGAACGGGACGCCGAACATGTCGTGCAGCACGAACGCCATCCGCTCCCGGGGGTTCAGGGCGTCCAGGACCATCAACAGGGCCAGGGTGACGGCGTCGGCCTGCTCGGCGGAGGCCTCCGGGTCGAGGTCCAGGCGGGTGACCACCGGATCCGGGAGGTGCACCTCGAGCGACTCCTCGCGCCGCGACTTGCGTGACCGCAGCAGGTCGAGGCAGATCCGGCTCACCACGGTGGTGAGCCAGCCGCGCAGGTTGGTGACGTCGCTGGTGTCCGAGCGGGACAGCCGCAGCCACGCCTCCTGCACGGCGTCGTCGGCCTCGGGGATGGAGCCGAGCATGCGGTAGGCCACGCCGCGCAGATGGGAGCGGTGCTCCTCGAAGCGGTCGGCCAGCTGCTCCTGTGTCTGCATGGTCAGGTTCCTCCTTCGTGCTCCGTCAACCCAGATGACGAACGGAACGAGATCGACCTGACAGGAGACGATCATGGAAGCGCGGATGAAGCACCCCGTTTTCGTTGCCCCCGCGGCGCTGAAGGCGCTCACGGCCTACAGCCAGAGCGGGGAAGGACTCGGAGTGCCGCCCCAGACGGTGGAGATGATCAACCTCCGAGCCAGCCAGATCAACGGCTGCAGCGTCTGCGTGCAGCTCCACTCGACCAGCCTGAAGAAGCAGGGGATCAGCGACGAGCGTCTGTACGCCGTCGCCGCCTGGCGCGACGCGCCGTTCTTCACCGACGCCGAGCGGGTCGCGCTCGAGCTCACCGAGCTCGTGACGCGGGTCGCCGACCGCGGCGACCCGGTCCCCGACGACGTGTGGGAGGAGGCCGCGCGTCACTACGACGAGCAGGGGCTGGCCGCGCTCCTGGTCGCGATCACCTCGATCAACGTGTGGAACCGGCTGAACGCCGCGACCCGGCAGGTGGCGGGCGACTGGACGCCGTGACCCGTCCCTAGACCTGGTGACCGGTGCTCAGCACCTGGCCGCGCTCGTCGAGGACGCGCCAGGTCACCGGCTGGAGCCCGCCCGGCCGGGCGTCGCGGAGCACCCCGGCGACGTACCCGTCCTCGACGGCGAACGTCCTGGTCGGCCCGCCGTCGACGGTGAGCTCGACCCGGGCCGCCTGAGGGGACAGGACCCCGCCGAGGAGGTACCACGACGCGGTCCCTCCGACGATCGACTTGTTCGAGGCGCCGGTGGTGCCGTAGGACAGCGTGATCCCGTGGTCGAACCGCTGCACGTCGGTGAGGCCGGCGTCCCACGTGACCGGCGACATGACGCACAGCGCCGCCTGCCCGTCCCGGGTGACCAGGACGGCGGCCGAGACGTCGTCGACGGTGGCGGCCGCGGTGACCCCGGCGGTCTCCGGGTGGTCCAGCGTGTAGGTGCTGCCGGAGTAGGGGGCGGTCTCCCGGCAGTTCTGGGTGAGCAGGTCGGTGTCGGCGGCGCTCCCGGTGTACGACGCGAGCGGCACGCGGTCGTGGGCGTGACCGGCCGCGGGCACGCGGCAGAACTCGGGGTTGGAGCCGTCGCCGGGGACGGCCAGGACGACCTGGCCCACCAGGTAGTGGCCCGGCCGCACGGTCCAGCCGACGCCGCCCGGGTCGGAGGTGTACATCGGCAGGTGCCGGTACGCCGCCAGCTGCGGCCGGCAGCGCGCGACGACCTCGGCGGCCGACAGGCTCGAGACGCGGACGGTCGTCGGGGAGGAGCTCGGCGTGCCCGAGCCGGCCGGAGCCACGCCGTGCTCGCCTCCGGAGCGGAGGGCCGTCACCCCGACCACCAGGGCCGCGGCCGCCCCGGCCGCGACGAGCGCGCCGCCGGCACGGCGTACCCGCGCACGTTCGCGGCCGTGCTCGGCGCGCGCGAGCAGGTCCTCCAGGTCGGTGAGCAGCGGGCGACCGTCGTCGTCTCCCGCGCGGTCCAACAGGTCCTTCAGCTCGGTCATGACTCGCTCCTCACCAAGGTGACGTCGCCGAGGGCCTGACGCAGATGCGCGAGTGCGGCGGAGGTCTGGCTCTTGACCGTGCCCTCCGTGCACCCGAGCACCTGGGCGGTCTCGGCGACCGACAGGTCGAGGTGGAAGCGCAGCACCACGCAGGCGCGACGCCGTGGTGGCAGCCCGGCCAGGGCGGCGAGCACCTCGTCGCGCTCGTCGACCTCGGCGCTGGCGTCGGGGACCGGCAGGTCCCGCGGCTCGACACCGACCAGCTCGCGCCGCTTCGGTCGCCGTCGCTCGTCGATCACCAGGCGCACCACGGTCTGGCGCGCGTAGCCGGGCAGCGACTCGCGCCGCTGCACCCGCCGCCACGAGCGGTAGACGCGGATCAGCGCCTCCTGCGCCAGGTCCTCGGCGAGGTGCCAGTCCCCGCACATGAGGTACGCCGTCCGCCGGAGGTCGCGCAACGAGGCCGCGGCGAACTCCGCGAACTCGTCGATGTCCCGAGCCTGACCCATGTGCACCCTCCGCTTCCATCCTCACCCGACATGACGGAATCCGGCACTCCCGGGGTTGGTCGGGCCCGCCCTAGGCTCCCGGCATGTCCCACGCCGGCGACCGACTCCTCAGCCACGACGTCCACGCCGAGCCGCTCGCGACGGACGGCGTCTCCGAGGCGCTGGTGACCGCGAGCCGGGCGCTGCTCGAGGCCGTCCCCGAGGTCGGCGCGGAGGTCGGGCTCTGGGAGGCGGGCCCCGGCACCGACATCGACACCGAGGCCGACGAGGTGTTCCTCGTGCTCTCCGGCGCCGGGACGGTGAGGTTCGCGGACGGCAGCGAGATCGAGCTCCGGTCCGGGGTGCTGGTCCGGCTGCACGCGGGCGACCGCACGACGTGGGAGATCACCGAGCGGCTCCGCAAGCTCTACCTGGCGTGAACCGCCCGACGACCCGCCGGCGCCGAGGCCTACGCTGCGGCTGATGTCCACCGACGTCGGCCGGGTGAGGGTGCCGAGGCCGCTCTCCCGCGAGACCGTCCAGGTCGGCGCCGGCTTGCTCGTCGTCTACGTCGTGTGGGGCTCGGTGTTCGTGGCCATCCGGTACGTCGTCGAGGACGTGCCCGCGCTGCTCTCGATCGGGGTGCGGTACGTCGTGGCCGGCCTGCTGCTCACGACGTACGTCGCCGCCAGGTACGGGCCGGTCGCCCTGCGGGCCGGCCGCCGCGCGCTGGTCGGCTGCGTGCTGCTGGCGATGCTGCTCCAGGTGCTGACCAACGGCACCGTCACCTGGGCCGAGAGCATCGGCGTGCAGGCCGGACCGGCCGCGTTGCTGAGCGCGCTGGCCCCGATCGCGATCGTCGTGCTCCGGCTGGCGACGGGCGACCGGCCACGCCCGGTGACCTGGGTCGGGGTCCTCGCCGGGTTCGCGGGCCTGGCGGTGCTGCTGCTCGGCGGCCGGTCGGTGCCGGGCTTCCCGCTGTGGCCGTCGGTGCTCGTGGTCGCGTCGGCGGGATGCTGGGCGGTCGGGTCGTTCCTCCAGCCGCGGCTGTCGCTCCCGGCCAGCACGTTCGCGACCACGGCATACCAGCTGCTGGCGGGAGGCATGGTGCTGACCGCGGCCGGCCTGGCCGCCGGTGAGCGCTGGACGTGGGACATCTCCGCCGGGACCTGGCTGGTGCTCGGCTACCTCACCGTCTCGTCGGTGGTGTCGTACACGACGTTCGTCTGGCTGCTCGCGCACGCGCCGATCTCGCTGGTCTCGACGCACGCCTACGTGAACCCGGTGGTCGCCGTGCTGCTCGGCTGGGTGTGGCTGGGGGAGCCGATCACCTGGCCGGTGGTCGTCGGTGGCGCCGTCGTGCTGGTCGCGGTCGGGCTGGTCATGGCCGAGCGCCGGCGCGAGCCCGACGAGCCGCCGGTCACCTGAGCAGGTCGGCGACGGCGGCGATGCCGGCCCGGATCGTGCGGACCGGGGTGTTCCCGTAGCCGAACACCAGGCGCGGCGGCGTCGGTGACCCGTCCGACCGGTTCAGCCCCAGCGAGTAGAGCCCGACCCCGCGCTCGCGCGCCCGCTCGACGACGGCGTCGACGTCGACGCCGTCGGGGAGGTGCGCCACCGCGTGGAAGCCGGCGGCGAGCCCGGTGAGCGGCACGTCCGGTGCGTGCTCCGCGAGCGCGTCGACCAGCGCCGTGCGCCGGCGGGCGTACTCCGCGCGGACCCGCCGCAGGTGACGGTCGTAGCGCCCCGACTCGATCAGCCGGGCCAGGGCGAGCTGGTCGAGCGCCGACGTACCGCGGTCGGCGGCGTCCTTGATCCGGGCCGCCGCCTCGACCAGGTGCGGAGGCAGCACCGCCCACCCCAGCCGCAGCGCCGGCGCCAGCGACTTGCTGACGGTGCCGAGCGCGACCACGTGGTCGGGCGCCAGGCCCTGCAGCGTGCCGACGGGGTCGCGGTCGTAGCGGAACTCCGCGTCGTAGTCGTCCTCCAGCACGACCGCATCGCGCTCGCGAGCCCAGGCCAGCAGGGCGTGCCGGCGTTCCGGCGCGAGCACGACGCCGGTCGGCCACTGGTGGGCGGGGGTCACGACGACCGCCCGCGCCTGCGTTTCCGTCGAGTGCGAAGACGTCGAGGCCGAGATCGTCGACCGGCACCGGGACGACGGTGCTGCCCGAGGCGCCCGCGGCCGACCTGGCCGTGGCGATCGCGCCGGGGTCCTCGCAGGCGACGACACCCGGCTCGAGGGCGCGGAGCACGAGCGAGAGCCCCTGGGCCATCCCGTTGCAGACCAGCACCTGGTCGGCCGCGGCGTCGACGGCGCGGACACGTCGCAGGTACGCCGCCAGCGTCTCCCGGAGCTCGGGCACGCCGCGCGGGTCGCCGTAGTCGAAGGCCGCGTTCGGCGCGCTGCGGCAGACCTCCTGGACCGCCCACGCCCAGTCGGAGCGTGGTGCCGAGGCCAGGTCGGGGACCCCGGACACGAAGTCGGCGACCGTCGGCGGCGTCGGCGCGGAGGAGCTCGCCGGCGCCTCGGTCGAGGTGGTGGTCGCGACGGCACTCGCGACGGTGGTGCCCGAGCCCGTGCGCGAGACCAGGTAGCCCTCGGCCGCCAGCTGCTCGTAGCACTCCTGGACGACGCCGCGTGAGAGACCGAGGTCGGCGGCGAGCATCCGCGACGACGGCAGCCGGTCCCCGGTCGCCAGCCGTCCGGTGCGGACGGCGTCGCGCAGCGCCTGCTCGAGCTGGGCCCGCAGCGGCGCGGAAGCGGAGCGGTCCAGCGAGACGAGGAGCTCCGTGGCGCGTGCCATGTTCGGCACCGTAGCGCAAAGTGGACCCCGATCCAGCCCTCACAGTGGCCCTTATCGGAGGTCCATATCGCGCCTAGCGTCCTGCTCATGACCACGCTTCGGAACGCCGCCCCCGCGTCGTACGCCGCCTCCGCAGCCCGTCCCGCCCTCGTCACACGGGCCCTGCTGGTGCGGTTCGTCTCGATCGTCGGCTCCTCGATCGGCTTCTACCTGCCGCTGTCCGTGGTGCCGCTCCTGGCCCAGGACGCCGGGTCGGCGAGCAGCGCGGGCCTCGCGACCGTCGCTCTGCTCGTGGCCACGGTCGCGTGCGAGCTGGTCACACCGCGCCTGGTGTCGCTGGTCGGCTACCGCTGCGCGCTGGCCATGGGGTTGCTGCTCCTCGGTGCGCCGACCACCGTCCTGGTGTTCGCCGCCTCGACGCCGGCCATCCTGGCCGTGAGCGTGCTGCGCGGGATCGGCTTCGCGATCTGCGTCACCGCCGGCGGCGCGGTCACGGCGTCGTTGATCCCCGCCGAGCGGCGCGGAGAGGGTCTGGCGCTGGTCGGGATCGTCGGTGGTGTGCCGGGCACCCTGGCCCTGCCGGCCGGAGTCTGGATGGCGGCCCGCTGGGGGTACTCGCCGGTCTTCGTGGTGACGACGGTCGCCACGCTGCTGGCACTGGTCTCCGTCCCCGGGCTGCCGTCCCGGTCGGCACCCGCCGCCGGCTCGGACGAGGCGGTCGGCGTGCTCGCCGGCCTGCGCAGCGCGTCGGTCCGCCGCCCCGCCGCGATCTTCGCGGGCTCCACCGCCGCCGTCGGCGTGCTGGTCACCTTCCTGCCCCTCGCCGTGAACGGTGCCCACGCGTGGGTCGCCGCGGCCGCCCTGCTGGCCCAGCCGGCGGCGTCGACCGGCGCGCGCTGGTGCGCCGGCCGGATCGGTGACCGCCGGGGCCAGGCCTGCCTGCTCGTGCCCGGGATCGTGCTGGCCGTGGCCGGCATGCTGGGGGTCGCGTGCACCCACTCACCACTCGCCGTGGTCACCGGCGCGTTCGTCTTCGGCACCGGCTTCGGGATCCTGGCGAACGCCACGCTCTGCCTGATGTTCGCGCGGGCGCCGGAGGGATCCGAGGGCGCCGTCAGCGCGATCTGGAACGCCTCCTACGACCTCGGCATGGCCGCCGGTGCCCTGGGGGCCGGGCTCGTGGTGGCCCACGTCGGCTACCCCGCGACGTTCGTCCTGGCGGCGCTCGTCATGGTGCCCGGCACGGCACTCGCCCGCCGTGACCGCCGGTGAGAGGAGGATGGGCAGATGTCGCCCGTGTCGCAGCTGCCCGGTCTCCCCTTCGTGGACGCCTACTCGCGCAGCGTCGATGCGTCCCCGGACCGCACCTGGGAGGCCCTCCAGCCCCAGGTCGAGCGGATGACGACCGCCACGCGTGGCCTCCTGCACGGCGCGCTCTTCGGGGTCCTCGGCACCGTGCCGCGCAGCGGGTTCACCGTCATCGCGTCCGACCCGGGACGCGAGGTCGTGCTGGGCGGTCGGCACCGGTTCTCGACGTACCGCCTGGTCTTCCGGGTGGAGCCCGAGGGCGAGGCCGCGCTGCTCAGTGCACTCACGTACGCCGAGTTCCCCGGGCTGCCCGGTCGGGCCTACCGCACGATGCTGATGGCGACCACCGGCCACCGCCGGGCGGCCCAGCGACTCCTGGCGGGCGTCGCCCGTCGGGCCGAGGGCTGAGCGGCCTCACTCGCGGATCCGCCAGATGCGGGAGACCCCGCCGAGCTCGACGTCGATCTGGGTCAACGGGCCGCCCGTGAGCTTGAGCAGCCACACGGCCAGGTCCTCGGGCCGGACCGACCCGAGCCGCGACAGGCCGAGCACCAGGCGCTTCTGCCCGGTCCTCCGCTCGACCAGGCTCATCCGCTGGTCGGGCAGCGGTGTGTAGAACACGGTGAGCCGTCCGCGTCCCGTGCCCACGGCGGTGATCCGGTCGAACGGGACGATCGGGCCCTTGCCCATGAGCAGGCCGTCATGGGTGACGGTCAGCTGGCCGCTGCCGGTGAACAGCGAGAACCACCGGCTCCCGAAGACCATCCGGCCCTCGCTCTCGAGCCGTCCTTGCCAGTGGAAGGGTCCCTGCGTGGCCACGGTCCGATCCTGCCGCACGTGGCGGCCGGACCGGGCGCCGACAGCAGAAGAGCCGGCCGCAGGGTCTGCGGCCGGCTCTAGGGAGTGGTGGGTTGTCGAGGGGGACAGGTGCCGCGCACCTCAGTGCTCGGCGCGGTGGTTGCGCAGGTAGTCGTCGTACGGCGGGTACCGCAGCAGTGCGCGGTTGGCGGCGACCTGGTCGCCCCACGCGTACCGCATGAACGTCCGGAGCCGGCCGTGCTTGCTGGTGGTCTTGTTCGTGGTCATGCCTCCATGGTGCCGCCTCTGACTGTTCAGGACAAGCGAATGTTTCTTACGAACGCGGTAGCGATGCTGTATGATCAGACCATGATCGATGTCCAGCGCCTCCGGGTGTTCCGAGCCGTCGTGGCGAGTGGTTCCGTGCAGGCGGCGGCCGACCATCTCGGCTTCACGCCGTCGGCCGTCAGCCAGCAGATCTCCGCCCTGCAACGCGAGACCGGCCTCGTCCTCTTCGAGAAGGCCGGCCGGGGGATCGCCCCCACGGCCACCGCCAAGGTGCTCGCCGCGGAGAGCGAGGACCTGATGGAGAGCCTGAACCGGCTGGGCGGCGTCGTCGACCACCTCCGCGACGGCCGCAGCGGAAACCTCACGATCGGTGCGTTCTCCTCCGCCGCGCAGTTCTGGATCCCGCAGGTCGCCAAGGGGCTGCGCCGGGAGTTCCCCGACCTGGTCCTCGACCTGAGCCTGAACGAGCTGGGCCCCGAGCCCGCCAACCCGGTCCGGCGCGACCTCGACATCACCACCGAGGACGCCGACGCCGAGGGCATCGAGCGGCCGGGCCACAGCCGGCACGTGCTCACCGAGGAGAACTACCGCGTCGCCGCACCGCGGGGTCACGAGCTCCTCGAGGAGTGGGACACCCAGGTGCCGATGGGGGCGCTGGCCGGCCAGCCCCTCATCGACAACGACTACCACGGGAACTCCTGCACCCGGATCATCCGCAACGCCTGCCGCGCGGCCGGCTTCTCCCCGCGGTACGTCGCCCGCTCGGAGGACCACCACACGGCGCTGGCGTTCGTGGCCGCCGGGGTCGGGGTGACGATCCTGCCGAGCCTCGCCGTGCCGGAGTCGATGGCCGGGGTCGACAGCCGCGAGCTGGTCAACCCGAGCCCGCGCCGCCGGATCGTCGTCCACGTCCGAGACGGTGCCGCGGACACGCCGCCGGTCCTCCGGGCCCTGGAGCTCCTCGACGAGGCCGTCGCGAAGCTGGCCGAGCGGCGCGTCGCCCGCTGAGCTGATTTCCTCCTCCCCGACAACCCCCGGGAGCACCCCGGAGTTGGTAGGGGTGTGACACGAGGAGCCCGATGATCGGTTCACGCCGGGAGCAGCAGGCGTTCGAGGCGTTCGTCGCGGGGGCGTCCGGGCGCCTGATGCGCACGGCGTACCTCCTGTCGGGCGACCGTGGCCACGCCGAGGACCTGGTGCAGTCGACGCTGCTCCGGACCGCTCGCCGGTGGCCGCGTGCGCGCCGGCAGCCCGAGGCGTACGCCCGCCGGGTGCTGGTCAACCTCGCCAAGGACCGGTGGCGCAGCCTGCGCCGCCGCGTGGACGAGGTGGCGGCCGACGTCGAGCCGGTCGTGCCCGAGGACGCAGGCGACGTCCGCCTCCTCGAGCGCGAGCGACTGCTCGCCGCGATCCGCCAGCTCCCGACCGGGCAGCGGGCGGTGCTGGTCCTGCGGTTCTTCGACGACCTGTCCGTCGCCGACACCGCGGCCGCGCTGGACTGCTCGGAGGGCACCGTCAAGTCACAGACCGCACGTGCGCTGGACCGGATGAGGTCCGTGCTCGACACCTCGACGACCGAGAGGACGAACGCCGATGCTGACCGATGAGGAGCTGACCACGCGGCTGAGCGCCGCCTTCCACGAGAGCGCCCCCGAGCTGACGTACGCCGGTCCGGTGCCGCGCGTGCGCCGGGGCCACACCGGCCTGGTGGCGACCTCCGCGATGGCGGCCGCCGCGGCCATCGCGCTCACCCCGGCCGCGCTCCAGCGCGGGGACGAGCAGCCGTCCCGGAGCGTGCCGAGCGCCGGTCCCGGCGCCCACCGGTCCGCCGCGGCCGGGCACGGGCGCGTCTACCGGTTGAACCTGGGTGGCCTCCGCCTCAGCTTCGCCTCGGCCGAGGGGGATCCCGGCAACATCTACTACTACGTGGGCCCGAACGTGACGGTGCCTCCGGACGCGGAGAAGCTCGACCTCGGCCTCCCGTACGACGTCTGGTACGACGACCACGCCGCGAGCGGGCAGCCCCAGATCTACGTCGGTCACCGGACGTGCCCCGACACCGTGGACGGCTGCGACGGCGGGCCGCCCCAGCTGGAGGTGTTCGGGATCCTCGCCCCCGGGTGGACCCGCGACCAGCTGATCTACCTGATCGAGCACCCGCTGTACGGCCAGACCACCACCGAGCACGGGAAGCGGTACCTGACCCCGCCGGCTCTCGACGGCGGGTCCTGACGGCTCGGGCCGCGGCCGCCGTCAGGCGGCCGCGCCCTCCAGCTCGGGGTCCTCGACCGACTCGGTGGACGGGTCGGGCTCCCGGGTGGCGCGGGCGAGGAGCACCAGCACCACGGCCATCAGGGCGACTCCGACCAGCCCGACCGCGTGGAAGGAGCCGGTGAACGCGTCCTTGACCGACGCGAGCAGGGCCGGGTCGTGCTGTCCCTCGCGCACACCGTCGATGACGCTGCGCTCGGCGGTCGAGCCGGGCAGGCCCAGCTGGAGGCGGTAGACCACGGTGCCCAGCGAGCCGAGCACGGTCAGGCCGAGGGCGATCCCGAGCTCGTTGGCCAGCTGCGCCATCGACGCGCTCGAGGCGGCGCGCTCGGGCGGGGCGGCGCTCATCACGCCGTCCATCAGCATCGGGAACGCCGCGCCGATGCCGAAGGTGGCCAGGCTTCCCCCGATCGCCACGATCGGCCGGCCGGCCGCGGACACCGGCGCGACGGCGTACAGGACGAAGCCGACGACCATCAGCGACATCATCGAGACCACGACGGTCCGCTGCGGGAAGCGGCGGTTCAGCAAGGGGCCGAGGTTCGCGGCGGCGATCATCGACACCATCTGCGGCAGCATCCACCAGGCGGCCCGCAGCGGCGACAGTCCCTGGACCTCCTGCAGGTACAGGTTGAAGAACAGCGACGTCCCGCCCATCAGCAGCGCGGTCAGGAACAGCGCCGTGAGGGTTCGCCGGACGCGGGGCCGAGCCAGCAGCCCGAGGTCGAGGAGCGGGTGCGCGAGCCGGGCCTGACGGCGCAGGAACGCGGTTCCCAGGACCACGCCCAGCACCAGGGCGACCAGCACGGGGGCGTCGACCCCGGTGTTGACGGCGCGCTTGAGGGCGAAGACCAGGCTGAGCACCGCGACGACGGACAGCACCGCGCTGGTGAGGTCGAGGGGCGCGGGCACCTCGGCCCTGGACTCGGGGATCAGCCGCGGGACGACGGCGATCGTCACGGCCATCACCGGGACGGCCATCAGGAAGACCGAGCCCCACCAGAAGTGCGCCAGCAGGAGACCGCCGACGAACGGCGCGACCGCCATGCCGCCGAGGAAGACGGTCATCATCACGCCCATCGCCTGGATGCGGGCCTTCTCGTCGGGGAAGAGACCGCCGAGCAGCGCCATGGACGCCGGCAGGATGGCCGACCCGGCGAGCCCCATCACGCCGCGGGCCACGATCACCAGCTCGGGGGTGGTCGCGAAGGCGCCGATCCCCGAGGCGAGTGCGAAGACGGCCGCGCAGACCAGGATCATCCGGCGGCGACCGACCCGGTCGGCGATGGCGCCGGTGGTGAGCATGGCGCCGGCCACCATGAAGTTGTAGCTGTCGGTCATCCAGAGCAGCTCGGTGGGACCGGCGTGGAGCTCGCGGCCCATGGTCGGCAGGGCGACGGCGAGCACGGAGATGTCGACGGCCACGAGCAGGGTGGGCAGGGCGAGGACCGCGAGGGCGAGGATCGCGCGGGTCCGGGTGGAGATCTGGTCGGTGTCCATGCCCGTACGTCGGACGGGCCCGGTGGCTTTCGACACGGCCCGGGAGGGAACTTCCCGCCCAGGTGTCCGGGATCCGAGGTTGCAACTGGGCAAAGATTCGGCGATTGCCGATGCGTTTCCGACCGGCGTGCAGCAGCATGTGCCCTGCAACACGACGCCCGCCGGCCGCCGGTTCCCCGGCCGCTCGCGAGACGTCGTACGGGGGGTTGAGTACCGGACCTCAGCCTTCACACACGTCGGGCCCGCCCCTGCGCAAGGGGCGGGCCCGATGTCATGTCCGGGAGGGTGACCGGCGCACGGTCAGCCGGCGAGCACCAGGTCCTCGCGGGTGGTCTCCGGCTCGGCCTCGCGGTGCGCCCCGCGGAGGGCGGCGTACGCCGCGGCCCCGCCGGCCAGCACCAGCACCGCCGCCAGCACCAGGCCGGTGCGGTAGCCGGTCAGGTACGCGTCGACCGGCGTGTGGCCGGCGGCCAGCGCGTGGCCCTGACGGCTCGTCAGGACGGCTCCGATCACGGTGATCCCGAGCAGCCCGGCCACCTCGCGCGAGGCGTTGAAGACCGCCGACGCCACGCCCGCCTGGCCGGTCGGCATCACGCCGAGCACGGTGGCGGTGAGCGGGATCGTCAGGCCGCCGCCGATGCCGATCACGGCGAAGCTCGGCATCAGGGACAGGAACGTGCCGTTCTCGCCGACCAGCGCCGTCGACGCGATCCCGAGCCCCATCGCCACCATCCCGAGGGCCGTCGACCGGTAGGCACCGAAGCGGGCGGCGACCCGGTCGGAGACCACGGCCGAGACCGCCATCAGCACGGCCATCGGCACGAACGCCGACCCCGCCTTGGTCGGCGAGAACCCGAGGACGCCCTGCAGGTAGAGCGAGGTGAAGAAGTAGATCCCGAACAGCCCGAACGCCCACAGCATCAGCGCGACGATGCCGCCGGTGAACTCGCGCCGGGCGAAGAGGCTGACGTCGACCATCGGCTGCGCGACGCGCCGCTCGACCACCACGAAGGCGAGGGCGGCCCCGGCAGCCAGGGCGAACGCGCCCAGGATCCCGGTCGAGGCCCAGCCCCGGTCGTGGCCCTCGATCAGCGCCCAGGTCAGCGCGAACAGCGACACCGTGGACAGCGCCAGGCCGGCGGTGTCGAGGCGGCGGGCCTCCTCCTCGCGCGACTCGCTGATCGCCCACGCGCCGAGCGCGATCGTGGCGATGCCGACCGGCACGTTGATCCAGAAGATCCACTCCCAGGCGACGTGCTGGGTCAGGAACCCGCCGAGCACCGGACCGACGGCGAGCGCGAGGGCGCCGACGCCGCCCCAGATGCCGACCGCGGCGTTGCGCTCCCGCGGGTCGGTGAACGTCGCGCTGATGATCGCCAGCGTCGTCGGGGTCACCGCCGCGGCGCCGATGCCCTGCAGGGCGCGGGCGGCGATCAGGGTGCCGGCACCGCCCGCGAACCCGGCGAACAGCGAGGCCGCGGTGAAGACGGCGAGACCGATCACGAAGAGCCGACGCCGGCCGAACGCGTCGGCCAGCCGGCCACCGGCGAGCAGGAGGCCGGCGAAGGTGAGGATGTATCCGCTCACGACCCACTCGATGCCGGCCGTGGAGAGCCCCAGCTCGCGCTGGATGTCGGGGATCGCCACGTTGACGATGTTGTTGTCGAGGTAGGTCATGAACGTGGCGAGTCCCACCGCCACGAGCGTCCACCGGTTCCGGTTCATCTCACGTCTCCTATACGTCGTACATGTATGGCGTACAGGGAACCCTGTACGACGTATAGTTGTCAAGCCTTATGGTGTATAGTTCCGGTCATGACTCCCCGTGCCGCGACCGCGACCAAGCCCAAGGTCGACCTCAGCCGGGCCGCGATCGTCGAGCGCGCGCTCTCGGTGATGGACGTCGAGGGAGCGGACGCGATCACCATCCGGCGCATCGCCCAGGAGTTCGGCGTCACGCCGATGGCGCTCTACTGGCACGTCGCCAACAAGGACGAGCTCCTGGCCGCCATGGGAGACGCCCTGCTGGCCGACCTCACGCCGCCGCCGGCCGTCGGCTCGTGGTCCGCGCAGCTGCGGGCGGTGGTCGAGACCCTGGTCGAGCACCTCTCCCGGCATCCCGCCGCGGCCGAGCTGGTCTTCCCGCGCATCCTCGTGACCGAGCCGGGGCTGGAGATCACCGAGTTCACCCTGACCCTGCTGGAGGACGCCGGGTTCAGCCCGCAGCAGGCCGCCGACCTCGCGCGGATGGGGCTGCAGACGGCGATGATGCTGGTCACCCAGCTCCCCGGGTCCGAGAGCCAGGCCGCCCAGGAGGAGCGGGACGCGCTGCTGGCCGAGAAGCGCGCGCACATCGAGCGCCTGCCCGCCGACCGCTACCCGCGCATCCGTGAGGCGGCCGAGCCGCTGACGAACTGCGACGACGAGACGGCGTACTACTCCTTCGGCGTCGACCTCTACATCGAGGGCGCTCTCGCGCTGATGCGGAAGGTCAAGCGCGCCTCCGCCTGAGCAGGCGGCCGGCATCGGGAGAATCCGCGCGACAAGCCGGCGTACGTCGGGGATGCTGACGCCTCGTGCGACGTGTCCTGGGCAGGGTGCTGCCGGCGGTGCTGCGTGAGGAGCCGCAGTACCGGCTGCTCTTCGGCAGCCAGGTGCTCAGCGTCCTCGGCGACCGGGTCACCAGCGTCGCGCTGCCGTTCGCGGTGCTGTCGGTGGGCGGGGACGTCGGCGACGTCGCGCTGACCTCGACCGCGCAGTTCCTGCCGTTCGTGCTGCTCGCCGTCCCGGCCGGGGTGTGGGCCGACCGGTGGGACCGGAAGCGGATCCTGGTCTCCTCCGACCTGGTCCGCCTCGTCACGCAGGCGGTCGCGGCGACGCTCCTGCTCTCGGGGAGCGCCGAGGTGTGGCACCTCGCCGTGCTGGCGGCGGTGTTCGGCTCGGCCGACGCGTTCTTCGCGCCGGCGTTCACCGGCCTGCTGCCCACCACGGTCAGCCCCGGGAACCTGCAGCCGGCCAACGCCCTGCGCGGCCTGACCTTCTCGCTGGCGAACGTCGCCGGCCCGGTCGTGGCGGGGGTGCTGATCGGGTTCGCGGGTGGTCCGGGCGCGGCGCTGGTGTTCGACGCCGCGACGTTCCTGGTCTCGGTGGTGCTGCTGGCGCCGCTGCGACCGGCCGTGGTCGACCGGGCCGCTGCGGAGGACGAGCAGCCGCACGCGTCGTTCGGCACCTCCCTGCGCGAGGGATGGCGCGAGGTGCGCTCGCGCAGCTGGGTGCTGGGCTACCTCGGCGGCTTCGCGGCGTACCACGCCGTGGTGCTGCCGGCGATCTTCGTGATCGGGCCGGTGTTGATGGCCGACCACTACGACGGCGCCCGGTCGTGGGCCGTGATCACCGCGCTGTTCGGGATCGGCAACATCGTGGGCGACGTCCTGCTCCTGGTCTGGCGTCCGGCGTACGCGCTCCGGGTGGGGGCGCTGATGCTGGTGGGCGCCTCCTGCCAGGCGGCGATCATCGGCAGCCACCTGCCGGTGTGGGGGATCGGTCTCCTCGAGCTGCTGACCGGCATCTGCGTGACCGGGACGTTCACGCTGTGGGAGACCTCGCTCGGCGAGCACATCCCGCCGGGCTCGCTGTCGCGGGTCTCCAGCTACGACTACCTGTCCAGCACCGGGATGATCCCGCTCGGCAACGTCCTGGTCGGCGTGCTCGCCGCCACGATCGGCGTCTACCCGGGCCTGGTGGTGATGACGGTCGTGGGCATCGGCGCCGCGCTCGTGGTCGTCTCGATCCCCGCGGTCCGCCACCTCCCCCGCGCACCCGCTGTCCCGGCGTCGTCCGCCTGAGGTGCTCGTGTACGAGCACCAGGCGCGGACGACCGGTCGTCAGACGGTGGTGCCGGGCTCCAGGCGGGCGCCGGCCGCCACCACCGACTCGACCAGCGAACCGCGGCCGACCAGGACGATGTCCTCGTCGCGGGCCACGCGGGCGGAGGGCACCGCACCGACCCGTGCGGTCCCCCGGAGCTCGGTGTGCTCGTCGACGATCGCGGTCTGAACGACGGCCCCGGAGCGGACCACGCAGGCCGAGAACAGGACGCTGTCGACCACCCGGGCCCCTCGCTCCACCACGACACCCGGCCCGAGCACCGACCTCGACACCGCTCCGGCCACGTCGCAGCCCGGCGAGACCAGGCTGTCGGTGAGGCGGGCCGAGGGCCGGATCCGGGCCGCGGGCAGGTCGGGCCAGTGGGCGATGACGGGGCGCCCCGGCTGCTCGAACACGTCGACCTTCCCGGACAGCAGGTCCCGGTGCCCCTGGAGGTAGGTGTGCGGCTGACCGAGGTCGCGCCAGTACCCGTCGATGGGTACGGCGTGCACGCCGCCCGCCTCGAGCAGTCGCGGCAGGAGGTGCTCGCCGAAGTCGCCCAACCCGCTGTCGTACGGGTCGTCGCCCTGATCGTCCCTCTCGTCGTCGAGCTCCGCCCGGAGCTCCTCCAGCGCGGCGAGGAGTGGCTCGGTGCGGTAGACGAAGATCTCGGTGGCGACGGTCCCGCTGCTGGGTCGCGACACCTTGACCTCCAGGTCCCGGACCGCCCCACCGCGACCGGTCAGCACGACCACGTTGTCCGACGCCTCCTTCTTCGTCACCTCGGCCGTCACGAGGGTCACCGCGCTGCCCCGGGCCGCGTGCTGCTCGACGACGGAGGCGAGGTCCAGGTTGAAGACGTGGTCGGCGCTGGTCACCACGATGTGCTCGGCACCGTGCTCGGCGATGTCGGCGTGCAGCTTGAGCAGGAGGTCGGCGTTCCCGGCGGCGAAGCCCTCCTCGGTGCTGGGGCCGGTGCCGGTCTGCGGCACCATCCGGCGGAAGCCGCCGCGGTTGCGGTCCAGGCTCCAGGGCCGGCCACCCGCCAGGTAGTCGTCGATCGAGGCCACCTGGTACTGCACGCTCACCCACACGTCGTCGATCTCGGCGTGGAACAGCGCCGACAGCGGGAAGTCGACGAGCCGGTGGACACCCGCGAACGGCAGGGCCGGCTTGGCGCGCTCGCGGGTGAGCACGTCCATGCGGGTCCCCTGACCGCCGGCCTGGACGATCGCCAGCACCTGTCCTCGCCGCACGGCGCCACCTCCCGGCCGGAAGCCTGCCGCAGCACCCGCGGGGCCGCCTCACCCGGTCGTGCGAGGCGGCTGTCGGTGGTGTGACCTAACGTCGCGCCGCATGGACATCATCCTGATCCCAGGACTCTGGCTGACCGCACGATCGTGGGACGACGTCGTGCCGCGGCTCCAGGAGGCCGGGCACACCGCTCACCCGCTCACCCTGCCCGGCATGGGCTCCGCGTCCGACGACCGGTCGGCCGTCACCCGGCAGCAGCACGTCGACGCCGTGGTCGAGGCGATCGACGCCGTGCCCGGCGATGCCAAGGTGCTGCTCGTGGGCCACTCGATGGGCGGGGTCCTCGCCTGGGCGGCCGCGGACGCCCGCCTCGAGCGGGTCGCCGGCGTGGTGTTCCTGGCCAGCGAGCCGGGCATCCCGGAGGAGTCCGAGTCGATGTTCCCGGTCGAGGGCGATGAGGTGCCCCTGCCGGCGTGGGAGTTCTTCGACGACGAGATGGTGGCCGACCTCGACGACGCCCTGCGCACGCGCATCCGCGACGGCTCCGTGCCGTCACCGCTCCATGCCGTCACCGACGGGCTGCGGTTCGGCCGCGACGCTCTGCACGACGTGCCGGTCACGATGGTCACCGCGGAGTACGACTCGGAGCAGCTCAAGCAGTGGACCGACGCGGGTGAGTCAGGCACCGAGGAGATCGCGGCCCTCCGCAACGTCGAGTGGGTCGACCTGCACTCCGGCCACTGGCCGCAGTACTCGCGGGCCGAGGACACGGCTCGTGTGATCCTCGAGGCGGTCGCGCGGGCCTGAGCGTGGCTCAGCTGTGGGCGACGCACCTCGTCGCCCAGGGCCGGGCCTCGAGCCGCCCCTCGGGGATCGGCTCGCCACACACCTCGCAGGTGCCGTAGGTCCCCTCGTCCACGCGCTGCCGTGCCCGGCGTACCTCGTCGAGCATCGCGAGCAGGTGCTCCTGGGTCGACACCGCGGCCAGGCGGTCGACCGCCATCGAGGTGCCCTCGCCGATCCGCTTGCCGAACGAGATCGTCCCGAGCTCACTCGGCGGCTTGGTCAGCTCCGCCAGCTGGGCCACGAGCTCGGCCTCCCGCTCGGCGAGCACCGCTCCGGCGTTCTCGTGCATCCCGCCAGCGTACGGCGACACCCTGAGGGTGGTCCGGCTCCGGCGCCCGCGGACTAGCGTGGTCCGATGCCCTCCGTCCGCCGGTCGTTCACGACACGTACGTCGCCCGAGGCCGTGTTCGCCTACCTCTCCGACTTCTCCAACGCCGAGGCGTGGGACCCGGGCACCGTCGAGTGCCGCCGGCTCGAGGGTGACGGCGGCGTCGGCACGAGGTACCGCAACGTCTCGTCGTTCCTCGGCCGCACCACGACCGTCGAGTACGTCACCGAGGAGCTCGAGCCGTCGACGTACCTGCACTTCCGAGGCCACAACGACCAGTTCACCGGGCACGACCGGCTCCGGCTCGCCCCGGCGGGGAGCGGCACCGAGGTCACCTACGACGCCGAGCTCGGCTTCTCGGGTGCGGCCAAGGTGGCCGTCCCGCTGGTCGCGGCGTACCTGCCGTTCCTGGCGAACAAGACCGTTCGCCGGATGCGCGATCGACTCGACGAGATTGCCTGACCACGCCGCCGCGCGCTTCCGCGGCTCCATCGCCGGCGTCGGATCGGGCAGCGGCGTCCGGGCGGTGGTGGGCAGCTGGGCGGAGTCCCCGTTCGGGGCGTTCGACGACGTGATGCTGGCCGGCGCCGACGGCACCCGCCACCTGTTCGCACCGACGTCCGAGATCGCGTCGTTCGTGTCCAAGACGTACTCCTTCGACGAGGTCTCGGTGCTGCCGGTCGAGGTCCGCCGGGACGGCACCTCGGTCCACGTGCACGCCGGCGACCTCGACCTCTGCTACGAGGTGGGCAGCCGGACCGTGCTCGGCCGAACCCTGCGACTGGTGCCCACACGGCTCGCCGTCTCGGTCCGGTGGTCGTGGCTGACCGACCGGGTCGCGCGGCGGGTGCTGCGGGGAGTCCGCACGCGTGGCTCGGCACGGGGCGGCCGCCGCGAGGTGTACGGCGCGACCGACCACCACGCCGTCACCGCACTGACCGGGACCTGGCGCGGCGAGAGCCTCGGCACCCTGGCCCGCGTCTCGCCCGACCCGGGCTTCGGCTTCGGCTCGACCCCCGAGCGCCCCTCGGTGACGCACCTCGTGACCACCGTCCTGGGGTCTAGCCTGAGCCGGTGAGCCGAGACCCCGCGCAGCCCTGCTCGCTGGTCGCGGCCGACGCGCTGTCGGAGGCCGACCCGACGCCCGGCATGCGGCGCCGGCTCGCGACCCACCAGGACGGGATGTGGACCGGGACCGTCGACACCGAGCCGCACGCGACGTCGGGTTGGCACCACCACGGTGAGTACGAGACGACGCTGTACGTCGTCAGCGGACGGATGCGCATGGAGTCGGGGCCCGACGGACGCGACGTGGTCGAGGCCGGACCCGGCGACTTCCTGCGCGTGCCGGCCGGGGCGGTCCATCGGGAGTCCAACCCGTCGGACGAGCCGGGGCGTGCGGTGATCATCCGGTGCGGGACCGGCGAGCCCACGATCAACGTGGACGGACCGGCCCGATGACGGCGGGTCCCCCACGCGTCGCGATCGACGAGCGCACCCGAGCCGACCGCGACGACTCGCCCCGCGGGCGCCGCGACCTCTGACACCCGGAGAGACCATGGCCACGATCACCCTGCCCGACGGACGGACCCTCGAGATCGAGGTCACCGGCCCCGACGGCGCACCCGTCCTGCTCTTCGTGCACGGCACCCCCGGCGGCTCACAGCAGCTCGGGGCGCTGGCCCGCGCGACCCACGCGCGCGGCCACCGGCTCGTCACCTGGTCGCGCGCCGGCTACGGCGCCTCGACGCGCCGAGCGGGCCGCGATGTCGCCGGCGAGACCGCGGACGCGGCGGCCGTCCTCGACCACCTCGGGGTCGACACGTGCGTCGTCGCCGGGTGGTCCGGCGGCGGACCGCACGCGCTGGCGTGCGGCGCCCTGCTCGCCGACCGGGTGCGGGCCGTGACCACGATCGCCGGGGTCGCGCCGTACGACGCGGACGGGCTGGACTTCCTGGCGGGCATGGGCGAGGACAACCTCGAGGAGTTCGGCGAGGCGCTCAAGGGCGAGGAGGCGCTGCGCGCGTGGCTGGACGCGGCGCGTCCGGGCTACCTGGCGATCACGGCCGACCAGGTCGCGGCGGCCCTCGACACCCTGATCTCCGCGGGCGACCGGGCGTCGCTGACCGGTGAGTTCGCCGAGTACCTCGCGGCGATCTTCCGGCAGGCGGTGTCCGTCGGGGTGGACGGCTGGCTCGACGACGACCTGGCCTTCACCGTGCCGTGGGGCTTCGACCTCGACGCCGTCGCGGTGCCGACGTACCTCTGGCAGGGCGAGGAGGACCTGATGGTCCCGTTCGCCCACGGCGAGTGGCTGCGCGACCGGATCCCGGGCGTGACCCCGCACCTCGAGCACGGCCAGGGCCATCTCGAGGTCCTGCTCGGGTCCGTCGACGTCTGGGTCGACGAGCTGATCCGGACCTGACGGCGTACCGGTCCGCTACCTCGTACGCCTCATGGACATCGCCCCCGAGATCCTCCCGGTCGACGACGAGCTGCGGCTGCGGGCGTTCGCCGGCGAGGCCGACGTCGATCTCGCCTGGCCGTGGTACCGCGACGCCGAGACCGTGGCGCTCGTGGACGGCGCGGGCAGCCCGACGTACGCGCGGGACCGGGTGGTCGCGATGTACCAGGCACTCGGCGCGCAGGGTGAGCTCTACCTCATCGAGCGGCGTACGCCGGACGGCGGCTGGGAGGCCGTCGGCGACGTGCCCTCGCGCCGGACACCCTGCCGATCGTGATCGCCCCCCGAGTGGCGGCGACAGGGGATCGGCCGCCGGGTGATGCTGCGGCTGGTCGACCGCGCCCGCGCGCTGGGTGGAGCGAGCTCCACGTGCGCGAGATCGTGCCCGGCAACGACGCGTCGCAGCGCCTCTTCGCCGGGCTCGGTTTCGTACGCCGCATCCACGCGCCGCCGGAATACGTCCTGCCGCTCGCACCGCTCGGCGGCCGGCCGCGCCCGTGATCGGTGCGCAGGAAACGCCGCGCGCGCCGGTGGCCGCACCCGAGGCGTGCGATGCTCCGGGGCATGCTCTGGCGGGCGGTGGTCATCCTGGTCGGCGCAGCCTTCGTCGTGTACCGGGTCGCGCTGTGGCGGGACCTCCGCAGCGCCCGCCGGGCCGGCGACGTCGAGCGCGAGCGGCACCTGCGTGGCCGCACGCTCCGGATGGTCAAGGCGGTCGCGATCATCGTCATCGTCGTCGTGGTGCTCTTCTCCGTGCTGGTGTGGCGGAACTCCAAGTGAGCCTCAGCCCGCGAGGTCGGTGAGGGCCTCTCGCCCGGTGTGCAGTCCGCGCAGGCATCGCTCGCGCATCGTCTCCCAGTAGTACGGCAGCCCCATCACCGACAGGACCAGCACCCAGCCCGCTGCCAGGGTCCAGGTCGCCGGGTCGACCGCGAGCGCGTCGCGGAAGGTGGTCCGGGCGGCGCGGTCGAGGAGCTGCCAGGCGACGACGAGGTCGATGGTCGGGTCGCCGACCGAGAGCCCACCGAAGTCCAGCACGGCCACCAGCCGTCCGTCGCGGACGAGGAGGTTCTCGGCGTTGAGGTCGCCGTGGTACCAGCGCGGCGCGACCTCGCGGCCCGCCTCCGGCATCCGCAGGACCGCGACCCACGCGGACTCGACCGCGTCGAGGTCGAGGTCCAGGTCGGGGTGACCGACGAGCGGGCGGGAGCCGCGCAGGTACTCCCGCATCGCCTCCTCCATGCTCGCCAGCGGGCGGCCGCGGTACCACCTCAGGGCCGTGTCCCGCCTCGCCTCCTCGGGGACCGCGAGCCCGCCGAGGCCACGCACGACTGCGGCGAGGTCGAGCGCGAGGTCGTGCCGGGGCGCCTCGTCGGCCGCGGGTACGCCGGGCCGCTCGCCCCGGAGGAACCGCACCACCGACCACCGCTCCGGATAGCCGAATCCGGGCTCCCCGACCGCGACGATCTCCGGCACCGCGACCGGCAGGTGGGGCGCGACGTACGGCAGCCAGCGGTGCTCCTTCTCGATCGTCTCGGTGCCGCCCGGCTGGCGTGGCACGCGCACGAGGAGGTCGTCCCCGAGCCGGAACAGCGCGTTCGTCGAGCCGGTCGCCTCGAAGCGCCGGAGCGGCAGGTCGTCGTACGCCGGCGAGAGCGTGCCGAGCAGACGACGCACCAGGGTCTCGTCGACGTCGATCTCGTCGTCGTGCAGGCGCGACACCCGACCACCTCAGCGGATCGGGCGCGTGCTGTCGACCGAGTTCGGCGGTGGTAGACCTGAGCGCATGAGCCGCCACCACAGCGAGCGCCTCAACGGCTCGATGGTCCTCGACGACCCCCGCCTTCGTCAGCACGTCGCCGGGCGGCTGCCCGCGGACGTGCGGGTGGTCACTCCGGACCTCGGCTCCTGCGGTCTCACCGGGGCGGAGCAGGCGGTGTGCGATGCCTGACCCGCTCGACGTCCCGGTCGCGGGAGGGACGCTGCGGGTCGCCGCGTGGCACGGGACGGGGGTTCCGGTGCTGGCGATCCACGGCATCACCTCGTCCTCGCGGTCCTGGCCGTTCCTGGCCCACGCGGTGGACAACCCGGTCTTCGCCCCCGACCTCCGCGGGCGGGGCCGGTCCCACCTGCCCGGGCCGGTGGGCATGGCCCGGCACGCCGAGGACTGCGCGGCCGTCGTCGCCGCGACCGGTGGCGTGCCCCTGGTCGTCGTCGGCCACTCGATGGGTGGCTTCGTGGCCACCGTCCTCGCGGCGCGCCGGCCGGACCTGGTGCGCGCGCTGGTGCTGGTCGACGGCGGGCTGCCCTTCCCCGCCGCGGACGAGGCGGCGACCCTCGCCGGCCTCCAGCCGATCAAGGAGCGCCTGCAGGCGACGTACACCCGCGAGACCTACCGCGACTGGTTCCGCGGCCACCCGGCGTTCGCCCGCGACTGGACCCCCGAGGTCGAGGAGTACGCCGACTACGACCTCCCCGAGTCACCGGGCCGGCCGTCCGCCGACCCCGACCTGGTCGAGGCCGACCAGCTCGACATGGTCCAGGGCTCGACATTCCTCGACGCCCTCGACCATCCGCTGCCGCCACGCGTCTTCCTGCACGCGCCGCGTGGCTTCGCCGATGACCCGCCGGGTCTCTACCCGCAGCCGACGGTCGACGAGTACGCCGCGCGCTGGCCGGACATCGACACCCGACCGGTGTCGGACGTCAACCACTACACGATCGTGCTGAGCCGCCGCGGCGCTGACGCGGTCGCGGAGGCCGTGCGCGACGTGGCGGCCCGGTCCTAGGCTGCCTGGCATGAGTCAGGCCGACGTGGTCGACGACATCACGGCTGCCGACGAACCACCGACGCTCGGTCCGGCTGCCCGCAACGTCGCCTTCGCGGTGATCCTCGGCGGGCTGCTCCTCTCGGCGCTCGACTCCACCATCGTCTCGACCGCGCTGCCGACGATCGTCGGCGACCTCGGCGGTGCCGAGCACATGAGCTGGGTGGTGACGGCGTACCTGCTGACCCAGACGATCGCGACGATCCTGGGTGGGAAGTTCGGCGACCTGCTCGGCCGGAAGTGGATCTTCGTCGGCAGCATCGTGATCTTCACCGGGGCGTCGGCGCTGGCCGGCCTGTCCCAGGGGATGACCTGGCTGATCGCCTCGCGTGCCATCCAGGGCATCGGCGGAGGCGGCCTCACCGTCACCGCGACCGCGATGATCGCGGACATCATCCCGTTGCGCGACCGCGGCAAGTACCAGGGCGCGGTCGGCGCGGTCTTCGGCGGGACGACCGTCCTCGGGCCGCTGCTCGGCGGGTACTTCACCGACCACCTCTCCTGGCAGTGGGTGTTCTACGTCAACCTGCCCGTGGCCCTGGTGATCCTGCCGCTGGCGGTGCGGCTGCTGCCGTCGGTCGCGGCGCCGGCCACGCCCGTCTTCGACACCCTCGGCATCGTCTTCGTGTCGCTGGGGTCGGCCGGGCTGATCCTGGCGACCAGCTGGGGCGGCACGCAGTACGCGTGGTCCTCGGCCACGATCATCGGCCTGGTCGTGGCGGCGGTGGTCTGCCTGCTGCTCTTCGTGTACGTCGAGCACCGCGCGAGCGAGCCGATCCTGCCGTTGCGGCTCTTCACCAGGAACGTGTTCAGCGTCAGCGTGGTCCTCAGCTTCATCGTCGGGTTCGCACTGCTCGGCACGATGACCTTCCTGCCGACGTGGCTGCAGTACTGCCACGGCGTCAGCGCGACCGCCTCCGGGCTCCGCACGCTGCCGATGGTCCTCGGCCTGATCGTGGCCTCGATCGGTGCCGGCACCCTGGTCAGCCGGACCGGTCGGTACCGGGTGTTCCCGATCGCCGGTGCCGTCGTGATGGCCATCGGGATGGTGCTGCTGGCGCGGCTGGACGAGCACTCGTCGACCCTGTCGTCGTCCGTGGCGATGCTGGTGCTCGGCGTCGGCATCGGCCTGGCGATGCAGGTGCTGACGATCATCGTCCAGAACACCGTCGACTACCGCGACCTCGGTGTCGCGACGTCCGGCGTCACGTTCTTCCGGACCATCGGCAGCGCCTTCGGCGCCGCGGTCTTCGGCACGATCTATGCCAACCAGCTCGCGCCCAAGCTGACCGCGGCCGTCGTCGCCAGCGGCGCGGACCCGGCCGAGGTCACGACCCCCGAGGCCGTGAAGACCTTGCCGGCCGCGCAGCATGCCGCGGTCGTCCATGCGTACGCCGAGTCCCTGCAGCACGTGTTCGTCTCCGCGGTGCCCGTCGCCGTACTCGCGCTGGTGGTGGCGGTGTTCCTCAAGCAGGTACCGATGCGGGGGCTGACCCAGCCGGGCGCGACCGACCTCGGACACGGCTTCGCGATGCCCGACCAGCGCACCTCGCAGGAGCAGCTCGAGGGCCAGGTCGTCCGGATCATCCGGACCCGGCTTCCCGAGGCCGCGGCGGCGCTGCTCGACTCGTCGCGAGCCGGCCTCGACGCGGTCCAGGTGTGGACCCTGCGCCAGATCGCGATCCAGCAGCTGCACGCGCACGGACCGGCCGACCCGGTCAGCATCGCCGCCGCGCACCGGGTGCCGATGGCCCTGATCTGGCCGGCCGTGGACGACGCGATCCGGAGCGGACTGGTCAGCGAGCACGGTGGCCGCGTGGAGCTCAGCGAGCACGGACGCGAGCGGTTCCGGGCGTTCGTCCGCGAGCTCTGGGAGTGGCTGGTCGGCGAGGTCGAGGAGGCCAACGGCGAGCCGCTGGACGAGCAGGGCCGGGAGGACCTGCGCACCATCGCCCGCCGGGTGCTGCTCTCCGACGACCCGGTCAGCGAACCGACGGAGCTCGCCCAGGCCGGCGGCTGACGTCGCGGATGGCTCGCGCGCGAGCGCGCGTCGCCGCTCGCTCCGGCCGTTCCGCCCCGCTGCGCGGTGTCGGAAACGTGCGGCGGTTGACGTGCGGGATGGCTCGCGCGCAAGCGCGCGTCGCCGCTCGCTCCGGCCGTTCCGCCCCCGCTACGCGGTGTCGGAACGTCCTCGCTCGGGCGGGAACTCGCTCAGCGCGTGGTCGGCGATCCGCTTCATCATCCACACGTCGATGCCGCCGCCGACGACGCCACCGGCCAGGGGGATCGCGCGACCCAGCCGCGCGAACGCCTTCTCCCCGACGCCTCGCAGCAGCCGGAACCCGATCGCCTTGTTCAGCATCAGCAGCGCGGCCGGCGGGAGCTGCTGCCCCACCAGCCCGACCACCTTGCCGCTGCCACCGGTGAGCCCGACCCGGGACAGCACCTCGTCGGCCTCGGAGCCGACCAGTGCGAGCAGCACCGCGCTGCGCACCTGCGGGTCGTCGACGTCGTGGCCCCGGAGCGTGGCGATCGCCGCCACCATCCGCGTGGCGCCGACGTAGAACTCCACGACGTTCGCCGGCAGCGCGACCGGCATCGTGACGAAGCCACCGATCCCGGTGACGAAACCGCCCACACCGCCCTTGACCACGTGGGAGCGCACGATCTTCTTGACCGCGCCCTCGGGCGTGCGGGTGTCCCGCAGGGCCAGGTCGGCCAGCTCCTGCGCCGACTTCAGCGGGCCGAGCCCGTCGATGCCGGCGTCGAGCAGGACCTGGATCAGTCGCCCGACGACGCCCTCGTCGCCGCGCTCGACCTTCGCCGGCAGGCGGTCGACGGCGTCCGAGCGCTTGAGCGTCACCGGCTCACCCGTTGCTCGGAGGTACGTCGGACCCGCTGCTGCCGGTCGCGTCCGGCGTACCGTCCTCGCGCTGGTCGGCGATCTTCTCGACGCCGCGGCCGAGCGAGCCGCGCACCTGCTGGATCTTGTCGGCGTGCCTGCCGTCGGTGTGCCGATCGACCGCGCTCGCGGCCTTGTCGATCAGCCGCTCGATGTCGCCCTTGTGCTCGTGGGCGAACTCGCCGGCCATCGACATGCCCGTGCGTACGGCGTGCTCGAGCGTCGTGGCGATCTCGTTGAGATGACGGTCGACCTCGTACTCGTCCATCTTCGCCTTGATCTGGTCCGCGAGCGGCGGTCGCTCCGACGCCTGCTCCGACGGCTGCTCGTCCGGCTGGTCGGTCATGGCACCTCCCCGGTGTCTGAGGCTCCCATCCTGCCCGTCCGCGCCCCGCGACCCAACCGCGCCGACCCCGACCTCACCCCGAGGGGCGGTCCCGCCGGACCGACAGTCCCCCTCACTTCTGTCCTCAGCGCGGGGATCCGGGGCCGGCTGGGGACCGATTCGACCGGGACTGTCCCAGCGCTACGACCGCACCAGGCGCGCGATGGCGGCGGAGGCCTCGGTGAGCTTCTCGTCGGCGCCGTCGCCGGAAGCGACCGCGTCCCGCACGCAGTGGGCGAGGTGGTCGTCGAGGAGGTGCAGCGCCACCGCCTGCAGCGCCTTCGTCGTCGCCGAGACCTGGGTCAGGATGTCGATGCAGTACTGCTCCTCCTCGACCATCCGCTGCAGCCCGCGCGCCTGGCCCTCGATCCGCCGCAGCCGCGCGAGGACGTCGTCCTTGTCGTGGAGGTATCCCGGGTGGTCCATGCTCGCAATGTACCCCGGAGGGGTATCACCGCCGTCGTACGCCGCCCGGTCCGTGAACGCCGCGAGGCCGACTCGGCCACGTCGGTGACCATGGACGCATGGCCCCCGACGACCTGCGTACGCCGGAACGCGCGGCCGCCGGGCCGTCCCACCCCTCGGCCGACGCGTCACCCGACCGCGAGCTGCGTCGCGACATCCGCCGGGTCACCTCGATCCTGGGCGAGACCCTCGCCCGCACCGAGGGCGAGGACCTCCTGGCCCTCGTGGAGGAGGTCCGCGCCCACGCCAAGGAGGACCGGCTCGACCAGCTGCCCGACTTCGACCTCGCCACGATCACCCGACTGGTGCGCGCGTTCACGGCGTACTTCCACCTGGCCAACATCACCGAGCAGGTGCACCGTGGGCGCACCCTGCTCCGGATGCGCGACGAGGAGGGCGGCTGGGTCGAGCAGGCGGTCTCGCGGATCGCGAGGTCCGGCACCGACCCCGACGAGGTCGCGGAGATCCTGCGGCACGTCGCACTCCGGCCGGTCTTCACCGCCCACCCGACGGAGGTCGCGCGTCGGTCCACGATCGACAAGCTGCGACGCGTCGCCGCCCTGCTCGAGGAGCCGGACGGCGCACGTCGTACCCGCCGTCTCGAGGAGGCGGTCGAGCTGCTCTGGCTCACCGACGAGATCCGCGTGGAGCGTCCCGAGCCGACCGACGAGGCGCGCAACGTCGTCTACTACCTCGAGGGTCTCTCCGGCGCCGCCCTCGCCGACGTGCTCGAGGAGCTGCGCGACCGGCTCGCCGCCATCGGGATCGCGCTGCCACCCGACGTCCGCCCGCTCCGCTTCGGCACCTGGGTCGGCGGCGACCGTGACGGCAACCCCCACGTCACGCCGGCCGTCACCCGCGAGGTCCTCACGCTCCAGGCGGTGCACGCCACCCGGCTCCTGCGCTCGCTGGTCGACCGGCTGCGGCGCGACCTCTCGGTGAGCAACCGGATCGGCCAGGTGTCGGCCGAGCTCCACGACCGCCTGGCCGAGGTGCTGCCGCGGCTGCCGGAGGTCGAGCGCCGCTACCGGAGGCTGAACGCCGAGGAGCCCTACCGGCTGTTCCTCACCTGCCTCCACGTGCGGCTGGCGCTGACCGAGCAGCGACTCGTGGGCGGCGCGGGTCACGTCGACGGGCGCGACTACGCCGACGACGGCGAGCTGCTCGACGACGTCCTGCTCCTGCACCGCTCGGTGCTCGAGCACCAAGGCCCGGTCGTGGCCGGCGGCGAGGTGGAGCGGCTGGTCCGCACCGTCGCGGCCACCGGCCTGACCCTGGCGACGATGGACGTGCGCGAGCACGCCGACAAGCACCACCACGCGGTCGGGCAGCTGCTCGACCGGCTCGGCGAGCTCGGCACGCCGTACGCCGACCTCGACCGGGACACCCGGGCCAAGGTGCTGAGCGAGGAGCTGGCCGGCCGACGACCGCTGGCGCGGGCGCCGTTGCCGCTCGACGACGAGGCCACGCTCACCGCCGAGACGTTCGACGCGATCCGGTGGGCCCTCGACGAGCTCGGTCCGCGGTCCGTGGAGAGCTACATCGTCTCGATGACCCGCGACGCCGGTGACGTGCTCGCCGCCGCCGTGCTCGCCCGCGAGGCGGGCCTGGTCGACCTGGCGTCCGGAGTCGCCCGGATCGGGTTCGTGCCGCTGCTCGAGACCGTCGACGAGCTGGAGCGGACCGAGGCCATCCTCGAGTCGCTGTTCGCCGACACGTCGTACCGCGGGCTGCTGCGGCTGCGCGGCGACGTCCAGGAGCTGATGCTCGGCTACTCCGACTCCAACAAGGCCGGCGGCATCACGACCTCGCAGTGGCAGATCCAGCTCGCGCAGCGCCGGGCGCGCGACGTCGCCCGGCGCCACGGCGTACGGCTGCGCTTCTTCCACGGGCGCGGCGGCTCCGTGGGGCGCGGCGGCGGCCCGACGTACGACGCGATCATGGCGCTGCCCTCCGGCACCGTCGACGGCGAGGTCAAGATCACCGAGCAGGGCGAGGTGATCAGCGACAAGTACGCCCTGCCGGCGCTGGCGCGCCAGAACCTCGAGCTCGCGCTCGCCGCCACCGTCGAGGCGAGCGTGCTGCACCGGAACGACCGGCGTACGCCGGAGCAGGCCGCGCGCTGGGACGCCACCATGGACCGGATCTCCGAGGCCGCGCACGCGCGCTACCGCGGCCTGGTCGAGGACCCCCGCCTCGCGCCGTACTTCCTCACGGCCACGCCGGTCGACCTCCTCGGCGCCCTGCACATCGGCTCGCGCCCCGCCCGCCGGCCCGGCGCCGACGCCGGGATCGAGGACCTCCGCGCGATCCCGTGGGTGTTCGGCTGGACGCAGTCGCGGCAGATCGTGCCCGGCTGGTTCGGCGTCGGGTCCGGGCTGGCGGTGCAGGGGGACCTCGACGTGCTGCGCGAGATGTACGCCGCCTGGCCGTTCTTCCGCACGTTCCTCGGCAACGTCTCGATGACCCTGGTGAAGACCGATCTCGCGATCGCCGCACGGTACGCCGACCTCGCGCCGCCCGAGCTGCGACCGGTGCTCGACGAGATCCGGCAGGAGTACGAGCTGACCCTCGACCGGCTGCGCGCGATCACCGGCGACGACGCCCTGCTCGACCGTGAGCCGACGCTCCGCACCACCCTGGAGATCCGGGACAACTACCTCCAGCCGTTGCACCACCTCCAGCTCGAGCTGCTCGCCCGCTACCGCCGGGGTGAGGACGATCCCGACCTCGAGCGGGCCCTGCTGCTGACGATCAACGGCATTGCCGCCGGGATGCGCAACACCGGCTGAGGACGCGCCGGGTGGGGGTCTCTCAGGTGGATGATCGAGGAATGGGCACCCTGGGTGATCACCTCGACCTGTCCTTCACCTCGCTCGTCGCGGTGGTCCTGACGACGGCCGTGATGTACCTCGCGCTCGTGCTGCTGCTCCGGGTGTGGGGAGCGCGGCTCCTGGCGAGCCCGGCGAGCCACATCATGGCCACGGTGGTCGTCCTCGGTGCGATCGTCGGGCGGGCCAGCCTCGGGCTGGAGCCCGATCTCGAGGCCGGGATCCTCGCCCTGGGGACGGTGCTGGTGATGATGCAGGTGGTCGGCGTGGCCCTCGAGCACGGTGCCCGGAGGCCGGCGGAGCCCCTGGTCGTGCTCGGTCGGATCCGGACCGACAACCTCCGCCGGCTGCGGATCACCGAGACCGACCTGTGGAGCCGGCTGCGTCAGGCGGGTGTCGGCCGGCTGGACGGGACCGCTCTGGTCGTCCTGGAGCCGAGTGGGCAGCTGTCGGTGTTCCGGACCGGGGACCTGCTCGAGCGGGCCGCGGTCGCCGACGTACGCGACGGTCACGACCTTCCCGACGAGCTGTTCGGGTGACGTCACACCACCTGGCCCGGCGGCGGACCTCGCAGGTTCTCGCCGTCGGGTCGTGTCCGGACGGTCAGTGGTCGGGCACCGGCTGGTCGTCGTCCCGAGGCCCGAAGATGCTGAGCCCGTCGAGGGTCTCCTGGTCGAGGCCGGTGTCCCAGGCCGCGGTCTGGGACCGGGACCGGCGCGAGAAGAACGCACGGAACAGCTCGTAGTCCGGCACGTCGGCGAACGCCGATGCGCTGTCCCCGAGCGACGGCCGCATCGCGTCGACGACGGGCTGCCACATCTCTGCCGGCGGCCGGCCCTTGCCGAGGCCCTCGTGCAGGTCGGCGTGGTGCACGGCGACGTTCCAGACCAGGGCCGGGCGGTCGTTCCCCTCGAGCGTGAGCACCACGTCGTCCACGACGCCACGGATCTCGGCGACGAGCTCCTCGGTGCTGCGCTCCGACCGCTCGGCGACGTGGCGGGCGGTCCACTCGGGTCCCGGTGCTCCGTCCATCCGGCCGCTCAGGGCATCGCTCGGTGAGCCGGCCAGGTGTGCGAGCACCTCGCGCACGGTCCACTCGGGCGTCGCGGGCACGCGGGACGCGAGCTGGTCCGGTCCCAGCCCCTCGGCGAGGGCGGTGACGGCGTCGATGTTGGCCCGGTACAGGCCGGCCCAGTCCGTGCTCACCATCGCGGGTCGTCCTCCTCCATCTGGAACAGGCAGAACGGATGTCCCGCCGGATCGATCAGCACGCGGACGTCGTCCTGCGGCTGGTGGGTCGCGACCTCGGCGCCGAGGGACTCGGCGTGCGCCACGCCGGCAGCCAGGTCGTCCGCCCCGAAGTCCAGGTGCACCTGCATCGGTACGTCGCCCCGGCCGGCCGGCCAGACCGGCCGCACGTGGTCGGCCTCGAGCTGGAACGACAGCGCCGGGCCGTGGCCGGATCGCACCTTGGCCCACCCCGGCGACTCCTGGACGACCGGCCACCCGAGCAGGTCGGCGTAGAAACGGCCCAGACCGACCGGGTCCGGTGTCCCGAGCACCGCCGCGGACATCGCGAAGCGCGCCATGCGGATCACCGTAGGGCTCCGCCGGGAACGGGTCGAGATCCCACCTTGTGCCCGGTGGTCGGGTCCGATACTCTCGCGATATATCGCGAACGATCGACGTACAGTCGCCGACTGCTCGCGACCACGAACTGAGTGAGGACAAGGAGCGCGCGATGGGACCGGACCGGGGACGCGAGTGGGCACGTGAGCTCGAGCAGCTGTTCCAGCAGCACGCGCACGGTCACGCCGGCTGGAGCGGTGGCCGAGGCAGAGGCCCGGGCGGCGGTCGCCCCGGCCGGGGCGCCGACTGGGGCGGCCCGTGGGGGAGCTGGCAGGGAGGTCCGCCGAACCGTCGATCCGGACCGCCGCCCTGGCTGGTGGGCCTCTTCGGGCTCGCGCAGCAGGAGCGCAGCCGCGCCCCGCGCGCCCGGCGGGGTGACGTCCGGGTCGCGATCCTGGCCGTGCTGGCCGACGGCCCGCTGAACGGCTACCAGGTGATCCAGGAGATCGCCGACCGCACCGCGGGCGCGTGGCGGCCCAGCCCGGGATCGGTGTACCCGACGATCTCGCAGCTCGAGGACGAGGGTCTGGTCGACGGGGACGACGAGCGCGGCCGGCGTACCGTCCGGCTCTCCGACTCCGGGCGTGCCTACCTCGCCGAGCACGAGGCCGAGGTGGCGCAGGTGTGGGCGCCGTTCGAGGAGGACGCCGTCCGCGACCGTGACGACGACCAGGACGTCGGCGTGGACTTCGCGAGCCTGAAGCCCGAGCTCGGGCGGGTGATGAACGCCGTCTGGCAGATCATCACGACCGGCACCGACGACCAGCGACGCGCCGGCGTCGGTGTGCTGGTCGAGGCGCGGCGGGCGCTGTACCAGATCCTCGCCGACCACCCCGGCGACCTCCCCGACGACGCCCGACCCCCGACGACGTAACGGACGATGCCGTCGACGACCTGGGCGACCGGCCCGAGGGCCGTCGCGACGACCGCGAGGAGGAGTGGTGAACGACCGACTGCGCATCGGTGACGCCGACCGCGAGGCGGCGGCGCGCGAGCTGGGTGAGCACTTCGCGATGGGCCGGATCACGGCCGACGAGCACGCCGACCGGCTGGGTCAGATCTGGGACGCGCGCACCGCCGCGGACCTGGCGCCGGCGTTCCGCGACCTGCCGCGGCCGCACGTGACGCAGCCCCGACCCCGGACGGGCCGGACGTCGACGCCCGCACGCCGCGAACGCCGCTGGGAGCCGCCGCGGGTGCCGTTCCTGTTCAAGCTCCTGCTCGCGATCGTGCTGATCTGGTGGGGCTTCCACCACCCGCTCTTCCTGCTGGTCGCGGCCGTGGTCTACGTCGTGGTCCTCCGGCGGTTCTTCCACCGCCGGCGCCGCGGGCACGGTAGGTCCGGCCCGTGGGACCACCGGTACCAGGCGGGATGGCACTGACCGTGATGCTGACCTGGCGGTTCCGTCACGCCGTACGCCGCTCACCCGGCGATCGCGGCACGCCGTACGCCGCCGACCCGGCGATCGCGCGCGAGACTCAGATCCCGATGGCGCGGTTCAGCCACACGTCGCCGACCTCCATGCCGACCTTCTCGTAGAGGCTCAGCGCGCCGGTGCGCGAGTCGGTCGAGAGGGCGGAGCGGCGCGCCCCGTGCGCGCGTCCCTGCGCGAACGCGTCGACGAGCAGCGCTTGCGCGAGCCCGCGGTGGCGCTGGTCGCTGCGCACCGCCAGGCGGTCGATGTAGGCCTCGTCGGCGTCCTCGCCGGCCATGATCACCAGGGCCACTCCGACGATGGCTCCGTCGGGATCGGTGACGACGCGCAGGTTCCACGGCTCGAAGCCCGGCCGGCCGATCACGGAGGCGTGGAAGTCGTCGTACGACTCACGGTCGCGCACCGACCACTCCAGGAACGCGTCCTCGATGACGTCCTGCACCGCGCGGTACTCGTCCGGTGCCGCCTCGCGGATCGCGTAGCCCTCGGGCAGGTCGCGGTGCTCGATCTCCTTGCCCTCGGGCAGGGACAGCACCCAGCTGGTGTGCCGGATCCGGTAGCCCAGCTTCTCCAGCAGCCGGTCGCCGGGCGAGCCCTGCGGCACCGGGCTCCCGTAGCCCTCGCCGCCGAGGTCCTTCGCCGTCTGCTGCAACCACCCCGCGATCGCCGTGCCGATGCCGCGGCCGCGGTAGTCCGGATGGACCGCCGCGTCGCCGCGGTCGTGGCCGGTGATCTCGCCGTACGCCACCATCCGGTCGCCGTCGAACACGCCGATCGTGTGGGTGGCGACGTCCCAGCTCGGTCGGCTCCAGTCGCTGACGATGTCGGCCGGCTCGATCTCGGTCTTGCCGATGTCGTGCTGCTCCTGGGCGGCGGCCACCTCGAACACGGCCTGGGCGTCGTCCATGGTCAGCACCCGGGAGGTCAGCCCCTCCGGCAACGTCAGCTCGCTCATGGCGCCGTATCAGATCATCGACCCGGCCTTCCCGTCACACCTATTAGTGCCGACCCGGCGATCGCGTGACGGGAAATGACATCGACCCGGCGATCAAGTGCCACGGGAGTGGCACCGATTCGCCGGGTCGATGGTCTGTGAGGCGACGTAGACGCCGGGTCAGCGGCGTACGGCGTGACGCGATCGCCGGGTCAGCGTCGTACGGCGTGACGCGATCGCCGGGTCAGCGCTGGATGGCGGAGACGTCGAACTCGAGCTTGATCTTGTCCGACACCAGGAAGCCGCCGGTCTCGAGCGCGGCGTTCCAGGTCAGGCCCCAGTCCTTGCGGGAGAGCGTGGTGCTGCCCTCGAAGCCGATCCGGAGGTTGCCGAACGGGTCGCGGGCGGAGCCGGTCGACTCGAACTCCACGGTGATCGGGCGGGTGTTGCCCTTGATGGTGAGGTCGCCGGTGATGGTCCAGTCGTCACCGTCGCGCTCGACCTGGGTCGAGGAGAAGGTGATCTCGGGGTGCTGCTCGATCTCGAAGAAGTCGGCGCTGCGCAGGTGCGCGTCGCGGTCCGGCACGCCGGTGCTGATGCTCTCGGCCTTGATCGTCAGCTCGACCTTGCTGTTGGCCGGGTCGGCGGTGTCGACGTGGGCCGTGCCCTCGAAGTCGGTGAAGGCGCCGCGGACGGTGGTGACCATCGCGTGGCGGGCGCTGAAGCCGAGCCGGGAATGGCTCGCGTCGATCGTGTAGTCGCCGGTGATGTCGTCGATGACGGTGGTGGCCGGGTCGAACGGGGTGTTGGTCATGGTGATCAGGGGTCCCTTCGCAGGATTGAAGTTTCAACCACTGACAGGTAAAACGCACCACGGTCCGTTTCATTCCATCCGGTCTTGTGGCCTGGGTCACACCTGGTCGCCGGGCGCCCGGGATGCCACGCTGAGCCATGGCTTCGTCACCGCGGTCACCGCGTTCCGCCCACAAGATCCTGCTGTCCGAGAGCGACCAGCCGACCCGCTGGTACAACGTCCTCCACGACCTGCCGACCCCGCCGCCGCCCGTCCTCCACCCCGGCACCGGACAGCCGGTCGGACCCGACGACCTGACGCCGTTGTTCCCGATGGACCTGATCCTCCAGGAGGTCTCCGGCGACCAGTACGTCGAGATCCCGGGCGAGGTCCTCGACGTGTACGCGCTCTGGCGCCCGTCGCCGCTCTTCCGGGCGCACCGCCTCGAGAAGAGCCTCGGGACGCCGGCCCGCATCTACTACAAGTACGAGGGCGTGAGCCCGGCCGGGTCGCACAAGCCGAACACCGCCGTTCCGCAGGCGTACTACAACGCCAAGGCCGGCATCCGGAAGCTCACCACCGAGACCGGAGCCGGCCAGTGGGGCACCGCGCTGGCCTTCGCGTGCTCGCAGTTCGACCTCGAGTGCGAGATCTGGCAGGTGCGGGCGTCGTACGACCAGAAGCCGTACCGCCGGACGATGATCGAGACCTTCGGCGGCACCGTCCACCCCAGCCCGAGCGACCTGACGAACGCCGGTCGCACGATCCTCGCGCAGGACCCGGACTCCACCGGCAGCCTCGGCATCGCGATCAGCGAGGCCGTGGAGATGGCCGCCCAGGCGCCGGACACGAACTACGCGCTCGGCAGCGTGCTCAACCACGTGCTCCTGCACCAGACCGTGATCGGCGAGGAGGCCCTGCTGCAGCTCGCCCAGGTCGGGGAGAAGCCGGACCTGCTGGTCGGGTGCACCGGCGGCGGCTCGAACTTCGGCGGCCTCGCCTTCCCGTTCCTGCGTGAGAAGTGGGCCGGCGCGATGTCACCGACGATCCGGGCCGTCGAGCCGGCGTCCTGCCCGTCGCTCACCCAGGGCACCTACGCCTACGACTTCGGCGACACCCTCGGCATGACGCCGTTGATGAAGATGCACACGCTCGGCCACGACTTCGTGCCGGACCCGATCCACGCCGGCGGGCTGCGGTACCACGGCATGAGCCCGCTGATCTCGCACCTGTACGAGACCGGCGAGCTCGAGGCGGTGGCCAAGACGCAGTCGGAGTGCTTCGCCGCCGGGGTGCTCTTCGCCCGCACCGAGGGGATCGTCCCCGCCCCCGAGCCGACTCACGCGATCGCGGCCGCCGTCGAGGAGGCGCTCGCCTGCAAGGAGACCGGGGAGGAGAAGGTGATCCTCACCGCGCTGTGCGGACACGGCCACCTCGACCTCGCGGCGTACGACGCCTACCTGCGCGGCGACCTCGTCGACCACACGTGGGACGACGCCGAGCTCCAGCAGGCGGTCGCGGGCGCCCTGGCGAAGCTGCCGGTGGTCGCCGGCTGAGCGTGGGTCCGCGTGTAACCGACCCTGATGGCGTGTAACCGACCCTTATGGGAGGACACGCCGGGGTCGAGCACGGCGTGTCGCCCCCGAAGGGTCGGTGACACGCCTCCGACCCGACCCGACCCGGCCCGGCTAGCGCTGCAGCTCCCCGTCGTCGACCTCGGTGCCGACCAACTCCCGGACCCGGTCGATCGCGTCCCAGTCGTTGACGTGCATGCCGGCCACCACGCGCTTGCCGCGCATCCACCAGACCCGGAACGTGCGCTGCTCGACCGGCCCGTCGGTGTCGCCGGTGATGACCACGCGGTCGAAGCCGTCCGGCCCCGGGTTGCCGACGTACTCGACGCCGAGGGCGTACTGGTCGGTGAAGAAGTAGGGCAGGTCGTCGGCCACCGCGTTGCCGCCGAGGAGGTTCGTGGCCGCGACCGTGCCGTGCTTGATCGCGGTGTCCCAGTGCTCGACGCGCAGCCGGTGGCCGAGGACGGGGTGGTCGACGTTCGCGACGTCGCCCGCCGCGAAGACGCCGGACGCCGAGGTGTGGAGTCCGGCGTCGACCAGGATGCCGTTGTCGACGGCGATGCCGGCGGCGGTCGCGAGGTCGGTCTGCGGCGCGACGCCGACGCCGACGACCAGGCGGTCGACGGTGAGCGTGTCGCCGCCGGCCAGCCCGATCGTCGCGCCGTCCGAGCCTGGGGTGATCGTGTCGATCTGTACGCCGGTGCGGACGTCGACGCCCTTCTCCCGGTGCAGCTGCGCGAAGAGCGCCCCGACCTCGGCGCCGAGCACGTTGCGCAGGGGCTGGTCGAGCGCTTCGAGCACGACGACCTCCGACCCGGCCTGCCGGGCGGCACTGGCGACCTCGAGACCGATCCAGCCGCCGCCGATGATGCCGACCCGGGTGCCGGCTTGGAGCCGGGCCTTGAGCTCGGTGGAGTCGTCGAGCGTGCGGAGGTAGTGCACCGGGGCGCCCGAGTCGTCGGCGAGCGCCAGGTGTCGCGGCGTCGCGCCGGTCGCGAGCAGCAGCCCGGACCACACGAGCTCCTCACCGCCCGCCCGCAGCGTCCGCGCGTCGGGGTCGACCGACTCCACGGTCACACCCGTGCGCAGGTCGACGTCGTGCTCGGCGTACCAGCTCTCGACGTTGACGAGCGCCTTCTCGGCCGGCTCGTTGCCGAGCAGATACCCCTTGGAGAGCGGCGGTCGCTCGTACGGCGGGTGCGGCTCGCCGGCGAACACGACCAGGTCGCCTGTGTACCCCTGGGAGCGGAGCTCGCGGACCGCCGTGCCGCTCGCGAGGCCGCCGCCGACCAGGACGATCGGGGCGTTCATCGGGCGACGGCCCGGTCGCGGGTCAGCGAGAGGAACTCCGCGCGCGTCTTCGGGTCGTCACGCAGCCGTCCGCGCAGGGCCGCGGTCACGGTGCGGGCTCCCTCGGCGCGGGCACCGCGCAGGCTCATGCACGTGTGCTCGGCCTCGATCACGACGCCGACGCCCTGGGGCTCGAGCCGCTCGGTGAGGTGCTCGGCGATCTCCATGGTCAGCCGCTCCTGGGTCTGGGCCCGACGCGCGAAGAACTCCACGGTCCGGGCGAACTTCGACAGGCCGAGGATACGCGTGCTCGGGAGGTAGCCGACATGGGCGACCCCGGTGAACGGCAGCAGGTGGTGCTCGCAGAGGGAGCGCACCGGGATGTCGGAGACCAGGACCAGCTCGTCGTACCCGGCGGCGTTCTCGAACGTCGTGGAGTCGAACTCCGGCGGCGTCAGCATCTCGGCGTACGCGTGGACGAGGCGGCGTGGGGTCTCGAACATGTCGGCGCCGTCGATGGGCAGCCCGAGCGCGGCGAGCATCTCGGTCGCGGCCTTCTCGGCCTTCGCCAGGTCGACCGGGGCCGGCTCGTGGGTGATGCGGGGACGCCACCGGGCCTGGTCGACCGGTCGGCCGATCGGCTCGAGCTGCGTGGCGACCGCCTCGACCATGGGACTCTCCTCGCTGGACCGAACTCTCTAAGAGTGAGTAATATGTCCGTTAGAAGACCGGCCGTCAAGAGGAGGTGTCGGGATGGGAGACGCGTTCTCCGCGATCGGGTCGCTCGCAGACCCGCTCCGCCGCCGTCTCTATGCCTACGTCGCCGGTCGGGACGACGGGGTCGGCCGCGAGGAGGCCGCGCGCGAGGTCGGGGTGCCGACCCACACCGCGCGGTTCCACCTCGACAAGCTCGTCGAGGAGGGGCTCCTCGCCGTCGACCACCGCCGGCTCTCCGGTCGGACGGGCCCGGGAGCCGGACGTCCCGCGAAGGTCTACCGCCGGTCCGAGAAGGAGGTCGCGGTCTCGCTGCCCGAACGCGGCTACGAGCTGGTCGGGCAGGTGTTCGCGGCGGCGGTCGAGAAGTCGCTCGACGGGGCACCGCTGTCCACGGCGCTCGCCGACGAGGCTCGCGCAGCGGGCCGCCGCGACGGCACGGCGTACGCCGGGAAGGGCGGCGAGCTCGAGCGCTCCGCCGAGGTCCTGTCCGCGCGGGGCTTCGAGCCGTCGCGGGTCGACGACGGGCTGGTGCTGCGCAACTGCCCGTTCGACGCGCTGGCGCGCGAGCACACCGCTCTCGTGTGCGGCGTCAACCGCGACTACGTCGGCGGCGTGCTCGACGGGCTCGGCTGCGCCCGCACGTCGGCCCGGCTCGACCCGGGTCCCGAGCGCTGCTGCGTGCGCGTCGAGGAGTCGCGCCGCTGACGCCGGCCCTCACCACCCCTCCTGACAGGATGACGGGCATGGGGAACTCTCGGCTCACCTACGTCGCCATCCCGCTCGCGCTCGTGGCCGGGACGGTCCTGGCGGGGTGCTCGAAGGACGACAAGGCCGACCCCACCCCCACCGTGAACGCGCTGATCAAGGGGTTCACCACCGACGACTTCGCCGACGTCCCGTTCGACGGCGACCAGGTCTCGCCGGCGCTGGCGCAGAAGCAGTACGACCAGACGGTGGCCGGTCTCGGGGACGTGAAGCCCCAGGTGGCGCTGGCCGGCATCGACCAGGAGAGCGGCGAGCGGGCGACGGCGTCGCTGCGATGGACGTGGCCGCTCGCCGGTGGCTGGACCTACTCCACGAAGGCGCAGCTGACCAGCCACGACGACGGTGACACCTGGCAGGTCCGGTGGAGCGTCGCCACCATCGAGTCGTCCCTCGCCGCGGGCGAGGTCCTCGACGCCACGCCGATCCGGGCTCAGCGCGGAGACATCGTCGGCCCGCACGGCGTCGGCCTGGTCACCGAGCGGCCGGTGGTGCGCTTCGGGGTCGACCGGACCAAGGTCGGCGCGGCCGGAGCGCCCGATTCCGCACGCCGACTCGCGCAGATGGTCGGTCTCGACGTCGCGCCGTACGTCAAGCAGGTGAAGGCGGCCGGGCCGAAGGCCTTCGTGCAGGCGATCGCGTTCCGCAAGGACGAGGTGCCGGCCGCCGTGCTCGCCGGGTACCAGGACATCAAGGGCGTCGACGCGATCGCGGACGACATCCCGCTCGGCATCACCAAGGACTTCGCGGCGCCGATCCTCGGCACGGTCGGACCCGTGACCGCGGAGATCATCCAGGACAACCCGGGCGTGTACACCGTCGGCGACGAGGCCGGGCTGTCCGGCCTCGAGGCGCGGTACGACGAACAGCTGCGCGGCTCACCGGGCGTCGTGGTCGAGGCGGACGACCAGCACGGGAAGAGCCGCACCGTGTTCCGCCGGGAGCCGACCGCGGGGAAGCCGTTGCACCTCACCCTCGAGCCGCGGCTGCAGCTCCTCGCCGAGCGGATCCTGAGCCACGTCGGGCCGGCCAGCGCGATCGTCGCGATCAAGCCGTCGACCGGCGCGATCGTCGCCGCGGCGAACGGACCGGGGAACAACGGCTACAACGACGCGACGTACGGCCGGTTCGCGCCGGGGTCGACGTTCAAGACCGTCGGCACGCTCGCGCTGCTGCGGAAGGGCGTCACGCCGTCGTCGCCCGTCGACTGCCCGACGAGCGTGGACGTCGACGGCAAGGTCTTCACCAACGACAGCTTCTACCCGCCGTCGGCCAACGGCCGGATCACGCTGGCGACGGCGCTGGCCAACTCCTGCAACACGGCGTACATCAACGAGCGCTCGAAGCTCGGCTCCCACGACCTCGTCGACGCGGCCGCGACGCTGGGGATGGGTGTCGACCACGACCTCGGCTTCCCGGCGTACTTCGGCAACGTCGTCCCCCCGACGTCGGAGACCACCAGGGCCGCCGACATGATCGGCCAGGGACAGGTCCTCGCATCGCCGATGACCATGGCGACGGTGATGGCCTCCGTCGTGGCGGGCCACACCGTCGTCCCGCAGCTGGTCACCACGGTGAAGGCGAGCCCGACGAACCCCGAGCCGCTGGACGCCGCGCAGGACGCGACGCTGAAGCAGATGCTGCGCGGCGTCGTGCTGAACGGCACCGGCGTGGGGCTGCGCGACGTCCCCGGGCCGCCCGTGATCGCGAAGACCGGCACCGCGGAGTTCGACCGCGACGGCAAGCGGCTGACGCACGCGTGGATGATCGCCGGGTACGGCGACCTCGCGGTCTGTGCGTTCGTCGACGTCGGCCAGACCGGGGCCGGGACGGCCGGTCCGCTGCTCGAGCAGTTCCTGCGCGGGTCCCTGGCTCGCTGAGACGTCGGCCCGGGGACGTCATACGCATCGAGCCGTAGCAGGCTCCGTCCGCATGACGTCCCGACGACTCAGCGTTCGCGGGCCCGGACGTTGCGGGCGACGTCCTCGGGCATCGGCTCGTAGTGGCCGAAGGACCGCGTGAACGAGCCGGCGCCGTGGGTCGCGGAGCGCAGGTCGACGGAGTACCGGACGAGCTCGGTCTGCGGCACCTCGGCGTTGATGACCGTGCGGTCGTCGCCGACCTTGTCGGTGCCGAGCAGCCGCGCCCGCCGCGAGGAGAGGTCGCTCATCGCCGCCCCCACGTGCTCGTCCGGGACGACGACCGCGATCACGTCGTACGGCTCGAGCATGGTCACCGTGGTGGCCGCGGCCGCCTCGCGCAGGGCGAGGCCACCGGCCATCTGGAAGGCCATGTCGGACGAGTCGACGCTGTGCGCCTTGCCGTCGGTGAGCGTGACGCGGAGGTCGACCATCGGGTAACCGGCGCGGACGCCCCTCTCCATCTGGGCGCGGACGCCCTTCTCGACCGAGGGGATGAAGTTCCGCGGCACCGCGCCGCCGACGACCTTGTCGACGAACTCGAAGCCCCCGCCCTCGGGCAGCGGCTCGACCTCGATGTGGCAGACGGCGTACTGGCCGTGGCCGCCGGACTGCTTGACGTGTCGGCCGAGCCCCTTGCCGGGGCCGCCGAACGTCTCGCGCAGCGACACCAGGAACGGCTCGGTCTCGACGTTGACGGCGTACCGGTCGGCGAGGCGGGTGATCAGGACGTCGGCGTGGGCCTCGCCCATGCACCACAGCACCAGCTGGTGGGTCTCGGGGTTGTTCTCGACCCGCAGGCTGGGGTCCTCGGCGGCCAGCCGGCCGAGGGCCTGGGAGAGCTTGTCCTCGTCGGCCTTGCTCTTCGCGACGATCGCGACCGGCAGCAGGGGCTCGGGCATCGACCACGGCTTCAGCACGCGTGGCTCACCGATCGACGACAGGGTGTCGCCGGTCTCGGCGCGGCTGAGCTTGCCGATCGCGCAGAGGTCGCCTGCGACCACGGAGGTCGCGGGGACGTGGGCACCGCCGAAGGCGTAGGACAGCGAGCCGATCTTCTCGTCCTCGTCGTGGTCCTCGTGTCCGTTCGAGTCGGAGTAGAACGACGTGAAGTGGCCCGAGACGTGCACGGGGTCGTCGGCGGTGAGGGTGCCGGAGAAGACGCGCACCAGGCTGACCCGCCCGACGTACGGGTCGCTCGCGGTCTTGACCACCTCGGCGACGAGGACGCCGTTCGGGTCGCCCGCGATCGCGTCGGTCTCCTTGCCGGCCGGCGTGAACACGTCCGGGGACGGGTGCTCGAGCGGCGACGGGAAGCCGTCGACGGCGAGGTCGAGGAGCTCCGCACAGCCGACGCCGCTCATCGAGCACACCGGTACGACGGGGTGGAAGCTGCCGCGGGCGACGGCCTTCTCGAGGTCCTCGGTCAGCGCGTCGTGCGAGATCTCCTCGCCGTCGAGGTACCGGTCCATCAGGGTCTCGTCCTCGGACTCCTCGATGATCCCCTCGATCAGGGCGCCGCGGAGGTCCTCGTGCTCACCGTCGGCGTTCATCAGGTCGACCAGACCGGTGACCTCACCGCCGCCGTCGCGGACGGGTACGTAGAGCGGCAGCACCTTGTCGCCGAACGCCGCCTGCGCTGCGGCGAGCACGCCGTCGTAGTCGGCGCGCGCCTGGTCCAGCTTGGTGATGACGACCGCGCGCGGCATGCCCACCTCGGCGCACTCGCGCCACAGCGACGTCGTGGCGTCGTCCACCGCCTCGCTGGCGGCGATCACGAACACGGCGCAGTCGGCCGCCCGGAGCCCGGCCCGCACCTCGCCCACGAAGTCGGCGTACCCGGGGGTGTCGACGAGGTTGATCTTGGTGTCGCGATGGACGACGGGGGCGATGGCCAGCGAGATGGAGCGCTCGTGGGACTTCTCGGAGTCCTCGAAGTCGCAGACCGTCGAGCCCTCCTGGATGGAGCCCGCTCGGGGGATCGCTCCGGCGGAGGCGAGCAGCGTCTCGACCAAGGTGGTCTTGCCCGACCCGCCGGGTCCGATCAGGACGACGTTCCGGATCCGGTCGGGGCTGCTCGCCCCGAGATCTTGGCCCGCTGGTCTACGCCCGCCCGTCTTGTCCGCCATGCTCAGCCTCCAGGTCTTCCGGACCGGCGGAGCAGCCTGATGACGCTGACCACCGCGTCGCAACGATGGGGTCCAACCAACTCCGGTCCGGCTCGGAGTTCAAGGGGATCGCGAACATCGGCGTCGATCCGTGCCCGCCACCCCGGAGGTACGCCGTACCGCGTGCGCGGCGAGGGGCCGACCGGGCGAGGGTGGGCAGCCCTGGTCAGCGCGTCGACCCGGTCCGGACGAGCCGGAAGCACTGGGTGCCGTCCCTCTGCAGCGAGCTCGTGTCGCGGACGACACGAGGTCGATGCAGAAGGGGTGAGCCCCTCGCAGCATGGGGTCAGCGAGGGGCTCGGCATCGTTCCGGGTGCTAGCCCCCAGGCCGACGCTTCCAAGCGTGTCAGAGTCGTGACGAGCACGTGAACACTTTCGACAAACTCCTGCCAGTGACAGGCTGAATGCATGACTGGACTAGACCTCTTGGCAAAGACCTCACGCGGGTTGTTCATCGGTGGGCAGTGGCGCGAGTCGAGCACCGGCGCCAGGCTCGACGTCCACGACCCGGCCGACGAGTCGGTGATCACCGACGTCGCCGACGGCAGCACCGACGACGCGATGGCGGCCCTCGACGCCGCGGCGGCAGCCCAGGACGAGTGGGCCGCGACCCCGCCGCGCGACCGAGGCGAGATCCTCCGCCGTTCCTTCGAGGCGATCATGGACCAGGCCGACGACTTCGCCGAGCTGATCAGCCTGGAGATGGGCAAGACCCTGGCCGAGGCCAAGGGCGAGGTCACCTACGGCGCGGAGTTCTTCCGGTGGTTCTCCGAGGAGGCCGTGCGCATCCACGGTCGCTGGATGCAGGCCCCGGCCGGGGGCTCCCGGCTGCTCACGATCCGCAAGCCGGTGGGGCCTTGCCTGTTCATCACGCCGTGGAACTTCCCCCTCGCCATGGGCACTCGCAAGATCGGGCCGGCGATCGCGGCGGGCTGCACCATGGTCGTCAAGCCGGCCGAGCTGACGCCGCTGACGATGCTCGCGCTCGCCAACGTGCTCGACGAGGCGGGGCTGCCCGGTGGCGTGCTGAACGTCGTCACCACTCACAACTCCAAGGCACTCAGCTCGACCCTGATGGCCGACCAGCGGCTGCGGAAGGTGAGCTTCACCGGCTCGACCCCGGTCGGCAAGGTGATCGTGCGTCAGTCGGCCGACGAGCTCCAGCGGGTCTCCATGGAGCTCGGCGGCAACGCGCCGTTCCTGGTGTTCGACGACGCCGACGTCGCGGCGGCGGTCGAGGGGGCGATGATCGCGAAGATGCGGAACATGGGGGAGGCCTGCACGGCCGCCAACCGGTTCCTGGTCCACGAGTCGGTCGCCCGCGAGTTCGCCGATCTGCTCGGCGAGCGGATGGGCTCGCTGAAGACCGGCCGCGGCCAGACCTCCGGCACCGACGTCGGCCCGTTGATCAACGCCGACGCGGTCGAGTCGGTCGGCCGGCTGGTCACCGAGGCTGTCGACGACGGCGCGGAGCTGGTCACCGGCGGGCAGGTCCCGGACGGCCCGGGCCACTTCTACGCGCCGACGGTCCTGCTCGGCGTCAAGGCCGAGGCGCGGATCGTCAACGAGGAGATCTTCGGACCGGTCGCACCGATCACGACGTTCACCTCCGACGACGAGGCGATCGCGCTGGCGAACGCCACGGAGTACGGCCTGGCGTCGTACGTCTACACCCGCGACCTGGCCCGCACGGTGAAGGTCGCCGAGGCGCTGCAGTTCGGCATGGTCGGCGTGAACACCGGCCTGGTGTCCAACCCCGCCGCGCCGTTCGGCGGGGTGAAGGCGAGCGGCTTCGGCCGGGAGGGCGGCTTCGAGGGCATCGACGAGTACCTCGACACGACGTACGTCGCGATCCCGGGCTGACCTGACTGGTTGAGCCGCGGGTTCTGACCCGTTCAACCGCGGGTTGTGCACACGCCTCTGCGGTCCAGAAGCCGCGGCTCAACAGGCTGGAACCCGCGGCTCAACAGGCTGGAACCCGCGGTTCGACGGGTGAGAACCCGCGTCTCAACGGTTCTGGCGCGGCTGCGCGAGCGCGCCGGCCAGCTCGGTGCGGGAGGTGATCGAGAGCTTCCGCAGGATGTGGGAGACGTGCCACTCGACGGACTTCACGCTGACGCCGAGCTCGACGGCGATCTCGCGGTTGCGCTTGCCGACCACGACGAGCTGGGCCACGCGGCGCTCCGCCGCGCTCAGCTCGGCCAGCCGGCCGGGCAGCTCCCCGTCCGGCGCCTCGCCGAGCCGCTCGAGCAGCCAGCGGATGCGCGAGAGCAGCGGGCCGAGCTCCTCCTGCCGCGCGTACTTCTCGGCCCCCCGGAGGAGGTCGATGGCGCGCTGGGACTCCTCCGGCTGGAGCAGGAGGATCCACCCGGCGAGGTCGGTGCGGATCTGCGCCTCCAGCCGGGCCGCCGAGATGCCGTCCAGCACCTCGAGCGCCTCGTCGAGCAGAGCCGCGCGGTCACCCGTCGGCGCGAACGCCGCCTGGGTGCGCAGCGCATAGGCGACGGCGTACGTCGAGTCCAGGCCGCGCGCCTCGGTCAGCTCCTCGTCGACCAGCGTGCCGGCGGCCGCGATCTCGCCGCGGCCGGCGATGACGCGCGCGAGTCCGCTGCGCCACGGCACCCACACCTGCTGGCGGGCGCCGCTGAGCTCCTCGCCGGCGCGCTCGTAGTAGGAGACCGCCTGGTCGTCCTGCCCGCGAGCCGCGGCGAACTCGCCCAGGCCGAACGACGCGATCGCGCCGACGACACCGCGCACGCGCATCAGGTTGGTCAGGTCACGGGAGTACGACGCGGCGCCGCGGAGGTCGCCGAGCGCGAGCTTCGCGAGCAGACCGGTCAAGGAGAGCGAGGCGCGAGCGGCGTCGTCGAGGTGGTCGTCGTGGCGGGCTCGGTCGGCCAGCTCCAGGGCATCACTGATGCGCCCTTGCGACAAAGCGTCGCGGGCGTTGGTCACAACACGGGCGGAGTCGTCCGGTGCCGATTCGAACATGCTTGAGTCCGCCCCCCTGGGCTCGAGCATGATTAGAAGGTAGGCCCTCCGGGTGCTCTTGGGGAGAGGAGAGCGGGCGATTTAACGAATCGTTGCCCGCGCCCGGGCGAGCGCCCGATGCGCGGCGGGCTCGGCGGCGGCGCGATCAGTGGGCACCAGCCCGATGCGGGTACGCCGGTCGAGCAGGTCGTCGACGTCGTACGCACCCTCGTCGGTGATGCCGAAGAGCAGCTCGGCGAGGGTCGCCGGCACTCCTGGCGCCACCGGGGCGAGCAGGTCGTGGTCGTCGAGCCCCGACACCCGTCGCGCCGACTCGAGCACGAGTCGTATATCGGTCCCGTAGCGGCGGACGAGCCGAGCGGACGGCGACCGAAGGGCGAGCGCGGCCAGCTCGGAACGCGGAGCGGCACCGGCGAGGGGAAGGCGCGCGGTCCGGCTCGGACCGGCGTCGAGACCCGACCGGGCGACCGCGGCGTCGACCGCGTCCTGCGCCATCCGGCGGTACGTCGTGAGCTTCCCGCCGACGATCGTGACGACCCCGGTGCGCGAGGTGAGCACCGCATGGCGACGGGACAGGTCGGCGGTGCGGCCCTCGGCGCGCAGCAGCGGGCGCAGGCCGGCGTACGCACCGACGACGTCGTCGCGGGTGAGGGGCCGGGCCAGGGCGGCGGACGTCGTGCGCAGCAGGAACTCGACCTCGGCCTCGGTGGGCTCGGGCACGTCCGGGGTCGGCCCGTCGACGGGTACGTCGGTCAGCCCGACGTACACGAGGCCGTCCGGCTGGGGCACGACGTTGAGGAAGCGGGTGCGCTCTCCCGGCACCGGGAGGGTCAGGGCCACCTGGAGCCCGGGCAGGGCCAGGTCGCGGAGCACGAGATGAGTGCCCCGGCTCGGACGGAGCTCGACCTCGTCGACGAGGTCGCCGGCCCAGACGCCCGCGGCGTTGACGACCGCGCGGGCGGACACCGTGCGGACCTCGCCGGTCAGCTCGTCGCGCAGAACGGCACCGGTGCCGTGGAGCTCGGTGACGCGAGCGCGCGTGCGCAGCTCGGCCCCGAACGATGCGGCCGTCCGGGCGATCGTGACGACGAGGCGGGCATCGTCCTCGAGCTGGCCGTCCCACGACAGGATCCCGCCGCGGAACCCGTCGCCGAGCACCGGCGCGAGGTGATGGCTCTCGGTGGCCGAGATGCGCCGCGGCCTCGGCAGCGTCTCGGCGGAAGTGCGGGCGGCGACACGGAGGAGGTCGCCGGCGGCGACGCCGGCGCGGAGGAACGCGGCGTCCCGACGTCTCGCGGTACGCCGGATCGGGAGCAGCATCGGCAACGCGCGGGTCAGGTGCGGTGCGGTGACCTCCATCAGGATCCCGCGCTCGACGGCGCTCTCGTGGGCGACTCCGACCTGGCCGTGCGCGAGGTAGCGGAGGCCGCCGTGCACGAGCTTGCTCGACCAGCGCGACGTACCGAAGGCGAGGTCGTGGGCGTCGACGGCGAGCACGGACAGCCCGCGTGAGGCGGCATCCAGCGCGCAGCCCGCGCCGGTCACCCCGAGGCCGACGACCAGGACGTCGACCGCGGTGGGGGCGTCGGCGAGGCCGGCCCGGATGGCTCCCGTCATGGACGGGAGACCACGCGACGGACGAGGTGCTCGAGCTCGCGGTCGAGGTCGTCCTCGCCGACCTCGTCGTCGACCATGGTGTGGGCGCTGAGCACGAAGCCGTGGGACGCCAGCAGCAGGGCGCGGGCGATCGCCACCGGGTCGCCGTCGCGGACGCTGCCGTCCTGCTGACCCTCGCGCAGCCGGCCGGCGGTGAGCTCGGCGATGGCCTCCTGGCTCCGGCCGCGCCGGGTGAGGAGGTAGGGGAGGAGCAGCTCGGGGTCGAGCTCGACGATGCGCATGAACAGCTCGTTGTCCCGCAGGGCGCGGGTCGTCGCCACCACCTCGGCGACGATCCGGTCGGCCGCGGTGGCGCTCGTGCCGAGGGCGGCGTCGGCGTCGCCCACGGCCCGCGCGACCACCTCGCCCCACTCGCGCGTCATCAGGTCGGCGAGGACGGCCGGCATGTCCGGCCAGTTCCGGTAGATCGTCATCCGGCTCACGCCGGCCCTCCGCGCGACCTCGGTGAGCGTCGTACGCCGCCAGCCGACGTCGAGGATGCAGGCCCGCGCCGCAGCGAGGTACGCCGCCTGCGGTCCCTCGTTGTGACGAAGTGACGTCATATGTCACACTGTAACACGTGAGCGCCGAGATGGATCCGACCCGGTGGGGCGACCCGGCGCGAGCCGCCGCCCTGCCGGACTCCGCCCGCGGGCTCGTCGAGCTGGCCTTCCCGGTCGCCGACCGCAGCATCGCGCCGGACGCCCCGGTGACGCTGCCCGACCACGGCCTGCACGACGCGGTGCTCGCCGAGCTGGCCGGCGCGGTCGGCAGCGATCACGTGCTCACCGACGACGCGTCGCGCCGCCTGCGCACGCGCGGCAAGTCGACGCCCGACCTCCTGCGCGCCCGTGCGGGTGACCTGTCGGACGCCCCCGATGCCGTGGTGCGGCCGGGCAACCACGGCGAGGTGCAGGCGGCCCTGGACGTCGCCGTCCGGCACCGGCTCGCGGTCGTGCCGTTCGGTGGCGGCACGTCGGTCGTCGGCGGGCTGGTCGCGCGTCGCGACGGCTACGCCGGCGTGATCAGCCTCGACCTGGTCCGGATGAAGCGGCTGCTCGCCGTCGACCCGGTCTCGATGACCGCGACCCTCGAGCCGGGACTCCGCGGCCCGGAGGCCGAGGCACTGCTCGCCGAGCACGGGCTCACGCTCGGACACTTCCCGCAGTCCTTCGAGTTCGCCAGCATCGGCGGCTTCGCGGCGACCCGGTCGAGCGGACAGTCGTCGGCCGGGTACGGCCGCTTCGACGCTCTCGTCACGGGGCTCGTCGTGGCGACGCCGGCCGGCCCGGTCGAGCTCGGCCACGCGCCGGCCAGCGCCGCCGGGCCGGACCTGCGCCAGGTGTTCCTCGGCTCCGAGGGGGCGTTCGGCGTGATCACCGCGGTGACCGTGCGCGTCCGGCCGCTCCCCGAGACCACGACGTACGAAGGCTGGCGCTGGCCCACCTTCGACGCCGGCATCGACGCGATGAGGACGCTCGCGCAGGCGCAGCTGCTGCCCACGGTGCTGCGGCTCTCCGACGAGAACGAGACGGCGCTCAACCTCGCGGATCCCGACGCGATCGGCGGCTCGTCCGCGGGCGGCTGCCTGATGATCGTGGGGTTCGAGGGGACGCCGGTCGCCGTGGCGGCGCGCCGCTCCGCGGTCACCGCGATGCTCGACGGTCTCGGCGGCGAACCGGCCGGCGAGGAGCCGGGGCGGCGATGGCTCGCCGGCCGGTACGACGCGCCGTACCTGCGGGACTCGATGCTCGACGCCGGCGTCCTGGTCGAGACGCTCGAGACGGCGACGTACTGGTCGCGCCTGCGGCACACCTATGACACGGTGTCCGCCGCTCTGCTCGAGTCGCTCGGCGAGCCGGCGATGGTGCTCTGCCACGTGTCGCACGTCTACGAGACCGGGGCGTCGCTGTACTTCACGGTGGCGGCGCCGGAAGGCGATGACGCGCTCGGCCGGTGGGCATCCGCCAAGGCCGCGGCGATGGACGCGATCGTCGGCGTCGGAGCGACCATCACGCATCACCACGCGGTCGGCACCGACCACCGGCCGTGGCTCGAGGACGAGATCGGACGCGTCGGCATCGACGTCCTGCGCGCGGTCAAGGCCGCCGTCGACCCGCACGGGATCATGAGCCCGGGTGTGCTGGTCCCACCCCGGCCCGTGTAACCACCCCGAGTGGGGCGGCTGGGCCGCCTCCGACGGGGTGAGAAGCGCACCGAAGAGGTGGTTACACAGCGAAGGACCAGACCAGCAGCTGCGTCGGCACGGCCGCGGTCACGGTGACCTCGTGGTCGCCGGTGATCTCGAAGGCGTCACCGGCCGCCAGCGGCTCGGCCAGGCTGGAGCGGGTCAGCGCACCGGTCGCCACGAAGACATGGCGCAGCGGCGCGTCCGGGACCGTGACGGTGGCGCCGGCCGCCATCACGCCGATCCGGTACGTCGCACCCGCGACGCCGAGCCGCGTCTCGTCGGCGACGACGACGAGATCGCCACCGCTCAGGTCCGGGGTCGACGTCCACCGGCCCGGATCACCCCCGACCTCTCCCGGACGCAGCCACGCCTGCACGAACCTGGTCGCTCCGCCCGCGGCGCGCTCGCTGTGCGTGATGCCGGTGCCGGCGCGGGTGACGGCGAGCTCGCCGGCCGGCTGGATCACGCGACCGTCGGCGTCCTCGTGCGCCAGCGCACCGGACACCACCCACGTCACGAGCACGACATCGCTGTGCTCGTGCGCGTCGTACCCGGCGCCCGCGCCGAGGAGGTCGTCGTTGAGGGCGACCAGCGGACCGAACGACACCCGCTCCGGGTCGTAGGAGGAGCCGAAGGAGAAGGAGTGCCGGGTCTGACGTCCGGCCTCTCTGGTCAAGAAGCGGTCAGATCCACGTCGAACCGTTACGGTCACGGACACAATGATCCCCGTGGCTCATCCTCTGCTCCCCCCGGGTTTCCGGTTCGGCGCCAGCACCGCGGCGTACCAGATCGAGGGCGGCGCGAACGAGGACGGCAAGGGCCCCAGCATCTGGGACACCTTCACCCACCAGCCGTTGACGATCGCGGACGGGTCGACCGGTGACGTGGCCTGCGACCACTACCACCGGTTCGACGAGGACCTCGACCTGATGCAGCGCCTCGGCCTGGGTGGCTACCGCTTCTCGATCTCCTGGCCGCGCGTGCTGCCGACCGGCTCGGGCCAGCCGAACGCGGCCGGCCTCGACTTCTACGAGCGGCTCGTCGACGGGCTGCTCGAGCGCGACATCCAGCCGATGGTCACGCTGTACCACTGGGACCTGCCGCAGGCTCTCGAGGACGCCGGCGGCTGGCTGAACCGGGACACCGTCGACCACTTCGCCGAGTACGCCGCGCTGGTCGGCGAACGCCTGTCCGACCGGGTCGAGCACTGGATCCCGGTCAACGAGCCGAACGTCGTGACCATGCTCGGCTACGGCACCGGCGTCCACGCCCCGGGCAGGACGCTGATGTTCGAGGCGCTGCCGGTGGCACACCACCTCCTGCTCGCACACGGTCGCGCAGCGATCGCGCTCCGCGCGGCGGGCGCGTCCAGCATCGGCTGCGCGAACAACCACGCGCCGATGTGGCCGGCCAGCGACGACGAGGCCGACGTCGGCGCGACCAAGCTCTTCGACGCGCTCTGGAACGGGATGTTCTCCGAGCCGATGCTCTTCGGTCGCTACCCGCTGGACCTCGAGCCGCTCGTCAAGCCGGTGATCAAGGCGGGCGACATGGCGACCATCCGGCAGCCGCTCGACTTCTACGGCGTCAACTACTACAACCCGATGCGCATCGCCGCGGCCGACGAGGACGCGCCGACGCCGTGGGAGGCGCTGGAGATCGTCGGCTACCCGACCACCGACTTCGGCTGGCCGGTCGTCCCCGACGCGCTGCGGGAGTGGCTGATCACGCTGCGGGCGCGGTATCGGGCGGCGCTGCCGCCGATCATCATCACCGAGTCGGGCTGCTCCTACGCCAGCACCCCCGACGCCGACGGTGTGGTCGACGACCAGGCCCGGATCGACTACCTGGATGCGCATCTGCGCGCGGTGGCGATCGCCGTCCGTGCCGGCGTCGACGTCCGCGGCTACTACACGTGGTCGCTGCTGGACAACTTCGAGTGGGCCGAGGGCTACACCCAGCGCTTCGGTCTCGTGTACGTCGACTACGAGACCCAGGCCCGCATCCCCAAGCGCTCCTTCGACTGGTACGCCGAGACCATCAAGGTCCAGCCCCCCGACAACTGAAGCGAACAGCAGTGACCGAGGAACGAGGTCACGGCGTGGTGAGCGCAGGTTGAGCAAGCGACGCGACTGAGGAACGAAGTCGCGCGAGCGCGTCGAAACCCGGTGACGGTGGCTGGGGCGGTGACCGTGGTCTCGACGAGCTCGACCGACGGGAAAGGTCATCGACGACCCAGTGCCCTGGCCTTCCATCCGGCCGAGCGCCACGAGTCGAGGTCGAGTGCGTTGCGGCCGTCGAAGATCGCGGGCCTGGCGACGACTCCCTCGAGGTCGGCGGGAGTGATCTGCCGGAACTCCGGCCACTCGGTCAGGTGGAGCACCAGGTCGGCGTCGCGGCACACCTCGATCGCGGAGTCGGCGTACGACAGAGTCGGGAACCGGGCGCTCGCGGTGCCGCCGGCCCGGGGGTCGTAGACCCGGACGTGGGCACCCTTGAGCTGGAGCTGCCCCGCGATCCACAGCGCAGGGGAGTCCCGGACGTCGTCGCTGTCGGGCTTGAACGCCGCACCCCAGACGGCGACCCGGGCACCGCCGAGCCGGCCGCCGACCATGGCGGTGGCGATGTCGACGACGCGCTCGCGCTGGCGCTGGTTGATGTCGTCGATGTGGCGCAGGAACGACATGGCGTCCTCGACGCCGAGCTCGCCGGCGCGGTGGACGAACGCCCGGATGTCCTTGGGCAGGCACCCGCCACCGAAGCCGATGCCGGCGTTGAGGAAGCGGCGGCCGATGCGCGCGTCGTGGCCGATCGCGTCCGCGAGGTCGACGACGTCGGCACCGGTCGCCTCGCAGACCTCCGCCATCGCGTTGATGAACGAGATCTTGGTGGCCAGGAACGCGTTCGCCGCGACCTTGACCAGCTCGGCGGTCGCGAGGTCGGTGACCACCATCGGCGCACCGGCCTCGGTCATCGGCGTGTAGAAGTCGCGCAGCAGCTTCTCGGCGCGCCCGTCCTGGATGCCGATCACGATGCGGTCCGGCCGCACGGTGTCCTCGACGGCGTGACCCTCCCTCAGGAACTCCGGGTTCCACGCGAGCATGACCTCGGCGCCGGCCGGCGCCAGCTCGACCAGTCGGGCGGCCATCTTCTCCGACGTCCCGACCGGGACCGTCGACTTCCCCACGACCAGGGCCGGGCGGTCGAGGTGCGGGGCCAGCCCGGTGATCGCTCCCGTGACCTGGCTGACGTCGGCGGCGAGGCTCTCGGCCTGCTGGGGCGTCCCCACGCAGACGAAGTGCAGCTCGCCGAACGCCGCGACCTCGGCGTACGAGTCGGTGAACCGCAGGCGTCCCGACGCCACGCTGCGCGCGAGCAGGTCGTCGAGCCCCGGCTCGTACATCGGCGGCTCACCCCGGGAGAGCGCCGCGCGGCGGTCCGCGTCGAGCTCCATGCCCAGCACCTCGTGGCCGAGGTCGGCCATCGCTGCGGCGTGCGTGGCCCCGAGATAGCCGCATCCGATGACCGTGATCCGCACCCCGGGAGTCTAGGGACGGTCCTCGTCGGGCTGTGGGGACCCGTCGTACGGACTTGCGCGCTATACCCCCAGGGGGTATAACGGACGAGTGACCGAGAGCTGGAGGATGGCCGTCACCGCGACCCGGCACTGCCTGACGGGCTGTGCGGCCGGTGAGATCGTGGGCATGGTGCTCAGCACCTGGTGGGGCTGGGGGAACGCCGCCAACATCGTGCTGTCGGTGGGTCTGGCGTTCGCGTTCGGCTACACGCTCACCTACACCGGGGTACGCCGGATGGGTGCCGACAACCGGACGGCGGTGCAGGCCGCGCTGGCCAGCGACACGATCTCGATCCTCACCATGGAGCTCGTCGACACCGTGTTCCTGCTCGTCGTCCCCGGCGCGATCGACGCGACCCTCGACACCGCGCTGTTCTGGTGGTCGCTCGTGGTGTCGCTGGCGATCGCGTTCGTCGCGGCGGTGCCGGTCAACCACTGGCTGATGGAGCGCGGCAAGGGGCACGCCGTCGTGCACCAGTTCCACGAGGAGCACGCCCACCATCACTGACCCGAGGGCCCGGCTAGCATTCCCGCCATGCGCATGCCTCGAACGGCTGCCGTCCTCGTTCCACTGATGCTCGTCGCGCTCGGGTGCGCCCCTCAGGACAGCTCGCCGGCCACCGACACCAGCACCTCCACGGACGCCAACCAGACCCCGGCCGACTGCGCCCAGGGCAAGACCATCACCGATGGCACCCTGACCATCGCGACCGACTCCCCGGCGTACGACCCGTGGTTCACCGACAACGACCCGTCGAACGGCAAGGGCTACGAGTCCGCCGTCGCGTACGCCGTCGCGAAGCAGCTCGGCTTCGACCAGTCGACCGTGAAGTGGGTCAAGCAGCCGTTCAACACCTCGTTCGCGCCGGGGCCCAAGCACTTCGACTTCGACATCAACCAGATCTCGATCACGCCCGCGCGGGCCAAGGCGGTGACCTTCTCCGACGGCTACTACACCGCCGCGCAGGCACTGGTCGCGCTCAAGGGCTCGCCCATCTCGAGCGTCACCTCGCTCGCGGACCTCAAGCAGTACAAGCTCGGCGCCCAGACCGGCACGACGTCCCTGACCGCCCTGCGCGAGGACGTCCAGCCCGACAGCGACCCGGTCGTCTTCCAGAACACCAACGACGCGAAGCAGGCCCTGCTGAACCACCAGGTGGACGCGATCGCGGCCGACCTGCCGACGGCGTTCTACATCACCGCCGTACAGATCCCGCACTCCACGATCGTGGGGCAGTTCCAGCAGCAGACCGGGAGCCCCGAGCAGTTCGGCATGCTCTTCCAGAAGGACAACTCGCTCGCCGAGTGCGTGGACCAGGCGCTCGCGAACCTCAGGAGTGACGGCACGCTCGACCAGATCGAGCAGAAGTGGCTCAGCCAGACCGTGAGCGTGCCCGTCCTCCAGTGAGCGCTCCCGACAGCACCGACCGCACTGCCTGGGAGCCGAGCCGGCGTGAGCTCGAACGTCGCTCGGTACGCCGCGCCCGCGCCCGCCGCGACATCCTGGTCGCGACCGTCGCGCTGGTGCTGGTGGTCGGCGTGCTCGTCCTCGGCGTCACGTCGGCGCCCGGCTGGCAGCGGGTGCACGAGACGTTCTTCAACTGGGGCGAGGCGAAGTCGTCGTTCCCGCAGGTGATCCGCGGCTTCGGCAAGAACGTCGTGATCTTCCTGGTCGCCGAGCCGTGCATCCTCGTCGTGGGCGCGGGCGTGGCCGTGATCCGGTCGACCGTGTCGCCGGTGATGCTGCCCTTCCGCGTGCTGGCCGTGGTGTACGCCGACGTCTTCCGCGGGATCCCCACGATCCTGCTGGTCTACCTCGCCGGGATCGGCATCCCCGCGCTCGAGCTCCAGGGGCTCACCACCAACACGATGTGGCTCGGCACCGGCGCCCTGGTCGCGTCGTACGGCGCCTACGTGTCCGAGGTGTTCCGGGCGGGGATCGAGTCGATCCATCCGTCGCAGCTGGCCAGTGCCGACACCTTGGGCCTGTCCCGCTGGCAGTCGATGATCCACGTGATCCTGCCGCAGGCGACCCGGCGCGTGGCCCCGCCCCTGCTGAACGACTTCATCTCCCTGCAGAAGGACACCGCCCTGCTGTCGGTGATCTTCGTGTTCGAGGCGATGTTCTCGGCGCAGGACTACACCAACTACCACTTCAACTACACACCGCTGGTCGTGGCCGCGGTGCTGTTCATCTGCCTGACGATCCCGCTCACGCGGTTCACCGACTGGGTGGCCCGGCGGATGATGCGCCGTGAGTTCGCGGGGGTGACGAAGTGACCGACGAGCTCCTCCAGGTCACCGACCTGCGCAAGTGCTACGGCGACAAGGTCGTCCTGGACCAGATCGACCTCACCGTCCAGCCGCACGACGTGATCTGCCTGATCGGGTCGTCGGGCTCGGGCAAGTCGACGCTGCTGCGGTGCCTCAACCTGCTCGAGGACGTCGACGACGGCGTCATCGAGTTCGAGGGCCGTGAGATCTCCGACCCTCGGGTCGACCGGCGGGCGGTCAGGTCGCGGATGGGCATGGTCTTCCAGGCCTACAACCTCTTCCCGCACCTGACGGTGCTCGCCAACTGCACCCTCGCGCCGCGGCGGGTGCACGGCGTACCGAAGGCCGAGGCGGAGCAGCGGGCCCGCGACCTGCTGACCCGCTTCGGGCTGGCCGACCAGGCGGAGAAGCACCCGGACCGGATGTCGGGAGGGCAGCAGCAGCGGGCCGCGCTGGTGCGGGCGCTGTGCACCCACCCGACCCTGCTGCTCCTCGACGAGATCACCGCCGCGCTCGACCCGGAGCTGGTCGGTGAGGTGCTGACGATCGTCCGCGAGCTCGCCGAGCAGGGGACCACGATGATCCTGGCGACCCACGAGATGGCCTTCGCCCGCGACATCGCGACGACGGTCTGCTTCCTCGACGAGGGGCGGATCCTCGAGCAGGGTCCGCCGGCGGAGATCTTCAGCAACCCGCGGGAGGAGCGGACGCGGCGGTTCCTCGCCCGGGTGCTGCCGCCGGCGGGCACCCCCACCACCGGCTGAGAGGATCGGGCCATGCAGCTCGGCGAGGGCACCGGACCGCTCCGCGGCGTCAAGGTCGTCGAGCTCGCCGGGATCGGGCCCGGCCCGCACGCCTGCATGATCCTGGCCGACCTCGGCGCGGACGTGATCCGGGTCGACCGGCCCGGCGGCCAGCTGCTGACGGGTGGTTCTCACGACCTGCTGAACCGCGGTCGGCCGAGCGTCGCGCTCGATCTCAAGCACCCCGACGGGGTCGCGACCGTGCTCGACCTGGTGGAGCGGGCGGACGTGCTCGTCGAGGGCCTGCGTCCCGGTACGACGGAACGCCTCGGGCTCGGGCCGGACGACTGCCTGGCCCGCAACCCGCGGCTCGTCTACGGCCGGATGACCGGGTGGGGCCAGGACGGACCACTCGCCCGGACCGCCGGCCACGACCTCGGCTACATCGCGATCACCGGCGCACTGTTCGGGCTCGGCCAGGACCGGAGCCGGCCGCACTTCCCGACCAACCTGGTCGGCGACTTCGGCGGCGGGTCGACGTACCTCGTGATCGGCATCCTGGCCGCGCTCCTCGAGTCGCGGCTGTCCGGCGAGGGACAGGTCGTCGACGCGGCGATCGTCGACGGCACCGCGCACCTGAACGCGATGGCCATCGGCTGGCTCGCGGGCGGACTCCGGCGGGACGAGCGCGCGAGCAACCTGCTCGACGGCGGTGCGCCGTTCTACGACCTCTACGAGACCGCCGACGGGAAGCACCTCGCGGTCGGCGCGCTCGAGCCGCAGTTCTACGACGCGCTGGTGGCGGGGCTCGGCATCGCCGACGCCGCACCCGACCGCGACGACCCGGCGCACCACGACGACCTTCGCCGGCTGATCACCGATGCGGTGCGGAGCCGGAGCCAGGCCGAGTGGGTCGAGGTGTTCGACGGGACCGACGCCTGCGTGGCGCCGGTGCTGCCGATGGCCGAGGCGTTTCGGCATCCGCACCTGCTCGCGCGCGGCACCTTCGTCGAGCGCGACGGTGCGCACGAGCCGGCGCCCGCGCCGCGGTTCTCGCGCACGACGCCGACGTTGACCACGCCACCGCCCGTCGCGCCCGGCCAGGACACGCGCGAGGCGCTGTCCGCGTGGGGCGTCGACGGCATCGAGGACCTGCTGGGGTCCGGCGCGGCGGTGCAGGCGTGAGCGAGCACGTCGACGTCCTGATCATCGGGGCCGGGCTCTCCGGCATCGGCGCGGCGGCCCACCTGACCCGCGAGCTCCCCGGCACGTCGTACGTCGTGCTCGAGGCGCGCGAGGTGAGCGGCGGCACCTGGGACCTGTTCCGCTACCCCGGTGTCCGGTCCGACTCGGACATGTACACGATGGGCTACCGCTTCCGCCCCTGGCGGCACGAGGAGGCGCTCGGGTCCGGCGAGCGGATCCTCGAGTACGTCCGCGACACCGCCCGCGAGTACGACGTCGACCGGCGCATCCGCTACCGCCACCGGGTCGTGCGTGCGTCGTGGGACGGCGACGCGGCGCGGTGGACCGTGGAGGCCGAGCACGACGGCGAGACGGTGACGTTCACCGCGGGGTTCGTCTGGTCGTGCCGTGGCTACTACGACTACGACCACGGGTACGAGCCGGAGTTCGCGGGGTCCGAGGAGTTCCGGGGGCCGATCGTGCATCCGCAGCACTGGCCGGCCGACCTCGACTACGCCGGCAAGGACGTCGTCGTGATCGGCAGCGGCGCCACCGCGGTGACGCTGGTGCCGGCGATGGCCGGCGCGGCCCGGCACGTGACCATGCTCCAGCGCTCGCCGTCGTACGTGATGAGCCTGCCGCAGCGCGACCCCTTCGCCGTCCGCGCGCACCGCTGGCTGCCCGACCGCCTGGCCCATCGGGTCGTGCGGTGGAAGAGCATCCTGGTGACGGCGTTCTTCTACCGGCTCGCGCGCCGCCGCCCCGGAGCCGTGAGGCGGATGGTCCGCAAGCAGAACGTCGCCCTCCTGCCCGACGGGTACGACGTCGACACCCACTTCACGCCGCGCTACGACCCGTGGGACCAGCGGATGTGCTTCGTGCCGGACGCCGACCTCTTCCGGGCCGTACGCCGCGGCGATGCCGAGGTGGTGACCTCGACCATCGAGCGGCTCGACGCCGACGGGATCGTGCTCACCGGCGGCCGCCATCTCCACGCCGACGTCATCGTCACCGCGACCGGGCTGACCCTCTCGCCCTTCGGCGGGATCGAGCTGGTGGTGGACGGTGAGAAGCTCGACCCGACCACGTCGCTGACCTACCGCGCGCTGATGCTGAGCGGCGTGCCCAACTTCGTGTTCACCGTCGGCTACACCAACGCCTCGTGGACCCTCAAGGTCGACCTGGTCGCGGACTTCACCTGCCGCCTGCTGGCGCACATGGCCGACCGCGGCTTCCGCCGGGTGGTGCCCGTCCGCGACCCGGCGGTGGGTGAGGTGCCGTTGATGGACTTCACCTCCGGCTACGTCCTGCGGGCGCTCGACCAGCTCCCTCATCAGGGTGACCGCGAGCCGTGGCGGCTGCGGCAGAGCTACCTGCGCGACCGGCGGACGATCCGCCGAGCGCCGCTCGAGGACGGCGTCCTGCAGTTCTCGTGACGTGCGGCACCCGCATGGGGCTTCGGTGCCCGGGTACGGGAGGGACGTACGCGAGATGCTCGAGACGAAGGAGCGCACGTGGGACTCGACGACAAGATCAAGAACGAGGCCACCGAGGCCAAGGGCAAGGCCAAGGAGGCCGTCGGCTCGGCCTCCGGCAACGAGAGCATGGAGGCCGAGGGCAAGGCCGACCAGGGCGAGGCGAACGTCAAGGAGGCGGGTCGCCACGTCAAGGAAGCCGCCGAGAACGTCAAGGACACGTTCAAGAGCTGAACCGTCCACGTCACGTCGGGGCCCCGCAGCGCGGGGCCCCGACGCACGCCTCAGTGACCGCGGTCGCGATCCCGGGCGTCGTCGACCAGCCGCCACAGCGACATCAGCCCGACGTACGCGCCGAGCACCGTGACCAGCGTGAGGTGCTCGGTGAGGCCCAGGCCGACCATCGCCGCCCCGAGCACGATCCCGAACAGGGCGTTGCCGCCCGTCAGCCTGACCATGTCCTCTACGTCCTCTCCATCCGGGTCGCGAGCTCGGTCAGGAGCTCGACGACGTGGGCGATCTCGTGCGGGTCGTCCAGACCCAGTGCCGGGCCGAGCACGTCCTCGAGCGGCGTCGTCGGCACCTGTGCCATCCGCGCCGCGATGGCCGGTGACGGTCGCACCAGGGTGCGCCGGCGGTCGTCGGGGTCGGTCTCGGTGAGCAGCGCGCCCCCGTCACGGAGTCGCGCAACGGCCGCCGACACCAGGCTCTGGGGGAGCCCGGTGCGCGTCACCACCTCCGAGACCGAGGTGCCGGGGTGGTCGCCGACGTCGACGAGCACCAGCTGGACGCTGGTCGGCAGCCGGTGGATGCCGGCCTTCGGCGTCGCGTCCTGCCCGAGCCGCATCAGGCGACGGCCGAGGACGTACAGGTCGAACCCGTTCACATCGGAAATGATGCATCACAATGGATGTAAATCCAAGCGCGAGCGCTGCGTAGGGTGACCACCGTGCTGGACGGCGTACGACGCCAGGTCGGACTCGTGGTGCGCCGCACCTTGTGGGAGCCGGTCCCGCGCGACCACCGCGAGTCGGACCGCGACCTCCACCGCCGCCAGTGGGTGACGGGTCTGTTCGTCGTGGTCGGCGCGGTCGTGCTGGGCCTGTCGCTGCGGATCGACCCGGGCAGCGACTGGTTCTACGCCGCGACGCTCGGGCTGGCGCTGGTCTGGACGCTGGGCGCGTTCCTCTCCGGCCCGCTGCACCTCGGGCGCGCGTGGCGCGGCGAGGAGCCGGTGGTGCGGCCGGTGCTCGTCCCCCTGGCGTACGGCGCGCTCCTGGCCGCCGTCTTCGTGCTCGGCGCGTTGGTGGTCAGGCAGGTGCCGTGGCTCGACGACCAGGTCCGGCACGTGCTCGACCATGCCGACCAGGGGTCCGTCCCCCTGCTGGTGGTGGTCACCGCGGTGAACGGCGTCGCCGAGGAGCTGTTCTTCCGCGGCGCCCTCTACGCCGCCCTCCCGCGCTACCCGGTCGTCGTCACCACCGCGGCGTACACCCTCGCGACCCTGGCCACCGGCAACCCGGTCCTCGCCTTCGCCGCGCTGCTGCTCGGCGCCCTGGTCGGCCTGGAGCGCCGCGCCACCGGAGGCATCCAGGCGCCGATCCTCACCCACGTGCTGTGGTCCCTCATCCTGCTTCTCGCCCTCCCCGCGATCTTCTGACCGATAGTCCCGCCCGTTCGGCCCCGTTCCGAGCGACTTCTGCCGGATCCACGGTGCCGAATGGGCGGGACTATCCGGGCTCAGCGCGCGCCGTCGGTGTCCTCGAGGGCGCGGCGGACGGCCTCGGCGTAGGGGAGCGGGTCGAAGGGGACGACCTCGCGGATGGAGTCGTCGGTGACCACCACCTCGGTGCGCATGGAGTCGATCAGGTTGCGGCCGGTGGTGGTGTCGACGTCGGTGACCAGGGCGAGCCAGTACGACGACAGCCGCGGCGTCAGCACCGGCACCGGCACGATGAGCACCCGCTTGCCGTCGGCGACCTCCGAGGCGACGGCGAGCATCTCGACGTACGACATCGGCTCGGGCCCACCGATCTCGAAGACCCGGCCCAGCGCCCGCGGCTCCTCGGCCACGCCGACGAGGTACCGGATCACGTCGTCGACCGCGATCGGCTGGGTCCTGGTGGTCGCCCACCGGGGCACCACCATCGCCGGCAGGTTCTTGACCAGCTGCCGGGTGAGCTCCCACGAGATGCCGCCGCGACCGACCACGATGCCCGCGCGCAGGACTGTGACCGGGACCCCGCCGGCACCGAGCAGCCCCTCGACCTCGCGGCGCGAGCGCAGGTGCGCCGACAGGTCGCCGTCGTCCGCGCCGAGACCGCCGAGGTAGACCAGCTGGCGTACGCCGGCGGCACCGGCCGCCTCGCCGAAGGCCCGCGCCGCCCGGGCATCGCGGCTCTCGAAGTCCTCGGAGTCGAGGGAGTGGACGAGGTAGTACGCCACGTCGACACCCTCCAGCGCCGGGCCCAGGCTCGACGCGTCGTGCACGTCGCCGCCCACGGGCTCGCCCGGACCGTCGTACTCGTCGGGTCGCCGCGTCATCGCCCGGACGCCGTCGTGCCCCGCGTCGAGCAGGGCCGGCACGAGCCGGCTGCCGATGAAGCCGGTGGCACCGGTGACCAGGATCGTGGACGTCACGGTGTGCGCCGTACCCAACGGGTGGCGAGCGACACGCGCGGCACGTCAGCGCGCCCGCTTCGCGATGTTCGCGCGCCGCAGGTCGTCCATGCCGGTCTCGTAAGCCTGCACCAGCGAGGCGATCGACAGCGGCTTCAGCCGCTCGACGACCTCCTGGATCTTCTCGGGCGAGACGCCCTGCTCCTTGTAGACCGGCCAGACCCGGGTGCGGAACAGCTCGTACAGCTCCTCCGCGATCGCGCGACCGTGCGCGGCGTACACCTCGGCGGCGGCGCGGGCGGCCTCGACCGGGTACCCGAGGTCGAGCAGGCCCAGCCCCACGCCGAGCTGGGACATCGAGGCCCGGAAGCGTCCGCGTCGTCCCGCCGAGTCGAGGACACCGAGGGCCGCCAGGGTGTCGAGGTCCTCGGCGGAGAGCGAGCGTCCCGCGCGCTGCTCGAGCTCGGCCCGCGACAGCTCCTCCCAGGAGTCGGCCATCCAGGGCGCCAGCATCGTGCGGTGCAGCGCGATGTCCTCGGGAGAGGCGTCGACCGGGATGCCCGCGACGTACCGCTCGATCGCCGACAGCGTGAAGCCGTGCCCCTGGAGCTCCTGCACGAGCTGGAGCCGGGCCACGTGGTCGGCGCTGTAGTAGCCGCTGCGGCCCCTCCGGATCGGCGGCGGGACGAGGCCCTTGGTCGTGTAGAAGCGGACGTTGCGCACGCTCATCCCCACCCGCTCGGTGAGCTGGTCGAGGGTCAGCAGCGTGACCGTCCCCACAGCGACCCCGTCTTCCTTGACGACCATGACAGTAAGAGTGTCACAATCGACGGCATGGCTCCATCCTCCGCACCCGCAGCTCGGGAAGCATTTCTCTACGACCACCTGCGTACGCCGCGCGGCAGGGGCAAGGCGGTGGGCTCCCTGCACGAGGTGAAGCCGGTCGACCTGATGGTCGGCCTCCTCGACGAGATCCGCACCCGCAACCCCTCGCTGGACCTCGACCGCGTCGACGACGTCGTGCTGGGTGTCGTCACACCGATCGGTGAGCAGGGTGGCGACATCGCCAAGACCGCCGCGCTCGCGGCCGGCTATCCCGAGACGGTCGCCGGCGTCCAGCTCAACCGGTTCTGCGCGTCCGGCCTCGAGGCGGTCAACCAGGCCGCGGCGCGGGTCCGCAGCGGCTTCGAGGACCTGATCCTGGCCGGCGGCGTCGAGTCGATGAGCCGGGTGCCGATGGGCTCCGACGGCGGCGCGTGGGCGGCCGACCCGGCCACCGCGCTCACCACGGGCTTCGTGCCGCAGGGCATCGGCGCCGACCTGATCGCGACGCTCGAGGGCTGGGGACGCGAGGACGTCGACGCGTACGCCGCGGAGTCGCACCACCGCGCGGCCAAGGCGTGGGCGAACGGCTACTTCGCCGACGCGATCGTCCCGGTGAGGGACCGCAACGGCGTCACCGTCCTCGACCACGACGAGCAGGTCCGACCCGACACGTCGGTCGAGGGTCTGGCCGGACTCACGCCGAGCTTCGCCTCGATCGGCCGGGACGCCGGCTTCGACGACGTCGCGCTGGAGAAGTACCACTGGGTCGAGCGGATCGACCACGTCCACCATGCCGGCAACTCGTCCGGCATCGTCGACGGTGCCTCGCTCGTCGCGATCGGCTCGGAGCAGGTCGGCCACGACCTCGGCCTCACCCCCCGCGCGCGGATCGTGATGACGGCCGTGTCCGGCGCCGACCCGACGATCATGCTGACCGGTCCGGCGCCGGCCGCTCGGAAGGCGCTGGCCAGAGCCGGCCTGGAGGTCGGCGACATCGACCTGTGGGAGATGAACGAGGCCTTCGCCGCCGTCGCCATGCGCTTCATGAAGGACATGGGCATCACCCACGAGACCACCAACGTCAACGGCGGCGCGATCGCCATGGGCCACCCGCTCGGCGCCACCGGCGCGATGCTGCTCGGCACCCTGGTCGACGAGCTGGTACGCCGCGACCTGCGGCGCGGGCTCGCCACGCTCTGCATCGGCGGCGGGATGGGCATAGCGACGATCGTCGAGGTCGTGTGAGCGCGGAGCGCTCCACGACCTCGGACGATCCTCGCTTGGCGATGGTGGTCGAGCAGCGACCGCCGACCGAGCGTGCGAGGTGGCGACGGAGCGTGTCGAGACCCGGTGACGCCCGCGCCGACCCGACCCCAGGACCTCGAGCACTTCGACTAGAAGGAAGACCGACATGACCGAGCAGGTCTCGACAACGTCGACCGACGAGGCCACCGCCGTCCGCTACGACCGGGACGCCGACGGCATCGTGACGCTGACCCTGGACGACCCCACGGCCGGCGCGAACACCATGAACGAGCTCTACCAGCGCTCGATGCACGCCGCGGTGGACCGGCTGTACGACGAGGTGGACGACGTGACCGGCGTCGTCGTCACCAGCGCGAAGAAGACGTTCTTCGCCGGCGGCAACCTCCAGCTGATGATGCAGGCGACGCCGGACGACGCCGCCACCGTGTTCGCCGGGATCGAGGCGATGAAGGCCGACCTCCGCCGCCTCGAGCGTTTGCCCCGACCCGTCGTCGCCGCGATCAACGGAGCCGCCCTGGGCGGCGGCTTCGAGATCGCTCTGGCCTGTCAGCACCGGATCGTCGTCGACGACCCCTCCGCGCTGGTCGGCCTCCCCGAGGCCACGCTCGGGCTCCTGCCCGGCGGCGGAGGCGTCACCCGGGTGACCCGGATGTTCGGCCTGCAGACCGCGCTGATGGACGTGCTCCTCCAGGGCACGCGCTTCAAGCCGGCCGACGCGAAGGCGAAGGGGCTGGTCGACGAGGTGGTGGCCACCCGCGAGGAGCTCGTCCCGGCCGCGAAGGCCTGGGTGCTCGCGCACCGTGACGACCCGGACGCGGCGACGAACCCCTGGGACCGCGAGGGGTACCGGATGCCCGGAGGTACGCCGCAGTCGCCGAAGCTGGCGGCGTTCCTCCCGGCGTTCCCGGCCCTGCTGCGTCAGCAGACCAAGGGCGCGGTGTACCCGGCCCAGCGGGCGATCCTGTCGGCCGCGGTCGAGGGCGCGAGCGTCGACTTCGAGACCGCGAGCCGGATCGAGAGCCGGTACCTCACGAAGCTGGTCGTCGGCCAGAACTTCAAGAACATGGCGCAGGCGTTCTTCTTCGACCTGCAGGCGATCAACGCCGGCAAGCTCCGGCCCGAGGGCCACGAGCGGTTCACCGCGACCAAGGTCGGTGTCCTCGGCGCCGGGATGATGGGCGCCGGCATCGCCTACGCGTGCGCGCGCTCCGGGATGCAGGTGGTCCTCAAGGACGTGTCGGTCGAGGCCGCCGAGAGCGGCAAGGGGTACAGCGAGAAGCTCAACACCAAGGCCCTCGAGCGCGGGAGGCTCACCCAGGAGAAGGCGGACGAGCTGCTCGCGCGGATCACCCCGACCGCCGACGCCGCCGACCTCGCCGGCTGCGATCTGGTGATCGAGGCCGTCTTCGAGGACCCCACCCTCAAGCACCAGGTCTTCGCCGAGGTGCTGCCGCACGTGAACCCCGACGCCCTGCTCTGCTCCAACACCTCGACCCTGCCGATCAGCGAGCTCGCGACCGGCGTCGACCGTCCCGGGGACTTCATCGGGCTGCACTTCTTCAGCCCGGTCGACAAGATGCCGCTGGTCGAGATCATCAAGGGCGAGCAGACCTCCGACGCCGCGCTGGCGAAGGCCTACGACGTGGTCCTGCAGATCAGGAAGACGCCGATCGTGGTCAACGACAGCCGCGGCTTCTACACCTCGCGGGTGATCGGCACGATGGTCAACGAAGGACTGGCGATGCTGGCCGAGGGCGTCGCGCCGATGACCCTCGAGCGCGCGGCGTTGCAGGACGGCTACCCGGTCGGTCCGCTCCAGCTCACCGACGAGCTGAACATGGAGCTGATCGCGAAGATCGCCCGGGCGACCGAGGACGCCGCCGAGCGCGACGGCACGACGTACATCGAGCACCCGGGCAACGCGGTCGTCGCGCGGATGATCGGGCTCGGCCGTCCGTCGCGGCTGAAGGGTGCCGGCTTCTACGACTACGAGGACGGTCGGCGGACGCATCTCTGGTCGGGGCTGGCCGAGGAGTTCCCGGTCGCGGCCGAGCAGCTCCCGTTCGGCGACGTGAAGGACCGGCTGATGTTCATCGAGGCGCTGGAGACGGCGTCCTGCTTCGAGGAGGGCGTCATCGAGTCGTCCGCCGCCGCGAACATCGGCTCGATCATGGGCATCGGCTTCCCCGCGAACTCCGGCGGTGCGGCCCAGTTCATGACCGGCTACCAGGCCGTCGACGAGCACGGCGAGGGCGTCGGCCCGATCGGGCTCGAGGCGTTCCTCGCGCGGGCGGACGAGCTGGCGGACCGGTACGGCGAGCGGTTCCGCCCGTCGGCGTACCTCCGGGGGCTGGCTGCGAGCGGCGCCGGCTTCCCGCGCTGACCAGCGGCGGCCCGGACCATCCGCCGACGGCCGGGCTGTCCATGATCGGGCGAGTCGGCGGCCACCTCGAGGATGCCTCCGAGCCCGGGCCGTAGTCTCGGCGCATGGCGCACTTCGAGACCGAGCTGAGCGGCGACGCCGACGCACTGGCCGCCCACCTGGACCGGGCGATCCCGGGTGGCAGCGTCACCGCCAAGCTCGAGAACGGCTCCGACCAACGCCTGGACGACGCCCGGATGGTGGTGCGCGCCTACGAGCGCTACAGCGCTCTCGGCGGCAACCGGGTGGCCCTGACCGTGAGCATCCTCGCGATCGGCGGCAGGCTCGCGGTCTCGATGGTGGCCACGGGCGGCAGCCAGGCGATGTTCTTCAAGATCAACACCCTCGGGGAGTCGTCGTTCCTCGACCGCGGGCGAGCCGCGCTCGACAGCTTCGCCGGCTGACCGGCCCTGCGTTCGCGGACGAACCCGGAGGGCTCAGGGACTCAGAGCGCGACGTCCGCCCGGTGGGCCGGCAGGTGGTGCACGTCCGCCGTGTGCTGGCCGTCCTCCGCGGCGTCGTCGACGGCGGCGCGGAAGAGATAGATCCCGCGCACGGTGTTGCCGGGCCACCAGGTGGCGTGCGCGAGCACCCACCCGAGCTCCTCGATCTGGCCCAGCAGGTCGGCGGCGCCCTTGCTGCGGCGCGCGCGGCGCCCGCTCCCGGACTGCTCCGGGTACACCGTGAGCGTGCGGTGGTCCAGCTCGACCTGGAAGAACCGGTCGCCGCGGAGCCTGGCCCGGGCGGCGTCGCCGACGGGTGACGTCCAGAACGGGTCGTCGGTCGTGCTCAGGGCAGCCAGGACGTCCTCCGCCGCATCCGCGTCCACGTCGACGCGGCGGTCACGGGTCTTCTGCCACCCCATGAGCGCCCCCCTGGCTCTCCGGTGCTCCGAGACTAGGACGCCGGAGACCCCGATCCGCGGCGAACCGCCGGTGCAGGTCGGGTGTGGACTTCGTCGTTCCACAGTCAGATCGAGGCTTCCTTGACAGACTTCTGGGCGTGGACATCCCCCCTGTCGTGGACGTGCGCGGCCTGCACGTGCGCTTCGGCGAGGTCGAGGCCGTCGCAGGCATCGACCTCGAGGCGTACGCCGGACAGGCCACCGCGCTGCTCGGGCGCAACGGCGCCGGCAAGTCGACCACCATGCGCGTGCTCGCCGGCGTGGTGCCGCCGAGCGCCGGCACGGTCACCGTGGCCGGGCTCGACATCCGGCACGACACGCTGGCCGTCAAGCAGCTCACCGGCTACTGCCCCGACGTGGGCGGGCTGGTGCCTCGGGCCACCCCGTGGGAGCACCTCCAGCTGAGCGCCAAGCTCCGCCGCCTCACCGGCTGGGAGGACCGCGCGCGCGACCTGCTCGAGCGCTTCGAGCTCGGCGACGTCATGAACCGGGTCACGGGCGGCTTCTCTCACGGCATGGGCCGGCGGCTGTCCGTCGTGCTGGCCGCGATGCACCGGCCGCAGGTGCTGCTCCTCGACGAGCCGTTCGACGGCGTGGACCCGATCGGCGTGGAGGCGACGTTCGAGGTGATCGCCGACGCGCGCGCCCGTGGCGCCACCATCCTGCTGTCGACCCATCTGCGCGACCTCGCCGTCCAGGCCTGCGGCACCGCCCTGGTGCTCCGCGGCGGCGCGCGGGTCGCGTCGGTGGTCGCGGAGGAGATGGCCGGCGAGGAGGGGGCTCGTGCCTACCGCGCTCTCCTCGACTGACGCGCCCACGACGGGGGAACGCACGTCGCTGGTGACTGCGGCGTACCGAGCCGTCGTCGACGTCGGGATCCTGTTCCGGTTCCGCAAGCAGACCGTGCGCCGGCGACACCTGGCCCGGGCGCTGTCGCTGCTGTTCCTCGGCATCACCCTCGGCGCGGCCGTCGTGCCGGCGTTCATGCCCGGCGCCCACGGCGACGGCAAGGCCTTCGACATCGTCCTGCTGATCCCGACGGCCATGGCCGGGATCCTGGTCCTGAACATGGCCTCGGCGATCGCGTCCGGCGGCGGTCGCGAGCTGATCTCGCATGACCAGGCCGCGCCGTACCCGATCAGCCCGACCACCGACCACCTCGGCGCCCTCATGCTCGCGCCGCTCAACATCTCGTGGATGATCCAGGCCTGGCTGCTGCTGGGCTCCGTCTCCTACTCGGTGCTCCCGGGCAAGCTGGTCCAGGCCCAGGTCGGCATGGTCCTGTGGTTCGTGATGGCGACCGCGCTCGGTCAGGTGGTGGCCTGGTCGATGGAGGCGGTACGCCGCGGACCGGCCGGCATCGCGATCTCCCGCGGCCTGCTCGTCGCCGCCGGCGCCGGTGCGTGCGTGATCCAGCTGAGCGGCAACACGACCGCCGTGCTGGATCGGCTGCCGACGGTGTGGTTCTTCGTCGGGGTGACCAGCGACCCTCTGACCCTGCACCTCTGGGAGACGATCGCGGTGCTGCTCCTCGGCACGTTCGCGGCGGCGGTGCTGGGCGCCGTCCCCGCCCACCTGGCGGCGAGGCGGATGCCGCGCGACGAGGCGAGGATGGAGACCGAGCAGCACGAGCCGCGGCCCATGTCCCGCAGCGTCCTGGGCGTCCTGATCCGCAGCGACCGCGCCTCCGTCTGGCGGTCGGTGCCGATGCGGCGCGGTGTCTTGGTGCTCGCGGTCGGACCCGGCCTGGTCGCCGTCTTCGGCGATCTCCAGTGGGCGCAGATGACGATCCTCCCGGGCCTGGTCGCCTCCGGTGGCGCGCTGCTGTTCGGCGTCAACGCCTGGTGCCTCGACGGCCGCGGCGCGCTGTGGCGCGAGAACCTCCCGGCCTCGGCCACCTCCCTGTTCGACGCGCGCACGGTGATCCTGTTCGAGTTCCTGGGCGTGGCCTCGATGATCACGATCCTGGTCGGTGCCCTGCGTGCCGGGATCCCGAACGCCGAGGAGTCCTCCGCCCTGGTCGCCACCCTGGTCGTGGTCACCCTCCAGGTGGTCGGGGCGTCGCTCCGGTGGTCGATCCGGCATCCCTACCCGGTCGACCTCCGCTCCGCGCGGGGGACCCCGGCACCGCCGGCCGCGATGGTCGGCTACTCGGCGCGCCTGGCGACCTGTACGACGTTCACCGGGCTCGTGTTCTCCGGCTGCGCCCACGTGCCCGACTGGCGTCTCTCGCTGATCGTCGCGATGCCCTGCGTCCTGTGGTCGGCGACTCGCCTGGCGCGGACCCGCCGCCGGTGGGAGGACCCGTTCACCCGGGCCCTGGTCGTCAGCACCGTCGCCGCCTGAGGCAGGACCGGAGCGAACGGCGCAGCGCGCTTGCGCGCGGGCCGCTCCGTCGTGCAGGCGAACCGTCGCGTCTAGGGTCGGGTCATGGACTTCGCCCCGTCCCCCCGGGCCGCCGACCTGACCGCTCGGGTCGCCGAGTTCATGGCGACCGAGGTCACGCCGATCGAGGCCGACTATCACCGCGACCTGGCGGAGGCGCGTCGTACCGGCGACCCCTGGACACCGCTGCCGGTCCTCGCGGAGCTGCAGGGCAGGGCCCGGGCGCTCGGGCTGTGGAACCTGTTCCTCCCGCGGGAGCACGCCGGGGAGTACGCCGCGCGCTTCGGCACCGACGGCGGCGAGGGCCTGACCAACCTCGACTACGCGCCGGTCGCGGAGCAGATGGGCCGATCCGCGATCGCGCCGCTCGTCTTCAACTGCAACGCGCCCGACACCGGGAACATGGAGGTGCTGCTGCGGTACGGGTCCGACGAGCAGCGTCGCGACTGGCTCGAGCCGCTGCTCGACGGCCGCATCCGCTCGGCGTTCTCCATGACCGAGCCCGAGGTGGCCTCGTCCGACGCGACCAACATGGCGGCCACCTGCGTCGTCGACGGTGACGAGATGGTGGTCAACGGCCGCAAGTGGTGGTCGACCGGCGTCGGCAACACCGCCTGCAAGATCCTGGTCTTCATGGGCGTCACCGACCCGGACGCCGACCGGCACCGCCGGCACTCGATGGTGCTGGTCCCGATGGACGCACCGGGCGTGAAGGTCGAGCGGCTGCTGAGCACGATGGGTCTCTACGACGAGCCGCTCGGCCACGGCGAGGTCTCGTTCACCGACGTGCGCGTGCCGCTGAGCAACGTCATCGCCGGCCCCGGTGAGGGGTTCGCGATCGCGCAGGGGCGGCTGGGTCCCGGCCGCATCCACCACTGCATGCGGCTGATCGGCCTCGCCGAGCTCGCGCTCGAGCTCGCCTGTCGCCGCGGCCTCGAGCGGACGGCGTTCGGCAAGCCGCTGGTGAACCTCGGCGGCAACCGCGAGCGCATCGCCGACGCGCGGATCGCGATCGACCAGGCCCGGCTGCTCGTGCTCGACGCCGCGTGGAAGCTCGACCAGGGTGGACCGGCGCGGGCGCTGAGCGAGGTCTCCGCGATCAAGGTCGCCGTCCCACGCATGGCCCAGGAGGTCATCGACATGGCGCTGCAGCTGCACGGGGGCGGCGGCATGTCGGACGACTTCCCGCTGGCGGCGGCGTTCGTGAACGCGCGGTCGCTGCGCCTGGCCGACGGCCCCGACGAGGTGCACCAGGGGATGGTCGCCCGGCTCGAGCTCGCCAAGTACTCATGAGCCGGGTGCTGGTCACCGGCGCGGCCTCGGGCCTCGGCGAGGCGCTCACCCGGGCGTTCCGCGAGCGCGGGGACGAGGTGCTCCCGACCGACGTGGCCGACGGAGGTGAGCTGCACCTCGACATCACCTCCGACGAGGACTGGGCGGCGGCGCTCGACCTGGTCGAGGAGCGCTGGGGCGGGCTCGACGTCCTGGTCAACAACGCCGGCATCGCCGGTGGCGGTCGCATCGACGTCGCCGGGATCGACGAGTGGCGGTCGATCGTCGAGGTCAACCTGCTCGGCGTCGTCCGCGGCTGCCGGACGTTCACGCCGCTGTTCAAGCGCCAGCGCTCGGGACGCATCGTCAACGTCGCCTCGCTGGCGGGCCTCGTCCACCCGGCCGGGATGGCGTCGTACAACGCGGTGAAGGCGGCCATCGTGGCGCTCACCGAGACGCTCGGCCACGAGCTGGCGGCGTACGGCGTGACGGCGCACGCCGTGTGCCCGTCGTACTTCCGCACCGGCCTGATGTCCTCGTTGAGAGGCGCCGACCAGGCACTCGGCGCCGTGGTGGGCCGGCTCGTCGAGAGCTCGCCGCTCGGCGCCGACGACATCGCGGCGGGGGTGCTGGCCGGCCTCGACGCGGGCGAGGAGCTGATCCTGCCCGACCCGATGGCGCGGGCGGCGTACGAGCTCAAGCTGCGCGACCGACCGGCGTACGACGCGCAGCTGCGGCGGCAGGCGGCCCGGCTCGAGGAGCTCGGCCGGGAGTAGCCGCGGCGTCGGTCCGGCAAAGGATCCGGGGACAAACGGCCCCAACCGGCCGTTCCTGCGGCATCGTTGACCCATGACCGGCGGCTTCGACGACTGGGCGGTGGCTCGGACGCCGTCGTTGCTGGCGTTCGCCTCGGCCGTCACCCAGGACGCAGAGGCCGCCGACGCCGCGGTGACCCGTGCGCTCACCCGGATCCGGCCGGTGTGGGACCGCGTGCGGCGGGACGACCCCGACCTCGAGGCGCGGAAACAGGTGGTCCGCGCGTGCGCGCTGCCGCGCCGGGCCGCCGTCGTGCTGCGGGTGCTGGAGGAGCGCACCGACGCCGAGATCGCCGAGATCCTGGGCTGCTCGGAGTCCGCGGCACGCCGCCACCTGCAGCGGGGCCTGGCCGACGCCGAGACCGACCAGCCGGCCCAGACCTCCTCGGTCCGGGACCACCTCGTGGCTCGGGCGGGCACGGCCCCGACGCAGCTGCTGACCCGTCCGCCCGCGACTCCCGCGCCCGAGCAGACGCCACGGCCGCGCCGCCCGGCCTGGCGCGCCGCCCTCGCGGTCATCGCCCTGGTCGGCGGGGTCGCCTACGTCAGCCACGAGTCGCGGACACCGGCCGGCGTCATCGACTACCACCACGTCGCCGTGCCCGCCTCGTGGCGCTACGAGTCGTACGACGGCGTCCAGGTCCGGGTCCCGGACACGTGGGGCTGGGGCAGCTCGCCGGTCACGTCGCAGTACTTCGCCGGGCCTCGACATCTCGGGGCGTGCGGCAGCAACCAGGCCTACGTGCTCTCGCGCGCCGACGACGCGTCGTACGTCTCGACGCTGACCGGATTCGTCGGTCGGCCCGCGATCACGAACGTGCGCTGCGTCCCGTGGGGCTCGGAGGGGAGCCTGCCGAGCGGGGACGCCGTCTGGTTCGACTCGCCGCTCGCGGTCGGGGTGAAGGGCCTCGGGTACACCGTCGCCGAGACCCGTCAGGTCGGCGACCAGCGCGTCACGGCGTTCTCCCACGACCAGGACCTGCGCCGGCAGATCCTGGGCAGCGCCGAGCAGGTCGACGTCGACGCCAACGGCTGCCCGACTCGTCCGGTCGTCCGCGCGACCGGCGGACCGCAGGGACTGGATCCCACCTCGCTCTCCGTGTGCGTCTACTCCCAGGACACCGGCGTCGCGACGCTGATGTGGTCGGGGAAGGTCCCGGAGAGCGGAGCGCAGGAGTACGCCGCGGCAGTCACGGACGCGGCCCACCCGCAGTCCGGCTCGTGCCCGACGTTGGCGGGTCGCTGGGTCGCGCTCGGGCTGAGGGGAAGCGGCGGGACGCGGTGGGACGTCGCCAACCTCGGGTGCCTCCGGCTCCAGCTGGGGGGTGGGGGCGCGGCGCCGTTGTCACGCGAGACGCTGCAGAGCTGGGCGTACGGCGGCGTCACGGCGTACGTCGGCGCTCCGCGTGAGGCGAAGGAGCTCGCTATGTACTTCGGAGCCCCGTCGAGCTGACCGGGCCGGAGGAGCGCCCGGAGATACTGGGCCGGTGAGCACCGCCGACGAGTCCCGCCCGGTTCGCGAGGAGGACTCCTTCGACGTCGGTGCCGTGGTCGGCTGGCTGCGCGAGCACGACGTCGCCGTGCCCGACGGGCTGCCGGAGGTGCGGCAGTTCCCCGGCGGCGCCTCCAACCTGACCTACCTGCTGCGATGGGGTCCGCCGGCATCGCCGGCCACGCGCGACCTGATCCTGCGCCGGCCGCCCGTCGGGGCGAAGGCGCGGGGGGCTCACGACATGGGGCGGGAGTATCTGATCCAGGACGGCCTGCGCTCGGTCTACCCGTACGTCGCGGACATGGTCGGGCTGTGCCGCGACCCGGCCCTGCTCGGCTCGGACTTCTACGTGATGGAGCGGCTCGACGGCGTGATCTTGCGCAAGGACCCGACGTTCGACCTCGACCCGCGCGCGGCCTCGACCGTGTGCGAGCACGCCTGGGAGGCCCTGGTGCGGCTGCACGAGGTCGACGTGACCACCGTCCCGGAGCTGGCCGCCCTCGGACGCGGCGAGGGGTACGTCGGCCGCCAGGTCGCCGGCTGGTCGGACCGGCTCGGCCGTGCGACGACCGACGACCTCGGCGACTGGAGCGACCTGACCGCATGGCTCGACGCGCACCAGCCCGCCGACTCCGGGCAGTGCCTGATCCACAACGACTGGCGCTTCGACAACCTCGTCCTCGATCCCGACGGCCTGCAGGTCACCGGCGTCCTGGACTGGGAGATGGCGACGGTGGGCGATCCCCTCATGGACCTCGGTGGTGCGCTCGCCTACTGGGTCCAGGCCGACGACGACGCGTTCTTCCGCGACTTCCGCCGGCAGCCGACCACGACCGCGGGCATGTGGACACGACAGCAGGTCGTCGACTGGTACACCGACCGGCGCGGCATCTCGATGAGCCCGGAGCGGTGGCGCTTCTACGAGGCGTTCGGGTTGTTCCGGCTGGCGGTGATCATCCAGCAGATCTGGTACCGCTACGTGAACGACCAGACGCACAACCCGGCGTACGCGGGGTTCGGCGACGCCGTGGGCTACCTCGAGCAGCGCACGCGTCGGGTGACCGCCGGCGTCGAGGCGGTCTGATGGGCGTCGTGCTGCTAGTCCGGCACGGCCAGGCGTCGTTCGGGGCCGAGGACTACGACGTGCTGAGTGAGCGCGGCGTCGAGCAGAGCCGGGTGCTCGGCCGGGCGCTCGCCGCTCAGGGCGTCTCGCCGTCCGCCCTGCTGCACGGCGCGATGAGACGACAGCGCGACACAGCCACCGCGATGGTCGAGGGCGGCGGGTGGTCGGTGACGCCGATGCTGGACGAGGGGTGGGACGAGTTCGACCATGTGGCCGTCGTCGCCCGCACCGTCGAGGGGCCCGGCGGCGCGGCGGCGCTCGACCGCCGGGGCTTCCAGCGTCTGTTCGAGGAGGCCACGGCTCGGTGGTCCGGCGGCGCCCACGACGAGGAGTACGCCGAGTCGTGGCCGGCGTTCCTCGGGCGGGTCGGCGCGGCGCTCGACCGCGCCTTCGCCCGCGAGGGGGTCACGGTCGTCGTGTCGTCGGGCGGCCCGATCGCCGCGGTCTGCGCCTGTCTGGTCGACCCGCAGGCGAGCTCCGACCAGGTGCCTCGGCTGTGGAACGCCTTCAACACCGTGAACACCAACGCCTCCGTCACCCGGGTGCTCGAGGGGTCGACCGGCCGGCGGCTGCTGTCGTTCAACGAGCACTCCCACCTGCCCCGGGAGCTGGTCACCTACCGCTGACGCCGGGGTTGCTCCGACCGCGCAACTGCGCGGTTGCGACCTGCCGTGGGGCGCATCGCCTGCCATATCGGCGCAATTGCGCGGAAAGAGCGACCCCCGAGATCCGCCAGGAGCAGATCAGCCAGAGGCGGTTCTGCCGGGAGCAGCGTGCCCTTCGGTCGGCGTACGCCGGGTGCCACGGTGGACGCATGAGTGAAGGAACGGCCTGGGGCCGCATCGACGACGAGCTGGCCAGCAGCTTGCTGGACCAGCGCACGCTGCTGATGGGCGGCGTGCTCGACGAAGCGCTCGGGAACCGGCTGTGCACCGGACTGATGGTGCTCTCGGCCCGGGACCCGAGCGCCGACATCCACCTGTGGATCAGCTCGCCGGGCGGCTCGGTGCCGGCGATGCTGGCGATCCGCGACGTGATGACCTTGATCCCGAACGACGTGAGCACGCTGGCGATGGGGATCGCCGCGAGCGCCGGGCAGTTCCTGCTGAGCGCCGGGGCGAAGGGCAAGCGCTACGCGATGCCGCACGCGCGGGTGCTCCTGCACCAGGGCTCCGCCGGCATCGGCGGGACGGCGATGGACATCGCGATCCAGGCCGACGACCTGCGCCACACGCGCGACACGGTCCTGTCCCTGATCGCCGCCGACACCGGCCAGGACGTCGAGACGGTGGAGCGCGACTCGCGACGCGACCGCTGGTTCAGCGCCGACGAGGCGAAGGACTACGGCTTCGTCGACCAGATCATCAGCTCCGTCGACGAGGTGCGCACGCCGGTCGCACGCCCCCTCGGGCTGGGAGTCCGAGCATGAACGACGTTCTCGCCCTCCTCCGCTTCGCTCCCCCGTCCGACAACGCCGCAGGGACCCCGCTATGAGCAGCTACCCGATCCCCTACGTGACCACCCAGACCAACCGCGGCGAGCGCACGGTCGACGTGTACAGCCGGCTGCTGGCCGACCGGATCATCTACCTCGGTACGCCGATCGACGACGGCGTCGCGAACACCGTCATCGCCCAGCTGATCCACCTCGAGTCGGAGAACCCCGAGGCGCCGATCAACCTCTACATCAACTCACCCGGCGGCTCGATCCCGGCGATGCTGGCGATCTACGACGCCATGAAGTTCGTGCGGCCGGTCATCGAGACCACCTGCGTCGGGCAGGCCGTCGCGACGGCGGCGGTGCTGCTCGGCGGCGGCGCACCGGGACGCCGGCAGATCCTGCGGCACGGCCGGGTGGTGCTGCACGCGCCGGCCGCCGAGGGCCGCGGGACGATCCCGGACCTGATCCTGGAGGCCGACGAGGTCGAGCGGGTGCGTTCCCTGCTGGAGGACCTGCTCGCGCAGGACACCGGGAAGACGCCCCAACAGATCCGCGAGGACACCGAGCGCGACCTGGTGCTGACCGCCGAGCAGGCGCGCGACTACGGGATCGTCGACGCCGTGATCACCGAGCGGGACGCCCCCGCGCCGGTGCTCGCTCAGGCCGCGAGACAGACCGGGGACTGACGCGACACGGTGGTCGACGCCACCCGGGTCGCGATCTCGGCGACGCTGAGCCCGAGTGCGCCGGCGATCGCGGCCAGGAGCTCCGACGACGGGTCCTTGAGCCCGCGCTCGACCTCCGAGAGGTACTGCGGCGACACACCCGCCTCCTCGGCGACGTCGACCAGACGCTTCCCGGAGGCGAGTCGCTCCTCGCGGAGCTCGCGGCCGACGGACTCGCGCCAGAGCGGCTCGACGGCCGGCTCGATCTCGCGTGGCCCGCGGCCGGGCACCGGGATCGGGCCCGGCCTCCGGTCCGGCGCCTCCGGGCGCGGCCGTGCGGTCTCCTGCTCTGGCTCCTGAGGCTGCTCCCGGCGTACGGGCAGCTGGACGACGTCACCCATGGACCGACTCTAGATCCGGACCGCGCGCACCGCTGCTCGATTCCGCTCTGGGCAGAACGCCGACCGAACGTGGGCAACACCGCTCAAGCGCGGTCGCGCTCGTATGGGCAGAGTGGTGCCGTGGCCGCGAGCATCGAAGCCGTCTGCGTCGTGCACGAGATCAGGGACGGTTACTTCCACCCGACCGCCATCGACAAGCGGCCGGTGAGCGGACCGGTGGCGATCGGCGAGCTCGGACCCGAGGGCGACCGGCACGTCGACCAGCGCCATGGCGGCGTGGACGCCGCGGTCTACGTGTACGCCGCCGAGGACGCGGCGTACTTCGGCGACCTGCTCGACCGCGAGATCCCGCCGGGCCTCTTCGGCGACAACGTGCGCACGAGCGGGCTCGACGTCACCCGCTCACTCATCGGCGAGCGCTGGTGGCTGGGGGAGCCGGGCACGGGCGCGATGCTCGAGGTGCGCAAGCCACGCACGCCGTGCCACAACTTCTCGATGCGCATGGGCGTCGAGGGCTTCCACGTCGACTTCAACCGCACCGGCCGCGTCGGCGCGATGTGCCGCGTCGTCCAACCGGGCGTCGTCCGCTCCGGCGACCCGGTCACCCTCGAGCACCGGCCCGACCACGAGGTGTCGATCGGCGTGCTCGTGACCGGGATGACGCCGGCCCAGGCACAGGGCTTGCTCGACTCGGGGGTCTCGCTGCCCTCCGCCGTGCGGAACAAGGCACGGCGGCTCGCCGACCGTCAGTAGGGCCGCGGCTCCGGGGCCGTCGCCTGGATCACGAAGGTGTTCATGACCTTGTCGGCGAAGGTCTGCTTGCGCGAGTCCCAGATGGGCCAGAGGTAGCCCACTCCGCAGGGGAGCGAGTCGAGGATGTGCAGGAGCTGGCGCAGGAACGCCCACCCGGGGCCGATCGGCTGCAGGTCGGAGTTGACCAGGCGGATCGCCAGCACGCTCTTGCCGTACGTCGCGCCGGTGCGGCCCTGGCGGACGTAGATGTTCCAGATGTTGAAGGCCAGCGCCGTGAGGACCCCGAGCCAGATCAGGGCGGTCGTGCCGCCACCGGTGTGGAAGTGGAGGTGCTTGGTGCCGTCGGGATCGGTCGTGGTGGTCGCGGTGCTGAAGAGGTGGACGTAACCGACCCACAACGGCAGGGCCGCCAGGTTTCCCAGGATCCCGTCGATCAGGTAGGCACCCACCCGCGTGAACCACCCGGCGTACCCGCCGAAGCCGAAGGTGGGCTTGTTGTTCGCGGGGCCGGCGTACGGGTTGGCCGGACCGCCCGGCTGACCGGGGTGACCGGGGTGACCGGGCTGACCGGGCGCGGCGTACGGCGACTGCTGGCCGTAGGGGTTCGCCTGCTCGTAGGGGCTCGGCTGGCCGTACGGCGCCTGCTGGGCGTACGGGTTCGGCGCGCCGGGCGGGGTCGCCGGCCGGCTCGTGGAGTCCCAGTTGTCCGGGTAGGGGCTCCACTGCTGGCCCTCGGCCTGGCCGCCGCCTTCGCCGGGCTCCTCGGCTCCGCCCGCGTGCTGCTCCGGGTCCGGCGGCGGTTCGGATGGTGGGCCGGCGTGCGACATGACCTGTGTCCCCTCGGTGGGCGGCGCGGACCCGATGTCCGCCTGCTGGCACGAGTATCTCCGCTCCCGGGGCCGCGAACCGGGCAAGAACGCGCCGATTCCCTCTTGCATACCCGGTATGGTGCGCGGTATACATACTCGGTATCCACGGCCACGGGGGACGTGGGTCGCTCGGGAGGAACGAGGAGGCGTCGCCGGTGTCGGTTCGCAATGCATTGCTGGCCCTGCTGGAGCAGGGACCGCGCTACGGCTACCAGCTGCGGGCGGAGTTCGAGGACCGCACCGGCGGCACCTGGCCGCTGAACGTCGGTCAGGTCTACACGACGCTCGCGCGGCTCGAGCGCGACGGTCTCGTCGAGGGGCAGGGCTCCGACGGCGACGGCCACGTCGTGTATGCCGTGACCGCGCTCGGCCGCGAGGAGGTCGCGCAGTGGTTCTCCTCGCCGGTGCCGAGGACCCAGCCGCCGCGCGAGGAGCTGGCGATCAAGCTGGCGCTGGCGGTGAGCGTGCCGGGCGTCGAGGTCGGGACCGTCATCCAGCAGCAGCGGTCGGCCACGATGACCGCGCTGCAGGACTACACGCGGCTCAAGCGGCGGGCCACGGGCGACGACCCGCACGAGCTGGCCTGGGGGCTGGTCCTGGACTCGCTGGTGTTCAACGCCGAGGCCGAGATCCGGTGGCTCGACCACTGTGAGGCGCGCCTGCGGCGTGCCGCCCGGAACCGCGCAGACCACGGTCCCTCGGCGGTCGAGACCGTCGAGCAGACGGACGACTCCACGGAGGTGGCCCGATGAACACCGTGCTGGAGCTGATCGCGGTCACGCGCGTCCACGGCGCAGGCGCGACCGAGGTGGTGGCGCTGCGCGAGGTGAGCTTCGCGGCGTACGCCGGTGAGTTGGTGGCGGTGATGGGCCCGTCGGGATCGGGCAAGTCGACGCTGCTCACCCTCGCCGGTGGGCTCGACAGCCCGACCACGGGCACCGTCCGGGTCGAGGGGACCGACCTGTCCGCCCTCGGGCAGAAGGGGCGCGCCGCGATGCGGCGTACCTCGGTCGGCTACGTGTTCCAGGACTTCAACCTGATCCCGGCCCTGACCGCGGTGGAGAACGTCGCGCTCCCGCGCGAGCTGGACGGCGCCAGCGCGCGCTCGGCCCGCAAGGACGCGATCGTCGCGTTGGAGGAGGTCGGTCTCGGCGACCTCGCGAGACGGTTCCCCGACGAGATGTCGGGCGGGCAGCAGCAGCGGGTCGCCATCGCGCGCGCGATCGTCGGGGAGCGGCGGCTGATCCTGGCCGACGAGCCGACCGGCGCGCTGGACAGCGAGACGGGCGAGGACGTCCTCCGGCTGATCCGCGCCCGGTGCGACGCCGGAGCAGCCGGCGTCCTGGTGACCCACGAGGCGCGCCACGCCGCCTGGGCCGACCGGGTCGTCTTCCTGCGCGACGGCGTGGTCGTCGACGAGTCCGGCAGCGACCGTCCGGACGCCCTGCTGGAGCAGGCACGATGAGGTTCGTCTCGGGCTGGCGACTGGCGCTCAGACTCGCCTGGCGCGAGGCCTGGCGCTCGAAGGCCCGCAGCCTGCTGGTGCTGGTGATGGTGACGTTCCCGGTGGTCGCGGTGATCGCTGCCGACGTCGCGCAGGCGACGTCCAGCGTGAGCTCCGTCGAGGGTCTGGACCGGCGGATCGGGTCGGCCGAGGCGCGGATCACCACGCTCCCCGGAGTCGATCGCGTCTTCCAGACCCCGGACCCCGACAGCGGGTACGGCGCCCAGGGCGGTCATGGGCCGGGGGCGACGCTTGCGGACGTCGAGGGTGCCCTCGGCGGCGACCGCTCCGCCACCGAGCTCCGCACCGGCGAGCTGCGCATCCGGAGCGAGCTGGGGGCGCTGGTCGTGAACGCGACGGGGGTCGACCTGCGCAGCTCCCTCGCGTCGGGCCTGTTCCGGCTCACCTCGGGGCGCTGGCCGTCCGCTGCGCACCAGGTCACCGTCAACGGAGCCCTCGTCGATCGGGGCTACACCGTCGGAGACACCATCACGACGTCCAGCGGCACCCGGCTGACCGTCGTCGGAACGGCTGAGTCGACGGACGTCCGGACGGCGCCGCTCATGGTCGGAGAGACGGGGCTGCTGCCGACGCCGGGCACGGGCGCCCAGCGCGAGTGGCTGGTCGGTGGTGCGCCGGTGACCTGGCAGCAGGTCCGGGCCGCCAACGCGGTCGGCGCACTCGTGCTGTCCCGCGAGGTCGTGGAGCACCCGCCGTCCACCTCGCAGCTGGCTCCCCAGGTGCGAGAGATCGGGAGCTCCGGCGACTCCGCCGTCTACGCCGTCCTCGCCCTGATCGGCGCGATGGCCCTGATCGAGGTCGTCCTGCTCGCGGGGCCGGCCTTCGCGGTCGGAGCCCGACGTCAGTCTCGGAGCCTGGCCCTGATCGCCGCCAACGGTGGTACGCCGACGCAGTCGCGCCGCGTCATCCTCGGCACCGCCGTGGTCATCGGGGTGTTCGCCGCGGTGATCGGGACCGCGCTGGGCATCGGTCTCAGCCGTGCGCTGCTGCCGTGGCTCCAGTCGATGTCCGACAGCTGGTTCGGTCCGTTCCAGCTTCGGTGGCCGCACCTGCTGGGCATCTCGGCGTTCGGGCTCGTCAGTGCCGTGCTGGCGTCGGTCGTGCCGGCCTGGATCGCGTCCCGGCAGGACGTCGTCGCCGTCCTGGCCGGTCGGCGCGGTGACCGTGCCGCGAGCCGCCGGTCGCCGGTCATCGGCGTCGTGCTGGTCGTCGGCGGGGTCGTGCTCGCGGTGCTGGGTGCCCGCCGGGGCTCCGGTGAGACGCTGATCGCGCTCGCCGCGATCCTCACCGTGTTCGGGATGGTGTTCCTGGTCCCGATGGTGGTGCTCGGCGTCGCCCGCCTGGGTCGCCGGTTCCCGCTGCCGCTCCGCTACGCCGTACGCGACGCCGCACGCCATCGCACCCGCACCGTCCCGGCGGTCGCGGCGGTGGCCGCGACGGTGGCCGGCGTCGTGGCGCTGTCGATCGGCAACACCAGCGACCAGGCCCAGGCGAAGGCGGAGTACCGGCCGCAGCTGACGAACGGTGACACCTCCGTCGCGATGAACAACGGCCACACGGACTGGTCGGCCGTCGAGGCCGCCGTGACTCGGGCCGCGCCGGACGCCGAGGTGAACCGGGTCGTCGGCGTCGCCGGCTCACGACCGCTGGAGGCCGACGCCGGGCCGGGCACCGGTCCTCGCGGGGGGCCGGTCAACTCGTACGTCTCGAGCCTCCCGGTGCAGGCGCTCGTCAGCGACGGGCGCTCGGTGCCGCTGATGGTGCGCGACCAGCTGTCCGGCCAGGAGTGGCGTCGTGCATCGGCGGTGCTACGACGCGGCGGTCTCGTGCTGTTCGGGCGGACCGACGGTGCCGAACGGCAGGCCACGCTCCGGCTCGGCTCCCGGGCGTCCACGCAGGTGCCGTCGGTGACGGTCGGGATCGGAAGCGACGTCGCGACGGTCATGGGGATCCTCTCGCCGTCGGCGGCGAGGGCCCTGCACCTCCCGGTGCGCACCGTCGGGCTGCTGCTGACCGGTCACACGCTGACGTCGTCGGAGGAGGACGACCTCCAGCAGGTGCTGCAGGGCATGGACCAGAACGCCTACGTCTACACCGAGCGGGGGTACCAGGTGTCGAGCTCGGAGCGGGTCGTGCTCTGGATCCTGTTCGGGCTGGCCGGTGTGCTGATGCTGGGCGGGACGTTGACCGCGACGTTCCTGGCGTTGTCCGACGCCCGGCCCGACCTCGCGACGCTGTCGGCGGTGGGTGCCTCGCCGCGCACCCGCCGGGCCGTGGCGGCGGCGTACGCCGTGTCGGTCGGGGTGGTGGGTGCCGTGCTCGGCGCGGCCGTCGGGTTCGTCCCGGGCATCGCGGTGACCTATCCGCTCACGCGCCCGTACAACACCGGCGACCCCGGACCGTCGCACTACCTGTCGATCCCCTGGCTGGAGATCGTCGGGCTCGTCGTCCTCCTGCCCCTGCTCACCGCGGCCATCGTCGGGCTCCTCGCCCGGTCGCGGTTGCCGCTGGTGGCGCGGCTCGACTGATCGTCGGGTCGGCGCGAACAGACGTGGCCGTCACGCAGAGTCGGTGTGTGCCGAGTCGGCGAGGGAGCGCACCACGCGCGCCGGGTTGCCGACCGCGAGCACGCCGGAGGGCAGGCTGCGGGTGACGACGGATCCCGCGCCCACGACGGTGTCGTCACCGATCGTGACGCCCGGGCAGACGACGACGGCGCCACCGAGCCAGACGTTGCGGCCGATCGTGATCGGCGCGGCACTCTCCCAGCCCTCGCGTCGCGGGCCGGGCTCGAGGGGGTGGGTCGGGGTGAGCAGCTGGACGCCGGGGCCGATCCGCGTGTCGTCGCCGATGGTGATCGGGGCGACGTCGAGGCAGACCAGCCCGAAGTTCGCGAACACCCGCTCGCCGACGTGGACCTGGCCGCCGTACTCGCACCGGAACGGCGGGCGGATGTTGCTCCCCTCGCCGAAGGACCCGAGCAACTCGCGCAGGGCGTCGTCGCGCGCGTCGTCCTGGTCGGGTGTCGCGTCGTTGATGATCTGCAGCAGCAACCGGCACCGGCGCGTGTCCGCCTCCAGCGACTCGTCGAACACGTACGGCTCCCCGGCCAGCATCCGCTCCCGCATGCTCCGCGCGTCCGCCACCCGCGCATCCTGGCACGGCGTTCGGCGGGGTAGTCCCTGACGGACCGACCCTGTTTTCGCCTCGGAGGGGGTCGTTGCGTCAGGGACTACCCCCGACATCACAAACAGACAGGCTTGACTGTTTGTTTGGTACGCCGCGAGCATGGGTGGGTGACGACCGTCCGGGTGCCGCAGGAGGAGCGATCGCGCGCCATGCGGGCCAGGCTGATGGACGCCACCATCGAGTGCCTCGTGGAACGCGGGTTCGGCGGCACGTCGACGACGCTGATCAGCGAGCGCGCGGGTGTCTCGCGGGGAGCCCAGCTCCACCACTTCCCGACCAAGGACGCGCTGGTCGTGGCCGCGGTCGAGCACCTCACCGCGGTGCGCGGTGCGGAGCTGGCGGCAGCGGCGGCCGCGGTGCCGGCGGCCCATCGCACCCGCGACGTGCTCCGGATGCTCGGCGACCACTTCGCCTCGCCGGTGTTCATCGCCGCCCTGGAGCTCTGGGTCGCCGCGCGTACCGACCCCGCCCTGCTCGAGGCCGTCGAGCCGCTCGAGCGGAAGGTCGGCCGCGAGACGCACCGGATGACCGTCGAGCTCCTCGGGGCCGACGAGTCCGAGCCCGGGGTGCGTGAGCTCGTCCAGGCCACGCTCGATCTCGTCCGCGGCCTCGGGCTCGCCGCGACCGTCAGCGACGACACCCGCCGCCGCAACCGGATCCTCGACCAGTGGGCCCGCACCCTCGACGGGGTACTGGCATGAACGCCCTGCTCGACACCGTCCTGGCCGACCTCGCCACCGAGTCGGGTCTTCTGGAAGCACTGGTGGTCGACCTGCCCGAGCCCGGATGGCGTACGCCGACCCCGGCGCCGGGCTGGGACGTCGCCACCCAGATCGCGCACCTGACCTGGACCGACGAGGCGGCGTACACCGCGGCCACCGACGACGAGGGCTGGGACGCGCTGGTCGTGGAGATGCTGGCCGACCCGGAGCGGGCCGTCGACCGAGCGGCGCAGCGAGCCGGCATCGCCGCGCCGTCCGTGCTCCTGGAGCGGTGGCGGGCGGCGCGGCACCGCCTGGCCGTGACCCTGCACGGCTACCCCGAGGGGCTGCGCATCCCGTGGTACGGCCCGCCGATGTCGCCGACGTCGATGGCCACCGCGAGGTTCATGGAGACCTGGGCGCACTCGCGCGACGTCCACGAGGCGCTCGGCGTCGAGCCGGAGGTCACCGACCGCATCCGCCACGTCGCACACCTCGGTGTCCGCACCCGCGACTACGCGTTCGCGATGCACCGCACGGCCCCGCCCGCGGAGGAGTTCCGCGTCGAGCTGACCGCTCCCTCGGGCGACCTGTGGTCGTGGGGACCCGACGACGCGAGCCAGACCGTGACCGGCGCGGCGTACGACTTCTGCCTGCTGGTCACCCAGCGGATCAACCGCGCCGACACCTCGTTGGTCGCCCAGGGTCGCGACGCCAACCTGTGGCTGAACATCGCCCAGGCGTTCGCCGGGCCGCCGGGCGAGGGGCGGGAGGCGCGGGGTGGCTGACGTGGCCCGGCCGCTGCGCATCGGCAACTGCTCCGGCTTCTACGGCGACCGGCTGACCGCCATGCGCGAGATGCTCGAGGGCGGCCCGCTCGACGTGCTGACCGGTGACTACCTCGCCGAGCTCACGATGCTGATCCTCGGCCGCGACCAGCTGAAGGACCCCAGCCTCGGCTACGCGCCGACCTTCGTCCGCCAGCTCGAGGACTGCCTCGGCCTCGCGCTCGAGCGCGGCGTCCGGATCGTCAGCAACGCCGGCGGGCTCAACCCGTCCGGTCTCGCCGCCCGCGTCGCCGAGGTCGCTGCGGCACACGGGCTCTCGGCGTCGGTCGCGTACGTCGACGGCGACGACGTCCGCTCGCTCGGCCCTCGCATCGGCGTGGGCGAGGGCGCGCTGACCGCCAACGCCTACCTCGGCGGCTTCGGGATCGCGGCGGCGCTCGCCGGTGGTGCCGACGTGGTGGTCACCGGTCGCGTCACCGACGCGTCGCTCGTCGTCGGGCCGGCCGCCTGGTGGCACGGCTGGGACCCGACGGCGTACGACGCGCTGGCCGGCGCGGTGGTCGCCGGGCACGTGCTGGAGTGCGGCTGCCAGGCGACCGGTGGCAACTTCTCGGGGTTCCGCTCGATGGTCTCCCAGGGCACGTATCCCGCTCGGCCACTGGGTTTCCCGCTCGCCGAGGTGGCCGTCGACGGCTCGTCGGTGATCTCGAAGCACGACGGCACCGGCGGGCTCGTCAGCATCGACACGGTGACGGCGCAGCTGCTGTACGAGGTGCAGTCGACCGCGTACGCCGGCCCCGACGTCACCACCCACCTCGACACGGTGGCGCTGTCGGACGACGGTCCGGACCGGGTCCGGATCAGCGGTGTGCGCGGGTCGGCGCCACCGGAGCGCCTCAAGGTCGGCGTCAACGAGCTCGGCGGCTACCGCAACTCGGCGGAGCTCGTGATCACCGGACTCGACGTGGAGGAGAAGGCGGCGTGGGTGCGCGCCCAGCTCGAGCCGCGGCTCACGGCAGCCTCGGTCACCTGGGCACTCGGCGCCCTGCCGCCGGCGGACGCCGACACCGAGGAGGCGGCGTCGACACTGCTCCGCTGCACCGTGCGCGACGCGAAGCCCGAGCCGGTCGGCCGGGCCTTCAGCAGCGCGGTCGTCGAGCTCGCGCTCGCGTCGTACCCCGGCTTCACGATGACGGCCCCGCCGAGTGACGGCACGCCGTACGGCGTCTTCCGAGCGGAGTACGTCGACCGGACGGCCGTCACCCACACCGTGCACCACGCCGACGGCCGGACGGAGGTCGTGCCGTGAGAGCTCCCCTCGGCACCTTCGTCCACGCCCGCTCGGGCGACAAGGGAGGCGACGCCAACCTCGGGCTCTGGGTCGCCCACGACGGTCACGCGGCGTACGACGCCCGGGTGTCCTGGCTGCTCGAGCGCGTCACCCCGGACTTCGTGCGCGATCTCCTGCCCGAGTCGCGCGCGCTCGACGTCGAGGTGTTCACGCTGCCGAACCTCGGCGGCCTGAACGTCGTCCTGCACGGACTGCTCGGCCAGGGTGTCGCCGCCTCGACGCGGTTCGACCCGCAGGCCAAGGGGCTCGGCGAGTGGGCGCGGTCGCGGTACGTCGAGATCCCGGAGGCCCTGCTGTGACCGTTCCGTCGCTCGGATCGCTGCTCCAGCCCCTCCGTGGCGAGGTCTCGCTGCACGTCGCCGCGCCACCGGAGGAGGTGTGGGCGCTGGTCAGCGACGTCACGCGGATCGGGGAGTTCTCACCGGAGACCTTCGAGGCCGCGTGGACCCGCGGCTCGACCCGCCCCGAGGTCGGCGCCTTCTTCAAGGGTCACGTGCGACGTAACGGCGTCGGACCGACGTACTGGTCGCCGTGCCGGGTGACGAAGTGCGTCCCGAACGAGGTCTTCGAGTTCCGCGTCGGCAACGACGAGGTGACGATGAACAACTGGGGCTACCGCCTCGCGCCCGACAGCGCCGGCACGACCGTGACCGAGTACTTCCGGATCGAGCCGAACCTGCCGATGCGCGTCTACTGGGCGGTGCTCGGGCCGCTGCGGAGCCGCACCAACCGACGCGGCATGCGGACCACGCTCGAGCGGATGAAGGCGGTGCTCGAGTCGTGACCGTCACGCACAACCGCGCCGCGATGCTGGACAAGCTCGCCGAGCTCGAGGCCGAGCACGCCAAGGCGGTCGCGGGCGGAGGGCAGAAGTACGTCGACCGTCATCACGCGCGCGGGAAGCTGCTGCCGCGCGAGCGGATCGAGCTGCTGCTCGACCCCGGGTCCGCCTTCCTCGAGCTGTCCCCGCTCGCCGGCTGGGGGTCCGACTTCGCCGTCGGCGCCAGCGTCGTGACGGGCATCGGTGTCGTCGAGGGCGTCGAGTGCCTGATCACCGCCAATGACCCGACCGTCAAGGGCGGGGCGAGCAACCCCTGGACGGTGAGGAAGATCTTCCGCGCCTCCCAGATCGCCGCGGAGAACCACCTGCCGACGATCTCACTGGTCGAGTCCGCGGGCGCGGACCTGCCGACGCAGAAGGAGATCTTCATCCCGGGCGGCCGGCTCTTCCGCGACCTGACCCGCGCTTCGGCCCGGAAGCTGCCCACAGTCGCGCTCGTGTTCGGCAACTCCACAGCCGGCGGCGCCTACGTCCCGGGGATGTCGGACTACACGGTGATGGTGGAGGGGCAGGCGAAGGTGTTCCTGGGTGGCCCGCCTCTGGTGAAGATGGCCACCGGAGAGGAGTCGGACGACGAGTCACTCGGAGGCGCGTCCATGCACGCGCGCAGCTCCGGCCTGGCCGACTACCTGGCGGCAGACGAGCTCGACGCGATCCGGATCGGGCGCCGGATCATCTCGCGGCTCAACTGGCGCAAGGCGCGGTCGACGTCAGAGCCGGTCCCACCGGCGTTCGCCGAGCCGGACGCCGACCCGGAGGGGCTCCTGGACCTCATCCCGACCGACCTGAGGGAGCCGTTCGACCCGCGCGAGGTGATCCTCCGAGTGTGCGACGGCACGAGCCCGGGCAACGGTCGTCCCTTCGACGAGTTCAAGCCGCTCTACGGCCCGTCCCTGGTGACCGGGTGGGCGAGGATCCACGGCCGGCCGGTCGGCATCCTCGCCAACGCCCAGGGCGTGCTCTTCAGCGAGGAGGCGCAGAAGGCGACGCAGTTCATCCAGCTCGCCAACCAGGTCGACGTGCCGCTGCTGTTCCTGCACAACACGACCGGCTACATGGTCGGGGCCGAGTACGAGCAGGGCGGGATCATCAAGCACGGCGCCCAGATGATCAACGCCGTCAGCAACAGCTCCGTGCCGCACCTGAGCGTGATCATGGGGGCGTCGTACGGTGCCGGGAACTATGGCATGAACGGCCGTGCCTACGACCCGAGGTTCCTGTTCACGTGGCCCAGTGCGAAGAGCGCGGTGATGGGTCCGGCCCAGCTCGCCGGCGTGCTCTCGATCGTCGCGCGCCGGGCCGCCGAGGCCCGCGGCCAGGAGTACGACGAGCAGGGCGACGCCGAGATGCGGGCCTACGTCGAGCAGAGCGTGGAGGAGCAGAGTCTGCCGTTCTTCCTCTCCGGGATGCTCTACGACGACGGCGTCATCGACCCGCGCGACACCCGGACGGTGCTGGCGATCTGCCTCTCGGTGATCGAGAACGCGCCGTTCTCCGGAGCGGCCGGCTACGGGGTGTTCCGAACGTGACGGGCACGATCCGTCGGCTGCTCGTCGCGAACCGGGCCGAGATCGCCGCTCGGGTGTTCCGCACCTGCCGCGACCTCGGGATCGAGACCGTGGCCGTGCACTCCGACGCGGATGCGGGGCTGCCCTACGTGGGCGCGGCCGACGTCTCCGTCCGGTTGCCGGGCGTCGCGCCGGCCGAGACCTACCTCCGGATCGACCGGATGCTCGACGCGGCGGAACGATCCGGAGCGGACGCGGTGCACCCGGGCTACGGCTTCCTGTCGGAGAGTGCCGATTTCGCGCGTGCCGTGCTCGACGCCGGCCTGACCTGGGTCGGTCCCAGCCCGGAGTCGATCGCGGTGATGGGCTCCAAGGTCAGGGCCAAGGAGGTCGCGCGGTCCGCGGGCGTCCCCACGCTCGAGGCGTCCGGTTCGCCGGCCGCCGCCGACCTGCCGCTAATGGTGAAGGCCTCGGCCGGTGGCGGCGGTCGAGGGATGCGGATCGTGCGCGACCTCGACCGGCTCGACACCGAGATCGCTGCCGCCCGCGCGGAGGCGGAGTCGGCGTTCGGCGACGGAACGGTCTTCCTCGAGCCGTACGTCGAGCACGCTCGGCACGTCGAGGTGCAGGTCGTCGGAGACACCCACGGCACGATCGAGGTCTTCGGCGAGCGCGACTGCTCGCTGCAACGCCGCCACCAGAAGGTCGTCGAGGAGACCCCGGCGCCGGGACTGACGCCGGTCACCCGGGACGCCCTCCACGAGGCGGCGCGGGCGGTGGGTGCCGCGGTGGGCTACGTCGGAGCGGGCACGGTCGAGTTCCTCCACGAGCCCGCGACCGGTCGCTTCTTCTTCCTGGAGATGAACACCCGGCTCCAGGTCGAGCACGCGGTCACCGAGGAGGTCCACGGCGTCGACCTCGTGGCCCTCCAGATCGCGGTCGCGGAGGGCCGGAGGGTCCCGACGGCCGGCCCGGCCGCGGGCCATGCGATCGAGGTGCGGCTGTACGCCGAGGACCCGGCCGCCGGCTACCAGCCGCAGAGCGGCCCGCTCAGCCTCTTCGAGATCCCCGGCGCTCCCGGTCTGCGCGTCGACGCGGGCGTCGCCTCCGGGTCGGAGGTGACGACGTTCTACGACGCCATGCTCGCGAAGCTCGTCGTCCATGCCGCCACTCGCGAGCAGGCCGCGCGGACCCTGGCCGGCGTGCTGGCGCGAGCCCGGATCCATGGCGTCACCACCAACCGCGACCAGCTCGTCGGGCTCCTGCGCGAGCCGGACTTCGTGGCCGGCGACCTGTCCACCGCGTTCCTCGACGAGCATCCGCCCACCTGTGCCAAGCCCGACGGCGACCACGCCGTGGCCGCCGCCCTCGCCCTGGCCGAGCACCACCGGGTCGGCCGGTGCGTGCAGCAGGGAGTCCCCGCCGCGTGGCGCAACGTCGTCAGCCAGCCCCAGCTCACCCGCTTCACCGGGTCGTCCGCCTCAGGTGCCGGTATACGAGCAGCACAGGCGGACGACCCCATCACCGTGGAGTGGTACGGCGGACGCGACGGGTACGCCGTGGACGGGCTGGCCGTGGTGGCCGCGAGCCCGACCGCCGTGACGCTCGAGCGCGGAGGCGTGGCGACGACGTACGCCGTGTCGGTCCGAGGCACGCGCGTCGATGTCGACGCCCCGACGGGTCACGTCGCCCTGACCCTGCAGCCGCGCTTCACCGACCCGGCGGAGTCGGTGGCCACCGGTTCGCTGCTCGCGCCGATGCCCGGCACGGTGGTCAGCGTCGCGGTCGAGCAGGGCCAGCACGTGGAGGCCGGCCGGCCCGTGGTCGTGCTCGAGGCCATGAAGATGCAGCACACCGTGACCGCACCCGGCGCGGGCACCGTGACCCGGCTCGACGTGAGTCCCGGCACGCAGGTCGCGGCCGGTGAGGTGCTGGCCGTGGTCACACCGGGCTCGACCGATGAGGAGGCAGAGTGACGACGTACACCGAGTCCGACGAGCGCCAGGCACTGCGGCGCGAGGTCGCCAAGCTGGCCGGCACCTACGGCCGCGAGTGGTTCACCGAGCGCGCACGCAGCGGCGAGAAGACCACCGAGCTCTGGCTCGAGATCGGCCGCCACGGCTACCTCGGGATCAACATCCCGGAGGAGTACGGCGGCGGGGGCGGCGGCATCGGGGACATCGCGGCGGTCTGCGAGGAGCTGTCCGCCCAGGGCTGCCCCCTGCTGATGATGGTCGTGAGCCCCGCGATCTGCGGCACGATCATCAGCCGGTTCGGCTCCGAGGAGCAGAAGCAGCGGTGGCTGCCCGGCATCGCCGACGGCACCGGCACGATGGCGTTCGCGATCACCGAGCCGGACGCCGGCACCAACACCCACAACATCTCGACCACCGCGCGCCGAGATGGCGACGGATGGGTGCTCAACGGTCGCAAGATCTACATCTCCGGGGTCGACGAGTCCGACCACGTGCTCGTCGTCGCTCGCACCCAGGACACCGGGACCGGCCACGTCAAGCCGGTGCTGTTCGTCGTGCCGACCGATGCCGCGGGCGTGGAGTACCGGCCCATCCCGATGGAGATCGTCAGCCCCGAGCTCCAGTTCCAGGTGTTCCTCGACGACGTCCGGCTGCCCGGCGACGCGCTGGTGGGCGACGAGAACGCTTCGACCGGCTCAGGCGAACGCGGCGGCCTCGCGCAGCTGTTCGCGGGCCTGAACCCGGAGCGGATCATGGCCGCGTCGTTCTCGACCGGGCTCGCGCGGTTCGCGCTCGACCGGGCCGCGGCGTACGCACAGGAGCGGACGGTGTTCCAGGCGCCGATCGGCACGCACCAGGCGATCGCGCACCCGCTCGCCCAGTCCAAGATCGAGGTCGAGCTGGCGCGACTGATGACCCAGAAGGCCGCGGCTCTCTACGACGCGGGCGACGACGAGGGTGCCGGCGAGGCGGCGAACATGGCCAAGTACGCCGCGGCCGAGGCCGCGTGCGACGCCGCCGACCGCGCGGTGCAGGCGCACGGCGGCAACGGGATCACCCAGGAGTACGGCATGGCCGGGCTGCTGGTGGCGACCCGGGCCGGACGGATCGCGCCGGTCTCGCGCGAGATGATCCTGAACTACGTCGCGATGCACTCGCTCGGGCTGCCCAAGAGCTACTGACGGTCTCGCTTGCGGAGGACAACCGTCCTTGTCCGTGCGGGGCGCGGCTGGTACGACGGAGGCACCGTTCGGCTCGCGGGGGAGGGAGCACGACATGGCATCGCAGTGGGGCTACGTCACCGACGGGGGCCTGGAGACCGACCTGATCTTCCATCGCGGGGTGGACCTGCCGGAGTTCGCGGCGTACCCGCTGGTGCGCACCGACGAGGGCCGCGCCCTGCTGCGCGACTACTACGACGGCTATGCCCGGATCGCGGAGCGGGCCGGGCGCGGGCTCCGCCTCGAGACACCGACCTGGCGCGCCAACCCCGACTGGGGCGCCAAGCTCGGGGACGACGCCGCCGCGCTGGCGGACGCCAACCGCGCGGCTGTGGAGCTGGTGCACGAGGTCGCGGAGCAGTGGACCGACCGCGTCCCCGACATCGTGGTGAGCGGCAACGTCGGCCCCCGGGGTGACGGCTACGTGGCCGGAGACGTGCCCGATCCGGACGAGGCGGCGGCGTACCACGCGCCGCAGCTGGCGGCGTTCGCGGCTGCCGGTGCGCACGAGGCGGCCGTGCTGACGCTCACGAGTGCGGCGGAGGCGATCGGGGTCGCGCGAGCCGCGGACGCGGCCGGCCTGCCGCTGATGGTCGCCTTCACCGTCGAGACCGACGGCCGGCTCCCCGACGGCATGCCCCTGGCCGAGGCCGTCGCGCAGGTCGACGCGGCGGCGGCGCCGGCGTCGTACATGGTCAACTGCGCCCACCCGTCCCACGTGCTGCCGGCGCTCGGTTCGGACGGCGAGTGGACCGACCGCATCCGGGGGCTGCGCGTCAACGCCTCGCGGCTCACCCACGCCGAGCTCGACGAGGCCGAGAGCCTCGACCAGGGCGACCTGGACGACCTCGTGCCGGCGCATCGGGCCCTCGAGGAGCATCTCCCCGCGCTGGACGTCGTGGGCGGGTGCTGCGGCACCGACGCCCGGCACGTCGCCGCGCTCTGGGACGTGTAGCGGCGGGGCGTCAGCGCAGGGGCACGAACCGGTACGACCCGTGCCGGGTGACGCCGACCCCGCGCATCGAGCAGGAGACGCGCAGCATCGTGCCGTCCACCGGTATCACCATGACGCCGCCCGTGTGGAGCTGCGCAACCAGCTCGTCGGGGAGCTCGCGGGCCATCGCGGACACCAGGATGCGGTGGTACGGCGCCGCGTCGGGCAGCCCGAGCACGCCGGGCACGGCCTCGTGGATGCTCGCCCACGGGACGCCGGCGCGATCCAGGTTCTCGGTGCCGAACTCCACGAGGTCGGGCTCCAGCTCGACCCCGAGCACGCGGCCCTTCGGGCCGGTGAGCCGCGCCAGGAGCGCGGTCGTCCAGCCCGAGCCGCACCCGACGTCGAGCACCTTCTGGCCGGGCTGGACGTCGAGCAGCCGCAGCATCGCCGAGACAGTCGACGGCTGGGAGTTCGTCTGTCCCCGCCCGATCGGCAGCGGCCCGTCGTACGCCGCGCTCCGCCGCTCACCCCGGGGCAGGAACCCCTTCCGAGGCGTTGCCGCGAACGCCTCCGCGACCCTGTCCGGCCCGCCCATCACTCCACGCTAGCCCCGATAGTCCCGCCCAAAAGGCCCCCGCATCGGAGCCCGAAGTGGGAATCCCGGTGCCGAACGGGCGGGACTATCGCGGCGGGCGGGGGACGAAGAGCGGCACCCGGGCGGCGTACGCCGACCAGCCCTCGCGCCGCGACATGGTCTGCTCCAGCAGCTTCGCGCCGGTGACGTTGCGCAGGAAGTGGGTCATCGCGAGCGGGGCGAGGACCGACACCAGGCCCTGCCACCAGCCCGACGCGGCACCCCCGGCCAGCCAGATGCCCCACCAGAGCAGGGCGTCGCCGAAGTAGTTCGGGTGTCGCGACCAGCCCCAGAGCCCGCGGTCCATGACCGGCCCCCGGTCCGGGTCGCGCTTGTACGCCGCGAGCTGGGCGTCGGCGACGGCCTCGACGCAGGTGCCCGCGGCCCACACCGCGACACCGACCCACACCAGCCACGGCACCGCGACGTCCCAGTGCGCCGCCGCCATGATCGGCAGCGCGAGCAGGCAGATCGCCAGCCCCTGCGGGACGTACACCCGGCGGACGGCGGCACCCAGGCCGCCGCCGTCCAGCAGCTCGGCGTACCGCGGGTCCTCGCCACCGCCGCGCGAGCGGCTGAAGATGTGCCGCGAGAGTCGCGCCCCCCACACCAGGACCAGGCCGGCGACCACCCACCGCCGCCAGGGCGTGCCGGTGCCCACGACGGCCGCCACCACCGCGACCGCGCTCAGCGCCAGCCCCCACGTCACGTCCACGACCGAGACCCGACCCGCCCGCTGCGCGGCGTACGCCGTGACCAGCATGGAGACGGCCGCCAGGCCCACGGCCACGAGCGCCAGCCCCCACCAGGTCGAGATCACCAGTGACGCTCCGGCGGCAACGTGTGCGCGGCACCGGGCCGGACACAGAGGATCTGGTCCACGCCCATCCGGCCGTCGCGGAACGCCAGCGCCCCACCGACGAGGTAGAGCCGCCACACCCGCACGACCTCCTCGCCGACCAGCGCGGTCAGCTCGGGCACGTTCGACTCGAAGCGCTCCAGCCAGCCGGCGACCGTGCGCACGTAGTGCTCCCGCATCGCGTGCACGTCGCGCACCTCCAGCCCACCGCTCTCGAGGAGGGCCACGGTCTCGCCGACCGGCCGCATGTGCATGTCCGGCGCGATGAACGACTCGATGAACGGCCCGCCCCCCGGGTGCCGCCCGGTCCGCGACATCTGCTGCACGAGCACCCGGCCACCGGGGCGGACCGCGCGCCGCAGCACGTCGACGTACGCCGGGTAGTTCCGCTCGCCGACGTGCTCGCCCATCTCCAGCGACCCGACGGCGTCGAACGTCCCGTCCAGGGCCGGGTCGAGCTCGCGGTAGTCCTGCAGCCGGATCTCGACCAGGTCGTCCAGACCCCGCTCGGCGATGCGCCGGTCCGCGAAGCGTTTCTGCTCCGCGGAGATGGTCACCCCGACCACCCGGGCGCCGAACGCCTCCGCCGCGTGCAGCGACAGCGACCCCCAGCCGCAGCCGACGTCGAGCAACCGGCTGTCCGGGCCGAGGTCGAGCTTGCGGCAGACCAGGTCGAGCTTCGCCCGCTGGGCGGACTGCACCGACTGCTCGCGAGCGTCCGCGTAGTAGCCGCACGAGTAGGCCATCGTCGGGTCGAGGATCAACCCGTAGAAGTCGTTCGACAGGTCGTAGTGGTGGCTGATCACGCGCCGGTCGCGCGAGCGGCTGTGCAGACGTCCCCGCACCCGCGCCTGCGAGGCCGGGGGCGGCAGGGGCGGGCCGAGCACCTGGAGATCGCGCAGCGAGGTCGACAGGACCCGGATCGCCTGCGCGAGCGCCCGGGCGCGCGGTCGGCCGGCCAGCCCTTGGTCCCGTCCGACCGTGAACACGTGCGTGAGTGCGTCGCCGAGATCGCCGTGCACCTCGAGCTCGCCGGTCACGTAGGCCTGGGCGGCGCCCAGCTCACCCGGGTGCCACAGCAGCCGTCGCAACGCGTCGGGCGAGCGCAGCTCCACCAGCGGAGCGTCGGCCGGCCCGGCCTCCGACCCGTCCCAGGCACGCAGGCGCACCGGCAGCTCCGCACCCACCAGTGGCGCGGCCGCTCGCGCCAGGTCGGCCGCGACGCCACCGCCCACCGCCGGCGCCGTCGTACGCCGGTCCACCGTCGCGGTCATCGGAGCTCCTCTCGGGCGAGCACGACCTGGTTCACGTCGAGGTACCCCGCTGCGAACCCGGCCCTCGCGTACTCCAGGTAGAAGTGCCACATCCGCACGAACGTCGCGTCGAAGCCGAGCCCCAGCACCGTCTCGCGCGCCGCCAGGAACCGCTCGTCCCACTGGCGCAGCGTCTCCGCGTAGTGCGAGCCGAACGAGAGCCGGTCGACCACCCGCAGCGAGGTGTGCCGGCGGGTGACCCCGTCGATCGCCTCGACCGACGGCAGGAAGCCGCCGGGGAAGATGTACTTGTTGATCCAGGTGTAGGTGTTCCGCGTCGCCAGCATCCGGTCGTGGGGCATCGTGATCGCCTGCAGCCCGACCCGGCCGCCGGGCGCCGTGACCCGGTCGAGCACGGAGAAGTACTCGGTCCAGAACTCGTGCCCGACCGCCTCGATCATCTCGACCGACAGCACCACGTCGTACGCCGCGTCGCGCGGCAGGGCGCGGTAGTCCAGCAGCTCCACGGTCACCCGGCCGGTGAGCCCCGCAGCCGCGATCCGCGCCTCGGCGAGCTCCTTCTGCTCGCTCGACAACGTGATCGAGTGGACCAGCGCGCCGCGCTGGGCGGCTCGGATCGCGAGCTCGCCCCAGCCGGTGCCGATCTCGAGCAGGCGGGTGCCGGCGCGGACTCCGGTCGCGTCGAGCAGCCGCTCGAACTTCCGGGCCTGAGCCGTGCCGAGATCCCCGCCCGGGGCGGGCGCCGTCATCCGCGAGAAGCCGTTCATCCGCAGCTCGTCGGCGTCGAAGAGGGCCGAGGAGTAGGCCAGGCTGGGGTCGAGGAACTGCTCGAACAGGTCGTTGGACAGGTCGTAGTGGTGGGCGATGTTGCGCCGTGAGTTGGCCCGCGTGCTGCGTTGCCGGCGAGGCGGCCGGGCCACCGCGAGCCCACGCAGCCGCTGCAGCCCGTCGGGCACGAGGCGCGGCAGGTCACCGGCGAGCACGGTCAGGAAGGCACCGAGGTCGGGAGCGTCCCACGCGCCGGTGAGGTACGCCTCGCCGAACCCGATCAGGGCGCCGCGGCCCAGGCGCGCGAAGGTCTCATCGGCCCGGTGGACGGTCATCTCCGGCCCGCCCGTCCCCAGGGTCCGGCCCTCGAGGTGGACGGTGACCGGGAGCCGGCGTACGGCCGCCTCGAAGAGCCGGCGCGCGAGGTACGCCGACACCGTGGTGCGGGGCCCGGCCGGGATCGCGGCGAGGTCGGGCCACCGGTCGGTCGCGGGTCGGAGGCGGGTCGTGGTCATCGGGAGGCTCCCGTGCGGTCGAGGTCATGGCCGAGTGGACGTCGCTGCACCGGCAGCCGGCGCAGCCACAGCGCGACACCGTGCGCCCGGATCAGCGCCGTCGCGCGGAGCGCCGCCGGAGCGGCGCGACGTGGGGACGACGCGGATCGTCGCCCGTCCAGCGACGCGCTGAACGCCGCTCCGTCGTCGGTGTGCAGCGTGACCGCGACGACGAGGTGCTCGTCGGGCACCGGCACCCGCAGGTCGTACCAGCCGTCGGTGCCGTGGAAGGGCGAGACGTACAGGTCCTTGTCGACCCGTGCGCGTCCGTGCTCGTCGGGGTGGACGAGGTACGCCTGCCGGCCGCCGTAGGTGTTGTGCACCTCGACGAGCACGCCCGCGAGCGCGTGGTCACGGTCGAAGCACCAGAACACGCTGATCGGGTTGAAGCAGTAGCCGAAGGCACGCGCGTTCGCCGCCATCAGCACGCGACCTCCGGCGAGGTCGATGCCGCGCTCGAGGAGCAGGGCGTCGACGTTCTCCCGCAGCGTGCGGTCCGGCGAGCCGACGTGGTCGCGCGCCTCGAACGTGCCGAGCACGCCGTGGTCGGGAAGAGCGTCGAGGTCGACCAGCCACGTGTGCGCGCGATGCTCGAAGGTCTTGCGGAACGGCCGGCGACGGGTGTGCCGGATGCGCGAGTCGTACAGGCCCGGTGCCGGCACGACGGGTCCGTCCCACGGCAGGCCGAGGTGGGCCGCAGCGGCCGCGCCCGAGCGTGCGCCGTCCTCGTGGAAGCCCCAGCCGTGGTAGGCGCCGGCGAAGGCGATCCGCGCGGTGTTCGCGGCGGGGAGCTCGCGCTGGGCGGCGACCGAGGCGGGCGTGTAGATCGGGTGGGCGTACTCCCGGCGCGCGACCACCGACCCGGGGTCGACCAGGTCGTCCCCGCCGAGGGTCACCAGGTAGCGCGTCGACGTCGCCAGCCGCTGGAGCCGAGTCAGGTCGTAGGTCACCGTGACCGCGCCGCGGTCGTCGGTGCGGCGCAGGAAGTTCCAGGAGGCGCGGGCGTTCCGTGCCCGCGGCAGCATCGAGGTGTCGGTGTGGAGCAGTGCGACGTTGTCGGAGTACGGCATGGCCGCGAGCGCCCGGCGCTGCACCCTCGTCGGCTCGGCGAGCATGGCCAGCGCCTGGTCGGGGTGGGTGGCGATCACCACCGCGTCGTACGTCGACGTCGCGCCGTTGCCGTCGGTCACCTCGACGCCGTGGTCCGTCTCGCGCACCGAGGTCACCTTGACGCCGGTCCGCACGTCGTCGAGCCCCGCCGCCACCCGGGCGACGTACTCCCGCGAGCCGCCGACGACGGTGCGCCACGGTGGCGACCCGGTGACCGAGAGCATCCCGTGGTGGCCGAGGAACTCGAACAGGTAGCGAGCCGGGTAGTCCAGGGCCACGGCCGGGTCGCACGACCAGACGGCGGCCACCAGCGGCTCCATGAAGTGACGACCGAAGTACGCCGAGAAGCCGCCGCCGGCGAGGAACTCCCGCAGGGTCACGTCCGAGGGGTTCGAGCCGTCGGCCGGGGACGCGAGCACGGCGCGGGCCTGTCGGTGGAACCGCAGGATCTCGCCCAGCATCCGGAGGTACGCCGGTCGGCCCAGGTTGCGCAGCGTCGGGAACAACCCGCGGACGCCGCGTGCGCCCGCGTACTCCAGCCCGGTCCGGTCGTCGCGCACCGACATCGACATCTCCGACGGCTGCGTCGCGACGCCGGTCTCGGCGAAGAGTCGCAGCAGCGTGGGGTAGGTCCGCTCGTTGTGCACGATGAACCCGGTGTCGATCGCGAGGCCGTCCACGTCGTGGGTGTCGGCGTGCCCGCCCAGCCGGGTGTCGGCCTCGTAGAGGGAGACGTGCGCGGTGCGCGCGGCGATGTGCGCGGCCGTGAGACCGGCGACGCCGGACCCGATCACCGCGATCCGTCGACGGTCGGTCATGTCCCGCCCCCACCTGCCCCCGGAGCCAGCGCGAAGACCGCGACGACGTTCTTGGACGGCTGGGCGGAACCGCCCGCGGGCTCGACGCTGACCGCGGCCGCGGCGGCCTTGGCGGGGTCGCCGGCCAGCAGGGTCGGCTGGTCCGCGTCCGGCATCAGACCGGCCGAGACCATGTCCTGACCCGGTGGCTGGAGCCACATCTGGTAGGTCTTGCCGGCGCCCGGGTCGGGCACGTCCCGGCCCACGAGGACCGCACGCCCGACCGATGCCGACCGGACCAGCGTGAGCTCGCCGCCTCCCGGCAACGCCTTCGAGATGCGCACTGCGTCGGAGGCGTTCAGGACCTGGTCGGCGACGGAGGTGCGGTCGTGCTGCCAGGGGTGCCACGCGAACGTCCCGCCCGCGAGCAGGACGACGGCAGCAGCCGCGGCGAGCAGCTGCGGCAGGAATCGGCGACGGCGTACGACGGCGACCTCGTCGACGGTCGGCTCGGCCGGCGACGGGGTCTCCGGGGGCAGCGGACGCACCTGGTCGATCCCGGCGAGCACGCTCTGCCGCAAGGACGCCGGCGGTGTCACCGCTTCCGCCTCGGCGAGCAGTGCGGCGGTCTCACGGAACGACGCGACCTCGGCCCGGCACTCGGCACAGACGGCCAGGTGGGTCTCGAACTCGGCCCGCTCCCGGTCATCGAGGGCATCGACGGCGTAGGCACCCGAAAGCGCATGGATGTCGCTCATGCTGTCCCCACCTCTCCGACGCCCAGGGCGTCTCTCAGCCGGATCAGTCCGTCCCTGATCCGGGTCTTCGCGGTCCCGATCGGGAGGTCGAGCATCGCGGCGACCTCCGTGTGCGTGTAGCCGCCGAGGAACGCCAGCTCCAGTGCCTCTCGTTGCTTCGTCGTCAGGTCCGCCAGGGCCTTGCGCACCTTGGTCGCCTCGAGCGACGCGGTGGCGGCCTCGGCCGTCTCGTCGTGCGGCACGCCCTGCTCGCGATGGCCGTACGCCGTGTCGCGTCGGGTGGCGGCCTCGGCCGACCGCACCCGGTCCACCGCCTTCCGGTGCACGATCGTGAGCAACCAGGCGATGGCGCTGCCCTTGGAGGAGTCGAACCGTGAGGCGTGCCGCCAGCAGTCGAGGTACGACTCCTGGGTGACCTCCTCGGCCTGGGCCCGGTCGCGCAGGACGCGGACGGCGAGCCCGAACGCGCGTGCCGACGTGGCGTCGTACCACTCCGCGAACGCGGCCTCGTCCCCCCGGGAGGACCGGCGGAGGAGCTCCGCCAGACGCGCCGCGACCGACCCGCCCCCCTCGGGGGACGGGCCGGTGGGCACCGGACTGAGGTGGCTCACGCCTCGATCCTGGCCTCTCGTGTTGTCACTGTCAGTGTCCGTCGTTCCCCGATCACATCTTCGGCATGAGCACCGAGTTGATGATGTACACCGTGGCGTTGGCCGTCGGGACGTTGCCGCACACGATCGACGCCTTCTGCGTGCCGACCGTGAAGTCGTCGTTCGACCCGTTGATGGTCAGGGTGTCGCCCTCGAGCGTCTTGTGGGTCCCGTCGAGCTGGGCGGGCGTGAGCTTCCCCGCCACGACGTGGTAGGTCAGGATCTTGGTCAGCTCCGCCTTGTTCGCGAGCACGGACTTCAGGGTCTTCGGCGGGATCTTGCCGAAGGCGTCGTTGGTCGGGGCGAAGACGGTGATCGCCTTCTGCGAGTTCAGCGTGTCGACGAGGCCCGCCTTGGTGACGGCGGTGACCAGGGTCGAGAGCACGGGGTTCGCGCTGGCGGCCGAGGCGACGGGCGCCGTGGCCATGCCGGTGAAGGAGCCCGGGCCGGACTTCGGGACGGCCGAGCAGGCGGAGCCGAAGGTCTGCGCACTGGCGTCGCTGCCCGTGGCCGAGCTCGGGCTGGTGCCCATGTCGTCGCCGGCGTTGGAGCTGCTGCTGTCGTTGCCGCCACAGGCGGCCAGGCCGAGTGTGGCGCCCAGAGCCAGCGCGGCGATCCCCGAGCGTCGGAGCGTGGTGTTCATGTGGCCCTACTTCCAGTTGGTGGGCGGTCACCAGGCATTCGTCCCCGACCCGGCCGGAGGATTGGCTCCGCGAGGGTGACTCAGGTCACGGAGACGACGAGCTTCTGGATCCCCGACGAACCGTCGGGGAACGGCGTGGCGCGGACCGCGGTCTGCACGTGGCCCGCCTTGTCCGTGGCCCGGCTCGAGATCTGGTGGGACCCGTGCTCGGCGTCCCACGGCAGGTACCACTGGCGCCAGTAGTCGTTGCCGGCACTGGGCCCGAGCATGGCCGGGCGCCACGGTCCGCCGTCGATCTGCACCTCGACCTTGGCCACGCCGACCGGCTGCGCCCAGGCGACGCCCCCGATGAACGCGCGACCGGGCTTGACGTGCAGACCGCTCGGGCTGTCGATGCGGCTGGCGATCTTGATCGGAGCGTGCGTGGCCCAGCCGCGGTCGGTCCAGTACGCCGTGTCGTCGTCGTACGTCGTCAGGGTCATCCGGGTGATCCACTTGCAGGCGCTGATGAAGCCGTAGAGACCGGGGACGACCATCCGGGCCGGGAACCCGTGCTCCCGCGGAAGGGCGCCGCCGTTCATGCCGACCGCGATCATCGCGTCGCGGCCGTCGGTGGCGAGAGCCAGTGGCGTGCTGATCGTCATCCCGTCGACGTCGGTGGACAGGATCTGGTCCGCGGTGTGCCCGACGCCGGCTCGGTCGAGCAGGTCGGTGAGGCGTACGCCGAGCCAGCGCGCCCCGCTCACGTAGGGACCGCCGATGTCGTTGGAGACGCAGGTGAGCGTGATGTCGCGCTCGATCAGTGGCATCGCGAGCAGGTCGTCGAACGAGAAGGTCTGCTCGCGCCTCACGTCGCCGTCGATGGTCAGGGACCAGGAGTCGGGCTCGACGATCGGCAGCGTGAGCCGGGTGTCGACGCGGTAGAAGTCGCCGACGGACGTGCGGAACGGGGTGATCCCCGGGACCCGGTCGTCGAGCCCGTGCGGGAAGGTCTTCGCCGGTGAGTGCGGTCTCGGCAGCCGGATGTTCGCGATCGCCTCGCGCGAGTGGGCGATCACGCGCCCGGCGTACCCGCTCGCGGCGGCGACCGCCGCGACCCCGGCGGCGCCGAAGAGGACGCTGCGTCGCGAGAGGTGCTCGCCCAGCGCGGTACCGGGAAGGACCGGGGTCGGCCGCTCGGCGCGGGTCAGCCCGGCGAGGACCGCGAGCCCGACCACGCCGGTGACGACACCCGGCCACGCGTCGGAGAGGTGGACGACCGGCCGGCTCAGCGCCGCGTAGAGGGCGACGGCGACCAGCAGCGTCAGCAGGCCGCCTCCGAGCGGGAGCGACCGGCGCGCGAGGACGCCCGCCAGGGCGGCCAGCACGAGCACCCCGACGAGGACCGAGCCGACCAGGATCGTCTTGTCGTGGGTGCCGAAGTGGACGATCGCCCAGTTCTTCACCGGGGTCGGGGTGTGGTCGATGACGAGCTCGCCGACGGCCAGCACCGGCGAGGCGGCTGGGTCGGTGAGGCCGGCCACGAGGTGGCCGACGCCGGTGCCCGCGAGGGCGGCCAGCACGCCGTACAGGGCGAAGCGCAGTCGTGAGGTCACACGTGGTGGTTCGTCGCGGGCGGCCGTCGGGATGGGGTGTGCCCCGGATGGCAGGATGCCGACCATGCCCGAGGAGCTCGTCCACTACGCCGTGTCCGACGCCGTCGCGACGATCACCCTCGACTCCCCGCACAACCGGAACGCCCTGTCGCAGCAGCTGGTGACCGAGCTGGTGGAGCGCCTCGAGCGGGCCGATGCCGACCCCGGGGTGACGGTCGCGCTGGTGCGCCAGGAGGGCCCGGTCTTCTGCTCGGGCGCCGACCTCTCCGAGGCCACCACCGTCGGGATGGAGGAGGGCGCCCGCCGGATCGTCGCCCTCCAGCGCCTGATCGCGACGATGGACAAGCCGGTGGTCACCCGGGTGGCCGGCGCGGTGCGCGCGGGCGGCATCGGGATCGTCGCGGCCAGCGACGTCGCGATCAGCGCGGAGGACGCGACGTACGCGCTGACCGAGGTCAAGCTCGGTCTGGCCGCCGCGATCATCTCGCTCACCGTCCACGCACGGATGGCACCTCGCGCGGCGGCGCTGACCACGCTCGGCGGCGAGGTGTTCACCGGTGAGCAGGCCGCGGCGTACGGGCTCGTCACGCGAGCGGTGCCCCTCGAGGACCTGGACGACGCCGTCGCCGGCCTGTGCGGTCAGCTCGCGAGCGGGACTGCTCAGGGCCTGCGGGAGTCGAAGCGGATCCTGAACGCCGACCTGGTACGCCGGATCGACGCGCTCGGCGACGACATGGCCGCCCTCAGCGCCCGTTTGTTCGCGTCCGACGACGCGCAGGCGGCGATGACGGCGTTCCTCCAGCGCTCGCGGCAACGGAAGGGGTAGGCAACCTTCGAGGTGGTCCACCCGGTACTCCGGGTATGACCACGTCCGTCGTCGACCCGGGAGGCCTCGTGGACCCTCGTGGCGCTGACACGTCCGCGACGTTCGACGAGTTCGTCGCCGCGCGGTCCCGCGCGCTGCTGCGCACGGCGTACCTCCTGACGCACGACCACGCACTCGCCGAGGACCTGCTCCAGACGTCGCTGGCCAAGGCGTGGTTCGCCTGGAAGCGGATCCAGGGCGAGCCGGAGCCGTACGTCCGCAAGATCCTGGTCAACACCTACGCGACCTGGTGGCGCCGGAAGTGGAACGGCGAGCAGCCGACCGAGACCCTCCCGGAGCAGGTCCTCGAGGACGTCACCGAGCCGACCGACCTCTGGTCGGCGATGGAGCGGCTCCCGCGCCGGATGCGGGCGGTGATCGTGCTCCGCTACTTCGAGGACCTCACCGAGGCCCAGACGGCCGACCTGCTCGGCTGCTCGGTCGGCACCGTGAAGAGCCAGTCCAGCAAGGCGCTCGCCAAGCTCCGCATCGATCCCGCGCTCACCCAGGAAGGGGACCCGCGATGAGCACTCTCAGCGACCTGCGCAGCACGCTCGACGAGCACGCCGAGTCCGTGGCCGATGCCGAGGCGACCGCGCGGCTCTCCGCCGTGCACCACCGCGTCGCCGTCGTACGCCGGCGACGCCGGGCGGTGGGGACCGGGGCCGTGGCGCTGGCCATGGTGGCCGGTGTCGCCGTGGCCCTGTGGCCGAGGAGCGCCCAGGAGCCCACGCCGGCCGGACCTGTCGTGCTCGGTCAGCGGGCACCTTCGACGCTGCACTCGCTGGGCTACACCTACGACGCCACCGGCCACGCCCAGGTGGTGCACGGTCGCGGCACGGTCGTCGTCGCCGAGAGCCCGAAGCCGCAGCTGCTGACGTGGACCACCGTGCGGACGGCGACGGTGACGTTCGAGCTCAACGGCGAGGTGCACCGCACCACGGTCAGCCACTTCCGGGACTTCCTGTGGCTGCCCGGTGGTGTCGCGAACAGGGTCCACGTCGATGCCGGGAGGGCGGACGTCGGCATCGCGACGTACGCCGTCGCGGCCCGTGCCCCCGCCGGCTACACCCGGGCGGGCGTCACGTACCGCCGGGTCGTGGCCGGCGCCGACCTGCTGGCCGCGAAGATCGGCGACGAGGGTGAGTCGTCCGTGACGACGACGTTCCTCGTGCCGAAGGGGTCGACGTCCGTCGGAGTGATGTGTTCCGAGCTGCCGCACGGCGACGTGGTCAACCTGAGCTTCGACGGGCACGGCGCCGTGAGCTCCACCACCTGCGACGGCGACAGCACCTTCGACCCGGGGTCGGCGGCCTACCCGCACGACCACGTCGGTCGTCCGGGTCACACCGTCCGGGTGCGCGTCTGGATCAGCCGTGGCTTCCACGACCACACCCCGGTGCCCGCGGGCTCGATCCCGGGGCTGCGGGTCGGAGTGGGTGTCTACGGCCCGGTGGCACAGAGGTCGTTGGGTGGCTCCCCCGTCCCGCTCGAGATCGAGGACGAGGGCCGTCTCTGGCAGCTCGCGACCACGGCATCGCAACGCACGAGCACGCGTCTACGGGTCGGGCCGGCCCCGGTCGACCGCGTGGCATCGCTGGTGTGGCGCACGCACGGCCACACCAGGATGACCTTCGGCGTGGAGTCGCAGACGCCGGAGGGCTCCTCCTCGACCGGAGGACCGGGCGGGATGTCGGACCTGTGGGTGCCGGCAGGGAGCGCGGTGCAGGCGTCGGCGTCGCAGGGCTCGGGTCGGTACGGCATCGCCTGCTACGAGCGCACCGACTGAGTCAGCGCGTCTCGACCAGGCTGCGGGTGAGGAAGACCAGGGTCATGAACGTCCGGAAGAGCCGCAACGGGTCGTCGTCGGTGAAGCGGACGGAGGTCGACGTCACCCGCTCGACGTCGCGCAGCCAGGTCGCCTGCTCGGCCATGTCGGGCGACACCAGCTGCACCTCCAGGGTGGCCGGCAGCTCGATCGCCGGTGGACCGGCGGACGGGTCGGACAACGCAGCGGCCACGCCCTCGCGGATGCGCTGCTGTGCGAGGTCGGGGTGCAGGTGCTCGGCGGCGTACCGGCTGATCGAGGTCTTCACCTCGATCGCGCGGATGCCGGGGCAGAACGGCGCGGCCTCGGGACCGACGTACTGGTCGCCGGTGATCACCTCGATCGGCACGCCGTGGTGCATCGCGACCAGCGCGTTGATCCCGGCCTCTCCGGTGCGGGTGCCGTTGAGCAGGACGTCGGCGAACGCGCGGGGGTTGTAGGTGTGCGAGAGGATCCCGGGCGTCGGCATCGCGGCGTGGTAGCCGACGAAGAGCGCGACGTCGTACGACGCGTCGAGGCCCTCCATCATGTAGAGCGGCTTGAACCTGCCCGAGAGGTACGACGCGCGGCCGGCGAGCTCTCCCGGCGGCAGGTTGCGCATCAACGAGTGGCTGTCGTTGACCAGGATCTCGGTGGCGCCGGCCTCGACCGCGCCCTCGATGGCGGCGTTGACCTCACCGAGGGCGAGCCCGCGGCCCAGGGCGTAGTCGTCGCCGCCGGCGATGCACTGCTCCCAGTCGGCGATGCCGGCGACGCCCTCCAGGTCGACCGAGATGTAGACCTTCACGGGGCGAGCCTGTCACAGGCTGCGGGGGAGTCCGACGCACCGATCTGCCGGATCCTCGGCGCGACTCGCGCAGGCAGCAGATACGATGGACGACTTGCCGCTTTCCGGCCCGCCGTGGGGAGGGTCGGGGACCCGAGGGAGACAACAGCACGTGGCTGACGAGTTGCTCGCCGCCGAGCTCGCCGCCGAACAGGCCTTCGTGGATCGGGTGTACGTCCAGCTCGAGAGGTCCGCCCGCAATGCCAAGGCGCTGGCGCGCGAGGGCCACGGCCGCGGTGCCCTCGGGCACGAGGGCGGGCTCGTCGAGCGCGACGCGATGGTGTTCCAGGCCGCCCGCCGGATCGCCCAGCTCGACGCCGCGCACGAGGGCCTGGTGTTCGGTCGCCTCGACCTGCGGCCCGACCTCGACCCGGACCCGCGGTACATCGGACGGATCGGCCTGCGCGACGACAGCCGCGACTCCCTGCTGATCGACTGGCGGGCTCCGGCCGCGGCGGTGTTCTACCAGGCGACCGCGGCCGAGCCGCAGAGGGTGATCCGGCGACGGGTGCTGAGGTGCAGCGGCCCGAAGGTCGTCGGTGTCGAGGACGAGCTGCTGGACTCCGAGGTCGAGACCGACCTGCCGATCGTCGGCGAGGGCGCGCTGATGGCGCAGCTGTCGCGGGCGCGCGACCGGTCGATGCACTCGATCGTCGCCACCATCCAGGCCGAGCAGGACCGCGCGATCCGGGCGCCGGCACGCGGCGTGGTCGCGATCAGCGGCGGCCCCGGCACCGGCAAGACGGTCGTCGCGCTGCACCGCGCGGCGTACCTGCTCTACACCGACCGTCGCCGCTACGAGACCGGCGGCGTGCTCGTGGTCGGGCCGTCGGGCGTGTTCATGCGCTACATCGAGCGGGTGCTGCCGTCGCTCGGCGAGACCGCGGTCGCCCTGCGCTCCCTGGGTGAGGTCGTCGGCGGACTGCGGGCGACGCGTCACGACGTCCCGGACGTCGCGGCGGTCAAGGGCTCCGCGCGGATGGCCGAGCTGATGCGTCGTACGTCGCGCCAGCAGGCGCCGTCGTCACCCAAGGAGTTCCGGGTCTTCTGGCGCGACGACGTGATCCACCTCGACCGCGGGGTGCTCGGCAAGCTGCGCCGGCAGCTGATGAGCCAGGGTCAGCGCAACCGCCAGCTGCCGCGGATCGCGTCGTCGCTGCTCGACGCGATGTGGCGCCAGGTCACCGGCGAGCGGGGCCGTGACCGAGGGCGCGAGGCGTTCGACGACGACATGCTGTCCTCGCAGGCGTTCGTCGACTTCGCGCTCTCCTGGTGGCCGCCGCTCGGAGCCCCCGAGGTCCTCGGCTGGCTGCGCGACCCGGAGTTCCTGGCCCGCGTCGGCGAGGGCGTGGTCACCCCGGAGGAGCAGCGTCTGCTCGTCGAGTCGTGGCAGGCCTACGACGCGTCGGTGGACGACATCCCGCTGATCGACGAGCTGCGCTACGCGCTGGGCGACGTACCCGACCGCGCGCGCGAGGAGGACCACGAGCTCGACGACTTCCTCGGGGGCGACCTCCAGGAGCTGACCACGGCCGCCGAGCGCGAGTTCGGGGCGACCGCCGCGTGGTCGCCGCCGACCCATCGCATCGAGGACGACGGGTACGCCCATGTCCTGGTCGACGAGGCACAGGACCTGACCCCGATGCAGTGGCGCATGGTCGGACGCCGCGGTCGCGGCGCGACCTGGACCATCGTCGGCGACGCGGCGCAGTCGTCGTGGCCGGTGCCGGCCGAGTCCGCGGCCGCTCGGGCCAGCGCGATCGAGGGCAAGGACCTGCACGAGTTCCACCTCTCCACCAACTACCGCAACTCCGCCGAGATCTACGACTTCGCCGCGGCGTACGCCGGGCGGGTCGGCCTCGACGCCGACCTGCCGACCGCGGTCCGGTCGACCGGGGTCTCGCCCCGTGAGGTGCCCGCCGGTGCCGACCTGCCCGCGACCGTGCGCGCCGAGCTCGCCGCCGTGTCCGCCGAGGTCGGCGGCACCGTCGCGGTCGTCGCCCCGATCGCGCGGCGCGACGAGGTCGCCCGCTGGCTCACCTCGTGGCCCGAGCTCGCCGCCGATGCGCCCCACGCCACCGACCCGGCCGCGGCCGGCGACGACCGGATCGTGGTGCTCACCGGCATCGACACCAAGGGCCTGGAGTTCGACGGCATCGTGGTGGTCGACCCGGACGCGATCGAGGCGGAGTCCCCGACCGGGCGCGCCACCCTCTACGTCGTCCTCACCCGCGCCACCCAGCTGCTGACCCTGGTCCGCTGACCTGTCGGGTCGGCGCACGATGACGCCGGGAACGCCGAGCCGTCACGTGACGACTCGGCGCTCTCGAGGTCAGACGGCGACGGGCTCCTCCTGCGCCAGCTCGCGCTCGACGGCCTCCTGGTGGGCGTGCACCTGGGACCTCGAGGGGAGCAGCAGCGACGCGAGGGCGCACAGGGCGTAGCCGCCGGCGGCGACCCAGCAGGCGTCGACGAGACCCGACCGCAGCGAGGCGGCGTCGTACGACGTGCCGACGACGCCGAAGAACACGGTCCCGATCACCGCGACCCCGAGGGCGGCCCCCACCTGCTGGACGGTGCCGTAGGCGCCCGAGGCGGCACCGGCCTCGGTGGTGGGCACCGTGGCGAGGGCGACGTCGACCAGCGGCACCACCAGCAGGCCCAGCCCGATCCCGGCGACGACGAGGGCCGGGACGAGGTTCCAGGTGGACAGTCCGTCGGCCCGGCCGTGCACCGTGGCCAGCACCCAGACAGTTGCCGCTGCCTGCAGCACGGCGCCGGCCACCATCACGACCTTGCCGAGCTTCATGCCGAGCGGCACCGAGATCCCGGTGCCGACGAAGGCCCCCAGGCTGAACGGCAGCAGGGTGAACCCGGCGTGGACCGCCGACCAGCCGAGCCCCGTCTGGACGTACACCGTCAGCACCAGCGCGAAGCCGGCGAGCGATCCCTGGAAGGCACCCTGGGTGACCAGGCCCGCGGAGAAGCCGCGGTCCGAGAACAGCCGCATCGGGAGCAGGGCCGAGCCGGTGGTGCGCTCACGGCGCACCTGCTGGCCGACGAACGCCGCCAGCACGACGAGACCGGCCGCGCCGACCGCCCAGATCCAGGCCGCCCAGTCCTGCTGGCGTCCCTCGACCAGGGCGTAGACGACGCCGAGCAGTCCGGCCGTCGCCAGGACCAGACCGACCGGGTCGAGCCGGAGCGGGTGCTCCGAGCGCGTGTCCGGCACCCAGCGCAGCGCGAGCACCACGAGCACGAGCCCGACGGGGAGGTTGATCAGGAAGATGCTGCGCCACCCCATCCCGAAGGCGTCGCTGCTGACCAGCCAGCCACCGAGCACCGGGCCGATCACGGCGGACAGCCCCGAGACCGCGCCCACGACACTGAGCATCGCCGCGCGCTCGCGTGGGGAGTAGAGAGCCTGCAGCGAGGACAGCATCTGCGGCACCATCATTGCCGCGAACCCGCCCTGGACGACGCGGGCGACGAGCAGGACGCCGATCGTCGGGGCCACGCAGGCGAGCAGGGAGCCGGCGGTGAAGCCGACCACGCCGGCGACGAAGAGCCGCTTGCGGCCGAAGATGTCGCCGAGCCGGCCGCCGGTGATCATCAGCACGGCGAAGGCCAGCAGGTAGCCGCCGACGGTCCACTCGAGCTGAGCGCCGTCGGCGTGGAGGTCGTCGCGGATGGACGGGAGGGCGACGTTCACGATCGTCGCGTCCAGCAGGTCCATGAACGACGCGAAGATGAGCACGCCCATGGCGTGCCCGCGCTTCTCGGTCATGTCTCGTTCTCCTGGGAGTCGGGTAGTCTTCTGAGAGAAGTCCCGAAGTAGGATATCTCTGATACGGAATAGTTCCGATACGGAGAGAGTAGCGAGGAGTGTCCGGCGTGTCCAGCCGAAAGCAGCTCGGTGAGCAGATCGCCTTCGTGATGCAGGAGGTGATCGCCTCGGCCGTGCTCACCAACGAGCGGATCGCCCGCTCGATCGGTCTCAACGTCGTCGACTTCCAGACCTACGGCGTCCTGCTCCGGCATCCCGAGCCGATGACGCCCGGCCAGGTCTCGCAGGCCACCGAGCTCCCCTCGAGCACCACGACGCGGGTGCTCGACCGGCTCGAGCGCAGGGGCATGATCGAGCGGCAACCGGACCCGCACGACCGGCGCAAGCTCTGGGTGCACGCCCGGCCGTTCCTCGACGAGCAGGTGCTGGCGGCCTACGACGAGATCCTGCGGCAGATGGACCAGGTCCACGCCGGCTACACGGTCGCCGAGCTCCAGACCGTGCTCCGCTACCTGAGCGAGATCAAGAACGTCCGCTGACCGTCGGTAGATTCGGGCGCCATGACCGCCGACCTCTCCGCCCGGGATGCCATCGCCGCGCTCCGAGGGCACGAGGCGTGGGCGATCATTCGACGTTCCACCCGGGCCGGAGACCGGGAGACGGTCGGCCTCGTGGGTGGCCGACGACGCGTCGTCGAGTCGTTGCTGGACATCCCGCTCGAGGACGGCGTGCCCGAGGCCGGCCATGTCGCCGACCGCCTGGCCGCCGTGCCGTTCCGACAGGTCCGTGAGCGTGGGTTCGAGGCGCACGACGACGGCACGCCGCTCGTCGTGGTCGACGTCGAGACCGAGCTCGAGTTCAGCGTCGAGGAGGTCATCGACGCCATCGACGACACGGGGGTCGACCTCGCCGACCGCGGCGGCTTCGACCTCGACGACGCGGCGTACGCGCAGCTCGCCGAGGAGATCATCCGCGACGAGATCGGCCAGGGCGAGGGTGCGAACCTCGTGATCGGACGGCACTACCGCGCCCGCGTCGCCGACTGGGACGCCGCCAAGGCGCTGACCGTCTTCCGCCGGCTGCTCGAGCGCGAGCACGGCGCCTACTGGACGTTCGTCTTCTTCACCGGCGACCGCTACCTGATCGGAGCGAGCCCGGAGCGTCATGTCTCGGTGCACGGCGAGGACGTCCGCATGAACCCGATCAGCGGCACCTTCCGGCTCGCTTCGACGGGCACGACCGACGAGCCACGCGACGTACGCGCGCGGCTGCTCGACTTCCTGCACGACGAGAAGGAGATCTACGAGCTCTTCATGGTCGTCGACGAGGAGCTGAAGATGATGTGCGACATCTGCGACAGGGGCGGCCAGGTGCTCGGGCCGTTCCTGAAGCCGATGAGCCGCCTGGTGCACACCGAGTACTTCCTCGCGGGGCGCACCAGCCGCGACCCGCGCGAGGTGCTGCGCGACACGATGTACGCCGCGACGGTCACGGGCAGCCCGGTGCAGAACGCGTGCCGGCTGATCCGGCAGTACGAGACCGAGGGCCGCGGCTACTACGGGGCGGCGCTGGCCATCTTCGGTCGCGACGAGGACGGTGCGCCGATGGTCGACAGCCCGATCGTGATCCGCACCGCCGACGTCGACCTCGACGGCCGGCTGACCGTCACCGCCGGCGCGACCCTGGTGCGCGACTCCGACCCCGTCTCCGAGGTCGCCGAGACGCACGCGAAGGCGGCCGGGATCCTCGCGGCGTTCGGACTCGGCTCCCCGGCACCCCCGCCGGAGGTGAACGTCGCCGAGCTCGTCAACGACGAGGACGTGCTGCTGGCGCTCAACGCGCGCAACCAGCGACTCGCGTCGTTCTGGCTCACCGACCAGTCGGGCGCCACGCCCGACCCGGCCCTCGCCGGCAAGCGCGTCGTGATCCTGGACGGCGAGGACGACTTCGTGAACATGCTGCGCCACGTCCTCGGCGTAGCGGGGATGACGAGCACCGTCGTCCCGTTCGCGACGTACGCCGACGGGTCGCTGGACGACGCCGACCTCGTCATCGTGGGTCCCGGGCCCGGCGACCCGCGGGACGGCGACGACCCGAAGATCGCGACGTTCCGCCGGGCCATCGACGGGCTGCTCGCGGACCGTCGCCCGTTCCTGGCGGTGTGCCTGGGCCACCAGGTGCTCTGCGACCGGCTGGGCATCCCGCTGGCCTACAAGGACATCGTCTTCCAGGGGACGCAGGACCAGGTCGTCGTCGACGGCCGTCGTGAGCGCGTCGGGTTCTACAACACGTTCGTCGGCCGGGTCGGTGGCGCGTCATCGACCGAGGCCGGCATCTCGGTCGACGCCGACCCCGCGAGCGGCGATGTCCACCACGTCCGGGGGCCGCACTTCCGGGGCATCCAGTTCCACGCCGAGTCGATCCTCACCCAGCACGGCGCCGACCTGATCCACCACCTCGCCGCCGACCTCCTCCGCTGACCTCTGCCGACACGAGGCCCGCCGAACCGGTTGACCGGTCGAGCGGGACATCGGCTACCGCTTCGGGGACCGGTCTACGGTGACAGCGGAGGTGCCATGGGACGACGATGGGACGCGGCCGTGCGGCGGTCGCGCGACGAGCCCAACGACTTCGCCCGAGATCTCTTCGACGGGCTGCCGGCGCGCTACGACTTCCTCGAGGAGCTCCTCTCACTCGGGCAGAATCGGCGCTGGCGGACGGCGATGGTCGATCCCGTCGCGGAGGCCCGGCCCCGCACTGTGCTCGACGTGGCCACCGGCACGGCGGGGGTCGCGTTGATGCTCGCGCGACGCACCGAGGCAGACGTGACCGGCGTCGACCTCACCGAGCAGATGCTGCGCCGCGGACGCGACCGCGTCGTCGCGGCCGGCGAGTCGCGGATCCGGCTCGCGGTCGCCCGTGCCGAACAGCTGCCGTTCCCGGACGCGACGTTCGACGCCCTCACGTTCACCTACCTGCTGCGGTACGTCGCCGACCCGGCGGCCACGATGCGCGAGCTGGCCCGGGTCGTCCGGCCGGGTGGCGTCCTGGCCTCGCTGGAGTTCGGCGTCCCGCCTGCTCCGGTCTGGTTGCCGGCGTGGCGGCTGTACACGCGCGTCGTGCTGCCCAGCGCGGGGTTCGTGACCGGCGGCCGCGAGTGGGCTCACGTCGGACGGTTCCTGGGACCGTCGATCGAGCAGCACTACCGCCGCTACCCCGTGGCCGATCACGTCTCGATCTGGAGGGAGGCGGGCATCGAGCAGGTCCGGACGCGGGCGATGAGCCTGGGCGGGGGGCTCGTGATGTGGGGGTGGCGGGCGGGTGACTGAGGAGCCGGCGTTCTACGCGCGACGGGGCGGTGTGCTGGCGGACTCCTGGACGCTGCTCCATCCGCCGTACACCCTGTGGCACCTGAGCTACGTGGTGCTCGGTGCCGCGGTGGCACCCGATGTCGCGGCGACGCCGCTCGTGCTGTCGCTGGTGGCGTTCCTCCTCGCGGTCGGGATCGCCGCCCATGCGCTGGACGAACGTGCGGGGCATCCGCTGGCGACGGCGTTCGGAGATCGTGCGCTGGTCGTCGCAGCGAGCCTCGCCCTTGTCGGGGCCGTGGCACTCGGCGCCTACGGAGCGTTCTGGTACGACGGCGTCAACGTGCCTCTGGTGGTCGCAGTACCGATCGGGGTCGTGCTCGTCGCGGGGTACAACCTCGAGCTGGCCGGTGGCCGCCTGCACAACGACGTGACCTTCGGGCTCGGCTGGGGTGGGTTCCCGGTGGTGGTGGGGTACGCCGCGCAGTCGCCGGGGCTCGACAGCTCCCGCGGACCCGCGCTGGTGGCGGCGACGGCCGCGGCGGTCGCGCTCACCTACACCCAACGACGGCTCAGCACGCCGGCCCGCGAGCTGCGCCGGAGGACCGTCGACGTGACCGGAACGGTGCACCGCGCCGACGGCACGGTCGATCCCGTCGATCGTGCGGCACTCCTGCGGCCACTGGAGGGAGCGCTGCGCGCGATGTCGTGGGGCGTCCCGCTCCTGGCCGTCGCCGTTCTCCTCACCCACGCCTGACGCCCCGAGTCGGGACGCATCCCCGAGCACGCCGAGCCGTCGGCCGACTCGGCGAAGGAGGAGATCAGCCGGCGACCAGCGGGACGCCGGGCACCTGCAGCACCATCCGGGTGCCGCCGCCGCCATCGGTCTCGTCGACGTGGACATGGCCGGCGTGACGCTCGATCACCTGCCGGACGATCGAGAGCCCGAGCCCGGAGCCGGGCATCGAGCGCGACTCCTCGGAGCGGTAGAACCGCTCGAAGACGTGCTCGCGGTCGCCGGGTGCGATGCCCGGGCCCTGGTCGTCGACCGTGAGAGTCCCGCGGTTGAGGCGGATCCGCACCGTCCCGCCGGGCGGGCTCCACTTCACGGCGTTGTCGAGGAGGTTGGTCACCGCGCGCTCGAGGGAGGCCGACTCACCGGACACCCACCACGGCTCGGTGGCCACGTCGAACGTCAGGTCGGTGCCGCGACGACGCGCCCGCGCGACCGCGCGGTCCACGACCTCGGCCAGGTCGACCTGCTCGACGACGGCTCGCAGCGGCTCGTCGCGCGCGAGCTCGACGAGGTCGCCGACCAGGGTCGACATCTCCTCGATCTGGGCCCGGACGTCCTCGAGCAGCTCGCCGCGCGCCGCGTCGTCGAGACCACCGGCGGCGTCGGCCTGCAACAGCAGGTCGAGGTTGGTGCGCAGCGAGGTGAGCGGCGTCCGCAGCTCGTGACTGGCATCCGCCACCAGGCGGCGTTGCCGGTCGCGGGACGCGGACACCGCCACCAGCATGTCGTTGAACGCCGTGGCCAGCCGGGCGACCTCGTCGTCGCCCTCGATCGGGAGCGGCTGCAGGTCCTCGGTGCGGGCGATGCGCTCGACGTTGCGGGTCAGCCGGCGTACCGGGCGCAGGCCGTTGCGCGCCACCGCCCAGCCGGCGGCGGTCGCGCCGATCACGCCGGCCAGGCCGAACAGCAGCATCACCGCGCCCAACCGCTTGAGCACGCGCTCCTGGGAGGTCATGTTCTGCGCGAGCACGAGGGCGTACGGCGTGTTCCCGTACGGCACGGCCACCACCCGGAAGTCGCTGTTGCCCATCCGGACAGTGCGCACGCTCTCCGTCGACGTCCGGGCCGCGACCGCGATCTCGTGCTCACCGAAGGGCAGCGTCCTCGGGTTCGCGGACCCGTCGACGGTGCGCAGGCGTCCGTTGTCCTGCACGAAGTAGATGTGCACGTCGCCCGCGCCGGTGGCCCAGGCCGGGATGCTGGCGTCCGTGAGCTGGGCGAGCGTGACGCTCGTGCTGGCGCGATGAGCGCGTTGGAGCAGGGAGTTGTCGAGCGAGCTCTCGAGCGACATCTTCACCGTCACGTAGGCACCGAGTGCCACCAGAGCGACCGCGAAGCTGACCACCATCGCGGTCATCAGGATCACCCGGCTGGCCAGGGACCTCCGGTAGTGCCAGCGCGGCTCGTCGGGGTGGGGCGGAACGGTGGGGCCGGGTGGCAGCCAGGTGCTCGAGTTCATCGTCGGCCGGCCGTCAGGATTCCTTGAGGACGTAGCCGACGCCGCGCACGGTGTGCAGCAGCCGGGGCTCGCCCTCGGCCTCGGTCTTGCGACGCAGGTAGCCGACGTAGACCTCGAGGGAGTTGGCGGTCGTGGGGAAGTCGTACCCCCAGACCTCCTCGAGGATGAAGGAGCGCTCGAGCACACGTCGGGGCCGGCGCAGGAACATCTCGAGGAGCGTGAACTCGGTGCGGGTCAGCTCCATCGACCGCTCGCCCCGCATGACCTCGCGCGTCGCGAGGTCCATCGACAGGTCTGCGAACGAGAGGACCTCGAGGTCGTCGTCACCGCTGGGGACGACCCGTCGCAGCAGCGCCCGCAGCCGCGCGAGCAGCTCCTGGAGGGCGAACGGCTTCGTCAGGTAGTCGTCGGCACCGGCGTCCAGCCCCTCGACCCGGTCGCCGACCGCGTCGCGCGCGGTCAGGACCAGGATCGGGACGTCGTTGCCGGCCTTGCGCAGCGACTTGGTCGTCTCGATGCCGTCGAGCCGCGGCATCATCACGTCCATCACCACGACGTCGGGGGCGATGCCGCCGATGCCGGCCAGGGCCTCGGCGCCGTCGGCGGCCAGGGACACGGCGTACCCGTTGAACTCGAGACTGCGGCGCAGGGACTCGCGCACGGCCTTGTCGTCGTCGACGACGAGCACGCGCGGCTTGGTGCTCGTAGGAGTCGACGTGGCCGGTGGTGTCACGGACCAACTGTGCCAAATCGTCCTGAGCCACGCCTGAGAACGCCGGTCTACCGGGACAGACCCAGCTCCCGGCGCAGGGTCGAGGCCGTGGCCACGATCCGAGGGTCGGCACGTCGCGGGACCACCAGGTCGAGCCTGAGCCGGTGCCGCCACGCCAGGTCGGACACGCGCTCGCGGGGCCGGCGCACGGCCGCGCTGCGGGGGACGACGGCCGGGAGGCCGCGCCGCCGCGCGACGCCCAGAGCGGTCTGCACCGTCGCGGCGCGGCGTGGCGAGGCGCCGAGGTCGACCAGGTGGCGGCGCACGGCGTCTCCGGACGCGTCGTACGTCGCCAGCACGACCTCACGCCCGCGCAGCGGCCGGTCGGTGCCCCGCGGTGCGGGGACTCCCGGGGGGAGCAGCAGCACCATGTCGTCGCGACCCAGCCGGACGCGGCGGAGCGTGCGGGGCAGCTCGATCTGGTCGGCGATCGCCAGGACGGCACCGTCGAGGGTGCCCTCGTCGAGCCAGTCCACGAGGCGGTCCCCGTGGTCGACCACCTGCTCGACCACCAGTGCGGGCAGGGCGTCGTCGAGGAGGGGGAGGACGAGCTCGGCGAGGCTCGGGATGGTGCCGATCCGTCGTACCTCCTGATGGCCGGCCTCGCGCGCGGCCTCGAGCGCTCCGGTCAGGTGGCCGAGGATGTGCTCGGCCTGGCGGGCGAGCTCCGCGCCGGCCGGCGTCGGACGCGCGCCCTGGGTGTCGCGCTCGAAGAGGACGAGCCCGGCCCGTCGCTCGAGGCGGGCGAGGCGCTGGCTGGCCGACGGCTGGGTGATCTGCAACCGCCGGGCCGCCGCACCGACTGACCCGGTCCGGGCGACTGCGGCAACGAGCTGCAGATCTTCGGATGACACAATGTCGGTCATTGCTTCATCCTATGAGCGGCGATCCGGCACCGACGTCTACCCCGGCCGCTGCCGCTCCGCGACCGTGGAGGGATGGATCCCCGGAAGGCCGCGGTCCGGATGCTCGTCGGGATCGGGATCACCGACCTGACCTTCCGTACGTCACAGGTGGCGCTGCCCTTGGTGGTGCTCGCGTCGACCGGCTCGGCCGCTGCCACCGGCCTCGTCGGTGGCGCGGCCGGCCTCCCGACCCTGCTCTCCCCGTGGTGGACGCGTCGGCTGCGGCACCGCGTCCGCAGTGGCCGTGCGGTTGCCGGGTGCTACGTCGGGGAGGCGCTGGCGCTGTCGTCGGTCGCGGCCGGCGCCGCGCTCGGTCATGTCACGCCGGCGTTGCTGGCGATCGCGGGGTTGCTCCTGGGCTGCGCGGAGGCCGTGGACGGACCGGCTCGCGACGCCCTCGTCGCCGACCTCGGTGACCGGCTCGGGGAGGACCGCGCGCTCACCCTGCTCACGACCCGGGACCTCTTCCGGCGGGTGAGCATGGTCGTCGGTCCCGTGATCGGCGGCCTCGCCGTGGCCCACGGTCTTGCCGTCGCACTGCTGTGGGTCGAGGTGCTCTCGATCCTGCTGTCGGCGGGACTCGCGGCAGGGGTCGACGCCGCCGATGTCGCGACCGGGTCCGCCGGCACGGGCGGCATCTGGCGGACCGTGTCCCGGCGTCCGGCGATCCTGGCGGGCTGGGTCGTGCGCGGCACCGGGTGCGCGCTGTGGTTCTCGTTCACGCTCGGCCTGGCGGTGCTCGGTCACGAGGACGGTCGCGGGGGCGCGTTCCTCGCCACCGGCATGACGGCGTACGGCGTGGGGTCGGTGCTCGGGACGCTGGCCGTCCTGCGACTGCTCGGGAGGCTGCCCGTGCTGTGCGCGATCGCCGCGGCGTGGGCCATCACCGGGGGCTGCTGGGCCGCGATGGGACGGTTCCCGGACGAGCGCGTGATCGCGGCTGCGTCGTTCCTGAGTGGTCTCGCGGTCGTCGTCGGCAACACCGGAGTCACCGCACAGATCACCCGGGCCGCGGCCGGAGCCGAGCGGCGTACGTTGCTGGCCGGCCAGAGCGTGGTCGTCAACGCCGCGTCGTCGCTCGGTCTGCTCGTCGGCGGACCCGTGCTCTCGGTCTGCGGCGCGGAGGCAACGCTGCAGGCGACCGGTGCCGTGGTGGCCGTGGTCGCGGTCGGCTGCCTGGCCGCTGCCCCCTGGCTCTCAGGCGAAGCGCTCGGCGACCTCCGCCGCGCGGGCGCCGTACCCACCGCCGAACAGGCAGGCATGGACGAGCAGGGGATGCAGCTGGTGGATGCCGACGCGGTCGGACCAGCCGTCGGCGAGCGGTGAGACCTCCTCGTAGGCCTGGAGGACGCGCGGCAGGTGGGGCAGGCCGAACAACGCGAGGTTGGCCAGGTCCGTCTCGCGGTGGCCCCCGTGCGCGGCGGGGTCGATCACGCAGCAGCCGGCGTCGTGGGTCCAGATGACGTTGCCGTTCCAGAGGTCACCGTGGATCCGCCGAGGCCCCTCCTCGGGCACCAGGTCGGGGAGCCGGCCGACGAGCCCCTCGACCACCTCGGCGCCCTCGGGGGTGATCGCGCCCCGGTCCCTGGCCAGCTTGAGGTAGGGCAGCACCCGCTTGGTCGCGAAGAACTCCGCCCACGTCGGGGCCGCCTTGTTCGGCAGCGGCAGTCGGCCGATGAAGCCGTCGCGCTCCAGGCCGTACGCCGGCGCACCCGCGTCGTGCGTCTTCGCCAGCGACCGGCCGAAGTCGGACGCCGCCTCGGTGGTGAGCTTGCCCGGCTCGACCCAGTCGAGGATCAGGCAGTCCTGCTCGACCGCCAGCACCTGCGGCACCTGGACGCCACCGGCCTCGCCCAGCCAGCGCAGGCCCGCGGCCTCGGCCTGGAAGAAGCCGTCCGGCGCGTTGGTCATCGTCTTCATGAACGCCGACCGCCCGCTGCTCAGGCGGAGCTTGGTGGCCGTCGCGATGTCGCCCCCGGCGATCGGGGCGGTGGCCGCGACCGCGGAGCCCAGCAGCTCCTCGGCCCGGCGAGCGATGTGCGGCTGACGCGTCATCGCGACCTCCTCGGATCCGGCAAGGGCAAAGGTAGTACGGAGAGCTGCTTCGTGGGATCGCCGGCGTCGAAGCTCGAGCCCACTCGCGAGCAGGCTCGCATCGTGCTCGCTCCGGTCGTTCCACCCCGGCTCCGCCGGGTTCGAACGTCCTCAGTCGAGCTCCCACCCGTGCCAGTGCGTGATCTCGATCCAGGCGCTGACCCGTCGGGCCGACCGGTTGCCGAACTCGGATCCGCCGTAGTGCCGAGAGAGCCGGTCGATGTCCGCCAGCGCCTTGGCCTCGTCGTGCTCCCAGCGGACGACCCGGCCGCGGATGCTCACGTGGGTGTACCACTGCTCGTCCTTCATCACCGTCAGCGAGACCCGCGGGTGCTCCTCGATCCAGTGCAGCCGTGCGCGGCCGGCGTCCATGTTGACCAGGACCGTGCCGTCGTCCTCGACGAGGTACCAGGTGGCGACCGACATCGGGTCGCCGCTCGGCATCACCATCGCGATCACCGCCGGGTTGGGCTGACGCAGCAGCTCGACCGCGGCGTCCGGGCAGGGGTGCTTTCGGCATCGGTCCTCCTCCTCCTGACTACGGTCCGGCCACGAGAACGGCGATCTCGGCGACCAGCGCCTCCGAGGTGCGTTCCACGATGGAGAGCACCTCGGCGAAGCCGTCTGTTCCCCCGTAGTACGGATCCGGTACGTCGGCGCCGGGGTCGACCGGGTCGAGGTCGCGGAACTTCGCGACGCGTTCGGACCGCCCACCGAGGTCGGCGAGGTTGTCGTCGTCCATCGCGAGCACGAGGTCGTGGGTGTCGGCCCAGGAGTCGTCGTACTGCCGGGCGCGGTGCCGGCTCGGGTCGTAGTCCGCCTCGGCCAGGGTGGCGGCGGCGCGCGGATCCATCGGGTTGCCGACGTGCCAGTCGCCGGTGCCGGCGCTGTGCACCACGACACGGTCGTCGAGACCCGCGTCGGCCAGCCGTTGCTCGAGCACGACCTGCGCCATCGGGGAGCGGCAGATGTTGCCGAGGCAGACCAGCGCCACGGAGTACCGCCCGGGCCGCCGAGGAGCGGGGATCAACGTCGGTCGTCGTCCTTCTTCAAGATCGCGGCCGTGCCCCAGTTCACCAGGGTGATCACGATCGAGCCGCCGAGGGCGTTCCAGAAGCCGTCGACGTGGAAGCCGATGCTGACCTTGTCCGCGATCCACGCGGTCAGCATCAGCATCAGTGCGTTGATGACGAGCAGGAAGAGCCCGAGCGAGAGGATGATGAACGGGATCGAGAAGAACGTCACGACCGGCCGCACGAAGCTGCTGACGAAACCCAGGATCAGGGCGACCAGCAGCAGCGGCAGGATCTTGTGGTTGAGCTCGGCCTGCCCGTGCGAGTGCCCGGTGAAGTAGATGCCGTCGAAGAGCCAGGTGGCCACCGCGACGCCCGCTGCGGTGGTGAGCAGCCAGGTCAGGAAGCGCACGTCGCGAGCATAGGGGCTGAGCGTCAGGCCGCCGCCTTGCCCGCAAGCGGGCGGCGTCGCTCCGTGCGGTCGTGCCGCCACGGCTGCGCCGTGTCGACACGTCCTCAGTCGAGGTCGAGGCGCTCGATGATCGCCTCCTCGGCGCCGTGGAGGTGGTCGTCGAGCTCGGCCACGGCGGCGTCGACGTCGCCGGCCTCGAGCAGGTCGAGGAGGTGGTGGTGGGAGCCGGCCTGGTCGCGCGCGTTGCGGCGTACCCGGTCGATCTGTGCGAGGGCGAGCCGCATCTCGGCCACGATCGACTCGGCCATCGACACCAGGCGCGGCGAGCCGGTCAGGCCGACCAGGCTGAGGTGGATGGCGAGGTGGCGCTGGTTGAGCTCCTGGTACGACGCGTCGCTGCGCGACCGCCTGCTCGTAGTCTGCGAGCGCGCGGCGTACCGACTGCCGGGCCTCCTCGGTGGCGCTCGCCCAGTTCCGCACCCCGGCGGTCTCGAGGACGGCGCGCGCGGTCGAGACGTCGTGGACCGACTCCGGGTCGGGTTTCGAGACGCTCACGCCGCGGTTGGGCTCGCGGGTGGCCAGCCCCTCGGCGACGAGCAGGGCCAGCGCCTCGCGGACGGTCGGGCGCGAGACCCCGAGCGACTCCGCGATCGCGACCTCGCGCAGCGGCGTCCCGGACTCGATCTCGCCCTCGAACACCGCTCGCCGCAGCTCCTCGGCGACCCGGTCGACGGTGGAGGAGTGCTCGAGGCTGAGCGACCCGAAGGGCGAGCCGGACGTCGCATCGGGCAGGTGGTCGTTCCGGACGTCGGACTGGGCGTCGGGCGGGGCGGCGGGTGGGGGGTCGGTCGAGCGCGCGGCCGGGTGCATGGACGCCATTGTCTGACACCCGCTTGCGGGGCGCCTCCCTGCGCCCGTATCCTCGTGGTTGTCAGATTGTCTGACAATCCTGTTGCACCCGAGAGGGGTACGCCGTGGCCGCAGCGCTGGAGTGGGGACGCCGCTACGTGATGGTCCGTCCGGACCACTTCCGGGTCGACTACGCGATCAACCCCTACATGGACACCGCCGTCCAACCCGACCGGCACCGGGCGATGGCGCAGTGGGTCGACCTGGTGACCACCATCGAGCGGCTGGGCGGCACGGTCGAGGTCGTCCCGCAGCGCCCCGACGCGCCGGACATGGTCTACGCGATGAACCTCGGCCTCGGCATCGTCCGGCCCGCCGGTGCCCACGTCGTGATGTCGCACATGCGGTACGCCGAGCGGCGGATGGAGGCGGAGTCCGCGCAGCCGTGGTTCGAGCGCAGCGGCCGCACCACGTCGTACGTCGGTCGCGACGGCGTCGGCGCCCACCTCGAGGCCGGCGACGTCTTCGCGTGGGGCGGCGGCCTGGTCGCGGGCTACGGTCCGCGCACCGAGGAGCTCGCCCTCAAGCACCTGGCGACCGACCTCGGCGTCCGGGTGCACGGCGTGCGGATCGTCCACCCCGCGATGTACCACCTCGACCTCGCCTTCTGCCCGCTCGACGACCACCACGCGATGGTCGCGCCGGGCGCGTTCGACGACGCCTCGGCCGCCGCCCTGACGGGGTTGGTGCCGGAGCCGCTCGTGCTCACCGACGACGAGGCGCTGACGACGTTCTGCGCCAACTCGATCGTGGTCGGCCGCACGGTGGTGATGCCGGCCGGCGCCCCGGACCGGGTGAAGGCGCAGCTGGTCGCCTGGGACTTCGACGTGGTCGAGGTCGACGTCAGCGAGTTCCACAAGGGCGGCGGCTCGGTCCGCTGCCTGACCAACCCCGTCGACATCACGCTGGGTCGCGACGTACCACTGGTGAGCGGCGGGCAGGTCGTGCTGCCTCCTGCGGACTGACCTCTCGGGACCCTCGATTTGGGGTGCGCGCCGACGCGACCCCTAGCCTCGAGCGCATGTTCTCGATCGGCGGCACCGGGTGGATGCTGCTGTTCGCTGCCGTGGCCGGGCTCCTCGCGGTGGTCGTCGGCCTGGCCGTGGGCCGCCGGCTGGGACCCCTCGCGGGGTTCGCCTGGTTCGGGCTGCTGTGGAGCGTCGCGGTGATCGGGGTCGTCACGCTGATCCCGGCCCAGAACGGCCTGGGCTACATCCCGGCCGACCAGCACGCCACCAGCTGCAGCTGGGACATCGGTGGCCCCTCGCCCAACGGGTTCTGGATCTTCGGCGGTGGGCAGCAGCTGCTCAACGCGCTGCTGTTCGTCCCGGCCGGCGTCTTCCTGGTGCTGGCCCTGGGGCGGTGGCGGAGCGGGCGGGTGCTGATCCCGCTCGGCCTGATCGCGCTGGCGGCGTACTCCCTCGGCATCGAGGAGACCCAGCTGCACGTCGCCCGCATCGACCGGGCCTGCGACGTCACCGACATCCTCGACAACGTCACCGGCGCCGTGGTCGGCGTCGCCCTGGGCCTGGCCCTGCTGCCGCTGACCCGGCCGTGGCGGGCCCGGGGCCGGAGATAGGTTGACCGCATGACCAGCCCGCAGCCGCGCGACTGCGTGTCCCGGATCCCGGCGTACGTCGCGGGCAAGCCGTCCGCCCCGCGCCCCGGGCTGACGACGTACAAGCTCAGCAGCAACGAGAACCCCTACCCACCGCTGCCCGGCGTGGTCGAGGCCGCGCGCTCGGCCGCCGAGCAGATGAACCGCTACCCCGACATGGGCAACACCGCGCTCTACGAGGCCCTCGCGGACAGGTTCGCCGTCGCCACCGACCACCTCGCGCTGGCCACCGGCAGCGTCGGGCTGCTCTACCAGCTCGTGCTGGCGTTCTGCGACCCCGGGGACGAGGTCGTCTACGCCTGGCGCAGCTTCGAGGCGTACCCGATCGCGGTCACCGCGGCCGGCGCCCGCGGCGTCCAGGTGCCGGTGACCGCCGACGGCCGCCACGACCTCGACGCGATGGCCGACGCCGTCACCGACCGCACCAAGATCGTCATGGTCTGCACGCCCGAACAACCCGACCGGCCCGTCGGTGACCCAGAGCGAGCTGGACGCCTTCCTGGCCCGGGTGCCGGAGCACGTCCTGGTCGTCGTCGACGAGGCGTACGTCGAGTTCGTCCGGATGAGCGACCCCGTGGACGGCGTCGCGACCGTGCGTGCGCACGCCAACGTGGTCTCGACGCGCACCTTCTCCAAGGCCTACGGCCTCGCCGGCTTCCGCGTGGGGTACGCCGTCGCGCCGGTGCCGATCGCCACCGCGCTGCGCGCCGTCAGCCTGCCGTTCGGCGTCTCGAACGTCGCCCAGGCGGCGGCGATCGCGTCGCTGCGCGCCGAGTCCGAGCTGCTCGCCCGCGTCGACGCCCTCGTGGCGGAGCGCGAGCGGGTGGTGAAGGGGCTGGCCGACGCGGGCCTGGTGGTCCCCGACCCACAGGGCAACTTCGTCTGGTTCGCGGCCGGTGACCGGACCCTCGACCTGGCGGCCGCCGCCGACGAGCTCGGGATCGTGATCCGCCCGTTCGCCGGCGACGGGGCCCGCGTCTCCATCGGCGAGACCGAGGCCAACGACCGGGTCATCGAGCTCGCCCGCTCGGCCGCTGCGCTGGGGTCGTCCGCCTGACGTGCTCGCCGATGCGCACGTGGGGCGGACGACCCGAGGTCCTCAGGCGGCGACGGCCTCGCGCTCCTCGACCGGCACCTGCCGGTTCATGCCGCGGAAGCTCGGCAGCAGGGCCGGCGCCATCGTGGTCGCGAAGTAGGCGACGCCGACCACCAGGAGGGCCGGCGACAGGCCGATCCCGCTGACGAGGACGCCGCCCAGGATGCCGCCGAGCGGCATCAGCGACCAGCACAGGGAGCTCATCAGCGACATCACCCGGCCGACCATCGCGCGCGGGATGCGCTCGAACTCGACGGCGCCGATCACCGGGTTCAGGAAGCCCGAGGAGGCGCCGCCGACCAGGCACATCGCGAGGATCGCCCAGAGCGGGACCCCGATCGCGAACAGCACGAACCGCGGCAGCCCGGTGACCAGGAACGCGACCAGGTAGGTCTGCAGGCGCGGCAGCCGCGTGCCGTACGCCGCCGCCACCACCGACCCGAGCATCGACGCGCCACCCCAGACCGAGAAGACCAGACCCACCGCACCGACGCCCGCGCCGGAGTCGTGCGCCCACACCGGCAGGAGCACCGCCGACCAGGCCAGGTCGAGCAGGTTGGTGACGGCCACCATCAGGCACAGGCTCATCAGCACGGCGTCGCGGCGCAGGAAGCTCCAGCCCTCGCGCAGCTCGGCGACGTACGACGACGGGGTGCCGTCCTCGTCGCGCGGGGCCGCGGGGTCGGGCTCGACGCCGGGGCGCTCGCTCAGCGAGCGCGTCGTGACCACCAGCACCAGGGCGCAGACGGCGAAGGACACGGCGTCCACGGCCACCGCGTTGGCGGCGCCCACGGTCGCCACGAGGCCACCGGCGATGGCGGCGCCGATCATCGTCGCGCCCCGCTCGATCGCGGACGAGAGCCCGGTGGCGCGCTCGTAGGGGACGTCGGCCTTCTCGACCAGCGCCGGGATCAGGGCTGTCGTCGCGGCGTCCCCGGGGCCACGCAGCGCGCCCGCCACCGCCACGAGACCGAGCAGCAGCGGGAAGGTCAGCGCGCCGGAGTGGTGCAGGAGGGGGATCAGCCCGACGGCCACGAACGAGAGCAGGTCGACCGTGATGGCCATCCGTCGCGGGCCGACCCGGTCGACCAGCGGGCCACCGAAGGCCTTGAGGACCACCATGGGCGTGATCTCGGCGAAGGCCACCAGGCCGGTCTGCGTCGCCGAGCCGGTCGTGGTGAGGACCAGCCACGGGATGGCGATCATCGAGACCCGGGTGCCGAGCAGCGAGATGCACTCCGCGGTCAGCCAGCCGTACAGCGGGATGCGCCGCGCGGTGGGACGGGACAGGATCGTGGTCATCGGTCGTCCCCCTCCAGGACCACGGTGCCGGGGCGGGGGAAGGCGTTGAGGTTGATCACGTAGTCGCCGGCGTCCGGCGTACCCACCGGGTCCTCGTCGTCGCCCCACTTCTCGATGACCTCGATCAGCGCCTCGAGCATCTGCTCGGCCCGCTGAGGCGTGAGCCGCACGTGCCAGTCGCTGGTCGTGCTCGCCTCCAGCCACGCCTCGGGCAGGTAGCGACGCTCGTCGGCGTGCTGCATGAGCGTCTCGGTGTACATCAGCGCGACCGAGTGCAGGTAGGCCTCGCTGCTCTCGGCGGCCTCGTCGCTGGTGCGCAGGTCGAGGTCGGCGCGGGTGCTCTCGTGGGCCGCCCTCCACCAGCGGTCGCGGGCGTCGCCGCGCTCGTGGTCCTCCTCGATGAAGCCGTGCTCGGCGAGCTGGCGCAGGTGGTACGACGTCGCGCCGGTGTTGAGCTTGAGCTGCTGCGCGAGCTGCGTCGCGGTCGTCGGGCCCTCGAGCCGGAGCAGCATCAGCATCCTCAGCCGGGTCGGGTGGGAGAGGGCGCGGAGACCCGCGGCGGACGGGGTGATCGAGGAGGCGGCCATATCCGCAACATACCTTTGCAAAGAGAGTTTTGCAAACATAGTTGTGGGATCCGGCCGCGTGTGACCACCGGCCCTGGGTACGGCGAGGACATGGCTGCCTTCGAGCGCGACACCGACTACCTGCCCGACCGGATCACCCTGGAGGACGGGCGGTCGCAGGACCCCGTGGAGGGGTCGGTCGACGTGCCGACCTGGCCGGTGCAGCCGGGGAAGTACCGCCTCGTCGCCGCGTGGGCGTGCCCGTGGGCGAACCGCTCGATCATCGTCCGGCAGCTGCTCGGCCTGGAGGGCGTGCTCTCGATGGGCGTGTGCGGACCGACGCACGACGAGCGCAGCTGGCGGTTCGACCTCGACCCGGGCGAGCGCGACCCGGTGCTCGGGATGGCGCGGTTGCAGGAGGCCTACCTGGAGCGCGACCCCGACTACGACAAGGGGATCACGGTCCCGGCGATGGTCGACATCGCCTCACGCCAGGTCGTGACCAACGACTTCCCGTGGATCACCCACGACCTCTTCTTCGAGTGGCGCGACCACCACCGCCCCGACGCGCCCGACCTGTGGCCCGACGACGTCCGGGACGAGATGGACGAGGTGATGGAGCGGGTCTACGCCGACGTGAACAACGGCGTCTACCGGTGTGGCTTCGCCGACGACCAGGAGTCGTACGACGAGGCCTTCAAGCAGCTCTTCGCCACCCTCGACTGGCTCGAGGACCGGCTCACCGACCGTCGCTACCTGATGGGCAACGCGATCACCGAGGCCGACGTACGGCTGTTCACGACCCTGGCACGCTTCGACGCCGTCTACCACGGGCACTTCAAGTGCAACCGCAACAAGCTCACGGAGATGCCGGCGCTGTGGGGCTACGCGCGCGACCTGTTCCAGACACCGGGCTTCGGCGACAACACCGTCTTCGAGCAGATCAAGCAGCACTACTACCTCGTGCACACCCACCTCAACCCGTCCGGGATCGTGCCCGACGGCCCGGACCTCGACGGCTGGCTGCGACCACACGGCCGCGGGAGCCTCTAGCGTCGGCGGCGTGACGGGACGGGTCAGGGTCGGGATCTCCGGGTGGCGCTACCCGGCCTGGCGCGGCGACTTCTACCCGAAGGGCCTGCCGCAGCGACGCGAGCTGGCGTACGCCGCGGAGCACCTGACCTCGATCGAGATCAACGGCTCGTTCTACTCGCTGCAGCGCCCCTCGTCGTACGCCGCGTGGCGGGAGGAGGCGACGGCCGCGCGCGAGGACTTCGTGTTCGCGGTCAAGGGTGGGCGCTTCGTCACCCACATGAAGCGGATGAAGGACGTCGAGGTCCCGCTGGCCAACTTCTACGCCTCCGGGGTGCTCGCACTCGGCCCGGCGCTCGGGCCGATGCTCTGGCAGCTGCCCGCCAACCTGCCGTTCGACGCCGACGTGCTGGGCGACTTCCTCGGCGGTCTGCCCCGCACGACCCACGAGGTCGCGAGGCTGGCCGAGCGGCACGACGCCAAGATCTCGGACGACCGCGCGCTGACGCGCGCGGAGGACGACCGGCCGGTCCACCATGCGCTGGAGTTCCGGAGCCCGACGTTCGCGACACCGGAGGCGAGCGAGGTGCTCCGGCGGCACGACGTCGCGACCGTCCTGGCCGACACCGCCGGCCGTTGGCCGAAGGTGGACGACGACACCGGCTCGATCCGCTACGTCAGGCTCCACGGCGACCAGGAGCTCTACGCCAGCGGCTACACCGACCGCTCGCTCGACGAGTGGGCCGGTCGCTGCCGGGCCTGGGCGGACGCGGGGAAAGACGTGTTCGTCTACTTCGACAACGACATGAAGGGGTACGCGCCGCACGACGCGATGCGGCTGATCGAGCGCCTCTGACGCCCGGGATGCGGATGCACCCGCGACCTAGGCTGAAACGTGTGACCAAGGAACCCGCCGTCCAGCTCGCCCCCGGCGTCTGGCGCATCCCGCTGATCCGCGACTTCGTGAACGGCTTCATCCTCCGCGATGACGACGGGCAGGTGACCCTGGTCGACATGGGTGTCGCGAAGTCCGGCCCCCGGGTGATGGCGGCGCTGGCCTCGATCGGCTCCGGTCCGTCCGACGTGACCCGGCTGATGCTGACGCACGCCCACGCCGACCACGCCGGCGGCGCGGCGTACGTCGCGGGGCAGACCGGGCAGCAGTTCGGGATCCACGCGGACGACGCCGAGTTCGCCCGCGCCGGCAAGAACCCGCCGCGCGACCCGCGGTTCCGGCTCGGCCGCCTGATGACCCGGACCGACAAGGGCTTCGACGCGATCCCGGTGGGAGAGACCTTCACCGACGGTCAGGTCGTCCCGTTCGCCGGCGGCATCGAGGTGGTCCACACGCCCGGACACTCGCCGGGCCACGCGGCGTACCTCCACCGCGACTCGGGCGTGCTGATCACGGGTGACTCGATCTTCAACGTGCTCGGCCTGAGGTGGTCGATCAAGTCGTTCTGCACCGACTTCCGGATGTCGCAGCAGACCGCCGTCCGGCTCGCCGAGCTCGACTACTCGACGGCGGCCTTCACCCACGGCGCGCACCTGGACGACCACCCGCGCGAGCACATCCGCCGCTTCCTGCGCGACAAGAAGATGCTCTGACTCACCGGGGTCGGATCCGCTCCACCTCGCTGCGCAGCTTCAGCACCGTCGTCCCGTCGTCCTGATCGATCTCGTACGCCGGGTCGTCGGCACTTCCGTGGCGCGTGATCTCGCTGCCCTTGATCGTGCGGGAGATGGTCTCGCGGTGGATCCTCCGGACCGTCCCCTCGGCGCGATGCCGACCCCACGCCCAGCTGACCCGCGTGCCGGTGCGAATCGTCATGCAGGCCGCGTACCCACCTCGATCGTGGTCACGCGGCCGTCGTCGCCGCGTCCTCCGCACCCTGGTCCTCCTGCGGGGCTTGCGCGGTGCGGTCGACGAAGTCGCGCTGCCGGATCAGCACCAGTGAGAGCACGCCCGAGGCGAACGCGATCACGGCCGCGATCAGCGTGATGTGGTTGAGCGCGTCGACCACGGCCGACGTACCGACCTGGTGCACGAGGTCGTAGGCCTGCTGGCCGACCGAGGGCCCTTGCGCCTGGGTCGCGGCCTGCTGGGCGCCGGTGGCGGCGCTCGAGACCTGCCCTCCCGAGAGGGCGGCGGTGAGGCCGTCGACGGCCTGGGGCGGCACCTTGCCGGTCAGCTCGGGACGGACGGCGTCGCCGACCTGCTGGCTGAAGATCGATCCCAGCGCGGCGATGCCGGTGGCGATCCCGACCTGGCGGAACGTCGAGTTCACGCCGCTGGCCATCCCCGCCCGGGCCACCGGGACCACCCCGACGGCGGTGGACGCCAGGGGCGGGTTGATCATCCCGATCCCGACGCCGGAGACGAGCAAGCCGGGGATCAGGTGGGTCCAGGACGACCCGGTCTCGATGCCGTGCACCAGCAACAGGCCGACGCCGAGGATCAGGAAGCCGGGTCCGATCAGCCACTTCACCGGCACGTGCTCGGTGAGCCGGCCGGCCGCGGCGGCCGCGAAGAACGACGCGCCGGACAGGAACAGGAAGCGGACGCCGGTGTCGACCGCCGAGTAGCCGAGCACGTTCTGGACGTAGATGACCAAGTAGGTCAGCAGCGAGAAGATCGAGGCGGAGACGCCGAACGCAGCGACCAGTCCGCCGGTGAAGGTCGGCTTGCGCAGCAGCCCGAGGTCGAACATCGGCTTGTCCTGCATGAGCTGGGTGACCACGAACGCGACCAGGAGCACCGCCGACGCAGCCAGGGAGGCCACGACCCGACCCTCGCCCCAGCCGTCCTTGCCGGCCTCGATCAGGCCGTAGACCAGGGCGCCGAGTGCTACCGAGAAGGTGACGAAGCCGAGCCAGTCCGGCCGGCCCGCGCGCGGGTCCTTCGACTCGACCACCCGGAGCAGCGAGACGGCCAGGGCGACCAGGCAGATCGGGATGTTGACGAAGAAGATCCAGCGCCACGACAGGCCGCTGGTCAGCGCGCCGCCGAGCACCGGCCCGATCGCGACCGCGACCCCGGTGGTGGCGCCGAAGACACCGAACGCGGTGCCGCGGTCCTTGCCGTGGAACGCGCTGGCGAGCAGGGCCAGCGCGGTGGCGAACATCGCGGCGCCACCGATGCCCTGGAAGGCCCGGGAGACCTGCAGGAACAAGATGTCCTGCGCCGCTCCGCACGCGATCGAGCCGACGGTGAAGATCACCAGCCCGATCACGAAGACCCGGCGCCGCCCGAACAGGTCGGCCAGCGACCCGGCCGTCAGGAGAAGGGCGGCCAGGCTCAGGGCGTAGGCGTCGATGACCCACTGCAGGTCGGACAGCGAGGCGTCGAGCTGCTGCTGGATGTCGGGCAGCGCGACGTTCACGATCGTGATGTCGAGCAGCAGCATGAAGACCCCGAGGCAGACCGCCGTGAGGGTCCACCACTTCGGGTCGCGGCCGCCGGTCGCGCGCTGGTCTGGTGAGTTCTCGGTCATGGGTCCCCTCCGGTCGCCGTGCCACGGCCTATCATCACGAACTGAACGATTATCTGAGTTACGGTACTCGGGATCAGGAGATCGTCAAGTAGTTAACGATCAGGAAGGTGAGTGACGTGGGTCGTCAGCTGCTCGACGCGCGTCCCGCCCTGCTGCCGGCACTCGCCGACCTGCCGGGGTACGTGATCTGGCGCGCCCACGCACACGTCACCGCTGCCGTCGAGTCGGTGCTGCCGGAGAACGTCGACGTCCACGCGTACGCCGCCCTCGTCACGCTGGGGGACGGCGTACCGCGGTCGCAGCAGGACCTCGCCCGCAGCAACTGCGTGAGCCGGACGACCGTGATGCGGGTGGCCGCCGACCTCGCAGACCGCGGGTTGGTGGAGCGCGTCCGAAACCCTCGGGATCGCCGCTCGTACCTCCTGACGCGCACCCGCCAGGGGGCGGCCGCCGCCCGCGCTTGGCAACGGCACGTCGACGCCCTGGAGGCGAAGGTGATCGCCGGGCTGACCTCGCACCAGCGTGACGACCTCCACGCGCTGCTGCTGCGGGTCGTGGGCCCCGCGCTCTCCGCGGACACCCCGGACCCGCTGCGCCACAGCATCGGGTTCCTGGTGACGCGGCTCCACATGCCGCTGCGCAGCCGGTTCGCCGAGGCTCTCGAGCCCCTCGGGATCGAGCCGCCTCATGTCGGCGTCCTCACCGCGCTGCGCGCCACCGGCCCGATCTCGCAGTCGGAGCTGGCCCGCATCTTCGGCGTGAGCGGAGCCCACATCGTCCAGCTGGTCGACGAGCTCGAGGCGCGCGGACTGGTCGAGCGTCGCCGGCTCGAGTCCGACCGGCGCGCGCAGGTGCTCCACCTCCGGCCCGGCGCGGCGGAGCGGCTGGACGCCGCCCGGCCACTCGCCGACGCCCTGCTCGCCGCGGAGCTGCAGCCGCTGACCTCGGCCCAGGCGCGGCGGCTGATCGGCCTCCTGCGCCGCCTGATCACGACCGGCTGAGGGCCGGGCCGACGCGTCGCCAGTTGCCGGGTGATTACCCGGCAACTGGCACCGCCCGGTAACTTAGAGGCACGTATATGTGGTCCCAGTCACATCGGCATGCCGACGCACCACCCCCGCGTCGTAGGCCGTTCCGCATCGATCACACAGCAGGCAGGCGGCGACCCCGCGAGCCTGGAACCGTAAGGAGCGCCCGTGACTCAACCCGGTTTCGGCCCCGACCTCGCGGAGGTCTTCGGACCTGCCCACCAGGACGGCGGCCCCGAGCTCGTCCAGCTGCTCACACCCGAGGGTGAGCGCGTCGAGCACCCCGACTTCTCGTTCGGCGACGGCCTGTCCGACGCGGAGCTGGCGGAGATGGTCCGCGGCTTCTTTCGCGACATGGTCCTGACGCGCCGCATCGACGTCGAGGCCACCGCGCTGCAGCGTCACGGCGAGCTCGGCATCTGGGCGCAGCTGCTCGGCCAGGAGGCCGCGCAGGTGGGCGCCGGCCGCGCGCTCAAGCCGCAGGACTACGTCTTCCCGACCTACCGCGAGCACGGCGTCGCCTGGTGCAAGGGCGTCGACCCGCTCAAGCTGCTCGGCCTCTTCCGCGGGGTCGACCAGGGCGGGTGGGACCCGCGCGAGAACAACTTCGGTCTCTACACGATCGTGATCGGCGCGCAGACCCTGCACGCGACCGGCTATGCGATGGGCATGCAGCGTGACGGCGTCGTCGGCACCGGCGACCCCGAGCGCGACGCCGCGGTGATCGCCCACTTCGGCGACGGCGCCTCGAGCCAGGGCGACGTCAACGAGTCGTTCATCTTCGCCGCCAGCTACAACGCCCCGGTCGTGTTCTTCTGCCAGAACAACCAGTGGGCCATCTCCGAGCCGATCGAGCGCCAGACCCGCATCCCGCTGTACCAGCGGGCGCTCGGCTTCGGCTTCCCCGGCATCCGGGTCGACGGCAACGACGTGCTCGCGACGTACGCCGTCACCCAGGCCGCCCTGCAGCGTGCCCGCGAGGGTCAGGGCCCCACGCTGGTCGAGGCCTACACCTACCGGATGGGCGCCCACACCACGACCGACGACCCGACCCGCTACCGGCTGTCGGACGACGTCGAGCGCTGGAAGCTGAAGGACCCGATCGCGCGTGTCGAGGCGTACCTCAAGCGCAACGCGATGGCCGACCAGGAGTTCTTCGACGCCGTCGAGGCCGAGGCCGAGGACCTCGGTCACCGGCTGCGTGAGGGGTGCAAGGCACTGCCCGATCCGCAGCCGCTGAGCATGTTCGACCACGTGTACGCCGAGACGACCGACGAGCTGGAGGTCCAGCGCGAGGGGTTCGCGGCGTACCTGGAGAGCTTCGAGGGGGCTCGCTGATGACCGCGACGGACGGGAAGACCCTGAAGGTGACCCTGGCCAAGGCCCTCAACATGGGCCTGCGCCAGGCGATGGAGGACGACCCCAAGGTCCTGCTGATGGGCGAGGACGTCGGCAAGCTCGGTGGCGTCTTCCGGATCACCGACGGCCTGCAGAAGGACTTCGGCGAGGACCGCGTCATCGACAGCCCGCTGGCCGAGTCCGGCATCGTCGGCACCGCGATCGGGATGGCGCTGCGCGGCTACAAGCCGGTCGTCGAGATCCAGTTCGACGGCTTCGTCTACCCGGCGTACGACCAGATCGTCTGCCAGGTGGCCAAGATGTGCTTCCGCTCCCAGGGCAAGACACCGCTGCCGATGGTCATCCGCATCCCGTTCGGTGGCGGCATCGGCGCGGTCGAGCACCACAGCGAGTCCCCGGAGGCGCAGTTCGCGCACACGCCGGGCCTCAAGGTGGTCGCCTGCTCCAACCCGGTCGACGGCTACTGGATGATCCAGCAGGCCATCGCCCACCCCGACCCGGTGATCTTCCTCGAGCCGAAGCGGCAGTACCACGCCGACAAGGCCGACCTCGACGAGACGGCCACGCCCGACCCGCTGTTCAGCTCGCGTCTGGTCAGGCGGGGCACCGACGTCACCGTCCTCGCCTACGGGCCGACCGTGAAGACCGCGCTCAAGGCGGCCGAGGCCGCGGCCAACGAGGGTCGCTCGCTCGAGGTCATCGACCTGCGCACGCTGTCGCCGCTCGACATGGCGCCGGTGCTCGACTCGGTACGCCGCACGGGCCGCGCCGTCGTCACGCACGAGGCCCACGTCAACCTCGGCCTCGGGGCCGAGCTGGCCGCGCGGATCACCGAGGAGTGCTTCTACTCCCTGGAGGCGCCGGTGCTCCGCGTCGGCGGCTTCGACACGCCGTACCCCCCGTCGCGGATCGAGGAGGACTACCTCCCCGATCTCGACCGGGTGCTCGACGCGGTCGACCGGACGCTCGACTTCTGACCATGACGAACGGCCGTCGCCACCCCGACGCGACGGCCTGTTGAGGAGAACTGAGATGGCCGAGTTCAAGCTCCCCGACGTGGGCGAGGGCCTCACCGAGGCCGAGATCGTGACCTGGAAGGTCAAGGAGGGCGACACCGTCTCCATCAACCAGATCCTGGTCGAGATCGAGACCGCCAAGTCGCTGGTGGAGCTGCCGTCGCCGTTCGCGGGCGTCGTGCAGTCGCTGATGGTGCCCGAGGGCGAGACGGTCCCGGTCGGGACGCCGATCATCGCGATCGGCGACGCGCTGGACGGGCCCCTCCCGGACGGCCAGCCGGACGACCAGCCGGCCGACCGGTCGCAGGAGCCGGCGCCGCCCACCGAGCAGACCGAGTCCGACCCCTACCTCGGGATGGCGGAGAAGGCGGGCGCCGAGGAGCAGGCCCGCGAGATCCTCGCCACCGACATCGACCTGTCCAACCCGGCCGCGAGCGGCTCGGCCGAGGGCGAGTCGCTGGTGGGCCGGATGAAGGCCGACCGCGGTGCCACCCGCCGCGCGCGCAAGCCCGCCGCGGCGTTCCAGACCCAGGCCGCGTTCGAGCCCACGGGCTCGTCGGCACCGATCGACCTGGACGAGGAGGACGAGAGCGACGGTCCGGCCGTGCCCGCCACCTCGGCCGCCCCGGCCGCTTCCTCGCAGCACGTGCGGGTGCTCGCGAAGCCGCCCGTGCGCAAGCTGGCCAAGGCCCTCGGCGTCGACCTCACGGCTCTCGCGGGCTCCGGGCCGAACGGCACGGTGACGCGGGACGACGTGGAGGCGGCCGGTTCGTCGGTCGAGCTCGACGAGACCACGAGGGCCGATGGCCAGCCGGGCTGGTTCACCTACGGGCCCGCGGGCGACGCGGCGCGCGAGCGGCGCGAGCCGATCAAGGGCGTGCGGAAGATGATGGGCCAGGCGATGGTCGAGTCCGCCTTCTCCGCCCCGCACGTGACCGAGTGGGTGACGGTCGACGCGACCCGCACGATGGAGTTCGTCGAGCGCCTGAAGCAGCGGCGCGAGTTCCGCGAGGTCCGCGTCTCGCCGCTGCTGGTCCTGGCCCGGGCCGTGATGCTGGCGATGCGGCGTACGCCGGAGATCAACTCGTGGTGGGACGAGGCGGCCCAGGAGGTCGTCTACAAGAGCTACGTGAACCTCGGCATCGCGGCGGCCACGCCCCGCGGGCTCGTCGTCCCGAACGTCAAGGACGCCGACGGGCTCTCGCTCCTGGAGCTCGCACAGGAGCTGGTCTCCTTGGTCGAGACGGCCCGGTCCGGCAGGACGCAGCCGGCGGAGATGGCCGGGGGGTCGTTCACGATCACCAACGTCGGTGTCTTCGGGGTCGACAGCGGGACGCCGATCATCAACCCCGGCGAGTCCGCGATCCTCGCGTTCGGCGCGATCCGCAAGCAGCCGTGGGTCGTGTCCTCCGAGGCAGGGGACGAGATCGCGATCCGCCAGGTGACCACGCTGGCGCTGAGCTTCGACCACCGGCACATCGACGGCGAGAAGGGCTCACGCTTCCTGTCCGACGTCGCCGCCATCCTCGAGGACCCCGCCTCCGCCCTGCTGTTCTGACCGAACGCCGAGTCGATCCGCCGACGCCACATCCGCGCAATTGCGCTGTTGTGACAGCGGGTGGCCGGCTTCGACTGTTGTCACCGCGCAATTGCGCTGTTACGACGACCCCGCGCCGTCGCCGGCCCGCCAGGTCGGCTCGCGAGGTCCTTCGAGCCACGCGTGGAACACCGGCGTCAGGTCCTCACCCGACTTCTTGCTCCACCACGCGGCGAGCGTGCCGCGGTCCTGGCTGGTGAAGCGGTGGGCCCGCAGCCAGCCGCGCGCCAGCGACCAGAACTCCCGGTCGCCCAGCCGCTGCCGGATCGTGTCCCACATCAGCGCCGGGATGTAGTACGCGTTGCCCTCCGCGAAGGAGCCGGGGCGGTAGCCCGTGGGCGGTCCGTAGCGGGCGCGCAGCCCGCCGGCGAAGCCGGACCAGCCGTGGAGGATCCCGTTCAGCGACTTGGGGCCGTGGTCGGAGGTCCAGTTCGCCTCCGCGAGGTACGTCGCCATCCCCTCGTTCATCCAGAGGTCGCTCCAGTCGCCACAGGTGACGGTGTCGCCGTACCACTGGTGGGCGATCTCGTGCACGAGGGTGTCCCGCGTCAGCGAGTACTTGCTCGAGCCGATGGTGACCATCGACTGCGTCTCCATGGCGCTGAGCGAGGGCACCACCAGCACGCCGAGCGTCGGGAACGGGTACCGGCCGACGAGCCGCTCGAGGTAGGCGACCGCGTTCGGCGCGTACCGGACCTTGCGCAGGATCGTCGCGTTGCCGGTCGGCGTCCAGTAGCTGATCGGCAGGCCGTGCGGGCCGGTGTCCTTGGTCTGCGTGAAGTGGCCGATCGCGATCGTGATCAGGTACGACGCGGCCGGCTCGGGCAGGTGCCACCGCGTCACCGTCCGGCCGTCGACGGTCGTGCGTGACCGGAGCTGTCCGTTCGAGACCCCGACCTGGCCGTGGGGCGCGTGGATGGTGACGTCGTAGAAGGCCTTGTCGGACGGCTGGTCGTTGACGGCGTACCAGGTGTAGGCGCCGTACGGCTCCTGCATCGTCCACACCGTCCCGTCGCGGGCGATCGTCCAGCCGGTCGTGGAGAAGTCGGGCCGGTCGGTCGGCGCCGCCGCCGGTTCAGGGGTTCCGGCGTAGACGAGCTGGAGGACGTGGCGGGAGCCGGACGTCACCGGCGCGGAGACGACGAGGTTCTTGGCGACGTGCTGGAACGACACCGCCGTTCCGTCCAGCCAGACGTGCTGGACGGTCAGCTGGCGAGCCAGGTCGAGCTGCACGTGGCCGGCCGAGCGCGTCGCGCGGAAGAGCAGCGTCTCGGTCGAGGTGAGCCGCTCCGTCCGGTCGTCCCAGGAGAGGTCGAGCGAGTAGTGCAGCGCGTCGACGCCGGGGTCGCCGACATCGGGATAGACCGAGTCCTCCCGTGGAGTGCTCCGGGCCGAGTCGTACGCCGTCGTCCGGGTGTCGGCGGCCGCGCCGGAGACCCGGGGTGCGGGTGGCGCCGCGCTGGAGCCCGACCCGCAACCCGTGGCGGCCAGGGCCACGAGCACCAGCACCGCCGCGAGCCCGCGCCCGGCCCGGGGCATCAGTCGTGCCCGCGGAGCAGGGGGCGAGCGAGCTTGCGTCCGTGGTGGATCTGCGCCTTCACCGTCCCGAGCGGCACGCCGATCTGGTGGGCGATGTCGTCGTACGACATGCCGTAGACGTCGCGCAGGATCAGCGGCTCGACGTACTGCGGGTGGTCGCGCTCGATCGTCTCCATCGCCTCGAGGAGGTCGAGCCGGGTGCCGGCGATGACGCTGGTGGTGCGCGGGTCCGGCTTCTCCAGGGGCAGGACGTCGCTGGAGATCGCCTGGTTCTTCATCCGGCGGTACGTCGTGCGCGCGCTGTTGACCGCGACCACGTGCATCCAGGTGGTGAAGCGACCCTGCCGGCCCCAGGAGCCGATCTTGTTGGAGATGTTGATCAGCGCCTCCTGGCAGGCGTCCTCCGCGTCCGGTGTGTAGGGCAGCACCTGCCGGCACACGTTCAGGCAGCGTGGCCGCACCGTGGTCAGCAGCTCCTCGAGCGCGTCGCGGTCACCGCCCTGGGCGCGCCGCGCCAGCTCGTCGACGTCGTCCGCGGTCAGTTCTTCTCGGGTCATGCCCGTCGTCGCCTCTCCCCGTGTCACCGCCCCCGAGGGCGGTCTGCTGCCTCTGCACCATAATGCCGAGCGTGTCCATGCCTGCCCGTCTCGGTCGCTACGCCGTGCGTCGGCGTATCGGCTCGGGCGGGTTCGCCACCGTCTGGCTCGCTTATGACGAGCAGCTCGACTCCCCGGTTGCCGTCAAGGTGCTCGCGGAGAACTGGACCGAGGACGCCAACGTCCGCCAGCGGTTCCTCGAGGAGGGCCGCTTCCTGCGCAAGGTGGAGTCCCCGCACGTCGTGACCGTGTACGACGCGGGCTCGCTCGACGACGACCGCCCCTACCTGGTGATGTCGTACGCCGACCAGGGGACCCTCGCCGACCGGCTCGAGGCCGAGGGCCTGACGGTCCCGCAGGCGTCCGAGGTCGTGCGGCAGATCGGTGAGGGCCTGCACGCCCTCCACCAGCGCGGGGTGCTGCACCGCGACGTGAAGCCGGCCAACGTGCTGTTCCGCACCGTCGACCCGGAGCACGACGGCACCCTGGTGCGCGCGATGGTCGGTGACCTCGGTCTCGGCAAGGCGCTCGACGTCTCCTCGCGGCTGACGATGATCGCCGGGACGCCGTCGTACGTCGCGCCCGAGCAGGCCCAGGGCGAGCACCTCGACGCGCGCGCGGACCAGTTCTCGCTGGCCGCGCTGGCGTTCCTGCTCCTCAGCGGCCGGCCGGCGTACTCCCACAGCTCGTTGTCCGCGGCGGCGGAGCCGCCCCCGCCCCCGGAGCTGTCGACGCCGGAACGACCCTTCCCGGACGCCGTCGACACCGTCGTACGCCGGGGCCTCGCCGCCGACCGCGACGAGCGGTACCCCGACGTCCCGTCGTTCGTCGACGCACTCCGCGAGGCGCTCGGCGAGTCCGGGATGGGATCGCTGCCGGCCCGCTGGCTCCCGATCGACCCGGAGCTGACCCAGCCCGGCAACCGGCCCTCCCTGGTGCCGACTCCGGACGAGCTGCCGCCCCCGGTCGCGCCGAAGAAGAAGCACTGGTGGCCGGCCGCCGTGCTCGCGCTCGTGCTGCTTGCGGCCGGCGGCGTCGGCGGATGGCTGGCGTGGCGGGGCGCCCACGACACCCGGACGTTCACCGACGCGGACGGGACGCTCTCGGTGACCGTGCCCAGCTCCTGGGCGCGGGACGTGTCGGTCGACGGTTGGCGGCCTCCCGACTCGCCCACCTTCAGCCAGTCGGCGCTGGCGGTCGGCGACCGCCCCGACTGGCGTGCGTCGGGACAGGGCGTCTTCGTGGGTCTGCTGCCCGAGAGCTCACTGCCGAAGAAGCTGCCTCAGCACCCGACGTGCCGCACGTCCGGGGCCCAGCGCGCCGGCACCAGGGGCGACCCGTCACTGAGCGCGATGTGGACGGGCTGTTCCGGCGGAGGGGTCATCCTCGAGCACGCGGTGCAGGTCAGCGCCAGCCGGCTGCTGTGGGTGCAGATCCGCAGCGACGACGTGAGGACCGCCCAGGACGTGCTCGCCACGGTGCAGACCCACGGGTCGTTGGGCTAGCCGTTCTGACCCTGCTTGCCCTGGGGCGGCTGGAAGGGCTGGGTCGTGCCGAGCACGTTGTCGGCGAACCGGTCGAAGAGCGACTTGAGACCCGGCACGTCCTGCTTCCGCCCGGCGACCGACATCTCGAGCGTCGCCGTGGTGGAGCCGGGAGCCGCGAACCACTGGAAGTAGTTGTAGCGGAGGTGGTCGTTGCCGTCGATGTAGGTGAAGTACGCCGCGGAAGGGGTCTGTCGCAGCAGACGGAAGTGGTCGTAGGCCTTGAAGCCGACGATCTTCGTGGCCACCATCTGCTCGGTGTCGAAGTTCTGGGTGTTGTCCAGGGCCTTCACCCGCAGGCTGTACCCGCCCTCGAGCGGCTCGTCGGGCGGGCGGAACCTGACCTCTGGCTGCCGGGCCGCCTGTCGCGGGGTGAGCCGGTCGCCGTCCTGCATCGGCGGCGGACACTCGCCGAGCACCGTGCACACGGCGTACGGAACCCATCCCTGAGGCACGTGGTAGGTCCACGTGGCCAGGTCGTTGCCGATGGTGCGGTCGGGCAGCGGCAGGTTCAGGCCAGGGCGCAGGGTCCGGAACTCGATGTCCGGGACCGTCTTCGGTGGGGGCGGGGGCTCATCGATGGGGACGCTCGGCGAGACGGCCGAGATCGGGTTGGCCGCGCCCCCGGTCGCGGTCGACGGCTGCGCGGCGAACGCCGCGATCATCCCGAGCCCGATCCCGATCACGCCGGAGAGCAGCGCGGCCAGAAGTCCCCGTCTGCTCATGCGTCACAACCTACCGAGCGACGACCAGGTGGTTTCGAGACAGGCGCCGGGGCGCCTTTCCTCGACCACCGGCGCCGGACCGAGTGGTCGGCTCGGCACGCATTTGCGTGGCGGTGATGCACCGGACAGGCTGGCGGCATGACGACGCCGTACTTCGACAAGCACCGCGAGACGCTCGAGGCCGCGGTGGCCGCCTGCGCCTCCCGGGAGTTCTACTCGGCGTACGACGAGTCGCCCTCGCCGCGTGTGTACGGCGAGTCCGCGGCCGCCGAGGGCAAGGCGGCGTTCGAGGCCTGGCTGGGCAAGACGTTCCCCCTCAACACCCCCGGCAGTGACGGGACGGTCGCGACCGAGCGGTCGCCGTACGGCTTCGACCTCGACGTCTCCTACCCGCGCGTCCACGACGTCGACGCGTTGACGACGGCCGCCCGGGGTGGGATGAAGGCCTGGCGGGACGCCGGACCCGAGGCCCGCGTCGGCGTGTGCGTCGAGATCCTGGAGCGCCTGCACGCACGGGTCTTCGAGCTGGCCAACGCCGTGCAGCACACCAGCGGGCAGGCGTTCGTGATGGCGTTCCAGGCCGGGGGCGCGCATGCGCTCGACCGGGCCCTGGAGGCGATCGCGTACTCCTACGTCGAGATGACGCGCACGCCCCGCACCGCGGTCTGGGAGAAGCCCGGCAAGGTGCCCCTGAAGATGGAGAAGACGTTCACCGTGGTCCCGCGCGGCCTCGCCCTGGTGATCGGCTGCAACACGTTCCCGACCTGGAACTCCTGGCCGGGTCTGTTCGCGTCCCTGGTCACCGGCAACCCCGTGCTGGTGAAGCCGCACCCGTCGGCGGTGCTGCCGCTGGCGATCACCGTGCAGGTCTGCCAGGAGGTGCTGGACGAGGCCGGCTTCGACCGCGACCTGGTCATGCTCGTCGCCGAGGACCGCGACGACCACCTGGCGGCCACCCTCGCGGTGCACCCGATGGTCAAGCTGGTCGACTACACCGGCGGGAACGCCTTCGGCACCTGGCTGGAGGAGAACGCGACCCAGGCCGTCGTGTTCACCGAGAAGGCCGGCGTGAACACCATCGTCGTCGACTCCACCTCGGACTTCCGCGCGATGTGCCAGAACCTCGCGTTCTCCCTCGCGCTCTACACCGGCCAGATGTGCACCGCTCCGCAGAACATCTACGTCCCGGCGGGCGGGATCGAGACCGACGACGGGACCAAGTCGCCGGCAGAGGTCGCCGCGGGGATCGGCGCGTCGTTCGACAAGCTGCTGGGCGAGGACGCGCGGGCGGTCGAGCTCCTCGGCGGCGTCGTCAACGAGGGGGTGCTCGAGCGGCTCGACGCCTCCGGCTCGCGGGGCGAGGTGTACGTCGCGTCCCGGGCCGTGACCCACCCGGCGTACCCCGACGCGACCGTGCGGACGCCGACGGTCATCGGGCTGACCGCGGCCGACGCCGACGTGTACGAGACCGAGTGCTTCGGGCCGGTGGCGTACGTGATCGCGACCCGCGACACCGAGGAGTCGCTGTCCCTCTTCCGCACGACCGTGCACGAGCACGGCGCCATGACGGCGTCGGTCTACTCGACCTCGGACGCGGTGCTCGAGGAGATGCGCGACGCCGCCCTGGACGTCGGGGTCGCGCTGAGCGAGAACCTCCTCGGTGGCGTCTTCGTCAACCAGTCCGCGGCGTACTCCGACTTCCACGGCACCGGTGCCAACCCGGCCGCCAACGCGTCGTACACCGACGGCGCCTACGTCGCGTCGCGCTTCCGGGTCGTCCAGTCCCGCCGCCACGTCTGACGTCGAAACCGGGAAGAAAGCCCCTGCACCAGGCCCGGGAATCGGGTTAGCCTCGGCGACTCACCCGTCCGGGTGAGCCAGCGACGATGGGGGTTGAAGCTGCATGGACGTCAGCACGCTCAGGGACGGCATGGCGGGGACGGTGCTCCGTCCGGAGGACGAGGGGTACGCCGAGGAGGTCGCGGCGTTCAACGTCTCGCGGCAGCACACGCCCGACGTGGTGGTGGTGCCCCGCTCGCCGGACGACGTGGTCGCGGCCGTGCGCTGGGCAGCCGAGCGCGACCTGCCGGTGAGCGTCCAGGCGACCGGACACGGCGCGGTGCTCCCGATCACCGAGGGCCTGCTGGTCAGCACCCGCCTGCTCGACGAGCTGACCATCGACCCGGAGCGGCGTACCGCGCGGGTCGGGGCCGGCGTCAAGTGGCGCCGGGTCATCGACGCGGGAGCCGAGCACGGGCTGGCCGGCCTGTGCGGCTCCACGTCCGACGTCGGCGTCGTCGGCTACACCGTGGGCGGCGGGCTGCCGCTCCTCGGACGCGCCTACGGGTTCAGCTCCGAGCACGTGCGCAGCTTCGACGTCGTGACCGGCGACGGGGAGCTGCACCACGTGGAGGCCGGCGACGGGTCCGAGCTCGACTGGGCGCTGCGCGGTGGCAAGGGCAACGTCGGGGTCGTCACCGGGATGGAGATCGAGCTCCTCGAGATCCCGGACCTCTACGGCGGCGCGATCTTCTGGCCCGGCGCGCTGGCGCCGACGCTGCTCCCGGCCTTCGCCGAGTGGACCAAGACCCTGCCCGACGACTTCTGCACGTCGATCAGCCTGCTCCGGCTGCCACCGCTGCCGGAGGTGCCGGAGCCGCTGCGGGGGCAGTTCACCGTGCACCTGCGCGTCGGGTACGTCGGCACGGACGCCGACGGCGAGCGGCTCCTCGCCCCGATGCGCGACGTCGCCCCGCCGATGATGGACATGGTCGGCCGGATGCCGTACGTCGAGCTCGACCGCATCCACATGGATCCCGAGCACCCGGTGCCCTACGAGGAGGGCGGTCTGGTGCTGCGCGAGCTCGGGCCCGACACCATCGCCGCGATCCTCGAGCAGGCCGGTCCCGACAGCCAGTGCCCGCTGCTCCTGGTCGAGGTGCGGCTGATGGGCGGTGCGCTCGCGCGGGAGCGCGACGACGCCGTCGGCGGCCGCGACGCGGCGTACACGTTGTTCGGCGTGGGCGCCCTGATGCCCCCGGTCGCCGACGCGGTGCCGGCTGCGGTCGAGGCGTTGCTGGCGGCCGGTGCGCCCTGGTCGACCGGCGGCACGATGGTGAACTTCCACGGCGTACCCGGCGACGCGGCCGATCGCGCCCGGGCCTGGCCGGCGCCGACCTTCGAGCGCCTCCAGCGCGCCAAGGCGACCTACGACCCCGGCAACCTCTTCCGCTCCGGCCACGCGGTGCCGGTCCTCGACCCGGTCTGAGCGGCGCGCCACTACGGTGTGGCCGTGGCCGACTTCGTCCTCCGCAACGTGCGGGTCGTGGAGCTGGGCCGGGGGCCGGGGTGGGCCGGGCCCGTCGACGTCGTGGTGGAGCAGGGCGCCGTCCAGAAGATCGGGCACGACCTCGAGAAGCCGCTCGGGATCGAGGAGTACGACGCCGAGGGCCGCTGGGCGATCCCGGGCCTGTGGGACCACCACGTCCACCTGGCGCAGTGGACGGCCAGCAAGCAACGGCTCGACCTCGCGGGCTCGGAGTCGCCCGAGCACGTCGTCGCGCGGGTGCGCGACCACCTCGCGTCCCATCCCGGCCCGCTGGTCGGCTACGGACACCGGCTCGGCACGTGGACCACCCATCCGACCGTGGCCATGCTCGACGCGGTCGCACCGGACGTCCCGGTCGTGCTGATCGCCGGCGACGCCCACCACGCCTGGCTCAACAGCCGTGCCCTCGAGCGGCTGTCGCTCCCCCCGCGCGAGGGGCTGGTGCTCGAGAACGAGTGGTACGACGCCCACACCCGCCTCCGGCTCGTCGTCGAGCCCGACCTCTCGCCCGCGGCGTACCGCCGCTCCCTCGACGAGGCGGCCGCGCTCGGCGTCACCGGCATCGTCGACCTCGAGCGCGGCCAGCTCCCCGTCGACTGGGAGCCGCGGGCGAGCCCGATCCGCGTCCGGGTCTCGACGTACGCCGACGGGCTCGACGAGATCATCGCCGCCGGCCTGCGCACCGGCGACCAGCTGCCCGGCTCCTCCGAGCTGGTCACCATGGGGCCGCTGAAGATCATCAGCGACGGCTCGCTGAACACCCGCACGGCGTGGTGCTGCGAGGAGTACGCCGACGGCTCGGGCGCCGGAGCGCCGAACCAGACCAGCGCCGAGCTCGCCGGGCTGCTCGACCAGGCCCACCGCCACGGACTCGAGGTCGCCACCCACGCGATCGGTGACCTCGCGCTGCACGAGGCGCTCGCGGCGTACGACGTCACCGGCGCGGGCGGCTCGATCGAGCACGCCCAGCTGGTCCGCCGCGACTCCGTCGCCGCGATGGCCCGGCTGCGCCTGCGCGCGAGCGTCCAGCCCGCACACCTCCTCGACGACCGCGACGTGACCGAGGAGCTCTGGCCCGACCGGGCGGAGCGTTGCTTCGCGTTCCGCTGGATGCTCGACGACGGCGTGCAGCTGGCCCTGGGCTCGGACGCCCCCGTGTCGCCGCTCGATCCCTGGCTGGCGATCTCCGCGGCGGTCCACCGCAGCGCCGACGACCGGCCCCCATGGCACCCGGAGCAGGCGCTGACGCCGCGGGAGGCGGTGGCCGCCAGCGTCGACGCGCGCGGCAGCGTGCACGCCGGCATGCCCGCCGACCTGGTGCTCCTCGACGCCGACCCGCTGGCCGAGCACGAGGACACCGCCGCGGCCGGCCAGGCCCTCCGGACGATGCCGGTGGCGCTGACGCTGGTGGCGGGGGAGACGGCGTACTCCGCACTCTGAACGGGGCCGTCATGACCGCGCAATTGCGCCGCCAGGACAGCCCCGCGTCAGGCCAGGGCCAGCGTCAGGTCCCGCACGGTGTCCGGGTCGTCGAGCCGATCGCCGTACAGCTCGCGGAGCTGGCCCATCCGGTAGCGGACGGTCTGCGGGTGCACGAACAGCGCGGCGGCGACGTCGTCGCGTCGGCCCTGGTGGAGCAGCCAGCAGCGCAGGGTCTCGGCGAGCTTCTGCTGGGTCGCCGGCCGCAGGTCGGCCAGCGGGGCGAGCACCTGGGCGCGGAGGTCGGCGACGGCCTCGCGGTCGGCGGTGAGGACGAGGTCGGCGAGGTGCTCCTCGGTGTCGTACGTCGTGTCGTCGGGACGCAGCTCGAGCCCTCGCAGCGCACGGGTGTACGACGTGCTGGCGGTGAGCCACGGGCGTGCCGGCCCGGCGACGGCGGAGCGCCCGGAGAGCGTCCGCATCAGCCGGGTGCGCGCGCGCCCACCGACGTCGGGGACCAGCAGCACCCCCATCTCGTCGGGGAGGCTCGCCGGCTCGCCGACCGAGGTGAGGGTGCGCAGGTCGAGCAGCCCGTGCACGGGCCGCACCTGGGCACTGGGCAGGATCACCGCGGTCAGGGTCTTCGGCGGCGTCCAGTCGGCGCGCTCGGCGGCGGCCACCAGGGCGTCGGCCGGGTCGCCGCGCAGGATGCCGAAGGCCAGCCGGTCGAGGTAGCCCTGTTGCACCCGGCCGCTCGTCTCGAGCTCGTCGGCGTGCCCCGCCACCGACGCGGCCGAGAGCTCGTCGATGTAGGCGAAGACCAGCTCGGCGAAGTCGGCCAGCATGTCCGCCGGGACACCGGCGTCGACCGCGGTCTCGGCCAGCTCGCGCCAGGCGACGCGGGCCCCCACCCGGTACGCCGACAGCAGCGCGTCCGCACTGCGCCCGCTGCGGGCCTCGCCGCGCCCGAGCGCGTAGGCGCCCTCGAGCGCGGGGGACAGCGGCTGCGCCTGGTCGACGACCCGCCCGCGAGCGGCCAGCCGGAGGAAGCCCGCGAGCGCCATCTGCACGGCGTTCTCGACGTTCTCGACCATCGGGCCGCCGAAGGCGCCGGCGTACGACGGGACCTCGTCGGTCACCGCCGCGATGGTGTGCGTGGCGACGTCGGGCAGCCGTCGCCGGAGCAGGTCGAGGAGGCGTGGGTCCAGGGTGATCCGGGTGGTGCGCGCCTCCGGGAGGGTCATGACACACGATTGTGCCAGTCTTGTTCGCTCCGAACAAAAAGTGGCCGGTCGATTCACGTGTGTTGGTCAGGAACGCATCAGGTTCTGACGACATGCTGGGGGTATGAGCACGAGCATCGCGCCTTCGGGCACCTGGCGCACCCGTGCTCTCAAGATCGCCGAGTCGGCGACGACACCCCTGGTGCCCGCCGACTTCCTCGACCTCTTCGCCCCGCTGCGGCCCGGCGCCGAGCTGCGCGGCCGCGTCGAGTCCGTCCACCCGGAGACCGCGGACGCCGCGACCCTGGTGATCCGGCCCGGCGCCGACTGGAGCGGACACGTGCCCGGCCAGTACGTCCGGGTCGGTGTGGACGTCGACGGCGTGCGCTGCTGGCGCGCGTACTCGCTGACCCACGGCCCGCGCTCCGACGGCCGGATCTCGATCACCGTCAAGGCGGTGCCCGACGGCCACGTCAGCCCGTTCCTGGTCCGGCACACGCGGCCCGGCACGCTGCTGCACCTCGAGCAGCCGGCCGGCGAGTTCGTGCTGCCGACCACCGGCACCCGCAAGCTGCTCTTCGTCACCGCCGGCTCCGGCATCACCCCGGTGATCGGGATGCTGCGCAACCTGTACCCGTCGACCGACAGCGGCGTGCTCCACCTGGCCCGCTCCGCGCCCTACGACATCGTGGTGCTGCACGTCGCGCCGAGCGAGCCGGAGTCGATCTTCCTCGACGACCTGCGCCGCCTCGAGGCCGCCGGCGCGATCAGCCTGGTGGCCCGGTACGACGACCAGCACGGCATCCTCGACCTCGACCACCTCGACCGGCTCGTGCCCGACCTCGCCGAGCGGACGACGTTCGCCTGCGGGCCGGGTGGCCTGCTCGACGCGATCAGCGAGCACCACGAGCAGCGCGGCCTCTCGCTGTACACCGAGCAGTTCAAGGTCTCGACCATCGTCGCAGGCGAGGGCGGCACGGTCACCTTCGCGGGATCCGGTGTCGACGTCGAGTGCGACGGGGCGCGGCCGATCCTGGAGCAGGCCGAGGAGGCCGGCGTCCTGATGCCCAGCGGCTGCCGGATGGGTATCTGCTACACGTGCGTGCTGCCGCTGCGCGAGGGCGCGGTGCGCGACCTGCGCACCGGCGAGCTGACCACCGCGATCCCGGGCGAGACCTCCGCCGGAGGCGTCCCGATCCAGACCTGCATCAACGCGGCCGCGGGGCCGTGTCACATCGACCACTGAGACCGGCAACCGCTGGGTACGAACCACTCGGGGGAAAGACGAGGAGGTAGGACCGGATGACCACCATCCAGAAGAAGGCGACCATCGGCCAGACCAACCCCATCGCCCACCTGAGTCCTGAGGACATCGAGCTGATCGGCAAGGAGCTCGACGACATCAGGGCCTCGGTCATCGACACCAGGGGCGAGCGCGACGCGCGCTACATCCGCCGGGTGATCAAGACGCAGCGGTCGCTGGAGCTGGGCAGCCGCGTCGTGCTGCTCGCGTCGCTGTTCCCGCCGGCGTGGGTGGTCGGCACCGCCGGCCTCTCGATCGCCAAGATCCTGGAGAACATGGAGATCGGGCACAACATCCTCCACGGCCAGTGGGACTGGATGCGCGACCCGAAGATCCACTCGACCACCTGGGAGTGGGACCACGTCACCCCGGCCGACCAGTGGAAGCACAGCCACAACGAGCTGCACCACAACTTCACCAACGTCGTCGGCAAGGACAACGACCTCGGCTACGGCATCATGCGCGTCGACGAGGACCAGCCCTGGCACCCGATGCACCTCGGGCAGCCGCTGTGGAACTTCATCAACGCGTTGTTCTTCGAGTACGGCGTCGCGGCGTACGACCTCGAGCTGCGGGGCCAGCTGCGCCGCGGCAAGCAGCACAGCGAGAAGTTCAAGCGCGAGGCCAAGGCCGTGCTGCACAAGATCCGCAAGCAGGTCACCAAGGACTACGTCGTCCACCCGGGTCTGTCGATGGTGACCGGCTCCTTCGTCCCGACCGTCCTCGCGAACTTCACGGCCAACACCGTGCGCAACCTGTGGTCGCACTCGGTGATCATGTGCGGTCACTTCCCCGAGGGCGTGCAGACCTTCGAGACCCGGTCGATCGACGGCGAGACCAAGCCGCAGTGGTACCTCCGGCAGATGCTCGGCTCGGCCAACATCTCCGGGTCGAAGCTGATGCACATCCTGACCGGCAACCTGTCCCACCAGATCGAGCACCACCTGTTCCCCGACCTGCCGTCCAACCGGTACGGCGAGATCGCGCCCAAGGTGCAGGACCTGTTCGAGCGCTACGGGCTCGACTACTGCGCCCGCCCGCTGCCGCAGCAGGTGTACTCCGCGTGGCACAAGGTGCTGCGCCTGTCGCTGCCCAACGGCTGGCTCGACACCACCAACGCCCGCAACCTGCCGACCCAGCTCAAGCGGCTCTACGAGGTCACCACCGGTGGCCCGAAGGTGCGCCGTGCCCTGCAGGCGCGGATGATCCAGGAGCACCGCCGGGCGCTCGCCGCCGCGGCGTGAGGTGGGACTGCAGGGTTCCCCGGACGTCCGGGGAGACCTGCACTGAGGAGCCGTTGCAACGCCTCCGAGGTGACTGAGATGCCCACCCGGTGGGGTCGCTGGGGTCCGAGGGACGGTACGCAGAGCTGAGGAGCAGATGTTCGGGTCGGTCGATGCCTCTCCCGAGGACGTCGCGCGCACGCTCCCGGGTGACGACCTGGTCGCGCACCCGGACGTCGTGATGGACCGCGCCTTCGACCTCCCGGCCAAGCCGGAGGTCGTCTGGCCGTGGTTCGTCCAGCTGGGCAAGAAGCGCGGTGGCTGGTACCTCCCGCGGAACGTCGAGCGCGTGGTCCCGCCGTCGCGCCGGGGCCTCCGCCGGATCGAGCCCTCCCTGCAGCGGCTGCGGGTCGGCTCGGTGATCCCGGACTGGGGAGGGCGCCACGAGACGTTCCGCGTCGAGATCCTGGACGCTCCCCATGCGCTGGTGCACAGCACGCAGCGCGGCCGCACCTTCGGCTCCTGGGCGATCGTGCTCACGCCGTACGACGACGACGGCATGGTCTTCACCCACGTGCAGCTCCGCCTTCGGCTCTTCCCGGTCAAGCGCCGGTGGCTCGCCGGCAGCGCGGGCGAGCTGCTGGACGCCACCACCGTCGCCGGGCTCGCCGCCGGGCTGCGTGAGCGGGTCGTCGAGCAGGGCTAGTCGCCGGCCGACGCCCACCGGCCGTCAGAGACCGGGGAACGCCGTCCGGAGCACGTCGAGGTCGACGCCGGTCGCGGTGACCGACGCGGGTGTGTGGTCCGCGTCCAGGCGGCCGTAGACCAGCCGCACGAACGCCTCGGTCGGCAGCACCAGCGCGGGGGCGTCGGTGTCGTCGAGCGAAGGCGAGAGGGCGACACCTCCCGGGCCGAGGTCGAGATGGAAGGCCAGCTCGGGCGACGTCGTGCGGACCTCGACCGAGACCTGCTCGTCGCTCGGCTTGCCGGCCCAGCCGACGATCGCGTCGAGGTTGTCGGCGAGGGCGGCGGCCGCGTCGTCGGCGATGGTCGAGTCCGGGTCGAGTGCCACGGTGATGTCCCAGGTGTGGACGGCGTGCTCGTTGAGCCGCAGCCGGAGGAAGGCATCGAGGTCGAGGTCCAGGCCGAAGAGCTCGAGCCGCCATCCGGCCCGCTCCTGGTCGGACAGCGCGGCCGCGGAGTCGATGAACGCCGCGATCGTCTCGACCGCGTCGCGGACCTGGTCGGCGGGGTCCTTCGCGTTCCAGGCGTCCCAGATCGGCTCGTTGATCCCGTCCGGCGCCGGCTCGCCGCGGGCACCTGCCTCCAGGTGGTGGCGGAAGATCTCCGCGCCGGACCCGAGGTGGGAGGCGACCTGGGCCACCGACCAGCCGTCGTCGTACGACGGTCGGCTCAGCCCGTCGCCGCCCAGCTCGTCGAACGCGGCGACGAACCGGTCGTGCGTGGAGCGGAGGAGCTGGAGTATCTCGGCGGTTGAAAGTTCACCCATGACCGCCACAACAGGGCGGGGCTCACACCCATTCCGCGAACGTCGGCTCGGGCAGCGGCCCGCTCGTCGCGTCGCGCCGGGCCTCGAGGGCGCGACCCAGCTGGAGCAGCGTCGCCTCGGTCCCGCGGGCACCCCAGAGCGAGACGGCGACCGGGAGCCCGTGCGCGAGCTCGACCGGCACGGTCAGGATCGGGGAGCCGGCGAGCGCGCTCGAGCTGCTCGCGCCACCGCCTCCGCTCGGGTCGCCGTTCACCAGGTCGATGGGCGGTGCGGGCGCCGTCGCGGGCGCGATCAGGGCGTCGAGGTCGTGCTCACCGAGCGTGCGGTCGAGCTCGGCGAGGCCCGCGGCGGTGCACGCGTCCACGGCTTCGAGGTACGCCGACGACGCGATCCCCTCGGTCTCCTCGGCCAGCTCGAGGAACCCCTGACCGAACCACGGCAGCTCCTCGGCGGCGTGCTCGCGGTTGAAGGCGATCAGGTCGGTGAGGGTCTTCACCGGTGCGTCGCGGGTCGCGAGGTACTTCACCAGGCCCACCTTCAGCTCCACCAGCATCAGGGTGAGGGCGACCTCGTCCTCGAGGTCCTGGAGCGCCGGCAGGGCCAGGTCGTCGACCACGTGGACGTCGGCCTGCGACAGCAGGGACAGCGCCCGATCGGCGGCCGCGTCGGCGGCCGGACTGTGACCCCAGATGTCCCGCGGTACGCCGACCCGCAGGCCGCGCACGCTGCGCTCGAGCTCGTCGGCGGTGTCCGTCCCGGCCATCACGTCCAGCAGGGCCGCGACGTCGCCGACGGTGAGCGCCATCGGGCCCGGCGCGTCCTGGCTCCAGGAGATCGGGACCACTCCCTCGGTCGGCACCAGGCCGACCGTCGGCTTCAGGCCCACGAGTCCGCAGGCCGCGGCCGGCGCGGTGATCGACCCGTTCGTCTCGGTGCCGACGGCGAAGGACGCGAGCCGGGCGGCCACCGCCGCACCGCTGCCCGAGCTCGACCCCCAGGCGGTGCGGTTGAGGGCGTAGGGGTTGCGGGTCAGGCCGCCGTGGGCGCTCCAGCCCGATGTCGACTGCGGGTCGCGGATGTTGGCCCACTCGCTGAGGTTGGTCTTGCCGAGCACGACCATGCCGGCCTCGCGGAGCCGGCGTACCAACGTCGCATCGCGGTCGGGCGGGGACTCGGCGAGGGCGAGCGACCCCGCCGTCGTGGCCAGGCCGGCGGTGTCGATGTTGTCCTTGACCAGGACCGCCCGGCCGTGGAGCGGCGAGCGGCGACGGCCCTCGGCGGTCTCCTGGTCGAGGACCGAGGCCTCGGCGAGGGCGTGGGAGTTCACCGCGTTCACCGAGCGGATCAGCGGGTCGACCTCCTCGACCAGCCCGAGCAGGCGGCGTACCTCGTCCTGGGCGGGTCCGGAGCTCACGGGCTGATCCTGGCACGCTCAACCGGCGACGAGGTCGGGCAGCGAGCGCAGCCATCGGGCCACGACGCCGTGCAGCTCCCAGCGCGACGCGTCCTCCTGGGCCCGCTGGATCAGCTCGAAGGTGACCATCTGGTAGATCGTGTTCACCGGGCGCGCCAGCGCCAGCGCCCCTTCGACGTCGAGGTCCGGGTACGCCTCGCGCCAGGTCTCGGCGTACGCCGCGAAGGTGGCCTGCTGCTCGTCCTCCGGCAACCGAGAGGCGAGGAGGACCACGTCGAGGAACGGATGGGAGACCGCGGCGTCGCTCCAGTCGTAGAGCACGATCGCGTCCCCGTCGCTGGCCACGTTGCCGGTGTGGAGGTCGCCGTGCACCAGGGTGTCGGGGACGCCGAGGGCCGCCAGCTGGTCGAGCAGGGCGTGGACGGCGGGAGCCGTGGCCCGGGCGGCGGCGAGCTCGTCGGGGGTGAGGTCGGCGAGCTCGACACCGTCGCGCAGGATCTCGTCGAAGCGGCGTCCGGTGTCGACGAGGCCGCGCTCGGGGACCTCGGCGGCCCTGATCTCGGTGAGGCGGTCGAGCGAGAGCAGCTGGAGCCTCGCGGCGATCCGCGCGGCGCTGGGGCCGACGCCTTCGGGCGCCGACTCCTCGTCGGCCGTCGCGATGTCCTCGGTCAGCACCCACCCACGCTCGTCGTCGGTCGCCACGACGTCGGGTGTGCGGCCGGGCAGCATCGAGGAGACGAGCCGGGTCAGCGCCGGCTCGGCGTGGAAGTGTCGGCAGGCGGCCTTGAGCCAGACCGGCGGACCGTCGGTCGGCACCCGCACGACCGCGGACAGGCTCCAGACCTTGACGGGGGCGCACGGCCCGTTGCGCCGCCGCCCGAGGGCGCGCAGCACCTCGTCGACCCAGGCCTCGACCTCGTCGTACCAGGAGCGCCGGAACCAGTCGGCGCGGCGATCGGGCCGCGGCGCCAGCCCGGCCACGACGGAGTCGACGGACAGCAGCGCCGCGAGCACGGCCTCGTCCTCGGCGACCTCGGCTACCGGCGTCCACAGGCCGTCGACCCGCTCGGCCCCGCGGGAGCCGAAGGCGCTGACGAGGGTGCAAGGCTCGGCCCGGACCTGGAGCTGGGGCGCCACCGGGACCGCTGCGGGGTCACCGCACCTGGCGACGCGTTCGGTGAGCGACACGTGCCGCTCCGGGGCGTCGTACGCCGGCACGCGTCGCTCGGCGTCGGTCAGGACGTGGCCCTCGTGGAGCAGGGCGCACACCTGGCGGGTCGGTGTCGGCACGTCTCTCCTGCGGTGGGCGGGCACGCCATTGTGTCCTGGTCCTCGCGAGCTTCGCCGGGAGGGACGCGACACGCGCGCCGAATACCCATGATGGTGACTGGTGGCGGGTAGTCCGGTGGGATACGTTGCCTTCGACGACGAGGGCTCGGGACCTCGCTGCGGGGGGCAGCCGGACCGGGTGCTCCGTGGGTCTTGTCCTTGGGGGGACGCCGTGGCGCGGGTGTTGCGCATGCCGGAGGTGGCGGACGATCCGACCGCTGCCACGCTCACGGCCTGGTTGGTCGACGAGGCGGCCGACTTCGGCGGTGCCCAGAGCATCGCCACCGTCGAGACCGCGTCCTCGCTGCTGAGCATCGAGGTCTCCGAGCCGGGCATCCTGATCAAGTCGCTCGTCGCACCGGGACAAGTGGTGCTGCCCGGCAGCCCACTGGCGGTGCTCGGCGCCCCTGGCGAGGTCGTCGAGGACGTCGAGCGCCTGATGGTCGAGCTCGGGCTGGCCGTGTCGCCCGACCTGCACGACACCGACGTACACCTCCGCGCGGTCCCGCACGACGAGCTGCGTCGCACCACCTGGCCGCCGCACGAGGACACCGAGCCCGAGGGTCCGGCCGTCTCGCCGCTGGCCGAGGTGGCGCCCCTGATCGAGGCGGCCTCGGCGCCGGTCCCGGGCGAGGGTGACGTGACCGGTTCGCTGGTGACGCACGGGCAGGTCGAGCCCGAGGAGGCGGCCGCCGAGGCACCGGTGGCGGTGCGCCAGGTGCGGCTCCGGGAGGAGGTCCGGGCCGACGCGCTGCTGACCGTGGTCCACACCATCGAGGCGGTGTCGCTCACCGCGCTCGTGGTCAAGGCGGTCGCGATGACCACCCGGCGGGTGCCGCTGCTTCCCGGCACGTTGTCGGTGACCGACGTGGCCGTGCAGCGCTGGACCGAGACCGGCACGATCGCACCCGTCGTCCACGTCGCCGGCCTGATGTCGGCCAGCTCCGTCACCAGCACCCTGCGGGGTCTGGACGCCCGGATCCGCGAGGGCAGGCTCGCCACCGGCGAGCTCCACGCCGCCACCGTCACCGTGGTCGACCTCGGGACCTTCCGGGCCGCCGAGGCCTCCCTCGACGCGACCGCCGGCCACCCGGCCGTGCTGGCGCTCGGCGGAGTGCGGGAGCAGGCCGTGATCGAGGACGGCGCCGTCGTGCCCGCCCAGACCATGACCGTCACGCTGTCGTGCGATGCCGACCGGATCGAGGCGTCGACCGCCGCGCTCTGGCTCACCCAGCTCGCGAAGGTGCTCGAGGAGCCTCTGCACTTCCTGACCTGACGAAGCGCGCCCGAGCGCGCTCGCGTCCGTGGTGGTCAGCCCTCCGTCGCGACCTCGAGCGGTGCCGCCTCGTCGCCCTCGCCGAACAGCCGTGCGTACGTCGCCCCCGCGATCAGGCCGCCGGCGACCGGCGCCAGGATGAACAGCCAGAGCTGGCCGATCGCCGTACCGCCGGCGAACAGCGCGGGGCCGATCGAGCGGGCCGGGTTCACCGAGGTGTTGTCGATCGGGATGCTCACCAGGTGGATCAGGGTCAGGGTGAGACCGATCGCCAGCGGCGCGAAGCCCTTGGGCGCGCGGGTGTCGGTGACGCCGTAGATCACGTAGAGGAAGAAGGCGGTCAGCACGATCTCGACCAGGAGCACCGACCACCACGCGTACTCACCCGGCGAGTGGTCGCCGTAGCCGTTGCTGGCGAAGCCCGTGGAGGTGGAGTCGAAGCCGGGACGCCCGTGGGCCATCACCCACAGAGCGAGGGCCGCCACGAAGGCGGCGACGACCTGGGTGACGACGTACGGGACGACGTCCTTCCAGTCGAAGCGCCTGCCCATCGCCAGGCCGATCGTGATGGCGGGGTTGAAGTGGCCGCCCGAGACGTGCCCGACGGCGTAGGCCATCGTCACCACCGTGAGCCCGAAGGCCAGGGCGATGCCGTAGAAGCCGATCTCGGAGCCGGCGAAGATCGCGGCGCCGCAACCGCCGAAGACGAGCCAGAAGGTCCCGAAGAACTCTGCCGCGATCCGCTGGGGGAGTGGGTGCATGACCGTGCCTGCCTTTCGCCCGAAGGGTCCTGCCCGGATCGTCGCAGAGACACCCCTGCGGGTGGGGCACGCGCGCGGGCCGTCGCCCGGCCGACCTCGGCGCCGGAGGCCGAGCGTGGAAGACTCCGGGCGATGCCGGAGCACGCGCAGTCGACCGTCGGAGCCTGCGGGTGACCCGCGCCCTGGTGGCGACCGGGCCCGGCCGGCTGGAGGTGCAGGACGTCGCGCTCCGGCCTCTCGGCGACGACGACGTCCGCGTGCGGATCGCGGGCGTCGGCGTCTGCCACTCCGACCTGTCGATGGTCAACGGCACGCTGCGGCCGGCGTACCCGCTGGTGCTGGGGCACGAGGCCTCGGGAGTGGTGACCGAGGCGGGAGCGGAGGCCGGGGTCGAGGTCGGACGCCACGTCGTCCTCAACTGGGCGGTGCCCTGCGACACCTGCTGGCACTGCACCCACGGCCAGCCGTGGCTGTGCTCGACGATCGAGGGGAGCACCGGGGCTCCGGGCGGCACGCTCGCCGACGGGACGCCGTTCGACGCCTGCCTCGGGCTGGGCGCGATGGCCGAGGAGGTCGTGGTCGCGGGGAACGCCGTCGTGCCGCTGCCCGACGACGTACCGCTCGAGGAGGCGGCGCTGCTCGGCTGCGCGATCCTGACCGGGGTCGGTGCCGCGCAGAACGCCGGCCGGGTGGCGGAGGGCGACGCGGTCCTGGTGGTCGGTCTCGGCGGTGTCGGCCTGTCGGCCGTGGCCGGCTCCCGGCTCGCCGGCGCGGCCCGGATCATCGCCGTCGACGTGTCCGAGGCGAAGGAGCAGCTGGCCCGAGCCGCAGGTGCCACCGACTTCGTGGTGGCCTCGCCCGAGCTCGGCCGGCAGGTGCGGGCGCTCACCGACGGGCGGGGCGCCGACGTGGCCCTCGAGTGCGTCGGCTCGGCGACCACGATCCGCCAGGCCTGGACCGCCGTACGCCGGGGTGGCACCTGCGTGGTCGTCGGGGTCGGGCCGAAGGACCAGCAGGTGACGTTCAACCCGCTCGAGCTGTTCCACTTCTCGCGCACCCTGGTGAGCAGCGTCTACGGCAACAGCGACCCGCGCCACGACATCGGCGGCCTGCTCGACCACGTCGCCGCCGGCCGGCTCGACCTCGCCGCGACCATCACCGACCGGATCACCCTCGACGACGTGCCTGCGGCGTTCGAGCGCATGCAGCGCGGTGAGGGCGGTCGGGCCTTGGTCGTGTTCCCGAACGACTCAGAAGGAGACAGATGACCGACGAGACGGTTCGCGTCGCGGTGCTGATCGACTGCGACAACATCAGTCACCAGTGGACGCGGCAGATCCTGGGTGAGACCGCCAAGCACGGCACGTTGAGCATTCGACGTGGGTACGGCGACTGGGCGAGCTCGCACCTGAAGGGCTGGCGCGAGAAGCTCCCGACGTACGCGATCCAGCCCGTGCAGCAGTTCGCCTACACGATCGGGAAGAACTCCACGGACTTCTCGCTCGTGATCGACGCGATGGACCTGCTCTACTCCGGCAACGTCGACGCCTTCGTCATCGTGTCCAGCGACAGCGACTTCACGCGGCTGGCGATGCGACTGCGTGAGTCGGGCAAGCGGGTCTTCGGGATCGGCGCGCGCAAGACGCCGGAGGCGTTCCAGAACGCCTGCGACCGCTTCACCTATCTCGAGGTGCTGGTCGGCGACGACCCCGCAGCGACCGAGGCCGAGGCGCCCGTGAAGTCGGCGGCGCGGAAGGCGGCCGGCGTGGCCAAGGCCACCGCCAAGGCGCCGGCGAAACGGTCGGGCTCGTCGAGCAAGAGGAAGCAGCAGGAGCTCGCCGACCTCCTCCTCCCCGCCGTGGAGGCGAGCGCCCGGGAGGACGGATGGGCTCCCCTCGGCGAGGTCGGGTCGTACGTCGTCAACACCAACCCGACCTTCGACTCGCGCAACCACGGGTACGCCAAGCTGAGCACCCTCGTGCGCGACCTGCCGCAGCTCGAGGTCAACGAGGTGGCCACGGGCAACGGGCGCTCGACGCTCTTCGTGAGGCCTGCGTCGACGAGCCGGTCACGCAAGCGCAGCTGACACTGGCGCTCGTCGGCCCCGCCCTCGATGATGGTTCAACTACCGAGGGGAGCCATTCATGACCATCGACCTCGAGGCGATCAACGCGGAGCGGGAGCAGATCAAGGCCGACTACCTGAAGGACGCCGGCGACCGGCCGGAGAGCAGCGCGCAGGGACTGCACCACTTCGCGTTGATCTGCTCCGACGTCCGGACGACGATCGACTTCTACCAGGAGATGCTGGAGTTCCCGCTCACGGAGATCTTCGAGAACCGTGACTACCAGGGCTCCAACCACTTCTTCTTCGACATCGGCCACGGCAACCTGCTGGCGTTCTTCGACCTGCCCGGGCTCGACCTCGGCCCGTACGCCGAGGTGCTGGGCGGGCTGCACCACCTCGCGATCTCCGTCAGCCAGGAGAAGTGGGACCACCTGCGTACCAAGCTGGACGACGCCGGCGTGGAGTACCTCGTGGAGTCGGAGAAGTCGATCTACTTCCGCGACCCCGACGGCGCCCGGCTGGAGCTCCTCGCTGACCCGTTGGGCGAGATGTACGGCACCAAGGTCCTCTGACCACCCGCTCGTCCGCCTCCGTGCTCCTGTACGAGCACCTGGGGCGGACGACCCTCCCACCCGGTCGCCGAGTGCGGTAGCAAGGGCTCGTGCAGTTCACCCACGACTGGCTCCCGCAGCGGGTCCGCTTCGCCACCAGCGAGGCGTCGCCGGCCGTGGCCGAGGAGGTACGCCGGCTCGGGGCGTCGCGGGTGATGGCGATCGCGTCGGACCCGGGCCGCGCCGAGCCGGTGCTGGCGGGTGTGCCGGTCGCCGTGCTGCACACCGAGGTCGCGATGCACGTCCCGGTCGAGGTGGCGGAGCGGGCGAGACGAGTCGCGGACGAGCACGACGTCGACGCGGTCGTCTGCGTCGGCGGAGGATCGACCACCGGTCTCGCCAAGGCCGTCGCCCTCACCACGGGGCTGCCGATCGTCGCCGTGCCCACGACGTACGCCGGCTCCGAGGCGACCGACGTCTGGGGCCTGACCGAGCGCGGCCTCAAGACCACCGGAACGGACCCGGCGGTGCTACCGCGGGTCGTCGTGTACGACGCCGGCCTGATGCTCACGTTGCCGGTCCCGGCCAGCGTCGCGTCCGGCTTCAACGCCCTCGCCCACTGCGTCGACGCGATGTGGGCGCCGCGCACCGACCCGGTCGACCAGGCGCTCGCCGTCGAGGGGGTACGGGCGCTGCGGGCCGGCCTCCCGCGCGTCGTCGCGGACCCGATGGAGCTCTCCGGCCGCGAGCAGACCTTGTACGGCGCCTACCTTGCCGCCGTCGCCTTCGCCTCGGCCGGCTCGGGGCTCCACCACAAGATCTGTCACGTGCTCGGTGGGATGTTCGGCCTGCCGCACGCCGAGACGCACGCGGTCGTCCTGCCGCACGTGCTGGCGCTGAACGCCCCGGCGGTCCCGGAGATCGACGGACGGCTCGCGGCGGCGTTCGGCGCCGACACGGCGCTGGCCGGCCTGACCGCGCTGGGCGCCGCGGTCGGCCCGCCCAGGTCCCTGCGCGACCTCGGCCTTCGTGAGGTCGACGTACCGACGGCCGTGCCGCCGATCGTCGAGGCGGCGCCGCCGAGCAACCCGGTGCCGGTCACCGCCGACGTGGTCGAGGCGCTGCTGCGGGCAGCGTGGGAGGGGAAGGACCCCACATGAGCGAGATCTCCGCGGAGCAGCGGGCGCGCGAGGAGGCCCTGGTCGAGCGCGTGGTGGAGTCGTTCGCGGCCACACCCGACCCGCGCACCCGGCAGCTGGTCGAGGCACTGACCCGGCACCTGCACGCCTTCCTCCGCGAGACCCGGCTGACCGAGGAGGAGTGGAAGCGCGCCATCGACTTCCTGACCGCCGTGGGCCACATCACCGACGACCGCCGCCAGGAGTTCATCCTGCTCTCGGACGTGCTCGGTGCCTCCATGCAGACGATCACGATCAACAACGAGGCGTACGCCGACGCCACCGAGGCCACCGTCTTCGGACCGTTCTTCGTCGAGGGTTCCCCCGACGTCGGGCTGGGCGGTGACGTGGCCGGCGGTGCGCCGGGCGAGCCGTGCTGGGTCGAGGGGACGGTGACCGACACCGACGGACGGCCGCTTGCCGGCGCCCGGATCGAGGTGTGGGAGGCGGACGCCGACGGGTTCTACGACGTGCAGTACGGCGACGAGCGGGTCACCGGTCGCGGCCACCTGTACGCCGACGAGCAGGGCGGCTTCCGGTTCTGGGCGGTGACCCCCACGCCGTACCCGATCCCCGACGACGGCCCGGTCGGCGAGCTGCTCCGCGCCACCGGCCGCTCGCCGATGCGCGCCTCCCACCTGCACCTGATGGTGCAGGCCGACGGCTGTCGCACCCTGGTCACGCACGTGTTCCCGCGGGGTGACCGCTACCTCGACTCCGACAGCGTCTTCGGGGTGCGCGAGTCGCTGGTCGTCGACGTCCGGCAGCAGATCCCGACGACGCCGACCCCCGACGGTCGCGAGGTCGCCGGGCCGTGGGCTCGGGTCGACGTCGACCTCGTGCTCGCCCCGAGCTCGGCCTGAGACACGCGGGGCCCCTCCGCGTCGTCCCCTCCCGGCGCCCTGGCATCATGTGCTCGCGACCGCGCCCGGAAGATGGGCATCCCGGGTCGCCCGGAGTGCGAGACTCGGAGCGATGGACGTCGACTTCAACCGCGTGCTGGCCGAAGCGGTCCGTGAGATGGCCGAGGAGCGGTCGATCGTCACCACCCTCGACCGCGTCGTGCAGACGTGCGTCGAGGCCGTCGAGCACTGCGACATGGCCGGGGTCTCGTTCCTCGAGAACGGCGAGATCCGCACCGTCGCCGCCAGCGACGAGACGCTGCGCGTGATCGACCAGCTCCAGTTCGAGCTGGGCGAGGGCCCCTGCTTCGACGCCCTCCGCACCGAGGAGCGGGTCGTCGCGAACGACCTCGACCAGGACGAGCGATGGACCACGTGGGGCCCCGCCATGGTCTCCCGTGTGGGGATGCGATCGGTCCTCAGCTTTCGCCTCGCCACCCGGCGCGATGCCCTCGGCGCGCTCACCCTGTACGCCGCGCGAGTCGGCGCGTTCGACCACGAGGACGTCTTCGAGGGCGAGGTGCTGGCCGCGCACACCTCGGTGGTGCTGGCCGCCAGCCTCAAGGAGGAGCAGCTGCAAAGGGCCCTCGAGTCACGCACGGTGATCGGTCAGGCCACCGGCCGGCTGATGGAGCGGTTCGGGCTCGACGCCGACCAGGCGTTCGGGGTGATGCGGCGGGTGTCCCAGGACCACAACATCAAGCTCTACGCGCTCGCCCAGCACCTGGTCGAGACCGGGGTCCTGCTGGATCCCTGGGTGCCGGCCAAGGACGACGAGTCACCGCGGACCCACGACGCCTGAGCGGCATGATGCGTCCGGCACCGGGTACGGACCGGACAACCGCGGTACGGCTGACGCGCAAAGGCCGGTCTCGGGAGGCCCGTCGGCTGCAGACCACGTAGGTCGGCGGGCTGACTCACGCGTGGGTGGAGGAGCGTCGACCACGGACGAGCTCCACAAGAAGGCGGTGGTCGTCGTGCGTAACGATGACCACCGCCGTTGATCACGCCCCGGGAGCGCGGACCTGTCGCGCCCGAGCCAGGACCACGATAGGCCCGATCGGCCGGTCCGGGCCATCCCGAGATCGTCGATTTCGCGGCCGACGACGACTCAATCCGCAGGCGGGCGTGCCGCGCGGCCGATGTGCCACAGCCACCACAGGCCGACGAAGGGGAGCACGAGCGGGACGAAGCCGTAGCCGTTGCCGTAGTCGGACCAGACGCTGGCCCTGTCGATGTCGTCGGGGTGGCTCAGGGTCCCGATCACGAGCACCCCGGTGAGCTCGACGCAGATCGTCACCAGCGCCACCCGTCGTCGGTCGGTACCCAGCGCCCAGGTGGCCAGGACGTAGACGATCCCGGAGAAGAGCGAGAGCGAGTAGGCGACGGGCGCCTTCGACGCCTGAGTACCGAGCTGGACCAGGGCACGCGCCGTCGCCGAGAGCGCGAACAGCCCGTAGACGAACACCAGGACCCGCCCGAGCCCGGTCCGCGTCGACGCCCGGCTCATGCCGACCACAGCTGGTGCAGACGGAGGAACAGGACCGGCACGACGAGAACGGCGACCAGCAGCACCCCGGTGCCGGCACGGGTGCGCTCGCCGACCGACCAGAGGAACGCCGCGGGCAGGATGACCAGACTGCCCACGAGGTAGCCGACGTACGCCGGGACGTTGACGCCCGGGTGCTGACCACCGAGCCGCACCAGCCCGACCACCAGCTGCACGACGAGGCCGACCTCGAGCAGCCCCAGGGCGGCGTACAGCCAGTCGCCCGGCGTCCGCCCGAACGCGATCAGCACCACGAGCCAGACCGCGAGCACCACCACCAGCGCGGTGAGCGCGATCTGGAGGCCGGTCATGGCGCGAGCCTAGGGTCCTCGACAGAGCTCGCCGATGCCGGGCTTTGCTCGTCCCTCCGGTAACATCACGTCATCAGCTCGTCGAGCTCTCGCCGCGAGTTGTCCGCACGTCGTAGCTCATACCTGCTCCGTGCGTAGCCGCCCGGCGAAACCCCCGGACCCGGCTTCGGTGAGACACCACACAGATTCGGTTTCACTTGTCTTCCTTCGACTCTCTCGGCGTGCCCGCACGCCTGACCACCTGTCTTTCCCGGCAGGGCATCCAGACGCCCACGCCGATCCAGGCCGCGACGCTGCCCGACTCCCTGGCCGGGCGCGACGTGCTCGGCCGCGGCCGCACCGGCTCCGGCAAGACCTATGCCTTCCTCCTGCCGCTGGTGGCCCGCCTGACCGATGGCTCCCGGCCCCGGCGCGGTGCGCCGCGCGCGCTGATCCTGGCACCCACCCGTGAGCTGGTGACCCAGATCGACACCGCGCTGGCGCCCCTGGCCCGCGAGGCCGGCCTGACCAGTCGCACCGTCTTCGGCGGCGTCGGCCAGCAGCCCCAGGTCAACGCGCTGCGCCGCGGCGTCGACATCGTCGTCGCCTGTCCCGGCCGGCTCGAGGACCTGATCGGCCAGGGCCACTGCTCCCTCGACGACGTCGAGGTCACCGTCCTCGACGAGGCCGACCACATGGCCGACCTCGGCTTCCTGCCCGGCGTACGCCGGATCCTGCGGCGTACGCCGTCCGGCACGCAGCGCCTGCTCTTCTCGGCGACCCTCGACAAGGCGGTGGACGCACTCGTCCGCGAGTTCCTCGTCGACCCGGTCGTCCACGAGGCCGACTCCCCGCAGTCGCCGATCTCGACGATGAGCCACCACGTGCTCCAGGTCGAGCGCGAGCACCGGCTGTCGGTGCTGGTCGACCTGGCCAGCGCGCCCGGCCGCACGCTCGTCTTCACCCGCACCAAGCACGGCGCCAAGGCGCTGGCCCGTCAGCTCAACCGCACGGGCGTCCCGACCGTCGAGCTCCACGGCAACCTCGGCCAGGGCGCGCGCAACCGCAACCTCGAGGCCTTCCACTCCGGCCGGGCAGCGACGCTGGTCGCCACGGACGTGGCGGCGAGGGGGATCCACGTCGACGACATCGCCCGGGTCGTGCACGCCGACCTGCCCGCCGAGCACAAGTCCTACCTCCACCGGTCCGGCCGCACGGCGCGCGCCGGCAACTCCGGCACGGTGGTCACCCTGATCACGCGCGACCAGGTGCGCGAGGCGAAGCGGCTGGCGAAGGCCGCGGGCATCGCACCCGTCACGACGCGGGTCGACGGTCCCGGCCACCCCGTGCTGCTCGACCTGGCGCCCGGCGAGCGTGTGCTCTCCGGCGCCCTCGATTCCGCCGCGTCGTCGCCCCGGACACGCTCCGGAGGCGGCGGCGCAGGTGGCCGCAACCGCAACCGCCGGCGGTCCGGCGGTGGTCGCGCCGGCACCGGTGGCGAGCGCCCGGCTCGCGCCCGGAACTCCTCGGGCCAGAAGCCGCAGACCGGTGGCTCGCGCCGGCGTCGCCCCTCCGGGCCGAAGTCCTCCGGCGGCTCGCAGCACAGCGCCTCGGGGTTCAGCGCGGCGCGCTGACGACGGGCCGGAAGACCGCGCTCAGATCGAGATCGGCAGCACGTCCGCCAACCCCGCAGCATCGTCGGGCAACGGAGCTCTGCCGAGAGCGATCAGGGCGGTGTCCTCACCGCTCCACGCCGACGGCAGGTCGGCGTCCGCGACCGCCTCGACGGTGCGGCGTACCACGTCGAGGGCGGCCGCCGACGGATGACCGCCGTCCTCGCCGAGGTCCAGCTGGTGCACCGCGAGCTCGACGACCCAGGTGGCGAGGAAGTCGCCACTGGCCATCACCTTCCCCTGGAAGAGCACGGGGTGGTCGGGCATCCGGCCCAGAGCGATCCGCAGGATCGCGGCGACCGCGTCCAGGTGGCGCAGCGCACCCTCGGGTCGGTGGTACGCCGACGCCGTGCGCCGCATCCACATGATGTGCGGCACCCGGTCGTCGTCGTCCTCGGCGAACGACGCCCAGTACGACGCCGCGTCGTGGTCGGGCTCGTCGTCGACCTGGGCCGCGCAGACCGCGGCCATCTCCTCCAGCCCGAGTCGTGCGTGCACCACCAGCTCCAGCCGGCTCCAGCCGTGCAGCCTCGACGGGCCGAGCAGCTCGTAGTCGGAGAACGACCTGGCCGCGTCGACGAACAGGTCCAGCTGCTCGCGCATCAGCCCGGCGGCGGTGTCGTGGTCGTAGGAGAGGGGTCGCACGCACCCACCCTAGGGACGGAGCAGGCATCAAACGCACGAGGTGGGTACAGGAGACCCATGCGCGGAGCAGTCATGTACGCACCCGGCGACGTCCGCTTCGAGGAGCGCGACGATCCAGTCATCGAGGAGCCGACCGACGCGATCATCCGCATGTCGGCGACCTGCGTCTGCGGGTCGGATCTGTGGCCGTACCGCGGCGCCCAGGACGTCAACGGGCCTGCGCCTTTCGGCCACGAGTACGTCGGGATCGTCGAGGGGGTCGGTCCCGAGGTCACCACGATCCGGCCCGGTCAGTTCGTGGTCGGGTCGTTCTTCGCCTCGGACAACACCTGCGCGCACTGCCGCGCAGGTTTCCAGACCGCCTGTGTCGACCGGCGGCCCATGGGCTCGATCGGGGCGCAGGCCGAGCTGCTGCGCGTCCCGTTGGCCGACGGCACGCTCGTCGCTACGCCGGAGGTCCCGGACGACGCCATGGTGCCCAGCCTGCTGGCGGCATCCGACGTGCTCGGCACGGGCTGGTTCGCGGCCGTTGCCGCGGAGGTCCGTCCGGGTACGTCGGTGGCCGTCGTCGGTGACGGCGCCGTCGGCCTCTGTGGAGTCCTCGCGGCCCGGGAGCTGGGTGCCGAGCGCGTCATCGCGTTCAGCCGGCACGAGACCCGACAGAAGCTCGCTCTCGACTTCGGGGCGACCGACATCGTCGAGGAACGCGGTGAGGACGGCGTCGCCCGGATCGAGGACCTGACCGACGGTGTGGGAGCCGACTGTGTGCTGGAGTGTGTGGGCACCGATGAGTCGTTCCGCCAGGCGATCGCGTCGACGCGTCCCGGCGGCACGGTCGGGTACGTCGGCGTCCCGCACGGCGTCTCCCTCGGCGCACCGGAGCTGTTCGGCCCGCAGGTGGGGCTCCGAGGCGGTCCGGCCCCGGTCCGGCGCTTCCTCCCCGAGCTGATCGAGCGCATCTGGAGCGGCCGGATCGATCCGGGAAAGGTCTTCGACCTCACGCTCCCGCTCTCGGAGGTGGCCGAGGGCTACCGCGCCATGGACGAGCGCCGGGCGATCAAGACCCTGCTCCTCCCGTGACCGACCCCGCGCGCCTTAGGTCGAACGTTCGTCCAACGGCGGGCTTGATCCGACGTCCGACCGACGCAACAGCGGCATGATCGGTGGCGGACGCCCTGCCCCGCCCTCGCCGTCGAGGATGGCGTCCTGACGCCCGCCTCGACACCAGACGTCAGTCGCGCGTGCCCCCGGTGGTCAGCGCCTCGGTGAGGATCGCGGCGAGGGTGTCGACCTGCACGTCGGCCGACGACGAACCCTCCTGCTCGCCCGCACCGTCGAGGGCGCGCGCGGCGAGGCCGGCCTTGGCGTCGATCAGCTCGGCGATCTTCGCGTCGATGGTCTGGGCGGCGATGATCCGCCAGGCGGTGACCGGCATGGTCTGGCCGATCCGGTGGACCCGGTCGATCGCCTGGGTCTGCTCGGCGTTGGTCCAGGACAGCTCGGAGAGCACGACGTTCGAGGACACCTGGAGGTTGATGCCGACGCCGGCGGCGGTCAGCGAGCACACGATGACGTGGACGTCGGGGTCGTTGGTGAACGCGTCGATCGCCGCGTCGCGCGCGGTCCGGGTCTGGTCGCCACGGATGGACGTCGACCCGACGCCGCGGCGCTCGAACAGCTCCTCGGCCGTGTCCATGACGTCGAGGTGCTTGGCGAAGAACACGACCTTGCCGGCGCTCCGGGCCAGCTGGACCGCGTAGTCGGCGGCGAGCTCGGCCTTGGCCTGGCCGATCTTGCGGACCATGGTGAACACGTTGTCGCCGGTCTCGGCCTCGCTGCCCTCGGCGACCTCGCGCTCGGCGACGCGGCGTACCAGCTCGTGGTCGATGCCGTCCTCGCCGAGGACCGAGAAGCCGGGACGCCGGTGCTCGAGCGCCGCCTGGTAGCGGCCGACCAGGCGCTGCGCGAGCTGGCGCTCGGCCTCGCGGATCGAGCGGCCCATCGCGCCTTCGAGCTCGACCGGCAGGTCGGCGACCCGACGGGCGGGGATGTCGGCGGCGACGTCGACCTTGCGGCGGCGCACGATGCCGAGGTCGACGACGGCCTGACGCGCGGCCGGGTAGAAGGCGTGGTCGGCCGGCGTGAAGCCGGTCTCCTCGAGCTCGGACATCAGCATGTTGGTCGGCTTCTTCTCGTCGATCCAGCCGAGCATCTGCCAGATGGCGCGGAAGTCGTCGATGTCGTTGATCAGCGGCGTGCCGGTCAGGGCCATCATCAACGGCCGCGCGACGCGCTGGCGGATGCGGTCGGAGACCTCGAGCACGTTCTGTGAGCGCTGGGACTTCTTGTTCTTGATGTAGTGCGCCTCGTCGACGACCAGCCCGCGGAAGCCGTGCTCACCCATCCACCGCACGTGGCGGTCGAGGACCTCGTAGTTGACGACGACGATGTCGGCGAACCCGTCGACGTCCTCGCCGTCGCCGTGGACCACGGTGACGGTGCGGTTCGGCGTCCACATCTGGGCCTCGCGCGCCCAGTTCGTCTTCACGACGTTCGGGACGATCGCCAGCAGGGGATAGGCGTCCGCGACCTGCGCCGCCAGCAGCGCCTGGGCGGTCTTGCCGAGACCGGGCTCGTCGGCCAGCAGGAACGTGCGGTGGCCCTCGGCCGCCGACGCGAGCAGCTTCGCCTGGTGGACCATCAGCTCGAGGTCGGGCGGCAGCAGCATCGGTCTGGGTTCCGGGAGCTCCATGCTCGCCGGTGCCCCGGGCGCCGCCTGCTCGAAGGAGTTCAGGAGCGGCTCGATCAGCTCCCAGCCGGCCAGCCGGCCGTGCACGCGCGGCGCCGGGAGGTTGAAGTCGGGGACCAGGAAGGGGTTGGCCAGCTGCGCTTGGACGACGGACTGCGGCAGCGCCGTCCGCTCCCGGGTGTTGCTCGAGAACGTCGGGTCCGGCTCCGGCTCGGGCTCCGGCTCGAGGCCGGCCTGGATCTGCATCTCCCGCTCGAGCCGTCGCGTCGCGTCGGAGACCACGGCGTCGTCCTGGAGCAGGCTGAACAGCGACGGCTCGCGGGTGGCGATCTGGGCGAGGATCGTGGCCAGGCCCTCGAGCCGCTTGAGCTGCGACTCCTTCTGGGTCGACGTCAGCTCCTCGTCGGCACGGACGTTCGCCCGCTCGGCACGTGCCAGCAGGGCGGCGGCCTGGAAGCGGGCGCGCTGGCCCGAGGTGAGCTGGCGCTGGTTCACGGCACGCTCGACCTCGCGCACGGCCATGGCGAGCACCGGGATGATGCCCTCGTTGTCCCGTCTCCGGACCTGGCCTCGGCCCTGTCCCCGGGAACGCTGACCAGCCCGGCCGTTACCGGTCTGGCGTCGACGCTGTGTGGCCAACCAGCCGCTCTCTTCCTCGAGCGCTTCCTCTCGCGGGAAGCTCCACCGTCGCGGTGTGCCTACCCGCCATCGGTGCCCCGCCGTCCGACGGCGGTGGTGATGTCAGCAGCCCGATCCGCCCCTCGGATCGAACCCTCTCGGCCGGTCAGCAGCCCGACGGGCGCTGACACCCGGCGCGGTGGGGGACCAGAACGGTCCGCCACGCGGCGGTGCCGATACCACCAGTGTACGCCGTGCGGGCCTCGGTGGTGGCGTCGAGGCCGAATCCGGGCTCGGCGGCGTCTCCCCGGCGTCTCCCCGGCGTCTCCGCGGCGTCTCCGCGGCGTCTCCGCTCAGCCTGCGCGCGCGAGCGAGAGAGGATCCGGTCCCTCGGGCCGGATCCCCTCTCGGTCCCCCACGTGCAGGCGGCCCGACCTCACGTCTCCGCTCCTGGCCGGCCCGTCTGCGTCGTCTGATGACCTCTGCTGCGGAAAAGTTCGGTCGACGTCGGAAGGCAGCTCTCGATCCGCCGGCGACCGGTGCCGACGTAGCCTGCGAGCATGAACCGGACGACGATGCTGGCGGTCGGCGTGGTGCTGGTCGTCGTCGGCGCGTTGTGGTTCCTGCAGGGCATCGACGTCGTCGGCGGCTCGGGGATGAGCGGCAAGACGCTGTGGGCGGTGGTCGGCCCGATCGTGGCCCTGGTCGGGCTCGGACTGGTGCTCGGCGGGGCGCGGCGTTCGCGCTAGAGCTCGGCCCGCAGCAGGGCCGCGGCGCCGGCCATCGCCCGCATCTTGCCCTCGGCGCTGGCACGCGGCAGGTACTTCATGCCGCAGTCGGTGGCGATCGTGATCTTCTCGGGTGAGGTGTGGGCGAACGCCCGGCGGACGCGGTCGGCGACCAGGTCCACGCTCTCGACCTCGTGGTCGGACAGGTCGATCACCCCGAGGATGATCGTCTTCTCGCTGAGGTCCTTCAGCACCCCGAGGTCGAGGCCCGACTGCGCGGTCTCGATCGAGATCTGGTCCGCCGAGCAGCCGGCGAGCTCCGGGAGGAACGAGTAGCCCTCGGGCCGCTCGTGGATGATCGCGGCGTACCCGAAGCAGATGTGGACGGCGGTGGTGCCGGTGACGCCGTCGAGGGCGGCCTGCAGCGCGGCGAGGCCGTACTCCCGCGCCGCGTCCGGCCGGGCCTGCATGTAGGGCTCGTCGATCTGGACCAGGTCGGCGCCGGCCGCGTGCAGGTCCTTGATCTCGGCGTTGACGGCGGCGGCGTACGCCATCGCCGCCGAGGCGAGGTCCGGGTAGTGGTCGTTCTGCGCCTGCTGCGACATCGTGAACGGACCGGGCACCGTCATCTTCACGACGTGGTCGGTGTGTGCCTGGAGGAACTCCACGTCGCGTACGCCGACCGGCAGCGGCCGCACGATCGGGCCGGAGATCCGCGGCACCGGGTTCGGGTGGCCGCTGCGGTCGAGCGCCGTGCCCGGGTTGTCGAGATCGACGCCGTCGAGCGCGGTCGCGAAGTGGTTGGAGTACGACTCCCGCCGCATCTCGCCGTCGGTGATGATGTCGAGCCCCGCCTCCTCCTGCGCGCGGATCGCCAGGACGGTCGCGTCGTCCTGCGCCTGCTCGAGGTACGCCGGCTCCACGCGCCACAGCTCCTTGGCCCGCACCCGTGGCGGGAAGCGACCCGCGAGCTTGGCCCGGTCGATCAGCCAGTCCGGCTGGGCGTAGCTCCCGACGAGGGAGGTCGGCAGGATCGGCAGCTCGGACGACGTGTCGCTCACGGTCGCGACTGTACGAGTCCCGCCGCTGGTTGAGGAGGTCGGTCCGCGACCGTCTCGAAACCCGTCGTCAGCGCTCGAGCCCGCATCGGTCGAGCCACTCGTCCACCAGCGCTGCGAGCAGGCCGGGCTGCTCGTGGGGCAGGGCGTGGCCGGCGCCGTCCACGACCGCGAGGGTGGCGGCCGGGTAGTGGCCGAGCAGGTCGATGGTGGCGGCGTACCCGACGGTCGAGTCGCGGCGCCCGGCGACCAGGAGCGTCGGCCGCTCGTCGCGGCCGTCGGCCGCAGGAGCGGTCAGCTCCCAGCGCTCGCCGATGCGCTCCAGCGCCGCGTGGTCCGCGACGGCCGCGCCCGGCGCGACGAACTGGTGGTAGCGCTCGAGCATCTCCGGGGTCTGCACCACGAAGTACGACCGGAACTCCTCGTCACCGAGGTCGTCCGCCGCGACGAGCGGCCGGTGGGGCGGCACGTCCCTGGTCTCCGGCAGCAGGGGGCAGACCAGGGCGAGCCCGGCGACCGCCGGGTGCCGGACCGCGAGGGCACGCGCGTAGTAGGCACCCGCGGAGTGGCCGACCAGGAGCGCCGGACCGTCCCCGGCCACCCGATCGACGAACCCGGACAGGACCTCGAGCACGTCGTCGGCGCTGCGCAGGGACTCGGGCGCCGAGGTCTCGCCCATGCCCGGGAGGTCCGGGTAGATCCTGCGGAGATCGCCGTGCCGCCCGAGGATCGGCTCGAAGCACGCCTCGGCCTCGCGATGATCGACGCCGGCGCCGTGGAGCACGACCACCGGTCGGCCGGCGCCGTGCTCGGCGTAGCGCAGGTCGACACCCCGGACGCGGCAGGTCTCCATCCGTCGACGGTACGGCGTACGACCGACGGACCCGGGCGTCCGGCCTCAGCGCCTCCGTACGATGCGCTCATGACGAGCTTGAGCGAGGTGTCGGACTGGATCGCCGAGCAGCTGCCGAAGCTGATCGAGCAGTACGACGTCCCCGGCGCCGCCGTCGGTGTCCTCGCCGACGGTCAGGTCGTCGACCACGCCGCCGGGGTGCTGAGCACGGCCACCGGTGTCGAGGCGACGACGGACTCGGTGTTCCAGATCGGCTCGATCACCAAGCTCTGGACCGGCTCACTGGTGATGCAGCTGGTCGACGAGGGCCAGGTCGACCTCGACGCGACGATCCGCACCTACCTCCCGGAGTTCCGGATCGCCGACGAGGACGCCGCGAGCAGCGTCACCGTGCGGCAGCTGTTGACCCACACCGCGGGCTTCGAGGGTGACATCTTCACCGACACCGGCGTCGGCGACGACTGCGTCGAGAAGTACCTCGGCGTCCTCCACGACGTACCCCAGCTGTTCCCGCCCGGAGCGATGTGGTCGTACAACAACGCCGGCTTCACCACGCTCGGCCGCCTGGTCGAGGTCCTGCGTGGGAAGCCGTACGACGCGTGCCTGCGCGAGCACCTCATCCAGCCGCTGGGCATCACGCACGCCGCGACCAGCCCGTACGACGCGATCCTGTTCCGGGCCGCGGTCGGCCACATCGAGACCGAGCAGGGCGCCGGCCACCACCCGACGCCGATGTGGGCCCTCGCACGCTCGAACATCCCGGCGGGCTCGATGTTCGCGATGAGTGCGCGCAGCCTGCTCGCCTTCGCCCGGATGCACCTCGAGGACGGCCGCGCCGCCGACGGCACACAGGTGCTCGCGCCCGGTACGCCGTCCCGGATGCAGGCCAAGCAGGTGGACCTGCCTTACCTCGGCCACCTGGGCACGTCCTGGGGCCTCGGGTTCGAGCGGTTCGACCGGCCGGGCGGCGATCTCGTGGGACACGACGGCAACACCATCGGGCAGGCGGCCTACCTCCGCCTCGTGCCCGAGGCCGGTGTCGCGGTCACGTTGCTCAGCAACGGCGGCGACGTGGGCCTGCTCTTCCGGGACGTCGTGGGTCACGCCCTGCGTGAGCTCACCGGACGGTCGCTGCCCGACGAGCCGGTTCCGCCCGCGGATGCCCAGAGCATCGACGCGAGCCGGTACGCCGGCACCTACGTCTGCTCGTCGGCCACCTTGAAGGTCAGCGAGCAGGAGGACGGCAGCATCTGGCTCGATGCCATCCCGACCGACGCACTCGCCGAGGAGCTGGGCGAGCAGCCCGAGCGTCACGAGCTCGTCCACTTCTCCGACGACACCCTGGTCACGCGCGAGCGCGACCACGGGATCCACCGGCTCTACGCGTTCCTCGGCGACGACGGCTCGGGCCACCCGGCGTACCTCCACACCAGCCGTGCCCTGCCGCGGGTCTCGGCCTGACCGACGTCGACGTCCGCCACACCGGGAGGCCTCGTGCTGAAGAAGATCGATCCGTTGCTCGTGCCACGTCTGCTCTACCGGCTCGCCGCGATGGGTCACGGCGACGAGATCGCCGTCGTCGACCGCAACTACCCGGCGTACTCCGCGGGGCCGGAGGTCATCGAGCTCGCCGGTGTCGACGTCACTGCCGCGGTGAGGGCGGTCCTGTCCGTGCTCCCGCTGGACACGTTCGTCGACCGCCCGGTGCTGCACATGGAGCCGGTGTCCGGGGAGCCCGTGCTCCCGATCCATCGTGAGATCACCGCACTGGCCGGTGAGGTCGAGGGGCGGGACGTGCTCGCCGGAGGCCTGTCCCGGTCCGAGTTCTACGACCGCGCCCGCAAGGCGAGCGCGATCGTGGCGACCAGCGAGGACCGGCCGTACGGCTGCTTCCTCCTGGTGAAGGGCGTGATCACCTGAGCCGACGTCTCAGCCGAACGTCCACTTCGTCGCACCGCTCGGCTCGGCACTCGCGACGCCGAACGCCGTGTGGACGGTGACGCGGTAGAGGTTCCACGGCGGCGGCCCGCCGCTCGGCGCCATGAACGGCGCGGTGAACGCCTCGCCCTCCACCTCGGCCGGCCAGCCCGCGGCGCTGTAGATCGTCGCGAGCCTCTCGAGGGTCTCGCGGTCGTGCACCCGCGCCGCGTCGCCCTCCAGGACGAGGTCCAGGCCGGTCAACGAGACCGACACGGTGCACGCGGGGGTGGCCTCCAGGTTGCGGGCCTTCCGGGTGCCGGGCCCGGCCACGACGTACACGTCGCCGTCCTCCCACACCGCGCCCACGCCGGCCGCGTGCGGCCGGCCGTCGGCACCGACGGTGCCCAGGAAGAAGGTGCGGGTCGACCCCTGCTCGTTCACCAGGTCCTGCCGAGCTCGGCCCCAGTCCAGCGGGCGGTCGTCGTACTGGCTGAGGTTCGTGGTCTCGACGGGTTCGCGCTCGGTCATGGCTCCACCTCTCACCGCGGGTGCGGTCGGTCGGACGAGCCTGGTGCGCCGGGCTCGCACGATCAAGGGGACCACGGCGACCGCAGTGTCGCCATGGCCGACGACGCTCAGCAGCGAGCGGTCGCCGCGTCAGGGGCGTGTGCTCAGCTCCACGACCGTGGCCCGACGCGCCCAGTCGGTGAGCGGCTGCCCGGGTCCCGTCCCGTAGTAACGCGCGTCCATCGCCTGCCGCAGCTCCTCGGCGGGCTGCTCCAGCACCCGCGCCGTGTACCGGCGAACGGGTCGACCGGGCAGCTCGAGCTCGACCTCGGGCTGGGCACGGAGGTTGCGCACCCAGTCGCTCGCCTCTCCGCCTCCGGCGAACAGGTACACCTCGTCGCCCTCCTCGAGGAACCAGATCTCGATCCGATGGGGCCGACCCGTTCGGCGGCCGGTCGTGGTGAGGTAGCACACGCGTTCGTCGCCCACGGGGCCAGTCCACTCGTTCAAGGCGGGTTCAGGTCAAGGGGTCGAGCGGACTCGATCGAGCACGGCCTCGGCGAGGGCTTCCGGCGCCTGGGTGGGGATCCAGTGGCTGACGCCCTCGAGGATGCACAGCCGGTACGGCGCGGCGACGTACTCCTCGGTCAGCTCGACCCCTCGTCTGGCCAGGGCGACGTCGCGGTCGCTCCACACGAGTGTCGTCGGCACCTGCACGCGCCGCGGCCCGCCCCCCGATCGCGTGCGGCGGCGCCGCCGCAGACGCCAGGTGCGGTACCACGCGAGCGCCGACGGCAGCGCGCCGTCGTCGACGATCTCGCGGTGGAAGGTGCGGATCTCGTCGTCGGACAGTCCGCTGCGCCGGAGCAGACGTCGGACGGCTCCGGGCGCCACGCGCACGATCCACTCGGCGACGCCCGGCGCGCGGAAGACGAGCATGTACCACGAGCGGAGGGCCTGGTCGCTGGACCGCAGCGCCCGGGCGAACGCCGCCGGGTGAGGGACCGAGACGGCGGTGAGCGTGCGCACCAGGTCCGGGCGCGCGGACGCCGTCGTCCACGCGACGGCGGCTCCCCAGTCGTGACCGACCAGGTGCACCGGGGCGCCGTACCGCTCGACCAGCGCCACGACATCACCGACCAGCCGCGAGACCCGGTAGCTCTCCGTGCCCCGAGGCCTCGCTCCCGGCGAGTAGCCGCGCTGGTCGAGCGCGAGGGTGCGCAGCCCCTGCGTGTGCAGGATCGCGCTCACGTCGTGCCAGTGCGAGGCCCGCTCGGGGAACCCGTGCAGCAGCACGACCGCCGGCCCGTCCAGTGGACCCTCGTCGAGGACGTCGAAGGTGAGTCCGTCGTGGTCGAAGCTGCGGATCCGACGTCCCGTCGCGCTCGTCACTGTGCTCCCGTCCTTGCGCTCGTCGTGCCGTCTGCTGTCCAGGGGTGCCCCCGGGGACCTCCACCGAACCTTCACACGTCGTGCCGGTCCTGGGGCGTTCTCACTCGTAGCCTTCCAGCATGACCAGTCCGAGCCGCCGCGTCCTCGTCGTGGAGGACGACCGGGTGATCAACCAGGCGGTGGCCGACCGGCTCGCAGGCGAGGGGTACGAGGTGGTCACGGCGTACGACGGGCCGGGCGCGGTCGCGGCGTACGAGGAGCACCGGCCGGACCTGGTGGTCCTCGACGTGATGCTGCCCGGCTACGACGGCCACGAGGTCTGCCGGCGGATCCAGGCCGACCGTCCGGTGCCCGTGATCATGCTGACCGCGCGCGTCGAGGAGAGCGACGTGCTGGTCGGTCTCGACGTGGGAGCGGACGACTACCTGACCAAGCCCTTCCGGATGCGCGAGCTGGTGGCCCGCGTGGCGGCCCTCCTGCGTCGCGTCGACCGCGCCGCCGAGCTCGTCGGACGGCAGGCCCTCGAGCTGGGCGACCTGACCCTCGACGCGGCGGCCCGGCGCGTGTGGCGCGCGGGCGAGGAGGTCCGGCTGACGCCGACCGAGTTCGACCTGCTGGTCTGCCTGGCCGCGCGCGCCGGGACGGTGGTGACGCGCGACCAGCTGATGGCGGAGGTGTGGGACTGGCCGGGAGCCTCGGGCACCCGCACCGCCGACAGCCACGTGAAGGGGCTCCGCGCCAAGATCGGCGGCGACCTGATCCGCACCGTGCACGGCGTCGGCTACGCCTTCGAGCCGGGCGGGGCGTCGTGACCGGCGCGCCGCTCGCCCGGGTCGCCTCGCTCAAGGTCAAGCTCGGCCTGCTGGTGGTGGCGAGCGTGGTCGCGGCGGCCAGCGTCGCCAGCGCCGGCCGGGCAGGCGGCGTACCGGTCTGGCTCAGCATCCCGGTGACGATCCTGCTGGCGCTGGCGGTGACCCAGCTCCTGGCCGTCGGCATGATCGCGCCGCTGCGGCAGATGACGGCGGCAGCCGGCCGGATGGCGACCGGCAACTACGCCGTCCGCGTCACCGACGACTCGAGCGACGAGGTCGGCGACCTCGCTCGCGCGTTCAACACGATGGCGCGCGACCTGTCCACGGTCGACCGGCAGCGTCGCGAGCTGGTCGCCAACGTGAGCCACGAGCTGCGCACCCCGCTCGCCGGGCTGGTCGCCGTCCTCGAGAACCTCGTCGACGGCGTCGCACCCCGCGACCCGCGGTCCCTCGACGCGGCGCTCGACCAGGCCCAGCGGACGAGCCACCTGGTCGAGGACCTCCTCGACCTCGCCCGCGTCGACGCGGGGAAGGCGCCACTGACGCCGCGGCCGGTCTCGGTCGGCCCGCTGCTCGAGGCGGCGATCGCGGAGGCGGGCGTCACCGGCCGCGACGTCTGGTACGCCGCGCGGGTCGAGCCCGTGGACCTCGTCGTCCACGCCGACCCCGACCGCCTGCGTCAGCTGGTCGCCAACCTGCTCGACAACGCCTCGCGCCACAGCCCCTCGGGCGCCACCGTCTCCATCGCCGCGACGCGCACCGGCGACCGCTGGCTGCTCGAGGTCCAGGACGAGGGCCGCGGTGTCGCGCCGGGTGACCGGGAGCGGGTCTTCGAGCCGTTCGGGACGCTCTCGGCCGACGGCGAGGGCGGCGGCACCGGACTCGGGCTCGCCATCGCGCGCTGGGTCACCGACCTGCACGGCGGCTCGATCCGCTTCGTCGACCCCGAGCCGGGCCATGCCGGCGCCCGCGTGCGCGTGTCCCTTCCCCTCGCACCGTCCGACCGGCCGGCGCCGCTCCCGGAGAAGAGCATCCCGACGGTGCCGACCCCGACGGTTCCCGTCGCCCCGGCGCCCGTCGCCGTACCGGCACCGTCGCTGCTGGACGGGATCTTCGGCGAGTTCTGGCCGGAGCGAGGCGTCCCGGCACAGCTCGCCGTCCTGCTCGGTGCGCTGGCGGTCGGCGTGCTCGGCGCCATCGTGATGCCGTTCCGCAACCTCGGGCTGGGCACGTTCCTCGTCCTGCTGGCGGCCGGCGGGGTGATCCTCACGGCGAGCCGACGGCGCGACGCGTTCACCCTGACCTGCGCCGGCCTGTGCGCCCTGCTGGCGGCGACGACGATGATCCGCGCCGCCGACTGGATCGACGTCCTCTGCCTGATGGCGGGAGCCGCGCTCAGCCTGTGCGTCGTGACCGGGGCACGGACGCCGCTGGGGTTCGTGGTCTCCGGCCTGGCCTGGCCGTTGGCCGGGCTGCGCGGCCTGCCCTGGCTCGGTCGCACGCTCGCCCGGCTGACCGGGCTCGGGCAGGGCGCGGCCGTGGTCCGCACGGTGGTCTGGTCGCTGCTCGGCCTGATGGTCTTCGGAGCACTCTTCGCGTCCGCCGACCCGCTGGTCGCGCACTGGTGGTCCGACCTGCTGCCCGACCTCTCACTGGGCTCGGTGGTGCTGCGCGCGTTCGTCACGGTGGCGGTCGGCGGCGCGGTGCTGGCCGCGGCGTACGTCGCCCTCAACCCGCCGCGCGTCGACCCCGGCGGTCTCGAGGGACGCCCGGTCTCCCGCCGCTTCGAGTGGCTGGCGCCGGTGCTGGTCGTGAACGCCGTCTTCGCGGGTTTCCTGGTCGCCCAGTTCGCGGTGATCTTCGGCGGTCACGACTACGTGGAGCGGACGACGGGGCTCACGTACTCCGACTACGTGCACCAGGGCTTCGGCCAGCTCACCGTCGCGACCGCGCTGACGCTGATCGTCATCTGGGCCACCGCCCGGAAGGTGCCCCGCCGGACCACGGCCGACCGCGCCTGGCTGCGCGCCTCGCTCGGGCTGCTCTGCCTGCAGACGCTCGTCGTCGTCGCCTCCGCGCTGCACCGGATGAGCGTCTACCAGGACGCCTACGGCTTCACCCAGCTGCGCCTGCTGGTCGACGTCTTCGAGGGCTGGCTCGGCATCCTGGTCCTCGCCGTCATCGCCGCCGGTGCCCTGCTCCGCGCCGCCTGGCTGCCGCGGTTCGCGCTGGTCAGCGGCGTTGTCGCGCTGCTCGCCCTGGCCTCGCTCAACCCGGACGCGTGGATCGCCCGGCACAACCTCGACCGGTACGCCGAGACCGGACAGGTCGACTGGAGCTACCTGCGCAGCCTGTCCGACGACGCCGTCCCCGTGCTCGCCGACCTCCCGGCCGACCAGCGGCGGTGTGCACTGGCGAACGCGACAGCGTCCTCCGACGACTGGCTGGAGTGGAACCTGGGTCGTTCACGGGCGGCGGGTGACCTCCCGGGGCCGTCGCTGAGCGCCGACCGGCTCGCGAGGCTCTGCCCCGACTCCTGACATGCTGGCGCGATGCCTCAGCCGACCCTGAGCACTCGTCGACTCCTGCTCGTGCCGCTCGCTGACCGCCACCTCGACCTGGAGGTCGAGCTGGACTCCGACCCCGAGGTCCTGCGCTACATCAGCGGTCGTGCGCACACGCGCGACGAGGTGGCGGCGTCCCACGATCGGCGTAGGTCGTTGGCGGCGCAGGTGGACGGGCTCGGTTACTGGATCGCGTACGTGAGTGGGGCCGATGTCGTCGAACCGCCGCCGGGCACCGAGGAGGCGGGCGTGTTCGCCGGCCTGATGTTCCTGCCGCCGGCGCACGGCGAGGACCAGCCCGACGACCCGACCGTGTGCGACCTGGGCTACCGGTTCCTGAGCAGGTTCTGGCGGTTGGGGCTGGCCAGCGAGGCGTCGCGCGAGCTGCTCCGGCACGCGTTCGACACCGTCGGGCAGAGCCGGGTCATCGCCCAGACCATGGCCGTGAACGCCGGGTCGCGCGGCGTGATGGAGGCTGTCGGGATGCGCTACGTGCGCACCTACCACCCTCACTTCGACGACCCCCTGCCCGGGACCGACGAGGGCGAGGTCGAGTACGAGATGACCCGGGAGATGTGGGAGTTGCGCGCCTGACGCACCCCCTCGACGCCTACGGCGTCTGCCCGATGGCGGGCGGAGGTCTTACGGCGAGGTTCGTGACACACGCAACGTCCGAACCCACCCAGGAGTGCATCATGCACGGCTTCATCAACAGTCCCGCTCTCGCCAAGCTCGTCGCCCTGCAGATGGTCGACGAGGAGATCAACCGGAGCCAGAGCCGTCGCCGCCGCAGCCGCACGACCAAGCGCCTCGCCCTCCGCGCCCGCCTCCTCGCCCGGCGTACCACCCGGACGTCTATGACACCCGCATCCTCACCCGCGCCTCGTGTGCAGCCGACCGGAGCACTCGCCGAAGACGGATAGTCCCGCCCATTCGGCACCACACGCATCCGGGCTCGGGCCAGCCCACGCCGGGCCGTGCGGCGGCGGGTGCCCGGCGGTTCATCGGTCCGGTGGGCCAGCCGTCCGAGAACGGGTACGGGGGCGCCATGAGACTCGTCGAGCCGTCGACACGGTTTGTGCCGTCCGTGGGTGGCCAGATCCTGCGGGCTGCGACCAGGCTTCTCACCGCCCGCCCCGCGGCCAAACCGCTGCACCCCAGAGGACGGCTGGTCACCGGGACGCTACGTCGGTTCGACGGCCACGATGCGACCGGCGTCGACTGGTTGGACACGACGGGCCGGGATCGAGTGCTCGTTCGCATGTCCCGAGCGATCGGGCTCGCTCCTCCCTGGCCCGATGTCTTCGGCGTCGCGATCAGGGTTCATCTTCCTGACGGACGGTACGGCGACCTGCTCTTCGCCACGACCGGGCTCGGCCGTGTCTCGCGATTCGTCCTGACCGCCACGTCATCGCCGCAGCGCAGGCCGATGACGACGCTGCTGCCCTACAGGACCCCGGTCGGCCCGCTGCTGCTCTCAGCCGTGTTCGAGGACGACGTCACCATCGCGCTCGCCTGGGCGGTCCGGTCAGGTGACTGGCATCGGTTCGCCGAGGTGTCACTGCACGAGGAGCAGTCCGGCGAAGACGGCAATAGTCTGTCGTTCGACCCGGTCCGCAACACGGTGCCGGGGCTGGGGAACTATCCCTGGGTCGAGCGGCTCAGAGAGCCGTCCTACCTGACCGCCCGCCGGTCGCGTCGATCCTGATCGACCCCTCGCGCGCTGAGCGGCGGGAGATCACGATCGGAGAGCGCGCAGGTTGCGCAGGACGCCCAGGAGCGGGTTGCCCTGCTGGCCGCGGAGACCGTATCCATCGGGCGTCGGGGACAGCACGTTCCCCGTCGAGGGCGGCGCCGGCTCCGTGAGGTCCTGCGCGGCAACCGAGAACATCGGCCCCACCAGCAGATCGAACAAGCCCGGCATTGCGCTGAAGCCGAGCCTCATCACGTCGTTCGCCAGGCCGACCTGGATCCGCTTGCGCGGCTGGTCGACCGACTTCAGGATGCGCGCCGCGACCCGCTCCGGCTTCATCACCGGTGGCGGAGGACGCCCGACGTGTCCCGCGTACGTGCCGGCCAGCTTGTAGATGGGCGTGTCCACGCCCCCGGGAGCGACGTACACCACCCGCAGGCGTGGTTGGTCGCGGTTCTCCAGCTGTATCTGCCGGGCGAGGGCCCGTACGCCCCACTTGCTCAGCACATACGGTGACATGCCGGGGACGCCGAGGTGGCCGATCACCGAGCCCACGAGCACGAGGTGTCCTTGCTGCCGGCGTCGCAGCTCGGGGACGACGTGCCGAGCGATGTTGACCGACCCGGCCAGATTCGTCCGCAGGACGCCGTCGAAGACCTCCGCGGGCACCTCCTCGGTACGGCCGTAGGCGACGACTCCGGCGGCGTGCACGACCACGTCGAGGCGGCCGGCGACCGTGAGTGACTCGGCGACGAGCCGACGCACGGCATCGTCGTCTCCCACGTCGGTCGGGACGACTGTGGCCGAGGCAGCGCCAGACCCACGGCACTGCTGCGCAGCACGCTCGAGCGCTCCGGGGTCCCGCGCCGCCAGGACGACGTGGTCCCCCCGGCGCGACACTGCCTGCGCGGTGGCGAGACCGATGCCGCTCGACGCCCCGGTGACCAGGACCACGTGAGGGTGCGCCGCCGACGTCATGGCTTGAGGACGACCTTCACGCAGCCGTCGCTCTTCTGCTGGAACATCTCGTACGCGCCTGGCGCCTCCTCGAGTGGCACGCGGTGAGTGGCCAGGCTCTCGACGCCGAGGACGTCGTCGTCGCGCCGCAGCAGCTCCGCGATCTCGTCGGTCCACCGACGCACGTGACACTGACCGAACCGCATGGTCAGGCCGCGGTCGAAGATCTCCATCATCGGCATCGGGTCCTGCTCCCCGCCGTAGACACCGGAGACCGAGACCGTGCCCCCGCGGCGAGCCGACTTGATCGCGGCCCGGAGCGCGGCGAGTTGATCGATGCCGACCTTGTCGGTCAGGGGTTGCGCGAGCTTGTCGGGAAGAATCCCAACCGCAGCGATGGCGGCCTTGGCCCACGGCGAACCGTGCGCCTCCATGCCGACGGCGTCGATCGTGCCGTCGGCACCCCGACCATCGGTCAGGTCGATGACGGCCTGCGCCGGGTCCGTGTCCTCGAGGTTGACGACGTCCGCGCCGTACGAGGCCGCCAGTGCCAGCCGCTCGGGAACTCGGTCGACCCCGATCACCCGCAGGCCGCGGTGCCGGCCGATCCGGACGGCGAGCTGCCCCACCGGACCGAGCCCGAACACCGCCAGCGACCCGCCGTTCGGCACATCGGCCCACTCCACGGCCTGCCACGCGGTCGGGAGGATGTCGGAGAGGTAGAGCCACCGCTCGTCGGGGACGCCCTCGGGCACCTTGAGGGGGCCGAAGTCGGCATGCGGCACGCGGAGATACTCCGCCTGCCCCCCCGGGACCGCGCCGTACAACGAGGTGTAGCCGAAGAGTCGCGCGCCCTTGCCCTGCTCGCGGTTCTGAGTCGTCTCGCACTGGGCGAACAGCCCGCGCGAGCACATCCAGCACGACCCGCAGGAGATGTTGAACGGCACGACGACGCGGTCGCCTACCTGGAGGTCGCCGGCCTCCGGACCGACCTCCTCCACGATGCCCATCGGCTCGTGCCCGAGGATGTCGCCGGGCGTCAGGTATGGGGCGAGCACCTCGTACAAATGCAGGTCGGAGCCGCAGATCGCAGTCGACGTGACCTTGATGATCGCGTCCTGAGGCGCCTCGATCACGGGGTCGGGCACGGTCTCCACCGAGAGGTTGCGCTTTCCCTGCCAGGTGAGTGCTCGCATCGCGTTCCTTCGCTCGTGGTCGCACCCGCTTCGCGCGTGCCAGACACGGCCCGTACCCGATGCTCGACCTCGCACGCAGGTCCAGAAGAGTGGCGCCGCCACGCCCCTCGAGGGCGCTACGTCCCGGCATCACCACCAGCGGCATCTGCTGCGTCTCGGCAGGGCATGGCGGGACCTCATCCGTCCGTAAACCTCCGGTACTGCCGTGTGTGCGCGACCTGGGAGCTACGTCACTCCGCCGGCAGAGGGACATGCTCGGGGGAGTCTGGTCGGATGTGTCGGATCAGGTCGGCGTCGTTCGTGGAAGAGATGGGCGGGCGGGCGCGACCGCCTGCCCGCACCGACCGCACTCACTGTCAGGAGGCACGTTGAAGCTTCTTCTCACGTCCGGGGGCGTCACGAACGCCAGCATCCGCAACGCGCTCGTCGAGCTCCTGGGCAAGCCGATCGCCGAGTCCTCGGCGCTGTGCATCCCCACCGCGCAGTACGGGCATCCGAACGTGGGCCCGGGGGTCAGGGCGTGGCAGTTCATCAGCGGCGACTCGCAGAACCCGATGGTCGCGCTCGGCTGGAAGTCGGTCGGCGTCCTGGAGCTCACGGCACTGCCGAGCATCGACGCGGACCGCTGGGTGCCGCTGGTCCGGGACGCCGATGCCCTGCTCGTCGCGGGCGGTGACGTCCTCTACCTGTGCCACTGGATGCGCGAGTCCGGACTGGTGGACCTGCTGCCGTCGTTGGACGACACCGTCTGGGTCGGGCTCAGCGCCGGGAGCATGGTGATGACTCCCGTGGTCGGGGACGACTTCATCCAGTGGCGACCGCCCAGCGGCGACGACTCCACGCTGGGCCTCGTCGACTTCTCGATCTGCCCTCATCTGGCCGCCGACGGCATGCCCGGCAACTCGATGGCCGAGGCGGAAGAGTGGGCGGCCGGCATCCCGAACCCGGCGTACGCGATGGACGACCAGACTGCGATCACGGTCGTCGACGGCCAGGTCGAGTTCGTCTCGGAGGGGCAGTGGAAGAAGCTCGAGACCCTGAGCCGTGACCCCGACCGGGCGTAGGCGACACCGCACACCCCGGACCGCCAGGGCAGCCCCGCGGGAGCGCACTACGCTCGCGGGCGTGGCGGAGCATGTCTGAGCCGGACTCGTCCGCGATCTGGGGCGCGATCACGCCGCGTCCCCGGGGCGGCCGGACGGCCCCGCTGCGCGCGTTCCTGCAGACCGAGTCGGGCAGTGCCGGCGTGCTGCTCGCCGCGGTGGTCGTCGCGCTGCTCTGGGCCAACGTCGACCACGCGTCGTACGAGTCGTTCTGGTCGACGCGCTTCTCGCTCCGCCTGGGCGACCACGTGCTCGGCGACGACCTGCGCGGCTGGGTGGACAGCGGCCTGATGACGCTCTTCTTCCTGGTGATCGGGCTGGAGTCGCGGCGCGAGTTCGACCTGGGCGACCTCCGCGAGCGACGGCGGTTCGTGCTCCCGTTCGTGGCGGGGCTCGCCGGGATGCTGGTGCCGGTGCTGATCTACGTCGCGATCAACGCCGGACACGGCACCACGCACGGGTGGGGCATCGCGATGTCGACCGACACCGCGCTGGCGCTCGGGGTCCTCGCCGTGCTCGGACCGAACGTCCCCGACCGGGCGCGGGTCTTCCTGGTGACCGTGTTCGTCGTCGACGACCTGGCCGCGCTCGTCGTGATCGCGGTCGTGTACAGCGGCGACATCGAGGTGGTGCCGCTCGTCGCGGCGGCGCTCCTCTTCGGGCTCCTGCTGTACGCCGTCTCGCGGGGTGTGCGGCAGAAGCCCTGGTTCTACATCGGGCTCGGGATCGCGATCTGGGGCTCGCTGCGGGCCGGCGGCGTGGACCCGATCGTCGCGGGACTGGTGATCGGGCTGGCCACGCCGGCGTACACGCCGAACCGGAGCGACCTCGAGGAAGCGACCGGCCTCGTCCGGCGCTTCCGCGAGGAGCCCACTCCGGAGCTCGCCCGCTCTGCCCGCACCGGGCTCACCGCCACCCTGTCGCCGAACGCGCGGCTGCAGTCGCTGTACCACCCGTGGACGAGCTACGTGATCGTGCCGCTCTTCGCGCTCGCCAACGCCGGCATCGAGCTGCGCCCCGGCTTCCTCGCCGATGCCTACGTCGCGCCGGTCACCCTCGGCGTCATCGTCGGGTACATCGTCGGCAAGCCGGTCGCGATCGTCGCCGCCAGCCGGCTGGTCACCACGGTCAGCCGGGGCCGGGTGCGGCCACCGGTGGGCTGGGCTGCGGTGCTCGGCGGCGGCACCATCGCCGGCGTCGGCTTCACGGTGGCGCTGCTCATCGCCGGCCGCGCCTTCCAGGGCGACCACCTGGCCGAGGCCAAGCTCGGTGCGCTGACCGCCGCCGCGCTGGCCGCGGTGGTCACCTGGCTCGTGTACCGGCTGGCCGCGCTGCTGCCACCCGACACCCAGGCCCGCGCGCTGCTCGGCGACATGACCCTGATCCAGGACCTGATCCCCGAGGTGGACGTCGAGCGCGACCATCTCCGTGGCCCGCTCGACGCCCCGATCACGGTGATCGAGTTCGGCGACTTCCAGTGCCCGCACTGCGGCCGCGCGGAGCCCGTCGTTCGCAGCCTCCTGGCCGACACCGACGTCCGCTACGTCTGGCGGCACCTGCCACTGCCCGACGTCCACCCCCAGGCGCAGCTCGCCGCCGAGGCGTCCGAGGCCGCCGCCGCCCAAGGCGCCTTCTGGGAGATGCACGACCTCCTGCTCGCCCACCAGGACGACCTGCGTCTGACCGACCTGCTCGGGTACGCCGCCGAGCTCGGTCTCGACGTCGACCGACTGCGCGACGACCTGAGGCGTCGCCGTCACGAGTCGCGGGTCGCGCAGGACGTCGAGTCGGCCGATCTCTCCGGCGTCTCCGGCACCCCGACGTTCTTCGTCAACGGCCAGCGCCACCACGGGGCCTTCGACCTGGAGACGCTGAGTGCCGCGGTCCGCACGGCCCGGGAGTCGCTGCGGGTCAGGTAGGAGCTCAGACGGGTACGCCGGCCGCGATCCGGGCGGCCGCCTCACGCAGCCGCTCCTGGTCGATCTCGATGCCGGGCAGCCGCCGTTTGACGCTCTCGCGGATGATCTCGTAGACCATGCTGGCCGGCTGCCGGCTCATCTCGGCACCGACCGACCGGATCACCCCGGTCACGAACTCGCCGACCTGGGTGTCGAAGTCCTGCGGCGAGCGGGCATCAGGGCGCCCGAGATCGGGAAGGGCGCTGGGCAAGGGAGTCTCCTGGGATCCGGTCCCGACCGATCCTTGCAGGTTCAACCAGGTGCCGACACCCCCGCTCCGGACCAGGGGGCCCGACCCGTCGATTTCGAGCCCGCTCGCCCGTCATGGGAGTAGACGGCCGACCCATCCGGGTGGCCACCGCAGAGAAGAGGCCACCATGAGTCCGCACCCCGTCGTCCACGCCGAGATCCGCTCGAGCGACCCCGACGCCACCCGCTCGTTCTTCGGCGAGCTGTTCGGCTGGACCTACCCGACCGAAGGCGCCTACCCCGGCTACACGTTCGTCGACACCGGCGTGCCGGACGCGCTCTACACCGCCATCAGCCCGCTCCAGGGCGACGCCGACGTGGTCACGTTCTTCATCGGCGTCGACGACATGGCGGCCAGCATCGACAAGGCCACCAGCCTCGGCGGCAAGGTGGTGCAGGAGCCGGTCGAGGTGCCGGGCGTCACGTTCGCCCTGATCTCCGACCCGCTCGGCCACGTCGTCGGACTGGCCCAGCAGCTCTAGGGCGACGTACGCCTAGTCGCGCCGGCGGGCGAGCCACTCCACGACCGCGCCGGGATCGTCCCCGACGACGGGACGTACGGCGTGCCCGACGGCCGCGGCGCAGAGGACCCGGTCGGCGAAGTCCTCGGCTTCGCCGAACGGGAGGTAGGGCTTCGCGATCATCAACGCCGCGACGCCGTGCGCCGCGGCCCACATCTCGAAGCTGATGGCCAACGGCTCGCCCTCGAAAATGCCCGCCGCGATGCACTCCTCGACCGTCGCCTGCATGTGCGCGAACGCCGAGGAGTGCAGCACCTCGTCGACCTCGATGTTCGGGGTGGGGCACGGCTCGAGCATCGCGAGCCGGTAGTGCTCGCGATGCCCGAGGGCGAACCGGACGTAGGCCAGGCCGAACGCCCGCAGCCGGGCCATCGGCGTCGTCTCGTCGGCGGCCGCGGCGACCATCGCCTCGTCGAGCTCGCGGAACACGTCGGCGACGACGGCGCTCAGCAGCTCCTGCTTGTCGGCGAAGTGCAGGTAGATGGACGGCGAGGTCACCCCGACGGCGTCCGCCACCGTCCGGATCGGCACGTCGTCCGCGCTCTCGGCCGCGGCGAGGAGGCGCTTGGCGGCGACCACGATCTCCTCGCGCAGGAGCTCGCCGGACCCGCGCTTCGCCCGGGTGCGGCGTACGACGGGCGTGGTCACACGGTCTCCTTCTCGGCCCCGGCAGGCACGGGTGCCGGTGCCTCCTCGGACAGCCCGATCCGTCGGTGGAGGCGGGCGAGCGGGCCGGGCGCCCACCAGTTCCACGAGCCGGCCAGCCGCATGAACGCCGGCACCAGGGTGGCGCGGACGACGGTGGCGTCCATCAGCACCGCCAGCGCGAGGCCGGTGCCGAACATCATCATGAACGAGATCCCGGACTTCGCGATCGCGGCGAAGACGATGGCCATCAGCAGCGCGGCGGCGGTGACGATCCGGCCGGTGCGGCCGAGGCCGACGGCCACGGCGTGGGTGTTGTCCGCCGCGGTGCGTCCCGACTCCAGCCACGCCTCGCGGATGCGCGACAGCAGGAACACCTCGTAGTCCATCGACAGGCCGAACGCCACGCAGAACATCAGCAGCGGCATGGTCGGGACCAGGTACCCGGTGGTGGTGAGGTCCGGGAACAGCCCGCCGAGGTGCCCGTCCTGGAAGATCCAGACCATCGCCCCGAACGTCGCGGACAGCGAGAGCGTGTTGAGCACCAGCGCCTTGAGCGGCAGCACGACGCTCCCGGTGAACAGGAACAGCACGACGAAGAGCGCGACCGCGATCCAGATCAGGGCGTAGGGGAGCGCCCCGGCCAGCGCGTCGAGGCTGTCGCGGTTGTCGGCCGTCTGGCCTCCGCTCAGGGTCGGCCACGGTGCCGGCGTCGCCTCGACCCGCGACAGCAGGTCCTTCGCGGCCGAGGCCTGCGGGTCGGTGCTGCTGTGCACGGCGAGGTAGGTCGCGTCGCCCTTCGTCAGAGCCGGGTTCGCCGGCGAGACCGCCGACCCGTCGGCGTACGAGCCGGACGCCGAGTCGACCGCGGTGACGCCGTCGAGCCGCGAGAGCCGCGCGGCGTACGACCCGACGGCGTCGGTGCGTCCGCCCGTGTCGGGGGCGACGACGAAGATCGTCGAGGAGGCATTCGAGCCGAAGTGCTCGCGCAGGTCGTCGCCGACCTGGTGGGCCTGCGCGCTCTTCGGGAGCACGCGGTCGTCGGGGTAGGAGAAGTGGGCCCGCGTGAACGGCAGGCCGAGGACGACGAGCACGGCGGTGACGAGCAGCGCGACCGGGAGAGCGCGACGCATCACGGCCGTGGCGAAGCGGTACCAGAAGCCCTGCTCGAGAGGTGTCGACACGGGTGCCGGGCGACGCAGGAGCCGGCGGAGGCCGGCGCGCAGGTCGAGCGCGTCCACCCGCGGGCCGAGGAGGGTGAGCAGCGCCGGCAGCAGGACCAGCGCCGCGAGCGTGGCCAGACCGACCACGGCGAGGCCGGCGTACGCGAATGAGCGCAGGAAGTAGACCGGGAACACCAGCATCGCGGCCAGCGACAGCCCGACGGTCAGCGCCGAGAAGAGCACCGTGCGGCCCGCGGTCTGCATGGTGCGGCGGACGGCGGCGTCGGACGGCGCGCCGTTGCCGGTCTCCTCGCGGTAGCGGCTGACGACGAAGAGGCTGTAGTCGATGGCGAGGGCGAGCCCCATCGCCGTGGTCATGTTGAGGGCGTAGATCGAGACGTCGGTGACGGCTGCCAGGGCACGCAGGATCGCCATCGTGCCGACGATCGCGCTCAGCCCGACGGCCAGTGGCAGGAGCGCGGCGATCAGGCTGCCGAACACCCAGATCAGCACGACCATCGTGATCGGGATCGCGATCGACTCGGCGACCGCGAGGTCGTCCTTGGTCTGGTCGTTGACCTGTTGGTAGGCGTTGCCCAGACCGCCGCCGATCACGGTGACGCCGTCGTGGGTGCCGGTCAGCGGCTCGGTCACCGCGGCCGCGCGTTCGGGTGCCTCGGCATCGTCGCCGGCGATCCGGGCCACGACGAGTCCCGCCGTGCCGTCGTGGCTGCGAAGCGCGGCCGCCTGGGACCGGGGCGCCGTCCAGTACGACTGCACCTGGCTGGCGTACGGCGACTCCTGGACCGCGCGAGCGACCGCGAGCCCCTGCGCCCGGGCGGCGTCGAGGCCGCCGGGGGAGCGGACCTCGATGATCAGGTTGGCCTCACCCGCCTGGAACCTCGACTGCAGCAGGTCCTCCGCCTTGGTCGACGCCGCGTCCGGGTCGCGGAAGCCACCGGAGGAGAGATGGTCGGCCGCCGAGCTGCCGAACACGCCACCGAGGACCAGGAGGAGCCCCGCGACCAGCAGGACGCGGCGCGGGAAGCGGAGGCCGAGCTCGGCCAGTCGGGTGAGCATGACTCCTCTTCGGGGAGGTGGCGGAGTCGTTAAGTTAGTGGCGTTAACTTACCCGCGTCAACAGAGTTTCCTCGGCCACGACGCCGGGCAGCCCGATCTCGAACTCCGCGCTGTGCTCGTCCAGCTCGCCGGGAACGATGTCACCGCCGACGCGGCGCATCAGCCGCTCGGCGCCCGCGTTGTCGCGGAGCATCATCACGCTGAACCGGCGTACGCCGAGGCTGCGCGCGCACGCGGCCAACGCCTCGGTCAGCCGCACCCCGACGCCGCGCCGCTGCCACCGGTCGACCACCGCCACTGCCATGTCGGCGACCGCCGTGTCGTCGGGGTCGCGGACGAACCTGGCGATCCCCACCGGCCGGCCGTCGGGCAGCTCCGCCACGAGGGCGACGCGATCCTGTCCGTCGACGTGGGTCAGGTGGGACATGTCCGTGGGTGTCAGCCGGAACTTCGGCGACATGAACCGCAGCTCGCGCGAGCGCGCCCCGAGACCCTCGAACACGGCGAGCACCGGCCAGGTCTCGCCGTCCTCGAGCGCCCGCACCCGCACGCAGGCCGTGCTCATCTCACAGGTCGTTTCTGGGCGAGCGTCGCGTGCGCGGGTGGCGCTTGTGCACGACGCTGTGGGTGTGCCGGTCGCGGTTGAGCGCGTTGCGCTGCTCGTCGCTGGCCAGGACGTAGGCAATGGCTGCGGGCCACATGATGGTCTCCTCGGGTTGGTGGACTCTGTAGTTGTAACGACTGCTACAGAGGGCCCACTTCCGGGTTCGCTACCTAGGTTTCGCCCTGAGGTACCTCAATTCCGCGCCACCTTCCGCCAGCGCTGGGCACCGTCCCCGGTGCCGTGGCGCGGAACCATCGCGGGACGCACCCGGCAGCCGGCGGCAACGCGTGCGGGCCGAACCGGGGCGGCGGTGCGCCGGCCCGCCGAGACCGAGAACGTCACCAGAAGGGGGCCGCGAGTGCGGCCCGAGTCTTGGCCAGGACGGCGCCGCGTCAGGCGCCGGCGACCCGAGCCATGCCGCGCTCGTCGTGCTCGGCCTCCGGCCACGGCTCGCGTGCCCAGGCCAGACCGTCGGCGACGGAGTCGGTGATCTCGTCGGCGGCAGCGCTGATCGCGTCGAGGTCGGCCTCGGCATCCGGTACGCCGGCCCGGGCGACGAAGTCGCGGATGTCACCGCGGAGGAACCTGGTCAGCCAGCCCACGGGGTCGGGCGGCATCGTCGTGTCGAAGGTCCGGTCCTCCGGCTCGCCGTCGTGCATGTCGGGGTGCCAGTGCATCCGGTCGGCCTTGCCCGGTGCCGACTCCAGGAAGTCGATGCGGCAGATGCCGGGCTCCACGGTGCGGGTCCAGGACGCGTAGACCGAACCCGCCCGGTCGGTCGCCACCGGCCGGACCTCGATCCGCACGCCCCGCTCGCGAGCGTCGGGCTCGTGCGCGACCTTCGGGTCGACGAAGTCGATGCGCTGCACGGAGATGGCCAGCCGGTCGAACACCCAGAGTCGTTCCATACCGCCGAGCCTGTCACGCCGGCCACGGGCTCGTCATCGCCACGGCTCTCCTGCTGCCCGGACGTAGTGCGCCCAGACGTACCGCCACGGGATGACGGCTATCACCAGGACGATGACCGAGCAGCTGACGAGCACGTCGCCGGCTCTGCCCCCCAGCTCGCCGGCAGCCAGCTGCGGCGCGGCGACCGCACCCACCCAGGTGACCTTCCAGGCGACCTCGAAGAGCAGCACCGGCAGCATCCGCACGGGGTGCCGGAGCCCGAGCAGGGCCAGGAGCGACAGTGCGCTCAACATGCTCAGAACCACGCCCTCGAAGACCGGCAGGGTACGCGCGTCGTGGCCGAGCGCCGGCCACTTGGTCACGGCGATCCCGACGCCGACGAGTGCGTAGCCGAGACGCAAGGTGTTCACCCGTCGGACGGACAGGGGCGCTGACGGTCGCTCCGGTCGCGAGTCGGTGGTGACGGTGACGTGTGCTGTGGACATGGCGTTCTCCTGGGTGAAGGGCTGCCACCGGCTCCCGGCCGAGACCGGGAGCCGGTGGGCGTGTGCGGGGGTCAGCGGCTGCCGACCACGGCGGGCTCCGGCGCTGGGACGGACGCGGACCGCGGCTCGCCCTCGACCGTGAGCCGGGGGAGCAGCCGGTCGAGCCAGGCGGGAAGCCACCAGTTGGCCTTCCCGAGCAGCGACATCGTGGCCGGGACCAGCACCATCCGGACGACGGTGGCGTCGATCAGGATGGCGACGGCGAGTCCGAGCCCGAGCATTTTCAGCGACGGCACGGGGCTGCTCACGAAGCTCAGGAAGACGACGATCATGATCAGCGCGGCCGAGGTGATCACGCGTCCGGTCCCGGCCAGGCCGCGGGCGACCGACTCGGCGCTGTCACCGGTCCGCGTGTACTCCTCACGGATGCGCGACAGCAGGAACACCTCGTAGTCCATCGACAGCCCGAAGAGGATCGGGAACATGATCACGATGATGAGCGAGGTGATCGGGGTCGGACCCTCGAGCCCGATCAGCTGCGCGCCCCAGCCCCACTGGAACACCGCCACCAGGACGCCGTACGCACCACCGATGGAGAGGATGTTCATCACCGCGGCCTTCAACGGCACGGCCACCGAGCGGAACACCATCATCAGCAGCAGGAACGACACCGCGATGACGAAGCCGATGAACAGCGGGAGCGTGTGCGAGAGCTGGGCGTTGAGGTCGTCGGTGGTGGCGGTGATCCCCGAGACGTAGGTGTTGTCGGGGATGACGTCGCGGACGCGGCCGATCGTCGCCGAGGTCGCCGGGTCGGCCGGTCCGGTCGTCGGCGTGGCCGTGAACACCGCCGCCTCACCGTCCGCGGAGATCCGCGGCTGACCCACCGACACGATCCCCGGAACGGCGGCGACCTTCGCGGTCACGGCCGGCACCTCGGTCCCGACGGTGCCCGGAGCGTCGAGGTCCACCACGACCAGCAGCGGAGCGTTGACACCCACACCGAAGCCCTCGGTGAGCAGGTCGTAGGCCTGACGGTGCGTGGTGGACCTGGGCGCGTCACCGGCGGCGGGGAACGCCGTCTGCATCCAGAACGCCGGGATCGCCAGCGAGACCAGGACCACGACGGAGCCGATGAGGTAGGGCCACGGCCGGCCCGCGACGCGGTGGGCGAAGCGCCACCAACGGGTCTGCTCGGCGGGCTTGTGCACGCGCTGCCGACGCACCAGTCGCCCGGTGTCGATCCGGTTCCCGAGGAGACCGAGCAGAGCCGGGAGCAGGGTGATCGCCGCGGCCACGGCCGACAGCACCATCAGGGAGGTGGCCAGACCGATCGAGGTGAGGATCCCGAGGCCGGTGATGCCGAGCGCGGCCGTGGCCAGGACCACGGTGCCACCGGCGAAGACGACCGCTGCGCCGGAGGACCCCATCGCGCCGGCGAGCGCCGTCGCGTTGTCCTGTCCGGCCGCACGGTTCTCGCGGTAGCGCGCCACGACGAAGAGTGCGTAGTCGACGCCGACGCCGAGACCGACCAGAGCGGCGACCGGGACGGCCGACACGGACGTCGTCATCCCGCTGGACATCAAGGTGATGCCGCCGATGCCGGCCCCCACCGCCACGAGCGACAGGCCGATCGGCACGATCGCGGCCATCACCGTCCCGAACACGACCAGCAGCACGAGCAGCGCGACCAGCAGGCCGATCGCCACGTGCCCGGAGCTCGGGTCCTCGGCGTTCAGGAAGACGGCGTCGCCGCCGAGCTCCACGCGGAGTCCGTGCTCGCCCATGCCGGAGACCGCGTGGGAGAGGACGGCGAAGGCCGGCTTGCCGATCTGGCGCTCCGGCTCGTCCAGGGTCACCTGGGCGTAGGCGATCCGGCCGTCGTCGGAGATCGTGTGGGCGGAGAACGGGCTGGCGACCGACTCGACGTGCGCGAGTCCGCTCACGTCGTCCAGCACGCTTGCCACGCCGTGGCGTTGCTGCCGGATCGTCGTCCCGGACGGGGCCTCGAACACGACCAGGACCTGCCCCTTGGCCGCCTCGGGGAACTTCTGCTTCAGCAGCTGGGCCGCGTGGGCGCTCTGGCTGCCGGGTGAGGAGAAGTCGTCGGCGAAGGCGCCGCCGGCGCTCGCAGCGAGGAAGAACATCGCGCTCACCACGAGGATCCAGCTCGCGATCGTGCGCCACGGGTGCCTCGCGCTGGCGAGCGCGACGCCTCGAGTGAACCTGTCCATGGTCGTGCCTTTCGGTGCGGAGTGGTGTTTCACGTCGAGGCGAAGCTAGGGACGGACGTGGTGAGCAGGCGTCACCACAGGTGGTGAGCGACGGGGTGATTCCGCTCCGTCACCGGGTGGTGAGGAGCCGCGCCCGCAGCCGGTGCAGGCGTGGCATGAGCCCGTAGATCACGATCGGGACGGCGATCGTGGCGAGCACGAACGTCCGCAGCACGCGCGGCAGGTCCGCCAGCGTGTCGCCGAGCACGAGGTTCAGGGCGGTCAGCGTCGGGAACACGGCGATCCAGATCATCAGCGCGAGCTGGTGCTTGCTGGGCGGCGGTACGGCGCGGGTGTGAGCGGGGTGGGTCATGGGTTTCTCCTGTCCATGGGTGGGTTCTGGCGAAGGGGTCAGGCGGGCCGCTGGGCCCGGCGGGCGAGCAGGGCCGCGCGCACGTCCTCGTCGACGAGGTCGGCGTTGATGGCGATAGCGGCCGCGGATCCCTCACCGGCCGCCGTGATGACCTGAGCGCGCGGGTCCACGGCGTTGCCGGCGACCCACGCACCGGGGACGGTCGTGCGTCCGGTGGCGTCCGCGACGACCCAGCCGTTGTCGTGGGTGGCGCACCCGAGTTCGGCGAGCAGGTCGGCGTTCGGCACGAGGACCGGGCGGACGAACAGCGCGGTACGGCGGACCACCCGACCGTCGGCGAGCGCGAGACCGTGGAGCGAGTCGGCGTCGACGACCACCTGCACGACGCGTTCGTCGACGACCTCGATGTCGCGAGCCGCGAGTGCGTCGCGCTCGTCGCGCGACAAGGTCGCGGCGTCGGCGAAGAACATCACGTCCGACGACCACTGGCGCACCAGGAGCGCGTGCTGGACGGCGTCCGGCGTTCCACCGAGCACGCCGATCGCCTGGTCGCGCACCTCGTAGCCGTGGCAGTACGGACAGTGGAGTACGTCGCGTCCCCAACGCGCGCGCAGACCGGGGATGTCGGGGATCTCGTCGCGCAGCCCGGTGGTGACCAGGACCCGCCGGGCCGTGAGTGTGGTGCCATCGTCCAGGGCGACGTCGAAGCCCGCCCGGTCGCCGGCCCGGATCGAGGTGACCCGGCCCGGGAGGACGTGACCGTCGTAGCCCACGACCTCGTCACGGCCCGCCGCCAGCAGGGCGGCGGGTGCCATGCCGTCACGGGAGAGGAAGCCGTGCATCTCGGCGGCGGGCGCGTTCCGTGGCTCGCCCGCGTCGATCACCACGACCCGTCGCCGTGCCCGGGCCAGGACCAGGGCGGCGGTCAGGCCGGCGGCTCCGCCGCCGACCACTGCTACGTCGTACTCGCTCATGTCAACGAGGGTCGTCCCGAGACGCTCCAGCGACAACAAGTGTTGCTGTTTCCGGGAATCGCCGATGGAATGCTCCCGTGGCCGACCCGATCAACACCGCCCTGGACCTGGTGGGTCCGCGGCTGCGCAAGGTGCGGGAGCTGCGCGGGGTCACCCTGACCGACGTCGCCGAGCGCACCGGCATCTCGAAGAGCACCCTGTCCCGCCTCGAGACGGGCCAGCGCCGGCCGAGTCTGGAGCTGCTGCTGCCGCTCGCGCAGGCCTATCGGGTGCCGCTGGACGACCTGGTCGGGGCGCCCGACATCGGCGACCCACGCATCCGGCTGAAGGCGCGCCGCGTCAACGGTCGGACGGTCCTGCCGCTCACGAGGAGCCCCGGCGGCGTCCAGGCCTGGAAGATCGTGGTCCCGGCCAGCCAGTCGAAGCCGAACCCCCGCACCCACGACGGCTACGAGTGGCTGTACGTCCTGGCGGGCCGGATGCGCCTGGTCCTGGGCGACCAGGACCTCGTACTCGGCGTCGGCGAGGCGGCCGAGTTCGACACCCAGGTGCCGCACTGGTTCGGCAGCACCGGCGACGGACCGGCCGAGGTGCTGAGCATCTTCGGACGTCCGGGCGAGCGGATGCACGTGCGGGCGGGGGCCGGCTGATGCCGGAGACCCTGGTCGACACCAAGCTCTTCCTGCCGAGGCGGCGCGACGGGCTCGTGCCGCGACCACGTCTCGACGGTCTGCTGGCGAGCGGTCACACGCGGATGACCTTGGTCTCGGCGCCGGCCGGGTTCGGCAAGACGACCCTGGTGACGTCGTGGCTCGCCGAGATCGCGGCCGACGACGCGCACCGGGTCGCGTGGGTCTCGCTCGACGAGGCCGACAGCAAGGCGAGCTCCTTCTGGGCCTATGTGCTGACCGCCCTCGAGCGGGCGGCGCCGGGCACGGGCGCCGCCGGGCTCGAGGCCCTGGGGACCGGGCCGGTCGAGGGAGCGCTCACGGCCGTCCTCAACGAGCTCAGCGTCCTGCCGGACGACGTGACCCTGGTGCTCGACGACTACCACCTGGCGGACGGCCCCGAGATCCAGCCCGGGATGGCCTTCCTCCTCGAGCGGCTCCCGCCCCAGGTGCACCTGGTCATCAGCACCCGGGCCGACCCGGCTCTCCCGCTGGCGCGGCTGCGCGCCCGCGGCGAGCTGAGCGAGGTGCGTGCGGCCGATCTCCGCTTCACCCGCGAGGAAGCGACCACCTACCTGAGCGACACCGCCGATCTGACGCTCGACGCGGACGACGTCGCCGCGCTCGAGGCACGGACCGAGGGCTGGATCGCCTCACTGCAGCTGGCCGCCCTGTCGTTGCGCGGCCGCCCGGATCCGTCGCGGTTCATCGCCGCCTTCGCGGGCGACGACCGGTACGTCGTCGACTACCTGGCCGAAGAGGTCCTCGATCGCGAGTCACCCGAGGTCCGCGACTTCCTGCTCGGTACGGCGGTCCTCGAGCGACTGACCGGCCCGCTCTGCGACGCCGTCCTCGAGACCTCGGGCAGCAGCCGGATGCTCGAGGCCCTGGATCGCCGAAACCTGTTCGTCGTCCCTCTCGACGACCGGCGCGGCTGGTACCGGTACCACCACCTCTTCGGCGACGTCCTGCGCGCGCATCTGAGGGCCGAACGGCCCGACCAGGTGGCGGACCTCCATCGACGTGCCGCGGTGTGGCACCACGACGCGGGCGACATCGTGCCGGCGGTGCGGCATGCGCTCGCGGCCGGCGACGTGGAGCAGGCGGCCGCGTGGTGCGAGCTCTCGATGAACGACCTGCGCCGCCACCGGCAGGAGGCGGTGCTCCGGGCCTGGGTCGACGACCTGCCGGACGCCGTCGTCCGGAACCGCCCGGTGCTGGCGATCGGCCTGGTCGGTGGCTTGATGTCGGTCAACGAGTTCGACGGCATCGAGGAGCGCCTGCGCGACATCGAGCGGCAGCTCGCGCTGCCCGAGGACCAGGTGGTCGTCGTCGACCCGGACGAGCTCGTCCGGATCCCGCCCGCCATCGAGATGTACCGCGCGGCGCTCGCGCTCGTGGGTGGCGACCCGGTCGGCGCCATCGCGCACGCCGCTCGCACGCTCGAGCTCGCCGCCGATGCCGACCACCTCGCCCGGTCGGCGGCGTCCGCGCTGTCGGCCCTGGCGTCGTGGACGATGGGAGACCTCGAGGCGGCTCACGCGGGCTACGCCGCAGCCGCGGCCGGCCTGGAGCGCATCGGGTACCTCTCGGACGTGCTCGGCTGCACCGTCACGCTGGCCGATCTCGAGCTCACCCAGGGTCGACTCCGCGACGCACACCGCACCTTCGCGCGCGGCCTGGAGCTCGCGCAGCGCGGCGACCCACCCCTGCGCGGCGTCGGCGACATGCACGTCGGCCTGGCGGCCGTCGCGCTGGAGCGGAACGACCTCGACGCGGCGGCCGAGCACGTACGCCGGAGCGAGGAGCTCGGCGACGAGCTCGGACTCCGGCAGAACCCCTACCGATGGCGGGTCGCCCTGGCCGGCCTCCGGGAGGTGGCCGGCGACCTCGGCTCGGCGCGCGGGCTGCTCGACGAGGCCGTCCGGGTGTACGTCGGGGACTTCTCACCCGACGTACGTCCGGTTCCCGCGCGGCTCGCCCGTCTGGACGCCTCGAGCGGGGACCTCGCGGCGGCCCGGGAGTGGGCGCGCGAGCGTGGCGTCGCGTCGTCCGACGAGCTGTCGTACCTCCGCGAGTACGAGCACGTGACGTTGGCGAGGATCCTTCTCGCCGAGCACCGGGTGGAGGGAGCCAGGTCGGCGTTGCACGACGCAGCGGACCTGCTCGACCGCCTGCTCGTGGCGGCCGAGACGGGACGGCGTACCGGCACCGTCATCGAGGTGCTGGCCCTCAAGGCGATCGCCCAGCACGCGCGCGGCGACCGCCCGGGCGCACTGACGACGCTGGAGCGTGCCCTCGAGCTCGCCGAGCCGGAGGGGTACGCGCGCACGTTCCTCGCCGAGGGCGAGCCGATGCAGGCACTCCTGCGTGCGCTGGCCGAGCGACGGCCGGACTGGCCCTACCCGCGCGAGCTCGCGCAGCAGCCCGAGCGCCCGGCTGCCACGGCGCCGTCACCGGGGGACGTGGCGCTGGTCGACCCGTTGAGTGAGCGTGAGCTGGACGTGCTGCGGCTTCTCGCCACCGACCTCGACGGCCCCGAGATCGCCCGCGAGCTCGTGGTGTCGCTGAACACCGTGCGGACACACACCAAGCACATCTACACCAAGCTCGGGGTCGGCAACCGCCGCTCGGCGGTCAGCAAGGCCCACCAGCTCGACCTGCTCGGTGGTCCCGGCCGCCGCTGAGCCAGCAGCTCACCCCGGCGCTCACCACATGGTGTGACGACCCCTCACCACGATCGCTCCTACCGTCCGGGAGTCGACACCGAGGAGGAGCACCGTGAGCACCAGCAGCCAGCGCGACGCCGGTTGGTACGAGATCCGGCTTTCCGGTCACGTTGACCAACGGTGGACGACGTGGTTCGACGACATGTCGCTCACGACCGCCGACGGCATCACCGTCCTGCGCGGCCACCTCGTCGACCAGGCGGCCCTGCACGGCGTCCTCGCCCGGCTCCGTGACCTGGGGCTGCCCCTGCTCTCGCTCGCGCGGGTCGACCCCGACGCTCCCTCCTGATCGCACGCCCAGCGGACAAGACTGCGGCCCGCCGGTCGAGACCGGCGGGCCGCAGGTGGGTGGGATCAGTAGATCGAGACGCCGTAGGCGTTGAGCGCCTCGGTGACCGGCTGGAAGAACGTCGTACCGCCGGAGGTGCAGTCGCCGCTGCCGCCGGAGGTCAGGCCGAGCGCCGTGCTGCCGTCGTACAGCGGGCCGCCGGAGTCGCCGCCCTCGGCGCAGACGTTGGTCTGGATCAGGCCGGAGACGTTGCCCTCGGCGTAGCTGACCGTGACGTTGAGCGCCTGGACCACGCCGGTGTGGGTGCCGGTGGTGGAGCCGGTGCGCGTGACGTTCTCACCGACGTAGGCGTTGCCCGCGGTGAAGCCGCCGGGGTGGGACTGCCCGGTCGTGTACTCCACGATCGCGTAGTCGTTGCCCGGGAAGCTGTAGTCGAGGGTCGGGCCGATCAGGCTGGTGTGGCCGCCGTCGGTGTACCACTCGCTCGCGACCGCGCCGCAGTGGCCGGCCGTCAGGAAGTAGTAGTTGCTTCCGTCGGTGACGTTGAAGCCGAGCGAGCAGCGGTACTGCCCGCCGTAGATCGCCTGCCCGGCGCTGACCATCGGCCGGAACTTGCCGCTGGTGTGCCGGACGACGAGGTCGGACCTGCCCTTGCCGGCCGACCGGCGGATCTTGGCCACCTCGGCCTTCGAGACGGTCTTGTCGACGGTGACGACCACCTGGTGGGTGCCGGGCTTGGTGTACCAGGCGACACCGTTGACGCCGGAGTCGCGTACACCGTGGCGCGCGGCGACCAGCTTGGAGGGGCCGGCCTTGTGCGACGCCTTGGCCGCCGGGCCGGCATGTGATGGCGCTGTCGCCGAGGTTGCGGGCGACTGGAGCAGCGCTGTCGCTGCCACCAGGCCGACCACCGCGGCGAGGGCTTGGACAGCCCGCGCGAAGGTGCGCGGGCGTGCGGAATTATTTGCCACAGTTCCTCCCGAGAACGTGTGAACAGGAAATGGGTCTTTTCGAGCGTCGCACCGTCTCCGGCAGGGGTGAACCCACCAAAGGGTGAGGTGCTCACGACCTGAGATGGGAACGTCGAGGCATGAGCTGGGTCCACGCCGTGGTCGACGTTCCCGGTGATGAGCACGCGGCCGCGGCGGACTTCTGGGGACGCGCGTTCGGCTGGCCCGCGGGTGAGCCCTGGGCCGGCCATCCGGAGCTCAGCAGCTTCGAGCCGCCCGACGGTACGGCGTACCTCCACCTGCAGCGCATCGAAGGACCTGCGCGCATCCATCTCGACGTCGAGTCTGAGTCGCCGCGGGACCTCGTCGCGCGGGCGGTCCGGCTCGGCGCGGCGTACGTCGGGAAGCGGGGCACCTGGACCACGCTCGTCTCACCGGGCGGCCTGCCGTTCTGCGTGCTGCGGGAGAAGGAGCACGAGGCGCCCGCGCCGATGTCCTGGGCCGACGGGCACCGCAGCCGGATGGTGCAGGTCTGCGTCGACTCGCCGCGGTCGAGGCACGGCGCCGAGGTGGAGTTCTGGCGCGCGCTTCTCGGCGGTCGGTGGGTGCCCTCGGCGTCATCGGAGTTCGCCGGCAAGTGGCACGACGACGAGGGGTCGCCGATCCAGCTGCTCTTCCAGCAGCTCGACGAGCCGGACGGCCCGGTCCGCGCGCACCTCGACCTGGGCACCGACGACCTGGACGCCGACGTACGCCGGCTCCGCGACCTCGGCGCGGTCGACGTCGGCCCGGGCCGCGGCTGGCACGTCCTCCGCGACCCGGGCGGGCAGCTCTTCTGCACGACGAGGAACTCGCCGGAGCAGACGCGGCAGCGCGACCTCGGGTAGTCGTCCGAGCCCGACGACCTCAGCCGGCGAGCCGCCCGAACGCGCTCCGGTGGAAGACCAGCGGCTGGCCGCACGAGTGCTGGACGGCGTGCAGCTGGAGCAGCACGATCAGGTGGTCGCCGGCCTCGACCTCGCGGTAGACCGTGCAGTCGAAGCGCGCGAGTCCCTCGTCGAGGGTGAGCGCACCGTCGTCGGAGGCGCTGGTGCCGATGCCGTCGAAGCGCTGGTCGACCGGACCGGCCAGCTGCCGGCACACCTCGCCGTGGTGCTCGGCCAGGATCGTGACCCCGAGGTGCGGGCTGCGACGCAGGTCGGGCCAGGTCTTCGAGGTCCTGGCGACCGAGATCGACACCAGCGGCGGCTCGAGGCTGACCGACGTGAACGACGAGGCGGCCAAGCCGATCGGCCGGCCGTCGACGTACGCCGCCACCGCCACCACACCACTGGGGAAGATGCCGAAGGCGTCGCGCAGCCGGCGCGGGTCGAGGTCCTGGTTGGTCTGCATCCGGGGCTGCACCCCGGCCTCGATCGACGTCATGCCAGCGCCCCCTGGCTGACCTCGAGCAGGGTGCGCACGATCGGCCGCGCCTCACGCAGCCAGTCGTCGTACGCCGTCGGGTCCTGGTAGCGGCTGTCGACGACGTACAGCCCGCGACCGGGCACGGTCCCGCCGATCTCGCTGAGCACCGGTCGCAGCGTGAGCTCGGGCGCGAGCGAGTGGGCCGGGCTGCCGCCGAGCATCAGCGGGACGGCGATCCCCTTCAGCCCGGTGCCGGCGTCGAACCGGTCGAGGAAGAGCTTGAGCAGGCCTGTGTAGGTGCCCTTGTACGTCGGCGACCCGAACACGACCAGGTCCGCCTCGCCGACGCGCCGGACGAGGTCGGCGACCTCGGGGGAGGACCAGTCGAGCAGGGCGGGTCCGGTCGTGGCGAGGTCCACCACCAGGTCGGGATCCGCTCCGGTCAGCTCCCGAGCGAGGTGGATCGTCGCGGCGAGGGTGCGGCTGTTCGGCTTCGGGTTGCCGACGACAGCCGCCGTCCTGGTGGGCTTCATGTGGTCTGCCTCTCAGAGGGATTTGGTGTGGCGTGCTTGGCTTGCGATCAAACTGTAGTAACTTGATCGACTAAATCCACTATGACACGAGAGGTACAGAACACATGGGTCGGAAGCTTCGTCTCAACGCCTTCCTGCACGACACCGGTCACCACGAGGCGTCGTGGCGGCACCCTCACTCGTCGGTCGAGCAGATCGGCGACATCGCGTGGTGGCAGAGCATGGCTCGCAAGGCGGAGGAAGCCAAGCTCGACGCCGTCTTCCTCGCCGACGGCCCCGCCTGGTGGGGCACCGGTCACCGGCCGGCCAACCAGTTCGAGCCGATCACGCTGCTGACGGCGCTGGCCACGGCCACCGAGAAGGTCGGCCTGATCGCCACCGCGTCGACGACGTTCTACGAGCCGTTCAACCTGGCCCGGCTGTTCGCCTCGCTCGACCAGATCTCCGGCGGCCGCGCCGGCTGGAACATCGTCACGACGTTCAGCCAGGACGCCGCCCACAACTTCGGGCTTTCCGACGTACCGAGCAACGAGGAGCGGTACGCCCGTGCCCAGGAGTTCGTCGACGTCGTCGACAAGCTCTGGGACAGCTGGGAGGACGACGCCGTCGTCGCCGACCGCGCCTCAGGCGTCCACGTCGACGTCGACAAGGTGCACGCGATCAACCACCACGGTCGCTACCTCGACGTGCGCGGACCGTTCAGCGCACCGCGGCCCCCGCAGGGCCGACCGGTGCACATCCAGGCCGGGTCCTCCAACCACGGCCGTGCGTTCGCCGCTCGCAACGCCGAGGCGATCTTCACCGCGCACCAGACCCTCGAGGACGCGCAGGCGTTCTACTCCGACATCAAGGCGCAGGCGCGCGTCTTCGGCCGCAACCCCGACGAGGTGCTGATCCTCCCCGGCATCAGCCCGTTCCTCGGCGACACCGACGCGGAGGCAGAGGACAAGTTCCGCTACTTCAACCACCTCACCGTCCCCGAGTACGGCCTCAACCAGCTCGAGAAGTTCGCCGGCGTCTCCCTGCGTCACCTCGAGCTCGACGAGCGGGTGCCGCAGGAGATCTTCGGCGGCGCCGGCAGCGTGCTCGACAACGAGCGCAGCCGCAAGCAGGTCGTCGCCAACATCGTCGAGCGCGACCGCCCGACCCTGCGCCAGCTCCTGCACCGTCTCGCCGGCGGCCGCGGGCACAACGTCGTCCACGGCACGCCGGTGCAGGTCGCGGACATCATCCAGCGCTGGTTCGAGAACGGCGCCGCCGACGGCTTCAACGTGATGCCGCCGCTCTACCCGCAGCTCCTCGACGACTTCACCTCGAAGGTCGTCCCGATCCTGCAGGAGCGCGGGCTGTTCCGGCACGAGTACACCGGCAGCACCCTCCGCGAGCACTACGGCCTGCCCCGCCCCGAGAGCCAGTACGCCGTCGAGCAGCCGGCCGCCGTCGGCTCCAACTGAGCAGCCTGACCACCCCACCACACCAGACATCCGGGAGTCACCCATGCATGCCCTCATCACCACGCTCCGGCACCGGCTGGTCGGCGGCGTCGTCGCGATCCTCGCCGTCGGGCTGCTCGCCGCCTGCGGCTCGGCCTCCGCCCGCGAGAACTCCTCCGGCGAGGTCACGACGATCCGCTACCAGTCGTACGCCGGCTCCGTCGACGTGCTCCAGCTCGCCGACGCGCTCGGCTACCTCCACGGCCTGACCCTGAAGAAGGTCGGCGACGTGACCGGCGGCCCGCAGAGCGTCCAGGCACTCACCAGCCACCAGATCGACATCAGCTCGTCGTGCTTCTTCGGCTCGATCGCCCAGCTGGTCGCCACCGGGGCGCCGATCAAGGCCGTGGTGTCGACGTACGGCTCGAACGACACGATCAGCTCCGGCCTCGTCACCCTGCAGGGGTCGTCGATCAAGGACGCGCAGGACCTGGTCGGCAAGAAGGTCGCGGTCAACACCCTCGGCGCCAACGCCGAGGCCGTGATCGACACCTGGCTGAAGAAGAGCGGTCTGTCGGAGGACGAGATCAAGCAGGTCACGCTCGTCCCGCTGCCGCCGCTGAACACCGTGCAGGCGCTCCAGCAGCACCAGGTCGATGCCGCGGACCTGCAGAGCGGCCAGATCAAGGCGACCGAGGAGACCGGTCTGAAGCTGCAGACCCTGGTCAACGACACCGACGTGGTCGGCTCGTACAACGGTGGCGGCTTCGCGATGACCGACGACTTCCTGAAGCAGAACCCGGACACCTCCGAGGAGCTGGTGACCGGCGTCGCGAAGGCGGTGCGGTACATCGAGTCGCACGACCGCGACCAGGTGCTGAAGGTGTACGACGCGTGGCTGAAGGACAACGGCTACTCCGACTACGTCGAGGCCGTCGACAAGAACTGGGGCGGCAGCACCGGCGTCGCCACCAAGAAGACGGCCGCGATCTCCGACAGCGACATCTCGCTGTGGCTCGACTGGCTCGCCGACCGCGGTGACGTCGACCCTTCGAAGATCCAGCCGAGCGACGTCTACACCAACGACTACAACGACCTCGCGCAGAAGGGCTGACCGATGAGTGCACGCATCGACCTCGACGGCGTGGGCCAGGTCTTCCCGGTCCGCGACGACGCCGACAAGAAGCACCGCGACTTCGTCGCGCTCGAGGGTGTCGACCTCAGCATCGCCGCCGGCGAGTTCCTGACCCTGGTCGGGCCGTCCGGCTGCGGGAAGTCGACGATCCTCGACCTGATCAGCGGCCTCGGGCAGCCGACGTCCGGCACCGTCAGCATCAACGGCAAGCCGATCACGGGACCCGGCCTCGACCGGAGCGTCGTCTTCCAGCAGTACACGCTGCTGCCGTGGCGCACCGCCCAGGGCAACATCGAGCTCGCGCTCGAGGCCAAGGGCGGGATGTCGAAGGCGCAGCGTGCTCAGACGGCGCTGGAGTACCTCCGCCTGGTCGGGCTCGAGGAGTTCGCGCAGCGCCTGCCCGGTGAGCTCTCGGGCGGCATGAAGCAGCGGGTGGCGATCGCGCGCAGCCTGTCCTGCCGGCCTGAGGTGCTGCTGATGGACGAGCCGTTCGGGGCGCTCGACGCCCAGACCCGCGAGCGTCTCCAGGAGGAGCTGCTCGGGATCTGGCGAAGGACCGGCACGACGGTCCTCTTCATCACCCACGACATCGACGAGGCCGTGTTCCTCGGCCAGCGGGTCGCGGTGATGAGCTCGCAGCCCGGTCGCATCCGCGAGGTGGTCGACATCCATCTCGACCGGTCGGGTGCCGACGACGACGAGGACCTCCGCGGCACGCAGGCGTTCGCCCGCTACCGCCACCGCGTCTGGACCCTGCTCCGCGAGCGGCCCGCCCGCGGCCGGCACGAGGAGGTGGCTTCGGTTGCCTAACACCCTGCTCGACGAGCGCACCGAGCCCGGGCTCAACCCGCGCCAGCGGCAGTCGGCCCGCGCGACCAGCGTCCCGTCGTACGTCACGCGGACGAAGCGGCTCGGCCGCGGCTTCCTCGGCATCGCGGCGCTCGCCCTGATCTGGGAGTACGTGCCGCGCACCGGGCTGGTCGACAGCTACTTCCTGCCGCCGCTGCACGTCGTGCTCCAGGCGTGGTGGGAGATGGCGCGCGACGGCACGCTGTTCACGCACGTCAAGGCGAGCCTGATCCGCTCCGGCGCGGGCTTCGGCATCGCGGTGCTGCTCGCGATCCCGCTCGGCGCGGCGATCGCGTGGTACCGCCCGGTGCGCGAGATCCTCACCCCGCCGCTCGAGGCGTTCCGCAACACGGCCGCCCTCGCGCTGCTGCCGGCGTTCACGCTGATCCTCGGCATCGGCGAGACCTCGAAGATCGCGATCGTCACCTACGCCTGCTTCTTCCCGATCCTGCTGAGCACGATCAGTGGCGTGGCGACCGTCGACCCGCAGCTGCTGCGGTCGGCGAAGGTGCTCGGGCTCAGCCCGGTGGCGACGTTCCGCAAGGTGGTCTTCCCGGCCGCCGTCCCGACGATCTTCACCGGCATCCGGATCTCCGGCGCCGCCGCGATCCTCGTGCTGATCGCGGCCGAGCTCGTCGGCGCGACCGAGGGCCTGGGCTTCCTCATCAACTACTCGTCGATGAACTTCCTGATCCCCAAGATGTACGCCGCCATCCTCACCACCACCCTCGTCGGCCTCGCCGTGAACTACGGCCTGGTCGCCCTCGAGCGGAGGTTCTCCCGCTGGCGTACCTGACCGCCGGACGAGCGCGTCTCGAGATCGGTGGTCGAGGAGGCGCGCCGGCCGCACATCGGTGGTTGAAGAGGCGCGCCGGCCGCACATCGGTGGTTGAGGAGGCGCCCCAGCGCCGTCTCGAAACCACCCCACGGAAAGGAGCACATCATGTTGAAGATCGAAGACCGCACCGCGCTCGACGTCACGAAGGTCGGCGGCCACATCGGCGCCGTCGTCGAGGGCCTGAGGATCGGGGCGGGCCTCGACCCGTCGCAGGTCCAGGAGCTCCGCAACGCCCTGCTGCAGCACAAGGTCGTCTTCCTGCGTGGCCAGGACCACGCGACCGACGCCGACCAGTACGACTTCGCCGCCCAGCTCGGCGAGGTCACCTCACCCCACCCGACGGTGAAGGGCGACGGCAGGGCCGTCCTCCCCATCGACTCCGAGCAGGGCAAGGCGAACTCCTGGCACACCGACGTCACCTTCGTCGACCGCATCCCGGCGATCTCCGTCCTGCGCGCGGTGACCCTCCCGCCGTACGGCGGCACGACGGTCTGGGCGAACACCGTCAACGCCTACGAGACGCTGCACCCGGCGATGAAGGCGATGGTCGGTGGACTGCGGGCCATCCACAGCAACCAGTACGACTACGCCGGTGAGCACCCCCAGCTCGGCGGGATCGACGTCCGCGAGGAGAGGTACCGCCAGGAGTTCGCCCACCTGCTCTTCCTCACCGAGCACCCGCTGGTGCGCATCCACCCGGAGACCCAGGAGCCGTCACTGCTGCTCGGCCACTTCGTCCGCTCGATCACCGGTCTGTCGACGTTCGACTCCCAGGACCTGTTCCAGCTCCTCCAGCGCCACATCACCAGGCTGGAGAACACCGTCCGCTGGTCCTGGCAGCCCGGCGACATCGCCATCTGGGACAACCGCGCCACCCAGCACTACGCCGTCGCCGACTACGACGACCACCCCCGCCTGATGCACCGCATCACCGTCGCCGGTGACGTGCCGGTCGGCATCGCCGGCGACACCAGCCGGGTGATCCAGGGAGACGCCAGCGCGTACTCGAGCGTGGGGGAGACGCCCGCCGCCTGACGTCTCCCGGTGGAGGAGGAGGTCGCCCTCCTTCGGTGGTGGAGCGGGCGCCCCGGCGCCGTCTCGAGACCACCCAGCGCCCGGCCGACCACCCGGCCGGGCGCTGTCGCGTCCGTGGACGATCGCTGAGGCGAGTGCTCTGCTGAGGGTTATCCGAGCAGGGGCGAGAACTGGTCGGCGAGGCCGACCTTCATGCGACGTCCATGAAGGCCATGACCCGCGCGACGGCCTCGGTCCGGCTCTGGACGCCGAGCCGGACGAAGACGTTCTCGAGGTGCTTGCGCACGGTGGCCTCGGAGAGACCCAGGTCTCTGGCGATCTGGGTGTTGCTGGCACCCGTGGCGACCCGGCGCAGCACCTCCCACTGACGCGGCGTGAGGTGCGGCTCGCCGCGTAGCTCACGATCTCGGCGGGTGTGCAGCTCGGCCACATGGGGGCGAGCCAGCGCGAGCATCGCCTTCTCCCGTTCCGAGAAGTCCGGGCTGCCCGCGCCTCGGAAGAGCAGGAGGCGACGGTCGGTGCCACCGAGCGGCGTCATCGGGACCAGGACCTCGTCCTTCACGCCCAGGGCCGCGAACTGCGCCCCGAGCGGAGTGTGGGCGTATTCCCGGGTGCCCCACTGCTCCGCCTGATGGAGGAGCGTGGAGTAGTCACCGGTGACGAGCGGGCCGGCGCAGCCGTCCTCCTCCCAGAACTCCTGCCAGAACATCTGCATGAACTCGTCCTCCGCCCCCACCGCCTCTTCGCGGTGAACGCCGTCGTGGCTCACGTAGAGCAACTGCACGCGCCGCTCTGCGACGTCCATCAGCTGGAACGAGATGTCGTCGCACGGAATCAGCTCGCGCAGTCCGGCGAGCACGTCGGCGTAGAAGATGTCGTCGTCGGCGGCCGCCTGACACTGCTCGAACACGCCCAAGAGGTTGCGTACGTCGGTGTCGGTCATGACCCAGTTTCCTGCCATGGCGCTGCTCCTTCTGCTCTCGTCCAGGCTAGGGCCGCCGGGCCGACGGGGACATACGCGTTACCGCGTACGTGCATCCGCCAGCGCCGAACGTCGAATTCCGCTGGGTCGCAGCACCGGCGATCGTCGATGACCAACTACTACGTGGAGGTCATCATGAGCACCACCTCGATCACTCACCGTCCCTCGTCGTGGATCACCGCAGCAGTGGCCGTGGTGGCCCTGGCTGCCGGAGGCGTGGCTCTGTCCGTCTCCCAGGGTTCCGACAACCCCGGTGCGCCCGCGGACCACTCGCCGCAGACGCAGATCCAGCCGGACACTCACCACCACTTCCACTCCACCACCAGCGGTGGCCACGTCATGACGGGGCTCTGAGCACAGGGCGGTCACCGGTGGCGGAGGTAGCGAGTCCGTCGTCGGTGGTCGCGGAGTGAGCCCCGCCAGCGTCTCGAAGCCACCCAGCGCCCGGCCGACCACCCGGCCGGGCGCTGTCGCGCGCTCAGCCCACGTCGGCGACCGGCTCAGCCTGGGCCTTGGCCCGGTCCGTCCGGGATCCCGACGTACGGCGCCGGTAGGCCCAGGTCAGCGCGAGCAGGGCCGGGCCCCAGAGATTCAGCGGGGCGTAGCAGACCGTGAAGACGCCCGCCCAGAACGAGCTGGTCATGGGGCCCGGCGTCCCACCGGTCCAGACGTCCCAGAACCCCACCGTCCAGATCAGCATCAGCGCCACGGAACCTGACGTGGCAGCAACGATGACGGACCTGGGACGGACCGCGCGGCCGCCGAAGAACGGCACCCATCGCGGGACCTCCTCTCCCAGCGGGCGGACGAGTCCGAAGGCGGTCAGGGCGACCGCCTCGGTCACGAGACTGATGAAGGCGACATAGACCGCGGGCCAGCCCCGCACGACGTCGAGATGCCCCGAGCCGTCCACCATCCCGACCGGGAAGCCGAAGGCGACGGCCCACCGCCACAGACCGGAGGGCAGCGCCAGCAGCGGAATGACGTGCGCCAGACGCGTGGCCCATCGCGGCACCGGCGGTTGTGCCGGGGGCGCGGAGGCCGGGGCCTCCGACGAGACCTCGGCGCGTGCCGACTCGAAGACGACGACGCTCTGGTTCTCCGGCCTCCGGTCCTCCGTTGGACCTGGCACACGACGCCTCCGGGAGCGGTCTCGTGGCATGCGGTTGAGAACGGCGAGGAGCCAGAAGATGAGCCCGCCGGCCAGGAAGTAGGCGTCGATCGTCCAGTCGGCCCAGCGGAGGTGGGCATGGCCCGTCGTCGCCTGGAGGGAGAGGCCGGTGATCCCCTTCGGAAGGAGACCCGTCGCGCGGGTCACGTCGTCGAGGATCCCGGATCCGCCGCGCAGGAGGAGCACTCCGCAGCCCACCCAGACGAGGATCCTGATGAGCCGCGCGAGTCGCCCTCGCGCCCATCCGCGAGCGATGGCCAGACACACCAGGGCACCGATCGGCCACGCGGAGTCGACCGGAACCTCGACGATCCATGCCACCAGCTGCACGCGTGCGTGGGCCGAGCCGGCCGCCGCCGAGTCGCTGCCGGGCACGAGGGCGGGCAGCTCGCCGGGGCTCGCCAGGGAGCCGCCGAGGTACCAGTAGACGTGGAACGAGAAGAAGAGCACCACCCATCCCAGCGCCGTGTACGCGACGTACCTGGTGCGGCGGGCGCGTGTGTCCGCAGGTGCGTCCGGGGGCGTGGTGTCGGGGGCTGACATCGTGGTCGAGATCGTCATGGGTCCACGGTCACGACGACTCATCCACCGGCCATCCCTCTGCGGAGGGAACCGTCTCCCTCGCTCGAGGGTGGTTGTGGCCAGCACCGCGTGCGACGCTGAGGAAGTGAGGTTCTCTCGGGCATCGCTGTGGGGAGGCGTCGCGCACGTGTTCCTCGCGGTCGCGCTCTGTCTGCCTCCGGTGGCCGCGGCCACCACGATCGGCGCCTCGATGGCCCAGGACCCGAGCACGCTCGACCTGTGGCTGCTGGCCCTGGTCGCGATCGCATTCGTGGTGGTGGTCGGGTGGGCCTCCCTGTTGCCTCCGGTGCGACAGGTCGAGGTCTCGACGGCGCGGGCCCTGCTCGACCTGGATGACGTCGCCCTGCCCGACGTACGTTCGCCACGCGCCTGGACCTCGCGACGGCGCGGCGCCGCGTGGCTGGCGCTGCTCGCGGGGATCGGGCTCGTGGTCGCGGCGGCGATCCTGCTCCTGGTGCCGTTCGGGATCGGCCTGCTCTCCTTTCCCTTCTCCGGGGACAGCACCCTGAGCTGGCCGGTCACCCGCGCGACCAGCCACACCGGATCCGGCTGGCACGCTGTGTGGCTGGTCGGTCCCGGTGTGCTCGCCCTCGTCGTGTGTCTGGCCGTCGTGGCGGCAGCGAGCCGCCTGCTGGTCACGGTGGCGCCGCTCGTGCTCGGTCCCACGCTGACCGAACGGGTCGGCATCGCCGCCGACCGGGAGCGGGCGCTGGCCCGTGCCAACGCGGTGGCTCGCGACCTGCACGACCGACTCGGGCACACCCTGACCGCGATGACCGTGCAGGCCACCGCGGCTCGCCGGCTGCTGGCCACCGACCCGCAGGCAGCGGAGCGCGCCATGGCCGCGGTGGAGGACCTGGGGCGGCGGGCGCAGAACGACGTCGACACCGTGGTGCGCACGTTGCGCGACGGTGTGCCGGAGGGCGCCACCGAGGGTCCGAGCGACCCGGTGGACCTGGCCAGCACCGCACGCGCGCTCGCGCACGAGTCGAGGCTGGACGTGGAGCTCTGCCTTCCGGAGAGGCTGCCGGTCGACGACCGTTGTGCCGACACCGCGGAGGCCGTGATCCGCGAAGCGCTCACGAACGCCCTGCGCCACGGCACCGGATCTGCCTCGCTGCGGCTGTACGCCGATGAGCAGTCGGTGTGCATCGAGGTCCGCAACCCCGTTCGCGGCGGTGTCCCGACGACCTCGGAGCGAGCCGGGCTGGCCGGTCTGCACGAGCGCGCCCTCCTCGCCGAGGGTCAGATCGCCGCCGGATCGGACGGGGGTGACTCGTGGCTGCTGACCGCCAGGCTTCCGATCAGGCGTCCGGCACCGACCAGGTGATCCGGCTCGTGGTGGTCGACGACGACGATCTGGTGCGCTCCGGTCTCGCCGCGATCCTCGACCTCGAGCCCGACATCGAGGTGGTGGGCCAGGGCGCCGACGGGGTCGACGTCCCCGCGTTGGTGGCACGCAGCCGACCCGAGGTCGTGCTGATGGACGTGCGGATGCCGCGCGTCGACGGCATCGCCGCCACCGCCCGGCTCGCGGAGCGAGCGGGCGGTCCCGCGGTGGTGGTGATCACCACCTTCGAGAGCGACGACGCCGTGCACGACGCGCTGATGGCAGGGGCGCGCGGCTTCGTGCTGAAGCGGGCGCGTCCCGAGGAGCTGCTGGCCGCGATCCGCACCGTCGCCCGCACCGAGTCCCTGGTCTTCCCCGACGCGATCCGGCGGGTGGCCGCCACGCGACGCACGGTGACCAGACCGGCCTGGGCGGATCGGCTCACCGACCGCGAGCGAGAGGTCCTGGCCCACGTGGCCCGCGGTCAGACCAACGCCGAGGTCGCGGCGTCGCTGGTCGTGTCGGTCGAGACCGTCAAGAGCCACCTGCGTGCCCTGCTGGCCAAGTCCGGATCCCGGCACCGCACCGAGCTGGTGGTCCGGTGCTACGAGGCGGGTGTCCTCGACTAGCTCCGTCGCATGAGGCCTGATGCCGGCCGGCGAGGCGTCGCGCCGCTCGCGTGACCGACGTACGTCAATGCCGCGATGACCCGCCGGTTCTCCTTGCGGTCCTCGTCGAGCCCGAGCTTGGTGAAGACCCGGCCGACGTGCGTCTCGACGGTCTTGAGCTCCACCGCGAGCAGGTCGCCGATGGCGGCGTTCGACCAGCCCTCGGCGATCAGCTCGAGCACCTCGAGCTCGCGTCGGGAGAGCCGGTCGAGCAGCGCGACCCGAGGGGCTCGGGCGAGGGTCCGGTCGGCATCGGTGGGACGCAGCAGGGTGGTGGTCATGGGTTCCTCGTCGCTCCGGGTGGGGTTCCTTGTCACCTGTACGTCGATCCGGACGGCGCGAATATGACATGCGGCCCGGACCGACATCGGTCGATGTCGTGGCCCACTCGGGCCATGCCGACCAGTGCTAAGTGAACGTAAAGTCGTCGGCGGGCACGTCTTGTCGAGACGGGGGACGAACACCATGACGCGAGCACACGCGCGCGCCACGGTCGCTGCGGTGACTGCGGTGCTGACCAGCCTGATCGGGGTGGCTCTGACAGCCTCCACGGCCAGTGCGAACCACCACACGCGCGAGGGCCGGATCGCCCTCGTGCGGAGGGGGCAGATCTTCACGATCAGGCCGGACGGCACCGGGCTTCGCCGGCTGACCAGGTTCGGAACGAACGACCACCCCAAGTGGTCGCCCGATGGGCGGCGCATCGCCTTCGTCCACGAGACCGCCGCCGGGGCCACGGACGTGTGGGTGATGAGTGCCACGGGGTCGGCCAAGAAGCAGGTCACCCATCTCGGCAACGTGACCGAGCCGACCTGGTCCCCCAACGGCAAGTACCTCGCCTTCGGCGGTGATGCCTTGGAGACGATCAGGTCCACGCCTCCGTTCGGACACCCGACCGTTCGCATGGGGTACTACACGAACACCACGTGCTGCGGGGACGAGCTGCCCTCCGAGGCCCACCCGATCCCGGTCGACAGGTTCGTGGCCTGGTCACCGGACGGCTCGCGGATCGCGGTGTGGAACCACGACAGCGCGGAGTTCGACGACGTCATCTGGATGTACTACCCGGCGACGGGGGAGACTCGCACCTTCCTCGAGACCGGTGCCGACTGTTGTGGCGATCTCGACGTGGTCGACCTGTTCTGGGGACCCGCCGGGTTCGGGTACGCCGACACGGACGTCTTCGAGGACCCGCAACCGTCCACCATCGTCTACCCGGGCTACGCCGGGAGGCCGGGCGACACGGGACCGGCTGCGGATCCGGCCGGCGGGAAGCTCGCGGTGACGAACCCGTCCTCCGGCCGGCCCAGGATCTACGTCCAGGCCGTGAACGGGGCACATCGGCGATTCCTCGCGTGCGGCTACCAGCCGGACTGGCAACGGGTCGCCTAGCCACGGGTCTTCGCTGATCACCTGCACACGGATGATCTGCCCGCCACACTGTCGGGATGCGAACCGTCGCTCTGTTGGCGACCGCCGGGGTCGCGGTCGCGCTGACGACCGCGGCCGCGGCTCCCGGCAGCACCTCGCCCGTTCGTCGTGAGGCGGCGAGGGGAGGCGTGACGCTCACCGTCGACGCCGGCCGGGGTCGGCACGCGATCAGCCCGCTGGTCTACGGGGTCAACTTCGCCTCGCAGGTGTCCGGGCTCAAGAAGGCGTTCCGGGTGCCGGTCGACCGCTGGGGCGGCAACAGCACGAGCCGCTACAACTACACGAACCACACCTACAACACCGGCTCGGACTACTACTTCGAGAACATCGTGGCGAGCGGTGACGGCACCCTCGGTTCTTTCCTCAGGACCGATCGCAAGCGGCACTCCGACAGCCTGGTCACGGTGCCCATGGTCGGCTGGGTGTCGAAGGACTCCCCGAGCGAGCACCCGTTCACCTGCTCGTTCCCCAAGACCGACTTCCCGACCCAGAACAGCTTCGACTACTGGGACCCCAACTGCGGCAACGGGGTGAACGGCAGCACGAACCTGACGGCCGACCCGACCACGACGTCGAGGGCGGTCGGGCCGGACTTCGTGCAGCAGATGGTGAGCCACCTGGTGGCGACGTACGGGAAGGCGAAGCACGGCGGGGTCCGCTTCTACGACCTCGACAACGAGCCGGACCTGTGGAACAGCACCCACCGCGACGTCCACCCCGATCCGCTCAGCGAGAGCGAGCTCTGGTCGAAGTCCAGGCCGACGGCCCGGGCGGTCAAGGCGGCCGACCCGACGGCGAAGGTGATCGGGCCGAGCGACTGGGGCTGGTGCGCGTACTTCTACTCGGCCGTCGACGACTGCGGCAGCTCGACGCACGACCGGGACGCGCACGGCGGCCTGCCGTTCGGCCAGTGGTACCTCCGGCAGTTCGCCCGAGCGCAGAAGACCGGCGGCAAGCGCCTGCTCGACTACTTCGACGAGCACTTCTACCCCCAGGAGAACGGCGTCGCCCTGAGCCCGGCCGGCGACACCGCCACCCAGGCGCTCCGCCTGCGGTCGACGCGCGCGCTGTGGGACCCGACGTACGTCGACGAGTCGTGGATCAGCGACGCCAACGGCGGCAAGCCGCTGGCATGGATCCGCACGATGCGGGCGTGGGTCGAGAAGCGCTACCCCGGCACGAAGACCGCGATCAGCGAGTACAACTGGGGCGCCCTGGACTCGATGAACGGCGCGCTCGCGCAGGCCGACGTCCTGGGCATCTTCGGTCGCGAGCGGCTCGGCCTGGCGACGCTGTGGGGACCGACCAAGGCCGGCGACCCGTGGGCGTACGCCTTCCGGATGTACCGCAACTACGACGGCCACGGCGGCGCGTTCGGGATCCACCTCGGTGCGGGCGGTCAGCAGCAACCAGGGCCGCCTGGCCGTGTACGCCGCCACCCGCGGCCGGCACGGTGCGCTCACGATGATGGTCGTCAACAAGACCGGGTCCGCGATCCAGGCGCCGATCCGGCTGCGGCACTTCGCGCGGCGCTCCGAAGGCGCACGTCTTCCGGTACTCCGCCGCGCACCCGCACGAGATCGTGCGCGGCGCCGGCATCGCGGTGCACCACGGACGCCTGTCCACGACGTACCCCGCGAGCTCGATCACGCTGCTGGTGCTCCCGCATCGCTGACGCGACCCGCCTGCGGCATCGGTGGTTGAGGAGGCGCGCCGGCCGTTCTTCGGTGGTTGAGGAGGCGCGCCCGCCGTTCTTCGGTGGTTGAGGAGGCGCGCCCGCCGTTCTTCGGTGGTTGAGGAGGCGCGCCAGCGCCGTCTCGAAACCGCCCCACAGCAGACCTCGCCCGTGCGCCAAGATGAGCGGGTGACTCGCCGCATCGCCGTCGCCGCCACCGGGCAGCAGGCGCTGGCGGCCGGGCTGGGCGTGGTCGAGGACGGCGGCAACGCGGTCGACGCGGCGCTGGCGTCGGCGTTCGTGGCGATGGCCACCGAGCCCGGAGTCGTCAGCCTCGGCGGCGGCGCGTTCGTCGCCGTGTGGCCCGCGGACGGTGATCCCGTCGTCGTCGACGGCAACGTCGAGATGCCCGGTCGCGGAGCCGATCCCGACCGGCTCGGTCGCGGCCTGCGGGAGGTGGTCACCGACTACGGCGGCGGCGTGACGATGTCGGTCGGGCCCGGCTCGGTGGCGACGCCGGGCATCGTGCCGGCGTTCGCGGTCGCGGCGCAGCGGTACGCCGCGCTGCCGTGGGCGCGCCTGGTCGAGCCCGCCGCGGAGGCCGCGCGCAGCTACCCGATGGGGGCCGCGGCCGCGCGCTACCTCGGGCACGTGGCCGACAGCCTGTTCGCCGAGGACGACGAGGCCCGGGCTCTCGTCACCGGTTCCGGTGGCGCGCCACGTGCTGGCGAGCTGTTCGCCAACGACGCGCTGGCGGACACCCTGGATCGGCTGGCCACGGAGGGGCCCGGACTCTTCACCGACGGCGACGTCGGCCGAGGGCTTCTCGACATGATGAAGGACCAGGGTGGCCTGATCACCTCGGACGACCTCGCGGCGTACGAGCCGGTGATCCGGCCGGCGCACCGGCTACGCGTCGGGGAGTGGGAGGTCGCCACCAACCCGCCGCCGTCGGTCGGCGGGCCGATGCTGTCGGTGATGCTCGGCGAGCTCGCCCGGCGTACGGACTGGACGTGGGACGACGCGATCGACATCCAGCGGCGCGTGCTCGGCTACCGGTCGTCGGTCCACGACCTCTCGCCCGACCTGGAGGCCGACGGACTCGACCTGCTGGCCCGGGTCGGCGAACGCGGTCTCGACGCTCTGCACCGGTCGTCGTCCACGGCCCACGTCTCGGCGGTCGACTCCGACGGGAACGCGTGCGCGGTGACGATGAGCAGCGGGTACTGCGCGGGCATGTGCATCCCCGGCACCGGCATCCTCCTCAACAACACGCTCGGCGAGGTCGAGCTCAACAAGCTCGGTCTCCACGCACTGCAGCCGGGCACGCGGCTGGCGTCCAACATGGCGCCGACGACCGGGCGAGCTGCTGCCGACGGATCCGGCGTACGCCGACCGCTCGCCGTCGGCTCTCCCGGGGCCGACCGGATCACGACGGCGTTGATGCTCGTCCTCGGCCAGGGCTGCCTGCACGGACGCGACCTGCAGCACGCGATCGACGCGCCGCGCCTCCATGTGCGGGTGCGCGACGACGGCTTCGTGGTCGAGCACGAACGCGACGAGGCGATCGCGGCCGCCGTCACGCGGTCGGGGCTGCCGGCCCACGAGTACCCGGAGCCGCACATGTACTTCGGTGGCGTCGGTGCCGCCCTGATGACCCCGGACGGCGACCTGCTCGCCGCCGGCGACGCGCGCCGCGAGGCCGCGACCGGGGTCCGGTGACGGTGCGTCGCGCGGTCGGGCCGCTGCTGGCGCTGACGGTCGCGCTGGTGCTCGCGGACTCGGCGGTGGTGACGCTGGCCCTGCCCGACATCCTGGTGCACCTGCAGACCTCCGTCGCGCAGGTCGCCTGGGTGCTGATCGCCTTCAACCTCGTGCTCGGCCTCGCGGCCGTGCCGAGCGCCGTCGTGCTCGCCCGCGTCCACCCGCAGCTCCTCACCGCGCTGGGGATCGCGGTGTTCGCCGGGTCGTCGGCGTGGTGCGCGGCGGCCGGGTCGATCGACGTCCTGATCGCGGCGCGGTGCCTGCAGGCGCTCGGTGGCGCCTTCGCCGTGCTCGGCTGCCTCGAGCTGCTCGTCGCGGAGTACGGCGAGCGCCGCGGCGTCGCCACCTGGGTCGTCGCCGGGGTCGTCGGGACGGCGACCGGTCCCGTGGCCGGCGGCCTGCTCACGCAGGCGTTCTCGTGGCAGGCGATCTTCGTGGTGCAGGTGCCGTGCGCCGTTCTCGCCGTCCCGGCTGCGCTCGCCGTACGCCGGGTCGCGGTGCAGGCGCCGGACCGGCATCGCCCGGCGCTGCGTCCCAACCTCGCCCTCGCCCTGCTGTCGGCTGCGCTGACCGCCGCCCTGTTCCTGCTGGTGCTGCTCCTGGTCGAGGGCTGGCGCCGGTCTCCCGCGACCGCGGCCGTCACGGTGTCCGTCGTACCGGTCGCCGCGCTCGCCGCCCGACCCCTCGCCCGCCTGCTGCGGCCACCGCAGCAGGTCGAGGTCGCCGTCGGGCTGCTTCCTGATCGCCGGAGGACTGGTCGGTCTCGCGCTCCCGCCGTCCGCCGACCTCGCCTGGACCATCGCCCCGCAGGCCTTGGTGGGACTCGGCCTCGGGCTCACGGTCGACCGGCTCACCTCGTCGGCGCTGGAGCTGCGACTGCCACGGGTGCGGCACGCGGGCTGGACGATCGGCGCCCGGCACGTCGGCGTCGTCCTCGGGCTGGCGATCCTGACGCCGGTCTTCACCACGAACCTCCAGGACGCCCAGGTCCCTGCCCAGGAGGCGATCACGTCGCTGGTGCTCGACGCGCCGCTGCAGCCGGAGGACAAGATCGCGGTCGCGAAGGCGCTCGGGAGCGAGCTGACCTCGCAGCAAGGACGGATCCCCGACCTGCACCACGCCTTCGCGACCCTGGACGTCGCGCCGTCGGAGCGCCCCGCCACCGACCGGCTCGAACGCGACCTCGACGCCCAGCTGACGCGCGCCGCGACCCGCGCGTTCCGCGACTCGTTCCTGATCGGCGCCGGCCTCGCCCTCCTGGCCCTGCTCGTCGTGGTCGCCCCGCACCGGAGGGAGTCGTCGATGACCCCTCGGCTCCTCGCGCTGCCCGCGATCGCTGCTCGCCCTGGTGACCGGCGTCCTCGGCGTCCAGCTCGCGAACGGCGGCGGCTCCTACGAACCCCTCCACCCCGCCGACCCCTGCGTCGTCCGGCACGTCACCTCCCAGGCGACGGGCATCGACGCCCTCACCGAACGCCTCGTCCTCCTCGGCCTCGACGGCGCCGCCTGCCGCCTCCACGTCAGCCGCGAAGCCCTCACCCTCGAGCTCGCCCAACCCGGCCCCCGCTCGGACGCCGAGATCGAAGCCCTCCGCGCCGGCCTGCTCGGCGCCGTACAGCAGATGAAGTCCGACGGCACCCTGCCCCCCGCCTCCGACCTCACCGACGAGGCCCTCGACAACTCCGACCTGAACGGCTTCCTCAAAGCCGCCATCCGCGCCCTCCCCGACTCCGTCATCGACTCGGCGCTCAAGACCGACGACGTCCTCACCCGTGCGATCACCGACCTCGACCTGCGCAGGCTGCTGGCCAACCTCGACGACCAGCAGGGCCTGAACGCCCAGCTGAACGCCGCCATCACCCAGGCGGTCAAGGACTCCCTCACCGCCCGCCTCCGCGACCTGCTCTGAGCGAGAGTCCCGACCCATTCCGCCGGAAGGGACGCGGGGGGACGCCAAAATAGATGAGGACGTGGAGGATCAGCAGTGGACCGTTCTCCCTACTCGGCGTCGAGTCGCGCCAGCTCGTCGGAGGTGAGCTCCAGGTCGGCGGCCGCGGCGGAGTCGCGGATCGACTCCGCGTGCTTGGCGCCGGGGATCGGGATGACCACGTCGGACTGGGCCAGCTCCCAGGCCAGGGCGACCTGCTGCGGGCTGACGCCGCGGGAGCTCGCGATCTCTGCGAAGGCGGGGTGCTCCTCGGCCAGCTGCTTGGCGTTGCTCAGGCCGCCGAGCGGGCTCCACGGGAGGAAGGCCAGGCCGAGCTCCTCGCAGACCTCGATCTCGCGGCGGCTGCTGCGGAACCGCGGGGAGAACTGGTTCTGCACGCTGACGAGGTGGTCGCCGAGCACCTTGTGCGCGGTCCGGATCTGGTCCTCGTTCGCGTTGGACAGGCCGATCATCCGCACCTTGCCGGAGGCGGCGATGCCGCTGAGCGTCTCCAGCACGTCGTCGTAGCCGACGTCCGGGTCCGGCCGGTGGTGCTGCCACAGCGTCAGCTGCTCGACGCCGAGCCGGCGCAGGCTGTCGTCGACCGCCTGCTCGAGGTGGGCGCGCGAGCTGTCCTCCGCCCACTCGCCGCCCTCGGTACGCACGTGCCCGCCCTTCGTGGCGAGGACGACGCGGTCGCGCACGCCCAGGTCGTCCAGCAACGAGGCGATGAGCCGCTCGTTCTCTCCCTGTGCGTCCGCGCCACGCTCGTCGCCGGGCCCGTAGGCGTCGGCGGTGTCGAACAACGTGACCCCCGCGTCGAGGGCGGCGGTGACCGTCTCGGCCAGCTGGTCGCGTGGCTGGGTGCCGGTCTGGTCGAACGTCATCAGGCCGAGCCCGATGGCGCCGACCTCGAGTCGTCCGACGGTGTCGTTGCCGATGCTCCTGGTGTGCATGCTCCCGAGGTACCCCGGAGGCCCGATACCCATGCCGGGACGCCGCGCGTACCGGTGCGGAACGTCAACGGTCGAGATCAGCCAGGGCCGCCCCGATCGTGTCGATCGACTCGGCGGTGATGGGGTCCAGCACGAGCTGCAGGTGCGTCGCGCCGGCGTCGGCGAGCCCTCGCACGTGGTCGCCCAGGTCGTCGGGCGTGACGGTCGTGACCCTGGCGTCGTAGGACTCACCCATCAGCCGGCCCTTCCCGCCCGGGAGCGTGACCAGGACCGCGGCCGTCGCCTCGACGTACCGTCCCTCCGGCATGGCCGCGTCGACCTCGGCCTTGATCTCCGCGAACCGCTCGACCGAGTTGTCGTAGATGCTCCACCAGACGTTCCACGAGTCCACGACCGGCAGCCCGATGCTCAGCATGCGCGGGCTGTTGGAGCCCAGCATGATCGGCGGCCCTCCCTCCCGGACCGGGCGCGGGTCCAGGACGCAGTCGTCGACGTCGTAGAACTCACCGTGGAAGGTCGCCCGCCCTTCCCTCAGCAGCGGCGCGATGATCGCCAGCGCTTCCGCGAAGCGCGAGACGCGCCGGTCGTAGGGAAAGCCGAACGCGTCGAACTCGCGTCGGTTCCAGCCCGCCCCGAGGCCCAGGATCAGCCTGCCTTGCGAGATCGCATCGACCGTCGCGGCGTGCTTGGCGAGCATCGGCGGCGCGTGGAAGCCGGTCGACGCCACCAGCGGCCCGATCTCCACCCGTTCGGTCACCGCGGCGATGGCAGCCAGGGTCGTCCACGCCTCGTACGGCCCCCGCGTCGAGCCGTCCGGCAGGTCGTAGATCAGGTGGTCGCCCACCCAGATCGAGTCGAAGCCGGCCTCCTCCGCACGTCGGGCCAGGTCCAGGTACTCCGGCCACGGCACGAACCTCTCCACCTCAGGGAGCTGGACACCGACCTTGCACGGGCGCGACATGCGGCCAGCCTAAGGACCGGACTATCTCTCGGCGGCCTGGGCGAGCAGGCTCGAGCGGCGTTCGCGCTGGGCGCGCGGGTCGGGGACGGGAGCGGCGGCGAGGAGGGACTTCGTGTAGGCGTGCTCCGGGGCGGTCATCACCTGAGTGGTGGTGCCGCGCTCGACGATCTGGCCGTCGCGCATGACGGCGACCTCGTCGGAGACGGCGCCGACGACGGCGAGGTCGTGGCTGATGAAGAGGCAGGCGAAGCCGTGCTCATGCTGCAGCCGGCGGATCAGCTCGAGCACGCGGGCCTGGACGGAGACGTCGAGGGCACTGGTGGGTTCGTCGGCGACGAGGAGCTGCGGGTTCAGAGCGAGTGCGCGGGCGATGGCGACGCGTTGGCGCTGGCCGCCGGAGAGCTGGTGGGGGAAGCGGGCGGCGTACGACGGCTCCAGGTCGACGGACTCGAGGAGCTCGGCGACGCGGGTGCGGATGCGGTCGCGGGACCAGCCGTCGAGCCTGAGGGGTTCGGCGATGGCGTCGGCGACGCGGTGCTTCGGGTTGACCGACGAGCCGGGGTCCTGGAAGACGATGCCCACGTGACGCAGCACCTCGCGCCGGCGCCGGCGGGACAGCGAGCCGAGGTCGGTTGCCCCCAAAGACACAGTGCCCGAGGTCGGGGTGACCAGGCCGGTGAGGGTGCGGCCGAGGGTGGACTTGCCGGAGCCCGACTCGCCGACGACGCCGAGGGTGCGGCCCGAGTGGAGGGTGACGTCGACTCCGCGGAGGGCGTGCACCGCGTCGCGTCCGCGCCAGCGGGACCTGGTCGCGCCGAAGGTGACCGAGACGTTCGAGACGTCGGCGACGACGGTGTCGGGGGAGGGGGTCTCGACACGGGCTCGCTGGCGCTCGCCCGGCTCGACCACCGAAGGGCGGGCTCGACCGGCTCGCTGGCGCTCGCCCGGCTCGACCACCGAAGGGCGGCGCTCGCCCGGCTCGACCACCGAAGGGCGTGGGGTCTCGACAAGCTCGACCACCGAAGGGAGCTCGACCTCCGAAGGTCGCTCGACCACCGAAGGGAGCTGGGGGACGGCGGCGAGGAGGTCTTGCGTGTACGTCTCCCGCGGCGTGCACAGCACGCCCTCGACCGAGCCGCGCTCGACGATCGTGCCATCGCGCATCACCGCGACGTCGTCGGCGAGGTCGGCGACGACGCCCATGTCGTGGGTGATCAGCAGGATGGCGAGGTTCCGCTCGGTGGCCATCCGCCGCAGCAGGTCGAGGATGCCGGCCTGCACGGTGACGTCGAGCGCCGTCGTCGGCTCGTCGGCGATCAGCAGCTCGGGCTCACCGCTGGTCGCCATCGCGATCATCGCCCGCTGGAGCTGACCACCCGACAGCTCATGGGGGTACGACGCGGCGATCCGCGCCGGGTCGTCGAGACCGACCGAGGCGAGGAGGTCGGTGACCGAGGTCGCCGTACGGCCGTGTGCGTCCGCGGCCTCCTGGATCTGCTTGCCGACCGTGTGGACCGGGTTCCAGGCGGCCATCGGCTCCTGGAACACCATCCCCACGCGACCGCCGCGCACGACCCGCAATGACGTCATGTCGAGGCCGAGCACGTCGGTGCCGTCGAGCAGCACCTGCCCGCCGACGCGCGCCTCCGGGCCGAGGAGCCGGAGCACGGACATCGCCGACACCGACTTCCCCGACCCGGACTCGCCGACGAGCGCGACCACCCGGCCGCGCTCGACGTCGAGGTCGATCCCGTGCACCACCTCGCGCGGCCCGGACGAGCCGGGGAACGCGATGGTGAGCCCGCGGATCGCGAGCAGTGCGTCGTTCAACATCTCACCCGTTCGCCAGCGAGATCCGCAGGTAGTTCGGGTAGTTCGGGAAACCCGAGACGTCGAAGTTCTCGACGTCGCTCCCGCGGAGGAACGCGTTGCGGGCGTAGAGCAGCGGTACGACGGGCGCGTCCTTCATGATCCGCTGGTCGGCGGCCGCCCAGTCCTGCTGCGCCTTCGTCTGGTCCACCTCGCCGGTCGCCTGCGCGATCATCCGGTCCACCGCGGGGTTCGAGTAGCGCGACAGGTTGTACCCACCGCCACCGATCTGGCTGCTGTCGAACAGCGGCGAGATGTTGCCGTTCGCGCTGGGGAAGTCGGGCTGCCAGCTGCTGACCGTGAGGTCGTAGTCGCCCTGGTCGCCGGTGATCGTGTCGAGGTAGGCGTTCGGGTCCTGCGGATCGATCTTCACCTTGATCCCCGCGCGCTCGAGGCCCTGCTGCACGGCCTGCGCCTGGTTGAGCGACGTGCTGTCGTTCGCGCTGACCAGCGTGAGGGACAGGTTGGCTGACGCCCGCCTGCGACAGCAGGTCCTTCGCCTTGGAGACGTCGCCCGACGCGGGCGCCTGGTAGAGGTCGTAGTCCTGCCGGCCCGGGATGCCGGGCGTGATCAGCGTGGTGGCCAGGTCACCACCCTGCGTGCCGCCGGCAGCGAGCTGGAAGGCGCGCTTGTCGACGGCGTACTCGATCGCCTGGCGCACCTTCACGTTCTTCAGGGCCGGCCGTTGCGTGTTCATCGCGAGGTACTCCAGGGCACCCGGGTTCGACAGGGCCAGTCGCGACTTCGCCGCGGCGTTGCTGGTGATCTGCTTCAGCTGCGCGGGCGGCACGAAGCCGGACCCGAACGCGTCCTTGGCGTCGCCGGTGTCGGAGATCAGCTGCTGCGCGGCGGTGGTGTCGTCCATGCCGAGCTTGAAGATGACGTGGTCGGGCCCGCCGAGCCGCACCGGGTCGGTGCTCTTGACCCACTCCGGGTTGCGCTTGAGCACGACGTCCTGGCCGGGCTTGTCGCTCTCCACCTCGTACGGCCCGGACGCGACCGGGTCGTTGCCGTACGTCGACGGGTTCTTGTCGGCGCTCTGCGGCACCGGGGCGAACGCCGGCATCGACGCGATCCACGGCCAGTCGCCGTACGGCGTGTTCAGGTGGAAGACGATCGTCCGGTCGTTCGGCGTCTGGATCGAGGACGAGCTGCTTGCCGTCGTACGGACCCGTGTAGTGGTCGCCGCCGACGAGCAGCGTCTTGTGGTAGCCGAGGCCACCCGAGAGCTCGGGCGCGAACGACCGCTCGAGGCCGTACTTGATGTCCTGCGAGGTGATCGGGTCGCCGTTGGAGAGCTTGAGGCCCGGCTTCAGCGTGTAGGTCCAGACCCGGCCACCCTTGCTGGGCACGCCGGTGTTGGTCGCGAGGTCCGGGACGACCTTCGGCTCCTGCCCGGGCTCGATGTCCCAGGTGGTCAGCCGGCGGTGGACCAGGCCCTGCGACGTGATCGCCAGGCTCTGGCTGATCGCCGGGTCGAAGCTCTGCTCGGTCGCCGACGAGTAGATGGTGAGCGTGCCGCCCTGGTGGAAGCCGGTCGGCGACGAGCTCGGCGAGCTGTCGTTGTTGTTGGCGTTGCACGCGGTGGCGGCCAGCGCTGTGACGGTCAGCACGGCCAGGCCGGCGAACGCGCGGGGGAGGTGTTTCACTGCATTCCTTTCCGAGGAGGTCATCCGTTGCGGGAGACCCGTGGGTCGAGGCGTGAGTACGCCAGGTCGACGAGCAGGTTGGCGAGCACGATCAGGAACCCCGAGAAGAGCGTCACGCCGAGGACGACCGGCAGGTCGAGCTGGCCGACGGAGTCGATGAGCAGGGAGCCGAGGCCCTGCATGCTGAAGATCTTCTCGGTGATCACGGCGCCTCCGAGCAGCGAGCCGAGGTCCAGCCCGAACAGCGTCACCACCGGCAGCAGCGCGTTGCGCAGGGCGTGCCGGGTGACCACGCGGCGTTCGCGGATGCCCTTGGCGCGCGCGGTCCGCACGTAGCCCTCGTCGAGCACCTCGAGCATCTGGCTGCGGGTGATCCGGGTGTAGACCGCGGCGCTGAGGAACGCCAGCACGCACCAGGGCAGGACCAGGTGCCACGCCCAGCCGACCGGGTCCTGGGTGAGCGGCACGTAGGTGCCGACGGGGAGCACGTTGAGCTTGAAGCCGAAGACGTAGATGCCGACCAGCCCGACGAGGTACGCCGGCGCCGAGATGCCGACGACCGTCGAGGCGGTGGCGAGCCGGTCGACCCACGTGCCGCGTCGTAGCGCGGCCAGCACGCCCGAGCTGACGCCGATCAGCACCCACAGCACGGCGGCGCCGACCGCGATCGAGGCGGTGACCGGGAAGTACTGCCCGATCAGGCTGGTGACCGAGGCGTGCAGCCGGAACGAGTAGCCGAAGCAGGGCGCGCTGCAGTGCACGGCGGCCGCGCCGGTCCCGAAGCTGCGGCCGGTCACGATGCCGCGCAGGAACTCCCAGAACTGCTGGACCATCGGCTGGTCGTAGCCGTAGAAGTGCCGCACCGCGGCCTGCCGCTCCGGCGTGCACGGCTTGCCGCACGACGCCTGCGTGATGTCGGTCGGCAGCAGGTGGAACACCAGGAACGTCAGCGCCGCGATCAGCAGCAGGACGAGGACGGCCTGCAGGACGCGCTGGACGACGTACGTCGCGGTCGCCATCACGACCCCCCGACACGGGGGTCGAGGGCGTCGCGCAACCCGTCGCCGACCAGGTTGAACGCGAACGTCACCAGGAAGAGCGCGCCGGCCGGCGCGAGGAGGTACCACGGGTCGGTGGCGATCCAGGCGACCGCCGTCCCGATGGTGCGGCCCCACGCGGGCGTCGGCGGTGGTACGCCGAGACCGAGGAAGGACAGCGCGGCCTCGGCGCCGATGTTGGCCGGGATGGTGATCGTGGAGAACACGATGATCGTGCCCGCGAGGTTGGGCAGCAGGTGCTTGCGCAGGATGTGCCACGGGCCGGCGCCCATCGCCCGGGACGCGCTCACGTAGTTGCGCTGCATCAGGCTGAGCGACTGGCTGCGGATGACGCGCGCGATGGCGGGCCAGCCGAAGAGGCCGATCACGGCGACGACCAGCACAGCGCGCGGGATGGCGGAGGGGGCGAACGAGCTCAGCGCGATCATGAAGATCAGGCTCGGGAAGCCGAGCAGCACGTCGGTCACCCGGCTGATGACCCGGTCGTACCAGCCGCCGAGGAGCGCCGCGCTGCTGCCGACGAGCACGCCGATCGTGACCGCCAGCACCGTGGCCGAGAGGCCGACCAGGATCGACGTGCGCGCGCCGTACACGACGATCGCGTAGAGGTCGCGACCGGTGAGCGGCTCGACGCCGAACCAGTGCCGGCCCGACGCCCCGCCGAACGAGCCGCGTGGCGACCCGTCACCCGCCAGCGCCTGGGAGTAGTAGGTGAACGGGTTGCCGCCGTTGATCCGCGCGATCCAGGGTGCGAACGCCGCGACCAGGAGCGCGAGGACCACCAGCACCAGGCCGACCATCGCCGCGCGGTCGCGGCGCAGGGCCGACCAGACGGCTGGACCGCCGGTGGCGGTCGCCGACTCCGGCTCGCCACCGAGCGTGGTCAGCGCGGACATGGACGCTCCCTTCCGAGCAAGGGCACCGACCCGTCCGGACGGCCCAATTGTCTACTGTATCGATAGACAATGAGCCTCGGACGACACCCCAGCATGCCTCGGGAGAAACCGGCCGGACACACCGGTATTCCGCCCCTCGGTCATTCGTGATGGTTTCGAGACGGTCGCAGAGCGACCTCCTCAACCACCGAAGACCGGGGCAGAGCGACCTCCTCAACCACCGAGGGTCGCTGTTCGGTGGTCGAGGAAGGCGCCCTGGCGCCTGTCTCGAGACCCGACCACCGAAGGTCGCTGTTCGGTGGTCGAGGAAGGCGCCCTGGCGCCTGTCTCGAGACCCCGCGTCCGCCGCCGGGTCAGCCGTGCAGGGTGGGGCGGTAGATGAGCTCCTGGGTGCGTCCGTCGAGGGTGCGGGTCTCGACCAGCTCGAGGTCGAGGTCGGGACCGCCCTGGAAGAGCGGCGTGGTCCCGGTCTGCGGGGTGATCACGGGGAAGACGGTCACCTGGATGAGGTCGACCAGCCCCGCGGCCAGCAGCGCCCGGTTCACCGAGAGGCTGGCGTGCGAGCGCAGGGGTACGTCGGACTCCTCCTTGAGTCGGCGCACGACCTCGACCGGATCGGTGCCGGCCACGACGGCGGTCGGCCGGTCGAGGGGTTCGGTCAGGGTGCTCGAGACGACGTACGTCGGGAGCTGCCACATCCGGTGCCCCCACGGGTCGATCGCGTCGGCGAACTCCTGCGGGACGTCGGCTCCCTCGGCGAGGAACGACGCGAACTCCCGGTACGTCGTGGCCCCGAAGACCATCCGTTGCTCCTCGTCGTACTGGGCGTTGCGCCGGGCGAGCAGCTCCGGGCCCTGCTTGCCCCAGTAGCCACCCCAGTCGCCGTTGTGGGTGCCGTAGCCGTCGAGGCTGGAGAAGACGTCGAAGGTGTACGTCGCGGTCATGGTGTGCTCCTCGTCCTGTGGGGTGCGTGGGTGCTCTCACTCGGGCCACGAACGCGTCTGCCTCGATTCGACACACCACTCCGCCGGGTTCTTCGCCCGTGGAACAAGTCGGTCACCCGCGGGTGTGCGGTGGGGTCGACGCCGCTGAACCGGCATCACCGGCGCCCGGCCGGACGAGGCCGGACTCGTAGGCGAGCACGACGGCCTGCACCCGGCTGCGGAGACTGAGCTTCTGCAACAGGCTGGCGACGTGGGTCTTGGTCGTGTGCTCGCTGATCACCAGCCGCTCGGCGATCTCGGCGTTGGACAGGCCGCGGGCGACCAGACCGAGCACCTCGCGCTCGCGAGCGGTCAGCGACGGCAGCTCGACGCGCGGCTCGGGCTCTCGTTCGGCGAAGCGGGCGATCAGCCGCTCGGTCACCTCCGGCGCGAAGATCGATCCGCCGTCGACGACCATCCGGATCGCGGCGAGCAGCTGGCTCTCCTTCGCGTCCTTGAGCAGGAAACCACTAGCGCCGGCGCGCAACGCGGCGTACACGTACTCGTCGAGGTCGAACGTCGTGAGCACGACGACGCGCACCGCCGGGCGAACCGCGATCGCGCGGCGCGTGGCCTCGATGCCGTCGAGGCCGGGCATCCGGATGTCCATCAGGACCACATCGGGCTGGAGCCTGCCGACGAGGTCGACCGCCTCGAGGCCGTCGGCGGCCTCACCGACCACCTCGAGGTCCTCCTCGGCGCCGAGGATCATCCGGAACCCGGTGCGCACGAGGCCCTGGTCGTCGGCGAGCAGCACCTTGATCATGCGGTCACCGCGATCGGCAGGCTGGCGCGGACGGCGTACCCGCCCTCGGGACAGCGGCCGGTCTCGACCCGGCCGCCGTACAGCTCGGCGCGCTCGCGGATCCCGACGAGCCCGTGCCCGGACCCGCCGCCGACGCCGGTGCCGGGCCCGTTGTCCACGACCTCGAGGTCGACGTGGTCGGCGGCGTACCGGACGCGGACGCGTGCCTGGGCCGGACCCGCGTGCTTGAGGGCGTTCGTCAGCGCCTCCTGCACGATCCGGTACGCCGAGAGGTCGACGCCGGCGGCGAGCTCCACCGGCGTGCCCTCGCGCACCACCTCGACCGGGAGCCCCATCCGGGTCATCGACGTGGCCAGGTCGTCGAGGGCGTGCAGGCCCGGTTGTGGGGCCAGGCCGTGCTCCTCGTCGTACCGCAGCACCGCGAGCAGGCGGCGCATCTCGTCCAGCGCCTGCTCGCCGGTGCTCTCGATCGTGTCGAAGGCACCTGTCGCCTCGTCCGGCGACGTCGCCAGCACGCGCCGGCCGCCCCGCGCCTGCAGGACGATCACGCTGATCGCGTGCGCCACCACGTCGTGGAGCTCGCGGGCGATCCGGGCCCGCTCCTCGGCGACGGCCTCGGCGGCCCGCCGGTCCCGCTCGGCGGCCATGGCGGCGTGCTCGTGCGCGAGGCGCTGGTCGGTCTCGTGTCGACGGAAGAAGATCCGTCCGGCGACCGTGGGGAACCCGATGAACGTCGCGAAGAAGATCCAGTCACCCACGGTCGGCGGCTGCTGCGGGTCGAACGCCGCCAGGGGGATGATCGCCAGGGAGACCGCGACGCAGGCGGGCAGCATCCAGCCGCGTGCGTGACGCGTGCCCGAGTACAGGGCGATGACCAGGCCGAGCATGAACGACCCGCCCTCGGCGATCCCGTGCAGCACCGTGTGGTTGATCTCGATCACGGCCACGGCGGCGAGGAGCGGGACCAGCGGCAGCGTCCGCCGGGCCAGCAACGCGGACGCGAAGAAGATCGCGACGGCGACACCGGCGCCGCGATCGCGGGTCAGCTCGCCGCTGAACAGGACCTCGGCCACGTACAGCAGCCCGACGAGCCCCGCGACCAGGACATCGACGTGCGCGGCGAGCTGTGCGCGGATCGACACGCCGTGATGGTAGGTCCGTCCGGGCCGGCGCGTCCTCGCTCGTGAGGACGAGATCACCGTGGTCGGGACCGCTCCTCGGAGCGACCACGTCCGCTCTCGGCGGCGATGTCCGCCGGGTGGCCGCCGGGTGACCGTGGTGGCGACCGATCGTCGTACCAACCGGAGGAACCCGATGAGCACCCACACCATCACCACACCCACCACGGCCGCGCGCTCGACGACGCCCCTCTGGCAGGGCGCCCTCGCCACCGGCGTCCTGGCCGGCCTGGCGCCGCGCGTGAACGCCGTGATCTACGACCACGAGCGCATCTGGCACCTCGACCCCGAGGCGCGCGTGCTGTTTCCCATCGTCGTCGCGCTGCCGTTCCTCCTGGCGGCCACGGCCGGGCTCTGGGCCTGGCGCGGGCCGCGCAACCGGCCCGCCCTCGCGGGCCTGGCCCTGTCCGTCGTGGCGGTGGTCGGGGTGCTCGCGTTCTTCGTCAGCGCACCGATCGTGTTCGGCGGTGTGGGTGCGACGCTCGGGCTCGAGGGCCGCCGGCGCGCAGAGCAGGGTCGCGAGCGGATGGCCACCGCTGCCGTCGTGATCGGCGTCCTGGCCTGCCTCGGTGGGACGGCGCTCTGGCTCGCCGGGATCTGAACGCCGCGACCCTCGCAGGTCCGCACGGGCGTGACCCGGTACGCCGGGTCACGCCCGCGGGCCTCCTCGGCGACCCACCGGTCGTCGGCCCACCGGTGGCGCCATCGCCGCCCGCATGGCCGGTGCGATCGCCCGCGCCAGCTCCCCCTGCGACATGGAGGCGACCGGCTCGACGCGGAGCACGTAGCGGCTGAGGATCAGCCCGCCGATCTGGCTGGTCATCACGGCCGCCCGCCGGGCGGCGCCGGCGTCGTCCCCGAGCCGGGCGGCGATCGCGGGCAGCATCTCCTGCTCCATCATCTCCGCGAAGGTGCGCGCGACCTGCGGCTCCCGCACCATCGCGTCGAGGAAGGCGCGGAGCATCGGCCCCGAGTCGGGGTCGTCCCAGACACGGAGCACCGTGCGGACGATCCGCTCGGGCAGGGAATTCAACGGACCGTGCAGCTCTCCCGCCAGCAGCAGGGCCGGGTTGGCCGCGCCGAGGGCCATCGCCGCGCCGAAGACGCCCTTCTTCGACCCGAAGTAGTAGCTGATCAGGGCCACGTCGACACCGGCGTCACCCGCGATCGCGCGGAGCGTCACCGCGTCGTACCCGTCCTCGAGGAACCGTCGCCGGGCCGCCGCCAGGATGTCCGCCTGCGTGGTGGTCGAACCCTTGGGCCGACCGCGCCCTCGTGTTTTATTCATCAAGGTTGAAATGTAGCAGGCCGTTGTGGCGCACTGGTCGGGAACTCAGAAACCGAAAGGCCGATCATGTCCCTCGACACCCCAGGTGTGGCCGTGCGCAGCGAACCGAGCCGCGGCACGGGCCACCGATCCGTCCTCGTCGTCATGTGCCTCGCGCTGGCGACCGTCGTCTCGGCGGTGGCGTCGCTGAACGTCGCCATCCCGTCCATCGCCCGCGAGACCCACGCGTCGCTCACCGAGCTGTCGTGGGTCGTCGACGCCTACGCCCTCGTGTTCGCGGCGCTGCTCCTGCCCGCCGGCGCCCTCGGCGACCGCTTCGGCCGCCGGAAGACCCTCCTCGCCGGCCTGACCGTCTTCGGCCTCGGGTCGGCCGCGGCGATGACCCGCGCCGATGCGTCGTGGCTGATCGGGATGCGGGCCCTGCTCGGACTGGGCGCCGCCCTCGTCATGCCGGCCACCCTGTCGACGATCACCTCCACCTTCCCGGCCGCGCAGCGCGCGAAGGCCGTCGGCACCTGGGCGGGCGTCGCCGGGGCCTCCGCGATCCTCGGGCTGCTCACGTCCGGGCTCGTGCTCGAGTGGTGGTCGTGGCGCGCGGTCTTCGCCGTGAACATCGTGCTCGCCGTCGTCGCCATCGCCGGCACGCTGCGCGTCGTACCCGAGTCCGCGGACCCGACCGCACCGCGCCTCGATGCACCGGGTGCCCTGATCGCGCTGGTCTCGCTGGGTGCGCTCGTCTACTCGGTCATCGAGGCGCCCACCCGCGGCTGGACCGACGTCCTGACGCTGGTCGGTCTCGCGGTCGGGCTGGTCGGGCTCGCCGGCTTCGTCGTCTTCGAGTCGCGCCGGGCCGAGCCGCTGCTCGACCCGCGGCTGTTCACCTACCGCGGCTTCGCCGCCGGCACCGTCACGATCACCGTGCAGTTCTTCGCCTTCTTCGGCTTCATCTTCCTGTTGCTGCAGTACCTCCAGCTGGTGCTCGGCGACAGCCCGCTCGAGGCCGCGCTCAGCATGGTCCCGCTGGCGTTCGGGCTGATGCCGACCGCACGGGTGCTGGCCCCACGGCTGGCGGACCGCATCGGTACGGCGCGCACCTCGACGATCGGACTGCTCGTCGCGGCGGCGGCGTTCGGCTGGCTCTCCACCCTGGACGCCGGCAGCAGCTACTGGCCGCTGCTCGTCGGGCTGGTCCCGCTCGGTGCGGGCATGGCCCTGGCGATGACCCCCGCCACCGCGGCGATCACCGACGCGCTGCCCCGCGAGAAGCAGGGCGTCGGGTCGGCGATGAACGACCTGGCCCGCGAGCTCGGTGGCGCGCTCGGGATCGCCGTCCTCGGCAGCGTGCTGCAGTCGGTGTACCGCGACCACCTCGACGTCACCGGCCTCCCCGGGCCGGCGGCCGACCAGGCCCGCTCGTCGCTGGCCCTGGCCACGCACCTCGGGCCGCGGGTCGCGGCCAGCGCGCAGAGCGCCTTCGTCGACGGACTCCACACCGCGCTCATCGTCGGTGCCGTCGCCCTGGTCGCTGCGGCGGTCGCCGTGACCGGCCTCCAGCGGAGGTCACCCTCCGAGCGTTGACGAGGTCGTGACCCGGCCTCGTCGACGACCGGGCAGACGCGGCCGACCGCGCGCCGGGCCCGGCCCGGCGCGCGGCGAGCGCGTGCGCGCTCCTTCCGGTCAGTGCAGCGGGATCCGCAGGACCTGGCCCGCGCCGACGGCGACCGACCCGGTCGTCACGTAGGCGTTGCCGTGCCGGATCGTCACGCCGTACGGCGCGAAGAGCCCGCCGACCACGTCCTGGGTGGTCCCGCCGGAACCGTCGGCGGCGACCTTCACCAAGGCGCCGGTCACTCCGCTCTGGAGGCCGTCGCTGGAGATCTCCACCGCGTAGAGGCTCCCGTCCCGGTCGAAGGCCATGCTGGTCACGTTGGTCAGCCCGCTCGCGTAGACCGTCGGCGCGTGGCCGGGCACGACCCGGTAGATGTTCGCCGCACCCTGCGGGAACGGGAAGCCGGTCAGCTCGCTGACGTAGAGCGCACCGTCGGGGCCGCGCACGACGTCGGTGGGAACCGACTGCATCGGGATCTCCTCACCGCTTCCCGGCGGGAACTCCACGTTCCGGTCGGGGAAGGCGGCCAGCGTGGAGACGTGTCCCCACCACCTCGCGGCGACGAGGGTGTTGCCACCGGAGTCCGTGGCGACGATCCCACGTCGCGTCACGAGCAGCCCGGAAGGATCGCTGTCCGGGTTGTCGATCGGGTTGGTCGCCGCCTCGTGCGCGGCCAGGTCCGCGATCGTCCGGAGCCTCGCCCCGCTGTGCCGGCCGTGGTGCTTCCAGCCGTGGTGGTGCCGGTCGCCGAAGGAGACCGACTGCAAGGTGCCCAGGATCTTCCCTCGTTGGGGAAGGGAGTCGCGCTCGGCGGGGTCGGCGCCCAGCCCCAGGCTGAGCACGAACGTGTGGTGCCGGGTGAACCCGAGGTCCGCCGCTCCGATGGCCTCGGAACCGTCCGCCTCGTTCCCGATCGACGGGAGGCCCCGGACCACCCGGTGCTGCTCCCCGTGCCAGATCCGGGTGACGGAGCCGCTCAGGCCGAAGCAGACGTTCCCACCCTCGGGCCCGGCGAAGCACGGACCCGTGCCCCCGGAGCCGGCCTCCGCGACGTACAGCGCGCCGTCCTCCGAGAACGCGAGCTGGCGCGGGTTGTTCAGTCCGCTGGCCACGACGACCGGTTCCGTCGAGTGGTGGCCGTGCGTGTGGGCGTCCGCGTGTGGCAACGCCGCCAGCGGTGCGACGGCGAGCGCCGTGGCAGCCGCTGTCGTCAGTAGTCGTTTCATGCTGTTCCCCCTCGTGGTGTGCAACGCAGTGCAGGAACCCGTCCTTCGAGTCTCGACAGGAGACCCCAGGGCGGCAAGGTCGAGGAGGGCCAGGGGCAGCCGGCCCGAGTACCCAGGGGTCGATGGCCGATGCGGACACGGATCGTCCGGATACCTGGCTAGCCTGGCGCGGGTGTCGATCACCTGGTCGCAGGCGCTGGCCTGGCGGTTGCGACGACACCTGCTCGAGCCGGTCGGGAGCGAGTCGGTCGAGGAGGTCGTCCGCCGCCTCGGGGCCGTGCCGTCGATGGACGAGTCGCTGGCCGAGCTCGCCGTGCGGGTACGCCGTACCGAGTCGCAGGCGGGTGAGCTCGCCCGGGCGCTCGCGGACGGGCGACTGGTCAAGGCCTTCGCGTTCCGCGGCGCGATGCAGTACCTCTCACCGGCGGACGGTGGCGCCTACCTCTCCATCCGCTGTGCCGGCCGCCAGTGGGAGCTCCCGAGCTGGGTGGAGTACTACCAGCTCGCCCCGGAGGACTGGCCGGCCTTCCGCGCGACCGTGCGGGAGGCCCTGACCGACGGGCCCCTGACGATCGCCGAGCTCGGTGCCGCCGTCACGTCCCATCGGCGGTACCGCAACCTCGCAACGGTCTTCGCCGAGGGCGCGGGCACGCTGATCAAGCCGCTGACCTGGCAGGGCGACATGGGCTTCGGGCTGCCGCGCGACGGACAGCACACGTTCCAGCGGCTCGACACCAACCCGCGGTGGCAGGGCGTGTGGGAGCTCGACGAGGCCGGCCCCTACGCCGTCGCGCAGTACTTCCGCAGCTACGGTCCGGCGACCCACGACCACGTCCACCACCACCTCGGCGGCACCCTCAGCGCCGGGCGCAAGCGCCTGAACGGCTGGCTCGCCGGCCTGGGCGACCGGCTCACCGAGGTCGAGGTCGAAGGGGAGACCTGCTTCGTGCTCGACGAGGACCTCGACGAGCTCAGGTCGACGACTCCGACGAGGGCCGTGCGCTTCCTGCCCGGACACGACGCGTGGGTGATGGGGCCCGGCACCCAGGACGTGCACGTCACACCGGCGTCGCGGCGCGACCCGGTGACCCGGAAGGCCAACATCGTGATCGCCGGTGGCGTCGTGTGCGGCACCTGGGCGGCGAAGGGCGACGACCTCCGCGTGACGTGGTACGCCGACGCCGGCCGCGTGCCGCGCGGCGGACTGGCCGAGGAGGCGGAGCGTCTGGGCGAGATCCTGGGCCGGCCGCTGCGGCTCACGGTGGAGTCCGCGTAGCGCGACGAGTCGGGATGGTCCCGTCGGTCAGGTCAGTCCGGCGAGCCGGCGCCGCATGGCGAGCTCGTCCCGCATCCGGTACGGCACCGGGTGTCCCGCGGCGGCGAGACCGTCGGCGTACGCCTCCAGTGCCGACAGCAGCGTGGCCTGCGCCAGCGTCCACTCGGGGACCTGGCGGGTCGGGCACCGCTCCTGGGCCAGGGCCTCGCGGGCCGCTTGGAGCTCCAGGAGGAGGAGGTGAAGTCGCACGGTCGGAGGAGACGTCAGCGACTCCATGTGGCACCCGCTTTCGCGGCTCGCTGCCTGGGCACGATGCGGTACGCCGGATAGGCGACCGCGAGCGACCCATCGCAGTCTTGGCGTCACTCTACGCCCGCTTCGCCTCGGCTCACTCCGAACGAGCAGCGACCCACCACGCCGCGACCTGCGCGCGCGACCGTACGCCGAGTCGCAGCCGGATCCGCTCCACGTGTCCTTCGGCCGAGCGCTCGTCGATCCCGAGTCGTACGCCGATCTCCCGGTTGGTGAGCCCGTCGGCGACCAGCGCGGCCACCTCGCGCTGCCGTGGGGTCAGCGTGGGCGGCTTCGGGCCACGCAGCTCGGAGAGCCCGAGGAAGGTCCGGATCGCGTTGACGAGGGTCGTGGTGTCACCGACGTACGGCAGGTGCGAGCGGCCCGGCAGCACGCGTAGCTGTGCGCCCGCGATGCGCGACGCGATCAGTCGTGCCTGCTCGAGCGGCGCGGCCCGGTCCTGCTCGCGGTGCAGGACGAGGGTCGGGGCGCGCACCCGGTCGAGGGACTCCGTCACGTCGACCTGGTAGCTGAGCCGCAGCAACGCGGCCGCGGTCTCGGGAGAGGAGGCGTCGCGCTGGTAGCCGGTGAGGGCGGCGCGCGTGCCGGTCGACGCGTCCGGCAGGAAGATGTCGGTGAGCACGTCGACCCCGAGCCCCCAGTTCGCCTCGACGAGCCCGACGACGTGGTCGCGCACCTCCGGCGTCCCGATGTCGGAGCCGCGAGCCCATCCGCCGTACAGCACCAGGCGGTCCACCGTCTCCGGGTGGCGGGCGGCCCACTCGACCATCAGGGGTACGCCGAGCGAGCTGGCCACGACGTCCACGCGCCGCGCCCCGACCGCCTCCAGGACGGCGGAGACGACGGCGAGCTCGGACTCGACCGTCGGCGTGGAGGTCGGTGCCCGATCGGACAGGCCGGTGCCGGGTCGGTCGTAGCGCAGCAGCGTCCGTCCCTGCGCCAGGCCCTCGAGCAGCTCCCGCTCGGCCGGGAGAGCCCAGCTCAGCTCCAGGTGGCTGAGCCAGCCGCCGACGAAGAGCAGCGTCGGTCCGTGGCCCGCCGTCGCGTACGCGACCTCGAGCCCGTCGGGGGTCCGGGTCGAGCCCAGCCGCTGCTCCACCTCGCGAACTCCACCGCATCCGCCCAGCGGCGGCAAGTGGGGTAGTTCCCCGCCTGACGCCGGCCGCGGCCGGACCCGACGCTGGACGCATGGCCACCACGCAGCGGGCGGACGTCCCGACGCGCCCTTCCGTCGGCGCCGTCGTCGTCTTCGCCTACGGCGTCGTCTGCTACGCCGGCTTCGTCGCGGTCCTCCTGTACGCCGTGGGCTTCCTGGCCGACGTCGTCGTCGCGCGGACCGTCGACCACGGCGGCCCTCACGTCTCCACCTGGTCGGCGATCGCGATCGACGCGTTGCTGCTGGGCGTCTTCGCGGTGCAGCACAGCGTGATGGCCCGGCCCGGCTTCAAGCGTCGATGGACGACCCTGGTCCCCCAGCACGTCGAGCGCTCGACGTACGTGCTGGCCACCACGGTCGCGCTCGCGCTGGCGTTCTGGCTGTGGTGCCCGATCCCGGCCGTCGTCTGGGACGTCTCGCTCCCGCCCGCGCGTGCTCTGCTGCGAGCACTGTCCCTCGCCGGCTGGCTGTGGGTGCTGCTGATGACCTTCGCCATCGACCATCTCGACCTGTTCGGGCTGCGCCAGGTCGCGCGCCACCTGCGGGGCGCGGGCGACGCCGCACCGGCGTTCCGAATGCCGCTGGTGTACCGGTGGGTGCGCCACCCGATGATGCTCGGGTTCTTCGTGGCGTTCCTCGCGACACCGACGATGACGGTCGGCCACCTGGTGTTCGCCGCGCCTCGGCTGCGGCTACATCCTGGTCGGCGTCCGGATGGAGGAGCGGGACCTGTCGCGCACGCTCCCCGAGTACGACGCGTACGCCGCGGTCACACCGCGACTCGTCCCACGAGTGCCGCGGAAGGAGACCGGCTGACCGCGTCGGCGGTGCGGACGTCGCGTCCGGGGTACGTTCCCGGCGACGGAACGGGGAGACCATGACCGCTCGACCGCGGGAAGCACGCTCCGTGCCGCCCACCCCGCGGCGCGGACAGCCGCCCTCGGCCCGGGTCTCTCGGGTGGACGACTTCCAGCGGCGGCACCGGGTCGTCGGCATCCCGCTCGCGGTCGTCTACAAGTTCTTCGACGACCAGGGCGCCTATCTCTCCGCGGTCGTGACCCACTACGCCTTCATCGCGATCCTGCCGCTGCTGCTGATCGCCTCGTCGGTGCTGGGGTTCGTCCTCCAGGGGCATCCGGAGCTCGAGCAGCAGATCCTCAGCTCGACCCTGGCGCAGTTCCCGATCGTGGGCGACGCCCTCGGCCGGCCGGGCGGGATCCGGGGCAGCGGGTGGGCGGTGGCGATCGGGATCCTGGCGTCGACGTACGGCGCGATCGGTCTGGGCCAGGCCGCCCAGAACGCCGTGAGTGTCGTCTGGGCCGTCCCGCGCAACAGCCGGCTCAACCCGTTCGTGAGCAGGTTCCGTGGCCTGGTCGGGCTGGTGCTCGCCGGCCTCGCCCTCGTGCTGATCGCGGTGCTGAGCAGCCTGAGCAGCCATGTCGAGGTCTTCGGCACCGACGCCGGGGCGGGTGTCCGCACGCTGGTCAGGGTCGTCACCGGCGTCATCGTCGCCGGTGTCCTCGCGCTGATGATGCGGCTGTCGGCACCCGGGCGCCGCATCCGCTCCGTGCTCCCCGGCGCCGCGCTCATCGCCCTGCTGTGGGGCCTCCTCCAGCTCGTCGGCGGCATCTACGTCTCCCACGTGATCGAGAACGCGGGCCAGATGAACGGGGTGTTCGCGATCGTCCTCGGCCTCGTCGCGTTGCTGTACCTCGCGTGCGTGATGGCGATCCTCGGGCTCGAGCTGAACGTCGTCCTCGGCAAGCACCTCTACCCACGCGCGCTGCTCACGCCGTTCACGGACGCGGTCGACCTCACCGAAGCCGACCGGACGGTCTACCGGGAGTACGCCGAGGCCCAGCGGCACAAGGGGTTCGAGCGGATCCACGTCACGTTCGAGGACCCACCGGAGCGCTGAGCGCGCTCATCGAGGGATCAGCGGCGTCCGCCGAACTCCCAGTCGTGCACCTCGACGTCTCCCTGACCTGAGAGGCCGAGGCTCGGCTCCGCCAGCACGGCGTCGAGGACATCGCGCGACGGCACCTGGACGGCGAGCACCACACCGGCCGGCTCTCCGTCGGTGGTGTCGAGCGCGCCGTACACCACGAGGGCGTCACGCAGGTCCGGCGCGAGGTCCTCGGGCGGGACCGGTGACGCCTCAGGAGCGAGCACCAGGAACCGCGGCTCGTCCGCGGCCGCGCGCGGGAACTCCCACATCGTCGAGCCGAGCAGGTTGCGGAAGCGCCGGATCGAGTGCTGCGCGAACAGGCCCGTCTGCTGGTACGGCTCGTTCTCGACGAACGCCCGAGCCGCGTCCGCGTCCGGCAGGTCCACGATGTGGAGGCTGCCGGTCCAGGTGTCGCGACCGGGCCCGAGCGTGGGGCCGCGCGCCGTCAGCCGGTCGGCGTACCCGTCCATGTAGGACCAGTGTCGCTCGTTGAGCCGCTCCTCGTCCTCGGCGGTGTAGGCGGGGAAGTCGCCCTCCGGGACGGCGCGGCTGTAAACGAGGAAGTCCATGCCGCCGACGCTACGTCGCGCGGCTCACCGGCTGGTCGGCGGTGGGGAGTGCCAGCGACGTCAGGCGCCGAGCACGAGCTCCACCATCGGGAGCGAGTGGACGGACCCGCCGACGGCCCGCTCGATCGCGTGGCGCAGGTGCCGCCACGCGCGCGGGTGAACGCGTTGGTACTCGTCGAGGATCTGCGCGCTCTCGACCTCCGTGAGGAGTCGGGCCTCCGCCGGCACGTCGCGCCGGCCACCGATGCTGACCCGACAGGCGGGATGGGCCCGGAGGTTCCGGTACCACTGCGCGCGGGCGCCGAAGCCGCTGACCACGATGAGCCGCCGACGGCTCGGTCTGCTGACGACCTCCAGGCAGACGTAGCGAGCCCGACCGCTCCGCCTCCCGAGGTGCTCGAGCATCAGCAGCCGCTGTCCGAAGACCCGGCCGAGGCCGTGCCGGTAGAGCCAGATCGGCGCTCGCGCCACGCGCCGGGTCGTCAAGGCCTTCTCGGCCAGCCACCCCGAGACGTCCATGGCGCCACGGTACGACGACGCCTCCGGGCGGAGGTCGTCGTCGTACAGCGGCTCAGCTGGTCGCGGGCGTCGGGCCGGACGACTGGGACTGGACGCCGACGGTCTCCTCGGACGGCATGAGGATCCAGAGGATCGGGTAGACCAGGAGCTGGCTGCCCGGGATCACCAGGAGCAGCAGCACGAAGAGGAGGCGGGCCGTCCACGGGGCCAGGCCGAAGCGCCGGCCGAGACCGGCGGCGACGCCACCGAGGACGCGCCGGTCGCGTGACCGGACGAGCCCGTGGCGGGCGAAGAACTGTCGGATGTCGTTCATGGGGTGTTCCTTCGAGTCGATGAGCAGGGAGCGTCCCTGCATGTCTCCACTCTGCATCGTCGTGCGGCTCCACCACATCGGGAGCGGCCCTGACCCACCCCCGGACCTGGTGCCGGGGGTCTCAGGGTCGGGCGCGGCGACGGCGGTACGCGCGGGCGGCGTACCGGTCGTTGCAGATCGTGCAGCAGTAGCGTCGCGTGCCCGCCCGGGTGCGGTCGACGAAGGCGCACCGGCACGGGTCGCTGGCGCAGACGCCGAGACGGCCGACGCCGTGCTCGGCGATGTGCGCCGCGAGCGCTGCCGGAAGACGGGCCGCGAGCGCGGCGTACCCGGTGCGGTCGGGTGCCGGGACGAAGCGCGCGCGTGCGCCGCGCGGGCGCGGCGGTACGTCGAGCAGGAACACCGCGCGGGCCTTCACGAGCTGGGGGTTCAGGGCCGCCGCCGCCGTCCGCGGGTCCGGTGCCTCGAAGGCGGCGCGGAGCGCTCCGCGAAGCGAGCGGAGGCGAGGCAGGTCCGACCGGGTCAGGGCCGAGGCCAGGTCGCCGTGGCCGACCCGGGTCAGCGCGCCGGTCAGCCAGGCGAGGTCGTGCAAGCGGTCGGGCGGGTCCTCGAGCAGGTCGTGGCTGTTGACCAGCAGCACGGCCAGGTCGAGGTCGCTCGCCCGGTGGCCGGCTCCCCGCTCGAGCCAGTCGACCGGGAACGACGCTTCTGTCGGCGCCATCCAGCCTCCTCTCGGACACGATCCGGTATCGATCCACCGTCAGTACCTTGACGGCAGATACTACTGACTCCAGAGTCTCGTCAGTTGTCAAACATCTAGAGCAACTGACGAGGAGCTGGTCATGGGTCGTGCGCGGGTGTGGATGGCGGTACTGGCGTCGGGTGGCCTGCTGGCCGCGGCCGGCGGTGTCGGGACGGCGTACGGACAGAGCGACCACGCGACGTCACGTTCTCATCGCGAGGTCGTGATCAAGGACGTCGAGCTCAAGGTGCCGGGCCAGCACCGCCGGGTCGCGGCGTACGTCGTGAAGCCGGCCGGCAGGCTCGCCCACAGGTCGGCGGCCGGGGTCCTGTTCCTGCACTGGCTGGGGGACGTCCACAACGACCGCACCGAGTACCTCGGCGAGGCCGTGGGGCTGGCGAAGCGCGGTGTGGTGTCGGTGCTGCCCCAGGGCTACTTCCCGTGGGTGCCGAACCCCGACGGCACGCAGCACGACGTCACCCTGATCCACCACCAGGTCGACGCCTACGAACGGGCTCTCGACGCCCTCGTCCACGTGCACGGCGTCGACCGCAAGCGGATCGCGGTGGTCGGCCACGACTACGGCGCGATGTACGGCAGTCTGCTGGCGGATCGTGACCACCGGGTGTCCGCGCTGGTCCTGGAGACGCCCGACTCGCTGTGGGGGAACTGGTTCGCGACGTTCTGGCTCGGGCTCGAGGGTCAGGACCGCGCGGACTACTACGCGCTGTTCCAGGGACTGGACCCGATCGACCACACGTCGCGCCTCGGCAAGCACGTGCTCTTCCAGTGGGCGGGCGACGACGTCTACATCCCGAGCGAGGTACGCGACGACTTCGCCGCTGCCAGCCCGGACGCGAAGGTCGAGCTGTACGACGGCGCCACCCATGAGCTCACCGACGCCGCGATGGTCGACCGCGACGCGTTCCTGACCCAGCAGCTCCACCTCAAGTGACGGCCGGGGGCCGCGGCATTCCGGTGGCCGCGGCCTCCGGTCCCACCCGGTCTCACACCACGTGGAAGGCGAGCGTGAGCGCGATCGGGACCACGATCCAGGCCAGCGCGAGCAGGAATGCGGCGTACCCGACGAAGGCGCGGCTCTTGTCGCGCGGCGGGTCTCCGGCGGCACCGAGCGTCTCGTAGAGCGCCCGGAGCGGTGCGTCGAGGGCGATCCGGGTGCGGCGGCGGGCGACCGCGGCGGCGGTGATCACGCACCAGAACGCGGCGATCGCCAAGGCCGCGGTGACTCCGGCGACGACCACCAGCACGAGCCGGCTGCGGGTCACCTCCTGGACGCTCGACGACACCAGCGAGAGGGCGGCACCGCCGACCAGGAACGCCGGCAGGCCGCGCGAGCCCCGCGACAGGTCCTGGGTCACCCGGTCGAGCTGGCGTCGGGCGATCACGAGCATGCGGTACGACGGGCTGCCGGCCGGGCTGTTCGCCTCGCGCAAGGCATAGAGACGTCGCAGGTGCTCGATCACCGAGCGCTGGTAGCTGCGGACCACGATCCTGATCAACAGCTGCACGACGAGCGAGGCGACCGGCCTCAGCGGTCCGGCGCGCAGCGACGACGGTGGCCGGCCGGCGTTCCGGTCGAAGACCTCGACCGCTCGCATCACGGTCCGGTGCGCCTCGGGGAACCGATCGGGCATCTCGAGCGGCTGGCGCTGCCCGATCTGGGCGAGCATCTGCGACTCCACGCGCCCCGCGGCACCGAACTGCTCGAGCATGACGTCGGCCCGCTGCGGGTCGTCCTCACGCAGCAGCCGCAACGTGTCGAGCCGGTCCGTCAGCTGGTCGAGGAGGAAGCCCTCGACGTGCTCCTCGGGTGCCTTCCCGGAGGTCGACCCGGCCTCACCGTGCGCGGTGGGTCCCTCTCCTGCCACGACGCGCAAGGTATCGCAGCGTGCTGCCGCCCCTCGTTGATGAGGCGCCGGCCCAGCTGGTGATGTTCGTCGGCATGGTCTGCCTCGGCGTCGCCGTCCTGCTCGCGCGGGTCCTGCCGCGCTGGGTCGGCGTGCTGTTCCTCGTCGTTTCGTTCCTCGGCGCGGCCGGCCTCCGAGGCGCCGTCTCGCTGCTGCCCGACCACCTGCTGTTCATCGCTCTCTTCGCGGTCGGCATGACCCACTGCGCGCGACGCTGCCACAACCGCGCAATTGCGCGGATAGAGCGACCAGCCGCGAGTCGTCGCCCGCGGGAGGTCGGGGTCCCGGCGGACGGGCCACACGACGCGGCCGGAGTCACTCCCAGTCGCGCGGTGTGCGGCGCCGGCCGCGTCCTCGCCACCAGTGGATGCCGCACGAGCAGCGGTGCTCGGTGCCCAGGTGACCCTGGACGTGCGCACACGCGTGCTGGTGATGCGCTGCAGCGCAGTCACCGGGGAGCGGCTCGCACACCGACCTCGTCCTCTCGATCTCGCCACCCCGAGGTGTCCTCTCGGGGGTGTCTACGGCGAGCTCGTGGGGGGAGTTCAGAGTCCCGTTGCGGATCCCACGGTCCGAGACGCGGGCCGGACTCAGCTGGTCGCCTCGCGCTCGGCTGCCTCGTCGACCTCGTGGTGGGGGCGTGACTGCCACATCGCCCAGTCGGCGCTGACGTCTCCGGCGGCGCGGAGGAGCTTGGGCAGGTGGGCGTCGAGCAGGTGCTCGGTCGAGGTCTCGGCGGCGTGGACCGTGACGTTCATGGCCGCGCGGACGGTGCCGGTGCCGTCGCGGACCGGAACTGCGATCGACCGGACGCCGGGGGCGAGCTCCTCGTCGGCGAGAGCCCAGCCACGTGCGCGGACCGCGACCAGCTCCTGCTTGAGGCTCTCGACGAACTCGGCCGAGCTCGCGCGCCGGGCGACGAGCAGTCCCGACCGGGACGGGATCGCCAGCACGTCGTCCAGCGCGTCAGGTGAGAGCGCCGCGAGCAGCACCTTGCCCTGCGAGGTCACCGGTGCGGGGAACAGCGTCCCGATCTCGACCCGGAGGGCGATGATCTTCGGCACCGACACCCGAGCCACGTAGACGATGTCGCTGCCGTCGAGCTGTGCCATCGACGACGACTCGCCCGTCCGGCCGACCAGCGCCTCGAGGTGGGGACGGGCGACGTCCCAGAGGCCGAGGGAGGCGACGTACGCCGTGCCGAGCGTGATCACCCTCGGGGTCAGCGAGAAGGCGCCGCCGACCGACCGGACATAGCCCAGCTCCTCCAGCGTGAGCAGGAGGCGACGCGCCGTGGGCCGCGCCAGACCGGTCGACGACGCCACGTCGGCCAGCGACATCTCGCGATGGTGCTGGTCGAACGCCTGGAGCACGTCGAGCCCGCGTGCGAGCGACTCGACGAAGTCCGGACCCGAGCCACGTCCCGCCATGGATGCAGTCCCCGTTCAGTCGCCGGCGTCCGAGCCGTCGCCGAACATCGAGCCGCGCGCGCCGTGCGTGCTCTCGGACTGGTAGTCGGTGTACTGGTACGGGTTGTCGAGCACCTTGCTCCCCTCCGGCATCTCGGGGTGCATGCCGGCGTTCCAGGTCTCCTCGCCCATGGCCGACCGCAGGTGCTCGATGGTCGCGTCGATGTTCCGGCGTACGGCGGCCGGGTCGAAGCCGACCAGCGTGCCGTTCTCCTTCACGACCTTCCCGTCGACGAGCACCGTGTGCACGTCGGCGCGCTGTGCCTGGAAGGCGACGTGCCCGTACGGGTTGACGATCGGGAACGACACGGGGGAGTGGTCGTTCTTGATCAGGACGACATCGGCCTTGGCTCCGGGGGTGAGCCGGCCGAGGTCGTCCCGACCAAGAGCGTGGGCGCCGCCTCGCGTCGCCCAGTCGACGACGTGCTCGGCACGCAGCGACAGCGCCGTGACGGTGTCGCCCTTGACGTGGGCCTCGAGGTGCTCGCGCGAGCGGTCGGCACCGAGCGTCGTCCGCATCGCCGAGAACAGGTCGCCGCTCCACCACACGCTGGTGTCCATCGACAGCGACACCGGGATGTCGAACTGCCGCACCTGCCAGGTCGGCGGGTACCCCTGGCCGGCGCTCTGCTCGGACTCGGTCGACACCGAGACCGAGCCGCCGGAGGCGGCGATCCGCTGGTAGGAGTCGGTGCTCAGCGTCGCGGCGTGCACGTAGATGTTCTCCGGGTTGGCGAAGCCGTTCTCGTGGATCAGCCGGATGCCGTCGTCGTTGGTCGCACCCCACACCCCGGCATGGGTGGTCACCGCGAGACCGAGGTCGCGCGCCACCTCGAACGCCGCCTTCTCGGGGAACGACGGGTCACCCGTCACGTCGAACGCCAGCTGGAACCCGAGCATGTCGCCGGCGCCCGTACGCCGCCTCTCGAAGAAGTCGCGGACGGCCGGGTCGGCGGTCCACTCCCACGGTCCGGCCTGGATGTTGCCGTAGGCCAGCACGAACCGGCCCGGCGTCGCCTGCAGCGCGTCGACGGCGGCGTCCGCGTGGTCGACGGTCTGCAGCCCGTGCGACCAGTCGACCGTGGTCGTGACGCCGGCCTCCAGCGACTCCCAGGCCGACAGCAGGTTCCCGGCGTGGATGTCCTCGGGGCGGAAGGTCTTGCCGTGCTCGAGGTAGTACCAGACGAAGTACTGCGTCAGCGTCCAGTCCGCGCCGTACGCCCGCATCGCGGTCTGCCACATGTGCCGGTGGGTGTCGATCATGCCCGGCATCACGATGCCGCCGGACGCGTCGATCTCGCGCGTGCCGTCGGGGACGTCCAGGTCCGGTCCCACCGCCTCGACCCGGTCGCCGACGACCAGGACGTCGCCGCCCGCATGGATCGTGTGGCGGTCGTCCATGGTCAGGACGGTGCCGCCGCGGAGGACGATCGAGTCGGTCATGGTGCCTCCCGTACAGATGTCCGGCTAGCGGTCAATCTCGTCCCGCGGCCACGGACTGTCAAGACCTTGACGCGCTCCGGGCGCGCTGGTGGACTCGGGCGGACAGGTGTCCGTCCTGAGGAGAAGGAGCGTCCGTTGGCCGACCGTCCGACCGGCCCTCTCGCCGGGCTGCTGGTCGCCGACTTCTCCCGGGTGCTGGCCGGTCCCGTACGCCACGATGCTGCTCGCCGACCTCGGTGCGGACGTCGTCAAGGTCGAGGCCCCGGTCGGCGACGACACCCGGGCGTGGCTGCCGCCGGTGCGCGACGGCATCTCGACGTACTACCTGGCGGTCAACCGCAACAAGCGGTCCGTCGCCCTCGACCTCAAGGACGAGCACGACGTCGGGCTCGCGCGCGAGCTGGCCTCCCGGGCCGACGTGATGATCGAGAACTTCCGGCCCGGCGGGCTCGGCCGCTTCGGCCTCGGGTACGACGACGTCGCGGCGACGAACCCGGGCGTCGTCTACGCCTCGATCAGCGGCTTCGGTACGACGGACAAGGGTCGCGTGCTGCCGGGCTACGACCTGATCGTCCAGGCGATGTCCGGCCTGATGAGCCTGACCGGCTCGCCCGACACCGAGCCCTTCCGCTCCGGCATCTCGGTGTTCGACGTGATGGCCGGCATGCACGCGACCATCGGCATCCTCGCCGCACTCAACGCCCGGCCCGGGACCGGACGCGGTCAGCACGTCGAGGTGAACCTGCTGTCCTCGGCGCTCTCCGGGATGGTGAACCAGACCAGCGCGTACGTCGCCGGCGGCGTCGTCCCGCAGCGGATGGGCAACAGCCATCCCAGCCTCTACCCCTACGAGCCGATCCCGTGCGCCGACGGCGAGCTGATCATCACCTCGGGGAACGACGTGCAGTTCCGCAAGCTCTGTGACGTGCTCGGTGCACCCGAGCTCGCGCAGGACCCGCGCTTCACGAGCATGGCGGTGCGCAACGCGCATCGCGACGAGCTCCGGCCGCTGCTGGTCGAGCGGCTGAAGACGCGCACGAAGATGGAGTGGTTCCGCGACATCATCGCCGCCGGCGTCCCGTGCGGGCCGATCAACGACGTCTCGCAGGGCGTCGGCTTCGCCACGGAGATCGGCCTCGAGCCGGTGGTCGAGGTCGGCGAGGGGGACGCGATGGTGCCCTCGGTGCGCAACCCGATCACGTTCTCCGAGACCCCGGCGGACTACCGGCTCCCCCCTCCGTCGCTCGACGAGCACGGCGCGGAGATCCGGGCGTGGCTGGAACGGGACGGTGGTTTCGAGACAGGCGCCAGGGCGCCTTCCTCAACCACCGAAGACGGCGGGTCGTCGTCCTCAACCACCGAAGCCGGCGGGTCGTCGTCCTCCACCACCGACGACGGCGGGCCGTCTTCCTCCACCACCGAAGACGGCGGGTCGTCGTCCTCCACCACCGAAGACGGCGGGGCGCCCGCCTCGACAATCGATGGCGACGCTGTCGGTGGTCGAGCCTGCGAGCGCCAGCGAGCGGAGTCGAGACCCGAGGCGGGCGAGGAACCCGACCAGGCCGAGGACGGGACTTCCCATGAGTGAGCTGGAGTTCCCCACGTCGCTGGGGACGTCGAGCGCCGACGAGATCCGGCTGCTGGGCCAGGACCTGACCGAGGACCTGATGGGCCGGGTGGGCTTCGGTGAGCTCGCGTTCTGGCTGGTGGCACTGCGCCGGCCGACGCCGTCGGAGGTGCGGGTCTTCGAGGCGGTGCTGGTGGCGCTCGCCGACCACGGCTTCACGCCGACCGCGATCGCCGCGCGCCTCACCTACCTCTCCGCGCCGGACTCGCTGCAGGGAGCGCTGGCCGCCGGGCTGCTCGGTGGCGGGTCGCGGTTCCTGGGCGTGACCGAGGACTGCGGCCAGTTCCTGCACGGCGTCCTCGAAGGACGAGAGACCTTGCCGGAAGGCCCCGACGACACGGCCGGCTGGGACGCGCTCGCCCTCGACGCCGTACGCCGGGAGCGTGAGGCGGGGCGGTACGTCCCGGGCCTGGGCCACCCCGTGCACAAGGTGCTCGACCCGCGGACGCCGAGGCTGATCGCGATCGCCGAGGAGGAGGGCCTCCGGGGGCCGCACCTGCTGCTGTTCGAGGCGATCGGTCGCACGCACGAGCAGGTGCTCGGCCGCCGGCTGCCGCTCAACGGCGCCGGCGTCTGCGGCGCGGCGCTCGCGGACCTCGGTCTGCCCGTCGAGCTCCTGCGTGGGTTCGCACTGCTCGCGCGCGCGGCCGGGCTCCTCGGCCAGATCGCCGAGGAGGCGAGACGTCCGATCGGGATGGACGCCTACCTCACGATCGACCGGAACGCCGTGTACGTCGACCCGACGCCGCCGGAGACCGCCGACACCACCCCCGACACCACAGAGGAGAAGGAGTAGCCATGGCGACCGTCGCCGCCGTCATCGCCTCGACGCACCATCCCTTCTACTACCGCGCCAGCACGAGCACCGGCGCCGAGCGGCCGCCGTTCGCCGACGAGTGGCAGGCGAAGATCGAGACGTTCCGCGAGACGCTGACCCGCGCCGAGCCCGACGTGCTGGTGATGGTCGGCAGCGACCACTTCCACCAGCTCTGGCTCGACAACATGCCGCAGTTCCTGGTCGGCAAGGCGCCGTACTACGACGCCAACTGGTACAACGAGGAGCGCGAGTTCGGCCTCCCGCGCTTCCGGCTCGAGGGCGACGAGGAGCTCTCGCAGCACATCCTCCGCGGCGGCCTCGACCGCAGCTTCGACCTCGCGTTCAGCAACGAGCTGCGGATCGACCACAGCATCACCTGCCCGATCATCACGCTGCGACCGGACGCCGACCTGCCGATCGTGCCGGTGTACACCAACATCTTCGCGCCACCCCTTCCGCAGCCGAGGCGCTTCGTCGAGCTGGGCAGGGCGATCCGGGAGATGGTCGAGTCCTGGGAGAGCGACAAGCGGGTCGCGATCATCGGCACCGGCCACCTGTCGCTCGAGCTCGGCGGGCCTCGCCAGTTCGGTGAGCACGGGCCGGACCCCGAGTTCGACCGCCGGGCCGTCGAGTGGATCGCGAACGGCGACATCGAGGGCTGCTGTGCCGATGTCAGCCTCGACAGCCTGCACCTCCCCGGCAACGCGACCCACGGCTTCATGGACTTCATGCTGATGATGGGCGTGGCGGGCGACGGCGTGAAGGCCGACCACGTCGACTCGCTCGACCTGTTCCACACGATGGAGGCCTACTTCACCTGGTACCCGGAGGGAGCGCTCCGATGAGCAAGTACCTGCTGGACAAGTTCCTCTTCACCGTCGACCGCGACCCGGAGCTCGTGGAGCGCTACCGCGACGACCCGAGCGGCACGGTCGAGTGGTGGGAGGCGGAGCTGGCCAACTCGATCCTCAACTGCCACACCGACGAGAAGTCGACCTGGCTGGCCTTCACCGAGGACGAACGACGGGCCTTGCGTGAGCACGACCACGTGGCTCTGTTCGAGATGGGCGCACACCCGTTCCTGACGCTGACGCTCTTCATCGCGATGTTCGAGCACGACCACGGGCCCCTGGAGTACCAGCTCGCCTTCGGGGCCCGGCTGAAGCACTTCGACCTGCCCTACCCGGACATCGCCACATGAGATCCCCGACGGGTCTTCCGCGATGAAGGCGGCCGTCCTCCACACGCCCGGCGAGGCCCCGACGTACGACGACCACCCGGAGCCGGTCGCGGCATCCGGCTCGACGGTGCTGAGGGTGTCCGCGGCCCCGCTCGTGCCGCTCGACCTGCTGTGCGCCTCGGGGACGTCGTACTTCGGGGTCCCCGCCACGCCGTACGTGCCGGGCGGTCAGGGCGTCGGCGTCGTCGAGTCCTCGGACGCATTCGCACCCGGGACCCGTGTGTGGTTCTTCGCCACCGCCGGGATGAGGCCGGGCGACGGGTCGCTGGCGGAGCGGTGCGCGGTCCCCGACACCGACGTGGTGCCGATCGAGGCCGAGATCCCCGACGAGCTGGCCGCGGCCTTCGGCCTGTCGGGGATCGCGGGCTGGATGACGCTCTCGTGGCGGGCCCGGCTGCAGCCCGGCGAGCGCGTGCTGGTGCTCGGTGGCGGAGGTGCCGTCGGCCAGTCCGCCATCGGGGTCGCGCGGGTGCTCGGCGCGTCGACCGTGGTCGCGATGGCGCGTCCGAGCTCGGTCGCCCGCGCCGCCGCTGCCGGGGCGGACGTCGTCGTCCCCCTCGACGGGGACGTGGACGAGCTGACCGCCGCGCTGGCGGAGCACGGTCCGTTCGACGTCGTGGTCGACCCGGTGTTCGGCCCGGCCTCGACGGCCGCGTCGCGCCACCTGGCCGAGCGCGGCCGGCTGGTGAACCTGGGCGGTGCCGCCACCGACCAGGCGACGTACTCCTCGGCGGTGCTGCGCAGCCGCACCGCCTCCGTGCTCGGCTACACCAACAACGCGATCACGCCCGAGCAGCGGCGCGAGGCGATCACCGCGGTCCTCGGCCACGCCGCCGCGGGCCGCGTCCGCCTCCAGTACGACGTCCGGCCGCTCGCCGAGGTGGAGCGGGTGTGGACCCGGTTCGCGGCGGGGGACGCGGAGGCCCGCAGCGTTCTCGTGCCCTGAGCACCCCGGCCCTCCGGCTCGGCGAGCGCGGGGATGCTCACCGAGCCGGCGGCCGGGCACCGGGGAGGCAGCATCCGGACATGCGCCGCATTCGGGGGCGTTGCGGCGTGTCCGGCCTCGGGTTCTCCCTCCCGACGGTCCGCTGGGGGATGTACCCATCCGGAGGGGTATACACACCCTTCCGGGCGAATTTTCCTGGACCGTGTTTCGCCCCCGACGCATCCGGGTCCGGGAAGCGCACCCACTCAGCGGCGACGCCGCAGGCGCCCCGGCACGAGCGGACGGGCGTCGTCGTCGACGACCCCGGGGCGCAGGTGGACCGCCGTCGCCGGTGACACGAGGGCGCGCTCCCCGTCCTCGAGCCACTCCTCGAGGTCGGGCACGCGCAGCCGCGCACCGGAGAGCAGTGGTACGACGAGCGAGACCGCCAGGCCGACGACCGCCAGGGCGACCGTGATCCAGACGCCGAGCCGCACACCGGCGGAGACCGAGGCGTCGTGCTGCGCGAGGTAGAGGACGACCGGACCGACGGCGAACGTCGCGGTGAGGCGCAGCAGCTGGACGAGCGCGAAGGCCCGGCCGAGCAGCTGGGACCGCACTCCCAGCCCGGCCAGGAAGAGCCCCGGCGCCACCGTCGCGCCGGCTCCGAACCCCAGCAGGGCCGCCGCCCATCCGACCGGCCAGGTGCTGCCCGACGACGAGAGGCCGAGCAACAGCCCGCACCCGGCGGCCAGCGACACGAGTCCCAGGTTCACCAGCACCGGCAGGTAGCGGGTGCGGAAGAGCACCCCGAACAGCACTGCCGACGGGACCAGCGCGAGAGGCATCGGCCAGAACAAGCGCGCAGCCGAGGTCGGTGACAGGCCCGCGACGCTCGCGAGGTAGAGCTGGATGAGCTCCACGGCCGTCACGAACGTGGCTCCGGCCACCATCGCGACCCAGGTCCCGGTCACGGGCAGCTGGGTCGCGAGCTCGCGGACGGGCATCAACGACCGTTCCTTCCCGCGCTCGTGCACGACCAGCCAGACCAGCGCCGTCAGCCCGCCGGCGACCAGCGCCCAGAACACCCACGAGCCGAGCGAGGTCGCCTCCACCAGCGACGTCGCGAGGAACAGCAGCACCGCGCCGACAGCGGTCATCGTCAGCGCAGGGACGTCGACGGGCAGGGACGGGTCGATCGGGTCGAAGACGGGGTAGCCGAAGAAGGCGGTCACGGTCGTGAGAAGACCCAGCCCGGCAACGACCCAGATCAGGATGCGCCACGAGCCGGAGCCCGCCACGGAACCACCCACGAGCGGGCCCAGCGTCGTGGCACCGAAGAGACCCAGGTTGACGATCGCCGCGGACCAGGGGATCCGGTGCACTCCGAACCGCGTGATCAACGGCGGCAGCGCCGAGATCATCATCAGGCCCGTGGTGGCGCCCTGGAGCACCCGGCCGACGAGGAACAGGACGAGTCCCGGGGCGACGGCGACGCAGACCGACCCGAGGACGAAGGTCGCGGCGTACGCGAGGAAGAGCGGGCGCTGGACGAAGCGCTGGGACAGCTGTGCCGCCACGACCACGGCAACGGCGAAGGCGGCGTTGCTCAGGCCGTTCGCGACCTGGAGTGACGTCAGCGAGGTGTCGAGATCGGGCACCAGCACCGTGCTCAGCGGCAGGAAGCTCGTGCTCAGCACCAGGTCGGGACACAGGCCGAGCAGGACGATCGCCACGGCCGCCCCGTAGCTGCCGCGCACCGTCGAGGTCACCGCCGTCAGGTACCCGGCGCCGGGGGAACCATTCCGGCCTACGAGGTTCACCGGTCACCCGTCGGATGCCGCCCGTCGGTTTGCCGACCGCCGACTCGGGCACGTACCCGTCACCAGCACGGTATGAACAGCTGAAGGGTGAGGCGCATGGGTGAGCACGGGGACGGCAGCCGGGAGAGGCTGGTCGAGCTGATGGAGGACATGCCGGTCGGGATGCTGACGACCTTCGGCCCGGACGGTGCGCGCAGCGTTCCGATGGCCAGGCAGCAGGTCGAACCGGGCGCGGAGATGTGGTTCATCACCGCCCGCGACACCGATCACGTGCGCGCGATCGGAGCCGATCCGCACGTCGCCGTCACCTTCGCCTCGCGCGACGCCTGGGTGGCCACCACGGGTACGGCGTCCGTCGTGGACGACGAGGCCAAGCTCGAAGAGCTCTGGAACACCTTCGCCGAGGCGTGGCTGCCGGGAGGGCCCGGCGACCCGAACGCCGCTCTGATCCGCGTCGATGTCGACCACGCGGAGTACTGGGACACCCCGGGCGGGAGGATCGCCTCCTTGGTGAGCTTCGCCAAGACCAAGCTCACCGGCGACACCTACGACGCCGAGCACGGCAGCGTGGACCCCTAGCCCGCCTCACCCGGGCGGGCCGGACGCATGACGCGTCAGAGCGGGGGTACCCCGACGGCATGCAGATCGGCTACTTCCTGTCCACCGAGGAGTACGGCCCCGAGGCGCTGCTCGAGCAGGCGCGCGCCGCCGAGCAGGCCGGCTTCGAGGGCCTCTGGATCAGCGACCACTTCCATCCCTGGAACGACGAGCAGGGCAACAGCCCGTTCGTGTGGTCGATGGTCGGCGCGATCAGCCAGGCCTGCTCGCTGCCGATCACGACCGCCGTGACCTGTCCGACCGTCCGGATCCATCCGGCGGTCATCGCCCAGGCGGCCGCCACGTCCGGCGTCCTGACGAACGGCCGGTTCACTCTCGGCGTGGGCTCGGGCGAGGCGCTGAACGAGCACATCCTCGGCGACCCGTGGCCGACCGCGGACCGGCGGCTGGAGATGCTCGAGGAGGCCGTCGACCTCATCCGCAAGCTGTGGACCGGCGAGGTCGTCTCGTGGGAGGGCAAGCACTACAACGTCGACCACGCGCGCATCTACAACGTCCCCGAGACGCCACCCGAGATCTACGTCTCCGCGTTCGGTCCCAAGGCGCTCGAGGTCGCCGCTCGCATCGGGGACGGGTTCATCAACACCGCGCCCGATGCGGACTCCGTGAAGCGGTTCAAGGACGCCTCCGGCGGCAAGCCCGCCCACGCCGGCGCGAAGGTCGCCTTCGCCGCCACCGAGGACGAGGGCTGGGAGCACGCCCATCGGCTCTGGCCGAACGCCGGTCTCCCGGGCGAGATGGCCCAGGTGCTCCCGACGCCCGAGCACTTCGAGCAGGCGAGCGAGCTGGTGACCATGGAGTCCACACGTGACTCCGTGGTGGCCGGCAACGACCCGGCCCGGCACCTCGAGCAGCTCCGCGAGTACGCCGACGCCGGGTACGACGCGCTCCACGTGGCGAACATGGGTCCGCACTACCTCGACATGATCGAGTTCTACGGCGAGCACGTCCTTCCCGAGGCGAAGAGCCTCTGACGTCGGGTCCGTCGACGCGGATGAGCGCCGTCAGGATCGCGTTAGGGCCGGACGTCTCCCGACGAGACCGAGCGACGATGGGGTCAGTCGCCACATCACGTCGGGAGCGAGGATGCTCGAGAGACTCGGCACCACCGGCACCACGGGCTGGCCGCCGCTGGCCCGGGCCGCCGCGATCGTCATGCCCTTCCTGGCGGGAGTGGTGCTCTACGCCGTTCGCGACCACGTCACGGCGGCGACCGGCGTCCTGATCCTGGTGCTGATCGTCGTCGGTGCGGCGGCGACCGGCGACCGGGTCGCCGGCCTGCTCGCGGCCGTCTCGGCCGGCGCGTGGTTCGACTTCTTCCTGACGACGCCACGGCTGACCTTCACGATCGACAGCGCCGACGACATCGAGACCGCCGTGCTGCTCGTCCTGATCAGCGTGGCCGTCACCGAGGTCGCGCTCTGGGGGCGCCGGCAGCAGGCACGCGCGTCGCGGCGGTCTGGCTACCTCGACGGGCTGCTCAACGCTGCTCGAGCCGTGGCCGAGGGCGACGCTCCCGAGTCAGCCGTGACCGACCTCGTGGCCGGCCAGATCACCGAGGTCCTCGACGCGGACGAGGCACACTTCGTGAAGGGGCCGGTCCACGACTCCCGGGTCGCGGTGCTGGACCATGACGGAGAGCTGGCCCGCAACGGGCATCTGGTGGACGTCGACCGTCTCGGGTTGCCGACCGACGAGTACACCGCCGTCCCGGTGCGCCAGGGCCCCCGCGAGGTGGGCCACTTCCTGCTCATCGCGGCATCGCACGTCGCCTATCCCACGCGCGAGCAGCGCCGCGTCGCCGTGCTGCTCGCCGACCAGGTCGCGGCCGTCGACGTCCTCCACTGACGCGGGCGCGTCGGACCGACGTCAGCTCTTCTTCGCGGCGGCCTTGCCGCCCTTGCGACCGGCCTTCTTCTTCTGGGCGGTCGTGCCGCCCTGAGAGCTGTCCCCGCCGGAGCCGCTCTTCTTGCCACCCCGCGAGGATGCGCCCGGGCTGTTCGCGATCTTCGCAGCGCGCTCCTTGGACATCCCCTTGTCCTTGAGAGCCTCGTACTGCTTCTCGTTCTTGACGTTCGCGGACTTGCTCGGCATCGCTCCTCCTCCGTCGGTCGTCCCGGTCTGTCGCAGCTTCAGTACCCCGAGCCTTCACGCCTCATGTCGGAGAGGTCGAGCAGCACGGGGGACCGTGGCGTCGAGGTCTGGGTACCTTCGGAGAGAGCGTCGCCGGGTACGGAGTCCCGGACCGACCAGTGTCAGGAGGACCGATGGCCGCCGTACCGGAGCCGGCCCTGGCCACCCTCAGCCACGAGCGTTTCTGGAAGCCGGGCTGGGTGTACGAGCGGAAGCTGGACGGACAGCGCGTGCTCGCGGTGCGCGACTCCTCCGGGGCGCGGCTCTACTCCAGGTCCGGCCGGGACGTGACCAACGCCTTTCCGGAGGTCGCCGAGGCCCTCGCGCGACAGGAGGCGCCCGGCTTCGTCGTCGACGGCGAGGTCGTCGCCTTCGAGGGCTCCCGCACGAGCTTCGCCCGGCTCCAGCCGCGCATCCAGGTGTCCGACCCCGACCGGGCCCGACGCTCGGGGGTCGCGGTGTTCTACTACGTCTTCGACGTCCTCGAGATCGACGGCAGCGACGTGCGCGGTGAGCCCCTGCTCGACCGCAAACGGCGCCTGCGCCGGCTGCTGCGCTGGCAGGCACCGCTCCGTTCGACGCCGCACCGGGTGACGGGCGGTGAGGAGTGGTACGCCGAGGTGTGCCGGGCAGGCTGGGAGGGACTGATCGCCAAGCGCTCCGACGCGACGTACCGCAGCGGGCGCACGGACGCCTGGCTGAAGTTCAAGTGCGAGGCCGGGCAGGAGCTGGTCGTGGTCGGCTGGACGGATCCCGAGGGCTCGCGGGTGGCGCTCGGCGCACTGCTGCTCGGCTACCACGACGACGACGACCTCGTGTACGCCGGCAAGGTCGGCACCGGGTTCTCCGAGAAGGTGCTGCGCGACCTGCACGGCCGGCTCACGAAGCTCGAGCTCGACGAGTCGGCGTGCACCCGCGGCACCCTGCCCCGCAAGGGCGTTCACTGGGCGAAGCCCCGGCTGGTCGCCGAGGTCGCCTTCACCGAGTGGACGTCGGCCGGTCAGCTCCGCCACCCGCGCTACCTCGGCCTGCGCACCGACAAGGACGCCGACGACGTGGTACGGGAGGCGCGATGAGCGAGCGGCACGAGGTGGCCGGCGTGGAGATCTCCAAGCCCGACAAGGTGCTGTTCCCCACGTCCGACCGAGGTGCGGCCGTGACCAAGCTCGACCTGGCGCGCTACTACGAGTCCGTCGCGGAGGTGATGCTGCCGCACCTGGTGGACCGGCCGGTCAACATGCAGCGCTTCCCGGACGGCGTCGACGGGATGTCGTTCTACGAGAAGAAGGTGCCGTCACACTTCCCGGACTTCGTGCACACCACCGAGGTGACGACCTCCGACGGCCGGCAACGACAGGTCGTCGTGAACGACGTCCGCAGCCTGGTCTACCTCGCCCAGCAGGCCTGCATCACCCCGCACACCTGGCTGTGCCGGGACGACGCCCTCCATCGCCCCGATCTCCTGGTCTTCGACCTCGACCCGTCGGTCCCGGGCCTGCCGCAGGTACGCCGGGCCACCCGGCTCGTCGGCGAGCTGCTCGACGACGTCGGGCTCACCAGCGTGGTCAAGACCACCGGCTCGCGCGGCTACCACGTCGTGGTCCCGCTGCGGCGTACCGAGTCCTTCGACGACGTCCGCGCCTTCGCCCGTGAGGTGGCACAGGTGCTGGTCGACCGGGAGCCGGACCTGCTCACGCTCGAGGCACGGAAGGCCAAGCGCGCTGACCGCGTCCTGGTCGACGTGCAGCGGAACGGCTACGGACAGACCGCCGTCCCGGCGTACGCCGTCCGGGCGCGGCCCGGAGCTCCAGTGGCCACCCCGATCACCTGGGACGAGCTGAGCCGGATCGAGCCGGACCAGCACACGATCCGCACCCTCGGCCGTCGCCTCTCCCGTGGCGGCGACCGGTGGGCTGAGCTGCCGAAGGGGCAGTCGCTGGGCAGGCCTCGCGAGCGGGTGCGCAAGCTCCGCGGCTGAACCCCGCCTGAGCCCTCACGAGTGGCGCTGTCGTGCGCGGAAGGCGCCACCGACGCGAACCCCGGGCGCGCGGAAACAGCAGCGGCAGAGGAGGCCGTCGGAAGGGGCGGAGCTTCAGCCCCCTGCCATGGCAGGCTCCGTACCGACCGCCGCGTCAGTGAACGACCGCCACCGGGTCGGCCGAGACCGGCACCGCCGCTGCGTCCGAGAACCTGCGCAGCGCCGCGACGACCCGGTCGACGTCGGCGAGCTCCATCCGGGACAGCACGGACCTGATCTCGTCGAGCCGGGCCTCACGGACGGCGCGGACCTGGTCGCGGCCACGCGAGGTCAGGCGCAGGGCGACGGCTCGCGCATCGTGTGGTGCCTGCTTCCGCGTGACCAGCCGGAGCTCGGTCAACCGGGTGGCGTGCCGACTGGCGTTGGACTGGTTGACGCCGAGCAGGCCGGCGATGTCGTTCACCGACAGCTCCCCGTGCTCGTCGAGCAGCAGGAGCACCCGGTGCTGTGCCAGCGTCAGGTCGGAGCCGGCCGCTTCGACGCCCCGCACCGCGATGCCCACGAGCGCGCGGCTGGCCACGAGCATCGCCTCGGCCAGGTCCTCGCGGTCGTCGGGCACGACCCGAGATTACATGCGCTTGCGCATACATGCCGCACCTTGCGGGTACGTCGTGCCTGCCCGGGTACGGATGGTCGGAAGGGAGACGCATGAGCCTGACCCGCATGCGCCCGACGGGGGGCGACCTGGCCGACGCGGTCAGCGCCCTGCGCGCCCGCGTTGATGGCGAGGTGCGGTTCGACGACGGCTCCCGAGCGGCGTACTCGACCGATGCCTCGAACTTCCGTCAGGTGCCGATCGGCGTCGTGGTGCCGCGCACGATCGAGGCGGCCGTCGAGGCGGTCGCCGTCTGCCGTGAGCACGACCTGCCGATCGTCGGCCGCGGTGGCGGCACCAGCCTGGCCGGGCAGTGCACCAACGAGGCGGTCGTCCTCGACTTCAGCAAGTACTGCCATCGCGTGGTCTCCGTCGACGAGGAGAACCGCCGCTGCGTCGTCGAGCCCGGCATCGTCCTCGACGTCCTGAACCGCCACCTCGCGCCGACCGGACTGCGGTTCGGCCCCGAGCCTGCCACGCACCAGAACTGCACGCTCGGCGGGATGATCGGCAACAACTCCTGCGGGGCGACTGCCCAACGCACCGGCAAGGTCGTGGACAACGTCGTCTCGCTCGACGTCCTGCTGTACGACGGCACCAGGTTCACCGCCGAGCGCACCGACGACCAGGAGTACGCCGCGATCGAGCGGGTGGGCGACCGGCGCTCACAGATCTACCGGGGGTTGCGACGTCTCCGCGAGGAGCACGCCGAGCTCATCCGGTCGCGGTACCCCGACATCCCGCGGCGGGTCTCCGGCTACAACCTCGACTCGCTGCTGCCCGAGCACGGGTTCGACCTGGCCGGCTTCCTGGTCGGGAGCGAGTCGACGCTCGTGACCGTCCTGCGCGCCGAGCTCGAGCTGGTGCCCGTGGTCAAGGAGCGCACGCTGGTCGTGCTCGGCTTCGAGAGCATCGCCGCGGCCGCCGACGCGGTGCCGGCGATCGTGGAGCACGAGCCGATCGCGCTCGAGGGCGTCGACCACTACCTGATCCGCGACGAGCAGATCAAGGGGATGAACAAGCAGGCGCTGGAGGAGCTGCCCGACGGCACCGGTTTCCTGATGGTCCAGTTCGGCGGGGACACCACGGAGGAAGCGGACCGGCACGCCCACGCGATGCTCGACGCCCTCGGCGAGAGCGAGCACGACGCCGACGTCGCGTTCATGGACGACCCGACCCGCGAGGACGAGCTCTGGCAGGTGCGCGAGGCCGGCCTCGGTGCGACCGCGCACGTCCCGGGCAGGCCCGACACCTGGGAGGGCTGGGAGGACTCCGCCGTTCCGGTCGACCGGCTCGGCGACTACCTGCGCGACCTCCGCATGCTCTACGAGGAGTTCGGCTACGCCTCCGACATCGGACCGAGCCTCTACGGCCACTTCGGCCAGGGCTGCGTGCACACCCGGATCCCGTTCGACCTCTACAGCACCGAGGGGGTCGCGACGTACCGTCGCTTCCTCGAGCGGGCCGCCGACCTGGTCGCGTCGTACGGCGGGTCCCTGTCCGGCGAGCACGGGGACGGTCAGACCCGCGGCGAGCTGCTGCCCCGGATGTTCGGGGAGGACGTCGTCGCCCTGTTCGGCGAGGTCAAGGCGCTCTTCGACCCGTCCGACCGGATGAACCCGGGGAAGGTCGTCCATCCCGCGCCGCTCGACCAGCACCTGCGCCTCGGCGGGCACTGGGCACCACGCGAGATGAAGCCGTTGTTCTTCGCCTATCCCGACGACGGGGGATCGTTCCGGCAGGCCGCCAACCGATGCGTCGGCGTCGGCAAGTGCCGCAAGCACGAGAACGAGGGCGGCACCGTGATGTGTCCGTCGTACCAGGTCACGCACGAGGAGGAGCACTCCACCCGGGGCCGGGCACGGCTGCTGTTCGAGATGCTCGACGGTCACCCGGACGGTCCGGTCACCGACGGCTGGCGGTCGACCGAGGTCCGTGACGCGCTCGACCTCTGCCTGGCCTGCAAAGGCTGCAAGACCGACTGCCCAGCCAACGTGGACATGGCGACGTACAAGGCGGAGTTCCTCGCGCAGCACTACCGGCACCGGCTGCGGCCACGTGCCGACTACGCGACCGGATGGCTGCCCGCCGCTGCCACCGTCGTCGCGCGGACCCGCGCCGCCGCCGTCGTCAACGCCGTGACCTCGCGCCGTGTGGCCGCGCGGGGTCTCACCACGCTCGCCGGGCTGGAGGACCGGCCGGTGCCGCAGTTCGCCCGGGAGACCCTCCAGCAGTGGTGGCTCCGCCGCGTCTCGGGGGCGGCGGACGCCCACCGCCCGGCGCCGAACGGCACGGTGCTCCTCTGGCCGGACACCTTCACCAACCACTTCCACCCGCACATCGGCCGAGCCGCCGTCGAGGTGCTCGAGAACGCCGGCTGGGACGTCGTCATCCCGTCGGACCCGGTCTGCTGCGGCCTCACCTGGATCTCGACCGGGCAGCTCGGCGTCGCTCGCCGCGTGCTGCGCCGGACGGTACGCCGGCTCGCGCCGCACGTGCGCAGCGGTGGGCTCGTCCTCGGTCTCGAGCCGAGCTGCACGTCGGTGTTCCGCTCCGACCTGCACGAGCTCTTCCCCGACGACCAGGACGCCCACCGGATCAAGGACCACACGGTCACCCTGGCCGAGCTGCTCACCGAGCACACCGACGGCTGGGAGCCACCCATCGCGTTGAACCCGACCAAGGCGATCGCGCAGGTGCACTGCCACCAACACGCCGTCCTGAAGTGGGACGCCGACGACAAGCTCCTGGAGAAGGTCGGGGTCGACGCGGAACGCCTCGACTCCGGCTGCTGTGGCCTCGCCGGCAACTTCGGCTTCACCGCCGGGCACGGCGAGGTCAGTCGCGCGCTCGCCGAGCAGACGTTGCTGCCGCGGATCCGCGAGGCCGACGACGACACCGTGGTCCTCGCCGACGGCTTCTCCTGCCGCACCCAGATCCAGGACCTCGACAGCGGCGGCCGCGAGGGTGTCCACCTCGCCGAGCTGCTGGCCGATCTCCTGCACGACCGTGTCACCCCGTCCCGAGGAGGAACACCATGAGCACGACCGTGGCCGACCGACTGCTCGAACGACTCCGTGAGTGGGGGGTCGAGCAGGTCTTCGGGTATCCCGGAGACGGCATCAACGGGATCCTCGGCGCCTTCTCCCGCGCCGACGACCAGCCGCGCTTCATCCAGGCACGCCACGAGGAGATGGCGGCGTTCGCGGCCGTCGGCTACGCGAAGTTCAGCGGGAAGCCCGCCGTCACGATGGCCACCTCCGGGCCGGGTGCCATCCACCTGCTCAACGGTCTGTACGACGCGAAGCTCGACCACGTGCCGGTGGTCGCGATCGTCGGCCAGACCAACCGCACCGCGATGGGCGGCAGCTACCAGCAGGAGGTCGACCTGCTGTCGCTGTTCAAGGACGTCGCCAGCGACTACGTGCAGATGGTGACCGTGCCCGAGCAGATCCCGAACGTGATCGACCGCGCCATCCGGGTCGCCATGACCCGCCGGGCGCCGACCGCGATCATCATCCCGAACGACGTCCAGGAGCTGGACTACGAGGCGCCGACGCACGAGTTCAAGATGGTGCCGTCCAGCCTCGGGATCAGCTGGCCCGAGGTCGCCGGCGACGACGAGGCGCTGCGCTCCGCCGCCGACCTGCTCAACGCCGGCTCGAAGGTCGCGATGCTGGTCGGCCAGGGTGCGCGCGGCGCGGCGGACGAGATCGAGCAGGTGGCCGACCTGCTCGGGGCAGGAGTCGCCAAGGCCCTGCTCGGCAAGGACGTGCTCTCCGACGAGCTGCCGTTCGTCACCGGCTCGATCGGGCTGCTCGGCACCCGGCCGAGCTACGAGATGATGATGGGCTGCGACACGCTGCTCACCGTCGGCTCCAACTTCCCGTACACCCAGTTCATGCCCGATCTCGGCCAGGCCCGCGGCGTGCAGATCGACATCGACGGCAGCCTGATCGGGATGCGCTACCCCTACGAGGTCAACCTCGTCGGCGACGCCAAGCGCACGCTGCAGGCGCTCATCCCACTCCTCGAGCGCAAGGAGGACCGCGGGTGGCGCGAGCAGATCGAGAAGCAGGTCTCCCGGTGGTGGGACGTCATGGACGGCGAGGTGCACGTCGCGGCCAAGCCGATCAACCCGATGCGGATCTTCCACGAGTTCTCCGAGCAGGCGCCGGAGGACTGCATCATCGCCGCCGACAGCGGCTCGGCCGCGAACTGGTACGCCCGCAACGTCAAGATGCGCGGCTCCATGCGCGGCTCCCTGTCCGGGACGCTCGCCACGATGGGGCCGGCCGTGCCCTACGCGATCGGCGCCAAGTTCGCCCATCCGGACCGCCCCGCGATCGCGTTCGAGGGCGACGGCGCGATGCAGATGAACGGCCTCGCCGAGCTGCTCACGATCTCCCGCTACTGGCGCGAGTGGAGCGACCCACGCCTGGTCGTCGCGGTGCTGCACAACAACGACCTCAACCAGGTCACCTGGGAGCTGCGGGCGATGGGCGGCACCCCGAAGTTCGTGGAGTCGCAGGCGCTGCCCGACACGTCGTACGCCGACTTCGCGGCCTCCATCGGTCTCGGGGCCCAGACGGTCACCGACCCGGAGCACCTCGCGGACGCCTGGCGAGCGGCCCTGTCCGCGGACAGGCCCTACGTCCTCGACGTGCATTGCGACCCCGACATCCCGCCGATCCCGCCGCACTCGACGCTCGAGCAGATGACCGACATGGCGCAGGCGCTGCTCAAGGGCGACACCAAGCGATGGAGCGTGATCAAGGAGGGGATCAAGGTCAAGGCCCAGGAGTTCCTGCCCGGGAACCATGACGACGACTGAGGAGCAGCGGCCGCGCGTCGGCGTCCCGGTCACCCGGGTCGAGGTCGCGGCGTACACGATCCCGACCGAGCGGCCGGAGGGCGACGGCACCCTGACCTGGGACTCGACCACGTGGGTGGTCGTCGGCGTCGGCGCCGACGACCCGGCTCTGCCGACGGGGCTCGGCTGGACCTACGCGCCGGCCGCGGCGGCGCACGTGGTGCGGGACCTGCTGGCTCCCGTCGTCGTTGGTCGTGGCTCGCTCGACGTCGCCGGCACCTGGGAGGCGATGGTGCGCTCGGTGCGGAACGCCGGAAGGCCGGGGCTGGTCTCGATGGCGATCTCCGCGGTCGACACCGCGCTGTGGGACCTCGCGGCGCGGCTGCTCGGCGTACCCCTGCATCGGCTGCTCGGCACCGTGCGCGAGGACGTACCCGTCTACGGCAGCGGCGGCTTCACCACCGAGACCGACGACCAGCTGCGCGAGCAGCTCGGCGGCTGGGTCGAGCAGGGCATCCCGCGGGTGAAGCTCAAGATCGGCGAGTCGTGGGGCACCCGGGTCGGGCGCGACCTCGAGCGGGCAGCGGTCGCACGTCAGGCGATCGGGCCGGACACCGAGCTCTACGTCGACGCCAACGGCGGGTACGACGCACAGCAGGCCGTGCGCGTCGGGCGGAGCCTCGACGAGCTCGGCGTGACGTGGTTCGAGGAGCCGGTCAGCTCCGACGACCACGCGGGTCTGCGGCGCGTGCGCGAGGCGGTCGCGCCGGACGTCACCGCGGGGGAGTACGGCGACAGCCTCGCCTACTTCAGCCATCTCCTCGCCGCCGACACCGTCGACTGCGTCCAGGTCGATGCCACCCGGTGCGGCGGGTACACCGAGTGGCGTCGGATCTGTGCGCTGGCCGCGGCGTACGGGCTGGAGGTCTCCGGCCACTGCGCCCCGTCCCTGCACGCGCCCGTCGCCATGGCGACGCCGAACCTGCGGCACCTCGAGTGGTTCGCCGACCACGTCCGGATCGAGAGCCGCTTCCTCGAGGCGTTTCCCGATCCGGCTGGCGGGAACGTCGTACCGGAGGAGACGCCGGGGCACGGGCTGACCCTGCGCGAGCCGGACCTCACGCCGTACCGCGTCGCCTGAGCTGGAAGGAGCCGACATGTCCGAGCTGTGGAAACAGGAGGGCCGGACGCACACCGTGCGCCCCCGGTGGACCTGGATCGCCTTGGTGGTGATGCTCATCGGACTGATCCTGATCGGAGTCGGCATCAGCGGGACGTCGTGGCCGCCGGCGATCGTCGGGATCGTCATCCTCGTCGTCGGCGGTGCCTTCGGGATCTACGGCGGCTTCTTCTACGACGTGCAGGGCGGGAGCCTCACCGGGCAGATGAAGGAAGCGGCGCAGGGCGAGGAGCGCGAGTTCCCGGCCGCCGGGACCACGCGCTCCGAGGCCGAGGTCAAGGAAGACGTCCACCGACGCTGGCTCGGCGACGATGAGTGACGCGACTCGCCCGTCCGTCGTGGTCGTGACCGGCGCCTCGGGCGGCATCGGCCGGGCCACCGCGAAGCTGTTCGCCGAGCGCGGCGCGACCGTCGCTCTGCTGGCCCGGGGTGAGCAGGGCCTCGCGGGTGCCCGCGCCGACGTCGAGGCGCTCGGCGGCACGCCCGGCGTCTATCCCGTCGACACCTCGGACGCGCGGGCGCTCGACACGGTGGCCGGCCAGATCGAGGAGGAGCTCGGCGAGATCGACGTCTGGGTCAACGTCGCGTTCACGTCGGTGTTCGCCCGCTTCGTCGACATCGAGGCCGACGAGTTCGAGCGGGTCACCCAGGTGACCTACCTCGGCTTCGTCAACGGCACGCGATCGGCGCTGCGCCGGATGATGCCGCGCGACCGCGGCACGATCGTCCAGGTCGGTTCGACCCTCGCGTATCGGGGGATCCCGCTGCAGAGCGCCTACTGCGGTGCCAAGCACGCCACCCAGGGCTTCCACGAGTCGGTGCGGACCGAGCTCCTCCACGAGGGCAGCCGGGTGCACGTGACGATGGTGCAGATGCCGGCGGTGAACACGCCGCAGTTCTCCTGGGTGCTGTCCCGGCTGCCGCGACAGGCGCAGCCCGTGCCGCCGATCTACCAGCCGGAGGTCGCGGCCCGGGCCGTCGTGTACGCCGCCGACCACCCGCAGCGCCGGGAGTACTGGGTCGGCGAGACCACGGCCGCCACGCTGCTCGTCAACGCCGTGGCACCCGGGCTGCTCGACCGGTACCTCGCCCACAGCGGCTACGACTCCCAGCAGACCTCCGAGAAGAAGCCCGCCGACCAGCCGGCGAACCTGTGGGAGCCGGCGGACGGCCCCGACGGCCGCGACTTCGGCGCCCACGGTCTCTTCGACGACCGCGCGCACGCACGGTCGCCCCAGGTCTGGGCGTCGCAGCACCACCGGACCGTGGCGGCGCTCGGGGTCGGGCTCGTCGCGGGAGCGGCGGCGTGGGTACGCCGCGCCCGCCGATGAGAGCCGCCACCCTGGTCCGGCTCGGGTTCGGTGGCGTGTGCCTGGCCGCGCCCTTCGAGGTGCTCGGTCTGGTGGGTGGCCCGGACCGGTCGGACCCGCGGACCGCCCTCGTCACCCGGGTGCTCGGCGGCCGGCTGGTGCTCCAGGGGCTCGCCGACCTGGCGTGGGGTCGGCGTACCGGGGGAGTCGGCGTGGCCGTCGATCTCACCCACGCCGCGAGCATGCTCCCGGTCGCCGCGCTGTGGCCGGCCCACCGGCGTACCGCCATGGTCAGCGCCGCCGGTGCGACCGCCACCGCCCTCCTCGATCTCCGGAGAATGGGGTCGTCCGCCTGACGTGCGCGTATCCGCGCACGTCAGGCGGACGACCCGGGGAGACCGCCGAACCCCCGGGGTGACCGGGCTCGGCGCTTCCCCTAGCCTGGGCAACGCTGCCTGCCGCGCACTCGGATGGCGTGGCATCGGCTCGTCAATGTGAGGAAGACCGTGCCTCGGGTTCTACGTATGCCTGACGTCGCGGCCGGCTCCGACGAGGGCGTGCTCGCCGCGTGGCTCGTGGAGGAGTCGGCCCCCTTCGACGCTGCCCAGACGATCGCCTACGTCGAGACGCAGGACGAGCTGTTCAGTGTCGAGGCCGGCCGTCCGGGGGTGCTGGTGAAGACCCTGGTCGAGCCCGGTACGCCGGTCGAGCCGGGAAGGCCGATCGGCATCCTGGGCGAACCCTCGGAGCAGATCCACGACCTCGACGCGGTGCTGGCCGAGCTCGGGAAGGCGGATGGAGACCGGGTCCGGGCCTCGACCCTCGGGGCCACGGTCTCGGGTCATCGTGCCGAGGTCGCCCGAGACCCGTTCCCCACCCCGGCGCCCCTGCCGGCGGTCGCGGAGCTGACCGAGGACGGCGACGAGGTCTTCGCGGGCCTCGCCGAGCGAGCCCGCGAGAACGCTGCGAACGACGAGCTCCCCGGCAAGCGGCGCGCCGACCACGCCGATCCGGCCGACGGCGTCGAGCTCCAGCACCACTACCTCCGCGCCCGCGTCCGCGTGGACCGGCTGGCCGGCCTGTCCGCCCGCCTCGAGCGTGACCAGCCGGACTCCGGTGTCCTCGACCTCGTGTCCCGGGCCGTCGTCGCAGCGCATCGGCAGGTGCCCCAGCTCGGAGTGGCCCGGCTCGCCGACGACGCGGCGGCCGGCGCGGGGATCCCCGTGACCTACCCCGGGCGCTTCGGAGTGGAGGAGGCCGCGGCGGTCGTCCCCACCGGCCAGGTGGCGGCTCTCGCCGTCGGCGACGTCCGCGACGAGCCGGTCATCGACGCCGGCGCGGTGGTGCCGGGCAAGGTGATGGTGCTGACCCTGTCGGTGCGGCCGGGACGCGTCGACGACGCCGTCGCCTCGCGCTGGCTCGCGGTCCTCGTCGCCCTCCTCGAGCGCCCGGAGTGGATGGTCGACTGACGAGCGTCGCCGCTCCGCCCTTGTCACGAACGGACGTTCGTTTTTATATTGGTCCATGCCCAAGGTCTCGCAGGCCCACAAGGACGCACGCCGGCAGCAGATCCTGGTCGCCGCGACGCGGTGCGTCGCCGCCCAGGGATTCCATCGCACGACGATGGCCGACGTCATCGGAGAGGCCGGGCTCTCGGCCGGTGCCGTCTACGGATACTTCAGGTCCAAGACCGAGCTCATCCGGGCGATCGCCGACACCGCCCTCGGCGCCGCCGCCGAGCGGCTCGAGGAGCTGGTCGACGCCCCCGGACCGGTCAGCCCCACCGCCGTCGTGGAGGAGTTCCTCGCCTCGGCACTCCACGCGTACGGCGACGCCTCCCCACGCGTCGCCGTCCAGGTGTGGGCCGAGGCGGCTCGCGACCCCGAGGTCGCGGCCATGGCGTCCGCCCGCATCCGCGACCTGCACGACGTCCTCACCACACTCGTGCGGCGCTGCCAGTCCGACGGGACGCTGGGTCGCGGCGGCGACCCCGAGCTGATGGCGCAGGTCCTGGTCGGGCTCCTCCCCGGCTACGTCCTCCAGCGCCTCCTGGATCCCGAGCTGACGATGGAGACCTACGTCCGCGGGGCGGCCGACCTGATCGGCTCGACCCCGGGGCCCGGACGCCGGCGAGCGAGGGCCGCGACGTAAACCGAACGTCCGTTCTTGACAGCGGGCCAGGTCGCGGCGCAGGATGGTCAAAGAAACCGAATGACCGCTCTCTTTGGAGATGACATGCGCTCCACCCTCGTCACCGTCGTACGCCGGCTGTTGCTCCCGCTGGCCCTCGCCGCCTTCGTCACGCTCCTGGCCACCGCCTTCGCCTGGCCCACCAGCCACGTCGAGCCGCGCGGCGTCCCGATCGGGCTCGCGGGGTCCCCCCGCTTCGTCACCGCGACCACGCGAGCGCTGGACGCCCAGGCTCCGGGTGCCTTCGACATCACCGTCGCACCGACCGACGCCGACGGCCGGGCCATGCTCGACGACAACGCCATCGACGGGCTCTTCGTCGAGGGGTCGAGCGGATCTCAGCTCGTCCTGGGCGCCGCCGGCCGCCCGGCGGTGGCCGATCTCCTCACCTCCGTGGAGGGTCGGCTCCAGCGTGACGCCGGGGGCGTGACCGACGAGGTTCCGCCGCCGAGCGACGACCCCCACTCCGCGGTGTTCACCGCCGCCTCGTTGCCGACCGTCCTCGGAGCCATCGCCGCCGGCGCCGTCCTCGCGTCGAGCGGGCGCTCGCGTCACGACCGCCTCGCGAGCACAGTGACCGTCGCGGTCCTCAGTGGCGTCGGTCTCACGCTCGTTCTGGACAGCTGGCTCGGAGCGCTGGGCGGCCACTGGTGGGCGCTGGCGGGCTGCTACGCCTTGGGCGTCGGCGGGATCGTCGCGGCGATCAACGGGCTCAGCCACCACTTCGGACGCGCCGGGCTGGTCGTGGTCGCCGGCGCGGTCATGCTCCTCGGCAACCCACTCTCCGGAGCCACCTCGTCGCCCGACATGCTGCCGACCGGATGGTCGGCGCTCGGCCGGGTCCTCCCACCGGGCGCCCTCACCAACGCGGTCCGCGCGGTCGCCTTCTACGACGACAACGGCGCGAGCAGCTCGGTGCTGATCCTCGCCGCCTGGGCGCTGGTCGGGTCGCTCCTCCTGCTCGTCGAGAGCTCGACCGGCCGCAGCCGACCGGTCGCCGCCGCCATCACCAGCGAAGCGACCGAGCACCGGGCCGCTCATGCCGATCCCGACCCTCGCCTCGCCCCCGTCGGGCGGCACTGGGACCCCTCACCCACGAAGGAGTGACCACATGAAGATCGCGATCGCAGGATCCACCGGTTTGATCGGCAGTCAGGTCGCCGCCCTGGCCACCGCAGCGGGCCACGACGTCGTCGGCCTGGCCCGAAGCGAAGGGTTCGACCTGCTCCACCCCGACGGCCTGACCGAGGCGCTGGCCGGAGTCGACGCCGTCGTCGACGTCACCGCCAGCCCGACCCTGGAGGAGGACGACGCCACGTCGTTCTTCGAGACGGTCGCGACGAACCTCGGCAAGGCCGCCACCGAAGCCGGAGTACGCCGCACCGTCGTCCTGTCCATCGTCGGCGTCGACCGGACGCCGGACTACGGGTACTACCGGTCGAAGCTCGCCCAGGAGGAGGCGACGCGCACCGCCGCGCCGGGTCCGGTCGTGCTCCGGGCGACGCAGTTCCACGAGTTCGCCGGACAGATGCTCGAGTGGAACCGCGACGGGAACGTCACCCGGATCATCGACGTCCCGACCCAGCCGGTCGACACCGCCGAGATCGCCCGGCTGCTGCTCGAGCTCGCGACGTCCGACCAGGCTGTCGACACCGAGCTCGCCGGTCCCCGCGTGGAGGAGCTCGTCGACCAGGTGCGACGGCTGGTCGAGCTGCGAGACGAGGACCTCGTCGTCGAGGCGATCCCCGCTCCCGAGAGCATGAGCGAGGGCTCGATGCTGCCCGGTCCGGACGCGCTCATCCGGGGTCCCAAGTGGGAGGAGTGGCTCGCGCGCGCGTGACGAGACCCCCGTCGTACCGTGTCGACATGGACCACGAGAACGCCCAGGTCTGGCTCGACCGGTACGTCGCCGCGTGGAAGTCGTACGACGCCGACGACATCGGCGACCTCTTCGGTGACGACGTCCGCTACCGCTACTACCCCCACGCCGAGTGGATCGTCGGCCGCGACGCCGTGGTGGCGAGCTGGCTCGCCGAGGACACCGACACGCAAGGCTCGACCCGCGACGACCCCGGCACCTACGAGGCGACGTACCGGCCCGTTGCGGTCGACGGTGACGTGGTCGTCGCGACCGGCACCTCGACGTACACCGAGGCGCCGGGCGGGCCCGCGACGCAGGTGTTCGACAACTGCTTCGTGATGCGCTTCGACGAGCACGGACGGTGCCGCGAGTTCACCGAGTACTACACGAAACGACCCTGACGGCCGGGGGTCTCGAGACAGGCGCCGGGGCGCCTTCCTCGACCACCGACGTGGTGCGCGGAACCGGCTCACGGGTGCAGGTGCGCGCCCTTCATCACCTTGTCGACCGCGTTCTTCGGCCCGTGCAGGGCGATGCCGACCAGGTCGAGGTCATCGCGTCCCACCGCCCGCACGGCCGCCCGGTTGGCCTCGTCGTGTCCGGTGATGAACATGTCCGCGGTGTACACCGCCATCGTCATCCCGCGCCCCAGCGCCCGCTGGTGCGAGGTCGTCAGGTTCTCCTTCGAGCCCTCGAAGACGACGACCGGCTGCCGGAACAACGCGTGGTACGCCGTGCCGTCGGCGTCGGCGTACCCCTCTCCGATCACGTCCGGATCCGACGCCGCGATGCCGCTGGAGAGGAACGCCGTGACGTTCATCCGCTGCCAGCCCTCGAGGTCGTCGCGGATCAGGATCGCGATCTTCGTGTCGAACCTCTTCCGCAGGCCGATCCCGTCGGCGTCCTGTGGCTGGTCGAGCCTGTCGAGACCCATGCCGCTGTCGTTCATGCCACCCAGCGTGGGACGCCGACCGGCCCGAGGTCTTGTACGTTCTTGACATGGCAGCCGACGCGGCACGGCGGCCGCGGATCCGCGCGTGGCGCCCGGAGGTCCCGGGTGTCTCCGAGGTGCTGCACGCGCACTTCCCGGAGCACGCCTACCCGCTCCACACCCACGACACCTGGGCGCTGCTGATCGTCGACACCGGGGTCGTGCGCTACGACCTCGACCGCCACGAGCACGGCGCGCTGCGCGACCTGGTGACCCTGCTACCGCCGCACGTCCCGCACGACGGCCGCTCGGTGGATCTCGACGGCTTCCGCAAGCGCGTGGTGTACCTCGACGAGCCGATGCTCGACGCCTCCCGGATCGGCAGCGCGGTCGACCATCCCGGGTGGAGCGATCCCGCGCTCCGCCGCCAGGTCGACCTCCTCCACGCGGTGCTCCCACATCCCGGCGAGACGTTCGAGGCAGAGAGCCGGCTCGCGATGATCCGCGAGCGCCTCGCCACACATCTCGCCCGTGCCGAGCCACCCGTCGTACGCCGTGACCCCACCCTGGCCCGCCGGCTCCGCGCGATGGTGGACGACCGCATCGCCATCGGGATCACCCTCGCCGAGGCCGCCGCCGAGCTCGGCGCCTCCGAGACCCACCTCGTCCGCGCCTTCACGCGCGAGCACGGCATCGCGCCCCATCAGTACCTCACCGGCCGGCGCCTCGACGCCGCCCGCCACCTGTTGCTCGCCGGGCGGTCGGCGGCCGAGACGGCGGCCGAGGTGGGCTTCTACGACCAGGCCCACCTCACCCGCCATTTCACCCGGCTGCTCGGAGTCCCGCCGGGCACGTTCGCCCGGGCCGGCTGACCGGCCGACGGGCCGCTCGACGGGGGAATTCCCCGTTCAGTCGCCGGGAGCCTCCGGGCCCTCCGAGATCTGCCGCAGCGTCGAGATCACGGTGACCTCGGGCCAGTGCTTGGCGTGCAGCTCGGCGAACTCCTGCTGGTCGGCCACGGCCTCCTCGAGGCTGTCGTACTGCATGATCGCCCACCCGCCGACGACCTCCTTGGCCTCGGCGTACGGGCCGTCGACCCGGCTGATCACGCCGTCGCGGCTCACGAAGTTCACGGCGTCCTCGGTGCCGTACAGACCGCCGCCGTCGAGGAACACGCCCTTGGCGGCCCGTTCGCCGATGTGGACGTCCATCGCGTCGAACAGCGCCTGCGGCGGCGTGCCGATGCCCTCTTCCATCCTCACGAATCCCATGAAACGCGGCACTTCGATCACTCCTCCTCGTTGCTGGAAAGTTCCTTCTCGCGAGTACGTCGAACGGGGACCCGGCCCTTCGACATCGACGTCCGAAGTTTCTCCGGGCCTACCGTCCGGACCACCCCGAGAAGGGCGACATCAGGGCCGCGGCCCCTCCCGGTTCTCGTGGGCCAGCCGCCACGTGCGCGTGTGGGCGAGGCGCAGCACGGCCGAGGGCGACGCGTTCCGCAGCGCCCTGCTCGCACGGGCGGGCGTGGTCGACGGCACCGAGCCGCGCGGCGTCCGCAGGATCGCGTGCCTGAGCAGACGCGCCGACCCGTCCGCGACGGCGCGGAAGTTGGGCTCGACGCCGAACAGGGTCACGCTGCCGTCGCCGAGCTTCTCGACGGTCTCCAGGGCGGTGCCGGCGAGCGTCTTCGGCTTGGTGGCGAAGCCGGAGACGTACATGCGGTGCGGGAAGGAGGCCACCACCCGGGCGTCGCCGGGTGCCAGGACGAGGTTGTAGTCGCTGTCCCACTCGGTCTCGTCGAGGCCGCCCGGGGTGCGGACCCGCATCATCGCGCCGGGCGACTCGGTCTGCGGCGTGAGCATGCCGACCTGGGAGATCCCGGTCGCCGACGCCAGCAAGGCGCCCTCCTGCCAACCGACGTACCGACCGCCCTTCGCGACCCAGGCGGCCAGAGCGGCACGACCCGTGGCACCGAGGTGCCGGTACACCGGCTTGGAGTCGACGTTCCCCACGACCAGGACGTCGACGTGGCGCAGCGAGGCGGCCGTGACCTGCGGAGGCTGCAGGACCTTGTAGGGGAAGCGCCAGTCCTCACCGAGGCGCCACTTGAGCCATCCGGAGTACTGGTAGTCGTTGTAGGTGTGCTTGAACTGGTCGAGCACGGCGATCCGCGGCAGCCGGCCCGACGGTCGGGGCGCGCGGGGGACGTGGAGCCTCGGGACGCGGTGCACCGGCGCGCGCACCGGCCGGCCGGTGTAGCCGCCCTTGATGCCGGCGAGCAGCGGCAGGCTCCAGCCGCTCACGTCGTAGAAGTACGGGAACGGGACATAGGTGTCCTCGTTGAGGGTCGCCTGCACCCAGTGCTTCTGCGCCTGGTCGAGGCTGATCCAGTACGTGCCGCGCGGGAGCGTCCGGCGTCGCGGCTTGTCGCCGTACGGCCGGAAGTCCGGTACGACGGTCCGTCGCGCCAGCCGGTTCACGACCACGTGCGCGGTCTGGAGCCGGCTCACCGTGAGCCGGGTCTCGCGGGAGTTCCCCAGCAGGAAGTAGCCGCACACCCGGCGCTTCGGCACGCGTCGCAGGAGCTGATGGCCCGGGTTGTAGATCCGGTTCGCCTCCAGGTGGCAGGCCTTCCCTTCCGCCTTCGCCCGGACGAACGTCGCGCGCCACTGGCGCAGAACGCTCGCGCGTCGGGTCGCACCGGCGTACAAGGTGACCAGCGCGGACGTGTAGTGGTGGCGCACGCGCACCGGGTAGCGCTTGCCGTCTCCCTGCTCGTAGGTCATGCCCACCGCGCCCATCTGGGTGGTCGGGACGGTGTCGCCGTACACCTGGGCGAAGAAGTCGTAGCCGGACTTCCAGGTCTCGAAGCGCCAGTGGTGGGCCCGGAACGCGCGGGCGTTCGCCGGGCCGTACACGTGCTCGACCTGGTGGTACAGCCGGTTCGGCGTCTCGTGGTAGACCGGGTCGGCGTCCGGTGGGAAGAAGTAGCTCCCGCCGCTGTTCTCGTGCTCGTCGACGAACAGCTGCGGCGGGTACTTCCACAGCAGCCGCAGCCGGCCCGCGACCTCCGGCTGCGTGCCGACCAGGCCGTCGCGGTTCATGTCGAAGGCGTAGGAGTTGTAGCGCGTGTCGTGCGCGCGCCCGTCGGGGTTCTGAACGGGGATCAGGCCGACGACCGCGTGGCTGAGGATCGCCCGCGAGACGCAGTCCGAGCGGTCGGCGAGCTCGTACAGCAGCCGGACGACAGCGTCACCGCCGGACGGCTCGTTGCCGTGGACGTTCGCGGCGATCCAGAGGATGGTCGGCGTACGCCGGATCAGCGCGCGCGCCTGCGCGTCCGGCGTACCGGGGTTGCGCAGCCGGTCGAGGTTCCGCCGGATCTGCGGCAACCGATGCAGGTTCCCCGGGGTGCCCACCAGGGCGTAGCGCAGAGGGCGGCCCTGCCACGAGTGCGCGTACACGCCGGTCATGACCCGGTTGCTCGCCCGATCCGCTGCCCGCCAGTAACGCCCGATCTGCTGGTTGGTCGCCTCCTTGGCACCCAGGTTGAAGCCGAGCACGTCGTGCGGGCTCGGCACGCTGTGCCGGAAGTGCGGTTTGCTCGTGACCGGGCTGCATCCGTGGCGTGCCCCGGCCGCCTGGCTCGGGGAGCCCGCCGTCGCCACGCTGGTCAGGCACAGAGCGACGACACTGGCGGCGGTCAATCCGGCGAGGGCACGGCGCATCCTCGGAGACTAGGCGTGCTTCCGTGCCCGCCGCTACGGCCGACGTGGGATCATCGCCGGACCACGTGCTGAACGGGGAGCTGTGAGCGCCGAAGACGTGTACCCGCCCGGACCGCCGGGGACGAAGCCGTCTCCGTCGGACAAGTACTTCGTGGGGCTGACCTACAGCCGCGCGAAGAACGCCTTCTGGCTCGGGGTGTTCTCCCTCTTCTGCTTCGGCCCGTTCACCGGCATCCCGGCGGTCTACGTGGGTGGCCGTGCCCTGAGCGACATCGCCGGCTCGAACGGACGGCTCACGGGCCGTCGCGCCGCGTGGGAGGGCATCATCCTCGGGGCCATCGGGTCGGCCGGCGGCATGGGCATCTTCTGGTACGTGCTCATGTAGCCACCTCGACAACCCGGCACTCGCGTCGCCGTGCGTGGGATCGGGCTCGTCGTGCCGGGCGATTTCTCGGTCGTAGGGTTGGGGCGTGGAGCCTGCGAGGACGATGAAGGCGATCGTCGTGACGGACCAGGCAGCGGGTCTGGCCGGGATGACGATGGCAGATCGGCCCACGCCGCAGCCGGCGATCAACGACGTCGTGGTCCGGACCCATGCGTCGGGGTTCGTCCCGACCGAGCTGGAGTGGCCGTCGACGTGGAGCGATCGCGCCGGCCGTGACCGGTCCCCGTCGATCCCCGGGCACGAGCTGGCCGGAGTGGTCGCCGCGCTCGGCTACGGCACGACGGGGCTGTCGGTGGGGCAGCGGGTGTTCGGCCTGGCCGACTGGCACCGGGACGGCACCCTGGCGGAGTACGTGGCGATCGAGGCGCGCAACCTCGCGCCCTTGCCGGGCGATGTCGACTTCACGGTCGGCGCGTCCCTGCCCATCTCGGGCCTGACCGCGTGGCAGGGCCTGTTCGACCACGGCCGGCTCCGGGCGGGGCAGAGCGTGCTCGCCCATGGCGGGGCGGGCGCCGTCGGCACCATGGTGATGCAGCTCGCGCGCGAGGCCGGCGCCTACGTGATCGGCACCGGACGCGCCGCGGACCGGGAGAAGGTGCTCGACTTCGGCGCGCAGGAGTTCGTCGACCTCGAGAACGACGCGCTGGAGGACGTCGGCGAGGTCGACCTCGTCCTCGACGTCATCGGGGGTCGCGTCCAGCAGCAGTCCGCGGCTCTGGTCAAGGCCGGCGGAACGCTGGTGTCCGTCGTCGGCCCGGTCGAGTCCCGTCCGGCTGAGGGCCTCGCGGTCGACTTCGTGGTCGAGGCCGACCGCGCCCAGCTCGGTGAGATCGTGCAGCGGGTGCGCGACGGCCGACTGCGGACCAACATCGGCAATGTCGCGACCCTGGACGACGCGCTCGCCGCGTTGAACCCGACCGAGCGGCTCAAGGGGAAGACGATCATCGACCTGCTCCCGTGACGATCTCGCCTCGACACGAAAGGCCCGATCCCATGGCGACCCGGAGCTCAGCAGAGGATGCGTGACCGCTCCGGGTCGAAGAACGGCTTGAGGGAGACCTGGGTGGGGACGCGGGTGCCGGCGATGTCGATCTCGAACGTGCCGGCGGCGAGGGCGGCGGCGGTGATCGGCTCGTCGCGCTTCACCTCGGCGATCCCGCAGGGGGCGCCGAGGGAGTGGCCGAAGCCGCCGGCGCGCACGAGCCCGGCGGGCCGGTCGTCCCAGTAGAGGGGCTCGTCGCCGATCAGGTCGAGGTCGGGGGAGTCGAGCAGCACGTTGACCAGGCGCCGGGTGGGCGGGCCGGACTCCTTCTGCTTCAGCAACGCGTCGCGCCCGACGAACCCGCCGGGCTTGTCCCAGGCGATGGTGAAGCCGAGGCCGGCCTCGAGCGGGGTGTCGGTGGAGTCGATGTCGTGGCCCATGTCGCGGTAGGCCTTCTCCAGCCGCATCGTGCCGAGGGCACCGACACCCGTGGGGCGGAAGCCGAGGTCGGCGCCGACCTCGCGGAGCTGGTCGTAGAGCGTGGCGCCGAACTCGGTCGGCACCAGCAGGTCCCAGCCGAGCTCGCCGACGTACGTGACCCGCAGCGCCCAGAGCGGGGTGTAGCCGAGCTCGACCTTCCGCGCGGTGAGGTAGGGGAAGGCGTCGTTCGACCAGTCGTCGGGGCTGAGCCGCTGGAGGAGGTCGCGTGACCTCGGGCCCTGGACGGACAGCAGGGCGTTGCCGCTGGTGACGTCGGTGACGGTGAGGAACTCGCCGTCGCGGGTCTGCCGGCGGATCCACGCCGGGATGCGGCGGTGGATGTTGTCGCCGCTGATCACGACGTACTCGTCCTCGGCCAGCCTGGTGACCGTGACGTCGGCGATGATCCCGCCGCGCTCGTCGCACCACTGGGTGTAGACGATCCGGCCGACGGCGGTGTCGACGTCGCCGGTGCAGACGCGGTTGAGCACGGTCATCGCGTGCGGACCCTGCACGAGGTGGTGCGACATCAGGGACATGTCGAAGATCGCGAAGCTCTCGCGCGCCTGCAGATGCTCCTCGCGCGTCCGCTCGAAGCCCTCACCCCGCGCGTACCCCCACTCGACGGTCGGGGTGACGCCCGCGCCGGCGAAGTAGTCGGGGAACTCCCAGCCGCTGGTGGTCACGAAGTGCGCGCCGTCGGCGACGTGCTGCGCGTGGTACGGCGACCGGCGTACGTCGCGGCCGTGCTGGTACTCGGCGTTCGGCCAGGACAGGTTGTTCAGCAGGAAGCCGAGGCGCTCGACGGTGCGCTCCTCGCGGAAGCGCCGGGTCGCCTGGAACTCGTGCGCCCGGTCGACACCGACGGCGGTGAGGTCGATCGGCGCGAACCCCTCGATCAGCCACTGCGCCATCACGTGGCCGAGCCCGCCGCCGGACAGGATGCCCACGGAGTTCAGACCGCAGGCCAGGTAGAGGTTGTCGACCTCGGGCGACTCGCCGAGCATCGGCGAGATGTCGTCGGTGAAGCTCTCCGGCCCGCAGAACAGCGTCCGGATCCCGGCGTCCTCGAGCGCCGGGAAGCGCCGCATCGCGACCTCGAGGAACGGCGCCAGCCGGTCCCAGTCGGGCGGGAGCACGGCGAAGGCGCTGTCACGCGGCGTACCGTCCAGCGACCAGGCCTTGCCGACCGGCTCGAACATCCCGACCAGCAGGCCGCTGCCCTCCTCGCGGTAGTAGCCGTACGACTCGGGCTCCTCGATCACCGGCACCGACTCCGGCGTGACGCCGTCGATCGGCTCGGTGAGCAGGTAGTAGTGCTCGGCCGCCTGGAGCGGCACGGTGACGCCGGCCTTGGCCGCGAGCTCGCGGCCCCAGAGGCCGGCGGCGAGCACGACCTTCTCGCACTCGACGTCGCCGCGCTCGGTGCGCACGCCGACGACGCGGCGGCCGTCGAGCACGAAGCCGGTGACCTCGGTCTCCTCGAAGATCCGGACCCCGCGCTGCCGCGCGCCCTTGGCCATCGACATGGTCACGTCGACCGGGTTGGCGCGACCCTCGTCCGGCGTCCAGAACCCGTGGATGACGTCGTCGGTCCGCATCAGCGGCACCATCGCGGCCACCTCGCTCGGCGACAGCACCTCCTTGGTCATCCCCACCGAGCGCATGTACGCCGTCTCGCGGCGGTAGGCCTCGTCGCGGCGCTCGGTGGTGGCGAGCTGGAGGTAGCCGCACTTGCGGAAGCCGGTCGAGAGCCCCGTCTCCTCCTCCAGCCGTGCGTAGAGCTCGGCCGAGTAGCGCGCCATCCACAGCGCGTCCTCCGTCGTGCCGCCCGACACGACCTCGCCCGCGGCGTGCCACGTCGTGCCCGACGTGAGCTGCTTGCGCTCCAGGAGCACGACGTCCGCCGCGCCGAGCATCGCGAGGTGGTAGGCGATCGACGTGCCGATCACACCGCCCCCGACGACGACGTACTGCGCCCTGCTCGGCAGCTCTCCGGACCTCCGGTCGGAGACGTCCTCGGCCCGAGCCGCTGCGGGGTTGATGGCGGTGAAGTCCAGCGACATGGGAGCACCCTGTCACTGTCTGAATGGTCATTCAACCGCTGGCCCACGCAGCACCGGAAATCCGATCGGACTCCCCAGGCGTCGTACCCGTGACAGGCTCGGCGCGATCGGGAGGGAGCGGCATGTCGAGGACCGGCGAGGAGCTCGTTCGCGAGGTCTACGCCGTGTCGTACCGGCGGCTGGTCACCCAGCTGTACGCCGTCTGCGGGGACCAGCAGGCGGCGGAGGACGCCGTCCAGGACGCCTTCGTGAAAGCCATCGGCCGGCAGCGTGAGCTCGCCGGCCTCGCGAACCCGGAGGCGTGGCTGCGGACGGTCGCCCTCAACCACGTCCGTAGCGGCTGGCGTCGAGCCTCGCTGTACCGCCGCCTCGTGCAGCGGCTCCCGGGTGTCGGGCACGAGGTCGAGCTCGGCCCGGACCACGTCGCCATCATGACGGCGCTCGACTCGTTGCCGCAGCAGCTGCGCGACGTCGTGGCGCTCTACTACTTCGGCGACCTGCCGGTGGCCGAGGTGGCGCACACGCTCTCCATTCCCGAGGGGACGGTCAAGACGCGCCTCGCCAAGGCGCGCGCCGAGCTGGCCGATCTCCTGTCCGACGAGGAGCACGACCATGCCTGACCAGCTGCGGCGCTTCGCCGAGACCTTCGAGGGCGAGGTCGAGCCACCGGACTTCGAGCTGCTCGCACGGGAGTCGCGTCGTCGCAACCGCGCCATCGTCATCGTGTCCGGTCTGACTGCGATCGCCGTCGTCCTGGGAGTCGCCGTCTGGAGCCGGGCGGCGACGCACGACGGCAGCGTCCCCCCGGTGGACCGCACTCCGACCCCTCCCGCGTCGTCGGCGCCCGCGCTCACCCTGACCGCCGACCAGGTGGTCGACGACCCGTCGTCCCGTCTCAGCAGCCTGGCGGTCTCGCCGACCGATCCGGACGTCGCCGCCGGTGTGTGGTGGCACTGTGCGTCGAAGGACTGCAACCACGGTCTCCAGGCCGCCCTCGCCGTGACCACCGACGGCTGGCGGACGCGTTCGACCCGACTCCTCGAGTCGTTCACGAAGCCTGCCCGCGCACATCTCGTCGTGAACGCGCTGTCCGACGGGCGGCTGATCGTCCACCGCGTCACGACGTACGGGAACCCGGCGCCCGCGGAACCCGCGCTCCTGCAACCCGACCTGACCCTGACCCCCCTGGAGGAGCATTCCGGGAGCGACGTGCTGCGCGACGGAGAGGCGGTGCCGGCCACCGTGTTCGTCGGCGCGGGTGCGTGGGCGGTCGACCCCGCGGCCCACACGTTCCGCGACGTCGGAGGAGGTCACCGGTGGACGTCGTCGGCGATGATGCCGAACGGGATCATCGTGGCGAGCACGAGCGAGAACCGCGTCGCCTACTCGGCCGACGCGGGCGCCACCTGGCGGTTCGTCCCGGACGATGCGGTCAGTCGTGACCATGACCGCTGGGCGGTCGACGCCGCCCGCCCCGGCACGATCGCCGTGCTGGAGGGCAATGCCGGTTGCGAGGCAGGCTGCCCGGACACCCTCGACATCAGTCGCGACTCAGGCACCAGCTGGTCGACGGTCGACCTCGGCGGGAACATCGGACACCTCGCGGTGATCACGTCGCACGGCACCTTGCTGTACGTCGGGGTGCGGCCGCCCGCGGCGCACCCCCGGCTCCTGCGATCGACGGCCGACAGCCTCGGCGAGCTCCAGGTGGTGCTCGGAGGGCCGGAGCTCGGAGCGATCACGCGACTCGTCCTGTCGGAGTCGGGCGGCAGGGAGACGGTCACGGCATGCGGTGACGACGGGGTCTGCCGGCGGTCGACCGATGACGGCCGGACCTGGTCGACGTTCGCGATGCGCTGACCCGGTCTCCGCCGGCTCCCCTGGTGCTCGCCGGCTGATCCCCGCGGCGGCTCCCTACGATGGCGCCTCATGGAGATCCTCGCCGGCGCCGGGACGTACGTCGCCACCACGAGCAGCCACTGGGCCGAGCACCTCGAGGTGCCCGACCTGAGCTGTGGCACGTACTCGCTGCCCGCCGGCGGCTCGGATCCGCAGTCTCCCCACACCGAGGACGAGATCTACGTCGTCACGCGCGGACGGGCGACGCTCTGGACGCCGACCGGGTCGGCGCAGCTGGGTCCCGGGGACGTCGCGTTCGTGCCCGCCGGGGAGGAGCACCGTTTCGTCGACATCGTCGAGGACTTCGCGGTCCTCGTCGTGTTCGGCCCGGCTGAGTACTCGCGGGCCGCGGCTCATCGAGACGGAGCCTGAACGACTACCCGGCTCCGGGTCAGGAGCCACTCCGTCAGCGTCGCGGTGAGGGCTTCCGGCTGGTCGAGCTGGACGAGGTGACCCGCCTCCTCGATGATGCGGAGACGAGCGCCGGGGATCAGCTCGCACAGCCGGTGAGCGCGATCCACCGGGATCCACGCGTCGTCCCGACCCCACACCACCAGGGTCGGTAGGTCGATCGTGGGGTACAGCGGCTCGATCTCGTCGGTGTACGCCTCGTCCCCCTGTGCGATCTGCCGGTAGAACGCCGCCTGGCCGACGGCACCGGTCCACGGTGCGACCAGCGCGTCGAGCGCGGCCGGTGACAGACCGCGACGACTGGCGCCGCCGACGTACCCGCGCAGAGCCCCCTCATGGACAGCGGGCGGCAGCTGCGAGAAGACCTGGGGATACTCGCCCACGAGTCGGAAGAAGTCCGACCCCCACGGCGCGAGCGCGACCACGTCGACCAGTGCCAGCGAGGCGTACCGCCTCTCGTGCAGCAGGTGCGCCCGGAGCGCGACCGCGCCGCCGAAGTCGTGCGCGACCACGTGCGGTGAGTCGAGCTCCCAGTGCGACAACAGGTCGCCGAACAGCTCGCCCTGGACGTCGAGGGAGACCGGATGCTCGGACTCCATCGAGGACTGCCCGTAGCCGGGCATGTCCCACAGGTGCACGGTGAACGACGTGGCCAGGGCCTCCGCGATCGGCCGCCACAGCTCGGAGGACCACGGAGTGCCGTGGCAGAACACGACGTCCGGGCCATGGCCGGTGCGACCCCATCGCACGGTGCGGCCACACCAGGCGAACTCCTCGGAGAGCATCTCCGTGATGGTGCCAGAGTCGGCTGTCGTGACGGCGATGACAAGGTGGTGTCCGTGGAGGTGCTTCCCGACATCGTCGCTCCGGAGCCCACGATCGTCTTCTGCGGGCTGGCCGGCGCCGAGAGCATCCAGCACCGCGATCACTACTACGAGACGCCGGGCAACAGCTTCTGGGAGTCGCTCCATCTCAGCGGGCTGACGCCCCGACGGCTGCGTCCCGAGGACGACGCCCGGGTCGCCGACTTCGGTCTGGGGCTGACCGATCTCGTCGGCCACTGGGATCCGCGCTGGGTGGAGATCGATGCGCTTCTCACCAAGGTCGAGGCGTGGCGGCCGGACTGGCTGGCCTTCACCAGCAAGTCCGTGTCCCACGAGGCGGCTCGCGCCCTCGGCGTACGCCGGCCGGGACTCGGCCCCGCGGACTGGTATCTCGGCCCGGCCCAGGTCTTCGTGCTCCCGGGGGTGAGCGGCGCGAACCGGCGCAAGGACTACGACGGTCGCCCCGACCGGCTCTCCTGGTGGCGGGACCTGGCCGCCCTGGCGTCCTCCTAGTCGTCGAGCCGGCCGTCGAGTCCCGGCCCACCCCCGATGGACGGCGTGCGGTGTCGGAGCCGGTGTCGGAGCCGGCGGCTAGCGTGCCGCGAGGAGGAGAGATGAGCGAGCAGGGATGGCGCGAGTTCCTCGGCGCCGAGGGGGTCGACGACTGGGTCGTCCTCCACGGGGGAGCGACCGCGGTGTACGTCGTCGCGTCGTACGCCGAGGCGGCCGCGCTCGCGGCGGCGATGGCCGAGGTGCCCGGCCTGCCGGGTTCGGGCGTGCTCCTGACGATCGGCGAGCGCAGGTTGACCGTGCGCCTGACGCGCGGGATCTTCCGGCTCGAGCGGCCTCACGTCGACCTCGCCCGTGCGATCTCGGCCGTCGCACGTCAGCACGGGGCCGTCGCCGACCGCGGCGCTGCCCAGGAGGTCCAGCTGGCCGTCGCGGCGAGGCCCGCCGACCTCGACGTCGCCTTCTGGCGAGCCGCTCTGGGCTACGACCCGTTCGACGACGACAACGCCGTCGACCCGTTGGGGCACGGCTCCACGGTCTGGCTCCAGGAGCTGCCGGAGTCGAAGGCGCTGCGCCACGCCATGCACGTCGACGTGTCCGTCGCCGAGGAGCACGTGGTCGCGCGCGTCGAGTCGGCGTTGGCTGCCGGGGGTCGCGTGGTGGACGACTCCGAGGCTCCTCGCAACTGGATCCTGAGCGACCGCGCCGGCAACCGCGTCTGCATCAGCGCGTGGCCCGACGGCGCCACCTCAGCCGTCGACGACAAGCGCTGACGACCAACGCAGACGACGACCGCCGACGACGTCTCGCGGCGCGCGCGTCAGGACCGCGGTCGGGTCAGGTGAGGCGCTGGAGGTAGTCGAAGGAGCGGACGACCAGCGCGTCCACGGCGGCGCCGGTGCTGGCCTCGACCGCGAGCGAGTCGTCGATCTGGCGGAGCAGGTGCTCGTCCACCTCGCCGGAGGCACGTGCGGTCGCCACGCACACCTCGGCCGCGGCCTGCACCGCGGCGGGGTCGAAGGTGAAGACGGACTCGAACTCTCGCTCCGCTGCCGGGCGGTGGGACTGTTGCGGGACCTCCCACGCGGCGAGCGCGACCGAGAACGACGGCGCGACCACGACGACGGCCCACTCGCGCAGCAGCGGCGCGTCGGGATCGAGCGGGACCTCGACCGGGGCACCAGGCTTCCCGCCGGTGCCCTCGAAGTCGGCGAACACGAGACAGGCGGCGGCGGTGCGCGCGATCTCGTCCCAGCGACGGGAGGCGGCCCGGAAGAACTCAGCGCGCTGGAAGGCGCCGAACACGTACGGCCGGACGGCGCGCGACATCGCCTCGTCCTCGATCGCGCGCGAGATCGCGACGAGCACGCGCCGCCGCAGCACGCGGCTCTCCAGGTGGGGATGCGTGCGCCGCAGCTCGGCGTACACCGAGAGCGGGCGACCGGTCTGCTCCTCGTGTCGGACGCGGGCGACCGCCGAGGCCAGCCGCACGCCCGAGCCCTTGAGGGCCAGCACGCGTTGCACCCGCTCCACGTCGGCCTCGGCGTACTCGCGTCGGCCGCCCGCACTCCGCTCGGGCGTCGGGAAGCCGAACCGGGCCTCCCAGGCACGGATCGCCTGCTGGGTGAGGCCGGTACGTCGCGCGAGCTCGCCGATCCCGATCGTCGCCGGCATGGTCACACGCCGGACCATATCCACCGCCGGGCTCAGCCGCGGTGGTCGCCGGCGCCCCGGCGCAACGGCACGGTGTCGGCGTCGCGGAGGCGGTGGTCGTCGAGCTCGTGGCCTTCGACCGGATGGTCGAGACCCGCCTCGAGCTCGTGGGTGTGCTCCGCGTGGTGACGGGCCTCCTCGAGCTCCTCGGCCGTCGGCTTCTGGACGTTGTCGGCGACCATCCAGCGGGCCAGCCGCAACCGGGCCCGTTCCCTCCGGCTGCCGGGAGCGGGGACCCCGTTCGCGTCCGGCGGCCGGAGCTCGGGCAGGTGGTCGCGCTGCCGCGCGGCCAGCGCGTAGGCGCTGGCCTCGCTGATCGGCAGGTGCCGCTCGCGGTAACCGCCCTCGGCCGACCGCAGGATGATGCCGGTCTCGTAGCCGTGCAGCAGCCGGTCGTTGTCCGCCCGCTGCAGCCCGATGCACCAGCGCCGTACGACGTAGAAGACCAGCGGCGGCAGCAGGAACACCGCGGCACGCATGAAGTAGGTGATGGAGTTCAGGCTCCAGTGGAGGCGGGTGGCGAGGATGTCGTTGCCGCCGGCCGCCCAGAAGAGCCCGTAGACCGTCATCAGGGCGGCCAGGAACGCCGTGCGGGTCGGTACGTCTCGCGGCCGCTGGAGCAGGTGGTGCTCCCGCGTGTCCCCGGTGACCCAGGCCTCGATGAACGGCAGGAGCAGCACGGTCAGGAACATCGCCATCGGCAGCACCTGGATCGGCAGCAGCACGTTCCACGAGATGGTGTGACCCCAGATGTGGGACTCCCAGTTCGGCATGATCCGCAGGGCGCCGTCGGGCCATCCCATGTACCAGTCGGGCTGGGAGCCCGCGGTGACCTGGCTCGGGTCGTAGGGGCCGTACTTCCAGATCGGGTTGATCGAGAGCAGCGCGCCCATCAGCGCCGTCACGCCGAAGACCATGAAGAAGAAGCCGCCGGCCTTCGCGGCGTACACCGGCAGCATCGGGTAGCCGACGACGTTCTGCTCGGTGCGGCCCGGACCCGCCCATTGGGTGTGCTTGTGGAAGACCAGCAGCACCATGTGCAGCCCGATCAGCGCCAGCAGGAGGCCGGGGATCAGCAGCACGTGCACGATGTACAGCCGCGGGATCACCACGTCGCCCGGGTACTCACCCCCGAACAGGAAGAACGACATGTAGGTGCCGACGACCGGCGTCGCCTTGATGAACCCGTCGGCGGCACGGAGGCCGGTGCCGGACAGCAGGTCGTCGGGCAGCGAGTAGCCGGTGAACCCTTCGATGGTGCCGAGGAGCAGCAGGAGCGCGCCGATCACCCAGTTCAGCTCGCGCGGCCTGCGGAACGCGCCGGTGAACGCGACACGCATCAGGTGGATCATCATCGAGGCGATGAACAGCATCGCCGCCCAGTGGTGCATCTGCCGCACCAACAGTCCGCCGCGCACGTCGAAGCTGATGTGCAGGGTCGAGGCGTAGGCGTCGGACATCGGTACGCCGCGCAGCTGCGCGTAGGAGCCCTGGTACGCCGACTCCGACATCGACGGCGTGAACCAGAACGTGAGGAACGTGCCGGTCAGCAGCAGGACCACGAACGACCACAGCGCGATCTCGCCGAGCATGAACGACCAGTGGTCGGGGAAGACCTTGCGCGCGAACCCCTTGGTCAGGGTGCCGACCTGGAGCCGGTCGTCCGCCCACGTCGCGGCCTTGCCCGCCCGGCCCGGTGGCCGGACGGTGGCGGGTCGGTCGGCGTTCGTCGACGCGACCCGGTGAGTACCCGGACGTGCGGCCACATCACTCCTGAACATCGTGTATAGGAATATCTACACAGTAAGACGAAGTGAGGCGGCGGGCAATATGGCGGGCCATGCGGCGGCCGCGTTGGTCGAACGTCCGTACCACCGCCAGGTCGTCTCCGGAGGTGGCCGCCGCCGGTGCCGTAGGTTCCGTCCATGGAGCTCGAGCTGCGCGAGGTCACGCCGGAGGTGCTGGACGAGCTCCGCGCGCACGTCGTCCTCCCGCCGCACCAGGCGGAGTGGGTCGGCGGCACCGTCGACGACTCGCTCGAGGAGGCGGCCGAGCTGCCGGAAGGAAAGCCCTGGCCCCGAGGGGTGTACGTCGACGGCGTGCCGGCCGGCTTCGTCATGCTGAGCTGGGACGTCGAGCCGAGTCCGCCCGACCTCTACGGTCCCTGGTTCCTCTGGAAGCTGATGATCGCCCCCGCCTTCCAGGGACAGGGGATCGGCCAGGCCGTGGTGCGGCAGGTGGCGGCCCTGGCCAAGGAGCACGGTGGCACCGAGCTCCTCACGAGCGTGTCCCAGGGTGAGCACACGCCGTACCCGTTCTACCTCGGGTTGGGTTTCGTCCCGACCGGTGAGTACGCCGCCTGGGGCGAGGAGATCCTGGTGCTGACGCTGTGATCGAGCTGCGTGAGGTCGACGACGAGGTCCGCGCGGAGCTGGTCCGCTCGGTCGCGATCCCCGAGGACCAGCAGCGCTTCGTGAGCACCGTCGAGGGTTCGCTCGCCGAGGCGGCGGAGGCGCCCGAGGCCAACCCCTGGTACCGCGGGGTGTACGACGACGGCGAGCCGGTCGGCTTCGTGATGATCGCGTGGGACGTCGACCCCGGCGACGACCTGATCGGCCCGTGGTTCCTCTGGAAGCTCGCGATCGACCGCGGCCATCAGCGCCGCGGCTACGGGCAGGCAGTCGTCGACGCGATCGTCGAGATCGTGCGGGCCAACGGCGGCAGCGAGCTGTTCACCAGCTACGTCGACGCACCCGGCGGACCGGGGCCCTTCTACGCGCGGCTCGGCTTCGAGCCGGCCGGTGACCACGACGGCGAGGTGCTCGTCGTCAAACGGCTCTGACTCAGGGCCGCGCCTCCAGGACAGCCAGGTCCCGCTCGGCGAAGCGCCGGTGGTGCCACTCCTCGTTGACGACGATCCCCAGCAGCTCGGCGACCGGGTAGCTGTCCGCGGGTGGCCAACCCTCGCCCTCGACCGGTGAGGTCACGCGTCCGAGATCGTCGTCGGTCAGGTCGGCGAGGACCCGGCGTACCGTCGCCTGCCGGTCGGCGCGGACCTGGAGCACCTCGTCGAGCGTCGGCCGGATGTTCGTGTCGTGGCGCCACTGCAGGTCTCGCAACGTGTCGAACGGCAGGTCGAGCGGCGCCCACGGGTCGGGGTCGCCGAGGTAGACCCGGTTGACCCAGGCGTCGGTGGCGTAGCAGAGGTGGCGGAGGGTCTCGATGAAGGACCACTCGTCGTCGACCCGCTCGTGCAGCAGCAACGGGTCGAGCCGACGGGCCCTCTCGACCGTCTCGCGCCAGCGCCGCTCCACGACCGTCCACGCCTCTCGGAACTCCGCCGCCGTCCGAGGCTTCATCTTCAGGTAGTCGGGCTCCTGCCGGGCCAGCTCGGCCTCGACCAGCGGCCCGATGTCGACCCCGTTCACCCGGACGTTCTGCAGCTCCCCGTCGATCTCGACGTCGAGCAGCTCCGCGCCACGGATCCGCAGCCGGTGCAGGTCGGCCTGCCGGATCCACACGTCGTTGAGGTCGACGAGGTGGAAGTTCGAGCCGGACAGGTCGACCCGGTGGAAGCGGGTGTTGCGCAGGTTCGCGCGTTCGTACGTCGTGCCCGACAGGTCCAGCGGCTCGTCGCTCATGCGTCGAGGCTAGGGGAGGTTCCGGACGCACCTCGACCGGAAGAACGACGGAGGTCAGTCCTCGGGGCGACGACACCGGGACGACGGCCGCCGTAGCGTCCGCGCATGGACGACGACCGTGACTTCCTCGAGTGGTTCCGCACGACCTGGAAGGAGGCCGAGGACGCGCTGCACGGGGGCGACGTGGAGCCGAGGCTCCTGACGTGGTCGGACCGGGAGCCGGTGACGCTGTTCGGGGCGGGATGGAACGCGCGGAACGTCGAGGAGGCGCACGCCGTCTTCCGTCACCTCGCGGGTGAGTTCAGCGACGTCGATGCCTGCGAGATCGACCTGGTCACGCACGACGTCCACGGCGACGTCGCCTACACCGTGCATCGAGAGCACACGAGGACGTCCATCCGCGGCGAGCCACGCGACTACGTGCTGCGGGTGACCCAGGTCTACCGCCGCGAGGACGGGGCCTGGAAGGTCGTCCATCGCCATGGCGACAACGAGGCGGCGTTGGTCGCGCCGTAGATTCGGCGCATGGGACTCGTTCACCACACCGCCACCCTCGACCCGTCCAAGAAGAAGCTCGTCGAGGCGTGGCTGCCCTCGCGGTCGTGGGCACCCGGTGGCGCGATCGAGAAGCTCGCGGAGTACCGCTTCGACGACCCCACGGGCGAGGTCGGCGTCGAGACGATCCTGTGGCGGACCGAGGACGGCACCGTCCTCCAGGTGCCGTTCAGCTACCGCGGCTCACCGCTCGACGGCGCCGAGTCCCATCTGGTCGGGACCACCGAGCACAGCGTGCTCGGGAAGCGGTGGGTGTACGACGGCTGCGCCGACCCCGTCTGGGCCGCGGCCATCACCGCCGCGATCCTGACCGGCGGTGCTCAGGCGCAGATGGTGATCGAGATGGACGGCGCGCTGGTCGACGTACCACCGCGGATGCTGGTGCGCGGCTCCGGTTCGGCCGGCGCCTCGGTCCCGGACGTCTCGTCGGTCGACTCCGTGGACGACGACGGCGCCGTCACCACCGTCGTCGCCGGGCCGGTCACGATCACCCTGCCGCGCATCGTCGGCACGCCGGTCTCCGGCGACGCCACCCTGACCGGTACGGCGGGCGACCAGGACCTCGGCGTCCTCGCTGCTCTGCGCTGAGGCTCGGGTCGCCAGCCAGCCGGTCGCCGGCCGGTCGCGGGCCGTCCGCCGGCCATCGGTGGTTGAGGAAGGCGCCCTGGCGCCTGTCTCGAAACCAGCGGCGCCCGAGGTCGGGCGGTCCGGGTCGCTCATGAACCCAGGGCGGCCGAGACGACCTCGCGCGCGGCCTGCTGCACCTCGGCGAGGTGGTCGGGTCCGCGGAAGGACTCGGCGTAGATCTTGTAGACGTCCTCGGTGCCGCTGGGCCGGGCGGCGAACCAGGCGTTCTCGGTGACCACCTTGAGCCCGCCGATCGCGGCCGCGTTGCCCGGCGCCTCGGTCAGCTTGGCGGTGATCTTCTCGCCGGCCAGCTCGGTGGCGGTGACGTCGTCGGGGGAGAGGGCCGCGAGCTTGGCCTTCTGCTCGCGATCGGCGGGTGCGTCGACACGGGCGTACGCCGGGTCGCCGTGCGACTCGACCAGCTGCTGGTAGAGCTCACTCGGCGTCGACCCGCTGACCGCGAGGATCTCGGACGCGAGCAGGTCCAGGATCAGCCCGTCCTTGTCGGTGGTCCACACCGAGCCGTCGCGACGCAGGAACGATGCCCCCGCCGACTCCTCGCCGCCGAACCCGAACGAGCCGTCGATCAGGCCGGGCACGAACCACTTGAACCCGACCGGGACCTCCACCATCTCCTTGTCGAGCGACTCGGCGACCTTGTCGATCATCGACGACGACACGAGCGTCTTGCCGATCCGCGCCGACTCCGGCCAGCCCGGCCGGTTGCCGCTGAAGAGGTAGGCGATCGCGACCGACAGGAAGTGGTTGGGGTTCATCAGACCGGCGTCGGGGGTGACGATGCCGTGCCGGTCGGCGTCGGCGTCGTTGCCGGTCGCGATCTGGTACTCGTCCTTCCGCCCGATCAGCGACGCCATCGCGCTCGGCGAGGAGCAGTCCATCCGGATCTTGCCGTCCCAGTCGAGGGTCATGAAGCGCCAGGTCGGGTCGACGAGCGGGTTCACGACGGTCAGGTCGAGGCCGTACGTCTCCGCGATCGCGCCCCAGTAGTCCACGCTCGCACCGCCCAGCGGGTCGGCGCCGATGCGGATGCCGGCCCGCTTGACCGCGTCGAGGTCGACGACGTTCGGCAGGTCAGCGACGTACTCGGCGAGGAAGGCGTGCGGCACGCACGCCTGTCGGGCGCGCTCGAAGGCGACCCGCTGCACTCCCTCGAGGTTGGCGCGGATCAGCTCGTTGGCCCTCGCCGCGATCACCTTGGTGGCATCGCTGTCGGCGGGGCCGCCGTGCGGTGGGTTGTACTTGAAGCCACCGTCGTACGGCGGGTTGTGGCTCGGCGTGACCACGATGCCGTCCGCCAGACCGCTTCCGGTCGTGCGGCCCCCGTTGAGCGCCAGGATCGAGCGCGAGACCGCGGGCGTCGGCGTGTAGCCGTCCTGGTCGTCGACCCAGACCTCGACGTCGTTGGCGACGAGCACCTCGATCGCGGTCGCCCACGCCGGCTCGGACAGCCCGTGGGTGTCGCGGCCGATCAGGAGCGGCCCGTCGTACCCCTGCTCCCGCCGGTAGTCGCAGATCGCCTGCGTCGTGGCGGCGATGTGCACCTCGTTGAAGGCCGTGTTCAGGCTGCTGCCGCGGTGCCCGCTGGTCCCGAACGCGACCTGCTGGTCGACGTCGTCCGGGTCGGGCTCGAGCGTGTAGTACGCCGTCACCAGGTGCGCGACGTCCACCAGGTCCGAGGGCTGGGCGGGGGTACCTGCGCGCGGGTCGGCCATGCCGACATCCTGCCGGGGTCGCGGTCCTGGGTCGACAGCCGATTGACCCGGACCGGACCAGGGAGGGGGACGGTCACGCTCGTCGATGGAACAGCCAGTCGCCGTCAGGGCGTTGTCGGAGGTCGAAGCGGGTGTCGTGGGCTCGGCGGTGATGGTGTCCGCACAGGGGGAGTCCGTTGGCGAGGTCGGTGCGTCCACCTCGGCTCCAGGGCATCAGGTGGTGGTGGATCTCGCACCAGGCGAACGGGCGGGTGCAGCCGACAACGGCGCACGTGTCGTGAACGACGGCGTAGGCGCGGCGCTGGCTGCGGTTGTGGAACCGGCGGGAACGGCCCAGGTCGAGTGGCATCGAGCGGCCGTCGAGGACGGCCGGGATGATCCCGGCGCTGCACGCCAGTCGGCGAGCATCACCGGCCGTGATCGCGACCCCGGTGTCCAGCCCGGCGACACCGATTCCCGTGAGCAGTGCCTCGAGATCCATCTGGACGACGACCTCGCAGCCGTTGCCGGCGTGTCCGAGCCAGCCGGTCGTCGGCAGGTGTTCGATCAGCTCGCAGAGAGCCGCGCCGTGGGCCTCGTAGATGTTCGTCCCGTTGCCGGTGCCGGCTGCGGTCTCGTCGACCACCACGTTCCCGGCCCGGTCGTGACACAGCCGGCGCGGCGAGGTGAGCCGGTCCAGGGCCTGCGTGAGCAGATGACCGTGCAGCTCGGAGATCAGGAACTTCCCGGAGAAGGTGCCGTTGCCGTTGTCGTGCAGAGCCAGGAACGTCTCGGCCTCGGCCGTGCGGGTCTCCCGGCCGAGCAGGATCGCTTCGTGCCGGTCGGCCAGGTCGTGGTCGACGGCTGCGAACATCCGCCGCGCCGCCTGCCGCAGCCGACTGGCGTCCATGCCCCGGCCGGTACGGGTGCCGTCCCCCGTGGCCTTGGCGACCAGCCACTGCTCGGCCTGGCCCAGCTGCTGTCCAGTGGCCTCGGCGGGGGCCTGCTCGGCGGCGTTCACGATCACCTTGACCTGCTCGAGGCGCAGCTGTCCGGCGGCGAACGCATCCCGGACGGCGGGATACTTCTCGGTCAGCAGCCGGGCGATCCGCAGCCCGCCGGCTGCCTGGCCGCGGGTGGTGCCGGTCAGCCGGGCCAGCCAGGCGTCGGTCCCGGTCTCCGCGGTCTGCTCCGCAACCCGGCGCTGGTCGGCCTCCGCCGACAACGACAGCCGGAGCGCGGCGGCCCGCGACTCCAGCTGGGTCAGGCCCGCGATCGCGGTGCCGAGCGCCTCGTCGGCCAACACCCCGGCGGGCAGGTCGCAGGCCCGCTCCAGGCACGCCGTCGCGTCGGCCACCATCTCACCGAGCTCCGTGCGACCAGCCCGGCGCAGCTCGGTCAACGGCGCCTCAGGGTGCGCCCTCTCGAGCATCGGGATGACCATACTGGAATGGTATCGAACATATGTTCGGGTCGGCAAGACCCTTCCTCACCCTGTGAATCCGCGCCCACCCCACGAGCCGTTCAGCTGTCGCGGATCGTCAGCAGGTCTCCGGGCTGGCAGTCCAGGACCCGGCAGATCGCGGTGAGAGTCGAGAATCGGACCGCCCGGGCGCGACCGTTCTTGAGCACCGAGAGGTTCACGACGGTCACGCCGGCCCGCTCGGCGAGCTCGGTCAGGGTCATCCCACGGTCGGTGAGGAGCTGGTCGAGATGCACCTCGACCGCGTGGAGCTCCTCGTCCTCAGTGGGAGGTATCGGCGTACGACGCTTCATACGGTCGCGTCGATCTCGCGCTGCATCCGAACTGCTTGGGCCAGGGTTCGGCCGACCGTGAGCGCCGCGAAGCTGATGATGATCAACGTCCATGGAAGGTCGAAGAACTGCAGGAAGCCGGCATCTCCTGAGGTCAGCATCGTCCCGACGAGGCGCCTCGCCGCTTCGGCCTCGAGCGCTCGCGCGCCCAACGATCCGACGAACAACAGGGTTCCCAACCTGAGGACGTGCAACGCGACGTGGGGGCTGAACAGGCCGTGCCGACGTGCCGCGCGAAGAGCCAGCCAGATGGCGAGAAGCACGCCGAGGAAGAACACGAACCCCGGAACCATCGTCCCGCTCTGGAGCCAGAGCTGCTTTCCACTGGGATCGAAGTCGCGAGCTGGATGGGGAGGCCGACACGTCGGTCGCGTCGACGAGGCCCCTCACGTGTACGTGGGGCGTGGGGCCGGGCGCGACGCGCGCGGGCGCGTCCACGCACGCCACCGATTCCCCGATGCCGAGGAACGACCCACTCCCGAACATGGCGTTGGGAATCAGCAGCACCATCAGGAAGATCATGATCCCGCCGAGTGCGCTGACAATGAGTTCCAAGGGCGCCAAGGCGTTCTTCGTCGTGTCCATAACGATAAACGATAACAACGATTGTCGATATGTCCAGCGTTCGGTAGGTTCCTCGGGTGCTGGCGACGGAGGCGGAGGGCGACGACGTCGTCGTCCGGTACGCCGATCCCGAGCACGCGGCCGCGAAGGTCCGGGTGTGGGCACATCTCCGACTCGGCGACACCTCGATGCACGCGGTCGAGGGTGGGTGGGAGGTGCGGCTGACGGACCTGCCGGTCGACCGGCTGGAGTACCTCGTCGACGTCGACGGCGAGCTACGGACCGACCCGTCGAACCCGCGGACCACGCCCGGGCCGTTCGGCGACCACTCGTGGATCCCGCTGCCCGCCTACCGAGCGCCGGCGTGGCTCGACGTGGAGCCGGTGTCCGGTGAGCGGGCGACGCTCACCCTGTCGCGCACCGGCGCGGGGCGGATCGACTGCGAGATCTGGTCACCGGCCGGCGTTCCCGCCGACCACGCGCTTCCGCTCCTGCTCAGCCACGACGGCCCGGAGATGGACGCCTACGGCGGGCTCACGGCGTACGTCGGCGCCATGATCGCGAGTGGGACGCTGCCACCGATGCGCGTAGGGCTCGTCGCACCGGGCCCTCGTCGGAACCAGCGGTACGCCGCGAACGCGCGCTACTCGCGGGCGCTCACCCGCCGCCTGGTGCCGGCGGTCACGGAGGTCGTCGCCACGGAAGGCCGACCCGTGCTGATCGGTCAGAGCCTGGGAGCGCTGGCGGCCCTGGACGCCGCGTGGACGTCGCCGTCGACCTTCGCCGGGCTGTTGCTGCAGAGCGGCTCCTTCTTCACCGTCGACCTCGACGCGCAGGAGTCCGGCTTCGAGTACTGGCGCGAGGTCACCGGTTTCGTCGCCGGCGTCTACGCCGCCACCCAGGCCGCGCCCGACGCTCCCGCGATCACCCTCACCTGCGGCACGGCCGAGGAGAACCACGCGAACAACCTCGCGCTGCACGACCACCTCGTGGCCGTCGGCGTCGACGCTGCGTGGGGCGAGGTCCGCGACGGCCACACGTGGACCTGCTGGCGCGACACCCTCGACCCGCACCTCACCCGCCTGCTGGCGAAGGTCTGGGCGTGATCACGCTCGAGGACCTGCGCACCGAGATGGCCGCGGCCGGCGACCCGGCGAAGGCGGAGCAGCAGCAGCGGTACATGAAGTCGGCGATGCCGTACCACGGCCTCACCGCGCCGGAGCTCAGAGCTCTACTCCGACCACACCTGCGCTCCTTCGCGCCCCAGGACCGCGGCGAGTGGGAGCGCACCGTGCGCGGCTTCTGGGACGGCGCGACGCATCGGGAGGAGCGGTACGCCGCGATCGCGGTGGCCCGGCACCGCACGGCCCGGTCGTGGCAGGACGCCGACACTCTCGGGCTCCACCGCCACTTGGTCGCGACCGGAGCCTGGTGGGACGTCGTCGACGAGACCGCGCAGCACCTCGTCGGTGCCTGCCTCCTCGCCGACCGCGACCGGGCCACGCCGGTCATCCGGGCGTGGGCCGTCGACGACGACCTCTGGCTCCGGCGTACCGCCGTGATCTGTCAGATCGCCCACGGCGCCGATGTCGACCGCGAGCTCCTGACCTTCTCGATCGAGCAGAACCTCGACGACCCGTCGTTCTGGCTGCGCAAGGCGATCGGGTGGGCACTCCGGCAGCACGCGCGCGTCGATCCGGACTGGGTCCGTGCCTGTGTCGACGCCCTCGGCGACCGGCTCTCCGGCCTCTCCCGCCGCGAGGCGACCAAGCACCTGGCGGCGTCGCTCTAGCCTCCTGTCCATGGACGCCACCAGCCAGCGGGAGCGCGCACGCGACCTCGACCGCTTCCTGACCTTCATCGACGCGATCGTCGCGATCGCCATCACGCTGTTGGTGCTGCCGCTGGTCGACCTCGTCGGCGAGCTCGGGGACGGCGGCTCGGTGCGACACCTGCTCGAGGACAACAAGGCACCCATCGGTGCCTTCTTCCTCAGCTTCCTGGTGATCGCCCAGCTCTGGTCGGCCCAGCATCACCTGCTCCGGAGCGTGGTCGGCGCCAACGAGCACCTCACCCGGCTGCTGCTGCTGTGGTGCCTGACGATCGTCGTACTTCCGTTCCTCACCGCACTGGTCGCAGGCCCCGGCGACGCCGGTGAGCAGGCGACCACGAAGACCCTGTACGTCGGCACCATGGCGGTCGGGTCGTTCGTGCTGGGCGTCGCGAGCCTGGTCATCCAACGTCACCCCGAGCTGCGTGACTCGCCGGATGCGCCGGACGTGGCGGTGACGTTCGCGACCGCGGCGACGTTCGTGGTCGCCCTTGCCGTGATGCTGGCGGTGCCCGCGAGCAGCTACTGGCCCCTGCTCCTGCTCGTCCTCTCCGACAACCTGGTCTCCTGGGGTCGCGTCGCGCGACGACGCGCCCGCAGCTGACGTCGCCGGCGATCTGCCAGGGTGGGTCGATGGACCGGCACCACGTCGAGCTCGACGCGCCCGCCTTCGGCCGCGCGGGCACGGTCATCCGGTACGGCCACTGGGGTCGGCCCGTGATCGTGTTCCCCAGCGAGGCGGGCCGGGCCTGGGACTACGAGAACAACGGGATGGTCGGCGCCGTCCAGCACCTGGTCGACGCCGGCCGCGTGAAGCTCTACTGCGTCGACTCGTTCGACGACGCGTCGTGGTCCGACCGTGGGCTCCCGATCGAGGAGCGCGCCCGCCGCCACCAGGCCTACCAGGGCTGGGTCACCGACCAGGTCGCGGCGTACGTCGCCTCCGACAGTGACGGTGTGTCCGACGCGATCGTCACCGGCTGCTCGATGGGCGCCTACCACGCGCTGCAGATGGCACTGCAGCGAGCGGACCTGTTCCCGGTCGCGATCTGCCAGTCCGGGAACTACGACCCCGCGACCTGGCACGGCTGGGGCGAGCGCGGGGACGCGGCGTACTTCACCAACCCGACCGACTACGTCCCGCACCTGCACGGCGACCACCTCGACTGGCTCCGCTCGCGGCTCCACGTCGTGCTGACCGTCGGCGAGGGCGCCTGGGAGACACACCCGACCGGATCGCTGCCGAGCGCGCGGCGGATGGCGCAGCTGCTCGGGGAGAAGGGTCTCTCCCACGACCTCGACGTGTGGGGCCACGACGTGTCGCACGACTGGCCGTGGTGGCGCAAGCAGATCGCGCATCACCTGCCGCGCTTCTGCTGACCCCCTGCGTCGTCCGTGTGCCGGTCGAGCACGTGCCGCATCGCGGTCAGGATGTTCTTGAGCTCGGCCGCGGTCAGGCCGGAGAGGGTGTCGTCGATCGCTGCGACGTAGACCGGCGCGGCCTCTCGGAACCGCGCCCGCCCGGCGTCCGTGATCACCGCGTACGACGATCGTGCGTCCTCGGGATGTGTCTCGCGTTGGACCAGTCCCGCCTGGACCAGGTCGTCGACGACGCGACTGACCCGGCTGCGACTCAGGACCACCCGCTCCCCGAGCTGACCCATCGTCAGCCGGCCGGACTCGGACGACGCGAGCTCGAGGAGAGCGTCGTACCACGCGAGGGGGAGCCCGGTCGCCGTCCGGAGAGCCCGGTCGAGGGCCGGGACCACCGCGGCGTGCACCTGGAGCACCGAACCCCAGGCCTCGGCTGCCAGCTGCTTGCGGGTGTCGGCCACCCCCGAAGCCTACCAGGCTATTTGCGTGCGCACGCACTAACAGATAGAGTGCGTGCGCACGCACATAAACCGAGAAGGGAAAGACCCATGACCGCATTGATCACCCGATCCGAGCTGCGCGAGGCCATCGACCGGGGCGAGGTGACCGTCGTGGACGCGTTGCCGGCGTCCTACTACGACCAGCAGCACCTGCCCGGCGCGCTGAACCTGTTCGTCGACGAGGCACGCGAGCGCGCGCACGAGGTGCTGCCCGACCGGGACGCCGCGATCGTGGCGTACTGCTCGAACGAGGCCTGTCCCAACAGCGAGGGCGTCGTCCGGGTTCTGGCCGGGCTCGGCTACACGAACGTCCGCAAGTACCGCGAAGGCATCCAGGACTGGGTCGAGGCCGGCCTGCCGACCGAGGCCACCGCCTCCGCCGCCTGAGGGGCCGGCTGCTCGAGCCGGATGCCGGGTGCTGCCAGCGTCTGCTAGACACGAACGCATGGGAGTACCCGGCAACTTCGCCGACCGCGCGCCGGAGGGTCTGGCCGACACCGAGCTGTTCGCCGTCGACGCCTACCGCACGTCGTTCGACGCCCGCGTGGTCGAGGTCGACCGCGACGGCGGTCGGCTGCGGCTCGACCGGACGGCGTTCTACCCCACCGGTGGTGGTCAGCCGCACGACACCGGCACGATCACCGGCCCCGACGGAGCGCTCGACGTGACCGGCGTACGCCGCGAGAGCGGGGCGATCTGGCACAGCGTGGTCCCGGCCGGCTCGACCGAGGCGACGACCGAGGCGACGGGCGAGGCGTTGCCCGACGTCGGCTCCGAGATCGGCGGCGAGATCGACTGGGCGCGTCGGTTCCAGCTGATGCGCACGCACACGGCGCTGCACATCCTGTGCGGCGTGATCTGGGCCGACTACGGCATCCCGGTCACCGGCGGGAACATGGAGCCACTCAAGGGGCGGCTCGACTTCCCCTTCCCGGCGATGTCGGCCGATCTCGGCGCCCAGGTCGAGCGGCGGATCAACGACGAGATCGAGCGCGCGCACGAGATCGTCGTCGACTTCCTGCCGCGCGACGTCGCGGACGCCGACCCCGCCCTCATCCGCACGTCGGCGAACCTCATCCCGGCGGTGATCGACCCGCTCCGGATCATCGACATCGTCGGCCTCGACCGGCAGGCCGACGGCGGCACCCACGTGCTGTCGACCGCCGAGGTGGGGCGGGTCAAGGTCACCGGCACCGAGAGCAAGGGCAAGGACAACAAGCGCATCCGGCTCGAGGTCACTGACGGGGCGGAGCTCCGGCCATGATCGAGAAGAACGAGGACGCAGTCGAACGTCGAACCTCGGCCGAGGTGATCGCGTGACGCACCACCTCGTCATCACCGAGAACATCACCCTCGACGGCCGCATCGAGTTCCTCGACGCATGGTTCGACCCGTCGCCCGAGGACCAGGACGTCGCCGACCTCCAGGAGGAGATGGACCGGCAAGGTCGCGAGTGTGCCGGGATGCTGCTCGGGCGCACGACGTTCGAGGAGTTCCGCGGCTACTGGCCGCAGCACGAGGACGAGCCCGCCGGCGCCTCGCTCGCCCGGCTCCAGAAGTACGTCGTCTCGCGCACCCTCGGCGATCCCGGCTGGCAGAACTCGACCGTGCTCTCCGGCGACCCGGTCGACGAGGTGCGCGCGCTCAAGAACTCCGGCGACGGCGACCTGGTCGTGACCGGCTCGATCACGCTCAGCCACGCGCTCCTCGACGCCGGTCTCGTCGACGAGCTCCGGCTGTTCGTCCACCCGGCCATCCAGGGACGCGGCCGCGGGCTGGTCGACGAGAGCAACTCGATCTACGGACTGACGCCCCTCGAGTCGCGGTCGTTCCGCGCCGGAGTGGTGCTCCTGCGGTACGCCGTCGGGTGACGGTGGCGTCGTCCCGCAACCACCCGGGGCCGAACAACGCGGTGCATGGGAACGCCCCTCCTGGCTACGTTGAGCCCATGGCCGCGCACCGGGACCACCTGATCGGACTGCTGCTCGGGGCCGAGGAGGACTGGCCCCAGGCCTTCGAGCAGATCCTGCGCTTTGTCGGGCCGCTCGACGTCGACGGCACCGAGCACCGGGTCGCCAGCGAGCGGCTCTCGATCGAGCCGTTCGACCTCACCGACCCGGTCCGCACCGGCCTGGTCATCGACCGCCTCGCGCACTGGTACTTCCACCCGCGCGAGTGGCTCAAGAAGGCCGCCCTGGTCAACGGCACCTACCTGCTCAACAGCCCGTTCACGTTCCAGTCGATGGAGAAGCACTCGGCGTACTGCGCGATGATCCGGCTCGGTCTCAAGGTGCCGCCGACCATCCTGGTGCCGTACAAGAACCCGCTCGACAACCACCGCTGGGCCTACACCAGCGAGAAGTACAACAAGCCGTTCGACCTCGACGTGATCGCCACCGAGATCGGCTACCCGCTCTACATGAAGCCGTTCGACGGCGGCGGCTGGCGCGGGGTGAGCCGCGTCGACGACCAGCACGACCTGCACACGGCGTACGACGACTCCGGCGAGATGCTCATGCACCTCCAGGCCACCGTCGACTACGAGCACTTCGCGCGGGCGCTCTCGATCGGGCCCGAGACGATGGTGATGGACTTCCGGCCCGAGCAGCCGATGCACAACCGCTACGCCGTCAGCCATGGCTTCCTCAGCGAGTCCGCGGGCAAGCAGGCGGTCGCGATCAGCCGCATCGTCAACGCCTTCTTCCACTGGGAGTTCAACTCCGCGGAGATGCTGGTGGCCGGCGACGAGGTCTACCCGATCGACTACGCCAACGCCTGCCCCGACGTCGCGGTGACCAGCCTCCACTACTACTTCCCCTGGGCCATCTCCGCCCTGGTCAAGTGGTCGACGTACTGCCTGGTCACCGGCCGCCGGCCGAACGTCGACCTCGAGATGACGACGTACTTCGACATCGCCGACTCCGACCGCACGTACGACGAGAAGCTCGACGCCTACCTCGCCCTCGCCGACCAGCACTTCGAGACCGCGCGCTACCACGAGTGGTGTGCCGAGCACCTCGGCCACCTCGACGAGGCCGTCGCCGAGTGGGTGTCCGGGCCGGACTTCGACCGGCTCCTCGTCGAGACCGTGCAGGCGACGTACCCGGCGCGCGAGCACGAGCAGTTCCTCGCCCACTTCCGCGGCCTGATCGGGATGTGGGTGAAGGACTCCACCGCGGCGACGGCCTGACGGGGCCCCCGAGCCTCCACGGGGGCGCGGCTTCTTCCGGACCGCTCGACCTCCCCGACCAGCTCCCGAGCAGCCGGACCTTCTACCGCCAGGGCGTCCAGAGCGACTACGCCGAGGGCACCGCGCTGGTGACCTGGATCGAGGAGCACGACGGCAGGGGCGCCGTGCTGTCGCTGATGCGGGCCTACGAGTCCGCCGGCGGTTACGTCGTGTCCTTCGACCCGGACAAGGCCACGCCCGCGATCCTGCACGACACCGTCGGCATCACACCCACGGCGCTCGCCCACGCGGCGTACGCCGAGCTGAACCAGGACACGACCCGCTCGTAGGTCCCGGCGTCCATCAGCCGTCGGCGACCCGGCGAGGGCGAAGCCCGTGAAGGGCTACGGCGTGCCTCCGGTCGTCCACCCCTGCTGGGTCGGTCCAGGCGGGCTGGGCAGTCGCGGCAGGTCGCGGACGTCGACGTCCGGGACGGGCTGGCCGAGCGCGTGGCGGTAGAGCAACAGGTTGAGGTAGGCGTCGGCGGCGTTCTGCACGCTGATCGTGCCGAAGAAGAGGACCACCCCCACCAGCGCGATCAGCAGCCCGCCCACGGCCCAGCTGGGCGTCTCGTGCCGGTACTGGAGGAAGGCCACGATCCCGCCGACCGTGAGCATGGCACTGATGACGCCGGCGATCACCCAGGGGATGTAGAAGCGGATCTTCGTCCGGATCGTGAGGCCCAGCTGGTTCTTCACCAGCGAGGCGGACTCGCGGATCGCGGCGACGGGCATCTTGCCCTCGACCAGGATGATCGGCAGCACGAGCATCGTGGCCAGGCTCCACGCCACCTCGGTGACCAGCCGCGCGACGGCGCCGGCAACGCCGAACCTCCGGGTGACGCTGTCCAGGACGGAGACGGCCGTGGTCGTCAGCGCCCACGCGGCGAGCTCCCGCCACCGCCGGGCCGCGACGGCCAGCGCCTGCGTCGTCGAGATCGGCTGACCGTCGAGTCGCGCGATGCCGGCCGCGACGACCGCGCCGCTGAAGACCAGCCCGACGAAGGCCGAGCCCCAGCCCGCGAGCGCGTAGACCAGGTAGGTCGGCAGGCTGGCCGTGCTCATGGTCAGGTCGACGTGGCCCCACAGCCAGACCGGGACGGCGACCGAGGCGAAGACGAGCGTCGACGCGAGACCGCCGACGAAGACCACGCCGAGCATGGTCGGGTCGGCGACGACCAGCTGATAGGTCTTCGCCACGAGCAGCGCACTGACCGTGCCACCACGCGCGGGCGGCTCGGGGGCTCGCCAGCTCGCGTCGTACGTCGTCATCTCTCACCCTCCCGAGTGGACTCCGGCCGACATTCTGCGCGACGTTCTGCTCGAGGGTGGGCGGTTCGCGGAAACGGCGACGGTCCCGGCGCGGGCGTCGTCCTCAGCCGCGGGCGAGCTGGACCGCGATGGTCAGCATGGTCAGCCCGATCAGGACGTCGAGCACCTGCCAGGCCCGGGGCCGCGAGAGCAGCGGCGCGGCGAGCCGGGCGCCGTACCCGAGGCCGGTGAACCACAGGATGCTGCCGAGTCCTGCCCCCACCGCGAACCACCACTTGCCGGTCGCTCCGTGGTGGGCCGCGATCGAGCCGAGCAGGAGCACGGTGTCGAGGTAGACGTGCGGGTTCAGCCAGGTCAGCGCGACCGCCTGGACCACGGCCCCGCGGAGCCGTGGCGCACTCTCGGCCGAGGCGTGCAGGGACTCGGCGCGGCGCGCCCGCCAGAGCGAGCGCAGGCCGTACGCCGTCAGGAAGGCCACGCCCAGCCACCGGACGACGTCCAACGCCGTCGGGGCGTGCTGCACGATCGCACCGATGCCGGCGACGCCGGCCGCGATCAGCACCAGGTCGCTGACCGAGCAGATGGTGACCACCGGCGCGACGTGCTGACGCAGCAGGCCCTGCCGGAGCACGAACGCGTTCTGCGCCCCGATCGCCACGATCAGCGAGAGCCCGGTCAGCAGACCGGCGACCAGGGCGTCGAGCATCCCCCGAGGTTAGTGAGAGCTCACGGTCAGCGTGGCTGGCGGCCGCGGCCGGACAGCAACGAGATCGCGAACCCCAGGACCGCGACGATCACGCAGATCCAGCCGACGGTGTTCGCCGCGACGTGGTCCGTCACGCTCGTCGGCAGGTCCACCGCATGGGTGAGCAGGACCAGGCCGACGATCAACAGGACCACCGAGACGCCGATGCCCATGGCACTCTCCTTCCGTCCGCGACCGACGTACCCCGTCGCGCGGCCACGCACGCACCAGCAGGGCGGACGGCTCGGTAAAGGTTCGGTTCGCGCGTGGCGCCCATGTCTTTATGGCGCTGTTACGTGTTGAATCCACGCAGGGTTTTCATCTTGGGGAAAGGCATCACATGAGATCCAGCACACGCGCGCGTCTGCGCGCGGGCACCCTGTCCGCCACCACCGCGACGGCTCTGGCCGCTGCCCTGATCGCCGCTCCGGCGGCGCCGACGAACGCGAGCACGGCGGTCGCCTCCGCTGCGTCCCGTACGTCGAGCTCCGGTGCACATCGGCTCGCGAGCAGCCGGCCGCAGGTGGTGACCCTCCTGACCGGCGATCGCGTCCTGATCCGGCACAGCTCCACGGGCAGGACGACGGCATCGTTGACCGTGCGGTCGCCGCACTACGGGCACCGCATCGAGTTCCTCGACGCCGGGAGCCACACCTGGGTCGTCCCGAGGCTCGCGCCGGCGGTCCGCCGGCGCCTCGACACCTCGGTCTTCGACGTCGCCGCGCTGGCGCGTGACGGCCGCGTGCCACTCACGGTGACGTTCGCCAAGGGCGCCGCACCCCGCTCCCTGCCGGGGCTCCAGGTGAGGACGGCGTCCGCGCGCCGAGGCGTCAGTGGCCGCACCACCGCCACGGCGTCCTACGACGCGCGCAAGCCTTTGCCGGCCTCGCTGGCGTCGTCCCTGCGCGGCGTCGAGCGGATCGCGCTGGCCGGTGCCGCGCCCCAGGCCGACGACCCGGCGTACGAGCTCCACACCCTGACGCTCAACGTGACGACCGGCGCGGGCAACCCGGTCCCCGGCGCCGACGTCTTCGTCTTCAACGCCGACGACGCACGACTGTTCGGCACCTTCGGCGGTGTCTTCGACGGCCAGTGGAAGGTCTCCGTCCCGGACGGGAACTACCTGGTCCTGGTCAGCAACTTCAACCACGTCGTGCTCCGGCAGGTGGCCGTGACCGACGACGCGACCACGGACCTCTCGATGGGTGAGGCGACCGTCAAGCCGAAGATGACCGCGATGCCCGGCCTGTCCACGCTGAGCCCCTCGCTCGACGTGCTCGGCACCGATGACGCGGGCACGGGCGGCTTCGACTTCGGCTGGTCCGGCTTCTTCCCGAAGGTCAGCCCGCTCACCGACGTGGTCGCCGGCCACCTCAACACCGAGGTCGCCGACCTCTGGACCGCCAAGGGCTACCAGCCGGTCACGTTCCACGGCGGCGGCGTGCAGACCCACCCGATCAAGAGGATCGTGGCCGCCAAGAAGGTCGTGCCGGGGATTCCGCACGACCTCACCTTCCGCTATCACCGGAAGGACTTCGCGGACGTCGCGATCAAGCACTACGCGACCGGTCCGAAGCAGACCGCCTTCGACAGCTGGGTGGCCTTCAGCCCGGTCGACCAGTTCCTGTTCGTGGAGGGCTTCCCGAGCGTCCGCCCCAGCGTCATCCACGCCAGCTTCCTCGGCGAGCAAGAGCCTCGTCTGGGACAGCTCGACGACGGTCTCCGACTCCTTCCGCAGCTTCACCGAGCTCGACCAGACCGCCCGGTACCACCGGCGCCAGCACGCCCAGGTCCCGTTCTTCCGAGGGCCGGTCACACCCGTGGCCGACCGTGGCGGCAACCACGAGCACGCGAGCAGCCTGTGCCGGTTCTGTGTGACGCAGGGCCAGCTGCACGGCTCCCTGTCGATGTTCGCCAGCGCCGGCTCGACGCAGGTCGGGTACGCCGACAGCGGCAGGTGGTCGCTGGTCCGGGGCCACCACGAGGTCGCCCACGGAGCCGGCTACATCCAGCCGCTGGTCACGGACGTGAAGGCCGGCCAGCGGATGCGGCTGGAGGCGACGACGAGGCCCGCGGACAAGAAGTACGTCCTCTCGCGGAACGTCTCGGACACGTTCCGGTTCCGGATCCCGCACGCCGCCCGGGCGATGGTCCCGTTGCTGCGCGCGTCGTACGTCCCGCCGACGAACCTGCACAGCGTCGGGAGGGCCGGGCGCGTCTCGTTCCCGATCACCTTCGACAACCTGGGGCCGGTCGCCGCTCGCGTCGCCCACGCGGCCGTGAGCTGGTCGCTGGACGGCCGCCACTGGCGTCACGCGGCCCTGAAGAGGCAGGACAAGAACACCTTCCGGGTCAGCTACCGCAACCCGGCCGCCACCAGGGTGCACCGTTACCTGGACCTGCGGGTCACCGGGCGCGACACCGCCGGGCGGTCGATCTCGGAGACCGTGGAGCACGCCTACGTGCTGCCGCACGGCAAGGCGCGCGTGGCGCACCATCGGGCCCGACACGGCCGTACGCCGTTCAACCCGAACAAGCTCTGCCGTACGTCGGGCACTCACGCGTACTCGTGCTACGTGAAGCTGAGCGCGGCCACGCGTACGGCCGGAAAGGCCTCACCGGACCCGGCAGGCTGGGGTGCCCCGGCGCTGCGCAGCGCCTACGGCATCACCAGCGACGTGCCGGACCCGGACACCGTGGCCGTGGTCGTGGCGTTCAACTACCCGCACGCCGAGGCCGACCTGAACCACTACCGCCAGCAGTTCGGCCTGCCGGCCTGCACGAGCGAGAGTGGCTGCTTCACCAAGATCAACCAGAAGGGCGAGACGGGCAACTACCCGCCGACCGACCAGGGTTGGGGCGTCGAGGCCTCGCTCGACCTGCAGATGATCTCGACGGCCTGTCCGACGTGCCACATCGTCCTGGTCGAGGCGAACCAGCCTGACGACAAGGCGTTCTTCAAGGCGGAGCAGGCAGCCGTGGACGCGGGTGCGACCGTCACGAACCACTCGTTCGGACGCATCGAGCTGACCGGCGCCGAGACCGACGCGCTGAACTACGACCACGACGGCGTGACGGCCGTGGCCTCGACCGGTGACGCCGGCTACCAGCCCGCCAGCTTCCCGGCCAGCTCACCGGACGTCGTCGCCGTCGGCGGCACCGTGCTCTCGCGGTCCAGCACCGACGAGCGCGGGTGGACCGAGAAGGCGTGGAAGTACGGCGGGTCCGGCTGCTCGGCGTACTTCGACAAGCCGGAGGGCCAGGACGACAGCGCCTGCCACGGCCGCACGATCGCGGACGTCTCGGCGGTGGCGAAGGGCCTGGCGATCTACAACACCTCGCTGCCACGCCGTTTCCGCGGCTGGCTGATCGTGGACGGCACCAGCGCCTCGTCGCCGTTGGTCGCCGGCATGATCGCGTCTCAGGGCGGCGGCGGTCTGCGGCCGTCGGTGCTGTACGCGAACTCCGGCGGGTTCAACGACGTCGTCGGTGGCTCGAACGGGTTCTGCCAGGGCAGCTACATCTGCACCGGAGTGCCGGGGTACGACGGCCCCACCGGCCTGGGCTCACCCACCTCGCCGGAGGCGTTCGTCCCGCCCGTCTGACCGCCGAGTCGGCGAACATGCAGCCCGAGAGCGCCGAGTCGTCAGCCGACGACTCGGCGCTCTCGGTCGTCAGCCCGGGTTCCGCCCGCGCGCTACTCGCGGTGGGGTTGCCGGGATGGCGGGTCGACGTGGGTGTACATCCCGTGCGTCCCCCATCCGTAGCCGAACTGGCCCGGATCTCTCGACGACCTCCGGTGGGCCTGGTAGAGGCTCGTCCGGCGGAACCACCGCACGCCGAGCACCAGGCAGACGGTCAGGAACATGACCTCGAGCACGGCGACCATGTCGCACTCCCTCCCCCGAGGGACACCAGGCTACGCGCTCACGATGCCGTGCGGGAGATGGATTCCGGTACCTCAGGTGCCCGGACGGGTCGCGCCTCCGGGCACCCTCCCGACGTGTGCGCCGGCCTCAGAAGGCGGACTCGTCGAGATCCATCAACGCGAGGTCGGTGTGCTCGACGATGCTGCGCTCGGCCGAGAGGCGCGGCAGGGTGTGCTGCGCGAAGAACTGCGCCGCCGCGACCTTGCCCTCGTAGAACGCCTGGTCCTTGGCGCTCACCTCGCCGGCGAGCCGGTCCAGGGCGACCTGCGCGCCGCGGAGCATCAGCCAGGCGCACACCACGTCGCCGAGCACCATCAGCAGGCGGCTGGTGTTGAGACCGACCTTGTAGATGTTGCGGACGTCGCCACCCTCGGCCGACGCGTCGGCGCTCATCAGGTCCTCGATCATCCGGCCGACGATGGCCTGCGCGTCCTCGAGCGCGGTCGCGAGCAGCGCCCGCTCGACCTTGAGGCGCCCGTTGCCGCCCTCGCTCTGCACGAACTCCTGGATCTCGTGGGCGAGATGACCCAGCGCCCGACCCTGGTCCTTGACGATCTTGCGGAAGAAGAGGTCCTGGCCCTGGATCGCGGTGGTCCCCTCGTAGAGGGTGTCGATCTTGGCGTCGCGGACGTACTGCTCGATCGGGTAGTCCTGGAGGAAGCCGGACCCGCCGAAGGTCTGCAGCGACTCGGTGCCGAGCAGCACCCAGGACCGCTCCGAGCCGTAGCCCTTCACGATCGGCAGGAGCAGGTCGTTGACCGCCATCGCCAGCTCGTCCTTCTCGCCGGTGTGCTCGCCGATCGCCACCCGGTCCTGCCAGGAGGCGGTGTACAGCACCAGCGCGCGCATCGCCTCGGCGAACGACTTCTGCGTCATCAGCGAGCGGCGTACGTCGGGGTGGTGGGTGATCGTGACGCGCGGAGCGCTCTTGTCCGCGGCCCGCGTGAGGTCGGCGCCCTGCACCCGCTCCTTGGCGAACTCCAGCGCGTTCAGGTAGCCGGTCGAGAGCGTGGCGATCGCCTTGGTGCCGACCATCATCCGGGCGTTCTCGATCACCTGGAACATCTGGGCGATGCCCTGGTGCACCTCGCCGAGCAGCCAGCCGCGCGCCGGCTCGCCGCCGCCGACGCCGGGGTCGCCGAAGGTGAGCTCGCAGGTGTTGGAGACCTTGATCCCCATCTTGTGCTCGACGCCGGTGACGTAGACGCCGTTGCGCTCGCCGGTCAGCTCGCCGGTGTCGGGGTCGAAGTGGAACTTCGGCACGATGAACAGGCTCAGCCCCTTGGTGCCCGGGCCGCCGACGCCCTCGACGCCGTGCGGGCGCGCCAGCACCATGTGGATGACGTTGTCGCTCAGGTCGCTCTCGGCCGAGGTGATGAAGCGCTTGACGCCCTCGATGTTCCAGGTGCCGTCGTCGTTCGGGGTGGCCTTGGTGCGGCCGGCGCCCACGTCGGACCCTGCGTCGGGCTCGGTGAGCACCATCGTGGTGATCCAGCGCTGGTCGACGATGAGCCGGGCGATCTTCTTGTCGCGCTCGTTGCCGTTGCGGTTGAGCACGCCCGCGAACATCGGCCCGGCGCCGTACATCCAGATCGCGGGGTTGGCGCCGAGGACCATCTCGCCGACGGCCCACTCCATCGTGGACGGGGCCGGCGTACCGCCGAGGTCGGCGTGGGTGGCGAGCCGCCAGTACTCCGCGTCCATCCAGGTGCGGTAGCTCTTCTTGAACGACTCGGGCAGGGGCGCGGTGTGGGTCTCCGGGTCGAACGCCGGGGGCGTGCGGTCGGACTCCTCGAACGACGCCGCGAGGTCCTCGCGCGCGATCCGGTCCACCTCGGCGAGGATCTCGCGAGCGGTCTGGCCGTCGACCTCGGCGAACGGGCCGGTGCCCAGGACGTCGTCCTGGCCCAGCACCTCGAAGAGGTTGAACTCGATGTCGCGAAGGTTGCTCTTGTAGTGGCCCATGACCCTGTCCGTGTCCCTACCTGTTCGCGTCGCCGACCGGTATCCCCCAGCCGGGGACCGTGTCCTGAGTGCTGCTACTCATCAGTAACTTAATTCTGCCGCGCGGGTCACGCCGAGGCAACAGGTTCGGCACAGGTCACGACGTCGGACCCGCGAATCACGGGGACGTTGTGAGCGAGGCCACGTCGGATACCGGGATTGCGGATGCTCTCTGAGAGACTGCGCCCATGCGTGTCTCAGCCAAGGCCGACTACGCCTTGCGCGCGCTCATCGAGATGGCCGCGCGGGTGGAGGGCCCGGAGGCGCGTCCGGTGAGCGCCGAGGAGCTCGGTCGGCTGCAGGACATCCCGCACAACTTCCTGCAGGCCATCCTCGCGGACCTCCGCAAGGCCGGGATCGTGCACGCCCAGCGCGGGCAGTCCGGCGGGTGGCGGCTGGCCAAGGACGCCGACGGCGTCTCGGTCGCCGACGTGATCCGCGCCGTCGACGGCCCGCTGGTCTCCGTCTACGGCCTGCGCCCCGAGGCGGTCTCCTACAACGAGCGCGCCGACGCCCTGCAGCGGGTCTGGATCGCGGCCCGTCACTCCCTGCGGGACGTCTTCGAGCAGGTCAGCGTCGCCGACCTCGCCTCCGGCCGCCTGCCCACCCCGATCGCCCGGCTCACCGAGGACGAGGACGCCTGGCAGCCCCACTGAGCCGGACCGCGCCAGCGGGCCGGCTGACGGTGGTCGAGCGAGCCGCGCGACCGAGGGACGAGGTCGCGACCGGCGTGTCGAGACCCCGTGACGGTGCCTACGGCCGTCACCCCGGACTGGCGATCTCCTCGGCCTCGGTGACCCACTCGACGAAGGGGCGCAGGGTGCGCCAGTCGTCGCGGACGGCCTCGAGCAGCTCCGGCGTGTGGATGATCGGCTCGAACCCGTAGTCGTGCCGGATCGTCAGGGACTTGTGCCGCAGCAGGTTGATCCGCGGGTGGCTGAGGTCGTAGCCCCGTGGCGCGGTCTTGAGGACGTGGCCGCCGATCACCCAGCCGTTGGCCTCGAGCTTCTTGATCATCGCGGCCAGGTCGTTGCCCCGGCGGTCGTCGTCGATCGCGGCGCGGATGTGGGCGATGCGCTCGCCGGTGGCGTCGTAGAAGCCCGCGCCCGTGCGGACGCCGCGCGCCGAGATCTCGACGTACCAGCCGATGGCGGGGCCGACCTCGACGAACGCGCCCTGGGCGGTCTTGTACGGCGTCTTGTCCTTGGCGAAGCGGACGTCGCGGTAGGGGCGGAACACCTTGGCCTCGCCGAACTCCTCCCCGAGCGCCGCGCAGAGGGCGACCATCGGTCGCTTCACGGAGTACTCGTAGGTGCCTTTGTGCTTCTCCCAGAACGTGCGGGAGTTGTCGACCTCGAGGTCGTCGTAGAAGTCGAGGGCCTGTTGCGGGAATCCGGTGAAGTCGGCAGGCATACGTCGAGCCTACGAGCATTCGGCGAACCGCGGGGGTCAGCCGAGGCCGGCCGTGACCTGCTCGTCACCACCTTGTGAGTACGCCGTGACCGTCAGGTGGTCGCCTCCGCAGCGGGGCGGCGAGAGGAACGCCGTGCCGGTGGCGGTGGTCGCGTAGGCGACGGTCAGCCGATGGTCGGCCGGCGACCAGCGCATCAGCGTGGCCGGGTCGGTGTGCGAGGCCGGGTCGTGGGTGAAGAACGCGGAGCCGGCGCAGGTGACCAACGAGCCGGTCGCACCCGAGCCGAGGTCGAACCAGCCGGCGTCGGTGTGGGCGTAGAAGTGGCCGAGCTCGATGCGGTGGTCGTTGCGGACCACCGACCAGATGGTGGTGCCGTCGAGGACGGCGGCGTCCCATGCCTTGCAGTCGGGGACGCCGGGGAACGGCGTGAGGTCGGTGCCGTTCACCTGGACCGCCGTACGGCACGACGGGTGATGGTTGTCGAAGGTGAGCATCGACGTGGCGTCGTCGGTGATGATCGCGCCGCGGAAGCCGTGCCGTGGCGCGGCGCACCAGCCGGTCGTGCCCCGGCCGTCAGCGAGGCCGACGGTCGCGACGCAGTAGTGGCGCCGGTCGCTCGTCGTGGCGTGGACCAGCGTGTCCGGGCCGAGCGCCCACGTGCCGCCGACCGCCGTCGGGGGATCGGAGTGACCGTCGAGCGTGGTCGTGCGTCCGGACGCGAGGTCGACGAGCACGGCGCGGTCGGGGTCCTGGGCGAGCCGGTCCTCGCTGACGACCAGGGCATGGCTGTCGTCGAGGAAGGTGTCGGTGATCGACGCGTGGGGTCCGGCCGGGAACGTGTGCGGGTGCGGGCCCCGGAGCCGCGCGGACTCCGCCCCGGCCGGCACGGTCAGCGTCCAGCCGTCGCCGACCGTCACCAGTGCCTTCGTCGGGCCGGGCACGGGCTTCCAGTCGAGGAGCTCGCGGACCGGAGCGGCGGCCACCGGCTGCTCGGCGCTGCCGAGAGAGCTCTGGCTCGGGCTGGGCTCGGAGGTCTGGGACCCGGTCGCGATGGTGTGCGGCGGGCTGGCCGAGTCGGAGCCGGCGTCCGTCGGCGACGAGGAGGAGCCGGACCCGCAGGACGTGAGCACCAGAGCCGCGACGGCGGCGATCAGTGCTCGGAGCATGGAGGTGCCCCTCGGAGGAACTGGCTTCACACGCCGAGGTCGTGCTGGAAGTGCGCCTGGTTGGCCCGGTACGACTTGTAGGCGTTGCGCCACTGCACCCGGTCGATGTACGGCTCGTCGGGGTGGAAGCGCTGCTGGTTCCACGGCTCGAAGTAGCCCAGGAGCGGTGTCTTGCCGTCGCGCTTCCGGTAGCCGCGGCCGACCTGGAAGTGCCCGGAGCCGTCGTGGTCGAGGTAGGGGTAGAAGCGCGCGAGCAGCACCGGGTGCAGCACGACGGGTGCGTGGTAGTCGACGACGTGGCGCGCCATCAGGAGCCGCCACTGGTTGAACGACCAGTCGCTGATGTCGAGGGTGATGTAGGGGCCGGCGTACTTCTCCTTGTCGTAGCCGGTGTCCTGGTTGACGACGCGGACCATCTGGGTGATCGCGGAGCCGGAGGTCGTCGTTCCCAGCCGGTGCGCCCAGTGGCTCTGCGACCGCTTGGTGCCCGACCAGCCCCAGGCGATCATCTGCATCGACGTCGGCCCGCACCAGTAGGTGCGGCGCTGGGCGGCGACGTGCTTCGGGTCGAGGACCGTGCCCTGGTCGGGGTACTGCTTCCAGTGCTTGACCCGGTGGCTGCCGCCGGCCTCGCCGGACGAGCCGGTCCTGGAGCCCGTGGCGGTCGTCGCGCGCACCTCCGGGTGCCGGGCGCGGAAGTGTGCCGGCAGCGGCACGCCCTTGGATCTGGTGACGCAGCAGCCAGACCTTGGCCACGGACCGCGCCGCCTCGGTCAGCTCCTGGCGGTCTGCCGCCGCGCGGGCGGCCGGGCTCAGCCGGGCGCGTTGCGCCAGCGCGTCGTACGCCGAGAGGTCGCCGGTCGTGGTGCCGTCGCCTCGACCGGACTCCTGCTGTCGGACGGCGGACACCATCCGGTCGCGCACCTGCGCCTCGGTGTGATCGGTCCAGCCGGTGCCGAGGCAGTAGCGCTGTCCCTCGAACGTCGCGCAGCGGACCACGGAGTCGACCAGGGCTCGGGCGGTCGTGCCGCGCGCGAGGCGGGGAGCCGAACGGCCCTGGGCGACGATGCTGTCGATCGTGCGGCGGTACGCCGGCGTGACCCGCCCGTATCCGGCCGCCAGCGGTCCCGTCCGGGCCCGGTCGCTCGTGGAACGGATCGCGGTGGTCTGCGCCCCGCGCTGCGCCGCGGTCTGGGCGCCACTGGGGGCGAGCGGGAGGAGGGCCACCAGCAGGGGGGCGACGCCCATCGCGGTCCGGCGAAGAGCCGTCCTGCGGGGAACGGTCCGGCGAAGGCGAGACATGGGGGAAGACCTCAAGACTTCAGGAGTCACATCACCACCACTGTCCACAACGGTCACAACGGAGTCAAGGCCGCGCTGTCGGTGACCCGGCGTAGACCGGAGGGATGACGGCGGACGTGTGCGTGGTGACCGGAGGTGGTGGTGGCCTGGGTGAGCTGGTCGTCCGGGCAGTGGTCGAGCGCGGCTGGGTCGCGGTGGCGGTCGACGCGGACGGCGATGCCGCTCGGCGGGCCGCCGGGTCGGCGGCGGTCACCGCCGACCTGCGCGATCCCGATCAGCTGCCCCGGGTGGTCGAGCACGCGGTCGCCCTCGGGCGGCTGCGGTGGTGGGTCAACTGCGCCGGGGCATGGTCGCCGAACCGCCAGTTCCCCGAGGCCGACGAGTGGCGGAGCACGTTGGCGCTCGACCTCGAGACCCCCATGCTGGCGACCCAGCTCTGCCTGGAGCCGATGCGTGCGGGTGGCGGCGGCGCCGTCGTCAACGTGTCCTCGAGCGCCGCGCTGGGGGACGCGGCGTACCCCTCACCGGAGTACGCCGCCGCCAAGGCCGGCCTGATCCGCTTCACCACCTCGGTCTCCGGGCTGGCCGAGACGCACGGTGTGCGGGTCAGCTGCGTCGTCCCCCACTGGATCGGTCTGCCGCGCGCGTACGACGAGTGGGCGGCGATGGCTCCCGACGAGCGCCGCGCGAGCGGCGGCATCGTGCCGGTGCAGGAGGTCGTCGACACCGTGCTCGGCCTCGCCGACGATCCGACGAGCGCGGGCCGGGTCGTCGAGCTCCGCGGGCGCCCGGTCGGATGAGGCGGCGCGCCAATGAACGTACGTACGACCAACCGTGACCGTCGTGCCAGCGGGAGGGTCAGCCCGGTGGCGGACGCCGCATCGGCCACACGGGTGGTCCACCGTCGGGGAGCTGCAGCACTCCCTGGTGAACGAACCCGAGGCGCTCGTAGAGCGCGGCGCTGCCCTCGCTGCTGGCCTCGATGTACGCCGGAAGCCCCTCGGCGTCGCAGCGGTCGAGAGCGGGTCGCATGAGGGCGCTGCCGAGGCCCCGCCCCCGGAGTCCGGGCCGGACCCCGACCCATCGGACGTAGTAGTGGGGCTCGGTGATGTGACGCTCGGCCATCGCCCGTTGCATGCGGATCACGCGCGTGAGCTTGAGTCCGTAGGCCCAGAAGAAGCGAGCCGCGGTACGGCCGTCGACGGCTGTCGGCATCTCCCACCTGCCGGGGGGCAACGTGAGGCAGGCACCGACCAGGCCTCGATGGTCGTCGTCGGCCGTGGTGACCAGACCACCATGAGGGAGGACGAAGATCCTCAGGTCGAGGGCGAACATCAGCTCCCGGCGCGATCGACGCCGAGTCCGCTGCGGCAGCATCCACTCCGTGACGGGCTCCCCCTCGAACGCCCGGGTGAGGGCCGCGCTCACCGCGGCCACCTCCGACTCATCCGCTTCCCGCACGGTGGGCACCAGACGACCTTAACCGCGAGCCGAGCTCTCGCGAGATGAAGCTTGGCAGAGAGGGGCTGAGTGCGACGCTCCTGGGCTGGGGCGCCTTGGTTGGGTTGAGCGGATGACGAGGCTCGAACTCGCGACATCGACCTTGGGAAGGTCGCGCTCTACCAACTGAGCTACATCCGCGTGCCGGCGGACCGGCGTGCAGGATCGTACCCGAGCGTCTCGCGGTGGTCAGATCGGCGTCAGGGTGGGCCGTTTGGGGGTGACACCGTCGCCGGAGGACGTGCCGGTGAGGCGGCGCTTGATCCACGGAACGGCGTGCCGGACCGCCCAGTCGAGGTCGGCCCGCCTGCCGGCGCGGAACGGTGTCTCGCCGAGAGATCCGGTCGGGTCGGCGAGGGCGAGCTCGTGGGGGACGCCGAGGGTGTCGAGCACCTCGATGGCCACGGCGCGGTGACCCAGCGGCCCGAGATGGAGCCGGTCCTCGGACCACATCCGCTCGGGGTGCTCGGGCCGCATCCGCCACGAGTCGAGGACGACGGCGCCGTGCCGGTCGGCGATCTCGCGGACGCGCTCGTTGTAGACGGCGAACCTCCCGCGCAGCCGGGCGAACGGACCACCGCCGCCCGGGTCGAACGCCGTGAACACCCCGACGGTCGCGCCGGTGGCGGCCAGCTTGCCGACGGCCTCGTCGTACCGCTCTCCCAGCGCGTCGATGTCGACCCGCGGTCGGATCAGGTCGTTGCCGCCGGCGTAGATCGTGACCAGGTCCGGCTCCATCGCCAGCGCAGGCTCGACCTGCTCGGCGAGGACGCCGCGCAGCAGGCGGCCGCGGATCGCGAGGTTGGCGTAGCCGAAGTCATCGGTGCGGGTCGCGAGCACCTCTGCGACCCGGTCCGCCCAGCCGCGTACGCCGTTGGGTCGCGACGCGTCGGCATCGCCGACGCCCTCGGTGAACGAGTCCCCGAGTGCGACGTACCGATGGAAGACCGGAGCGCTCACGCTCGCATGCTGCCAGAGGGCGTCTCGGGTCTCGACTCGGCCTCGCCCAGGGGCTCGGCCGGCTCGACCACCGAATCGGCCAGAGGGCGTCTCGGGTCTCGACTCGGCCTCGCCCAGGGGCTCGGCCGGCTCGACCATCGGCCAGCGGGCGTCTCGGGTCTCGACTCGGCCTCGCCCAGGGGCTCGGCCGGCTCGACCACCGAATCGGCCAGAGGGCGTCTCGGGTCTCGACTCGGCCTCGCCCAGGGGCTCGGCCGGCTCGACCACCGAAGACGCCGAGGGGCTTCCCTTTCGGTGGTCGAGCCCGCGAGCGCCAGCGAGCGGTGTCGAGACCCTGCTTCCGTGCCCGGTAGCGTGCGCGTGTGCTGCTGAGCGACCGCGACATCCTCGCCGAGATCGACGCCGGACGGATCGTGATGGAGCCCTGGGAGCCGGCGATGATGCAGCCGTCCTCGATCGACGTGCGGCTCGACCGGTTCTTCCGCGTCTTCGAGAACCACAAGTACCCGCACATCGACCCGGCCGCCGACCAGTCCGACCTGACCCGGATCGTCGAGCCGGAGGGCGACGACCCGTTCATCCTGCACCCCGGGCGAGTTCGTGCTGGGGTCGACGTACGAGGTCTGCACGCTGCCCGACGACATCGCCGCCCGCGTCGAGGGCAAGTCCTCCCTCGGCCGGCTCGGCCTGCTCACGCACGCCACCGCCGGCTTCGTCGACCCGGGCTTCTCGGGGCACGTCACGCTCGAGCTGGCGAACGTCGCGACCCTGCCGATCAAGCTGTACCCCGGCATGAAGATCGGCCAGTTCTGCTTCTTCCGGCTGTCCTCACCGTCGGAGCACCCCTACGGCTCGGCGAAGTACGGCTCGCGCTACCAGGGACAGCGCGGCCCGACGCCGTCGCGCTCGTTCCAGAACTTCCACCGGACCTCGATCTGATGGCATCGCTCGACGGGCTGACCGTCGCGGTCCTCGGGGGCACCGGTCCGCAGGGCCGCGGGCTGGTACGCCGCTGGGCCGCGGCCGGACTCGCCACCGTGATCGGCAGTCGCGACCCCGACCGGGCCGCGGCGCTGGCCCACGAGCTGGCCGAGGCGACCGGCGGGGACGTCCGTGGTCTCGGCAACGCCGAGGCGGCGGCCGCCGGCGACGTCGTCGTCGTCGCGGTCCCCTACGACGGCCACGCCGCTCTGCTCCGGGACCTCGCCGACGCGCTGGCCGGCAAGATCGTGGTCGACTGCGTGAACCCGCTCGGGTTCGACAAGCAAGGCGGCTACCCGCTCGCGGTGCCGGACGGCTCGGCGGCGCAGGAGGCGGCCGCGCTGCTGCCCGGCTCGGTCGTGGTCGCGGCGTTCCACCACGTCAGTGCGGTGCTCCTCGACGACCCGGAGGTCTCCACGGTCGACACCGATGTCCTCGTGCTGGGCGAGGGAGAGGATCGCGACGCGACCGACCTGGTCCGCGCCCTCGCGGAGGCGATCCCCGGCGTACGCGGTGTGTACGCCGGTCGGTTGCGCAACGCCCACCAGGTGGAGGCCCTGACCGCCAACCTGATCGCGATCAACCGGCGTTACAACGCCCACGCGGGGTTGCGGGTCACCGACCTCTGAACGCAGCTGACTGGCCTACGAACGACACCGGACGGTGGTCGTCCGGTGTCGTCGGTGGGCCAGTCAGTGCGGTCTGGCGGCAACCTCACAGCCAGCTCAGCTTCCGCAGGCGGCGGTGGCGACGGCGTACGGTCGTGGGCTGCGACTGATGGGTCGGGTGGATCCGGTCCTCGATGAGGTAGCGGGCCTGGGCCTCGATCACGGTCTCGTTCATGGCGGTGCTCCTTCGTGGTGTCGTGTGCGTGGGTGGTTGGTGGTCAGACTTCGGTCAGGGTGATGTCGCCGCTGACCGTGCGGGCCTGGAGCTCGACGTGCTCCTGACCCTCCTGCGGGGCTCCGACGCTCTCGATGTTCGAGCGGATGGAGCCGGTGACGGTGTTGATGTCGGCCCAGACCGGCGTGCCGGCCGGGATGCCGATCTCGACGTCGCTGCTGGCGCCCTTGAGGCTGACCCGCCCGCGACGAGCGGTCTCGAGCCGGAGGTCGCCGCTGCCGGTGGACAGCGAGATGTCGGCGTTGGCGCTGGTGACCCGCAGGTCGCCCGAGCCCGTCTTGACGACGGTCTTGCCGTTCGTGGTGCCGACCTCGACGTCGCCGGAGCCGGTCGAGATGTTGAGGTTCCCCAGGCAGGTGCCGAGGGAGATGTCGCCGGACCCGCTCTTGACCTGCAGCGCGTCGTGGGCCTCGGAGATCTCGACGTCGCCCGAGCCGGTCTCGACGCGACCGGCGCCCGCGAAGGTGTCGCAGGTGACGTCGCCGGACCCGGTCTTGATCCGGCAGTCGTTGACCTGGCCCTCGACCTCGATGTCGGCGCTGCCGGTCTTGACGGCCACATCGCTGGCGGGCGGCATCTCGACCTCGACGTGGAGCTCGCGGTCACGCCCGCCGAACCAGTTGCCGCCGTCCTTGGGAGCGACGATCGAGAGACGGTTGTTCTCGAAGGTCACCTGGACCTCGTCGGCGTCGCGGCCCTCGACGTCCACGGTGGTGGACCCCGAGGCGGTGGCGCGGATCTCGACCTTGCCCTTGCCGATCTCGACGTAGAGGTCGATCGGCTCGGGAGTCTCGAACTGGCGGTTCATCTGGTGCCTCCTGGTGGCGGTGGTGCCGGGTTGAGGGTGAGCTGTGCCGGGGGAGCGGCCTCGTGCCGTCCCCTGTGGGTGGTGTGGTGGGTCAGATCCAGCCGGAGATGCGCTTGCCTCCGCGTCGTCCTCTGCCTTCGAACGGGTCGTTGCCGCCGAAGAACGGCAGGCTCGACAGGTCGATGTCGACGTTGATGGCGCCGTCGCGGGTGGCGGCGCGGACGATGTTGACCAGCCAGGTGTTCAGCGACTGGCCGGCGTCCGCGGCGCGCTCCTCGGCCTTGGTCTTGACGCTCTCGGGGATGCGCAGCGTGATCCGGGACATGCCGCCCTCCTCGACCTCCTCCGGGCTCGGGGGAGCCGGCGGTGCGGGCGGGGTCGGCGCGGCGACGTGCACGAGGAAGTCCAGCTCGCGACCATTGAGACGTACGTCGACGCCACCGCTCGGCATCTCGGCGGTGATCTCGGCGGCGGCCTGCGAGACCGCCTCCATGATCGCCAGCCGGGCGCTGGACTCGAGGGCGAAGCCGAGCCGCTCGGCGGCCTGGCGGGTCTCGTCGCCGGCCGAGTCGGCGGCGGAGGCCAGCGAGGACCGGAGGCTCTCGACGTACGGGGTGATGTCCATGTGCATCACTATGACATCACAGTGACGTCATGTCAAGGATCCGGTGACACCAGATGATGTCATCGCGGCGTCATGGCGCATCTGCCCAGGTCAGCGGGCCGTCAGAGGTCGAACAGAGACCCACCCTCGGCCGGGTCGGGGTCCTGCTTCGGTTCGTCCTTGCCCTCCGGCTCGGCGTCCGGCTCGGCGTCCGGCTCGGTGTCCGGCTCGGCGTCCGGCCTCGGTCGGCTTCGCCGGCGCGGGCGGATCGGCCGCGACGTCGAACAGGGAGCCGCTCGCGGCCGGGGTCTTCTCCTCGACCTCGGGCGAGGCCTCGGGTGCGGTGGTCGACCCCTCCGACTCCGGTGACGTGCCGGCGATGTCGAAGAGCGAACCCCCGTCGGAGGTCTCGGAGGCGTCGGGACGACCCTCCGTGGCGCTCGGGGGCGTCTCCTCGACGTCGAACAGCGAGCCGCCGCTCGATGCCGCGACCGCGGGCTCGTCCGCGACGGGCTCGTCGACGTCGAACAACGAGCCTCCCGACGGGGACGCGCCTCCTCGGCGTCGGCCGTCGTCGGCGCCTCGTCCTCGACGTCGAACAGCGAGCCGCCGCCGGACGCCGGCGCCGACGTGGGCTCGTCCGACGCGGGCTCGTCCGCCGCGGGCTCGTCGACGTCGAACAGCGACGAGCCCCCCGACGCCTTCGCGGCCGGGCCGACGTCCGCGGTCTCGGTGACGGTCTCGGAGGTCTGGGTCTCGTCGCCGGGCTCGGGTGGTTCCTGAGGAGCCGAGGAACGAGGCGTCTCGAAGGGCTCGGCCTTGGTCTCGACCGACGCGGTGGTCGCGGTCGCGGACGTCCTGGTCGCCGACTCGCCCTTCACCGACGCCAGCAGCATCTGGGCGACGTCGAGCACCTCGACCTCCTCGCGGGCGCCGCCGGAGGCCTGCTCGGCGGTGAGGCCGTCGGACAGCATCACCCGGCAGAACGGGCAGCCGACCGCGATCTGGTCGGCGCCGGTCGCCACCGCCTCCTTGGTGCGGTTGGTGTTGATCCGCTCGCCGAGGTTCTCCTCCATCCACATCCGCGCACCACCGGCGCCGCAGCAGAAGGAGCGTTCCTGCGACCGCTCCATCTCGACGTACGACGCGCCCGGCAGCACCTGCAGCAGCTCGCGCGGCGGCGAGTAGACCTGGTTGTGCCGGCCGAGGTAGCACGGGTCGTGGTAGGTGATGGTCCGCTTCGACGCGCCGTCCCCGGACGCGACCGGCGTCAGCCGTCCCTCGCGGACCAGGCGGTTGAGCAGCTGGGTGTGGTGCACGACCTCGAGCTCGAGGCCGAGGTCCCGGTACTCGTTCTTCAGCGTGTTGAAGCAGTGGGCGCAGGTGGTGACGACCTGCTTCACCCGGTGCTCGGTGAGCGTCTCGACGTTCTGCGCGGCCAGACCCTGGTAGACGAACTCGTTGCCCGCGCGACGGGCCGGGTCACCGGTGCAGGTCTCGCCGTTGCCGAGCACCCCGAAGGAGACGTCGGCGAGGTGCAGCAGCTCCGCGACGGCCCGCGTCGTCTTCTTCGCGCGGTCCTCGTAGGCGCCCGCGCAGCCCACCCAGAACAGCCAGTCGACCGAGTCCAGCGACTCGAGCGTCTCGCCGACGACCGGCACCTCGAAGTCGAGACCCTTGGCCCAGTCCATCCGTGCCTGGGCCGCCATGTTCCACGGGTTGCCCTTGCCTTCGAGCCCGCGGAACAGCTGGTTGAGCTCGCTGGGGAAGTTCGACTCGACCAGCACCTGGTAGCGCCGCATGTCGACGATGTGGTCGACGTGCTCGATGTCGACCGGGCACTGGTTGACGCAGGCCCCACAGGTCGTGCAGGACCAGAGCACGTCCGGGTCGATCACGCCGTACGCCGCCTCGTCGGCGATCAGCGGCCGCTCGAGCTCCTTGACCGCGGCCTCGGGTGCGTCCCCGTTCGACGACCGGGCGAGGACGGCGGGTGCCGCGGCCAGGGCGTGGTCGCGGAGGTTCATGATCAGCAGCTTCGGCGAGAGCGGCTTCTCGGTGTTCCACGCCGGGCACTGCGACTGGCAGCGCCCGCACTCGGTGCACGTCGTGAAGTCGAGCAGGCCCTTCCACGTGAAGTCCGTGATCGAGCCGACGCCGAGGGTCGCGTCCTCGTCGAGGTCCTCGATGTCCTCGAGCGTGACCGGCTTCCCCTCCGACATCAGCGGCTTGACCGCACCGAGGGCGACCGGGCGGCGGCCGAAGAGGACGTTCAGCGGCGCGACGAAGATGTGGAGGTGCTTGGAGTTCAGCACGAAGATCAGGAACGCCAGCATCACGCCGATGTGCAGGATGAGCCCGATGCCGATCAGGGCGGTGCTGTCGGGCAGCGCCTTGCCGAGCAGGTAGGAGACGAACGCGGCCTTGCCGTAGCCATGGTCGCCCTGCCCGTCGGAGAGGGCCATGTCACGTGCCTCGACGGCGCCCCGGAAGAGGAACAGCGTCCACACGACGTTGAAGATCATGAACAGCGTGAAGTACGCCGGACCCAGGTGGGACCCGAAGAACCGGGACCGGCGGCCCAGCTGCTGGGGCTGGTTGCGCAGCCGGATCGCCCAGAAGACCGCGATCCCGGCGAGAGCCATGATCGCGATGAAGTCCTGCACGAACCCGAGCACGGACCAGCTGCCGAAGACGAACCAGTTCCACCCCGGGTCGCGCGTCAGCAGGACGACGTACGCCTCGAGGTAGACCGTCGCCAGGATCACGAAGGCCCAGAACACGAAGAAGTGCGCGGCGCCGGGAACGCTCCACTTGAGCAGCTTCTTCTGGCCGAAGACCTCGACGACCTGGCTCTTGACCGCCGTGCCGAGCCGGCTGGTGACGCCCTCGATCCGGTCCGGGGCCGGCTTCCCGCTGGAGATGACGCGGTAGAGGAACCAGACCCGCCGGCCGGCGATCGGGAGCGCGATCGCGTTGAGGAGCAGCCCGATGATCAGTACGGCGGTCACAGTCAGTCACTCCAGCGTGGGGACGTCGGGACGGGTCGGGGACAGGCGTCGGCGCCGAGACTACGGCCCCGACGAGCCGTGGGTCATCGGGGCACGAGCACCGGATCCTACCGACAGGTAACTTCGCGGTCGTCGGCTGGTCACGGGTCGTCGGCCGGTCCGCCGAGACGTCTCGTCAGCGCAGCGGCGGCCCGGCGTACCGCCTGCGCGAGGTCCTGCGGGCCGGTGGCGTCCGCCTCTGCGTAGGTGATCGCGACGCCGGCCACCGGGTGCTGGTTGTGGTCGAGGACGGGTGCGGCGACGCTGGCGAAGCCCGGCGTCACCTCGCCCTCCTCGGTGGCGTACCCGCGCCGCCGGGTCTCGGAGAGCACGGCGCGCAGGGCGCTCAGCGTGCGTGGACCGGTGCCGTGCCGGTCGACGAACGCCGAGGGGTCGGGGTACAGCGCCCGCACCTGTGCGGTCGGGAGCGTCGAGAGGATGGCCCGGCCGCTGGCGGTGAGCTGGGCGGGCAGTCGCACCCCGACGTCGCTGACCAGGGGTGGACGACCCGGCGCGCGCTCCTCGACGACGTACAGGACGTCGCGGCCGTGCAGGACGGCGAGGTGGGCGGTCTGGCCGGTGCCGTCCACGAGGTCGGTGAGCGTGCGGCGGCTGATCCGCTGCAGGGGCTCCTGCCGGCTGAAGCCGCTGCCGACCTCGAACGCCGCGATCCCCAGCCCGTAGCGGTGCTCGTCGGGCAGGTGGACGACGAAGCCCTCCTCGATCATCGCCGTCACCAGGTGGTACGCCGTGGAGCGTGGCAGGCCGCAGGCCCGGGCGATCCGGTCCAGCGGCACCGGCTCGGGCTGCCCGGCCAGGAAACGGAGGACGTGCAGCGTCCGCGTCGCCGCCGGCACCTGCCCCATGCCGGCGATGCTCCCACCTAGGGAGCCTGGCGGCGCGGCTCGGTCTCGGTGGGCTCCGTGGCCTCGGTGGGCTCGGTGGACTCGGCTGGCTCGGTGGAATGCGTCGGCCGGGCGGCGGAGGTCTCGTCGGGTGAGGCGACGTGGCGAGCCTCGGTCGCCGACTCGGAGCGCTCGTCCGTCCAGACGTCGGGCTCGTAGTCGCTGGACCGGTGGTCGACCTCGGGGTCGAGCCGGTCGGCCTCGCGGAGCTTGTCCTCGTAGCTCGCCTGCTCGACCTGGTGGCCCTGCTCGGCTGTCGCGGCGCGCTCCTGCGCGCGCTCGGCCTCGGTCTGGGCGAGGTCGGCCTTGGCGCGGAGCTCCTCGGCCTGCCGGTGGGACTCCGTGAGTCCCGCGGCCTGCGTCGTCGCCTCGTTGCGCAGCTGCTCGGCGTGCTCGCGACGCTGCTCGGTACGCCGCTTGCCGGTGAGGGTGACGACCGCGGCGACGATCAGCACGACGACCACGATCACGATGACCCAGATCAACCAGGCGGGCATGGGTGTCCTCCTCGATACAGGTGGTCCCGGTCCGTACCCCACGACTCGGTGCCCATGCGAGAACCGGCCCACCCGTGGCACCTGAACCCCCGCGGCAGGTGACGGGTGGGCCGGCCATGGCCCCCAGCCGGTCTCTGGCCGGTGAGCGGGCAGCGGGGTCGGAATGGGGGGACATCGACCCCGCTGCCCTGTGGGATGGGTCAGCCGTTCGCCGGTCGGATCCGGAGCGTGGCCTCGGCCAGGTCGACCACCGCTCCCGACCCGTCGAGCAGCGTGATGCGCAGACCGATCACGGCGATGCCGTTGTGCGACCTGGTCACCACGGCGCGCTCCAGCTTCACGACGCCCGGGATCTCCAGGACGCCGGTCTTCGGGAACTTTCGCTCCTGGCCGTTCACGGTGATGCCGGCGAGCCGGGTGCCCTGGGCCGACGCGGTGACGTGGTGCCCGTTCCGCACCACCGAGGCCTTGCCGACGATGCCGTCGATGACGACCTGGCCGTCGCCGAGGTCGACCCGAGCCACCTCCGCTCGGGACGTGCCCTGCGCTTCGTCGGATCCCTGGGCGGCGCGGGTCCGGGCGTTCGCACCCTTGACGACCAGCTGGCCACCGAGGTCGAGGTGGGCCAGCGACTTCTCGTGGGTCCTGTCGTAGGTGCCCTGGCAGGGGACGATCACCAAGGGGTTCGGCCCGCTCTGCGCGATGTCATCGGCCGCGGTGACGACATGGGTGGCGGCGGCGTGCCCGCGGAAGACGCCGCCGGTGAGCCCGGAGTAGAGCGCGGCATGGCTGTGGGCTACGCGCACCGACGTGTCGGTGGCCAGGACCTCGACGCGCAGGGCATAGGCGTCGGCCATGGCACCGTTCGCGGTGTGGTCCCGGGTGTGCTGCCCCGCGTACACCGTGACCAGGCCGGGGATGGTGAGCGGATGGTCCGGCGTCGGCACGGCGAAGACCTGGGCGGGGCCGCTCGGCGGGGTGAACACCAGGTCGCCGACGTGGGTCGTGGTCGTCGCATGGAAGCCCCGGGCGTCGTGGTACGCCGTGGAGTCCGAGGTCACCCCGCGGATCGACAGCGACCCGAGGTCACTCGCAGCGAGGGTGATCGCCGCGATCGCGTGCCTGGAGTGAGACGCGACCACACCGTGGCGCTCGGTCGTCCAGACCCGGGTCTTGACGCCGGAGACCTGACCGAGCCCGGGCACGGTCGCCTCGGCGACGTTGTTGCTGCGGGTCAGACCGGCCTGGTTCGTGCAGCCGATCACGTCGTACCCCGTGGTGGACGAGCCGGCCGGGATCTGGCCGCCCGTGACCTGGGTGCCGTACCCGGAGGTCCTGAAGGCGAAGGTCGTGCTCGTCGTTGTCGTGTGGGTGCTGGTGTGGCTCCTCGAGGTGGAGTGGTCGTGGGAGGTCCCGGCGTAGGTCGGTGCGGTCGCCAGGACCAGACCGAGGGACAACGGGACCGCGGCGGTCGCCAGGGCGGTGCGAGGGTGCATGGGGGGCTCCTCTTGCTGGGGTTGACGCTGTCTTAACGGAGGGCCCCTCCCGGCGGTCACGCGCTGGGCGAAGGTTTTACCTTGAGACGCGGTCGTCTCGGATCCCAGACAGCGGCACGGGCGGGGGTGGTGGCGGAGGCTTCGGGCGCGGGAGTTGGATGGCGGCATGGAGAGCGTGCGGGTGAGCGTCGGGCCGGTGTCCTTCGACGACGTGCTGGCTGTGGCCCGAGGCGGGGCCGGGGTGACGCTCACCGACGACGCGCTGGCGGCGATCGACCGGGCCCGGGTGGTGGTCGAGGAGCTCGCGGCCGCGCCGACGCCGGCGTACGGGATCTCGACCGGCTTCGGCGCGCTGGCCACCCGGCACATCCCCACCGAGCTGCGCGACCAGCTGCAACGCTCGCTGATCCGCTCCCACGCGGCCGGCTCGGGTCCGGAGGTCGAGCGCGAGGTCGTGCGCGGCCTGATGCTGCTGCGGCTCTCGACGCTGGCGACGGGGCACACCGGCGTACGACGTGAGACGGCGCAGCTGATGGCCTCGCTGCTGACGGCCGGGATCACGCCGGTCGTCCGCGAGTACGGCTCGCTCGGCTGCTCCGGCGACCTGGCTCCGCTCGCGCACTGCGCGCTCGTGCTGATGGCCGAGGGCGACGTCCGCGACGCGAGCGGCACCCTCATGCCGGCCTCCGACGCACTCTCGGCGGCCGGCCTCGCGCCGGTGCAGCTCGGTGCCAAGGAGGGCCTCGCCCTGATCAACGGCACCGACGGGATGCTGGCGATGCTGGTGCTCGCGATCGCCGACCTGCGCCGGCTGCTGCGCACCGCGGACGTCTCCGCCGCGATGAGCGTGGAGGCTCAGATGGGGACCGACCGCGTCTTCGCGTCCGAGCTCCAGGAGCTGCGGCCGCAGGTCGGCCAGGGCTGGTCCGCGGCCAACCTGACGCGGGTGCTCGCCGGCTCCGGGGTGATGGCCAGCCACCGCGAGGACCGCTTCCACCGGGTGCAGGACGCCTACTCCCTGCGGTGCTCGCCCCAGGTGCACGGCGCCGCCCGCGACACCGTCGATCACGCCGCGACCGTCGCCGAGCGTGAGCTCGCGAGCGCGATCGACAACCCGGTGGTGCTGGCGGACGCCGGTCGCGTCGAGTCGAACGGCAACTTCCACGGAGCGCCGATCGCCTACGTCCTCGACTTCCTGGCGATCGTCGCGGCCGACGTCGCGTCGATCGCCGAGCGCCGCAGCGACCGCTTCCTCGACCGTGCGCGCAACCACGACCTGCCGCCGTTCCTCGCCGACGACCCAGGGGTGGACAGCGGGCTGATGATCGCGCAGTACACGCAGGCGGCGATCGTCTCCGAGCTGAAGCGGCTCGCGGTACCGGCCAGCGTCGACTCGATCCCCTCCAGCGCCATGCAGGAGGACCACGTCTCGATGGGCTGGAGCGCCGCCCGCAAGCTGCGCCGCTCGGTCGACGGACTCACGCGAGTCGTGGCGATCGAGCTGATGACCGCAGCCCGAGGCCTCGAGCTGCGCACCACGACCGGCGACACCGCCGGCACCTCGCCCGCACCGGCCACCGGGGCCGTCGTGCGCCTGCTGCGGCAGCACGGCGTCGGCATGCCGGGTCCCGACCGGTTCCTCTCGCCCGAGATCGAGACCGCCGTGGAGCTGGTCGCCTCGGGTGCCGTCCTGTCCGCCGTCGAAGAAGTGATCGGAGAGCTGAGCTGATGGTCTCGACAAGCTCGACCAACGAGAGACTGCCCATCCACGCCCCCCACGGCACCGAGCTGTCGGCGAAGTCGTGGCAGACCGAGGCGCCGCTGCGGATGCTGATGAACAACCTCGATCCCGAGGTGGCCGAGCGCCCCGAGGACCTCGTCGTGTACGGCGGCACGGGCAAGGCCGCGCGCACCTGGCCGGCGTACGACGCGCTGCTGGCGACCCTGCGCGACCTCGAGGACGACGAGACGATGCTCGTGCAGTCGGGGAAGCCGGTGGGCGTGATGAGGACGCACGCCTGGGCACCGCGGGTGCTGATCGCGAACTCCAACCTGGTCGGCGACTGGGCGAACTGGGAGGAGTTCCGCAAGCTCGACGAGATGGGCCTGATCATGTACGGCCAGATGACGGCCGGGTCGTGGATCTACATCGGCACGCAGGGCATCCTGCAGGGCACGTTCGAGACCTTCGCGGCGATCGCCGACAAGAAGTTCGGCGGCACGCTGGCCGGCACGATCACGGTCACCGCCGGCCTCGGCGGCATGGGGGGCGCCCAGCCGCTGGCGGTGACCATGAACGACGGCGTCGCGATCTGCATCGAGTGCGACCAGTCCCGCATCACGCGCCGGATCGAGCACCGCTACCTCGACGAGCAGGCCGACTCGCTGGAGGACGCCGTCGAGCGTGCGGTGGCGGCGCGGGACGAGAAGCGACCGCTCTCGATCGGGGTGCTCGGCAACGCCGCCGAGCTGCTGCCCCGGCTGCTCGAGATGAAGGCGCCGATCGACATCGTCACCGACCAGACGTCGGCGCACGACCCGCTGTCGTACCTACCGGTCGGCGTCCCCTTCGAGGACTGGCACGACGCGGCCGACAAGGACCCGCAGGGCTTCACCAAGGACGCGCAGGCGTCGATGGCCGCGCACGTGCGGGCGATGGTGGAGTTCCAGGACGCGGGCGCCGAGGTCTTCGACTACGGCAACTCGATCCGCGACGAGGCGCGCAAGGGGGGCTACGACCGGGCCTTCGAGTTCCCCGGCTTCGTGCCGGCGTACATCCGGCCGCTCTTCTGCGAGGGCAAGGGCCCGTTCCGGTGGGCGGCGCTGTCGGGCGACCCGGCCGACATCGCGGCGACCGACCGCGCGATCCTCGAGCTGTTCCCCGACAACGAGCGGCTCCGGAGGTGGATCACCATGGCCGGCGAGCGCGTGCAGTTCCAGGGACTGCCGGCGCGCATCTGCTGGCTCGGGTACGGCGAGCGCCACCTGGCCGGGCTGAAGTTCAACGAGATGGTGGCCTCGGGAGAGCTGAAGGCGCCGATCGTGATCGGCCGCGACCATCTCGACTGCGGGTCGGTCGCGTCGCCGTACCGCGAGACGGAGGGGATGAAGGACGGCTCCGACGCCATCGCCGACTGGGCGATCCTGAACGCGCTGGTCAACACCGCCTCCGGCGCGTCGTGGGTGTCGTTCCACCACGGCGGCGGTGTCGGCATGGGGCGCTCGCTGCACGCGGGTCAGGTGTGCGTCGCCGACGGCACCGACCTGGCCGCGCAGAAGATCGAGCGGGTCCTCACCAACGACCCGGGCATGGGCGTCATCCGGCACGTCGACGCCGGCTACGACCGGGCCGTCGAGGTGGCCGAGGAGCGCGGCGTACGAGTGCCGATGGCCGGACGGTGACGGTTGTCCGCGCGGTCGATCAGGGGTGGTACGACGCGGGCAGGAGGACGGCGTACCCCGGCTCGCCGAGGGCCAGGTAGGTGCCGTACTGGCCCGTCGTGCAGCCGAAGTGAACCGACACCGTGTGCTGGCCGGCGTCCAGGCTCTCGCCCGTGATCCCCGACAGGGTCACGTTGAGGACCGCGTCGGCCGACGGGTGCAGGAGGAGCTGGCGTGACGAGTCCACGTTCGTCCCGTCGACGTCGAGCCACGCGGCGACGACACCGTCGTCGGGGCAGGTGACCGTGAAGCTGGTCGCGGCCTGCACGAACAGGTAGCCGGGGCGCGGCGTCGTGTAGACGTGGTGCTGCGCGCTCGTCGAGGCCGGGTACGGATTGTCGGTCGCGACACTCGGCGGCAGGTAGGTCCCCTTGTACGCCGCGGGAGGCAGGCCACCGAGCTGCGCGGCGTCCGGGGCCTTGGCGATGATGTCGTTCGGGAGCCGGCCGGTCTTCGCGGCCGTGGCCACCAGCTTCCCGCTGCGCTGGTGCGTCGACGCCGTGGACGTCACCGCACGGAGCCCGTCCACTTTGTCCGCGTTCACGACGGCGCGCGCGAGGGCGGGGCCGCCTGACACCGCCACGGAGGTGACGAGGGCTGCCAGCGAGATGACGAGGGTGACGCGGCATCGGGAGTTCTGATCGCTCATGGGCAGCACTGTGCCCGCCGGCGTCCGTCGTCGCAGAGGTTTCCACTGTTTCGGGCCGCGTGGCCCACGGGACCTTTCGGACCTCCTCAGGCGGACGACCCGACGGTGCCGATCGGGAGCAGGGCGAGGACGGCGAAGCCGCGGTCGCCACCGGTGACGGTCAGGGTGCCGCCGACCTCGGCGGCGCGCTCGCGCATCGACGACAGGCCGACGCCGGGGGTCCAGGTCTGTCCGTTGGCGCCGCCGTCGCGGACCGCGACCGAGAGGCGGCCGGCGTCGAGGTCGATCCGGAGCGCCGCCTCGTCCGAGCCGCTGTGGCGTGCGGAGTTCGTCAGCGCCTCCGTCGCGATCCGGTACGCCGCGGTCTCGACCGCCGCCGGCAGGACCGGCAGGTCCTCCGGAGCCTCGACCGTGACCCGCATCGACCGGCCGTCCTCGGTGCGCATCGAGGAGGCGCGCTGGCGGAGCGCCGGCACGAGCCCCAGCTCGTCGAGAGCCGGAGGTCGCATGTCGTAGACCAGCCGCCTGATCTCGCCGACGGCCGTCACGGCCTCGGCCCGGAGCCCGCGCAGGAGCTCGTCGGCCGACTCGGGCTCGCGCCGCAGGGTGTTGCGCGCGGCGTCGGCGGTGAACGCGATCCCGGACAGCGTGGGTCCGAGCCCGTCGTGCAGGTCGCGGCGCAGACGACGACGTTCCTCCTCGATCGCCGCGATCGCCTGGCCGCGTGAGGTCTGCAGGTCGCCGGCCAGCTTCCGCGCCCGGAGCGTCTGCGCGAGCAGGGGCGCCACGATGCGCAGGACGCGCTCGTCCCCCGCGGACAGCGTGAGGTCGCCGGGCCGGAGCCCGACCACGATCTCGCCGACCTCGTCGTCGCCGAGCTGCAGGGTGAGGCGGCGGACGTGCGTGACCGCGGTCCCCGACGACGCCAGCTCGACACCCTCCGAGGACAGGCTCGCGTAGGGCAGCACCAAGGCCTCGCGGATGGCCCGGAGCGCGAGCACCGGGTCGTCGCCGACCCGGCCGACCACGCGCGCCGCGGCGTCGAGGGGGTCCGGCCGCTCGCCGAACAGCATCTCGTCGACGGCTCCGCGCAGGAGCACGAGCAGTGGGTGGAACGTGGTGGCCGCCACGGCGCCGACGACCGCGAGGACGCCGGTCGACGGCTGCGGCTGCCCGAGCATGTCGAGCGTCGACACGATCGCGACGAAGATCGCGATGTACACGATGAACGCCACCCCGAGCACCACGACCCGCACGATCAGCCCGCGCACGTCCACGACGCGCGGTCGTCGTACGCCGATCGCCAGGGCCGGACCCACGGATGCGAAGAGGATCGATCCGACCACGACGCTGGCGTTCTCGGTGGTCAGGAAGGCACAGTGCCCGAACACGATCCCCGCGGTACAGATGGCCAGGACCGTCCAGAGGATCGCCAGCCGGTCGTCCTCGTCGGAGTGCTCGAAGCGCCACCACACGTGCGCCATCAGCGCGACAGTCATCGCCAGCACCATGGTCCCGCCGAAGGTGCCGCGGGTGTAGTACGCCGTGCCGAGCATGCCGGCGGCGACCAGGAGGACGAGCGCGCAGAAGTCGACGGGGTGGTGGCGGCGTACCCGCGGGTACAAGAACACGGTCAGCGCCCCGGGCAGCTCGAGGCCGCCGACGAAGAAGGTCCTGCCGACGGTGTCGTGCCCGGCCCACCACGCCGCGAGTCCCAGGAGCATCCCGAGGCTGGCGAGCAGCGCGGCCACGGCGGCGGCCCGGGCACGGGTGCGGAGCAGTACCGCGCCCCCGGCCCCCAACGACAGCACCGGCAGGGTCGTCACCGACAGCGCGAGGGTCTGGTTCACGGCGACCCGCCGACGCCGCGCTCGTGGGCGCGGATGATCGCCTCGGCCCGGCCGGCCACCTGGAGCTTGGCGAAGATGTTGGTCAGGTTGTTGGCCACGGTCTTGGGCGAGAGGTAGAGCTCGCCCGCGATCTGCCCGGTACGCCGGCCGCGCGCCAGCAGGTCGAGGATCACCCGCTCGCGGTCGGTGAGCTCCGGGAACGGGTACGCCGGGCTGGCGCCCGCGGGCGGGTCGGCGAAGTAGCCGAGCACCCGCTCGGCCACGCCGGGTCCGAAGATCGCCTCACCGGCGACGACGCCGCGCACCGCGCGAACGATCTCCTCCTGCTCGGCCTCCTTGAGCAGGTAGCCCTGGGCGCCGGCCTGCATCGCGGTGAAGACGGTGGAGTCGTCGTCGTACATCGTCAGTACGAGCACCCGGGTGTCCGGCACGCCGGAGCGGATCCTGCGGGTCGCCTCGATCCCGTCCAGGCCCGGCATCCGGACGTCCATCAAGACGATGTCCGGACGGGTCAGGTGCGCCTCGCGGACCGCTTCGTCGCCGTCGGCTGCCTCGCCCACGACGTCGAGTCCGTCGATCGTGCGCAGGAGCGCGACCAGCCCTCCGCGGACCACCGGATGGTCGTCGGCGACCAGGATCCTGATCGACTCCCCGTCCTCCATGAGGCCATGATGGCGGTCCCGGGTCCCGCCTGGCCCGGGAAGATCCTCCCGAATGAGAGGAAGCCCGCGGGAGCGTGAGCGGGAGGCGCGACCCTGTGGACAGGTGTCGGGGCTGGTGGAGCCTGCAGACAACACCGACCAAGAGGAGCCACCATGACCACCATGTCCACCACCCGAGGGGCGACCCGGACCACGACCCAGGTCCGCACCGGGCTCGCGATCTCGGCGTTCCTGGGCCTGATCAACATCCCGTTCCTGTTCGCGCCGACGCCCGACGGCCAGGACGCGCCGCCGGTCGCCGTCCTGGTGCTGAGCGCGGTCCTGGGGCTCGTCTCGGTCGTCTGCGCGGTCGTCGCGTGGCGCTCGGGCAACCGGCTGGCGATCCGGGTGAACGCCGCGGCCCTGCTCGTCAACGCCCTGACCTCGCTGCCGGCGTTCTTCGTCGACGTCGACGCCTGGATCAAGGTCGGTGCGGCCGCGTCGGTGATCCTCACGGTCGCCGCGCTCGTGCTCACCCTGCGCCGCGAGCCCACGCCGTACACCGTCACCGACTGACCGACCCGGGTCGTCCGCCTCACGTGCTCGTCGATGAGCACCTGGGGCGGACGACGCAATGGGTCGTGCGATGACCGGGGGTGGCGCATACTTCCCTCATGTCGGAGTCCTCCAACGGCTCGTCGAACGAGTCCCGGCCCGCGCGATCCCGGGTCGTCCTGCGCAACATCAGCTCCCGCGCCTGGGAGCACCCGGCGGACCGAGGGGCGCTGGTGGCGCTCCGGAAGCTCAAGGGCTTCGACACCGTCGTCAAGCTGGTCAGCGGCCTGTTCCGTGAGCGCAAGTGGCGCCTGCTCTTCCTCGGGGCGGCGATCCGGGTCGACGACCGGCAGTTCCCGGTGCTCCACCGGGCCCTGAACGACGCGGCGGGGATCCTCGACGCCGAGACGGTCCCGGAGCTCTACGTGGTCGGCAACCCGAACTTCAACGCCTGGTGCATGGGGATGGACAAGCCGTTCATCCTGGCCAACTCGGGCCTGGTCGACCTGCTGGACGAGGACGAGCTGCGGTGGCTCCTCGCCCACGAGCTCGGGCACGCGATGAGCGGACACGCTCTCTACCGCACGATCCTCGAGCGGTTGATGCGGCTGACCGGCATCTTCGGTGCCATCCCGCTCGGAGGTCTCGGCGCGCGGATCATCCTGGCCGGGCTGATGGAGTGGTACCGCAAGTCCGAGCTCTCCGCCGACCGCGCAGGGCTGCTGGCGACGCAGGACCCGGCCGCGGCGTACCGCGCCCTGATGAAGCTGGCCAGCGGTGGTCACCTCGAGGACCTCGACCAGACGTCGTTCTTCGCGCAGGGCGCGGAGTACGACGACACCGATCTCCGCGACTCCGTGCTGAAGATCCAGCTCGTGGAGGGGCGCACCCACCCGATGCCGGTCTCGCGGGCCAGCGAGCTCCGCAACTGGGTCGACAGCGGCGCCTACACGGCGATCCTGGCCGGCGACTACCCCACGCGCGACACCGACGCCGACGCGAAGCTGAGCGATGCGGCCCAGGAGGCGGCGAACAGCTACTCCGAGACGTTCCGCGAGACCCAGGACTCCCTGGGGCGCCTCGTGCACGACGCCGCCGGGTGGATGGGCAGCGCCAAGCTCTGGTGGGACGAGCAGTGGCGGCGACGCGACGACGACGAGGAAGCCTCGTAGCCCGAGCCGACGTCCTGGCCTCGCTCGCGGCGCGGGTGCCGCGCCCGGGCCGGCCCACCCTGGTCGCCGTCGACGGCGCGGACGGAGCCGGCAAGACGATCCTCGCCGACGAGCTCGCACCGCTGGTGCCCGGCGCGGTCCGCGCGAGCCTCGACGACTTCCACCACGCGCGGGCCCACCGGCACGCTGAGGGGCGGACCGGGGCCACCGTCTGGGAGCGCAGCTTCGACCTCGCCGCGGTACGCCGCGAGCTGCTCGACCCCTGGCGGCGCGGCGCCGGCTCGCCGTACCGCCGGCGCTGGCACGACCTCGAGAGCGATCGCCTCGTCGATGCGGCGTACGAGCGTGTGCCGCCGGACGGGGTGCTGCTGGTGGACGGCGTCTTCGCCCAGCGCCCCGAGCTCGCCGACGCCTGGGATCTCGTCGTCTGGGTGCACGCCGACGTCCCGGTGCGGATGGCCCGGTTGGCCGCGCGGGACGGCGTGCCGGACGATGCCGAGCACCCGGACCAGCGCCGTTACCTCGAGGCGCAGGAGCTCTACGACGCGTCGTGCTCCCCGCGCGAGCGAGCCGACGTACTCGTCGACAACACCGACCCCGGGAAACCGATGATCCGCTGAGGCCACGCGGCCGTGCCACCATGACCCGGTGTCAGAGCCGGATCCCCTGGATGACGCCGTCGCCCGCATGTGCGCGGGCGATGCCGATGCCTTCCGACTCGTCTACCGGGCCGTGCACCCGCTGGTGTTGCGCTACCTCGAGGTGATGGTCGGTCCGAACGACGCCGAGGACGTGGCCTCGGAGACCTGGGCCCAGGCGAGTCGTGACCTCGACCGGTTCACGGGCGGGGGCGACGGGTTCCGCGCGTGGGTGACGACGATCGGACGGCACCGGGCCCTCGACCTGTTGCGGCAGCGCTCCCGTCGCCCGCAGGTCGTCGGTGACCTCAGCCAGGTCGATGCACCTGACACGCTCGACGACGAGGCGCGGATCGCGGAGGCGCTCGGCACGCGGAGCGCTGTCGCGCTCCTCCGGCAGCTTCCCCAGGACCAGGCGGAGGCCGTGATGCTCCGGGTGGTCATGGGGCTCGACGCCAAGTCGGCCGGCCAGGTGCTCGGCAAGCGACCGGGCGCGGTGCGGTCCGCGGCACAACGTGGACTGCGCAACCTGGCGCGTCGCGTGGACCCCACCGAGGAACGCGTGTGGCGACGGCGTGACATTTTCTCCCCTCGCAGCGCTGAGGGAATGAGATGAGTACGACGTTGCGAGAGCTCCTGGCGCGCGGCCTCCGCGTCCTGAGGGTCCGCCGTGACCCGTCGTCTCCTCGTGTCGACCGCGTGCTGGACTCCTTGAGCGCACCGGCCTCGCCTCGTGAGCTGGTGCGAGAGGACGACGCCGTCGCCGCCTTCGAGCGCGCTCGTCTCGTGTCCCTCACCTCCGTCAGGAACAACGAGATGAGTCCGCGAACCGCCCGCACGGGCCTCAAGGCCGCGTTGGCCACCGCGGGCGTGGCCGCCCTCCTGTCCACCGGTGCCGCCTTCGCCGCCGGTGGGCACGCACCCTGGTCGCGGAGCACGGCCGGAGGGTCGACGTCCCACGCGACCCACCCGACGCATTCCACCCACCCGGTCAGCCCGTCCGGCGGGTCCAGCACGGCCGGTGGTCCGAAGGCGCACGGCTACGTCGGCCTCTGCCGGGCCTATGCGGCCGCCAGCAAGGCGACGCACGGGCACGCTCCGACCGGTCACGCGTTCGCCGCCCTGGTGACGGCCGCGGGCGGAGCCGACCACGTCGCCACCTTCTGCGCCGCACTGCCGAAGCCGGGTCTGGGCTCGGACGACCCTGGATGACCGGGCCGCGACCGATCGGTCGACACCGTCGGTCCACCCGACGCATCCGGTCCACCCGACCCACCCGCAGAAGCCGGACAAGCCTGGGCATCCGGTCCACCCGCAGAAGCCGGACAAGCCTGGGCATCCGGTCCACCCGCAGAAGCCGGACAAGCCTGGGCATCCGGTCCACCCGACGCATCCGGTCCACCCGACGCATCCGGTCCACCCGACGCACCCGGTCCACCCGACGCACCCGGTCCACCCGCAGAAGCCGGACAAGCCCGGGCACCCGGACCACCCCACCCACCCGGTCCACCCCACCCACCCGGACCGGCCGACGCACCCCGCCCACCCCACGCACCCGGCGCACCCGGACACGCCGGCGTACTGAGCATGGACGTCAGCGCGACCGCGCGGGCCCGTCGGTCAGCTCTCGTCGCGCTCCAGGTCCGCGATCGCCTCGTGCATCGCGAGGGTGCGTCGAGCCGACTCGACGTGGAGGTTCTCGACCATCCGGCCGCGATAGGTGACGACACCGGAGCCGCGCCCGTCCGCCCAGGCCTGCATGATCCCGTGGGCGTCCTCCACCTGCTGCGCGCTCGGGGCGAAGGCGGCGTTGGCGCCCTCGACCTGCGACGGGTGGATCAGCGTCTTCCCGTCGAAGCCCATCTCGCGACCCTGCCGGCACTCCGCCAGGAAGCCGTCGGTGTCCTGCACGTCGTTGTAGACGCCGTCGAGGATCGCGGTGCCGGTCGCGCGGGCCGCGAGCAGCGCCAGGCCGAGGCCGGGAAGCAGCGGATGACGGCCCGGCACGTGCTCGGCCGACAACTCCTTGGCGAGATCGTTCGTCCCCATCACCAGCACGGTCAGCCGTTCGCTGGCCGCGGCGATCTCCTCGCAGTGCAGCATCGCGGCCGGGGTCTCGACCATCGCCCACAAGGTGGTGTGGTCCGGTGCACCGAACGCGGACATGGCATCGACGAGCGCGCGAACCTCGTCGGCGCCGTCCACCTTGGGGACGACGATCGCGTCGGGCCTGGCGGCGCATGCGGCCGCCAGGTCGTCGCGATGCCACTCGGTCTCGGCGCCGTTGACCCGGATGGCCACCTCGCGCAGGCCGTAGTCACCGCTGGCAGCGGCCGTGCACGCCGCCTCGCGAGCGGCCGGCTTGGCGTCGGGCGCGACGGCGTCCTCGAGGTCGAGGATCAGCCCGTCGCACGGGATCGTCCTGGCCTTCTCCAGCGCGCGCGGGTTGGACGCCGGCATGTACAGCACCGACCGGCGCGGCCGGAAGGCCGGGGCGTCGGTCACGCCTCGATCCCGTCGTACAGCTTCTTCAGCTCCGGATCTCGCTCGGCCAGCTGCTCGGCGAGGTCGACGAGCACCAGGCACTGCTTGAGGGAGGCGTCGTCCTCCATCTTCCCGTCGAGCATCACCGCGCCCGTGCCGTCGTCGCCGTCGAGCTGCAGCGCGGCGACCACGCGGCGGGCGTGGGCGATGTCGTCGACGCTCGGGGAGAACACCCGGTTCGCGATCTCGATCTGCGACGGGTGCAGGCTCCACGCGCCGACGCAGCCGAGCAGGTAGGCGTTGCGGAACTGGTCCTCGCACGCGACCGGGTCCGCGATGTCGCCGAAAGGCCCGTAGAACGGGTAGATGCCGTGGGCCACGCACGCGTCGACCATCCGCGAGATCGTGTAGTGCCACAGGTCCTGCTGGAAGGTCGCACGCACGCCCTCGACATCGACCCCGTCGGAGGTACGCCGCGCGTCGGCGCGCACGACGTACCCCGGGTGGCCGCCGCCGACCCGTGTCGTCTTCATCCGGCGGTCGGCGGCCAGGTCGGCCGGTCCCAGGCTCAGCCCCTGCATCCGCGGGCTGGCGCCGCAGATCTCCTCGACGTTGTTGACGCCGCGGGCGGTCTCGAGGATCGCGTGCACCAGCAGCGGCCTGGTCAGTCCCGCGCGCGCCTCGAGCTGGGCCAGCAGCCGGTCGACGTACGCGATGTCCTCCGCGCCCTGCACCTTCGGGACCATCACGACGTCGAGCCGGTCGCCGATCTCGCCGACCAGCGTGGTCAGGTCGTCGAGCACCCACGGGCTGTCGAGGGCGTTCACGCGGGTCCACAGCTGGGACGTCGCGCCCTGCCCGCCCAGGCCGGGGGTCTCCCGGGCGATCGCGACGAGCCCGTCGCGGGCAGCCTCCTTGCGGCCGGCCCTCACGCCGTCCTCGAGGTTGCCGAGCAGCACGTCGACCGTGCCCACCAGCTGCGGCACCTTGGCGGCCATCTTCTCGTTGGACGGGTCGAAGAAGTGGATGGCGCGGCTCGGCACCGCCGGGATCTCGCGGAGCGGATCGGGCGCACCGACGGCCAGCGGCCGGAAGAAGTCCTTGGCGCTGCGCGCGTTCATGGGCATGGGCGGACGCTATCGCCGTGGCGTCGTCCGCCGGTATGACGCAGTCCACTCGGTCCTCCCGCACGGCGGGCTGGGGCGGTGTGGAGGCGTGTAACCGACCCTTGGGTGACCGACACGCCGACGGTCCACGGCGTGTCACCCCCCGAAGGGTCGGTTACACGCCTCCACCCACGACGGGTCAGGCGGGTCAGGCGGGTCAGGCGTGGGCCGGCCGGTGCGGGTCCAGCTCCGGATCGACGCCGGTGTCGTCCACGTCGGCGACGTAGTCGGCCGGTGAGGTCTGGTCGACGCCGGGGTCCACCTTGAGCGCTCGCAGGACCACCGTGAGCACGACCGCCACGAGCACGTTGATGATGAACGCCGTGATGGCGATGTAGACGAGCGTGTCGGTGAACGGGAACTTCGCGAGCGGACTGCCGAAGTGCTTCTGCACCGGCGACGCCTGGTCGTAGGCGACCCAGGTGCCGTAGACCATGGCGGCCGCCCACCCGGCGAGCAGGGCCCATCGGTGGAACCACCGCGTGTACAGACCGACCACGATCGCCGGGAACGTCTGCAGGATCCACAGCCCGCCCAGCAGCTGCAGGTTGATCGCGAACGACTTCGACAGCGCCAGCACGAAGATCAGCGCGCCGAGCTTGACGACCAGCGACACCACCTTGCTGACGGTCGCCTCCTCCGACGGCGTCGCGTCCGGCCGGAAGTACGCCCGGTAGATGTTGCGGGTGAACAGGTTGGCGGCCGCGATCGACATGATCGCCGCCGGCACCAGCGCCCCGATCGCGATCGCGGCGTACCCGACGCCGGCGAACCAGCTCGGGAACTCGTTCTCGAACAGCTGCGGCACGGACTGCTGCGGGTTGTCGACCTTGACACCGGCCGCGACCGCGACGAAGCCGAGCAGCGCGATCAGCCCGAGCAGGAAGGAGTACGCCGGAAGCAGCGCGGCGTTGCGTCGGATCACGCCACGGTTCTTGGTCGAGAGCACGCCGGTGACCGAGTGCGGGTACATGAACAGCGCCAAGGCCGAGCCGAGGGCCAGCGACATGTAGGCCCACTGCGCCACCGGTGGCGTGAAGGACGCCTTCGGGGAGGCCTGCTTGTTCGCGATCGCGTCGGCGTTGTCCTTGTTGAACGAGTCGAACGACGACTGCACGGTGCTGAAGATGTGGTCCCAGCCGCCGACCTTGTGGGGCAGGTAGATCACGGCGACGATGACGACGATGTAGATCAGCGTGTCCTTGACGAACGCGATCACCGCGGGCGCGCGCAGGCCGGACGAGTAGGTGTACGCCGCGAGCACGAGGAACGCGATGATCAGCGGGAGGTCCTTGACGAACCCGTTGCTGCCGCCGAAGCCGGCCACCTGCAGCACGACCTGGATGCCGACCAGCTGCAGCGCGATGTACGGCGCCGTGGCGAGGATGCCGGTGACCGCGATCGCGAGCCCGAGCGTCTTGGAGTCGTAGCGGCCGTGGACGAAGTCGGCCGGCGTGACGTAGCCGTGCCGGTGCGACACCGACCAGAGACGCGGCAGGAACAGGAAGATCAGCGGGTACACCACGATCGTGTACGGCACCGCGAAGAAGCCGACCGCGCTGCCGGCGTACATGGTCGCGGGCACGGCGACGAACGTGTACGCCGTGTAGAGGTCACCGCCGATCAGGAACCACGCGATGAACGAGCCGAAGCCGCGTCCGCCGAGGCCCCACTCGTCGAGGCTGTCCAGGTCGGCGCGACGCCAGCGGGCGGCCGCGAAGCCGAGCACGGTGACCAGCAGGAAGAGGAAGACGAGAACGCTGACCGCGACGCCGTTCATCGCTCACCCTCCCGGTCCTTGCGGTCCGCGACCTGGGAGAGCAGCAGGGCGACGATCGTGAGCACCGCCGAGCACAGGATCAGCAGGAACTGGAACCAGTAGAAGAACGGGAAGCCCCACAGCGTGGGGTCGGCCTTGTCGTAGAGCGGCACCCAGAGCGGGACCACCACCGGTGGGATCAGGATGACGACGATGACGACCCACAGTCCGGTCGAGCGACGCGGCGTGGATCTGACTGGTTCCTGGGACATGCGAACCTCCGAGATGGGCGTACCCCCGACCGTCGGTGGTGACACTAGTCACCTCGGGCCACGGGTGAAAGAGCGGCGCGCTCTGGGCGAGACGGACGGCGGCGGGCTCAGAACCCGTCGAGCGCGTGGTGGCGGGTCACCGGGTTCCACTCCTGGACCGAGGTCACGGTGACACCGGGCGCGGAGTAGTACGGGTCGGACACCAGGATCGCGTCGAGCGCCTGGCGGGTGGCGACGGAGAAGACCAGCAGGGCTCCGGTCTCGTCGGACCAGGGCCCGGCCGCCAGCAGCTGTCCGTCGGCGGCGAGCTCGGCCAGCCGCTCGCGATGGCCGGGTCGCAGCGGGAGCCGAGCCGGGTCGTCGGAGAAGGCGAGCTGGACGGCGTACATGGCGGTCATCGTAGGTGTGGACCGGATGCGAGTCGTACGACGCTCAGTCGGCGCGCCGCCGGAACCAGCGGCGACGTCGCTCGGGCGCCGGACTCGGCGGGGGAGCGGCGGGCTTCGTCGCCGCCTGACGCCGGCGCTCGCGCCGTCGGGTGCGCCACGCCTCCACCTCGGCGTCGACGTCGCGTGGCATCGTGATCAGGGGCGGCCCGTCGACGGGCGTGTAGCGGGCCTTCATCACCCGGGCGTTGAACTCCTCGAGCTCGCGGCGTACCTCCGACTCGGCGGTGTGCCGGTCGAGCCGCGCGTCGAGCTCGGCGTCGTCCTTGCGGAGCTGGAGGGCGGGAGGCAGGACGCCGGTGATCTTCTCGCGCTCGATCAGCTGCTTGACCCACCAGTTCGGGTCGTGCTGGGTGCCGAGGTTCCGGATCGGCTTGCCCGCGCCGGGCAGGTTGTCGAAGTCGCCGCGCTCCATCGCCTGCTTGATCTGGAGGTCGACGTACTCGTGCTGGCGCTGCATCCGCTGCGCGGCGGCGGCGCGGCCCGTGCGCTCGTCGCGCTCCGTCGACCGCTGTGGTGACCGGTCAGGGGTGCCCGGGCTCCGGCCGGGCGTCTCCGAGGTGCCCATGCCCCATTGTCCCATGACCCCTCCGACGTTCCGGCTGGGGTTGGCGAGGTAGTCCCTGACGTTTGGCACGCGACACGCCGGTCGAAACGTGCCGAACGTCAGGGACTACCGCGGCCCCGCGGCCTCGGCATCAGGAGGAGGGCGAGGGCGGCGAGGAGAGCGGCGGCGGCGCAGACCGACCAGACGACCAGGTAGCCGTGCAGGGGCGCGTGGCCGCGGACCGGGTCCTTGATCGAGCCGGTGCTGGAGAGCGCGATCGCGAAGATCGCCGAGGCGATCGCGCCGCCGACGGTCTTGGTCGCGTTGGTCATCCCGGTCGCGAAGCCGGTGCGGTCCTCGGGCGCCCCGGCGGCCGCGCTGGCCGGGAGCGCGGCGACCAGGGCACCGGAGCCGACGCCGGCGATCGCCATGTTCAGCAGGGCCTCCCCGGTCGTGTCGTGGAACGGCAGCCAGAGGGCGTATCCCAGCGCGACGAGCACCGACGACGTGACGAGCGCGCCGCGGGCGCCGAGCCGGCGGGTGGTGAGCGGCAGGGTGAGGGCACCGACGGCCAGGAAGACCACGTAGACCCCGATCAGCGTCGACACGAAGCCGGCGCTCGCGCCGAGGCCGTAGCCGGCGACGTCCGGGTCCGTCCGGGCGTACGTCGAGAGCGGGATCTGGGCGCCGAGCACCGACATCCCGAACAGGAACGCCGTGAGCTGGACCGGCCACTGGAGCCGGCTCGCGAACAGGCGGACGTCGACCAGCGGCTCGGGCTGCCTCGCCTCGTACCGGACGAACGGCACCAGCATCGCCAGGCCGACGACGATCAACAGCCATCCGAGGGGGTGTCCGGGACCCTGCAGCCGGATCGCGATCAGGCCGCCCATGACGAGCCCGAGCACGAGGACGATCAGCCCGAGTCCGCCCACGTCCAGACCGCCCGGGCGACGCTCGGGGTCGCGCTCGATGCCGAACCAGATCACGACCAGGACAGCGGTCACGACCACGGCCGGGATCATCAGCACGACGGTCATCGACGTGTGCTCGACGATCGCTCCCGACGTCAGTGCACCGACGATCACCGACAGCTCGAGGGCTCCCACCAGGATCGCGGCAGCCCGACGCGTCAGCACGTCGCGACGCCCGCTCCCGGACGCGCGCCGGTAGACGATCGCGACCTCCATCGGCAGCCACACGACGTACGCGCCCTGGATCGCGAAGCCGACGAGGAACGTCGTGAACCCCGGCGCGAACGCGAGCACCCAGGAGCCGAGCGCGGTCAGCGCCGTCGACACGAGCAGCACGGAGCGGGCGCCGACGAGGTCGCCGAGCCGGGCCAGCAGCGGCACGGCCAGGGCGGAGACGACCAGCTGCGCGGCCTCGAACCAGTTCACGCTGGCGTCGCGGATGTCGAGGTGGTGCGCGATGTCCTTGTAGACCGGCGTGTAGTAGCCCTGCAGCACGCCGCTGGCGAGCTCGACGCAGACCAGGAAGCCGACGATCGTGGCCAGGGACTGGGCGGTCCTGCGTGCGTCCGTCGAGCCGGTCGAGGTCCCGGGCTCGGTCACCCCGGCAGCCTCTCGAGGAACGCCTGGTACCAGTCGATGCCCGCGAGGAACGCCTCGACGCCGAGATGCTCGTCGTACGAGTGGACCGCCCGGCGCTGGGCGGCATCCATGCGGAACGGCGCGAACCGGTACACGTGCTCGCTGATGCGGGTGAAGTGGCGCGAGTCGGTGGCGCCGGTCTGGACGTACGGCGTGACGACGGCGTCCGCGAAGTGCTCGGCGACGAGCCCGGCGAGGTGGTCGAAGACCTCGTCCACCGGCGAGATGGGACTCGCCTCGCCGCGCTCGACGACGGTGATCTGGACCTCGGGGTCGTCGACCACCGTGCGCAGATGGGCGAGCACGTCGTCGACCGTGTCGCCCGGCATCACCCGGACGTTGACCCCGGCGGTCGCCGACGACGCGATCACGTTCAGGGCCGGGCTGCCCTCGAGCGTCGTCACCGCGAACGTCGTCCGCGCCATCGCTGCGGCCTCGGCGCCCGCGGACGTGAGGGCCCGGGCGAGGAGCGGCCGCATCCGGTCGGCACGGCGCATGACCGGGCGGAGCGGGAGTGGCAGGTGGGGAGCGAGGCGTTGCATCAGCTCGACGGTGGTGTCGGGCACGCGCGCCGGCATGGGGGAGCGGTCGATGCGGAGGATCGCGCGGGCGAGCCGCACGGTCGGGCCGTTGCGCGCGGGTGTCGAGGCGTGGCCACCCCGGCCCTCGACCCGGAGCTCGACGCTGGTCGTCCCCTTCTCGGCCACGCCGATCGCGGCGACCGGGCGCTTCACGCCGGGAAAGGCCTCGTGCGCGACCGCGCCACCCTCGTCGAGCACGAGCCAGGGTCGTACGCCGCGGCGTTCCAGCTCGTCGACCGCGGCGACGGCTGCGGTGCCGGACACCTCCTCGTCGGACCCGAACGAGAGCCACACGTCCTGCGCGGGCCGGTGGCCGGTCGCGAGCAGCCGCTCGACTGCCTCGCAGATCGCGGCGACGCAGCCCTTGTCGTCGAGCGTGCCGCGGCCCCAGACGGCGCCGTCGACGATCTCCGCGGAGAACGGCGGGTGCTGCCAGGGCGCCGACTCGTCGACGGGGACGACGTCGAGGTGCGCCATCAGCACGACCGGATGGTCGCTCGCGCGCCCGGCCCACCGGAACAGCAGGCCGTGGGTGCCGACGCGGGTCAGCTCGAGGCGCTCGTGAAGCCGAGGGAACTGGGTGCGGAGCTCGTCCAGCAGGAGGTCGAACGCCGCGGTGTCCACGCGGGCGGGATCGCGGTCGGACACGGTCGGGATCCGGACCAGCGCCTGGAGCTTGGCCACGGCCGGGTCCGTCATGGCTGCAACCTAGTTGCTCTCGGATCCGAGACGGGCGCGCCGGAGCCCGTCGTTGACCGCACGCGCGGCGCCCGGTGGACTGGACCCGTGTCAGCCCGTCGCGCCCCAGCTGCCCCGGTGCACGACGTCCGCGAGGTCCTTGCGCCGCCGCTTGGTCGGCGACCCGCTCGGCGCCTCCTCGGGCACCCGGTGGCCGAGGGTGATCGCGCCGACCGGGTCGAAGTCGTCGGGGATGCCGAAGGCGTCGCGGGTGGCGCGGTCGTACTCCGGCGGGATGCCGAAGAAGCACGCGCCCATGCCCTCGTCGACCGCCGTGAGCAGGATCAGCAGGCTCGCCATCGCCGCGTCCATGTGCCAGAACGGCACCGGCCAGCGCGCCTCGTCGAGGTCGGTCCAGCCCTTGTCGGGCTCGGCGTAGCGGCTGAGGTACGCCGCCTTGCTGCTGCACGGGATGATCACCACCGGCGCGGTCTGCATGCCGCGCAGCCAGCTGTCCGGGAGCTCGCCGGGAGTCGTGGTGACGTCCCAGAACGTCGCGATGTCGTCCGGCCGGTCGAGCACCAGGAACGCCCAGCCCTGGCTGAAGCCGGCACTGGGAGCACGGACCGCGTTGGCCAGGGCGCGCTCGACGAAGGCCGGGTCGACCGGGGTGTCGGCGTACTCACGGATCATGCGACGGCGGCGGACGACCTCCTGGAACTCCATGGAGCCGAGTGTGCCTGACCACTTCGAGGAGATGTGGCGCGCCATCGAGCCCCTGGGGCGGTCGGAGCGCAGCGGCGGCTACTTCCGGCAGCCGTTCGGCCCGGCCGAGCGCGAGCTGGATGCGTGGTTCGTCGAGCAGGCATCGGCGCGTGGGCTCCGGCTCGAGACCGACCCCTTCGGCAACCGGGTGGCGTGGTGGGACGCCGGGGTAGTCCCTGACCTTTCGCACTCTTCGCCCGGCGTGTCGCGTGCCGAACGTCAGGGAGTATCCCTTCCGGGCGTCGTCACCGGGTCACACCTCGACTCGGTCCTCGACGGGGGTGCGTACGACGGTCCGCTGGGGGTGGTGACCGCGCTCGCGGCCGTGGAGGTGCTGCGCGAGCGCGGGTTCCGGCCGGCGCGACCGATCGGGGTCTCGGTGTTCGTCGAGGAGGAGGGCTCGCGGTTCGGGCTGGCCTGCCTCGGGTCGCGGCTGGCGAGCGGGGCGACGACGTGGGAGCAGGCCCGCGGGCTGCGCGACCGGGACGGCGTACGACTGGACGAGGCGATGGCCTCCGCGGGCCTCGAGCCCGAGAATCCCCGAGCCTGGTTGGGATCCGAGCAGCTCGCGTGCTTCGTCGAGCTGCATGTCGAGCAGGGCCGTGACCTCGTCGATCGAGGTGCGGCGATCGGGGTGGCCAGCCGGATCTGGCCGCACGGGCGCTACCGGTTCGACATCTCCGGCTCGCCGAACCACGCCGGCACCACTCGGATGGACGACCGGCAGGACCCGATGCTGACGTATGCGATGACCGCGCTCGCTGCGAACAAGCAGGCTCGGGTGGCCGGTCAGCGCGCGACGTTCGGGCGGGTCGACACCTCGCCGAACTCCACCAACTCCGTGCCGTCGGCCGTGACGGCCTGGATGGACGCCCGGTGCGAGACGGACGAGGCGTTGGCCGAGCTGGTCGAGGCCGATCACGCGCCAGGCGTCGGAGCGGGCGGAGCGGGACGGGACGCGCCTCACCGTGACCGCGGAGTCGGTGTCGGGCGCGGTGGACTTCGACCCCGACCTCGCCCGGCGCATCGCGGTCGACCACGAGACCGGCGACTGGCCGGTCCTGCCGACGCAGGCCGGCCACGACGCCGGCATCCTGTCGGCGCAGGGCGTGCCGAGCGCGATGCTCTTCGTCCGCAACCCGACCGGGGTGTCGCACTCCCCGGCCGAGCACGCGGAGATGCCCGACTGCCTGGCCGGCGTCGACGCCCTCGCCGAGACGCTGGAACGGCTCGCGTCGTGAGCGACCCCACGGCGTACCTGCTCGAGCGGGCGTGGGTCGACGGTGCCGTCCGGGACGACGTGCTGGTCGAGCATCGAGTCCGGGCGATTCACTTCCGTCACACCGGGCGGCCTCTCCCGGAACCTGGTGGGGGTTCCAGAGGCCGCCAAGAGCGGTTTCCCCCGCTCAGGCGGGGGAAACCGGCCCCCACCCGCCGACCCCACCCGCCTCCCCGGCCTCACGATCCCCGGGCTGGCGAACTGCCACAGCCACGCCTTCCACCGCGCCCTGCGCGGGCGGACCCAGCGCGGGCGGGGGACGTTCTGGACCTGGCGCGACCAGATGTACGACGTCGCCGCGCGGCTGGACCCCGACACCTACCTCGCGCTGGCGACGGTGACCTTCCGCGAGATGGTGGCCGCGGGCGTCACGACGGTGGGGGAGTTCCACTACCTCCACCACCAGCCCGACGGCACGCCGTACGACGACCCGAACGCGATGGGCCTCGCCGTGATCGAGGCGGCCCGGCGCGCCGGCCTGAGGATCACGCTCCTCGACACCTGCTACCTGAGCTCCGGCTTCGGCGAGCCACCGGAGGGTCCGCAGGTGCGGTTCAGCGACGGCGACGTCGACTCCTGGGTCGACCGGGTCAACGGTATCGGACCGCACGACCACGCCCGGGTCGGTGGCGCCTACCACTCCGTCCGGGCCGTGCCCCCGGAGCAGATGAAGCGGTACACGACGGCCCCGCTGCACATCCACCTCTCCGAGCAGCGGGCCGAGAACGAGCAGTGCCTCGCGGCGTACGGACTGACGCCGACCCAGGTGTTCGCCGAGGCCGGGCATCTCACGGAGCACAACACGGTGGTGCACGCCACGCACCTCACCGACGGCGACCTCCGGCTGATCGGGGAGGCCCGGACCTTCACCTGCTTCTGCCCGACCACCGAGCGCGACCTCGGCGACGGCATCGGCCCGAGCCGCGCGCTGCACGACGCCGGGAGCCCGCTGACCCTGGGCAGCGACAGCCACGCGGTCATCGACCTGTTCGAGGAGATGCGCGCGGTCGAGCTCGACGAGCGGCTCGCCACCGAGGAGCGCGGCCACTGGACGGCCGGCGACCTGCTCACCGCCGCGACCCGCCACGACTCGCTGGGCTGGCGCGACGCCGGGTCCATCGCGGTCGGGCAGCGCGCCGACCTGGTCACGATCGCCACCGACCACGTGCGCACGGCCGGCACCGGCGCCGACGAGCAGACCGCCGTCTTCGCCGCAGCCGCGGAGGACGTCACCCACGTCGTCGTCGACGGGCGCGTCGTCTTCCACCAGGGAGACCGCGACCAGCTGGGTCGCGACCTGGCCGACGTGATCGGGAGGATCTGGCCGTGACGACCACCGTGATCACGAACATCGGCGAGCTGGTCACCAACGACCCCGACGCCGACGACCTGCTCGGCACCATCGACCAGGCCGCGGTCGTCGTCGAGGGAGCGCACGTCGCCTGGGTCGGCCGAGCGGCCGAGGCTCCGGCGGCGGACGAGCAGGTCGACGCCGGCGGGCGCGCCGTGCTGCCCGGGTTCGTCGACTCACACTCCCACCTGGTGTTCGCCGGTGACCGGGCCGCGGAGTTCGCGGCTCGGATGGCGGGGGAGCCGTACGCCGCCGGCGGCATCCGCACCACCGTCGCCGCCACCCGCGCGGCGACCGACGAGCAGCTGACCAGCCACGTCGCCCACCTGGTCGCGGAGATGCGACGGCAGGGGACGACGACGGTCGAGATCAAGAGCGGCTACGGCCTGAGCGTCCACGACGAGGCGCGCAGCCTCGCCGTGGCGCGGCAGTTCACCGAGGAGACGACGTTCCTCGGGGCCCACGTGGTCCCCGACGGCACCACCCCGGAGGAGTACGTCGCGCTGGTCACCGGCCCGATGCTCGAGGCGTGCGCACCGCACGCCCGCTGGGTCGACGCGTTCTGCGAGACCGGCGCGTTCGACGCGGACCAGTCGCGAGCCGTGCTCGACGCCGGAGCGGCGGTCGGCCTGCGCGGACGCCTGCACGCGAACCAGCTCGGGACCGGACCCGGCGTACGGCTCGCGTGCGAGCTCGGCCTCACCGCCGTCGACCACTGCACCTACCTCACCGACGAGGACGTCGCGGCGCTCGCCGACTCGGGCACGACCGCCACCCTGCTGCCGGGCGTGGAGTTCTCGACCCGGCACCCCTACCCGGACGCCCGCCGGCTGCTCGACGCGGGTGTCCGCGTGGCCCTGGCCTCCGACTGCAACCCCGGGTCGTGCTTCACCAGCTCGCTGCCCCTGTGCATCGCCCTGGCCGTCCGGGAGCTGGGGATGACTCCCGCCGAGGCCGTGTACGCCGCCACCGCGGGCGGAGCGGCCGCCCTCGACCGCGACGACGTCGGCAGGCTCACCCCGGGGAGCCGGGCCGACCTCCTGCTCCTCGACGCCCCGACGCACGTCCACCTGGCCTACCGCCCCGGCGTACCCCTGGTCGCGGCCACCTGGCTCGCCGGCCGCCCCCTGTGAGTCTGCTGGACCTCAGGAGCCGCCGGCCCTCTCTGAGGCGTTCTGAGGTAGCTGTCTCCGCATGAGGGGGCCGTTTCTTAGGTAGGGCGTCCGCGCAGATAGGGAGCGGTGCCGATGTCCCGGCCTACCTCAGGGAGCGAGTCTCTACATGTCAGCGAAACACCGACATGAAGGGATCAGAGTGATGAACGACTTGTTCCTCCTCGAGCCGGAGTTCCAGTACCGCGCGAAGCGCACGCGGGCGGAGCTCAAGCCGGTCCGGTACCGCAAGTGGCGTCGTCGCCTCGAGTGGGACGGGCCTGCAGGGGCCACCAACGAGAAGAACTGGATCAACTGAGATGTCGATGTCCGTGGTCCTCGACAGAATGGACCACATGTCATCGGACTTGGTTGGGCGAGATGCCGAGCTGGAGCAGCTGTGCTCCACGCTCGGCATCTCTGCTTCCGCCTCCGAACGCTCCGCCGTACTGCTGGCCGGGGACGCCGGCGTCGGCAAGACCCGCCTGTTGACCGAGCTCCGCGACCGCAGCGTCGCCGAGGGCTGGCTGGTCCAGGCCGGGCACTGTCTGGACTTCGCCGACAGCGCCCTTCCCTACCTCCCCTTCTCCGAGATCACCGGCCGTTTCGCCCGTGAGCTGCCCGACCTCTTCGACGAGGTCGCCGAGCGCCACCCCGCGTTGCTCCGTCTGCTGCCCGGCCAGCGGATGTTGAGCCAGGCCACCGACCCCGAGTCGGTCCCCGCCGACCAAGCCGCCCTCTTCGACGCCGTCCACGCCCTCGCCGAGGCCGCCGGCGCCCGCCAGTGCCTGCTGCTCGTGGTCGAGGACCTCCACTGGGCCGACCAGTCGACCCGCGACCTGATGAGCTTCCTGTTCGGCCGCGGGTTCGAGTCACCCGTCGCCCTGGTCGCGTCGTACCGTTCCGACGACCTCCACCGCCGCCACCCGCTCCGCCGACAGGTCGCCGTCTGGGCGCGCATGTCCGGCGTCGAGCGCCTCCAGGTCGACCCGCTGGGTCGCGCCGACGTACGCCGGCTGGTGCAGCAGCTCCACCCCGACCCCCTGCCGGAGGACCAGGTCCGCAACATCGTCGGCCGCGCCGAGGGCAACGCCTTCTTCGTGGAGGAGCTCGTCGGCGCCACCCGCACCCACACCGGCCGGATCCCCGAGGACCTCGCCGAGCTCCTGCTCGTGCGCCTCGAGAGCCTCGACGACTCGGCGGTCACCGTGGTGCGCGCCGCCGCGGTGGCCGGCCGCCGGGTCTCCCACGCCGCCCTGAGCGCCGTGGTCGACCTCGAGCCGGCCGAGCTGGACAGTGCGGTGCGCGACGCGGTCGAGGGCCACGTGCTCGTGCCGAGCGGCGACGACTTCTACCAGTTCCGCCACGCCCTGCTCGCCGAGGCGGTGTACGACGACCTCCTCCCCGGCGAGCGCACCTCGCTCCACGCGGCGTACGCGAAGGCCCTGCTCGACGGCCGGGCCACCGGCACCGCCGCGGAGCTCGCGCGCCATGCCCGGCTCGCGAAGGACTACGCCACCGCCCTCACCGCCAGCCTGCGAGCCGGCGACGACGCCCGCAGCGTCGGCGGTGCCGAGGAGGCCGCACAGCACTACCTCCAGGCGCTCGAGCTCTGGGGTGACACCCGCCTGCCCGACGACCAGCAGCCGAAGGACCTCGACTACCCGCGGCTGGTCGGCCTGGTCTCCGACGCGCTGATCGCGGCCGGTCATCCGGCGCGTGCCCTGGGCGTCGCCCGCGAGCAGCTCGCCCACCTGCCCGAGGGTGCGACCGACGGCGTCCGGGGCCAGCTCCTCGGCACGCTCGCCTTCGCCCTCGCGATGACAGAGAGCCAGGAGGACCCCCTCGCGGTCACCACCGAGGCGGTCGCGCTGGTGCCCGACGACCCGACCAACGCTCGCGCCAAGGTGCTGGCGGTCCACGCCCGCATGCTCGCCCGGTTCGGGCACGTCAAGGAGGGGCGCGAGGTCGCGATGACCGCGCTCGCGCTGGCCGAGCGGCTCGACATGCCCCGCCTGGCCAGTGACATCCGCACCACCCTGGTCGGCCTGGAGAAGAAGGGCGCACCGTCCGAGTCCCTCGTCGAGGCGCTGCGCACGGCGATCGCCGGTGCCGTCGACGCGGGCGCCTCCAACACCGAGCTCCGGGCCCTGCTCCTGCTGGGCAACCACCACCTCGACAACGGCGACTTCGCCGAGGCCGACGACGCGTTCGTCCAGGCGACCACCCGTGGCAAGACCGAGGGCACCCCCTGGGTCCCCTACTCCGCCGAGGCCCGGTGGATGCACGCCGTCTCGCTCCGCATCCAGGGCCGCTGGGACGAGGCGCTCCGGGTCCTCGACGTCTCCCGCGAGGTGGCCCCGCCGATCTACGCCGCGCTCTTCGGTGGCACGCGTTCGCAGATCCTCGTGGCGCGCGGCGACGCCGAGGGCGAGGCGCTGGCGCGCAGCCTGCGCCCCTTCTGGCGCGAGGAAGGGCTGGTCGCCACGACCGCCGGCGCGGCCGAGATGGAGGCCGCCGAGCTGCGCGGAGACCAGGCCACGGCGTACGAGACGTACCGCCTGATCGTCGAGACCCTCACCAGCATCTGGCACCCGCTCTTCCAGGCCCGGGTCCGGCTGGCGGCGACGACCCTCGCCGCGTTCGCCTCGGGTGCGAGCAGCCGCAGCGCGACCGAGCGCGCCGCCGACGCGCCCCTGGTGGCCAGCCTGGTCGACGACGCCCACGACGTCCTCGAGCGACGCAACGAGAAGTCCGGCACGTCCTGGGGTCCCGAGAGCCTGGCCTGGGAGGCACGCGTCGACGCCGAGCTGATGCGGTGGCGCTGGGCCGCCGACATCGACCCTCCGTCGCAGGAGGAGCTGGTGGCGGTCTGGCGCGAGGTCGAGTCCCGCTTCCAGGCGTACGCCGCCCCCTACGAGCTGGCGTGCGTCCGTGCCGCGCTGGCGGACGTGCTCGCCGCCACCGGCGACGCCGACGGTGCGAGTGCGGCCCGAGCGGCAGCGATCGCGACGGCGCAGGAGCTCGGCGCCCAGCCGCTGCTCCGCATCCTGGGCCAGACACCGGCGCCGGCCGCCCCGGCGCCGAGCCGCGAGACCCGTCCGACGCTGACGCGGCGGGAGGCCGAGATCCTGGCGCTGGTCGCGCAGGGCCGCACGAACGGCGAGATCGGGCGCCAGCTGTTCATCAGCACCAAGACCGTCTCCGTGCACGTCTCCAACATCCTGGGCAAGCTCGGCGCGTCCGGCCGCACCGAGGCCGCGGCTATCGCTCGCCGCGACGGTCTGCTGGGATAGCAGCGAGAGTCTGCGCGAGTGAAACCACTCGCTCGCGGGTACGTCGTGCTCGCGTCCGGCGGAGGATCCGCCGGCTCTCGAAGGGAGCAACGATGACCACTACGCCACAGGAGCCCGGCGGCGGGCTCAATGACGACGACATGACCACGAGCGGCCCCGGTAGCGACGGCTCGCTCGGCGACGCCGACGGCACCGACGGCGACGCGGTCGACACCACCGACGGTGGCGACGCGGACGGCACGGACGGTGGCGACGCCGACGGCACGGACGGTGGCGACGCGGACGGCACGGACGGTGGCGACGCCGACGGCACCGACGGTGGCGACGCCGACGGCACCGACGGCGGCGCTTCCGAGGGGTGAGCTCACCCCTCGAGCTGCTCAGCGGGGACGCCCAGACCTTCGTCGACAAGGTCTGGGCGACCCGCGTCCTCGTCCACGAGGCACCACCCGAGCAGCTCGCGCACCTGCTCTCCCTCGAGGACGTCGACCATCTGCTCACCGAGACCGCGATCCGCACGCCGTCCGTGCGGGTCGCGCGTGACGGCGGCGTCCTCCCGGACGCGGAGTTCGTCCGCTCCGGAGCCACCGTCGCCGGCAAGCCGGTCACCGGGCTCGTCGACCCGCGCAAGGTGCTGCGCCTCTTCGACGAGGGTGCGACCGTGGTGCTCCAGGCGCTGCACCGCTCCTGGCCCGCGCTGACGACCTTCGTCGCCGAGCTCGAGCTCGAGCTGGGTCACCCGTGCCAGGTGAACGCCTATCTCACCCCACCCGGGTCCCAGGGCTTCGCCGTGCACGAGGACTCCCACGACGTCTTCGTCTTCCAGACCCACGGCACCAAGCTGTGGGAGATCCACCACCGCGACGGCGACCGCCCCTGCGCGACCCACCCCGACTGCCGCGTCGACGACGTGCTGATGCGACCGGGCGTGTGCATGTACCTGCCCACCGGCACCCCCCACGCCGCCCGCGCCCAGGAGTCCACGAGCCTGCACGTGACGCTGGGCATCAACCAGCGCACCTGGTCGGACCTCCTCCGTCGGGCCGTCGAGCCGCTCCTGGAACGCGGCTCCGACCACCTTCCGGCCGGCTCCCTGGAGCACCCCGACCTGCTGACCGAGGAGCTCGCCGCCCGGCTGGGCGCCCTCGCCGACGACGTACGCCGGGTCGACCCGGCCGACGTCGTCACCGCCGCCACCGACCGGTTCCTGACCACTCGGCCGGCGCGGCTCGGCCGAGGGCTCGTCTCCGGCCTGGCAGCCCGCGACCTCGACGCCGACACTCCGGTACGCCGACGCCCCGGCGCCCCCTGCGTACGCCGCGTCCACGGCGACCGGATGGTCCTGCTGCTCGGCGACCGCAGCATCGACGTCCCCGCCTGGATCGGACCGGCCCTGGACGAGCTCCGCCCAGGGCGCGTGCTGACGCCCGGCGACCTGCCGATCTCGCCGCAGAGCGCCGTCGTCCTGTGCCGCCGGCTGCTCCGCGAGGGTCTTCTCGAGCCGACATGACCGTCCGCTGCACCGCGGCGGCCGTGGCCCGGGGAGACCAGCTCGCCGGCACCGCGACGACGGTGCGCGGCTTCCTCCTGGTGGAGCACGCGGGCCCGTGGGGCGAGAACGCCCTGCGCGACAGCAGGCTCCCGGACGAGACGCGGGCCTGGCTGCGCGAGCAGGTCGCCGAGACGCACGTGCGGGTGCTGCTCGTCCGCCGGCCGGGTGCCAGGGCCGGGCGGTCGGTACGGGTCTTCGCCGTGCGCACCGGGGCGTGGTGCGAGACGACGACGCTCGAGCGGATCGAGGACGTCCGGTCGGTCGACCTCGGTGCCGTCGCGGCCGGCCGGTCACCTGGGCTCGACCCCTGGCCGGGGCCGGTGGTGCTGGTGTGCACGCACGGCCGGCACGACACCTGCTGCGCCGAGCGCGGACGCCCGCTCGCCGGTGCCCTGGCCCGGGTCGCGCCCGAGCACGTCTGGGAGTGCTCGCACCTCGGCGGTGACCGGTTCTCCGGGAACGTGCTCGTGCTCCCCTCCGGTCTCGGCTTCGGCTGGGTGGAGCCCGACCAGGCGCCGTCCCTGTTCGAGCACGTCTCCCGAGGTCTGCTCGACCTGGACCTGATGCGGGGTCGCGCCACGCTCCCGATGGCCGCGCAGTACGCCGAGATCGACCTGCGTCGCCGGCTCGGCGAGCTCCGTGACGACGCCGTCCGCTACCGCGGCTCGCGTCGTGAGGGCGACGAGGTCGTGGCGACCTTCGAGGTCGGGGAGGCGACGTACGACGTGCGCGTGCGGTCGTCGACGGACCCCGCAGCGGCGCTGACCTGCCGGGCCCTCCGCGACGACCCGGTACCCCGGCACGAGGTGACCGCCACCACACGTCGGTGACGTTCACATACTCGTAGTATGGCGGGTGGAACGGAGTCCTCGATGACCACGACCGACCAGCCCGACACCCTCCCCGAGACCGCCGACCTCACCGCGCGCCGGTTCGCGCGCATGCGCCCGTTCGGCGGCGGACCCGCGCCGCACTTCGACGTGCGGGGGCTCCCGCCGGGACCGCGCTGGCCGTCCTGGGCGCAGAGCGTCGCGCTGCTCCGGTTCCGCCACCAGTTCGTGCCCCGCATGTGGCGCCGGTACGGCGACGTCTTCACCGTCCGGATCCTCCCCGGCGGCAGGCCGCTGGTGCTCTTCACGCGTCCCGAGCACGCGAAGGAGATCTTCGCCGGCGACCCCGCGGTGTTCCACGCCGGGAAGGGCAACGCGATCCTCGGCCCGATCATGGGCGAGCACTCCCTGCTGCTGCAGGACGGCCGCGAGCACCAGCGCGCCCGCGCGCTGCTGATGCCGGCGTTCAACGGCCACGCCCTCCGCGGCTACCGCGGCCTGGTCGACGAGGTCGCCCGCGACGAGGTGTCCCGGTGGCGCTCCGGCGAGGAGCTGCGCAGCCTCGACCGGATGAACGCGCTGACCCTCGAGGTCATCCTGCGCGTCGTCTTCGGGGTGACCGACGAGCGTCGCCTGGCCCGGCTGCGGCCGTGCGTCACCCGGACCGTGAACGTCAACCCCGCCGTCCTCCTCGGCTGGGGCTACCCGCTGCTCCAGCGGTTCGGCATCTGGAGGCGGACCGTCGAGAACGCCTACCGCCTCGACGAGCTGATGTACGCCGAGATCCGCGAGCGCCGGACGGCCGGCGACCTCGAGCGGCGTACCGACGTGCTGTCGCGGCTGATCCTGGCGGTTCCCGAGGACGGCGACGACGGGGGTCGGCTCACCGACGAGGAGCTGCGCGACCAGCTGGTGACCCTGCTGCTGGCCGGCCACGAGACGACGGCGAGCGCGCTGTCGTGGGCGCTGCACGAGCTCGGCCGCGACCCCGAGCTCCTGGCTCGCGCGCGAGAGGCGGCACGGTCGGGCGACGACGACTACCTCGAGGCGGTGCTCAAGGAGGCGATGCGGCTCCACCCGGTGATCCCGATGGTGGTCCGCACGCTGATGCGGCCGGCCACGATCGGCGGCTGGGACCTGCCGGCCGGCGCCACGGTCGGCCCCTCGATCCTGATCGCCCACAGCCGCGCCGACAGCCACGCGGAGCCCGAGCGCTTCGACCCGACCCGGTTCCTCGGGCAGAACCCGCCCGGGAACACCTGGATCCCCTTCGGCGGCGGCGTACGCCGGTGCATCGGGGCCGGGTTCTCGCTGATGGAGGGCGTGGCGGTTCTCCGGGCGATCCTGGAGCGCTTCGACGTGACCGCGCCGGGCCGCGACGTACCGAAGGTACGGAACATCACCAGCGTGCCGCGGCACGGCTCGCGGATCCGGGTGACCAGGTCCGAGTGACCGAGTCGGGTGGGTGCGCTCGCCCGGTCGGGTGAATCTTCGCCAAGGTTGGCCGTTTCCTGCGTGACTCGCGCGATCGGCTTGAGACACTCTTGAGCATGGGTTGGGGGGCACGCTTCCGCGCGCTCCGGATGGACGTCAGGCCTTTCCGGGAGCATCGTGACTTCCGCCTGCTCCTGATCGCCGGGACGGTCTTCTACCTCGGCGGGATGATGACCTACGTCGCCATCCCCTTCCAGATCTACCAGCTCACCCACTCGAACTTCGCGGTCGGCGCGATCGGCCTGGTCGAGCTCGGCCCGCTGATCGTCTTCGGCCTCTACGGCGGCGCACTTGCCGACCATGTCGACCGGCGCATCCTGCTGATCTGGACCGGCATCGCCCAGGCCGCGTTCACCACCTGGCTGTGCATCAACGCGTTCTCCGACCACCCGCGGGTCTGGGAGATCTTCGTGGTCTCCGGCCTGCTCGCGTCGTCCTCCGCGCTCCAGCGGCCGTCGCGCGAGGCGCTGCTGCCCCGCACCGTCCGCCACGACCAGCTCACCGCGGCCAACGCGCTGTCCAGCTTCGGGATGCAGGCGGGCGTGCTCGTCGGTCCCACCATCGGTGGCCTGATCGTCGCCTCGGCCGGACCGAGCTGGTGCTTCCTCGTCGACATCATCGGGCTGTTCGTCGCCTCGATGATGTACGCCGCCATGCGGCGCTACCCGCACGTCGGCGAGACCGAGCCGCCGAGCCTGGCCGGCATCGGGCAGGGCCTGCGCTACGCACTCCGGCGGCGCGACCTCCTCGGTACCTACGTCGTCGACCTCGCGGCGATGCTGCTGGCGATGCCGGTGGTGCTGTTCCCGGCGTTGGCGGAGAAGGTGTTCGGCGACCCGCACCTGCTCGGGTTCCTGTACTCCGCCGAGACCGTCGGAGCGCTGGTCGCCACGGCCCTCTCGGGCTGGACGTCGCGGGTCCACCATCACGGGCGAGCGATCGTGATCGCCGCCGCGGTGTACGGCGGCTTCATCGCCGCCGCCGGCTGGGCCCCCACGATCTGGCTCGCGGTGCTGTTCTTCGCCCTCGCGGGCGCCGCCGACATGATCTCCGCGGTGTTCCGGGGCACGATCTGGAACCAGACGATCCCCGACAACCTGCGCGGCCGGCTCGCGGGGATCGAGATGCTGAGCTACTCCGTGGGGCCGCTCGCCGGCCAGGTGCGCGCGGGCCTCGTGGCGGACCGGTGGACGGTGCGCGGTGCGATCGTCAGCGGCGGTGTCTCGTGCGTCGCCGGCGTCTCGCTCACCGCGGTCTGGCTGCACGACTTCTGGCGGTACGACGCGCGCACGGACGAGCACGCGCTGGCCCAGCGGGAGGCCCGACACCTCGCCCGCGAGCGCAGCGACCCCTGACCCGGGGATGACAGGTCCCTCCCGCCGCCGGGATCCGGCGAGACCCGGGGCGGGAGGGAGTCTGGTGTCAGCCGAGCTTGGTGACGATGTGCATGCCCATGAGGGCGTGCGGCATGCCGTCGTCCTTGCTGGGCCAGAAGCAGAGCACGGCGTACTTGCCCTTCTTCAGGTGGTAGGCCCACAGGAAGTGGTGGCCGGGGCTGATCACGCCGGTGTCGGTCGCGGCGCCGTTCTTCTTGAACACGTTCGGCCCGCCCTGGAACAACGCCGTGATGTCGCTGTTCTTGGTGCCCTTCTTGACCTGCTCGATGTCGACGAAGTGCGGCTCAGCGGCCTTGTTCTTGGTGCTCATCCAGCCCGAGGCCGGGTTGTGCTTGCCGGCCACGAACTTGTTGCCGCCGCCCTTGGTGCTCTCGGTGTTGATGAACCCGTCACGCGACGGCATGGCCCGCTTCTGCTTGGCCCCCGCCACCGTGAGCGGAACCGGGGCAGACACCCGAGTCGAGGTTGATGACGTAGTAGGTGCCGGCCTTGTCGAGGTTGACCGCCCACTTCTGGACCTTGCTCGGGTCGGGGCCCTTGGCCTCCATGCCGCCGTAGAAGACGACGTTCTGGTCGATCCGGTTCACCGCGTCCACGTCGGGCGGGGTGGTCTCGTCCGCGGGGAACGCCAGGGCGAAGTCGGCTGAAGGCGTCCGGCAGGGTGTAGCCGTTCTTGAGCCGGAGCACCTGGATCAGGCCCTTGGAGTCCTTCCCGTCCATGTTCTTCACCCGGAAGACCGTGTTGCCGGGCCGGATGCTGTCGTCGGAGATCTTGACGCTTCCGGCCTTGGACTTCACGGTGATCACGAGTGATTTGGCCTTGTCGGCGCTGTGGTGCGTCCCGGAAGCCTCGGCGGCCCCCCCGGTCGCAGCCATGCCCGCCGTGGCCGTCAGCAGCAGCGCCGTGGCTGCCGCGCGGTAACGCGTCTGCATGTCGTTTCCTCCTGGAACGGGGTCTCTCGGGCGGACCCCTGCGGAAACGTTCTATGTCCGACGGGCGGCCCAGGTCAGTGCCGGGACGCCGATTTACACCGGGAGGATGACCCCTCGCCGGTCGAATCATCCTTGAGGATGACCGGCCCGGGGATTCGGCCTGGCTTGTCCGGTCCGTGACAATGGGGGTTCCGCAGACCTTCCCGATGAACCAGGAGGTGGAGCTCGGCGTGAAGTCCGACGAGGAGCGCCCGGTCGTCTTCGGGTTGCTGGCCCTGGTGGGCGTGGCGGTGGCCGTGGGCCTGGTCGCCTCCGTCGCGGTGCTGGTGGGTGCCCACCTGGTGGGCCTCGGTGGCGGCCACGCGGCCGCGGGCGCCGGCGACGCCGGCGCCACCATGGAGGTGCCGAAGCCGCAGAAGACCCAGCCGGCCAGCGGGCCCTCGATCACGCTCGGGTCCAACCCGACCTCGTCCGCGTCCGAGACGCAGTCGCCCACGATCAAGAAGCCCAAGAAGCAGATCTCGCTGCAGTCCGGTCAGACGACGGTCTCCCCGATGGGCCGGATCGACCTGACCGGCACCTACCCGGGCGGCGAGGGCGCCGTGCTCAACGTGCAGAAGTTCAGCAACGGGTCGTGGCAGGACTTCTACTCGATCTCGGCGACGGTCACCAACGGGACCTTCTCCACCTACATCCAGACCGGTACGCCGGGGATGAACCGCTTCCGGGTGATCGACTCCGACACCCACCTCGCCTCGAACCAGGTGCGGGTGCAGATCAGGTAGGACGTCTCAGGCCGCGTCGCACATCTCGACGCCGGCCGACGAGGCGGGCGGCTCCGCGGCGACCCGCCGCGACCGCAGCCGCGAGCCCAGCCCGCGGGCCCACGCGATCGTGGCGGGCTGACCGGCCACGACGCCACCGAGCACGAGCACCATGCCGGTGCCCTGGAGCCACCCGAACGCCTCGCCGGCGACCGCCACACCGAGCACGGTGCCGACGACCGGGTTGATCAGGCCGATCAGCGAGACGGCTCCGGCCGGCATCGCGCGGAGGCCGGTGAACCAGCACCAGTAGGCGATGCCGGTGCCGGCCGTCATCAGCCAGAGGTACCCACCCACGGCATGGGCGTCGAGGTGCGGTGGCGCCCCTTCCACGAGCAGGGTGACCGGGAGCAGGGCCAGGCCACCGGCGACCAGCTGCCACGAGACGAGCGTGAGCATGTCGACCGGCGGCGTCCAGCGCTTGATCAGCACGAAGCCCAGGGCCGAGACGACGACGGAGCCGAACGCTCCCATCAGGCCCAGGGTGTCGAGGTGGCCCGGGGACCGCAGCACCAGGAGGCCGACGCCGACGATGCCCACGCCGGCGGCCACCAGGCGGGCGACTCCGGCGCGCTCGCCGATGACCAGGGCCGCCAGCGCCATCACGGCCAGCGGCGACGTCGCCTGCAGGGTGGATGCCAGCCCGCCCGGGAGCCGGTACGCCGCGAGGAAGAGCAGCGGGAAGAACATGCCGATGTTGCAGATCCCGAGCAGCAGCGCCCGCCACCACCACACACCGGTGGGCAGGCGGCGGGTCGCGGCCAGCAGCACCAGACCCGTCGGCAGGGCGCGCAGCGTGGCGGACAGCAGCGGTCGGTCGGGCGGCAGGAGGCGCTCGGTGACCAGGTACGTCGTGCCCCACGCGGCCGGGGCGAAGGAGGTGAGGACCAGCGCTCGCCAGGAGGTAGTTTCCACGGAAACTAATATACCTTCCCAGGAAGATATAGTGAAGCCATGGAGCCGGACCACGTGGACGGGATTCTCGAGCAGTGGGTCCGCGAGCGCCCCGACCTCGACCCGTCACCCATCGGGCTGATCGGGCGGCTGCACCGCCTGGGTGACGTGCTCAACGTCGAGCTGCGGGCGATCTTCGCCGAGGCCGGGCTCGGCGACGGGGACTTCGACGTGCTCGTCACCCTGCGCCGCAACGGCGCGCCGTACGAGCTGACTCCCGGGGAGCTGTGCGCGTCGACGATGGTGACCTCGTCGGCGGTCACCAAGCGCATCGACCGGCTCGAGCGAGCCGGGCTGGTGACCCGCACGATCAGCGAGGAGGACGCGCGGTCGCGCCGGATCCGGCTCACCGACGCGGGCTTCGACCTGGTCGACCGGTTGATGGAGAAGCACATCGCCAACGAGCACCGGCTCGTCGCCGGCCTGTCCGAGCGCGACCGCGCCCAGCTCGCCGCGATCCTCCGCCGCTGGGGCCAGGCGCTCGAGAACGGGTCGTCCGCTTGAGGTGCACCCCTAGGGGCCTCTGGGGCGGACGACCGTCACACAGATCCGGGTCGTCCGCTTGAGGTGCACCCCTAGGGGCCTGTGAGGCGGACGACCCCGATGCTCAGCGGCCGGCGAAGGTGTTCGGGTTGGGACCGGTACGGCCGGGCTCGCCCCGGTCGAGCGCCGAGATGGCGGCCACGTCGTCGTCGGTGAGCTCGAAGTCGAAGAGCGCGAAGTTCTCCTCGATCCGCTCCCGGTGCGTCGACTTCGGGAAGACGATGTCGCCGCGCTGCAGGTGCCAGCGGAGCGTCACCTGGGCCGGCGTGCGACCGATCCGCTCGGCGATGGCGCCGATGGTCTCGTCGCCCGAGATCGCGCCGCGGGCGATCGGCGACCACGCCTCGGTGGCGATCCCGTGGCGCGCGTCGGCGGCGCGGGCCGCCTCGTTGGTGAAGTAGGGGTTCACCTCGATCTGGTTCACGGCCGGCACGACGCCCGTGGCGTCGATGATCCGGTCGAGGTGGGCGGGCTCGAAGTTGGAGACACCGACGGACGTCGTACCGCCACCGTCGCGGAGCTCGACCATGGTCTGCCACGTGCCGGCGTAGTCGCCGTCGTAGCGCGTCGGGAGCGGCCAGTGGATGAGGAAGAGGTCGACATGGTCCAGGCCGAGCTTCTCCAGCGACTCGGCGAAGGACCGCCGGGCGTCGTCGGGGAGGTGGTGGCCGTTGTTGAGCTTGGTGGTGACGTAGAGGTCTTCACGCGCGAGGCCGGAGGCCGCGATCGCGGCACCCACCTCCGCCTCGTTGCCGTACATCTGAGCGGTGTCGATGTGCCGGTAGCCCACCTCGAACGCCTGCTCCACGGTGCGCTGGGTCTCCTCCGGCGGGACCAGGAACACCCCGAACCCCAGCTGCGGGATGTCCGTGCCGTCGTTGAGGTGGATGGTCGGGATCGTCGTCGTGGAAACGGTCATATGGTGCGTGACAACACGATTCGGCAACTTATTCCGACCGGCTGACCCCGGGGCCGGGATCTTTTGACCGGACCCTGTTAGATGGGCGCCGTGCGTCTCCTGCGAACCCTGGCTCCGCTCGTGCTGCTGGCGACGGTGCTCGCGGGATGTGGCAACGACTCCAGCTCGTCCAGCCCGGCGTCCAGCGGCGGCGACTCGACGGTCCTCGGTCCCTCCTCGGGCTTCGAGGTGCGGGTCGTCTACGCCCGGTACGCCCCGGGCGTCCCGTTCGGTCCCGAGCTGCCGAAGGAGCTGGTGCAGGAGATGCAGAACCAGACCTGCCCGATGAAGCCGCGGATCGTGGGCGGGCTGCTGATGGAGTGCGACACCGGCAAGACGGTGTACCTGCTGAAGAACCCGATCGTGAAGGGTGACGTCGCGACGGCCACACCGCAGCAGGTGGGCCACAAGAACATCTGGTACGTCGAGGTCGCGCTCAACGCCGATGTCGCGAAGACGATCGCCTCCGAGGCCAAGTCGATGACCGGCCAGCAGCTGGCGTTCATCTACAACGGCGACGTGCTGACCTCGATCGCGGTCGACAGCTCCTTCCACCCCTCGCACTTCGCGATCACGGGGAACTACGACAAGGACTCGGCGACCCGGCTCGCCCAGGAGCTGGCCGGCTGAGGGAGTCCTCAGCCACCCTGCTCGTTCGGCCTGCGCCACTGCCGCTCGAAGGGCAGTCGCCAGGCGAACGGCGCGATCAGCTGGTGGATCTGGTTCGGTCCCCACGAGCCCTGGGCGTACGGCCGGACGATCGGCGGGTTCTCCAGCAGCGGGGTGGAGATCTCCCACAGCCGCTCGATGCCGCGGGCGGTGTTGAAGAGCGTGCGCTCGCCGCGGGCGGCGTCGTAGATCAGTCGCTCGTAGGCCTCGAGGACGGCGCCGGCCCACCCGGTCTCCTGCATCGCGAACTGCATCGAGAGCTTGTCGAGCTTCATGCCGGGGCCGGGCCGCTTGCCGTAGAACGACAGGGACATCTTCGCCTCGTCGGCGAGGTCGAAGGTGAGGTGGTCGGGACCGTGGTCGCCGACGCCCGAGCCGGTCGGGAACATCGACCGCGGCGGCTCGCGGAACGCGATCGAGATGATCCGCGCGCCCTCGGCCATCCGCTTGCCGGTGCGCAGGTAGAACGGCACACCGGCCCAGCGCCAGTTGTCGATGTAGCACTTGAGCGCGACGAAGGTCTCGGTCTCGGAGTCGTGCGCGACGCCCTCGATGCCGCGGTAGCCGTCGTACTGGCCGCGGACGACGTCCGTCGGCTCGATCGGCAGCATCGACCGGAAGACCTTGTTCTTCTCCTCCCCGATGGCCTCGGGCTCCAGCGCCGTCGGCGGCTCCATCGCGGTGAACGCGAGCACCTGGAACAGGTGGGTGACGACCATGTCGCGGAAGGCGCCGGTGCTCTCGTAGAAGTCGGCGCGCTGCTCCAGCCCCAGCTCCTCCGGTACGTCGATCTGGACGTGGTCGATGTGGTTGCGGTGCCAGATCGGCTCGAACAGCCCGTTCGCGAAGCGGAACGCCAGGATGTTCTGGGCCGCCTCCTTGCCCAGGAAGTGGTCGATCCGGAAGATCTGCTCCTCACGGAACACCTCGTGGAGCTCCGAGTTCAGCTTCCGGGCGCTGGCCAGGTCGGTGCCGAACGGCTTCTCCATCACGATCCGGCTGTTCTCCACGAGCTGCGCCTCGGCGAGCTCGTGGACGACCGACAGCGCCGCCTTCGGCGGCACGCTCAGGTAGTGGAGGCGGTCGAACTCGCCGGCCCGGCCGCCCTCGGCCTCCTCGATGACGCGGCGCAGCCCCTCCGGGCCGCTGTCGCCCGGTGCCCAGTAGAGGAGCTTGGAGAACTCGGGCCAGCCGTCCGTGTCGTGGTCGTCGCCGCCGAACTCCTCGACGGCCTGGTGGGCGAAGTCGAGGAACGACTCGCGGTCGTGCTCGTCCAAGGACGTCCCGACCACGTTGATGTCACGCATCAACCCGGTCTGGAACAGATGGAGGAGGCCGGGCAGCAGCTTGCGGCGGGCCAGGTCGCCCGTCGCGCCGAACAGGACGACCGTGGTGGGCTTCATCGGCATGGCCCCAGCCTGCCCCTCCTGTCGGCGTAAGAGAAGGCCGGGTCGGGTGAACGGCGAGGGCGGGCCGCGCAGGGAGACGCGACCCGCCCAGGCACCCGGTGTTCGGCGCGGCACTGGTCGCCGGGTTGGACCAGCGGCCGGGCGCCCCGGTCAGTGCGCCGGGCGCAGGAAGCGGAAGGCCCACCAGGGCAGCGGGCGCTCGGCCGGCTTCTGGGTCGCGTGCGCGCGTCGTTCCTGGCGGACGGCGCGGGCGGTCCGGGCCTGCTCGGCGTCCCGCACCCGCTCGGCGATCTGCTGGTGGGCGATGGCGCGGGCGGCGTCGGGGTTGGCGGTCAGGGTGTTCATGGTGGGCTCCTCGGTGGTCTCGGCTCACCCACCACAGTCGCCCTAAGACGTGCCGCGCGGATCCGGCATACGCCGTATCTCGGGCCTCAGATCGCGCCCCGCGCCGGGGCGCGACGACCTGAGGTGCCTAGGAAGGGACGAGGATCAGGGCCGGCTCTCGGCCAGCGACTCCTCGCGCGCCTCCTCGGACTCCTCCCGGGCTCCTGCCCGGTGTCGGCGTCCGGGGTCTCGTCCTCGGCGGTCACCTCGGGCTCGTCGGACTCGGCGACCTCGGCGGACTCGTCCGCCTCCTCGGCGGAGCCGGCGTCCGCGGGCTGCTCGTGGTCCTCGTCGTCGGCGCCGAAGGCGGTCAGCGGCATCGCCGCGGTGCCGGTCAGCGTGGCCAGCATCTGCCGGACGTTCGCGAGCTGCGCGTTGATGCTGTCGCGTCGTTGGCTGGCCGCCGTGAGCTCGCGCTCGGAGTCGGCCCGCACGCGCTCGGCCGTCGCCTTGGCGTCCCCGATGATGCGTGCCGCCTCCTGACGGGCCTCGTCGACCAGGCGGGCGGCCTCGCGGCTCGCCTCGACCCGGGAGTGTTCGGCATCCGTGCGCGTGCGCTCCGCGAGCTCGTTCGCCTCGTCGACCCGGGCCTGCGACTCGGCCATCTTCTGGGTGAACTCGTCCTCGGCCGCCTTGCGACGTCCCGCGAGCGTGGTCTCGAAGTCGGCGGCAGCCTTCGCGGCGCGAGCGCGCTGCTCCTCGTAGACCGCCTCCGCCTCCTGGAGCCGGACCGACGCGTCGCGCTCGGCGCTGTCGCGGTGCTCGTCGGCCGCCTTGCGCGCCTCCTCCTCGATGCGCGCGGCGTTGGCCTCCGCCTCGCTCCGGGTGCGGGTGGCGTACTGGTCGGCCTCCTCGCGCGCCTGGGCCGTGCTCTGGTGGACCTCCGTGGTGTGCGCCTCGGCCTCGTCGCGGGCACGGTCCCGGAGCTCCTTGGCCTCGGCGTCCGCGAGCGACAGGATCTGCCCGACCCGGGCACCGAGGTGCTCGAAGCCCGGCGGCTCGGCCGTGGCCGAGTCGTCGTGGAGCTCCTGGACACGCGTGGCGAGCCCGTCGCGCTGCTGGGTCAGCGAGGTCACCGCGGCGGTGAGCTCGTCGATGCGACGGTCGACCTCGGTCGGGTCGTAGCCACGCATCACGGTCTTGAAGTTCTGGGTCTGGTCCGTCACTGCTCGGGTTCCTGTGTCGTGGGGGGATGGGTGGGGGTCGGTACGGCAAGGGCCTGGATGACGCCGGAGAGCTGGCCGAGCTCCTCGGTGATGCTTTCGCGCTGCCGTGCCAGCAGCGCCACCTCGGCACGGGCTTCCTCGACGATACGCCGTGCCTGCGATCGCAGCTCGTCGGCCTCTCGCCGGGCCTCCCCGACGATCGCGGCACTCTCGGCACGAGCACGGCGGAGCTCGTCGTCGGCGGTGCGCTGCCGGCCCATGACCTCCTGCGCCACCTGCTCACGGAGGGACCGCGCACCCTGCTCGGCCTCGGCCAGACGGTGCTGCGCCCGCTCCTCGGCCTGAGTGACGTCCGACTCCGCCTCCTCGCGGATCCGGGCGGCCTCACGCTCGCCGTCGGCGCGGGCCTCGTCGGCCGCCCGTCGGGCCTCCTCGAGGGCCGCGGCCGCTGCCTCGTGCTGCTCCTGGGAGTGGGTCCGGGCGGCCGCGATCTCGTCCTCGAGCCGCTGCCGGACCCGCGCGGCCACCTGACCGAGCCCCAGCCGTTGCCGGCGTACGACGTCGGCCGCGTCGCGGTGCCCGAGCTGCCGGATCCGGTCGGCCTCGAGATCGGCGGTGGCGAGCAGCGACTGCACCGTGGTCTGTGTCCACACGGTCTGCTCGGCGGCCGCCGCGAGCTGGCGCTGCGCCTCCGCCTCGGCGGCGGCGACGTGGGCCTCCGCCCTCGCCCGCGCCTCGTCGAGCAGGTGCTCGGCCTCCTGGCGGAGGCTCGCGGCGTCGGTCACCGCCGCCTCACGCAGCTCCTGCGCCTCGCGCTCCGCCTGGCTGCGGACGGCGTCCGCCTCGTCGGTGGCCGCCGCGCGCAGCTTCTCGGCCTCCTCGCCGGCCTCACGCCGACGGGACTCGACGAGGTCGCGGGTCTCGGAGTCCTGCTGGTCCGCACGGGCCTGCGCCCCGGCGAGGATCGCGTCCGCCTGCTGCCGGGACTCCTGGGTCAGCCGCTCGGTCTCGGCGGTCACCTCGTCGTGCGCCCGCTGGGCCGCGCTCAGCCGTTCGGCGGCTGCCTGCTCGGCCTCCGCCACGATCTGGTCGTGGTGGTGCTGCGCCGCCTCCATCAGGACGCGGGCCTGCTCCCCGGCGTCGCTGACGATCTGCTGGGCGTCGGCGGAGGTGTCGTCGAGGAGCTTCCGGGCGAGCTGGCGCTCCCGCGTGGCCCGCGCGTGGAGCTGCTCGGCCTCCGCGCGCAGCGCGGCGGACTCCTCCTCGGCCCGCGTCTGGAGCTCGTCGGCGACGTTCTGGGCATGCCGCAGGAGCGCTGCCGCGCGATCCGCGCCAACGGGGTCGGGGCCGAGGCCGGACGAGACCGGACCGTCGGGCTCAACGGTCATGACCGCATCCTCCCAAACGATCGGCCGTTGCAGTAGTCGGTCCCGGATTCCGCCCGGAAACGACGAGAGACGGGCCGTGAACGGCGTTCACGGCCCGCCTCGGGTCGGCGGTGCGGGCGTCTCAGCGCGCGGGAAACAGGAAGCGGAAGGCCCACCAGGGCAGGTCGTGCGACGCCGGCGGGACGACGGGGTGCGGCTGGTGCGCCTGCCGGGCGGCGCGGCGGGCCGCCCGGACGGCACGCACCTGCGCGCGGTGCTCGGCGTCCTGGACGCGTTCCTGGATCAGCTGGCGAGCGACGAAGCTCGCGGCGGTCGGGTTGTTCACGAAGGTGTTCATCTCGGGCTCCTCGGGTCTGGTCTGGGCGATGAGCACGACGGTGGCGCTAAGACGCCGCCTCCGGATCCGGCATCTGCCGTACTTCCGCCTCCGAGGCCCGCCGGTGGTCGAGGCATTTGCCGGACGCGGCCGGGCCTGGCTTAGGCGGAGGGTGCTCGACCAGCAGGTCGCGTCGCGGCCGGTTGGAGAGGACACGTCATGAGCAGCGCAGTCACCCGTCCGCACCGCTTCTGGGATCCCGTCGCCCTTGCCGCTGCGGGAGTCGTCGTCGTCGGGGGAGCCGCCCTGGTCGGCGTCGTGACCAGCCACCACGGCGCCGAGCCCTCGGCACCCGGCGTTCCGCCCGCGCCCCCGAGGACGGCCGTCATCATCCCGATCCCGGTCGCGCCGCCGACCGGGGTGCCCACCACCGAGATCGCGACGCCGCCCACCGTCCACCGGCACTCCTGAGGCACGCCGAAGGCACGCCGAAGGATGGGGAGATCGCCTGATGTCGCGGTCGGTGTCTTACGCCGAGAGTCCCTCTCCAAGGTCCACGCGACACCCACCATGAGAGAGGACTCGTCATGAGTACCGCCACCGCCAGTCACCACCGATTCCCGCACCCGATCGCCCTCGCGGCGGCCGCCACGGCCGTCGTCGTGGGCGGTGTCGGGGCCATCGGCATCGCCGCGTCACAGGACGACGCCACGACGGCCCCGAGCCAGTCCCACGCCCAGACCTACCCGCAGCACCAGCAGTGCCCCGACCCGCGCTGCCTGCCGCACCAGGCCCGGGGCGGTCTCCACAACAGCCGGTCCGTCGAGCCCGGCCTCTCGCGCAGCGACCACGGGTCGTTCCCGTCGCCGTTCGGCGGGCGCACCGTGGGGGGACTGCCCTGACCCGGCGGGTCGGTCAGCTCCGCCAGCGGAGGGTGATGATCTGGAACGGCCGGAGCGTGAGCTCCGTGCCGTTCCAGTCGTCGCTCCGCAGCGGCCGCTCCAGGAGGTCGACCACCTCGGCGCCCGAGGTCTCGAACGCCGGCGAGACCCGCACCCGGGCCCGAGCCCCGAGCGGCTCGTAGAGCCGGACCACCACGTCGCCGGAACCGTCCTCGGCGAGCTTGACGGCCTCGACGTACGCCGGGTCGCCCTCGACCCGCACCAGCGGCTCGACCGGTTGCCCGGTGCGACGCCGCAGCGGCAGGTTCAGTCCGTAGCCGGCCCGCGCCGCGCCGGCGACGTCGGCACCCGGGACGATCGCGTGCCGGAAGGAGTGCCGGCCCTGGTCGGTGTCGGGGTCGGGGAAGCGCGGCGCGCGCAGCAGGCTGGCCCGGATCCGGGAGAAGCTGCCACCGCCCGGCCGCGGGTGCCGCGTCACGTCGTGGCCGTACGTCGTGCGGTTGGCCAGCGCCACGCCGTACCCGGGCTCGGAGACCAGGGCCCACCGGTGGGCGCAGACCTCGAAGCGGGCGGCGTCCCAGCTGGTGTTGACGTGGGTCGGCCGGACCACGTGCCCGAACTGCGTCTCGTAGCGTGCCTCGTCGGCGTGGACGTCGCAGTCGACGGCGAGCTTCAGCACCTTCTCGCGCTCGTGCCAGTCGACCTCGGTGTCGATCTCGATCCGGGCGACGTGCAGCGAGATCCGCTGCTCGACGGTGGACGCCCCGAACCGCCGCCGCACCAGGACCGCGTCGTCCTCGACCCGGAGCTCGCCGACGTCGGTCGGTCCGGTGACCGTGTGGCGGTAGTGCTCGTCGAGGTCCCACGCGTCCCAGCGGTTGGGGTGGTCCGGGTGGAGCTCGAGCAGGTTGGCCGCACCACCGGGCGGCAGCACCTCCCGGTCGTGCCGCAGGTCGCGGATCGACCGGATCACGCCGTCCCCGTCGACCGCCACCCGGAACAGCTCGCTCTCGAGCACCGCCCCGCCGTCGCCCGACAGCCGCGCCGTGGACGCCACGCGGTCGTCGGCGGAAGCGCCGGCTCCGAGCGCCGGGACGCCGAGCCGCGCGATCGGTGCCGCGTTGAACGCGACCGGCTCGTCACCGTCACCCGCCAGGGCGTCGAGGGCGTGCCCGATGATCCGCTCGAGGTCGGCCATCACCCGTGCGTACGTCGCCCGCGCCTCGCGGTGCACCCAGGCGATCGAGGAGCCCGGGAGGATGTCGTGGAACTGGTGCAGGAGCACGGTCTCCCAGGCCGACCGGAGCTCGTCGTACGGGTAGTCGAGCAGCCCCCGGACCGCCGCCGTGGCCGACCACAGCTCGGCCTCGCGCAGCAGGTGCTCGCAGCGGCGGTTGCCGTCCTTCATGGCGGCCTGGGAGGTGTAGGTGCCGCGGTGGAACTCCAGGTAGAGCTCGCCGGCCCACACCGGCGCCCGGTCGGCGTACTCCTCCTCGGCGGCCGTGAAGAAGGCCTCCGGCGTCTCGACCCGGACCCGCGGTGACCCGGCCAGGTCGGCGGTGCGCCGGGCCCGGCCGAGCATCTCGCGGGTCGGCCCGCCCCCACCGTCGCCGTACCCGAACGGCGCCAGCGCCCGGGTCGCGGCGCCCTTGTCGCGGAAGTTCGCGGCGGAGTGCGCGAGCTCGTCGCCGGTGAGCTCGGCGTTGTAGGTGTCGACCGGGGGGAAGTGGGTGAACACGCGGGTGCCGTCGATGCCCTCCCACCAGAAGGTGTGGTGCGGGAAGCGGTTGGTGGTGTTCCAGGAGATCTTCTGCGTCAGGAACCACCGCATCCCGGCCAGGGTCACGATCTGCGGCAGCGCGGCGGTGTAGCCGAACGAGTCGGGCAGCCACACCTCCCGCGGCTCGACGCCGAGGTGCTCGGCGAACCACCTCTTGCCGACGACGAACTGGCGCGCCATCGCCTCGCCGCCCACCAGGTTGGTGTCCGACTCGACCCACATCCCGCCGGTCGGCACGAACCGCCCCTGCTCGACGTACTCCCGGACGCGGGCGAAGAGGTCGGGGTACGCCGCCTCCAGCCACGCCCACTGCTGGGCGCTGGACATCGCGTAGACCAGGGACTCGTCGGTGTCCATGAGCTGCACGACGTTGGCCACGGTCCGGGCGACCTTGCGCACCGTCTCGCGCACGGGCCACAGCCAGGCCGAGTCGATGTGCGCGTGGCCGACGGCCGAGATGACATGTCCTCCCGGCGACGCGGGTGTCGACAGGACGCCGGCCAGCGCGGCCCGGGCTCGCGGCCGCCGTGCCGACGACGTCGGCGAGGTCGAGCGCGTCCAGCGCGGACTCGAGGGCGTAGAGGATCTCGCGGGAGCGCTGGTCGTCCGGGAGCGACCGCTGGAGATCGTCCAGCACCTCGAGGTCCGCCACCAGGCCCGCCACCTCCGGGTCGCGGCGGCAGACGTCGGCCCGGGCGAGCGTGTACAGCGGCTCGTCGCCGGTGCTGAGCCGGTCGCCGAGCTCGGTCGGCCGGAAGCCGGTCAGCACGGTCGGGTTGGCCGCGGCCTCGACGTACCACTCGACGCGGCGGTCGTCCCCCGACTCCGTGGACAGCGGGAGCCAGTCGTTGCGCGGGTTCAGCGCCTTGACGATGCGACCCGTCGGGTCGTGCACCAGGCCCTCGGCCTGAAACCCGGGTTGCGCCGCGGTGAACCCGAGGTCGACGACGGCCTCCGCCTCGGCGACGTCGTCCGGCGCCGTCCCCGTCAGCCGGAACCACGCGGTCCCCCAGGCCGGTCCCCACCGCTCGCCGACCCGGCACGGCTGGTACGCCGCCGCCCGGGCGACGTCGAACGGCACCGGCTCGCCGACGTGACCGTCGTCCGCGGGCGGCACGTGCCAGACCTCCACCGCGAGGGCCGCGACCGTCGTGTGGATCGCCGGCCGCAGCCGCTCGTCCAGGGCTCGCCTCAGCCGCGCCTCGATCTCGCGCCGGCGGTCGTGCATCCTCCGACGCTAGCGAGGGGGCGACGGGTGCGGCGGGGTACTCCGCGACGAAACGCGGGCGAAACCGGCCCGATCACCTGATTTTCGTCGCGGACTACCCCAGCGTGAGCTGGTACCAGGCGGTGTCGAGCCAGCGGTCGAACTTCCGGCCGACCTCGCGCATGGTGCCGAGGTGCTCGAACCCGCAGGCCTCGTGCAGGGCGATGCTGGCCGGGTTGGGGAGGGCGACCAGCGCGAGCACCACGTGGATGCCGTCCGCGCGCACGCGGTCGAGCAGGTCGTCGTACATCCGCCGCCCGAGGCCCTGGCCGCGCGCCCGCTCGGAGAGGTAGACGGACGTCTCGCGGGTCAGCCGGTAGCCGGGCCGGGGACGGTACGCCGAGGAGTAGGCGAAGCCGACGACGTCACCGCCGTCGTCGGCGACCAGGAAGTGGTCACCGGCCTCGGTGCTGGTGAGGTGGTGCTCCCAGTAGGAGACCGGCGGCGGCTCGAGGTCGAACGTCGAGATGCCGGTGCGCACCTGCTCGTCGTAGACGGCCGCGGCGCCTGGCAGGTCCGCCGCAGTGGCCGGCCGGACCGCGGTCGACGTCACGGGACCAGGCCGTGGGCTCGGAACATCCGCTCGTAGATGTCGCGGACCACCGGCTCCTTGTGGCGGTTGTAGTCCATGCCGGTGCCGCCGCCGGGGCGGGCGTTCATCTCGGACGCGGCGGTGCGCTTGGCGTCGGCGTACCGCTGCCGGTCGTCCTCGTGCTCGACCAGCCAGTCGTGGAACATCCGGTGCCGGACGACCTCCGGGCAGTCCGGTCCGAAGATGTGCACGTACGCCACCGGGTCGGCGTACTTGACCAGGCGGTGCTCGTGCCACCACGGCTCGCGGATGGTGTGCACGAAGCCGGCCGCCTCCAGGTCGGGGATGTACGCCGGCTCGTCGGCGGAGTCCGCGACCACCAGGTCGACGTCGATCACCGGCTTGGCCGGCAGGCCCGGCACGGAGGTCGACCCGACGTGGTGGACCTCGAGCACGCGGTCGCCGAGGGCGTCGCGGATGCGGCCCGCCACACGCTCGAAGTCGGCCGGCCACCGGTCGTCGTACTCGACCACCTGGATCTCGTAGGGCTGGGCCGGGCCGCGCACCCACGGGTCGGCCCCGGGGGGCGGGTCGTCGTCGTGGTGGCGGGTGATCTCCTCGGGCGTCGGCACCGCAGCGACGCTACCGGTCGCGGATCGCGACGGCCCGGGCCGGATGGTTGGTCGTGACCATCCAGATGCGCTTGTCGTGCATGAACCTGCGCTGGAGCCACGCCGAGTCCACGGTCCAGACCAGGAGCGGGACGCCGACCCGGGTCGTCCAGCGGGCGAGCCGGATCATCGCCAGCGCGAAGTGCGCGGCGACCGCGTCGGCGTTCGACCGCTTGAAGCGGAGCTGCGGGAACAGCTCGCCCCAGCGCCGGCGGACGGCGTTGCGCCAGGTCATGCCGCGCACGCTGCCGCCGATGCTCAGGGCGACCACGACCGGCGAGCCGTGCGCCTGGGCCCAGGCGCGGATCGTGGTGGTGGTACGCCGGACGCCCGTGGTGACGACGATCCGCGACGGGTCGATCCGGGCCGCCACGGCCGTGATCGCGTCGGTCTCCCAGCGGGCGCCTGCCTTCCACTCCTCCGGCGGGGTGCGGAACTTGATGTCGACGTGGGCTCCCATCCCGTGGGCCTCCAGCGCGGCGAGCAGGTCGTCGAGCGTGCAGACGGCCGGCGCCCGGCCGCGCAGGTCCGCCCAGGACAGGTCGGCGATCACGCAGGAGTCGTCGCCGGTGCCGCCGTCGGGATCGTGCGAGATGACGAACGTCCCGTCGGAGCACCGGCGTACGTCGAACTCGCAGTAGTCGGCCCCGACCCGGGCGGAGTGCTCGATCCCGGCGATCGGGTCCTCGTGGCCGCCGACCTCGCCGAGCTCGGCGTACCCGCAGCGGTGGGCGGAGACCAGGACGCGGTGTCGCTGCACAGGCCGACGCTAGCGGTGAACGGAGCGGGGTACGACCGTGAGCATGGCCGACCACACGCAGCAGACATCGGGACTGCAGACGACAGGGATCTTCCGGCGCAAGCCGATCGACTCCGACGAGGACGACGGGCTGGAACGCAGCATCGGCCTCTGGCAGCTGACCGCGATCGGGCTGGGCGCCATCATCGGCGCGGGCATCTTCGCGCTGGCCGGACCGGTCGCGAAGACCGATGCCGGGCCCGCGGTCTCGGTCTCCTTCCTGATCGCGGGCGTCGCGAGCGCCTGCGCCGCCCTGTCGTACGCCGAGTTCGGCGGCCTGATCCCGCGCGCGGGGTCGGCGTACACCTACGGCTACGCCGTGCTGGGCGAGTTCGTCGGCTGGCTGATCGGCTGGGACCTGCTGCTGGAGTACACCGCGATCGTGGCCGTGGTCGCGATCGGGGTGTCGCAGTACTTCACGTTCCTCCTCGACGCCCTCGGCATCCACCTGCCGAGCTGGATGCTCGGCGCCCCGGGCACCGGCGGCGGCCACCACGTCGACCTGTTCGCGGTGGTGCTGTGTCTGCTGGTCGCGTGGCTGCTCAACCGCGGCATCCGCACCAGTGCCCGGGTGGAGACCTGGCTCGTCTTCGTCAAGATCGCGATCGTGGTGGCCGTCGTGGTCGTCGGTGCGTTCTACGTCAAGTCGGACAACCTCACGCCGTACTTCCCGTACGGCCTGTCCGGAGCCGCCACCGGCGCCGCGACCGTGTTCTTCGCCGTCTTCGGGTACGACGCGATGAGCACCGCCGCCGAGGAGTCCAAGGACGCCGAGCGCAACCTGCCCAAGGCGATCGTGCTGTCGTTGGCGATCGCGATGGTGCTGTACCTGCTCGCGGCGACCGTGCTCACGGGCATGGTCGACTACCGGCACCTCTCGGACACCGCCGCCTTCTCCGCGGCGTTCGACTCCGCAGGGCTCTCCGGCTTCGCGAAGGTCGTCGCCGTGGGGGCGATCGTCGGCATCATCACCGTGCTCTTCTCGTTCACGCTCGGCGCGTCACGTGTCTGGTACGCGATCAGTCGCGACGGCCTGCTCCCCTCCTGGTTCGCCAAGACCAACGAGCACCGCTCGCCGTCGCGACCGGTCTGGATCGTGGGCCTGGTGTCCGCGGGGATCGCCGGGTTCGTGGACATCGGGGACGCGGCGGAGCTCACGAACATCGGGATCCTGCTGGCCTTCATCGTCGTCTCCGCGGCCGTGATCGTCCTCCGCTACCGGTCCCCGGACCTACCGCGCACCTTCCGCACGCCGCTGATGCCGGTCACGCCGCTGGTCGGGATCGGCTTCAGCATCTGGCTGATCACCAAGCTCCAGGAGGCGACCTGGATCCGGTTCGTCGTCTGGTTCGTGATCGGCGTCGTCATCTACGCCTCGTACGGCTACCGGCACAGCCGGCTGGGGCAGGGGCGGGTCGTCCAGACCGACGACGCCTGACGCCCGTCGTCCGGCGTCTCCTGGCGAAGTGCCCCGCGCGGCCCGGTCCGGGCACTACGGTCGCGACATGACCTTCACCTCTCGGGCCGTCGCGGCGGCCGGCCTCGCGCTCGCCCTCGCTCTGCCCGCCGGTGCCGCCGACGCACGCGGCAACCACTGGTCGACCGTGACCAAGGTCGCCCACGCCAAGCTCCAGGCGTGCAAGGTCGCCACCACCCCCGACGGGCCGTGGCGGATCCGGCTGCGGGTGGACGCGACGAACGCGACGGCCCAGGTCCGTGGCTCGGCGATGGTGCAGAACGACGGCCAGCAGGTCGGCCGCACATGGCGGTCGGGGCACGTCCACCGCGGGCATGTCTCGAAGGTCGGCAAGCTCCGGCTGCCGCGGGGGTCGGCGTACCAGCTCGAGGGGCAGCTCGAGACGGACTCCTCCGGCAGCGGCTCCCTGGGGTCCGCGGCACAGCTCCACCGCTGCTGAAACCCGTGGCGGCGGCGTCCGGCGCTGCGTACGGTCTCGTTCCGTGCCGACCGGACTGAGCGACGACGCCCGCGCCGCCCTCGACGAGCTGCTCGGGCGCGACGACCCGTCGGTCGTCGGGCTGGTCCTGAGCGGCTCGGCGGCTCGCGGTGACATGGCGACCGAGCGGTCGGACGTCGACGTGTACGTCGTCCGCGACGACGACGTGGAGCGCGAGACGATCCGGACCCCGTGGATCGACGAGATCCAGTGGACCGTCGCGGATCTCGAGCAGGTGGACCGGCACGGCACGGGTGGCTGGTACTTCCGCTGGTCGTTCGCCTACGCCCAGGTGTTGCGCGACGAGACGGGCGGGCGGGTGACCGAGGCGGTGCGGCGGCAGGCCGGCGTCGACGACGCCGAGCAGCGGTGGGTGCTGGTCGACCAGGACCGGCTCGACGGTTACGTGAACTTCGCCTACCGGGCCCTGAAGAACCACCGCGACGGCCGCCTCCTCGAGACCCGGCTCGACGCCGCCGAGTCGGTCGACTGGCTGCTCCACGTGGTCTTCACGCTGGCCGGCCGGCTCCGGCCCTACAACAAGTACCTGCCGTGGGAGCTGCGCGAGCACCCCCTTGCCGTGCCCGAGTGGTCGGCCGCGGCGTTCCTGCCCGAGATCGAGCGGATGCTGGACGGTGACGCCGCAGCGCTCCGGCGTACCTTCGGCGTCGTCGACCGGGAGGTCCGCGCCTGGGACGCCGCCCACGGCACCACGGTCTGCGGAGACCTGGTCGACGAGTGGGGCTCCGAGCTCGAGCTCCTCCGCGGCTGACCCCGACGGTCCGCGAGCGAGCTCGCGCCCGCCGCTCCCGGTGCCCGCCCCGTCCTGGGGGTCGCCGGAAAGTCGCCGGAAAAAGGTGCGCCCGGTCGGAACAGACGGCGGACGTCGCTGGTTGAGGCTGTCAGGAACTTGAGCCGAAGGGGCTCAAGAATTTTGAGAGAAGGGTCCTCGCCCGCGAGGATGGGACCCAGACCCACAGACACCATCGGCCGGAGAGACCGGCCGAACGACCTGGAGGTAACCAGACATGGCTCGTGCCGTCGGTATCGACCTCGGTACGACGAACAGCGTCGTCGCCGTCCTCGAGGGTGGCGAACCCACCGTGATCGCCAACGCGGAGGGCTCCCGCACCACCCCGTCGGTCGTCGCGTTCGCGAAGTCCGGCGAGGTGCTCGTCGGCGAGGTCGCGAAGCGTCAGGCGGTGACCAACGTCGACCGCACCATCCGGTCCGTCAAGCGCCACATGGGCACGGACTGGAAGCAGAAGATCGATGACAAGGAGTTCACGCCGCAGCAGATCAGCGCGTTCGTGCTCCAGAAGCTCAAGCGGGACGCCGAGTCCTACCTCGGCGAGACCGTGACCGACGCGGTGATCACCGTGCCGGCGTACTTCTCCGACGCCCAGCGTCAGGCGACCAAGGAGGCCGGCGAGATCGCGGGCCTCACCGTCCAGCGCATCATCAACGAGCCGACCGCGGCCGCGCTGGCCTACGGCCTCGACAAGGGCGACGCCGACCAGACGATCCTGGTCTTCGACCTCGGTGGCGGCACGTTCGACGTCTCGCTGCTCGAGGTGGGCAAGGACGACGACGGCTTCGCCACGATCGAGGTGAAGGCGACGTCCGGCGACAACCTCCTCGGAGGTGACGACTGGGACTCGCGCGTCGTCGAGTGGATGGTGAAGAAGTTCAAGGACGGCAACGGCGTCGACCTGTCCCAGGACAAGATCGCGATGCAGCGCCTCCAGGAGGCCGCGGAGAAGGCGAAGATCGAGCTCTCCTCGTCGAGCGAGACCACGATCCACCTGCCCTACATCACCCACGGCGAGTCCGGCCCGCTGCACTTCGAGGAGAAGCTGACCCGCTCGGAGTTCCAGAAGCTGACCTCCGACCTGCTCGACCGCACCAAGGCGCCGTTCCAGTCGGTGCTCAAGGACGGCGGCGTCGCGGTCGACAAGATCGACCACGTCGTGCTCGTCGGTGGCTCCACCCGGATGCCGGCGGTCACCGAGGTCGTCAAGGAGCTGCTCGGCGGCAAGGAGCCGAACAAGGGCGTGAACCCCGACGAGGTCGTCGCGGTCGGCGCCGCGCTCCAGGCCGGCGTGCTCAAGGGCGAGGTCAAGGACGTCCTGCTCCTCGACGTCACCCCGCTGAGCCTCGGCATCGAGACCAAGGGCGGTGTCTTCACCACCCTGATCGAGCGCAACACCACGATCCCGGCGAAGCGGTCCGAGATCTTCACCACGGCCGACGACAACCAGCCGAGCGTGGAGATCAAGGTCGCCCAGGGCGAGCGCCAGATGTGGGCGCAGAACCAGCCGCTCGGCAACTTCGAGCTGACCGGCCTGCCCCCGGCTCCGCGCAACGTGCCCAAGATCGAGGTCACCTTCGACATCGACGCCAACGGCATCGTCCACGTCTCCGCCAAGGACCAGGCGTCCGGACGCGAGCAGTCGATGACGATCTCCGGCGGCAGCGCGCTGTCGAAGGACGAGATCGACCGGATGGTCAAGGAGGCCGAGCAGTACGCCGCGGAGGACGCGTCGCGCCGCGAGGCCGTCGAGGTCCGCAACCAGGCGGAGTCGCTGGTCTACTCGACCGAGAAGTTCCTCACCGACAACCCCGACAAGATCCCGGACGACGTGAAGTCCGAGGTCCAGGCCGACGTCGACGAGCTCAAGAAGACCCTCGAGAACGCCGACGCGAACAAGGACGAGATCCAGGCCGGCGTGACCAAGCTCGGTGAGTCCAGCCAGAAGATGGGCGCGGCCATGTACGCCGCGGCCGAGGCCGAGCAGTCCGCTGCCGGCGGGACCGACGCCTCGACCGGCGCCGCCGACGACGACGTCGTCGACGCCGAGATCGTCGACGAGCCCGGCGACTCGGACAGCGCCGGCGACTCGGGCGGCGAGGGCGAGTCCCGGTGACCGACCGCCGGCAGGGGGAGCCGCAGGACGCGGCTCCCCCTCCGACCGGCTCGTTCGGCGACGCCGCCGGCGAGATGGGTGACGAGTCCTTCGAGACGGGCGCGGAAGGTACTCCGCAGGAGCCGACCGACGTGGAGGAGCCGGTGTCGGGTGAGCAGCTGGCGGAACCGGACCAGGACGTCGAGCCCGACGACCTGACGGCCGACCAGCCCGCCGAGCCGGCCGACCTCGACGCCGCGCAGCTCGAGCTCGCGTTGGCCGAGCGGACGTCCGACCTGCAGCGGCTGCAGGCGGAGTACCTCAACTACAAGCGGCGCGTCGACCGCGACCGCGAGCTGCTCCGCCAGAACGCGACGTACTTCGCGCTCGCGCCGATCGTCGAGGTGCTCGACACCATCGACCGGGCCCGCGACTCCGCCGAGTCCCTGGGAAGCGACCTCGACGAGGGCTTCTCGGCGGTCGCCGAGCAGCTCGAGCGGGTGGTCGCCAAGGCCGGGCTGGTCAAGTACGGCGAACCCGGCGACCCGTTCGACCCGCGTTTCCATGAAGCGCTGAGCCACATCGGGGAGGATCCCGACGTGGAGGTCACGACCTGCAAGGTGATCGCCAAGGCCGGCTACCGCATCGGTGACCGGGTGGTCCGCGCCGCCCAGGTGCTGGTGGTCGACCCCGTGAGCGACTGACCGGAGATCCCGACGACGTACCACGAGAGAGGATGAGGGGAGGGAACCGTGAGCGAGACCGGCGCACGCGCCGACTGGGCGACGAAGGACTACTACGCCGAGCTCGGCGTGGACAAGAAGGCCACCCAGGCCGAGATCAAGAAGGCCTACCGCAAGCTCGCCCGCGCCAACCACCCCGACTCCAACCCCGGTGACACGGCCAAGCACGAGAAGTTCAAGGCCGTCGCCGAGGCCTACGACGTCATCGGCGACGAGGAGAAGCGGGGGAAGTACGACGAGTTCCGTCGCCTCTACGGCGGTGGCAGCTTCCGCGGCTTCCCCGGGTCCTCCGGTGAGGGCAATGGTGCCGGGTTCGACCTCGGCGACCTCCTGCGCGACCGGGCCGGCGGCTTCGGTGACCTGTTCGGCGACATCTTCGGCAACCGCGGCGGCGGCGGACAGCGCGCCCGCACCCGTCCGGTGCGCGGGGCTGACGTCGAGACCAGCGCCACCATCGGCTTCACCGACGCGCTCGAGGGCGTGACGATCAGCCTCCGGCTGACGTCCGACTCCGCGTGCCCCGACTGTCACGGCACCGGCGGCAAGCCGGGCACCCAGCCCAAGATCTGCCCCGAGTGCGAGGGCGCCGGTTTCATCGTGAACTCGACCGGCGGCGGCTTCTCGATCAACGAGACCTGTCCCCGCTGCGCGGGACGCCAGCTGATCTACGACGAGGTCTGCCCGACCTGCCACGGCTCCGGACGGGGCGCGTCGTCGCGCACGATCCAGGCGCGCATCCCGGCCGGCGTCAAGGACGGCCAGCGCATCCGGCTGCGCGGCAAGGGCGGAGCGGGCGACAACGGCGGCGCCAGCGGCGACCTGTTCGTCACCGTCAAGGTCACGCCGCACCGGCTGTTCGGGCGCAAGGGCGACAACCTCACCCTCGACGTCCCGGTGTCGTTCGACGAGGTCGCCCTCGGCGCCGAGATCAAGATCCCGACCCTCGGCGGCAGCCCGGTGACCCTCAAGGTCCCGGCCGGCACCCCGAACGGTCGCACCTTCCGCGTCCGCGGACGCGGTGCCGTCAAGAAGGACGGCACCAAGGGCGACCTGCTCGCGACCGTCCAGATCCAGGTGCCCGCCCGCTTGAACGACGCGGCCCGCGACGCGATCGCCGCCTATCGCAGCGCCGGGGTCGACGGCACGCTCCGGGCCAACCTGTTCGAGAAGGCGGAGTCGTGACCCGCCGCGAGCCGCGGGCTCCCGGCCCCGACGCGGCCGTGTACGTGATCTCGGTGGCCGCCGAGCTCTCCGGGCTGCACCCGCAGACCCTGCGCTCCTACGAGCGGATGGGACTGATCATGCCGGGACGCACCGGCGGCGGAGGGCGCCGCTACAGCCACCACGACATCGAGCGGCTGCGCGAGATCGCCTCGCTGACCGCCGGCGGTGTCGGCATCGAGGGCGTACGCCGCATCCTCGAGCTGGAGAACCAGGTGGCCGCGCTCCAGGGTCGCCACGAGGAGCTCGTCGCCGAGCTCGCCGCCACCCGCGACGCGCTCCGCGCGGCCATGTCGTCGGGGACCACGCGGCGTACCGACCCGAACAAGCTGCCGGTCCTCCGCGACCCCGATCCCGGCTCGGCCGTCGTCGTGTGGCGACGCACTCGCGACTGAGCCCGGGATCGCCGCACGCACCGAAATTCCCAGAGTTGAGGGGAATCGACTCAACTTCTCGCTCGTTGGGTCTGGTGAGGGCCACAGTGGCTCTCGTGGACCTGACGCACTGACAAAGAAGGAACCCAGAGACAGATGAGCCAGTTCGGGGCCGAGAAGTTCACGACCCGCAGTCGTGAGGCGATCGAGACCGCCCAGCTCGCCGCGACGACGGCGGGCAACACCCAGACCGAGCCGGTGCACCTGCTGGCCGGCCTGCTGCGCGAGGCCGACGGGACGGCGCGGCAGCTCGTGGCCAAGTCCGGTGCGGACGCGGCTGCGCTCGCCGCCGCGTCGGAGGCCGCCGTGCAGGCGCTGCCGAAGGCGTCGGGCGCCACGGTGCAGCAGCCGGCGGCGTCGCCCGCGCTGACCCGCGTGCTCGCGGGGGCGCTCGACCTGGCCGCCTCGATGAAGGACGACTACGTCGCCACCGAGCACCTGCTGATCAGCCTGGCCACCGTCGAGTCCGGCGCCCAGACGCTCCTGGCCGACGCCGGCCTGACCGCCGACGGGCTGCGTGAGGGACTCACCGCTCTCCGCGGCAACCGCCGGGTCACGAGCCCCGAGGCGGAGTCGACGTACGAGAGCCTGGAGAAGTACTCCGTCGACCTCACCCAGTCCGCCGAGGACGGCAAGCTCGATCCCGTGATCGGCCGCGACGCCGAGATCCGCCGGGTGATCCAGGTGCTGTCGCGACGTACCAAGAACAACCCGGTGCTGATCGGCGACCCCGGCGTCGGCAAGACCGCCGTCGTCGAGGGGCTCGCCCAGCGGATCGTCGCGGGTGACGTGCCGGACTCCCTCAAGGGCCGGCGGCTGCTGTCGCTCGACCTGGCCGCGATGGTGGCGGGTGCGAAGTACCGCGGCGAGTTCGAGGAGCGGCTGAAGGCCGTGCTGGAGGAGATCAAGGACTCCGGCGGCCAGGTGATCACCTTCATCGACGAGCTGCACACGGTCGTCGGCGCCGGTGCCGGCGGCGACTCCGCGATGGACGCCGGCAACATGCTGAAGCCGATGCTGGCCCGCGGCGAGCTGCGGATGATCGGCGCGACCACCCTCGACGAGTACCGCGAGCGGATCGAGAAGGACCCCGCGCTGGAACGCCGCTTCCAGCAGGTGTTCGTCGGCGAGCCCTCGGTCGAGGACACCATCCAGATCCTGCGCGGCATCCAGGAGAAGTACGAGGCGCACCACGGCGTGCGCATCACCGACGCCGCGCTGGTCGCGGCGGCGACGCTCAGCGACCGCTACATCACCGGCCGGCAGCTCCCGGACAAGGCGATCGACCTGATCGACGAGTCGGCGTCGCGGCTGCGCATGGAGATCGAGTCCTCGCCCGAGGAGATCGACCAGCTCCGGCGTACCGTCGACCGGCTCAAGATGGAGGAGTTCGCCCTCGAGAAGGAGACCGACGCCGCCTCGAAGGAGCGGCTGGAACGGCTCCGGGCCGACCTGGCCGACTCCGAGGAGCAGCTGCGCGGCCTCGAGGCGCGCTGGGAGCAGGAGAAGGCCTCGCTGGAGGGCGAGGGCGAGATCCGTCGCGCGCTCGACCAGCTCCGGATCGAGGCCGACAAGCTGCTGCGCGAGGGGAACCTCGAAGCCGCCTCGAAGATCCGCTACGAGTCGATCCCCGAGCTGGAGAAGAAGCTCGTCGCGGTCGAGGCCGTGGAGAAGTCCGAGGTCGAGCCGCTGGTCGGCGAGGAGGTCGGGGCCGAGCAGATCGCCGAGGTCGTCGAGGCCTGGACCGGCATCCCGACCGGCAAGCTCCTCCAAGGCGAGACCGCCAAGCTGCTCGAGATGGAGGACGTGATCGGGCGGCGCCTGGTCGGGCAGCGCGAGGCCGTGCGCGCGGTGAGCGACGCCGTACGCCGGTCGCGGGCCGGCATCTCCGACCCGAACCGGCCGACCGGCTCCTTCCTCTTCCTCGGCCCGACCGGCACCGGGAAGACCGAGCTGGCCAAGTCGCTGGCGGAGTTCCTCTTCGACGACGAGCGGGCGATCGTCCGGATCGACATGAGCGAGTACTCCGAGAAGCACTCCGTCGCGCGCCTCGTCGGCGCGCCTCCGGGCTACGTCGGCTACGACGAGGGCGGCCAGCTCACCGAGGCCGTGCGCCGGCGCCCGTACTCGGTCGTGCTGCTCGACGAGGTCGAGAAGGCGCACCCCGAGGTGTTCGACATCCTGCTCCAGGTGCTCGACGACGGCCGGCTCACCGACGGCCAGGGCCGGACGGTCGACTTCCGCAACACCCTGCTGATCCTGACCTCCAACCTCGGCTCGAACTTCCTGGTCGACCCGACGATGGAGCCGCAGGCCAAGCGCGACTCGGTGCTGTCGGTGGTGCGGGCGAGCTTCAAGCCGGAGTTCCTGAACCGGCTCGACGAGATCGTGGTCTTCGAGGCCCTGACCAAGGACGAGCTCGCGCACATCGTCGACCTGCAGCTGTCGCTGCTCGAGAAGCGGCTCGCGGTCCGGCGGATCACGATCGACGTCACCGAGGCGGCCCGCGCCTGGCTGGCCGAGACCGGCTACGACCCGGCCTACGGCGCCCGACCCCTGCGCCGCCTGATCCAGACCGCCATCGGCGACCGGCTCGCCCGGCTGCTGATCAGCGGCGAGGTCGCCGACGGCGGCAAGGTCACCGTCGACGTCGCCGGCGGCGAGCTGACGCTCGTGGCGGGATAGGGGTCTCCGTCGGGTTTCCCCCGCTCAGGCGGGGGAAACTGCTCCTCGTGGGGTCTGCAACCCCCACGAAGTGCCGGAACGCCCCACCAAGTCGGGCCCTCGAGCTGCCGGGTTGATCACTCCGCCCCGGCTCCGCCGAGTCTGATGTGTCCGCTCGCGAGCAAGCTCGCTCGCGGCTCGTTCGCTCGTTCCGCCCCGGCTCCGCCGGGCTGATGTGTCCGCTCGCGAGCAAGCTCGCTCGCGGCTCGTTCGCTCGTTCCGCCCCGGCTCCGCCGGGTCGGAACGACCTCACTCGGACCAGAGGTTCACGCCGGAGTCCACGGCGTACCGGTCGATCTCGGCGAGCTCGTCGTCGGTGAGCGGTGGGAAGTCGAGGGCGTCGAGGTTGGTGTCGAGCTGCTCGACGCTGGACGCGCCGATCACCGCCGACGTCACGCGAGGGTCGCGCAGGGCCCACTGGAGGGCGAGCTGGGCGAGCTTCTGGCCCCGCCGCTCGGCGATCGCGTTCAGGGACCGCACCCGGTCGAGGACGTCGTCGTCGAGGCCGGCGATGGTGGAGTCCTTCCGGGCGGCGCGGGAGTCGGCCGGTACGCCGTCGAGGTACCGGTCGGTCAGCAGCCCCTGGGCGAGCGCCGTGAACACGATGCATCCCATGCCCTGCTCCTCCAGCTCGTCGAGGAGGCCGCCTTCGATCCAGCGGTTGAGCATGTTGTACGACGGCTGGTGGATGAGCAGGGGAGTGCCCAGCTCGCGCCCGATGACCGCCGCCTCCTTCGTGGACTCCGGCGAGTACGACGAGATGCCGGCGTACAGCGCGCGTCCCGACCGCACCGCCGTGTCCAGAGCACCGATGGTCTCCTCGAGCGGCGTGTCCGGGTCGAAGCGGTGGCTGTAGAAGATGTCGACGTACTCCAGCCCCATCCGCTCGAGCGACTGGTCGAGCGAGGCGAGCAGGTACTTCCGCGAGCCGCCGCCCTGGCCGTACGGCCCGGGCCACATGTCGTAGCCGGCCTTGGTCGAGATGACCAGCTCGTCGCGGTACGGAGCGAGGTCCTCGCGCATCCAGCGCCCGAAGTTCTCCTCGGCCCGCCCGTACGGCGGGCCGTAGTTGTTGGCCAGGTCGATGTGGGTCACGCCCCGGTCGAAGGCCCGTCGGAGGATGGCGCGCTGCACGTCCTCCGGGCGGTCGTCGCCGAAGTTCTGCCAGAGTCCGAGCGAGAGCGGTGGCAGCTGCAGCCCGCTGCGCCCGGTGTGGCGGTAGTCGGTGCGGTCGTAGCGTGAGTCCGCTGCCTGGTAGCTCATGCCCTCATCCTGCCGTGGTGCAATGGAGCGTGTGAGCGAGCCCTCGACCAGTCGCGTCCGGCCGCCCCACGTGACGGTCGCCAGCGCGATCGTGATCGTGGGGTCGCTGTTCGTGGTGGCCCAGATGTGGGACCGGATCGCCGGCCTCCACTCGCTCGACACCCGCACCACGCTCGCGTCGTACCTCGCCGGCTCGCGGCTGGCGGACGCCGGCATCGACCTCGCGCAGCTGACCGAGATCGTCCGGATCACCGCGATGGCCGCCGCCGGATGTGCGACCGCCACGCTGATCCTCGGCTGGCAGGTCACCCGGCGCAGCAAGGGCGCGCGGCTGGCGCTCTCGCTGCTGGCCGGCGTGCTCGTGCTGGCCGGCCTGGTCAGCGACTGGTTCGTGGAGTCCGTCGCCGGCACGTTCTGGGCCTGTGGTGTCGGCGCGGCCGTCGTGACGCTCTGGCTCGGGCCGGCGCGCCTCTGGTTCTCGGACGAGCCGATGCCCGTGATGGAGAAGCGCGAGCACCGCCCCCTCCCGGGCTCTTCGCAGCCCGGCCCGCCACCCCCGCGGTACGACGTGCCCACGCGACCACCGGCCGACCAGCAGCCCCCGCCGATGCAGCAGGCGTGGCCACCGACCGCGTGGACGCCACCCCCGGTCTCGGCGTACGACGCTCCGCGCCGGTCCGCGGCGCCGGTCCAGCGCCCGTCGGCGCTGCTGTGGGCGTGCATCGTGACCTGGTGCTGCACGGGGTTCGCGGCCGTGATCCTCGTGGTCTCGATCCTGACGCTCGCCGGGGACTCGCAGCCGGTGCTCGACCAGGCGTTCCGGCAGAACCCCCAGCTCGCGGAGCAGGGCTTCTCCCGGCACGACCTGCTGGTGATGCTGTACGTCGTGATCGCGCTCGTGCTGGCGGGTTCCGCGGCCGCGGCGACGTTCGCGGCGCTGCTGTACCGCGGCCGGCGCTGGGCCTACTACGCCCTGCTCGCGGCGGCCTCCCTCTCGTCCCTGTTCTTCCTGGTCAGCGCGTTGGGCTCGCTGATCGGCCTGCTGCCCCTGGCGGCCTCCGTCGGCACGATCGTCTTCCTGGTGCGTCCCGAGGTGCGGGCCTGGGTGGTCAGGCGCTGAGGTCGGCGCCGGCCAGGCGGGAGAGTGCCTCCTCGATCACCGAGGCCTCCTTGCAGAAGGCCCACCGCACCAGCTGGTCGCCGGAGTCGGAGTCGTGGAAGGGCTGCGTCGGGATCGCCACCACCCCGGCCCGCTCCGGGAGGGCCAGGCAGAACTCCATCCCGTCCGTCCACCCCAGCGACGAGATGTCGGTGAGCGCGAAGTAGGTGCCCTCGGGCCGGCGTACGTCGAGCCCGAGCGACGCCAGCCCGTCGCAGAGCAGGTCGCGGCGTGCCTGGAGGTCACGCGCCAGCGCCCGCGGCCAGTCCGGCTCCTCGTCGAGCGCGACCGCGATCGCCGGCTGCAGCGGGGCGCCGGAGGTGAACGTCAGCCACTGCTTGGCCGAGAGCAGCGCGGAGACCAGGTCGGCGGGCCCGGTGGCCCAACCGACCTTCCAACCGGTGACGCTGTAGGACTTGCCCGCGCTGGACAGGCTGAGCGTCCGCTCCCACATGCCCGGCAGCGTCGCGATCGGGACGTGCTCGTGGACGGTGCCGTCCTCGGAGAACGTGAGGTGCTCGTAGACCTCGTCGGTGATCACGATGAGGTCGTGCTCGAGGGCGACGTCGGCCACCACCTGCAGCTCCGCCCGGGTCAGCACGGTGCCGGTGGGGTTGTGCGGCGAGTTCAGCAGGACGAACCGCGTGCGCGGGCCGACCGCCGCCCGGAGCTCGTCCGCGTCGAGACGGAAGCCCGGTGCGCGCAGGGTGACGGGACGGCGCACCGCGCCGGCCACCTGGATCATCGCGACGTACGAGTCGTAGTAGGGCTCCAGGACCACGACCTCGTCGCCGGGGTCCACCAGGCCGAGGAGGGCGGCGGCGACGCCCTCGGTGGCGCCCGTGGTGACCACGACCTGGGTCTCGGGGTCGAGCTCCACGCCGTAGTGGCGCTGCTGGTGGCGGGCGATCGCCTGCCGGAGCGCGGGTACGCCGGGGCCGGGCGCGTACTGGTTCGCGCCGGAACGCATCGCGCGGTCCGCGGCCGCGAGTACCGAGGCCGGGCCGTCGGCGTCCGGGAAGCCCTGCCCGAGGTTGACCGAGCCCGTGCTCATCGCGAGCGCGGACATCGTGGTGAAGATCGTCGGCGGGATGCCGTCGAGCCGGTGGGCGAGCGGGCTCATGCCGGTCGCTACGCCTGGGTGGTCAGCCAGGCGTCGAGCAGCTCCTGCTCGCGCTCGGGCGCCAGGCCCCACTGGTCGTTCGTCGACTGGTCGGGGTTGGCCTGCGCCCAGGCGAGGGTGTCGCGGACCGTCTCGGCGAACGGCCGGTGCGTCAGCCCGGCCGCCTCCGCCCGCGCCGTCCCCATGGCCAGGGACCACTCGGGGTTCCCCTCGGTCCACAGCGGCAGCTGGAGGCCGTCGACCCCCTGCTCGACCAGCCAGTCACCGTCGACCGGCACCAGCCGGGCGTCGCTCTCGACGGCGGCGAGCGTCTCGTCGAGCAGCGCGCCGAACGTCGTGTGCGGCCGGGCCGCGGTGAACGCGCCGGTCACCCGCCCCTCCGCCAGGCGGACCGTCCAGGCCCCCATGTCGCGGGCGTCGATGCACTGCATCGGTGCCTCCGCGGGTCCGGGGGAGATCATCGGCCCGCCGCGGGCAGCCCGCAGCGGCCACCAGGGGTAGCGGGCGGTCATGTCGCGAGGGCCGACGACGTACGTGGGCCGGATGATCGCGAGCCCGCTCTCGCCGTAGAGCTCGGTGGCGACGTTCTCGCAGGTGACCTTCAGGGGTCCGTAGGTCTCGTTGGTGACCTCCGTGGCGTCCTCCGGTGCGGCCGGGAACAGGGCCGAGTCCTCGCCGGCGCCCGGGCCCTCGGGCTCCTGGTAGACCGAGACCGTCGACACGAACAGGTGGTGGCCTCCGCGGTCACCGAGCGCTTCGTGGAGCCGGCGTACCTGGCTCGGCACGTACGCGCACACGTCGATCGTGGCGTCGAAGCCCAGGCCGTCGAGCCCCGACAGGTCGCCGTCGCGGTCCGCGAGGAGATGCGTCGCGCCGGGCAGCTCGGTGGTCTCGTGGCGGTGGAGCAGCGTGACGTCGTGGCCGGCGTCGAGGGCCGCCTCCGCCATGGCGTGGCCGACGAAGCGGGTGCCGCCGATGATCAGGATGCGCATGCTGGGAGAGTAACCACATGCACGGCGACGCTGATCCCGACCTCGCGCGCGACGTCGACGCGCGCTGCCGGCTGACCGGGGAGTTCACCCTGAGGTCGGGCCAGGTGGCGGGCGAGTACTTCGACAAGTACCTCTTCGAGACCGACCCGGCGCTCCTGGCCCGGGTCGCCGCTGCGATGGCCCCGCTGCTCCCGCAGGACACCGACCTGCTCGGCGGCCTGGAGATGGGGGGCATCCCGATCGTCACCGTGGTCAGCGCGCGCACCGGTCTCCCGGCGTTGTTCGTCCGCAAGCAGGCCAAGGCCTACGGCACCTGCAAGCTGGCCGAAGGACCGGACGTGGCCGGCCGCCGGGTCACCCTGATCGAGGACGTGATCACCACCGGTGGCGCGGTGCGGGACGCCACGGTCGCGTTGCGCGAGGCGGGGGCCACCGTCGAGACGGTGGTCTGCGCCATCGACCGGTCGCCGGGGGACGACAACCCACTCGCGGGCGTCGGCCTGGAGATCCGGTCGGTGCTCACCAAGGCCGAGCTCGACGCCGTCCGCGGCTAGGCGTCAGCTGCCGGTGGTCGCTCCCTCGTGGCGCCGGTTCTTCAGCCACTCGTAGCCGATCGGGATCACCGTCACCAGCAGCAGCCCGAGGATCACCCAGTCGATCTTGTCGCTCAGCCACGGGAAGGCCTGTCCGAGGAAGTACCCGAGGCACATGATGCTGACGACCCAGGCGACCGCGCCGACGAGGCTCCACAGCCAGAACTTGACCCGGTTCATCTCGCTGACCCCGGCCACCAGCGTGACGTAGGTGCGCACGAACGGCACGAAGCGACCGATCACCAGGGCCTGGCTGCCGTGCTGGTCGAAGAAGTCGACGGTCTGGTCGAGGTACTTCTTCTTGATGATCCGCCCGTCGTGACGGCGTACCGGTGGACCGATGGCGCGGCCGATCTCGTAGCCCGCGACGTTGCCCAGGAACGCCGCGACCAGGAACGCGAGGCACCCGACGAACAGGCCGAGCAGGTTCGGGCCGCCGACCAGGTTGAGCTCGTCGGTCGCGACGAACAGGCCGACGGAGAACAGCAGGGTGTCGCCGGGCAGGAACGGGAAGAACAGCCCGCACTCGATGAAGACGATGACCAGGCTGATCCAGATGAACTCGGTGTGGAACTGCTGGAGCAACCAGTGGGGGTCCATCCAGGGGATGCCGAACAGCAATGGCTGGAGGACGCCGGTCACGTGTTCGAGCCTATACAGCGCATCTGTCCATCTCCTGAACGCCCGGGGGTGAGCCCGTGACCGGCTCCGTGGGGGTGGTCTCCACTAGCGTCTCCACCCATGGATGACGCGGGACGTGAAGGGTTCGTGACCGCTGCCCGGATCGCCGCCGATCTCGTACGCCGCCCGGAGGTCTCCGCGCGCTGGACCGACGAGAGCGCGTGCGCCGGGATGACCATCGGCGGCCTGGCCTGCCATCTCGCGTCGCAGGTCGGCAACACGGTCCGGCTCGTCGGCGCACCGCCCTCCGACGTCCCGCCGATCCCGCTCCTCGAGCACTACGTCCGTGCGGCCTGGGTGGGCAGCGACCTCGACGCGGAGGTGAACGTCGGCATCCGGGAGGGCAGCGACGCCGAGGCCGCGGCGGGACCGGGGGCCCTGGCGGCCCGGCTCGACGAGGGGCTGACGCAGCTTCCCGGCGTCCTGGCCGCCGCAGATCCCGACGCCCCGGTGCTGATCCCGTGGCAGGGGTGGTCGCTGACCGTGACCGACTGGCTGGTCACCCGGGAGATGGAGATCGTGGTGCACTCCGACGACCTCGCCGCCAGCATCGGCGTGCCGACTCCGGAGTTCCCCGACGGTGTGATCACCCGGGTGCTCGGCCTGCTGACCGGGGTCTCGACACGACGGCACGGTCAGGCGGCCGTCGTACGCGCGCTGAGCCGGCCGCAGCGCGCGGCGTCGTCGGTCTCCGCGTTCTGACGGCGTCCGGTGGACGACGAGCGCGCGCCGTACGACCCGATGCCCTACGGGCCGGAGGAGGTCGGGGTCGGGCCGTGGCCGGGGGAGTGGCCGGTCGGTGAGCAGTACGACGAGCACCTGCTGGCCGAGGGCGACCGGCGCAACGTCGTCGACCGCTACCGCTACTGGCGGCTCGAGGCGATCGTGGCCGACCTCGACACCCGGCGGCACGACTTCCACGTGGCCATCGAGAACTGGCAGCACGACTTCAACATCGGCACCATCGTCCGCACCGCCAACGCCTTCCTGGCGGCCGAGGTGCACATCGTCGGGAACCGGCGGTGGAACCGCCGCGGCGCCATGGTCACCGACCGCTACCAGCACGTGCGGCACCACCCCACCGCGGCCGATCTCGCGGCGTACCTGCGGGGGCTGCCGAGCGGCGCGGTGCCGCTGCTCGGGATCGACAACCTCCCGGGGTCGGCCCACCTCGAGACGATGGAGATGCCGCGCCACGTGTGCTTCCTGTTCGGTCAGGAGGGCCCGGGGCTGTCCGACGCCGCGCGCGAGGCGTGCGACGGGACGTTCTCGATCGCGCAGTTCGGCTCGACCCGGTCGATCAACGCCTCGGCCGCGGCGGCGATCGCGATGCACACGTGGGTCCGCGTCCACGCCGACCTCGGTCACGAGTCGGCCTGGCGCGGGTGAGGTGTCAGCTTGTGGTCTTCGTGTAGCAGACGACCGTATGGTCTCCGCCGATCTGCCAGCCGATCCTCGTCCAGTAGGTCCAGCGGTAGGACTTGTGGCGGTTCGTGCGGCTCGCGCACTTGGTGCGCGCCTTCCCGTTGACGGACTTGGCACCGGGGTAGGTGTTCTTCGCGATCACGAAGGAGCCGGTGGCGCGCCACCCGTGCTTGGCGCTGCACCGCGTGGTGACCACCGCCGACGTCGTCGCGAGCAGGCAGCGGTGGATGTGGTCGCCGAGCTTGCCCTTCGGGAGGAGGGGGGTCTTGTTGGTCGGCAGCTTCGCCAGCGAGGTGCCCTGGCGCAGGACGACCGAGCAGCTCAGCCAGCGGGCGCCGTGGCTGCGCTGCTGCTTCGTCGGGATGAACCAGACCAGCTGGTACGCCGACGAGTCGCGCACCGCGGCGGTGCGACCGACCAGGTCGGCCCACTCCGGCTGGCAGCGGCGGACGACCACCTTGTACAGCGCCTTGGGGTTCGCCGAGTAGTCGAGGTCGGCGGGCAGATGAAGGACGCCGGCGACCTTCGCGGTGTGCGCCTTGGAGCACGGCACGACCGTCGACTTGTCCGAGCTCGCGTCGGACTGCTTCGCGGTCATCGTGCTGCACGCGCCGACGGTCGGCGCGCCGAAGTCGGGACCGTTCGCCTGCAGGGCATGGCCGGGTGTGGCCGAGAGCGCGAGGGTGGTGGCGGCCGCGGCGGCGACCAGCGTTCGGGTGAGACCCGAGAGCGTCATGGTTCCTCCTCTGGGACGCAGGCACTCTAGGCGGAGGGGGCCGGTTCCGGCGTCATCTCGGGGTGTTCAGCGGGCCGCGATCTTCTCGACGCCGTCGAGGACCAGCTCGAGCCCGAAGCCGAACTCGTCCTCCGGGAAGTCCGACGGGTCGTCGTCGAAGACGCCGGCGTCGAGGGCACCCGCGAGAGCCGGCAGGGAGTCCGGCGGCATCACCTGACGCAGCCGGTCGGCCCAGCCGGCTCCTCCGTCGGCGTACTGCCGGCCGAGGGAGGCGTGCTGGCGCACGTAGCCGTCGACGAACAGCAGCGTGGACGCCGCGCGCTCCGGTGTGAGCCCGGCCCGGCCGAGGATCTGCAGGCCGAGGTCCATCCAGGCGAGGGTGTTCGGGCTCAGCGGTGGCGAGGCGAGCCGGACCTCGAGCACCCAGGGGTGACGGGCGAGCTGCCCGGACTCGGCCGCGGCCCACGCGGCCAGCTGGTTGCGCCAGCCGAGGCGCCGGCTGATCGCCGGGGGAGCGCCGAACGCCTCGTCGAGCATCGCCAGGTGGAGGTCGGCCTTGGAGTCGACGTACCGGTAGAGGGACATCGTGGTGAAGCCGAGGTGCTGCGCGACGACGGCCATGGACGCAGCCTCGAGGCCGTCGCGGTCGGCGATCTCGACCGCCGCCGCGGCGATGGTGCGCACCGACATCGCCGGCTTGGGCCCGCGCCGGCCGCCGGACTCGGCTCCCCAGAGCGCCCGGACCGCCCGCGGCACCTCGTCGTCGGTCATGTCGCCTCCTCGATGTGGCTGAACTCTTTACAGCGTACACAATTTGTGCGTATCTTCTGTGTGCAACACAAACAGTATGCGCACTACACAGAAAAGGAACGAACATGAGAGAGACGCTCGGGGAGAAGGCGGGACGCCGGGAGTGGGTGGCGCTGGCGGTGCTGGCGCTGCCTCTGCTGCTGGTGTCGATGGACGTCTCGATCCTGTACTTCGCGGTGCCCGAGATCAGCCGGGACCTGCACGCGTCGGCGACCCAGCAGCTCTGGATCTTCGACGTCTACGGGTTCGTGCTGGCCGGGCTGCTGATCACCATGGGAGCGGTCGCGGACCGGATCGGGGCCCGGCGGTTGCTGCTGATCGGCGCCGCGGCGTTCTCGCTGACCTCGCTCGGCGCGGCGTACGCCGGGAGCGCGGAGGCGCTGATCGCGGCACGCGGGATCCTCGGGGTCGCCGGCGCGACCCTGATGCCGTCGACCCTGGCGATGATCCGCACCCTGTTCCACGACGAGGGGCAGCGGAGCAAGGCGGTCGCCGTCTGGACCGCGGTGATGACCGCCGGCGTCGGGCTCGGCCCGGTCGTCAGCGGGGTGCTGCTCCAGCACTTCTGGTGGGGTTCGGTGTTCCTGGTGAACGTCCCGGCCATGGTCCTCCTGCTCGTCGCCGGACCGGCGCTGCTGCCCCGCGGCGAACGCCGCCACGACGCGCCGTTCGACGTCCTCAGCGCGGTGCTCTCGCTCGCCGCGGTCCTCCCGGCGGTGTACGGCGTGAAGGAGTGGGCCGCGGACGGGTTCGAGCTGCGGTGGCCGGTGTGCGTGGCGATCGGGTTCGGGCTGGGCATCGTGTTCGTCCGACGCCAGCTGAGCCACGCGCACCCGATGATCGACCCGGCGCTCCTGCGCAACCGTCGCTACCGCACCGCGGTCGCGGGCAACGCCCTGGCCACCTTCGCCCTGGTGGGCAACGCGGTGTTCATGACCGCCTACCTGCAGCTGGTGCTGGGCTACCAGCCGCTGGTCGCGGCGCTGTGGAGCCTCGTGCCGTCCGTGGGTGTGGGTGCGTCGGCTCCGACCGCCTCGTCGCTGGCGCGCCGGTTCGGTGCCGTCCGCGTCTGCGCGTCGGCGCTCGTGGTCGCGGCCTCGGGCTTCGTCGTGCTGAGCCGCATCGGCACCTCGTCCCTGGCGCTCGTCCTGGTCGGGGCCTCGCTGCTCGCCTGCGGTCTGGTGGCGGTGATGACCGTCGCGTCCGAGGCCGTGATGGGCTCGCTCGACCCGTCGCGCGCCGGTGCGGGAGCCGCCGTCTCCGAGGCCTCGAGCGAGCTCGGAGGCGCCCTGGGCATCGCTCTGCTGGGCAGCGCGGGGGCCGCGGCGTACCACGCCTACGCCGCCGGTCACCTGCCGCGGTCGGTCGCGGCCGGCCCCGCCGGGCACTCGCTGCCGGGCGCCTGGGCCGAGGCCTCCTCGCTGCCGTCAGGCGCGGCCACCCACCTGGTCGCGGTCGCCCGGTCGGCGTACGTCCACGGGCTGCACGTCGCCGCGGTCGCGGGTGCGGTCGTGCTCCTCGTCGGCGCGGTCGCGCTGGTCCTGGGCGCCCGCCACACCGCGACCGTGGAGGAGGCGCCGGCCGACGACGACCTGCCGGTCGCGGCCTGAGCGCGGTTCAGCCGGCGTACTCGTCCTGCACCCTCTTCACCTGGACCAACCAGGTGGAGAGGGTGTCGGCTCGCAGCCCGACCGGCTCGGAGTACAGCGTGCTCGAGGCCCGGCAGACGGAGCCGACCACGAACCAGTCCTGGTCCGGACGGTGGATCCGCACCGCCTGCGCGTGGCACGGCTCAACGGACCGTACGTTCACCAGCGGATGCCGGATCCGCTGGGTCACGGTCCCGCCCGGCTTCGCGTCCAGCAGGGTGCCGTGGAACTCGGCCGGTGAGTCCTGGTCCGCGACGGGCGGGGCGAAGGGGCCGGGTGCCGTCGCGGCGAGAGCGAGGTGTCCCGACAACAGCGGGAGCTCGAGCTGCGCGAACTCCATGAACCGCCCGAAGTCGTAGGGGCCGTCCCTCTCGACGACCAGCCGCTGCGGCTCGTTCCCCGCGACCACGACCCACTCGGTCCGGCCACCCACGCGCACGATCGCGGCTCCCTGGGGATGGTTGGTCGCGTGGTCGATCTCGCCGTACGTCGCCAGCACCGTCACGTCCTGGTCACGCTTGAACATCCGTCCGTACAGGTAGAGCACCGGCGGCGTGTCCGCGCCGATGAAGCGCGGGGGCGGGACCATCAGCTCGACCGGGATCGGCGTGGCCGTGGCTCTCGGCGGTCGAGGCAGCGGGCCGACCCCGCCACCGCCGTGCGGTGCCACCAGGGCGAGCGAGAGGCCGGCCGCCGCGAGCATCACCCCGGCACTGCCGGCGACCGCGCCGCGACGACGCCTGCGCACGGCCCGACGTCCGGCGGCGACCCGCTCCTCGATCGGCGCGTGCGGCGGCCCGTCCTCCAGCCCGGTCTCGATCAGCTCGCGCACGTCGGTCGTCACGGCTGCTCCTGGACGACCAGCCGCTGCAGGGCAGCCTGACCGCGCCCGGCCAGCACCCGGGCGCTCGTGACCGAGACGCCGAGATCCTCGGCCGTCTCCTCGTCGGAGAGGCCGAGCCAGTGCCGGAGCAGGACCGCCCTGCGCTCCTCCGGCGGGAGGGACTGCAGCACCTCGACGACGGGTGGCCGGCCCGCCACCTCGTCCGTCCCTTCCCGGGCGAGCTCCGCGCGGACCACGAGCCGTCGCGCGTCGGCCTCCTCGGTGCCGTTCCGCCGGGCGGCCGGCCACACGACGTACAGCCTGACGAGCGCGGCCTGCAGCATCGCGTCGGCCGTGGACCAGTCGCCGCAGATCGCATAGGCGAGGCGGCGCAGGTGGGTCTGCCGCGCGATCACGAACTCGGTGTAGGTGTGCTCCCACTCCTCAGGCCGCATCGCGTCCTCCCGACCGCAGCGTCTCACGGTTCCGGGAGCGGGACGACCGGGTGAGCCCGCCCGTGCGGGCACTAGGCTGGAAACGCCGGATGCCCGCGTCACGAGGAGCCATCGCATGCCCGTCGCCACACCCGAGATCTACGCCCAGATGCTCGACACCGCGAAGGAGAAGTCGTTCGCGTTCCCGGCGATCAACGTGTCGTCGTCGCAGACCCTGAACGCCGCGCTGCAGGGGTTCGCCGAGGCGGAGTCCGACGGGATCATCCAGATCTCGACCGGCGGTGCGGAGTACCTCTCGGGCCCGGCGATCAAGAACATGGTGACCGGCTCGGTGGCGTTCGCGGCGTACGCCGCCGAGGTGGCCAAGAGCTACCCGGTCAATGTCGCCCTGCACACCGACCACTGCCCCAAGGACAAGCTCGACGGGTTCGTGCGGCCGCTGCTCGACATCAGTGCCGAGCGGGTCTCGCGCGGTGAGGCGCCGCTGTTCCAGTCGCACATGTGGGACGGGTCCGCCGTACCTCTGGACGAGAACCTCCAGATCGCGCAGGAGCTGCTCGCCAAGTGCGCGGCCGCGCACATCGTCCTCGAGGTCGAGATCGGCGTCGTGGGCGGCGAGGAGGACGGCGTCGAGGGCGCGATCGACGAGAAGCTCTACACGACGCCGCAGGACGCGCTCGAGACGGTGGAGGCGCTCGGCCTCGGCGACAAGGGCCGCTACCTGACCGCCCTCACCTTCGGCAACGTGCACGGCGTCTACAAGCCGGGCAACGTCAAGCTGCGCCCGGAGATCCTGAAGAAGGCGCAGGACGCGATCATCGAGAAGTACGGCACCCACGCCGGCTTCGGGCCCGGCTCGCTGCCCCTGGACCTGGTGTTCCACGGCGGCTCCGGGTCCTCCGAGCAGGAGATCGCCGACGCCGTGAGCTACGGCGTGGTCAAGATGAACGTCGACACCGACACCCAGTACGCCTTCACCCGCCCCGTCGCCGACCACATGTTCCACAACTACAGCGGCGTGCTGAAGGTCGACGGCGACGTCGGCGACAAGAAGACCTACGACCCCCGCGCCTGGGGCAAGGCCGCCGAGGCCGGCATGGCCGCGCGCGTCGTCGAGGCGTGCTCCAACCTCAGCTCCACCGGTCACACCCTCGGCTGACGCTGGCTGGCTGGCTGTCGGCTGGCTGGCTGTCGGCTGGCTGGCTGGCTGTCGGCTGGCTGTCGGTCTGGCTGTCGGCTGGCTGTCGGCTGGCTGTCGGTCTGCGTGTAACCGACGCCGACGGGCTCTTGTCACCCGTTCTGGCTCGGCGTGTCGTCCCCTTGAGGGTCGGTTACACGCCGCGATACCGGCCGGACCGAGGCGGACACCATCCACAGGGCCACTCCGAGGCGTCACGATCCACAGAGAGACGGTCGAGACGCCCGCGGGAAGCGGGACGCACCGAACCTGAGCGGATGGACCTTCTCGAGTCGCTGCCCGCCGTACGCCGCCTCGCCCTGACCTCCGACGGGCTGATCGCCAGGTCGGACGCCCTCGCGCAGGGGCTGCCGCCGGACACGGTCAAGCACCTGGTGAGTCGCGGCATCTGGGTCCCGGTGCGGCGCGGACTCTACGTTCATCGGGAGCACTGGCAGGCGCTCGACAAGCGACGGGGCCGGCCCCTGCTGCTGATCCGAGCGGTGCATCGAGGGATGCAGCGCCCGCATGTCATCTCCCACACGTCCGGCGCTCTCGTCCACGGTCTCCCGTTCCTCGACCCCCGCGACGGGCTCGTCCACATCAGCAAGTACGGTGCGCCGCGTGCTCGGGTGCGGGACGGCGTCAAGCACCACCAGTCCCGCTTCGCGTGGGAGGCCGTGACCTGGGTCGACGGACTCCCGGTGCTCGGGCTCGCGCGCACCGCCTTGGACATCGCGCGCGAGCACGGCTTCGAGGCGGGCGTGTGTGCCATCGACGCTGCCCGGCAGCGCGGCGCGACGTTGGCCGAGCTCTGGCACGAGCGGGAGGCCATGTGGCACTGGCCTCTGGTGACCGTCGCGGATGCCGCGATCGAGTTCTCTAACCCGGGCGCGGAGTCGATCGGAGAGTCCCTGTCCAGGGTCCTCGTGGGCGAGATCGGCCTGGGTCCCGTCCAGACCCAGTTCGAGCTGCGTGACGCAACCGGCTGGGCACGCTGTGACATGAGGGTCGGACGACACGTGTTCGAGTTCGACGGTCTGGTCAAGCTCCAGCCCCCCGAGCGTCGGGGTCTTGCCGATCGCCCGCCCGAGGAGGTCGTGGCCGAGGAGAAGCGCCGCCAGGACTGGGTCTGCGGCTTCCATCTCGGCATGTCACGCATCACCTGGCCGGAGCTCTGGGGTCGACGTCGGGAGCTGACCAAGCAGCGCCTCCGACGCGAGTACGACGCCACCACGGCGCGCTACGGGACCGCGATCGACGACCTGGCGCCGTACATCGTCCAGCGGCGCGCCGGCTGACCAGGCCCGCGGTGTCATCGTCGGCGGGATGGATGTCCGCGTGTAACCGACCTCTCTGGGCTCTTGTCACCCCTTCTGGGCCGGCGTGTCGGCCCCGCAAGGGTCGGTTACACGCAGCGACGACGGCCCCGGGAGACAGGCGGACCCGCGACCACTGGGCGGCCAGGTTGCCCGTCGCGGCCGGCGGAGGGTCAGTCGAGGACGGGAGTCTGGGCCTCGGTGCTGACCGGCTGGGCGGGTCCGCGGGTGAGGTGGCGGGGCAGCTCGAAGAACAGCACGGAGACCAGGCCGAGGACCATGATCGCCGCGGGGAGCAGCATCGCGTCGGACATCGCCTGGCTGAACGGGTCGCGCACGATCTCCGGCAGGCGCTGGAGGGCACCCTCCGGCTCGGCGCCACCGGAGAGCCCGTGGGCCGCGATCCGGGTGTCGATGAGCACGGCGATGGCCGCCGACCCGAGGACCGCGCCGACCTGGCGGGTGGCGTTGTAGACCCCGGAGCCGGCGCCGGCGAGGTTCATCGGGAGGTTGCGCGTGGCGGTTGCGGCCAGCGGCGCCCAGATGCCCGCCATGCCGATGCCGAGCAGGCCCATGGCCGCGAGGATGTGCCAGACCGCGCCGTCGGGCGTCAGCGTCAACGAGATCGCGTAGACCGCGACGGCCGTGATCGCGAAGCCCAGCCCGCACAGGACGCGCGGGTGCACCTTGTCGGTGAACCTGCCGACGATCGGGGCCAGGATGATCGTCATCAGCGCCATCGGCACGAACAGCAACGCCGCGTTCAGCGGCGAGTAGCCCCGCACCAGCTGGGCGTAGAGCATCGTCGGGAAGCCCATGGCCGTCGCGGTGAACGACATCGTCGAGATCGCGAAGTTCGAGATCGAGTAGTTGCGGTCGCTGAAGAGGCTGAGCGGGACCAGCGGCTCGAGGCGGTTCCGCGCCTGCCAGACGACGAACACCACGAACAGCGCGACGCCGCCGATGATCGAGCCCATCACCCAGCCGTTCCAGTGGTACTTGTGGCCCTGCTGGATGCCGAACACCAGGAAGAACATGCCCAGCCCGCTGAGGCCGACCCCCAGCCAGTCGAAGCGGTGGGTATGCGTCGGCAGCGTGGGCACCAGCCGCACCGCCAGGACGAAGCCGATCAGGCCGACCGGCAGGTTGATGAAGAAGATCCACTCCCAGCCCAGCGCGTCGACGAGGATGCCGCCGAGGATCGGGCCGACCAGCGTCGCGACGCCGGCCGTCGCGCCCCACAGCGCCATCGCCTGGCCGCGCCGGTCGGCGGGGAAGATCCGCGTGATCACGGCCATCGTCTGCGGCGTCAGCATCGACGCCCCGAGGCCCTGCACCACCCGCGCCGCGATCAGCATGCCGATGGACGTCGTCAGGCCGCACCAGAGAGAGGCCAGCGTGAAGACCGTGAGCCCGACGAGGTAGAGGTTCTTCGGCCCGTAGCGGTCACCGAGCCGCCCGGTGATCAGCACGGGTACGGCGTACGCCAGCAGGTAGGCGCTGGTCACCCACACCACGTTGTTCACGTCGGTGTGGAGGTCGGAGATGATCGCCGGCGTCGCGACCGTCACGATCGTCGTGTCGACCAGGATCATGAAGAAGCCGAGACACAGCGCGAAGAGCGCCGGCCAGGGGCGGACGTCCGCGGGGACCGGGTCGCGGGTCGGGGTCTGCGTCGCCATGACTGAAGTGAACACCTTTCCACCGACCTTGATTCCATCGGTTCGTTCCGGGGCCGTGATGCGTTGACGGATCTCGTCGCCCCGGTCTGACAGGCTGGCGGCATGAGCCACGTCGACCTGATGGCCGGACCGCCGCCCACCCAGCTCCCCGAGGACCCGGCCGACGCCGAGCTCGCGGCCGGTGACAGCCCCGGCGCCGTCGTACGCCGGCACCCGGCCTCGCCGTTCGCCTGGGCCGCCCTTGCCGACCAGGCCCGCGAGCAGGGCGCCGACGACGTGACCGTCTATGCCTACGCCCGCGTCGGCTACCACCGCAGCCTCGACCTGCTCCGCCGCAACGGCTGGAAGGGCCACGGACCGGTGCCGTGGGAGCACGAGCCCAACCGCGGCTTCCTGCGCTGCCTGGCCACCCTCGCCCTCGCCGCCCGGGCCATCGGCGAGACCGACGAGTGGCAGCGTTGCTCGGACTTCCTCCGCGACTCCAGCCCGGCCGCGGCGGACGCCCTCCTGGACTGATGCCCGGTCCCGCCGACCGCCGTCGGTTCCTCGACGAGCGACGCGAGATCTGTCGGCAGCGCTTCGACACGATCCACGCACCGGTGTACGACGACCGCTGGGGCGGTTACCTCAACCCCACTCACGAGCGGTGCGTGGGCGCCCTCGTCTCGCGCCTCCTCCCCGGCGCCCGCGTGCTCGATGCCGCCTGCGGGACGGGCAAGTACTGGCCGATGCTGCTCGAGGCCGGGCTCGCGGTCGTCGGCGCCGACCAGTCACAGGCGATGCTCGACGTCGCCTCCGGCAAGCACCCGGACGTCCCGACCCGATGCCTCGCCCTGCAGGACCTCACGGCTGCGGGCCTGACCGGCTTCGACGCCGTGCTCTGCATCGACGCGATGGAGAACGTCGGCCCGGAGGACTGGCCCGGAGTCGTGCGGGGCCTGCGCGGCGCTCTGAGCCCGGGCGGCACGGCGTACCTCACCGTCGAGCTGCCCGACCCGGACGACCCCGACGAGCCCGACGTCGCGGATGCCCCCGTGGTCGAGGGCGAGGTGCTCAGTGGCGGTGCCTACCACTACTACCCGACCGTCGACCGGGCGCTGGCCGTGCTGCGGTCGGGTGGCTTCGAGGTCGACGAGCAGGTGGAGGGCGACGGCTACGCCCACTTCCTGCTGAGGACCTAGGCGCCGAGCAGGCTCCGCACCCGGTCCGCACCCAGCGCCACGATCAGCGTGGGCAGCCGTGGGCCGCGCTCGGCGTCGACGAGCAGGTGGTAGAGCAACCGGAAGAACTCCTTCTGGTCGGCCTTCACCTCGTCGGTCGGGGCGTCGGCCAGCGACATCCCGCGCGCGAGCTTCGGTACGCCGTACACCAGCGCGGTCACCCGCTCCAGCCCGAGCTCGCCCTGCAGGCCCTGGAGGAGCAGCGACAGCCACTCGCGCTCCTGGCTCGACAGCGCCTCGATCGCGACGAGGTCGGGCTCGGTCCGCACCGTGGTCCGGTCGGACGCGGGGACGAACTCCTCGGTCCACGACACCGCTCGCGACAGCCGTGGCTCGAGCTGGTCGACCGAGTCGTGCGGATGCCCCATGGTCCCGACGATGCGACTGATCTGCTCCGCGTCCCCGGCGGTGACGTCCGCGACCGACGAGAGCATCCGGAACGGGACGACGACCTCCGGCGACGGGAGCGGCCCCGCGGTCTCGGTCCTCGAGGCGCGTTCGTAGGCGAGCACCTGGACGTCGCGCTTGGCGGGGTCGTCGGCCTTGCGCGCCAGCGCGTCCCACTCGTCGTACAGCCGCACGACCTCCGGACCGAAGTCGATGTCGAAGGTCTGCTTCGGCTGCCGGCGCACGTAGAGCCAGCGCAGGATCCCGGGCTCCAGCACGCGCAGCGCGTCCTCCGCGGTCGGCGCCCCACCGGCGGACGACGACATCTTCTGGACGCCGGCGAACCCGACGAAGCCGTAGCCGAACCACGCCGGCCGCGGGTAGTCCCATACCGACTCGACCAGCTCGTGCCCGACCGTGAACGACGAGCCCGGCGTGGCGTGGTCCATGCCGGCCGGCTCGAAGTCGACGTGCTCGAACGCCCACCGCATCGGCCAGTCGGCCTTCCAGACCAGCTTGCCCTCGTTCTCCGTGGTCAGGTTGGTGGTGCCGTGGTAGTCGCCGTACGTGCAGGTGTAGGCCAGCTCGGTCGTGTCGTCGTCGTACGCCGTCACGGTGGTGGTGTCGCGGCCGCAGTCGCGGCAGTAGGGCTTGAAGGGGAAGTAGCCCACGCCCGCTGTCCCTGCGCCGGCGTCGCCCTCGTCGTCGTTGGCCACGGAGTCGGCCATCGCCTCGGCCTCCTGCGCGGCGTGGTCGCCGGACTCGTCCGGTGCGGCGGCCGGCTCGGCCTTCCGGGTCCGGTGCCGCGCGAGGACGGCGTCGATCTCGGCGCGGTGCCGCACGGCGCGGAGCACCTCGTCGCGGTAGACCCCCGACCGGTAGCGCTCGGTCTGCGAGATCTCCTCCATGTCGACCCCGAGCGCGTGCAGCGCCCGCACGACCGGCTCCTTGAAGTGGTCCGACCACGTGGCATGGCAGTGCCACGGGTCGGGCACGGCGGTGTAGGGACGGCCGATGTGGTCGGCGTACGACGGGTCGACGCCGGCCGGGACCTTGCGGAACCGGTCGTAGTCGTCCCAGACGTGCAGGTGCCGCACCGGTACGCCGCGGCGGCGCAGCTCGTCGGCGACGAAGTGCGGCATCAGGAACTCGCGCAGGTTGCCGAGGTGGATCGGGCCCGAGGGGGAGATGCCCGAGGAGCAGGTGACGGGCCCGGAGGCCCCGGTCTTCTCGTGGTGCCGGATCGCGTCGTCGGCGGCGCGAGTCACCCAGTCCTGGGGCTCGCCCTGCGGCGTGGATCGGGGCATCGAGGTGGTCTCCTGCTCGGGCTCGCGTGCGGGTCGGCGGCGGACGGGCGGCCACGCTATCGCGCGGCTCGTGCCTGGCCCGAGCGGGTTTCTCGAGGAGAAGGACGGAGGGCGCCTGCCCCGTGGCCGGCGCCCTCACGACGAGTGGCCGGAGCATCCCCCGATGTGTGCCGGCCGGCAGCCTTGCGACTGTCCGTCGACCCCCATCATCGCGATTGGAACGGTCCAATCACGAGGCCCGGCGGTCAGTGGCACTAAACTGCCACCGGTGCCCTCACGGAGACGCGTCACCTCGGTCCTCTCCGCGCTCGGGGTGAGCGCGGAGGACGAGCGGCGCTACCAGCAGGTGCTGCCGTTCTCGGGGTCGTCCGTCCGGGACGTCGCCATCGCGCTGGGGGTCGGGCCGGAGTCGGTGGCCGACGCGCTGGGGTCCCTGATCTCCCTCGACGTCGTGCGGATCGACGGCGAGCGGGTCACCGTGCTGCGCCACGACCAGGTGCTCTCGGCCGCCATCACCCGCGAGTCCGACGCCGCGGTCCAGGTGCGCGACCGCCTGGACGACCTCGCCGCCGCCGTCCCCTTCCTCGCGGCCGCCGGGTCCCGCCCCGGACCCGGTGAGGTCCAGGACGTCCGCGCCCTCGACGGCGAGGTGAGCATCGGCGGCAACCCGCTCCAGCTCCTCACGGCCCTGATCGAGCAGAGTCGCGGTGACCTCCTGTTCCTCCGGCCCGACACCTGGCAGATGCCGCGCGAGTCCGCGATGTCGCGCGTCGTCGGCCGAGCCGTGGCGTCCGGGCGCCGCTCCCGCGCGGTCTACCCGCTCCGCGCCCTGCACGAGGCCGGCGACGTCCTGCGCACGCGGGTGGACGAGGGCGAGGAGGTCCGCCTCATCGACGAGCTCCCGACCCGGCTGTTCGTGATCAGTGGCACCCACGCGATCCTCCCCGAGCCCCTCGGCTTCGCCGACGAGCCCCGGCTCCTGGTCCGTCAGGGCGCCCTCGTCGACGCCCTCACGCTGCTGTTCGAGCTCTACTGGGAGAAGGCCGTGCCCGTCCCGGAGCTCTCCGGCCCGCGCAGCAACGCCCGGATGTTCATCCTCCGCCAGCTCCAGTCGGGCGCCAAGGACGAGCAGATCGCCCGCACCATGGGCCTGAGCCTGCGCACCGTCCGCCGACGGATCTCCGAGCTGATGATCGAGCTCGGCGCCGACACCCGCTTCCAGGCCGGCGCGGAGGCCGCTCGCCGCGGCTGGCTCTGACCGCTGGCCGACCAGCCCCGGGACGGACGCGGCTCGGTGCTCGGGTAGTCCCTGACGGAACGACCCTCGACACGCCGTACGAGGGGGCCGTTCGTCAGGGACTACCCCAACGACACGCCGTACGAGGGGGCCGTTCGTCAGGGACTACCCCACCGACACGCCGTTCGAGGGGGCCGTTCGTCAGGGACTACCCCACCGACGGCCGCGGCAGGATGAAGGAGTACGCCGCGGGCTCGACGTGCCAGCTGCGCTGCCGCTCCGGGCCGCTGATCTCGCCGTCGGCGCTGATCCAGAACGCCTCGCCGGAGATCGTGACCCGGGTGCCGCGGAGGTACTGCACGTCGTCGCGCCGGTGGTGCTCGCCGCGGCGGAGGTGGAGGGCGTAGCCGAGCTTGGCGACCGGACCGACCGCGTGGGAGATCATCACGTCGACCTGCCCGTCCTGCGGGTCGGCCTCCGGGGTGAGCGCGGTGCCGCCGCCGACGTTCGCGCCGTTGCCGATCGACACCATCAGCACCGGACGGTCGACGTCCGTCACGACCTTCCCGTCGAGCTCGACGTGGACGTGCACGCTCGGCTCGTCGAACGCCGACATCAGCGCGCCGATCGGGTACCCGAGCCGGCCGAGGTTGACCTTCCCGAACCCGATGCCCCCGAGCCGGTCCTTGATCCCGGCACCGCGGCGGCTCGCGGCGGCGCCCGCCCCGACGTGCACGTTGTTGACCACGATCTCGCCGAGCTCGTCGACGATCAGGTCGATCGGCCGCGCGTCGCCCGAGGCCACCACCATCGCGGCCTCCTCCGGGTCGAGCGGGATGCCGAGCGCGCGGGCGAAGTCGTTGCCGGTGCCCATGGGCAGGAGGCCGATGACAGCGTGCTCGATCTCGTGCCGCCGGTGCAGCGCGGAGACGACCGCGTGCAGGCTGCCGTCTCCGCCGGCGACCACGATCCGGCGCGACCCCGCACGCTGCAGCACGCCGTCCAGCTCGCCCGGCTGGGACGTCGTCTGCACCTCCACGGAGCAGCGCTCACGCAGGATCTCGAGTGCGCTGGCGAGAGCGTCCTCATATGCCGTCCCCGCGTCCGCGTTGGTGATCACGAGGAGGGGATCCACCCGCCCGAACCTAGCCGAGACCGCGATCGGCGAGGCTCCCCCGGTGGGGTATGGTCGCCACCGCCCGAGCGGCCCCGTGGTGGCGCCGAGCGCCGTCCGACCCGCCCCGAGCCCATGCCCGACTGGAGGTCCGATGCCCGCGATCGTGGTCCTCGGAGCGCAGTGGGGGGACGAGGGGAAGGGCAAGGCCACCGACCTCCTCGCCACCACCGAGCAGATCGACTACGTCGTCCGCACGAGCGGCGGGCACAACGCCGGGCACACGATCGTCGTCGACGGTGAGAAGTTCGCGACCCACCTGCTGCCCAGCGGCATCCTGACGCCCGGCTGCACCGCCGTCATCGGGAACGGTGTCGTGGTCTCGCCCGAGGCGCTCTTCCGCGAGCTGGACGCGCTGGCCGGTCGCGGGGTGGACGTGTCCCGCCTGGTGGTCAGCGCCAACGCGCACGTGATCGCGTCGTACCACCAGACGATCGACAAGGTCACCGAGCGCTTCCTCGGCGCCAACAAGGTGGGCACGACGGGGCGCGGCATCGGCCCGACGTACGCCGACAAGGTCGCCCGCGTCGGCGTCCGCGTCGCCGACCTCTTCGACGAGAAGATCCTCCACGACAAGATCGAGGGCAGCCTCGAGGTGAAGAACCAGCTGCTCGCCAAGGTCTACAACCGGCGCGCGGTCGACGTCGACGCGGTGGTGGACGAGCTGCTCGCGTACGCCGATCGGCTGCGCCCGCTGGTCGCCGACACGTCGCTCCTGCTCAACCAGGCACTCGACCGCGGCGAGACCGTCCTCTTCGAGGGTGCCCAGGCCACGATGCTCGACGTCGACCACGGCACCTACCCGTTCGTCACCTCGTCCAGCGCCGTCGCGGGCGGGGTGTGCACGGGCGCGGGCATCGGCCCGACCCGCATCGACCGCGTGATCGGCGTGATCAAGGCGTACACGACCCGGGTCGGCTCCGGTCCCTTCCCGACCGAGCTGTTCGACGAGGACGGCGAGAAGCTCTGGAAGATCGGCGGCGAGGTCGGGGTCTCGACCGGCCGCGACCGGCGGTGCGGCTGGTACGACGCGGTGATCGCGCGCTACGCGTCGCGGGTGAACGGGCTCACCGACCTGTTCCTGACCAAGCTCGACGTGCTGTCGAGCTGGGAGCGGGTGCCGGTCTGCGTGGCCTACGAGGTCGACGGCGTCCGGCACGACGAGATGCCGATGACACAGACGGAGTTCCACCACGCCCGGCCGGTCTACGAGTACCTCGACGGCTGGTGGGAGGACATCTCGGGCTGCCGCTCGTTCGAGGAGCTGCCCGCCAACGCGCGGGCGTACGTGCGTGCACTGGAGGAGATGTCCGGCTCGCCGATCTGGGGCGTCGGGGTGGGTCCCGGTCGCGAGCAGACGCTGACGGTCCCGCACTGAGCGGTCGGCGGCGTACGGCTCCTTGATCGCGCGCCGGCAAGCCGGGTCAAGCACGCGCCGCGCGGCCGGCGGACGCTGGGCGCATGACCCTTCCGTACGCCGAACCGCTGACCCTCGTCGACCCCGCCACGCTCGTCGTTCCCGAGCCGCCCCGCCGGGGCGAGGAGGGCGGTGAGCCGTGCTTCCCCTGCAGCGCCGACTCCGACACCCACCTGATCTGGTCCGACCAGCACTGGACGCTGCACAACCCAGGCCAGACCGGCCTGCTGGGCTCGGTCTGGCTGGCCTCGCGCGAGCACTTCGACTCCTTCTCCGACATGCCGGCCGAAGCCGCGGAGACCTTCGCCTCCGTCTGCGGACGCGTGGAGCGAGCCGTGCTGTCGCTCGGTGACGTCGGCCGCGTGCACCTCTACCGCTGGGGTGACGGCGGCGCGCACTTCCACGTCTGGTTCGTGCCGCGGCCGCTCGGCCGGCTCGACATGATGGGCCACCAGCTGATGGCGTGGGAGGACGCGATGCCGTCGGCGACCGAGGACCAGATCGTCGAGACCGGTCGCCGCATCGCCGCCGCGATGTAGTTCGATGAGCGCCGTGACCACGTCACCCGTGTCACCCGGGTCACCCGCGTCCCTCGACCGGCGTCTCGGACTCGTGGACGCGGTCTTCATCGGGCTTGGCTCCATGATCGGGGCGGGGGTGTTCGCGGCGTACGCGCCGGCGGCCCGCGCGGCCGGCACCGGTCTGCTCGCCGGACTCGCGGTGGCGGCCATCGTCGCGTACTGCAACGCGACCGCCTCGGCGCAGCTGGCGGCGACGTACCCCCGCGCCGGCGGGACCTACCTGTACGGCCGCGAGGTGCTCGGCGAGTGGTGGGGGTACCTCGCCGGCTGGGGGTTCATGGTCGGCAAGACCGCGTCGTGCGCGGCGATGGCGCTGACGTTCGCGGCGTACGTCGCGCCGGCCGGCTGGCTGCGCCCGGTCGCCGCGGGAGTGGTCGTCGTGCTCGCCCTGGTCAACTGCGCGGGGATCACCCGGACGGCGCTGCTCACCCGCGTACTGGTCTCGCTCGTGCTGGTGGCGCTGGTGGTGGCGGCCGTCGCCTGCCTCCACGACGGCTCGTCGTCGCGGCTCTCGGGCTGGGCGTCGCCGGAGCACGGTGTCCACGGACTCCTGCAGTCGGCCGGCCTGCTGTTCTTCGCCTTCGCCGGCTATGCCCGGATCGCGACGTTGGGGGAGGAGGTGCGCGAGCCGGAGCGGGTCATCCCGCGCGCGGTCGTGCTGGCGCTGGCCGGCGCCGTCGTGGTCTACGCCGTCGTCGCCGTCGCGGTGCTGTCCGTCCTCGGCGGCGACGGCACGGCCGCATCGAACGCCCCCCTGGCGGACGCCGTGCGCGCTGCCTCGTCCTCGGCCGGGTTGGTGGCCGTCGTGCGCGTCGGTGCCGCGCTCGCCTCGGCCGGCGCCCTGCTCGCCCTCGTGGCCGGGCTGGGCCGGACCGGGCTGGCGATGGCGCGCGAGCGCGACCTGCCGCGCTGGCTCGACGCGGTCCACCCGCGCTTCCGCGTCCCGCACCGCGCGGAGCTGACCGTGGCGGCGGTCGTCGTGGTGCTGGTGCTGACGACCGACCTGCGTGGGGCGATCGGGTTCTCGTCGTTCGGCGTGCTGCTCTACTACTTCGTCGCCAACGCCGCGGCGTACCGCCAGCCGGACGCGGCCCGGCGCTTCCCCCGCTGGCTCCAGCTCCTCGGTGGCACGGGCTGCCTCGTCCTCGTCGCATCCCTGCCCTGGCAGTCGGTCGTCGCCGGTCTGGTCGTGCTCGCCATCGGCATCGCCGCCCGCGCCGCCGCCCACCGGTTGAACCGCGGGTCGTGACCCGTTGAGCCGCGGGTCCGCCGGTGACCCGTTGAGCCGCGGGTGTCGGCCGGCGTACGCCTGGTGAACCCGCGGCTCGAGCGGTCGGAACCCGCGGCTCATCGGGGCGGAACCCGCGGCTCGAGCGGTCAGAACCCGCGGTTCGACGGACGGTTAGGGTGACGCGCGTGGACGTGCTCGTGATCGGGACCGGCGGCCGGGAGCACGCCCTGGTCCGAGCGCTGGCGGCCGATCCCGGGGTGGAGCGCGTGCACGCCGCGCCGGGCAACCCGGGCATGGCCACCGTGGCGACGCTGCACGAGGTGGACCCGATGGACGGGCCGGCCGTGGCCCGGCTCGCGACCGGGTTGGGCGTCGGCCTGGTCGTGATCGGGCCCGAGGCGCCGCTGGTCGCCGGGGTCGCCGACGCGGTACGCCGGGAAGGGGTCCCCTGCTTCGGTCCCAGCCTCGAGGCCGCGCGGCTGGAGGGCTCGAAGGCGTTCGCGAAGGACGTGATGACCGCCGCCGGGGTGCCGACCGCGCGTGCGCAGGTCTGTACCACCGCCACCGAGGTCGCGGAGGCGCTGGACACCTACGGTCCTCCCTACGTCGTGAAGGACGACGGGCTCGCGGCCGGCAAGGGCGTCGTGGTCACCGACGACCGGCAGCTCGCCCTCGACCACGCGAACGCGTGCGACCGCGTGGTCGTCGAGGAGTACCTCGACGGCCCGGAGGTCAGCATCTTCGGGCTGTGCGGCTGGAACGAGGCCGGCGGCACCACCGTCTACCCCCTCCAACCCGCCCAGGACTTCAAGCGCATCCACGACGGCGACCAGGGGCCGAACACCGGCGGCATGGGCGCCTACACACCGCTCAGCTGGACCCCCGACGACCTCGTCGACGAGGTGCTGCGCACGGTGCTGCAGCCCACCGTCGACGAGATGGCGCGCCGCGGGACGCCGTTCGCAGGCCTGCTGTACGCCGGGCTGGCGCTGACGTCGCGCGGCGTCCGCGTCGTGGAGTTCAACACCCGCTTCGGCGACCCGGAGACCCAGCCGCTCCTGGCTCTGCTCGACTCCCCACTCTCGCCGCTGCTGCTCGGTGCGGCCACCGGAGCCCTGGCCGACGTCCCGCCCCCGCGCTGGAAGCCCGGTGGGGCCGTGACCGTCGTGATGGCGAGCCGGGGCTACCCCGAGAGCTCCTCGCGGGGCGACGTGATCGTGGGTACCGAGACCCTCGCCCGCGACCCGGCCGTCCACGTCATCCACGCCGGCACCGCCCTGTCGGACGGCCAGCTGGTCACCGCCGGCGGGCGCGTCCTCGCGGTGACGGCGGTCGGGACCGACGTGTCCGACGCCCGCGCGAAGGCCTACGAAGGCGTCGCGATGATCTCCTTCCCCGGCGCCCAGTGGCGTCGCGACATCGCTGCCGGCCGATGACGGAGCAGTCCCGGGACGAGGTCGTCGTCACCGACAGCGGCGGCACCATGGTGCGGATGGCGGGCGAGGCTCGTCCCGCCACGCCCGACCTGGCCGCCCTCGAGACCCTGCGCCGGGTGACGGTGCCCGGACCGCTGCGCCCGGCCGGCTCGCCGCCGTACCTCGCGGCCGGCGACGTCCTCCGCTGGCACTACGGCGCGAGCGTCGACCTGCTGCGCGTCGTGCGCGACGACGAGCGTGGCCTGGTGGCCTGGCTGCCGGAGGGCTCGGAGCGGCTGGCCGCCACCCCGCTGGACGGTCGTGGACTGCGCGACCGCTCCCTGGAGGAGCGGGCGCGGATGGCCGTGGCCCGTGAGTACCGGATGCACGTCGTCCCGTGGCGCGGACCGGGACTGCTGCGCATCGCCCCGGCCGCCGTCCCCTGGTCGATCTGGTACTTCCGCGGCGACGACGGGACCTTCGAGGGTCACTACGTGAACCTGGAGCTGGTGCACGAGCGGCCCGTCGACGGGAGTCCCCGGGTGCACACGCGCGACCTCACCCTCGACCTGTGGTTCGAGGCCGGCGAGGTGTGGCTCAAGGACGCCGACGAGCTCGCGGCGGGCGTCGCGGCGGGCTGGTGCACGGCGTCCCAGGCCGACGTCATCCGCGAGATCGCGGAGCAGGCCCGCGACGACCTCGTACGCCGTGCCTGGCCGCTCGACGAGGGCTGGGAGGCCTGGCGACCGCCCGCCGCCTGGGACGAGCCCCTCACCCTGCCCGCGGACCTCCGCACTGCGGGAGCCACCGGATGACCGCCTTCCCTACGATTGCCGCGTGACCGTCCCCCACGTCCTCGCGACGCGGTACGCCGCGCCCGACCTCGTCGCGATCTGGTCCCCCGAGCACAAGGTCGGGCTCGAGCGCCGGCTGTGGATCGCGGTCCTCACCGCCCAGCGCGACCTCGGGGTCGACGTACCGGACGGCGTCGTCGAGGCCTACGAGAAGGTCGCCGAGCAGGTGGACCTCGAGTCGATCGCCGCGCGCGAGCGGGTGACGCGGCACGACGTGAAGGCGCGGATCGAGGAGTTCGCCGCCCTCGCCGGCCACGAGCACATCCACAAGGGGATGACCTCGCGCGACCTCACCGAGAACGTCGAGCAGCTCCAGGTGCGACAGTCGCTCGCGCTGGTGCGCGACCGGGCGATCGCGACGCTCGCCCGGCTGGCACGCCTGGCCACCGAGCACGAGACGACCGTGATGGCCGGCCGCTCGCACAACGTCGCGGCGCAGGCGACCACCCTCGGCAAGCGGTTCGCGACCGCGGCCGACGAGCTGCTGGTCGCGGTCGAGCGGCTCGAGGACCTGCTGGCGCGCTACCCCCTCCGGGGGGTCAAGGGGCCGATGGGCACCGCCCAGGACATGCTCGACCTCCTCGACGGCGACGAGGAGAAGCTCGCCGAGCTCGAGCGCCGGGTGGCCACGCACCTCGGCTTCGAGCGGGTCCTCGACAGCGTCGGCCAGGTGTACCCGCGCTCGCTCGACCTGGACGTCGTCTCCGCGCTCGTCCAGCTGGTGGCAGCGCCGTCCAACCTCGCCACCACGATCCGGCTGATGGCCGGGCACGAGCTGGTCACCGAGGGCTTCGCCGAGGGACAGGTCGGCTCCAGCGCGATGCCGCACAAGATGAACACCCGGTCCTGCGAGCGGGTCACCGGCCTGGCGGTCGTGCTCCGCGGCCAGCTGTCGATGGTCTCCGAGCTGGCCGGCGACCAGTGGAACGAGGGTGACGTCTCCGACTCCGTCGTACGCCGGGTCGCGCTGCCCGACGCCTTCCTCGCCACCGACGGGCTGTTCCAGACCTTCCTCACGGTGCTCGACGAGTTCGGCGCGTTCCCGGCGGTGATCCAGCGCGAGCTCGACCGCTACCTGCCGTTCCTCACCACGACCACGGTGCTGATGGCCGCGGTGCGCGGCGGCGTCGGTCGCGAGGCCGCCCACGAGGCGATCAAGGAGCACGCCGTCGCCGTGGCGCTCGAGCTGCGTCAGGGGCGCGCCGACAACGACCTCTTCGACCGCCTTGCGGCCGACCCGCGGCTCGGCCTCGACCGGGACACGATCGCCGCGCTGGTGCGTGACCCGATCGAGTTCACCGGCGCCGCGCGCTCGCAGACGCGGGCCGTCGTACGCCGGGTCGAGGCGCTGGTGGCGCGGCATCCCGAGGCCGCGGCGTACACCCCGGGCGCGATCCTCTAGGTCCCGAGCAGGCGGTCGAGCTTCGCCTCGAGCCGGTCGACGTCACCCTTGGTCGCCGACTCGAACTCCGGCCGGAGGTTCACCACGATCGCACCGCCGGGCTCGAGCTTGACCTCGTCGACGTCCTCGATCTTGTAGGCGTTCTGACGGCGAAGCGCCCCCTCCATGTCGTTCTGGCGCACCCCCACGTGACGCAGTGCCTCCGGGATCCAGCGGCCGTCCCGGGCGAGCACCGTCGCCGAGCCCTCCAGGTACGCCGTCACCTGCTTGCTCGGTCGCACGATCCGCACCAGGAAGGCGTTGGCCGCGATCAGGACGGCGGCCCCGATGAGCCCACCCAGGAGGGAGTCGTCCGGTCCGATGACGGCGTTCTGCACGACGTTGGACAGCAGCAGCATGACGATCAGGTCGAAGGAGTTCAGCTGCGCCAGGTCGCGCTTCCCGGCCAGCCGCAGCAGCACGATCAGGGCGCCGTAGACGACGATCGTGCGGATGATCTTGTCCAGCACCGAGATGTCGAGGTGCGTCAGGTCGTTCCACATGCGCCCATCCTGGACTCCGTAGGCTGAGCGTGTGCCGAAGGCCGTGACGGTGAAGGTGACCGGTCGGGTGCAGGGCGTCTCCTTCCGGTGGTACGCCGCGCAGGAGGCCGAGCGCGTCGGCGTCACCGGGTGGGTCCGCAACGAGCCCGACGGGTCGGTCGCGTTGTTCGTCGAGGGCGAGGACGCCGCTGTCGACGCGATGGTCGAGTGGTGTCACGCAGGACCGTCGTACGCCTCGGTGCGTGACGTAGCGGTGACCGATGCGCAGCCGACCGGAGCGTCGGGCTTCGAGATCAGGTACTGACGCCGCGCGGCTCGGCGGCGGCGACCGAGCGGCTCGGTAGCCTCGGTCCATGCCGACCACCGCTGCCCCCGCTCTCGACGGTGCGAACCACGTCCACTCCGGCAAGGTCCGCGACCTCTACGAGCTGCCCGACGGCCGGCTGCTCATGGTCGCCAGCGACCGCATCTCGGCGTTCGACTTCATCCTCGACACCACCATCCCGGACAAGGGCGAGATCCTGACCCGGATGTCGCTGTGGTGGTTCGAGCAGCTGGCCGACCTCGTCCCGCACCACGTGCTGTCGACCGACGTCCCCGAGCAGGTCCGCGGGCGGGCCGTGGTCTGCGAACGGCTCGACATGTACCCCGTCGAGTGCGTCGCCCGCGGCTACCTCACCGGGTCGGGGTGGCTCGACTACCGGGCGAGCGGCGAGGTCTGCGGCATCGTGCTGCTGCCGGGGCTCGAGGACGGCAGCCGCCTGCCGTCGCCGATCTTCACGCCCGCCACGAAGGCGGCGCTCGGCGACCACGACGAGAACGTCTCGTACGACGCCGTCGTCGCGACGGTCGGTGCCGACGTCGCCGCGTCGCTGCGCGAGGTGACCCTGGCGGTCTACCAGCGCGCCGAGAGGATCGCCCGTGACCGCGGCATCATCCTCGCCGACACCAAGCTCGAGCTCGGACGCCGACCCGACGGCACCCTCGTCCTGGCCGACGAGGTGCTCACCCCGGACTCGAGCCGCTTCTGGCCGGCCGACGAGTGGGAGCCGGGCCACGCGCAGCCGTCGTACGACAAGCAGATCGTCCGCGACTGGCTCCTCTCGCCCGCCTCCGGCTGGGACCGCGCGTCGGGCGAACGGCCGCCGGCTCTCCCGGAGTCGGTCGTCGAGCACACCCGAGCGCGGTACATCGAGGCGTACGAGACCCTCACCGGCCAGCACTGGTGAGTGACTTCTCGGTCACGCTCGAGCTGCCGCACCCGCCGGCGACGCTCTTCCGCTTCCTCGCCGACCCCCACAACCGGCCGCTGTGGCAGGCCAGCCTGCGTGGCGTCACGGACGTCGACGGCGGCGACCCGCAACGCGGCATGCAGTGGCGCGACGTCACCAAGGTCGGCATCAAGCCGTGGATGCAGATCATCGAGCTCACGCCGTACCGCGTCCTCAGCGAGACCGGCACCTGGCGCGGCGTGGACGGGCTGCTCACCCTCCGCTTCGTGAAGACGACGCAGGGCACCCGGGTCACCGCCGAGGGCCGGCTGATCGGCCGCGGTCCGTTCGCCCTCGCCGCCGCCGCGAGCGGACGCTGGGCGCCCGAGACCATCCGCAAGGACCTCCTCCGCGCCTCCGAGGTGCTCAGCGACCGTCGCCAGCCGGGCTAGTGGAGAGAAGGCGTCGCGATCACGACACCGTGTCTCCATCGACCCGGCGTACGTCGCACGACGGACCGCACGCGCGCACGGGGCCGGCGTACCCGCGAGATCTGAGCACCCCCACCACGTCGGCCGCGAGCTCGCAGGGTGCGGACTCGACGTCGGCCCATCCGGCTCGCACCGTGATGACTCCGCTCCGTGCGGCCTCACGGTCACGCCGGCGGTCGCGCCACAGACCGGCACCTTCGTGCCCCAGACGACCGTCGACCTCGACGACGACCGCGTAGGACTCGTACCGGAAGTCACGACGCACCGGACCCGCCGCCGACCGGCCCGGAGCCTGCACCGCCACGGCGGGAAGCCGGTGCCGCTGCTGGACGCGCTGCAGGTAGGAGACCTCGAGCACGCTCTCGGCGCCTTGGTCGACGGCCGTCAACGCGACCTCGAGAGCGCGTCGATGCCGATGACGCGGCCACTCGGCGAGGGCGTCGCGCAGCTGGCGGACCGTGCACCGTCGGCGTTGGACGGCCCGCGCGCACTCCGCCACGGCGTCGCGCCAGGTGGCGCCTCGACGGTGGCCCAGGTCAAGAGCGGTCCAGGCGGCCGGCAGCACGGGGAGGCCGAAGCAGGTGGTCGCGGGCAGGCCGTCGCGGCGCTGCAGGTCCGTCCACGCCAGCGGGACGACCCGGCGCCTGGTCGGGATGGCGATCGTCACGCGTGTCGGTGTCCGGTCGAGCAGTCCGCGGAGGTACGCCGCGCTCGTCCCCGTGACCACGGCCCCGTCACCCGCTCTCAGCACCGCGGCCGATGCCCGCGCGTGCCAGTCGAGCTCGCCCGAGTGGGTGAGGAACAAGCCGCGACCGAGCGACTGCCAACGCCCGGACGTGACCTGCCACCGCACCGCTGCCGGCGTCAGGCCGGCGGCGTACGCCTGTCGGCTGGTGAGGACGCCGTGCTGGCGTCGCGCCGTTGTCCGCCACTCCACCCCCACCCTCTACCCGTGGCAGGGGTGGCGGGTGCGGTCATCCCCAGGCGAGCTGGCGGCCGCGCTGGAGAGAAGGCGTCGCGATGACGACGCGTTCTCTCCACAGCGGTCACGCGAAGGGGTTGGGCCGGGCGCCGGGGAGCTGCGCGAGCAGCTCCTGGGCCCGCTGCAGGAGCTTGTGCTCCACGAGCACCTCGTACCTCGTCGCGACGACGACGCGGACCGAGGAGAAGTCGCGCTGGCCGCGGGTGGCGGCGTACCCGACGAGGGCCCAGATGATCCCGAAGGCCAGGCCGAAGATCGCCGTGGTGATGACCGTCGCGACACCGCTCCCGGCGTCGAAGAGCGCGAAGACGATGCCGATGAAGATGCCCAGCCACAGGCCGGAGAGCGCGCCGCCGAGGGCGATCTTGCCGGTGGTGAGGCGGCCGGTGATCCGCTCGACCTGCTTGAGGTCGGTGCCGACGATCATGCAGTTCTCGACCGGGAACTCCTTGTCGGACAGGAAGTCGACGGCCTTCTGCGCGGCGGCGTACTCGTCGTACACCGCCAGGGACTGGGGGAACTGCAGCTGCAGCAGGCTCGCGCCCTGCAGTCCCGGGTTCGCTCGACCGCCACCGAGACCGAGGGGGTTGTTGGATGCCATGGCACCAGTCTGCCCGCTCCGGGTGCCGGTACGCCGACCGGACCACCCGGCTCCCTAGACTGAGCGGCGTCTGCACCGCCCTCCGAAAGGCACCGCCGTGGCCCGCTACGTCGTCGACGTGATGCCCAAGCGCGAGATCCTCGACCCCCAGGGCAAGGCGGTCCTCGGGGCCCTGCCGCGACTCGGCTTCGACGGCGTGACGGACGTGCGGCAGGGCAAGCGGTTCGAGATCGAGGTGGACGGCGACGCGGACGACGCGCGGCTCGACGAGGTACGCCGGATGGCCGAGACCCTGCTCGCCAACCCGGTGATCGAGGACTTCACGGTGACCGCCGACCAGGCGGAGGGCGACGCATGAGGATCGGTGTCGTCACCTTCCCCGGCTCGCTCGACGACGCCGACGCGGCGCGCGCCGTCCGGCTGGCCGGCGGCGAGGCGGTCGGGCTCTGGCACGGCGACGCCGACCTCCGTGGCGTCGACGCGGTGATCCTGCCGGGCGGGTTCTCGTACGGCGACTACCTCCGCTGCGGCGCGATCTCGCGCTTCGCGCCGGTGATGGCCGAGGTGGTCGCGGCCGCCGGCCGGGGGATGCCCGTGCTCGGCATCTGCAACGGCTTCCAGATCCTCTGCGAGTCCCACCTGCTGCCCGGGGCGCTGATCCGCAACGACCACCGCACCTTCGTCTGCCGCGACCAACGGCTGCGGATCGAGAACACGCGGACGCCCTGGACCTCGTCGTACGCCGAGAACGCCGAGATCACGATCGTGCTGAAGAACGGCGAAGGCGGCTTCATCGCCGACGAGCCGACGCTCGAGCGCCTCGAGGGGGAAGGCCGCGTGGTCGCTCGCTACCTCGACGTGAACCCGAACGGCTCGCTCCACGACATCGCCGGCATCACCAACGAGCGCGGCAACGTCGTCGGCCTGATGCCGCATCCCGAGCACGCGGTCGAGGACCTCACCGGTGCCGGCACCGACGGGCTCGGCTTCTTCACCGGGCTCGCCGCCCTCGGCGCGTCGGCCTAGCTCACGGGCGGAGACCGGTCGTCAGACCGGTCCAGACCTGAGGGTTCACCACCCCGGACGCCGTCAGTCCCGTCGCGTGCTGCCAGCTGCGCAGCGCGACGTCGGTGTGTGCGTCGAAGATGCCGGAGACGTCGAGTGCGGTGCCATGGGTGGCGGCGTTCAGCGCCCGCTGGACGCGGCGTACCGCGGGGCCGGTCGAGCCGAACTTCAGCACCGGCTGCGGCCCCACGCTCAGCAGCGACATCCAGCCGCGCCGGCCCAGGTAGCGGTGGACAGCCAGGTCGTGCGCCTGCTGCCAGGACTGGACCGCCTTCAGCGTCTTGGCGTTGAAGACGCCGGTGAGCTTGCCGGCGTACGCCTTCTGCTCGGTGAGCAGGCACTGCAGCGCCTTGACCATGGCCGGGTCCGAGCCGGCCTCGGCGCGCGTGTAGTCGGCGAGGTCGACGTCCACCCCACCGCAGTGGGTCTCGGCTCGGGCGTGCGGCTTGCCGAGGTTGAGGAAGTTGCGGTCGATGTTGATCGTGACGCCGCCCCAGGTCTCGTTGTGGCCGCCGAGATACTGCTTCATCCGGTTGCCGGGTCGCCAGCCGTCGCCGCTGATGTACGACGTCGACGTGTTGGCGCGGCCGTCCCACCGCGCGATCCAGATCCGGTCGGGGAGGTGGTACGCCGTGGGCTCGTTCATCCGGGCCTGGTCCAGCGCCCAGATCCCGGAGCCGGCGCTGGAGTAGACGCCCGAGACGTAGTGGAGATCGTGGATCCCCCTCGTCCAGCCGCTGAGGAAGGCCAGCGAGGCGTTCGTGCAGCGGTGGTTGGTCTGGTCGAAGCCCTCGAGGTCGTACCAGAGCGTGCTGCCCGGCGCGATGCCGAGCTTCTGGGCGGCGGCCACGGCGCGACCCGCCTCGGTGGCTCCTTGCGCTCGCGCCTTGCCGAACCTCCCGCCCGATCCGCGATGGTTGTCGATCCGGTGGTCGCGGCCGTAGCGGGGGAACCGCGTGTTGCACGGCGCCTGCGGACCGAGCGTGATCGGCAGCAGCCGCCAGCCGTTGCGGAGCTGGGTCGAGACCCAGGCCGGGGTGAGGTTCGGCTGGTCACGGCAGGCGCGCGAGGCGCCGGAGATGTAGATGCCGACGGCGAGGAACGGCGAGTGCCGGAGCCACTTGTCCATCGACCTCTGGGTGGGCGCCAAGCACTGGTCGAAGCCGTAGCCACGGAAGTTCCCCGGCGTCACGACGTTGGCCGTGGCCGCGGACCCGGCCGGGACCGCCGGCCCGACCGTCGCCACGCCCGCCACGGTCGTCAGGGCGACCGCCGCGAGCAGCGGGCGGAGGAACATACGAGACTCCCGGTCGGTGGTCATGTGTCCTCGTGGCGGGGGGCCGGCCGTTGGGCCGGGAACCACGAGGACGGCACACCTTAAACACAGCAGTCACACCGGTCACAGGAGTTCTGTGGAACTACATCGCTGTAGTTTCCGAGAACGCAAGCGTCCGCCCGAGCACGGCCGGCGGCCGTGCTCGGGCGGACGAAGCGACGCTGCGGGCTCAGGCGGCCTCGGCGAGCTCCGGCTCGAGCCCCTCGACCACCGGCTCCGGCGGACGCGGTGAACGCAGCCCCGCCCCGGCGACCACGAAGGCCGCCAGCGAGAACGCCGCCGAGGTGAGGAACGCCGCCTTGGCGCCGGGGACGAACTGTCCCGGCTCGGCGCCACTGGCGTAGATCGACACGATCACGGCGACACCGATCGCGCTGCCCAGCTGCTGCGTGGTCTGCAGCAGACCGGACGCCGACCCGGCGTGCTCCGGCTCGACTCCGCCGAGCACCGTCGTGGTGATCGGCATGAAGATGAACCCGGTCGCCAGGCCCGCGATCAGCACGGGTCCGAACACGGCGCCGAAGTAGCTGTCGGTCGCGCTGATCTGGCTCAGCCAGAGGTAGGCCACCACGAGTGCACCGGAGCCGACCATGATCATGGTCCGCGCGCCCATCCAGCTGATCAGCTGCGGCGTGATCCGCGACATCCCGAAGACCGCCAGGCTGAACGGCAGGAAGGCGGCGCCGGTCGCGAGCGGACCCATGGCGAGCACGCGCTCGTCGTACTGGACGACCAGGAAGAACATCGACAGGTTCGCGCCGATGACGAGCGCCATCGTGGCCAGCGCGGCCACCCGGGCGCGGTTGCGCACGAGGTGGGGCTGGATCAGCGGGTGCGGGTGGCGCAGCTCGGTGCGGGCGAGGACGGCGATCAGGGCGAAGCCCAGGACGAGGCCGCCGATGGTGCGGACGGACAGCCAGCCGTGCTCGGGCGCGCCGATCAGCGACCAGACGATCGCGACCGCGCCGAGGGTGGCGGTCACCGCTCCGACCAGGTCGAAGCGTCCGGGACGCCGCGGCGTCTCGGTCACGAAGCGACGGGCGGTGACGAGCACCGCGATGCCGATCGGGACGTTGATGAACAGCGTCCAGCGCCAGGAGCCGATGTCGGTGACGGCGCCGCCGACCAGCAGGCCGATGGTGGCGCCGGCCGAGGAGACCGCACCGAACAGGGCGAGCGCCCGGTTCCGCGCGGCCGCGTCGGGCGCACTGGTCGTGAGCAGGGCGAGCACGCTCGGGGCGGCCATGGCCGCGCCGGCGCCCTGGAGGGCGCGCGCCGCGATGAGCTGGCCCGGGGTCTGCGCGAGACCGCCGAGCAGCGAGAAGAGCGTGAAGACGCTCAGCCCGATCTCGAACATGCGGAGGCGGCCGCGAACGTCGCCGAGACGACCGCCGAGCAGGAGGAGCCCGCCGAAGGCGAGCGTGTAGGCGTTGAGCACCCACGACAGCGACGCCGGGCCGAAGCCGAGGTCGGTGTCGATGCGCGGGAGCGCGACGTTCATCACGGCGACGTCCAGCACCAGCATGAGCTGGGCCATGAGCACGATCGCGATCCCCGTCGCCGCGCGTCCGGCGTTCGCCGGCAGCTGCGTCGGGAGGTCCCGAGGTGCCTGGGAGTTTCGTGTGGACAGTGCAGATGACACGGGATGAAGTCCTTGTCTGGCCCCGGAGGCGGAGCCGATGTACTCTGTAACGGAGAAGTTCTCCGCTTGGAGAAGACTATACGGAGACACTCTCCGTTTGGCAAGTGAGGTGGAGCATGCGCGCCGATGCGCAGCGCAACCGGGAGCGGCTGATCGAGGCCGCCCGCGAGGTCTTCCGCGAGCAGGGGTACGACGCCTCGCTCGACGAGGTGGCCAAGCGGGCCGGTGTCGGCGCGGGCACGCTCTACCGCCACTTCCCGAGCCGCGACGTCCTGATGGACGCGATCATGCAGAGCTGGGTCGACCGGGTGAACGACGCCGTCGACAAGGTCCTGGTGCACGAGGGCGAGCCGCGCGACCTGCTGCTGTCGTGGTTCGAGATCTACGTCGGGCTGATCAGCATGCACAAGGGCGGCCCCGCCAAGATCACCAGCGCGATGGGTGACGAGTCGTCCCCGATCGTCACCAAGTGCCAGGTCCTCAAGGCGGCGACGCAGCGCGTGGTCGACCGGCTCGAGGAGCAGGACGCCCTGCGCGAGCACATCGAGGCCGTCCAGATGTGCCGGCTGGTCGGTGGCGTCGCCGCCGTGGCCGACAACGCCGACCTCGACCCGGCCGCCGTACGCCCGCTGCTCGAGGTCATCGCCGACGGCATGCTTGCCTAGCTCCGAGCCGGCTCGCGAGCAAGCCCGCTCGCCGCTCACTGCGGTGTTTCGCCCCGGCCCGCCGGGGCGAAACGTCCTCGTTCGGACGATAGGTTGGAGCCCGTGCCGCAGCCCCTCGACTCCGTGGCGCTCGCCGAGTCCGACCCGCGCCGCGAGCAGCCCTGGGCCGAGCTGGGTCTGAAGGCCGACGAGTACGAACGGATCCGCGAGATCCTCGGTCGGCGCCCGACCAGCAGTGAGCTCGCGATGTACTCGGTGATGTGGAGCGAGCACTGCTCCTACAAGTCGTCGAAGGTGCATCTCCGGCAGTTCGGCGAGATCTCCCAGGAGACCCCCGTCGGCAAGATGCTGGCCGGCATCGGGGAGAACGCCGGTGTTCTCGACATCGGCCAGGGGTACGCCGTCACCTTCAAGATCGAGTCGCACAACCACCCGTCGTACGTCGAGCCCTACCAGGGCGCGGCCACCGGCGTCGGCGGCATCGTCCGCGACATCCTGGCGATGGGCGCGCGTCCGGTCGCCGTGATGGACCCGCTGCGCTTCGGGCCGCTCGAGGCCGACGACACCCATCGGGTGCTGCCCGGGATCGTGGCGGGCATCGGCGGCTACGGGAACTGCCTCGGACTGCCGAACGTCGGGGGCGAGGCGGTCTTCGACCCGTCGTACGCCGGCAACCCGCTGGTGAACGCGCTCTGCATCGGGGTGCTGCGCCACGAGGACCTGCACCTGGCGAAGGCCTCCGGCGTCGGCAACCAGGTGATCCTGTACGGCGCGCGCACCGGCGGCGACGGCATCGGCGGCGTCAGCGTCCTGGCGTCGGAGACGTTCGACGAGACGGGTCCCGCGAAGCGGCCCAGCGTCCAGGTCGGCGACCCGTTCATGGAGAAGCTGCTGATCGAGTGCACGCTCGAGCTCTTCGCGGCGGGCATCGTCACCGGCATCCAGGACCTCGGTGGCGCCGGCCTCTCGTGCGCGACGTCCGAGCTCGCCAGCGCCGGCGAGGGCGGCATGAACGTCGCGCTCGACCTCGTGCCGCTCCGCGACTCCTCGCTGGTGCCCGAGGAGATCCTGATGAGCGAGTCGCAGGAACGCATGATGGCGGTCTGCGAGCCCGGTGACGTCGAGCGCTTCATGGCCATCTGCGCGAAGTGGGACGTCGAGGCCGTCGTCATCGGCGAGGTCACCGACACCGGACGGCTGGTGATCGACTGGCACGGCCAGACCGTGGTCGACGTACCTCCCGCGCTCGGTGGCGCACGACGGCCCGACGTACGACCGCCCGTTCGCCCGCCCGGACTGGCAGGACGGCCTGCAGGCCGACGCCGCCGAGTCGCTGCCCCGTCCGGCCGACGACCTCGAGCTGCGCGACACCGTGCTGCGTCTCGCGGCGTCACCCGACCTGTGCGACAAGTCGTGGATCACCGACCAGTACGACCGCTACGTCCAGGGCAACACCGTGCTCGCGCAGCCGTCGGACGCCGGGATGGTGCGCGTCGACGAGGAGACCCACCTCGGCGTCGCCGTGGCCACCGACGGGAACGGCCGCTTCTGCAAGCTCGATCCCTACGCCGGCGCGCAGCTCGCCCTCGCCGAGGCCCACCGCAACGTCGCGTGCGGGGGTGCGATGCCGTTGGCGGTCTCCGACTGCCTGAACTTCGGCTCGCCCGAGGACCCCGACGTGATGTGGCAGTTCGCCGAGACCTGCCGGGGGCTCAAGGACGCCTGCCTCGCGCTCGGCATCCCGGTCACCGGCGGCAACGTCTCGCTCTACAACCAGACGGGCGAGACCGCGATCCTGCCGACCCCGGTGGTCGCGGTGCTCGGAGTGATCGACGACGTACGCCGTCGCACGCCGTCGGGCTTCGTCGCCCCCGGCGAGGTGGTCGTGCACCTCGGTCAGACCCGCGAGGAGCTGTCCGGCTCGGAGTGGGCCCACGTCGTGCACGGACATCTCGGCGGCCGCCCGCCCGCGGTCGACCTCCGCGACGAGGCCAACCTCGCGCGGCTGCTCGTCGAGGGTGCCCGCGGCGGCTACCTCACCAGCGCGCACGACATGTCCGACGGCGGGCTGTCGCAGGCGCTGGTCGAGTCGTGCCTGCGTCACGGCGTCGGCGTCACCGTCTCCCTGATGGGCGACCACTTCGTCGGCCTCTTCTCGGAGTCCGCCGCCCGCGCGATCGTCACCGTCCCCCAGGATCGGGTCGACTCCTTCCTGACCATGGCCGCGAGCCTCGGCGTACCCGCCGGCCCGATCGGCCGCACCGGTGGCGCGTCGCTGGTCGTCACCGACCGCTTCGAGATCCCGCTCGACGAGCTCTCCGCCGCCTGGCGCGGGACGCTGCGCGCGGCGTTCGGCAGCTGACCCCGGGCCGCCGTCAACCGCGCAATTGCGTAGTTGTGTCGTGCAGGAGGCCGAGTCCGCTGCGACAACCGCGCAATTGCGCAGTCAGGACCCGCCCCTGCCGCCCATGCCCGGTGGACCGTGCTCGGTGCGAGGATGCGCGCGTGAGCCAGCCGCGGACGATTCGCTACGGCGACGACCCGAGCCAGTTCGGTGAGCTCAGCCTTCCCTCCGGTACGCCGCAGGGCGTCGTGGTGGTCATCCACGGCGGCTTCTGGCGGGCCCGCTACGACCTGTCCCTCGGCAGGCCGCTGGCGGCCGGCCTGGCCGCGCACGGCTGGGCCGCGTGGACGATCGAGTACCGCCGCGTCGGCAACGGCGGGGGCAGCCCCCAGACGATGGACGACGTCGCGGCCGCGATCGACGCGTTGGCCGAGCAGGACGTCCCCACCGGCCGCGTGATCACCCTCGGCCACTCGGCCGGCGGCCACCTCGCCACGTGGGCGGCATCCCGCGGGCGGCACGAGCGGTGGCCGAGCCGGCTCGCGGTCACCGGTGTGGTCTCGCAGGCGGGCGTCCTCGACCTGCGGTCGGCGTACGACGAGCACCTGGGGGACGGCGCGGTCGAGGCGTTCCTCGGCCACCCGCCCGGCCCCGACGACGACGCCCTCGACCCGATCCGGCAGGTCCCGCTCGACGTACCGGTCCACTGCGTGCACGGCGTCGCGGACGACACCGTGCCGGTCTCGCAGTCACGTGCGTACGTCGCCGCCGCGACCGCCGCCGGCGCGCATGCCGAGCTCACCGAGGTCGACGGTGACCACTACGTCGTGATCGAAGCCGACTCCGCCGTCTGGCGCCGGACGCTCGAGATCCTCGAGGACCTGTGATGGAGGCGACGGGTCTGCGGATCGGACGTGCCGTCGTCATCCCCGACCGCGAGCTGACCGAGCGCTTCTCACGGTCGTCGGGACCGGGCGGCCAGGGCGTCAACACCACCGACTCGCGCGTGGAGCTCTCCTTCGACGTCGCCCGCTCGCCCTCGCTCCCCGAGACCACCCGGGCCCGGATGCTGGCCCGGCTGGAGGCCCGGCTCGTGGACGGCGTCGTGACCGTCGCGGCGTCCGAGTACCGCGCCCAGCTCGCCAACCGCCGAGCCGCCCGCGAGCGGCTCGGTGACCTGCTGACCGAGGCGGCCGCGCCACCTCCGCGGAAGCGCCGACCCACGAAGCCGTCGCGCGCGGCGAACCAGCGACGCCTGGACTCCAAGAAGCGGCGCTCGCGGACCAAGCAGTCGAGACGTGGGCGCTGGGACTAGGTCCCGCCGGTGGGTCTAGCGCCAGTCGACCGACATGCCGTGACCGATCTGGACCCGTTGCCATCGCGCCGAGAGCTCCTCGGCCTTGCCCAGCGCCGCCACGATCTCGGGCTCGGTGGCGCCGGACGCCGCGACGTTCCGGTCGTACCACTCGGGCAGCGGCGTCCCGTGCCTTGCGGCGTTCCACCGCGAGTGCACGACCGAGGCCAGGTGCTCCGACCGGTTCATGTCGGCCCCGCCCTTCCGCACCCGGGAGCGACGGGCCTTGCGTGACCACTCGCGCACCGTCTCGCGCTCCGGTCGGTCCTCGGACAACCGGAAGGTCCCGGCGTTCCCGCCGGCGGCCACGTCCCCGTAGATGCCGTCGCGCAGGCCCCAGTGCAGCTCCACCAGCAGGTGGATCAGGTCGTGGGGGAGCAGGTCGTCGTACCCCGGAGCCGGGTTCATCGTGAGGTCCTCGGCGTGCTCGCGGCTGATGTCGACGGCGTACCCCCGGCGATGGGTCTTCCGGAACGTGACGCGCACGGTGACGACGCTAGGTCGGCGTACGACGTCGCCTCAACGGGTTATCAGGGTCTCCAGCTCGTCCGCGAGCCCCGCCCGGGCCTGTCCGTGGTCCCAGACGAGCAGGTCGCTCGAGGGGTGGCGGGCGAGGAGGCGCCGGAGCAGCCGGTCACCGAGCCAGTAGCCCGCCCGCGGCGGGAGCTCCTTCTCGTCCTCCTGCGTCGTGAAGAGCGCGCGCACGGCCATCTCGTCGTACGACGTGTCCAGGTGCTCGAGCGCCCGCCGCGCGATCGCGGTCTCCGCCGTCTCGCACTCGCGCACCCAGTCGGCATGGGCGTCGTCGAACCAGAGGTACGCGCTGTCCGCGAGCCCCGGACGGATCTCCCGGGAGATCGCGATCGCGAGGCCTTCCTGGAACAGCGACGCCGCCCCGTCCTCGGGCCAGTCGCCGGCACCGTGCCGCGCGTGCGCGACGTGGAACGCCTCGTGCGACACCAGGACCCCGTCGTACGGCGGGTCGCCCAGGAACTCCAGCGCCAGGAACAGCGTGACGGTCTCGCCGAGCTCGGTGACCCATCCGTTGGAGGTGTGACCGCCCACGAGCAGGACGACGTCGAGGTCGTCGGTGAGCAGCCCGTCGGCGCGGAAGGACTTCTCGGAGAGGGCGATCAGGTCGCGGGCACGCGCCTCGGCCGCGGTGATCGCGGGTGCCAGCGACGGTACGTCGGCCGCCGCGGCCAGGCACCGCTCGTGGCGGCCCCAGGCCGAGTGGTAGGTCTCGAAGACCTCGGGGTACGCCGCCTCGTAGACGTCGGTCCACGCTGCCTCGCGCCGGTCGTCGGGCAGGTCGGCCAGCGCGACGTAGCCCGGGACGGTGCTGGTCAGACGCATGAGGGCTCCGAGTCGTTCACGTCGGCAGTCTCGCGCACCGCGGAGGCCGGCTCCAGCCGTGGCCACTCGGAGGGCCGCGGGACGGAGCGCATGGTGCGGCTGAGGGTGGGGATCAACGCGGTCAGCGCGACGACGGCGACGAGTCCCCCGATGGCCGCCGTGCCGCCCAGCTGGCTGAGCAGCACGCCGCCGAGGACCGGAGCCAGCGGCAGGGTGCCGAGGCCCACGAAGTTCAGCGCCGACCCGACCCGCCCCTGCAGCTCGTTCGGGGTGATGGCCGCGCGGTAGGCGCCGATGCCGGCGTTCCCGGCGGGGTTGAGCAGCAGCAGGGTGAACACGGACGCGCAGGCGGCCCACGGCGACGACCAGACGATCAGCGGCAGGAGGGGCAGCACACACATCCAGCCGACGGCGACGGTGAGCGTGCCGGTGCGGAGGCGGTCGATGACGTACGGCGCGGCGAGGGCGCCGAGGATCCCGCCGATGCCGGCGAACGTGGAGACCAGACCGATCTGGGCCGGCGCCACACCGTTGCGGATCATCCGCATGCTCACCACGAAGAAGCAGGCGTTGACGATCAGGTTGTTCATCATCGACCAGCCCATCAGCGTGCGGATGAACGGCTGGTGCCAGATGAACCGGTAGCCCTCCTTGATCTGCTCCACGGGCCGTGTCGGCGCACCCTCGCGCGGGTGCGGCCGCAGGTCGGTGCGGATCCGGCTGAGCGTGAGGCACGAGACGCCGTACGAGAAGGCGTCGACGACGAACGGCGCCCACGCGCGGACGGCGTACAGCAGCCCGGCGAGCGGGCCACCGAGGAGCGAGGCGATGTGCTGCCGCGCCTGGTTCTGGCTGTACGCCGTCGGCAGGTCCGCGGTCGGCACCACGGCGCGGATGGCGGCCATCTGGGCCGGTTGGAAGACTCCCTGCGCCACGCCGGTCAGGAGCGCGACCACCGCCAGGTGAGGGACGGTCAGCACACCGAGGGGACCGGCGACGGCGAGACTGCCGTACAGCACGGCCCCGGTCCCGCTGGCGGCGAGCATCAGCGTGCGGCGGTCGTAGCGATCCGCCAGGACGCCGGCCGGCAGCATCGTCGCCACCATGCCCAGCAGGCCCACGGCCTCGAGCGTGGCGGCGACCGCCGTGGAGCCGGTCAGGTGGTAGCCGAGCAGCGGGAAGACGAACAGGGACATCGTCGAGCCGAGCTCGCTGACGGTCTCGCCGACCCAGAGGATCGTGAAGTCGTGGTTGCGGGCGAGCTGCCGGTAGCCGGTCATGTTCCGCACCATATGTTGCGCAATAATGGTTGCGCAAGGTGTGTTGCGGAATTTGCTAGGATGCCGCCATGGCGTACGAGCCCAGGCCGATGAGCGACCCGCGGACGCTGCGCGCGATCGCGCACCCGACCCGCGGCCGGATCCTCGACGAGCTCGGCGCCATGGGGCCGATGCGTGCGGCGGACGTAGGGGAGGCGCTCGGCATCCCGGCCAACCAGGCGAGCTTCCATCTCCGCCAGCTCGCGAAGTACGGCGTGATCGTCCCGGCCCCCGAGGCCGCCCGCGACAAGCGCGACCGGGTGTACAAGCTCCGCGACGAGCGCGGCTTCCGGCTCGACGTCGAGGACATCTCGAAGCAGCCGGGCGGCAAGGCGGCCGTCACCGTCTTCCAGCACAACAAGGCGGCGTGGGCGCACCGGCTCGTCGACGAGGTGTTCTCGTTCAAGCAGAAGAAGGACTCCTTCAGCGCGATCGTCGACCAGCCGATGAAGATGACCAAGGGCGAGGCCGCGGAGTTCATGGGCGAGATCGACGACGTGCTGGCGAAGTGGGCCGACAAGACCCGCGGGCGCACGAAGGACCGACGCACCTACATCTTCTACGCGATGGTCCAGCCCTACCCGGAGGACGGGAAGGACAAGTGATTCGATGGGGTCGTGCCTGCACGACTCCGACCCGCGTCGTACGCCGACGTGCGTGAGGCGCTTGCGGCCGACCCGCGGAGCCCGGAGCAGGTCCGGCTGCTGGTGAAGCACTTCCTGGCCGTGCTGTCCGAGCGCTCTCCCGGGGCCTCGGTCGAGGTGCGGGTCCCGCCGTACGCCGCGGTGCAGGCGGTCGCCGGCGTCCGGCACACGCGGGGGACCCCACCGGCCGTCGTCGAGCTGGACGCGGACACCTGGATCTCCCTGGCCACCGGCGCCCTCGCCTGGCCCGACGCCGAGCGCGAGGGGCGCGTGCGCGCGAGCGGTGAGCGCGCCGACCTCTCGTCCCTGCTTCCCCTGGAGCCGCTGTGATCGTCGCCGCCGTCCAGTCGTCGGAGCTGGCCGATGCGATCGGTGCGGTCGACGGCGTCGAGATGCTGGTCTGGCCGCGCGCCGTCCAGCTGCCGGCGCGCGCCGACGAGATCGAGTTCCTGGTGCCCGACTACATCCGGGCACGCACCACGATGCGGCAGCTCGAGCACTTCCCGCGCCTGCGCGCCGTCCAGCTGCAGACGGCCGGGTACGACGCGGTCATCGACTTCATGCCGCCGGGACCCGACCTGCTCAGCGCGCGCGGCGTGCACGACGACGCGACCGCCGAGCTCGCCCTCGGGCTCACGATCGCGTCGCTGCGTGGCATCGACGTCGCGATCCGCGAGCACGGCCACTGGCGGCAGGACACCGAGCGCCGCAGCCTGGCCGACAGCCACGTCGCGATCCTCGGCTACGGCTCGATCGGCCGCTCGGTCGCGGCTCGGATGTTGGCCTGCAAGGCGCGGGTGACCGGTGTGGCCAGCACGGCGCGCGACGACGACCTGGTCGGGCGGGTGGTGACCGGGGCCGACGTCGACTGGCCGGCCCAGGACGTCGTGGTCGTGGTGCTGCCGCTCTCGGAGGCGACCCGTGGCCTCGTCGACGCGGCGTTCCTCGCCCGGCTGCACGACGGGGCGCTGGTGGTCAACGTCGGCCGCGGCGCCCTGATCGACACCGACGCGGTCCTGGCCGAGGCCGGACGCCTGCGCTTCGCCCTGGACGTCACCGATCCCGAACCGCTCCCCGACGACCACCCGCTCTGGAGCGCACCCGGCGTGCTGATCACGCCCCACGTCGCCGGCGGCACCACGGCGATGCTGCCCCGGATGGCCGCCCTGGTCCGCGACCAGCTCGCCCGCCTCCGCGACGGCGAGCCCCTCCGCAACGTCGTCCCCCGCTGACCCGGCGATTGCGTCGCGCGAAAACGGCTCGACCTGGCGATTGCGTGACGCGAAAACGCATCGACCCGGCGATTGCGTGACGCGAAAACGCATCGACCCGGCGAGGGGTGCGCCGAGATCGCCGGGTCGGGTCGTACGACGTGACGCGATCGCCGGGTCGGTGTCGAGTGGTGCGCCACGATCGCCGGGTCGGCGTCGTACGACGTCACGCGATCGCCGGGTCGGCGTCAGGCGGTGATGACCTCGCGGAAGGACGAGACGAGCAGGTCGATGTCGGACTCGGAGGCGACGATCGGCGGAGCGAGACGGACCGTCTGGCCGTGGGCCTCCTTGGCCAGGATGCCCTGGGTGAGCAGGGCCTCGGTGAACTCGCGGCCGGTCATCTTGTCGGCCGCGATGTCGATGCCGGCCCACAGCCCGCGCGCGCGAACGGCGTCGATGCCGTGGCCCACCAGGCCGGCGAGGCCGTCGTACAGCTGCTCGCCGAGCTTCGCGGCCCGCTCCTGGAACTCCCCGGTCTGCAGCATCGCGACGACCTCGCGCCCGATCGCGGCGGCGAGCGGGTTGCCGCCGAACGTCGAGCCGTGCGTGCCGGGCGTGATCACGCCGAGCACGTCGCGGTTCGCAGCGACCGCGGACACGGGGTAGATGCCGCCACCGAGCGCCTTGCCCAGGATGTACATGTCCGGGACGACGTCCTCGTGGTCGCACGCGAACGTCCGACCCGTGCGCGCGAGACCCGACTGGATCTCGTCGGCGACCATCAGCACGTTCTGGTCGCGGCACAGCGTCCGCACGTCCTGCAGGAAGCCCTCGCGCGGGATGACGACGCCGGCCTCACCCTGCACCGGCTCGAGCAGCACGGCCACGGTGGTGTCGTCGATCGCGGCCCGCATCGCGTCGATGTCGCCGTACGGCACCAGCCGGAAGCCGGGGGTGTACGGCGCGTAGCCGACCGTCGCGTCGGGGTCGGTCGAGAAGGACACGATCGTGGTGGTGCGACCGTGGAAGTTGCCCTCCATCGCCACGATCGAGGCCTGACTCTCGGGGACCCCCTTGACCTGGTAGCCCCACTTCCGGCTGATCTTGATCGCGGTCTCGACGGCCTCGGCGCCGGAGTTCATCGGCAGGATCATCTCCTTGCCGGTGAGCTCGGCCAGCGCCTGCGAGAACGGCCCGAGCTGGTCGTTGTAGAACGCGCGGCTCGTCAGCGTGAGGCGACCCATCTGCTCGCGGGCGACCTCGACCAGGCGCGGGTGCGCGTGGCCGAAGTTCAGCGCGGAGTACCCCGCCAGGCAGTCCAGGTAGCGCTTCCCGTCGACGTCGGTCACCCACGCGCCCTCGCCCGAGGCGATCACGACGGGCAGCGGGTGGTAGTTGTGCGCGGCGTACGTCTCGGTGAGCTCGATGTGGTGGGCGGTGTCGGTCACGGTGCCTGCCTTCGTGGAGCCGAGAACGGGTCGAGGAGAAGTCCTCCCCATGGTCGCGCACCGGACCCCGGTTCTCCAAATGATTGTCAGACAATTCTGGTCGTGTCGCGGACCACCCGGCCGGATCGAGGACCACCCCGCCGGATAGGTTCGCGAGCATGACCGACGACACCGACCTCCGCGAGCGGGTGCGCGACGTCCTTCCCGGCGTACGCCGTGACCTCGAGGCGCTGGTCCGGATCGAGTCCGTGAGCGCCGACCCGGAGCGTGCGGGGGAGGTGCAGCGCAGTGCCGAGGCGGTGCGCGACCTGTTCGCGGCCGAGGGGTTCGAGGTCCAGATCACCACGGCCGACGGCGGTCGCCCGGCCGTGATCGCGCACAAGCGGAGCAGCCGCCCCGACGCGAAGACCGTGCTGCTCTACGCCCACCACGACGTCCAGCCCGAGAACGACCACGCCGACTGGGACTCGCCGCCGTTCGAGCCGACCGAGCGCGACGGACGGCTCTTCGGGCGGGGCGCCGCCGACGACAAGGCGGGCGTCGCCGCCCATCTCGGCGCGCTGCGCGCCCACGGCGACGACCTCCCGGTCAACGTCGTGATGTTCGTCGAGGGCGAGGAGGAGGTCGGCTCGGACTCGCTGCCGGCGCTCCTCGAACAGCACCTCGACGAGCTGCGCGCCGACGTGATCGTGATCGCCGACAGCGGCAACTGGGACATCGGTGTCCCCGCACTGACCACCAGCCTGCGCGGACTGGTCCGGCTCGACGTCGAGGTGCGCACGCTCACGCACGCCGTGCACTCCGGCATGTGGGGCGGCCTCGTCCCCGACTCCTTGATGACCCTCGCGCGCCTGATCGCCACGCTCCACGACGATGAGGGCAACGTCGCCGTCGAGGGTCTGTACGCCGGTCCGGCGGCCGACGTGGACTACCCCGAGGCCCGGCTCCGGGCCGAGTCCGGCGTCGCCCCCGGTGTCGAGTGGATCGGCAGCGGCTCGTCCGTCGAGCGGCTCTGGACCAAGCCCTCGCTGTCGGTGATCGGACTCACCGCTCCCAAGGCGGAGGGTTCCAGCAACACCCTCGTGCCGGCGGCCACCGCACGCCTCAGCCTGCGCATCGCACCCGGCGACACCGTCGAGAACGCCCGCGCCGCCCTCATCCGCCACCTCGAGCAGCACGTCGCCTGGGGAGCCGAGCTCCGGATCACCCCGGTCGACGCCGGCGAGCCGACGCAGATCGACGCCACCGGCCCGGCTTACGACGCGGCACGCGCGGCGTTCACCGAGGCCTGGGACGGCACCTCACCGATCGACATGGGCGTCGGCGGCTCGATCCCGTTCATCGCGGAGTTCCTCGACGCGTTCCCGGAGGCGAGCGTCCTCGTCACCGGCGTCGAGGATCCCGACACCCGCGCGCACGGCGCCAACGAGGGCCTCCACCTGGCCGAGTTCGAGCGGGTCGTCCACGCCGAGGCGCTGCTGCTCGCCCACCTCGGCGAGCTGTAGAGGTCAGCGGGTCACGGCGTACAGGAAGCACTGCGGCAGCACGGTCCGCACGTGCACGGTCGCCACGTCCGGCTCGTCCAGCAGCCGGTCCAGCACCGGCTCGAGGTCCTCGTCGCCGACCAGCGTGTTGTGCTCGTAGTTCATCGTCCCGTCGGCGCGGTAGGTCCGCAGCACCCTCGGCCCGCGCCGCAGCTCCTCGGGCAGCCAGCGGTCGGCGTACCCCTCGCAGTGCTCGGCGTGCACGTACACCGGCCCCACCTCACGCCACACCGACGGTGTGGTGAACGGTGCGAACGAGATCAGCGCGATCGACTCTCCCGGCCGGGCGAACCGCAGGCAGCAGCGCAACGGCTCGCCGTCACCGCTCGCGGCGAACGGCGTGAACGCGTTGCCCCATCCGTCCTCCCGGGCCTCGCGTACGGCGTCCAGCCGGGCCGGGTCGATCGCGTGCACGGTCAGGGTCCGGGTCGGCCCCGTCGTCTGCGTCGGCTGGGTCGTCTGGTTCGTGAGCGTCATGCGTCCACGATGACCGACCCGGCGACGACTTTCTGGCGGGAATCGGACAGGGCGACGGTGGTCTCCGACCGGCGTTCGTCCACGCCCGCCGCGTCGATGCCGGGGTGGCGCTCTGGCTCACCTAGACTCGCGACCGTGACCCACCCCCAGAGCCGCCGAGGCGGCGACGGTCGGCTCACCGCGGCTCTCGACCCGCACGACCAGGGCCCCCAGGACGCCTGCGGTGTGTTCGGGGTCTGGGCGCCGGGTGAGGAGGTCTCCAAGCTCGTCTACTTCGGCCTGTACGCCCTGCAGCACCGCGGCCAGGAGTCCGCCGGCATCGCGGTCAGCAACGGGCGACAGATCCTGGTCTACAAGGACATGGGCCTGGTCTCGCAGGTCTTCGACGACTCCTCCCTCGAGTCGCTCAAGGGCCACCTCGCGATCGGCCACGCCCGTTACTCGACGACCGGTGCGAGCACCTGGCAGAACGCCCAGCCGACCTTCCGCCCGACCGAGGACGGCTCGATCGCGCTGGGCCACAACGGCAACCTGATCAACACCCACGAGCTCCGCCAGATGGTCGCCGACCTCCCCGGGCCGAGCGACGAGCTCGACCTGCACGGCCGCGGCGTCGAGGCGGCGACGAACGACACCGACCTGGTGACCGCCCTGCTCGCCCACCACCCCGACACCACCCTCGAGCAGCGCGCCCTCGAGGTGCTGCCGCAGCTCCGCGGCGCGTTCTCGTTCGTCTGGATGAACGAGCACACGCTGTACGCCGCGCGCGACCCGCAGGGCATCCGGCCCCTCGTCCTCGGCCGGCTCGAGCGCGGCTGGGTGGTCGCCAGTGAGGACGCCGCCCTGGCCACGGTCGGTGCCAGCGTGGTCCGCGAGGTGGAGCCGGGCGAGGTCATCGTCATCGACGAGAACGGCCTCCGCTCCCACCGGTACGCCGACCCCGACCCCAAGGGCTGCGTCTTCGAGTACGTCTACCTGGCCCGGCCCGACGCCACCATCGCCGGCCGCACGGTCCACCAGGCCCGCGTCGAGATGGGCCGGCAGCTGGCCCGGGAGTTCCCGGTCGACGCCGACCTGGTGATGCCGGTCCCCGAGTCCGGCACGCCGGCCGCCGCCGGCTACGCCGAGGAGAGCGGCATCCCGTTCGGGCAGGGCTTCGTGAAGAACGCCTACGTCGGCCGCACCTTCATCCAGCCCAGCCAGACGCTCCGTCAGCTCGGCATCCGCCTCAAGCTCAACGCGCTCGAGCACATGGTCCGGGGCAAGCGTCTCGTGGTGGTCGACGACTCGATCGTGCGCGGGAACACCCAGCGGGCCCAGATCCGGATGCTCCGTGAGGCCGGCGCCGCCGAGGTCCACATCCGGATCAGCAGCCCGCCGGTGAAGTGGCCCTGCTTCTACGGCATCGACTTCGCCACCCGGGCCGAGCTGATCGCCAACGGCCTCGACATCCAGGAGGTCGCGTCGAGCGTGGGGGCCGACACCCTGGGCTACATCTCCCTCGACGGCATGATCGCCGCCACCGGACAGGCGCCGTCGTCGCTGTGCCTGGCCTGCTTCACCGGCGAGTACCCGGTGCCGCTGCCCGACGAGAGCCTGCTCGGCAAGCACCTGCTCGAGGCCAGCCTCAGCAGCCCGATCACCGGCCGCGCGCTGCCCGTCCTCAACAACCCCTGATCCGGGAGGACCCCCGTGAGCGAGCCGACCCCGCCGGGCGCGTACGCCGCCGCCGGCGTCGACATCGCGGCGGCCGACCGCGCGGTCGACCTGATCAAGAGCTGGGTCGAGAAGACCGACCGGCCCGAGGTGATCGGCACGCTCGGCGGCTTCGCCGGCCTGTACGACGCCTCGGCGCTCACCCGCTACCGGCAGCCGATCCTGGCCACGTCCACCGACGGCGCGGGCACCAAGGTGGCGATCGCGCAGGCGATGGACGTCCACGACACGATCGGCTTCGACCTCGTCGGCATGGTGGTCGACGACCTGGTCGTCTGTGGTGCCGAGCCACTCTTCATGACCGACTACATCGCCTGCGGACGCGTCGTGCCCGAGCGCATCGCTGCCATCGTCAAGGGCATCGCCGAGGCCTGCGTCGAGGCGGGCTGTGCCCTGGTCGGTGGCGAGACCGCCGAGCACCCGGGGCTGATGGAGCCCGACGCGTACGACGTCGCAGGTGCGGCCACCGGCGTCGTCGAGGCGGCGGACCTGCTCGGACCCGGTCGCGTGCGTCCCGGTGACGTCGTGGTGGCGATGGCGTCCAGCGGCCTGCACTCCAACGGCTACTCGCTGGTCCGTCACGTGCTCCTCCAGGAGGCCGGCTGGGCGCTCGACCGCGACGTCCCCGAGCTCGGCCGGACCCTCGGTGAGGAGCTGCTCGAGCCGACCCGGATCTACGCCCGGGCCTGCCTCGCGCTCGCGCAGGCGACCGGGGTCCACGCCATGGCGCACGTGACCGGCGGGGGCCTGGCCGCCAACCTCGCCCGCGTCCTGCCCGAGGAGCTCTCGGTGACCCTGGACCGCTCGACCTGGACGCCGGCGCCGGTCTTCGACGTCGTACGACGGGTGGGGCAGGTCTCGCAACAGGACCTCGAGGCCACGCTCAACTGTGGTGTCGGGATGGTGGCGCTGGTGCCCGCCGACGACGTCGACCGGGCGGTCGGGACCCTGGCCGAGCACCGCATCCAGGCGTGGGCCGCCGGCGAGGCCACCCTCGACGACGCCCGCGGGGGCCAGGTGCTGATGACCGGACAGCACCAGGGCTGGTAGTCCCGTTCGGCCGGTTCAGGACACGTCTGCACAACGTTCAGGCGTGTTTCGGCCAGGGGGTGTGCGGGAACAGCCACCCATTGGGTAGCGTTGCCTCCACGACAGATGACCGAACAGACCGGTGCGTCTCGGTGAGTACTCCCGCGGCCCCGGCCCAGAGTGCGAGGGGGTCGACCCTATGGGGCGCGGCCGAGCTAAAGCCAAGCAGACCAAGGTGGCCCGAGACCTGAAGTACCGCACTCATGATGCGGACTTCGGGGCGCTGGCGCGCGAGCTGCACGGCGACAGCGAGAACGACAGCGGGACCGAGAGCGACGATGCGGCGGACGACCACGACGAGTGGTCGGACTACGCCGAGCCCTCGCGCGACTGACCTCTCAGCTCCGCAGGTAGAACCCGCGCAGGCGTCCGACGTCGCGGATCCGCCGCTCTGCCATCTTCTCGGCGGCCTCTTCCGGCGTGATGGAGTCGGCCTGCGCCAGTGAGAAGACCTCCTGGGTCGTCTCGAAGATCCCGGCCGCACGCTGCTCGGCCCGCTCGAAGCTGAACCCGTGGAGCTCGTCGGCGACCTGGATGACACCGCCGGAGTTCACGCAGAAGTCCGGTGCGTAGAGGATGCCGCGGTCGGCCAGTGCCTTCTCGATGCCGGGGTGCGCGAGCTGGTTGTTCGCGGCCCCGCAGACGATCTTCGCGGTCAGGACGTCGACCACCTCGTCGGTCAGCGCACCGCCCAGTGCGCACGGCGCATAGACGTCGATCTCCGCTCGCACGAGGGCATCCGCGTCGGCGACCGACGTCGCGGCGTACTGCGTGACCATCGCCTCCACGGCCGCCGGGTTCACGTCGGTGACCACCACCCGGGCCCCGTCCTCGACCAGGTGCTTGACGAGGTGGTGCCCGACCTTCCCGACCCCGGCCACGCCCACGGTGCGCCCGGCGAGCGTCGGCTCACCCCAGACCACCTCGGCGCTCGCGCGCATGCCCTGGAACACGCCGTACGCCGTGAGCACGGACGAGTCGCCCGCCCCGCCGTGGGCGAGGGTCCGGCCGGTCACGAAGCTGCACTCGCGCGAGATCACGTCCATGTCGGCGCTGTACGTCCCGACGTCGCACGCGGTGATGTAGCGCCCGTTGAGCGACTGGACGAACCGGCCGTAGGCGCGCAGCAGGGCCTCGGTCTTGTCCCTGGCCGGGTCGCCGATGATCACGGCCTTGCCACCGCCGAGGTCGAGTCCGGCCAGCGCGTTCTTGTAGGACATCCCGCGCGACAGGTTCAGGACGTCTCGGACCGCGTCCGCGGTCGTCGCGTACGGGTAGAACCGGGTGCCGCCGAGCCCGGGCCCGAGCGCCGTCGAGTGGATCGCGATGATCGACCGCAGGCCCGAGGCCCGGTCGTGGCAGAACACGACCTGCTCGTGCTCGGCGCCGAGCTCGAACACGTCCACGCCGTCGGGGACGGAGGTGTCGGCAGACTCGACTGTCATCGGGACCTCTCTCGGTCGCGCCACGAGGGTGGGTGGCGAAGCTGCAGGCCACAGGGGTGGGTGACCCTCCTGGCAGGGTAATGCGGAGACGGCGCCCTCCGGGAACCGGCCTCAGCGCAGCTGTTGCATCGCCACCAGCGCACCACCGAAGAAGGCGACGAACACCGCGACGCACACCAGAGCGAACAGCAGCCGCGACCCCGACGGCGGTGCCTCTTCGGTGGGTCTGCGGACGACCTGCTCCGGCGGGCTCACCAGCAGCGTGCTCGCCCGCTCCGGCGCCATCGCCTGGAAGGCGTTGACGAAGGAGCGCACGTCGGGCCACCGTTCGTCGCGGTGCGGGTCGAGCCCGCGCAGGACGACGGCGTCGAGACCGGGCGGCAGGTCGGCCAGCTCCGAGGGCGGGGGCGGTGGCTCGAGGTGGGCGAGCCCGGCGACCGTTCCGGAGTAGGCGAGGTGCCCGGTCAGCAGGTGGTAGCTCACCGCCGCCAGCGCGTACACGTCGGCCCGCGCGTCGACGCCGCCGCCGGTGGCCTGCTCGGGAGCCATGTACGCCGGCGTCCCGACCACGTGCGTCAGCCCGCTGGCGTGCAGCATCGCCTTCGCGACCCCCAGGTCGGCGACCATGACCCGGGTGCCGGCTCCGTCGGTGCGCAGCAACAGGTTGGCCGGCTTCACGTCGCGGTGGATCGTTCCCTGGGCATGCAGCACCGAGAGTCCGGCGCCGGCCTGGGTGACGATCGAGAGAGTCCGGTCCAGGGCCAGCCGGCCCTTCCGCTCGATCAGGTTCGCGACCGTGCCCTGGTCGGCGTACGACATCACGAAGTACGGCGTGCCCTCGACCTCGCCCAGGTCGTAGACGCGCACGACGTAGTCGGAGTCCGCCCGTCGCAGGATGCGCGCCTCCTCGAGGAAGCGGTCGCGGATGTCCAGGCGCTGCGCCCAGTTGTCGGCGAGCGCTTTGACGGCGACGTCGGACTGGAGCTCGTCGTCGCGGTAGAGCCAGACCGAGGCGAACCCGCCGACCCCGAGCCGCTCCACCTGCGTCAGGCGTCCGAGTCGAGCGGGCAGAGACACGCTCGGTAGTGTGCCTGATGCGGCGACGAACTCGGAGGACGCACACGTGACAGACGCGCAAGACAGCCTCGATGAGCTGGCTGCGCGCGCCTCGCGGGGTGACCAGGAGGCGCTGCACGAGCTCCTCGCGGAGATCCAGCCACGCGTCCGCCGGATCTGCGGCCGGATGCTGCTGTACCCCGAGGACGCCGAGGAGGCGGCCCAGGACGCGCTCCTCCTCGTCTCCACGCGGATCCAGACCTTCGCCGGCCGTAGCCGCTTCACCACCTGGCTGCACGCCGTCGCGTCGAACAGCGCGCGCTCGACCTACCGCAGCCTGAAGCGCCGCTCCGCCGAGCTGCCGACCGAGGAGCTCCCGCACGCCGCCGATCCGCGCACGACGAGCGTGATCGCCGGCAGTCGCCTCGACTTCCTCGAGGCCCTCGAGATCCTCGGGACCGACCACCCGGCACTGGTCGAGCCGCTGCTCCTGCGCGACGTGCAGGAGCTGGACTACGCCGACATCGCGGCGCTGCTCGACATCCCCGTCGGAACCGTGAAGTCCCGCATCCACTCGGCCCGGCAGATCGTCCAGCCGATGCTGGCGCCGCGCTGAGCGAGCGTCAGCGCAGGGCCGCGACGTAGCGAGAGGCTCGCCGGACGTCGTTCATCCGGCTCTCCCAGGTGATCCCGACCGCGAGGAGCACCACGCCGGACGTGCCGATGGTCAGCCAGGTCGGGACGTCCGCGGCGTACGGCGCGAGCTCGCGCAGGACCAGCAGGGCACCGACGACGGCGCCCACCACCAGAGGTGCGCTCCAGCGCGCGACGGCACCGCCCAGGAGCAGCACCAGGCAGCCGGCGCCGAGCAGCAGGGCCCGCAGGGAGTACGGGTCGTCGAGCATCGCGACCAGTGACGGCACGGTGCCGAGGGCCAGCCCCGGCGCCAGGACCGTGAGAGTGGCGGAACGGTCCTCCCGCTGCAGCCGCCAGCCGCCGACCGCGACCAGGGCGAGCGCCGACGGGAGGGTGTACGCCTCGGGCACGGTCACCCCCAGGTCGGCCAGGCGCACCCAGGTCGCCACGGCCAGCAGCAGCCCACCCGGCCAGGCGAGCCCGCGACGGCTGGGGTGGACGATCGACAGCGCGGTCACCATCACGCCGGCGACGGTGAGGTGCACGGCCAGCGCGACGGAGAGGTCGTCGGCGAGCAGGACCGCCGCTGCCGAGGCGACGGTGCCGGCGATCGCCGACGACGCCTCGAGCTCGAGCTGCGGGCGCCAGATAGCGAGTGCGCCCAGCACCAGGAGCACCGGGATCGCGCGGAGCTGCTCGTCGACGCCGAGCACCTGGCCGCCGGACCAGACCAGCGCGGTGAACGCCACCGGGAAGCAGAACGCGGCGGTCGCGGAGGTCGCGTCCGTGCGCGCCATCAGGTGGCCGGCCACCACGCAGGCGACCAGGAGGACGCCGGTGGTCATGCGATCGCTGGGGAGCGCGAGAAGTGCATCCGCCGTGACGAGCAGCAGCCCACCGAACCGGGCGATGTCCGCCCGTGTCGCGGACATGCGGTCCGCGGCGACGAAGCAGCCGACCGCAAAGGCGAGCAGGATCCCGACGACCAGCGCCAGCGGGACGTCGTACAGCGGAAGGGCGGCGACCACACCGACGCCGAGCGCGCCGCCGAGGGCGGCCACCAAGGCGATGCGGCGGACCGGGCCGAGGAGTCCCGCGACGGCACAGCCGGCGGCCGCCGCGGCCACGAGCGTGGCGGGCAGCAGGAGCGCGGAGACGTCGGTGGTCACGGACGCGACGTGGACCCCGATCGGCCGGCTGAACGGCGCGCCCACGGTCGACAGCGCCCGCGCCGAGGTGCCGAGCAGACGGCACGCGGCAACGGCCGGGACGACCAGCGTGCCGACGACGGGCAGCACGGCGACCGGACGGAGCCGGGCAGGCGCCGCCACCATGGCGACCGTCCACACGGCGGACGCGGCCAGCAGCACGAGGTCGATCGAGGTCTGCGCGTTGTCGAGGACCGGCAGCACGACCCCGTAGGTGCCGACCAGCCCGGCGACGGCGTACCCCCAGAGATCGGTACGCCGAGCGCCGGTGACCGGTCCGACCGCGGCAGCGGCCACGGTGGCCGCGAGGAACGGCCAGCAGGTCAGGTCGCCGAAGTAGTGGGCCGCGGTGATGGGAGCGCCGGCGTGGTCGATGCCGGCGGTCACGACGTACAGCCAGGTCAGGGCGCCGGTGGCGATCGAGGCGATGCGGAGCGGGGTGCTGGGCACGACGGTGCCGACCCGGCCGAGCCCCAGGAGGACGACGAGGGCGATCACGGCCGGAAGGGGCGTGCTCGACGGGATCAGCGCTCCGATGGTGGCCACGAGCACCGCCGAGGGCGCGACGAGGGCGGGGACGACCAAGGGCCGTGCCGCCGACGCGACCACCAGGGCCAGGGCCACGGTCGCCACGACCGCGCCGGTGACGAGCATCAGCTGGGGATCGTCGATCGGGCCCAGCCAACCCGCGTGCCGGGCGCCGACGACGTCGATCGCGAGGAGGCCGAGCCCGACGACCGACAAGGACTCGGCCGCGGTCCGGAGGCCACGACGGAGGAGCGCGACCGACAGCCCGAGCGAGACACCGGTGAGGCCGACGAGGACCGTCGTGCGGCCACTCACGCCGAGCCACCGCCAGGCCACGGTGAGGAAGACGACGGCGGCGACCAGCAGGCACAGCGCGCCGAGGGACAGCAGGATGCGTGGCACGGAGGCACCGCGAAGACGGGGCTGGGGCGTGCTCCCGGCCGGCCGCTGGGTGGGGGACGGGTAGCGCTCGAGCCCTTCGAGCAGCGAGCCGGACGCCGGAGCCCCGGCGGCCGCGACGGCGACCGGCTGCCGCTGCTCCCGCAGGACGCCCAGCAGCCGGTCGGCCTCCTGGAGCGCCCGGAACAGGGAGAACGCGGTCTCCCCGGTGAGCGGCAACGAGCAGGTCCCGCAGACCTGCGGGTCGTGGGGCAGCACGGCGCGGCAGTCGGGGCAGCGCGTGGGATCGGCGTACGTCGTCATGAGGTCCAGTGCCTCATGTCCCGGGTACTCATACCCAGGGTCGCGACGCTCAGCAGCCCTGAGTACGGGTGCTCAACTGCGCGGGCCGGGCCGTCAGCCCAGGGTCATCCGCGGCTCCCCGTTCAGCAGTCCGCTGCCCGACGTGGTGCAGGTGCCGCCGCGAGGGCTGCCGGCGTTCCATGCCTGGCGGACGCAGCTGCGGATCGCCAGCTGGCCCCAGTAGTTCGGGTGGAGCGACTCCTGGATGTAGTAGTCGGAGCCCGCCGTCGAAACCGTGCGGATCTGGTCGATCCACTCGCTGCCGTCGACCGCTCCGGGGTCCTGCCAGCTGCTGTAGTGGTTCTCGACCAGGTCGTCGGACGTCTCGCAGAGACGGTGGCCGGTGAAGGCGCCGGCCACGTTCAGCGTCGTGACGTTGGTCAGTCCCGAGTCCGCAGCGGCGCCGAACACGGCCCCGTTGATCGTCGGCAGCGCCGAGCTGTTGGCCCAGTCGGCGTCGGCGTTCCAGAAGCCGCAGCCGCCGGTGCTCTGGCGGGTGAAGCCGGACTCCGAGTAGCGGAACCCCGCGCCGTCCGGGATGGGCGACTCGTAGTTCTGCACCAGCAGGGTCCACGCGTCGTCGGCGTACCCCGCGTTGCGCATCGCCGTGCGGACGTTCTGGTACGCGGTGGCGATCTGGGCGCGGACGGCCGCGACGTTCGCCGCGGTGAAGTGCGACGTGACCGAGCTGTCGTCGTTGCAGTAGTTCTTCCACCACGTCGGTGACGTGAGGAAGTCCTCGACGCAGGACTGCACGATCGAGGCGAAGTCGAAGTCGTTCCCGCCGATCGAGACCACGACCATCCGCACGTCGTGGGAGGCGGCGAAGTCCTGCAGCATCAGCGCCTGCCCCTGCCGGCCGGAGCTGTCATAGAAGTCCAGGCCGGGCTTGAAGTTGCCGTCGCTGTCGGTGTACGTCGTGGTGCGCGCGCCGGAGCAGGCCAGGTTGAGGCTGTTGACGCCGCCGCCGATGTGGATCTCGGCGGAGGCGCTGCGGTGACACCGAGTGATCTGCTCGCCGGTGTGGTCGGCGTCGTCGTCGTACGCCGTGGGCCCGAGCGCGTCGACGTAGGACTCGGAGGCGTTGGAGTTGCCCGCCCAGCGTCCGGCCTCCCCGGAGATGTAGGAGTCGCCGACGGACACCACCCATGGGGTGCCGCTCCCGGGTCCGTCCGCGTGGGCCGCGGGGCTGATCCCGACGAGGGTGAGGACGGCCGCGAGCAGTACCAGGACGTAGAGGATGAGCGCGTGGCGATGGGTGAGGCGCACGGTGACTCCCGAGAGGTGGCGACGAGGCCGGCAGACGGCTCTCGCACGCTAGCGACGGGGGAGACGCGCGGTAAGGCACAAGTTCCTGCAACCGCAGGTTCGTGAAGGCCTGTGAGCAGGCGGTGGCCAGGGGCGGGGTCGAACCGCCGACCTTCCGATTTTCAGTCGGACGCTCGTACCAACTGAGCTACCTGGCCGGGTGCACCCCACCTCGCTGACGGGAGGGCGAAGCGCGTGCACACAGTACCGGAGCGTTCGGCGTGCTCGGAAAACCGGGACCACCCGTGGGTGTGCCTCAGCGACTACCGTGGTCGCATGGCCGAGGACGTCGACATCCGTCACCACATCAGCGAGCTGGTGAGCACCGAGCGCGCCCTGCGCGAGCAGCTCGCCGCCGGGGAGATCTCCACCGACGACGAGCACGAACGGCTGCGACGGGTCGAGACCGAGCTGGACCAGTGCTGGGACCTGCTCCGCCAGCGCGAGGCCCTGCGCGACTCGGGTGGCAACCCGGACCAGGCCGCCGCCCGCTCGGAGAGCACGGTCGAGGGTTACCTGGGCTGACGCCGGGAATCGAGCGCCGCGAGGGCTCGCCGTATGCTGTGCCCCGCCCGGGACCTCCCGGGCCGGCGCTACCCAGCCCCCATCGTCTAGTGGCCTAGGACGTCGCCCTTTCACGGCGGTAGCACGGGTTCGAATCCCGTTGGGGGTACCACCGCGAAGCGGTCAGTGGCGCGGGCAGGCGTTGTCGATCTGGTCCAGCACGCTCTGCGCCCGCAGGTGGTCCCCGACCTGCGCGCCACTCGCCAGGGCCGCGAGCTCCGTGAGCGGACTCTTCACGCTGCCGTAGGCGTCGTCCCCTATCGGCTTCAGCCGTGCGCCGTACCGGTGCAGGTCGCGCACCATGTCCCGGTCGAGCGTGACGCGGCGTTCGGCGAACTGCATGTTCTCGATCCTTCCGACCACTCCGCTCGCCTGGTCGCACGGGGGTTTGCCCGAGTGCCGTGACATGAGGGGCGCGAACACGAAGATCGCGAGGACCGCGACCACCAGGAGGACGACGAGGACCCCGCCAACCCCCCATCCCGACAGCCAGCCGGTGATAGCCAACCAGGCTGTTCGCACACCGCGCCCCACGCGGCGCAGGGCGCGGGTGGACCAGGGCTGGAGCTCGTCGACCGCCGAGCCGGGCTCACTCATGATCGCAGTGTGACACCGCGGTGACCGGTTGGCTGTGGATTGGGAGGCGTCCGATCGGATGGGTTAGAGTTCCATCCGCTCCGGTGGTCACGCCTGAGCGCCACCAGGCCCCGTAGCGCAGTTGGTTAGCGCGCCGCCCTGTCACGGCGGAGGCCGCGGGTTCGAGTCCCGTCGGGGTCGCTCTCACTCGGCACAGACGCCCTGGTCCACACGGACCGGGGCGTTCGTCGTCCGTGGCTACGCTCCCGGCATGGAGCTGGACCGCGAGGCCTTCGAGGCGCTGGTCGAGCAGGCTCTGGACGAGATCCCGGACGAGATCTCCGACCTGGTGCACAACGTCGTCGTCCTCGTCGAGGACGAGCCACCCGCGGGCGACCCCGACCTGCTCGGTGTGTACGACGGGGTCTCGCTGACCGAGCGCGGTGCCGACCACTCCGGCCTCCCGGACCGGATCACGATCTTCCGCCGACCATTGCTGGAGATGTGCGCCGACGACGAGGAGCTGGTCCGTGAGGTGCGGATCACCGTCGTCCACGAGATCGCCCACCACTTCGGGATCGACGACGCCCGACTCCACCAGCTGGGCTACGGGTGAGCGCGTGACAGCGTCGTCGCGTGGCTGCTCGGCCACGCCATGGCATCCTCACCCCGAGCCTGCCGGATGAACTCACCGAAGAGCCACGACTGGAACTCCACCTGCTCCGGTGTCCGGGCCAGGGTGAGCAGACGCTCGTTGCGACAGAACGCGTCGGCGAGGTCGTAGAGCTCGAGCAGCCGGCCGAAGCGCTCGGCCGCGTCGTGCGGTGCCACGATCTCGAGGTCGACGGCGTCGCGACCGGACTGGAGAGCGTCGACGAGCGCCTCGCCGCCGAACTGCCAGCGGAAGTCGCGCGCGAGCGCGTTGAAGTACGCCGACAGGTCGGACGCCACGGGGTAGGTGTCGTGATGGGCGACGGCCAGCAAACGCAGCTCGCGGCGCAGCTCCGCGCCGTGCGCGAGCGTCCCCTGCATCAGCTCGACGGGCACCGCGAGGAGGTGGACGGTGATCGTCTCCTCGCCGGCGAACGACGTCTCCTCCGGCTCGTCGTCCCACCCGAGCACGATGCCCGGTGCGGGGTGGGCCGGTGCGGCGGGCGACGGCACGAACCAGACCAGCTTGCCCTCACCGTCGCGCTCGGCGCCCCAGGCCTCGCTGAAGGCGGCGACGATCGCGAGACCGCGTCCGAACGTCGGGAGCTCGTCGACGAAGTCCGGGGCGAGGTCGTCGGAGGTCAGTGCGGGCGGCTCGGAGGAAGCATCACGGACCTCGACCCGCGGGTGGTCGCGGGTGCCGCGCAGCCGCACCGTGACCGGGCTCTTGCCGTGCAGGATGGCGTTGGTGACCACCTCGGACATGGCCAGCTCGGCGTTCTCGCGCAGGTCGTCGCGGCCTATCTCACGGCACACGTCTGCCACCCAACGGCGCGCCTCAGCGGCGCCCCGGGGTCCGGGCGCGAGCGGCTGTGCCGGGCGGTTCAGCGGCACTGTCTCTCCCCGTGGTCACACGCGCAGCCCACGCCACGCGCGCTCCATATACCCGGTGGCCAGGCGTCTGAAACCTCATCCCGCACTTCAGTTCCACGCTCCCCATGAGTGTGAGCAACGAGACGGCTTTCACGATTGTGGCACGACCGGGTCACAGGAGGATCGTGGAGACATGGAGCAGGAGCAACGGAAAGGTCGTCACCACGTCGTCGTGATCGGATCGGGCTTCGGGAGTCTGTTCGGGACGAAGGCGCTGAAACGTGCGGACGTGGACGTCACCGTGGTCGCCCGGACCGGGCACCACCTGTTCCAGCCCCTGCTCTACCAAGTGGCCACCGGCATCCTGAGCGAGGGTGAGATCGCGCCGTCCACGCGCGAGGTGCTCGCCCGCCAGCGCAACGCCCGGGTGCTCCTCGGCGAGGTCACCGACATCGACCTGGCGGCCCGCACCGTGACGTCGCAGGTGCTCGGGCGCCGGACCGTGACGCCGTACGACTCCCTGATCGTGGCGGCGGGCGCCGGGCAGTCGTACTTCGGCCACGACCAGTTCGCCGAGTTCGCGCCCGGGATGAAGAGCGTCGACGACGCGCTCGAGCTCCGCGGCCGGATCTTCGGTGCCTTCGAGCTCGCCGAGCTGGGCGCCTCGCGCGGCGAGGACGTCGACTCCCTGCTGACCTTCGTGGTGGTCGGCGCCGGTCCCACGGGGGTCGAGATGGCCGGCCAGATCGCCGAGCTGGCGCACCGCACCCTCAAGCGCGACTTCCACGCGATCAACACCAGGCAGGCGCGCATCGTCCTGATCGACGCGGCCGGCCAGGTGCTCCCGCCCTTCGGTGCGGTGCTGGGCGCCAAGACCAAGGTCCAGCTCGAGAAGCTCGGCGTCGAGGTGATGCTGGAGGCGATGGTCACCGACGTCAGCGAGCGTGGTCTGGTCGTGCAGTACAAGGACGGCCACACCGAGTGGATCGCCGCAGCCACCAAGATCTGGGCGGCCGGCGTCCAGGCCTCGTCGTTGACGAAGACGCTGTCGGAGCAGACCGGGGCGCCGGTGGACCGCTCGGGCCGGATCCGGGTGAACCCCGACCTGACGCTGCCCGGGTACCCCGAGGTGTTCGTGGTGGGCGACATGATCGACCTCGACCACCTGCCGGGGGTCGCCCAGGTCGCCATCCAGGGTGGCAAGTACGCCGCCGCCGAGATCAAGCGACGTCTCGCGGGCAAGCCCCCGCAGAAACCCTTCCACTACTTCGACAAGGGCGACCTGGCCACGATCAGCCGGTTCCGGGCGGTGGCGCGGATCGGCAGGCTGCGTCTGACCGGCTTCGTCGCCTGGCTGCTCTGGCTGGGTGTGCACCTGTTCTACCTGACCGGCTTCAAGAACCGGTTCACGGCCATCGCCCACTGGACCGTCTCGTTCATCGGGCGCGGGCGCTCGGAACGCACCGCGACCGAGCAGCAGATCTTCGGACGAACGGCCCTGACGCGCCTCGAGGGCGGCGCCGCCGGGCTGGTGTCGACCGAGGACGTCGACGGCCCGGACCCGGCGCTGGCAGCACAACGGCGCAAGGAGCTCGAGCAGCAGGCCCTGGCCGAGATCCGGCTGACCGACTCCGGCGAGCGCGGCCAGCGCGCTCGTGCGAGCGGTTCCTAGGCGACGTTCTCGAGGACGACCGCGAGCCCCTGCCCGACGCCGATGCAGATGGCGGCGACGCCCCAGCGCTCGTGGCGCTCGACCAGGACCTTGGCCAGCGTGCTCAGCACCCGCGCGCCCGAGGCGCCGAGCGGATGGCCGATCGCGATCGCGCCGCCCCTGGTGTTGACGATGTCGGGGTCGATCTTCCAGGCGTCCAGGCAGGCCAGCGACTGCACCGCGAACGCCTCGTTGAGCTCCACCGCACCGACGTCGGACCAGGCGATCCCCGCAGCGGCGAGGGCGCGGTCGGCGGCCGCCACCGGTGCGATGCCGAAGCGCTGCGGCTCGAGGGCCGCGGCACCACGGCCGGCGATGCGCGCGAGCGGCTCGAGGCCGAGGGCGGCGTCCTCCGCCGCGACGAGCACGACCGCCGCGCCGTCGTTCAGCGGCGAGGCGTTGCCGGCCGTGATGGTGCCGTCCGGACGGAACGCCGGCTTCAGCCCGGCCAGGGTCTCGATGCTCGCGTCGGGTCGCACGCCCTCGTCGCGCTCGAGACCGTCCACCGGCAGCACCAGGTCGTCGTAGAAGCCGTCGGCCCAGGCCCGAGCCGCCCGGTGGTGCGAGGTGACGGCGAACTCGTCCTGACGCTCGCGGCCGATGCCGAGCTCGTCGGCCAGCTGCTCGTTGCACTCGCCGAGAGAGGCCGTGAACTCCTCCGGCATCCGGGGGTTCACCAGCCGCCAGCCCAGGGTGGTCGAGACGAGCGCCTCGTTGCCGGCGGGGAAGGCCCGGGCCGGCTTGGGGAGGACCCACGGGGCCCGCGTCATCGACTCCACGCCGCCGGCGACCACGACCGAGGCGTCCCCGGTCTCGACCAGGCGGGAGGCGTCCATCGCGGCCTGCAGGCTGCTGCCGCAGAGGCGGTTCACCGTGACACCGGGCACCGAGACCGGGAGCCCGGCCAGGAGCACCGCCATCCGGCCGACGTTGCGGTTGTCCTCGCCCGCACCGTTGGCGCAACCCAGGATCACGTCGTCGACGTCGCCGGGATCGAGCGACGGGGCGCGGTCCACCACCGCGCGCACGACGGTCGCCGCCAGGTCGTCGGGTCGGCTCGCGGCGAGAGCGCCGGCGTACCGCCCGAACGGCGTCCGGACACCGGCGTACAGAAAGGCGTCACCCACGTAGGCCCTGTGGGACTCGAACCCACAACCCATGGATTAAAAGTCCACTGCTCTGCCAATTGAGCTAAGGGCCCCGGTCCGGGCTCATCTTTCCAGACCTCGCGACAGGGTCCCGGGACGGGCGCGGGCGGTGCTGGGGGCTGCCCCTGGCCCGTCGGGTTGATAGGGTTGTCACGTAGCAGATGCAGGTTCCAGCAGGTTTGCGCCAGCGGAGTTTGTGATCCAACGGCGTTCTTCTTCGTGGGTGCCACCCATGCAAGTCGGAGCGACGTGTCACCGCATCTGGTGCGGGGTCGTCGCAGTGACGGCCCGTCGTTCCGAACAACAGGAGTAACGAGCACCATGGCTCAAGGCACCGTGAAGTGGTTCAACGCCGAGAAGGGTTTCGGCTTCATCGCTCAGGAGGACGGCGGCGACGACGTCTTCGTTCACTACTCGGCCATCCAGTCGCAGGGCTACAAGTCCCTGGACGAGAACCAGAAGGTCGAGTTCGACGTCACCCAGGGCCCGAAGGGTCCGCAGGCGGAGAACGTCCGCGCCCTCTGACGGGCTGGTCGGGCCGCGTCCGCGCGGCCTGACGTCCACACGCGAAAGGACCTCACCGGGCCCGGTGGGGTCCTTTCGATTAGTCCGGCCCACCGGCTATTTTCGAGTTTGGGGACAGGCGGGGCCGGGAACTTGGATAGTTGACCTGTGGCCAGAGCCCCGTTGCCCGATGGTTCGCAAGGAGTGCCGTTCGTGCCCGACCAGTTCGATGTGTCGCTGGAGGACAGCGACCTCTTGGGCGAGGTCGAGCTCACCACGAACCTGATCATCGCCGCCAGCGAGACCGACGAGCACCTCACCGACTCCGAGATCGACGAGATCCTCGGCGTCGTGCCCCGCGCGTCGGCCTGACCGCCGTACGCCGCACGACCGCGTCCCTCAGCAGGTCGCGAAGAGCACCGGCCCCGTGCTGAGGTCCGACAGCACCGCTGCATCGGGTCGGGGGTCGAGCTGCATCACCACGAGTGAGCCCTGGGCGGTCACCGAGACGACCCGGAACCGGTCGCCGAAGCTCCCGCCCTGACCCGGCGCCGGCCCACGGGCGAGCGTGGCGCGGGTGTCGGCGTTGGTCCGCGCGGCCCCGTCGTCGGCGAACTCCATCGCCACCCGGACGCCGCCGCCCGGCTCGTCGGACATCGCGAACGCGGTGTACGGGTTGACCTCGCCCGCCGCGCCCAGCAGTTGCCGGGCCTGGGCGCGGTCCGCCGCCCCGGCGTGGGCCATGGCCAGCGCGCCGCAGGCGTAGCCGCCGGTGTACACGACCGACGACAGCGGCTCGCCGGCGTCGGCGACCACCGAGTCGAGGCCGGTCGCCCGCGCTCCGTGCCCGCGCACCGCGTCGACCGCGACGCCCAGGAACGACGCGGAGTCGGACGCGAGCACCAGGGAGTCGTCGCGGTCGAGCGCGACGTACTGCAGCTCGGCGGACAACGAGGGCGAGATCGACGCGACGAGGTCCGCGCCGCCGTCCCAGACGCCGTCGTCGGCAGCCGGCTGGTGGTAGCCCACCTCGCGGAGGTGGTCGGCCACGTCGTCGAGGTCGACCGTGGACGGCACGTGCATCATCACCACGGCCCCCTGGTAGCTCTGGCTGAACAGCTCCCAGTCGATGCTGGCCGGCGAGAAGCCGAACTTCTCCTGCAGCACCGGGGCGGACGTGACCAGCGCCGACGTCGAGCTCAGGTCGTCGTCGTACGCCGCGTCGAGGAAGTGCCGCAGCTCGCCGGTGGACGAGCGGGTCGTGAGGCGCACTCCCTCCCGGTGCCGGACGGCCGCCCAGTCGGTCCACGACTCGCGCTGGGTCCCGGCGGGGGCGTGCCCCACCGCCCAGGCGAACGACGTCCGGTCGTCGTGGCGCCACCACAGGTAGCCACCCGCGGTCACGACGACCAGGGCGACCACGATCGCGACGACGAGCCAGGGCCGTCTCGGCACGCGCGCTCCGTTCGTCACGAGTCGTCCAACGGGCCGCCGACCCCTCCGTGACGGCCCCTCGCCGTGATGTGACACTAGCGACATGCCCTCGAGGTCGACGCCCCGTGAGGTCCGTGCCGCAGGCGCCGTCGTGCTCCGGCGGGCGCAGGTGCTGCTGGTCCACCGGCCGGCGTACGACGACTGGTCGTTCCCGAAGGGCAAGCTCGACCGAGGCGAGCTCGCGCCGGTCGCAGCGGTGCGCGAGGTGGGCGAGGAGACCGGCGTCCGGGTCCGCCTGGGGGTGCCGCTGGCGCGACAGGCGTACCCCAACGGCCGGGCGACCAAGGTGGTCGACTACTGGGTCGGTCGCGTGGTCGGTGACCCCGACGTGTCCGGCTACCTGGTCAACGAGGAGATCGACGAGGTCGACTGGGTGCCGGTCGACAAGGCCGAGAAGCGGCTCAGCTACTCACGCGACCGGGACACGTTGCACGAGGCGCTGGGCACCGGCAAGAAGACCCGGGCGCTGGTGGTGCTCCGGCACGGGAAGGCGCGCTCACGGAAGGCGTGGCGCAAGGACGACCGCAAGCGGCCGCTGCTCGTCGCCGGGAACGCCCAGGCCCGGGCCGCGGTCCCGCTGCTCGCGGCGTACGGCGTCAGCAGGATCGTCACCTCGTCGAGCACCCGCTGCGCCGAGACCGTGACGCCGTACGCCGAGAACACCGGGTGGCCGGTCACGCGCACCGACGGCCTGTCCGAGGAGGACGCGACGGACTCCTCGGTCCTCGACATCGTCGACGGACTCCTCCACTCCGACGAGGACGCCGTGCTCTGCACGCACCGTCCGGTCCTGCCGACGGTGTACGCCGCGATCGGCATCGCGAGGGAGCACCAGGCGACCGGCGAGCTCGTGGTGGTCCACCACCGCGCCGGCAAGGTGCGCGCGGTCGAGCGCCACCTCGGCTGACCCGGGCCGGCCCGTGGAGGTCCCTCAGGGCAGGCGCAGGTCGGTGTAGATCAGGTTGTGGTCCGAGGGCCACGGCGCCCCGGTCAGGACCTGCTTCCACCGGTGGGCGCCCGGCAGGTTGAGCGTCTCGATCGTGTCGTACATGCTCCCGAACCCGTACGGCGAGCGGCTCTGGTGGGCGTAGTGGTTCACCGAGTTGATGTCGTCGTTCACGACGTTGGCCGCGGCCTGGGTGTCGTACCACCCGGCCTTGGCCAGGGCGACGTGCGGTGCGTCCTTGCCCGCGCTGGTCTGCGAGCTGTTGGCATCGGTGCCGAAGATCACCGGGAGGCCCTCGTGGTTGATGGCCTTGATGCCGTCGCTGATGGCCTGGGCCTGGCGACCGCGCAGGGCGTCGGTCTTGGCGGTGTTGCCGGCGGTCAGGTGCGCGCTGATGAAGTAGAACTCCTGGCCCGACGCGTTGTCCCGGAACTTCGCGTACGCCGCGACGTGCTTCTTCGTGTCCGGCAGCATGATGTAGCAGGACGGCTGGTCCAGCGGGCAGTCGCTCTCGAGCGTGACCACGTTCGGGTCGTACAGGATCTTGGTGTCCTGTGCAGCGTCCTCCCAGTAGTGCGTGGTGCGGGTCAGCTCGTAGCGGCCCGCGCCGGCCTGCCGCAGCGCCGCGTGGAGCCCCTGGCCGCCGTCGGCGCTGGTCCACATGCCCGGCATGAGCTCCTGGATCGACGCCACGGCCGGGCTGGCCTTCGCGATGTTCTTCGCGATCCGGTCCTGGCGGTCCCGCCACGGGTGACCCGCGACGTCCTTGGCCTCGACGTGCATGTTGTACTGCACGAACCGCAGCATCGAGCCATTGCCCGAGGAGTCCCGACCCGTGATCGGGGTCGAGCCGAGGTGGGCGTAGGCGCGGGACACGGTCTCGGACTTGCCGGAGCGCACCGCCTTGACCCGGAAGAAGAGGTGACGCGCGGAGCCGAGCGGGGCGCCCGCCTCCGCTGTCTGCTCGGGCGTCATCGTGAAGGACCTGGCATTGCTGGAGACCCGCCACGTCCTCGAGTGCCGGCCGTCGCCGGGGTGGCTCTTCGAACCGAACGGCGTGAGCGCCGTGACGATGCGGTAGAAGTCGGTGTTCCCGCCGTCGGACTTCCAATGGATGGTCGTGGTCCCGGGCTCGGGACCCGGTCGGCCCACGGCATGGGTGATCCGGTCGGGCATGTGGTGCTTGCTCACCGTGCGCCCGGTCGAGGCGGAGCGGTCCGCGGTGACCTGATGGCCCCGGGAGGTCGGACGCGCCCCTGACGAGTGGGCGGGTGTGGTGGGCGCCGCGAGGGTCGCAAGTGCGAGTGCGAGTGCGGCGCCGGTCGCCTGGGCGATCCGACGCATTTTGTCGGGTCCTTCCTTAACCAACCCCCAACGAAATGTCACACCCCACCTAGGAAACTAGGTGAGGCGTGAGTCCGGCGTAAAGAGAATCGGCAATTTTTACCTGGCCTTCTCGGACCATCTGACCTGGGGTAAAACCGGGGTCCGGGGACGACTTTCCGCGTTCATGTGGCCGTCGACCTGCAGGGGTCTGGATGTCGCCGTCCCGGCGCCCCGAGTTCACGCGTCGTTCACCGGCTCCGCCACGACCGTCCACCTCGCGTGCCTACGTTCCGAGGTGTCCAAGACGAACCGAGTCAGGAGCAGACTGACGTGAACAGCACTCCCGTGCGACGGATCGCCCTTCCGGCGGTCGCGGCTCTCACCCTGGGCCTCGCGCTCACGGCCTGTGGGGACAAGAACGACAGCAGCAGTGGCGGCGGCGGTGGCACGCTCAGCGGCGGCGGCGCGACGTCCCAGGCCAACGCCGAGCAGGTCTGGCGTGCCGACTACCAGAAGCAGAACGGCGGCACCATCAACTACGAGGAGGTCGGCTCCGGCACCGGGGTCGAGAACTTCTCCAGCGGTGCGTACCAGTTCGCCGGTACCGACGCCTACCTCACCACCGACCAGCTCAGCGCCGCGAAGAGCCAGTGCGGCGCCGACCCGATCGAGGTCCCGGCGTACGTCAGCCCGATCGCGGTGGCCTTCAACCTGCCGGGTGTGAAGTCGCTGAACCTCGACGCCAAGACCGTCGCCGACATCTTCACCGGCAAGGTCACGACGTGGAACGACCCCGAGATCGCCTCCCAGAACTCCGGTACGAAGCTGCCGAGCACGACGATCTCGACGGTGCACCGCTCCGACGAGTCGGGCACGACCTTCAACTTCACCGACTACCTGAACAAGGCCGGCGGCGGAGCGTGGGCCGACGACCCGAACACGGTCTGGCCGCTGAAGGGTGGTCAGGGCCTGGAGGGCACGTCGGGCGTCATCGGCGGGCTGGACGACACCGAGGGTGCGATCGGCTACGCGGACGACTCCGCGGTCACGGCCGACGGCACGCTGGGCGTGGTGTCGATCAAGGTGGGCAGCGCCTACAACGCGCCGAGCGCCACGGGCGCGGCGAAGGTGCTGGCGAACTCGCCCGCGGCTCCCGACCGGCCGGCCACCGACATGGCCACCGACATCGACCGCACCGCGACCGCCAAGGGCGACTACCCGCTGATGCTGGTGTCGTACCTGCTCGCCTGCCCCACGTACGACGACTCCGGCACGGCCGACATGGTCAAGGGCTTCCTGACCTACGTCGTGTCCAGCGACGGCCAGCAGGCCGCCGCGACCACCGCCGGGTCGGCCCCGCTCGACAGCGCGCTGTCGGACAAGGCCACCTCGATCATCTCGAAGATCACGTCCGGCAGCTGATCTCCCGGCCACAGGCGGGTACGACGGACCCCCCGGAACCGTCGTACCCGCCGCCCGGCCCCGTAGTCCAGAGGAGCCTCCGTGACCGCGACCGTCTCCCCGGAGCGGACCGAGTCCAGCGAAGCACCGCGCCCCGGGCGGCGCGGTGATCGCGTGTTCGCGGGCCTCGTCCGCGCCGCCGCCCTGACCATCCTGGTCGTCCTCGTGGCCGTCTTCGTGTTCCTGGCGATCGAGGGATGGGTCGGCCTGACCTCCGACGCGGCCACCTACGCGCCGTTCACCTCGTTCGCCAGCTACATCGGGCCCCTGATCGTCAGCACGCTGCTCGCCTCCGCGATCGCGCTGGTGGTCGCGGTGCCGTTCGCGATCGCGGTCGCCCTCTTCATCTCCCACTACGCGCCACGCCGGCTCGCGGCCGCGCTGGGGTACGTGATCGACCTGCTCGCGGCCGTCCCCTCGGTGGTCTTCGGCCTCTGGGGCGGGCGCTACCTCGCGGCGTACCTCCAGCCGGCCCACGTCTGGCTCCACGACCATCTCGGCTTCGTCCCGATCTTCGGAGACCCGTCGCCCAACGGGCGCTCGCTGTTCACCGCCGCGATCGTGCTCGCGATCATGATCCTGCCGATCATGACCGCGATCTCCCGCGAGGTGTTCCTGCAGACTCCGCGGCTCCACGAGGAGGCGGCGCTGGCCCTCGGCGCGACGCGTTGGGAGATGATCCGGTACGCCGTCTTCCCCTACGCACGCTCCGGCATGGTGTCCGGGATGATGCTCGGTCTGGGGCGGGCGCTCGGCGAGACGATGGCGGTCGCGATGGTGCTGGCCACGACGCCCACCACCACCCTCAACGTGATCGGCACGGCAAGCCCCCCGACGATCGCGGCCAACATCGCCCTGAACTACAAGGAGGCGACGCCCGAGCGGCAGTCGCTGCTGATCGCCACCGGCCTGGTGCTGTTCGTGGTCACGTTCCTGGTCAACTTCGCGGCCCGCTGGGTGGCCGGCCGCAACGCCCGGAAGCTCGCCCGATGACCGCCGGCGCGCTGCAGATCTCACAGCCCCGCCTCCCGCGGTGGGCTCCTGCTCTCGTCGGCGCGATGGCCCTCGCGGTGGCCGGCCTCCCGGCACTGCTCGCGGGCTGGGGCCCGGTGAGATGGCTGTTCGTCGCGGCGGTGGTCTTCCTGGTCGCGATGCCCGCCTGGTCGCGGCTGATCGAGGGTCGCCGCGCGGCGGTCGACCGGTTGGTGACGGCCTTGATCTGGACGGCGTTCGCGGTCGCGGTCTCGCCGCTGGTCTGGCTCCTGTACGTCGTCATCCGCAGCGGTGCGCCCGCGATCAACGGCCAGTTCCTCAGCGTCTCGATGCTCAACGTGATCGGCGACGAGCAGGGTGGCATCTTCCACGCGCTGATCGGCACCCTGTTCATCACGGTGGCGGCCGCGGTCATCTCGGTGCCGATCGGGATCCTCACCGCGGTCTACCTCGTGGAGTACGGCAAGACCTCGCGCACCTCTCGGATGATCACCTTCCTCGTGGACGTGATGACCGGCATCCCGTCGATCGTGGCCGGGCTCTTCGCCCTGGCCCTGCTGGTCCTGCTCTTCGGCACGGCGTTCCGGGCGGGCATCGGCGGGTCGATCGCCCTGTCGCTGCTGATGATCCCCACGGTCGTGCGCTCGTCGGAGGAGATGATGCGGCTCGTGCCGGACGACCTCCGGGAGGCGTCGTACGCGCTCGGGGTGCCGAAGTGGCGCACGATCACGCGGGTCGTGCTGCCGACCTCGCTGGCCGGCATCGTGACCGGGGTCGTGCTGGCGCTCTCGCGCGTGATCGGCGAGACCGCTCCGCTGCTGGTCGTCGCCGGCGCGACGGACGGCGTCAACACCAACCTGTTCGACGGGCGGATGACCACGCTGCCCGTCTTCATCTTCTCCCAGTACGCATCGTCGACCCCGGTCGGCTACCAGCGCGCCTGGGGCGGAGCGCTCGTGCTGATCGCGCTGGTGATGGTGCTGAACCTCATCGCCAGGATCGTCGCCCGCGTCTTCGCCCCTGCCAAGGGCCACTGACCGGGACGCCGAAGGGAAGGAATCATGGCCAAGAGCATCGACGTCTCAGACCTCGACATCTACTACGGGGAGTTCCTCGCAGTGCAAGGGGTCAACATGACGGTCAAGTCGAAGTCGGTGACCGCGTTCATCGGCCCGTCCGGGTGCGGGAAGTCCACCATGCTGCGGTCGCTGAACCGCATGCACGAGGTGATCCCGGGCGCCCGCGTCGAGGGCAAGGTCGTCGTCGACGGCCAGTCGCTGTACGACGCCAGCGTCGACCCGGTCGCCGTACGCCGTCAGATCGGGATGGTCTTCCAGCGGCCCAACCCCTTCCCGACGATGTCGATCTACGACAACGTCCTGGCCGGCAACCGGCTCAACGCGAAGCGGCTCAAGAAGGCCGAGGCGGACACGATCGTCGAGCGGTCGCTCACCAGCGCCAACCTCTGGAACGAGGTCAAGGACCGCCTGGGCAAGCCCGGCATGGGCCTCTCCGGCGGTCAGCAGCAGCGCCTGTGCATCGCGCGCGCCATCGCGGTCGAGCCCGAGGTGCTGCTGATGGACGAGCCCTGCTCGGCACTCGACCCGATCTCCACGTCCGCGATCGAGGACCTGATCCACGAGCTGAAGTCCGACTACACGATCGTGATCGTCACCCACAACATGCAACAGGCGGCCCGGGTCTCCGACGACACGGCGTTCTTCAACCTCAAAGCCACCGGCCAGCCCGGACATCTCGTGGAGTTCAACCCGACCAGGAAGATGTTCTCCACCCCCGACGAGGCCTCGACCGAGGCCTACATCTCCGGCCGTTTCGGCTGATCGGGTCGTCCGGCGAGGGCTCAGGCGAGGAAGGGCTTCAGGATCGCGAAGGCCACCGCGGCGGCGAGGCCGGCGGCGGGGAAGGTGAGCACCCAGGCGGTGACGATGCTCCGGGCCATGCCCCAGCGGACGGCGGAGGCCCGACGGGTCGCGCCGGAGCCCATGATCGCCGAGGTGATGATGTGGGTCGTCGAGACCGGTGCCTGCCAGAGGAACGCCGTCGCGTAGAGCACGCTCGCGCCGACGGACTCGGCGGCGAAGGCGTGCGGGGGGTCGAGGTGGATGATCTTGCGGCCGAGCGTGCGCATGATCCGCCAGCCGCCGGAGTACGTGCCCAGCGAGATCGCGCCGGCGGCCGCCGCGATCACCCAGAGGGGCAGGTCCTGGGTGTCGGCGTCGATGTACCCGCCGGTGATCAGGGCCAGGAAGATCACGCCCATCGTCTTCTGGGCGTCCTGGAGTCCGTGTCCGAGGGCCATCGCCGAGGCCGACAGCGTCTGCGCGAGACGGAAGCCCCGCGTGACACGTCCGGCGTTGCGGTTGCGGAAGATCCACAGGATCGCCAGCATCACGAGGAACGCCAGGGCGAACCCGACCAGAGGTGAGATCACCATCGGGATGACGACCTTGTCGAGGATCGTCCGCCAGTGCACGGACGTGCCGGCGGCGATGGCCGACCCGACCAGGCCGCCGATCAGGGCGTGGGACGACGACGACGGCAGGCCGAAGTACCAGGTCGTCAGGTTCCACACGATGGCGCCCAGCAGGCCGGCCAGGACAACGACCAGACCCTCACGCCCGCTGGGCGGCACGATCACGTCGGAGACGGTGTGCGCGACCTTCTGGCCGAGGAACGCACCGACCAGGTTCATCACCGCGGCCAGCACCAGCGCGACGCGCGGGGTCAGCGCGCGGGTCGACACCGACGTGGCGATCGCGTTCGCCGCGTCGTGGAACCCGTTGGTGTAGTCGAAGGCGAGGGCCACGACCACGACCGTGATGACGATCGCGAGGTCCATGTGATCGGCCTACGACTCCTTGACGGCGATCTGCTCGACGATGTTCGCGACGCGCTCGAACGCGTCGATCGCACCCTCGAGCGAGGTGACGATGTCCTTCTGCTTGAGGACCTCGATCGCCTTGAAGTCACCGCTGAAGAGCTTGGCGAGGGTACGTCGATAGCTCTTGTCGCCGCTGTTCTCGAGCCGGTTGATCTCGATCCAGTACTCCTCGAGGTCGGTCAGCGAGCGCAGCTTCGGCATCGCCTCGGCCGTGATCTCGGCGCAGCGCTGGATGATCTCGACCGCCTTCAGCACCTCGCCCGGGAAGCTCTTCACCTCGTAGAGCAAGATCAGGTCGACGACCTCGTCCATGTCGTCCATCACGTCGTCGAGCCCGCCGGCCAGAGCGTAGATGTCCTCGCGGTCGAACGGCGTCACGAAGCTGCTGTTCACCCGGCGGACGATGGCGTGGGTGTTCTCGTCGCAGTTGTGCTCCGCCTCGCGCATCCGCTTGGCGACTTCCTCACGATCGGCGTCCTCGGAGATCATCTCGGCGAGGAGTCCGGCGCCGGTGACGAGGTGCTGCGCGGAGATCGTGAACAGCTCGTAGAACGACGTATCGGTGGGACGCAGGCGTAGCGCCACGACGTGCTCCTCGATGAGTGGGGAGACCGAACGGCGACATGCTACGGGTGCAGGTGGGCACCGTGTCATCCGGTGCGAGCGGGCTCGCTCCGGGGCCGCCTGGCGGAGGCCCGGCTCAGGGGACGACCCGGGGCCGCCGCTGTCGCTCGATGAGCACCTCCTGGAGGTGGTCGGTGCCGCCGTTGGGCGTCCAGTCACCGTCCGGGCCCAGCTCCCAGGCGTACGTCGAGTCCGCGAACGCGAGGTCGAGCAGCTCCCCGATCTGGGCGGCGTTGGCCTTGCTCGGCACCTGGACCAGCACCTCCACGCGGCGGTCGAGGTTGCGGTGCATGAGGTCGGCCGAGCCGATCCACACGCTCGGACTCCCGCCGTTCTCGAACCAGTAGACGCGGCTGTGCTCGAGGAAGCGCCCGACCACGGACCGCACCTTGATGTTCTCCGAGAGACCCGGCACACCCGGCCGCAGGGCGCAGATGCCCCGCACCAGCATCTCGACCGGCACCCCGGCCTGGGAGGCGAGGTACAGCGCGTCGGTGGTGGCCTCGTCGACGATCGAGTTGGCCTTGAACCGGATCCCGGCCGGCCGCCCGTTGCGGTGGTGGTCGATCTCGCGGTGGATCCGCTCGACCAGGCCGGTGCGCACCGAGTCCGGCGCGACGAGGAGCCGGTCGTAGGTGGGGTTGCGGGAGTAGCCGCTGAGGTTGTTGAACAGGTGGGCGACGTCCTCGCCGATCACCTCGTCGGTGGTGAGCAGCCCGAGGTCCTCGTAGAGGCGCGCGGTCTTCGAGTTGTAGTTGCCGGTGCCGATGTGGGTGTAGCGCCGGATGCCCTCGGGCTCGTCGCGCACGACCATCGCGAGCTTGCAGTGGGTCTTGAGCCCGACCAGCCCGTAGACGACGTGGCAGCCCGCCTGTTCGAGCTTGCGGGCCCACCGGATGTTCGCCTCCTCGTCGAAGCGGGCCTTGATCTCGACGATCACCAGGACCTGCTTGCCGGTCTCGGCGGCGTCGATGAGGGAGTCGATGATCGGCGAGTCACCCGAGGTGCGGTACAGCGTCTGCTTGATCGCGAGCACGTGGGGGTCGGCGGCCGCCTGCTCGAGGAACCGCTGCACGGACGTGGCGAACGAGTCGTACGGGTGGTGCAGGAGCACGTCGTACCGCCGGGTGGCCTTGAAGACGTCGACCGGTTTGGCGGACTCGACCTCGGCCAGCTGCATGTGGGTGGTCGGCACGAACGCCGGGTACTTCAGCTCCTCGCGCGGCAGGTCGGCGATCGAGTGGAGCCCCACCAGGTCGAGCAGTCCGTCGACCCGGAAGACCTCGTCCTCGCTGACGCCGAGCTCCTCGACCAGGAGGTCCAGCACCTGCGGCGCGATGGACTCCTCGACCTCGAGCCGGACCGGCGGCCCGAAGCGCCGGCGCAACAGCTCCTTCTCGAGGGCCTTGAGGAGGTTCTCGGCGTCGTCCTCCTCCACCTCGAGGTCCTCGTTGCGGGTGACCCGGAACGTGTGGACCTCCAGCACCTCCATGCCGGGGAAGAGCCGCTTGAGGTGCTCGCCGATGACGTCCTCGAGAGGCACGAACCGCTGGTTGCCCAGGGGCACGAACCGGCTGAAGATCGGCGGGACCTTGACCCGGGCGAAGTGCTCCTTGCCGTCCTTCGGGTTGCGCACGAGCACGGCGAGGTTCAGGGAGAGGCCGGAGATGTAGGGGAAGGGGTGGGCCGGGTCGACCGCGAGCGGCGTGAGCACCGGGAAGACCCGCTCCTTGAACAGCCGCTTGCAGGCCTTCTGCTCGTCGCGGTCGAGCTCCGGCCAGCGGATCAGCTCGATGCCCTCCTCGGCCAGCTGCGGGACGAGCTCCTCGCGGAAGAGCCGGGCGTGCCGCTCCATCTGGTCGCCCGCCTCGGCCCAGATCTGCTCGAGCACCTCGCGCGGCATCAGCCCGGACGCCGCGCGGACGGCGACGTCCGCGGCGATCCGTCGCTTGAGACCGGCGACGCGGACCATGAAGAACTCGTCGAGGTTGCTGGAGAAGATCGCGGCGAACCGGACGCGCTCGAGCAGGGGCAGGCCGGGGTCCTCCGCCTGCCCCAGCACCCGGCGGCTGTAGGCGAGCCACGAGAGCTCACGGTCGAGGAAGCGGTCGTCGTACGCCGTGACCGCGGCGAGCGAGTCCTCGTCCGGGGCGTACGGCGGCTCGACGTCGAACGGCTCGTCCGCGGGGACGTCCGGGTCGCGCGACGGGTTGACGGAGGCCAGCTGCACCATTCGCAGAGTGTGGCACCGCCAGGTGAACGCCGGGTTGCCGAGCCCGGATCGCCCGCTAGGTTTTCCGCGTGCCGCCCACCCCGCCCGCGCTCGCCTCGGTCGAGCAGCGGGCCAAGGCGGTGACGCTGCGGGTCGCGCTCGGGCTCCCCGAGCCGGTCCAGCGACTCCTGGCGGGCCGGCGGGTGACGGTCGACGGGCAGACGCTCGCCGTGGACACCCAGCTGATGCTGCGGCTGGAGCGGGTGGTGCGGGAGCCGTCGGCCGAGGACCTCCCACTGCCGGAGGGCCGACGGCTGTTGGTGCAGCACACGGAGATCGCGGGCGGCCACCAGCCCGTCGGTGAGGTCCGGGACCTCGAGGTCGCCGGTCGGCCCGGACGCCTCTACGTCCCGACCGGAGCGACGTCCCCGGGTCCGCTGCTGGTGTTCTTCCACGGCGGCGGCTGGGTGTACGGCGACCTGGACAGCCACGACCCGCCCTGCCGGTTCCTCGCCGAGCGCAGCGGTGTGCGCGTGCTGGCCGTCGACTACCGGCTCGCCCCGGAGCACCCGTTCCCGGCCGCGTACGACGACGCCGTCGCGGCGTACCGCTGGACGGTCGAGCACGCCCCCTCGCTCGACGCCGACGTCACCCGCCTCGGCGTCGGGGGTGACTCGGCGGGCGGCAACCTGGCGGCGGTGACCGCGGTCGCGGCCGCTCAGGACGGCCTGCCCCTGGCCTTCCAGCTGCTGGTGTACCCGGGCACCGACGCGACCCGGCGGACGGTGAGCCGGGAGCTCTTCGGGACGGGGTTCTACCTGAACGAGGCGTTCATGGACCGCTCCCTCGACCGCTACGTCCCCGACCCCCGGCAGCGCGCCGACCCGCGGGTGAGCCCGCTGCTCGGTGCCGTGCCCGACGGGCTCGCCCCGGCGTACGTCGCGACCGCCGGCTTCGACCCGCTGCGCGACGAGGGGGAGGCCTACGCCCGGAAGCTGGCCGATGCGGGGGTGGAGATCGAGCTGCGGCGGTTCTCCGACCAGATCCACGGCTTCCTGAACGTCGTCGGCGCCGGCCGGTCGGCCCGTGCCGCCTCGGCCGAGGTCGCGGCCCGGCTCGCGGTCGGGCTCAGGTCACGGTCCACGTCGGAGCGGTAGCCGTTCAGTACACGAGCGCCTGGACGCCGTCGGCCAGCACCTCTTCGACGTACGACGGGGAGCCGGCGATCCGGATGCCCTCCCGCAGCGCGCCGTCCTCGATGCCCCGGCGCGCGGCGCACTGCGAGCAGACCGTCACGCGGCCTCCGGCGATCACCGCGGCGAGCAGGTCGGCGAGCGGCTGCGCGCGCGGGAGGTCGAACCCCTCCGCACGACCGGGTACGCCGAACCAGGCGGCCTCGCCGGTCAGCCACAGCGAGACCTGCGCACCCGCGGCCACCGCCGTCGCCGCCACGGTGAAACCCTGGTTGCAGCGCTCGGGGTCGTCGGCGCCGGCGGTCACCTTGACGACCAGACCCCGGGGCACGCACCAACCCTAGAGTGGACCCATGCCCTTCGAGATCCCGGAGAACATCCACCCGCTGACGGCGCGGCTGACGTGGCTCATCGGGCACTGGGCCGGGAACGGCCACGGGGAGTACCCCGGGGTCGAGAAGTTCCAGTTCGGGCAGGAGGTCGTCTTCCAGCAGGACGGCCGGCCGTTCATCCACTACTTCAGCCGGGCCTGGATCGTCGACGCCGACGGCGAGTTCGTGCGCGAGGCCGCGCAGGAGACCGGCTTCCTGCGCCCGCAGGAGGACGGCACGCTCGAGGTGGTGATGTGCCACAACACCGGCTTCGTCGAGGTCTGGACCGGGGAGATCCACGCCGAGCAGCCGCGGTTCGAGATCGTCACCGACGCGGTGGCGCGCACCGCGACGGCCAAGGAGTACGTCGGCGGCAAGCGGCTGTATGGCTACGTCAACGGCGACCTGCTCTACGCCTTCGACATGGCCGCGATGGGCCAGCCGCTGCAGTCGCACACCCACGCGCAGCTGGTGAGGCAGTAGCACCGTGACCACCGACTGGCGTGTGCGGCTGCGGGAGCAGGGCTACCGGCTGACGCCCCAGCGCGAGCTCATCCTCCAGGCCGTCGAGCGCCTCGAGCACGCGACGCCGGACGAGGTGCTGGCCGAGGTGCGCACGCACTCGTCCGCGGTCAACGCCTCCACCGTCTACCGGACCCTGGAGATCCTCGAGGAGCTCGGACTGATCCGCCACGCACACCTCAGCGACCGGGCGCCGACGTACCACTCGACGAGCGACCACGAGCACTTCCACCTGGTGTGCCGGAATTGCCAGAAGGTGATCTCGGTTGACCCTGACGTGCTGACTCCCGTGACCGACCGGCTCGCCGCCGAGCACGACTTCACCGTCGACGTCGGCCACCTGACCGTCTTCGGCACCTGCGGGGACCACGCATGAGCTCGCCCCTGCTGTCGCTGCCCGGAGCCGTCGCGGGCGGTGGCATCGACGCGCCGGTCGCCGCGCACTACGGCTCCTTCTACGGCGAGCAGCGGACGCTCGAGTCGGGCGAGGGCTTCGTCGACCTGTCGCACCACGACGTCGTGCGGATCGCCGGGCCGGACCGCCTGCAGTGGCTGCACGACCTGACCACGCAGCACTTCCTCGACCTCCCGCCGAGGACCTGGACCCAGGCGCTCGTGCTGAGCCCGCAGGGGCACGTCGAGCACGCCTTCGCCGGCGTCGACGACGGAGAGTCGTTCACCGCGGCGACCGAGCCCGGCGCGGCCGAGGCCCTGGTCGAGTTCCTCGACCGGATGCGCTTCATGTCGCGCGTGGAGGTCGCCGAGGTGACCCCGGAGCTGGCACTGGCCTACCGGCCCGCCGCGGGGCACGAGCTGGTCCCGCGCAACCAGCTCTCGACGTACGCCGAGGCCGCGGGGCCGGCGTGCGGGCTCTGGGCCTACGAGGCGCTCCGGATCGCGCGCGGTGAGCCGCGACTCGGGCTCGACACCGACGAGCGGACGATCCCCAACGAGGTCGGCTGGATCGGGACGGCCGTGCACATGGACAAGGGCTGCTACCGCGGTCAGGAGACCGTGGCCCGCGTGCACAACCTCGGCCGACCGCCGCGCCGGCTGACGCTGCTGCACCTCGACGGCTCGGAGAACCGGCTGCCGCAGGTCGGCTCTCCGCTCCACCAGGGCGACAAGGTCGTCGGCTTCGTCGGCACCTCCGCCCGGCACCACGAGCTCGGCCCGATCGCCCTGGCCCTGGTCAAACGGAACGTCCCCGTCGACGTCCAGCTGTCGGTGGACGGCCTCCCGGCCGCCCAGGAGGTGCTCGTCGATCCCGAGGTGGGCCTCCACTTCCGTCGCTAGCCCTGGATAGTCCCGCCCGAACGGCCCCGTTCAGGGCTCCCGAGCGCGGAAATGAGGGGCCGAATGGGCGGGACTATCGCGACCGCGCGTACTGGACGTGGGTGGAGGTGTGGGTGAAGCCGAGCCGGGAGTACGTCGCGATGGCGGGCTCGTTGTCGGCCTCGACGTACAGGATGATCCGGCGTACGCCGCGCGCGGCCAGGTGGGCGAGCCCGGCGGCGGTGACCGCCTTGCCGAGCCCGCGACCCTGGGCCTCCGGGTCGACGGCGACGACGTACACCTCGCCGAGCTCGGGGGAGTGCTGCTTGGTCCAGTGGAACGCCAGCAGCCGGTCGCCCGCGTCGGCGACGAGGAGACCGGCGGGGTCGAACCACGGCTCGGCCATCCGCTCCGCGAGGTTCGCGGCGTCCATCGATCCCTGCTCGGGATGGTGGGCGAAGGCGGCCGCGTTCACCCGGACCACCTCGTCCGCGTCGGAGTCGCGGTAGCCACGGATCGTCACGCCGGCGACCTCCGGGACCTCGACCGGCGAGGCCTCGCGGGCCATCACCCACAGCGCCCGCACCGCCTCGAACCCGAAGCGCCGGGCCAGCGCGGCGGCACCCGGGTGGTCGGCGTGCGACCACGCCGTGACGTCGCGCGGCGCCTCCGCCAGCGCGGCCTCGGCCAAAGCCGCCCCGATGCCGGTACGCCGCGCGGCCGGCGCGACGGCGAGGTCCAGGTCGTGCCCACGCAGCAACGCGAAGCCGTCGTCGGCGTGCAGCCACACCGCCTGGTCGGTCAAACCGCGGTGGGCGAGCGCCATGCCGGCCGCCTCGTCGACGGGCGCGACACCGTCCGCGTCCGTGGCGGAGGCCATGACGTCCGCGACGACCGATCGCACGCGCTCGAGGTCGTCGTCGGTGACCCGCTCGATGGTCAGCGCCGGCTCTCCGTGGTCTCGGCGTGCTCGACCGACGGGACGGCCTCCTTGGCCGGCAGCACGAAGCGGTAGCCGACGTTGCGCACCGTTCCGATCAACGTCTCGTGCTCGGGCCCGAGCTTGGCGCGGAGGCGGCGTACGTGCACGTCCACGGTGCGCGTGCCGCCGAAGTAGTCGTAGCCCCACACCTCCTGGAGCAGCTGGTCGCGGGTGAAGACGCGGCCGGGGTGCTGGGCGAGGTACTTGAGGAGCTCGAACTCCTTGAACGTCAGGTCGAGCGCGCGCCCGCCGACCGTCGCGGTGTACGTCGCGTCGTCGACCACGACCTCGCCCGTGCGGATCACGTGGGCGTCCGGCTCGTCGTCCTGGTGGGTGGCGTGCAGCCGACCGATCGACAACCGGATCCGCGCCTCCAGCTCGGCCGGCCCGCACGTGTGGAGCAGGACGTCGTCCATGCCCCAGTCGTGGGCGACGACGGCGAGACCGCCCTCGGTGACCACGAGGAGGACCGGGCAGTCGGTGCCCGTGGTGCGCAGGAGCCGGCAGAGGTCGCGGGCGTGGGCGAGCTCCTGCCGGCCGTCGACCAGGATCAGGTCGGCCTCCGGCGCATCGAGGAGCGCGCTGCCCTCCGCGGGCAGGATCTTGACCTGGTGACCGAGGAGAGCGAGCCCCGGGAGCACCTCGGCGCTCGGCTGGAGAGCGCTGGTGAGCAGCAGGAGCGTGCTCAAGGGCGGTCACCTCGTCCGGCCGGCGGTCGCCCTTCGAGACACCTCGTCCCTCGGCTCCTCAGGAACCGCAAGCAACCCGGTGCAAGGATAACGAGCATGGGACCCGGTTCCGACGGCGACGCGGGAGATGAGACCCGCCCGATCACCGTGCGCTACTGGGCCTCCGCGCGGGCAGCGGCCGGCGTCGAGACCGACGACCTGCCGGTGACCGGGGCGCTCACGCTCACCGACGTCGTACGCCGCGCGGCGGCGCTGCACCCCGGCACCCGGCTGCCGGGCGTGCTCGAGGCGTGCTCGGTGCTGGTCGGCGACCAGCCGGTCAAGTCGCGGGCGCCCGACGACGTGCTCGTGCGACCGGGCCAGATCGTGGAGTTCCTCCCGCCCTTCGCGGGCGGGGCCTGACCCGGCCCGGGGCCGAGCGGCGTACGACGGCCCCAGGCCCGGTCGGTCAGGCCTCGATGGCCTGCCTGCTGGAGCTGCCCTGACCGATCTCGATCTTGCGCGGCTTGGCCCGCTCGGCGACCGGCACCGTCAGGCGCAGCACGCCGCCTTCGTAGGACGCCTCGATGTGCTCGAGGTCGAGGTTGTCACCGAGCACCAGCTGGCGGCTGAAGACGCCGCGCGGACGCTCGGAGGCGAGCATCTCCCAGTCGCCGTTGCGGGGCACCCGCTCGGCGCGGACGGTCAGCACGTTGCGCTCGACGTCGAGGTCGATCGACTCCTGCGCCACTCCCGGCAGGTCGAACTCGATCTGGAAGACGTCGCCCTCGCGCCAGGCGTCCATCGGCATCACGGCCGGGCGGTTGGTCGTGCCGAGCAGCTGCTCGGCGATCCGGTCGAAGTCGCGGAACGGGTCGGTGGTGCGCAGCAACATGATGGCTCCTCCTTGTCTGGTCCTGGTCTGGTCCTGGTCTTGTCCTCGTCCAGGGTGGACCTGTAACGTCTGGTACAGGTTTTATATAGCCAACGGTTCATGTCGGGTCAAGTCCCGACCGCGAAAAGGACGGATCCATGGCCGACCCCGAGGCTCTGTTCGCGATTTCCGTGGCCGCGGAACGCGCCGACATGCAGATCCAGAACCTCCGCGTCTACGAGCGCCGGGGGCTCCTCGAGCCGGCCCGCACCGCCGGCGGGACGCGTCTGTACAGCGAGGCCGACATCGAGGTGCTGCGGCGGATCTCCGAGCTGCTGGCCGACGGGCTCAACCTGGCCGGGATCCGCCGCGTCCTGGTGCTGGAGGCGGAGGTGGCGCGCCTGCGGGCCCGGCTGCCGGCGAGCCGGCGCTAGGCCGTGAGCGCGGCGAGCAGCTCGGGCGAGGTCATCGACCCGGGACCCGAGCCCGCCGCGGCGGCGCGCGTCATCAGGGCCTGGATCCTCTCGTTGGCCGGCGTCGGTACGCCGTACAGCCGGCCGAGCAGGGCGATCTCGCCGTTGAGGAAGTCGGTCTCGATCCCGGAGCCGCGGGTGAGGCTCTGCCAGGTGGATCCACCCGCCCGGGTCTCGCCCGAGATGTCCCGCAGCTGCAGGTGGTCGCCGCGGCGCTCCCGGTCGTCGGCGTCGCCGATGGGCTCGATGCCGGCCGCCGCGAGCGCCGCCTCGGCCTCGGCGTCCAGCAGGGCGAGCGCCGTGAGCGCGGCGTCGCTGTCGAGCCCCGAGCCGCACAGCGCCTGGACCGCGTTGCCGAGGTTGTTCAGCAGCTTGCGGTACTTCCAGCGCATGATGTCCGGCCGTGCGACGCACTCGAAGCGCGAGGCGCGCAGGGCCGCCGCGACCTCCTCGTCGACCTCGTCCGTGCCGTCGGGGAAGGAGCCGAGGTCGAGGATGCCGGTGGCCGCCACCGAGTGCGCCTGCACCACGCCCGGCTCGAGATGGGCGGTCGGCATCATCACGCACATCCCGTGCACCCGGTCGAACCAGCGGGCGAGGGTGCGCTCGTTGGCCACGCCGTTCTGCGCGGACACCACCGGTACCCGGCCGGCGGCCGCGTAGAGGTCGCGTGCGGCCTCCTCGGTGTCCTGGCTCTTGGCCGCGAGGACCACGACGTCGTCCTCGCGCCAGGTCACGTCCCGCGGGTGTGCGTACGCCGGGATCCGGAGCGTCACCCGCTCCTCGGGCGTCTCGAACGTCAGACCGCGCTCGCGGATCGCCTCGCCGTGGGCACCACGGGCGACCAGCGCCACGTCGTACCCCGCCTGATGCAGCCGGGCGCCGATGCTCCCGCCGATCCCACCCGCTCCCAGCACCACCACACGCACCGGGCCAGCCTAGGAACCGGAATGAAGCCGACGCAGTCGGGGTTCTCCACCCGTGAGTCCCGGAGTGTGGGTGCTGCTGGGTGCCGTCCTCGTGGCGGCAGCCCTCGGGCAGCGTCTGGACGCTCCGCAACGGGGTCTTCCGGGGGACCCGTCGGGTCCGTGCCGGCTCCGCCACCTCGGGCATCTCCGCTGCCTCGGCCGACGAGAGCCGGCCCAGCGTGCTGGCCGGGACGACGTACGACGCGCACCGGGGCGAGCGCGCCACGCTCCTGCAGTTCTCCTCCGCGTTCTGTGCGCCGTGCCGGGCGACGCGACGCACGCTGGCCGAGGTCGCGCGGCATCGTGCCGGGCGTGAGCCACGTCGAGGTCGACGCGGAGCACCACCTCGACCTGGTGCGCGAGCTGGGGGTGGTGCGCACGCCGACCACCCTGGTGCTCGACGCCGAGGGGCGGGAGCTGACGCGGGCCACCGGTGCCCCGCGCCCGCAGCAGGTCCTGGCGGCGCTGGACGGGAGCGTGCGGTGATGTCCAACATGTGGCGCGATGTCTCGCATGTCGGACGTTCCGGTGGTTCGGTCCGGGGTCGGCTGCCTACAGTTCCGATCATGTCCACGACACTTCTGACGCGGCGACGCGCTGTCGACCACTGCCGCGTCCGGTCGTCGCTGTGTCGGATGCCCTGACGAGTCCCGCGCCCTTTCTCTACTGACTCGGTAGACTTTGCGGGACCACCGCCCCTGTTCCGCATCGTCAGGAGACCCATGTCCGCCACCATCGCCACCCGCCCGGCGTACGCCGGCATCGACCCGCGCGGCCCGCGGGTGGCGGCGTCCCTGACCTCGGTGGTGCTGGCCGTCGTGCTGGTCACGCCGCGGCCGGCCTCGGTCACGCTGCTCGCGGTGCAGACCGCGGTGTTCGCGATCGGGGCCGTGCGCGGCGTGCAGCACACGCCGTACGCCGCCGTCTTCCGGGGGCTGGTTCGCCCGCGCCTCGGGGCGCCGGGCGAGCTGGAGGACCCCCGGCCGCCGCGGTTCGCCCAGGCCGTCGGCCTGGCCTTCGCGGGTGTGGGGCTGGTCGGCCTCCTGGCCGGCGCCACGACGGTCGGGCTCGTCCTCACCGGGCTCGCGCTGGTCGCGGCCCTGCTCAACGCGGTCCTGGGCCTGTGCCTGGGCTGCGAGCTCTACCTGATCCTCCGGCGGGTCACGACCCGCTGACCCGGCTCCACCACCACCACCGATGTCAACCAGAGAAAGACAGGTTCCCCGATGAGTCGCGACACCACGCTCGTCTCCGCCCAGTGGGTGGAGGACCATCTCGACGACCCGAGGGTCGTCCTCGTCGAGGTCGACGAGGACACCGCCGCCTACGACAAGGGCCACATCAAGGGCGCCATCAAGCTGGACTGGACCACCGACCTCCAGGACCAGGTACGCCGCGACTTCGTGAGCAAGAAGCAGTTCGAGGAGCTGCTGTCCTCGCGCGGTGTCGCCAACGACGACACCGTCGTGCTCTACGGCGGCAACAACAACTGGTTCGCGGCGTACGCCTACTGGTACTTCAAGCTCTACGGCCACCAGGACGTCAAGCTGCTCGACGGCGGCCGCAAGAAGTGGGAGCTCGACAGCCGTGAGCTGACCGACGAGCTGCCCGAGCGAGCGGGCACGACGTACACCGCGGGCGAGCAGGACAAGGACATCCGCGCCTTCCGGGACGAGGTCGTCGAGGCGATCGGCGTGAAGAACCTGGTCGACGTGCGCTCTCCCGACGAGTACGCCGGTCGGCTGATGGCGCCGGCGCACCTGCCGCAGGAGCAGGCGCAGCGGGCGGGCCACATCCCGACCGCCGCGAACGTGCCGTGGAGCAAGGCCGCCAACGACGACGGGACGTTCAAGTCCGACGACGAGCTCAAGCAGCTCTACAGCGAGGCCGGCGTCGACTGGAGCAAGGACACCATCGCCTACTGCCGGATCGGCGAGCGGTCGTCGCACACCTGGTTCGTCTTCCACGAGCTGCTCGACCAGCCGAACGTGAAGAACTACGACGGCTCGTGGACCGAGTACGGCTCGCTGGTCGGCGTACCGGTGGTGCTCGGTGACGAGGCCGGGGAGGCCGACGCCTGATGTGCGGGGCGACAGCGGGAGGCCTCTCCCTCGACGGCGTCGACGTCGCGAAGGAGGCGGTCGTGCAGGGCCAGGTCGTGCGCGACGGCGAGCCGGTGCCGAACGCCTACGTCCGGCTGCTGGACCGCACCGGTGAGTTCACCGCCGAGGTCCCGACCTCGGCGACCGGTCACTTCCGGTTCTTCGCCGCCGACGGCGACTGGACGCTGCGCACCCTGGCTCCCCGTGCGGAGACCGTCGACCGGACGATCCACGCCACGGTGGGCACCGTCGCCGAGGTCACCATCGCGATCTGACGTCGGGCGGTCGCGCACGGTCAGGAACGCCGAGTCGTCGAAAGGGCGACTCGGCGTTCCTTTCGTGTCTCCGTGCGCCGGGTCGCCGTGCTCGGGCGTGACGCGATCGCCGGGTCGCTGCTCGGGCGTCACGCGATCGCCGGGTCGACGCCCTGACGCGGCACGCGATCGCCGGGTCGGCGTCCTGACGCGTCACGCAATCGCCGGGTCAGCGCTCGAGGAGGACGGTGAAGGGGCCGTCGTTGACCGCGGAGACCTCCATCCGGGCGCCGAAGACCCCGCGTTCGACGTGGGCCCCGAGGGTGGCGAGGGTGTCGCAGACGGCGTCGTACACCGGCTCGGAGACGGGGCCGGGGGCGGCGGCCTCCCAGGTCGGACGCCGGCCCTTGCGGGCGTCGCCGTACAACGTGAACTGCGAGACGACCAGCACCGGGGCGTCGACGTCGGAGGCGGACCTCTCGTCGGGGAGCATCCGGAGGCTCCAGATCTTGCGGGCCATCCAGTCGACCTCGGCCGGGCCGTCGGTGTGGGTGACCCCGAGGTAGACCAGCAGGCCGGGCGAGGCGAGGGCGCCGACGACCGAGCCGTCGACGGTCACCGAGGCGGACGAGACGCGTTGGAGGACGGCACGCATGGGCCCATCCTCGCCGCTCGACCCGGTCGGGACCTCTGACACGATGACCCCATGACCGAGCCGCTGCTGATCACCGTGGCCCCGACGGGTGCCGAGACGGCGAAGGAAGACTGCCCGCACCTGCCGACGACGCCCGAGGAGCTCGCCAAGACCGCGGTCGACTGCGAGCGGGCCGGTGCGGCGATGATCCACATCCACGTCCGCGACCGCGAGCACAAGCCGACGCTCGACCTCGCGCTCCTGCGCGAGTGGGTGGCCGCGGTCCGCGAGAGCACCGACCTGGTCGTCCAGCTGTCCACCGGCGGCAGCGTGCACGACCCGCTCGAGCAGCGGCTGAAGGTCCTCGACGCGGAGCCCGACGCGTGCAGCCTGACCATGGGGACCACGAACTTCGGCAACGACGTCTTCTCCAACCCGTGGCCGTTCGTCTGCGAGCTCTACCAGCTCACGCAGGAGCGCGGCGTCGCCCCGGAGTTCGAGCTGTTCGACCTCGGCCAGGTGCACGCGATGCGGCGGCTGCTCGACACGTACGGGCTGCCCGCCGGCGAGAAGGTGCACGTCGACCTGGTGATGGGCGTGCCCGGCGGCATGAACGGCACCACCGACGCACTGGTGGCCGCCGTCCACGACCTCCCGCCCGAGACCACGAGCTGGTCGGCCACCGGCATCGGCCGCTCCACCCTGAGCGTGATCCTGGCCAGCCTGTCCAAGGGCGGCCACCTGCGGGTGGGCATGGAGGACGTGCTCACGATCAGCAGGGGCGTGCCGGTCGAGTCCAACGCCCAGCTGGTGGAGCGGGCGGTCGCGATCGGGGCGCAGGCGCAACGGCATCCGATGACGCCGGCGGAGGCACGCGAGCTGGTCGGCGTACGCCGCTGACGCGCGGCCGCGGACGGGTCAGCGCGGAGCGCCGGCCTCCTTGGTCTCCTTGGCCTTCTGCCGCGCGGTCTTGAGCTTGCGGCGCCCGGTGTCGGGCTTGTACTCGTAGCGGTAGTAGTCGCCGCCGTACGCCCCGGCACCCGCCTTGCGGCGCATCCGGTTGAACACCAGCCCGAGCGCGCGGCCACGGACGGCGGTGATGTGGGCCAGCGACGCGGCGAGCTCGGAGTCCATGGTGCCGCCGTGCGAGATCACGATGAGCGCCCCGTCGGCCGATCGGGTGAGGACGGCCGCGTCGGTGACCGGCAGCAGCGGCGGCGCGTCGATGATCACCATCGCGTCGGCCGCGAGCTCGTGCACGAGCGACCGCATCGCGTTCGAGCCGAGCAGCTCGCTGGGGTTCGGCGGGATCGCGCCGGAGGCGAGCACCCGCAGACCCGGTACGTCGGGATGGTCCTGGATCACCTCGGCCGACTTGACCCGGCCGACCAGGACGTCGGTCAGTCCGGCCCCGTCGACCATGGCCAGCGAGGCGGCCACCGTCGGCCGCCGCAGGTCGCCGTCGACCAGGGTCACCGGCTGCCCGCCGATGGCGATGGCGGCGGCCAGGTTGGCGGCCACCGTCGACTTGCCGTCCGACTGCTTCGGGCTCGTCACCACGATCACGCGCGGCGGGTTGTCGACGTCCATGTAGGCCAGGTTGGTGCGCAGCTTCCGGAACCCCTCGGCGGTGGCCGCCGAGCCCGACCCCGGCGAGTCGGTGACCGCCAGCGCGAGGGCGCGCCCGCTGTCCTGCCGCATCCTGGAGGACTGCGGGATCAGCCCGATCACCGGGACGCCGAAGGTCTTCTCGACGTCCTCCGCCGAGCGCAGGCGACGGTCGAACTGGTGACGGACGACGGCGTACCCGAACCCGACCACCACGCCGATCAGCAGGCCGATCACCAGGTTGAGGTTCTTGCGCGGCAGGACGAGGCCGCCGGGCTGGGCCTGGTCGAGCGGGACCATGTGCAGCCCGTCCGAGGAGTCCGACGAGGTGGGGTCCGAGGGCTTGGCCGAGCCCTCGATCTTGCGGATCTGCTGGGCCAGGGCGTCCACCCAGGCGTTGGCGAGCGCCGCCGCGCCATCCGGGTCGGCGGCCCGGGCCTTGACCGTGATCAGGACCGTGTCGACCGGCTGGGTGACGCTCACGTGGCTGATCAGCGCGCCGGGCGTGGCCGGGAGGTCGTAGCCGTGCAGGTCGCCGCTGTCGATGACCGCCTGCGCGACGTCGGAGCTGGTCGCGATCGCGACGTACGACGTCACGCGGCTCTTCGCGAGCGTGTCCCCGATGCTGGCATCGGTGGAGTTGCTGGTCTTGCCGACGGTGACCAGACCGGTGGCGTTGGCCTGGTAGACCTCGGGCTGGCTCACGTTGTACGCGACCGCTCCGGCGGCTCCGGCCAGGGCCAGCAGGGCGACGCCGAGCCAGTGCGCGAGCACGATCCGGACATAGTCCTTGAATTCCACGCTGGGCTCCTCGCCGGGGGGTCGGCGGGTCCTACACTCGCCTGGGTGCGAGCTTCCAGCGTAGGTGATCCGGCCTGCGTGCGCGTGGAAGCTCTGCAAGTCACGGTCGACATCTTCTGCGCCGGTCCGAGCGCCGTGGAGCTCGCGGACGCGGTGCGCGACGCGTGGGCGTGGTGCCTCGTCGAGCCGGCATCCGACGAGGCCGAGCAGGCCCCGGTGAGCCTCACCGTCGTCGTCGACGAGAGCGCCGAGAGCACCGCCGACCCGACGGACGAGACCGTCGTCCGCGGCCCGACCGTGGCGGCGGTGATGGACCGGCTCACCCCGCTGCTCACCGACCGGGTGCTGACCGAGCGACGTTCCGACCTGGTCATGTTCCACGCGTGCGCGGTCGCGGACCCCGACACCGGCAACGCCGTGGCCCTCTACGGCCCGTCGGGCACCGGGAAGACGACGCTGGCGCGCACGCTGTGCACCGACCTGGTCTACCTCACCGACGAGGCCGCCGGGATCGCCGACGACCTGAGCCTCCTGCCGTACCCGAAGCCGCTCTCGGTCATCGTCTCGACCGGCGACGAGCTGAAGGACCAGATCTCTCCCGGTCGGCTCGGCCTCCTGCGGCCGGACGGCCGGACGTTCCGGTTGCGTGGCCTGGTGCAGCTGTCCCGCGACCCCGACCACGAGGGCGAGGCCACCCTCGACGACCTGACGACCGTGGACGCACTCCCGGAGCTGGTCGCGCAGACGTCGTTCACGCGCGACATGGACCGCCCGCTGCACCGGCTCGCGGATCTCGCCCACCGGGTCGGCGGCGTACGCCGGGCGACGTACGCCGAGGCCGAGCAGCTGAGACCGGTCGTCCGCACGCTGCTGGACGGCGACGTCCGATGAGGGTGCGTCGACGCGCGGTGGTCGACGAGTACGTCGAGGACGGCCGCGCGGCCGTCTACTCCGACGAGGGTGTCGTGCTCCTGCTCTCGGAGCTCGGCGCCCAGGCATGGGGGGCCGTCACCGACGAGTGGGTGACGACGGACGTGGTCGCGGCCGCCCTGGTCCGCGCGTTCGGCGAGCCGGATGACGGCGAGGCCGGGCGGCTGACGGATGCGGCCCTCCGCTCGCTCGCCGACATGCACCTGGTCGAGCTCGACGAGGCGACGCCGGCGTGAGTGAGGTCCGGCTCGCCGAGGCGGTCCCGCTCGCCCACGCACTGGTCGCCCGGCTGGCGGCCGATCACGACGTCCGGGTGCTCTTCCTCAAGGGCCCCGTCGCGGCCGCGCAGGGGCTGCGGGCCCCGCGCGACTCGGTCGACGTCGACGCGCTGGTCGACCCGGCCCGGCGTTCGGTGCTGGCCGAACGGCTGACCGAGCTGGGCTGGGTGGACGAGCGGCCCTACACGTCGCCGACGGTGCTGCCGATGCACTCGCTGACCCATCGGCACCCCGACTGGGCGTGCGAGCTCGACCTGCACGACCGCTTCCCGGGCTTCTTCGCCGAGCCACAGGACGTCTTCGACCGGCTCTGGGAGCGCCGCGGGTCCGTCGAGGTCGCCGGCCGGCAGGTCCCCTGCCCCGACCGGGCCGGCCAGGCACTGGTGCTCGCGCTGCACGCGCTGCGCGACCCCCACGACGTGGGCAAGGAGGACGAGCTCGCCAGGCTCGTCGCGCGCGTCACCGACACCTTCGACGAGGCGACCCTCGTCGACCTCGCGCAGCTGGCGCACGACCTCGGCGCCGCCGACACCGCGGCCCCGTTCCTCGACCGGGTCGGCGCGCCGCCGACCGGACGCGGGACCACCGGCCCCGAGGACCTCCGGGTCTGGCGGCTGCGCACCAGCCCGGACGCGAGCGTCTCCGGCTGGGTCGACGAGCTCCGCCGCCTCCCGCTGCGCCGCCGGCCGCGCTTCCTCTGGTACGCCGTCTTCCTCACCGAGGACGAGCTCCGGCTCGACGACCCGGCCCTGCCGCCCGGCCGGCGCGCCCTGCTCGGAGCCCGGGTACGCCGCCTGCGTCGTGGGGCTCGAGCCCTGCCCCGGGCCCTGCGCAACCTCCGCGCCCACGGCGCGGAGTAGTCAGCCGACCGTCGCGCGCCGGACCGCGTCGTACAGCCGCGCCGCCTGCGCGACGAGGTCGCCCTCGGCGCACACCTCGGCCCGCACCGACTCGCGCCCGGCGGCTCGGTCGGCATGCGGCAGCGCGACGGTGGAGCTCTGCACGGCACCCTGGTCGACCCGGTCGGCCTCGATCACGAACGCGCGGCACCACGCCTCGTTCGCCTCGGTGTGCTCGTACGGGCGGAAGCTCGTGCCGAAGCGTTGGTTGACCTCGCCGACGACGGCACCGAAGTCGCCGGTCGTCGTGCCGAAGTCCGAGACGACGACGTCGTCCAGGACGGGCGTGACCTGCGAGTAGAACCGCACGTAGGCCTCCAGCGCGGTGCGCGGCCGCACCGGCTGGCGCTGGATCATCGAGGTGCAGGCGTCGACCGGGTCGCGGACCAGGACGATGCACGGCAGGCCCCGGTCGACGGCCGTGCGGACGCTGCGGCCGGCGTGGAGGTGGTCGGCCACCTCGACGTCCGGTCCGTTCGCGCAGCGGAACGCCGCCAGCGCGTAGGTGTTGGCCGAGCGCGGGAAGCCCTCGATCACCAGCTGCGTCGTGGCGGTGACCATGTTGCCGCGCACCTTGGGCTGGAGGGCGGCGTAGACCCGCGAGGTCGCGTCGTGGGCGCACAGCCAGTGGTGCAGCCGGAACCGCGTGTCGTCGCCGGTCAGCCGCCGGACGACGCGCACCGCCGAGCTCATCGGTGTGCCCCGCCCGCCACCCAGTAGCCGGTCCGCGGGATGACGGGGGTCTCGGCCGGCGGCGTGGTGACGTCGCCTCGGACGGCCGTGCCCGCCACGTGCGGGACACGGACCAGCCCAGCGCGGCGACCAGCAGCATCCAGGACAGGGGAGGCGACACGGGTACGCCGAGCATCGCCACCGCGCAGCCGACGATGCCGGCCCCGATCGGCAGCCGCCCCGGGACGTCGCGATGGCGGGCCAGCTGCACGACCACGAGCAGCAGGAACAGGCCGACGGCGCCTGCCCCGACGTACCCGAGCTCGACGCCGAGCGAGACCGGCAGGCTGGCGAGGTCGACCTGCGGGCCGAAGTAGGCGTTCAGCCCGTTGGTCGCCACGCTCTTGCCCGAGCCCCAGCCGTAGCCCCAGACCGGCTGGTGTGACATCGCCGCGCCGGCGGCGTGGTAGAGGTCCTGGCGGTACTGGACGTTCGCGTTGGCCGACGACCCCTGGTCGAAGGACTGGCTGAGGAACGTCCGGAAGCCGGCGGGCGCCAGTCCGGGGATGAGCAGCAGGGCGGCCCCCGCGGCGATGAGGCCGCCGAGCACCCGGATCACCTGGCCGATGCGCCGCTGGAGGACGAGGTAGGCGACCGCACCGGCTCCCAGCCCGATCAGGCCGGAGCGGCTCTGGGTCGCGATCACGGCGGCGGTGACGAGGACGCCGCCGACCAGCAGCCCCGGCCAGCGCCACCGCTGCCAGAGCAGATGGACGACGAAGAAGCCGCCGAGGCAGAGGAACGCCGCCAGCATCGTCGGGTAGTCCCAGCCGGCGTTGGACCGGATGTGACCCTCGCGCACGAAGCTGCCCAGCACCGTGCTGGCCACCAGCGTGTTGTGGTTGGTGACGGTCTCGACGAGCGCCCAGACGACCAGGAGCAACGTGCCGACCGCGACGCCGCGCATGAAGTCCACGGCGACGGCGAGGTCGGTCCCGACCGTGGCGCCGCTGAGCAGCGGGACCACCACGAGGACCGAGAACTCGAGCAGGCTCTTCGGCCGCTCGTTGGCCACCGCCCCCAGGACGGCGATCAGCAGGGTGACCGAGGTCAGCAGGGGCGCCGGGAGGCTGGGCCGCAGGTCGCCGCGGACCGCGGCGGCGAGGCAGGCGACCCCGAACCAGACGAACGCACACTCGCGCAGGGACAGGGGCGTCCCGCCGTAGTGGGAGACGATCACCGCGTCGGGCGCCAGGACCAGGACGGTCCCGGCGAGCCGGACGGCCAGCGGAGCCGGGAACCGGGCCAGGACGGCGAGGGCGACGAGGCCGCCGACCAGGGCGTCCAGGAGCCGGGAGTGGGCGACGTACAGCAGGAGGCCGACCGGCAGCGCGACGACCACGAGGCGCGCCAGGTAGCGCAGCGTCGGGTCCCGGGGACGGGCCGGCGTCGCCTCGGCGCCGGGCATCGTCATGACATCTCTCCGCTGGTCAGGGGGGCGGTCGCAGGCTCGGGGGCGGCCCGCCACCACGTCCAGGAGGTGGCGACGTGCAGGATCACCAGCACCACGGCCGTGCCGAGGACGCCGATGACCAGCCCCGTCAGCCGGTCTCCCAGGGCCATCCGGGGCACCAGCTGGGCGAGCACGGCCAGTATGGCCGACCACGCGCCCAGTCGGACGGCACTTGCCGAGAACGGGTCGAGGCCGAACGCGCGCCGGGCGACGACGTACCCGAGCACGCTCTGCAGGATCATCGCCGTCGCCCAGGCCAGGGAGGCGCCGTTCGCGCCCGAGCCCGGGATCGCCAGCCCGGCGACCACGAGCATGGCCACGAAGTCCGCGACCGCGATCCAGAGGTTCCAGGTGCTGCGGCCGGCGAACAGGATCGCGGCACCGGCGGGGCCGGTCACGACGCTGAAGAGGGCGGCGACGGCCGTGAACCGCAGACCCGCCTCGCCTCCGGGGAGCTCGGGGCTGACCAGGTGGATCAACGCCCCCGGGAAGACGAAGAGCGTCACGCAGACCGGGACGGAGAGGCCGATCATCCACTGCGTCGTGGCCCGGAAGAGGCCGACCAGCCGAGCTCGCTCGCCCCGGGCGAACGCGGCGGTGAAGCGCGGCGCCATGCTGGTCGTGATGGCCTGCATCAGGAGGGTGGCGGCCAGGGTGAACCGGCTGATGGCGGCGTACGTCGCGGCCTCGTCGGCCGAGACCATGGACCCGACGAGGACGACGAGCAGCCAGATGTTCGTGGCCGCGAAGATCTCCTCGAGGCCACGCGGGGCGGCAAACCGCCACAGGTCGGCGGCCGTGGTCCGCGACCACTGCGGGCGCCAGGAGAACGCCGCCCCGTGCCGGCGCAGCGAGGCCAGCGTGTGGGGCACGGCGCCGAGCAGCGAGATCGCGGCGGCGGCCGAGAAGGCGGCGCCGAGGAGCCAGGCCGGCCCGTCGGCCAGGGCGACCGCTCCGCACAGCACCAGCCGGAGCAGCGGCTGGCCGCCGGCGTCGTACAGCACGGCGGGTCCCATCTCGCCCACGCCGCGCGGCACCCCCACCACGATCCGGGTGAGCGCGATCAGCGGGAGGGCCGGGGCCGAGGCCGCGAGGAGCTGGCCGAGGTCGGACCGGTTGGCGTCGGAGGTGAGCACGCCCGCGACGGGGTCGTGCAGGACCATCACCAGGACGGCGGCGGTGGTCGTGGCGGCGGCGACCGGCAGGAGCGCCGCCCAGACCAGGTCGCCGAGCTCGTGCCGGCTCTCAGCGACCGGGTGGTCGACCGGGTGGGCGACCCGGCGGGCGATCCGCTGGGTGAGCGTGATCTGGGCGCCGAGGTTGCCGACGATGGCGCCCGTGCTGACCACGGCGACGGCCTGGAAGAACAGGCCGGTCTCGGTGACCCCGACCTTCCGCGCCAGCAGCACCAGCAGGAGCAGGGTGGCCAGCGCCCCGCCCACGCCGCCGGCGAAGTTGATCGCACCGCCCCGGGCGACGGTGCGCAGGTCGCCGCCCCGGAGCAGTCCCGGCCGCGTCGTGCTCACGACGCGGCGGGTCCCGGCCCGGCCGGCAGCGGGTGGCGGAGCGTGTGCCAGGCGCCCCGGGCGATGGCGCCGGCCTCGGCGACCGAGTCGCTGTCGCGGCGCAGCGTGCCGTCGGCGAGCTTGAGCACCATGTCGCCGAGCACGGCCAGCCAGAAGGCGCCGACCCGCATGCCGTGCGCGCGGTTCTCGCGGACGAAGCGGTGCAGCAGGGCGATCTTCACCGGTGCGAGGCGGGTGCGCGACAGCCGGTTCTGCGGGCTGAAGTGGTGGAGCACGCGTGCCTCGGGAGCGATCGCCAGGGCGTGGTCGTGGCTGAGAGCGAAGCTGAAGTACATGTCCTCGCCGAGGCTGTAGCCCTCCAGCCGCCCGTCGAAGGAGCGCCCCGCGATGGACGCCGTCCGGTAGCTCATCGCGCATCCCGGCAGCCACACGGGGTCGGTCGCCTCGTCGCCCTCGTAGTGCCCGATCGTGACCCGACCCGACGGCAGGACCTGCCCCGGCGTCCGGCTGTAGAGGCAGAACAGTCGCTTGGTGCCGATGTGCCGCGGGCGGGGCTGGTTGAGCACGACGCCGCCGACCCCGGCGAGGTCGGGCCGGGCGGCGAAGGCCTCGGTGATCGCGTCGAAGTAGCCGGGGAGCACCTCGGTGTCGTCGTCGATGAAGTGGACGTACGGCGTCTCCGGCCGACTGGGCGCTCACCCAGTCCAGGGCCTGGTTGCGCTGGCGGGCGAGCCCCGGCGTGCAGGCCAGCAGGGTCACACCCTCGTGGACGTCGACGACGTCACGGACCTCGGGCAGGTGGTCGTCGTCGCTGGAGTCGGCGACGAGCACCTCGATGCCGGGTGCGACCGCGTCCACGGCGGTGAGCGCCTTCGCGAGGTCGTCGGGGCGGTTGCGCGTGCAGATCACGACGAGCCCGCCAGCGGCGGAGGCGGTGTCCTGCTCGGTCATGAGGATCCTGCCGGTCGGGATGGTCGCATCGATCGTGTCACAGCGACCGACGTCAGCGAGTGACCTCGGCGTACACGTCGAGCAGCGTCTGGAGGCCGCGTCCGGGCGTGCTGTGGGCCTCGTACGACGCCCGGGCGGCGCGCCCTCGGACGGCCGCCGCGTCGTCGTCGATGGAGCTCAGCGCGGTCGCGAGCGCGGAGCCGGACGGGTCGACCACCCACCCCGTGGAGTCGTCGACGATCGTGCCGACGCTGCCACCCGAGACGGTCAGGACCGCACGACCGCGACCGAAGGCCTCGGCGACGACCAGCGGGTAGCCCTCGAAGAACCGCGAGGGGACGACGACGTACGCCGCGTCGCGCATGGCCTCCGCCACGCCGGTCTGGTCGAGGCGCCCGCGCCAGCGGACGGTCGGGTCGTCGGTGGCGGCCCGCTCGACCAGGGGGGCCATCGGCCCGTCGCCGGCGACGACCAGGGAGCGGCCGGAGTCGCGGCCGCCGAGGCGCCACGCCTCGAGCAGGCGGTCGACGCCCTTCGCCTCGTCCAGCCGCCCGACGTACAGGACGTCCCGGCCGGGAGCGCCGGCGTCACCCGGGTCGGGCACCCAGGTGGGCCGGATCGTGATCCGGTCGGCGGCGATGCCGGTGACGGTGAGCGTGTCGCGCATGAACGGCGTCAGTGCGAGGTAGCGGGCCACGCCGTCGCGCCAGGTGCGACGGTGGACGACCTGGCCGAGGGTCATCGGCACGGTCTGGGCGCGGGAGCCGCGGTAGCACCCGTGCCGCACGCCGGGCAGGCCGAGCCGGGTGCCGAGGCAGTCGGTGCAGGTGTGGCCGTCGCGCAGGTGCAGGCCGTTGACGCAGCTGTGGCGGTAGTTGTGCACGGTCTGGACGACCGGGACCCCGTGCCGCTCCGCGACCCGCACGACGTACGGCGAGATCAGGGGGAAGACGTTGTGCAGGTGCACGACGTCGGGCCGGTGCTCCTCGAGCAGGACGGTGAAGCGGCGTACGCCCGCCCGCGAGTAGACCGGACCGGGAGCGGTCGCGAGGGCACCGCGGACGCCGCCCGCGATGTCGTCGCTGTCGGTGAACAGCTCGACGACCTCGACCCCGCCGTCGCGGAGGAGATCGGCCTCGGCGCGGACCAGCTGGTTCTCGCCGCTGGGCGCGCTCGACCGGTAGAAGTTGTGGGCGACCAGGACCCTCATGCGCTCCGGTGGCGCCAGGCGGAGACCAGGAAGCGCGGGTTGCCGATCAGGTACCGACGCCACAGCCGGCGCGGCTCACGCGAGAGACGGTAGACCCACTCGAAGCCGGAGCCGTGCAGGAAGGCCGGGGCCTCCGGAACCGCGCCGGACCAGAAGTCGAACGCGGCACCCACGGGCACGATCGGCATGTCCAGCAGCGGGGCGAGTCGGTGCACGACGTAATCCTGCCGCGGAGTGCCCAGTCCGATCCAGAGGATGTTCGCGCCGGAGGCGCGCACGCGAGCCGCGAGGTCGAAGAGGTCCTCGTCGGTCGGGATCCGGAACGGCGGGGTGTCGGTGCCGACGATGTCGACGCCGGGGATCGCCTGGCGCAGGCCGTCGGCCATGCCGTCCGCGACGCCCTCCTTGCCGCCCCACAGGTAGTGACGTGCGACTCCGAGGCCGGCGGTCGCGACCGCTCCGACGAGACCAGGTCCGCGTACCGGGCCGGACTGGTTCGTGCCGCGGCCGAGCCAGGCGACCGGCGTGCCGTCGGGGAGGTTCAGGTCACCGGCAAGGAGAGCCTCGCGAAGCCGGGTGTCGCGGTCGACGAGGGACAGCGTGTAGGCGTTGCACAGGTGCACCTGAAGGCTGGTCCCGGTGGCCGCCGCGTCGATGATGTGATGGGCCGCGGCGAGGGCGTCGAGGTCGGTGATCGCGACACCGCACACGCCGTAGGTGGGCAGGCCGGCCGTGCTGAAGGGCGTTGCCACCACGGGCGGCTCGAACGTGTCGGTCACGCTCGAAACGGTGTCATGCGGGCAGGCCCGCCGTACGCCGAACGCGAGCGCGGACCGGTCGGACCTGACCAGTCCGGATGGACCATGGAAAGAGGTCCGGAAGGACCAGACGAGTGGCCGAAATGGCCAACCCGGCCCGACGCGTGTTGGACAATGACCGGCGTCCTCCCTCCCACAGACTGGAGTCTTGCTGTGCGTCGAGCACTGATCACGGGCATCACCGGCCAGGACGGCTCGTACCTCGCAGAGCTGCTGCTCGGCAAGGGCTACGAGGTGCACGGGCTGATCCGCCGGGCCTCGACGTTCAACACCGGCCGGATCGAGCACCTCTACCGGGACCCGCACGAGCAGGACGCCCGGATGATCCTCCACTACGGCGACCTCACCGACGGTGCGCGGCTGATCGGCCTGATGCGCGACATCGACCCGGACGAGGTCTACAACCTCGGAGCACAGTCGCACGTGCGGGTGTCCTTCGACGAGCCCGAGCACACCGGCAACGCCACCGCGCTGGGGACGATGCGCCTGCTCGAGGCGGTGCGGATGTCCGGCGTCGACTGCCGCTACTACCAGGCGTCCAGCTCGGAGATGTTCGGCGCCGAGACCCCGCCCCAGGACGAGAACACGCCGTTCTACCCGCGCTCGCCGTACGGCGTGGCCAAGGTCTACGGGTACTGGGCGACCCGGAACTACCGCGAGGCCTACGGGCTGTTCGCCGTGAACGGCATCCTGTTCAACCACGAGTCGCCGCGTCGTGGCGAGACGTTCGTGACCCGCAAGGTCACCCGCGCGGCCGCGCGGATCAAGGCCGGCCTCGACGAGCACGTCTACATGGGCAACCTGGACGCCGAGCGTGACTGGGGCTACGCGCCGGAGTACGTCGAGGGCATGTGGCGGATGCTCCAGGCCGACGAGCCGGACGACTTCGTGCTGGCCACCGGCAGCTCCATGACCGTGCGCGACTTCGTGGAGGCGTCCTTCAGCCACGTCGGGCTGAGCTGGGAGGACCACGTGCGCTTCGACGAGCGCTACCTGCGCCCCTCCGAGGTCGACGCCCTCCGTGGCGACCCGTCGAAGGCCGAGCGTGCACTGGGCTGGAAGGCGAAGGTCGACGGCACGCGGCTCGCGCAGATCATGGTCGACGCGGACCTCGAGGCGCTCGAGCACGAGGGACGGCCGTGGATCGACCGGGTCGTGCTCTCCGACTGGCCGGCGACTCCGTGAGCACGACCGGCTTCGTCCCGGGCCCGCTCGACCGCGAGGCCACGACGTACGTCGCGGGCCACCGCGGCATGGTCGGGTCCGCCGTGTGGCGCCGGCTCGAGGCGGCGGGCTTCGCCGACCTGCGCGGGCGCCCGTCGAGCGAGCTCGACCTGCGCGACCGGGCGGCCGTCTTCGACTTCTTCGCCGAGACCAGGCCGGCGTACGTCGTGCTGGCCGCGGCCAAGGTCGGCGGCATCCTCGCCAACGACAGCCACCCGGTGGAGTTCCTCTCCGACAACCTGCGCATCCAGACCAACGTGCTGGACGCCGCCCTCGAGCAACGGGTCGAGCGGCTGCTGTTCCTGGGCTCGTCGTGCATCTACCCGCGGCTCGCGCCGCAACCGATCCGCGAGGACTCCCTGCTGACCGGGCATCTCGAGCCGACCAACGACGCCTACGCGATCGCCAAGATCGCCGGCATCCTCGCCGTCCAGGCCGTGCGCCGCGAGTACGGCCTGCCCTGGATCTCGGCCATGCCGACCAACCTCTACGGCCCGGGCGACAACTTCTCGCCCACCGGCAGCCACGTGCTGCCCGCGCTGATCCGCCGGTACGACGAGGCGCGGGCCGGCGGCGCACCGACGGTCACCAACTGGGGGACCGGGTCACCCCGCCGCGAGTTCCTGCACGTCGACGACCTCGCCGACGCGTGCCTGCACCTGCTCGAGCACTACGACGACGGGGTGCAGGTCAACGTCGGCACCGGCCGCGACGCCACGATCAAGGAGATCGCCGGGATCGTCGCCGCGGCGGTCGGCTACGAGGGCGAGACGGTCTGGGACACCTCCAAGCCCGACGGCACCCCCCGCAAGCTCCTCGACGTCACCCTGCTCCACTCCCTGGGCTGGACCGAGCGGATCGGGCTCGCCGACGGCATCACCTCCACCGTCACGTGGTACCGCGACCATGCCGACCAGCTCCGCGAGGTCGGCTAGCGGCGGGCCTGGCTCAGCGTGTCACCACCCCTTCGGGACCGACACGCCGACGTCCACCGGCGTGTCGCGCCCACAAGGGTCGGTTACATGAGATCGGAACGGCGCGAGATCAGGTGCCGGTGTTGATCATCCCGGCGCCGACGGTGACGCCGGTGGCCTCGTCGATGAGGATGAAGGAGCCGGTGGTGCGGTTCTTCGAGTAGGGGTCGCACAGCAGCGGCACGGTCGTGCGGAGCTGGACGCGGCCGATCTCGTTGAGCCCGAGCTCCTTGGTGTCCTGGTCACGGTGCAGGGTGTTCACGTCGAGGCGGTACTGGATGTCCTTGACCATCGCGCGACCCATCCGGGTCGTGTGCTTGATCGCGAGCTTCTGGCGCGGGCGCAGGGGCTGGTTGGTCATCCAGCAGACCATCGCGTCGATGTCCTGGCTGGGCTTCGGCGCGTTCTTGACCCGGGCGATCATGTCGCCGCGGCTGACGTCGACGTCGTCGGCGAGCCGGACGGTGACCGACATCGGCGGGAACGCCTCGGGGATCTCCTGGTCGAACAGGTCGATGCCCTCGATGGTCGAGGTCATCCCGCTCGGCAGCACGACGACCTCGTCACCGGGCTTCAGCACGCCGCCGGCGACCTGCCCGGCGTACCCGCGGTAGTCGTGGTACTCGTCGGACTTCGGGCGTACGACGTACTGCACCGGGAAGCGGGTGTCGACCAGGTCGCGGTCGGAGGCGACGTGGACGTGCTCGAGGTGGTGCATGAGCGTCGGACCGTCGTACCACGGCGTGTTCTCGGAGCGGAGCACCACGTTGTCGCCCTGGAGGGCCGAGATCGGCACCACCGCGAGGTCGGGGATCGACAGCTTCGTGGCGAACTGCGTGAACTCGTCGTGGATGCGCTCGTAGGTCTCCTGCGACCAGTCGACGAGGTCCATCTTGTTGATCGCGAGCACGAGGTGGGGGACCCGCAGCAGCGACAGCAGGACGGCGTGACGGCGGCTCTGCTCGGTCAGGCCCTGACGGGCGTCGACGAGCACCAGGCCGAGGTCGGCCGTCGACGCACCGGTCACCATGTTCCGGGTGTACTGGATGTGCCCCGGGGTGTCGGCGATGATGAACTTCCGCGTGGGGGTGGCGAAGTAGCGGTAGGCGACGTCGATCGTGATGCCCTGCTCGCGCTCGGAGCGGAGTCCGTCGGTCAGCAGGGCGAGGTCGGTGTAGTCGTAGCCACGCGAGTGGCTGGTGGCCTCGACGGCCTCGAGCTGGTCCTCGAAGATCGACTTCGAGTCGAGCAGCAGGCGTCCGATGAGCGTGGACTTGCCGTCGTCGACCGAGCCGGCGGTGGCGAATCGCAGCAGGTCCATCAGAAGTAGCCCTCTTTCTTCCGGTCCTCCATGGCTGCCTCGGAGAACCGGTCGTCACCACGGGTCGCACCGCGCTCGGTGACGCGGGCGATGGCGATCTCGTCGATGATCTTGTCGAGGGTGTCGGCCTCGGACTCCACCGCGCCGGTCAGGGTCAGGTCGCCGACGGTGCGATAGCGCACGGTCTTCTCGACGACCTCCTCACCTTCCTTGCAGGGGTTGAGCGGGCTCTCGGACATCCACATGCCGTCGCGGTTGAACACGCGCCGACTGTGCGCGAAGTAGATCGAGGGCAGCTCGACATCCTCCTGGCGGAGGTAGTGCCACACGTCGAGCTCGGTCCAGTTGGACAGCGGGAAGACGCGCATGTGCTCGCCCCCGTGCAGCTTGCCGTTGTAGAGGCTCCACAGCTCGGGGCGCTGGTTCTTCGGGTCCCACTGGCCGAAGTCGTCGCGGTGGGAGTAGACGCGCTCCTTGGCGCGGGCCTTCTCCTCGTCGCGGCGGCCACCGCCGAACATCGCGGTGAAGCCGTTCTCCTCGACGCAGTTGAGAAGCGTCGCGGTCTGCATGCGGTTGCGGCTGGTCTTCCCGTCGTCGACGACGACACCGCTCTTGATCGCCTCGTCGATGCTGGCCACCACCAGGCGGACGCCGAGCCGGTTCACCCAGTTGTCGCGCGTGTGCAGGACCTCCGGGAAGTCCAGGCCGGTGTCGATCTGCACCAGTGGGAAGGGGATCTTCGCGGGGAAGAAGGCCTTCTCGGCCAGGCGCAGCATGACGATCGAGTCCTTGCCGCCCGAGAACATCAGGGCCGGCTTCTCGAACTCGGCCGCGGCCTCGCGGAAGATGTGGATCGACTCCGCCTCCAGCTGGTCGAGCTGACTGAGCTGGTAGTCGGCATGGGTCGGTGGAGCGGAAGTCATGTGGGTGTGGGTGCCTCTCGGTCGGACAGCGTGAACATGCTAACGGCGGAACCGGCCACGCCTAAACTCGGCGCATGTCCGCCCCGAGCGACGGCGTGGCCGCCGACACCCCGAGCGGGACCGTCTGGCGGCGGTCCGGGGAGGCGGCGTACGTCGAGAGTCCCGACCGTGCGGTCGTCCTCGACCTCGACCACCTGGACCGGCCGCCGTACGTCTTCGAGGACACCGCCGCCCGGATCTGGAGCCACGTGGACGGCGTCCGCACCGAGGCCCGGATCGTGGCGGCGCTCGCCGAGCTGTACGACGCGCCGGTCGCTGCTCTCGGCGGAGACGTCCGCGCGTTCCTCGGTCAGCTAGACGGCCTGGGTCTCGTCGTGGCGGTCCGAGGCCTCTGAGCGCGGCGGCTCGCCGGCCAGCTGCTCCAGCTCGGCGACCGTCGGCGCACCGAACATCGGCATGCCCTCGAGGCGGCGGATCAGTCCCCAGACGAACGGCATGACCACGACCATGCCCAGCCCGACCAGGGCAATCAGCTCGGGGTGGGTCTGGTCGTCGCCGGAGCCGAGCGGCCCCCAGCCGGCCTTGTCGAGCAGGGCCAGGCCGGACACGGTGAGCACCACGACGATGCCGCGGCGGATGAAGGACTGCTTCACCCGCGGCGCGATGTGGCTGCCGAGGACGGTGCCGGGGACGGAGCCGATCAGCAGCGGCACCAGGAGGTGCCAGTCGAGCCCGTTCAGCGCGATGTTGGAGACCGCCGCCGCCGCGACCAGCGGCACGGCCTGCACCAGGTCGGTGCCGACCAGTCGCAGCGCGGAGAGGCCCGGGTAGAGCATGACCAGCGAGATCATGATCACCGAGCCGGACCCGACGCTCGTGATCCCGACGAGAAGGCCGCCGAGGGCGCCGACGGCGACCGTCACCAGCGGGCGGATCCGGGGCTCGGCGTCGGGGAGCGCTCCGCCTCGGCGCGTGCGGTGCAGGTTGATCACCAGGCGCATGGCGTAGGTGGCCGCGGCGAACAGCAGGGCGAAGCCGATGCACTTCTTCAGCAGCGTGTCGAGGTCGTCCGCGGACCCCGCGACCTGGTGCACCAGCCAGGGGCCGAGCAGGGCGAACGGGACCGAGCCGAGGATCAGCCACCGGGCCAGCTCCCAGTTGGGCTTGCCCTCCCGGGCGTGCGTGATCGCTCCGCCGGTCTTGTAGATGGCCGAGGCCGTGAGGTCGGCGGTCACGACGGTGGAGGCGTCGCCGACACCGAGGAAGATCAGGGCCGGCGTCATCAGCGCGCCGCCCCCCATCCCGGTGAGGCCGACGATCGTGCCGACGCAGAACGCGGCAACGATGATCGAGAAGAAGTCAGCAGTGAGCCAGTCACCCATGGGCGCGGTCCTTCCATAGAAGGTTGGGCAAGACGCTTAAGTCTACTGACAGACGCTAGTTTGTCGAGCTGCCGCGCCCCGAATCCCCGATTGGGTGTATGCGGGCGCGTCCCCCTACCGCACCTGGGTGGGGTCGTCGGCCGCAGGCGACGGCGTACGCCGGCCCCGGCCGTCCTCGCCCTCGAGCTCGGCCACCGTCGGCGCCCCGAACATCGGGAGCCCCTCGGTCCGCCGGATCAGCCCCCACACCAGCGGCACGAGCACGACCATGGCCAGCCCCACCCCGGCGACCAGGAGCGGGTGCGTGTCGTCCTTCCCGGCGCCCAGGGGCGCCCATCCGGACTTGTCCAGGAGCGCGACGCCGGACATGGTCAGGACCACGACGATCCCGCGCCGGATGAACGACTGCGGGACCCGCGGCGCGAGCCGGGAGCCGAGGACCGTGCCCGGGGTGGATCCGAGCACCAGCGGCACCAGGATGTGCCAGTCCAGGCCGTTGATCACGATGTTGGACGCGGCGGCGGCGAGCACCAGCGGCACCGCCTGCACCAGGTCGGTCCCGACCAGCCGCAGCGGGGACAGCCCGGGATAGAGCATCAGCAGCGCGATCATGATCACCGAGCCCGCCCCGACGCTGGTGATGCCGACCAGGAGTCCGCCGACCGCTCCGACCGTGAGCGTGACCAGGGGCCGGATCTGCGGGTCCGGGTCGGCGTCGCCGTGCTCACCGCTGAGGCGTCGCAGGTCGAGGTAGATCCGGAGGGCGTACGCCGACGCCGCGAACAGCAGTGCGAAGCCGATGCACTCCATCAGGACCCGGTCGATCGAGTCGGGGCTCCCTCCCGCCAGACCGTGGACGAGCCAGGGCCCCAGCAGGGCCGCCGGCACCGAGCCGACGATCAGCCAGAGCGCGAGCCTCATGTTCGGCGAGCCCTGGCGCGCGTGGGTGGCCGCGCCTGCGCTCCTCGACACCGCGGCAGCGGTGAGGTCGGCGGTCACCACGGCGGAGGCGTTGCCGACGCCCAGGAAGATCAGGGCCGGCGTCATCAGGGCGCCGCCGCCCATCCCGGTCAGCCCGACGACGATGCCGACGACGAAGCCCGCGACGAGGATCGAGGCGGCATCGGTCGTCAGCCAGCTACCCATGGGCGCGTTCCTTCCCGAAGAAGGTGGGTCGAGACACGTTTACTTGCCGACGCGGTTATGTCGAATCGCCGACCTGGGGTAAATGGCCGCGGAGGCGCTCCACCAGCACCTCGAGCATGGCCTCCATGGTCACCGCCGCCCGTCGCGCCTCCTGGGTGCCGCGACGGTAGGGATCGGCGATGTCGTGGTCGGGCGATGCGGGTGCTCGCCGGTTCGACAGGGCGTCGATCAGCTCGCGCCCGTGCAGTCCGGGGTCGACCCCCTGTGCGCTGGCCACGAACTGCCCGAGCGTGAAGATCTTGCGGAAGGCCGCCGGCCGCTCCTCGAGCAGCCGCGTCCGGTGCGCCGCCTCCGCGGTCAGCACGAGATCGGCGTCGTCGATCAGCTCCCCGGTGACGGGGCGGCTGCGGAACTCACCGGTCTCGGTGCCGAAGCGCGCGAACTCCACCTCCATGGTGTCGCTGACCGGCTCGGCGTCGAAGCCGCGGGTACCCGCGCTGCTCACCTCGACCCCCGAGTCGGGTCCCAGCAGCTGGCGCGCGCGCAGCTCGAGGTACGGCGAGCGGCAGATGTTCGCCGTACACACGAAGAGCACGCGGATCGGTGCCTCGACCTCCGCCTCGACCTCCGCCTCGACCTCCGCCTCAGGGGTCGTGACCGGACCTTCGGCCGAGATGAAGCCCGCCTTGCGCAGGCCGCCCAGCACCTCGTCGCGGCAGTCGGCGATCGTCCGCCCGGTGGTGTCGATCCGCAGGTCGGCGTCGGTCGGCGCCTCGTAGGGCGACGAGATCCCGGTGAAGTCGGGGATCTCGCCGCGGCGCGCCTTGGCGTACAGGCCCTTCCGGTCGCGACGCTCGCACTCCTCCAGCGGCGTCGCCACGTGCACCAGGAAGAACGCGCCGCCGGCGGCCGCGGTCATCGCCCGGACGTCCTGCCGGGTCGCGTCGAACGGCGCGATCGGGCTGCACACCGCGACACCGCCGTGCCGGGAGATCTCGGCCGCGACCCAGCCGATGCGCCGGATGTTGGTCTCGCGGTCCTCGCGGCTGAAGGTGAGGCCGGCCGACAGGTTCCGGCGTACGACGTCACCGTCCAGGCTGGTGACGGTGCGCTCGCCCGCCTCGAGGAGGGCGTCGATCACCGCCTGGGCCACGGTGGACTTGCCGCTGCCGGACAGGCCGGTGAAGAACAGGACGAGACCGCGCCGGTCGGGCGTCGGCTGGTCGGCGTCGATGATCGCGGCGATGTCGTCGGGGTACTCGGCGTCGTCGTCCCCGGGGTCGCCGAGGGCGAGCACCGGGTCGCGACCGGCGTACGCCGCCACGACCCGCACGCCGAGCTCGTGGTCGACCTCCGGGTCGCCGTGCGAGGCGAGCGGGACGGCGACCACCGACGTTCCGGGTGCGTGCCGGGCGGCGGCGAGCGAGGCGCGCAGCAGGGCCACCGCCGACAGCTCGGGGGTGCCGGGACCGGTGAGCGCCAGCAGCACGACCGGACCGCCGACCGCGCGCAGGCGGTCGAGCTCCGGCTCGGTGAGCGCGTCGACGACCGGCACGAACGTGGCGCCGGCGTACCGCTCGCGCGTCTGCGCCGGGGTCAGGTGCAGCCGACGGAAGGGGCCGTGCTGCGCGTGGGTCAGCGCGACGACCGACCCGTCGGCGTGCAGCGTCGCCAGCGGGAGCCCCTCGGGGTCGACCAGCTCGACGTCCTGTCCCACCAGCGCCTCGGGCAGGGCCAGGGTCACGGGTGAGCCCGGCGCGTTGAAGCCGGTCACCGGCGCCAGCGCTCCGCCGGTGAGGAGCTCGAGGTCGGCCAGCTCCCGCGGCGAGGGGCAGTGTTGGGGCGTCGGCACGCGCCCATCCTGCCAAACCGTCCGGCGACGCATCGCCCGCCGAGCGAGCGTTACGTGCGTGGCCGGAGGGTCCATTCGCCGTCGGGTCGTTGTCGGAGGTGGAAGCGGGTGTCGTGGGCGCGGCGGTGGTGGTGGCCGCACAGGGGGAGGGCGTTGTCGAGGTCGGTGGGCCCGCCGTGGTGCCAGGAGAGGCGGTGGTGGTGGATCTCGCACCAGGCGAAGGGGCGGCTGCATCCGGCCACGGCGCAGGTGTGGTGGAGCAGGGCCAGGGCGCGGCGTTGGGTGCGGGAGTGAAGGCGGCGTGACCTGCCGAGGTCCAGCGGCAGGGAGTCGCCGTCGAGCACGGCGGGGACCAGGCCGGCGTTGCAGGCGAGCCGGCGGGCCTCGCCGGCGGTGATCGCGACCCCGGTGTCCAGCCCGGCGGCACCCAGCCCGGTCAGGAGCGCGTCGAGGTCGAGGGTGACCAGCACCTCGCAGCCGTTGGCGCCATGGCCCTGCCGGCCCAGGGCGGGCAGGTGCTCGAGGAGCTCGCAGAAGGCCGCGCCGGTGGTCTCGTAGACGTGGGCGCCGTGGTCGTGCCCGAGCGCGGACTCGTCGACCACGAGGTCACCGTGCCGGTCCCGCGACAGCCGTCGCGGCGCGGTCAACCGGTCCAGCGCCGACCTGAGCAGGTGGCCGTGCAGCTCGGGGACGCGGAACCTCCCGGTGAACGACCCGTCGCCGTTGTCGTGCAAGGCCAGGTAGGTCTCGGCCTCGGCGCTGCGGGTCTCCCGGCCGAGCAGGATCGCCTCGTGCCGGGCCGCCAGCTCCGCATCGACGCAGGCGAACATCCGCCGCGCGGCCTGCCGCAGCCGTGCGGGGTCCATCGGCCGGCCACCACGGTTGCCGGCCCCGGTGCCCTTGCCGACCAGCCACTCCTCGGCCTGCGCGAGCTGCTCGGCGGTCGCCTCGGCCGGGGCCTGCTCGGCGGCGTTGAGAATCACCCGCACCTGGTCCCCACGCAGGTCGCCGGCGGCGAACGCCTGCCGGGTGGCGGCGTACTTCTCCTCCAGCAGCCCCGCGATCCGCAGACCCCCGCCGCCTGCTCCCGGGTCGAGCCGGTCAGCCGCGCCACCCAGGCGTCGGTCCCGGTCTCCGCGGTCTGCTCGGCCACCCGGCGCCGGTCGGCCTCCGCCGACAACGCCAACCGCACGGACGCCGCCCGCGACTCCAACCGGGCCACCGCCCAGACAGCCTCCGCGAGCGCCTCCTGGCTCAACGCCTCGAACGGTGCCTCGCCGGCCCGGCTCAGACACCGCTCCGCGCGCGCGATCAGCTCGGGCACCCCGGAACCGGGCACCGGCGGAGCCGGGACCGGTTCGAGGAGCGAGAGAGCCATACCCGTATGGTATCGAACACGTGTTCGATCAACAAGGGTCGCCGTGACACCTGTGCACAACGCACCGACCGGCCGACGGTGCGGGGGGGCTGACCCAGAGGAGGGGTGCCTCCTGAGGAGGGCGGGTGGAGGGTGAGAGGCAGCCCGGATGACCACAGGTGACCGCAGGGCACGGCCGCGGGGTGCGTCTGGGTCCGCGAGTCGAGGCGCGACGTGGCCAACCCTGCGAAAGGGCTGCCATCATCCCGACATGGGCCTCGACCCGGCACTCACCAACCCGGACCACTACCAGGTCGTCTTCGAGAACGAGCGGGTTCGTGTCCTCGAGTACCGAGATCAGCCGGGAGACGTCACCACTCCACATGCCCACCCGGACAGCGTGATGTACACGCTGAGCGCCTTTCGTAGACGGCTGGTCTCCGGGGACCTCCAGCGGGAGGTGGAGCTGGACGCCGGGACCGTCAGTTGGCTCCCGGCTCAGGAACATCACGGGGAGAACATCGGAAGGACTCCGACACACGTCGTCTTCGTGGAGCTCAAAGAGCCTGGTGGAGACGGGACCACGACTGCTGTCGGCCCCGAGTCGACCTGAGCCCGCTCTCGGACCGGGCGCGGCCCCGAGGATGCAGGGAGGGCCGCGGGGCGTCCGTCAGCCACCCGTCGGTACGCCGTGGGTCACTAGGCTCTCGCCCGTGGCGGGATCCGGTGTGGATGCGGCGCGAGTGCTGGCTGTCAAGGAGCGTGAGGACGCCGCCTTCGTGGCGGCACGTCCGCGCAGCCGTGAGCTGTGGGAGTCCGGGCAGGCCGTGATGCCGAACGGCGTACCCATGAGCTGGCTGCGCACGTCGTACGACCATCCGCCGCTGTTCGTCGAGTCCGCTGCCGGGTCGACGCTGCGCGACGTCGACGGCCATGAGTACGCCGACTTCAACATCGCGGACATGTCGATGTTCACCGGCTACGGGCCGGCACCGGTGGTGGAGGCGGTGAGCCGGCAGGTCGCCGCGGGCGCGCAGTACCTCCTGCCGACCGAGGACTCGATCTGGGTCGCGGGTGAGCTCGCGCGGCGCTACGGGCTCCCGCTGTGGCAGTTCACGCTCGCCGCGACGAGCGCCAACACCGAGGTCATCCGGATCGCGCGGGCGCTGACCCGGCGCGAGAGCGTGCTGTTCTTCGACGGCAAGTACCACGGCCACTTCGACGACGTCCTCGTCGAGCTGGTGGACGGGCGGCTCGTGCCGGAGGAGGCGGGCCTGCCGCACGACGTCACCGCGCGGACGCTGGTGATCCCCTTCAACGACCTGTCCGCCCTGGAGCGGGTGCTCTCGGCGCGCGAGGTGGCGGTGGTCATCACCGAGCCGGCGCTCACCAACAACGTCGGCCTCCTCCTGCCGGACGACGGCTTCCACGAGGCGCTGCGCGACCTGACCCGGCGTACCGGCACGTTGCTCGCCTACGACGAGACGCACACGCAGGTGGTGGGCCCCGGCGGGCTCACCCGGCGCTGGGGGCTCGAGCCCGACCTGGTGACGGTGGGGAAGTCGATCGCGGCCGGCATCCCGCTGGGTGCCTACGGCATGACCGAGGAGGTGGCGGCCGTGCTGCAGCGGCCGGCCGGCCGGGACGACGCCAAGCCCCAGGTCGCCGTCGGGGGCACGCTGTTCGGCAACCCGGTCTCGATGGCGGCGGCGCGGGCGACGATGAGCGAGGTGCTCACCGACGCGGCGTACGCCCACAGCCAGCGGCTCGGCGCCCGGCTGGCCGACGGCCTGTCGAGCGTCGTGGCGGCGGCCGGTCTCGACTGGACGACCCATCGGTTCTGGCCGCGCAGCGGACTGTCGTTCAGCGCGGACCCGCCCCGGACGGCGAGCGAGGCGTTGGCGACCCTCGACGTACCCCTGCGGCGGCTGATGCGCGTGTACCTCGCGAACCGCGGCGTCTGGGACGCCATCGTCGGCGCCGGGCCCACCTGCTCCGTCGCCGCGACGGACGAGGACGTCGACACCTATCTCCGCGCGTTCGAGGAGCTCCTCTCCGAGCTCGGGTGAGGCTCACGGCGGCGTGTCACCGACCCTTCGGGGGACGACACGCCGACAGACCCTCGGCGTGTCGCCTCCCAACCGTCGGTTACACGCCCACATGACGCCCCCGCCGAAAGCCCGAGGGTGGCTGGCTACTGTGGCCGGGTGAGTGCCATCCCCGTCGCGGAGATCGTCCGCAACGGCTTCGTCGAGGGTCACCACTACGGCTCGTTGGTGGCGCTCGCCGCCGACGGGAGCGTGGCGTGGTCGGTCGGGGACGTCGACGTCCCGGTGCTGCCCAGGTCGTGCAACAAGCCCGTCCAGGCGCTCGGCATGGTGCGCGTCGGCCTCGACCTGCCGCCCGAGCTCCTCGCCCTGGCCTGCGCGTCGCACTCGGGCGAGCCGTTCCACGTCGAGGGGGTACGCCGGATCCTCGCCTCCGCCGGCCTGACCGAGGCGGACCTGCAGACACCGCCGGACTACCCGCTCGACGACGCCGCCCGGGAGACGGTCATCCGCGAAGGCGGGCAGCGCGCGCCGGTGCTGATGAACTGCTCGGGCAAGCACGCGGCGATGCTCGCGACCTGCGTGGCGAACGGCTGGCCGACCGACACCTACCGCGACCCGCACCATCCGCTGCAGGAGTCGATCGCGGCCGCGTTCGCCGACCTCACCGCCGAGCAGATCGCGGTGATCGCCGTCGACGGCTGCGGTGCCCCGCTCTTCTCGGCGTCGCTGGTGGGGCTGGCCACGGCCTTCCGCCGCCTTGCGCTCGGCGTGGACGCCTCGGGTGCCACCGACCCCGCGGCGGAGCGGGTGGCGGAGGCGATCCGCGCCCACCCGGCGTACGTCTCGGGGACCACGCGGGACGAGCTGACGTTGCTCACCGCCATCCCGGGAGCGATCGGGAAGGCCGGTGCCGAGGGCTGCTACGCGGTCGCGCTGCCCGACGGCCGGGCGTTCGCGCTCAAGACCGACGACGGCGCGGCCCGGGTGCGACCGGTGCTGATGGCGGAGGCGCTGCGGAGGTCCGGCGTGCTCGAGGAGCCGGGGGTCGACGCCGACGCCGTGCGGCGTACCGGTGTCGTCGAGATCCTCGGGGGGAGTCGGCCGGTCGGCGAGATCCGGGCCATCCTGCCCTGACGTGTCGGCGCGCGTCAGCAAGCACCCGGGAAGTCCGGGAATCACCCGAGAACACGCGGGTTTCCGGCATCCTGTGACGGCTCTCACCGTGCGTCAGTTTGCATTTTGCTAGCACCTGCTAGCACCATGGAGACATGGCCAGGAGCAAGGTCGGCAAGACCGTCGAGGGGCTCGGCGACTACCTGCGGGAGCAGCGGGTCTCGGCCCGGTTGTCGCTGCGCCAGCTCGCCGAGCAGGCCGGCGTCTCCAACCCTTACCTGAGCCAGATCGAGCGCGGGCTGCGCCGCCCCTCGGCCGAGGTGCTGCAGCAGCTGGCCAAGGCGCTGCGGATCTCCGCCGAGCAGCTGTACATCCGGGCCGGCATCGTCAGCCCGGACCCGGCGGTCGGCGGCACCGTGGAGCTGGCGGTGCTCGGCGACCCGGTCCTGTCCGAGCGTCAGAAGCAGACCCTGCTCGATGTCTATGCGTCGTTCCTCGTCATGAACGCGGCGGGCGACGCGTCCTGATCCACCCCGGCGACGCCGGGGGAGCACACCACCCACCACCAGAAGGAGAGCAGCATCATGGCCAAGGCCAGGTTCGACATCCCGACCCAGCTGCCCATCGCCGTCGCACGCCCGGTGTACGCCGGCGTGGGCGCCACCGACCGCATCGTCGCCGTCGTCCGCGAGGCCGTCGCCGACGTGCAGAAGCGCGCCGTCGAGGTCCAGCAGGAGGTCCAGAAGACCGTTGCCGGTCTGGACTACCAGCCGCAGGCCCTGCGCGAGCAGGCCACGCAGGCCGTCACGTCCGGCGTCGACACCCTGAGCAAGGACGCCCAGGCCCGTCGTCGGGCCGCCGAGCAGCAGCTCGCCGAGCTCCGCGCCGACGCGCGGAACCTCCCCGTCCGGCTGCAGAAGCTGGTCGACGACCAGGTCGCCCAGGCCGTCGTGACCTACGACGAGCTGGTCCGGCGCGGCGAGACGCTGGTCGGCCGGATCCGCGGCCAGCAGTCCACGCGCGACGCCGCGGCCTCCGCGCAGACCACGACCGCGAAGGTGAAGACCACACGCACGCAGGCGACCAAGGCTGCCAAGAAGTCGGCCTCGACCGCCAAGAAGACCGCGCGGAAGAGCCCGGCCACGAGCAGCGCGAAGGCGACTCGCACGGCTGCGAAGAAGACCGCCGCGAAGACGGCGCGGGCCACCACCGACGCGGCGTCCAAGGTCGGCGACTCGAAGCGGTGACCGCACGGGTCTGACACCCGTCCCACATCCGGTCCCCGGGAGGCACGGCCTCCCGGGGACCGTCGTGCGTCCGTTCCGGCCGCGCGATTCCGGCCACCGCGGGCCCATCCGCGTGAGATTCTGGGGTCATGGAGTCCGACCAGCGGCCGTGGGGTGCCTGGCACGTCCTCGACCGGGGGCCCGGCTACCAGGTCAAGCGGATCGAGGTGCGGCCCGGGCAGCGCCTGTCGTACCAGACCCACCAGCACCGGGCCGAGCACTGGTCGGTCGTCCGGGGCACGGCGACGTGCACGCTCGACGGTGAGACGTTCGAGGTCAAGACGGGTGGCTCGGTCGACGTCCCCGTCGGCATGCCGCACCGCATCGCCAACGACCACGACGAGGACCTCGTCGTGATCGAGGTGCAGCATGGCGACTACACCGGCGAGGACGACATCGTCCGGCTCGACGACGACTACGGCCGCGAGGCCTCGAGCGCCCAGTAGGCCCGCAACGCCCCCAGGTGGTCCTGGGGCTCGAAGCCGGTGGACCGGATCTTGGTCAGGTCGAGCACGCTGCCACGCGGCCGGGGCGCCACGGCCCTGCCCGCGGCGTACTCCTCGGTCGGCACCGGTACGACGTCGGAGCGCTCGCGTCCGGAGAGGGCGAACACCTCCGCGGCGATGGCGGCCCAGGAGCACGGCTCGCCGCCGCCCGTGACGTTGTAGGTGCCGTACGGCGCGTGGGTGTCGATCAGGTGGCGGGTCGCGCGCGCGAGCTCGGCGGCGAAGGTCAGCCGCCCCACCTGGTCGTCGACGACGTGTGGGCGGGCGCCCTGCCGCGCCAGGTCGCGCATCGTGCGCACGAAGTTGTGGCCCTCGCCGACCATCCAGCCGGTGCGCACCAGGTAGTGCCGCGGCGTCGTGGCGACGGCGAGGTCGCCCGCGGCCTTGGTCTGGGCGTAGACGCCCAGAGGGCTCAGTGGCTCGTCCTCGGTGTGCTCGAGCGCGCGGCCGTCGAAGACGTAGTCGGTCGAGTAGTGCACGAGCGTGAGCCGGTGCTCGCCGGCGACCCGGGCGAGCGCGGCCGGACCGGCGGCGTTCGCGGCCCACGCGGTGACGCGCCCGTCGGCGTCCTCCGCGGCGTCGACCGCGGTGTACGCCGCGGCGTTGAGCACGAGCTCGTAGTCGTGCCACGGCCAGGCGTCGATCGCGCCCGCGTCGGTGACGTCCAGCTCGTCGACGTCCACGGCCTCGGCGTCCGGGAACACCCCGCTCAGGGCCCGGCCCAGCTGCCCGTGGGCGCCCACGACGAGGGTGCGGCGTGGCCCCATCGGCTCGACGTCGGCGAGGGCGGTGTTGGCCCGGTCCTTCTCCGAGATCTCCGCCTCGGACAGGGGGATCGGCCAGTCGATCGCCAGGGCGGGGTCGTCGAGACGGACCGCCGGGTACGTCTCGCCCGGACGCCAGTGCCGGCTGACCAGGTAGGTGTACGCCGTGGCGTCCTCGAGCGTCTGGTAGCTGTTGCCGACCCCGCGGGGCACGAACACCGCGACTCCGGGCTCGAGCTCCGCGGTGACGGTGGTGCCGAAGGTCGGGCCGTCGCGCAGGTCCACCCAGGCCGCGAAGGCACGCCCGTTGGCGATCGTGACGTACTTGTCCCACGGCTCGGCATGCACGCCTCGCGTCGCTCCGCGGGTCGCGTTCCAGGCCAGGTTGGCCTGCACCGGACCGAAGTCCGGCAGCCCGAGCGCGGTCATCGTCTGCCGCTGCCAGACCTCCTCGAACCAGCCCCGGCTGTCCGCGTGGACGTCGAGACGCACGACGAGGAGGCCGGGGATCTCCGTCCGGCCGACCTCCGGCCGGGCCACCTACTGACCCTTCGCGACGTACGCCGACTCGGTCGCGTGCTTGTGCGGCGCCCACCAGTCGCGGTGGTCGGTGTACCACGCGATGGTGTCGGCCAGACCCTTCTCGAAGTCGTCGTAGCGCGGCCGCCAGCCCAGCTCCGAGCGCAGCTTCCCGGACTCGATGGCGTAGCGCAGGTCGTGCCCCGCGCGGTCGGTCACCTGCTCGAAGTCGTCCTCGGAGCGCCCCATCAGCCGCAGGACCATCCGCACCACGTCGAGGTTGCTGCGCTCGCCGTCCGCGCCCACCAGGTAGGTCTCGCCGATCCGGCCCCGCTCGAGGATCGCGAGCACCGCGCTGCTGTGGTCGGCGGTGTGGATCCAGTCGCGGACGTTCTGTCCGGTGCCGTACAGCCGCGGACGTCGCCCCTCGAGCACCTCGGTGATCTGGCGGGGGATGAACTTCTCGACGTGCTGCCAGGGCCCGTAGTTGTTGGAGCAGTTGGAGATCGTGGCCCGCACGCCGAAGCTGCGCACCCACGCCTGCACCAGGTGGTCGGAGCCGGCCTTGGAGGCGGAGTACGGGCTGCTGGGGCGGTACGGCGTGTCCTCGGTGAACCGCTTCGGGTCGTCGAGCGCGAGGTCGCCGTACACCTCGTCGGTCGAGACGTGGTGGAACCGGACGTCGTGCCGGCGTACGGCCTCGAGGAGGACGAACGTGCCGACCAGGTTGGTCTGGACGAACGGCGTGGGGTCGTCGAGGGAGTTGTCGTTGTGCGACTCGGCCGCGAAGTGGACCACGGCGTCGCTGTCGGCGACCAGCTCGTCGACGGCGCGGGCATCGGCGACGTCGCCCACCACCAGCCGGACGCGGTCGTCCGGCAGCCCGTCCAGGGACTCGCGGCTCGCGGCGTAGGTCAGCTTGTCCAGCACCGTGACCGTCGCGTCCGTGAACTCGACCAGGTGATGGACGAAGTTGGACCCGATGAACCCGGCGCCGCCGGTGACCAGGACGCGATTCATGCCCACGATCCTAGGCAACGGCGCTCCGCGGGCGCGGCTTCCTACGATGTCCTCCATGCGCGGGATCATCCTGGCCGGCGGAACGGGCTCACGTCTGCACCCGATCACGCTCGCCGTCAGCAAGCAGCTGGTGCCGGTGAGCGACAAGCCGATGATCTACTACCCGCTGTCCACGCTGATGCTGGCGGGCATCCGCGAGGTGCTGGTGATCACGACACCGCACGAGCAGGAGGCGTTCCGCCGGCTCCTGGGTGACGGGTCGCCGTTCGGCATCGACATCACGTACGCCGCGCAGCCGTCGCCGGACGGGCTGGCCCAGGCGTTCCTGATCGGCGAGGAGCACATCGGCGACCAGTCGGTCGGCCTGGTCCTGGGCGACAACATCTTCTACGGCCACGGACTCGGCACCCGGCTGCGTCGGTTCGGCGAGCTCGACGGGGCCGCGATCTTCGGTTACCGGGTGGCCGACCCCTCGGCGTACGGCGTGGTCGACTTCGACGAGGACGGCCGGGCGACCTCCCTGGAGGAGAAGCCGGAGCACCCGCGCAGCCACTACGCCGTCCCGGGGCTGTACTTCTACGGTCCCGACGTCGCCGAGCACGCCCGCACGCTGCGGCCGTCCGCCCGCGGCGAGCTCGAGATCACCGACCTGAACCGGATCTACCTCGAGGCCGGACGGCTCCACGTCGAGGTGATGCCGCGCGGCACCGCCTGGCTCGACACCGGGACCACCGAGTCACTGCTCGCCGCCGGGAACTTCGTGCAGGCCATCGAGCAGCGGCAGGGGCTGAAGATCGGCTGCCCGGAGGAGGTGGCGTGGCGGATGGGGTACCTCAGCGACGAGCAGCTCCTCGCCCGCGCCGAGGCCCTGCTCAAGAGCGGGTACGGCGCCTACCTGACGTCGCTGCTCGACGACGACTGAGCGGACCGGGAGAGCGCTCGACGGCCCGCCGAGTGGGGTCGGTGGGCCGTCGAGCTGTCGTCCGGTCGGACGTTGCGTGTCGAGATCAGTAGGCGCCGCGCGAGCTGAGCACGGCACCGGCGGTGCGGCCCAGGATCAGCGCGTCCTGGATCATCGACCAGTTGTCGACGTAGTAGAGGTCGAGGCGGACCGACTCGTCCCACGAGAGGTCGGAGCGACCGGAGACCTGCCACAGGCCGGTGAGCCCGGGGCGCACCCGCAGGCGGCGGGACTGGGTCAGCGTGTAGCGGTCGACCTCGCTGGGCAGCGGCGGGCGCGGACCGACCAGGCTCATGTCGCCACGGAGCACGTTGATCAGCTGCGGGAGCTCGTCCAGCGAGTAGCGGCGGATCCAGCGACCGGGCTTGGTGATGCGCGGGTCCTGCTTCATCTTGAACAGGCCCTCGGCGTACCCCGTCTGCTGGTGCAGGTCGGCGAGCACGCGGTCGGCGTCCAGGATCATGCTGCGGAACTTCAGGCAGGTGAAGTAGCTGCCGTCGCGGCCGACGCGGGTCTGGCGGAACAGCACCGGGCCGCCGTCGTGGCGCTTGATCTGCCACGCGGTCCACAGCATCAGGGGCGCGGCCAGCGAGAGCAGGGCCGCGGACCCGACGATGTCGAAGGAGCGCTTGGCCCAGCGGAGTGCGTCCTGCCAGCGCGGGCGGTCCACGTGCAGCAGGGGCAGCCCCGCCACCGGCTGGACCCGGATCCGCTCGCTGGAGACGTCGGTCACGCCCGGAGCCATGATCACGCGGACGTCGTCGGACTCGAGGTCCCAGACCAGCTCGCGCATCGCGTGCGGGTTCTCGAACCCGCCGCCGGCCACGAGCACGACCTCGGCACCGTAGGCGCGGACCAGGGCCGCGGCCTCGTTGACCTCGCCGAGGACCGGGACGCCGCCGTCGGTGGCGACCGTGGAGTCCCAGGCGGGAGTGATGGCGCCGACGACGTCGTACCCCAGCCAGGTCTCGCGACCGAAGACGGAGGCGACCGAGTCGACGTGGTCGGCGGTGCCCACGATCACGGTGCGCTGCCCGAGGCTGCCCATCCGGCGCGCGCGGTGCAGTGCGCGGCGCAGGAAGTAGCGGCTCGTGGTGAGCAGGGCCGGCCCGATCAGGAACGTGAAGACGAAGAAGCCGCGGGACAGCTGGAACTGCGTCAGGTAGCAGCCGATGCCCAGCATCGCGGCGGTCAGGAAGCTGGAGCCGACGACGGCCTTGTACTCGTCGGCGCCGGCGCCGAACACGCCGCGGTCGTAGCCGCCGCGGAGCGCGATCACGGCGATCCAGCCGAGCACCAGCGGGAGCCCGACCAGGGCCGCGGACTGCGAGACCTCGGCCGTGCTCAGCAGCACGACGTGGTTGCGGCCGTAGGCCGCGAAGAAGACCGTCGCCGTCACGACGACGGCGTCGAGTACGAGTGCGGTGAAGGGCAGCGTGCGAAGCTCGCTGCCCGTGCGGCGTGTGGCGGGTGCGACCGGTGTGACTGATGTGACCGGTGTGACCTGCGCACGCTCAAGCGTGTTGATCCCCATGGCTGACGCCTACGACTTTCCCCCAAGACGTAGCTCACGGAGCGCCCCACACGCTCCTCCCCCGAGCTACTGACGAAAGAGTAGGGGAGGGCGCCCGCCATCATTTCGGTTTCCGAGATTCCTTTACCTTGCGGATCCGTGTGTCTTCGGCACCCATCACGGCGGATGTCGGCACTGGGCGCGACTTCGTTACCCTGGCTCGATGAAGATCCTGGTCACCGGCGGTGCCGGATACATCGGTTCGACCACCGCCAAGGCGCTCGAGGTGGCCGGGCACGTGCCGGTGGTGCTGGACTCCCTGCTCACCGGCCCGCAGGCGTTCGTGCGCGACCGGATCTTCTACGAGGGCGACATCGGCGACCGCGACCTGGTCCGGCGGATCGTCGAGGAGCACCCCGACCTCGACGCCACCATCCACATGGCGGCCCGGATCGTCGTCCCGGAGTCGGTGGAGAAGCCCTACGAGTACTACCGAGACAACGTCGCGAAGTCGCTGGAGCTGTTCGACCAGCTCGCGCAGCTCGGCAAGCCCCGCGTCGTCTTCTCGTCGTCGGGCTCGTTGTACGCCGTCAAGGACAGCTTCGAGGTCACCGAGGACGACCCGCTCGCGCCGACCTCGCCGTACGCGCGGACCAAGTGGATGATCGAGCAGGTCCTCGAGGACATGGCGGCGGTCACGGACCTCCGCGCGATCACCCTGCGCTACTTCAACCCGATCGGGTCCGACCCGGACCTCGAGTCCGGGATCTACGCCAAGGAGCCGTCGCACGTCCTCGGCCGGCTGGTGATGGCGGCCCGTGGACAGATCGACGACTTCACCATCACCGGCACCGACCATCCGACCCGCGACGGCACCGGCATCCGCGACTACCTCCACGTCTGGGACCTCGCGCTCGCGCACGTGCGTGCCGTCGAGCGCTTCGACCAGGTGCTGGAGGCCGTCGGTGCTCCGAGCGTGGTCATCAACGTCGGGCGGGGCGAGGGGGTCACCGTGCGCGAGCTGGTCACGGCGTTCGAGCGCGTCATCGGGCACCCGCTCCCGGTGACCGAGGCGCCGCCGCGAGCCGGCGACGCCGTCGGCGCCTTCGCCAACGTCGACCGGTCGCACCAGCTGCTGCGGTGGGAGACCGAGAAGACCCTCGACGAGGGCATCGCCTCGGCCCTGGCCTGGGCCGACAGGCGCCACGAGGTGCTGGGGTACGAATGATCCTGTCTCGGTACGCCGGTCCGGTCGCCGCCGTGGTCGCGACGACGGTCCTCGGGTTGGTCGCGCCGGCGTCCGCCACCCACGACTTCCGGACCGGCGCCGACCAGGAGCAGAGCGGCGTCGGCAGGCCGCTCGCCGGTCGCACGATCGTGATCGACCCGGGACACCAGCTCGGCAACCACAACTTCCCGGGCAGGATCAACCGACTCGTACCGGCCGGGGGGTTCGAGAAGCCCTGCAACACCACCGGCACCGCGACCGACGGCGGCTACCCCGAGGCGACGTTGACCTGGCAGGTCTCGCGCCTGCTCCGGCAGCGGCTGGTCCGGCTCGGCGCCACGGTGCGGCTGACGCGGCACTCCAACCGCCAGGACCGGTGGGGTCCCTGCGTCGACGTCCGCGGACGTGACGGGAACCGGCTGCCCGCCGACCTCAAGATCAGCATCCACGGCGACGGCTCCTACGCCGCCGGCGCCCGCGGCTTCCACGTGATCGCCCCGACCGACCGGCGGCCGTGGACGCACGACATCTACCGCTCGTCGCGCCGCCTCGCCGTCGACACCCGCGCGTCGCTGCGTGGTGTGGGGCTGCGGGTGGCCAACTACATCGCCGGCGGGGACGGGCTCGACTTCCGCTCCGACCTCGGCACCCTGAACCTGTCGAACGTGCCGACCGTCATGGTCGAGCTCGGCAACATGCGGAACGCCGGCGACGCCCACCGGATGACCTCCAAGGCCGGACGCGCCACGTACGCTCGCGGGCTCGCGCACGCCGTACGCCGGTTCCTGGGTTGATGGCGGGGTTCTCGGGCAGCCTCGCTCCGCTGCAGCACGAGAACTTCCGGTGGTTCTGGATCGCGATCACCGTCAACCTCGCGGGGACGACCATGTCCGCGGTCGCTCTCGCGTTCGCCGTGCTGTCGATCAGCGACTCGCCGAGCGCGCTGGGGATCGTGCTCGCCGCCGGGACCGTTCCGACCGTGCTGTTCCTGCTGCTCGGCGGGGTGATCGCCGACCGTTGGCCGCTCACCGCCGTCCTGCGCGTCGGCATGGTGGTGCTCGCCCTGAGCCAGGGCGCGGTCGCCGCCCTGGTGATCAGCGGCATCGCCGAGATCTGGATGCTGGTGGCGCTCGCGGCGGTCAACGGCACCGCCCTGGCCGTGGTCTTCCCCGCCATGCAGTCGATCACGCCCCGGCTCGTGCCCCGCGACCTCCTGCAGCGCGCGATTGCGCTGCAGTCGTTCTCCCGGGGTGCGCTGCGGGTGGTCGGACCGACGATCAGTGCGCTCCTGGTCGTGGGCGTGGGCGCCGGCTGGGCACTGGCCTTCGACGCGGCGACGTGGTTCGCCGCGGCCGTGATCCTCGCCCGCGTGCAGCTCCCGCCCCCCGCGCCGCGGGAGGGCGCCGGCTCGACGGCCGCCGAGCTCCGCGCCGGCTGGGACTACGTGCGCCGGACCACGTGGCTGTGGGTGGTGGTCCTCGGGTTCACGTTCCTCAACGTCATCTACGCCGGGGCCTGGCTCACCCTCGGGCCGGCGCGCGCCAACGAGACCTTCGGCCCGCGGGGGTGGGGCCTGGTGCTGTCCGCCGAGTCCGTCGGCCTGATCGCGGCCGCCCTGGTGATGCTGCGCCGGCCGCTGCGGCGGCCACTCTTCACCGGCATGATCTGGACCGCCACGATCGCCCTCCCCGTCGTCGTCCTCGGCGTCTACCCCCACGTGTGGCTGATGCTGGTGTGCGCCTTCGTCGCGGGCATCGGCTTCGACGTCTTCGGCATGGGGTGGAACCTCGCGATGCAGGAGCACGTGCCGCCGGAGATGCTGTCGCGCGCCTACTCCTACGACGCCCTCGGCTCCTACCTCGCGATCCCGCTCGGTCAGGTCGCGTTCGGCCCCTTGGGCGCCGCGTTCGGTTTTCGCGACGTTCTGGTCGTGAGCGCCGTGGTGTACGTCGCGATCTGCCTGCTCGTGCTCTCCTCGGGCTCCGTGCGCGGCCTGCGCCGCGTGCCCCTCGAGGTCACGGTCAGCTAGCGCCGGACTCCCGCTTCCGTGCCCGGTGCGCGCGGACCCGTGCCTTGACGCCGCAACGTTCGTCGGAGCACCAGCGTCGGCGCCCCGTCGGGTCGAGGAAGATCCCCGAGCACTCCTCGTCGCCGCACGCCCGGAGCCGCGCGCGGTGGGGGCCGGTCAGGTCGTCGACCGCCTGCCGGGACAGGCGCGCCAGGGCCTGGCCCGTCGTCACCGGGTGGCTGGCGACGACGGCTCCGCCGGTGCGGCGCAGTCCCGGCGGGACATCGTCCGCCAGTGAGTCGTGGACCACGCGGACGTCACCGGACGTCGGCGTCCCGCCGGTCGCGACGGCCTTGGCGAGGCCGTGCAACGCCTCGCGCAGCCGCTGTGCGCCGGCGACGTCGTCCTCGGTGACCGGCCCGGTCGGCTCCAGGTCCCACTCGGCGAGCCAGGCGCGGAGCCGGGCCGGCGTCGCGACGAGGTCGCGCGGGTCCGCGCCGTACCGGTCGACGAGCGTGATCGCGAAGTCGAGCCAGTCGCGGCCGTAGCCGGTGCGGAACTCCTCCATGTCGCTCAGTGTAACGCATTGACTCGTTACGGGATCGATGGCAGCATGTAACGGGTGAAATCGTTACGCATCGGACAGGATCTGCTCGGGCCGTCGTTCGTCGCGGTGTGGAGCAGCGGGTACGTCGTCGGCTCGGTCGCCGCGAAGTCGATCTCGCCGCTGACGGTGACGCTCTGGCGCTTCGTGGTGTCGGCCGTCGTGCTGGCCGCGATCGCGCGCTACCGACGGGAGCGATGGCCGCGCGGGCTGCGCGACGTGGCGTTCACCGCGGTCACCGGCCTGGTCGCGTTCGGCGTGCAGTTCACCGCGCTCTATCGCGGTCTCGCCGACGGGATGCCGGCAGCCACGACGGCCCTGATCGCGTGCTCCGCGCCTCTGGTCGTGGCGGTGGCCGGCGCGGCGCTCGGCTGGGACCGGCTCACCGGCCGGCAGTGGCTCGGCGTCCTGCTCGGGGTCGCCGGGGTCGCGGTGACGCTGAGCGACCGCCTGGGTCGCCCGCCGAGCGCGGCCGCGCTGGTCTGGACCCTGGTGGGGCTGGGCGGTCTCGCGGGCGGGTCGCTGCTGCAGGCACGGCTGCTCGGGCGCGGCGGCCCGACCGCGCTGACGGCGGTGCAGGTGATGGCGGGAGCGGTCGCCACGTCGTTCTGGGCGCCGTTCGCGGGCTCCCTGCGGATTCCGCTGACGGTCCCCGCGCTCACGTCCTTCGGCTGGCTCGCCCTCGTGGCCGGGGTCGTCGGCCCGTTGCTCCTGCTGGCGATGATCCAGCGCCACGGGCCGACGCGTGGGACCAGCCTGCTGTTCCTGGTGCCGTCCGTGACGGCGTTCCTCGGCTGGGCGCTGCTGGGCGAGCCGGTCGGGCTCGTGGCCCTGCTCGGGCTGGCGATCGCGGGACTCGGCCTCTGGCTGGGGCGGCGTACGCCGACCCGGGTGGCGACGCCGGTCCGGGAGCCGGTGGCGGTCGGCGTACACCCGGCAGGGGAGCTCAGCGGCTGCACGTAGTCTCCGAAGCATGGACCTGACCCTCACCGACGAGGAACGCGAGATCCGCGAGTGGGTGCGGACGTTCGTCACCAAGGAGCTGATGCCGCTCGAGCCACAGGTGCTCGAGCGCGAGCGGGCGGGTGACCGGGGCGTGACGCTCGACGAGGTCGGCGCGCTGCAGGACAAGGCCCGGGAGTCGGGGTTCTTCGGGATCCAGACGCCCGAGGAGTACGGCGGGATGGGGCTCGGCGCGGTGATGCATGCGCTGATCGAGACCGAGCTCGGGCGCACGTTCGTGCCGTTCAAGTTCGGCGGCGACGCCGACAACATCCTGTTCGAGGCCAACGACGAGCAGCGCGAGACCTACCTGCGGCCGACCATCGAGGGCACGAGGCGGAGCTGCTTCGCCATCACCGAGCCCGGTGCCGGCTCCGATGCGCGGAACATCCGCACCTCCGCCGTCCGTGACGGGGACGAGTGGGTCATCAACGGCGAGAAGACGTTCATCACCGGCGGCGACGTCGCGGACTTCGTGATGGTGTTCGCGGTGACCGACAAGGAGAAGGGTGCCGACGGAGGTGTGACCTGCTTCCTGGTCGACCGCGACGCCGGCTGGACCTCGGCGGTCATCCCGACCATGGGGGAGTGGGGCCCGGCCTCGCTCTCGTTCCAGGACGTGCGGGTGCCGCCGTCCGCGATCCTCGGCGAGGAGGGTCGCGGCTTCGAGCTCGCGATGCGCTGGATCGGCAAGGGTCGCTACCTGCTGCCCGCCCGCGCGCTCGGTGCCTGCGAGCGTCTCGTCGAGCTGGCGATGGAGCAGGCGAAGAACCGCGTCACGTTCGGCGAGCCGATCGCCAACCGGCAGGCCATCCAGTGGATGATCGCCGACTCCGCGGTCGAGATCGAGGCCCTGCGCTGGCTGGTGCTGAGCGCCGCCTGGCAGGTCGACCACGGCGTCGACTCGCGGCAGGCGCAGTCGATGGCCAAGCTGTACGGCGGTGTCCACGCCAACGAGATCGTCGACCGCGTCCTGCAGATCCACGGCGGGATGGGCTACACCCGCGAGCTGCCGATCGAGCGGTGGTACCGCGAGCTCCGGCTGCTGCGCATCTACGAGGGCACCGACGAGATCCAGCGCCGCACCATCGCCCGCAACCTGCTCTCCGGCCACGTGTCGGTGCGCGGGCACCTGGGCTAGGCGGGTCCCTCTCGCTCACCGTCGGGGAGCTCGACGTCGAGCGCGTCCATGGCGGCGAGCACGGCGCGCACGTGCGCCACCTCGTGGGTGCGGAAGAGGTCGGTGCCGCCGAGTCGCGCCAGCACCGCGAAGAAGCCCTCGGCCTTGCGGAACTCGTCCTCGAAGAGGTCGAAGGCGTGGGGGAGGGCGTTGCAGACGGGCACGCCGAGGCTCCGGAGCCGGAAGCACTGGGCCAGCACGGCGGCCTGGTGGCGCGCGCGGACCGTCGGCTCGACCAGGTTGCCGTAGTAGAAGCCGAGCCCGGGGTCGATCACGAGCCGCTCCACCCCGAGCCCGCGGGCATGCTCGATGCGCGGCCCGAAGTGGTCGATCAGGGAGGGCAGCGCGTCGGTGTCGGTCGGCGCGTCCGACGGCGTCCGGACGTCACCGGGCTCGCAGTAGCAGAGGATCACGGCCGCTTCGTACGCCGCGGCGGCGGCGAGCATCTCGTCCTCGTGGTCGCGGCCGGTGAGGTTGAGGATCCGGGCTCCCGCGTTCAGGCACGCCTCGACGACGTCGGGCCGGTAGGTCTCGACCGAGACCACGCACTCGCCGGCCAGCGCCTTCACGACGGGGAGGAGTGCGGCCTGCTGGTCGGCGGCGTCGGCACGGGCGGTCCCGGCGTTGCTCGACTCCGCGCCGAGGTCCACGACCGGCGCGCCCTGTGCGACCTGCGTCCGGGCCATGCGCACGGCGGCGTCGGTGGAGACGGCGACGCTCTCGCGGTACGTCGAGTCGCGGGAGAGGTTGACCGTGCCCATGAGGACGGGCGCGGGTCCGCCGATCGTCACCCCGTTCACCGTCACCGGCTCGATCGTCCGGGCGAGGTCGTCGGCGTACTCGCCGTGCAGCGCTGCCAACGCCGACAGCGAGATCATCCGCGCAGTCTAGGCGGGCGACGGCGGGCCTCCCTGCACCCCCTCGGGCCCGGGCGGCATGCGACGTGTGACGATGGGGCACGACCGACCTCGACACCACCGCGACATCTGGGAGACGACGGATGCGAGTCCTGCTCGGCGACGGGGACGACCTGGCGGAGCTCTATGCGGCGCCCGACGAGCCATGGCTGCGCGTGAACATGGTCGCCACCGTGGACGGCGCCGCCACCGGTGAGGACGGCACCAGCCGGACCATCAACAACGGCGCCGACAAGGTGGTCTTCGACCTGTTGCGCGACATCTCCGACGCGGTCGTCGTCGGGGCGGGCACGGTCCGGATCGAGGGGTACGCCGTTGGCCGCAAGCCGCTGGTCGTGGTCTCGCGCACCGGTTCCGTGCCGCCGACGCAGCGTCAGGCCGAGCGCGGCAAGGTACTGATGGCCACGGTGTCGACCGCGCCGTACCTCGAGGAGGCGCGGCAGGCGCTCGGCAACGAGAACGTGCTGGTGCTCGGCTCGCACCGCGTCGACCTGGCCCGGATGAAGGACGAGCTGGTCCTGCGCGGCTACCGGCACCTGCTGTCCGAGGGCGGCCCGCACCTCCTGCGCGACCTGCTCGACCAGGGCGTGGCCGACGAGCTGGACGCGACCCTCGTGCCCCGCATCGTCGGAGGCGGACACCGCCGGATCACCGACGGCCCGCCGGTCGACGTACCCCTGCGGCTCCACACCCTCGTCGAGCAGGACGACACCGTCCTCGCCCGCTGGTTCGTCACCCGCTGAGGTGCGGCGGCGGGATACTCCGCGACGAACATCAGGTCGGAACGCGGGTTTCGCCTGCTGTTCGTCGCGGACTACCCCGGCAGTGGCAGGCTGACCGGGTGAGCATCGAAGGGATCGAGCCGGGCGTGGCGCCGTCGGGCACGGGGTGCGTGGAGTGTCTCGGGGCGGGCGGATGGTGGTTCCACCTGCGGCGGTGCGCCCAGTGCGGGCACATCGGCTGCTGCGACACCTCACCCGGGCAGCACGCGACGGCGCACTGGCGGGAGTCGGGGCATCCGTACATGACCAGCTTCGAGCCGGGGGAGGACTGGTTCTGGGACTTCCGCGACGAGCAGGCCTACGACGGACCGGTGCTCGCCGAGCCGCAGAGCCACCCCTCCGACCAGCCCACGCCCGGCCCGGCCGGCGCCGTACCCGGCGACTGGATGGACCACCTCCACCGCTGAGGGTGGCTGGGCGGGCGGCGGTTTCCCCCGCTCAGGCGGGGGAAGCCGCACTTCGTGACCTCTGGACACCCCCACAAGTTCCGTTTCCCCCGCCCAGGCGGGGGAAACCGCGGCCAGCGCGACCCGCCTAGCGGGTGCCCTTGCGCGCGCGGGCGGCCGACTTGGCGCGCTCGTTCTGGTCGAGGACGACCTTGCGGATGCGCACGGTGTGCGGGGTGACCTCGACGCACTCGTCCTCGCGGCAGAACTCCAGGCACTGCTCCAGCGACAGCCGCCGGGGCGGCACCAGCTTCTCGAAGTTGTCGGAGGTGGAGGAGCGGATGTTGGTCTGCTGCTTCTCCTTGGTGATGTTGACGTCCATGTCGTCGGCGCGGGAGTTCTCGCCGACGATCATCCCCTCGTAGACCTCGGTGGTGGGCTCGACGAAGAGCACGCCGCGCTCCTGCAGGTTCGTCATGGCGTACGCCGTGGCGGCGCCCGCCCGGTCGGCCACCAGCGAGCCGGACGCGCGGGACCGGATCTCGCCGGCCCACGGCTCGTACCTCTCGAACACGTGGTGCGCGATGCCGGTGCCGCGGGTCTCGGTCAGGAACTCGGTCCGGAAGCCGATCAGACCGCGGGCCGGCACCAGGAACTCCATCCGCACCCAGCCGGTGCCGTGGTTGGTCATCTGCTCCATGCGCCCCTTGCGGGTCGCCATCAGCTCGGTGATCGTGCCGAGGTACTCCTCCGGCGCGTCGATGGTCAGCCGCTCGACCGGCTCGTGCACCTTGCCGTCGATCTCGCGCGTGACCACCTGCGGCTTGCCGACCGTCAGCTCGTAGCCCTCGCGACGCATCTGCTCGACCAGGATCGCCAGCGCCAGCTCGCCGCGGCCCTGGACCTCCCACGAGTCGGGCCGCTCGGTGGGCAGCACCCGGAGCGAGACGTTGCCGACGAGCTCGCGGTCGAGGCGGTCCTTGACCAGCCGCGCGGTGACCTTCCCGCCCTTCGCCCTGCCGACCAGCGGCGAGGTGTTGGTGCCGATCGTCATCGAGATGGCCGGCTCGTCCACGGTGATCAGCGGCAGCGGCCGCGGGTCGTCGAGGTCGGCCAGCGTCTCGCCGATCGTGATCTCGGGGATCCCCGCGATCGCCGCGATGTCGCCGGGTCCCGCGGAGTCGGCCGGCACGCGGTCGAGGGCCTCGGTCATCAGCAGCTCGGTGATCTTCACGCTGCGGCTGGACCCGTCACGCCGCAGCCACGCGACGTTCTGGCCCTTGCGCAGCGTGCCCTGGTGCACCCGCACGAGGGCGAGCCGGCCGAGGAACGGCGAGGCGTCGAGGTTGGTCACGTGGGCCTGGAGCGGCGCGCCCTCGTCGTACGTCGGTGCCGGGATCGTGTCGAGGATGGTCCGGAACAGCGGCTCCAGGTCGGCGGAGTCGGGCATCGAGCCGTTCGCGGGTGCCTCGAGCGAGGCGCGGCCGGCCTTGGCGGATGCGTACACGACCGGGAAGTCCAGCGCGTCCTGGCTGTGCTGGTCGTCGAGCAGGTCGAGGAAGAGCTCGTAGGTCTCGTCGACCACCTCGGCGATGCGGGCGTCGGCGCGGTCGACCTTGTTCACCACCAGGACGACGGGGAGGTCGGCGTTCAGCGCCTTGCGGAGCACGAAGCGCGTCTGCGGCAGCGGCCCCTCCGACGCGTCGACCAGCAGCACGATGCCGTCGACCATCGACAGCCCGCGCTCGACCTCACCGCCGAAGTCGGCGTGGCCGGGGGTGTCGATGATGTTGATGGTCATCCCGCCGGCGAGCCCGAGGTCGGCCGCGGCCTTGCCGGTGTAATGGATCGCGGTGTTCTTGGCGAGGATCGTGATCCCCTTCTCGCGCTCCAGGTCGCCCGAGTCGAGGATCCGCTCGGCGACCCCGGCCTCCTCCTGGTGCGCGGTGAACGCGCCGGCCTGGTGGAGCATCGCGTCGACCAGCGTGGTCTTGCCGTGGTCGACGTGCGCGACGATCGCGACGTTCCGGAGGTCCGAACGGATGGCAGGCATGGTGGGACGACGTCGCTTTCGGGCTGGGGGATCGGCGATCGATCGTATCGGCGGGTCGCCCGCGGACCCGCATCGTCGAGCCGGCGTCCGTCGCCACCCGGGCACCCCGGTCTGCCCGGACACACCCGGGAAGGGTCCGGACACGACCAGGGCCCGGCCGCCGCGACCGGGCCCCTTGTCGGGAAGGAGGCGTTACGCCGTCAGTGCAGCACTGCGGAGCATCTCGACTGTCGCGAGTCGGACGCGGAACCGACGCTGGCGCGCCCACAGAGGGGTGAGGGCACGGTCGCGGTTCGCCAGCTCAGCAGTCTTGCTGATCCGGTCTCCCAGGCAGTCCTCACACGGACAAGCATGGGCACCTTGGGGGGACATGGTGCTCATTCGGGTTTGCCTCCTTTTGACTTAAGAGACGGTCAAGTCACGCCTTGTGACGCAGCGCCAGGTAAAGCCTCGGGAGCCCCTCGGCGAGGGCCGTGGCCGAGTCCGGTGCCGGCGTGAGATCGGAACGTGCGAAGCCGTCCCGACCTGCGGAATCAGCGGTACGACGCCGCCCGGGCCTGCGGATCCGCGCGTCCGGGCGTGCCGCAGAGGTTTTACCGTCCGGAACCCGTCCCGGGCTCGTCCGTCACGGGCTCGTTCACGGTCCGGCTCACGGCCGGCTCACCGGGCCGAGACCAGCTCGAAGGCGCGCCACATCGCGGCGTACCGACCGTCGCGTGCGACCAGGTCGTCGTGCGTCCCCTCCTCCAGCACCCGGCCCTGGCCGAGCACGACGATGCGGTCGGCCGTGCGGGCGGTCTGCAGCCGGTGCGCGATCAGGATCGTGGTCCGCCGCCCGGCCACCGCGGCCATCGCGGCGGAGACCCGCGCCTCGGTCGCCAGGTCGAGGTTCGCCGTCGCCTCGTCCAGCAGGAGCACGGCCGGGTCGACGAGCTCGGCGCGCGCAAGGGCGATCAGCTGGCGCTGGCCCGACGACAGCGAGGTCCCGCGCTCGGTGATCTCGTGCAGGTAGCCGTCCGGCATCGAGGCCACCAGGTCGTGCGCGCCGACCGCCCGCGCCGCGGCCTCGACCTCGGCGTCGGACGCGTCCGGACGGCCGTAGGCGATGTTGTCGCGGATCGTGCCGGTGAAGAGGAACGACTCCTGGGGCACGTACCCGAGCCGGCTCCGGAAGTCGTGCAGCCCCAGCGTTCGCAGGTCGTGGCCGTCGAGGGTCACCGATCCGGTGTCGGGGTCGTAGAACCGTGCGATCAGCTTGAGCACCGTCGACTTGCCCGCGCCCGTCTCGCCGACCAGCGCCACGGTCTCGTGCGCGCCGACGCGCAGGTCGAGCCCGCGGAGTGCCTCCGGCGGCTTCCGGCGTATGCCGGCCGGGCCGGTCGGCACCTGGTCCGCGGGACCGCGCTCCTCGACGACGGCCTCGGCCTGCGGATAGGTGAAGTGGACGTCGTGCAGGGCGAGCTCGCCGCGCACGTCGCCGAGCGGCACCGGGTCGGCGGCGTCGGGGGTGATGGTGCGCAGGCGCATCAGCTCGGAGATGCGGCCGATCGAGACCCGCGTCTGCTGCCAGGAGTCGAAGACCTGCGACAGCTGCTGGATCGGTGAGAAGAACATCGTCAGGTACAGCAGGAACGCGATCAGCACGCCGGTGCTCAGCCGGCCCTGCTCGATCAGGTGGGCGCCGACGCCGAGCACGATCACGTCGGCGATCGAGGAGAGGAACAGCACGAAGGGGAAGTACGTCGCGATCGTGCGCTGGGCCAGGGCGCGTCCGTCGTAGTAGCGGCGGCCGAGTCCGTGGAAGCGCTCGACGGTGAGCTCCTCGTGGACGAAGGCCTGCGCCTCGCGGATGCCCGAGAGCGACTCCTGGAAGTCGGCGTTGACGACGGCGAGCGCCTCGCGGACGACGTCGTACAGCCGGTTGGTCACGCGGCGGAAGAACACGGTCGCCACGGCCAGCGGCACGATGACCGTCATCGTCCACAGGGCCAGCTCGAGATCCATCAGGAGCAGCGCCACGCCGACACCGACGAACGTGACCAGGGAGACCAGGGCCTGGAGCAGGCCGTTCTCGATCAGGGTCTCGAACTGGTCGACGTCGGTCGTCATCCGGGTCATGATCCGGCCGGCCATCTCGCGCTCGTAGTAGTCGAGGGAGAGACGCTGGAGCTGCGCCCAGATGCGGATGCGGAGCGCCGCCATCACCCGCTCACTGGTCCGGCCGGTGACGAAGGTCGCCGCGATCTGGTCGACCAGGTCGACGACGGCGACGGCGAGGAACGCGGCGGAGGCCCACCACAGGACGTGCGCGGCGTTCGCGGTGACACCGTGGTCGACGCCGATCCGGACGAGGTACGGGCCGGCCAGCCCGGCGAGCGCGTCGAGGACGACCAGCGCCAGGCCGAGGCCGAAGGACCAGCGGAACTCCTTGACCAGGCGCCACATCGAGAAGTCGGGGTCGGTGTCAGGCCACCTCGCGAGCAAGCTCGCCGCGGTCTCGCTGCGGCCGTTGGGCTCCGACTCCGTCGGATCCCAGCGCCCTCGCTCGAGCGTGTCGCGCACCGGTGGCAGGGCCTCGACGCGGGCGAGCAGCTCGGGGGTCGGCGCGAGGTTGAGACGCCAGCTGCCGCCGCCGCCCAGCCCGGGGCCGAGCGTGGGTCGCGCGGCCAGCCGCACGGCGGCGCGCTCGGTGGCGTCGCGCACCGCCTCGGCGCGGTCACCCGTGCCGCGCTGCCAGGCCGCGGGGGTCACGTCGACCTGGCTGAGGGTCTCGATGGAGTCGCCGACGGCGACGGCCGCCTCCGCGTCGAGCCCGGTCAGCAGCTCGCGGTAGTCGCGGTTGCGCGCCATCAGCTCCTCGTGGGTGCCCTCGTCGGCCACGCGACCGTGGTCGAGCAGGACGATCCGGTCCGCCAGGCTCAGCGTCGACACGCGGTGGGCGACGATCAGGCTGGTCCGGCCCGCGAGCACCTCGCGGAGGCGGCCGAAGATGCGCGCCTCGGTCGCCGAGTCGACCGCGCTGGTCGCGTCGTCGAGCACCAGGATCCGGGGCCGGGCGAGGACCGCACGGGCCAGCGCGACGCGCTGGCGCTGGCCGCCGCTCAGGCTGAGACCGCGCTCGCCGACGCGGGTGTCGTAGCCGTCCGCGAGCTCGAGGATGAAGTCGTGCGCGCCGGCGACGGCGGCCGCCTCCTCGATCTCCGCGCGCGTGGCGTCCGGCCGGCCGTAGGCGATGTTCGCCGCGATCGTGTCGGAGAACAGGAAGCTCTCCTCGAACGCCGCGCCCACCTGGCGCCGCAGGGAGCGCAGGGTGACGTCGCGGACGTCGTGGCCGTCGACCAGCACCTGGCCCTCGTCGGGTTCGAGCAGCCGGTGGACCAGCCGGGAGGCCGTGGACTTGCCGGAGCCGCTCGCGCCGACGAGCGCCACCCGCTCACCGGCCCGGACGTGGAGGTCGAGGCCGTCGAGCACCGGCTGCTCGTCGTAGGCGAAGCGGACCCCGCGCAGCTCGATCTCGCCCCGCAGCTCGGGAAGGTCCACGGCGTCCGGCGCGTCGCTGATCCCGGGCTCGAGGTCGAGGAGCTGGAAGATCCGCTCGACGCCGGCGCGCGCCTGCTGACCGACGGTCAGCACACCGGCCAGCTGGCGGGCCGGCGCGACGAACTGGCCGACGTACGTCGAGAAGGCCAGGAACGTGCCGATCGAGATCCGGCCGTGCAGGGCCATCCAGCCGCCCAGCGCCAGCACCGCGACCTGCGCGACCACCGGGATCGACTCCAGCAGGGGCTGGTAGCGGGCCTGGAGCCGGGTGGCGCGCATCCGCACGCCGTACAGGGTCTGCACGATGCCGACCATCCGGCGCAGCTCGCGCTCCTCCTGCCCGAACGCCTTGACGACACGGACGCCGTTCACGTCCTCGTCGACGACCTCGGCCACCTCGCCCTCACGCTGTTGGCCGTCCCAGGTGGCCGGGAAGACCTTGAGCCGCATCCGGTAGGAGACGACGAACAGCGCCGGCGCGATCACCAGCCCGACGAGGGCGAGCAGCGGCGAGAGCACGAACATGATCGCCAGCGAGACCAGCATCATCAGCACGTTGCCGGTCATCAGGGGCAGGAAGTTGAGGAGACCCTGGACGAGGGCGGTGTCGCTGTTGGCCCGCGCGACGATCTGGCCGGTGCTCAGGTGGGAGAGGCTCTGCTCGTCGAGCGTCAGCAGGTGGTCGTGCATCCGGTTGCGCAGGTCGTACTGCACGGCGATGCCGACCAGGCCGCCGCGGTACCGCCGGAGGTAGGCGAAGGCGAACGCCGCCAGCGCGATCCCCACCAGCAGGAGCAGCCAGGGCCAGAGCGGGGCACCGTCGTGCCCGATCACGTCGTCCACGATCTTCCGGGCCACGAGCGGGACGACGGCCTGGCTTCCGCTGCCCAGCACGGCCGCGGCGAAGGAGATCAGGACGCTGCTCTTGTGCTGCCACACCTGCCCCGTCAGCCTGCGGATCCACCCCGGCCCTGCCGCGGGCTTCTCCTGAGGGGCTGACATCTGGTGGCGCGGATCCTCTCGGCAGGCTCTGGGTCGACGGCCCGTTCGGGCCGTCGCGAGTCTAGTGAGCGCCTGGTCACCGGCTTGGCACGCACCGGTCGCGGGTTGCTGGCACACTCCACGGCGTGACCGACGTGCAGATCGTCCGGGTCGACGAGAGAGACAGCGGCTGGGAGGACCCCCGCCCTCGGTTCCGGGTCTACCTCCACGGCAGCGGGGAGACGTCGACGTACGGCTCGACCGACACCTACGACGTGACGGGTGCCGACGTCCTGCAGGTGATCGAGTGGGCGCAGCGCCAGGCCGGTGACTCGCTCACCTATGCCGTCGCCCTCGTGGTCGACGACGAGGCCAGGGCGCAACGGGACGCCGGCTTCGGCAGGGGGCTCGTGTGGCTGGTCGGCGTCGACGGGAACGACACCGGCGAGGCCGAGGGCGAGGCGCAGCGGCGGATGCTCGCGCGGCGTGGGGAGCCGGTGGGGATCCCCGCGGCTGACCGGATGCCCGGCGGCGTACCGGATCCCTACAACGACGGGACGACGTCCCGCTGAGAACCCGGTCGAGGGCCGGGCCCGCGTCCGGTTAGCATCGGCCGATGCCCGGGCTCGAGTCGCTCCGCGCGGACCATGCGGCGCAGCTGCTGGTGTTCGAGCGGGAGAACCGCGACTGGTTCGCCGCGTCCATCTCCGACCGCGGCGACGAGTACTTCGCGCACTTCGACGAACGGCTCGAGACGCTGCTGTCGGACCAGGAGGCCGGCGGTGGCGCCTACTACGTGGCGGTGGCCGACGACGGGACCATCGTGGGCCGGTTCAACCTGATCCTCGACGGCCACGGCGGAGCCGTGCTCGGCTACCGCGTCGCGCAGCGGGTGGCCGGGCGAGGTGTGGCGACCGCGTACGTCGAGGAGCTGTGCGCCCTGGCCGGCTCGCGCCACTCGGTGGCCACGGTGACGGCCTCCACGTCGCACGAGAACGTCGCCTCGCGGCGGGTGCTGGACAAGGCCGGCTTCGTGCCGGTCGGTCCGGCGGACCCCGCGGAGGTCGGCGGCAAGCAGGGCACCCGGTTCCGCCGCGTGCTGTCGGACGCCGTCACCTGACCGACCCGCCCCGAGGAGTGCCGGCCCCCTTGGCGGTGTCGGCGAGGCGGCGTAGGAATGCCTCATGAGTCTCGGATCCTGCCGCTTCGTCCCTCCCTTCCTCCTCGAGCGGATCGCCGCGTCGTCGCATGACGCTGCCGACCACTGTCGCCGCACGCTGGCGCGTGACCAGGAGCTGCGGGCGCGACGGGTGAGCGGCGTGCCGGCGACGGTGCGTCAGGCCGCCGTCGGCGAGGCGGCCTGGGTGGTGCACACCGCCGCCAACGGGTCGACGCTGCCGGGCCAGGTGGTGCGCTCGGCCGGTGAGGCGGCGTCCGGTGACGCCGCGGTCGACGAGGCGGCGGACGGCATCACCGCCACGCTGTCGACGTACGCCGACGTGTTCGGGCGGTCGTCGTACGACGGGAAGGGTGCGCAGGTGGTGCTGACCGTGCACTACGAGCAGGGCTACGACAACGCGTTCTGGAACGGCGAGCAGCTCGTGTTCGGCGACGGCGACGGCACGATCTTCGGCAGCTTCACCAAGCCGATCGACGTGCTCGGTCACGAGTTCACGCACGCGGTCACGCAGTTCACGGCGGGGCTGACCTACCAGGGCCAGTCCGGCGCGCTGAACGAGTCGGTCTCCGACTGCTTCGGGATGTGCGTCAAGCAGCGGGCCGCGGGCCAGACCGCCGAGCAGGCCGACTGGCTCGTGGGGGAGGGCATCTTCCTGCCGGGCGTCCAGGCCCGGGCGCTGCGCGACATGGCGCACCCCGGCACGGCGTACGACGACCCGACGCTCGGCAAGGACCCGCAGGTCGGCGACATGAGCGACTACGTCGACACCACCGACGACGACGGCGGCGTCCACACCAACTCCGGCATCCCCAACCGCGCCTTCTACCTCGCCGCGACCGCCATCGGCGGCGACACCTGGGAGGGCGCCGGCCAGATCTGGTACGCCGCGCTGACCGGTGGGCAGGTGGGTGCCGACACCGACTTCGCCGGCTTCGCCGCGGCGACCGTGGCGGCGGCGGGTGCGCACGCCGACGCCGTCCGGCAGGCGTGGACGACCGTCGGCGTGACCCAGGGCGGTACGGCTCCGGCGGCCACCCCGGCCGGCCCGGCGTCCGGCCGCGACGTCGTGCGGGTCCGCCGTACCGGCGGCCTCGCGGGGCGCGCGCTGGAGGGCGAGGTCGACCTCACCGCCGGTGACGAGCGCGCGACGGCGGTTCGCGACCTGGTCGACCGGGTCGACCTGACGGCCCCGGTCGCGACGGAGAGCCTTCCCGACGCCTTCAGCTACACGTTCGAGGTGGGTGGCCGGTCGGTGACGGTGCCGCAGCAGCACCTCAGCGAGGACCAGCGTGCGCTGGCCGACCTCGTCCTCCGGGCGTCCTGAGTCTCAGGCGGCGAGCGCGCGGTCGAGCGCCGCGGCGACATGCAGCGTGGTGCACGGGTAGACCGGCAGCTCGGCGTCGGCCTGCTTGATCAGCAGCTCGAGCTCGGTGCACCCGAGCAGCACACCGCCGGCGCCGGCGTCCCACAGCTCCTCGACGACGCTCAGCACCCGCCGCCGGGTGGCGTCGACGACGCGGCCGTGCACGAGCTCGTCGTAGATCGCGCTGTTCAGCAGGTCGTGGTGCCGGGGGTCCGGCATCACCGTCTCCAGGCCGTGCCGGGCGAGCCGGTCGGCGAAGAAGCCGTCGGACATCGCGACCGTGGTCCCGATGAAGCCGACCGTGGTGACGCCCTGCGACCGGACCTCCTCGGCCACGACGTCGCCGAGGTGGAGCAGCGGGATGTCCACCGCCGCCTCGATCTGGTCGGCGACCTTGTGGAACGTCGTGGTGCACAGCAGCAGGAAGTCGGCGCCCCCGCGCTCCACGTCGCGGGCCGCGTCGGTGAGGAGGTCACCGATCTGCGGCCACCGGTCGGCGTCCTCGAGCGCGGTCAGCTCGGCGAAGTCGACGCAGCTCAGCACCAGTCGCGGTGACGACAGCCCGCCCAGCCGGTCGCGCACGCCGAGGTTCAGGTCGCGGTAGTAGACCGCCGTGCTCTCCCAGCTCATCCCGCCGACCAGGCCGATCGTCTGCATCTCACGCCTCCCGGTGGATCTTGTGCTGCGCGGCCTGGGCCCGCGGCTTGATCACCAGCTCGTCGATGTTCACGTGCGGGGGCCGGGTGGCGATCCAGGCGATCGCGTCGGCGACGTCCTCGGCCACCAGCGGCTCGGCGACGCCGGCGTACACCGCCTCGGCCCTCGCCCGGTCGCCGTCGAAGCGCACCATCGCGAACCCCTCGGTGCGCACCATCCCGGGGGCGATCTCGCTGACCCGGATCGGCTCGCCCACGAGCTCGAGCCGGAGGGTCTCGGTGACGACCTGGGTGCCGTGCTTGGCGGCGGTGTAGCCCGCGCCGCCCTCGTAGGCGATCCGTCCGGCCGTCGAGCCGACGTTCACGATCAGCCCGTCGCCGCTCCTGCGCAGCGCCGGCAGCAGGGCCTGGGTGACGTGGAGCAGCCCGAGCACGTTCACGTCGTACATCCGCCGCCAGTCCTCGGGGTCGGCCTCGGCGACGGGCTCGAGCCCGAGGGCCCCACCGGCGTTGTTGACCAGGACGTGCAACGTCTCGCCCACCGCGGCCGCGAGGTCGGCCACCGACTCCGGGGACGTGACGTCGCAGGTCACCGCCGTGCCGTCGATCTCCGCGGCCAGGGCCTCGATCCGCTCGCTCCGGCGGGCGGCACACCACACGGCGTACCCCTCACGCGCGAGCGCCCGGGCGGTGGCGGCGCCGATCCCGCTGCTGGCTCCGGTCACGACGGCGGTACGACGGGTCACGAACCCGATTCTCTCGCGAGACGCGAGCCCCGACGGATCCGGGGCGCTCCTCGAGAAGAACGGGCCCCACCTGGTCTCGTCCGGCGGCGGCACTCGTGGTTGAGTGGGTCGCGTCATGGGACGCCATGCCGACGCATCCGGGAACCTGCTCGACCTCCGCAGAGCCGCTCCGCTGGCAGGTCTGCTCGGCGGGCTCGCCTGGGTGGGCGCCTTCTTCGCCGCCGACGGCGGCGGCCTGGAGACGGCCCTGCTCCGGGCGGGAGCGGTGCTGCTCACCGTGGCGCTGTTCGGGCTCGGGATGCTGCTGGTGCGCAGCGACGTGCTCGCCCTGCGGGTCTTCGTCGCCGTGGCCCTGCCGACGCTGGTGTGGGGCGTGTTCGCGATCGTGCACCAGTCGGCGGGCGACCCCGACGACGTCGACGTCGTGTTCGGCGCCGTCGTCGGGCTCGTGTCGGCGGTTCGGCTCGGCCGCCACGGATCCGGCGTACCCCGCGCCACGCTCTGAGGGGCGCCTCGGGAATTCCTGGACCGATCCGCCGGTTGGAGCGGTTCGGGCCGGTGCTGCGGCCCGGGAAGGGGTACGCCGTGGGCGTGACCGAGGCGGACGCGGTTCGTCGCGTGGCGATGATCAGCGTGCACACGTCGCCGCTGGACCAGCCCGGGACCGGCGATGCCGGGGGCATGAACGTCTACGTCCTCGAGCTCTCCCGCCGGCTGGCGGCCGCCGGGATCGAGGTCGACATCTTCACCCGCTCGACGGCCTCGCGCCTCGACCCGCTGGTGCAGGCCGGCCCGGGGATCACCGTGCACAACATCCACGCCGGCCCGTTCGAGGGTCTCGCCAAGGGTGAGCTGCCCGGTCAGCTGTGCACCTTCGCGCGCGAGGTGCTGCGGACCGAGGCCGGCCTGCCGCTCGGTCACTACGACGTCGTGCACTCCCACTACTGGCTCTCCGGCCAGGTCGGGGCGCTGGCCCGCGACCGCTGGGGTGTCCCGCTCGTGCACACCATGCACACGATGGCCAAGGTCAAGAACGACGCCCTGGCCGCCGGTGACACCCCGGAGCCGGCCGCCCGCATCATCGGCGAGGAGCAGGTCGTCGAGGCCGCCGACATGCTGATCGCCAGCACCGACCTCGAGGCCAAGCAGCTGATCAACCTGTACGACGCCGATCCCGGCCGGGTCGAGGTGGTCCATCCCGGTGTCGACCTCTCGGTGTTCCGGCCGCGCGACACCCATGCCGCGCGCGAGCAGCTGGGCCTGCCGCTGGATGCCCACGTCGTCCTCTTCGCAGGCCGGCTCCAGCCGCTGAAGGCGCCCGACGTGCTCCTGCGAGCCGTGGCCCGCCTGGTCGACCACGTCCCGGAGCTGCGCTCCCGGCTGGTGGTGCCGGTGGTCGGCGGCCCGTCGGGCACCGGCCTCGAGCACCCCGAGGCGCTCGCCGACCTCGCGGCCGAGCTCCACATCGACGACCTGGTCCGCTTCGTCCCGCCGGTCTCAGCGGTGGACCTCGCCGTCTGGGACGCGGCCGCCTCGGTGGTCGCGGTGCCGTCGTACAACGAGTCGTTCGGCCTGGTCGCCGCCGAGGCCCAGGCCACCGGGACGCCGGTGGTCGCGGCCGCCGTCGGCGGTCTCACCACCGTCGTCGCCGACGAGGTCAGCGGCCTCCTGCTGGACACCCACGAGCCCGACGCCTGGGCCCACGCCCTCGGCCGGGTGCTGCTCGACGACGGCCTGCGGGCGCGGCTCGCGGCCGGCGCCCGGGTGCGGGCCGCGGAGTTCTCCTGGGAGGACACCGCCGAGCGCACGCTCGACGTCTACGAGCGGGCCCGCGCCGCCCTGCGCGAGCCCGTCCGGGCGCGCGGCTAGCCGGACGTGGCAGGGTCGTGACATGAGCGACCCGGCCCAGGTGCTGCGCGACTACCTGACCGACAACGAGCTGGAGTTCGAGGAGCGCGACGGCTCCTTCAGCTTCGCGCTGCCGGGGGAGCGCAAGCTCCAGACCCCGGTTCGGATCGACCTCGGCACCCATGCGCTCGGCGTCCACGCCTTCGTCTGCCGCAACCCGGACGAGAACCACGAGCGCGTCTACCGCTGGCTGCTCGAGCGCAACCTCAAGACGTACGGCGTCTCCTACGCCATCGACACCCTCGGCGACATCTACCTCGACGCGCGGCTGCCCCTGTCCCTGGTCACGCCCGACGAGCTGGACCGCCTCCTCGGGTCGGTGCTCGCGCACGCCGACGGGCCGTTCAACACCATCCTCGAGCTCGGCTTCGCCTCCTCCATCCGCAAGGAGTGGGAGTGGCGCAACCTCCGCGGCGAGTCGACCCGCAACCTGGACGCCTTCCGCGGCTGGCTGGAGGCCGGCACCGACCCCGACCGCGGTCCCTCCGGCTGAGCGGCCGCGCGTCGGCGTACCGCTGTCGTGACCGCGCAATTGCGCCGTTGTGACAGCCCGACCCGGCGTAGCCGCTGCCACTTGCCGCGCAATTAGCGCCATGGCGACGGCCCGACCGGGCGAGGTCGCTGCCATTTCCGCGCAATTGCGCTGTTCGGACAGTCCGCGAGCCATGGCCCGGCCACGGAAAACCAGGACCCCGGGGAGCCGGGGAAGCCCTAGCCTCACCACCGTGGAGTGGCCGTTCTTCGACCTCAGGATCGCCGTCGGCGAGGTCCTGCTGCGCGGCGCGACCGATGCGGACCTCGCGGTCCTCGAGTCGGTGCTGCCGGACGACCTCGAGATGAACCCCGCCAACGAGCGGTTCGCGAGCCTGCCGCCCGCTGCCGACAGGCGCCGCCAGCTGCTGGCGGAGGTCTGGAAGCACCGGGGCACCTGGGCGCCAGGCTCCTGGTGCCTCGACCTGGCCGTCGAGGTCGAGGGACGCGTGGTCGGCGTCCAGGCGCTCGAGGGCGAGCAGTTCCCCGAGCTGCGCACCGTCGACTCGTTCTCCTGGCTCGCGGCCGAGGTCCGCGGGCGGGGCCTGGCGAACCGGATGCGCACGGGCGTCCTCGCCCTCGCGTTCGACCACCTCGGCGCCGAGGTCGCGGTGTCCTCCGCGCGCACCGACAACGCCGCGTCGCTCGCCGTCTCCTACCGGATGGGGTACGTCGACAACGGGATCACGCGGACGGTCACCCCGACCGGCCCGTTCGAGCTCCAGCACGTGCGGCTGACCCGCGACGCGTGGCGAGCCGGCGGCCGCACCGCCGAGGTCGCCGGGGTCGACGCGTGCCTGCCGTGGTTCGGGATCACGCCCGCTCCTGGGGTCAGCTGAGCGCCACGGCCGCCAGGGCGACAGCAGCCGGCAGGGCCTGGACGACGAGGATCCGCCGGTTCACCGTGGCGGCGCCGTACGCCCCGGCCACCACCACACAGACCAGGAAGAACACGCGGAGGTCGGTGCGCCCGGAGACCAGTCCCCAGACCAGCCCGGCGACCAGGAAGCCGTTGTACAGGCCCTGGTTGGCGGCGAGCGCCCGCGACCGCTGCGCGAAGTCGGCGTCGAGCCCGAAGACACGGCGCCCGGTCGAAGTGGTCCACAGGAACATCTCGAGGACCAGGAAGAACAGGTGCAGCGCGGCGACCAGGCCGACCAGCACGCCGGCGACGACGTTCACGCAGGCAGCATGTCAGCCTCAGGCGGTCGGGTGGGCCACCTCGGCCGCCTCCGGCACCTCGGCGCGCACCCGCGGCTTGCGCCTGGCGATCGCCACGCCGACCAGCGCGAGCACGCCACCGACGTAGGCCATGCCGGGCGGCGTCTCGTCGAGGAAGAGCCAGCCCATCAGGATCGTCAGCGGGGGCACGAGGTACGTCGTGATGCCGAGGCTGCTGGCGGTCATGTGCCGCAGGGCGAAGGCGTACGTCGTGAAGGCGATCGCGGTCGGGAACAGCCCGAGGTAGACGACCCACCAGATGTCGGACGCGGACGCGTCGCGGGTGCCGTCGACCAGCTGGCCGGCGAACGGCAGGCAGGCCACGGCGCCGACCGTGCACGCCAGCCAGGTGACGTGGAGGGCGGACAGGCGCGAGACCAGCGGCTTCTGCACGACCAGGGCCACCGAGTAGACCAGAGCGGCGAGCAGGCAGAGCAGCACCCCGACGACGTCGTTGTGGCCGCCGGGCTGGGAGGCACCGATGAGCACCACGCCGGCGAACGCCAGGAGGAGCCCGACCCCGAGCCAGAGCGTGAAGCGCTCACCGAGGAACAGGGTCGCCAGCACCGCGATCAGCACGGGGGAGATCTGGATCAGCATCGCCGACGTGCCGGCGTCGACGTGGTGCTCGCCCTGGTTGAGCGCGACGTTGTAGATGCCGAACCACAGCACCCCGATCGCCACCAGCCCGAGCCAGTCGCGACCACTGGGCCGCGGCAGCCCGCGCGAGGCGGCCACGGCGCCGAGCGCGACCGAGCCGACGACCAGCCGGCCGAGGGACAACGAACCCGCGGAGAAGGTGCCTCCGAGGTGCCGGATCGCGACGAACGCGGAGGCCCACAGGGTCAGCGTGACGGCGATGGCCGCGACGGGCAGCCAGGGTCGGTCGGTCGGTGGCACCGGTCCAGCCTAGGGACGACCACCGACAGTTCTCGCGCGGATATCGGACGTGGCCCTGCCGGTCCGTGGGGGCAGGATGGCGACATGCGCGTCGCGCTGATGGTCACCTGTGTGAACGACATGCTGTTCCCGGACACGGGGCGTGCGGTCGTCGACGTCCTGACCCGGCTGGGCGTCGACGTCGAGTTCCCGGAGGCGCAGACCTGCTGCGGCCAGCCGATGGTGAACACCGGCTACCTCGACGAGGCGGTGCCCGTCGTCCGCACCTTCGTGGCGGCGTTCGCGGGGTACGACGCGGTGGTGACGCCGTCCGGATCCTGTGCCGGCTCCGTGCGGCACCAGCACCGTCTCGTGGCCGAGCGGGCCGGCGACCCGGCGCTGGCCGAGGCTGTCGGCGCGGTGGCGCCGTCGGTGTACGAGCTGAGCGAGTTCCTGGTGGACGTCCTCGGTGTCACCGACGTCGGGGCGTCCTTCCCGCACGTCGTGACCTACCACCCGACCTGCCACTCGCTCCGGCTGCTCGGCGTGGGGGACCGGCCGCGGCGGCTGCTCGAGGCGGTGGACGGGCTGACCCTGGTCGAGCTCCCGGGCGCCGAGGAGTGCTGCGGCTTCGGCGGCACGTTCGCGATGAAGAACGCCGACGTCTCGGTCGCGATGGGGGCCGACAAGGCGCGTCAGGTGCGCGAGACCGGCGCCGAGGTGCTGGTCGCCGGCGACAACTCGTGTCTCCTGCACATCGGGGGTGTGCTGTCGCGGGAGCGTTCCGGCGTACGCGTGATGCACCTGGCCGAGGTGCTGGCCGCCACGGGGGCAGCACCGTGACCGCCACGTTCGTCGGGATGCCGGCGTTCCCGGTCGCGGCGCGCGCGGCGCTGGCCGACACGCAGCTGCGGCACAACCTCGCCCGCGCCACGCACACGATCCGGGACAAGCGCGCGCGGGTGGTCGCCGAGGTCCCCGAGTGGGAGGCGCTGCGACAGGCCGGCGCGGACATCAAGGACGTGGCGCTGGCCGGCCTCGACCGACACCTGCTGCGCCTCGAGGAGTCGCTCACCGCGCGCGGGGCCGTCGTCCACTGGGCCCGGGACGCGGCCGAGGCGTGCCGGGTCGTGGCGCAGGTGACGAAGGCGCACGGTGCCGACGAGGTCGTCAAGGTCAAGTCGATGGTCACCCAGGAGATCGGCCTCAACGAGGCACTGGCGGCCGAGGGGATCGCCGCGTGGGAGACCGACCTGGCCGAGCTGATCGTCCAGCTCGGGGACGACCTGCCCTCGCACATCCTGGTGCCGGCGATCCATCGCAACCGCTCGGAGATCCGGGCGATCTTCCGGGAGCGGATGGGGGCGTCCGGACGGCCGGCTCCCGACGACCTGACCGACGATCCCGCGGAGCTCGCGAACGCCGCGCGGCTGCACCTGCGCGAGAAGTTCCTGCGCGCGAGGGTCGGTGTCTCCGGCGCCAACTTCGCGGTCGCCGAGACCGGGACCCTGGTGGTGGTCGAGTCCGAGGGCAACGGGCGGATGTGTCTGACCCTGCCGGAGGTGCTGGTCTCCGTGGTCGGCATCGAGAAGGTCGTGCCGACGTGGGCGGACCTCGACGTCTTCCTGCGGCTGCTGCCGCGGTCGTCGACCGGTGAGCGGATGAACCCGTACACGTCGATGTGGCACGGGGTGACGCCGGGCGACGGACCGCAGGAGGTCCACGTCGTCCTCCTCGACAACGGCCGCACCCGCGCCCTGGCCGACCGGGTGGGCCGGCAGGCGCTGCGCTGCATCCGGTGCTCGGCGTGCCTGAACGTGTGCCCGGTCTACGAGCGTGTCGGCGGGCACGCCTACGGGTCCGTCTATCCCGGCCCGATCGGCGCGATCCTCACCCCGCTGCTCCGGGGCGTCGGCGACGACCCGCAGGTGGACTCACTGCCCTACGCCTCCAGCCTGTGTGGTGCGTGCTACGAGGTGTGCCCGGTGAAGATCGACATCCCGTCGGTGCTGGTCGACCTGCGGGCGCAGGTGGTCGACGCACACCGTCGGGGCCGGCCGAGCGCGGAGGCGGTCGCGATGAGGTCGGCGTCGTGGACGCTGTCACGCGCCCGGCGCCTCGCGCGCGCCGAGAGCGTGGCGGGCCGGACGGGGCGCTGGTGGACGCGCCTGGCGGGCCTGCCGGGACCCGGCCGCCGGTGGACGGGCGCCCGTGACCTGCCGACTCCGCCGGCCGAGTCGTTCCGGGCGTGGTGGCGGCGGACGCGCCGATGAGCGCCCGCGACGAGATCCTGCGCCGGGTGCGGGCGGCACTGTCGGACGCCCCTGCGACACCGGCGGCGACGGTGCCACGGCGTACGCCGGACCCGGGGGTGGACGTCGTCGCCCTGTTCTGCGAGCGGGTCGCCGACTACCGGGCCGAGGTCGAGCGGTGCGCGGACCCCGACCTCGAGGCACGCGTGCGCGAGGCACTGCCCGAGGGCGCGCGGGTCGTCGTACCGCCGGACCTCGACCTCAGCGTGCCCGGCGCGGTCCCGGACGACGGACTCCCGGCGGCCGAGCTGGACGCTCTCGACGCCGTCGTCACCCGGGCCCGGCTCGGCATCGCCGAGACGGGGACGATCGTCCTGGACCACGGGCCGGGGCAGGGCCGCCGCGCGATCACGCTGGTCCCGGACCACCACGTCTGCGTCGTCGAGGTGGCCCAGGTCGTCGCCGACGTCCCCGACGCGGTCGCCGCGCTCGACGCGACCCGTCCGTTGACCTGGATCAGCGGGCCGTCCGCCACCAGCGACATCGAGCTCGACCGGGTCGAGGGTGTCCACGGCCCGCGGCGGTTGCACGTGATCGTCGTCGGCTGACCCGGTGGTCAGTCGTCGAGGGCCATCCGCCGCTCGGCGTGTGCGTGCGACGGCTTGATGCGGAGCAGCCGGGCGACGGAGTCGGGCAGCTTCCAGTTCCACGACCCGAACAGCGACACCAGCGACGGCACGAGCACCGACCGCACGAGGGTGGCGTCGAGCAGGATGCCGAAGCCGAGCCCGGTCGCCATCACCTTCAGGTCCGTGCCCGGCCCCGACGCGAGCGCCGCGAACGCGAGGAACAGGATCAGCGCCGCGCTGGTCACGAGACGACCCGTCCGTCCGATGCCCTTGATCACCGCCTCGTCCGTGCCGGCGCCCGCGTCGTACTCCTCGCGGATCCGCGCCAGGATGAACACCTCGTAGTCCATCGACAGCCCGAACAGGAACGCGAAGACCATCAGCGGGATCCAGAACGTGACCGCCCCGGTCTGCGCGATCCCGAACACCGCGTCGGAGCCGTAGCCCTTCTGCCAGAACAGCACCATCAGGCCGTACACGGCCGACAGCGAGACCAGGTTGAGGATCACCGCCTTCAGCGGCAGGAGGATGGACCGGAACGCGCGCACCAGCAGGATGAAGGTCAGGCCGCCGATGATCAGGAGCATCAGCGGGAAGTTCCCGTAGACCGCGTGCAGGAAGTCGACCTGGGCGTTCCCGACACCGGTCACCCCGATCACGCCGTCGGTGTCGTCGGCCTTGGCGGTGACGTCGCGGACGACCTGGACGCTCTGGGAGTTCACCGTCTCCTCGTCGGGGAACACCAGGAGCACCGTCTGCCCGTCCACCGAGGCGCCGGGTCCGGTCGGGACGACGGTCCGGGTGACCCCGTCGACCTTCGCCAGGGTGTCCGCGACCGCCGGTGCCTTGTCGGTCTCGGTCAGCACCTCCATCGGCGTGAGCACACCGGTGTTCACGCCGCCGCGCTGCAGCGTCTGCAACGTGTCGTACGCCGGTCCGTTCGTGGCCAGGGAGCTCGAGTCGGCCAGGCCGATCTTGATGCCGAGGAACGACACGAAGAGCACGCCGACCACCACCAGCGCGCTCACCAGGGCGACCCACCGGCGCCGCACGATCAGGCGCGCCCACGCGGTCCACCCGCGGCTCGGCTTGTTCTCGTGGCGGATCTTCGGCCAGTCCACGCGCGGCCCGATGCTGCCGAGGATGGCCGGCGTGAGGGTCAGCGTGACGAGCACGCTGGCCAGCGGGATCAGGGCGCCGCCGTACCCGACGCTGCGCATGAACGGGACGGGCAGCACGACCAGGGCGAGCAGACCGATGGCGACCGTGATGCCGCTGAACAGGACGGCGTGCCCGGCCGTCTCCATCGCGACGACCACGGCGTCGTGGTTGTCGCGCCCGTGATCTCGTTCCTCACGCCATCGGGTGACGAAGAGCAGCGAGTAGTCGATCGCGACGCCCAGGCCGACCAGGGCCACCAGGAACTGGACGATGAACGAGACATCGGTCAGGTAGGTGAGCGGCAGCAGCATCAGGAACGTCGCCATGATGGACACCGCCGCCACCACCATGGGCAGGAAGGCCAGCGCCGAGGCGAAGACGAACAGCAGCACGATCAGGGCGCCGGCGGCCCCGAGCAGCGTCTCGGTCAGGACGCCCGGACCGCCGGAGTCGTCGCCGACGGCGAGCGCATCCATGCCGGTCACCCCGACGACGGACCCGTCGGGCACCGCGGCCCGGACCACCTTCTCGACGGGTTTGGTCGGGAGCTCGTCGGCGAAGCTCTGCGGGAACGGGTAGAACACCATCGCGTACGCCGTCCGGTCGTCGGACGTGCGGAACGCCTTGTCGCCGGTGTTCGCCTCGTCGACGACCCGGAGCGGGTGGTCGGGCACCGCCGTCGCGACCGACGCGAACGCCTTCGCGACGGCGTCCTCGTTGCCGGAGACGGTCTGGCCCTCGGGCAGCGTGACCGTGGCGATCAGCGGTGCCGTGTTCCCGCCGTTGTGGTACGCCGCGATGATCTTGTTGGCGGCCTCGTCACCGGGCTGCCCGGGGAGCGAGAAGTTCACGGTCATCCGGTCGGACACCGTGGCGGAGACGGCACCGCCCGCGACCAGGATCAGCGCCCACGCGATCACGATCACCAGCCGGTGACGCAGCACCAGCTCACCCAACCGCCGCATGCCGTCCCCCATCGACGTGTCACTGGACCAACCGAGAGGCTCCGCAGGCTAGCGAAGCAGGGAAGGCGGGGCATGGGCCGAACGTCCCGTGGTCAGCCGATCTCCTGCCAACAGTCCCGGAGGATCCGGGCGACCGTAGCGTCGAGCGACAGGTCTGCGTCGATGACCGCCTCGTCGAGTCCCGGGACCGGTTGGAACCCCGACCACCACGCCCGCATCTCCGTCTCGCCGAAGTCCGCCGCCTGCGGCCTGGCCCGGTGTCGCCGGAGCGTCTCCTCGAAGGTGAGGTCGTAGAGGTAGCACCTCGTCCGGCCCCGGTGGTCGCGCGCCAGCCGCCGGAGCATGTCGCCGTGCCGGGACGCCCCCAGGATCCCTTCCAGGACGACGTCGAAGCCGTGGTCCAGCGCGTGCCGGACGGTGAGGTCGACCAGGCCGACGGCCGGGTCGTGCGACCTCGCGCCACCCCCGAGGACCTCTCGACGGAGCAGGTCCTGGGAGACGACGGCGACGGTGCCCTCCGGCCGGGCCAGGCGCAGGCCCGCGGCCACGCTGGACTTGCCGCTCCCGCTCTCGCCGCGGAGCACCACCAGGCGGGTCGAGCCCGAACCGACCGTCCCCTCGGCAGTCACGAGCGATCAGAGGTCGAGCTTGTAGCCCAGTCCGCGCACGGTGACGAGCATGGTCGGGTGCGAGGGGTCGGACTCGAGCTTGGCGCGCAACCGCTTCACGTGGACGTCGAGGGTCTTGGTGTCGCCGACGTAGTCGGAGCCCCAGACCCGGTCGATCAGCTGCCCGCGGGTGAGCACCCGGCCGGGGTTGCGCAGGAACAGCTCGAGCAGCTCGAACTCCTTCAGCGGCAGCCGCTGCGCCTCGCCGTCCACGGTCACGACGTGCCGCTCGACGTCCATCCGCACCGGGCCGGCCTCGAGCGTCATCGGCGCCAGGTCGGGCTCGATGCCGCGCCGCAGCACGGCCCGGATGCGGGCGACGAGCTCGCGCGGCGAGTACGGCTTGGTGACGTAGTCGTCGGCGCCGAGCTCGAGGCCGACGATCTTGTCGATCTCGTCGTCCTTGGCGCTGACCATGATCACCGGCACGTTGGAGACCGCCCGGATCTGGCGGCACACCTCCGTGCCCGGCAGCCCGGGCAGCATCAGGTCGAGCAGCACGATGTCTGCTCCGTTGCGGTCGAACTCCGAGAGCGCGTCGTTGCCGTTGGCGGCCAGCGACACCTCGTACCCCTCCTTGCGGAGCATGTACGACAACGCGTCGGCGTAGCTCTCCTCGTCCTCGACGACCAGAACCCGGGTCATGCGCTGAACTCCTCCTGCTGGGATCGGGGGAGGGAGAGCGTGAACGTCGAGCCCTGTCCCTCCAGGGACCACACACGTACGTCGCCGCCGTGCGTGGCGGCGACGTGCTTGACGATCGAGAGCCCGAGACCGGTACCGCCCGTGGATCGGTGCCGGGCCGGGTCGATCCGGTAGAACCGCTCGAAGATGCGGTCCAGCTCGTCGTGGGGGATCCCGATGCCCTGGTCCACGACGGAGATCTCGACCATGTCCTCGTTGGGCTTGGTCGACACCAGCACGGTCGAGTCCTTGCCCGAGTAGGTGACGGCGTTGGACACGAGGTTGGTCACCGCGGCGGCGACCTGCTCCTCGTTGCCGAAGATCGTCAGGCCCGGGGTGCCGCCCGTGACCACCGAGATGTTCTTGTTCACCGCGTCCATCACGCTGATGTCCACCGACCGCTTGACCACGTCGTCCACGTCGACCACGACCGGGGCCTCGAGCGGCTCGTCGCCCTGGAGTCGGGAGAGCTCGATGATCTGCTGGACGAGCCGGGCGAGCCGGTCGCTCTCGGTGAGCATGCGACGGGCGAACCTCTCGACCGCTTCCGGGTCGCCGGACGCATCGGTGACCGCCTCGGCCAGCAGCTTGATCGCACCGACCGGCGTCTTCAGCTCGTGCGACACGTTGGCCACGAAGTCGCGGCGTACCGCCTCGACGCGGCGCTCGCGGGTGCGGTCCTCGACGAGGGCGAGGACGTAGCGCGAGCTCAGCGGCGCCACCCGCGCGGTCACGCTGCGCGGGGGGCCGCTCGGGCGTGGCATGGTCAGCTCGGTCTCGCGGATCTGCCCGTCCCGGCGTACCTGACCCACGAGCTCGGCCAGCTCGGCCGACGCCAGCCGGTGGTTGCGCACCAGCCCGAACGCGAGCGCCGGTGCCGAGGCCTTGACGACCTCGTCCGCGTCGTCGACGACGAGGGCGCTGCTGCGCAGGACCGAGAGGACCGTGGCGACCCCGGCGGGCAGGGCGGGCTCGTCCGGCCGGGAGGCCGCGGCCTGCTGCTGCTCGCTGACGTGCCAGGCCAGGACGGCGCCGCCGGCGACGACTGCCCCGATGAGCGCGGCCAGAAAAGCCTGCGTCGTCGGGCTCACACACAGATCGTACGCATCCGGACACCTGCCGTTCGCCCACGGACGCCGTGCTCACGGACTGTTCACGGCGCGTTCACCGGTCGGCCCCGTCCGGACACCTTCGCCACCTACGGTTGCCGGCATGCGCGAGGCCTTCCACGAGCAGCTGGACTCGATCTTCTCCGACCTGTCCGAGATCTGCCAGGAGGTCGAGGCGTCGGTCAGGAACGCCACCCAGGCGCTCCTGAACGGTGACGCCGAGATCGCCGAGCGGGTGATCGCCGCGGACTCCAAGATCGACCGCGCCCGGGAGCGGGTCGAGGACACCGCCTTCTCGCTCCTGTCGCTGCAGCAGCCGGTGGCCGGCGACCTCCGGGTCGTCGTCTCGGCCCTGCGGATGGTCAGCGAGCTCGAGCGGATGGGCGACCTGTCGGTCCACGTCGCCAAGATCGCCCGGCTGCGGGTCCCCGAGATCGCGGTGCCCGAGGAGGCCCGGCCGACGATCGCGCGGATGGCCGAGGTGGCCGAGGACATGGTGCGTCGGGTCGCGTCGGTGATCACCGCCCGCGACGTCGAGGCGGCGATCGAGATCGGCCGCGACGACGAGGAGATGGACCAGCTCCGCCGGAGCAGCTTCACCCAGCTGCTCTCCGACGACTGGCAGCACGGCGTCGAGTCGGCCGTCGACATCGCCCTGCTGGGGCGCTACTACGAGCGGATCGCCGACCACGCCGTGTCGGTCGCCAACCGCGTGGTGTTCGTGGTCACCGGCCAGTACCCGACGGCCCGCGAGGCGTCGGCCGGCTAACGCCCCTGGTTGGCCACCGCGGCGGCGGCCTCGGCGGCGGCGTCGGGATCGAGGTACCGCCCGCCCGGCTCGGTCGGCCGCAGGTCGTCGTCGAGCTCGTAGACCAGCGGCATCCCGGTCGGGATGTTCAGGGCGGCGATGTCGTCGTCGCTGATGCCGTCGAGGTGCTTGACGATGGCGCGCAGGCTGTTGCCGTGCGCGGCCACCAGCACCGTCTGTCCCGTGCGCAGGTCCTCGGCCAGCGGGCCGTCCCAGTACGGCAGCAGCCGGCCGATCACGTCCTTCAGGCACTCGGTCCGGGGCAGCTCGTCGCCGAGGTCGGCGTACCGCACGTCGTGGGCCTGGGAGAACTCGTCGTCGTCGTCCAGCGGTGGCGGGGGTACGTCGAACGAGCGGCGCCAGAGCATGAACTGCTCCTCGCCGTACTGCTCGAGCGTCTGCTTCTTGTTCTTGCCCTGGAGCGCGCCGTAGTGGCGCTCGTTGAGCCGCCAGCTCCGGCGGACCGGGATCCAGTGCCGGTCCACGACGTCGAGCCCGATCGCCGCGGTGGTGATCGCCCGCCGCAGCAGGGAGGTGTGCAGCACGTCGGGGCGGATCCCCGCGTCTCGCAGCTGCTCGCCGCCGCGCAGCGCCTCGGCCCGGCCGCGGTCGGACAGGTCGACGTCGACCCACCCGGTGAACAGGTTCTCGGCGTTCCAGACGCTCTCGCCGTGGCGGAGCAGGACCAGCGTGTACGTCACGTCAGCTCGAGGAGGCGGACGGGGAGGTCGTGTCGGTCGCGGAGGCGCTGGGCGACGGCGTGAAGGTGTCCAGCCCGGTCCACTGCTCGTCGTCGGCCACGACGGGCACGCTCAGGTTCGCCGTCTCACCGTCGTCGAAGGTGAAGGTCAGGTTGACGAACTGGCCGAGCGCGAACGTGCCGGTGACCGGGATCCCACCGTCGGTCGCGAGGTTGCGCAGGCTGTTCGGCGCGAGGGTGAACGGCGACGCCTGGGCGTTCGAGACCGCCGTGTTGTCCCCGGTCACCGACTGCAGCGAGACGCTGTCGGTCGGGTCGCCGTTGACGAAGGTGGCGACGAAGGTGCCGCTGTTCGCCTGCTTGGCGACCACGACCGCGTTGAGGATGTCGACCGTCCCGTCGCGGTAGTCGACCCCCGCCGTCAGGTTGTTGATGCGGTCGGTCGGGTAGTCGAAGCCGCAGGCGGTGAGCGTGGCGGTGGCGACGAGGCCGGCCGCACCGAGCGCCAGGGTCCGTCGACCGACGAGCCCTCGGATCCGTCGCAGGTTCACGGGCGACACATTAGCGGGAGCCTCCGGGCTCTCCACGGGGTGCTACTGGGACAGTCCGACCGTCGCGCCGACGACCGCGATCGCCGCGGTCACGAGCGCGCAGTACAGCCCGGTGAGGACCAGCAGTCGGGGCGCCCCGACGCGCAGGGCCAGGCGCAACGGCAGGTGGCGGCGGCCCGCTCGGTTGTCCTCGACCAGGCCACGCAGCGAGACGAGGACGTGGACGCCCACCCCGAGGAAAGCCGCCGCGATCGTGATCGCGACGGTCGGCGGGTGGCCGTCGGCGGCGCCGCCCCACCCGCCGTACGAGAGGTACGCCGGGTACAGCGCGAAGGCGACGGCCCAGGCGCACCAGGACAGCGGGCCGTGGCGCAGCAGCCGGTGGCCCAGGACGCCGGCCGCCAGCGAGAGCAGGTACGCCAGGCCGGCGTCGATGCCGCTCGACAGCGACAGGGGGATCACCAGCAGCACCCCGCAGGCGAGGGCGAACGCGACCGTGCCGCGCTCGAGCCCTCCGCTGACGAGCGGCTTGGTGGTCGTCCCCTCGGCCCGGCGGTCGGCCGGCTCGTCGACCAGGTCGTTGTCCCAGCCCAGCACCGCCTGGCCGACCAGGACGGTGACGGCGACCAGGCCCACCTCGCGGGCCGGCCGGCCCGAGAGCCCGGCGGCCACCGCCAGGCCGGCGGCGGTCAGCACGGCCTGCCGTGGATGAGCCGCCCGCACCAGCAGGACCGGGGTGAGCCCGGCCAGCCGACGCGGCCGATCCTCGGTGACGGCCTCACGCCCGGACATGGCCAGCAGTATCCGGCATCGGCCCGTTCGCGACTTTCCGGAGGTCCGGCAGGTCGTCGTTGTCGACGACTCGGCCAGGCACATCGGCAAGCGATCTGTCAAGCCCCGAAACCGGGTCTGACCTGCGGAGACGCGGAAGGAGCACAGCCGCGCCCGTGTTAGAATGGACTTCCAAGAAGGGTGGTACCGAACAATATGTCTTTCACCGTGGGCGAAACGGTTGTGTATCCCAATCACGGGGCGGCTGTCATCGAAGACATCGAGATGCGCAAGATCAAGGGTGAGGACAAGCAGTACCTCGTCCTTCGCATCGTGGCTCAGCAGGACCTCGTGGTCCGCGTGCCGGCGTGCAACCTCGACCTCGTCGGCGTACGCGACGTGGTCGACAAGGAGGGTCTCGACCGCGTCTTCGACATCCTGCGCGCGGCGCACGTCGAGGAGCCGACCAACTGGTCGCGCCGTTACAAGGCGAACCTCGAGAAGCTGCACAGCGGCGACGTGATGAAGGTGTCCGAGGTCGTCCGCGACCTGTGGCGCCGGGAGCGTGACCGTGGACTGTCGGCCGGCGAGAAGCGGATGCTGGCGAAGGCTCGCCAGATCCTGGTCTCGGAGCTCGCGCTGGCCGAGAACACCAACGAGGACAAGGCCGAGGCGATGCTCGACGAGGTCCTCGCATCCTGATTCGGTTTGAGAGCCGACTGACGAAGGCCCCGTCCCACTCCGGTGGGCGGGGCCTTCGCCATGTCCGGCACTAGCATCCGCCCCCATGGAGGACCTCGAGGCGGGTCACGTCGCCCTCGGCGTGGTCGTGGAGCGCGAGCGCGGCTCCCTGCCCTTCGCCCTGCTGCACGGTGAGCCGCTGGTCGCCTGCGCCGCCTGGGCCATGGGCGAGGCCGGGGTCCACCTGCTCGACCTGACCACGCCCTGGTCCGCCGTGCGCGAGGCGGAGCTGCCGCTGGTGTGGCACGACGCGCTCTGCCCGGGGACGCCGCCGGACCTGATCGCCGCCTGCGTACGCCGCGCGGTCGAGGAGGACGTCGTGGTGGCCGCGGTCCTGACCGTGACCGACACCGTCAAGGAGCTCGTCGAGGGAGCGGACGGGCCCGTCGTCGGGCGCACGCTCGACCGCGACGGCCTGCGCCACGTGGCCTCTCCGCTCGTGCTCCCGGCCCGCGTGGTCGTGTCCCTCGGCGACTGGCCCGACCCGGACCTCACCGCCGCGCTCGCGGCCCTGCGCGCCGGTCACCCGGTCGACCTGGTCGAGGCGCCTCCGTCCGCCCTGCGCGTCCGCGACCTCACCGACGTCGCCCGGGTCGAGGCGCTCACCGCGCGCTGAGCGCCTCCGCGACCCGGAGGTCGTCGGCCACGGTCACCTTGAGGTTCCCCGGTCCCGACTCGACGGCACCGATCGCCACGTCCGCGTACGCCGCCAGGCAGCCCGCCGTGTCGGTCGCCTCGAAGCCGTCGGCCCGGGCCGCTCGGTGGGCCGCCAGCAGCTCCGGCGCGCGGAACGCCTGTGGCGTCTGCACCCCGACCACCCTGTCGGGCAGGGCCGAGCCGTCGAGCGTCACCAGGTCGGGCAAGGGGACGACCGGGATCGCCCCGCCGAGACGCTCGGCGGTCGCGAGCACGGCCCCGTAGAGCGCCGCGTCGGCGAGGGGCCGGGCCGCGTCGTGCAGGGCGACGACCTCGATCTCGCCCGCCTCGATCGAGGGCGCCAGCAGCTCCAGGGCCGCCCACTCAGAACGGTGCCGGGTGTCGCCGCCGGTCACCATCGCGACCTCGGCTCCGTCCTCGGTCAGGTGGGGCTCGACCGCTCGCCGCACCTCCTCGTGCTCGCCGTCGCGCACCACCAGCACCACGCGGCGTACGCCGGGGACGGAGCGCGCGGTGCGGACGGACCGCGCCACGACCGGGACGCCGGCCACGGGGAGGAGCACCTTGTTCACGTCGGCGCCGACCCGGGTCCCGGCGCCGGCGGCGAGGACGACGACCGCCGCCCTCATCGGTGGACGAGCGCCGTGGCGACCGCGGCGAGGCCCTCGCCGCGGCCGGTCAGGCCGAGGCCGTCCGTGGTGGTGGCCGAGAGCGAGACCGGTGCGCCGACGGCCTCCGACAGCGCGGCGGTCGCCTCGTCGCGCCGGGGTCCGAGGCGGGGCCGGTTCCCGATGACCTGGACCGCGACGTTGCCGATCTCGTAGCCGGCCCGGCGTACCCGGGTGGCGGTCTCGGCGAGGAGCGTCACGCCCGAGGCTCCGGCCCACTCCGGCTCGGCGGTCCCGAAGGTGCTGCCGAGGTCGCCCAGCCCGGCCGCGGAGAGCAGGGCGTCGCACATCGCGTGGGCGGCGACGTCGCCGTCGGAGTGCCCGTCGAGCCCCTGCGGCTCGTCGGGCCAGTGCAGCCCGGCGAGGTGGAGCGGGACGCCGGCGGCGAGCCGGTGCACGTCGACGCCGACACCCGTTCGCACTTCGTCATGACTTCCGGGCACGGAACCGATCATGCCCGAGCAACAATCGGCGTGTGCGGACGCGAGGGCCATGGGCGCTGGCCGGTCTTCTGGCCGGGGTCGGGGGCCTCGCCACGGCGTACCTCACCGCGACCTGGCTCGGGCTCCGGGGCAACCCGGTCACCGACGTGGCCCAGCTGGTCATCAAGCTGACGCCGGGCCCGGTCGCCGAGCACCTGATCCAGCTGGTCGGCCGGCACGACAAGCCGCTGCTCGTGACCGGCGTGGTCGTCGTCGTGCTGCTGCTCTTCTCCGGGTTCGGCCTGCTGGCGCGGCGGGCGTACGGCGCGGCCGTCGCCGGCTTCGTCGTGCTGGCCGTGATCGGGCTGGTCGCCAACCAGTCGCAGTACGACGCACCCGCCACCGGGATCCTGCCGAGCCTGGTCGGCGTCCTCACCTGGCTCGCCCTCCTCAACGTGCTCGTCGCGCCCCTGCGACGCCAGCAGGTCGCGCCGGCCGCGCCGGACGAGCGGGTCGACGGCGGGCGCCGCTTCCTGCTGCTGGCCTCGGGCGTCGGCCTCGGCAGCCTCGTGGTCGGCCTGCTCGGGTGGCGGGTCGGGGGGCATCGCCGGGCGGTGGACGCGGCGCGGGACGCCTTGGACCTGAACGGCGTCACCGACCCGGGACCGCCGGCCGGGGTCGACGTCGGGCTGGACGGCATCGCCGCCTGGCAGACGTCGAGCAACCGGTTCTACCGGATCGACACCGCCCTGGTGCCGCCCGCGATCTCGCCCGACGACTGGACGGTGCGCATCCACGGGATGGTCGACCGCGAGATCACCCTGTCGTACGCCGACCTCCTCAAGCGTCCGCGCAGCGAGATCTGGATGACCCTCAACTGCGTCTCGAACCCGGTCGGCGGTCCGCTCATCAGCAACGCCTGGTGGAGCGGCACCCACCTCAAGGACCTGCTCGAGGAGGCCGGCGTCCAGCGAGGTGCCGACGCCGTCCGGCAGACCTCCGACGACGGCTGGACCTGTGGCACGCCGCTGGCGGCGCTGACGGACGACCGCGGCGCGATGCTCGCCTACGCGATGAACGGGCAGCCGCTGCCGATCGAGCACGGGTTCCCGGTCCGCACCCTGGTGCCGGGCCTGTACGGCTACGTCTCGGCGTGCAAGTGGGTGCGCCAGATCGAGGTGACGAGGTTCGACTCGTTCCGGGCGTACTGGACCGAGCGCGGCTGGTCGGTCGAGGGCCCGGTCAAGCTCGCGTCACGCATCGACGTCCCCGGCAACGGCCACCACGTGAAGGCCGGCCGGGTGCGTGTCGGTGGCCTGGCCTGGCAGCAGAACACCGGGATCTCCGCGGTGCAGGTGCAGCTCGACGGCGGCGGGTGGCAGCCCGCGACCCTGGCCCGGAAGAACCTCCAGGACTCCTGGGTCCAGTGGGTCGCGACGCTCGACGCCCCTCCGGGCCACCACCTGCTCGCCGTACGTGCGGTCAACGACCAGGGTCAGGTGCAGACGGCTGTCCGCGCCGACCCGGTCCCGAACGGTGCGTCCGGCTGGCACACGATCGGCTTCACCGCGGACTGACGAAGGACGCCGACCGGGCCGGGACCAGACGGAACGTCGCGGACCGCGAGATCGTCCTGATCTCGTGCTTGGTGCCCGCGACCACCGCGCGGTAGGTCGTGCCTGCGCCGCGGGTCGGCTTGCAGACGACGGTCCAGTGACTGCGGCTGTTGGTGTGGACCACCTTGTAGCGCTTCCAGCCGTGGTGCTTGACCTGGATCAGGACCTTGTGGTGCTTGACCGTCGGCGAGAGCTTGCCGAAGAAGCGGCACCTCGGCTGGCAGTACGGCGTCACCTTCTCGTGCATGTTCCACGCGGTGTGCACGACGACGGTGTTCGAGAACGAGTCGGCGTACGTCGTCGCGGTCTCGTCGTCGGTGCCGCCGAGGTAGTGGACGCGGTACTTCACGTTGCCCTTGGCCTTGCTCCCGTACTGCCCGAAGCTGACGCCGTCGGACACGTCGTCGTCGGTCTTGACGGACTTCCAGCTCTTGCCGGGCTTCATCTCCTGGAGTCGGGCCGAGCCGACGGTCACGGGGTCGGTGCCGTCGGAGATCTGGGTGGAGAAGGTGCCGAGGTAGGTGCCGTAGTAGGCGGTCAGCTTCCCGTAGCCGCCCAGGTCGATCGACACCTGGGTGGGGGTGTCGGTCTGGGCGTCGGCCGGTCCGGCGGCGAGCACGGCGGTGGTGCCGGCCGAGAGGGCGAGTGATGCCAGCGCGGCACCGAGCGTGGTCAGACGCATGCGAGATCTCCCCGTTGCAGTGATGTGAGCGGACCCGAGATTCGAGATCCGGCCCGGTAGTCCTATCACCTGTCGGCGGCCGGGTCAGCCGAACCGCTCAAGAGGCCGGGATCGCCTGCTCCGCCCGGTGGATGACGTAGACGAGTCCGCCGGAGCCGCCCAGCCAGGCGCGCTCGAACTGGCCTCGGTCGTAGGTGCGGCGCACGCTGCGCTCGGTCGGGGCGGCGGGGTCGTTGGTGACGACGTCGCCGTCGGCGGTGAAGCCGCGGACCACGACCAGGTGGCCGTCGGTGCCGCGGACCGGCGCTCCCGTGAGCGCCCCGCGTGGGTAGGCGACGGACGCGACGAGCGGGACGCCGGCGTCGACGTACCGCTCGGCGTCGCGGAGGTCGCGCAGCCGGGTCACGAAGGCGTGACCGGTCAGCGTGGCGGCCCAGGCGGTGTTGAAGGACCAGTTGCCGGTGCCGTCGGCGTACGCCGGGTCGACGACCTCGGCGGCCGCCCGCGGGATGTCGGTGCCCGGTGGCAGCGTGCCGGCATGGGACAGCACCATCGCCACCGACGTGGGCGAGCACCACCCGCCTCCGCCGACCGCCTTCCACGTCATCTGCGAGAGCCGCGGCACGTCGAGCACGCGTGCGCTCCGCCGAAGCGGCGCCGACGTCGTGGCGCGCACCGGGCCGGCGCTGACGACGGCGCCCAGGGTGTGGACCTGCGGCCGGGCCCGGGCCGACCCGTGGCGGGTGAGCCGCAGCCGGTAGGCGTCGACGTCGTCACCGGGTCGCCAGATGTCGGTGTCGACCTGGGCGTCCCCGTTGACGCTGGTGCGCCGTCGGGCTCGCGCTCCCGAGGCCCACCGGCCGAGCACGTGCCAGGTGCGACTGCCGCGCGCCTGGGCGGCGATCTCGACCCAGGTGCCGCGGGGCGTGGTGGCCGACCACGACGCGACGAGCTCGGTGAACGCGAAGCCCGGCTCGCACCACGGCGTGGTCCAGGTCTGCCCGTCGCCGGGTGACCACGCGTCGTACCGGATGCGGCGAGGCATGAGCCCGAGCCTAGGCCGCGCTTCTCACGGGCTCGCGCCGAGTCGGAGCCGTCGGCTCCGCGCACCTACGATGGGGCCCGTGACTCTCCGGCTCCACGACACCGCGGCCCGCGAGGTCCGCGACTTCGTCCCGCTCGAGGCGGGCAAGGCGGGGATCTACGTCTGCGGTCTGACGGTGCAGAGCGAGCCGCACGTCGGGCACGTGCGGTCGGCGGTGAACTTCGACGTCCTCCGGCGCTGGCTGACCACGTCCGGCTACGAGGTGACCTTCATCCGCAACGTCACCGACATCGACGACAAGATCCTGGCCAAGGGCGAGGCGCAGGGGCGGCCGTGGTTCGAGATCGCCTACCGGATGGGTCGCGAGCTCGACCGGGCGCTGGACGCGATCAACGTGCTGCCGCCGACGTACGAGCCGGCCGCGACCGGGCACGTGCCGGAGATCCTCGAGCTGATCGGGAAGCTGGTGAGCGGCGGACACGCCTACCCGGCCGAGGACGGCTCCGGTGACGTCTACTTCGACGTGCGCTCCTGGCCGGCGTACGGCGAGCTCACCCGGCAGAAGGTCGACGACATGGAGCCGGCCGAGGACGCCGACCCCCGCGGCAAGCGCGACCCGCGCGACTTCGCGCTGTGGAAGGGCTGGAAGAAGGCGCTGGAGCCGGAGACGGCCGCCTGGCCGTCGCCGTACGGCCCGGGTCGTCCCGGGTGGCACATCGAGTGCTCGGCGATGGCGGCGAAGTACCTCGGTCCGGCGTTCGACATCCACGGCGGCGGCGTCGACCTGCGGTTCCCCCATCACGAGAACGAGCTGGCCCAGTCGCGCGCGGCCGGCCAGCCGTTCGCGTCGTACTGGCTGCACAACGCCTGGATCACGACCTCGGGCGAGAAGATGTCGAAGTCGCTGGGCAACTCGCTGCTGATCCCGGCCGTGCTCGAGCGGGTGCGCGGCATCGAGCTGCGCTACTACATGGTCTCGGCGCACTACCGGTCGACCGTGGAGTTCTCCTTCGAGGCGCTCGACGACGCGGCGAGGTCCTTCCGGCGGATCGAGGCGTTCCTCGAGCGGGCGCGGCCACACGTCGAGGGATCGACGGCCTCGCTCCCGAAGACGTTCCGGGACGCGATGGACGACGACCTCGGCACGCCCGCGGCCGTCGCGGTCATCCACGAGACGGTGCGCGAGGGAAACCGCCTGCTCCAGGACGGTGAGACCGGCAAGCCGCTGAGAGAGGCGTTCGCCCAGGTGACCCTGATGCTGGGCGTGCTCGGGCTCGACCCTTCTGACCCGGCCTGGGGGTCGGGCGGTGGCTCCGACGACGCCCAGCTGACGGCGGCCGTCGACGCGCTCGTGGCCGGGCTGCTCGAGGAGCGCGCGGCCGCCCGTGCGGACAAGGACTGGGCCCGCGCGGACGCGATCCGCGACCGGATCGCCGCGGCCGGGATCGCCGTCGAGGACACCGCCGACGGGCCGAAGTGGACCCTGGCCGACCCGTCGGGAGGCGAGGACTGATGCCGGGCAACAGCCAGCGCCGGGGCGCCATCCGCAAGTCGTCGAAGCGCCCGACGGCCGGGTCGGGCGGGCGGGTCCGCCGCGGCCTCGAGGGCAAGGGGCCGACGCCGAAGGCGGCCGACCGGCCGAACCACAAGGCCCACAAGATGAAGGCCAGGACCGAGCGCGACGCGGGACGGCGGCCGAAGCGACGCTCGACCAGCGACGACGAGTGGATCGCCGGACGCAACGCGGTCGTGGAGGCGCTGCGGGCCGGCGTACCGGTGAGCGGGCTGTACGTCGCCGAAGGGGCCGAGCGCGACGGGCGGCTGCGTGAGGCGTTCAAGATCGCGGCCGACGGCGGGATCTCGCTGCTGGAGGTGACCCGCGCGGAGCTGGACCGGCGTACCGACGGGGCGGTGCACCAGGGCCTCGCGGCCCGGATCCCGGCCTACGAGTACGCCCATCCGCGGGACCTGCTCGACGCCGCCGCCGAGCGCGGCGAGGCGCCGCTGATCGTGGCCCTGGACTCGGTCACCGACCCGCGCAACCTCGGGGCGGTCGTCCGGTCGGCATCGGGGTTCGGCGCCCACGGCGTGGTGATCCCCGAGCGCCGGGCGGCGCGGATGACCGCGGCCGCCTGGAAGTCCTCGGCCGGCGCCGCGGCGCGCATCCCGGTCGCCCAGGCGACCAACCTGGTCCGCACCCTCAAGGAGCTCCAGGACGCCGGGTGCCAGGTGGTCGGCCTGGCCGCCCAGGGTGACCTCACGCTGCCGGACCTGCTGGCGGACTCCGACCTCGCCACCGGACCGCTGGTGCTCGTGGTCGGCTCGGAGGGCGACGGCCTCGGCCGCCTGGTCACCGAGACCTGCGACCGGCTCGTCTCCATCCCGATGTCGTCGTCCCTGGAGTCCCTCAACGCCGGCGTCGCCGCCTCCATCACCCTCTACGCCCTCTCCCAGCTCCGCCGCTGACCTGGCGATTGCGTGACGCACAGACCCGCCGACCCGGCGTTCCGGTGACGTCGTACGGCGCCGACCCGGCGATTCCATGCACACACAGCCCCGGCCGGGTGCTTCTGGGCGGCATGCGATCGCCGGGTCGGTGCCGCCAGGTGTCACGCAATCGCCGGGTCAGCGCCCTCAGGTGTCACGCGATCGCCGGGTCAGCGCCCTCACGTGTCACGCGATCGCCGGGTCAGCTGTGACGGGTTGGTGCCGGGTGGGGCGAAACTGTCACAGGGTGGCATCATCGGAGGGGTGGGTACGACGGTCGAGCGCTTGCTGCCCGGTGACGACGACGGGGTCGCCGAGGCGCTGCTCGAGCTGACCCGCGACCTCGCCACCAAGGAGCTCGCGCCCCAGGTGCACGAGGCCGAGGAGCGCGGTGAGTTCCCGGAGTCGGCGTACCGGCTGCTGGGGAAGTCGGGGCTGCTGAGCCTGCCGTTCGCCGAGGAGTACGGCGGGGGCGGGCAGCCCTACGAGGTCTATCTCCAGGTGATCGAGGAGATCGCGACCGCGTGGCCCAGCGTGGGCGTCGGCGTCAGCGTGCACGGCCTGACCGCGAACGTCGTCGCCACGAACGGCAGCGACGACCTCAAGCAGGAGTGGCTGCCGCGGATGCTCAGCGGCGACTGGCTCGGCGCCTACTGCCTCTCCGAGCCGCAGGCAGGCTCGGACGTCAGCGGCATCCGGACGCGGGCCGTCCTCCACCCCTCGACGGGCTCAGGAGAAGCGGCGGCGTACGTCGTGAACGGGACGAAGGCGTGGACCAGCAACGGCTCGTGCGCCGACTACTACATCCTGTTCGCCCGCACCGCCGACGACCCCAAGCGAGGGCTGTCGGCGTTCGTGGTGCCCGCGGACACCGAGGGCCTGTCGTTCGGGGCGCCCGAGAAGAAGATGGGCCTCGCCTGCGACGTCACCACGCAGGTGGTCTTCGACGACGTCCGCCTCCCGGCCACGCAGCTGATCGGCGACGAGGGCGGCGGCATGCACGCCGCCCTGTCGGCGCTGGACGCCGGCCGGCTGGGCATCGCGGCCGTCGCGACCGGCATCGCCCAGGCCGCCCTCGCCCACGCCGTGGAGTACGCCGGCCAGCGCGAGCAGTTCGGCAAGCCGATCGGTGAGCAGCAGGGGCTGCAGTTCCTCCTCGCCGACATGGCCGCGGACGTCGAGCGGGCCCGCGCGACGTACCTCTACGCAGCTCGGCTCAAGGACGCCGGCCGGCCGTTCAGCCGCCAGGCCAGCGTCGCGAAGCTGACCGCGACCGACGCCGCGATGCGGGTGACCACCGACGCGATCCAGGTGCTCGGGGGGAACGGCTACACGCGCGAGTACCCGGTGGAGCGGCTGTTCCGCGACGCCAAGGTCACCCAGATCTTCGAGGGCACCAACCAGATCCAGCGGATGGTGATCGGTCGCGACCTCTTGCGCTGACCCTTCGGTTGCTACAGGACCGACGCGTCCTGGTCCTCCTCCGGGAGGGACGTGCCGTCCGCCTCGTCGGCCGTGATCAGCTCGTCGGGCTTCGAGGTCAGGACGTGGTCGATGTAGTCGCGGGCCGTCTCGAAGATGCCGACCTCGTGGCCGGCCCGCTCCGACAGGTACCACCGGTGCACGAGGATCTCGTGGAAGATCTCCGCGGGCTCGAGCTTGCCCCGCGCCTCGGCCGGCACCATCGCCATGATCGGCTCGAAGACCTCGGTCAGCCAGCGGTTGGCCGCGATCGCCCGGTCCTCGCGGCCGAGGTCGTAGTGCGCGATGAACGACGTCATGTCGTTGAGCAGGCGGCGGGCCTGAGCGTCCTCGACGTTCATGCCGGTCAGGGCCTGGAGCTCCCGGCGGTGGTGGCCGAGCTCGACCACCTTGGGCTGGAGCCGCACCCGGTCACCGTCGAAGTCGGTGACGATGTCGAGCTCCTCGACGTCGAAGCCGAGCTCGTTGAGGCGCTCGATCCGCTGCTCGATCCGCCACATCTCGTCGGTGGTGAACTCCTCCTCGCCGGTCAGCTCCGACCACAGCTCGTCGTACCGTTTCCGGATCAGGGCCACGATCTCGTGCGCCTGGACCGTGCCGCTGATCCGCCCGCCGGCCTGGAGGTCGAGCAGCTCGGCGAAGACGTTCTCGCAGCCGACCTCCACGTCGTACTCCCGCATCTGGCGCGACAGCGAGGGCCGCAGCTCGCCCGTCTCCGCGTCCACGAGGTACGCCGCGAACCCGCCCGCGCTGCGGCGGAACAGGATGTTCGACAGCGAGACGTCTCCCCAGTAGAAGTCCGCGAGGTGCAGCCGGACCAGCAACACGACCAGCGCGTCGACCAGGCTGGGCAGGTTGTCGGCGTTCGTGCCGTGCGCGAACAGCGCGCGGTAGGGGAGCGAGAACGCGAGGTGCTCGGTCAGGAGGGCGCAGGGCAGCTCCTCGTCGTCGTCGTCCTCACGGCCCGTCACCACGCCGACCGGCTTGACGGCGGGCAGGCCGATCCGTTGGAGGTCGCGGAGGAGGCGGTACTCGCGGAAGGCGATCTCCTCCTGGGTCTCCTTGATCGCGTACATGCGCTCGCCGAGCCGGACGATCCGGACGATGTGGCGGCTGAGCCCGCGGGGGAGCGGGACGACGAAGTCGTCGGTCCACTCGGCGAGCGGTGTCGACCAGGGCAGGCGCACGAGGGCGGGGTCCGGACGGCTGGCCACGAAGTGCAGCGCCATGGTCCTCAGGCTAGCGAGAGTCGGTCAGCGGCCCTCGAGGAAGACCGGGCCGGGCCCCCGCGCCGCGACGACGTCTTCGGGGTTGTTCAGGCTGCAGCGCCGCAGGCTCAGGCAGCCGCAGCCGATGCACGAGTCGAGCGTGTCGCGCAGCCGCTCCAGCTGGGCGATCTGCTCGTCGAGACGCGGCCGCCACCCGCGGCTGAGACGTGACCAGTCGGCCTTGGTCGGCGTGCGGTTGCTGGGCAGGGTCGCCAGCGCCGCCTCGATCTCCTCGAGGGAGAGCCCCACCCGCTGGGCGGTGCGGATGAAGCCCAGGCGGCGCAGCATCACCCGCTCGTAGCGGCGCTGGTTGCCCGTCGTACGTCGAGACCGGACCAGCCCGCGGTCCTCGTAGTACCGGATGGCGCTCGTGGCGATGCCCGACCGCTCGGACAGCTCGCCGATCGTGAGCTCGGTCATGGCAGCCAGGATGCCTTGACTTAAAGTTCACTTCAACTTGTGAAATGAGCTCGTGGACAACATCGAACGACTGCTGACCCTGATGACGGGGGACGAGAAGCACGACCTCGCGTCGTACTCGACCATGCACGTGCTCCGGGTCCTCTACGAGCGCGTGCTCGACGTCTCTCCGGAGAACCGGGACGACCCGCGCCGCGACCGGTTCCTGCTGTCCAAGGGCCACGGCCCGACGGCGTACTACGCCGTCCTGGCTGATCGGGGCTTCTTCCCGGAGTCCTGGCTCACCGAGTGGGCGACGTTCGACTCGGCGCTCGGCCACCACCCCGACCGCAACCTCGTGCCCGGCGTCGAGATCTCGTCCGGATCACTCGGGCACGGGCTCCCGCTGGCGGTCGGTGTCGCGCTCGGGCTGCGCGCGCAGGGCATCGGCTCACGCGTCGTGGTCCTGGTCGGCGACGCCGAGCTCGACGAGGGCTCCAACCACGAGGCGCTCGAGCTCGCGGCCGCACTCGGTCTCGACACCCTGACCGTGGTCGTCGTCGACAACCGGTCGTCGTCGTACGCCGTGCCGGGCCGGATCGCCGAGCGCTTCGCCACCGAGGGCTGGCGGGTCGGCACCGTCGACGGACGCGACGACGACGCACTCGAGAAGGCCCTGTCCGAACGCGGCGTCGGCGCTCCCAACGCCGTGGTGGCGACCGTCCTCGACCCTTCGACAGGCTCAGGACGACGTCTCGAGGACGCGGCATGACGCTCACGGCACCCGACCACCGCATCGTGTCGCCCGACCCGCGCACGCAGTTCGCCCGGACCGTCACCGACCTGCTCGACGAGGATCTCTCGACCACGCTGGTCCTCGCCGAGATCTCGGCGCGCTTCTTCGGCCGGGCCATCCGCCGGCACCCCGACCGTGTCGTCAACGTCGGCATCCGCGAGCAGCTGCTCGTCAACGTCGGCGCCGGGCTCGCCCTGACCGGGATGCGGCCGGTCGTGCACACCTTCGGCACGTTCCTGGTCGAGCGCGCCTTCGAGCAGGTCAAGCTCGGCTTCGGGCACCAAGGCGTCGGCGGCGTGCTGGTCGGTGGTGGCGGGTCGTTCGACGCCGCGGCCTCGGGTCGCACCCACCAGGCACCCGGGGACGTCGCGCTGATGGACACGCTGCCGGAGGTGGTGATCCACGCGCCGGGCACGTCCGTCGAGGCCGACGAGGTGCTGCGCCGGGCCGTCGCCGACGACGGGCTGCACTACGTCCGGATCGTCGAGCAGACCAACACCGAGTCGTTCGGTGGAGCGGGCCTGCACGTCGTACGCCGCGGCTCGGGACCGACCGTGGTGGCGCTCGGGCCGGTCCTGGACGACGTGCTCGCAGCGACCGCCGACCGGGACGTGACCGTCCTCTACGCGCACAGCGTGCGGCCGTTCGACACGGCGACCTTCCGGAAGGTGCTGAGCACCCCCGAGGTCGTCCTGGTCGAGCCGTGGCTGGCCGGCACCTCGGCCCGCGTCGTCTCCGACGCCCTCCGCGACGTGCCGCACCGGCTGCTCTCCCTCGGCACCCGCCGCATGGAGCTCCGCCACTACGGCACGCCGGCCGAGCACCAGCGCGCGCACGGCCTCGACGCGGCCGGCATCCGCCGGTCGGTGGACTCGTTCCTGGATGGGTGAACGCGGACCCGGCTCGTTAGGCTGACCCGGCCGCTCGCACGCCGCAGGCGGCGCGCCGGTGTAGCTCAGACGGTAGAGCGCCTCTCTTGTAAAGAGGATGTCGCGGGTTCGATTCCTGTCACCGGCTCCGCGGATCAGCGCACCTGCTCGACCGCGAACTCGCCGGCCGGCGAGGCGATCGCGTCCTGGCCGAGCACGATCTGGAGCTCCCGCTCGCCGGCGTCGATGGTGGCCTGCAGGACGCCGACGACCGACGATGCGGTGAGGCGGAGCGCCTCGGCGGGGGACCCGGTGGTCCGCAGGTGTGCGGTGAACAGCGCGGCGGTGAGGTCGCCGGAGCCGTTGGCCTTGATCGGTAGGCGCGGCGTGCGCACGGCCCAGGCCCCCGCGCCGGTGACGGCGAGCATCTCGATGGTGTCCTCGGGCCGGTCCGGACGCAGCACGGAGGTCACCAGCACGGCGGACGGTCCCATCGCCATTGCGGCATCGGCCGACGCGAGCGTCGACTCCAGGGTGTCGGGCGAGGTGTCGGTGAGGAAGCCGAGCTCGAACTGGTTCGGCGTGATCACGTCCGCGTGCGGCACCACCTGCTCGCGGATGATCGGCGGGATGGCGGGATCGACGAAGCACCCGCTGGTGGCGTTGCCCATCACCGGGTCGCAGGTGTACGTCGCCTCCGGGTTCGCCTGCTTCACGCGCTGGACGGCGTCGACCACCACCTCGCAGATCCCGGGTCCGCCGAGGTAGCCCGACAGCACGGCGTCGCAGGAGCCGAGCACCCCGCGCTCCTCGATGCCGGTCACCACGGCCCGCACGTCGTCCGGCGCGAGCAGCGGACCGCGCCACTCGCCGTACCCGGTGTGGTTGGAGAAGACCACGGTCAGCACCGGCCACACCTCGTGGCCCAGCCGCTGCAGGGGGAAGGTGGCCGCGGAGTTGCCGACGTGGCCGTACGCGACGAACGACTGGATCGACAGGAAGCGCATCTGCCCATCGTGACATCGGCGGGTCCGGCGCCCGGCCGGGTGTCGGCCGTCGGGCATAGCGTGCGACGCATGAGGAAGCTCGTCGACGAGGACCTGACCGGCGCGGAGTTCCGCGAGTGCGACCTGACCGGCGCACGCCTGATCGGCGTGGTCATGCAGGACGCCGAGATCGACGGGCTCGTGACCAACCTCGTGGTGAACGGCGTCGAGGTGACGGCGTACGTCGAGGCCGAGCTCGACCGCCGTCATCCGGTGCGCCTGCTCCTGCGGTCCGACGACGTCGCGGACCTGCGTGCCGGCTGGCGGCAGCTGCGTGCCGACTGGGTCGCCACGGTCGAGCGGATGCGACGGACGCCGGGCATCGAGCACCGCAGCGTGAACGACGAGTGGTCGGCGGTCCAGACCCTGCGGCACCTGGTGTTCGTGCACGACTCGTGGTTCCGCCGGTGCTGCCTGGGGTCGACGGAGCCGTTCACCCCCATGGGGCTCGGGCCGCCGTTCGCGCCAGGACAGGAACAGGGTCTCGACGTGTCAGCGGACCCGTCCCTCGACGAGGTGATCGCCGTCCGTGATGCCCAGGCCGCCGAGCTGGGGGCCTGGCTCGACGTGGCGACCCCCGAGCAGCTCGCGGCACCGGCCCCGATCCCCGACGACGGTCGGTGGCCGCCGTACGCCAACGGTCGCTCGGTGCGTCAGTGCCTCGGCACGGTGCTCAACGAGACCTTCGAGCACCACGGCTTCTGCGTCCGCGACCTCGACCTGATCGAGGTGCAAGCCGCTGGGTAGTGTCGATCGGGTGACGGAGATGGTCTACCGCCCGTTGGGCGACTCGGGTCTCATGGTCAGCGCGGTCGGTGTCGGCTGCAACGCGTTCGGGCGGCGGGTCGGGCTCGACGCCGTGCGGGGCATCGTCGACGCGGCCGACGAGACCGGCGTGACGTTCCTGGACACCTCGGACTCCTACGGCGTCGGCCAGAGCGAGGAGATGATCGGCGTCGCGCTCGAGGGTCGCCGCGACCGGTTCGTGGTGGCGACCAAGTTCGGCAGCGACATGCGGGGGACCAACGGTCCCGACCACGGCGCGCGGGGAGCCCGTCGCTACGTGCGCCGTGCCGTCGAGGCGTCGCTGCGGCGTCTTCGCACCGACTGGATCGACCTCTACCAGCTCCACTTCCCCGATCCGGTCACCCCGATCGACGAGACCCTGTCGGCGCTCACGGACCTCGTCCGCGAGGGCAAGGTCCGCTACGTCGGCTGCTCGAACGTCGCGGGCTGGCAGGTCGCCGACTGGGACTGGACGGCGCGGACGTCCGGCTTCGAGCGGTTCGTCTCGGTGCAGAACCGCTACTCCCTCCTCGACCGCACCATCGAGTCCGAGGTCGTGCCCGCGGCCGAGCACCTCGGCCTCGGGGTGCTGCCCTACTTCCCGCTGGAGTACGGCCTGCTGACCGGCAAGTACCACCGCGGCCAGGAGGCGCCCTACGGCTCGCGCGCCCGGTCGGGCCCGTCGCCGTGGCTCGAGGGCGCCGACTGGGACCGGATCGAGGCGCTCGAGAAGTACGCCGAGGCTCGCGACGTCTCCTTGCTCGACGTGGCGATCGCCGGGCTGGCCGCCCAGCCGGCCGTCGCGTGCGTGATCTCGGGGGCGACCTCAGGGGAGCAGGTGCGCGCGAACGCCGCAGCGATGCGGTGGGAGCCGAGCGCGGACGACCTGACCGAGCTGGACGCGATCACCCGGGACTGACCGCTCAGCTCTCGCCGGACCCCGGTGCCCCGGGAAGGTCGCCGGGGGTGAGCCGGCCGTCGTCGAAGTCCCGCAGCGTGTGCTTGGCGATGATCGAGTGCAGGCCGTAGCGCGTGGGCCCCTCGCGGATCTCCTCCAGCGCCGGGCGCGCCTGCTCGTCGTCCCAGAACATGGCCGCGGCGGCGGACCAGAGCCGCACCGTCGGCCGGGGGTCCGCCAGCAGCGCGGTGATGGCGGCGCGTCCCTCGTCCGAGTCCTCGAGCACCTGTCGGTCGTCGTCCAGCTGCCGGACGAGCCGGCTCCACCGGCGCGTCGGCTCGATGTGGCCCTGGTCGCCGACCAGGTCCGCCATCTCGTCGAGGGTCTGGCGGTAGCGCTCCGCGGCGCCGGTCGTCGGGCTCTCCGTCACGGACCGATGATGGCATGCCGCGCTCGGAGCGGGGCACCCGCGACGGGGCCGGTGTACGACGGTCAGGCGACCTGGAGCGAACGCTTCGACAGCCCCATCCAGAAGCCCTCGAACAGCTGCCGGCCCGGCTCCTCCGGGTCGGTGGCCGCGCCGAGGGTGACGAAGAGCGGGGTGTAGTGCTCGACGGTCGGGTGCGCGAACGGCATGCCCGGCGCCTGCGACCGGTAGGACGCGAGCGCGTCGACGTCGCCGCGGGCCAGTGCCTCGGCGGCCCATGCGTCGAAGTCCTCCGACCAGCCTGGCGCATCGGCGTCGATGCGGAACTCCTTGAGGAACGGCAGGCCGTGGGTGAGGAACCCGGAGCCGATGATCAGCACGCCCTCGTCGCGGAGCGGACGCAAGCGCTCACCGAGCGCGAGCAGCCTGGTCGGGTCCTGCGTCGGGAGCGACATCTGCAGCACCGGGATGTCGCCGTCGGGGTACATGATCTTCAGCGGCACCCAGGCCCCGTGGTCGAGCCCGCGGCTGCCGTGCTGGTGTACCGGCTCGTCGGCCGGCATCATCGCCGCGATCCGCTGCGCCAGCGCCGTGGCCGGCGGCGTCGCGTAGGTCATCCGGTAGTACCGCTCCGGGAAGCCGCCGAAGTCGTAGACCAGGGGAGCGCCGTCGGCGCTCAGCATCACCGGCGCCGACTCCCAGTGGGCACTGACGATCAGGATCGCGCTCGGGCGCGGCAGGTCGGCGGCCAGGCCGGACAGCTGGCTCGACCACAGGGGGTCGTCCAGCAGTGGCGGTGCCCCGTGGCCGAGGTAGAGGGCGGGCATGCGATCGCTCATGTCGACGTAATAGTTTCACATTCAACTTTATTCCGCCAGAGCCGCTTGTCACAGCGGCGGCAGCGACCAGTCGATCGGCTCGCCGCCCTGCTCGGTGAGCAGCCGGTTCACCCGCGAGAAGGGCCGTGAGCCGAAGAACCCGCGGGCGGCCGACAGCGGCGACGGATGTGCCGACTCGACCCACGGGATCGCGCCGAGGGCGGGCCGCAGCGACTGGGCGTCGCGGCCCCAGAGGATCGCGGCGGCCGGGCCACCCCGGCGTACCAGGGCTGCGATCGCACAGTCCGTGACCTCCTCCCAGCCACGCCCCCGGTGCGAGGCGGCCTCGCCGGGCCGGACCGTGAGGACGCGGTTGAGCAGCATGACCCCGCGGTCCGCCCAGGCCGTCAGGTCGCCGTGAGGTGCGGGCGGGATGCCGAGGTCGGTGGAGAGCTCCTGGTAGATGTTGCGCAGCGAGCCGGGCAGCGGGCGTACGTCCGGCGCCACCGCGAACGACAGGCCGATCGGGTGCCCGGGCGTGGGGTAGGGGTCCTGGCCGACGATCAGGACACGCACGTCGGCGAGCGGACGGCGGAACGCCTTGAACACGTCGTCACCCGTCGGGAGGTACCTCCGTCCGGCCGCCAGCTCGGCGCGGAGGAACTGCCCCATGGCGCCGATCCGCTCGTCCACCGGCGCCAGCGCCTCGGCCCAGTCGGGGGCCATCAGGCCGCGGTCCACGAGTCCGGAGAGGGCGCCCACGCAGGCGACCCTATGCGGCGCTAGCCACCCGGTGCCGTCCAGATGACCCGGCCCGCCCGGATGGTCGTCGCGACGCGGGTGTACGCCGTGAGGTCGGTGAGCGGGTCGCCGTGCAGGACGGTGAGGTCGGCCGGCATCCCGGCCTCGACCCGTCCGCCGGTCACCCCGAAGACCTCCGCAGGCGTGGTGGTGAACATCCGCAGGACCTCCGTGCCGTCGAGACCGCAGCGGGCCAGGTAGGAGAGCTCGTCCCCGAGGGTCGGGTCCTCCATGTAGCCGACGTCGGTCCCGAACATCAGCCGGCCGCCGGCCTCGAGGAAGACCCGCGCGGCCTCGACGATCGGGTCGAGGTACGCCGGCGAGTCGGTCACCGTGCGCGCGAACATCTGGAACGTCGGCACCAGCACGACGCCCGACGCGGCGGCACGCACGAGCAGCGGAGCGACCCCGTCCGTCTCGTCGGGCACGTGGGCGACGACGTCGACGCCGGCGTCGAGCGCCACCTGGAGTCCCTCGCGGTTCGAGGTGTGCGCGAACACCAGCAGGCCGTGCTCATGCGCGACGCGCGCGGCCGCGGCAGCGATGTCGGCTCGCATCGGCTGCACGGTCTCGGGCGTGACGTAGGAGCCGGTGAAGAGCTTGGTCACGTCCGCGCCGGCCCGGACCTGACGGCGTACGACGGCGGCCGCGGCCCGCGGGGTGCGTGGCGTCGGGATCGCCCACCAGAGGTAGCGGGGCGCCGACGCGCGGACGTAGAAGGGCAGGCCGCGATGGGGGTACAGGGCGCTGGCCGCCGTCCAGATCCGCGGCCCGGCGACCTCGCCGTTCTCGACCCGGCGCCGGAGAGGGAACGTGTTGCGCGGGTCGGAGCCGAGGTCCACCACGGTGGTGAAGCCGCGGCTGGTCAGCATGTCGGCCAGCGCCGACTCGAGCGAGCGGGCCGGGCGTCTCCGCGCCCCGGCGAAGGCGGGCGGCGTCAGGTGGACGTGGGTGTTCCAGAGCCCGGCCACGACCGTGGCGTCCGTGGCGTCGACGACGACCGCGCCGGGCGGCAGGCCGCCTGCGTCGACCTGGATCGCCTCGATCACCCCGTCGCGGAGGACCACCCGCCGTCCCGCGAGCGGCGCCTCGTCGGGGGCGGGGACGACGAGGCCGGCCCGGACCACGGTGACGTCGTTCATCGCCGTCACCGTAGCCACCGTGTGCCGAGTGCGTGCCAGGGCGTGTGCCAGAGTCGGCGGCATGGCCCGCACTCGCCGCGCGACCGTCGCCGACCTGCGCGAGCTGGCCGGCTCGATGCCCGGCGTCAGGGTCGAGCAGGGCCCGAAGGGCAACGACATCTACCAGGTCAGCCGCCGCAGCTTCGTGTTCTTCCGCACGCCGCGCCCGGATGCCGTGGACCCCGAGACCGGCGAGCGCTACGACGACGTCGTGATGCTCTGGGTGGAGTCCGAGATCGAGAAGGAGGCGCTGGTCGCCGACCCGTCGACGCCGTTCTTCACCACACCCCACTTCGACGGCCATCCGTCGGTGCTGCTCCGCACCTCACGCATCGGCGAGCTCACCCGCGACGAGCTGGCCGAGGTCGTGTACGACGCGTGGCTGGCGCGCGCGTCCGCGACCGCAGCGCGGAGATGGCTGGCCGAGCACGGGGTCGGGTGACGCGAGAGGGCTGGGCTATAACTGGCGCGTGACCACGCACGACCTCGTCGTCGGCGACGCGACCCTGCGCGGGCGGCAGGGCCGGTGGCACATCGGCATCGACGGCGGTCGGATCTCCGTGGTCACCGAGGAGCCGCTGACCGGCCGGGACGAGATCGATGCCGCCGGCGGCCTCGTCACCGAGAGCTTCGTCGATGCCCACCTCCACCTGGACAAGGTGCACACGCTCGACCGGGCGGGCGACGCGGCCCTCACGGCGTACACCAGCGACGGGATGGCCGCGGCCCTCCAGGCGATCGAGCTGGCGTCGGCGGTGAAGGCCGACTACGACCGGTCCTGGATCGAGCCGAACGCCCGGAGTGCGGTGCTGGAGGCGGTGCGCCACGGCGTCCGTCACGTGCTGGCGTTCGCCGACGTGGACACCGGGGCGCGGCTCGAGGGCGTCATCCCGCTGCTGGCCCTGCGGGAGGAGTTCCGTGGCGTGGTCGAGCTCCAGGTGGTCGCGTTCCCGCAGGACGGGTTGCTGCGCGACCCCGGCGCCGAGGACCTGGTCCGCGAGGCCGTTGCCCTGGGTGCGGACGTCGTCGGCGGCATCCCGTGGATCGAGGACTCCGACGCCGAGGCGCGGGAGCACGTGCGCCGGATGTGCGCGCTCGCCGCGGAGCACGACCGGCGGGTCGCGATGCTCGTCGACGATGCCGGCGACCCGCGCCTGCACACGACCGCGATGCTGGCCGAGGAGATGCTCGAGCACGGCCTCGTCGGCCGTGGGGTCGCCCACCACGCGCGAGCCGTGGGGCTGTACGCGCGCCCGGCGGTCGAGCGCCTGGCGGAGCTGGCGAAGCGCGCCGGCCTCGGCTTCGTCAGCGACCCGCACACCGGGCCGCTGCACCTGCCGGTCCGCGAGCTGACCGCGCTGGGCCTGCCGGTCGCGCTCGGCCAGGACGACATCGAGGACGCCTACTACCCCTTCGGCCACCACAACATGACCGAGGTGGCGTTCCTCGCCGCCCACGCCCTCGAGGCCGTCGACACCGCCGGCCTCGACCTCGTGTACGACGCGGTGACGACCACCGCCGCCACGGTCCTGGGCGTCGCCGGCCACCGGCTCGAGGAGGGCGGGAACGCCGACCTGGTCGTCCATCACCGGTCGACCCTGCGCGCGGTGCTCGCCCACCACGAGGCCCCCGCGTACGTCGTCGCCTCGGGGCACGTGGTGGCCGCGTCGACGTCGTCGACGGAGCTCACCCTGCCGCGGTGAGTCAGCCCACGCGCTCCAGGACGGCCGTGGTGGGCGCGCCGACGAGGGCGGGGGAGTTGTCGCGGGTGGCCCAGATCCGGGTCTCGAGCAGCTCCAGGAAGGCGCGTGCCGAGCCGGCGTCGTCGAACTCGAGGTCGATCACGACGTACGCCGGGTCTTCCTGCGGCTGACGGATCGCGTGGCTCCGCACGCCGGCCTCGACGCGCAGAGGTTCGGCGCGGTCGAAGGCGGCCTTCCACGTGCGGTAGTCGCTGATCGCGTGCTCGATGTGCAAGGTGGTCATGACGGTGTCTTCCTGCTGTGCTGCCGTGCCGTTGTCGGTGTTCGTCGACGCTAGGCCTGACGCATGACGCGCCGCCATCCCAGGAATCTGGGGTCTGCCGGGTCCTAGGCTTCGCTCGTGGCAGCACCGCCCGGGGCCGACGCGTGGGTGCGGAGGGTCGAGCGCATCGCCGGGCAGCCCCTGGACGACCGGTCGCTGCGGTCACGACTCCTCGATGCCCTGCGGGAGGACGTCGCGTTCGACGCGCACGCCTGGGTGCTGACCGATCCGGAGACGTCGGTGGGGTCGTCTCCGTTGGCCGCGGTCCCGGACCTGACTCGGCTGCCGAGCCTGGTGCGCGCGAAGTACCTGACCGAGGTGAACCGCTGGACCCGGTTGGGCGACCGGTTCGCGTCGCTGCACGCCGTCACCGGAGGTGAGCTCGCCCGCAGTCGCGTCTGGCGGGAGGAGTGGCGCTCGTTCGACGTGTCCGACGTGGCGTCGGGCGTCTTCCGCGACCGCTACGGGTGCTGGGCCTTCCTGGACCTCTGGCGTGTCGGATCCGCGCGTCCCTTCACCGCCGCCGAGCTCGCGCACCTGGACTCCGCCCTGGGCATCCTCACGGAGGCTCTGAGGCGGAGCCAGTCGCGGACCTTCGTGACGGAGGGGCCGACCAGTGGCATGCCGGGACCCGTGGTGCTCGTGCTCGACGAGGACCTGCGTGTCCTGGCCGAGACCGAGCAGACGACGAAGCTCCTCGGCCAGCTCCTGCCCACGCCCGAGGACCGGCAGCCGATCCCGGCGGCGGCGTACAACGTGGCCGCGCAGCTGCTCGCCCGACGCGAAGGGGTCGACCCGGGGCCGCCTTCCGCGCGCGTCCACGCGGGCCGCGGCCGATGGATGACGCTCCGCGCGGCACACCTGGCCGACCCCGCCGGCGCCAGGATCGCCGTGACCATCGAGACCATCTCGCCGCGCGACCGCGCCGACCTGTTCATCCGGGTCCACGCCCTGACGGCCCGGGAGTCCGAGCTCCTCGGGCTGCTCGCCGCCGGTCTCGCCACCCGGGCGGTCGCCCACGAGATGAACGTGTCGGAGCACACCGTCCAGGACCACCTCAAGGCGGTCTTCGCCAAGACCGGGGTACGCAACCGGCGGAGCCTGCTGACCCGGGTCCGCGGGTCCTAGGCCGGCACCGGCCGGCGACCCGCAGGCGGCGTGGTGGTCGGGCTCAGGTGTCGGCCGGGCGCAGCTGGTCGGCGTACGTCGCCTGCCGGACCGGCGAGACCAGCATCGCCAGCGTGACCAGGCCGAAGCCGACCGCGACGAGGCTGAGCGTGGTCGGGATGCCGATGCGGTCGGCCAGCACGCCACCGAGCGGAGCACCGAGCACGATCATCGCGCGGTTGACCGAGCGCATCGTGGTGTTCGTGCGCGCCTGGAGGGAGTCGGGCGTGACCAGCTGTCGATAGCCCATCTCGTGGGAGTTGGACAGCCCCATCGCGAAGCCGTGCAGGACCAGGCCGAGGGTCAGGACCGCGATCACCGTCGACGTGGGCCAGGCATCGCCCAGGCCGGCACCGGCGGCGATCACCGTGACCCCGGCGGTGGTGACGGCGTGGCTGAGGATGATCGTCGGACCGGCGTCCATGCGACGCCCGACCCGCGTGGTCACCGTCGCGCCCACGAGCGACCCGACCCCGGCACCGGCCAGTGCCACGCCGAGGGCGAACGGCGAGGCCCGCAGGTCCAGCAGCACGAGCGTGGCGAAGACCGGGGTCAGCATCGCGTTGCACACGAACCAGGCGTGGGTGAGGACGGCGAGGGAGCCGAGCTTGGGCTGCCGGTAGACCCATGCCAGCCCCTCGCGCACCTGGCTGCCGAACGACGGGCTCCCGGCCGGCCCCGAGCCGGCGGGCTCGTCGACCCGGATGCCCCGGACGAGGAAGGCGGACACGAGGTACGACGCGGCGTCGACCACGACCGCCACACTGGCGCCGACCACCGCGACGATCGCGCCGGCGAGGGCGGGACCGCCGACCTGGGCGACGGCTCCACTCTGGTCGAGGCGGGCGTGGGCCGGCTGGAGCCTGCCGGGCGGCACCACCCGCGGCAGGAAGGACTGCGAGGCGGCGTCGCCGAAGAGCGTCAGGGTCCCCACCACCGCCATCAGGGCCGCCAGTCCGGCCGGACTCAGGTGATGCGTCATCCACAGCGCGGGCACCAGCAGGAGCACGAGGCCGAGGCCCGCATCGGTGGCGATCATGATCGGCAGGCGGCGCCGCCGGTCGACCACGGCGCCGACCATGACGCCGAACAGCAGGTAGGGCAGCCAGCGCGCGGCGGTGACCACCCCGACGTCCGCCGCGGTCCCGTGCAGCCCGACCAGCACCAGGGTCTGCACGGCCAGCAGGGTGACCGGGGCGCCGAACCCCGAGATCGCGTCGGCGGTCCAGAGCCGCGCGAAGCCCGGGATCGCGAACACCCCTGGCTCCCGGGTCGGCATGGCGCCAGTCTCCCAAGGAGACGAGCCGCCCGGCCGGGCGGCTCGTGAGGCGCCTACTCGACCGGCGAGGCCTCCCAGACCGACCACTCGAGGTCGCGGGTGAGGGCCCCGTCGGCCACGAGGTCGAGCACCGCCGCGACCTCCGCCTGCGCGTTCTGGCGGTCCAGCGCAGCGCGGTCCTCGAACACCTCGAGGACCACGAAGGTGTCCGGCTCGGTCAGGCTGCGCGCGACGTCGAAGTGGATCACGCCGGGCAGCGCGAGGCTCGGCGCCTGCACGGCCGCGATCGCGGCCGCCATCTCGTCTGCTCGTTCGGGTCGGCACCGCACCTTGAACCGTCCGATGATCATCCGTCCTCCTGTGGTCGCTCGCTGCGCGCGAGGTCAGGCGGGCTGCTCGCGCCCTGCCTCGTCGTCGGGCACGAACGTGTAGCCGACGCCGTAGACCGTGACCAGGTGCCGCGGCTCGCGCGGGTCCGCCTCGAGCTTGCGACGAAGGTTCATGACGTGGGCGTCGATCGTGCGCTCGAGAGCATCGTGGTCGAAACCGAACGCCGCCTCCAGCAGCCGGGCTCGGCTGAAGACATGGTGGGGCCGGGAGACCAGCTCCCGGAGGATCCGGAACTCGGCCGGTGTGCACTCCACGGGGGAGCCGGCGAGGGTCACGCGATGGCGGCTCTCGTCGAGGACCAGTGAGCCCGCGGTCAGCACCGCCGGCTGCTCGCCTCCGCCGGCCCGGCGCAGCACCGCCTCGACCCGGGCCAGCAGCTCGCGGGGGCTGAACGGCTTGACGACGTAGTCGTCGGCACCGAGTGCCAGGCCGGCAACCAGGTCGTCCTCGGTCGCCCGGGCCGTCAGGAAGACGATCGGCACCTCGCTCTCGGCCCGGAGCACGTGACAGACGTCCCGACCGTCGAGCAGGGGCATCATGATGTCGAGGATGGCCAGGTCGGGCTGTCGCCGTCGACACTCGGCGAGCGCCGCCCGGCCGTCGTGCACCAGCACCACCGTGTGGCCCGCCCGCTCCAGGTAGGTGCGCACCAGCGACGCCAGCTTGGGATCGTCGTCCGCGACCAGGATCCGGGCACCCACGCAGAGATCCTGTCAGCAGCCTGCGAAGAACTCATGAAGAGCAGCACGGGCACAGGTTCTTGACGGCGTCTTCACGACGTCGTTCCTAGCGTCCGCCCATGACGTCCCGACGTACCCGCCCGTGCCGGCGACTCCTGCTCCTCGTCCCGTTCGCCCTCGCCCTCTCCGCGTGCCACGGGAGCGGGTCCGGCTCCGCCGGCGCAGGTACGCCGACCGGTGCACCCTCGGCCACTTCCGGGGCGCAGGTCCCGCCGTCGCCGCTGGACCACTACCTCGGTGTCGGGCAGTCGACCGACCCGGGCGACGACGACGAGGCCGCGGCGCGGAAGGCCGAGGAGGCCGTGGCCCGGTGCATGGCCAGGCAGGGCTTCGAGTACGTGCCCGACCCCCACACCTTCACGGTCACGGGGTCGACGGGGGGCGCCCAGATCATCAGCCTGAACGACCCGACGTTCCCGAACCTGCCGCCCGCGGAGTTCGCCGCTCGCTTCGGCTACGGCATCAGCACCGCGCCACCGGCGTCGAGCAAGCCCGACCCCGGGGACCAGAACGAGAAGATCGTCCACGGCATGAGCGTCTCCGAGCGGGTGGCCTACTACCAGGCGCTGTACGGCAAGGACATCGTGCTCGACTCGCAGGGCAACCTGACCCGCTCGATCACCTCCGACGACAGCTCCTGCGAGGGCCGAGGAGACGCCACCCGGCCCGACGAGAAGCAGCAGCAGAGCCGCGAGGACCGGATCGAGCGCGTGCGCAGGTCCTTCTCGAGCCTCCTGGGCCAGGTGCAGGACCTGCAGGCGCGCGAGCTGGCCGACCCTCGGGTCGCCGCCGCGACCCGGACGTGGTCCGGCTGCATGGCGTCGGCCGGGTTCCCGGGCTACCACGCCGTCTCGGCTCCCGAGGAGCGGATCCGGAAGCGCGCGCTGGCCCTGATGGGTCCCGGGTTCGACCCCACCGGGGTCCCTCCGGATGCCCTGGCCGCGCTGCGGCAGCGGGAGGTGCGAGTGGCGGTCGCCGACAACAGCTGCCGCCCGGCCTGGGACCGCACGCTGCAGGCCGTCCGCCAGGACCTCGAGGCCGCGTTCGTCCGGGAGAACCTCACGGAGCTGCGGAGCTACCGGTCGGCGATGTCGGCAGCGACACGATGACCTCCAGCCCGCCATCGGGTGCGTTGGCGGCGGACACCGTCCCGCCGTGGGCCTGCACGATCCGCCCGACGATGGCGAGCCCCAGCCCGCTGCCGCCGGTCCGACGGGCGCGGGACGGGTCGGCCCGGTAGAACCGCTCGAAGACGTGCGGCAGGTGCTCGGCGGCGATGCCCGGGCCGTGGTCGCGCACGGCCACCCGCACGCAGCGTGCCTCGTCGTCGGCGTCGCCGACCGTCACCTCGATCGAGGAGCCCTCGGGCGCGTACCGGACCGCGTTGGAGAGCAGGTTGGCGACCACCTGGCGCATCCGCAGCCGGTCGTGCGGAGCGGTGGCGGTCGCCGACCCGGCCCGCACCAGACGGACGTCCCGAGCATCGGCCTGGGCCCGGATCGACTGGATCGCCAGGTCGACGGTGCCGGCCACGTCGTCGGTGTCGGGCCTGACGTTCAGCCGTCCCGCGTCGGCCTCGGCCAGCACCTGCAGGTCGTCGACGACGTGCTGGAGCAATGCCGTCTCCTCCAGCAGCGAGGCGGTCCACGCCCGGTCACGGGGCAGCACGTCCTCGTGGCCGGCCTCGAGGTAGCCACGGAGGTTGGCCAGGGGTGTGCGCAGCTCGTGGGCGACGTCGGCCACCATCCGCTTGCGCTGCTCCTCGGCGTCGGAGAGGGCGACCGCCATCTCGTTGAACGACCGTCCGAGCCCGGCCACCTCGTCGGACCCGCGCGCGTCGACGCGGGTGCTGAGGTCGCCACCCGCCATCCGCCGGGTGGCCGCCGTGAGCCCGCGCAGGGGCCGCAGCATCCGCCGTGACCCGACGTACCCCGCCCCCATGACGACGAGCAGCACGAGAGCGAGCGCCGCCGCGAGCCGCAGCCGGCCGATCCGGTCGAGCAGACCCCGGCGCGTGGTCGTGGCCTGGGTGGTGAACAGGAGCGCCTTGGGCGCCACGGACGACGACAGCAGATCCGTCAGCGAGGACGTCGCGCAGTCCCGCCAGGCGGCCGTGACGTCGGCGCTGTCCCGCCCGGCCGCCGCGTCGGGGACGGACACGGTGCGGACCGCCTCCTGCCGACCGCCGCTCGGGATCAGCGCGACGAGAAGGGAGGTGACACCGCGGCGACCGAGGCACTGCCACTCCGCCCCGGCGACGGCGTTGTTGAGCCGGACCAGCGCGTCGGTGGCATGGGCCCCGGGCAGCCGGTCGGGACGGGCGCAGCCGGAGAGGATCACGTCCGGCTTGGGCAGGTCGCTCGGCAGGTAGTCCGCGTCCGCGGCGTGATGGAGGCAGGTCTCGGCCAACCCCGGACGGCTCAGGGCCGTCCGCAGTGCTCGCCCACCCGGTCGGCCGTCGAGCAGCGGGGTGGGCAGGCTCGGCGTACGCGATCCGCGGGGCACCTGGCCGGCGACCGGGTCCACCAGCCTCGCCATCGGGTCGAGGACGGCGCTGGGGTTGCTCAGGCCCCCGGCGTCCGACGTGGAGGAGGCCAGGGGCGACCGGTCCAGGTCCGTCACCACCACGTCACGGCCATGGGTCGCGAGTCGGTGCACCAGCGCGCGGGCGTCGCCCCAGTCGTGGTCGGTCCACCCGAACTCCAGCAGGCGGTCGACGGTGTCCCGGTCGGCCTTCTCGATGCTCGTCCGCTGCCGGTCCAGGGAGTTCTGGGTCGTGCTCAGCGTGACGGCCGCGGTCGCCACGATCGAGACGACCGCGACCATGACCGAGGTCAGGATCGACCGTCCGAGCAACCCGGGCCGCTTCACCGGCCCATGGTCCCAAGAGCCCGCGAAGAACCGGTGAAGGCGGCGGGCGACGACGCTCCCGACCCGCTCCGGAAATGAACGGATCCGGCACGGCTTCTTCACAACTCGGTGCGACGGTGCGCCGCGTGTCGACGACGAGGTGCGCCCGGTGAGACGCCTGCGGAGCCTGGCGCTGGTGGTGCTGGGCTCCTGCCTGTTCGCCGCGCTGGGGTACGGCGCGGCCCTCACCCGGGCCGACTCCGTCGCCTCGGACCACCCGCCACCGCGGGGACCGGTGACGGCGGAGGTCCGCCTGCGCCGGATCGCCTCCTCGGTCGTGGCCCGGGGTGACGCGGCGTTCTCCGACCGGGTCACGGTGGCGCTGGCGCCGTCGGCACCGGTGCCGGTGATCACGCGCGTCCCGATCCCTGTCGGCGGGGTCGTGGAGGCGGGTGACGTCGTCGTCGAGATCGCCGGTCGTCCGGTGCTGATGCTGCCCGGCCGCTTGCCGGCGTACCGCGACCTGGGCGGCGGGGACACCGGCCCGGACGTGGCTCAGCTCGAGCAGGCGCTGGCGGCGCTGGGCTACGACCCCGGGGAGGTCGACGACGTCTACACGGCCGCCACGGGGGCGGCCGTGGCCGCGCTGTACGAGGACCACGGCTACCGGCCACCCGACCCCCGGGCCGTGGGCGCCTCGGGTCGGGGCGATCGGGTGACGCCGCTGCCGATGAGCGAGGTCGCCTACGTGCCGACCCTGCCGCGGCGGCTGGACCGGCTGCCCGGCCACCTCGGGGCGACGCTGTCCTCGCGACCGCTGCTGCTGTCGGGCACGACGCTGGTCGTCACCGTCGGGCTCACGGCGGCCGACGTCGGCCAGGTGAAGGACGGGATGAGGGCGGTGGTCGATGCGCCCGGCGGCGCACGCGTCCGCGGCCGGCTCAGCGGGGTGCACGCCACGAGGACCGGCGGGACCGCGGCGATCCGTCTGCCCGCGATTGCCGGCGGGTGCGCGCCGATCGCTCGACGGGACCAACGTCCGGGTGACGGTGCCCTTGCAGGCGTCGTCCGGCAAGGTGCTGGTGGTGCCCGTCGCCGCACTCAGCACCGACGCGCGCGGCGTGGTGCGCGTCGTCCGGGTCGACGACGACGGGAGCCAGCACCCGGTCCGGGTCGGGGTGGGCCTCTCCGCCGACGGGTACGCCGAGGTGAGGCCGCACGGCGGTCGACTCGTCAGCGGCGACCGCGTGGTGGTGGGCCGGTGACCGGGACGCCCGTCATCGAGCTGACCGGCGTCGGCCGACGGTACGCCGGCGACCCACCCGTCCACGCCCTGCGCGACGTGGACCTCAGCATCGGCCGGGGTGAGTTCGTCGCCGTCGTCGGGCCGTCCGGCTCGGGGAAGTCGACGCTGCTCAACGTGCTCGGGCTGCTCGTCGTACCGACGGCCGGGAGCTACCGGCTCGACGGGATCGACACGGGGGCGATGCGTCAGCGGCAGCTGTCCGGGCTGCGCGCGGCGCGGCTCGGCTTCGTGTTCCAGAACTTCCACCTGCTGCCCCACCTGACCGTGCTCGAGAACACCTCGCTCGGCGGCCTCTACCTGGGCCTGACGTTCCGCGAACGGACCCGGCGTGCCCGCGCGCTGCTGGAGCGGGTGGGGCTGACCCATCGGCTGGGGGCCCGGCCGTCGACGCTGTCCGGCGGTGAGCGGCAGCGCGTCGCCGTCGCGCGTTCCCTGGTCGCCGGGCCGAGCGTGCTGCTCGCCGACGAGCCGACGGGCAACCTCGACACCGCCAACGCCGCGTCGGTGCTCGGTCTCTTCACCGAGCTGCACCGCGACGGGGTGACGATCGCGATGATCACCCACGACCCGTCCGTGGCGGGACACGCGACCCGACGCGTGCTGATCGTCGACGGGCGGGTCTCGTCGTGAGCACGGGACGTCCCCGGGCCCGGACGCACGTGATGGAGGCTCTGGTCGCGGTCTCGGCGCGGCCAGGGCGATTGCTGCTGACCGCCGTGGGGGAGGCGCTCGGCCTGGCCGCGCTCGTCGCGACGGTGAGCCTCGCCGGCACCGCCGGCGCGCAGGTGTCGGAGAACTTCGACGACGCCGCCGCCCGGGTGGTGACCGTGACGATGGCTCCCGACCGGGTGCAGCAGGGCGCCACGTTGCCAAAGAGCGCGGAGACGTCGCGTGAAGTCCCTCGCCGGGGTCGACGCCGCCGGGACGCTGACCCGGCTCCGGACCCAGGCGCCCGACAGCACCCGCCCGGTCACGGACCCGCACGGCCTGCCGGACCCGGTGCTCCCGGTGTTCGCCGCCTCGGTCGGCCTGTTCGCGGCCGTCGACGCGAGGGTCACCGGGCGCACCTTCGACGCGGGTCACGTGCAGCGCGGCGACCGGGTGGCGGTGCTCGGCAAGGACGCCGCCCAGCGGCTGGGCATCGGCGACCTCGACTACGCCCCGGCGGTGTTCGTCGGTGGTCAGGCCCTCACCGTGATCGGGATCGTCGACGACGTCAGCCGGCACGGCGAGCTGCTGGACGGCATCGTGGTGACCGACCCGACGGCCGCCGGGCTGTTCGGGTGGTCCGGGGCATCGACGCTCGTGGTCGACGTCGCGCCGAACGCGGCCGACACCATCGCCCGCGAGGCGCCGCTGGCCATCGCCCCCGCCGATCCCGCCTCGATCTCGGCGACGGCGCCGCCCACCGACACCGAGCTCCGCACGCACGTGCAGCACGACGTGTCCGCGCTCCTGGTGGTGCTCGGGATCGTCACCCTCGCCGCCGGTGGGTTCGGCATCGCCAACATCATGCTGCTCTCGGTGATGGAGCGCGTCGGCGAGATCGGGCTGCGGCGCTGCCTCGGTGCCACGCGCAGCGACCTGATGACGCAGTTCCTGGTGGAGAGCGCGGCCATCGGCCTGCTCGGCGGCATCGTCGGCACCAGCCTGGGCATCGTCGCCACCATGGCGACCGCCCTCGCGCACGGCTGGACCCCGGTCGTCACGCCCGCGCTGCTCGCCGCCCCGCTCGCCGGCCTGGTCGTCGGCGTCGCCGCCGGCGCCTTTCCCGCGTGGCGGGCCGGGTCGCTCGAGCCGGCCGAGGCGCTGCGGGGGCTCTGAGACGCCGGGACCGGCACCGGGAGCCTCCTGTTCGGCTCCGAATTCCCCACGATCGGCCCCGGACTCCCGCAGAATGGCCGCGTGATCGACCGGGACCCCTTCGCCCTCCGCGTGCTCAGCGCGCTCACGTCCGGCGTCGAGTCGGCCAGCACCGTGGCCGCGCGCGTGGGTGTGTCGTCCGAGGAGATCGCGGCCCTGCTCGAGCAGGGCGTCGTCGAGGGCCTGGTGAGCCGGCTCGACCTGGCCGGGACGCCCGTCTACCAGCTGACCCCGAAGGGGCTCGAGGTCGTGGGCGTGGCGCAAGGTGTCGAGAGCGCGGTCGACGACCGCGGGCACGTCGACCTCGGGGCGGCGGCGCGGATGGTGATGGAGCAGTACCAGGCGGCGAAGGACGTCGCCGCCGAGGACGCCGTACGCGACCAGGCCACGTGGCCGGCGGACGACGCGACGCGCGACCGGGTCTCCGCGGCGCTGAACGACGCCTTCGCCCGCGGTGCACTCACCAAGGAGCAGCTGGACGAGCGCACGAGCCGTGCCCTCACCGCCACCACCATGGGCGAGGTGCGCGCGGCCGGTGAGGGCGTCATCGAGCTGCCCCCCGCCCTGCCGACAGGGGTCCGCGCCACACCCACGAGCACGGTCGGCTGGACCCCGCCGACGATCCAGGTCAACCCGGCCGTGAAGCAGGTCAACTGGCGGCACGTCGGGTACGCCGCGCTCTACGTGCTCGTGGGCCTGTTCTTCCTGCTGTTCCTCACCCCGCTGGTCGGGTTGCTGGCGATCGCAGCGGGGCTGCTCCTCGGCGGCTTCGCGTTGCGCCCGCTCCTGCGCTCCGGCACCGGCCGGGTCAGGACTCCCTGAGCAGCGACTCCCGTCGCTCGCGGAGCAGCCGGCGCTCGGCGCCGGTCGGCGCCTGGTCGATCGCGGTGACCAGCGCGTCCGCGGCCTCGGCGGCCCGACCGAGTCGCGTGTAGAGGTCCGCGCGGGTGGCGGCGTACAGGTAGTACCCCGCCAGGTCGTCGGCCAGTGCCTCGACCAGGGGGAGGGCGGCTTCCGGCCCGTCGGCCATCGAGACCGCGACGGCACGGTTGAGCTCGGTGACCGGCGTCGCGGGCAGCCGCGTGTACAGCTCCGCGATGGACGCCCAGTCGGTGTCCTCGGGCTGCGTTGCGACGTCGTGGCAGAGCGCGATGCGCGCCTGCACGGCATAGGTCCCCCACGGCGGCTCGGCGTCGAGCAGCCGCGCGCCCTCGGTGACCAGGTCGAGGTCCCACAGCGAGCGGTCCTGCTCGGCCAGCGGTACGACGTGCCCGGCGCGCACGCGGGCCGGCCGCCGGGCGTCGGTGAGCAGCATCAGGGCCAGGAGTCCCCGGACCTCCGGCTCTCCGGGCAGGAGGTCCACCAACGCCCGGGTCAGCCGGATCGCCTCGGCCGAGACGTCGACCCGGAGCAGCGCGTCGCCGGATGAGGCGGCGTACCCCTCGTTGAACATCAGGTACAGCACCGCCAGGACGCCCTCGAGCCGCTCCGCCCACAGCTCCGGCGGCGGCACGCGGTAGGGGATGCCGGCGTTCTTGATCTTGGCGCGGGCCCGCACGAGCCGCTTCTCCATGGTCGGCTCGGTGACCAGGTAGGCGCGCCCGATCTCGGCCGGCGTCAGCCCGCACAGGGTGCGCAGCGTGAGCGCCACCCGGGCGGCCGTCGGCAGCGCGGGGTGGCAGCAGGTGAAGATCAGGCGCAGGCGCTCGTCGGGGATGTCCTCGTCACCCACCGGCGCGACCTCCTCGGTGACGTCGGCGGCGGCGAGGGCCAGCTTCGCCTCCTCGGTGGTACGCCGTCGCATCCGGTCGCGGGCGCGGTTGCGCGCCACCGTGGTCAGCCAGGCCAGCGGCGCGTCGGGCACCCCGTCGCGCTCCCAGGCCGGGACCGCCGCGGCGAAGGCCTCGGCGGCGCACTCCTCCGCGAGGTCCCAGTCGCCGCACCAGCCGATCAGGCCGGCGACGAGCCGCCCCCAGCTCTCGGCGAAGCTGAGGGCGACGGCGTCACCGGGCGACCTCATCCGGTCAGTTCCACACCGGCCGGATCTCGATGGCGCCGCCCCAGGCGACCGGGTGCGTCCCGGCCGCGGCCAGGGCCTCGTCGAGGTCGCGGCACTCGAGCAGGTCGTAGCCGGCCACCTGCTCCTTGGTCTCCGCGAACGGCCCGTCGGTGGTGACCACCCGGCCGTCCACCCGGCGCACCGTGACAGCGGTGTTCGGGAAGGCGAGCGGCCAGCCGTAGATCCGGCGGTCGGCGACGCTGTCGCACCACGCGTCGATCCCCATCGGGTCGTCGTCGTCGTCCGGCTCCGGCACGTCCGCGATGTCGGGGGACGGTGCCTGGTCCGTGGCCGGCGCGGCCTCCTCGGCCATCGCCCGTCGCATGTCGGCGCAGACCAGCATCAGGTAGCGGCGCTTCCCGTCCGCGACGGTCTCCGGCACGTCCGGGGTCGGCATGCCCTCGTCGAACGGCCTGACCTCGATCGCCCCGACGTGCAGCGTGGGGTGGGCGCCCGCCACCGCGATGGCGGTGTCCAGGTCGGGGCAGTCGATCACGTCGTACCCGGCGATCTGCTCCTTGGTCTCGGCGAACGGCCCGTCGGTCACCTGGACGTCGCCGCCGGGCGCCCGGACGGTCGTGGCGTCGCTGGTCGGATGGAGCCGCGCGCCGTCGAGCTCGATGCCGCGACCGACCATCTCCTCGACCCAGGCCTCGAGCTCGGTCTCGACCTGCGGCGGCAGGTCCTCCAGCCGCGTCTCGTCGACCGCGTGGATGAGCATGTACTTCATCGTGTCCTCCTGATCTCGGTACGGCGCCGGTGTGCGCCGTCATGGAGGGGACGAACGGGACCGTGGCCGTCAGGACACCTGGGCCGAGGAACGTCCGGTCGGGTCACCGGCGCAGTGCGCGGGAGCCCGCGGAGCCGTAGCGACGGTCCGGGTTCGCCCCGATCGCGGGGTCGTCCGTGGCCGGCGGGGCCGGCCGGGTGGCCGGTGTCGTGCGGGAGGCGGTCCTGGTGGCGGTCCGCTTCGTGGCGGTCTTCTTCGCCGGCCCGCGGGTGCCCGCCTTCCTCGTCGTACGCCGGGTGCTCGCGGCGGGCGGTTCCGTCCACTCGTCCACCCACGCGTCGACCAGCGGCCAGGTGCTGGTCCGGGCCTCGCGGCCGGTCAGCATCCCGAGGTGACCGCCCGGCACGATCTCGAACCTCACCTCGCGCGCGCCGGTGAGCAGCGGCACCAGCGCCTTGACCGCGGGCGCCGGCGCGATGCCGTCGGCCGCTCCGGCGAACGCCATCACCGGCGCCGCGACGTCGGCGACCGAGACGGTCCGGTCGCCGAGGTCGAAGGCGCCGTCGACGAGGGCGTCGCCGCCCAGGAGGCGGTGGTAGAGCTGTCCGAACGTGCGGCCGCGGTAGGCGGTGATGTTCTCCGCGAACCGGTCGACGGCCTCGAGCTGGGCCAGGTAGTCCCCGTCGTCGAGGTGGCCGGCGATCGCCAGCGGCTTGGTCACCAGCCTCTGGACCGAGGAGAGCTGGAAGGCCCAGCGCACGAGCGGGACCGGTGGCCCACCGACGGCCTGGTAGAGCCGGTTGAGCGCGCCGAGCCCGTCGGTGAGGTCCAGCAGTGGCCGGAGCGGGGCGACCAGCGGCACCTCGCGCACGTCGAACGGCGAGCCCAGCGCCATGATCGAGGCGATCGGCAGGCCGGGGTCGGCGGCCGCGGCGAGCAGCGAGAACGTCCCGCCCAGCGACCAGCCGAGGAGGTGCACCGGTCGCCCGCCGGCGTGCTCCGACACGTCACGGACGGCGGCCGGGACGACGTCCTCGACCCAGCGCTCCATCCCGAGGTCGCGGTCCTGGAACGAGACCGCGCCGTACTCCACGAGGTACGTCGGCCGCCCGCCCTCGACGAGGTGCTCGACCAGGGAGCAGCCCCGGCGCAGGTCGTAGCACAGGGCCGGTGCCGCCAAGGGAGTCACCAGCAGCACGGGATCGCCCTGGGCGCGGACCGGGGCGGCGGGCGGGTAGTGGAAGACCTCGCGGAGCGCGCCCTCGGCGACCAGGGTGCGCGGCATCGGCCGGAGGTCGGCCAGCCCGCCGTTCAGCACGCGGTGCGCGACGTTCCCGGCGGCGGTCACGACCTGATCGGGCTTCGGGATCAGGTCCACGTCCCGAAACTACCCCGGGGTCCCGGGCCGGGTGGCGCGAGGAGCGAACGAGCCGGCGCGGAGAAGATGCCCCGACCCGCGCCGGCTCTCGTGACGTTCGCGCGCCACTGCCGATGCAACGACGGCCGGAGCCCGTGGTTACGGGTGGGGCGCGCCCAGCTCCACCACGATCCGCGTCGCATCCGCGCCCGCGTCGGGATCGGCGAACCGGGCGGCAGCGGCGGCGTACGACGAGTCGCTGAGCACCGCGCGGGCGGCTTCGGGCACGGAAGCCACATCGGTCTCGATCCCGACCCCCGTGGCCACCACCCGCGCGGCGTTGTGGCTCTGGTCGCGGCCCTGCGGGACACACACGAGGGGTACGCCGTGGGCCAACCCGGCGGCGATGCCCGTGAGGCCGCCGTGCGACACGAACGCGCTCACGTGGGGCAGCACCAGCTCGTGCGGCACGAACGCCCGGACCTCGGTGTTGGCGGGCGGGCGGACTGTCGCCACGTCGACCGCGCCACCCAGGGTGAGCAGGACGCGCGCCGGCAACCGGCCGAGCTGGTCGAGAAGCAGGGGAAGCATGGCCGGTTGGTTCTGCAGCGTGGTGCTCAGGCTCGCGAGCACCCAGGGCCGGCCCTCGTCGGTGAGCATTGCGAGGCCGGCGACCTTCAGCGCCGAGGGTGACGCATCGACGTCGGGACGCAGGATCGGGCCGACGTATCTGAGGCAGGGATGCCCCCCGGGCGCGTCGAACTCCCTCGCAGTCAGGGCGAGCACCCGGTCGACCTGCTCGAAGAGCTCGATCGTGGGACGGCCCATCACCATCTCTCCCCAGCTCCCGCTGAACAGAGATCCGAGCAGATGACAGAGCACCGCCGTCGGCACGCCCGACCTGGCCGCTGCGACGTACGCCGCCTCCATCATCCCGTCGATGACGAGGACGTCCGGACGGTATCCGTCGATGGTCGTCTCGATCTCCGCCCGCGTCTCCCGCGACGTGAGGTACTCGAAGATGCGCTCGATCCCGTCGTCCTGGGAGAGCCCGCGCGGCCACGCGGGCACCGACGAGAACGAGCTGAACGAGATGCCGGCGTCGGCCGCGGCATCGGCCTGGTCGACCCAGCCGAGGATGTGCGGTCGGTGTCCCGCTCGAGCCAGCCGGCGAGCGAGGTTGAAGGCCGGCAGGGCTGCGCCGCCGCCGTCCCACGTCACGATCAACACCCGGCGGCCGACCGAGGTGGTCACGATCCACATGATGGCGGGCGCGCCGGTGGGGAGAAAGGTCTAGGCGCCCGGCGTCGGCTTCAGCTTCTTGCCGTGCGGGGGCCGGACCTCGTCGAGCTCGTCGAGGAACGCCGTGGCCCAGGCGGCCACGTCGGCCTGGCGGACGGTCTTGCGCATCGCCCGCATCCGTCGCTGGCGGTCGCGCGGCTCGGCGCGGGAGGCGTCGAGGAGCGCGGCCTTCATCCCGTTCAGGTCGTAGGGGTTGACCTGCCAGGCCTGGCGCAGCTCGGCGGCGCTGCCGGCGAACTCCGACAGCACCAAAGCGCCGTCGTCGTCGTAGCGGCAGGCGACGTACTCCTTGGCGACGAGGTTCATGCCGTCGCGGTACGGCGTCACCACCATCACGTCGGCGGCCCGGTAGAGGGCGGCCATCTCCTCGCGGGGGTACGACGCGTGCAGGTAGCTGATCGCGGGCCGCCCGATCCGGCCGAGGTCGCCGTTGATGTGGCCGACCAGCCGGTCGATCTCGTCGCGGAGCACGCGGTACTCCTCGACCTTCTCCCGCGACGGGGTGGCGACCTGCACGAAGACCGAGCTGTCGACGTCGAGCTCGCCGTCTCTGATCAGCTCGGCGAACGCGCGGAGCCTGGCGTAGATGCCCTTGGTGTAGTCGAGCCGGTCGACGCCGAGGAAGAGCGTCTCGGGCGCGCCGAGCGCCTCGCGGATCTCGGCGCTGCGCTCCTTGACCGACTCCGACCGCGCCAGCTTCTCGAAGCCCTTGTAGTCGATCGAGATGGGGAACGCCTCCGCGCGGACCGTGCGCCCGTCGGGCAGGTACACCAGATCGCGGTGCGTCTTGTGGCCGACCCGCTGCCGGACCAGCCGGACGAAGTTGGCGGCCCCGCCGGGGAGCTGGAACCCGACCAGGTCGGCGCCCAGCAGGCCCTCGAGGAGCTGGCGACGCCACGGCAGCTGCTGGAACAGCTCCGCCGGTGGGAACGGGATGTGCAGGAAGAACCCGATGCGCAGGTCGGGCCGCAGCTCGCGCAGGAGCTGCGGCACCAGCTGGAGCTGGTAGTCCTGCACCCACACGGTCGCGTCCTTCGCCGCGCGATCCGCTGCGCGCTCGGCGAAGCGGCGGTTCACGTCGACGTAGCTGTCCCACCACTCCCGGTGGAACTCGGGCTTCGCGACCAGGTCGTGGTAGAGCGGCCAGACCGTGCCGTTGCTGAAGCCCTCGTAGAAGCCCTCGATCTCCTCGGCCGACAGCGCCATCGGGTCGAGCGTCATCCCGTCGTGCTGGAACGGCTCGAGATCGGCGTCGGTGCCTCCGGGCCAGCCGATCCACAGCCCCTCGTTGGCGCGCATGATCGGCTCGAGCGCGGTGACCAGGCCGCCCGGTGAGACGCGCCAGCCGGTGCTGCCGTCGGCCTGCGTGACGCTGTCCACGGGCAGCCGGTTCGCCACGATCACGAGCTCGGCCGAACCGGTCAAGGACACGGGTCGACCCTATCCGCGCAGGCCAGGGGGCGCGTCACCCCGGGTGGTGGGTTCAGGCCGGGTCGGCGGCGTACCGCACGCCGAGCTGGGCGCGCAGGTCGTCCATCACGCCGAGGATCTCCAGCGTGGTCGCGCGCGGTGCCAGCGGGCTCTCCGAGAGCCCGTCGCGCAGACACTCCTGGACGTGGAGCGCCTCGTTGCCGAGTCCCGATCCCAGCAGGGGCGACGGCGGCTCGAACCGTCGTGGCTCGCCCTCGACCGGTGACCACACGGCGTACGACGGGTGATGGAAGTGCTCGGGGAGCAGCAGCGTGCCGCGGTCGGTGGCGACCGTGGCCGACACCGGCGAGACGGACGTCATCGACGCGCTCAGCGCGGACACGCCGCCGTCCGCGTGCCGGGTGGCGATCGCCACGTCGAGGTCGATCCCGCTCTCGGCGAGGTCGCCCGTGGCGACGGCGGCCGAGATCGGGCCCAGGACCATCCGGGCGAACCAGAGGGGGTAGACGCCGAGGTCGAGCAGGGCTCCGGCGCCGAGCGTGGGATCCCACATCCGGGCCGCGGCGTCCGCGGCGACCACGAGGCCGAAGTCCGCCAGCACCTGACGCGGCCGCCCGAACTCGCCGGCGTCGAGGCGTCGGCGCAGGTCGACGACGAGAGGGTGGCACGCGGTCCACATGCCCTCCATGCAGAACTGGTCGCCGGCCGCCTCGAACAACGCCTCGCCCTCGCGTCGGGTCAGCGTCAGCGGCTTCTCGCACAGGACCGCCTTCCCGCCCGCCAGCACCGCCCGGGCGTGCTCGAGGTGGTGCGAGTGCGGGCTCGCGACGTACACGACGTCCACGTCGGGATCCTCCGCCAGGCCGTCGTACGACGCGTGCGCACGCGTGCCCTCGCCGCCGTACTCCCGGGCGAAGGCCTCGGCGGACTCCCGTGACCTCGAGCCGACGGCGACGAGGTCGGCGCCGGGCACCTCGCGGAGGTCGGTGGCGAAGCGGCGGGCGATCTTCCCGGTCGCGAGAATGCCCCATCGGGTCGTCATCTCCCCATCAGATCGGGACGACGCGACGCGCCGCAACTGAATGACATCGTTGTGATTCCTCGCGTAGACTCCGGAGCGCACACGTGCGCAGGCACTGGCATCGGCACACGAGGGGAGACACGCATGGACGCCGCCGCACAGCCGAGCCGCGAGGTTGCTGCCGGCCTGGGCGAGCGCGACCGCGACATCCTCGAGTTCGAGCGCCAGTGGTGGAAGTACGCCGGCGCCAAGGAGACCGCGATCCGCGAGTCGTTCGACATGTCGGCCACCCGCTACTACCAGGTGCTGAACGCCCTCATCGACCGTCCCGAGGCCCTGGTCGAGGACCCCCTCCTCGTGCGGCGCCTGCGCCGGATGCGAGCGGAGCGGCAGCGGGCGCGCTCGGCCCGCCGGCTCGGCTTCGAGATCTAGGCGATGGCGACCTCGGCTCGCCGTCGCGACCAGCGGGGGATCGTCCTCCCCTCGCCGGTGACGTTCCTGAGCATGGTGGCGGTGACCGTCGCGGGCATCGCATGGTTCGTGACCCGTCACCCCGAGCCGACCGAGGAGCGGGTGACGCCCCCGGCCTCGCACGCCACGCACACGCCGAGTGCCAGTCCGTCGACCTACGTGACGCCGAAGCCGCACCACCTGAAGCCGCAGAAGCCGGCGTTCGACCGCACGAAGTATCCCGTCGCCGTGTTCAACAACTCGACCATCCACGGCCTCGCGGCGCGGGTGGCGTCGCAGACGTCGCACCTCGGCTGGCAGGTCGTCGGCGCGGACAACTGGTACGGCACGATCCCGACCACCACGGTCTACTACCCGCCGCAGCTGGCCAAGGCCGGCCATCAGCTCGCGCTCGACCTCGGCATCCACCGGACGATGCCGTCGGTGGCGCCGATGCGGCTCGACCGGCTGACGCTGATCCTGACCGGGCCGCTGCCCCTGCCCGGCTGACGCCGGCCTCCGCGCGCGCCGTCACCACCCGGCGTACCCGGGGGAGGTGGCGTGACAGGGTGAGGCCCGTGCGCTTCACGTCCGACGACGCCGAGCAGAGGTACGCCGCGCTGGTCGCGGTCGCAGCCTCGGCCGTCGTCGGGCTGGACTTCGACGGCACGCTGGCGCCGATCGTCGACGACCCGGACTCCGCGCACATCCATCCGGACGCCCCCGAGGTGCTGCTCGAGCTGTCCTCCGTCGTCCGTGCCGTCGCCGTCGTCACCGGGCGCCCCGCGCGCAAGGTGCTCGCCCTGGGCGGGCTCGACGAGGTCGGCGGCCGGATCGGCGACGCCGGACGCGAGCTCTTCGTGTTCGGGCAGTACGGCTTCGAGCGCTGGAGCTCCGCGTCGCGCCGCGTCGTCTCACCGCGACCACCGCAGGGCCTGTCCGGCTTCCTGCGCGAGCTGCCGGAGGTGCTCCGTGACGCCGACGCCTCCGACGCCTTCGTCGAGGACAAGGGCCTCGCGATCGCCGTCCACACCCGGCGGCTCGAGGACCCCACCGGAGCCTTCGAGCGGCTGGAGCCGCGGCTGCGCGAGCTGGCCGAGCGGCACGGCATGGCCGTCGAGCCGGGACGCCACGTGGTCGAGGCCCGCTCCCCGGGCATGGACAAGGGCACCGTCGTCCGGACCCTCGTCGACGACCTCGACGCCGGCGGCTTCCTGTTCGCCGGTGACGACCTCGGCGACCTCGAGGCCTTCGCCGCCGTCGAGGAGCTCCGCGAGGCCGGCCTGCCCACCCTGCTGGTGTGCTCGGCCTCGGACGAGGAGAGCGCCCTGGTCGCCCGCTCCGACGTCGTCGTGAAGGGCCCGGACGGCGTGCTCGAGCTCCTCCGCACGCTCGTCGCCGACGCCACCTCGCGCTAGTCCCGATCAGGACTGTCGCGTCGGGGCCGAAGGAGGGGGCCCGGGCGACAGAGGTGATCGGGCCTACCGTCTCATTCCTCGGGACGTACAGACCAGCATGTGGACGCGACCTGGGGCGGGGGTCGCGGCGTACCTAGGCTGGCGAACGCTCATCGAGAGGGACTGAGGGAACGGCCCGTCGACGTCCCGGCAACCACCACGAACCTCCCGCGGTACGCCGTACCGCGGTCGTGGGATCCGGTGCCACATCCGTCCCGTGGCGAGAGCCGCCGCGGGGAAGATGAGAAGGAGGAACCCATGAGCGCTGTGGTCGCCGAGACCCGTCCCACCGTCCTGCGCGAGGGCGCGTTCGGCAACGCCCGGGCGCTGTCGTGCCGCGAGTGCGGGCACGAGGTCGCGCTGGGACCCCACTACGCGTGTCCGGAGTGCTTCGGGCCGCTGGAGGTGGCCTACGACTTCCCGGTGGTGACCCGCGAGGAGATCGCCGCCGGCCCGCGGAACATCTGGCGCTACCAGCCGCTGCTGCCGGTGCCGACCGACATCGCGGAGAGCCCCAACACCGAGCCCGGGTTCACCCGCCTGCTCCGGGCCGGCAACCTCGGTCGCGAGCTCGGCATCGAGAACCTCTGGGTCAAGGACGACTCGACGAACCCCACCAACTCCTTCAAGGACCGCGTCGTCGCCTGCGCGCTGAGCGCTGCTCGCGAGCTCGGCGCCACCGTGTTCGCCTGCCCGAGCACCGGCAACCTCGCGAACGCCGTCGCCGCCGCCGGGGCTCGTGCCGGCATCAGGACCGTGGTCTTCATCCCGTCGGACCTCGAGCGTCCCAAGCAGGTCAACAGCGCCGTCTACACCGAGAACCTGGTGGCGGTGAACGGCACGTACGACGACGTCAACCGGCTCGCGTCGGAGATCGCCGGCGAGGAGGAGGGCTGGGCGTTCGTCAACGTCAACGTCCGCCCGTTCTACGCCGAGGGGTCCAAGACGCTCGGCTTCGAGATCGCCGAGCAGCTCGGCTGGCGGCTGCCCGACCAGCTCGTGATCCCGGTCGCCTCCGGCTCGCAGCTGACCAAGGTGGACAAGGCGTTCCAGGAGCTGGTCGCCCTCGGCCTGGTCGAGGACAAGCCCTACCGCGTCTTCGGCGCCCAGGCGACCGGGTGCTCCCCGGTCAGCATCGCCTACAAGACGCAGGCGCCGGCCATCCGTCCGGTCAAGCCCGACACCATCGCCAAGAGCCTGGCCATCGGCAACCCCGCCGACGGGGTCTACGTGCTCGACATCTGCCGGCGCACCGGTGGGGCCGTCGAGGACGTGACCGACCAGCAGATCCGTGAGGGGATCCTGCTGCTCGCGCGAACCGAGGGCATCTTCACCGAGACCGCCGGCGGCACCACCGTCGCCTGCCTGAAGAAGCTCACCGGGACCGGTCAGCTCGACCCGGCGCTCGAGACGGTGGTGATCAACACCGGCATGGGACTGAAGACGCTCGACGCGGTGGGAGACTCGGTCGGACCTGCGGCCACCATCGACCCGTCGTACGCTGCCTTCACCGCCACCGGCCTCGCCGGCCGGCCCTGACCGTCCCCGCAACCGAGACAGGAGCCTCCATGAGCGTGTCCGTCCGCATCCCGACCATCCTGCGCACCTACACCGGGGGCGAGTCGGAGGTCTCCGCGAACGGCGACGACCTCGCGGCGGTCCTCGACGACCTGGACAGCAACTACTCGGGCATCAAGGGCCGGATCGTCGACGAGCAGGGCGAGCTGCGCCGGTTCGTCAACGTGTACGTCGGGAACGACGACGTCCGCTTCCTGGAGAACCTCGACACCAAGACGCCCGAGGGCACCCAGATCTCGGTGATCCCCGCGGTCGCCGGCGGCTGAGCCGGCGCCCTCCGCCTCGGTGGCACCAGGGATCGCCGCCGCCCGGGCCGCGATCCTTGGTGCCTCGGCCAGACTGGGCGTGTGCTCGACTCGCTGGCACCGGCGCGCCGTCGGTTCGTGCTCGGCGTGCTCGGCCTCGCCTTCGTCGCCGTCCTGGCCGGCGTGGGGAGCGTGGTCGTGCCACACCTGGGTGGTGGCTCCGACCACGTCGACCCGGTCCGGCAGGACGCCCAGCCCCCGGTACTGCTCGTGCCGGGCTACGGCGGCGGGACCGCGGGTCTGGACGTGCTGGCGGCCGCGCTGCGCCGCGAGGGACGCGACGTCACCGTGGTCCACCTCGCCGGCGACGGCACCGGCGACCTCCACCGGCAGGCGGCCGTGCTCGAGCGTGCGGTCGAGGCCACCCACGGTGCGTCCGTCGACGTCGTCGGCTACTCCGCGGGGGGCGTGACCGTGCGGCTCTGGGTACGCCGGTACGACGGCGGCACGGTGGCGCGCCGGATCGTCACCCTCGGGTCGCCGCAGCACGGGACGGACCTGGCCGCGCTCGCCAACGACCTCGCCCCGGGTGACTGCCCGGCGGCGTGCCGGCAGCTCGCCACCGACAGCGAGCTCCTTCGCGAGCTGAACGCGGACGACGAGACGCCGGCCGGCCCCGCCTGGGTCTCGATCTGGACCGACGACGACTCGATCTCGACGCCGCCCCAGACGGCGTCGCTGGCCGGCGCGCTGGACTTCTCGGTGCAGCAGGTCTGCCCCCACGTGCGGGTCACCCACGGTCAGCTGCCGGAGAACCCGGTCGTGATCGCGATGGTCGAGGCCCAGCTGCGCCGGGGGGCGCCGTCCCTCCCCGGCCCGGAGGTCTGCCGCAGCTAGACCGCCCTCAGTCGGTGATGTCCTTGGTGACGAAGTTGGCCCACGCGGCCAGCAGGAAGACCACGACGTACCCCGCCTGCAGCAGCACGCCCCTCAGCACGTCGTGCCACAGGATCGGGTCTCGGAACAGGTCGACGAACGACAGCCAGTAGCGGGTGAGGAGGTAGGGGCGCAGCGCGTGCGCGGCGTCGAGGGTGAGCAGCAGCGACGACCCGATCAGGAGCGCCAGCGTGCCCATGGTCGCCGCGAGCGGCGACCGCACCATCGTCGACAGGAAGAGCGCGACCGACGCGACGCCGAGCATCGAGAGCAGGGCGTACAGCAGGGCGAGCCCGGTGCGCACGGCCAGCTCGGTCCCGCTGAGGCTGGTGCCGGAGAACGTCGTGGCGGTCTGCGCCGTGGTCCCGCCTCCGCCGAGCAGCAGCAGGCCCAGCACGTACGCCGTCCCGGCCACGACCAGCAGCGCCAGCATCGCGAACACCATCGCCGCCACCAGCTTCGCCACGAGCAGCCGGGTACGGCCGACCGGCCGGACCAGGACGTAGCGCAGGGTCCCCTGCTGGGCCTCGCCGGCGATCGAGTCGCCGGCGGTCACCGCGACCGCCGTGGGCAGGAACAGCGGCAGGATCATCGCGATCGCCGCCAACGGGTAGAGCGTCCCGTCGGTGAGCACCGCCGACAGGAACGCCGGGCCGGTGCCCGGTCGTGGCCCGATCTCGGTCGACGACAGCAGGACGGCCACCAGCACCGGCAACGCGTCGATCACCGCGATCGTCACCCAGGTCCGCCGGCTCCGCACCAGCTTCGACAGCTCGACGGCGATCATCGCGCGATCCGGTCGTCGCCGGCGCCGGTGGCCTCGAGGACGACGTCCTCGAGGGTGCGGCGCTCGGGCGCCAGCAGCTCCACGCGTACGCCGCCCTCCACCAGCAGCCGGTTCAGCGCCGCCGGGTCGTCGTGCCGCACGAACAGCAGGTCCTCCCGGACCTGCTCCACCTGTCCGTCCAGGAGTGCCCGCGCCGCCGCGACGTCGGGGGTGCGCACGTGGAGCCGTCCGGTCGGGCCGCGCAGCGCGTCCATCCGGTCCTGCACGACCAGCCGGCCGCGGTCGAGGACCCCGACCCGGTCGCACAGCTGCTCGACCTCCGCGAGCAGGTGCGACGAGAGGAACACGGTGGTGCCCTCGCGGTTGAGCTCGACGAGGAGGTCGCGGATCTCGCGGATGCCCTGCGGGTCCAGGCCGTTGGTGGGCTCGTCCAGGACCAGCAGCCGTGGTTGCCGGATCAGTGCCGCGGCCAGGCCGAGGCGCTGCCTCATGCCCAGCGAGTACGTGCGGACGGGCCGGCTGTCGACGCCGCCCAGGCCGACGCGGTCGAGGGACTCGTCGATGCGTCGCGACCGGTCCTTGCGCGGTCCGCGCGCACCCATCGCGTCGAGCAGGGCGAGGTTCGCGCGGCCGGAGAGCCCGGCGTACGCCGCCGGCCCCTCGACGAGCGCGCCGACCTCGGGCAGCACCTCGCCGGCGTACCGCGGCAGCTCCCGGCCGAGCAGCTCGACCGTCCCGGACGTGGCCAGCACGAGCCCGAGCAGCATCCGGACGGTGGTGGTCTTGCCGGAGCCGTTCGGGCCGAGGAAGCCGTAGACGTCGCCCTCGTCCACCTCGAGGTCGAGGTCGTCGACCGCGACGACGTGGCCGAAGCGCTTGGTCAGGCCGTGGGTGCGGATCATCGTGACCTCGACAGGTCGTACACGTCCGAGATCGCCGCGAGCAGGGTCTGGTCGGTCACCGTGCCCGTCACCAGCCAGCGAAGGGGCATCCGAGGAGTCGCCCGGCTCACCACCACCCCGAGCGGACCCACGCGGAGGACCCGTTGGCCGTGCACCTTGCGGGCACCCGTCTGCTTCAGCCGGTAGGCGAGCTCGCGGGCCTCGCGCGGCGGGAGCGGCACGAGCAGGATCCGGGTCAGTCCGGAGCCGTACACCGCGGCCGACCTGCCGGACGTGCGGACGAGTCCGTCGAGCGCCGGTGGCGTCGGCACCCGGAAGAACTCCTGGGCCGCGTCGCCGATGTCGAGGACCCGTTCCTGGACCACGGGCACGTCGCGTCGGGAGCGGAACCGGGTCACGTCGTCGCCCGGGACCGCCCGCGAGTACGTCGTGAAGGCCGTGCTCACGGCGGGCTGCGACGCGTCGCTGTAGACCTCGGCCGCCAGGGTGACCCCGGTCTGGGGATCGACCCACAGGTCGACGTGGCGCACCGTGCTGCGCCGGTCGTCGATCTCGACCCGCAGCCCGACGGCGTCGACACCCGCGACGCGGCGCGGCGACAGCCGGGTGACGTCGGCCGCGTCCACGCCGTCGAGCGCGTCGCGGGCGACCACCGGAGGGAGCAGGTCGGAGTCACGCGGGAGCCGGATCTGCGGGTCGATGGAGGCGCGCGCGAACCCGCGCTCGTAGTCCCACTCGACGGTCTGTGGGCCCTGGTGGAACAGGTCGACCTCGCCGGTCTCGAGCAGCCGGTCCACCCGCCAGTCGCCGGACCCACGCCACCAGACCCGGAGGCGTGTCTCGCCGCCGAACAGGTCCGCGAGGTCGGTGAAGCGGTCGGCGATCGGCAGCCCGAGCGTGCCGTGCACCTCGACCGTGCCGGAGTACGCCGTCAGCGCGGAGTCGCGCACGGCCGCGAGCAGGCCCGCGGTGCTGACGCCGGAGTCGTGCACGGGCCGGAGGCGTCCGACGTACGGCGTGGTCACGATCAGCGCCGTCGCCACGGCGGCGAGCCCCCACCGGTGCGCCGGCTTCATGCCCCGAACCTACGTGGTGACTGCGCGGCCGGTTCGGTCCATCGGTCGGCTCAGGGCGACGACTGCTCGCAACCGGTGTCGGGTTGCCCGGGGAGAGGGCCCTCGATGGAGGTGCACACGTCGTTGCCCTGCCCGGCGCTGGCGCGGTCGGTCCCGGGTCCGCCGTACAGCACGTCGTCCCCACGGACGGTCAGGAGGTCGTCGTCGCCTCCGCGCCCACGGATGATGGCGGGCAGGCCGGCGTGGGAGTAGGCGTGGATGACGTCGCGCTCGTGCGTGCCGAAGATCGACCAGCTGCCCGTTGCCCACGGCGACATGGACATCTCGGCGAGCACGCGGTTGAAGTCGTTGCGGGAGATGTGCCTCTCCTCCCCGTCCACCTGGATCAGGCCCCGGGCGAGATCGACGTGCACGTGGTCGACGACCTGCGCGAGGGAGAGGACCAGGGTGTTCCGACCCGAGCCGCCGTTCGCGACGCCGGTGGCCCCGAGCGCGAGGTCGAGCTGCACGTGGTCGTGCCCGGGCCCCGCCAGGACGTCGTCGTTCGGGTTGAGACGGAACGTGTCGTCACCCCGGCCACCGAGGGCGGTGGTGACGCCCGGTCCGTCGTCCGGAGCCGTCACGAAGAGGTCGTCGCCCTGCTCGCCGTACAGATGGTTACGTCCGGCGTTCCCCTGGAGGGAGTCGTCACCCCCGCGCCCGCGGAGCACGTCGTCGCCGTCCAGGCCGAGGAGGTCGTCGGCGCGTGGTGTGCCCTCGAGGACGTCGGAGAACGAGGAACCCAGCACCGCTACCTGGGCGGAGGCGGGCAGGTGGAGCCGGGTGTGTCCGCGCCCCCGCAGGGTTCCCGCGCGCAGGTCGAGATGGAGGCCGACCGGGGAGTTCGTGAGGTCGAAGGTCACGGTCGACGACCGGGTCACCGTGATCCGGTCGTTGCCCGGCTCCGACTGGATGTCGGCGTTCGCGTAGCTGCGGATGATGATCACGTCGTCACCCCGGCCGCCGTCGGCTCGCTCGATGCCCTTGCCGGTGTCGAGACGGTCGTTCCCGCCACCCCCGCTCAGGTGGTCGAAGCCGTCGTCGCCGCAGATGGTGTCGTTGCCGCCGCCCCCGGAGATCCGGTCGCCGCCACCGAGACCGGCGATCACGTCGGCGTGCGGCGTACCGACCAGGTCGTCGTCGTCCGGGGTGCCGACGATCGTGGCCCTCTTCCCGTCGCAGGTCGGCGACGATGCGGCCGCGACGGGAGCGACCGGGCCGGCCAGCAGGGGCGTGAGCAGGGCGACGAGGGTCGGAACGACGAGCCGGGAGCAACGCACGGGGGTCCCTTCGGGTCGGAGAGGTCCACCTGTCTGATGCGCGATCGGCGGCGATGGTTCGGTCAGGCGTAGCTGCTGGCCTGGATGGAGTAGAGCTCGGCGTAGGTGCCGCGCCGCGCCATCAGCTCGGCGTGGCTGCCCACCTCCACGACCCGGGCACCGTCGAGGACCACGATCAGGTCGGCCATCCGCACGGTCGAGAACCGGTGGGAGACCAGCACGGTGACCCGCCCGTTGGCGGTCTCCTCGCGTGCGCCGGCGGCGAACCGCTCGAAGAGCGCGTGCTCGGTCTCGGCGTCGAGGGCGGCCGTCGGCTCGTCGAGCATCAGCAGCAGCGGCTCGGCGCGCATGTAGCCGCGGGCCAGCGCGAGCTTCTGCCACTGCCCGAAGCTGACGTCGACGCCGTCCTCCCACGAGGGACCGAGCTGGGTGTCCAGACCGCGGTGGAGATCCTGGACCACGGGCGTGGCGCCCGCGCGGTCGACGGCGGTGCCGACCGCGTCCCGATCGCCCTGCCGCGGCTCGTCGCCGAGACCCACGGTCGTCGCGGCCACGAACTCCAGCCGGGCGAAGTCCTGGAAGGCCCCGGCCAGGCGCTCCCGCCACTCCTCGACGTCGACGTGGCCGATGTCGACGCCGTCGGCGGTGATCCGGCCGGACGTGGGTGAGTACATGCGCGCCAGCAGCTTGACCAGGGTGGACTTCCCGGCGCCGTTCTCACCGACGACGGCCACGACGCTGCCGGCCGGGAGCGTCAGGTCGACGTGCTGCAGGACCTCACGGTCGGTGCCCGGGTAGGCGAACGAGACGTCCTCGAAGCGGATGCCCTCGGTGAGGCCCGGCGGCGCGGACTCGTCGACGTGTGCGTTCTGCGCAGCGGCGAAGTCCTCCAGCCAGGCCAGCCGCTGCGCGGAGTCGAGCCAGATCCCGCGGAGGAAGCCGAGCTCGCCGACGGCCGACCCGACGTACGCCGAGAGCCGGCCGCCGGCGGTCAGCACCAGGACCACCGCGCCGGGGCCCCGGTCGAGCCCGACGACGACCCAGACGACCGCTCCGACGAACGCCATCGAGAACACGGCCCAGGCCAGGCTGAGCCAGACGGCACTGATCAGGTTGGTGACCTGGATCGGGCGGAACCAGCGGGTCCACGCGGCGGTGCGCCGGGCGACGAGGTCGGCCTGGTTGCCGGTGACCCGGATCTCCTTGCCCGGTGGCGGCGTCGTGGCGACGGTGAAGACGTGACGGCCGAGCCGGCCGTACGACGCGACCCGCTCCTCGGTGCGCTTCTCGACCTTCGGCCGCCAGGCGGCCACCGCGAGCAGCGGCAGTGCGCCCAGCGGGAGCAGCAGGAGCCCCGGGTGGATCGCCGCGAGCAGGATGCAGACGAAGGCCAGCCGCAGCAGCCAGCCGACCATCGTGAACATCGAGCGGAACAGGTGGTCGAGGGCGAAGACGCCGGTGCGGAGCACCGCGATCCGGTCGAGGTAGACCGGACGCTCGTGGTGCTCGACGGTGGCCACCTCGGCCTGGAGCTGCGCGACGTGCCCCTGGAAGAAGATGTTGAGCCGGTCGCCCAGGCGCCTGGTCGTGCGGTCGAGGGAGACCGACAGCGCCCACATCAGCGTGGCGGAGCCGGCGAGACCGGCAGCGCCGACGTACAGCCGGGTCTCGTGGTGGTGGACGAGACCGTCGGTGACCAGCGCCAGCCAGATGCCGACCAGGACGTCGGGCAGCGCCTCGAGCGTCGTCATCGCCAGGGAGGCCCAGAGCAGCCGCGGCTCGGCGTGGTACCCGTGCTTGACCACCCGGACCATCGAGGGGACGGCGGGCGGCATCGGGCCGGCGGTGTCCTCCCGCTCCACCGGCAGGCGCTCGTCCTCAAAGAACGTCATGGACGACCTCCTCACCGTGCTCGTCGAGCTCGCGCTCGTCGTGGAAGCGGCTGGCCTGGAGGTCGTACATCGTGTGGTAGCGCCCGCGCAGCGCGATCAGCTCCTCGTGACTGCCCAGCTCGAGGGCACGGCCGTGCTCGACGACGCAGATCAGCTCCGCCTGACGGACCGTGGAGAAGCGGTGGGAGACCAGGATCGTGGTCGCGTCGGCGGTGGCGCCGAGCACGCGGCGGAAGATCTCGGACTCGCCGCGGACGTCGAGCATCGCGGTCGGCTCGTCCAGGAGGACGGCGTTCGCGCCGGTGCCGACCTTGGCGATCGCCCGGGCCAGCGCAACGCGCTGCCACTGGCCGCCGGACAGGTCGACCCCGCCGGCGTAGCCCTTGGCCATGGGGGCGTCGAGCTCGGCCAGGCCGAGCGCCCCGGCCTCCTCGAGCGCCCGCACGACGACGTCGTCGGGGGCACCCAGGGGCGCGACGTTGTCGCGCAGCGGGAGCTCGTAGCGGACGAAGTCCTGGAACACCGCGGCGAGGCTCCGGCGCCACGCGTCGAGGTCGAGGTCGCGCAGGTCGACGCCGTCGATCTCGATGGCGCCGGAGTCGGGGTCGTAGAGCCGGCAGAGCAGCTTGGCGATGGTCGTCTTGCCGGCGCCGTTCTGGCCCACGATCGCCAGCGACGCCCCCGCCGGGATCGTCAGGTCGAAGTGCTCGAGCACCGGCCGGCTCCCGGTGGGATAGGTGAACGTGACGTCGCGGAACCGGATCTCGGGTGCAGTCACGCCCGGAGGCACCAGCGCAGCACCGGAGCGCGCGAGGGCGCCGGCCGTGGCCATCTCGGTCTCGAGCCGCTCGATGGACACGACCGGGGCGGCCGCCCCGTCGAGCGCCCAGCTCAGCCCGCCGAAGGCGATGGCGCTCGCGCCGAACGCCGCACCGGCGTACGTGACGACGGACCGGAGGTCGAGGTGACCGGCGTACCCGCGGCGGGCGAGGACCACGAAGAGGACCGCGTTCGCGACCAGGACGATCACCAGGGCGCCGGCGAGGGACCTCTCGCGGAGCCGGGTGGCTTCGTACTGGAGGTCGTGGAGGTGCAGCCGATGGCGGGTGAACCGCTCGAGCAGCCAGGGTGCCAGGCCGAAGAGCCGGACCTCCTTGGCCGCGACGGGCTGCGTGGCGAGGTCGTAGGCGTAGTCGGTGTGCCGGCGCGCGGTCTTCACCTCGTCGGTGTTGCGGTCGCGCCAGACGCCGCTCTCGCGGAGCAGCCAGTGGGTCGAGCCCCAGGCGCCGAGGAGGAGCAGCGGCGCCCACCAGGTGAAGCCGAACAGCACCAGCGCCGAGGCGATGCCGCCGAGGAGCATGACCAGCCCCTGGGCGATGAAGTCCATGTTCATGAACATCGGTGGGCCGGTCCAGCCGAGGTCGAAGTCGCGGGCGGTGACCAGGTCGTTGGTGAGGTCGCCGCGCTCGAGGTGCCCGACGCCGTCGGGCCCGAGGGTCGCCGCCATCAGCCGGTCGTTGAGGACGTTGCTGACGCGGTAGCCGAGCAGTGCGCCGACGACCTGGTGCGCGGGCGGTCCGACCTGGGAGAGCACGAAGACGACCCCGAACGCGGTCAGCGGACCGGCGAGGGAGCCGCCGGACTGGACGCGACCGACGAGCAGGCCGGTGGTGATCGCCAGCCCCGCCGGGACCAGGGCGCGGACCACGAGCAGGACCCACCATGCGACGGCGAACCCGGGGACCTCTCGGGTGATCGTGAGGAAGAAGCGGGTCGCCGGACGTGCCCGCAGCGCCGCCAGGGTCCGAGACGGAGAGGTCGCCACGGCGTCACCCTAGGACCAGGCCCTGACACCTGACCTCCGACCTTTCCCGGCCGTACGACGTTCTGAGAGCGTGTCAGCGACGTGGAAGGCGGACTGGCGGATCGACGTGGTCGAGCGCGGTCACGACGACCGGGAGGAGTTCACCCGGTGGGCCGGCGCGCTCGTCCCCGGCCCAGCCGGTGGAGCGAGGCACCCATCGTGGGCCGGGTAGTCCCTGACGTTCGGCACCATTTCTCCGGCGTGTCGCGTGCCAATTGTCAGGGACTACCCCTCCGACAGCGCCGCCAACCGGGCGGCGAGGTGGGCGCGCTCGGGGTCGTTGTCGCACAGGTCGACGGCGCGGGCGAGCTCGGCGCGGGCCTCGTCGGTGCGGCCGACCCGCGAGAGCAGCTCCCCGCGTACGCCGGGCAGGCGGTGTCCCGGGAGCTCGAGCCCGTCGAGGGCGCGGAGGCCGGCCAGCGGTCCGTCCGCCTCGCTGACCGCCACCGCCCGGTTGAGGCGGACGACGGGCGTGTCCTCGAGCGCCAGCAGCTCGTCGTACCGCTCGACGATGCGCGGCCAGTCCGTCGCGTCGGGATGGGGCGCGATGGCGTGCTCGGCGGCGATCAGCGCCTGGAGGAGGTACGGCGTGCCGGGCGCGGTGACGTGCGGCGTCAGCACCTCGAGCGCCTCGGTGATCTCGTCGGCGTGCCAGCGCGAGCGCTCCTGGTCGGGGAGGAGGACGAGGCGACCCTCGCGGAGGCGGGCGTCGCGCCGCGAGTGCTGGAGCAGCATCAGCCCGAGGAGGCCGTCGAGGTCCGCACGCCCGGGGAGCAGCTCGCGGAGGAGCCGCGCCAGCCGGATCGCCTCGGCCGCCAGGTCGGTGCGCACCAGCTCGCCGCCCGACGGCGGTGTGTAGCCGGCGGTGAACGCGAGGTAGGCGACGTCGGCCGCACGCCCGACGCGGACCTTGAGGTCCGGACCGATCGGCACCTCGAACCGCTCGCCCGCGAGACTCTTGCGAGACCGCGTCAGCCGCGCGGCCATCGTCGCGCGTCGACATCAGGAAGAGCCGCGCGATGTCGGCCGTCGACACCCCCATCACCATCCGCAGGGTCAGCGCCGCGGCGTTCTCCCGCGACAGCGCGGGGTGCGCGCAGAGCATCACCAGGCGCAGCCGCTCGTCGCGGACGGGCTCGCCGGCATCGGCCATGACCCGCTGTGCCTCCTCCTGGAGCTCGGCCTCCACGGCCAGCACCGGCAACCGCCTCGCCGCGACCGCCTCGGCCCGCAGCCGGTCGAGGATGCGGCGCCGCGCGCTGGTGAGCAGCCAGGCCGGTGGGTTCGTCGGTACGCCGTCGCGCGGCCAGGTGCGGGCGGCAGCCTCGAACGCGTCGGCCAACCCGTCCTCGGCCAGGTCGAGGCGGCGGAACTGCGCGACCAGCAGGGCCGTCAGCCGGCCCCACTGGTCGCGCCACGCAGACCCGAGTGCGGTCTCGAGGCTGTGGTCAGCCGTCATATCCCTCGATGTGGATGGCCGGCCTGACCTCGATCGCGTAGCCGTCCGGGAGGATCCGTACCAGGTCGAGCGCGGTGTCCATCGAGTCCACGTCGATCAGGTAGAACCCACCGAGCTGCTCCGCGGTCTCGGCGTACGGCCCCTGGGTGACCATGCGGTCCTGCCCTGTGCCGGGACGCAACGTCACGGCCTCCTTCGGGAGGGCCAGCGCCTCGCCGGCGACCATCTCCCCGCGTTCGCGGACGGCCTTGTCGAACCGCCGGTGGCGGTCGAAGACCTCGTCGCGGTACTCCTGCGTCGCGCGGTCCCAGGCCTCGGGGTCGTCCTCGGCCATCAGCACGACGAGCTTCACGACGGGCCGCCGCCCCGGCACTCCCGGATCTCGATCGCCCGCTCGCCCTTGCCGAGCACCTTGCACACCTCGATCAGGTCGTCGACGTCCGAGGTCTCGACGACGTAGAAGCCGGTGAGCTGCTCGGCCGTCTCGGCGTACGGGCCCTGGGTGACGCTGTGCTCGCCGTCCGCGGTGGTGCGCAGGACGCGGGACTCGCCGCTGGGAGCGAGCTCCGCCCCGCCGGTCACCTTGTGTCCCCGCTCCGCGAGCCGCTTGGCGAACTCGGCGTGGACCGCGTACATCTCCTGCTTCTGCTCCTGCGGCGTTGCCTCCCACGCGGCCTCGTCACCGGGCAGGAGTACGACGTAGCTGGTCATGGCTGTCCTCTCGGGTCGTGGGAACGAGTGTTCCCTGCATCTCGATGACGCGCGAGAGGCGGCGGAATCGACACGCCCGCTCTCACAGCCAGTCGAGCACGATCTTCCCGCACTCGCCGCGGCTCACGAGGTCGAACGCCTCGGCGTACCGGTCGGCCGGCAGCCGGTGAGTGACGATGCCGCTGACGTCGAGCCCGCTCTGCAGCATCGCGGCCATCTTGTACCAGGTCTCGAAGATGCGGCGGCCGTAGATGCCCTGGATCTCGATGCCCTTGAAGATCAGCGCGTTCACGTCCAGCGTCATCGGGCCGGACGGGATGCCGAGGACCGCGACCCGTCCGCCGTGGTTCATCGACTCGAGCATCTGGTTGAACGCGGCCTCCGCGCCGCTCATCTCCAGGCCGATGTCGAAGCCCTCGGTCATGCCCAGGTCGGCCATCACCGCCTCGAGCTCCTCGGTGCGTACGTCGACGACCCGGGTCGCCCCGTGGTCCGCGGCCATGGCCAACCGGTACGGGTTGACGTCGGTGACCACCACGTGCCGGGCGCCGATGTGCCGGACGATCGCGGCTGCCATCACGCCGATCGGGCCGGCGCCGGTGATCAGCACGTCCTCACCCACCACGTCGAACCGCAGCGCGGTGTGGGTGGCGTTGCCCAGCGGGTCGAGCACCGCGGCGACGTCCGCGGAGATGTGGTCGGGGACCACGAACACGTTCTGGGCCGGGATGACGACGTAGTCGGCGAACGCGCCGGGCCGGGTGACGCCGACCCCGGTGTGGTTGTGGCAGAACTCCCGGCGCCCGCCCTTGCAGTTGCGGCAGTGGCCACACGTGACGTGGCCCTCGCCGGCCACGCGCTGGCCGACCTCCAGACCCTGGACGCCGGTGCCCACGGCGGTGATCTCTCCGGTGAACTCGTGTCCCACCACCATCGGGACGGGGACCGTCGCCTGTGCCCACGCGTCCCAGTTGCGGATGTGCAGGTCGGTGCCGCAGATCGACGTCTTGTGCACGCGGATCAGGACGTCGCCGTCACCGGGCTCGGGGAGCGGGACGTCCTGCATCCACAGGCCGGGCGCGGCCTCGGCCTTGACCAGCGCTCTCACGTCAGGAGGCCACCCATCTCGGTGGCGACCTCGGTGAACGCCGCGACCGCCCGGTCGATGTCCTCGTCGCTGTGGGCCGCGGACATCTGCGTCCGGATCCGGGCCTTGCCCTGGGGGACGACCGGGAAGCTGAAGGCGATCACGTAGATGCCCTTGGCGAGCAGACGCTCCGCCATGTCACCGGCGACCTTCGCGTCGCCGATCATCACCGGGATGATCGCGTGCCCGGCGCCGGCCAGGGTGAACCCGGCGGCCTCCATGCCGGCCCGGAACCGCTCCGCGTTGCGCTGGAGCTGCCGTTGCAGCTCGTCACCCGACTGGAGCATCTCGAGCACGCCCAACGTGGTCGCCGCGATGGTCGGTGCCAGGGAGTTGCTGAACAGGTAGGGCCGGGAGCGCTGCCGCAGCCAGTCGACGATCTCGCCGCGGCCGCTCGTGTAACCACCGCTGGCACCACCAAGCGCCTTGCCCAGCGTGCCGGTGACGATGTCCACGCGGTCCGCCACGCCGCAGTGCTCGGGCGTGCCACGGCCGCCGGCGCCGACGATCCCGACCGCGTGCGAGTCGTCGACCATGACCATCGCGTCGTACCGCTCGGCGAGGTCGCAGATCGACCCGAGGTCGGCGATGACCCCGTCCATCGAGAACACGCCGTCGGTGGCGATCAGCCGGTAGCGCGCGTCGGCGGCGTCGCGCAGGCACTGCTCGAGCTGCGCCATGTCGTTGTTGTCGTAACGCAGGCGCCGGGCCTTGCACAGCCGGATGCCGTCGATGATCGAGGCGTGGTTGAGCGCGTCGGAGATCACGCAGTCCTGCTCGTCCAGCAGCGTCTCGAACAGACCGCCGTTGGCGTCGAAGCACGACGAGTAGAGGATCGTCTCCTCGGTGCCGAGGAAGTCGCTGATCGCGGACTCCAGGGCGGTGTGCACCGTCTGCGTTCCGCAGATGAAGCGGACCGACGCCATGCCGTACCCGTACGTGTCCAGTGCCTCGTGCGCCGCCTCCAGCAGCCGCGGATGGTCCGCGAGCCCGAGGTAGTTGTTCGCGCAGAGGTTGAGCACCTCGGTGCCGTCGGCCAGCGTGATGTGCGCGGTCTGGGGGGACGCGATCACCCGTTCGGCCTTGAAGAGCCCGTCGTCGTGAAGGCCGGCCGTGCGCTCGGCGAGGTCGGCGAGGAGTGCGGTGCGCATGCGCCGACCCTACGGTCCTCGGTCAGGACTCCTCGACCTGGCGGATCTCCACCACGGGGTGTGCCCGGGTGAGGACCTGCGCGGCCTCGACCAGCGCGTCGTACTCGTCGCAGGTGACCAGGTAGAACCCGCTCAGCTGCTCGGACGACTCGGCGTACGGACCCTCGGTGACGAGGGCGGTGCCGTTCGGGCCGCGTCGGATGACGCGGGCGTGCCGGGAGCCGGCGAGCTCTCGGCCACCGGTGATGGCGCCGCCTCGCTGCTCGAGCAGGCGGCCGAACTCCATGTCGGTGTCGTAGACGGCCTGGTGGTCGGCCTCGGTGCCGGCGTCCCACGCGGCCTCGTCGTCGGCGGGGAACAGGATCACGTAGTCGGTCATGAGGGGTCCTCTCGGTCGGTGCTGTCGTAGCGGTGACGACCGCGGTCCGGTCAGTTCGACGTTCGGACCGGGACCGGTGGTGGGAAGAGCTTCAGGAACCTGCGTACCACGGTGCGCAGCCCGTGCACCGTCACGCTGCCGTCGTCCTCGGCCTCCGCGAGGGGACGACCGCGCCACAGCACCTCCCGGAGGGCTGCGACCGAGGCCTCGATGCGCGCGTCGGGCTGGTCCGCCCGGCCGCGCGAGATCTCGAGGACACCGTCGTGGACGTGCGCCACGAGCCGGTCGCCGTCGAGGTCGAGGAGCACCGTCGCGTCCGTGCCGTCGGCCGCCAGTGCGTCGAAGACCGTCGACAGGGCCACCGCGAACGCATCCACGGTCATCTCGTGACGCACGGCCTGGAAGCCCTCGCTGCTGCCCCAGCGACCCAACGCGTGCAGCACGGGCTCCAGCTCGTGGCCGCGGGCCGTGAGCTCGTACGCCTGCCCGGATGCCGGGGCCGGGAGCGTCGTGGCCCGCAGGACGCCGGCCTGCTCGAGCTGACGCAGCCGCTGGGAGAGCACGTCCGTCGCGATGCCGGGCAGGTGGGTGCGCAGATCGGTGAAGCGCTTCGGGCCCAGCACGAGCTCGCGGACGACGAGCAGCGCCCAGCGCTCGCCGACCACGTCCAGGGCGCGGGCGATGCCGCAGGGGTCGCCGTACGTGCGCTTCCCGGCCATGGGGCCAGCGTAGCAAGGCAAGACGGAATTTCCAACTAGAGACTTGGATTTTCCAACTAATCCGTCTACGGTGCTGGAAAGGCACAGACCGAGGAGGAGCAGATGAGCGAGCGAGACACGTACCCCGCCGGAGTCCCCTGCTGGGTGACGAACCTGCAGCACGACGTCCCGGCCGCGACGGCCTTCTACGCGGAGCTGTTCGGCTGGGACATGGAGACCGGTCCCGAGGACGTGGCGCCGTACGCACTCGGCCGTCTCCGCGGCCGCGACGTGGCCGGGATCGGCACGATGCCGACCCCGGACTCGCCTCCGTCGTGGGTGATGGAGATCCGCGTCGACGACCTCCCGGCGACCGTCGCGAGGGTGCGCGACGCCGGCGGCACCGTCCTCCAGGAGGACGTGGACTTCACGCCGGTCGGGCGACTCGGGGTGTTCCAGGACCCGCAGGGCGCGACCTTCTGCGCGTGGGAGGCCGGCGACCGCGAGGGTGCCCAGCTCGTCAACGAGCCCGGTGCCTGGTCGATGGGCGCCCTGCAGACCGGCGACACCGAGGACGCCGCGCGCTTCTACGGGGAGGTGTTCGGCTGGGAGACGGAGGCCTTCGGGCCGGCCACGATGTTCCGGCTGCCGGGCTACTTCGGTGGCGAGGACTCCCAGCCCGTCCCGCGCGACGTGGTGGCGGTGATGATGCCCGCGCAGCCGGACGCCGACCCCGCCTGGGGCGTCGACTTCTGGATCGACGACGTCGAGCGAGGGGTCGACGTCGTGCGGCGCCTCGGCGGGTCCGTGCTCGCCGGGCCGTACGACGCGCCTCCGGCGTTCACGCAGGCGGTGGTGGCGGACCCCGGCGGGGCCGTCCTCAGCCTGAGCCAGCTCCGCCCGGAGCTGCTGTCGAGCTGACTCCCGGAGTCACCGGCCCAGCGAGCGCACCGACGGCGGAACCTCGATGCCGTCGCGGAGGTCCGGGGCGGCCAGCGGCGCGCCGTACTGCTCATGGACGGGGACGACGCCGGCCCAGGCCGGGCCGGCGACGTCGTCGTCCTCGTCCTCCGGCCAGCCGGCCGAGACCTTCAGCGACCAGTCGTCGAGCGGCAGGGCGAGGACGAGCGTCGCCGCCAGCTCGGCCTTCGTGGGCCGCCTGACCTCCGCGCTCCGCCCGGGGATCAGCGCCTCCGTGACCAGGTCGAGGTACCGCTCCTTGTCCTCGGTCACCGGGGTGCAGCGTCCGAAGACCACGGCCGAGCGGTAGCGGATCGACGACTCGAACGCGCTCCGCGCGACCACGACCCCGTCGTAGGCCGTGACCCCGAGCGCCGTGGGCGCCCCGCCCGCGAGCCGGCGCATCCAGCGGGAGCCCGTCGACCCGTGCGCCAGGACCCGGTCTCCGTCGCGCACCACCATCGTCGGGATCACCGCCGGCGTGCCGTCCTCACCGACCACCGCGAAGTGGCCCACGCGGGCGGTGTCGAGCAGGGCATCGAGGTCGGCCCGGTCCGTGCTCGCCTTCTCCGGGAGCCGGACCGGCCGGCGCGGGTCTTTCATGGGCAGAAGGTAGCGGCTCGGAGGCGCGGTCCCGCCGGTCGGAGCCGTTTGCACTCGTGGGGTGCGAGTGCTAAACATGGGGCTGGCACTCTCGTGTCGAGAGTGACAACCACCTGGTCCGGTGAGTTGAGGCCAGTAGCGCCGGTGGGAAGGGTCCGCCGGGCAGCCTGGTCGTCCGTCGCGGGCAGCGATCCGGCCACCAAGTCTGAGAAGGAATCGCTGACAGACATGCCGAAGCTGATTGCTTTCAACGAGGAGGCCCGCCGCGGTCTCGAGCGAGGGATGAACCAACTCGCCGACGCGGTCAAGGTCACGCTGGGCCCCAAGGGCCGCAACGTCGTCCTCGAGAAGAAGTGGGGCGCGCCCACCATCACCAACGATGGTGTGAGCATCGCCAAGGAGATCGAGCTCGAGGACCCCTACGAGAAGATCGGGGCCGAGCTCGTCAAGGAGGTCGCGAAGAAGACCGACGACGTCGCCGGTGACGGTACGACGACCGCGACCGTGCTGGCCCAGGCCATGGTCCGCGAGGGCCTGCGCAACGTGGCCGCCGGGGCCAACCCGATGGCCATCAAGCGGGGCATCGAGAAGGCCGTCGAGGCCGTCTCGGAGCAGCTGACCGGGATGTCGAAGGACGTCGAGACCAAGGAGCAGATCGCCTCGGTGGCGGCCATCTCCGCCGGTGGCGACCAGAGCGTCGGCGACATCATCGCCGAGGCGATGGACAAGGTCGGCAAGGAAGGCGTCATCACCGTCGAGGAGTCGAACACCTTCGGCATCGACCTCGAGCTGACCGAGGGCATGCGGTTCGACAAGGGCTACATCTCGGCGTACTTCGCGACCGACATGGAGCGCATGGAGGCCGTCCTCGACGAGCCCTACATCCTCGTCGCCAACCAGAAGGTCTCCTCGGTCAAGGACCTCCTGCCCGTGCTCGAGAAGGTCATGCAGGGCGGCAAGCCGCTGCTGATCATCGCCGAGGACGTGGACGGCGAGGCGCTGTCGACCCTGGTCGTGAACAAGATCCGCGGCACCTTCAAGTCGGTCGCCGTCAAGGCCCCCGGCTTCGGCGACCGTCGCAAGGCCATGCTGCAGGACATCGCGATCCTGACCGGCGGCCAGGTGATCTCCGAGGAGGTCGGCCTGAAGCTGGAGAACACCGGGCTCGAGCTGCTCGGTACCGCCCGCAAGGTCGTGATCACCAAGGACGAGACCACGATCGTCGAGGGTGGCGGCGACTCCGCCCAGATCGAGGGCCGGGTCAACCAGATCCGCGCCGAGATCGAGAAGAGCGACTCCGACTACGACCGCGAGAAGCTGCAGGAGCGCCTGGCCAAGCTGGCCGGCGGTGTCGCGGTGATCAAGGTCGGCGCGGCCACCGAGGTCGAGCTCAAGGAGCGCAAGCACCGCATCGAGGACGCCGTTCGCGCGGCCAAGGCCTCGGTCGAGGAGGGCATCGTCGCCGGTGGTGGCGTGGCCCTCATCCAGGCCGGCGCCAAGGCGTTCGACAAGCTCGACCTGCCCCAGGACGAGGCCACCGGCGCCAACATCGTGAAGGTCGCCCTGGCCGCTCCGGTCCGCCAGATCGCGCTGAACGCCGGTCTCGAGGGCGGCGTCGTGGCCGAGAAGGTCGCGGGCCTGCCCGAGGGCCACGGCCTCAACGCGGCCACCGGTGAGTACGGCGACATGCTGAAGGCCGGCGTCCCCGACCCGACCAAGGTCGTCCGCTCCGCCCTGCAGAACGCCGCGTCCATCGCCGCGCTGTTCCTGACGACCGAGGCGGTCGTCGCGGACAAGCCGGAGAAGGCCGCCGCCGCTGCCCCGGGTGGCGACATGGGTGGCATGGACTTCTGATCGCCCAGGTCGCGCGCCAGCGCGACCGTGGGGTGATCAGGTCGAGGAGCGTCGGCTGGCACGCGACGAAGTCGCGGACCAGGGACGCGTCTCGAAACCCAGTCCGTTGCCCCAGAGCATCACGACACGAAGGCCCCCGCCGTGCGGCGGGGGCCTTCGTGCGTCGTGGAGGGACACGAGTTGGCCGACACCTGCCGGTTCCTGACCCGCCGGACCCTCGAGCGTCGTACGTTCTCAAGCGCCATGACGCGCGACCGGGACGAGATCACGCGGAGGTGGCGGGTCGTCCTCGTCGCCCTCGCGGGTGTCGTGCTGCTCGCGGGGTGTGCCGCGAGCGGTACGCCGAACGCCGGGCCGCACCCGCGTCGGCATCACAGTCGTGCCGCTGCTCAGCACACCCAGAACTCTGCGCTGCCAGTGCCGGCGGACGCCGCCAAGGCTCGCGCACAGCTGGACCGGCTCGCCGTACGCCCGCGACCCCGGGGGACCGAGGGCTACGTCCGCGACGCCTTCGGCAGCGACTGGGTCGACACCGACCACGACGGCTGCAACCAGCGCGACGACGTGCTGCTGCGCGACGCGGTCCGCGGCTCGACCACGGTGGCGGAGCAGGGGAGCTGCGACCACGACGTGCTGGCCGGCACCTGGCACGACCCGTACACCGGTCGCACGCTGACCTTCACCGACCTCAAGGACCTCCGCCAGGCCGAGGCGATCCAGATCGACCACGTCGTGCCCCTCGCCGAGGCGTGGGTCTCCGGCGCGCGGTCGTGGGGCCGGACGCGGCGCGAGACGTTCGCGAACGACCTCGGCGAGCTGCTGGCCGTCGACGGCCCGACCAACATGAGCAAGGGCGACGGCGACCCGGCGTCCTGGCGGCCGCGGAAGGGCTACCAGTGCTCGTACGCGCGGCGCTGGATCGCGGTCAAGACGCGCTACCGGCTGGCCGTCGACCCCTCGGAGAAGGCGGCGCTCGACCAGATGCTCGGCTACTGCCGCTGACCGCCTGTGAGAGCGTGAGTCCGTGGCCTGGACGATCGCCCGACCGACCCGCGACGACCTCGACGAGATGGGACGCGTCCACATCGAGGTCTGGCGCGAGGCGTACGCCGGCCTGCTCCCCGACGACTACCTGGCCGGCCTCGACCCGACGTTCGGGCCGACCCGGTGGCGAGAGAGGTTCGGGACCGACCCGGACCTCCCCTGGTGGATCGCCCGGGACGAGGACGGCATCGTCGGCATGGTCACCGCCGGGCCGCCACGGGACGACGACGCGCCCGTGCCCTGGGAGCTCTACGCGATCAACCTCCTGCGGCGGACCCACGGATCCGGGCTGGCGGACGAGCTGATGGCCCTGGCGGTCGGTGACCGGCCGGCGTACCTCTGGGTGCTCGAGGGCAACGACCGCGCGATCGCGTTCTACCGACGCCACGGCTTCGTCGACGAGGGTGGTCGCAAGCCCGAGCCCGACACCGGGGCGATGGAGATCCGGATGGCCCGCGGGCACGCGGCCTCGTGATCGACCGTTGAGCGGCACCGCGCTGACGCTGGTCCTCGTCGCCGCCGTCCTGCACGCGACCTGGAACCTCGCGATCAAGGGCGTCACCGACGACCGCGTCACCTTCATCTGGCTCTACATCGTGACCACGGTGGTCTGCTGGGTCCCGGTCGCCGTCGTCTGGGTGGTCGTGACGGGGGAGCACCCGGGCTGGGACTGGCTCCTCGGCGCTGCCGTGACCGGCGTCCTGCACGTCGCCTACCAGCTCGTGCTGCAGCGCGGGTACGCCGAGGGCGACCTCAACCTGGTCTACCCGCTGGCCCGGGGGTCGGGACCGCTGCTCACCTTCGTCGTCGCCGTCACGGTGCTGGGTCAGCGACCCGGAGCCGTGGCCGCCGCCGGCGTGCTGGCCGTCGTCGTCGGCGTGGTGCTGATCGCGCTCCGTCCCGGCCACGAGGGTGTCCGCTCGGGAGTGGGCTGGGGGTTCCTGACCGGCGCGACGATCGCGTCGTACACGCTCTGGGACAACTTCTCCGTCAACCATCTCGGCGTCCCACCCGTGCCGTACTTCGTGCTCGGGACCGTGCTCCAGCTGCCCTGGCTGACGGCCCTGCTCGTGACGCGACGGCCCGAGTCGATCCGCGAGGTGTGGCAGAAGACGCGACGGCCGGCGCTCGTGGTCGGCCTGCTCTCGCCGCTGGCGTACATCCTGGTGCTGCGCGCGCTCCAGCTCGCGCCGGTGTCCCTGGTGGCGCCCGCCCGCGAGACGAGCATCGTCATCGGAGCGGTGTTCGGCTGGCTGGTGCTCCGCGAGCCGCGCCCGGCCCGGCGCCTGGTCGGCGCCCTCGTGGTGCTCGCCGGGATCGGGCTGATCGCCGTCGGCTGACCCTCCGGGGCCGTCTGACAGGCTGGCGCACGTGGAGGGACTGCTGCTCGCCGCGGGAGCCGGGAGTCGGATGGGGATGCCGAAGGCGTTGGTCACCGACGAGCACGGCTCGTGGCTGGCGCGGGGCATCGAGGTGCTGCGCGACGGCGGATGCGCGCACGTGACCGTGGTCCTCGGTGCACAGGCGGACCAGGCCCGCCGCCTGGTCGACGACCTCGACGTGGACGTGGCGGTCGCCGACGACTGGGCCGAGGGGATGGGCGCCTCGCTCCGGGCCGGGCTGCGATCGCTCGCGGGCTCCGGGGACGACGGCGCGCTGCTGTCGCTGGTCGACCTGCCCGACCTGGTGCCGGAGGTGGTCGCGCGGGTCCTCGCCGTCGGCTCCGGACCGACGACGCTGGCGCGCGCGACGTACGACGGCACGCCGGGACATCCCGTGCTCCTCGGCCGCGACCACTGGCCCGGTGTCATCGAGTCGGCGGTCGGCGACCAGGGCGCCCGCGCCTACCTCGCGACGCACGACGTGACCCTCGTCGAGTGCGGCGACCTCGCCACCGGCCGCGACGTCGACTCCCGGCCCTGATTATCCCGCCTTGTGCGCGCGCAGTGCGAAGCGACGCTGGGTGAACGCCGGTGGCATCCCGTCGCGATGGAGGCGGAGCAAGGTCTCGGCGCCGGACTCGACGGTGAAGCCCTCGACCGTCCACGGCGTCATCGCGAGATAGCGGACGAGGGTGTCGACGTCGGCGATCCGGAGCTCACCGGTCCAGTCCTCGGCCAGGTCGACCACCAGACCGACGGCCTCCGCATCGGTGCGGAACCGGTCCAGGGTGACGTGCGGGTACGCCGTGGGGCTCCCGCCGAGCAGGTCGTTCAGGTCCTCGAGGTCACGTCCGTCGACCTGCTGGGTGAGGAACCCGCCGCCCGGACCCAGGATGCGAGCGACCTCCGCTGCGTCGTACGCCTCGTGCCGGTCGAGCACGAGGTCGAAGCGGCCGTCGGCGAACGGCATGCGCGTCGACGTCTCCGCGTCGTACGCCACCACCTCGATGCCGCGCGGGGCCAGCGCCTCGCGTGCCACCGGAAGGTTCGTCTCCCAGCCCTCCGTCGCCACCGTGTCCTCCGGCAGGTCGTCGGCCAGGGACAGCAGCACCTCACCGCCGCCCGTCCCGACGTCGAGCACGGAGCGGGCCCCACGCAGCGCCTCGCGGGCGAGGTCGACGTACGACCAGGGTGGGGCGTCGCCGGTCACCCGGTCGCCGAACCGCGAGAAGTCCCACCCGCTGACCGGTTCGTCCCAGATCTCCTGCCAGCGGCGGACCGTCCCCGGGTCGTCCATGACCCGATCCAACCAGGCGCCAACGGAGCGGGAAGTAGCCTGGAGGCATGCCAGATCCCCGGGAGGTGACCTCCGCCGGCGACGTGACCCGGCTGCTCGACTCGACCGGCTACCTGGCTGACGACGAGCTCGCCACGGTCACCTACCTCGCCCTGTCGATGCAGCGGCCGCTGCTCCTCGAGGGGGAGCCGGGCACCGGCAAGACCGCCCTCGCCGAGGCGCTCGCCGCGAGCCTCGAGCTCCCGCTGGTCCGGCTGCAGTGCTACGAGGGCATCGACGCCACGCAGGCGTTGTACGACTGGGACTTCCCGCGGCAGATCCTGCACCTCCGCGCGCTCGAGGCCGCGGGTGGGGGAGCCGACGTCGAGGAGGCCGAGAAGAGCCTGTACGACGAGCGGTTCCTGCTCGCCCGGCCGGTCCTGGCGGCGCTCCAGCAGAGCCCGGCCCTGCTCCTCGTCGACGAGGTCGACCGAGCGGACGACGAGTTCGAGGCGTTCCTGCTCGAGGTGCTGTCGACCTGGCAGGTCAGCATCCCGGAGCTCGGCACCGTGAAGGCCGCGACCCCGCCGATCGTGGTCCTCACCTCCAACCGGACGCGTGAGCTGCACGACGCGCTCAAGCGCCGCTGCCTCTACCACTGGATCGAGCACCCGGGCCTGGAGCGCGAGCTGCAGATCGTCCGCTCGCGCGCTCCGGAGGTCTCCGAGACGCTCGCCCGCCAGGTGGTGGAGGTCGTGCAGCAGCTGCGCGAGCGTGACCTGACCAAGCCGCCCGGGGTCGCCGAGACGATCGACTGGGCGAGGTCCCTGCACCACCTCGGGACCGCCGAGCTCGACCTCGAGATCGCGGCCACCACGTTGGGCGCCCTGGTGAAGTACCGCGAGGACGCCGACCGCGTGAAGCAGGCGCTGGACCAGCTGCTGCGGACATGAGCCGTCCATGAGCACGACGATCCGCGGCGGCGACGAGATCCTGCTCGCGTTCGTCCGCGCCCTCCGGGCCGGTGGAGTCCCCGTCACCCAGGACCGCGCCCATGCCTTCCTCGAGGCTGCGGCCCTGCTCGGGACAGAGGCGGCAGGGGTGAGGATCGCGGGCCGGTCGACCCTGTGTGCGGGGCCGGACGACCTCGCCCGCTTCGACCAGGTCTTCGAGGCGTTCTTCAACGTGCGGCACGGGTTGCCTCGGCCGCGGCCGGTCGTGCGACCCGAGCCGGCGCTGAGCCAGCTGCCGGCGGACGACGGCCAGGGCGAGGACGCCGAGCTCGCCGACGAGGTGGTCCGCGCGATGGCGAGCCCGACCGAGGTGCTGCGACATCGCGACGTCGCCTCGCTGAACGCCGCGGAGAAGCAGCGCCTGGCGGCGATGTTCGCGACCCTCCGCCCGCGCCCGCCGCTCCGCCGTACCGGGCGCCACCAGCGCTGGCACCGCGGCCGGCTCGACGCGTCGCGCACGCTGCGCTCGAGCCTGCGGCGGATGGGCGAGCCGGCCGAGATCGCCTGGCGCCGGCGCACGAGGAAGCCGCGCCGGATCGTGCTGCTCGTCGACGTCAGCGGCTCGATGTCGTCGTACGCCGACGTCCTGCTCCGCCTCGCCCACCGACTGACGCAGGGCATCCCGACCGTCGAGACGTTCACCATCGGCACGCGCGTCACCCACGTCACGCGAGCCATGCGCCTGCGCGACCCGGAGCGCGCGCTGGTCGCCGCCGGCGAGACGGTCCCGGACTGGTCCGGCGGCACCCGGCTCGGCGAGACGCTGCGCTTCTTCCTGGACCGGTGGGGACAACGCGGAATGGCGCGGGGTGCCGTCGTCGTTGTGTTCAGCGACGGATGGGAGCGAGGTGACACGTCCGTGCTGGCTGACCAGATGGCGCGCCTGTCGCGCATCGCACATCGCGTCGTGTGGGTGAACCCGCATCGCGGCAAGGACGGCTACGAGGCCGTCCAGACGGGGGTGATGGCGGTGCTGCCGTACTGCCACGACTTCGTCGCCGGACACTCGCTGGCCACGTACGCCGACCTGGTCGAGGTGCTGGCCGATGCGTGAGGTGCCCGATGCGTGAGGTGCTTCCCGAGCTGCTCGAGTGGTGGCGCGCCGGTGAGGAGGTCGGCGTCGGCACCGTGGTGGCGACGTTCCGCTCCGCGCCGCGGCCGCCCGGCGCGAGCATGCTGGTCGGCCCCGACGGCACGGCGGTCGGCTCGGTGTCGGGCGGCTGCGTCGAGGGCGCCGTCTACGAGCTCGGCCAGGAGGTCGTGGCCTCGGGCGATCCGGTGCTCCAGCGCTACGGCATCTCCGACGACGACGCGTTCGCCGTCGGTCTGACCTGCGGCGGCATCCTCGACGTGTACGTCGAGAAGGTCTCGCGCGAGACGTTCCCCGAGCTGGAGGACCTGGCCGCCGACCTCGCATCCGGACGGCCGGTCGCGGTGGCGACCGTCATCGAGCACCCCGACCCGGCCTGGCTCGGACGCCGCGTGGTCGTCCACCCCGACTCCGACGAGGTCGTCGGCACGATCGGCTCCCCGCGAGCCGACGCCGCGGTGCGCGACGACGCGATCGGCCTGCTCGCGAGCGGCGCCAACACCACCCTCACCTACGGTCCCGACGGTGAGCGCCGCGGTGAGGGGATGCGCGTCTTCGTGTGGGCGTTCGCGCCGAAGCCACGGATGCTGGTCTTCGGGGCGATCGACTTCGCCGCCGCTGTCGCGCGGGTCGGCAGCTTCCTCGGCTACCACGTCACGGTCTGCGACGCCCGGCCCGTGTTCGCGACCGCCAGCCGCTTCCCCGAGGCCGACGAGGTCGTCGTCGAGTGGCCGCACCGCTACCTCGAGAAGCAGCGCGACTCCGGCACCATCGACGGGCGGACCGTGATCACCGTGCTGACCCACGACCCCAAGTTCGACGTCCCTCTCCTCGAGGTGGCGCTCCGCCTCCCCGAGGTGGCGTACGTCGGTGCCATGGGCTCGCGGCGTACCCACGACGACCGCGAGGCCCGGCTCCGCGAGGCCGGCCTGACCGACGACGAGCTGAAGCGGCTCTCGAGCCCGATCGGCCTCGACCTCGGCGCCCGCACGCCCGAGGAGACCGCGATCTCGATCGCGGCCGAGGTCATCGCCGGCCGGTGGGGCGGCTCCGGCACCCCGCTGGCCCACCGCGACGGCCGGATCCACCACGAGTGATCCCACGTTCAACGACCGCGCTACCGTGAGCCGCGACACCCGTACCCGTGGGGGCAGCCGATGACCTCGCCCGACCTGCTCGACCGACGTCTGAGCGCGTTGCGCGCCTGGACGGCCTTCGTCGAGCACGGCGACGGGGTGGCCCGGCTGGTCCGGCCCGAGATCCTGAAGAGCTGGCGGCGCTCGCAGCCCCGCGTCTCACCCGACGTCGCCGAGGCGCCGCTCGGTGACGAGTCCGAGGCCCGTGCCTTCTGGGACGACTCCCCGCTCCAGCGCGCGGTCTCGAGCGTCGAGGCCGAGCTGCGGCGTACGGCGGAGGACGGCGACCTCGTGCTCGCGGTGACCGACCGGCAGACCCGCATCCTCTGGACGTACGGCGGGCGGGTCATGCGCCGCAAGGCCGAGACCGTGAACTTCGTCGCCGCCGCCCGCTGGGACGACGAGTCGGTCGGCACCAACGCCCTCGACATGGCCAACCGCCTCGGCCGGACCAGCATGGTGTTCAGCGCCGAGCACTACGCCCCGATCGTGCACAACTGGGTGTGCTGGGCCGCGCCCGTCCACGACCCGGCGACCGGCGCGCAGCTCGGGGTCATCGACCTGTCGACGACGTGGGACCGCACGCATCCGATCGGGCTCGCCACCGCGCGCGTGCTGGCCCGGCTGATCGAGACGGCCATGCCGCTCTCGGCGTCCCACCCGACAGCGCCGGCCGAGGACGCGCCCACCGGCCTCCAGCTCCACCTGCTCGGCACCGCCGAGGCCACCCTCGACGGCGCCCGGCTCCTGCTCAACCGCCGGCAGACCGAGATCCTGGCGATCCTCTCGCTGCACCCCGACGGGCTCTCCCTCGACCGGCTGCACGCACTCGTCTACGGCGACCAGGCCGTCACGCTGTCGACCCTCAAGGCCGAGGTGTCGCACCTGCGGGCGGCCCTCGGCGGCCAGCTCGCCTCGCGGCCCTACCGCCTCACCCTGCCGGTGTCGACCGACGTCGACGACGTCCTCGACGCGCTCCAGCGCGGCGACGCCGCGGGCGCGATCGCCTGCTACGGCGGTGACCTGCTGCCGGGCACCGAGTCGCCGGCGCTCGCCGAGCTGGGGGAGTACGTCGCGGTCGCGGTCCGCGAGGCGCTCCTGGCCAACCCCGTCCCCTCGGCGGTGATCCGCTACAGCGAGCTCGCGCCGTACGACATCGAGGTGCTCGAGGTCTGCCTGGCCGCCCTCGGCGACCGTCCCCACCCGGCGAGGCCGCTGCTCAAGGGCCGCCTCGCCGTCGCCGGCGACTGATCATGCTGCGCCGCCTCGCTCTCGTCGCTTCGTCGACCGCGCTCGTGCTGTCGTCCCTCGGGTCGGCGACGGCCGAAGGGGGTGGGCACGGCCGGGGCGACGCGAGTGCGTGCACGTCGGGGGCGCGCACGCTGTCCCACCTCGGCGACCACGTGTACCCCGACATGGGCAACGGCGGCTACACCAGCCTGCACACCGAGGTCCACCTCGTGTACGACGCGCCCTCGAACCGGTTCCTCGCCGGCAACCACGTGGTGCTCACCGACCGCGCCACTCGGTGCCTGAGCGACTTCAGCCTCGACTTCGAGCGCTCGTCGGTGCTCACGAGCGCGGGCCCGGACCTGACCGTGCAGTCGGTGACCGTGAACGGCGAGCCCGCGTCGTACCGCTTCGCGCAGCCGACGTACCCGGGCGACCCGAACGGACCGGACGACCCCGACCCGCAGGCCCACCAGGCCTCCCAGGACGACCCGGTCGGGGGCCCGGACGACAACCCGCTGCCGCCCGCCTGCTCCCCGCAGCTCACCGGGGGCGGCGCCGACGCGCAGAACGGCGAGCCCTGCCCGGCCGACAAGCTGGTGATCACCCCGGCCGAGCCGCTGCCCGCCGGCGACGTGTTCCGGGTGTCGGTCGCCTACACCGGCCGCCCCGGCGTCCACCTGGACGGTGACGGCAGCACGGAGGGCTGGTTCCGCTCGGACGATCCTCCGGGCGACGGCGGGTTCGTGACCACCGAGCCGGTCGGCACCGAGGACTGGATGCCGCTGAACAACCATCCCAGCGCCAAGCCGACGTACGACTTCCACGAGACCGTCAACCGCAGCCGGACCGCGATCGCCAACGGCCGTCTGGTCTCGGTCCGGACGAACCCGCCGGACAGCCTGTTCCCGAACGGCTCGCGGACGTTCCACTGGCGGTCGGGCGCACCGGTCGCCAGCTACCTGGTGGAGAGCAGCGTCGGCCACTTCGTCCTGCACTCCCGCCGCGGCTCCGACGGCGTGCGCTACTACGAGGCCCAGGCCGGCTCCCTGTCCACGGCGCGCAAGCGGCAGAACCGGAAGGTGATGGGCCGCCAGCAGGACATCACCGACTTCCAGAGCCGGTTCAACGGACCCTTCCCGTTCCACACCGACGGCGTGCTCGTCGGACGACCGTCCGCGAGCTTCGAGGAGGAGATGCAGACGATGATCACCTTCGCCGGCGGCAGCATCGGCCTCGACACCTTCCACCACGAGAACATGCACCAGTGGTGGGGCGACAACGTCTCGGAGGGCAACTTCGACCTGACCTTCTTCAAGGAAGGGATGGCCACCGTCGGCGAGTACCTCTTCCACGCCCAGCAGGCGCAGCACGCCGCCGGCGGCCGGCACACGGCCCGGGGCCGCCGTGCCTTCCAGCGCTCGCTGGTGCGCGCGTTCGACGCGAACTACCACGGCTCGGGCAACCTCTGGGCGTTCGCGCCGTCCGACCCGACGCCGTACCGGCTCTTCTCCGGCAGCACGACGTACACACGCCCGGGCACGGCGTACCTCGCGCTGCGGGAGATCCTCGGGCACGGGAACTTCACGCGGGCGCTGCGCCGGATCCAGCGCGACCACGGCGGCGGCAGCATCACCGAGCGCCGGCTCGAGAGGGAGTTCGCACGGTTCCTGCCGAGCCGGAGCCGGGCCTGCCGGCAGCGGCTCGGTCGCTTCTTCACGCAGTGGTTCGACACCGCCTACCCGAGCGGTGGACACGCGCGGCCGCAGCTCACCGGGCCGCACCTGGCCGGGCCGGGCTTCTACGGCGGCGCCTGCCGGGCACCGCGCTAGGACCCGCTAGAAGAACTCGTCGAGCAGGCGGTAGAAGTCGAGCCGCCACGCGTCCGCCTCCCGGCCGTACGCCGCGAGCAGGGCCTCGGCCGCCTCCGAGCCGTAGGTCGGGTTGAGCGAGACGTCCGACATCGACCGGGTGGCCAGGGCCAGGTCGACGTGACGGTCGGCCACGCCGAGCCGATGGACGTCGATCATCCCGGTGAGCTCGAGGGAGTCCGGGTCGACCAGGAAGTTGGGCAGGCACGCGTCCCCGTGGCAGACGACCAGGTCGCTCACCTCGAGCTCCTCGGCGCGCGGGCGCTGGTCGACCAGGTCGGCGAGCAGGTCCGTCGCGGACCGGCCGGCGCGCTCGTCGTCGAGGTCGTCCTCGTCGACGAGGCCGGCCTCGACGCGCATCAGGGCGATCGGCACGGTCACCGCGAGCCAGCGGTTGAACGGGCAGGAGTCGCGCGGCACGGTGTGGAGCCGCTCGAGGACCTCGCCGAGGCGGCGCACCGCGGTCTCCGTCGCCGAGTCCGGCAGCTCACTCATCGGGACACCCGGGACGGTGCGCAGCACCAGCGTCGCGCGCTCGCCGTCGTCGGCCCAGTCCAGCACCTCGGCCGCGGGCAGGTCCGTCGTGGCGAGCCACTCGAGCCGGTCCCGCTCGTCGACGAGGTCGTCGTGGTGCGGGCCCCGGCCGGTCTTGGCGTACGAGCCGCCGTCCGGCGAGCGGCGTACCTCGGCCCCGGACCTGCCGGTCGTGACCAGATCCCAGCCGGAGACGTCCACCGCTGCCCCTCCGCCGGGCCCGCCCCCAGCGGGCCTTCAGGTCACAGTAGACCCGCTCGGTCGGCGGCATACTCGACAGACGTGGCTCAGAACATCTACGACGACCCCGAGTTCCAGGCCGGCTACCGACGGCTGGCCCGCTCCGAGGACGGGCTGGACGGTGCTCCGGAGTGGCCCGCGGTGCGTGCACTCCTTCCCGACGTGCGGGGTCGCGACGTGGTGGACCTCGGCTGCGGGTACGGCGCGTTCGCCCGATGGGCCGCCGGGACGGGTGCGCGGTCCGTGGACGGCTTCGACCTGTCCGAGCAGATGCTGGACCGGGCCCGGGAGCTGACCGGACCGAGCGACGTGGTCACCTACACCCGAGCCGATCTCGACGCGCTGACCTTGCCGGTCGCGACGTACGACCTCGCCTACAGCGCGCTGGTGCTGCACTACCTGGCGGACCTTCCCCGCTTCGTCGGGACGGTGCGGGCGGCTCTGCGCCCCGGCGGCTCCTTCGTGCTCACGTGCGAGCACCCCGTGTACACCGCGCCGACGGACGCCCAGTGGATCGAGCACGACGGGCGACGTACCTGGCCTCTGGATCGGTACGCCGAGGAAGGCGAGCGGGTGCGGGACTGGCTCGCACCCGGTGTCCGCAAGCAGCACCGCACCCTCGGCACCCTCCTGAACACGCTGATCGACGCGGGCTTCACGATCCGCCGGGTCCTGGAGTCGCTGCCGTCGACGGAGCAGGTGGCCGAGGACCCCGACCTGGCCGAGGAGCGCGACCGCCCGATGTTCCTGATGGTCGCGGCCGACGTCTGAGGGGCAACCTTCTGCCAACCGCTGCTGCCTAGCGTGACGGGCACACAGGTCCCTGTGCGCACGGGCGCGCGAAAGGCAGGTCCTCATGGTCCAGATCAGCCTCACGGTCGACGGGAGCCAGGTCACCGACGACGTGGAGCCGCGGTTGCTGCTGGTGCAGTACCTCCGCGAGAAGCTCGGCAAGACCGGCACCGTGATCGGCTGCGACACGAGCAACTGCGGTGCCTGCACCGTCCATCTGGACGGCCACAGCGTGAAGAGCTGCAACGTCCTCGCGGTGCAGGCCGACGGGCACGAGGTGACGACCATCGAGGGCCTCGCCCAGAACGGCGAGCTCCACCCCGTGCAGGAGGCGTTCCGCGAGTGCCACGGCCTGCAGTGCGGTTTCTGCACGCCGGGGATGATCATGCAGTCCGTCGACCTGCTCAACGAGAACCCGCATCCCACCGAGCAGGAGGTGCGCGTCGGCCTCGAGGGCAACCTGTGCCGCTGCACCGGCTACCACAACATCGTCAAGAGCGTCCTGTACGCCGCGGAGCACGCCGGCGACCAGGGCGCGCGCGAGGACGAGAGGGCGGGCGTCCAGTGACCACCACCGTCGCTCCCGGCACCGCCCCCGCCGCCGAGATCGGCCGGGACCGCCGTCGCAAGGAGGACCAGCGGCTGCTGACCGGTCGCACCAGGTGGACCGACAACATCGCGCTCCCGGGCATGCTGTACCTGGCCACCGTCCGCAGCCCGTTCGCCCACGCCACGATCACCAGCATCGAGACGAGCGCGGCGAAGAGCGCGACGAACGTCGTCGACGTGGTGACCGGCAAGGACATCGCCGAGACCCAGGGCACGATGATCACCGCCTGGCCGATCACGCCCGAGCAGAAGGCACCGGACCACCCGCCGATGGCCGTGGACCGCGTCGCCTTCGCCGGCGATGTCGTCGCCGTCGTCGTGGCGCGCACGATGGCCGAGGCCCGCGATGCCGCCGAGCTCGTCGAGGTCGAGTACGACGAGCTGCCGGCGATCCTCGACATCCAGCAGGCCGCCGAGGACACGGTGCTCGCCCATCCCGACCTGGGCACGAACAAGAGCGCCTTCTGGCGGTTCGACTCCGCCGCGGCCGGCACCGGCACCGATGTCGACGAGGCGATCGAGAAGGCGCGCGCCGACGGGATCGTGATCGAGCGCGAGATCGAGCAGCAACGGCTGATCCCGGCGTTCATGGAGCCGCGCTCGGTCGTCGTCGACCCGACCGGCGAGCAGATCACGATGTGGTCGGCGACGCAGATCCCGCACATCGTGAGGTTCGCGCTGGCCGCGACGACCGGCGTACCGGAGTCGAAGATCCGGGTCATCGCTCCCGACGTCGGCGGCGGCTTCGGCGGCAAGCTGGCGCTGACGCCCGAGGAGTGGATCGCGTTCGCGATCGCCCGCCGCCTCGGCAGGCCGGTGAAGTACACCGAGACCCGCAGCGAGAGCCTGCAGGCCGCCCACCACGGTCGCGCCCAGCACCAGAAGATCACGCTCGCCGCCGAGAAGGACGGCACGGTCACCGGCCTCAAGGTCGAGCTGATCGCCGACCTCGGGGCGTACGCCGCGCTGGTCGGCGGCGGCGTACCGCTGCTCGGTGCGTTCATGTTCAACGCGATCTACAAGTTCCCGGCGTACCGCTTCGACTGTCAGACCGTCTTCACCAACCGCACCTTCACCGACGCCTACCGTGGCGCGGGTCGACCGGAGGCGACGTTCGCCGTGGAGCGGCTGATGGACGACCTGGCCACCGAGGTCGGCGTCGACCCGCTCGAGATCCGCGAGAAGAACTGGATCAAGCACGACGAGTTCCCGTTCACCACGGTGGCGGGGATGACCTACGACTCCGGCAACTACGAGGCCGCGACGGCCAAGGCCAAGGAGCTCTTCGGCTACGACGAGCTCCGCGCTGAGCAGAAGCGGCGTCGCGACGCGGGCGACCGGGTGCAGCTCGGGATCGGCGTCTCGACGTTCACCGAGATGTGCGGTCTGGCGCCCAGCCGGGTGCTGGGGACGCTCGACTACGCTGCGGGCGGCTGGGACCACGCGACGGTGCGGATGCTGCCGACCGGCAAGGTCGAGGTGGTGATCGGGGTCAGCCCGCACGGGCAGGGTCACGAGACCGCGTTCAGCCAGATCGTCGCCGACCGGCTGGGCGTCCCGTTCGAGGACGTCGAGATCCTGCACGGCGACACCCAGGTGTCGGCCCGGGGCATGGACACCTACGGCTCGCGGTCGCTGGTGGTGGGCGGTGAGGCGGTGGTCCGGGCGGTCGACAAGGTCATCGACCGGGCCAAGCCGATCGCGGCCCACCTGCTGGAGGCGAACGTCGACGACCTCGAGTTCGCCGGTGGCAGGTTCGGCGTCAAGGGGACCGACCAGGGGATGACGATCCAGGAGATCGCGCTCTCCACGTTCGCGGCGCACAACTACCCCGAGGGGATCGAGCCCAACATAGACGCGCAGGCGACCTTCGACCCGGAGAACTTCTCGTTCCCCCACGGCACGCACCTGTGCGCGATGGAGGTCGACACCGAGACCGGTGGGACGAAGATGCGCAAGTACGTCTGCATCGACGACATCGGGAACATCATCAACCCGATGATCGTGGGCGGTCAGGTGCACGGCGGCCTGGTGCAGGGCATCTCGCAGGCCCTGTGGGAGGAGGCGGTGTACGACGACTCCGGCACGCTCGTCAGCGGCTCGTTCGTCGACTACCTCCTGCCGACGTCGGCCGACACGATCTCGTTCGAGACCGGGCACACGACGAGCCCGTCGTCGTACACGAAGCTCGGGACGAAGGGCGTCGGCGAGGCCGGCACCATCGCCTCGACCCCGGCGGTCGTGAACGCGATCGTCGACGCGGTCCGGCACCTCGGCGTCGACGACGTCCGGATGCCCTGCACGCCGGAGCGCGTGTGGAAGGCGATCCGGACCGCCGGCTCGGGCGGGACCACCGAGGGCGCCGCCATGCCGCACTTCGACGAGTCCGAACCCGGCCAGTCCAGCACGGAAGGAGCGGGAACATGATCGCTACCCCATTCAAATCCTCACTTCGTTCCGGTTTGAACGGGGGCCTCGCATGATCCCGGCGAAGTTCGACTACGTGGCACCGACGTCGGTCGAGGAGGCGCTGAGCGCCCTGTCCGAGCACGGCGACGACGCCAAGATCATGGCCGGCGGGCAGAGCCTGCTCCCGGTCCTCCGGATGCGGCTGAACGCGCCCGAGGTCGTGATCGACCTCGGCCGGATCGACAGCCTGCGTGGTGTCCGCGAGGACGGCGACGCGCTGGTGATCGGTGCGCTCACGACCCACGCCGAGATGGTCACCAACGACCTCGTGCATCAGCACGCCGTGCTGCTGTCCAAGGCCGCGGCCGAGGTGGCGGACAGCCAGGTCCGGCACCGGGGCACGTTCGGTGGCTCGTGCGCCCACGCCGACCCGGCCGGCGACATGGGGTCGGCGGCGCTCGCCCTGGACGCCGAGTTCGTCATCGCCGGACCCGAAGGTGCTCGCACGGTGCCGGCCACGGAGTTCTTCGTCGGTCTCTTCGAGACGGCGATCGGTGAGGACGAGATCCTGACCGAGATCCGGGTCCCGAAGAAGACCGGCTGGGGAGCCCACTACGAGAAGTTCGTGCGGGTCGCCCACCAGTGGCCGATCGTCGCGGTGGCCGCCACCGTCGACGCGTCCGGCGGCACGATCTCCGAGGCGCGGGTCGCGCTGACCAACATGGGTTCGACGCCGCTGCGCGCCACGGCCACCGAGAGCGCGCTGGCCGGGGCGCCGGCCACCGAGGACGGCGTACGCGCGGCCGCCGAGCAGGCCGCGGACGGCACCAACCCGCCGAGCGACCTCAACGGCGACGCGGACTACCGACGCCACCTGGCGACCGTGCTCACACGTCGGGCGGTCGTCAAGGCCGCGGAGGCGTAGGAAGAGGCCCCTGGGCCGCCCGGGGTCCATGATCGCGGGCGGCCTAGGCTCGACAGTGCTCACGCGTGCTCACGCGTCCGAGGAGGCGTCACCAGGCATGGATCTCGACCACACGTTCACGGTTCCGGTGGGAGTCGACGTCGCCTGGGCGGCGTTCCAGGACATCGGATCCGTCGCGGAGTGCTTCCCCGGCGCGCAGGTGACCGAGGTCGAGGGCGACACCTTCAACGGCACGGTGAAGGTGAAGCTCGGGCCGATCGCGCTGGTCTACAACGGCAGCGGCACGTTCACCGAGAAGGACGAGGCGAACCACCGGCTGGTCGTCGATGCCCGCGGCAAGGACAAGCGCGGCAACGGCACGGCGGGGGCCATGGTGACCATGACCATGACCGGGAACGGCGACTCCACGGATGTCGCCGTGCACACCGATCTCACGATCACCGGCAAGCCCGCGCAGTTCGGCCGCGGCGTGATGCAGGACGTCTCGGACAAGCTGCTCGGCCAGTTCGTCGGGTGCCTCGAGCAGCGGCTCGGCGACGGCGGCGAGAGCGCGGCGGCTGCGGAGCCTGCTCCGAACGATGCTCCCGCCCCTTCTGCGGCGGCCGACCCTGGGGCCGACTCTGGCCGACCCTGCGGCCGACTCTGCGGCAGCCGCAGCCCCGGCGACTGCCGTCCCGGCGTCCCCCGCGGCACCCGTGACGCCGGCCGCTCCTCCACCGGTGGCGACGCCGCGCCCGGCTCCGACCTCGGCCCGGGGCTCGGACGACGCACTGGACCTCGGCAAGACGGTGCTGCCGGTGCTGGCCCGGAGCTACTGGAAGCAGGCGGTGGTCGCCGTCGTGCTGATCGTCGTGATCGTCTGGCTCCTCACACGCTGACGACGTCGTCGTCGGACGCGAGCGTCCTGGGCACGCCGTTCACGCCGTCGGGCAGACGCGACTCGAGCCGGAGCGAGACCCAGATGGTCGCGGCGCAGCCGACCACCAGCATCACGATGTACGCCGATCCCCAGGAGTGCCCGATCAGCCACCCGGCGATGGCGGGCGCGATGATCGCGGCGAGTGAGAACGCCCCGGCGCTCAGCGCGTTGTAGCGGCCGCGGAGGTGGTCGGGCGCCAGGTCGTTGACCAGGGCGGGGATGGTCGGCTGCATGAGCGTCTCGCCGAGGGCGAAGACCGACGCGCACGCCGCGACCAGCAGGGTCGCGCCGAACGTGCCGGGCACCAGGCCGGACATGCCCAGCAGACCCCACGCCGCGGCCCAGATCACCGCCATCACCGAGATGACGCGGGTGCGGCGCCTGCCCTCGATGCGGCGCAGCACGACCAGCTGCAGCAGCACGATCACCAACGTGTTGCAGGCGTAGGCGAAGCCCAGGCCGGTCGTCGAGATCTTGCCGACGTTGCGGGCGAACGCCTGGGTGCCGGCGTTGAGCTGCGAGTAGCCGACGTACGACGACACGAAGCTGAGCAGCATCACGGACATGACCGCGGGCCGGCGGAGCACCTGGAGGTAGCTCTCGCTCGGCGGAGGAGTCGCGTCGTCCTCGTGCACCGGGCGCCCGGCCAGATGTCGGAGCGGCACGCTGAGCAGGTAGATCGCGGGCAGGAAGCTGATCGCGTCCGCGACGTAGATCAGCTGGAACGTGCGCGGACGGTGGACGTCGACGAACAGCCCGCCGACGATGCCCCCGAGACCGATGCCGAGGTTGAGCAGCGTGAAGTTCAGCCCGAAGTAGCGCTGCCGCAGACCGCTCGGGACGACCGACGCGATGAGGCTCTGCACGGCCGGCCACTCGACCCCGAACGCGATGCCTTGGAGGGCGACCGCCACCACCGCGATCGGCAGGGTCGAGGCGAAGGTGAGCGCGACGTCGGCCAGGACCTCGAGGACCAACGACGCGAGCATGACGACGCGGGCGCCGTACCGGTCGATGATCGTGCCGCCCGGGCCGACCGCCACGAACCCCATCAGCGGGCCCAGGCCGATCAGCAGGCCGACGTCGCCCAGGGAGAAGCCACGGATCTCGTGCAGGTAGACGACGAGGAACGGCAGGACCAGCCCGGTGCCGAGGAACTGCACCACCACCACCGACAGCATCAGCCGCCCCTCGCGCGGCAGGTCGCGCCAGAACGACGAGAGGGTCGGCGGGCTCGGAGCGGTGGCGTCGGACATCACGACCACCCAACCAGCGCCCACCGACAGTCTCACCCCGTTTTCGGGCCCGCGCGCCGGTGACTGACGAGGGCCCTGACCCTTCGGTGGTTGAGGAGGGTCCCGACGTTTTCGGTGGTTGAGGAGGGCCTCCTGGAGGCCCGTCTCGAAACCCTGCGGCCTTGAGTGCCGGCGGTGGATAAATCGGCCCACGAATGCATTCCTGAAGAATTTTTTGTGGATATCTCACACCGTGGAATAATGCCTGTGAATATCCCCTCGAATTGTCGGCGGCGCCTGCTTGAATTCTCTTATGTCGCCGAATTCCCCGATGCTGCCGGAGCACCCGCTGCTCGCGGCCGTGCGCGACATCGGGGCTGCGCTCGACGAGGTGGCGGGGACGGATCCGCTGTACCTCTCGGTCGACGAGAAGGCGTCCCTCCTGGCCGAGCTCACCCGGTCGATGGCCAGACTCACGTCGCTGCGGGCCGAGGTCCTCGCGGTCGGGGAGGACATCGCGGTGGAGAAGGGCGCGCGCTCGCCGGCGACCTGGCTCGCGGGGCAGACGCGGACGTCGCGGCGTGAGGCGACGTACGACGAGCGGCTGGGCGGCGCCCTCCGTCACCGGTGGAGGCTGGTGGGCGAGGCCGCGACGACCGGGCGGGTGACCTGGGAGCAGGTCGGCGTCCTGGTGAGGGCGCTGGACGCCCTTCCGGACTCTCTGGACGCCGAGCTGGTCGCGAAGGCGGAGGCGCATCTGGTCGCCGAGGCAGGCCACTTCGGCCCCCGCGAGCTGCGCCGCCTGGGCCGCCACGTCCTCGAGGTCGTGGCTCCGGAGATCGCCGATGCCGAGGAGGAGCGTGCCCTCCGGGCCGAGGAGCAGCGCGCACGTCGGCTGACGCGGTTGTCGTTCCGGCCTCGGGGCGACGGCTCCACGGACGTGTTCGCCCGGCTGCCCGACCAGGTCGCTTCCCGGCTCCGGGCGTACCTCGACGCCTACACGTCGCCCCGGCGGCTCCGGCTCGGCGCAGCGACCGCCGAGCAGGACGTCGAGATGCTCCCGCAGGCTCGACGCCGCGGTGAGGCGTTCTGCGCGTTGCTCGAGCACATCCCGGCCGACGGGCTGCCGGTCCATGGCGGCACCGCGACGTCGGTCATGGTGACCGTCGACCTCGACGCGCTGCGCCGTGGCCTCGGCCTGGCGGAGACCTCCACCGGCGAGACGATCACCGCCAGCGAAGCACGACGGCTCGCCTGCACCGCCGGCATCCTCCCCGTCGTCCTCGGCGGCGCCGGCGAGATCCTCGACCTCGGCCGGAGCCGCCGCCTGTTCTCACCCGCGCAGCGCAAGGCCCTCGCCATCCGAGACCGTCGCTGCCGCGCCGACGGCTGCGACATCCCCGCAGCCTGGTGCGAGGCCCACCACGCGGCGGAGCCCTGGACCCGCGGTGGTCGCACCGACCTCGACGACGGGCTCCTGCTCTGCTCGTTCCACCACCACCGAGCGCACGACGCGCGCTACGACGCCTCACGCCTCCCGAGCGGCGACGTCCGCTACACCCGGCGGACCTGAGTCTGGTCGGATCCGACCCAGCCGCGCGGCTCGTCACCCTCCCTTCCTCGCCGCCTCCTCGAGCTGGACCTGGCGCACCATCCGTCGTGCGTGTGGACGCCGGCTCGATACTGGTGACGTGCTCGTGACGACCGAGAGGCTGCGGCTGGAGCCCGTCACCGGCGACCACCTCGACGATCTCCGGATCCTGTTCGGGGACCCCGAGGTCGCCCACTGGACCGGGCCGTGGTCGGAGTCGCTCACCCGGGAGTGGGCGGTCGACATGGAGCAGCGATGGCTGCACGAGGGCGTCGGCAAATGGGTCGCCTATCGGCGGGTCGATGACCAGCTGGTCGGGCGGGGTGGCCTGTCGTGGTCGGCCATCGACGGCGAGCCACGTCTGGAGCTCGGGTGGGCGCTGCTTCGTGCGCACCGCGGGCAGGGCTACGCCACGGAGATCGGTCTCGCAGGTCTGGACCATGCCTTCTCCGAGCTCGGTGCCGCCGATGTGGTGGCGTTCACCGAGGTCCACAACCGCGCCTCCCGCGCCGTCATGCACCGCCTGGGCATGACGTTCCGGGGACAGATCAGGCGACGCGGGCTGATCGAGGGCCGGGAGGGCCTCCACGACGAGGCTCCGTTCGCCCTGTACTCCCTCAGTCGACACGAGCATGCGGCACGAGTCCCGAGCCCGGCGTAGCGCCATGCCAGCATGGGCCGCATGGTCGAGCGCTCGCTGAGCTTCGGGTCCGTGGCGGCGGCGTACGAGAGGTTCCGGCTCGGGTACTCGGAGGAGCTCGTCGACGAGGTCGTGGCGTACGCCGGGCGGCCGGTGCGGACGGCGCTGGAGGTCGGGGCGGGGACGGGCAAGGCGACCCGGGTCTTCGCGGGGCGCGGGATCGCGGTGACCGCGAGCGAACCCGATCCGGAGATGCTGGCCGAGCTGCGGCGGCACGTGCCGGCCGGCGTGGTGACGATCCAGGGCACCTTCGAGGAGCTGCCGCTGGGCATCGACGTACGACCTGGTGTTCGCGGCCGCGTCGTTCCACTGGACCGAGGCGGAGGGCCGCTGGCCGCGGGTGGCGGCGCTGCTCGAGCCGGGCGGCGTGTTCGCCTCCTTCGGTGGTGCTCCGCACCTGGCGGACGCGGCGGTCGACGAGGCCTTCCGCGAGGCGCGGTCGGCGTACCTCGACGACGACGACGTCCGGTCACCCGACGGCACGCCGAGGGACCAGGCGATGCAGTGGCCGGGCACCGAGCTGGCGCAGTCGGACCTGTTCACCGACGTCCGGCAGGTGGTCATCGAACGCCGGTCGACCGTGCCGGCCGACGAGTTCGTCGGTCACCTCTCGACGGTGTCGGCGTACCTCGTGCTGGCCGAGCGTGACCGCCGGGAGGTGCTCGGCCGGATCCTGGACGTCCTGCCCGCCGAGGTGGCGGTGACGGCGGACCTCACCCTGCACCTGGCCCGGAAGGCCTGAGCGCCGACGCGCTCAGAGGTGCTGCAGGAAGAACGGCGTCTGGTGCCCCTGCCCGTAGGAGCAGGCCTCGCCCCAGGACTGGACCACGTGGTGGTTGCAGGCGACCCAGCCGGCCTCGAAGTGCACCGAGCGCCCGTTGACGCGGACGTCGAGCTCCTCGTCGTCGGCGGAGAGTCCGTCGATCCGGAACTTCCCGAGGGACCCGGTCACGTCCGAGCCGAGCTGGGTGTCGGTGTTGATCCGGAAGACCTTGACCGTGGCGCCCTTGATCACCTTGCCGTTGGCCTGGTTCACCAGCTTGCCGGAGAAGTAGCCGGCGTCGCGGCTGCTCGGGTCGGCCTGCGAGGGTGCCTCGAGGGAGAGCGTGGTCAGGGCCAGCAGCGAGACGCCTGCCAGCAGCGCGGCTCCGGGCCGCATCGTCGTGGTGCGCACCGGTCGAGGATAGGGATCATCCGGCCGCCGGAAGGCCGGAACGCCGGAACCTTTGCCGGTTGTGCCGGCCGGGCACCTGCTCCGGGCGAGTCATGGTGGCCCGGCTCCGCCCACCCCTAGTCTCGGCGCCATGAAACGCGTCCTCGTCACCGTCCTCCTGGCGGTGGCGCTGGCGATCGTGATCGTGCTGCCGGGGCTGGGCATCCAGACCGACGACTCGACCGGCAACAGCGACGAGGACACCACGATCACGCGGTACGACGCGGACTTCCGGGTGGCCGACAACGGCGACCTGGCCGTCGTCGAGACGCTGACCGTCGACTTCCCGGGCGTCGGCAAGCACGGGATCTTCCGGTTCTTCGACCGACGCGACCCCTCCGACACGCACGCCCTGCGGACACCCCACGACATCTCGGTGTCCATGGACGGACATCCCGAGCCCTTCGCGCTCTCCCACCAGTCGCAGGGCCGGTACGTCGTGGCACGGATCGGCGACCCCGACGTCACGGTCGGCCTGGCCCAGCACACCTACGTCATCCGGTACCGCATCGACGGCGTGCTCGAGCCGGGCCACGGCGACGCGCAGAGCCAGTTCTACTGGAACCTGATCCCCGGCGGCTGGGCGCAGCAGATCCAGGACGTGCACCTCGTCGTGCACCTGCCCGCGGTGCCGACGTACGCGAAGTGCGTCGTGGGCGCTGCCGTCGCGCTCTGCAAGCCACGAGGCGTCCACACCGAGACGCTCACCATCGACGGGCGCGGCATCGCGCCGTACACCCCGCTCACGCTGAAGGCGGGGCTGCCGATCGAGACGCCGCCGGCGGGACAGACCCTGCCGTGGCCGGCGAGGCTGGAGCCGATCCTCGGCGACTCGCTCCGCGGCCTGGTCACCGTGCTGGTGCTCGCCGCGGCGGCCGGAGCCGTCGGCCTCTTCCTGGCCGGCCGGACCTTCGAGCGGAAGCCTGCGTTCCCGCTGCAGTACGCACCACCGCCGGAGGTGGGGCCGGCCGAGGCGGCGTACGTCGTGACCGAGCGCGTGGACCAGCACGCGTTCGTCGCGTCGATGCTGTGGGCCGCCCAGCAGGGCGCGGTCGAGCTCAGTCGCGACGGCGACTCGTGGACGATCACCGACAAGGCCGGAGCCGACGGCTGGGCCAACGCTGGACCGGGCCACGGTGGCCGTGGCGCCGCTGCTCGGGGGCGCGGGTGGCAGCTTCCGCGCGTCCAAGGACGTGGAGAGCGGGCGGATCCTGCAGAAGCGGATCTCGGCGTTCCAGAAGGAGACGCGCGACTGGGCGCAGACCAGCGGCTTCGTCTCGAAGACGGGTCTCAGCGCGGTCGGCGCGCTGCTGGTGATCGGGTCCGCGATCATCGCCGCGTTCGCGGCGCTGGCGACGTGGTTCGGGATGAGCATCACCGGGCTGGTGCCCGGCGCCTTCGCCCTGGCTGCCTCGCCCCTGCTGGCCCCGACGGCCGCGACCCGGCGCACCGCGAAGGGGCGTGAGCTGTGGTCGCGGCTCGGCGGCTTCGAGCGGATGCTGTCGACGCCGTCCAGCAAGGAGCGCTTCGACTTCTCCGGTCGCCAGGACCTCTACACCGCCTACATCCCGTGGGCCGTGGCCTTCGGCTGCGCGGACGCCTGGGCCAAGAAGTACCGCACCGAGACCGGCACCGAGCCGCCGGTGCCGGCGTACTTCGGCGGCTACTACGCCGGTGCGCACACCGGCGACTACGTGAGCTCGATGGTCCACGACTTCTCCTCGACGGTGTCGAGCTCGATCTCGGCGTACCAGGCGACGCAGTCGCACAGCAGCGGCGGAGGCGGCGGGTTCTCCGGTGGCGGCGGTGGCGGCGGCGGTGGCGGGGGTTCGTGGTGACCGCCATGATGTGCACACGACCGGGGAAGGACCCACGCACATGCTGATCTGGATCATCGTCGTCGTCGTCGTGCTCCTGCTCGTCGGCTTCGGCGTCGTCGGCTTCAACCGACTGCGGTCGGCGGACGTCGGCGCCGAGGAGGCGCTCGGAGGCATCGACGTGCAGCTCACCCGGCGTGCCGACCTGATCCCCAACCTGGTCGAGACCGTGAAGGGGTACGCCGCCCACGAGAAGAGCGTCCTCGAGAACGTCACCGCCGCCCGCGCGCGCGTCCAGCAGGCCGCGTCCGGGAGCGACGTGAAGGCGAAGGCCGAGGCGGACGCCGCCCTGCAGGGCGCCCTGGTGAACCTGAACGCCGTCGCCGAGAACTACCCGGACCTCAAGGCGAACCAGAACTTCCTCAACCTGCAGAACCAGCTCGCCGATACCGAGAACCAGATCAGCTTCGCGCGGCAGTACTACAACGACGCGGTGGCAACGCTGAACAAGCTCGTGCGGACGATCCCGTGGATGTTCTTCTCGGGCATGGCGGGCGTGCGGAGGCGGGAGTTCTACGAGGCGCCGGCCGGCCAGGAGCAGGCGCCCACCGTCCAGTTCTGAGGACCGCCGACCCCGGTCGCCCGGCGGACTCAGAACACGCCGCGCGGCCGGAACTGCACGGAGATCCGCGGCCCGGCCTGGGCGACCTTGGGGACGGCGTGCTCCCACGTGCGCTGGCACGAGCCGCCCATCACGACGAGGTCGCCGTGGCCCATCTCGAAGGAGAGTGACTCGCCGCCGCCTCGCGGGCGCAGCGCCAGCCGGCGCGGGTCACCGAACGAGACGATCGCGACCATGGTGTCGTGCGTGCGACCCCGGCCGAACCGGTCGCCGTGCCAGGCGACACTGTCGCGACCGTCGCGGTAGTAGCAGCAGCCGGCGGTGAGGAACGGCTCGCCGAGCTCGGGCCGGTAGTGCTCCGACAGCGCCTCGCGCGCCTCGTCCAGGAGCGGGTGCGGCAGCGTCTCGCCCTCGCCGTAGGTGTGCACGAGACGCGGGACGTCGACCATCCGGTCGTACATCTGGCGTCGCTCCGCCCGCCACGGCACGTCGGCCACGAGGCGCTCCAGCACCTCGTCGGCGCCCGAGACGAAGTCGCGGCGTACGTCGACCCAGGCGCCGCGCGACAGCGGGTGGCGCTCGGTGCTCGCCAGCGAGCTCAGCCCGGGGGCCGGCGTCTCGAAGAGCATGCCCTGGAAGTCCACGCACCCGACGGTAGCACGGGATCGAACAGATGTTCGACTGTCCAGCAGTGTGAGATCGGCGGCAGGGTGAAACCGGTTGGCCTCCGCACCGCCCGTCGGTGAGGCTGGGCCGGTGACCAGCAGCGACCTGTGGGACGCCGAGACCGCCGAGCAGTACGACGAGAGCTCGGCGTTCATGTTCGACCCCGAGGTGCTCGACCCCGCCGTGGACTTCCTCGCCGACCTGGCCGGCGACGGGCCTGCGCTGGAGCTCGCGATCGGCACCGGGCGCGTCGCGATCCCGCTCGCGGAGCGTGGCGTCGCGGTGACCGGCGTCGAGCTGTCGCAGCCGATGGCCGACCGGCTCCACCGCAAGCGCGACGACATCCCGGTGGTCGTCGGTGACATGGCCACGAGCGTGGTGCCCGGCGAGTTCTCGCTCGTGTACCTGGTGTTCAACACCCTCGGAAACCTCCGGACACAGGACGAGCAGGTCGCCTGCTTCCGCAACGCGGCGCACCACCTGGCGCCGGGCGGCCGCTTCGTGATCGAGCTGTGGATCCCGGGGATCCGCCGCTTCCCGCCGGGACAGTCCGCGGTGCCCTTCCACGTCGGGGAGCACCACGTGGGCTTGGACACCTACGACCTGGCGACCCAGCAGGGCACGTCCCACCACTACACGCGTCACGACGACGGCGCGGTCACCTACGGCGCGAGCAACTTCCGCTACGTCTGGCCGGCCGAGTGCGACCTGATGGCCCGGCTCGCCGGCCTGGAGCTCGAGCGCCGGGTCGCGGACTGGCACGGCGCCCCCTTCACGGGCGACAGCGAGAGCCACGTCTCCGTGTGGCGCAAGCCGGCCTGACCGGGCTCGGACGCCGGGCTGCCCCGACCACAGTCACGGGTTCGTCGGCCGAACGGCCGATTCGGCACGGATTTCGGCGATCATCGCGGCTTGGGACCCCTAGAATCGCAGCCGTGGATGAGGTGGCCCTGTCGCTCGGGCCGACGCTGAAGCACGTGCAGGTGCGCGAGTACGTCCGCGACCTGATCCAGGACCTGCCCGAAGGCGCGCCGGCGCCGTCCGAGCGCGGGCTCATGCAGCAGTTCGGCGTCGCGCGGATGACCGTCCGCCAGGCGATCGACGCCCTGGTCTCCGAGGGTCTGCTGGAACGCGCACCCGCGCGCGGCACCTTCGTCTGCAAGAGCCCGCGGCCGGTCTCGCGCCCGCTGTCGTTCGCCGAGGACGCCCGGGCGCGCGGCTGGAACGTGACGACCGAGACCCTCCAGCACGGCCTCGGCCAGGCCGGCCCCGGCGTCGCGAAGGCGCTGGGCATCACCGCCGGCGACCCGGTCGTCCACTGGCGGCGTCGCCGACGGCACGACGACGTCCCCCTCTGCTACCAGGACGTCTACCTGAACGAGGTCCTGCTCCCGGGCTTCCTCCAGACCGGGCTCCCCGACAGTCTCTACTCCCTGCTGGCGGCGCGCGGGCTCCGACCCACCGCGGCCGAGGACCAGCTCACCGCCGACCTGGCCAACGCCGTGGACGCCGACCTGCTCGAGGTGAACGTCGGTGACCCCGTGCTCCGGCACTCGCGTCGCGGACTGGTGGGCGACGTCGTGATCGAGCTGTCGCGGTCGGTGTACGCCGGCTCCCGCTTCACCTGGTGGAGCCCCCTCGTCGTCAGCCCGTGAGGTCGGCGCGACGCCCGACGTCGCCGAGATGGCCGAGCGGTGCGACGCGTCGGCCGGACTCCTCGCACACCCACGTGGGCGACGGGCCACCGATGTCGGGCTCGATGTACAGCGAGTGCTCGGGGTGCTCCGGGTCGCAGGACAGGCACATCGGCCAGCGACCGACGGACTCGAACAGCGCGTCCTGCACGTCCTGGGCCACGAGGCCCGCGACGTACACCCGTCCCTCGGGCCACTGCTCGGCCCACCACCCGCGGTTGGCGCACGCGTCCTCGAGGGCGTCGACGGCCTCGGGGGTCGCGCGGTGGCGGGCCTCGAGGTCGGCCAGCACGAGGGCGCGCGCGGCGAGCAGGAGGGAGTCGTCCACGACCTCGATTCTGCAACGCGGCCGGGCACGTGGTCGCGCGCGGCCCGTGCGGCGAGGAGTCTTCGGCCTAGGGTGAGCCCATGGCGGGAGTCCTGCTGGAGGTCGCGGTCGGCGACCCGCGCGACGTACCCGGGGCTGCGGAGGGCGGTGCCGACCGGCTGCATGTCGTGGTGCCCGGTCCCGCCTGCGGGCTGTCGCCCGAGCCGGCCCTGGTGAGCGCGATCTGCCGCGAGAGCGACCTGCCGGCGTTCGTGCTGCTGCGGCTGAACGACTCGTGGACGACGACCGGCGGGGAGTTCGCACGTCTGGTCGGGCTCGGCGAGGACTACCTCGGCTGTGGGGCGACCGGGGTGGCCTTCGGCTTCCTGGACGCCGAGCTGGAGATCGACACCGAGACCTGCCGGCTCCTGCTCGACCGGCTGCCGAACGTCCCGTGGACCTTCCACCGCGCCATCGACTCCTCGCTCGACCCCCGGCGCTCCTGGCGCCGGCTGCTCGGCCTGCCGCGGCTGGTCGCGGTGCGGACGGCCGGGTCGCCGCGCGGGATGTCGGCCGGCTTCGACGACCTGCTGGCGACGATCACGCCCGAGATCGCACCGCTGGCGATGCCCGGCGGTGGGCTTGACGGCCGAGCAGGTGCCGTGGCTGGTCAAGGCGGGCGTGCGGCAGCTCCACCTCGGCGACCAGGTGCGGCCGGGCGGCTCGGCCAAGGCGTACGTCGACGCCGGCTACGTCCGCTCGTGGCGGTCGCTGGTCGACGACCTGCCCGTGGAGACGCTCCCGGTCGACGGGGCCCGATGATCCTGATCGACCCGCCCCTCGTGCCCTCGCGCGGCCGGATGTGGTCGCACCTCGCCAGCGACACGTCGTACGACGAGCTGCACGCGTTCGCGCGCGGGCTCGGTGTTCCCGAGCGCGGCTTCGACCGCGACCATTACGACGTCCCCGAGGAGTGGTACGACGAAGCCGTGGCGCTCGGCGCCGTGCCGGTGACCTCGCGGGAGCTGATCGTCCGGCTCCGCGACGCGGGGCTGCGTCGTCGCAAGCGCTCACCCCTGGCGGCACCCGACCCCGGGGAGGAGTGATGCGCGGACGTGAGAAATGCGGCCCCGAGACCGACCGGTGGGAGCGGAAGGACTGGTGGGGCGTCACGCTCGAGGCACCGGATCCCCACGTCCTGCTGGCGTTCTGGTCAGCGGTCCTGGACAAGCCGATCTGGAACGAGAGCGAGGAAGGCGGCTCGCTCGACCTCGGCGAGGGGGTCGGCTCGCTGGGTGTCCAGCGAGCGGCGCACTACGAGCCTCCCGTCTGGCCGCCGGAGCCCGGCCGCCCGGGCATGCAGCTGCACCTCGAGGTCGAGGTCACGGATCTGGAGGCCGCGGTCGAGCACGCCGTCGAGCTGGGCGCGACGGTGGCGGAGTTCCAGCCGCAGGACGACGTCCGGGTGATGCTCGACCCGGCCGGGCACCCGTTCTGCCTCTACACCTGAAGCTGCTCGAGCTCCCGCGCGAGGTTGGCGCGGGCGGCCGACTCCCAGAGCTCGCGCCCGTACGACGTGTGGAACAGCCGCTCCCGGCCGGCCAGGTCGTGGAGCACGGCCAGGCGGCCGGTCGCGAAGTCGGCGTCGCTGATGTGGGCGTAGTCCCGGCGGACACCCTCGAGGTAGGAGTCGTACCGCTCGCGGGGCGCGGCCAGGATCGCCAGGTCGGCGTCGCACAGGGCCTGGCCGGCGGGATCGTCGTCGGCCGGGTCGTGCGTCTCGGTGAGCCGCACCAGCCGGGCGGCCTCGTCGGCGTACGCCGTGCCGGCCAGCGCCTCCTCGGCCCAGACCGCGCTCCGCTCCTCGGCGTCGCGCTCACCGTCGTAGACCGCGTCGTGGAACCACGCGGCCAGGGCGCCCGTCGTCGGGTCGAAGGCGAGCCCGGCGTGCGTGAGCTCGTCGAGGCGGTCGAGCACCTCGGTCAGGTGCAGGGTGTCGTGGTAGCCGCGGCTCGGGTCGGCGTACGCCGCGAGCAGCGCGTCGCGGACGTCGTACCGGTCGGCCAGCGGCCAGCGTTCGAGGGGGTCGGTCATCGGGCGCTCGTCAGCCTCCGCTCCATGCGCTGATTGTGGGGTGAGAAACCCGGCATGTCATCCGGCTGCCGCGCCCGGGGCCGTGGCCGAGGCCCGGAGCTGCGTGGCCACCGCGTGATCGCTGGTCGTCGCCCAGCGGACCGTGCGGGTCGCGACGTGGCCGAGGACGTCGGCCACCCGGTCGTGCCCCACCGGCAGCCGGGGCAGGTGCAGCGGTCCGCGCGACCAGTCCGGCATCTGCCCGATCGCCGCGGCGACCAGCACCCAGTACGCCGGCCGAGCGGCGTAGGGGAGCTCGGGGTGGCGGATCAGATAGGCGGCGGCCTCGCGCGCATGGTCGGTCGCCCGGAGCTCGGGACGGAACGCCTCCACGGCGGCGTGCAGGTCGGCCTCGGTGGTGGGCGGGTCGACGACGCCGAGCCTGCGGGCGACGGTGGCGGCCTGCGCGACGTACTCGTCGTAGTCGGCGTCGCTGAGCGGGCGCGCGCCGTAGCGCCGATGCCCGAGCAGGAAGCTCTGGATCTCCGCGACGTGCACCCACAGCAGGAGGTGCGGGTCGCTCGCGTGGTACGCCGTGCCGTCGGGCATCGTGCCCGTGACCCGCTCGTGGATCGCGCGCACGGCATCGACCGCGAGCTGGGCGTCGTCGGCGGTGCCGAACGTGGTCACCGCGAGGAACCGGCTGGTGCGGGCCAGCCGTCCCCACATGTCGCCGCGGTAGCCGGAGTGCTCGGCGACCGCCGTCATCGCCTGGGGCTGCATCGTCTGGAGCAGCACGGCCCGGATGCCGCCGACGTACATCGACGCGTCGCCGTGGACCCGGGTGATCGGGCTCCCGGCCTCGAACCAGCGCGGCCCCGGCGTGCCGTGGATGCGCTCGCGGTGCTTCGGTCCGTCCGGACCCGCGACGCGCTCGAACAGCGCCTGCCCCAGCCGCTCCCGGATCCTCACCCCGTCGAGCCTAGGCGGTGACGGAAGTCGGTCGCGCGGGCCGAGGTCGCGGCGGGACCATGGTGGGGTGCAACCGACCGTCGACTCCTTCCGCGCCCTGGCCCGCAGCTCGCCGTGGCGCTGGCGGACCCTGCACTTCACCCGGCGCGGCGCCCTGGGTCCGGTGGAGGCCTGGCTGCGACGTCCCGGCGAGCTGGTGGTCCGGCTGGGCGACGGCTCGGAGGAGTACGTCGCCGGCGTGCCCTACACGGTCTCGCGCGTCGCCATCCGGTCCACCCCGGCGGGCACGGTGCCGGTCGACGCGTGGGCGGATGTCGATCCCGATCCGGAGCCGAGCTTCCGCCCCGACGGGTTCGTCGCCGAGCGGCCGGCCGACTACTACCTCGAGCACGGCGACCCGATGTGGCAGAACTACACCTGGACGGCGATGCTCGACCCGGACGAGCTCAGCCACCACGTCGATGTCGACGACGTGCGCGCCGGCACCATGCACGGTCGCGAGGTGTGGTGGGCCAGGCTCCGTCCGCTCGACGGCTACGAGCCGCGGTGTGGCTGCTGCGCTCTGCTGTGGTCGGAGGTCTCGGTCGTCGGTGAGTACGGCGACGAGCCGGAGCGCCTCGCCCGCTTCCGAGCCGAGGGCTTCCCGGACGCCTACGACGTCGCGCTCGATCTGCAGACGGGAGTGGTCGTGACGCTCGAGCCCGTGGGACGTGACCCGCACGACTCGGCCTTCTCCGTCGAGATCCACGAGGTCGACGCGGACCTCGACGCCGTCTTCACCGGGCGACGTCCTCGCCACTGACCGCTGCCACCAGCCGGTCGACGTCGGGCAGGAGCAGCGGTTCGTCGAGGAACTCCTCGACCCCGGCGAGCGACCGGGCACGGGCCTCGGTGTCACGCGCGGCGAGCCACATGGTCAGGTGCCGGTGGCCGATGTGATGGAGCTGCGCGACGGTCAGCGCGAGGCTCTCGCGACCGGTCACCCGGCCCGGCCCACCGGCGGTGCGGTACGCCGACTCCAGCGCCCGCCACCGGTCCACGTCGCCGCGCCCGAACTCGAACAGCACCATCGCGAGCTCGCGCCCGGGATCGGCCGGGCCGCAGTTGTCGAAGTCGAAGACACACAGCCCTCCGTCGGTCGTGCGGCGGACGTTGTCGGCCCACAGGTCCAAGTGGCAGGTCTGGACCCGCTCCATCGGCGTCAGGATCTGTTCCACCTCGAGCAGGTGGGGGAGCACCTCGGCGAGACGGTCGACGTACGGCGCCCCGGCCGCCCGCGAGGCCTTGAGGACGCCCTTCCACTCCCGCTCACCGACCGGGTCCTCGAACCACGGGTCGACCGCGCCCACCGGGGGTGCCGGCACGTCGTGCAGCCGGGCGAGCAGCTCGCCGACGGCGACCGGGTCGAGACCGGTGTCCGGTTCCTCGAGGTCGACCCACGTGTAGACCCGCACCGGCTCACCCGCGACCACCGCCGCCAGCCGACCCGCGACGGCCGCGATCGGCTCGGGGGAGGGGATGCCCGCCCGCCAGCACGCCACGTGGAAGGCGCCGGACCGCTCGGCGTCCTCCGGGTCGTCCCAGGGCTCGAGCTCCTGCTTGACCGCCCAGGTGCCGGTGTCGGTCTCGAGCCTCCGGATCTCGCCGAGCTCCCCGCGCGCCACCGGCTCGGTCAGCGTCGACGCGCGCCCGAGCCCGAAGGCATCGGCGACTTCCTGGGCGTCCATGGCCCCACCCTGCCGGACGCGGCGGAGGCGTGTAACCGACCCTTGAGGGACGACACGCCGACGGTCGCCTCGGCGTGTCGCCCCCGAAGGGTCGGTTACACGCCCCCGTACGCCGACCTCCGGCCGCTCTCAGTCGTCGGCGTCGCGGATGGAGTAGGCGTACCCCTGCTCGGCCAGGAAGCGCTGCCGGTTCGCGGCGAAGTCGGCGTCGACGGTGTCGCGCGACACGATCGTGTAGAAGTGCGCGGTCTTGCCCTCGGTCTTCGGCCGGAGCAGGCGGCCCAGCCGCTGAGCCTCCTCCTGCCGCGACCCGAACGACCCCGACACCTGGATCGCCACCTCGGCGGTCGGCAGGTCGATCGAGAAGTTCGCGACCTTCGAGACCACCAGCAGCCCCACCTCGCCGGCCCGGAACGCGTCGTACAGACGTTGCCGCTCCTTGACCGGCGTCGCACCGGTGATCGTGGGGGCGTCGAGCGCGGTGGCGATCTCGTCGAGCTGCTCGAGGTACTGCCCGATCACCAGCGTCGGCTGGCCGGCGTGCTGGTCGAGGAGCCGGCGTACGACGTCGATCTTGTGGTGGGTGCACGACGCCAGCCGGTAGCGCTCCTCGGGCTCGGCGACGGCGTAGGCCATCCGCTCCGACGACGGCAGCGTCACCCGGACCTCGACGCAGTCGGCCGGCGCGATCCAGCCCTGCGCCTCGATGTCCTTCCAGGGCGCGTCGTACCGCTTCGGACCGATCAGGGAGAACACGTCGCCCTCCCGCCCGTCCTCGCGCACCAGCGTCGCGGTCAGCCCGAGCCGGCGGCGCGCCTGGAGGTCGGCGGTCATCCGGAAGATCGGCGCCGGCAGCAGGTGGACCTCGTCGTAGACGATCAGCCCCCAGTCGCGGGCGTCGAGCAGCTCGAGGTGCGCTGTAGACGCCCTTCCGCCGCGTCGTCATCACCTGGTACGTCGCGATGGTGACCGGGCGGATCTCCTTGACCGAGCCGCTGTACTCGCCGATCTCCTCCTCGGTCAGCGAGGTACGCCGGACCAGCTCGTCCTTCCACTGCCGGGCGGCCACCGTGTTGGTGACCAGGATCAGCGTGGTCGCCTTCGCGTGCGCCATCGCTGCCGCACCGACCAGGGTCTTGCCGGCGCCGCACGGCAGCACGACGACTCCGGAGCCGCCGTGCCAGAACGACTCGGCCGCCTCCTTCTGGTAGGCGCGCAGCGTCCACTCGGTCTGGTCGAGCTCGATCTCGTGCGCCTCGCCGTCGACGTACCCGGCGAAGTCCTCGGCCGGCCACCCCAGCTTGAGCAGGGCCTGCTTGAGGTTGCCGCGCTCGCTGGGGTGGACGACCACCGAGTCGTCGTCGATCCGCGAGCCGAGCATGCCGGCGATCTTCTTGGCCCGCAGCACCTCCTCGAGCACCGGCCGGTCGTTGCTCACCAGGACGAGGCCGTGGGTCGGATGCTTCTCGAGGCGCAGCCGCCCGTAGCGCGCCATCGTCTCGGCGACGTCCACGAGCAGCGCGTGCGGCACGGCGTACCGGCTGTACTCCAGCAGCGTGTCGACCACCTGCTCCGCGTCGTGCCCGGCCGCCCGCGCGTTCCACAGACCGAGCGGCGTGAGCCGGTACGTGTGGATGTGCTCGGGCGACCGCTCGAGCTCGGCGAACGGCGCGATCGCCTTGCGGCAGTCGCCGGCCCGTTCGTGGTCGACCTCGAGCAGCAGCGTCTTGTCGCTCTGCACGATCAGGGGTCCCTCGTCCATCAACGGGCAAGCCTACGGGCGGGCCGCATACGGGTCGCCGGCCGATAGCCTGCGCGCGTGAGCCCCGACCGCGACGGTGCCCTGACCGTCCTGTTCATGCCCGAGTCGGCGTACGGCCCGACCAACCAGTGCATCGGTCTCGGGAAGGTGCTGGTCGACCGGGGACACACGGTCGTGTTCGCGGCCGAGTCGTCGTGGGCCGGGAAGCTGGCCCCGTTCGGCTTCGTCGAGGACCTCGTCGACCTCGCCGAGCCGGATCCGGACGCCGGTGCCGAGGCGGCCGGCCAGTTCTGGATCGACTTCATCAACGAGACCGCGCCGGAGTTCGCGAAGCCGACCCGCGAGCAGCTCGCGACGTTCGTGCAGCCGACGTACCAGGCGCTGATCGACGGCGCGCGCTACTGCGAGCCGCACCTGCGCGAGATCATCGCCCGGCACCGGCCCGACGTCGTCGTCGAGGACAACGTCGTCTCGTTCCCGGCCCTGATGACCAGCGACGCGGCGTTCGTCCGCATCGTGTCCTGCAACCCGCTCGAGGTCCGCGGCGACGGCATCCCGCCGGTGTTCTCGGGCTACCCGGCGAACGACCCGTCGGAGTGGCCGGCGTTCCTCGAGGAGTACGACCGCGTGCACGCCGAGACCTGGGCCGCGTTCGACGCGTGGTGCCGCGACCAGGGTGCTCCCGCCCTGCCGCCGGGGGAGTTCATGCACACGTCACCGACGGCGAACATCTACGTCTACCCGCGCGAGCTCGACTACACCGACGCGCGGCCGCTCGACGGCACGTGGCACCGGATCGACTCCAGCGTCCGCGAGACCGACGAGCAGTACGTCGTACCGCCGGAGGTCGCCCGAGAGTCGACCCAGCGGTCGGTCGACTCGGGGCTGGTCTACCTGTCGCTGGGCTCGCTCGGCAGTGCGGACATCGGCTTGATGCAGCGGCTGATCGACATCCTGGGCTCGACCCGCCACCGGGTGATCGTCAGCATGGGACCGCGGGCCGAGGAGCTCCGGCTGGCCGCCAACATGACCGGGGCGGCCACCCTGCCCCAGACCACGCTGATGCCGCAGGTCGACCTGGTGATCACCCACGGCGGCAACAACACGACCACCGAGGCGATGCACTTCGGCAAGCCGATGGTGGTGCTGCCGCTGTTCTGGGACCAGTACGACAACGCCCAGCGCGTGCACGAGCTCGGCTTCGGCACGCGGCTGGCGACGTACGACTTCACCGACGGCGAGCTCACCGGCGCGGTCGACCGGCTGCTCGCCGACACCGTGCTGCGCGAACGCATGGCCGCGATCGGCGCCGGCATCCGGGCTCGCGACGGGCTGCACCGCGGTGCGGAGATCATCGAGCGGGTCGGCCTCGAGCGCCGGTCGTCTGTCGGTGGCTGACCACCTCCCGCTCGACGCGACCCACGGGATCCGGGTGACCGAGGGCGTCGACGGACACCGGGCCGAGCCGGTGACGGCTTCGGGTGACGGCTGGACCCGCTCCACGCCCGGGGACGGCGCGGGTCTGGCCCTGCTCCACCGACTGCGCAACCGGATGGCGGTGCCGGAGGGGTTCCGGGTCACCGGGTTCGGCTGGGTGGCGCCGGACGACGAGTCCGAGCGGCCGATGGGGGTCGACCAGACGCACGACTCCTGGGTCGTCGGTGGCCGGGTCGTGGTGAAGTGGATGACGGAGCCGCTGGTGGGCCCGCACCCGGCGCCGGAGCGTCTGCGACGGCTGGCCGAGGCCGGCTTCGCCGACTCACCCGAGCTCGTCGGCCTCGTCGAGTGGCGTGACCCGGACGACGGTCACTGGGTGCCGATCGCGGTCGCGCAGTCCTACCTGCCCGGGACCGAGGACGGGTGGGTGTGGGGCCTGCGCGAGGCGCGCCAGGCGCTGGGCCTGACGGCGGGGACGTCGTCCGGTGGCTTCGGCTCCGAGCTGGGAGAGGTCGTGGGTCGCCTGCACCTCGCGCTCGCGGACGACCCACCGGAGCTGATGACCGCGGCGCTGGCCGCGCAGTACGCCGACCACGCCCTCGACGCACTCGACAGAGCCGTCCGGCTGCTCGAGCCCCTCGACCCCGAGTCGGCCGCGCTGCTCTCCCGCCATCGGTCGGAGATCGAGCCGGTCCTCGCCCGGCTCGCCGAGACGACGGGGACGCCCGTCCTGCCGGCCCACGGCGACCTCCACGTCGGACAGGTCCTGCGGACGCTGGACCGCCGCTACGCCCTCGTCGACTTCGACGGGCCGCCCACCTCGTCGGCGCACCTGCGAGCGACGCCGGCGCCGGCTGCCCGCGACGTCGCCCAGATGCTGGTCTCGGTGGAGAACCTCGAGTACGTCGTCCGGCGCCACCACCCCGAGCTCCCCGACGAGGCCGGCAGGGCCTGGACCGCCGGCGAGCAGGCCGCCTTCGTCGACGGCTACCGGCGCGCCCTGGGCGATCGCGGCGACCTCTTCGACGAGGGGCTGCTGCCGGCGTACGACTGGGAGCAGGTCTGCCAGGAGATCGTCTACGCCGCGGAGCGGAACTTCGTGGAGTGGCTCCACGTGCCCGCGGCCGAGCTGCGACGCCGGCTGGTCCCGGAGGGCTGACCCGCCCTGTTCCTCGCCGACCTGGCCGCGGCGCTGCAGGGCCTGGGCTCCTCGGCGTACGCCGGGCTCAGGCCGTGGCGGCCTTCTGGCGGGCACGGAAGGCGGCGACGTTCGCCCGCGACGAGCAGCGCTCGGAGCAGTAGCGGCGCGACTGGTTGGGGGAGGTGTCGACGTACACGTGGGTGCACGGCTGGGCCGCGCAGACGCCGAGCCGGGTGGGACCCAGGTCGCAGATCACGTTGGCCAGGCCGAGCAGCGACTCGGCGATCAGCAGGTCCGCGACGGTCGCCGCCTTGTTGGCCACGTGGATGTGCAGGTTGGCCGGGTTGTGGTCGGCGATCCTCGGGGTGATCGGGTGGTGCTCGAGCAGGGCGTTCACGACGTCGACCACGCCCTGGGCGTCGTCGTGCGCCGAGGCCTCGAAGGCCTGGCGCAGCTCCTTCTGGAACCGCCGGAGCACGACCGGGTCGCGGTCGGTGACCTGGGCCTGCAACCAGGCGCGCTGCGCGAGGTGTGCGACCACGGAGTCACGGTCGGTCAGCTCCGCGTTGAGCAGGGCTGCCGACGACTCGGCGTACCGGACGAAGTCCACAGGTCCAGTCTACGGAGCGATGTCCACCGGATTGACGGTTCGGATGCGGTGGACCGCGAACTGCCGGACGTCGTCGGCACGGTGATCACGAGCCGTGAGCCAGCCTCCGTCGACCCGCACCGGGTCGACGATCCGCTCGGTCGAGACGCCCTGGTTGTCGACGTACCCGATCAGCACGGTGCGTCCGGACTCCACCGCCTCGCGGAGCGCCGCCAGCGAGCCGATCGGGGTGAGCTCCGGCGTGCCGGGCGCCCGGCTCCGCGCGGCCCGGTCGCCGGCGCGCACCGCGGTCACGACCTGGGCGAGCCGCGCCTCGAGCCGCGCCTCCTCGGTACGCCGTACGCCGCCGTCCCGACGGCCGGGCCGGGCACGGATCCGGTCGGGACGGGCGACGTGCACGGTGCCGTCGGCCGCCTCGACCAGGGGCGAGACCCCCAGCTCGCGCAAGCGGGGCAGCAGGATGTCGAGCGGCGTGGACGTGACGAGCACGGTCGGCGCGATCCGCCGCAGCCCCAGCGACGCGGCACGAGGATGGTGGAGCACTTCTGCCAGCGCCGTCTCGTCGTCGGCGCGCAGGAACGCCTCGGCGTGACCGACGCGGACGGTGCCGAAGGTGCGGGCGGCGTCGTCCACGAGGTAGGTCAGCGGCTGGGGCACCGGCGTCCGGGACACCGCCTCCAGGAAGGCGTGGACCTCGTGGGCGGCCCAGCCGGCGTCGAAGGCGCGGCGCACCGACGAGGCGGAGAACCGGTAGACCGTCGCCTGGCCGCGCGACTCGACGTCCGCCAGCAGGTGCAGGTCGCGCGCCCGCTCGCGCGTCAGCGGACCGGGTGCCACCGCGGTGAGGTCCGCCTGGATCAGGACCTCCGTGACCTCCTCCGGCAGCAGGGGCGTGAGTGCGTCGGTCGGGTCGTCGCCGGCGACCAGGGCCCGGGCGTACGACGCGAGCCCACCCAGCGCGACCAGCCCGAGTTGGGCCGCCTCGTCCAGGGCCGCCACCACCTGGTCGGCCCGCGAGGGGGGCCGGCGCGGTCGCTGCCACGCGAGGTGGGCGACCAGCGAGGCGGGGCCGGTCCCGGTCGCCAGGACCTCGCCCGGCGGGAGCTCGCCGAGCGCGGCCAGCGTCATCGCCCGGGTCTCCGGCGCGATCCGGCTGGTCAGCTCGGGGTCCAGGGCGTTGCGCGTCTTGCCCGTGTCGTCGCGCATGCCCACGAGGAAGGGCAGCCGCTCGGTCCCGAGCCAGGCTTCCGCCAGCCGGCGCCAGCGTGCGGCGGCGGGCAGGTCGCACCACGCGTCGAACGCCTCGGTCGGGGTCCATGCGGGGTTGCCGTCGGCGTCGGGCCAGGTCGCGAGCAGGCCGGCCGCCGCGGCCACCTCGACCAGCAGCCCGGTCACGGCCTCGTCGAGCTGGACGACCTCGGCCGCGGCCTTCAGGTCGCGCACCGCCACGGCTCCGGTGCGCAGGGCGACCGGCGGAGCGGCGCCCCAGTGGTCGACCAGCAGCTCGACCCGGCGTACGACGTCGAACGCCGCGCCCGCGGCCGCGCGGTCCACGAGCCCGGCGGACCGCTCTGAGGTCGCCGGCCGAGGTGGTACGTCGACGCGCTCGCGCGTGGTGTGCCCGCCGCGGAGGGCGACCTGCACCTCGCCCGGGACGCGGACCAGCCCGGGGCGGCCCGGCACGAGCAGGCCGCGCGCGAGCAGCTCCTCCGCCGGCGACTCGGCCTCGGCCGGGGTGATCGTCTGCCGGGCCGAGCCGGCGTCGGCCTCACCCGCGCGGGACTCGACGTGCTCGAGCATCGTCCGCGCGGCGGACGACAGCTCGCCGATGCGGGCCGCGACCTCCTCCGGCGTACGCCCGCTCATCGGGTGCAGCTGCGACAGAGACCCGAGCGCGTCGGGCACTCCGGTCAGGGGCCGGAGCCCCGCTTCGCCCTCCCACGCCAGCGCCAGCTCGACGACCCGGCGGCACGCGCTCTCGACAGCGGCTGTCTCGGCGTTCAGGATGTGGGCCAGGTCGACGTCGGTGACCGGGCCCGCCGACGACCCGGCAGATGACGTGGATGACGCAGACGAGCCAGACGACAGAGCCACGAGGGCATCAAGGACGGAGAGCTCGAGGCGCGTGAGCAGGTCGAGGGCACGGGTGAGCGACGAGCGGGTCGCCGCACGCGAGGCGAGCTGGGCGCAGTCCGCCGGCGCGGGCGTCGCCAGGTCGGGGCGCTCGCGGAGCAGGGTCAGCAACCGCTCGTCCGGCCAGCTGCGGAGCTGGTCGGCCAGCGAACGGTGCCCCCTCGTGGGGGCGGACGAGGTGCCCATCGTTCCCACGCTAGCGGTGACCGCCACGACCTCCGTCGGCTGCGAGACGCCGTGAGCGACCCCGTCGACGCCGGTCGGGTCGAGCTGCGCTTCGGGGCCGCGACCGACGTCGGACTCGTCCGCGAGGCCAACGAGGACTCCCTGCTCGCCGAGCCGCCGGTCTTCGTCGTCGCCGACGGGATGGGCGGCCACGACGGGGGTGAGATCGCGAGCCGGATCGTGGTCGAGGAGTTCGCGCGGCTGACCGGCGCGGGCTTCGACCCGCGGCAGGGTCGCGACACGGTGCTGGAGACGCTGCGGTCCTGTCAGCGCCGGCTCCGTGAGTACGCCGCCACGCACCGTGGCAGTGACGGCGGGCCGTGGCAGGGCGGGACGACCGCGGTCGTCGCCCTGCTCGTCGAGCAGGACGAGGCACCGGCCTGGCTGCTCACGAACCTCGGCGACAGCCGCATCTACCGCGTCACCCGCGGCGAGCTGCGGCGCGTCAGCACCGACCACAGCGTGGTGCAGGAGCTGGTCGACGCCGGAGAGATCAGCGAGGAGGAGGCCCTGGTGCACCCGGAGCGCCACATCGTCACCCGGGCGCTCGGCGGCCCCGACCCGCTGGACCCCGACTTCTTCTCCTTCGCCCTCGCCGACGCGGAGCGGGTGATGCTCTGCTCCGACGGGATCACGGACCTGCTGCGCGACGCCGAGCTGGCCCACGTGCTGGCCGAGAACCCCGACCCGCGCGACGCCGCGGAGGGCGTCGTCGCGGCCGCCCTGGCCGCCGGCGGCATCGACAACGCGACGGCCGTGGTCGTCGATGTGGTGGGATTGGCGGAGGAGCAGAGCTACGACTCCCGCCGCCGGCGCGAGAGTCTGCACGAGAAGCTGGGAGCCCTGCCATGAGCGTGACCCGCACGGTGGTACCGGGAGACTGGTACGGCGTCCTCGGCGCGTCCGTGATCGTCCTGCTGCCCCCGGTGGCCAAGTCCCGCGTGGCCGGCCTCTGGGAGACCGTCGACGACGGGGCCGGTTTCGACGAGGTGCTCGACGCGCTGATCAGCGGCGGCCTGCGCGAGCTGCCCGCCTTCGTGCTCGTCAGCGGGGAGGGCCGCGACGTCAAGGTCGTCATCCGCGGCGAGGCCCGGGCCGAGCTCACCACGGGCGACGGCCCGGTGAGCATCTCCGGGTCGGGGGACACCACGTGGGTCGAGCGCAACCTCACCGGCGTGACCGAGCTCCGTGTCGACGTCGCGGAGGGTGCCGGCGCGGCGTACACCATCGACACCGGGCTGGTCCGCATCGCCAGCGTGGAGCATCCCGCCCCGACGAGCGGCGGCGTCCTCGACGCCGACGCGATCGCGGTCCCGGTGGCACCCGCCGAGCCCGAGCCACCCCAACGGATCCTGCCGCCGGACCCCCAGCTCGAGCAGCCCGAGCCGGTCGACCTCGAGCCGGTCGACCCCGAGCCGGTCGCCCCCGAGCCCGCGGTCGAGACGGGCCCCGTCGCCCCGATCCCGGGCGTCCCGGTCCCGGTCCCGGTCCCGGGTCCCTTGGGCGGGCCGTCGTTCGACCCCCTGACCGACCCCGAGCTCAACGAGACGCCGGACTACGTCGGCGACACCCAGGGCAGCGCGGCCGTCGCCCGGCTGATCTTCTCCAGCGGTGAGGTGGTCGACGTCGACCGGGTGGTCGTCGTCGGCCGGGCCCCGGACGCCGGACGGATCGGTGGCGAGGAGCAGATCCGCCTGGTCACCGTGCCCAGCCCCCACCAGGAGATCTCCTCCACGCACCTCGAGGTCCGACCCGGCACCGGTGCCGACCACGGCTCCGCGGTGGTGACCGATCTGGGCTCGACCAACGGCACCGTCGTCGTCCAGCCGGGGCTCCCGGCCGAGGACCTGCGACCCGGCATCGGCGTCCAGCTGATGCCCGGCTCCACCATCGACCTCGGGGAAGGGGTCACGATCCAGGTCACCCGGGTGTGAGCCGATGGCCGTGACCTCTCCCGCGGGCACCGCGACCCCGCCGTACGCCGGCTCCGACGGCCGGATCGCCGACCTCGACCGCCGGTTCTACGCGTTCGCCGTCGACCGTCTGGTCGCGTGGTCGATCGACGCCGCTGTCGCGCTGGTCGTGGCGCGCACGGTGATCGCGGACGGCGAGGTCGCGCTGGGCATCGGCCTGGTCGCCGCCTGCGTGGTGGTCGTGGGGGCGTCGTTCGCGCTGCTCCAGGGCACGACCGGCTCGACGCCCGGCAAGTCCCTGCTCGGGCTCCGCCTGGTCGACACCGCCACCGAGCAGCCGATCGGTCCCCGGCGCGCGATGCTGCGGGCGCTGGTGCTGGGGGTGGGCGCCGTGCCGTTCGGGTTCGGCCTGGCCGCGCTCGCCTGGACCTCCGTGGCCGACCGGTCCCGCCTCCGCCGCGGCTGGCACGACCGCCTGGTCTCCTCGATCGTCGTCGACATCCGGCCGGAGCCCGTGGTGGAGGTGGCGCCGGAGCAAGGCCCGCGGCACGTCGTCAACCTCACCGCGATGCGGCTGGCACCCGCCCACCGGCTCCCGCGGACCATCGAGCCGTCCGCGGTCCCGGCGCGCACTCCGCGCCACGCGGCGCCGCGGTCGTGGGTCGAGTCCGCCCGGCCGGCAGCGGCGGCCTGGACGGTCACCTTCGACAGCGGCGAGCGCGTCGACGTCGACACCCTGCTCCTGGTCGGCCGCAGCCCCGACCCTCGGCTCGGCGAGCAGGGCGCCCGGCTGGTGACCCTGCCGTCGGCGGACCTGTCGGTGTCGAAGACGCACGTCGAGGTCGTCGTGGCCGCCGACGGTGCCCTCGTCGTCACCGACCGCGGCTCCACCAACGGCTCGACCCTGGTGCGTCAGGGCACCCCGCGCCATCTGACGCCCGGCCGGCCCGCCACCCTGCTCGAGGGCGACCTGGTGCTGATCGGCGATCGCACGATGCGCGTCGTCCGCACCTCGTAGCGCGCCCGCTCAGAGCAGCTGCCGGACCGCGTCGTACGTCGCGCGGTCGGCCGCCGCGAGGATCCCGCGCGGGGCGGACCCGTCGGGGCCGTGGTCCTCGGTCGGGCGGTAGGCGCCGCCGTCGAGCGTCCCGATGAAGCCGCCCGCCTCGGTCAGGATCAGCCCGCCCGGCACGTGGTCCCACGGGTTGGCGCGGCCGTACACGACGTAGTCGGCGTCGCCCTCGGCCAGGTGCGGGTAGTCGATCCCGCACGACACCCAGGTGAGCTCCAGGGGCCGCAGGTCGTCGGCCAGGGCCCGGCCGATCCACGTGCGCCTCGACGTCACGCCCCGCCACTCCGGCCTCGGCGGCGCCGGCGGGCGGGTCACCCGCTCGCCGTTGCGCCAGGCGCCGGCGCCGAGCTCCGCGACGTACGCCGTGTCGTGCTGCGGTTGCCAGATCCAGCCGCGCACCGCCTCGCCGCCCTTGACCTCGCCGATCATCATCGCGTGGTCGCGCGAGCCGTGGACGAAGTTCTTGGTGCCGTCGACCGGGTCGACGGTGAACGCGTGCTCGGCGTCCCAGAACTCCTGCATCAGCGCCGGCCGGTCGGCGTAGCTCTCCTCGCCGAGGATCATCACGTCCGGGTACGCCGCGCGCAGGGCCGCCGTGATCAGCTCCTCGGCCTCGCGGTCGGCCGCGGTCACCAGGTCGCCGGGGCCCTTCTCGTCGATCTCGCCCGACGTCAGCGTCCGGAAGCGCGGGTTGACGACCTCCTCGGCGACGTCCTGCAGCAGCCGCAGCACGGCCTCGGTGTCCACGCCCCCACCCTAGAACCGGGTCGTCCGCCCGACCTGCTCGTAGACGAGCACCACAGGCGGACGACCCCGCTGAACGGGAGTACGTTCGCGATCATGGAGTCCTACGCGAAGGGCGAGACCGAGCCGGCCCTGCTGGAGGAGACCATCGGGGCGAACCTCGAGCGGACCGTGGCGGCGTTCCCCGACCGCGAGGCGATGGTCGAGTTCGCCACCGGGAAGCGCTGGACCTGGCAGGAGCTCTACCGCGACGTGGAGGTGCTGGCGCGCGGGATGATCGCGGCCGGCGTCGAGAAGGGCGACCGCGTCGGCATGTGGGGGCCCAACAGCGCCCGCTGGACCCTCACCCAGTACGCCGCGGCCAACATCGGCGCGATCCTGGTCAACGTCAACCCGGCGTACCGCACCCACGAGTTCTCCTACGCGATCAACCAGTCCGGCACCAAGCTCCTGCTGGCGGCCAGCAGCTTCAAGACCAGCGACTACCGCGGCATGGTCGACGAGACCGCGGCGCAGAACCCGACGCTCGAGCGCGTCGTCTACGTCGACACCGACGACTGGGACGCGCTGCTGTCCGGCGGCGAGCACCTCGACGCCGACGCCATGAACCGGCGCATGCACGCCCTCGAGCCGCACGAGCCGATCAACATCCAGTACACCTCCGGCACCACGGGCTACCCGAAGGGCGCCACGCTCAGCCACCACAACATCCTCAACAACGGCTTCATGGTCACCGAGCTGATCGGCTTCACCGAGGAGGACCGGCTCTGCATCCCGGTGCCCTTCTACCACTGCTTCGGGATGGTGATGGCCAACCTCGGCTGCACCAGCCACGGCGCGACCATGGTGATCCCGGGACCCGGATTCGACCCGGCCACCACGCTGGACGCCATCTCCGAGGAGCGGTGCACGGCGGTGTACGGCGTGCCCACGATGTTCATCGCGATGCAGAACCACCCGAGCTTCGCCGAGCACGACCTGTCGAGCCTGCGCACCGGGATCATGGCCGGCTCGATCTGCCCGGTCGAGGTGATGAAGCGCTGCGTCAACGACATGCACATGGAGGAGGCCTCGATCGCCTACGGCATGACCGAGACCAGCCCGGTGTCGTGCCAGACCCGCGTCGAGGACGACCTGGAGCGGCGTACCGCGTCCATCGGGCGGGTCCACCCTCACGTCGAGATCAAGATCGTCGACCCGGTGACCGGCGAGACCGTCGAACGCGGTGAGCCGGGAGAGTTCTGCACCCGCGGCTACTCGGTGATGCTCGGGTACTGGGACGAGCCCGAGAAGACCGCGGAGGCGATCGACGCCGACGGCTGGATGCACACCGGCGACCTCGCCGAGATGCGCGAGGACGGCTACTGCAACATCGTCGGCCGGATCAAGGACATGGTCATCCGGGGCGGCGAGAACATCTACCCGCGCGAGATCGAGGAGTTCCTCTACGCCCACCCCGACGTCGAGGACGTGCAGGTGATCGGGGTCCCGGACGAGAAGTACGGCGAGGAGCTCTGCGCGTGGATCAAGCTGCGCGACGGTGCCGAGCCGCTGGACGCCGAGCAGGTGCGCGAGTTCTGCGCCGGCAGGCTCGCGCACTACAAGATCCCCCGCTACGTGATGCTGGTCGACGAGTTCCCGATGACGGTGACCGGCAAGATCCGCAAGATCCAGATGCGCGAGGAGAGTGCCGCGAAGCTCGGCCTGACCGGCACCGGCCACACGGCCGACTGATCGCTAGGTTGGTCGCAACCGACGTCTCGGAAGGACTGCCTGTGAGCGACGAACTGACCCGTGTGGCCGACGCCTTCTGGGAGGAGATCCTCCGCTTCCAGCCGACGTACCGGCACATCCTCGGCGACTACTCCGACGTCGCCGGCTGGGAGCACTGCAGTCTCGAGGCGGAGGAGCGTCATGTCTCCGAGCTCCGCGACATCCTGGCCCGGGCCGAGGCGGTGGACCCCGAGGGTCTCGACGACGACCAGCGGATCACCCGTGAGGTGCTGATCGCGTCGGCGACGACGACCGCCGACCTGACCGCCGCGCCCCTGACCGGGCTGGCCGCCAACCCGGTCAGCGGTCCGCAGCGCCAGCTGGCACTGGTCGTCGGGCTGCTGTCGGTGCCCGACGCGAACGTCGCCGGGCAGATGCCGGCCAAGCTGGACGCGGCGGGCGAGTACCTCCACGAGGCCGCCGAGCGCGTGCGGTCCGCCGCCGCGGACGGGTGGGTGTCGCCGGAGTTCGCCCTCACCGACACCATCGAGCAGCTGGACCACCTTCTCGGCGTCCCGGTCGACCAGGACCCCGTCGTCGCCGCCGTGAAGGTCCCCGACGGCGTGGACGCCGACGCGCTCCGCGCGGACCTCCGTGCGGCCGTCGAGCGCTCGGTGCGTCCCGGGTTCCAGGCGTTCCGGGAGGCGCTCAGCGCGACGCTGCCGAAGGGCCGCTCCGAGGAACGGTGCGGGCTGTCCTGGCTGGACGGCGGCCCCGAGGCGTACGCCGCGACGCTGCGCTACTTCACCACCACCGACAAGTCGGCCGAGGAGATCCACGAGATCGGCCTGGCGCAGGTCGCGAAGCTCGCCGACGAGTACCGCACGCTCGGTCCCGAGGTGGTCGGCACCGACGACCTGGCGCAGATCTTCGAGGCGATGCGGACCGACCCGAAGCTGCACTTCGAGCACGCCGACGAGCTGATCGAGCAGTCGAAGGTGGCCCTGGCCCGGGCCGAGGCCGCGATGGGTGAGTGGTTCGAGGTCGTGCCCCAGGCGCCGTGCGCCGTGGAGAGCACCACCGTCGGCGCGAAGGCCTTCTACTTCGCCCCGGCCACCGACGGCTCACGCGGCGGCACCTTCTTCGTCAACACCGAGGACGTCGAGTCGTGGGGCCGGTTCGAGCTCGAGGCGATGGCGTTCCACGAGGGCGTCCCCGGTCACCACCTCCAGCTGGCGATCGCGTCGGAGCTCCCCGACTCGGTCCCGGACTTCCGCAAGCACTGGCACAACTCGGCGTACGCCGAGGGCTGGGGTCTCTACACCGAGCGGCTCTCCGACGAGATGGGTCTCTACTCGTCGTCCCTCGACCGGATGGGCATGTACAGCGCCGACTCGATGCGGGCCTGCCGGCTCGTCGTCGACACCGGCCTGCACGCACTCGGGTGGAGCCGGCAGCAGGCGATCGACTACATGGTCGCGAACTCACCGCTGCGCGAGGGCGTCTGCCGTCCCGAGGTGGACCGCTACATCTGCCACCCCGGCCAGGCCACGTCGTACATGGTCGGCCGGCTGGAGATCGAGCGGATCCGGCGTGAGGCCGAGCAGCGACAGGGCGACCGGTTCGACGTACGCCGCTTCCACTCCGCCGTGCTCGACAGCGGCTCCCTGCCCCTCGGCGTCCTCGACCGCGTGGTCGCGAGCCGCCTGACCTGACCGCTCGGCTATCGGTTGGCGACCCCGTGGCGGCGCCGCCTAGGCTTGGACGTCGCCCCGGGTCTCGGGGTGTGGGCGAGATGGGGAAGAAACGTGCCGACTGGCAAGGTGAAGTGGTTCGACGCCGAGAAGGGGTTCGGCTTCCTGTCGCAGGACGACGGGCCGGACGTCTACGTGCGCACCGACGCGCTGCCCGAGGGCATCACCACGCTCAAGGCCGGCACCCGCGTCGAGTTCGGGATCGCCCAGGGCCGGCGGGGCGACCAGGCCCTCCAGGTGCGGGTGCTGGACGCCCCCGCCTCGGTCGTGCGCAACCAGTCGCAGGCGCGCCGCAAGAAGCCCGAGGAGATGGTCCCGATCGTCGAGGACCTGATCCGGCTGCTCGACGGCGTCGGCGAGGCCTACCGGCACGGCCGTCACCCGGAGCGGGCGCAGGCACGGGCCACGGCCAAGCTGCTGCGCGCGCTCGCCGACGAGCTGGAGCTCTAGGCGCGCGCCTGCGCGGGCGCCGGCTCCCGCGTACGCCCCCGCGGGCCGGCGAGCACGAACAGCGACCACGCCACCAGCACGACGGCGGCGGTGATCATGCCCGCCCGCGGGTTGGCCGGGAGCGCGATGCCGACGAAGCCGCCGATCACCCAGGCGAGCTGGAGGGTGGTGTCGCTGCGGGCGAAGGCGCTCGTGCGCACACGCTCCGGGACGTCGCGCTGGATCGTGGAGTCCAGCGAGAGCTTGGCCAGGCACTGCGCCAGGCCCGCCACGAAGCCGAGCACGCAGAGCGTGAAGAGCCCGTAGCTGAGCGCGGCGAAGACCGCGGCCACGGCATCGGCCAGCATCGCCAGGACGACGGTGATCTTCGGGTTGACGCGCTTCATCATCGAGCCCACCGCGATGCCGATGAAGTTCCCGACGCCGGCGGCGCCGATCACCGCCGCCAGCAGGAACTGGGGGGAGTGACCCGCGATCGGGTGGTCGCGCAGCAGGAACGCCATGAAGAGGGTGAGGAAGCCGGAGAGCCAGCGCGGACCGCAGTTCGCTCGCAGGGCGAAGGACATCGAGCGCGGGATGCGGACGGTGCCCTGAGCCTGCTCGCCCGCCGCGTCCGGGTTGTCGCCGTGCAGGAAGCCGATGGTGTCCTCTCCCTCGGTCGAGTCCACGCGGCTCGGGAGCCGGATCGCGAGGATCGTCCCGAGCACGAAGACCACGAAGGAGTAGCGGAGCGACCACGAGGCCCCGATGGCCGCGGCCCCGGCCGCGATCGGTGCCGAGACCGCGACGCCGACCATGCCGGCCATCGACGTCCGCGCGTTGGCGGTGACCAGCGAGAGCCCCTCGGGCAGCAGGCGGGGCAGCGCAGCGGCGCGGGCGACGTTGTAGGCCTTGGAGCCGACCAGGACACCGAGCGCGGCCGGGAACAGCCACAGCGAGTCGCCGTTCACGGAACCGGCCAGTGCCCAGACCAGGAAGGCGCGCGCGGCCATGGTCGCGGCGATCGCCCACCGGCGGCCGTGGCTGAACCGGTCGAGCACCGGCCCGATCAGCGGAGCGACGATCGCGAACGGCAGCAGGGTCAGGGCGAGGAACAACGACACCTGACCGCGTGCCTGGCCGCTCGGGATCTGGAAGAACAGGGTGCCGGCCAGTGAGATCGCGACCGCGGCGTCCGCGGCGGCGTTCACGGCGCCGAGCTCGATGAGGCGTCCCAGCCCGCTGGAGTCCGCTCCCTCCGCGCCCGCAGCGCGCCGCGCCGAGCGGAACGCGTACCGGCCGAACCGACCCGTGCCGCGCGCGACCGAGGCCAGCCCACGCCCGGTCGCCCGGGCGCCACCGGCCCGGGGCTCCGTGGTCGTCCCGCGATCGGACTCGTCGGGCGTGCTCATGCTCCAACCCTAGGGTCGGTCTGACAGAGTCGCTCGACATCGGTCATCATGTCGGCATGACCCCGAAGGCCGACACCGTCCTGGCGGCTGCCGTCGACGCGGCCCGTGAGGCGCTGCTGCTCGAGGTCGCGGCCGACGACGTGGGGGAGCACCTCGCGACGGAGCCGGAGGGCGACCGGGTCGTCACCCACCTCTTCGACTGCCGCAAGCCCGGGTACGCCGGCTGGCGCTGGTCGGTGACGGTGGCCCGCGCGTCGCGGCAGAAGGCCGTCACGGTCGACGAGGTCGTGCTGATCCCGGGCGGCGACGCGATCGTCGCCCCGACCTGGGTCCCCTACCGCGAGCGGATCAAGCCCGGCGACCTCTCGCCGGGAGACCTGCTCCCGGTGGCCGACGACGACCCGCGGCTGGTCCCGACGTACTCCTTCGGCGACGACCCGCTGGACAGCGACGCGAAGGCGCAGATCCGCACCGTCGCCCAGGACCTCGGCCTGGGCCGGATCCGGACCCTGTCGCTGGAGGGCCACGAGCTGGCCGCCCAGCGGTGGTACGACGGGGACAGCGGACCCGAGGCACCGCTCGCGCAGTCCGCGCCCGAGCCGTGCTCGACCTGTGGCTTCCTGGTCCGCATCTCGGGCTCGCTCGCCGAGTCCTTCGGCGTCTGCGCCAACGGCGACGCGAACGACGACGGTCGGGTCGTCTCCTTCGACCACGGGTGCGGTGCGCACTCCGAGGTGCGGCTGGCGAAGCGGCACGAGCCACTGCCGCTGCCCGACCCGGTCGTCGACGAGCTGGTCGACGAGCTCGACCTCTTCTAGGCTGGTTCGCGGAGGGCAGCGCGGGCCTGCTTGCGCCGGCGGCAGTACTCCAGGCCGAGCAGCCCGAGCCCGCAACCGGCGGCACACGTCCAGAGCACCCAGCCGTTGCCGGCGTCCCGGAGCCGTCCGTAGAACGGCAGGAGCGCGACGAAGCCCAGGATCCAGAGCGCGACGCCCACCTGGACGGTGCGGACACCGTCGACGTCGAGCGGCTCGACGTTCGCGACGAGATACGTGCGCTTGCCGATCTCGTGCACGATCGGTTGCTCGTCCCGGAACTCCACGGGATCACTGTAGGAGCAGGGCCGCCCCGCCTCGAGAACCCCTGGTCTTTAGCGTCTACCGGAGCGCGGTGCGCTCTGGCATGCTGCCGCCCGTGACGGATCAGCCGCAGGGACAGCAGCCGACCAGCAGCCAGTCTTCGGACCGCACCAAGAACGGTCCCACTCCTCGTCGGAACGCCCCGCGCGGCAGACAGACCACGCTCGACCGGTACTTCAGGATCACCGAGCGCGGGTCGACGCTCGAGCGGGAGATCCGCGGCGGCGTGGTCACCTTCTTCACGATGGCCTACATCATCGTGCTGAACCCGATCATCCTGTCCAGCGCCGTGGACGACAAAGGCGCGCACCTCGGTGGCACCAACGGCTTCACCGCGATCGCGGCCGGTACGGCGCTCGTCGCGGGGGTGATGACGATCCTGATGGGCGTCGTCGCCAACTACCCGCTGGCGCTCGCGACCGGGCTCGGGCTGAACGCGTTCCTCGCGGTCTCCGTCGCGACACAGATGACCTGGGCCGACGCGATGGGCCTGATCGTGCTCGAGGGCCTGGTGATCCTGGTCCTGGTGCTCACCGGGTTCCGGACGGCGGTCTTCCACGCCGTACCCAAACAGCTCAAGCTCGCGATCTCGGTCGGCATCGGCCTCTTCATCGCGTTCATCGGCTTCGTCGACGCCGGCTTCGTGCGCCGTACGCCGGACATCGCGCACACGACCGTGCCCGTCCAGCTGGGCACCGGCTTCTACCTGCAGGGCTGGCCGGTCGTGGTCTTCGCGGTCGGCCTGGCGCTGGTGGTCACGCTGTGGGTGAAGCGGGTCCGCGGCGCGATCCTGCTGGCGATCATCGCCACGACGATCCTGGCGATCATCGTGGAGAGCATCGGCAACTTCGGGTCCATCGTCGACAACCCGAACGGTGGCTGGGGCCTGAACGTGCCGAAGTGGCCCGACAAGATCACCGACACCCCGCACTTCGACACGCTCGGTCACTTCAGCCTGCTGGGGTCGTTCCAGAACGCCGGTGTCGTGACCACGTTGCTGCTGATCTTCACGCTGATGCTGGCCGACTTCTTCGACACCATGGGCACGATGACCGCGATCGGCGCCGAGGCCGGCCTGCTCGACGAGGACGGCATCCCCCCGAACACGCAGCGGATCCTGGTCGTCGACTCGCTGGCCGCGGCTGCCGGTGGCGCGGCGGGAGTCTCGTCCAACACGTCGTACATCGAGTCGGCGTCGGGGGTCGGTGAGGGCGCCCGGACCGGACTCGCGTCCGTCGTGACCGGCCTGCTGTTCCTGGTCTCGATCTTCCTGGCGCCGCTGGTGAGCGTGATCCCGAGCGAGGCGGCCGTGCCGGCCCTGGTGCTCGTGGGCTTCCTGATGATGCAGCAGGTCAGGGGGATCGACTGGGACGACGTCGAGATCGCCATCCCGGCGTTCCTCACGATCATCCTGATGCCGTTCACGTACTCCATCAGCGTGGGCATCGGCGCCGGCTTCCTGGCCTACGTCCTGATCAAGGCGGTCCGCGGCAAGGCGGCCTCGGTCCACCCCTTGCTGTGGGTCGTGGCCCTGCTCTTCCTCGTGTACTTCGTCATCCACCCGATCAACGTCCTGTTCACCTGACGCCGAGTCGGCGCAGAGAAGCGGCGAACGAACGCCGAGTCGTCCTACGACGACTCGGCGTTCGTGCGTCCGGGCTGGGCACAGGGGAATGGTTAGCGTAGGTAATGAGTTATGCTAACGACATGCCGACCGTCCAGATGGCTGCCCGCACCGATGCCGGGCTCGCGAGCGAGCTCCGGCTCAGCGTCATGCGGCTGCGCCGGCGGCTGAGCAACGAGCGCCACCCGGACAACCCCCTGAGCATGGGCGCGATGGCCGTGCTCGGCTGCCTGTTCCGCAACGGCGACCTGACCGTCGGCGAGCTCGCGTCCTGGGAGCGCGTCCAGCCGCCGAGCATGACCCGCACGGTCAACTCGCTGGAGGAGGGCGGCTACGTCACGCGGCGCGCCCACGAGACCGACGGCCGCCAGGTCGTCGTCGCGCTCTCCGAGCAGGGCCGGACGACGCTGCTCGCCGACCGCGCGCGGCGCGACGCCTGGCTGGCGCGCCGCCTGCGCGAGCTGACCGCCGAGGAGCGCGACGTCCTGCGCCGGGCAGCGCCCCTCCTCGAACGGCTGGCCACCACCGACTGACCACGTACGACCTCGACTGAAAGCTGATCTTGAGTCCCACCTTCCGTGCCCTGCACAACCCGAACTACCGGCGCTACGCCCTCGGCAGCCTGATCTCCAACACCGGCACCTGGATGCAGCGCGTCGCCCAGGACTGGCTGGTGCTGCGCCTGACCGACGGCAGCGGCACCGCTCTCGGCATCACCACCGGCCTGCAGTTCCTGCCGGTCCTGCTCCTCTCGCCGTACGCCGGCGTCATCGCCGACCGCTTCCCGAAGCGCCGGCTCCTCCAGCTCACCCAGCTGACGATGGCGGCGGCCTCACTGGTGCTCGGCCTGCTCGCCGTCGCGGGCGTGGCCCAGGTCTGGCACGTCTACGTGATCGCCTTCCTGTTCGGCATCGGCTCGGCGTTCGACGCGCCCGCTCGCCAGTCGTTCGTGTCCGAGATGGTCGGCCCCGACGAGCTCACCAACGCCGTCGGGCTGAACTCCGCCACCTTCAACACCGCCCGCATCATCGGCCCGGCCATCGCCGGCCTGATGATCGGCGCGCTCGGCGGCGGCGCCTGGGCCACCGGCTGGGTGATCCTGATCAACGCCCTGTCCTACGGCGCGGTCATCTGGCAGCTCGAGCACATGGACACGACGCTGCTCCGCTCGCCGCGCCTCTCCACCGGCCGCACGCCGGGCATGCTGCTCGAGGGCGTCCGCTACATCCGCAGCCAGCCGAAGATGATGGCCATCCTGGTGATGGTCTTCTTCGCCGGCACCTTCGGGATGAACTTCCAGATCACCTCGGCGCTGATGGCCACCCACGTCTTCGGCAAGGGCGCCGGCGAGTTCGGCATCCTCGGCTCGGCGATGGCGGTCGGCTCGCTGGTCGGCGCACTCCTGGCCGCCCGCCGGACCCGGATCCGGCTGCGGCTGGTCGCCGGCGCGGCCGTCGGGTTCGGCCTCGCGGAGATCGTCGCCGGCCTGATGCCGACGTACGTCACGTTCGCGCTGATGTGCCCGCTGATCGGGGTGTTCACGCTGACCATGCTCAACTCCGCCAACTCCACGATGCAGCTGGAGTCCGACCCGGCGCTGCGCGGCCGGGTGATGGCGCTCTACATGACCATCGTCATGGGCGGCACCCCGATCGGCTCGCCGATCATCGGCTGGGTCGGTGAGCAGTTCGGCCCCCGCTGGACGCTCCTGGGCGGCGGCGCCCTGGTGATCGTGGGGGTCGGTCTGGCCGTCGCCCTGCTGGCCCGGCTGAGCCGGAACGAGGCGGACGCCGACGAGGCGAGCGCGGTGGGCGTCCAGGCGGCCTGACCTGGGCTTTCCGGGGGCGTATCTCGTTTTGGCCCCCGCGCCCGACCCGGGTAACCTGGAGCACTGTGTCCGGTCCGTCCGGACCTCTCTGCGTGTCCTCCCGCGGTCTCACCGCGTCGGCGTGCCGCACGAGGCGCGGCACCACGCACCAGATCCACGCATCACATCACGGCACAGCACAGCGACACGATCGTGCCCGGCAAGGCGCCGAGCACTGAGGAAAGACCGAAAGGGAACCACCGAGTGCCCACCATCAACCAGCTGGTCCGCAAGGGCCGCCAGGACAAGCCGGCGAAGTCCAAGACGCCGGCCCTCAAGGGCTCACCGCAGCGCCGCGGCGTCTGCACCCGCGTCTACACGACCACCCCGAAGAAGCCGAACTCCGCCCTCCGCAAGGTCGCCCGCGTGCGCCTGTCGAGCGGCGTCGAGGTCACGGCGTACATCCCGGGCGTCGGCCACAACCTCCAGGAGCACTCGATCGTGCTCGTCCGCGGCGGCCGGGTGAAGGACCTCCCCGGTGTCCGCTACAAGATCATCCGCGGCACGCTCGACACGCAGGGCGTCAAGAACCGCAAGCAGGCGCGGAGCCGCTACGGCGCGAAGAAGGAGAAGGGCTGATGCCACGCCTCGAGGCCATCGTCCCGGCCCCCTTCTCGACTTCCGCAACCGCCTACGACCGTAAGAGGGGTAGCAAGTAATGCCTCGCAAGGGCCCGGCCCCGAAGCGGCCGCTCGACGTCGACCCGGTCTACGGGTCCCAGCTGGTGACCCAGCTGGTCTCCAAGGTGCTCAAGGACGGCAAGAAGCAGGTCGCCCAGCGCATCGTCTACACCGCCCTCGAGGGCTGCCGCGAGAAGACCGGCACCGACCCCGTGGTCACGCTCAAGCGCGCCATGGACAACGTGAAGCCGGCGATCGAGGTGAAGTCCCGTCGCGTCGGTGGTGCGACGTACCAGGTGCCGATCGAGGTCAAGGGAACACGCGGCACCACCCTCGCGTTGAGGTGGTTGGTCGGCTACGCGGCCGACCGTCGCGAGAAGTCCATGTCGGACCGCCTGATGAACGAGATCCTCGACGCCTCCAACGGCCTCGGTGCCGCTGTCAAGAAGCGCGAGGACACCCACAAGATGGCCGAGTCCAACAAGGCCTTCGCCCACTACCGCTGGTAGGCCCTCGTCGTACGCCGCGTGCCACGCGCGTACGCCGGAGCCCCGCGGCCCCTTTGACCTAAGGAAACGAACCGACAGTGGCTGTCGACATCACCACGGACCTCAAGAAGGTCCGCAACATCGGCATCATGGCGCACATCGATGCCGGCAAGACCACCACGACCGAGCGCATCCTCTTCTACACGGGCATCACCTACAAGATCGGTGAGGTCCACGAGGGCGCAGCGGTCATGGACTGGATGGAGCAGGAGCAGGAGCGCGGCATCACGATCACGTCCGCCGCGACGACCTGCTGGTGGAAGGACCACCAGATCAACATCATCGACACCCCGGGTCACGTGGACTTCACCGCCGAGGTCGAGCGCTCGCTGCGCGTCCTCGACGGCGCGGTCGCCGTCTTCGACGGCGTGGCCGGTGTCGAGCCGCAGACGATGACGGTCTGGCGCCAGGCGAACAAGTACTCCGTGCCGCGGATGTGCTTCGTCAACAAGCTCGACCGCACCGGGGCGGACTTCTTCCGCTGCGTCGACATGATGGTCGAGCGTCTGAACTCCACCCCGCTCGTGCTGCAGCTGCCGATCGGCGCCGAGGCTGACTTCATCGGTGTCGTCGACCTGGTCGGCATGCGTGCCCTGACCTGGCGCGGCGAGACCAAGATGGGCGAGGACTACGACGTCGAGGAGATCCCCGAGTCGATGCGCGCCCAGGCCGACGAGTACCGCGAGAAGCTGCTCGAGACCCTGGCCGAGGCCGACGACGACATCATGGAGAAGTACCTCGAGGGCGAGGACCTCTCCGTGGAGGAGATCGAGGACGGCATCCGTCGCGCCACGCTGGCCGACAAGGTCAACCCGGTGCTGTGCGGCACGGCGTTCAAGAACAAGGGCGTGCAGCCCCTGCTCGACGCCGTCGTGAAGTACCTGCCGAGCCCGCTCGACATCGACGCGATCGTCGGCCACAAGCCGAACGACGAGGACGAGAAGATCGAGCGCAAGCCCGCGGACGACCAGCCGTTCTCCGGTCTGGCCTACAAGATCGCCAGCGACCCGCACCTCGGCAAGCTGATCTACGTCCGGGTGTACTCCGGCAAGCTCGAGGCCGGTTCGACCGTCCTGAACTCCGTCACGGGGCGCAAGGAGCGGATCGGCAAGGTCTACCAGATGCACGCCAACAAGCGTGAGGAGATCGCGTCGGTCGGCGCCGGCCAGATCGTGGCCGTGATGGGCCTGAAGGACACCAAGACCGGTCACACCCTGTGCGACATCGGCAACCCGGTCGTGCTCGAGTCCATGTCGTTCCCGGCCCCGGTGATCGAGGTGGCGATCGAGCCCAAGACCAAGGGCGACCAGGAGAAGCTGGGCACCGCGATCCAGCGTCTCTCCGACGAGGACCCGACGTTCACGGTCAAGACCGACGAGGAGACCGGCCAGACGATCATCGCCGGCATGGGCGAGCTCCACCTCGAGATCCTGGTCGACCGGATGAAGCGCGAGTTCCGGGTCGAGGCGACCGTCGGCAAGCCGCAGGTGGCCTACCGCGAGACGCTGCGCAAGCCCGTCTTGAACCACAGCTACACGCACAAGAAGCAGACCGGTGGTTCGGGCCAGTTCGCCAAGGTGGTCGTCTCGCTCGAGCCGAGCATCGACCCCGAGACCGGGCTGGGTGCCGGCTACGAGTTCATCAACAACGTCTCCGGCGGTCGCATCCCGCGCGAGTACATCCCGTCGGTCGACCAGGGCGGCCAGGACGCCATGGAGTTCGGCGTCCTCGCCGGCTACCCGATGGTCGACGTGAAGTTCACCCTCGAGGACGGCGCCTACCACGACGTCGACTCCTCGGAGCTCGCGTTCAAGATCGCCGGCAACCAGGCCTTCAAGGAGGCCGCGCGGATGGCCAAGCCCGTCCTGCTGGAGCCGATGTTCGCCGTCGAGGTGATCACCCCGGAGACTTTCCTGGGCACCGTCATCGGCGACATCAACAGCCGGCGCGGTCAGATCCAGGCGCAGGAGGAGCGGCACGGCGACATGGTCATCAACGCCCTGGTGCCGCTCTCGGAGATGTTCGGGTACGTCGGTGACCTGAGGTCCAAGACCTCCGGCCAGGCGTCGTACTCGATGGAGTTCGACTCGTACGCCGAGGTCCCCGCGGGCATCGCCGACGAGATCGTCAAGAAGGTCCGCGGCGAGTAGTCGCCCAGACGGTCCCCTGGGGCCATTTGGCCGGACCCTCGGCTATCCAGCAGAATCAACGAGTCAAGTGACAACAACAGGAGGAGCCCACAGTGGCTAAGGCGAAGTTCGAGCGGACCAAGCCGCACGTCAACATCGGCACGATCGGTCACATCGACCACGGCAAGACCACGCTCACCGCAGCGATCACCAAGGTCCTGCACAACGAGTTCCCGGACCTGAACGAGGACTACGCGTTCGACAAGATCGACTCCGCTCCCGAGGAGCGGCAGCGTGGTATCACGATCGCGATCGCCCACGTCGAGTACCAGACCGCGGCGCGCCACTACGCCCACGTGGACTGCCCGGGTCACGCCGACTACATCAAGAACATGATCACCGGCGCGGCTCAGATGGACGGCGCGATCCTCGTGGTCGCCGCCACCGACGGCCCGATGCCGCAGACGCGTGAGCACGTCCTCCTCGCCCGCCAGGTCGGCGTGCCGGCGATCGTCGTCGCGCTGAACAAGTGCGACATGGTCGACGACGACGAGCTGATCGAGCTGGTCGAGATGGAGGTCCGTGAGCTCCTCTCCGAGTACGAGTTCCCGGGTGACGACATCCCGGTCGTCCGCGTGGCGGCCTTCCCGGCGCTGAACGGCGACGAGAAGTGGATGCAGTCGGTCGTCGAGCTGATGAACCAGGTCGACGAGTACATCCCCACCCCGGAGCGCGAGACCGACAAGCCGTTCCTGATGCCCGTCGAGGACGTCTTCACGATCACCGGTCGTGGCACCGTCATCACCGGTCGCATCGAGCGCGGGATCGTCAAGGTCAACGAGGAGGTCGAGATCGTCGGCATCCGCGAGGGCTCGCAGAAGACGGTCGTCACCGGCGTCGAGATGTTCCGCAAGCTGCTCGACGAGGGCCAGGCCGGCGAGAACGTCGGGCTGCTGCTCCGCGGCACCAAGCGCGAGGACGTCGAGCGCGGCATGGTCGTGATCAAGCCCGGCACGACGACCCCGCACACCAACTTCGACGCGAGCGTCTACATCCTGTCGAAGGAGGAGGGCGGCCGGCACACGCCGTTCTTCAACAACTACCGCCCGCAGTTCTACTTCCGGACGACGGACGTGACCGGCGTGGTGACCCTCCCCGAGGGCACCGAGATGGTCATGCCGGGTGACAACACCGAGATGTCGGTGGAGCTCATCCAGCCGATCGCCATGGACGAGGGCCTGCGGTTCGCGATCCGCGAGGGCGGCCGCACCGTCGGCGCCGGTCGGGTCACCAAGATCACCAAGTAGCACCGGCGTGATCTGACGCCTCACACCAGCACGGCCCCGGACTCCGGTCCGGGGCCGTTCTGCATTTTCGGCGGCCGGCCCAGGGGGGCGTGTAACCGACCCTTCGGGGGACTGCTCGCCGGTGGTGAAGGGGTGAGAAGAGCCCCCAGGCGTCGGTTACACGCCGATCCGCCGGCCACCACCGCGACGAAAATCGGTGGTGGCCGAGCAGCGGTACGCCGTAGCGTGCTCGGCGACCGGACGGCCCGGCGCTCAGACCCCGAAGGGAGGCAGTGACATGCGAGGAGCTCACGCACTCGCCATGTTCCGCCACCTCGAAGGGATCCAGCGTGTCCGCGCATCCTCGTCCGTCACTCAACCTGGGCATCCTCGCCCACGTCGACGCCGGTAAGACCACCCTGACCGAGCGGCTCCTGCACCTCGCGGGAGTCATCGACGAGCCAGGCTCGGTCGACTCCGGCACCACCCGCACCGACAGCCTCGCGCTCGAGCGTCGCCGGGGGATCACGATCAAGGCCGCGGTCGTGTCGTTCCCGCTCGACGACCTCACCGTGAACGTCGTCGACACCCCGGGCCACCCGGACTTCATCGCCGAGGTCGAGCGCGCCCTCGGCGTGCTCGACGGGGCCGTGCTCGTGCTGTCCGCGGTCGAGGGCGTCCAGCCCCAGACCCGGATCCTGTTCCGCGCGCTGCAGCGGCTCCGGGTGCCCACGCTGCTGTTCGTGAACAAGATCGACCGGCTCGGCGCCGACGTCGACCGGGTCCTCGACGCGATTCGCCGGCGGCTGACGCCGGACGTCCTGCCGATGGGCGCCGCCGTCGGCCCGGGCTCACGAGCCGCGACGTTCGCGGCGTACCGGCCCGACGACCCCGGCTTCCGGGAGCAGGAGCACCTCGCGCTCGCCGAGCACGACGACCGGATCCTGGCGGCGTACGTCGAGGGCCGCGACCGTACGCCGGACCAGCTGCTCGCCGCTGCTGCCCGGCAGACCCGGGCCGGGTTGCTCCACCCGGTGTTCGCCGGCTCCGCCGCCACGGGCGCCGGCGTCCCCGAGCTGATGGGCGGGATCGGGAGGCTCCTGCCCAGCGCGGCGGGTGACCCCGCCGGGGACCCGTCCGGACGGGTGTTCAAGGTGGAGCGCGGCGCAGCCGGCGAGAAGATCGCCTACCTCCGCCTGTTCGACGGGTCGGTCCGGTCGCGGCAGCGGCTCGACCTCCCGGAGGGCCGCATCGGCAAGGTCAGCGGGCTGCAGGTGTTCGCGGACGGCCACTGGGTGCGGGCCGAGGAGGTCGGTCCCGGCCGGATCGCCCGCGTTCACGGGCTGAGCGCGGTCCGCGTCGGGGACGGGTTCGGCGCAGCGTCGGTCGGTGAGGACCACCAGTTCCCGCCGCCCACGCTCGAGGCGTCGGTCGAGGCGGTCGACCCGGCGCAGCGTCCCGCGCTCCGGATCGCGCTGGCCCAGCTCGCCGACCAGGACCCGCTGATCGCCGCCCGGCTCGACCACGACGGCCTGCCGACGGTCTCGCTGTACGGGCGCGTGCAGCAGGAGGTGCTCGGCGCCACCCTCGCGGAGGAGCACGGCATCGAGGTGGAGTTCTCCGACGCGAGCGTGATCCACGTGGAGCGGCTGCGCGGCAGCGGCCGGGCCGTGATCCGGCTCAACACCGACGAGAACCCGTACCACGCCACGATCGGTCTCCGGCTCGACCCGGGACCGCCCGGCTCGGGGCTGGTGTTCCGGACGACCGTCGCGGCGCGGGACATGCCGCTCTACCTCTTCAAGAGCGTCGACGCGTTCGCGGCGTCCATCGAGAAGCACGTACGCCGCGAGCTCGCGCACGGCCACTACGGCTGGGAGGTGACCGACTGCGTGGTGACGATGGTCGAGGCGTCGTACAGCGTCGCGGACGGTCCGCCGTCCAAGCGCGGGCCGACCAGCACGTCGTACGACTACCGCAAGGTGACGCCGCTGGTCGCGCGTCGCGCCCTCGACCGGGCCCGCACCCGGGTGTGCGAGCCGGTGCTGCGGGTGCTCCTCGAGGTGCCGACCGACGACGCCGCGACGGTCCAGCGGCTCCTCGGCCGGTGGGGTGCGGAGCTGGCCGGCCAGACCTCGGCCGGCGAGCTCAGCCGGCTCGAGGCGCGGCTCGTCGCGGCGCGGCTGCACGAGCTCCAGCACCAGCTGCCGGACCTGACCGGAGGTGAAGGGGTGCTGGAGACGCGGTTCGACGGCTACCAGCCGGTGCGTGGTCGTCCTCCCGTGCGAGTCGGGTGGGGAGCGAAGGAGCCCGTGACCGTGTCACGCTGACCGCGTGCCGAAGTTCACCCGCGCGGAGCTGGAGTCCTTCCGGGGGGCCGAGGTGCCGGACCTGGTCGGGCCGGGTGTCCGGCTGGTGTTCGTCGGGATCAACCCCGGCCTGCTCACCGCGGCCCGGCAGATCCACTTCGGCAACCCCTCGAACCGGTTCCGTCCCGCCCTGGTCGCGGCCGGCCTGCTCGCGCCGGCGCCCGCTGGAGCTCCCGGCATGACGAAGACCGACCTGGCCACCCTGGTCTCGCGCGGGGTCGGGATCACGAACCTGGTCCCCGTCGCCACCGCCCGGGCCGACGAGCTGAGCAAGGCCCAGCTCGTCGCCGGACGCGACCGTCTGGAGTCCTTCGTCGCCCGGCATCGGCCCCGCGTGGTCGCGGTGCTCGGGATCACGGCCTACCGGACCGCGTTCGACCGTCGGCGCGCCACCCCCGGTCGCCAGCCCGAGCCCCTCGGGAAGGCGGAGCTGTGGGTGGTGCCGAACCCGAGCGGCCTCAACGCCCACGAGTCCGTGGCCAGCCTGGCGGCGGCGTACGCCGCGCCCGCGCGCGCCGCCGGGATCGAGCTGGGCTGACCGCGCGACCGGCGGTCAGTCCGCCAGCAGCGCGAGCTCGTCGTCGACGTACGAGTCGACCTCGCCGAGGGAGTCCAGCTCCTCCTTGAGCGCCTGCTGCATCTCGAGCGCCTCGTCGCGACGGCCCAGGTTGCGCAGCGCCCACGCGACCATCCACCGCGCGACCCGGGTCCGGCCGGGGTCGCCGATCCGCTCGGAAGCGGCCAGCGCCTCCTGGAACGTCTCCAGCGCCTGCTCGAAGTCGCCGGCGTCGGCGTAGGTCATCCCGATGTTGTTGAGCAGCGAGGCGTCCCAGTCGCGGGCGCGCTGGTCGGAGGCCGCTCGAGCGACGTCGAGGGCCCGCGCGTTGATCTCGTGCTGCTCCTCGGGCGGAGCGACGATCGCGACCATGTGGAGCGCGTCGACGTGCAGCGCCTCGAGCCCGGCGGCCTCGGCGGTCCGCGCAGCGGACTCGAAGAGCGGACGTGCCTCGTCGGCCCGGCCCGAGGAGTTCAGCACCCGGCCACGCTCGAGGTCGAGGTACGTCGCGGCCTGCGGGTCGTCGGCGGACAGCCGGTCGAGCACCTGGTGGGCGTCGTCGTACCGCTCCTGCAGCCCGAGCGTCCGCGCGTACTGGGTCAGCCACGCCGTCCGGTCCGGCTCCTCGGCGTGCTCGGCGGCGTCGAGGAAGCGCTCGCCGGAGGCGGCGGGGTCGTCGAAGTCCCAGAGCGGCCGCGGGTCGATCACGCCGCGACCCTAGTACGCCGTGCGCGGACGCCCGCGGCGAGAATGGGCCCATGTCCGCGGAAGGTCCGACCCCACCGGCCCGGCCGCACCACCGGTTCACCGAGGACGGCCGGCGCATCCGCGAGGTGCTCAGCTACTCGCGCCGCGGCAACCGCTTCACCCCTCAGCAGCGGGACGCCTGGGCGGCCCACCACGAGGCGTGGGTGATCCCCGAGCAGGACGTCGACGACCCGGGCTTCCGGCTGGCGGACCGGTTCGGTCGCTCGGCGCCGCTCGTCGTGGAGATCGGGTCGGGCGTGGGCGAGGCGACCGGTGTGCTCGCCGCCGCGCGACCGGCGTACGACGTGCTGGCGCTGGAGGTCTGGCGGCCCGGCGTCGCGTCGTCCCTCGCGCAGGTGGCGCAGGCCGGGGCCACCAACGTCCGTTTCTGCTCCGTCGACGCGGTCTGGATGCTGGAGAACGTCGTCGCCCCGGGCGGGGTGGCCGAGCTCTGGACGTTCTTCCCCGACCCGTGGCCGAAGCTCCGCCACCACAAGCGCCGCCTGGTCGATGCGCCGTTCGCCGGGCTCGTGGCGAGCCGGCTCGCTCCCGGCGGGGTGTGGCGGCTCGCCACCGACTGGGTCGACTACGCCGACCAGATGCGGACCGTCCTGGACTCCCAGCCCGCCTTCGACGGGGGCGTCGTACCGCGGTGGGCGGAGCGGCCGGTCACCAAGTTCGAGCGCAAGGGCCTCGAGGCCGGCCGGGCGATCACCGACCTCTGCTACACGCGCCGGTAGTCAGCTCAGCCGGACGCCGGCCCGCGCGAGCTCGGCCTCGGTGCGCAGCCGCTCGCTCTCGCGCTCGAGCGCATCGGTGAGGCGGTCGAGGTCGGTCGGTACGTCGAGGGCCCGGCACGCGTCGAGCAGCGCGCCGTCGTACGCCGCGACGATCGCCCGGCGGCGGACCATCGGCATCCCGGTCGCCGGGGTGAGCGCCTGTGGGCGGATCCGCCGGAGGTCGGCCGCGATCCGCTCGATCGGCATGCCGACCGGCGCCGGGGGCGGGGTCCGCACGCCCTTCAGGAACCGCGCGACCCGATCGCCGCGCTCCAGGACGTCGGCGATGTGCGCGATCAGCCACAGGGCGCCGACCACGCCTGCGGTGATGAGGGCGAGATCCACGATGCCCCATGCCTCGTCCGGCATGCTCCGACGGTAGGTCGGCGAGCCGGTCGCGGCAACCACTTTGCTGCACGCCGTGCTGTCACAATGCGGCCCATGACGCAACCGCCGCCGGTGCCGGGCCCGCCCGGCTACCCGGCGTACCCGCCCCCGCCGAAGCACCCGCAGGCCGTGACCGTGCTCGTGCTGGGGCTGCTCGGGATCCTGGTCTGCGGGCTCTGCGGGCCGTTCGCCTGGTCGATGGGCAGTCGCGTCGAGCGCGAGATCGCCGCGTCCCAGGGCCGGTGGGGTGGTGGCACCGAGGCGACCATCGGGAAGGTCCTGGGCATCGTCGCCACGGTGCTGCTGGTCGTCGGTGCGGTGTTCTTCCTGTTCGTGGCCTCGGGCATGTTCGGCACCTTCATTCTGACGATGTCCTGAACGTCAGGCGGCCCGGTCGGCTGCTCAACGTGCGGTCAGGCGGGCCCGGAGCGTCTCGTCGCGGTGCAGCCGCGCCAGGTCGCGGTCGCGCAGCGCGGCGGCCACCGCCGCGAGGAAGTCCCACGGCGGGGTGCCCGCCGGCGGAGGTGGCGCGACGTACGCCGCGAGCCGGGTGGCGAGGAGGTCGCCGATGCGCTGGCGCGACGCGGCGTCGAGGGTGGGCAGCCGGGTCAGGTACTGCCGGATCGCCAGGCTCAGCCCGACCGGCGGCGTCCGGAGGTCGGCCGACGCGGCCCAGTGCGCGAGCGCCGGCGGCATCGGGGCGGGTGGCCGAAGCGCGAGGCGCACCCGGTCGCGGACGACGTAGGTGCCCGCGGCGTAGTCGCCGAGACGCTTGCCGCGCGGGCTCACCAGGCAGCAGAAGAACGCCGGGCCGCCGCTGAGCCCGTAGATCTCCGGGATCGCGACCAGCGCCCGGACGAACGCCTGCTGCGCGGTGACCGTGCCACCGTCGTCGCGCACGACGCGCAGGCCGAGCACCCACTTGCCGACGGACTTCCCGCGGGTCAGCGTCTCGACGGTGGTCGGGTACACCAGGAACACCGCGATCAAGGAGCACACGAGGGCGACGTGCTGCAGCGCGCCGTCGGCCGAGAAGCTGGTGACCAGGGCCAGGAAGACCACGCAGAAGGCCACGACGAACATCGCGAGCACGTCGAGCAGACCCGACCCGATCCGGACGGCGACCGAGGCCGGGGGCAGGTCGAGGGCGACGGCCTCGCCCGTGACGAGGTCGTCGGAGGAGAGCATCGCGAACTCCGGTGACGACATCGCGGACAGCATAAAGTCGCGCCAGGAGGGACGCCGATGGATCTGGACGCCTACGTGCTCGCGCACCACGCGGAGTGGGAGCGGCTCGAGGCGTTGACCCGCAAGAGCCGGCTCGACGGACCCGAGAGCGACGAGCTCGTCGAGCGCTACCAGCGGGTCGCCACCCACCTCTCCGTGGTGCGGACGGCCGCGCCCGACGCCACGGTGATCACCTACCTCTCGCTGCTGCTCAGCCGCGCGCGCAACCGGGCCGGTGCGTCGCGCGGGAGCACGTGGCGAGGGGTGCGCTCCTTCGTGACGGAGCGGTTCCCCGCGGCGCTCTACCGCCTGCGCTGGTGGTGGATCGGGACCGCGCTCGGCAACGTCGCCGCGACCGCGGTGATGATGGTGTGGCTGCTCGACCACCCGGACGTCGAGCAGAGCCTGCTGTCACCACGCGACGTCGACCGTCTCGTGAACCACCAGTTCTCCGGCTACTACAGCCAGTACGCCGCCACCCACTTCGCCGCCGAGGTCTGGGTCAACAACGTGTGGGTGGCCGCGCTGTGCCTCGCGCTCGGGGCACTCGGGCTCCCGGTGCTCTACCTGCTGTTCCAGAACGTCGCGAACCTCGCGATCATCGGCTCGATCATGACCCGGCACGGCCATGCCGCGCAGTTCTGGGGACTGATCCTGCCGCACGGCCTGCTCGAGCTGACCGCGGTCTTCGTCGCCGGGGGAGTCGGGCTGCGGCTGTTCTGGTCGTGGGTCGAGCCGGGTGACCTCACCCGCACCCAGTCCTTCGCGCGCGAGGGGCGCACCGCCGGGACCGTCGCGCTCGGTCTCGTGGGCGTGCTGTCGGTCAGCGGCTGCATCGAGGCCTTCGTGACCCCCAGCCCGCTGCCGACGTGGGCCCGGATCGCCATCGGGGTCCTGGCCGAGCTCACCTTCCTGGCCTACGTCTTCGTGCTCGGCCGCCAGGCCGCCGCTCGCGGTCACACCGGCGACCTCGACCCCTCCCTCCTCGAGGACCGCGTCGCCGCCCAGGCCTGAGCTCGAACCGCGGGTTGTGACCGGTCGAGACGCGCGGTTCGACCGGTCAGAACCCGCGGCTCAACGCCTCAGAGCAGTCCGCGGGCCTTGAGCGACAGGTAGTGGTCGGCGAGGGCGGGTGGCAGGTCGTCCGCGGGTACGTCGAGCACGTCGACGCCGAGCGTCTCGAGGAGGTCGGCCGTGGCGCGCCGGCGGGCGAGGGTCTGCTCGGCGGCGGCGGCGTCGTACACCGCGTCCAGGCCCTCGCGCGCCTCGGCCATCCGCTCCAGCTCGGGGTCGCGGACCGAGGCGAGCACGACCCGGTGGTGGGCGACCAGCACCGGGAGGACCGGCAGCAGCCCCTCCTCGACCGCCGACGGCTCGAGCGGGGTGAGCAGGACCACGAGGGCACGCTGCCGGCCGAAGGCCTGGACGGCGCCGGCCAGGGCGGTCCAGTCCGCCTCGGCGATCTCGGGGTGCAGCCCGGCGAAGGCGTCCTCGAGCCGGCTGGTGGCGTCGCGTGCTCCGGCCAGGCGCAGCCGGGTGCGCACCCGACGGTCGCCGGCCACCACGTCGACCCGGTCGCCGGCCCGCGCCGCGAGAGCGGTCAGCAGCAGCGCCGCTTCCATCGCCGAGTCGAGGCGGGGTACGTCGTCGACCCGGCCGGCCGAGACCCGCGAGGTGTCCACGACCAGCACCACGCGCCGGTCGCGCTCGGGCTGCCAGGTGCGGACCACCACCGTCCGGTTGCGCGCGCTGGCCCGCCAGTCGATCGAGCGGACGTCGTCGCCGCGGACGTACTCGCGCAGCGAGTCGAACTCCGTGCCCTGGCCGCGCACCCGGACCGCCGAGCGGCCGTCCAGGTCGCGCAGCCGGGCGAGCCGCGACGGCAGGTGCTTGCGCGAGACGAACGGCGGCAGCGCGCGCAGGCTCGCCGGAGCGTGCGCGGTGCGCTGCCGCGCGGCCAGCCCGAGCGGCCCGTGGCTCCGCACCGTCACGCCGTACGCCGTGAGCTCGCCGCGGCGCTCGGGTCGCAGCGGGGTCGTCAGCATCACCTGGTCACCGGCGCCCAGCCGGAGCCGGTGCCGGTTGTCGCGGGCGCCGGCCGACGGCTGCCAGGCGTCACGGACGACCAGCGAGGGCCGGCGGCGACCCGGGTTCCCCAGGGCCACCACGCTGGTCGCGGCGTCGCCGACCCGCACGCGGCCCGGCGCGACCCGCTCGACGGTGAGCGAGCGCGGCGACGGGGCGAGGAACAGGTCGATCCCGACGAGGACGAGCACGACCAGCAGCCAGAGCAGCACCGTGGAGCCACCCGGACGCAGCAGCACCGCCGCCAGCCCCAGCAGGAGCAGCAGCGGGACGCGTCCGGTGATGGCCACGGGACCGCCTCAGCGCGGCACGGGCACCGAGCCCAGTGCGGACGAGAGCACGGCGCCGACCTCGACACCCTCGAGTTCCGCCTCGGGACGCAGGGACAGGCGGTGGGCGAGCGTCGCCTGGGCGAGCGCCTTCACGTCGTCCGGGGTCACGAAGCCGCGGCCGGAGAGCCAGGCCCAGGCGCGGGCGGTGCGCATCAGGGCGACCGCGCCGCGAGGGCTGGCGCCGAGCCCGAGCGACGGCGACTGCCGGGTCGCCCGCGCGACGTCGACGACGTACCCGGCGACCTCCGGCGAGACCTGCACGTCGCGCACCGCCAGCCGCCCGGCCGCGATGTCGGCCGCACCGGCCACCGCGGTCACGCCGGACGCGGCGACGTCCTGGGGGTCGAACCCCGCGGCGTGCCGGCTGACGATCTCCAGCTCCTGGGCCCGGTCCGGGACGGGGAGCACGACCTTGAGCAGGAAGCGGTCGAGCTGCGCCTCGGGCAGGGGGTAGGTGCCTTCGTACTCGACGGGGTTCTGCGTGGCGGCCACGAGGAACGGTCGCGGCAGCGCGTGGCTGACGCCGTCCACGGAGACCTGGCCCTCCTCCATCGCCTCCAGCAGCGCGGACTGGGTCTTGGGGGGCGTGCGGTTGATCTCGTCGGCCAGCAGCAGGTTGGTGAAGACCGGTCCCTCGCGGAACGACAGCTCCCCTCGGTGGCTGTCGATGACCATCGAGCCGGTGATGTCGCCCGGCATCAGGTCGGGGGTGAACTGCACCCGGCGGGTCTGCACCGAGAGCGCGGCCGCGAGGCTGCGCACCAGCAGGGTCTTGGCGACGCCGGGCACACCCTCCATGAGCACGTGGCCGCCGCACAGCAGCGCGACGAGCAGGCCGGACACCGCGGCGTCCTGGCCCACCACGGCCTTGGCCACCTCGGTGCGGACCGCACCCAGGCGCTCGCGAGCATCACCCGGGCCCGCCGGGCCGGTCGCTGGGCTGGTCGCTGGGGTCATCGGTGGGACACCTCTCTGTCGAGCTCGGTCAGGCGCCGGGCCAGGTCGGCCAGTCCCGGGTCGTCGACGGGGGACCGGGCACCCGGACCGATCAGGTGGTCGATCTCCTGGACGGGTCGGCCGGTGCGCCCGGCCACATCCTCGACCAACCGGTCCGGGGGCACGCCACGCGGGAGCCGCAACCGCTCGGCGAGCCGGCGGCGCGACGCGGCCTGGAGCGCCGCGGCTGCGTGCGGACGGTCACCCGAGCGACGGTAGAGCCGGCCCAGGTTGCGCGTGGTCTCCACGGCCTTGACCGACACCGGCAGCGGCTCCTGGGCGAGCGGGCCGAGCCTCCGGCCGCGCCACGCGACCAGGGCGATCCCGGTCAGGGCCAGGATCCACAGCGCCGGCGTGAGCCAGTCCGGCAGCAGGCCCCGGGCGGAGACGCTGTCGGCACCGCGCAGGTCGCCGAGCGACGGGACGTACCAGACCAGTCGCTGTCGCTGCCCGAGCAGACGCAGGGCGACGGCCGCGTTGTCCCCCTCCAGCACCTGGTCGTTGGTGAGGATGGCCGAGGCCCCGAGCAGGGTCAGGTCGCGCCGCGGCTGCGCCAGCAGGACCCCCTCGGCGTCGCGGAAGCAGCCGCGGGTCCGGTACGCCTGGCCGCTGTGCACCCGCACGCTCAGCGCGTCGTACGCCGGACAGGCGGCCGGGACGGACCCGACGGGGATGGTCGTCACCGGCAGCCGGCGTACGCCGAGCAGGCGGACCAGCTCGGGGCCGGGCGTGACCATGACCAGGTGCGCGGCACCCTGGTCGCGCAGCAGCCGGGCGGTCGTGGAGCGACCCAGGTTGCCGGTCGAGGTCACCACCAGCGTCGTGGAGGAGTCGAGATCCGCGGCGTCCAGCGCGTGGGCGGAGCGCACGACGTCGACCTCGACGCCCTGGTGGTCCAGCACGCGCGCGAGCGCCTGCGCGCCGGCGCCGTCGGGGTTGCCCGGGTCGAGGTCGGCGGCGTACGCGCGGGATCCGCGGCCGAGCCAGGCGGCCAGCGCCACCGCGACCACCGCCCCGGCCACGACCAGGACGGTCACGCGATGGCGCACGAGCCACCTCACCGGGAACCCGCCAGGACGTCGTCGAGCTCCAGCAGGCCGGCGGCGTCCTCCCGGCTCGCGGGCCGGTCGCCGTAGTACGTCGCGTCGAACAGGTCCGCCCCCCGGCCGACGCGTGCGCCGTGGTCGGGGTAGGAGGTGGCCAGGGTGGCGGCGACCTCGTGGGCGGTGGTGCCGGGCTGGTCGGCCAGGCGGCCGCGCTCCACCTGGCGGACCGCGATCGCCCGGAAGGCGTCCACGACCGCGTCGGCGTGCCGGCCGTCGTCCAGGGCCGCCTCGGCCCGGTGCCGCAGCTCGCCGGCCGAGACCCGCTCCGCGGTCAGCACCGCCTCGGCGCGCTCCCGCGCTCCTCGGTCGCGACGGATCCGGGAGAGCAGCAGCACCAGGCCGACCAGGAGCAGCGCCCCGACCACCATGGTCACCAGCGCGGCCACCCAGCTGCTGCCCGAGGCGGCACCCACGCCGCCCTCGAGGCGCCGCCAGAGCCAGCCGAGGAGGCGCTGGAGCACCTGCCGGCGGTGGTACTCGCCGTGGGCGAGCTCCTCGCGCAGCAGCCGGCGTCCCTCGTCTCCGGAGGGGTGCAGCGGAGGACCCGGAGCGAGCATCAGCCGGGCAGGATCCCGGCGCGCGACAGCAGCTCCACGTCGTAGGCCTCCTTGCGGATCCGCTGGTCGATGTAGAGCAGCGCGGAGACGGCGGCGGAGAACGGCTGGAGGATCGCCGACGACATGACGGTGCCGAAGGCGGTCAGCAGGAGGTAGACCAGCAGCCCGTACGCCGAGTCGTCGGCGCGGGTGAGGAAGACCTGGCCGGTGATGCTGAAGGGCAGGCGCAGGATGCTGCCCGCCACGCCGACCACCAGCCCCACGAGCAGCAGCAGCCCGAGCAGCCGCCAGAACTGCTGCCGGGTGAGGCGCACGGAGCGGGCGAGCGCGCCGAAGATCCCGACCGGCTCGAGCATCAGGGTCGGGACGGCCAGAGCGCGCACGCGCACCCAGAACCACCCGAGCACGACCAGCAGGACCACTGCCAGCCCGAGCCCGACGAGCACCTCGGCTCCGAGCGGGGCGCCGAAGACCACCGCCCCGACGACCAGGACGCCGACCGCCAGGCTCATCGCCAGCACGACGGCGATGCCGAGCAGGAACGACATGCCGAGCAGCCGCCAGCGCTTGCCACGGGTCGCGGCCCAGGCCTCGGCGATCGTGAGCTTCCGCCCGACCGCCGCCGCCGAGCTGACGTGGGCGATCATCCCGGACACGAACAGCAGCCCGATCGACTGCAGCTGGGCGCCCGCGAGCAGCCCCGCGAGCGCGATCAGCAGGCTCAGGAGCTGGCTGTTGCTGAGGGTGCCGCTGCCGGCGTCCGTCTGCAGGCCGCCCGTGGACCCGGAGATCAGCCCGGCCGCCACCGGGACCGTCATCGCCACCGCGGAGACGAGGACGGCGGCGCCGATGGTGGCCTTCGGGTTGTAGCGGATGATCCGGAACGCGCCGTCGAAGATGTCGCTGAGGACGAGCGGTCGCAGCGGGATCGCGCCGGGTTTGTGGGCCACCGGGAGTGGTGGTGGGGCGGTGGACGTGTAGTACGGCGACCGGGGCGGGTGTCCCGCCCAGTTGCCCTGCTGCCAGCCGCCGGGCTGGTGGAAGTCTCCCCAGCCGCCCTGCTGCCAGTCCGCCGGTGGGGGTGCCGAGCCCGGTGGTGGGTACGCCGGCTGTGCCTGGCCCGGCTGCTGCCACCCGGGCGGAGGCGGCTGGTCTCCCGACACCGGTGCCTCCTCGTAGGCTCCTCGTGACTCGGCGACCGGACCCGTCCCGGGCGCCGCGAGGGCCCATCCTGTCAGGTGGCCCGACCCGATTTGGCCTAGTCGGGGGACATCTGTCAGGATTGTCCGGTTGCTCCGGCGGGTTGCCGGGGTGCGCCGTACTTGACCTGTGAATCGCGTCTCCCGCTGGTTCGTTGTCGCTGTGCGTCGCGCCGCACCTGGAGACCCGATGACTCGTCCCCCTGCCTGAGGTGAGGGGCCGGGCGCCCACCAACACGATGCAGATCTCCCAGCGCGGGTGATCTGTGTGCCGCGGACACGCGACACGCCCGACCTCGGGGGTCGGGGATCAGGTGGTCGGACAGCGAAGACGGACGGCTCCGCCGGGGCCAGCCGGAGGACACGCAGGCACGACACGAAGGACGAGAGAGACCTATGGCGGGACAGAAGATCCGCATCAGGCTCAAGGCCTATGACCACGAGGTGATCGACACCTCGGCGCGCAAGATCGTGGACACCGTCACCCGCACGGGTGCCAAGGTCGCCGGCCCCGTGCCGCTGCCGACCGAGAAGAACGTCTACTGCGTGATCCGCTCGCCCCACAAGTACAAGGACTCCCGCGAGCACTTCGAGATGCGCACCCACAAGCGGCTCATCGACATCATCGACCCGACGCCGAAGACCGTGGACTCCCTGATGCGCCTCGACCTCCCCGCCGGCGTCGACATCGAGATCAAGCTCTGAGGCCCGTGAGATGACTGTTGAGCGAAACGTGAAGGGGCTGCTGGGCACCAAGCTCGGCATGACCCAGATGTGGGACGACAACAACCGGATCGTCCCGGTCACCGTCGTCGCGGCGGCCACCAACGTCGTCACACAGGTCCGCAAGCCCGAGAACGACGGCTACAACGCGATCCAGGTCGCCTTCGGCGAGGTCGACTCGCGCAAGGTCACCAAGCCCGAGGCCGGCCAGTTCGCCCGGGCCGGGGTCACGCCGCGCAAGCACGTCGCCGAGATCCGCACCGCGGACGCCGGTTCCTACACCGTCGGCCAGGAGCTCCCGGCCGACACCTTCACCGCGGGCGACGTCATCGACGTCACCGGCACCACGAAGGGCAAGGGCTTCGCCGGCACGATGAAGCGGCACGGCTTCCACGGCGTCGGCGCCTCCCACGGTGCCCACCGCAACCACCGCAAGCCCGGCTCGATCGGTGCCTGCGCGACCCCGGGTCGCGTCTTCAAGGGCGTGCGGATGTCCGGCCAGATGGGTCGCGACACCGTGACCACCCAGAACGTCGTCGTCCACGCGGTCGACGCCGAGAAGGGCCTGATCCTGCTCAAGGGCGCCATCCCCGGCGCCAAGGGCGGTCTCGTGGTCCTCCGCTCGGCCGCCAAGCGGGCGCAGAAGGAGGCCTGAGCATGGCTACCGCCACCAAGAAGGCTGCGGCCAAGAAGACCGCCGGCGCCGCCACGGTCGTCGAGGTCGACCTCCCCGCCGAGATCTTCGACGTCGAGGTCAACATCCCGCTGATCCACCAGGTCGTCGTCGCCCAGCAGGCGGCGGCGCGCCAGGGCACCCACTCCACCAAGACCCGCGGCCAGGTCCGCGGCGGTGGCCGGAAGCCCTACCGGCAGAAGGGCACCGGCCGGGCCCGTCAGGGCTCGGTGCGCGCCCCGCAGTTCGCCGGCGGTGGCGTCGTCCACGGCCCGCAGCCGCGCAGCTACGCCCAGCGCACGCCCAAGAAGATGGTCGCCGCGGCGCTCCGCTGCGCGCTGTCCGACCGGGCGCGCGACGGCCGCATCCACGTCGTGGAGTCGCTGGTCTCCGGTGACCTCCCCTCGACCAAGACGGCGCTGGCCGCCCTGCGCGGTGTCGTCGCCGACCGGGCCAACTTCCTGGTCGTGCTCGAGCGCTCCGACGCGCTGACCTGGCTCTCGCTGCGCAACGCGGTCGAGGTGCACATCGTGGCGGTCGACCAGCTCAACACCTACGACGTGCTCGACGCCGACGACATCGTCTTCACCCGCGGTGCCTACGACGCGTTCGTGGGCGGCACCGCGTCCTCGAGCGAGGGCGTCGCCGTGGTGACCGCTCCCGCCGCGGAGACGGTGGACGAGACGGTGGAGGAGCCGGTCGACGAGACGGTCGAGGAGAAGCCGGTCGCGAAGAAGGCTCCGGCCAAGAAGACCGCCGCGAAGAAGACCGCCGCCGCGACCGAGGCGACGACCGAGGCCTCGACCGACGACGCGAAGCCCGAGCTGCCCAAGGGCGCGAAGGCACCGCTGAAGAGCGGCGGCGCCCCGAAGGGCTACCCGGTCAAGGGCAACGCCGACTCCGGCCTGTACCACGAGCCCGAGGGCCAGTGGTACGACCAGACCGAGGCGGAGTTCTACTTCAAGTCGGCCGAGGACGCCGAGGCCGCGGGCTTCGACCGCGCCGGCGGGCCGCGGGGCCAGCGAGGAGGGCGACAAGTGAGCACGCTGCACAAGGACCACCGCGACATCCTGCTCGCACCGGTGGTGTCGGAGAAGAGCTACGGCCTCCTCGACGCCAACAAGTACACGTTCCTGGTGCACCCCGACGCCAACAAGACCGAGATCAAGATCGCGGTCGAGAAGGTCTTCGGCGTGCGGGTCACCTCGGTGAACACGATCAACCGTCAGGGCAAGACGCGTCGTACCCGCTCCGGGCTCGGCCGGCGCAAGAGCACCAAGCGCGCCATCGTCAGCCTGGCCGAGGGTCACCGCATCGACATCTTCGGAGGTCCGGTCTCCTGACCGGGCTTGAGAGGTAACGAGACATGGCTATCCGCAAGTACAAGCCGACCACCCCGGGCCGTCGCGGCTCGTCGGTGGCCGACTTCGTCGAGATCACCCGGACCACGCCGGAGAAGTCGCTGACCCGCGCCCTGCCCAAGAAGGGCGGTCGCAACAACCAGGGCCGCATCACCACCCGTCACCAGGGTGGTGGCCACAAGCGGGCCTACCGGATCATCGACTTCCGTCGCTACGACAAGGACGGCGTCCCGGCGAAGGTCGCGCACATCGAGTACGACCCGAACCGCACCGCGCGGATCGCGCTGCTCCACTACGCCGACGGCGAGAAGCGCTACGTCGTCGCGCCGAAGGACCTGCGCCAGGGCACGCTGCTCGAGTCCGGCGCGAACGCCGACATCAAGGTCGGCAACAACCTGCCGCTGCGCAACATCCCGGTCGGCACCACGATCCACTGCATCGAGCTGCGTCCGGGCGGCGGCGCCAAGATCGCCCGCTCGGCCGGCAACTCCGCGCAGCTGGTCGCCAAGGAGGGCTCGCGCGCCACCCTGCGCATGCCCTCGGGCGAGATGCGCTTCGTCGACGTGCGCTGCCGCGCCACGATCGGCGAGGTCGGCAACGCCGAGCAGTCCAACATCAACTGGGGCAAGGCCGGCCGCATGCGGTGGAAGGGCAAGCGCCCGACCGTCCGCGGTGTGGTGATGAACCCCGTCGACCACCCGCACGGTGGTGGCGAGGGCAAGACCTCGGGTGGTCGCCACCCGGTCAGCCCGTGGGGCAAGCCCGAAGGTCGCACCCGTCGCAAGGGCAAGGCCAGCGACAAGCAGATCATCCGTCGTCGCCGTACCGGCAAGAAGCGCTGAGGAGCCTGACCTATGCCGCGCAGCCTGAAGAAGGGCCCGTTCGTGGACGGCCACCTGATGAAGAAGGTGGACGCCGAGAACGACAAGGGCTCCCACAACGTGATCAAGACCTGGTCGCGTCGCTCGATGATCGTGCCGGCCATGATCGGCCACACGATCGCCGTGCACGACGGCCGCAAGCACGTGCCCGTCTTCGTGACCGACTCGATGGTCGGCCACAAGCTCGGGGAGTTCGCTCCCACCCGCACCTACCGCGGGCACGTCAAGGACGACCGGAAGGGGAGGCGTCGCTGATGCCGACCACTGACCGCCGCCGTACCAGCGCCCGCCGCGAGTCCCTGCTCGGCGAGCAGCCGGGCTCGTTCGCGAGCGCGCGCTTCCAGCGGATCACGCCGATGAAGGCCCGTCGCGTGACGCAGATGATCCACGGCCTCCCGGTGGACGACGCCCTCGCCCTGCTGCAGTTCGCACCGCAGTCGGCCGCGAAGACCGTCTACAAGGTCCTGGAGAGCGCGATCGCGAACGCCGAGACCACCGAGGACCTCGACCGCGCCGACCTGGTCGTCAGCAACTGCCAGGTCGACGAGGGCCCGACCATGAAGCGCTGGCGCCCGCGCGCCCAGGGCCGCGCCACGCGGATCCTCAAGCGCACCAGCCACATCACCCTCGTGGTGACGCCGGTCGAGAAGCCGGCGACGTCGGCGAAGGCCGACTCCAAGAACCGGAAGAAGGGGAAGGCCTGATGGGCCAGAAGATCAACCCGAACGGCTTCCGCCTCGGCATCTCCACCGACCACAAGTCGCGGTGGTACGCCGACAAGCTCTACAAGTCGTACGTCGGCGAGGACGTCGCGATCCGCCGCCTCCTGTCCAAGGGCATGGAGCGGGCCGGCATCGCCAAGGTCGAGATCGAGCGCACCCGGGACCGCGTGCGGGTGGACATCCACACCGCGCGCCCGGGCATCGTGATCGGCCGCCGCGGCGCCGAGGCCGACCGCATCCGCGGCGACCTGGAGAAGCTCACCGGCAAGCAGGTCCAGCTGAACATCCTCGAGGTGAAGAACCCCGAGGTCGACGCTCAGCTGGTCGCCCAGGGTGTCGCCGAGCAGCTCAGCGGCCGCGTGCAGTTCCGCCGCGCCATGCGCAAGGCGATGCAGACCACGATGCGCTCGGGCGCCAAGGGCATCCGCATCCAGTGCTCCGGCCGCCTCAACGGCGCCGAGATGTCGCGCACCGAGTTCTACCGCGAGGGCCGCGTCCCGCTGCACACGCTGCGCGCCGACATCGACTACGGCTTCTACGAGGCCAAGACCACCTTCGGCCGGATCGGCGTGAAGGTCTGGATCTACAAGGGCGAGGTCGCGGGCACCCGCGCCGAGCGCCAGGCCCAGGCCGCCGCTCGCGCCGGCGTACCCGGTCGCAGCGGTCGGCCGTCGCGTGGCGGTGAGCGGCCCGGCCGCAGCACCCGCCCGACCCGCGCCGACCGCGGCGGCGAGGCCGCGCCCGCCGCCGAGGCGGCTCCGGCCGCCGCGCCGGCGGTGTCGACGGAGCAGGTCGCGTCCACCACGGGAACGGAGGCCTGAGCCATGTTGATGGCCCGTCGCTACAAGCACCGCAAGCAGCACCGTCCCAACCGGTCGGGCGCTGCCAAGGGCGGCACCCGCCTGGCCTTCGGTGACTTCGGCATCCAGGCGCTCGAGGGTCACTACGTGACCAACCGGCAGATCGAGTCGGCCCGTATCGCCATGACCCGTCACATCAAGCGTGGCGGCAAGGTGTGGATCAACATCTTCCCGGACCGCCCCCTGACCAAGAAGCCCGCCGAGACCCGGATGGGCTCCGGCAAGGGCTCTCCGGAGTGGTTCATCGCCAACGTCAAGCCCGGCCGCGTGCTCTTCGAGCTCTCGGGCGTCGACGAGGTCACGGCCCGCGAGGCGATGCGCCGTGCGCAGCACAAGCTGCCGATGAAGACCCGTTTCATCTCCCGAGAGGCCGGTGAGTTCTGATGGCGAGCAGCCTGAGGGCCCACGAGCTCGACGACATGAACAACACCGACCTCGAGGCCCGTCTGCGCGAGGCCAAGGAGGAGCTGTTCAACCTGCGCTTCCAGGCGGCCACCGGCCAGCTGGAGAGCCACGGCCGGCTCCGCACGGTGAAGAAGGACATCGCCCGGATCTACACCGTGGTGCGCGAGCGCGAGCTCGGCATCCGGACCGCGCCGGGCGAGGACGAGACCGAGAAGGCTGAGAAAGAGAGCGCCGACGCATGAGCGACAACGGAAGCGCTGTGACCCGCAACGCCCGCAAGGTGCGTGAGGGCCTGGTCGTCAGCGACAAGATGGACAAGACCGTCGTGGTCGAGGTCGAGGACCGCGTGAAGCACGCGCTCTACGGCAAGGTCCTGCGCCGCACCTCGCGGCTGAAGGCCCACGACGAGAACAACGACTGCGGCATCGGTGACCGCGTGCAGCTGATGGAGACCCGTCCGCTGTCCGCGACCAAGCGCTGGCGCGTCGTGACCATCCTGGAGCGTGCCAAGTGATCCAGCAGGAGTCGCGACTCAAGGTCGCCGACAACACCGGTGCGAAGGAGGTCCTCTGCATCCGGGTGCTCGGCGGCTCCGGTCGTCGGTACGCCGGCATCGGTGACGTCATCGTCTGCACGGTCAAGGACGCCATCCCCGGTGGCGGTGTGAAGAAGGGCGACGTCGTGAAGGCGGTCGTCGTCCGCACCGCCAAGGAGCGCCGGCGTCCCGATGGCTCGTACATCAAGTTCGACGAGAACGCCGCGGTCATCCTGCGGCAGGACGGTGAGCCGCGCGGCACGCGCATCTTCGGCCCGGTCGGCCGCGAGCTGCGCGACAAGCGGTTCATGAAGATCATCTCGCTCGCACCGGAGGTGCTCTGAGATGGGGAAGCACAGCATGAAGATCAGGAAGGGCGACACCGTGAAGGTGATCGCCGGCAAGGACAAGGGCGCCGAGGGCAAGGTGATCCAGGTGCTCCGCGAGGAGCAGCGGGTCGTCGTCGAGGGCGTGAACCGCGTCAAGAAGCACACCAAGGTCGTCCAGCAGGGCGGTCGCGGTGGCACCACCGGCGGGATCATCACCACCGAGGCCCCGATCCACGTGTCCAACGTGATGCTGGTCGAGGGCGACGGCGTGACCCGCGTGGGCTTCCGTCGCGAGGACGTCCTCAAGCGGCGTCCCGACGGCTCGACGTACCCCGGGACGCGCAGCGTCCGCATCTCCCGCCGGACCGGGAAGGAGATCTGAGATGACCGACACCGCAGTCGAGACCTCGGAGCAGGCCACCGAGCAGGCCACCGAGCAGGCCACCGAGCAGAAGGTCACGCCGCGTCTGAAGACCCGCTACCGCGAGGAGATCCTCCCCGCGCTGCGCAGCGAGTTCGAGATCGGCAACGTCATGCAGGTGCCCGGGCTGACCAAGATCGTGGTCAACATGGGCGTCGGTGAGGCCGCGCGCGACTCGAAGCTGATCGAGGGCGCGATCCGCGACCTGGCCACCATCACCGGCCAGAAGCCGATGGTGACCCGGGCGCGCAAGTCCATCGCCCAGTTCAAGCTCCGCGAGGGCATGCCGATCGGCGCCCACGTGACGCTGCGCGGCGACCGGATGTGGGAGTTCCTCGACCGCCTGCTGTCGCTGGCGCTGCCGCGCATCCGCGACTTCCGTGGCCTCAACCCCCGGCAGTTCGACGGCAACGGCAACTACACCTTCGGCCTCACCGAGCAGGTGATGTTCCACGAGATCGACCAGGACCGCGTCGACCGCCCGCGGGGCATGGACATCACGATCGTCACCACCGCATCGAACGACGAGCAGGGACGCGCGCTGCTGAAGCAGCTCGGCTTCCCCTTCAGGGAGAACTGATGGCCAAGACCGCACTCAAGGTGAAGGCGGCGCGCAAGCCCAAGTTCGCCGTACGCGGCTACACCCGCTGCCAGCGCTGCGGCCGCCCGAAGGCCGTCTACCGCAAGTTCGGCCTGTGCCGAATCTGCCTGCGGGAGATGGCCCACCGCGGCGAGCTGCCCGGCGTGACCAAGTCCAGCTGGTGACCCAGACCCCCATCGGCACCACGAACGCTGCAGGTCCTGCCGACGCGCTCGGCGGGAAACCACAACGAGAGAGAACGACGACGACATGACGATGACCGACCCGATCGCAGACATGCTGACCCGTCTGCGCAACGCCAACCAGGCCTACCACGACGACGTGACCATGCCCTACAGCAAGCTGAAGGCGGGCGTGGCCGAGATCCTCAAGGCCGAGGGCTACATCACGGCGTTCGACGTGGCCGACGCGCCCGACGGCGGCGTGGCCAAGACCCTGACGATCACCCTCAAGTACGGCCGCAACCGGGAGCGCTCGATCGCCGGCGTACGCCGCATCAGCAAGCCCGGCCTGCGCGTCTACGCCAAGCACACGGGCCTGCCCAAGGTGCTCGGCGGCCTCGGCGTCGCGATCATCTCGACCAGCCAGGGCCTGCTCACCGACCGCCAGGCCAACCAGAAGGGCGTGGGTGGGGAAGTCCTCGCCTACGTCTGGTAGCCCGAGACCCCAGAAGGAGAACTGACATGTCGCGCATCGGAAGGATGCCCGTCGTGGTGCCCTCGGGTGTCGAGGTGGCCATCGACGGCTCCCTGGTGACCGTGAAGGGCCCGAAGGGCACCCTCACGCACTCGGTGGTCTCCCCGATCACGGTCGCGAAGGAGGACGGCGTCCTCAACGTGACCCGTCCCGACGACGAGCGGGAGAGCCGGGCCCGGCACGGCCTGACCCGGACCCTGATCAACAACATGGTGGTCGGCGTCACCGAGGGCTACGAGAAGAAGCTCGAGATCCAGGGCGTCGGCTACCGCGTGCTGTCCAAGGGCCCCACCCAGCTGGAGTTCCAGCTCGGCTACAGCCACCCGATCACGTTCGACGCACCGGAGGGCATCACCTTCACGGTGGAGAACCCCACGCACCTCGGTGTCGTCGGCATCGATAAGCAGCTCGTCGGCGAGGTGGCCGCGAACATCCGCAAGCTGCGCAAGCCGGAGCCGTACAAGGGCAAGGGCGTCCGTTACTCCGGCGAGCACGTCCGCCGCAAGGTCGGAAAGGCTGGTAAGTGACATGGCCATCTCCCTGTCCAAGCACAAGCACACCGCACCCCGCACCAAGGCGCGCCTGCAGCGCCAGCTGCGCGGCCGCAAGAAGGTCTTCGGCACCGCCGAGCGGCCGCGTCTGGTCGTCACGCGCTCGACGAAGCACATCGGCGTGCAGGTGGTCGACGACCTCGCCGGCCACACGCTGGTCTCCGCCTCGAGCATGGAGGCGGACCTGCGCGGGACCGACGGCGACAAGACCGCCCGGGCCAAGCGGGTCGGCGAGCTCGTGGCCGAGCGCGCCAAGGCCGCGGGCATCGAGTCGGTGGTCTTCGACCGCGCCGGCCACCAGTACCACGGCCGCGTCGCGGCCCTGGCCGACGCCGCCCGTGAGGGCGGGCTGACGTTCTGACCACCCCGGTGCGGATGACACAGCACGACCGAGCACTTCAGAGAAGGAAGAGGAACATCTCATGAGCGGAGCCCAGCGCGGACAGCGCGGTGGCGAGCGCCAGGGCCGGGGTCGCGACGACCGTCGCGGCGGCGGTGCCGAGAAGAGCCAGTACGTCGAGCGCGTCGTGGCGATCAACCGGGTCGCCAAGGTGGTCCAGGGCGGACGTCGGTTCAGCTTCACCGCCCTCGTGGTGGTCGGTGACGGCGACGGCATGGTCGGCGTCGGCTACGGCAAGGCCAAGGAGGTGCCGGCCGCGATCGCCAAGGGCGTCGAGGAGGCCAAGAAGCACTTCTTCCGGGTGCCCCGGATCCAGGGCACGATCCCGCACCCGGTCCAGGGTGAGAAGGCGGCCGGCGTGGTCATGCTGCGCCCGGCCGCGCCCGGTACCGGCGTCATCGCCGGTGGCCCGGTGCGCGCCGTCCTGGAGTGCGCGGGCATCCACGACATCCTGAGCAAGTCGCTCGGCTCGTCCAACCAGATCAACATCGTCCACGCGACGGTCGAGGCCCTCCGGATGCTGGAGCAGCCCGAGACCGTCGCGGCGCGGCGCGGCCTGACGGTCGAGCAGGTGGCCCCGGCCGCGCTGCTGCGGGCCGCACGCGAGACCCCCGCCCCTGCGCCGGCGGCGGAGGGGGTGGGTCGCTGATGGCTCAGCTCAAGGTCCAGCAGCGCAAGAGCTCCATCGGCTGCAAGGCGAACCAGCGCGAGACCCTGCGCACGCTCGGTCTCAAGCGGATCGGCGACGTGGTCGTGAAGGAGGACCGCCCGGAGATCCGCGGCATGGTCCAGACCGTCCGTCACCTGGTGACGGTCGAGGAAGTCGAGTAAGACATGACGTTGAAACTGCACCACCTGCGCCCCGCTCCCGGGGCCAAGACGGCCAAGACCCGGATCGGCCGTGGTGAGGGCTCGAAGGGCAAGACCGCCGGCCGCGGCACGAAGGGCACGAAGGCCCGCGGCAACGTGCCGGCGTACTTCGAGGGCGGCCAGCTGCCGCTGCACATGCGCCTGCCCAAGCTCAAGGGCTTCAAGAACCCCTTCCGGGTGGAGTTCCAGGTCGTGAACCTCGACCGCCTCGGCGAGCTCTTCCCGGACGGCGGCGTGGTCTCGGTCGACGACCTGGTCGCGAAGGGTGCGGTCCGCAAGGGCCAGCCGGTCAAGGTCCTCGGCCAGGGCGACATCTCGGTCGCCTGCCAGGTCAGCGTGCAGGCGTTCTCGGCGTCCGCCAAGCAGAAGATCGAGGCCGCCGGCGGCACCGCGACCGTCGTGTGACCGTCTCCGAGGCCGCCGGGCCCGTCGGATTATCGACCTCAGGTAGGCTTCCGGCGGTCTCCGCAGGACGGTGTGCGAGGGCCCGATGCCGCCGCTCGGGTGGCGTCACCACCAGGTCGCAAGCCAGCGAGGCGAGACCGAGAAAGAGGACCTGAAGCTCGTGCTAGGCGCCTACGTCAACGCGTTCCGTACGCCGGATCTGCGCAAGAAGCTGCTCTTCGTCCTGCTGATCATCGTGATCTTCCGGCTGGGGTCGCAGATCCCCGCGCCCGGCGTGAACGTCTCGAACGTCCACCAGTGCATCCAGGGTGCCTCCGGCAGCCTCACCAACCTGATCAACCTGTTCTCCGGCGGCGCGCTGCTGCAGCTGACGATCTTCGCGCTGGGGATCATGCCCTACATCACCGCGAGCATCATCCTGCAGCTGCTGGTCGTGGTGATCCCGCGCCTGGAGGCCCTCAAGAAGGAGGGCCAGGCGGGGCAGACCAAGATCACGCAGTACACGCGTTACCTCACCCTCGGGCTGGCGCTCCTCCAGGCCACCGGCATCGTCGCGCTGGCCAGGTCGGGCAACCTGCTCGCCGGCTGCGACAACACCAGGTTCCCCCTCCTCTACGACAACAGCACCTGGACCTTCCTCGAGATGGTCATCACGATGACCGCCGGCACCGCGGTCATCATGTGGCTCGGCGAGCTGATCACCGACCGCGGCGTGGGCAACGGCATGTCGATCCTGATCTTCACCCAGGTGGTCGCCCGCTTCCCCACCTCGCTCTGGTCGGTCGGCAAGTCGCGCGGCTGGTGGGTCTTCGCGGTCGTGATCGCGATCGGCCTGGTGATCATCGCCGCCGTCATCTTCATCGAGCAGGCGCAGCGCCGCATCCCGGTGCAGTACGCGCGGCGGATGGTCGGCCGGAAGATGTTCGGCGGGTCGTCGACGTACATCCCGCTGAAGGTCAACCAGGCCGGCGTCATCCCGGTGATCTTCGCGTCGTCCCTGCTCTACCTGCCGGCGATGGCCGCGCAGTTCAACTCGAACCAGGGCTCGGGCTGGTCGGTGTGGGTCAACCGGTACTTCGTGCGCGGTGACCACCCGCTCTACATGATCACGTTCTTCGCGATGATCGTGTTCTTCACCTACTTCTACGTGTCGATCACCTTCAACCCCGAAGAGGTGGCGGACAACATGAAGAAGTACGGCGGCTTCATCCCCGGGATCCGGGCGGGCAAGCCGACCGAGGACTACCTGTCCTACGTCCTGTCCCGCATCACGCTGCCAGGTTCGCTGTACCTCGGTTTCGTCGCCCTCATCCCGTTGATCGCCTTCGTCCTGATCGGTGCCGACCAGAACTTCCCGTTCGGCGGCACGTCCATCCTGATCATGGTCGGCGTCGCACTCGACACGGTGAAACAGATCGAGAGCCAGCTCCAGCAGCGGAACTACGAAGGGTTCCTGCGCTAGTGAGATTGATCCTGATGGGCCCGCCCGGCGCCGGGAAGGGGACCCAGGCCAAGATCGTCGCCGACCACTTCGGGATCCCCGCGATCTCGACCGGCGACATCTTCCGCGCCAACGTCTCCAAGGGCACGCCTCTGGGCAAGAAGGCCCAGGAATTCATGGACCAGGGCGAGTACGTCCCCGACGAGATCACCAACCTGATGGTGCGCGACCGCATCGACGAGCCGGACGCCGAGCCGGGGTTCCTGCTCGACGGCTACCCCCGCACCGTCGCCCAGGTCGAGGAGCTCGACGGGATGATCCGGTTCACCGGACACCAGCTGGACGCCGCCGTCGTCCTCATCGTCGACCCCGAGGAGATCGTCGCGCGGCTGATCCAGCGCGCCGAGACCGAGGGACGCGCGGACGACACCGAGGAGGTCATCCGGCGTCGCCAGGAGGTGTACGGCGAGCAGACCGAGCCGCTGATCGAGGTCTACCGCCAGCGCGGGATCGTGCACGAGATCGACGGCATGGGCGCCGTCGAGGAGGTCACCAAGCGGGTCTTCGACGCGCTCGACGTCGTCCCCCAGTCCTGAGGGGCGGGTGCTGATGGGCCTGCTCGACCGCTCGCTGGAGATCAAGACTCCGGAGCAGATCGACCTGATGCGCGTCGCCGGCCTGCTGGTCGGCGAGACGCTGGAGCTGCTGCGGGGTGCCGCGAAGGCGGGCGTCACGACCGCCGAGCTCGACGCGCTGGCCGAGGAGCACATCCGCTCGCACGGCGGCGTCCCGTCGTTCCTGGGCTACGGGCACCCGCCGTTCCCGGCCACGATCTGCGCCTCCGTGAACGACGAGGTCGTGCACGGCATCCCCGGCCCCCGCGAGCTCGCCGAGGGCGACGTGATCTCGATCGACTGCGGTGCGATCGTCGACGGCTGGCACGGCGATGCCGCGATCACGGTGGCGATCGGCGAGGTCGCACCGGAGGTGGCGGAGCTGATGCGGGTCACCGAGGAGGCACTCTGGGCCGGCATGGCCTCGGCGCGCCTCAGCGGCCGCGTCAGCGACATCTCGCGTGGGGTCGAGACCAGCGTCCGCTCGCACGGCGACTACGGGATCCTGGAGGACTACGTCGGCCACGGCATCGGCACCCAGATGCACCTGCCGCCCAACGTGCCCAACGTCGTCCACCGTGGCGACCGCGGACCGAAGCTGGTGGCGGGCCTGGCGCTCGCGGTCGAGCCGATGGTGACGCTGGGGAGCTCGGAGACCGACGTCCTCGGCGACGACTGGACCGTGGTCACCGCGGACGGCTCGATCGCCGCGCACTTCGAGCACACCTTCGCCCTCACCCCGAACGGCGTCTGGGTGCTCACGGCCCTCGACGGGGGCGAGGAGCGCCTCACCGCTTGGGGCGTTCCCTATGGTGGACGTTGATGAACCCCGTCGGTCCAGCCTGTCGAGACCGCGGGTCGGTGCGGTCACGCACCGTCATGGGGTCTCGAGACGCGTCGCTCGTCCCCTCGTTCCTCGGGTGCGAGCCGATGCTCCTCGACCTCCCGCCCCTCACGGGGCTTTCGCGAGCTCAGTCCCCGGGGCCGTGACATGCACGTGACGCCCCTGGCTTGGTGGATCACCATCCTCGTGACGTCCGCGATCCTGGTCGTCGATGTCTTCGTCATCGGCCGCCGCCCGCACGAGCCCAGCCGCCGCGAGACGACGCTCGCGCTCGGGCTGTTCGTCGGCCTGGCGGTGCTCTTCGGACTCGGGGTCTGGCTGGTCGCCGGCGGCGAGTACGGCGGTGAGTTCTTCGCCGGCTGGCTGACGGAGTACTCCCTGTCCATCGACAACCTGTTCATCTTCATCGTGATCATGAACCGGCTGGGCGTGCCGCGTGAGCTCCAGCAGAGCGCGCTGCTGATCGGGATCGTGCTGGCCCTGGTGTTCCGCGGCGTCTTCATCGCCGTCGGCGCCGCCGCGATCCAGGAGTTCAGCTGGGTCTTCTACCTCTTCGGGTTGTTCCTCGTGCTCACCGCGATCAACCTCGCCCGCGAGAGCAACGAGGAAGAGGGCGGGTACGACGAGCCGCGCCTCGTGCGCTGGGCGCGCCGGCACCTGCGGCTGAGCGAGGAGTGGAACGGCGCGAAGCTCACCGTCCGGCAGGGCGGCGCCCGCTTCTTCACCCCGATGTTCATCGTGGTCCTGACCCTGGGCATGACCGACCTGCTGTTCGCGCTCGACTCGATCCCGGCGATCTACGGCCTGACCAACGAGGCCTACCTCGTGCTCACCGCCAACGTCTTCGCGCTGATGGGCCTGCGGCAGCTGTACTTCCTGATCGGCGACCTGCTGAAGCGGCTGGTCTACCTGTCCTACGGGCTGGCCTTCCTGCTGCTGTTCATCGGAGTGAAGCTGATCCTCCACGCCATGCACGAGAACACGCTGCCCTTCCTCAACGGTGGCGAGCACATCTCCTGGGCCCCGGACATCCCGATCTGGGTCTCGCTGGTGGTGATCGTCGGCACGCTCGCGGTGACCACGGTGCTCAGCCTCGCCGCCGACCGGCGGCCCGCGGCCTAGCGGAGGGGGCCCGCACAAACCGCCCCTAGGGGTGGGATCGACGCACCGGCGCCGGGGTACTGGACGCGCACCGGGCGGGACATCGGGACCGATGCCCGCCCCACCCCGAGCAGGAGGACGGATGAGGCTTCCCGAGCCGTGCGGACCCGTGAGCCGTCAGGTGACCGAGGTGCTGCGCCGGACCCCGCACGCTCCGCGCCCGGTGGTCCTCGGCGACGAGCCGATCCTGGACGACCGCGACACCCAGCTGGCCCTCTGGATGATCCACGAGCTGTCCTACCGGGGCTTCGACGACGTCGACCCGGCTCGCGAGTCGGACCCCGTCGTGGTGGGCATGCGGGTGGACATCGAGCGGCTCCTCGAGCGCGAGCTCCGCGACGCCACCCGCGACCGCCTCGCTGCCGCACCCGACCTGGACGACGTCGGCGACCAGCTCCTGGCCCTGGCCCGCGAGGACGACGGCCCGCGGCTGTCGTCGTACCTGCGTCGCGAGGCCACCACCGAGCAGATGCTCGACTACCTGCGCGAGCGGAGCGTCCAGCAGCTGAAGGAGTCGGACCCGCAGGCCTTCCTCCTGCCTCGGTTGACCGGTGCAGCGAAGGTCGCCCTCGCCGAGCTGCTGTACGACGAGTACGGCGCGGGTCGCCCCGACCGTCTCCACCAGACGCTGTACGCCCGAGCCCTCGAGGCCGCCGGGCTCGACGCGACGTACGGCGCCTACGTCGGCGAGGTCTCGGCGATCTCGCTGGCCTCCGCCAACGTGATGTCGCTGTTCTCGCTCAACCGCCGGCTGCTGGGTGCCGGGCTCGGGCACTTCGCGGCCTTCGAGGCGACGAGCTCCCTGCCCTCCCGCCGCGTCGCCTCCGGCATCGAGCGGCTCGGGCTGGGCGACCCGGTCGCGGCGTACTTCGACGAGCACGTCGAGGCCGATGCGGTCCACGAGCAGATCGCCGCCCGCGACGTCTGCGCCACCTTCGTCTCCGAGGAGCCGACCCGCCGGGCCGACGTGCTGTTCGGCGCGGCCTGCCTGCTCCACCTGGACGGGCTCTTCGGTGCCGAGCGGTTGCAGCGCTGGAGATCCGCGGCCACGACGGACGTGGCGTCGTGACCCGGCCGGTGCGGCTGCGGGTCTGTGCGGACGGCCCGGTGCTGGTCCGGGGCGCGGACACGGTGCTCGACGACAACGGCACCGAGCATCCGGTGACCCGTCCCGTCGTGGCCCTGTGCACCTGCGGCCGCTCCTCGCGCAAGCCGTGGTGCGACGGGACCCACCAGGTGCTCCGCGAACGCCCCACCGCCGGGGACGACGGTGACTGAGGTCGAGGCACCCGCCCCGGAGACGGCGGAGATGGTCTTCGGCGGGCTGCGGATCCGGTACGACGCGCGGGTGCTCACGCCGCGCTCGTGGACCCTGCTCCAGTCGCGCTGGGCGGCCGAGCTCCTGCGCTCCCTGCCGACCGGGCCCGTGCTGGAGCTCTGCTGCGGAGCCGGTCAGATCGGGCTCGCGGCGGTGGCGGAGAGCTCACGCCGGCTCGTCTGCGTCGATCGGGACCCGGTCGCCGCTTCCTACGCGGCCGCGAACGCCCAACGCGCCGGGCTGTCCGACCGGGTGGAGGTCCGGCGGGCCACGCTCGACGAGGCGCTGGGCGAGGGGGAGCGCTTCGCGCTCGTGGTCGCGGACCCGCCGTACCTCCGCACGGACGAGACCGGGCGCTGGCCGGAGGACCCCGTGGGCGCCATCGACGGTGGCCCGGACGGTCTGGACGGCGCGCGGATGTGCCTGGAGGTCGCGGCCGGGCACCTGCTCCCCGGTGGCACCGTGCTGCTCCAGCTGCGGACCGTCGAGCAGGCGGAGTCGCTGCGCCCCTTCGCCGAGGCGGCGGCGCTGGACCTCCGCGAGGTCCGGGCAGGCGAGCGGGGCGTCGTGGCGCTGCTCGGAGCATTGGTTACTCGTCGGTAACCCTGTCGATACCCCCGGCCCGCGCCGCCCCCGGCGTGAATTAGGGGTTGTGACCATGTGCGGCCTAGACTGGACCGTCGGCCCAACTTGGGTCTGTTTCGCGGTGCCTCGCGGCTGCCCGGACCACCACTCGATTCGCGCTCAGCGATCCGTGTGCGCGCCCGGGAAGAGGTCCGGGAGACGGCTGCAAGAGGTCCACTCGCCGCCAGCGTGCGACTCGTCGCGCGCCGGGGTCGGGAGGTTCCCGGGTCGACGGTAGACGTGAAGACCGACCAGAAGTGAGGACATGCCGAAAAAAGAAGGTGTGATCGAGATCGAGGGCACCGTCGTGGAGGCTCTCCCGAACGCGATGTTCCGGGTCGAGCTCAGCAACGGTCACAAGGTCCTCGCCCACATCAGCGGCAAGATGCGCCAGCACTACATCCGGATCCTCCCCGAGGACCGCGTCGTGGTGGAGCTCTCGCCGTACGACCTCACGCGAGGCCGGATCGTCTACCGCTACAAGTGAGCGAGCTCGCGAGCTCACCGTTCAGCACAGTGCCGCCTACCAGCAGAAGGGCTGACGCATGAAGGTCAACCCCAGCGTCAAGAGGATCTGTGACAAGTGCAAGGTGATCCGTCGCCACGGCCGCGTCATGGTGATCTGCGACAACCCCCGCCACAAGCAGCGCCAGGGTTGAGCACCGCCCTGGAGGACCGGACGGAGTCCGGGCTTCCGGTCGGGGCGTAACCCCCAGCGAGCTTGCTCGCGAGGGCCCAAGAGTCACCACAACTGAACACCACCCACCACGTGATCGCCAGCCCGTCGTACGACGGGTGAAGTCACCTCCGGAACGGATGGCCGGAGCTTGCTCCCCGAGGCGCAAGACGCGACACGACCAGACCACCGTGACCAACCCGAAGGGACCGCCATCTGATGGCACGCCTCGTTGGTGTCGACCTCCCGCGCGACAAGCGCATCGAGATCGCACTCACCTACATCTACGGCATCGGCCGTACCCGCGCCCAGCAGGTTCTCACCGAGACCGGTGTGAACCCCGACCTCCGCGTCCACCAGCTCGGTGACGAGGAGCTGGTCAAGCTCCGCGACGCGATCGAGGGCAACGACGAGATCAAGATCGAGGGTGACCTCCGCCGCGAGGTCCAGGCCGACATCCGGCGCAAGATCGAGATCGGCAGCTACCAGGGTCGCCGCCACCGCCAGGGTCTCCCCGTGCGTGGTCAGCGCACCAAGACCAACGCCCGCACCCGCAAGGGTCCCAAGCGGACCGTCGCCGGCAAGAAGAAGGCCAAGTAACCCATGCCCCCACGCAGTCGTCAGGCCGGCGCCAAGAAGGTGCGCCGCAAGGAGAAGAAGAACGTCGCCCAGGGCGAGGCTCACATCAAGAGCACGTTCAACAACACCATCGTCACCATCACCGACCCGACCGGTGCGGTGATCTCGTGGGCCTCGGCCGGCACCGTCGGCTTCAAGGGCTCGCGCAAGTCCACGCCGTTCGCCGCGCAGATGGCCGCCGAGGCCGCCGGGCGCCGGGCGATGGACCACGGCATGAAGAAGATCGACGTGTTCGTCAAGGGCCCGGGCTCGGGCCGCGAGACGGCGATCCGGTCCCTGGGTGCGATCGGCCTCGAGGTCGGCACCATCCAGGACGTGACCCCCACGCCGCACAACGGCTGCCGTCCGCCGAAGCGCCGTCGCGTCTGACCACGGTCAGCGCCGAGCACCAGATCTCACAAGGAGTCCTTCGAACCATGGCCCGTTACACCGGCCCCATGACCAAGAAGTCGCGTCGACTGGGTCTCGACCTCGTCGGCGGCGACTCGGCGTACGAGCGCCGTCCCTACCCGCCCGGCCAGCACGGCCGGGGGCGCATCAAGGAGAGCGAGTACCTCCTCCAGCTTCGCGAGAAGCAGAAGGCCCGCTTCACCTACGGCGTCCTCGAGAAGCAGTTCCACAACTACTACACCGAGGCTTCGCGCCGGCAGGGCAAGACGGGTGACAACCTGCTGCAGCTGCTGGAGTGCCGCCTCGACAACGTCGTCTACCGCGCCGGCTTCGCCCGGACCCGCCGCGCCGCCCGCCAGATGGTGGTGCACGGTCACTTCCGCGTCAACGGCCGCAAGGTCGACATCCCGTCGTTCCAGGTCAGCCAGTACGACGTGATCGACGTGCGCGAGAAGTCGCTGGAGATGACGCCGTTCATCGTCGCTCGGGAGACCCACGGCGAGCGCGTCGTGCCCGCCTGGCTCGAGGCGATCCCGTCGCGGATGCGGATCCTCGTCCACCAGCTCCCGGTCCGGGCCCAGATCGACATCCCGGTCCAGGAGCAGCTGATCGTCGAGTACTACTCGAAGAAGTAAGACCCCACTCGTACCGCCACCGCAGTTCGGGCCCGTCAAATAGCGGGTGGGCCCGGAAAGGAAGAAACAGTGCTCATCGCACAGCGTCCGACCCTGTCGGAAGAATCCGTCGACGAGTTCCGTTCGCGGTTCGTCATCGAGCCGCTCGAGCCCGGCTTCGGCTACACGCTCGGCAACTCGTTGCGCCGAACCCTGCTGTCGTCCATCCCGGGTGCCTCGGTCACGAGCATCAAGGTCGACACCGTCCTCCATGAGTTCTCGACGATCGAGGGCGTCAAGGAGGACGTCACCGAGATCATCTTGAACCTCAAGGGCCTGGTCGTCTCCTCGGAGCACGACGAGCCGGTGACCATGTACCTGCGCAAGTCCGGCGCGGGCGAGGTGAACGCCGGCGACATCCAGCCGCCGGCCGGTGTCGAGGTGCACAACCCCGACCTGAAGATCGCCACCCTGTCCGACAAGGGCAAGCTCGAGATGGAGCTCGTCGTCGAGCGCGGCCGCGGCTACGTCTCGGCCGTGCAGAACAAGGGCGCCGACAACGAGATCGGCCGGATGCCGGTCGACTCGATCTACAGCCCGGTCCTCAAGGTGACCTACAAGGTCGAGGCCACCCGTGTCGAGCAGCGCACCGACTTCGACAAGCTGGTCATCGACGTCGAGACCAAGCCGTCGATGAAGCCGCGTGACGCGATCGCCTCGGCCGGCAAGACTCTGGTCGAGCTGTTCGGCCTGGCCCGCGAGCTGAACGTCGAGGCCGAGGGCATCGACATCGGCCCGTCGCCGGTCGACGAGCAGCTGGCTGCCGACCTCGCCCTCCCGGTCGAGGACCTGCAGCTGACCGTCCGGTCCTACAACTGCCTCAAGCGCGAGGGCATCCACACCGTGGGTGAGCTCATCAGCCGCTCGGAGCAGGACCTGCTCGACATCCGCAACTTCGGCGCCAAGTCGATCGACGAGGTCAAGGCGAAGCTGCACGAGATGGGTCTGTCGCTCAAGGACAGCGCTCCCGGCTTCGACCCGTCGGCCGCCCTCGCGGCGTACGGCGACGACGACGACGACGCGTTCATCGAGGACGAGTCGTACTGACATCGGGCGCACCGCGCACGAGGTCGGTACGACGAGGACCGCCGCAGCGAGACCGCTCGCAAGGCGACCTGACATCAGCCACGTCTACTCCGGTACCTGACACGGCCGGGGAGAATCGAGAAGGACCATGCCCAAGCCGAAGAAGGGTCCCCGCCTCGGCGGTAGCCCGGCCCACCAGCGACTGATCGTCGCCAACCTGGCCACCCAGCTGTTCGAGCACGGCCGGATCACCACCACCGAGACCAAGGCGCGAGTGCTGCGGCCGGTGGCGGAGAAGCTGATCACGAAGGCCAAGCGCGGCGACCTGCACAACCGGCGCGAGGTGCTGAAGACCATCCGCGACAAGTCGGTCGTGCACGAGCTGTTCACCGAGATCGCGCCGCGGTTCTCCGAGCGACCGGGTGGCTACACGCGGATCACCAAGCTCGGTCCCCGCAAGGGCGACAACGCGCCGATGGCCGTGATCGAGCTGGTGACCGAGGCCTACGAGCCGAAGCCCACCCCGGCCAGGAAGACCGCGAAGAAGTCCGCCACGAAGGCGCCGGCGAAGAAGGCCGCTCCCGCCGAGGAGGCTCCGGAGGAGGTCACCGACGAGGCGACCGACGTTCCCGAGGCCGCCGACGCCCCGGACGAGACCGAGGCCGCCGCTGCTGCCGAGGAGGCGGCCGAGGAGCCGGTCGACGAGGCTCCCGCCGAGGCCGACGGAGCCGGAGGAGTCCGACAAGGCCTGACCGCCTGAGCTAGGCGGACGTCCGCAGGTCGGGGGTGGGCCGGGTGTCCCGGACCTCCAGCGCCCAGCACGCCAGCACCGCCAGGACGAACGGCGCGACGAAGACGAGGGCCTCGAGCTGCCAGTGGTGGTGGGGGCCGGCGTTCTCCACCCGGTCGCTCCACCACGACCAGCGCAGCTCGAGCTCGCGCAGGATGGCCGCGACGACGGGGCCGACCACGATCCCGAGCGGCCAGGCCTTGCCGCTGCGCCGTGCCAGCCCCCACGCGAGTGGCACCAGCGTCGCGACGCCGAGCAGGCTCCCCCACACATAGACCCGGGTGGAGGTCTGTGTGGTGTGCCCTCCGTCCCACACGTAGCTCTGGAAGACCCTGTCCCATCCCCAGACGAAGAGGCCGGCGCCGAGCGCGCAGGCGGCTCCCGCGACCGATCGCGTGATCCCGCGGCCCCAGACCAGGAGCACGACTGCGTAGGGCACGGCCAGGGTCAACACCAGGACCAGGTCCAGCGCCCAGAAGCGCTCGGCGACCCAGCTCCACCGCCAGACGTGCTCGTAGACGTGATGGGCCCAGTAGTGCCGGTAGAGCACCCACCCCACGGTCACGACGGCGCCGGCCGCGACACACACGGCGACGGGCTGGCGGCGCGCCGAGGGGGCGAACAGCACGGTGTCCTCGGCGGTCGTCATGGCGGCCAGTGTGCATCCTGCGGGACCCGTGCGTCAGGGTAGGCACATGAGCGGCGTGTTGGTGGTCGGCGAGTCCCTGGTCGACGTCGTCGAGCGGGCGGACGGGACGACGGTCGAGCACGCCGGCGGCAGCGCCGCGAACGTCGCCGTCTCCCTGGCTCGGCTGGGTCGGCCGGTGCAGCTGCTGACGGCGTACGCCGACGACGAGCACGGTGCCGCGCTGGCACGCCATCTCAACCAGTCGGCCGTCGGTCTGGCCGGCGACCCGCACTCGCTGGCGCGCACCGCCACGTCGCGGGCGTCGCTCGCGGCCGACGGCAGCGCGGCGTACACCTTCGACATCGAGTGGCGGCTCAACCCGGTCCCGGCCCTGACCCCGGTGGCCGTCCACGCCTGCTCGATCGGCGCGGTGCTCCAGCCCGGTGCCGACGACGTACGCCGGCTGCTGGAGGAGCTCCGACCGCAGGCGACGGTCAGCTACGACGTGAACGCCCGGCCGGCCGTCACGGGAGTGGGACCGGACGTCGTGCGGGCCGTCGAGGAGGTGGCCGCCCTCGCCGACCTGGTCAAGGCCTCCGACGAGGACCTCCAGACCCTGTATCCCGACGAGCCCGTCGAGCGCGTCGTCGAGTGGCTCCTCGGCCGCGGCCCGTCCGCCGTCGTGGTGACCCGCGGCCGCCAGGGCGCCACCTGGTACGCCGCCGGCGGCCGGGTCGACGTGCACGCGGCCGATGCGCCGGTCGTCGACACCATCGGCGCCGGCGACACGTTCGGAGCGGGGATGCTCGACGAGCTCTGGGAGCTCGACCTCCTCGGCGGGCGGCTCGCGGGGGTGGGCGAGGACGACGTCGAGCGCATCCTGAGGCACGCCGCCCGGGCCGCCGCCGTCACCGTGTCGCGTCCCGGCGCCGACCCGCCGTACCGCCACGAGCTGCTCTGAACCACCCGACCCCAGGAGACCGACCATGCCGACGACCGCGTTCACCGTCCACACCAGTCTGCCGCCGGGCGACGTGATGACGTTCTTCACCGACTTCGGGCCGGACCGCGCGTCCCGGTGGCCCAACATCGACGAGGCCCACTTCACCGTCCACGACCAGGGCGCGGACTGGGCCGAGGTCACCGAGGGCACCTCGATGGGGTGGGAGCGGGAGCGCTACTCGTGGAGCACCGACGCGGGCACGGTCTCCATCGACACGCTCGACTCCAACCTCTGGGCGAAGGGCAGCGGCTGGCGCTACCAGGTCACGCCCGCGGACGGCGGGAGCGACGTCCGAGTGGAGCTGACCCGCGTGGGCAAGGGTGTCCGGGGGAAGCTGATCGGCGCCCTGATCCCGGTCGCGGGCTCCCGGGTGCTCGCCAAGCAGTTCCGAGGAGTGCTGCGCGTGGCGGAGTCCGCCTGACCCCGCGTCGCCCCCGCCCTGGGTCAGGGTGACCCGCCGAGTCGCATGTCGCGGGTGATCTGGCCGTACCGCCAGGCGTCGAAGGTGACCAGCCCGACGAAGGTCGCCGTGACCATGGCCACGTCCACCAGGGGGTCGACGCCGACCGCGGCGAGCACGATCCCCGCCGCAGCCAGCCAGGCGGCGGTGACGATCCGGGGCAGGCTGGGCCGGCCGCGGAGTCGCCAGCGCAGGACCGACAACGACAGCAGGTACACCACGGCCCCGCCGTACAGGGCCAGCATCGCGATGCCTGCGACGTCGTGCGCCACGCCGTGCTCGGACGCGGCGACGTCGCCCAGGGTGACGCGCAGCCCGACCGCCATGCTGACGATGCCGACCACCAGCGGCAGGTGGAGGTAGGTGAACATGTCGCGGGCCAGCACGGTCCGCGCGTCCCCGGTCATCTCGCGCAGCCGGTGCTCGGCACCGACCGCGATGGCGTTGAAGTAGGTACGCCACAGCGTCATCGCCAGGGCGATGCCCAGCAGCGCTCCCACGAGCAGCGACCAGTCGATCGCCGCGCGGGACACGGCCACCGCGACGCTGACGACGGACTCGCCGATCGCGATGATCACCACCAGCCCGTGCCGCTCGGCGAAGTGGGCGGGTGCGGCCACCCGCCACCCGGAGGTGGCGCCGACGAAGATCGAGACGTAGTCGAAGAGGACCGCGACCGCCCAGATCACCAACCGAGGGCCGGGCTCGAGGAACGCGCCGACGAGGAGCAGCACGAGGGCGGCCGAGGCGGTCAGCAAGGTGTGCTCGATGGTCCGGCGCAGCCCGCTGTCGTCGCCGGCCGCGAACCAGTAGACCGTGAGGTGCGCGAGCCGGATCACGGCGTAGGCGACCACGAAGACCACCGGCCCGCGCAGCCCTCCGGGCAGGTCGCCGAACGCCTCGTGGATGGTGAGGGCGACGACGAAGAACCCGGCCATCGCCAGGAACATCGAGATCCGCAGCGGCCCTTCGTCCGCCCGCGCCTGGTTGCCGAGCCAGGCGTACGCCGACCAGCCGAACCAGATCAGCGCCATCAGGACCAGGCCCTGGGTCAGGCTGACCCCGGTCAGGTGGTGGGCGGTGGTCTCGCTGACGGCGGTGACGGCGTACACGAACACCAGGTCGAACAACAGCTCCAGGCTGGTGACCCGGTGGTCGTCACCGGTCGGCAGGAACCGCCCTCGCACCCGACGAAGCCTAGGGCCTCGCCGCGGGGGTCAGAGAGTGCCGTCGGCGAGCATCGCGTCGATCGCGGCGTACCCGTCGTTGACGCCGACCTCCATGCCGCTGCGGAGCCAGGCGTCGCGCGCCTCGAAGCTGTCGCAGAGCGAGGTCACGTGGAGCCGGGTGCGTCCGTCACCGAGGTCCTCGAACGTCGCGGTCTCCAGGGCGACGCCGTCGGGCATCCCCTCCCAGGTGAACGTCTGGACGATCCGGTCGGGGCGCACGGTGTGGAAGCAGCCGCGGAACGCCTGCTCGTCGCCCCCGCTGTCGTCGCCACGGAAGCGGAACCCCCCGCCGTCGGTGGCGTCCCAGCGGTCGATGACGACGGAGAGGCCGGCGGGGCCCACCCAGCGCGCGAACAGCTCGCGCTCGGTGTGGGCACGGAACAGCTGCTCCGGCGTACCGGCGAAGTCGCGCCAGATGTGGATCATCGGCACGGTCTGGTCGGCCTCGATCGCGGCCTGGTCGTACCGGGTGTCGGTCGCTGCGTTGCTCATGATGCGGTTCCCTCCAGTGGCGTGTCGGTCGTCGTCGCCTCGTTCAGCTCCGCCAGCACCTCGTCGAGGCGCCCGAAGCGCTCCTCCGCGCGTTGGCGGTAGCGCTCGATCCAGCGGGTCATCAGGTCGAACACCTCGGCTTCCAGGTGCACCGGACGCCGCTGGGCGTCGCGGCTGCGGGTCACCAGGCCGGCCTCCTCGAGCACCTTGAGGTGCTTGGAGACCGCCTGGACGCTCACGGCGTACGGCGCGGCGAGGTCGCCGACGGTGGCGTCCCCGTTGGTCAGCCGGGCCACCATGTCGCGCCGGGTCGGGTCCGCCAGGGCGGCGAAGACCCGGGAGAGCTGGTCGGTCATCTCGTCCCTTTTCTCAACCATTCGGTTGTCGACGACGCTAGACCGACCCGGTCCGGTTGTCAACTGATCGGTTGAAGAGGTCAGCCGGCGCGAGTGTCGTTGGCGATCGCCTGTTTCAGCGCGGAGCCGAGGGTCGGCTCGAACGCGGGCTCGCCGTCGCCGTACACCGCGATCACGTGACGCAGGATCGGGAAGGAGTTGCTGCCCTGGGCCTGGGTGTACACCGGCTCGACGTACAGCACCTGGCCCGAGAGCGGGATCGTGAGCAGGTTGCCGAGCACCACCTTGGAGTTTCCGCCGCGCTGCAGGGTGAGCGCCTTGGAGATCTTGGTGTCCGACTCGATGTCGTTCTGGATCGCCGCCGGCGACTCGAACTGCTGGCCGGAGGGGAACTGCAGCAGCGTGAACTTCCCGTAGCTCGGGCCGGGTACGGAGTCGACGCTGAGGAACGCGGCGAGGTCGCGGAAGTTCAAGGTCACCATCGGTGTCGACAGGGCGTACGACGCCGGCCCGTCACCGGTCGGCGAGAGCGACATGTAGACCGAAGGCATCGTCGGGCTGCTGCTCTGCTTGACCGCGTTGAACTTGTTCGCGGCCGCGACGGTCGGGTCGTTGGGCACCTTCCAGAACGCGCTGCCGTTGTAGAAGTCGCGCGGGTCGCTGACGTGGTACTGCGTCAGCAGCGACCTCTGCACGTCGAAGAGGTCCTGCGGGTAGCGCAGGTGCGCCAGCAGGTCCTGCGGGATCTCCGACTGCGGCTTCACGAGCCCGGGGAACGCGCTCTCCCAGGTCTTGAGCAGCGGGTCGGGCTGGTTGGCCTGGTTCCACTCGTAGAGGGAGACCTGGCCGGTGTAGGCGTTGACGACGGCCTTCACCGAGTTCTGCAGGTAGTTCACGGGGCGGTTCGGCTGGGCCGTGCTCGAACCGGACTTCGTCAGCGAGCTGGTGGTGGCGCTGCGGAAGTTCACCTGCTGCGACTGGGGGTAGTTCGGGCTCGACGTGTACCCGTCGACCACCCACTCGACCTGCCCGTCGACGATCGTGGGGTAGACGGTGCCGTCGAGCGTCAGCCACGGCGCCACCTTCGCCACGCGGGCCCGTGGGTCGCGCACGGTCAGCAGCTGTGAGGCGCTGTTGACGTCGCTGGAGAAGAAGATGTTGGGGTCGTGCAGGCGCACGGCGTACAGGAACCGGTTGAACCGCGAGCCGATCGGCACGCCGCCGCTGCCCGTGTACGTCGTGTGCACACCCTGCGAGGTTCCGTTGGTCGTGGGGTAGTCGAACTCGATGTCGTTCGAGCTGCCCGACGGCTCCCCGACGATGGAGTACGACGGCGAGCTCTGGCCGAAGTAGATCCGCGGCTGGTCGACCGGGATGTCGTTCTGGGGCGGGATGCCGCGGTTGACGAAGTCCGGGGTGCCGGTCTTCTGGTCCATCCGGTCGGTCGGCGCCGCGACCACGCCGTAGCCGTGGGTGTAGACGAGGTGCCGGTTCGTCCAGGTGTTGCGCGAGATGCCGGAGAGGTTGAGCTCGCGTACCGCGATCGCGACGTCCTGGTCACGGTCCTGGAGCGAGTAGTGGTCGATGTCCAGCGTGGACTTGAACCGGTAGTACGCCTCGACCTGCTGCTTGAAGTTGAACGTCGGGCTCAGCTGGTTCGGGTCGAGGAGCCGGATCTGCGCGGTCGACCGCGCCTGGGCGGCGGTGGCCGTCTGGGTCGCGCCGGTGCCGTAGGTCGTCGTGCTGACGTTGCCCTGGAGGCCGAACGCCCGCATCGTCGCGGCCTGGTTCCGCTCGATCGTGGAGTGGTCGAGCGACGAGGCGCTCGGCTGCTCGCGGTACTTGTAGACCAGCGAGGGCCACAGGCTGCCGAGCACGAACGCCGCGACGTACATGCCGACGACCCCGAGCGCGAGGTACCGCACCCGGCCGAGCCAGATGTTGGCGAACAGCAGGAGCGCGCCGGCCAGGGCGATGACCACCAGGATCGTGCGCGCCGGGAGCGCCGCGTGGACGTCGGTGTAGGACATCCCGGTCACCGGGCCGCGGTTGGACGTGGTCAGCGAGTACCGGCTGAGCCAGTAGGACCCGGCCTTGAGGAGCAGGAAGATCCCGAGCAGGAGCGAGACCTGGACCTTGAAGGCCGGGGTGGTACGCCGCACGCGGCCGCGGGTGCGGATGCGGAAGGCGCCGTAGAGGTAGCCCGCCACGAACGTCAGCACGAGGCAGAGGACGACGATCGAGGTGAGGTACCCGATCACCATCCGGTGGAACGGCAGCACGGAGACGTAGTAGGAGATGTCGCGGTGGAACTGCGGGTCGGTGCGGTGCCACGACTCGGAGTGCTGCCACAGCACGAAGGTCTGCCAGCGACGGCTCGCTGCGGTGCCGGTGTGCACCCCGGCGTACAGCGCGATCACCACGATCAGCCACAGCCGGACGTGCTTCTCGTAGCGCAGGAAGCGGCTCCGCCACGGCTGCCGGTCCGGGTCGAAGCGGGCCGCCGGGCGCTGCCGGACCAGGACGACGAGCGACGCCGCGACGGCCAGCGCCGCGAGGCCACCGAAGACGAAGAACAGCAGCAGCTGGGCGCCCAGGATCGTGCCGTAGACATCGTCGACGTGCACCGAGCGGAACCACAGCACGTTGGTGCGGATGTTGACGAACGCGAGGAAGGCGTAGAACAGCGCGACGACGACCACGACGGCCGCGACGAGACGTGTCACGAGACGCTTCCACCGGGAGGACGAGAGCGCGTGAAGCCGCTCCGGGGAAGCCGTTGGCACGATCCCGAACCCTACCAACGGGGCAGGTGCGGACCCGTTTCCTCACGCCCGGGCGACCCGGTGTCGTGAGCCGCCTCACACGGGAGCCGGCGCGGGCTCCAGCCAGGCGTGGACCAGCGGGACGACGGAGGCGCCTTCGCCGCTCGCGCTGGCCACGCGCTTCATCGACCCGGCGCGGATGTCACCGACCGCGAAGATCCCGGGAACGGTCGTGCCGAGGTTCTCCGGCGGCAGCCCGTCGCGCCAGGCGGTGGAGGGCACGTCACGGCCGGTCAGCACGAAGCCGTTCGGGTCGCGGGCGACCTCGGGCGGCAGCCAGTCACAGTGCGCGACGGCACCGAGCAGCAGGAAGAGGCCGCCGGTCTCGCGGCGGGTGCGACGTCCCGTCGTGGTGTCCTCGACCTCGATCCACTCGAGCCGGTCCGCGCCGCCGCCGTCGACGACGCAGCGGCACCCCTCGACGGAGATGCGCGGGTTGAACTCGATCTCGCCGATCAGGTACGACGACATGGTCGCGGACAGGTCGGGCCGGCGAACCAGGATCGTGACGCTGCGCGCGAAGCGCGACAGGTGGATCGCCGCCTGGCCCGCGGAGTTTCCGCCACCGACGACGTACACGTCGGCGCCCTCCATCTCGCGGGCGGCCGTCATGGCGGCGCCGTAGTTCACGCCCCGGCCGACCATGCCGTCGATCGCCTCGACCCCGAGCTTGCGATAGGTCACGCCGGAGGCGACGACCACGGCGCGGGCGCGGACGTCGCCACCGTCGGTGCAGACGACGTGGGGCTCGCCGATGCCGCCCACCTCGAGCCGCACGGCGGGCCAGCCGGTGAAGAACTGCGTGCCGAAGCGGATCGCCTGCGTGCGGGCTCGTTGCGCGAGCCGCATCCCGGAGATGCCCCGTGGGAAGCCGAGGTAGTTGCGGATCATCGAGCTGGTGCCGGCCTGGCCGCCGATGGCCTCGGCCTCGAGCGTGACCGTGGTCAGGCCCTCGGACGCGGCGTACACCGAGGCGGCGAGGCCCGCCGGCCCGGCTCCGACGACCACCAGGTCCGCCACGGAGTCGACGTCGATGGAGTCCGGCCGGCCGTAGATGCTGATCGCGAGGTCGTGCACCGACGAGACCGAGAACGGGACGTCGTTGAAGCGCTCGACCACCGGGTACGACGGTGGGCCGTCGCCGTCGAGACGGGCCAGGATCTCGCGGCCGACGTCGCTGTCGGGATGGTGGACGAGGTGGGGCATCCCGACCCGGTCCAGGAAGTCGCGGATCGCGAGCGTCAGCCCGTCGCTGCTCGGCGACACGACCCGCAGCGCCTCGACCACCGGCGTCGCGACGGTCTGGTTCCAGTCGGAGAGGAGCTCGCAGATCGCGGTGTGGAACTCCTCGTCGCGCTGGCCGCGCGGCATCAGCAGGTAGGCGTCGTACTTGCCCTTGGCCAGCCCCGGCCGCAGCGGCTCGGCGTCGATGCGGAAGCGGTCCCAGTGGGCCGCCACGACGCGGCGGCAGGTCGGGACGTACTGCCGGAGCAGGTGGAACGTCTGGAGGACGTCCATGTCCGGCAGCACCGACTCCGTCACGACGAGGGCGAGCTGCCGGCCGGACGGCAGCGACTTCACCACCTGGCCCGACTCGGCCGCGCTGTGCGCCGTGCGCACGTCGTAGTCGCGCGCGTAGCGCCCGAACTCGTCGAGCAGGTACTCGGCATGCGACTCGGACACGAGCAGGATCACGGGGCGGTCGTCCACGCCGAAAGCCTAGAGCCGCGCACACCCTAGAGTCGTGGGCGTGCGGCTGCGGATCGACCTCGCCTACGACGGCGGCGAGTTCCACGGCTGGGCGGTGCAGCCCGGGTTGCGCACCGTGCAGGGAGAGCTCGAGGCCGCGCTCGCCACGGTGCTGAGGGTCGCGGAGGCGCCGACCGTGTGCGCCGGTCGCACCGACACCGGCGTCCACGCGCGCGGTCAGGTCGTCCACCTCGACGCCGAGGACGACGTCCTGGTGGTGGCCGCCGGCCGGTCCGAGGGCGATCCCGCCGCGGCCGTGACCCGCCGCCTCAACGGCGTTCTCCCGCCGGACCTCCGGGTACGCCGGGTGGTCGAGGCCCCACCGGGGTTCGACGCGCGCTTCTCACCGCGCTGGCGCCGGTACGCCTACCGGGTGACCGACGGCGTTCCCGATCCGCTGGCGCGTCACCAGGTGCTGGCCTGGCCGCGGGCGCTGGACCTGACGGCGATGAACGAGGGGTCCGCCGCCCTGCTCGGGCTCCGGGACTTCGCGGCGTTCTGCAAGCAGCGCGACGGCGCGACGACCGTCCGCACGCTGCTCGACCTGACCTGGATGCGCGTGGGCGACCTGCTGACCGGCACCGTGCGTGCCGACGCGTTCTGCCACCACATGGTCCGCTCGCTCGTCGGCTGCCTGCTGGCCGTCGGCGAGGGGCGGCGACCGGTCGGCTGGCCCGCCGAGGTGCTCGCCGCAGGCGTGCGTGACGCCGCCGTGACCGTCGTACCGGCGCACGGGCTGACGCTCGAGGAGGTCGGCTACCCGCCCGACGCCGCCCTCGCGAGCCGGGCCGACGAGGCACGGGCCCGCCGGGACGGGCGATGAGCGACCACTACTTCTCCGCCGACCCGTCGGTGCCCTTCGAGCGAGAGCCGCTCAGCTGCGAAGTGTGGGGACGGCGGCTCGACCTGGTCAGCGGGTCCGGCGTCTACAGCCGTGGCCGGCTGGACATCGGGACCTCGGTGCTCTTCCGCGAGACCGAGCCACCGCCGCCCGGCCGGCTGCTCGACCTCGGCACCGGGTACGGCGTGATCGGCCTCGCGGTCGCCGCCGCGTGGCGCGCCGGCGACGTCCCGATCGGGGCCGGATCGGTGACCGGCGTCGAGGTCAACCAGCGGGCCGTCCTGCTGGCGAACGAGAACGCCGGGCAGCTGGGGCTGGCGGACCGGTTCCGGGCGGTCGCGCCGGAGGAGGCTCCGGCGGACGCGGCGTACGACGAGATCTGGTCCAACCCGCCGATCCGGATCGGGAAGCAGGCGCTGCACGACCTGCTGCTGCACTGGTTCGGGCGACTGGTGCCCGGCGGCCGGGCGGTGATGGTGGTCGGGAAGAACCTCGGCGGTGACTCGCTGCAGGCGTGGCTGACCGGTCAGGGCTATCCCACGACGCGCCTGGCCAGCGCGAAGGGCTTCCGCGTCCTCGAGTCCCGCGCCGGATGACCGAACCGACGGCGCTTCCGGAGCGTCGTACCGTCCGGACCGAGGAGGACACATGGGACGAGGCCGGGCTACGGCGCTGGTGACGGTGCTCGGGCTGGCGTGCGCGCCGGCCCTGGCGACGGTGGGGCGCGCATCGGCGCAGACCGCCGTCGGCAGCCAGGTGACGGGCGACTTCGACGGGGACGGCGTGGCCGACCTCGCGATCGGGGCGCCACGGCACGGCCAGGTGCTCGTGCGCTACTCGCACTTCGAGAAGAACCACTCGCACGACGAGAGCTTGGGGCTCGGGGCGAAGAGCTCGGCCGAGGAGTTCGGGACGGCTGTCGCGACCGGCGACGTCAACGGCGACGGTTTCGCCGACCTCGTGGTGGGCGCGCCGGACTACACCGTGCCCGACCCGGTGTGGGAGATCCGCTACACCGGCGCCGTGATCACCTACGCCGGATCGTCGACGGGGCTGCACCGGCTGGGCGAGGTGCCGACCGGCTACGGCGACGACGAGCCGGCCGAGCTGGGCAACGTCCTGGCCGTGGCGGACGTCGACGGCGACGGCTACGACGACGTGGTCACCAACATGACGGTGGGCGACGACGTCTACCGCGAGTACTACCGCGGCTCCGAGACCGGGTTCGACACGCATCCGACCCAGGAGTCGGGCCTGGGCACGACGACGCAGATCGCCCTCGGTGACGTCAACGGCGACGGCCTCGTCGACCTGGTCAGCGTCACGCCGCAGGACTTCGTGGGCGGCATCGTGCAGGGCCGGGTGTCGGTGTACCTCGGCACCGAGACCCACCTGTTCGACACCACACCCGCCCTCGTGACGGCGACGCAGGTCGGCTACCGCGGCCTGGGTCGCGGCGTGGTCGTGACCGATGTCGACCATGACGGGTACGACGACGTGCTGGTCGGGTCCGGGTCGGCGTACGCCGGGAGCGCCGACGGGCCGGGGCACATCGTCGACCTGCGCGGCGGTCCGGACGGGCTCTCGGCGTCCGACCGGCGCATCTTCAGCGAGAAGCAGCTGTCGTCGCACTGGCAGCCCCAGGACGGGTTCGGCTCGGTGCTCGCCGTCGGGCGGGCCGGGCTGTCGATCGGGGCGCCGAAGGTGAAGGTGTCGGGCCGCCGAGCCGCCGGCGCGGCGTACGTGGTGCCGTTCGCGCACGACTGGGTCGCGACCGGGAGGGCACGCCGGATCACGCAGGCGACGCCCGGCGTTCCCGGTTCTCCGGCGGTGCAGGCGGCGTTCGGGTCGTCCCTGCTCGACGGCGTCACGCTGTCCTCTCGCGACGTGCTGACCGTGGGGGTGCCACACACGTTCGAGGGCCGCGGTGCCGTGGTCCGGATCCCGGCACCGGGCGGTGCCCTGAAGACGCACCGGGCGACCCGGATCCGCGACCACTTCCCGGGCACGGGCTTCGGCACGTCCCTGGCCTGATCCGGTCGCGTCCTCCTGTCGAATCGGCCGGACGGCGTTCGTGGCAGTGGTGAGCGGGCACCTCGCGTGCCCGCGCCGTCACCCACGACAGGAGAATGATCGACATGCGGTATCTCGTTTCCGTCATCGACGACACGCCCAGCTCCGCCACCGAGGAGGAGATGACCGACATCGACGCCTTCAACGCGGGGCTGGTGGACGACGGCCACTGGGTGTTCGCCGCGGGGCTCAGCGCCCCGACCATGTCGACGGTGATCGACGGCCGCGGGGCCGAGCCGATGGTCGTCGACGGCCCGTTCGTCGAGACCAAGGAGTGGCTCTCCGGCTTCTGGATCATCGAGGCCCCGGATCTCGACGTCGCCCTGAAGCTGGCCGCCGCGGGCTCGAAGGCGTGCAACCGCCGGGTGGAGGTGCGCCCGTTCCTGTGAGCCCCGACGTTCACGAGGCGATCACCCGCGTCCATCACGAGGAGTGGGCTCGTGTGGTCGCCATCCTGGCGAGGCGCTTCGGTGATCTCGACATCGCCGAGGAGGCCGCCGCCGAGGCCTTCGCGACCGCCGTCGAGCGGTGGCCGGCGGACGGCGTACCCCCCAACCCCGGCGGCTGGCTGACCACCACCGCGCAGCGCAAGGCGCTCGACCGGATCCGGCGCGAGAGCAAGCGTGACGACAAGCAGAAGCAGGCACAGATGATGTACGACGACGACCCACCCGACCCGCTCGGGCCGGTCGAGGACGAGCGGCTCCGGCTGGTCTTCACGTGCTGTCACCCGGCGCTCTCCCCGGAGGCGCGGGTGGCGCTGACCCTGCGCATGGTCGGCGGGCTGACCGTGCCCGAGATCGCCCGGGCCTTCCTGGTGCAGGAGGCCACGATGGGCCAGCGGATCACCCGGGCCAAGGCGAAGATCAAGGCCGCGCGCATCCCGTACCGGGTCCCGGCCGCCGAGGATCTGCCGATGCGCGTCTCCGGCGTCCTCGCCGTGCTCTACCTCGTGTTCAACGAGGGCTACCTCGCGACCGGCCCCGACACCGACCCGGTCCGACACGACCTGACCGCCGAGGCCATCCGCCTGGCGCGGCTGCTGCGCGCCCTGATGCCGGAGAACGGCGAGGTGGCCGGACTGCTGGCGCTGATGCTCCTGAGCGAGGCGCGGCGCACCGCGCGGGTCTCGGCGACCGGTGAGCTGGTCACCCTCGACGAGCAGGACCGCGGCAGCTGGGACGCCGCCCTGGTCGCCGAGGGCCATGGGCTCGTGCGCGAGCGCCTGGCCACCGGCCAGGCGCCCGGTCGCTACCAGATCCTGGCGGCGATCAACGCCGTGCACACCTCGGCCCGCGACGTCCGCGACACCGACTGGTCGCAGGTCGTCGCGCTGTACGACCAGCTGGTCCGGATCGACCCGTCCCCGATCGTCGCCCTCAACCGGGCCGTCGCGGTCGCCGAGCTCGACGGGCCGGACGTCGCCCTCGCGATCGTCGACCGGCTCCACGACGACCTGGACGGCTACCACGCCTACTTCGCGACCCGCGCCGAGCTGCTCCGGCGGGTGGGTCGCGGCGACGACGCGCGCGCGGCGTACGACCGCGCGATCGGCCTGGCCGGCAACACCGCCGAGACCGCCTACCTGACCCGCCGGCGCGACCAGCTGGGCTAGGGACCGGTGCCGGAGCTGGACACGCAGCGGCGGTCCGGCGCCCGGAGAGTACGCTCCGACCAGCGTTCAGCGACGACCGAAGGGGTCAGGACATGCGGGCACTGCGAGCTCTCCTACCAGCGATGTTCGCCGTGGCCCTGGTGCCACTCGCGGCGGGAGCGGCCAGCGCGGCCCCGCCCGCGAACGACGAGGCCACCGGCGCCCTCCCGATCCATCTCGGCGACCGGATCGAGCAGGACACGACCGAGGCCACGACCAACGCCGGAGACGACGCGTTGAACGCGAACTGCGAGGCCCCCGCGACGAACGCCTCGGTCTGGTACGTGTACGCGCCGACCGCGAACCACAACCTCGTGCTGGACACGTCCGAGTCGGACTACACCGCGGGCCTGATGGTCTTCAAGGGCACTCCGACCGCGGACTCCCTGATCGCGTGTGGACCCGGCGGCCTCGGTCTGCATGCACGTGCCGGCAAGACCTACACGATCATGGCGTTCTCCGACACCGAGGTGATCGGCGGCAACCTCGTCCTGACGGCGACCGACGCGCCCACGCCGCACGTGCACGTGACGCTGGACAAGCGGGGCGTGGCCTTCCACGGTGGCGCCGCCAAGCTCCACGGCACCTACACCTGCACGCACGCCGACAGCTTCGCCGGGGTCACTGCACATCTCTTCCAGCGGGCCGGGCGGCTGAAGATCCAGGCCGACGGGGGTGCCGGCGTCCGGTGCAACGGGAAGCTGCACCACTGGTCCGCCCGGCTGGTCTCGCCGACCGGGACGTACGCGCAGGGCCGCGCCGTGGCGAAGGTCGGGATCATCTCGTGCGGGCTCGTCCAGTGCCGGCAGGACCACGCCAAGCGTCACGTCGCCCTGGCGTGGAGCAAGAAGCCCCAGCGCGCCTGGATGACACACCCGACGAAGGCCCGCACGGAACGCCCGAGCCAGTTCCTCGCGCGTCAGCGCTCCTGGCCCGGCACCCGGTGACCGAGGTCGAGCCGGCCAGCAGCGAGCCGACGTCCGGCAGTCAGTAGCACCTCAGAGCTGAGCCTTCAGCACGTCGATCTCGCAGCCGGGCGAGGCCGGGTCGAACCCGTGCTCGACCAGCCACCGGATCGCCGTCAGGCTGCGCAGCGACCACCAGGCGCGGATGACCTCGAGGTCCGCGTCTCCGCCGTACCCGGAGACGACGTCGTCGAGGTGCTCGCGGTGTCCGAGCGTCAGGCTGGCGAGGTCGTACATCGCGTCGCCGCGACCCGCCTCCGACCAGTCGACCACGCCGGTGATCTCGTCTGCGTCGACGAACACGTGCGCGACCTGGAGGTCGCCGTGGGCGAACACCGGCGTCCACTCCCGGAGTGCCGCTTCCGCGACCGCACGATTGCGCGTGACCAGGTCGGCGGGGAGGACGTCGTTGGCCAGCAGCCACGCGCACTCGCTGTCCAGCTCCGAGGCGACGTCGTCGAGGCTCGGCCCCGACCAGGGCGGCAACGGGGCATCGTGGAGCACACGGACGGCGGCGCCGGCCGCGGTCCACGCCGCCGGTGAAGAGGTGGACGGCTCGCCGAGGCGGCCGAGCGCCGTACCCGGGAGAGCAGCGAGCGCGAGCACGTGCGGCTTCCGCCACAGCACCTCGGGTGTCGGGACCGGCGCCAGCGCCATCGCCTCGACCTCGACGTCGGTGCGTGCCTGGTCGGCGTCGATCTTCAGGAACACGTCTCCGACGCGCAGCGTCGCGCGCTCGTGATGGGCGACGACGACCTGGACCTCCTCCACGCCCGCCATTGTCGTGGTCGCAGCGCGATGTCCCCACTGGTTTGTCCCAGCGGCGTGCCGGGGGTGGGTGGTCGATCCGAACACCCAGCGGCACGACCGCGACGTACGACGCGACCGCCCGGGAGGATGAAAGGGTGCGCATGACAACCACACCGGCAGGCCGCGCGTCAGACGGGTAACCAGCGGGCCGGGCAGGGATAGGAGCGCGCATGCAGCACGTCGCCGAGACGCCGCAGCGGGTCGGAGGGCTGTCCGTCAGGTGTCAGGGGCTGGTGCACCTGTACAAGACGTTCGAGGGCCACGACGTGGTCGCGCTCCAAGGAGTCGACCTCAGCGTCGAGCCGGGGGAGCGGGTCGCGTTCCTCGGTCCCAGCGGCTCGGGCAAGTCCACGCTCCTCACCCTGTTCGGCGGCATCCAGCGCCCCAGCGCCGGCAAGATCTTCCTCGGCGAGGAGGAGATCTCGCGGATGAGCGAGCGCCAGCTGACCCGGGTGCGCGCCTCGCGGGTCAGCACGATGCTCCAAGGGGCCACGCGCAACCTCCTCCACTACGCCACCGCCCGGCAGAACCTCCGCTTCAGCCGGGCCGCCAGCGACGACCCCGACCGCACCCTCGGTGACGCCGAGCTGTTGCGTCGTGTCGGCCTCGAGAGCAAGGGCGACCAGGTGGTCTCCTCGATGTCCGGCGGCGAGCGACAGCGGCTCGCGCTCGCATGCAGCGTCACCAGCGCACCGCAGCTCCTGCTGGCCGACGAGCCCACCAGCCAGCTCAGCCACGAGGACCGCGACCACATGCTCGAGCTCATCCACGGGCTCGGCAACGACTTCGGTACGACGATCCTGGTCGTCACCCACCAGCCCGAGGTCGCCGGCACCTTCCCCCGGACCGTCACGATGCGCGGCGGCCGGGTCGGCATGGAGGGCCGGGCCGGGGCGGAGTACGTCGTGGTCGGGGCCGAGGGCGTCGTCCACCTCCCGGCGCACATCGCCCGCGACTGGCCCCAGGGCACGTTGGTGCGCATCGAGCCCGAGCACGACGACCGCCTGCTGCTCAGCCGCGGCGACGACGACATCGACGAGGACGAGGAGGAGGCCCGATGACGACCCTCGGCCGTCACGCCCTGGTGCCCGAGCGCGACCCGATCACGGCCCAGAGCGACCTCGAGCTCGAGGACGTCTCGCTCAACGTCGGCGGCCGATGGGCGCTGGAACGCCTCACGCTCGGGTTCGAACCCGGCCAGGTGACGTCGCTGTCGGGCCCGTCCGGCTCCGGCAAGACGACCCTGCTGTCCATCGCCGGCGGCATCGTGAAGCCGACCACCGGCTTCGCGTCGTACGGCGGGCAGCACATGTGGCAGGGCGACGGCGACCCACGCCACGCGGTGGCGTTCGTGCTGCAGGTCTACGGCCTGGTCCCGATCCTCTCCGCCCGCGAGAACGTCGCGATCGCCCTGCGAGCCCGAGGCGTCTCGCCGGCCGAGGCCGACGAGCGGGCCGACGAGGAGCTCGCCCGCTTCTTCATCGGCGACCTCGGGGCGCGGCAGGTGGAGGAGCTGTCGGGCGGCCAGATGCAGCGGGTCGCCTGCGCGCGCGCCTTCGCGGTCTCGCCGGAGATCCTGCTCGCCGACGAGCCGACCAGCGAGCTCGACGAGGGCAACCGTGAGCACGTCATGGACCAGCTCCGGATCGAGGCCGCCCGTGGCGCGATCGTGGTCGTGGCCACGCACGACCCGGCGGTCGTCGAGGCCGCAGACCGGAAGGTCGTGCTCGACGAGGGCCGTCTGGTCCCCGCCGAGGACTCGGCGTACGTGAGCGGGCGGTAGCCGGCGTGCTCCTCCGCAGCGTCCGGGCTCACCTGCTCACCTCTCTGGCGACGCTCGCGCTCGCGCTCGTCGTCGCGGCGGGGGCCGTGGGTGTCGTCGGTGCCTCGCGCGTCGGCCAGACCCCGGGTGCCGTCGCCGCCATGCTCGCGCTGTACGGCGCGGTGGCGCTCGCCGAGCAGGCGGCACGGTCCGTCGTGGACCGCAGCCACGACATCGCCCTGGCGCGGCTGCGCGGCATGCACGGATGGCGTGTGGTGCTCTTCGCCGCCGGTCCGCTGCTGCTCGTCAGCCTGGTCGGGATCGCGGTCGGCTCCGCGGTCGGCGTCCTGCTCGCCGGGCGCATCGCCGACAGCTGGAACCTCGACTACAGCGTCGGCACCCGCGAGGTCCTGGTGGCCGTCGGGGTCCTGGTCGGCGCCTGGGCCACGGTCGCCCTGGTCTCGGCCGCCGTCATCCGCCGCCCGCTGGTCGACGCGCTGTCGGTGAACCCGCGCCGACACCCGTCGTCCTGGGTCACCACGTTCCTCGAGCTGCTCGTGGTCGTGGGCGCCTGCCTCGCGGTCTACGAGGCGCACCGCAGTGACCGCGGCTGGGTGCCGACCATCGCGCCCGCGCTGGTCGCGCTCGGCGCCGGTCAGCTGGTGATGTGGGCCCTGGCCTGGACGCCGCGTCTCGGGAAGCGGCTCGGGCTCTCGCTGACCACCCGGCGCCTGCGCCGCGACCCCGACCCCGGCTCGGTCGTCCGGGTCATGGTGGCCGCCGCCGTGCTGCTCGCGGTCACCCTGACCGGCGGGCGCACCGCCGCCGACTGGCGCGACGACGCGAGCCGGCTCCGGGCCGGAGGGCCGATCGTGATGGGGTTCGGCGAGGGCGGCCTTCGGGCGTACGCCGCCGCCCATGATGCCGACCCGCAGGGCAAGTGGCTGATGGCGGCGGTCTCGGTCAACGACCTCGACCCCGCACGCCGTCGCGTCTTCGTGGACGCCGCTCGTTGGGACGCCGTGGTCGGTGACTTCGTCGGCAGCACGAGCGCCGCGGGCGCGAACGCCCACATGAAGACGCTGGCCGACCAGCAGGGCCCGATCATGTTCCGGTCGGACTCGTGGCAGGTCGACGTGTCCAGGATCAAGTCGGGCGACACCAGTGTGGTCACCGTGAAGTACCTCAGCGACAAGGGCTACCCCCAGTCCGCGCGCATCCGGGTCGACCACGTCGGCACCGCCACCGGAGACCTCACCTCCTGCCGCGTCGGCTGCGCCCTGCTGTCGGTGGACCTGAGCGGAGGCTCCTTCGACGTGTCGGGGGTGAGCGCGGGCGATGTCCGCCTCCTCGGATCCGGCTCGTACACCGGTGGGGCGGCCGAGCACGCGTTCACGGCCGACGCGGGGCAGGACGCGGCCCCCTCGCTCGCGACGCGGGGGATCCGCACGTCCGAGTCTCTCGAGGGCATCGACGGCACCTCACATCCGGTCCGGGTCGTCGGCGAGATCGGGGCGGTGCCGTTCGTCGGTCGCACCGGGTGGCTGCTCGATCTCGCCCACGTCCTCCGCGGCGCCGTGGGCACCGTCGCCAGCGCCCGGTCGGTCGTGGTCGCGCGCGCCGACACCCCGGCGGGCGTGCTCGCCCAGCTGCGCCAGGACGGCGCCCACAAGCCCACGACGTACGCCGCGGTCGCGCACCAGATCGACTCGACACCGCCCGCGCGCGCCGACTCGCTGGCGCTCCTGGTGGCGATCGGGGTCGGTCTCGTCGCGCTCATGCACCTGCTGGCCTGGCTCGCCGGACAGCTCCGCGGCCGGCGTGCCGAGGTGGCCGGGCTGCGAGCCGCGGGGATCGGCCCGCGGACGGTCCGTCGTGCCTATCTCGAGGAGGCCGTGCTGCTGGCCGGCGTCGTGCTCGTGACCGCGGCCGTCGCCGCAGCCGCCACCACGGTGCCCCTGCTCAAGCCGCTGCGTCTGGTCGGCGGCTGGGCGCAGGCGCCCGCGCTCGACCTCGCGGTCCGACCGCTCACGCTCGGCCTGGTCGTCGTCGGCGTGGCCCTGCTGACCGCCGTCCTCTGCGGCGTCGTGTTCACCCGCTTCGGCCGGTCCGCGCGTCCCGCGGCCCTGCGATCGGCGGACCGGTGAACCATCTCGGCTGGCTGCTGGGCACGAGCCTGCGGGGCCTCCGCGCACGCTGGGTGCTCACCGTCGGCTCCCTCCTGCTCACGGTCATCGCCATCGCGTCCGCGGTGGTCGGGCCGAGCTACCAGCAGAACGCCGCCAACTCCTTCGTGATCTCCCAGCTCCGGGCCCAGCCGTTCATCAACACCGGGCTCACCTACGACTACGCCCCGCAGGCCAACCAGGACGTCGACGACGCGATCTCCACCGCCATCGACGAGACGTCCCGCGAGTCGGGGAGCGGGTACGCCGTCGGCCGCCCGTTCGTCTGGCAGTCGCTCCAGGCGGTCGGCCTGCCCGGGGTGACCGGCGCGGCCACGCCACGGCTGGTCTCGGTCACCGGCGCCTGCGACCACGTGCAGATCGAGGGGCGCTGCCCGACGAATCCCGGCGAGATCGCGATCCTGCGTGCCGACGCCGAGACGTACGGCGTGAAGGTGGGCAGCACCTTCAACCCGTACGCCGACCACCAGCCGTTCCGGATCGTCGGCATCTACCGCCCGACCGGGTCGCAGGACGACGACGACTTCTGGGGCGGGAGCCAGACGCTGCAGTCCGCGCCCGGCGCGTCGATGCCGCGTCCCGTCCCGGCCCGCCCGGCGCCCTGGATCACCCCCCAAGCGGGCATCGAGCTCCGGCCGGAGAAGTGGTACGTCTCCGTCAACCAGTCGCTGGCGACGAATCCCGGCCTGACCAGCCGGCAGCTCTCCGTGATCGCGGCCCGCGTGAAGGCCATCAACAAGGCCAGCGAGCACAGCACCCTGCTGACCGGGCTGACCCTGGAGCCCGGCAACACGCTGACCACCACCGCCGAGCAGCTGATCGACCGTCGTGGAGTCACGCGCTCGACCGTCCAGCCCGCCGTGCTCTCGCTGGTCCTGGTGGCCCTGGTGCTGCTGTCACGGCTTCTGGCCGCGGCGATGACCCTGCGCCGGGGCGAGCTGGCGCTGGCGTCCCTGCGCGGGTACGGCCGCCGACAGCTGTGGTTCCTCGGCATGCTCGAGCCCCTGCTGATCCTGGCGTGCGCCGTCCCGCTCGGGGTGGCGGCCGGCTACCTCGGCTCCCGGGAGCTCGCCCGGCGGTGGCTGGTGCCGGACCTGCCTGTGCCGTTCATCCTCGGCAGCGCGCTGGCGGTGCTCGGCGTCGTCGTGGTGACCGCCGTCGTGGCGGCGGTCGTGGTGCGCGACGCCGTGGGCGAGCCGCTGAGCGCCCAGATCGCCGGCGTACGCCGACCCACCAAGGCCGGCCGGGCCGTGATCGTGATGCGGCTCGCCCTGATCGCCCTCGCGGTGGCCGCGCTGGTCACCGCCGCGAGCCGCACCAAGCCGCAGAAGCCCGACGCGACCGACCTCGCCCTCCCGATCCTGCTGGCCGTGGCGTCGGGCCTGCTGGTCGGCCTGCTGGTGCTGGGGCTGTCCGGGCTCTGGGTGCGCTGGTCGAGGCGGCGCCGGGCGCTCTCGTCGTTCGTCGCCGCCCGCACGGTGCGCCGGCGGCGCGAGGGGACGATGGTGATCCTGCCCGTGACGGCCGCGCTCACGGTGGCGGTGTTCGCCATCGGCGTCTCGCTCGCGGCGTCCACGTGGCGCGCCAGCACGGCCGCGACGGAGGTCGGCGCGCCGCTGTCGTACACGACGAAGCTGTCGCTCCCGCGCGCCGTCGGTCTCACCCGCGAGCTCGACCCGCAGGGCCGCTGGCTGATGGCGGCGGGGGAGGACTTCCCCAACGCCGACGAGGTGGAGTCCATCCCGCTCCCGCGGATCATCGTGGACGCCACCCGCCTCGCCCGCGTCGCGTCGTGGCCTTCCCAGTGGACACCGGGGCGCGGCGCCGCCGACATCGCCCGCGAGATCGGCCCCCGTCGGCCGCCGGTCGTGCTGCGTGGCTCGACGCTCTCGCTGACCGTCGACAACCACGTGCAGGGCGACTACGACTCGCTCGGGATGCTGATCGCGGTGCTCGACGACCACGGCGACCTCCGCAACATCGACACCGGCGCCTTCCATGAAGGTCGCTCCACGCGCACCGTCAAGCTGACCCACTGCCAGCAGGGATGCCAGGTCGAGACCATCAGCTTCGGGGGGCCGACCGCGCTGGTGGAGGCCATGCACGGCTCGGCGACGATCGAGGCCGCCACCGTCGACGGGCGCCGGATCCCCGGGATGCTCGACCGGTCGTGGCGGTCGCAGGCGGCGCTGATCGTGAACACGAAGCGGGCCTGCAAGTCGGTCCGGCTGCAGGGCGGCCACCTCGTCATGAAGTTCCGGTCGAACAGCCCGGAGTCGTACGCCGGGATCTCGCCGGCCGACTTCCCCTCACCCGTGCCGGTCCTGTTCGGCCGGCTCACCTCCGAGTCGCGGGTGATGCCCACCGGCGCCTCGGGGCTCTTCCGCGTGCAGGCCGGCGGCGCCCCTGCCGAGTCCATGCCGTTCCGCGGACCCTCCGGCACGATGATCGACTTCACGTCGTTCATCCGGAACGCCTCGCTGTCCAACAGCGACACCCTCGTGTTCATCTGGGCGCGGGCCGACACGCCCCAACGGATCCTCGGCGCCCTGTCCGACCGGGGCCTGTCCAACCCCACCACCGAGGTCGAGACCAAGCACGTGCTCGACCAGGACGCGTTCGCGCTCGCCCTGCGGCTGTACGTCGTCGTCACCGCGCTGGTGATCCTGCTCGCGCTCGCGGGACTGGCCGCGAACCTCGCCGTCCAGCTGCCGTCGCGACGCCATGACGCCGCCTCCTTGCGGGTGGTCGGGGTCAAACGACGGTCGGTGATGATCGGGGTCGTCGCCGAGTTCGTGGTGGTGCTCGGCGCGGCCGCGGTCGCCGGGGTGGCGGCGGGTGGGGTCGCGCAGTACGTCGTCGTCCGCACCGTCACCCTGGGCTTCGTCGACTCCAGTCTGGTCCCACGGGTCGTGCCGTCGTTCGACGTGGCGACGGCCCTCACCCTGAGCGCGTTCGTGCTGATCGGCCTGGTCGTGGCCGCCTCCGGCTTCGCGTTCCTCACCGTGCGCGGCGCGCGGACGGCGTCGCTGCGCGAGAACGCCCGCTGACCCGACCCGAATCTCGGGTGCGTACGCGGGGCGGGTCGCGGACAATGGCTCCTCGTGGGTCACGTGGACGTCGCCGGTGTGCGCTTCGAGCTCCCCGACGGGCGGGTGCTCCTCGAGGACGTGTCCTTCCGCGTCGGCGACGGCGCCAAGGTCGCCCTGGTCGGGGCCAACGGCGCCGGCAAGACGACGTTGCTGCGGATCATCACCGGCGAGCTGCCGCCCAAGGCGGGCGTGGTCACCCGCACCGGCGGGCTGGGGGTGATGCGGCAGATGGTCGCGCACGGGCTCGGCGACGACGCGACCCTGGCCGACCTGCTGCTGTCGGTGTCACCCGCCCGCGTGCGCGAGGCCACCGCGGAGGTCGAGCGCTGGGAGCTCGCCCTGATGGACACCGACGACGAGAAGACCCAGCTGCGGTACGCCGAGGCCCTCTCCGAGTACGCCGACGCGGGTGGCTACGACATCGAGGTCGTCTGGGACGTCTGCACGGTCCGCGGCCTCGGGGTGCCCTACGACCGCGCGAAGTACCGCGCCCTCCGCACGCTGTCCGGCGGTGAGCAGAAGCGGCTGGTGCTGGAGTACCTCCTGGCCGGGCCCGACGAGGTCCTCCTGCTCGACGAGCCGGATAACTTCCTCGACGTCCCGGGGAAGATCTGGCTCGAGGAGCGCATCCGCGAGTCGGACAAGACGATCCTGTTCATCAGCCACGACCGCGAGCTGCTCAACAACACCGCGACCCGGATCGTCACCGTCGAGCTCGGCTCGACCGGCGGCAACCTGGTCTGGACCCACCCCGGCGGCTTCGCGTCGTACCACGAGGCGCGACGCGACCGGTTCGCGCGCTTCGAGGAGATGCGCCGGCGCTGGGACGAGGAGCACGCCAAGATCAAGGCGCTGGTGCTCCGGCTCAGGATCAAGGCGGAGTACAACGACGGGATGGCCTCGCAGTACAAGGCCGCCCAGACCCGGCTCCGGAAGTTCGAGGAGGCCGGCCCGCCGACCGAGCAGCCGCGCGAGCAGCAGGTGTCGATGCGGCTCCGCGGCGGCCGCACCGGCAAGCGCGCGGTGGTGTGCGAGAACCTCGAGCTGACCGGGCTGATGACGGCGTTCGACCTGGAGGTCTGGTACGGCGAGCGGATCGCGGTACTGGGCAGCAACGGGTCCGGCAAGTCGCACTTCCTGCGCCTGCTGGCAGCCGGTGGTTCCGACCCCGACGTCGAGCACCGCCCGGTCGACGACACCCCGATCGAGCCGGTCCGGCACACCGGCAAGGCCAAGCTCGGAGCGCGGGTGCGACCCGGCTGGTTCGTCCAGACGCACGAGCACCCCGAGCTGGTGGGCCGGACCCTGCTCGAGATCCTGCACCGCGGCGACGGCCGGCCCGACGGCCGGACCGGCATGGGTCGCGAGGCGGCCGCCCGGGTCCTCGACCGCTACGAGCTCGCCCACGCCTCCGAGCAGCCGTTCGAGTCGCTCTCCGGCGGACAGCAGGCCCGCTTCCAGATCCTGCTGCTCGAGCTGTCCGGGGCGACCCTGCTGCTGCTCGACGAGCCGACCGACAACCTCGACGTGCAGTCGGCGGAGGCGCTGGAGGACGGCCTCGAGGCGTTCGAGGGCACGGTCGTGGCGGTGACCCACGACCGCTGGTTCGCCCGCGGCTTCGACCGGTTCCTCGTGTACGGCGCCGACGGCGAGGTCTACGAGTCCGACGGACCCGTGTGGGACGAGACCCGCGTCCGCCGGGCCCGGTGACTCACGAGCGGTTCTTGATCGCGGCCGGCAGCGCGTTCCAGGCGTACTCCGCCACGCCAGGGACCGGCTTCCCGGTTCGCAGGGAGGCCGGTCCGGCTGGCACGGGGCCCGGGGGCGTCACCGGCGCTGTGGACGCACACCCCGGGCCCCGAGATCAGGAGTTCTGCGTGGCGGCGTCCGAGTCGAGGGTGACGCGCACCGTGTGGGTGTCACCACCGCGCTGGTAGGTGACGTCGACCCGGTCGCCCGGGCGGTAGGAGCGGATGATCGCCACGAGGCCGTCGGAGGACGTGATCAGGTGGTCGTCGATCTTGGTGATCACGTCACCGGACCGGAGGCCGGCGTTCGCGGCCGCGGAGCCGTTGTTGACCTCGCTGATCTTCGCGCCGTCGGTGATCTGCGCGCCCGCGCCGGCGGCCGCGTCCTCGACACCGATGCCGAGGCGGGCGTGGGTCGGCGTCTCGCCCTTGATCATCTGCTGCACGATCGGCAGCACCTCGTCGATCGGGATCGCGAAGCCGAGACCGATCGAGCCGGGCTCGCCGCCGACGCTCGAGCTGCCGGCGGTCTGGATGGACGCGTCGATGCCGACGACCTCACCCGAGAGGTTCACCAGCGGCCCGCCGGAGTTGCCGGGGTTGATCGCGGCGTCCGTCTGGATCGCCGGATAGATCGTGGAGTTGCCCTGGCTGACCTGACCGACGTCCACCGGCCGGTTCAGCGCGCTGACGATACCGCTGGTCACGGTGGCGTCGAGGCCGAACGGCGAGCCGATCGCCACGACGCCCTGGCCGACCTGCAGGGCCGAGGAGTGTCCCAGCGTGGCGGGCGTGAGGTCGCGGACGCCCTGGGCCTGGATCACCGCGGTGTCGGTGAGCGGGTCGGTGCCGAGCACCTTGGCACCGGCGTGCGAGCCGTCGTTGAACGCGACGCTCATGTGGCCGGAGCTCCCGGCGAGGGCGACCACGTGGTTGTTGGTGAGGATCTTGCCGTCGCGGCTGAGGATGATCCCGGAACCCGAGCCCTCCCCGTTGGGGCCGGTCACGTCGATCATCACCACGGAGGGCAGGACGTTCTGGGCGACCCTCTCGATGGAGCCGGTCGCGGCGGTCTGGGCGGTCGAGCCCCCGGTCTGCGTGAGTACCGGTGAGGACTGCACCTCGTCGTGGGTCGATGTCCAGAGGGCAGCCCCGCCGAGACCGGCAGCGCCGCCGAGGACCAGGCTGGCCGCCACCACGGTGGCGGCCAGCCTCCTGCCTCGCAGCCCACTCCGGGGACGCGGCTCCGGCGGGAGAACCGGTGCGGTGACGTCCTGGCCGAGGGTGGCGCGGCCGTCCTCCGGCTGGGCTGCATACCCGTACGGCGACCAGGTGGCGGGTGGCGCAGGCGGCTCCTGACCCCACTCGCCTCGGTTGCCCGGCTGACTGCCGTGCGGGTCGTTCGTCATGTCCCAGAACCTGCCGGGCGAGTCTGGGAAGACCCTGAGACGTCGCTGGGGTGTCCTGAAGAAGCGCCTAGACGGTCGGCGGGAGCCGGCGTACGACGTCGCCGGTGCGGACGACGCCGCCGCGCACCACGCGGGCGTTCAGCCCGCGCAGCCGGAGCTGCCTGCCGACCTCGCTGTTCACGAACGCCACGGCCTCCTCGCCGAAGCGGGCGAGGAACTTCTTGCACCCGGCGTGGGGCTTCGCGGTGACCTCGAGGACGGCGTCGGCGCCGATCGCGAGCCGGCAGCCGGCAGGCAGGTTGTCGTGGGAGATGTCGAGGTCGACGTACAGCTGGTCCCCGGCGAGCGCGCGCACGTCCGCGGTGGCGCCGAGCAGGCCCACCATCCGGGCGCTCATCACCGTGATCATCGCGTCGAGGTGGCGCCCCTCGGCGACGGCGCGTGAGGTCGCCCGGCTCAGCCAGTTGTCGCCGACGAGCCCCTCGGCCTCGTCGAGCACGCCTTCGGCGACGACCTCGCGGCTGCCGTTCTCGGGCCTCCGGACCACCATCTCGAGCGTGCCGACCTCCGCGGGAGCGGACCGGAGGTGGTCGAGGGCGGCTTCCAGGTCGGCGGTCGTGGTCAGCGCGGGCACGGACCGATCCTGCCAATCCGGGCGGGCCCGGCGCGCCCCATTTCCGGCTACCGGGGTGAGTCGTCCGCCACACGCCGCGCCCTAGGCTGCGCCGGGTGAGGAATCCGTGGCGCAACTTCGACTGGAACGTGCGCAGCTGCGGCTGGCACGGCCACGTGACCTGGGAGCCCACCGAAGCGCCACTGGCGCAGCGGCTGCACGTCGACACCGCCGACGGTGACGCCTGGCGGTGCCTGCGATGCGGGTCGTTCGTGCCGGGGGAGCCGAAGGGCCGCGGTCCGGCGGAGGACGCGCCCCTCGTCCTGCGCGGTCGTGCTCTCCGCGACGCGTTCGTCCTCCGGGTCCTGGCCGTCGAGCGCGGCATCCGCGGCGTGCTCCTGGTGGCGCTGGCCTACGGCATCCACCGCTTCGAAGGCGCGCAGGACTCGTTGCAGCGACTCTTCGACGACTACCTCCCGCGGCTGACCCCGATCGCCCGGCACGCCGGCGTCGACCTGCAGTCGACGGGTCCCGTCCACCTGATCCAGAAGGCGCTCGCGACCGACCGGCATACGCTGACGCTGATCAGCATCGGCGTCCTGGCGTACGGCGCGCTCGAGCTGCTGGAGGCGGTCGGCCTGTGGCTGATGAAGCGCTGGGGTGAGTACGTCGCCGTGGTCGGCACCGCGATCTTCGTCCCGCTCGAGGTCTACGAGCTGGTCGAGACGGTGACCTGGCTGAAGGTCGTCGCGCTGCTGCTCAACATCTTCGCCGTCGTCTACATCCTCTGGACCAAGCGGCTGTTCGGCTTCCGCGGCGGCCACGCGGCGTTCGAGGCCGAGCGCCACACGGAGTCGCTGCTGGAGGTCGAGCGCGCGGCGGCGTAGCTACGAAGCGCCCCGGACCTCCGGGAGCCGGCTCACGCCCAGCGCTCGGAGGCGGGCGTGAAGTCGAGGGTGCGCTGCCCGGTGTAGATCTGCTTGGGCCGGGCGATCTTCTGCTCCTTGTCCTGCACGAGCTCGAGCCACTGCGCGAGCCAGCCCGGCGTACGGCCGATCGCGAACAGCACGGTGAACATCTCCGGCGGGAACTGGAACGCCTCGTAGATCAGACCGGAGTAGAAGTCGACGTTCGGGTAGAGCTTGCGGGACACGAAGTACTCGTCCTCGAGCGCGATCTTCTCCAGCTCCATCGCGATCTCGAGGAGCGGGTTGACCCCGGTGACCTCGAAGACGTCGTCGCAGGCCTTCTTGATGATCTTGGCCCGCGGGTCGTAGTTCTTGTAGACGCGATGGCCGAAGCCCATCAGCCGCTCGTCGCCGTTCTTCACGCCCTCGATGAAGTCGGGGATGTTCTCCTTGCGACCCACGCGGCGCAGCATCCGGAGCACGGCCTCGTTGGCGCCGCCGTGGAGCGGGCCGAAGAGGGCGCCGATGCCGCCGGCGACCGCGGAGTACGGGTCGACCTGCGAGGAGCCGATCGAGCGGACGGCGTTGGTCGAGCAGTTCTGCTCGTGGTCGGCATGCAGGATGAACAGGACGTCGAGCGCCTTGACCAGCCGCTCGTCGGCGGCGAAGCGGTCCTCGCTCATCCGGAACAGCATCGACAGGAAGTTCGCGGTGTAGCCGAGCTCGTTGTCCGGGTAGACGAACGGCTTGCCCTGCGCGTGGCGGAACGACCACGCGCCGAGGGTCGGCATCTTGGCGATCATCCGCACGATCTGCAGCTGACGGATCTCGTCGTCGTCGATGTGGCGGGCGTCGGGGTAGAACGTCGACAGCGCGCCGACCGAGGCCATCAGCATGCCCATCGGGTGGGCGTCGTACCGGAAGCCCTCCATGAAGGTCTTGATGTTCTCGTGCACGAACGTGTGGTAGGTGATGTCGTGCACCCAGTTCTCGTACTGGGTCTTCGTCGGCAGGTCGCCGTGCACCAGCAGGTAGGCGACCTCGAGGAACGTCGACTTCTCCGCCAGCTGCTCGATCGGGTAGCCGCGGTACTCCAGGATGCCCTCGTCGCCGTCGATGTAGGTGACGGCGCTCTTGCACGAGGCGGTGTTGACGAAGCCGGGGTCGTACACGGCGAGGGGGGAGCCCTCGTCGTCCTTGATCTTGCCGAGATCCGCGCCCCTGACCGCACCGTTCTCGATCGGTACGTCGTACTCCTGGCCGGTGCGGTTGTCGCGGACGGTGAGGGAGTCGTTCACCCCATCAACTTACTTCGGGGTACGCCGGAGGGCGAATCCGGTGACGCGCCGGTGGGGAGGGCCGGCCGAAGACGTGTTCCACGGCATTTTGGCCGCCGGCGCCGGTGACCGGTAGATTGTGCGGTCGCGACCCCTGCCGTCCTGTGCGTTCCGCGCGCAGGGCAGACCCGGATGAACCGAAGCCGGGCAGATTACTTCGCTCACGAGGCGTTCGTCAGAGGTCGTGGCAGCACCACCGGTGGGTGACCCGCCCGCCGGTCCCACGAACGAGAAGAGCACCCACGTGCGCACGTACAGCCCCAAGCCAGGCGACGTCCACCGCGAGTGGCACGTCATCGACGCCTCCGACGTCGTCCTCGGCAAGCTCGCCGTCCAGGTCGCGAACCTGCTGCGCGGCAAGCACAAGCCGACCTTCGCCCCCCACATGGACATGGGCGACTTCGTCATCGTCGTGAACGCCGAGAAGGTCGCGCTCACCGGTGACAAGAAGAACAGCAAGCTCCTCTACCGCCACTCCGGCTACCCCGGCGGCCTCACCGCCGTCCCCGTGGGACAGCAGCTGGAGAAGGACGCCCGCAAGGTCGTCGAGCGGGCCGTGTGGGGGATGCTGCCCAAGAACAAGCTCGGCCGCCAGGTGCTCAAGAAGCTCAAGGTGTACGCCGGCCCCACCCACCCGCACCAGGCCCAGCAGGCCAAGCCGTTCGAGATCACGCAGGTCTCGCAGTGACTAGCGAAGGAACTCCCGTGGCTGACACCAGCACCCAGGACACGACCGACGTGACGGCCGAGGGCACCGCCGACGTGGCCGAGACGTTCGCCACCGACGAGCAGGGCGTGGCCTACACCTCCGAGAGCTCGCCGTCGGCCGACCCGGCCCGCCCGGCGACCATCGCGCCGGCCGCGGCGACCGGCCGCCGCAAGGAGGCCGTCGCCCGCGTGCGGATCGTGCCCGGCTCGGGCGTGTGGACGATCAACGGCCGCACCCTCGACTCCTACTTCCCGAACAAGCTCCACCAGCAGGTCGTGAACGAGCCGTTCGCGGCGCTCCAGCTCGACGGCCGGTTCGACGTCATCGCCCGCATCCACGGCGGCGGCATCACCGGCCAGGCCGGTGCCCTGCGCCTCGGTGTGGCCCGCGCGCTGAACGCGATCGACGTCGAGGCCAACCGTCCGACCCTGAAGAAGGCCGGGCTGCTGACCCGCGACGCGCGCGTCATCGAGCGCAAGAAGGCCGGCCTGAAGAAGGCCCGCAAGGCTCCCCAGTACAGCAAGCGCTGATCCTCGGCGGTCTGCCTGCGATGATCGGGCGATGACGCAGCGGATCTTCGGCACCGACGGTGTCCGCGGGCTCGCCAACGGTGTGATCACCGCCGAGCTCGCGGTCGACCTCGGGGTGGCCGCGGCCCGCGTGCTGGTCGACCACGGTGGGTTCAGCGGCCAGCGTCCGGTGGCGGTGGTCGGCCGCGACACGCGCATCTCGGGGCAGTTCCTCGAGCACGCGGTCGTGGCGGGTCTCGCGTCCGCCGGGGTCGACGTGATCCGGCTGCGAGTGCTGCCGACCCCGGGCGTCGCCTACCTCACCGACGCCCTGGGCGCGGACGTCGGCGTCGTCATCAGTGCCTCGCACAACCCGATGCCCGACAACGGCATCAAGTTCCTGGCCCGGGGCGGGGTGAAGCTCGACGACGCCCTCGAGCGCGAGATCGAGGCCCATGTCGGCGAGCCGTGGGAACGCCCGGTCGGCGGGGACGTCGGGCGCGTCACGCCGTACGCGCGGTCGACGGAGGAGTACTCCGACCACCTCGTCGGCACCCTCGACCAGCCGCTGGCCCCGATGCGGGTCGTGCTCGACTGCGCGAACGGCGCGGCCTCCGACGTCGGCCCCCACACGCTGCGCGCCGCCGGGGCGGACGTGATCGCGCTCAACGACGACCCCGACGGCCTCAACATCAACGAGCGGTGCGGGTCCACCCACCTCGAGGGCCTGCGCAAGGCCGTGCTCGAGCGTGGCGCCCACGTCGGCTTCGCGCTCGACGGCGACGCGGACCGGTGCCTCGCCGTCGACCACACCGGCGCCACCGTCGACGGCGACCAGCTGATCGCCCTGCTCGCGATCGACCTGAAGGAGCGCGGGCAGCTCGCCCACGACACGATCGTGGCCACCGTGATGAGCAACCTCGGCCTCGTGCAGGCGATGCGCCGGGCCGGGATCTCGGTCCTGCAGACCGCCGTCGGTGACCGCTACGTGCTCGAGGCGATGCGCGACGGGGGCTTCACGCTCGGCGGCGAGCAGTCGGGCCACATCATCATGCCCGACCACGCGACGACGGGAGACGGCATCCTGACCGCGCTCCACGTGCTCCAGCGGATGACCGTGACGGCGTCGTCCCTGCGCGAGCTGGCGTCGGTGGTGACCCGCCTGCCGCAGGTGCTGCTCAACGTCACCGGCGTCGACCGCGACGGCACCGAGGACCCCGAGCTCGTCGAGGCCGTCGCCCGCGAGCAGGAGAAGCTCGGCGACACCGGCCGGGTCCTGCTGCGGCCCTCCGGCACCGAGCCGCTGGTCCGGGTGATGGTGGAGGCCGCCACGTCCGACCAGGCCACCGAGGTGGCCGAGCGCCTCGCCGACGTCGTACGCCGCCGACTGGCACTCTGAAATCGCAGGCGATCCCCGGTGTCGCTCTCGTAGCGTGCACGGATGCTCGAGATCCGCGCCGTCGACAGCGGCGACGAGGACCAGCTCCGCCGGTGGTACGACGTCTGGCGCGCCGGCCAGACCCATCGCCGCGCCGACCTGATCCCGTCCTGGGAGGCCGCCGGACGGCCGCTCTCGTCGTCGCCGCCGGGCTTCGATCTCCAGCTCCACGGCGCCTTCGAGGACGACACGCTCGTCGGCGTGAGCCTGGCCAACCTGCCCCTCGACGACAACCCCACCGTGGGCTACGCCGACCTGATCGCGCACCCGCAGCACCGGCGGCGCGGGGTCGGCACGCGGCTCCTCGAGCACCTCGAAGGCCGCGCGCGAGAGGCGGGACGCGAGCGGGTGCTGACCGAGGTGTTCCTCGCCTCGGGCGGGGACGGCGGAGGCTCGGCCTTCGCGACGGCCCGGGGGTACGCCGAGGCGAACCGCGAGGGCGTCAAGGCCATCGACCTCCCCGCCTCGATGCCGGCCTGGCCGTCGCTCGAGGCGCAGGTGGAGCGCGCCCTCGGCGCTTACCGCGTCGTGACCTGGCGCGACCGCTGCCCGGACGAGCACGTCGAGAGCTTCGGCGCAGCCCTGAGCCGCGTCATGAGCCTGATCCCGCAGGGCGACCTCGACCTCGAGGACCGCGAGTGGACCGTCGAGCGCGTGCGTGCGGCCGAGCGGCGCCGGGTCGACGTGGGGCTCGCCACCTTCGAGTCGGTCGCGCTGACGCCCGACGGAACCGTGGTCGGACTGACCGGGGTCAGGGTCAGCACCCACGACCCGGTGCGGGCCCACGTCAGCGTGACGATGGTGCTGCCCGGGCACCGGGGTCACCGGCTCGGGCTGGCGACCAAGCTCGCCAGCCACCGCGCCCTGGTCGAGCAGGTGCCCGGCTGCCGGCTCGTGGTCACCAGCAACGCCGAGGTCAACAGCCACATGAGTGCCATCAACGAGGCGATGGGCTACCGGCAGGTCGAGACCCTGGTCGAGTACCACAAGAGCATCTGAGGGGCTCACGTGCTGGTCAGCACCACCAGTCGCTGGGTCGCCCGGGTCATCGCGACGTAACGGTCGACCGCGCCCTCGACGCCTTCGCCGAACGACTCCGGGTCGACGAGGACGACCAGGTCGAACTCCAGGCCCTTGGCGAGCTCCGGCCGCAGCGACCGCACCCGCGGGCGCGCCGCGACGGATCCGGTCCCGATGACACACGCCACGCCCTCGGGGTTCGCCGCGAGCCAGTCGTCGAGGACCGCGTCCAGGTCGGCGGCCGACCCGTGCCCGACCGGGACGCCGGTGCTCCGGATCGAGGTCGGGACGTTGGCGTCCGGGATGACGGTGCGGATCACCGGCTCCGCCTCGCGCATGACCTCCTCCGGGGTCCGGTAGTTGATCGTCAGCGACGCCAGGCGCACCTGGTCCAGCCCGGCTCGGGCCAGCCGCTCCTCCCAGCTGTCGGTGAACCCGTGCCGCGCCTGGGCCCGGTCGCCGACCACGGTGAAGCTGCGCGAGGGGCAGCGCAGGAGCAGCATCTGCCACTCGGCGTCGGTGAGCTCCTGTGCCTCGTCCACGACGACGTGGGCGAAGGGACCGGCCAAGAGGTCGCGGTCGACCGCCGGGACGGCGTCCTCGTCGACGAGCGCTCCCCGGAGGTCGTCGCCGCGCAGCATCGACATCACCTGCAGCTCCGAGTCGTCGGTCGCGATCAGGTGGTCGACGACGCGCGCCCGCTCCTCCTGTTCGGCCGCCAGCGTCGCCGCCCGCCGCCGGCTGCGCCGCGACGCCTCGGGGTCGCCGAGCCGCAGCCGGGCCGCGTCCAGCAGCGGAAGGTCCGCCGTCGTCCAGGCCTGCGCATCCGGCCGTTGCAGCACCCGCACCTCGTCCGGCGACAGCCAGGGCGCGCACATCCGCAGGTACGCCGGCACCGACCACAGGTCGCCGACCAGGTCGGTCGGCTCGACCAGCGGCCAGGCTCTGCCGAAGGCGTCGACGAGCTCGCCGTTGCGCGCGAGCGAGCGGCGTACCTGCTCGTCGGAGACATCGGGGTCGTCGGGGTCGTCGTGCTCGTGCTTGTCGACCAGGATCGTGAGCAGCTCCTCCCAGACCTGGTCGCGGCCCTCGTTGTGGGGCGTCCCGGGCTCGAGCGACTCGAACGCCTCGACCCAGTCGTGGGGGCTGACCCAGACGTCGGCCCACGGCGTCGAGACCGCCATGCCGTCGGCGGGCGGCTCCTCGTAGAGCCGCACGGCCGGCTCGACCGCCCGGACCATCTCCGCCGAGGCCTTCAGCCGGGACACCTCGGGGTCGGGCTCGTCGGGTGCCGTGGCCCCCTCGGGCAGCAGGTCGCGCAGGGTGCAGGTCTGCACGCCCTCCTCGCCGAGGCTCGGCAGCACGTCCGCGACGTAGGCGAGGTAGGGCCGGCTCGGCCCGACGAAGAGGATGCCGCCGCGACCCTCGCCGAGCCGCGGGTCGGCGTACAGGAGGTACGCCGCGCGGTGCAGCGCCACGACCGTCTTGCCGGTACCGGGCCCTCCGTCGACGACCAACGTGCCGCGTGAGCCGGCCCGGATGATGGCGTCCTGGTCGGCCTGGATGGTCGAGAGCACGTCGCGCATACGCTCCGACCGGCTGCTGCCGAGGCTGGCGATGAACGCCGACTGGTCGTCCAGCGCCGCGTGCCCTTCCAGACCGTCGGCGGTGAAGACCTCGTCCCAGTAGTCCGTGACGCGGCCGCGGGTCCAGCGGTACCGCCGCCGGCTGGCCAGGCCCATCGGGTGGGCGTGGGTCGCGCCGAAGAAGGGCTCGGCCGCGGGGGAGCGCCAGTCGACGAGCAGGCGCTCGCCCGCGCCGTCGGTGAGCCCGAGCCGGCCGATGTAGACGGGATCCCCGTCGTCGGTGACGATGCGGCCCAGGCAGAGGTCGAGGCTGAAGCGCCGCAGCACGCGCAGCCGGGCCGTCAGCCGGTGGATCTCCTGGTCGCGCTCGAGCGCCTCCGTGCTCGACTCGCCCGCGCTCCTCCGGGCCGCGGCGAGGCGGTCCTCCAGGTCTGCGACGGTCCCGTCGAGGCTCTCGGTCATCGCGGCGAAGTGCTGCTCGTCGTCGGCGATCAGGGCCGGATCGGCCTTGGCGGCGAGGTGGTCGGGCAGGTCGAAGGCACGGGTGGACACCGAGGTCACGCGATCAGCTCCAGAGACGAGATGCGGGGCGGATCGGTGATTGTGCGACAGGAAATGGGGCTTGCCGCAAGCCCCCGGGTGGGTTATAAGTTGAAAGTGGCGAGGGGTTGGTCCCTCGCCTTGTTCATGCCCGGCCTTCCTCATGCCCGCCGGCGCCGAGCGGTCATCGTCGCTGCGCGAGGTGGGCGGCGCCCATCTCCTTCAGCCGCGCGTGGGCGCCGGCGTACGCCCCCTCGGCGGAGAGGCGCGGCAGGTAGGACTTCCGCACCTTCGCCACGACGGTGTAGTTGGGGTCGCAGACGTTGGCGATCGGCGTCTCGCTGGTCTGCGTGACCAGCTGGTAGGCATCGAGCGGGTCCAGCCCGCACTCCGCGCCGATCCAGGTCACCAGGTCGTGGTGCGCGATCCGGAAGGCGTCCTCGAGCGGTCGTGCCGAGCCGGCGCACATCAGGTGGTCGTCGGACTCCAGCCGCGGCCAGGGCGTCGGCACGCCCTTGATCAGGTCGACGACCACGGTCGTGTCCATGGCCGCCTCGACCGCGACCCCGCAGGTCTCGCCCTCACCCTGCCGGCAGTGCCCGTCGCCGAGCGCGAACATCGCACCCTCCACGTTGACCCCGAGGAAGCACGTGGTGCCGGCCCGCATCTCCGGGGTGTCCATGTTGCCGCCGTGCGCGTCGGGCACCAGCGAGGAGCGCGCCTCGAGGTTGGCCGGTGCCACGCCGACGGTGCCGTGCATCGGGTCCAGCGGCAGCACCACCTGGTCGTCGCTGAAGCGAGCACGGAAGGCGACCGTCCGGGCGACCGTGTCCACGTCGTACATCCAGACCACCTCGGCCAGCGGCTCCTGCAGGCCGGCGGTCGTGTGGGTCGAGGTGAGCGCGCCGAAGAGCGGGATGGTCGAGGACGCCGCCCAGTCGCGCGACGGCTCGATCGAGACGAAGTGCACCGCGAGGGTGTCACCGGGCTCGGCGCCCTCGATGTAGAACGGACCGGTCAGCGGGTTCACGAACGGGAACTCGATGACCTGCGACACCAGGTCGTCGACGCCGCGCACCTTGCCGGCGAAGGCGTCCTCGCTCCACAGCTCCAGCACCGTGCCGGGCTGCACCCGGCGGACCGGTGGCACACCGCCGAAGGTCCAGGCCAGCTCGTGGGGCTCGGGGCGGTAGCTGATCACGTCCATGCGGTCGGTCTCACTCCTCGTCGAACACGCGCTTGGTCTCCAGGATGCGCTGGGGCGCCCGGGTGCTCAGCACCACCAGGTACACGACGCCGATCAGCATCCAGATCGCCGCGGCCGGGCCGGCGTACGAGAGCGGCTTCGGCAGTGACGGGACGAAGTCGAACGCCGGGATGCCCGCCCCCGCGCAGAACGCCGGGATGAAGGCGAGGGCGCCCAGGACCGGCAGGACCCCGTGCCGCACGACGTTGAACTCCTCGCGCTGGAAGCGCCAGAAGTACAGCAGGCACGCGACGTTCAGCAGGATGTACATCGGCGCGAAGATGTCGACCAGGATCGTCGCGCTCAGCGCGAAGCCGGTGTACGGGTCGTAGTGGTAGCCGAGGTAGAGCGCCACTGCCAGGGACACGACGAGCTGCGCCACCATCGCCAGCAACGGGGAGCCGAAGGGGTTGAGCCGGCCGAACCCCTCGGGGAGCAGCCGGATGCGGCCCATCGCGAACATCGTGCGGGTCGAGGAGTTGTTGGCGGCGTTCTGGTTGGCGATGATCGAGTTGATCAGGGCCAGGAAGACCAGGAAGAAGCCGAACCAGCCCCAGGCGTTCCGGGCCAGGATGTTCTGCCACGGGTTGCTGTCGTCGGCGGTGAAGCCGATCATCTTGGCCGGTCCGAAGGAGACGGCGCTGGCGTACGTGTTCAGCAGGTAGAACGCGCCGATGAGCAGGCACGACACGAACATCGCGCGCGGCACCGTCCGTCTCGGCTCGTGCGCCTCCTCCGCGATCGGGGCGGCCTGCTCGAAGCCGATGAACGCCAGGATCGTGAACACCGATCCGGCGATGACCCCGGAGAAGCCCTTGAAGTCCGGGTTGTTGGCGTAGTGGGTGCCGAAGACCTGCAGCGTGTTGTCGCCGCCGGCCTTGACGATCAGCGTCAGCGAGATGGCGACGAAGACCAGGATCTCGAAGGCGCCGAGCGCCATCCCGGCCCTCGTCGAGGCGGCGATTCCGCGGTAGCCGAGGGCGAACACGACCAGGCAGACCAGCACGGTCCAGATCACCCAGGTGTCGTTCGACCAGCCCCACTCGGCGTTCAACGTGCCGGCGACGACGAACCCCATCTGCAGGGCGAGGAAGGGGCCGCCGACGATCACGCCCAGCAGGAACCCCCACGCCACCAGGAACCCGGCCTTCGGGTGGATGCCGTGGCTGACGAACGTGTAGAAGGAGCCGGCCGAGGGCAGGTGCCGGGAGAGCTCGCCGATGGAGTTGGCCGCGATCAGGCAGGCCACCAGGGCGAGGATCACCGCGAGCGGTGCCGCGCCGCCGGCGAACCCGATGCCGGCCGGGATCGACAGTGCGGTCGCGATGGCCGGGGCCATGAACGTGATCGACTGGAACAGGACACCGCTGAAGCTCACCGCACCGCGGCGCAGCTCGGCCGAGTCTCCGGTGGAGGCGGTGGGTACGTCGGTCGTCATGGCTCGCTCCTCCGCGTGCGGGACGGACTGAACCCCGAGTCAACGCGAGCCAATCTAGAACCGCGCGGGAGGAGGCGACAACGCACGGGGTTGTACGAAATTCAGGACAATCCCACGTCGTCACGGCCGCCGGAGCCGATGGATCCGGGACTCCCAGGGGCGCAGCGTGAGCCCGTGCGGCTCCGGGTGGGTCGGCAGCAGCACCTCGCTGCCGTCGAGGTCGGGTACGTCGTCCGGCGCGAGCGTGACGGTCTCGCCCGACAGGTCGGCGAGGACCAGCAGCACCTCGTCCTCGAGCGTCCGGGTGAAGGCCCACACGGCCGGATGGTCGGGCAGGAGGAGGTGGAACCGGCCGTCCACCACGACCGGGTCGGTGTGGCGGAGCTCGATCAGCGCCCGGTAGTGGTGGAGGACCGAGTCGGGGTCGGCGACCTCCGCCTCGGCGTTGACCACGTCGCGGTTCGCGTGCACCGGCAGCCACGGGGTCCCGGTGGTGAACCCGGCGTGCTCGGAGGCGTCCCACTGCATGGGGGTGCGCGCGTTGTCGCGGCTCTTGGTCGCCAGCGCGCGCAGCACGTCCGCCTCGGGTACGCCGCGGGCCAGCGCCTCGCGGGCCCAGTTCAGCGACTCGAGGTCGGCGTACTCGTCGAGCGAGGTGAAGCCGGCGTTCGTCATCCCGAGCTCCTCGCCCTGGTAGACGTACGGCGTGCCGCGATGCAGGTGCAGCACCGTGGCCCAGGTCTTGGCCGAGGACGCGCGGTGCGCCGGCGAGTCGTCGCCCCACCGGGACATCACGCGCGGCTGGTCGTGGTTCTCCCAGTAGAGGCTGTTCCAGCCGACGTCGGCGAGACCGGACTGCCAGCGGGCCAGGCAGCCCTTGAGGTCGGGCAGGTGCAGGTCGCGCAACGCCCACTTGCCCCGCCCCGGCTCCTCGTCCTGCCACATGTGCTCGAACGTGAAGACCATGTCCAGCATGGGCCGCGCCGGGTCGGTGACGGCCCGCGCGAGCTCCGGCGTGGCCATCGGCATCTCGCCGACGGTGATCAGGTGCTCGTCGGAGATCCCGACCTCGCGGTTCATCTCGGCGAGGAACTCGTGCAGCCGTGGTCCGAAGGCGATGCCGACGGGCCCGGCCAGGTCGTGGTCCGCAGGGGGTACGCCGTCGCGCAGGTCGGTGTCCTTGGAGATCAGCTCGATGACGTCCATCCGGAAGCCGTCGACCCCGCGCCCCACCCAGCGGCGCATCATCGCGTAGACGGCCCGGCGTACCTCCGGGTTCTCCCAGTTCAGGTCCGGCTGCTTGCGGCTGAACAGGTGGAGGTAGTACTCGCCGCTGCGCTCGTCGTACTCCCAGGCCGGGCCGCCGAACACCGACACCCAGTTCGTCGGCGCGCGACCGTCGCGCGCCGGCCGCCACCAGTACCAGTCCCGCTTCGGGGACGCCGGGTCGCGCGACTCCTGGAACCACGGGTGCTCGTCGGAGGTGTGGTTGACGACCAGGTCCATCACGACGCGGATCCCGCGGTCGTGGCACCCGGCGATCAGGGCGTCGAGGTCGGCCAGGGTCCCGAAGAGCGGGTCGACGTCCTCGTAGTCGCTGATGTCGTAGCCGTTGTCGTCCATCGGCGAGCGGTAGACCGGCGAGAGCCAGAGCACGTCGACGCCCAGGAGGGCGAGGTGGTCGAGCCGGGAGGTGATGCCCGGGATGTCGCCCACGCCGTCGCCGTCCGAGTCCTGGAAGGATCGGGGGTAGACCTGGTAGACGACGGCGTTCTTCCACCAGCCGGGGGCACGGAGCGGCGAGGGCATGGCACACCACCCTTCCACCGTCCTCGACTCGAGGCGCGGCCGGTGTCGAACGCCGGTGGGCTCGTCCGACGTAGGGGCAAGCGAAGACCCATGGAAGGAGAAGACATGCGTGATCTCGTGCTGACGATGGGCTGCTCGATCGACCTCGTGGTCTCGGGCGGACCCCAGGAGGACATCGGCGGTGGCGGCCCGGAGCACCCGGACGTCGTCGAGCGCAAGCTGACCTGGCTGTCCGAGGCCGGCGTGCTCGGGATGGGGCGGGGCAGCTACGAGGAGATGGCGGACTTCTGGCAGAGCGCCGAGGGCGACTACGCCCGGTGGATGAACGAGAAGCCCAAGGTCGTGTTCTCGCGGACCTTGGAGCGTGCGGACTGGCCGACGACCACCATCGCCGGCGGCGACCTGGCCGACGCGGTGGCCCGGCTGAAGGCCGAGCCGGGCGGCGACATCCTGGTGTTCGGGGGCTACACGCTGGCGCAGGCCCTCACCCGGGCGAGGCTGGTCGACGAGTACCGACTGCAGATCCGCCCCGTCGCCCTCGGCAGCGGCGAGCCGATGTTCCGTGACCTGGAGCGCGGCCAGCGGCTCGAGCTCGTCGACTGCACCGCCTACCCGGACGGGTCCCTGATCACCATCTACCGCAAGCCGAGCTGACCGGGCTCAGAGCTTCCGGAGCCGGACGTAGCGGACCGAGTGGTCGCGGTCCTTGCGCAGCACGAGCGTCGCCCGCGAGCGCGTGGGCAGGATGTTCTGCTCGAGGTTGGGGCCGTTGATCTCGTCCCAGATCTCCAGGGCCGTCTCGCGGGCCTCCACCTCGGACAGGTCGGCGTAGCGCCGGAAGTACGACGCCGGGTCGGCGAACGCTGTCTCGCGCAGCCGGAGGAACCGGTCGACGTACCAGGTGCGGACGTCGGCGGTGGCGGCGTCGACGTAGATGCCGAAGTCGAAGAAGTCGCTCAGCGCCAGGCCGGTGCGGCCGTCCTCGCGGGTGCGCGCCGGCTGGAGGACGTTGAGCCCCTCGAGGATCACGATGTCGGGGTGCCGCACCGCGACCGTCTCGCCGGGCACCCGGTCGTAGGTGAGGTGGGAGTAGACCGGCGCCTCGACCTGGTCCTTGCCGGACTTGATGTCGATGACGAACCTCAGCAGGGCGCGACGGTCGTAGGACTCCGGGAAGCCCTTGCGCGACATCAGGCCGCGCTCCTCGAGCTCGGCCGTCGGCCGCAGGAACCCGTCGGTGGTGACCAGCGCGACGTTCGGGTGCTCGGGCCAGTGGGCGAGCAGCTGCTGGAGGACCCGGGCCGTCGTCGACTTGCCCACCGCGACGGAGCCGGCCAGGCCGATCACGAACGGGGTGCGGGGCGGCTGGGGCTGGTGCAGGAAGTCCTCCTGCCGGCGGTACAGCCGTCGCGCGGCCTCGACGCGCAGGCTGAGGAGCTTCGACAGCGGGAGGTAGACCTGCTGGACCTCCTCCAGGTCGAGATGGTCGCCCAGACCGCGGAGCCGGGTGATCTCCTCGCCCGACAGCGGCTGCTGGAAGGTAGTCCCCAGGGCCGCCCATGCCTCGCGGTCGAGCTCGACGTACGGCGTCGGCTCGCCGCCGTTGGCCCCGCGGCTCGCAGGTCCGGGTCCTCCGCTGGGCATGGCGGGCATTCTGGCAGGCCCGGTCCTGTGGCCCGCCTCACGCTCCGTCGACGGGTCCCGGGCCGCCGCCCCGCCCGCCCCTAGAATCGCGGCTATGTGCGGCATCGTGGGCTACGTCGGCGAGAAGCAGGCCCTCGACGTCGTGATCGAGGGGCTGCGACGCCTGGAGTACCGCGGCTACGACTCGGCCGGGGTCGCCCTGGTGGCCGACGACCGGGTCGCCTGGGCGAAGAAGGCCGGCAAGCTGGCGAACCTCGAGAAGGCCCTCGCCGAGTCGCCGCTCCCGGCCGCCACGACCGGGATCGGGCACACCCGCTGGGCCACCCACGGCGCACCCAACGACACCAACGCGCACCCGCACCTCGGCAACGGCGGCCGTGTCGCCCTCGTGCACAACGGCATCATCGAGAACTTCGCCGAGCTCCGCGCCGAGGTGGAGGCCGCCGGTGACGAGCTGCGGTCGGAGACCGACACCGAGATCGTCGCGCACCTGGTCGAGACGGTCCTGGCCGCCGGCGGGACCTTGACCGAGGCGATGCAGCAGGTCTGCTCGCGGCTCGAAGGAGCCTTCACCCTCGTCGCCGTGGACGCCGAGGACCCGGCGCGCGTCGTCGCGGCGCGCCGCAACTCACCCTTGGTGGTCGGCCTCGGCGAGGGCGAGAACTTCATCGGCTCCGACGTCGCGGCGTTCATCGAGCACACGCGCGAGGCGATGGAGCTCGGACAGGACCAGGTCGTCACCATCACCCGTGACGGCGTCGAGGTGACCGACTTCGACGGCACGCCCGTGGAGGGCCGCCGCTACCACGTCGACTGGGACCTCTCGGCCGCCGAGAAGGACGGCTACGACTGGTTCATGCGCAAGGAGATCTTCGAGCAGCCGCGCGCGATCGCCGACGCCCTGCTCGGGCGGCACGACGCGGAGGGTCGGCTCCAGCTCGACGAGGTGCGCATGTCCGACGACGAGCTCCGCGAGGTCGACAAGATCATCGTGATCGCCTGCGGCACGGCGTTCTACGCCGGCCTGGTGGCGAAGTACGCGATCGAGCACTGGACGCGCATCCCGTGCGAGGTCGAGCTCGCGCACGAGTTCCGCTACCGCGACCCGATCCTCACCCGGTCGACGCTCGTGGTGGCGATCAGCCAGTCCGGGGAGACCGCGGACACGCTGATGGCGATCCGGCACGCGCGCCAGCAGCGGTCGAAGGTGCTGGCGATCTGCAACACCAACGGCTCCACGATCCCGCGCGAGTCCGACGCGGTCATCTACACCCACGCCGGTCCGGAGATCGGGGTCGCGTCGACCAAGGGCTTCATCACCCAGATGATCGCGGCGTACCTGCTCGGGCTGTACCTCGCCCAGGTGCGCGGCACGTCGTACGCCGACGAGATCGCGCGGGTGGTCTCCGAGCTGCGCGACATGCCCGGCCACGTGCAGCGGCTGCTCGACGACGCCGACGAGCTGTACTCGTTGGCGGCGGAGCTCGAGGGCGCGAAGTCGGTGCTGTTCCTCGGCCGGCACGTCGGCTTCCCGATCGCGCTCGAGGGTGCGCTCAAGCTCAAGGAGCTCGCCTACCTCCATGCCGAGGGCTTCGCGGCGGGGGAGCTCAAGCACGGCCCGATAGCGCTGATCGAAGAGGGCCTGCCGGTGTTCTGCGTGGTGCCTCCGCGCGGTCGCGACCAGCTCCACGACAAGATGGTGAGCGCGATCCAGGAGATCCGCGCGCGGGGGGCGCGGACGATCGTCCTGGCCGAGGACGACGACCCCGGCATCGAGGAGTTCGCGCACACGACCATCCGGCTGCCGCGGGTCTCGACGTTGCTCCAGCCGGTCGTGGCCGTCGTGCCGCTGCAGCTGTTCGCGTGCGAGCTGGCCTCGCGGCTCGGTCATGACGTCGACCAGCCGCGCAACCTGGCCAAGTCGGTCACGGTCGAGTAGGGCTCGCACCCATGGCGATCGTCGGCGTCGGCATCGACGTGGTGGACATCTCGCGCTTCGACGACGCCCTGCGGCGTACGCCGGGGCTGGTCGAGCGACTCTTCACGACCGCCGAGGCCGCCCGCCCGCCGGCCTCGCTGGCCGCGCGCTTCGCGGCGAAGGAAGCGCTGGCCAAGGCGCTCGGTGCCCCGGGCAACCTGGACTGGCACGACGCCGAGGTCGTCTCCGAGTCGTCGGGGCGCCCGGTGCTCGCGCTCCGCGGAACGGTCGCCGCGCGGGCCGCCGAGGTCGGCGCCACCTCGGTCCACCTGTCCCTCTCCCACGACGCCGGCATCGCCTCGGCGATGGTGGTGCTGGAGTCATGAGGTCCGCCCACACGGTGGAGCAGGTGCGCGCGGCCGAGGCCACGCTGATGGCCCGGCTCCCCGCGGGCACGCTCATGCAGCGCGCGGCCGCGGGCCTGGCGACGTCGGTGATCGACCTGCTCGGCGGGGCCTACGGACGGCGGGTGCTGCTGCTGGTGGGCTCCGGGGACAACGGCGGCGACGCGCTGCACGCCGGCGCGATGCTGGCGCGCCGGGGAGCCCGGGTCGAGGCGGTCGCCGTCGCGGACACGGTGCACGAGGCGGGGCTCGCCGCCCTGCGAGCGGCCGGCGGACGGCGGGTCGAGCTCTCCGCGGTCGGCCGCGCCGACGTCGTCCTGGACGGGATCGTCGGCATCGGCGGGCGGCCGGGGCTGCGCGACCGCGCGGCCGAGGCGGTGCGAGCCGTGAGCGGCGTACCCGTGGTGGCGGTGGACGTCCCGAGCGGCGTCGACGTCGACGGCGGCCGGCTCGACGGCGACCACGTCACGGCCGACCTGACGGTCACCTTCGGCACCCACAAGGTCTGCCACCTGGTCGAGCCAGCGGCCTCGGCGTGCGGCGTCGTCCAGCTCGTCGAGATCGGGCTCGACCTGCCGGAGGCAGCGGTCACGGCGTTCCAGAGCGACGACGTCGCGGCGCTGCTGCCCCGGCCCGAGGGCGAGACGCAGAAGTACGCGCGCGGCGTCGTCGGTGTCCGCGCGGGCTCGGAGCGCTACCCGGGGGCCGGCGTGATGTCGACCGCGGGTGCCTCGTGCGGTCTCGCCGGCATGGTCCGGTACGCCGGCGGCGCGCCCGACGCCGTGCTGGCGGCGCACCCCGAGGTGGTCGTCGGCGAGGGCCGCGTCCAGGCGTGGGTCGTCGGGTCCGGCGGCGACGAGGCGGCCGCCGAGGCGCTCGCCGCCGCGTTGCGCGACGATGTACCACTGGTGGTCGACGCCGACGCCCTCCAGCATCTCGAGCCACCGCTGGACCGGCCGGTCCTGCTGACCCCGCACGCCGGCGAGCTGGCGGCGATGCTGCAGGTCGAGCGGGCCGAGGTCGAGGCCGACCAGCTCGGCTTCGCCCGGCGCGCCGCGCGCGAGTACGCCGCCACCGTGCTGCTGAAGGGCCACCACACGCTGGTCGCGGAGCCGGACGGCCGGGTGCGCGTGAACACCGCCGGCACGCCGTGGCTCGCCGTCGCCGGCGCCGGCGACGTCCTGGGCGGCCTGTGCGGCGCCCTCCTCGCCGCCGGCCTCTCGCCGTACGACGCCGGGGCGGTCGGGTCCTGGCTCCACGGCGCCGCCGCGACGTACGTCTCCCACGGCGGCCCGCTGTCCGCACCCGCCGTGGCCGGCGCCCTCCCCTCGGTGGTCGCCGACCTGCTGCGAGAATCGAGGTCATGAGCGCCGACGTCCGTCGACCGGAGATCGTGGTCGACCTGGGGGCGATCCGGCGCAACGTCGGGATCCTCCGTGACCTCGTGGCGCCCGACGGTTCCGACGTGATGGTCGTGGTCAAGGCCGACGGGTACGGCCACGGGATGGTCGAGGCCGCCCGGGCTGCTCGGCAAGCGGGGGCCCCGTGGCTCGGCGTGGCGACCATCGAGGAGGCGGTGCGGCTGCGCGACGCGGGTGACACCGGCCGCCTGCTCTGCTGGCTGACCGTCCCCGGTGACGACTGGGCCGCCGCCGTCGATCGCGATGTCGACGTCACGGCGTACTCCGTCGCCGAGCTCGACGAGATCCGCGCCGCCGTCGGGGGTACGCCGGCCCGGGTGCAGCTCAAGATCGACACCGGCCTCTCGCGCGGAGGCTCGACCGCCGACCTCTGGCCCGACGTGCTCGCCGCCGCCCGCGCCGGCGAGGCGGACGGGGTCTGGCGGGTCACCGGGATCTGGTCGCACTTCGCGTGCAGCGACGAGCCCGAGCACCCGGCGAACGCCGCGCAGGAGCGCGCGTTCCGCGACGCACTGGCCGGCGCCGAGCGCGCGGGCCTGCGTCCCGAGGTCCGGCATCTCGCGAACTCCGGGGGCGCGATCCTGCGCCCGTCGAGCCGCTTCGACCTGGTGCGCTGCGGGATCGCGGCCTACGGCCTGGACCCGGCGCCGGGCGTGAGCCCCGACCTCGGCCTCGAGCCGGCGATGACGGTGACCGCTCCGCTGGCGCTCACCAAGGAGCTCGGCGCCGGCGCCTCGGTCTCCTACGGCCACGTCTGGACGGCGCCCGGCGCGACGCGCGTCGGCCTCGTCCCGATCGGGTACGGCGACGGCGTCCCGCGGCACGCCGGCAACACCGCCGAGGTCTGGGTCGACGGCAAGCGCCGGCCGATCCGGGGGCGGATCTGCATGGACCAGTTCGTCGTCGAGCTCGGTGGTCCGGACGCGCCGGCCGCGGAGGCGGGCGACCCGGTCGTGCTGTTCGGCCCGGGCACCTCGGGCGAACCCACCGCCGACGACTGGGCGCGCGCCTGCGGCACCATCCACTACGAGATCGTCACCCGCATGGGCGGGCGGCTGAGCCGACGGTACGTCGGGGCCAGCCGGTGACCAGCACGCGGAAGGTGCTCTCGGTCACCGGCCTGACCGTCGGGGCGGTCGGCGTGGCCGCGGCCGGGGCGGCGTACCGGGTCGCCCGCCGTCGGTACGACATCACCCGCCGCGAGCTCGAGGACCAGACGCCGTTCGGCTCCCTGCACGCGGACCCGGTCACGGTGGTGACCGAGGACGGGGTCGACCTGCACGTCGAGGTCGACGAGGTCGTCCGGCCGGGACGCCGCCGCGCGACGCCGGAGCTCACCGTGATGTTCGTCCACGGCTATGCACTCACCCTGGACTCCTGGCACTTCCAGCGCGCGGAGTACCGCGGTCGGGTGCGCTGCGTGTTCTACGACCAGCGCTCGCACGGGCGATCCGGTCGCTCGACCCCGGGGCACGCGACCATCGACCAGCTGGGGACCGACCTGCTGACGGTCCTGGACAGCGTGGTCCCGCGCGGGCCGGTCGTGCTGGTCGGACACTCCATGGGCGGGATGACGATCGCGGCGCTGGCCGAGGAGCACCCCGAGCTGTTCGGCGACCGGATCGTCGGCGTCGGGCTGATCTCCACGACCGCGGGTGGGCTCGAGGTGCACCGGCTCCTGGTGCCCTCCCTGCCGTCCAACCTCGGTGCGCTGGCCGCGCAGCGCTTGGTCGCGGCGCTCGCCCGCGGGCACCGCGCCGTCGACGGCTTGCGGCGGGTCGGTCACTCGATGGCCCTGGTCGCGACCGACGAGCTGGCCTTCGGTGGCGACGTGCCCGCGTCGTACGTCGAGTTCGTCGACCGGATGCTGTCGGCGACACCGTTCGAGGTGGTGGCGGAGTTCTTCCCGAACTTCTCGACCCTCGACAAGTTCGAGGCCGTCAAGGCCCTCTCGGTCGTGCCGACCTCGATCATCTGCGGCACGGCGGACAAGCTCACCTCGATCGACCACAGCCGCAAGCTCCACGAGCACATCGCCGGCTCGACCCTGCTCGAGTGTCAGGGCGCGGGCCACATGGTGATCCTGGAGCGGCACGACGAGGTCGACGAGGCGCTCGACCGCCTCCTGGCCGCCGCCACCGAGAACGCCGACGAGGTTCGCCGCCGGTGACCAGCATCCGCCTGGTCGGGCCGGAGGCGGCGCCGGCCGTCCTCCGGATCGTGCGCGCGGCCTTCGCCACCCGGCCGGTGCTGGACCCGCCCGCGGACGCGCTCGGGGAGACCGAGGAGACCCTGGCGGCCGCGCTGGTCGCCGGCGGCCTGGTGGCGTCGTACGGCGACGGCCACGACGTCGGTGCCCTGGTGCTGGACCCCGACGGCTCGACCCTGTGGCTGCGCCGCGTCGGCGTGCTGCCGGAGGTGCGCGACCACGGAGTCGCCACCGCCCTCGTCGGCGAGGCGTTGGCCCGGGCGGAGGAGTACGACGAGGTCGCGGTGCTCGCGCGCGAGGAGCTGCCGCAGACGAGCAGGTTCTGGCGTGAGCACGGGTTCGTACCAGCGGGCGGCACCCCGCCGTACGTCGAGCTCCGGCGGCCGGCCCCCCGCACCTACGACGCCCCGGACGCCGAGTCGATGCGAGCGCTGGGCACCCGGCTCGCGGCCACCCTGCGGGCCGGCGACGTGGTCGTCCTCTCGGGCGAGCTCGGGGCCGGGAAGACGACGTTCACCCAGGGCCTGGGCGCCGGCCTCGGCGTCCGGGGCGACATCACCTCGCCGACGTTCGTGATCTCGCGCGTCCACCCGTCCCTGGGCGACGGGCCACCGTTGGTCCACGTCGACGCCTACCGTCTGGGCGGCGTGGCCGAGCTGGACGACCTCGACCTCGAGACCTCGCTCGACGACGCCGTCACCGTGGTCGAGTGGGGTGAGGGGATCGCCGAGGGCCTGGCCGACGACCGGGTGGAGGTGCGGATCGAGCGCGCGGTCGCGGACGAGGCGGTCGACGACGACCTCGACCCGCGGCGGGTCCGGATCGCGCCGGTGGGCACGCGGTGGCTCGGGATGCCGGGTGGCGCGTGAAACGAACGTTCGACCAACGCGAGCAGGGGTCGCCGAGACCCGACGGCCCGCACTACAGGCTGAGAAGACCCATCGCGTCGGCGAGCAGCACGATGTCCGCGTGCTCCTCGTCGTGGACCCGCAGCCAGGTCGCGGCCTCGGTCGGCGGGAGGCGGCGCACCTCCACCACGGCCTCGCCGTCGGCCGGGTTGGTCGGTGGCCCGCTCATCTCGACCCGCGCCACGGCGTACGCCCAGGCGGACTCCGGATGTGTGAAGTGCGGACGGTACGGCTCAGGGTTCCGCGAGGTCGCCAGCTGGTAGGCGAAGACCGGGCCGGGCAGGTCCAGCACCGTGCAGCCGGCCTCCTCGCGCAGCTCCCGCCGGCACAGCTCATGCACGGTCTCGCCCGCCTCGCGACGTCCGCCGGGAAGGAAGCGCCACTCCTCGATCGACCGACACACGACGACGAGACCGGCGGGGTCGAGCGCGACGACGTGCAGCCGCGCCACCTGCTCGTCGGGAGGCTCTCCGAGATGGAACCGGAGGTCGGCGTTCGCATAGTCCTCGTGCCTCGGCCGGAACAGTCGGGGGAACCGCTCCGCCCACGCCTGGCTCACCCGGCGACCCTACGGCGTGCCAGGCTGGCGCCATGTTCGTGGTGGCACACGTCAGCGACACGCACTTCGGCAACGACGTGCAGGACCCGGCGGCCCGGGCCGAAGCGGTGATGGACCACCTGCTCGCCATGCGCCCGCGGCCCGACCTCCTCGTCGTCACCGGCGACGTCGCCGACCACGGGCTCGCGGCGGAGTACGCCGAGGCCCGCGCCTGGCTCGACCGCTGGCCCGGCCCGGTGGCCGTCTGCCCGGGGAACCACGACGTGCGTGCGGCGTACGTCGTGGGGCTGGCCCTCGAGCCGCGCCAGGTCGTGGAGCACGCCGGCCACCGGTTCGTGATGCTCGACTCGCTGGTCGACGCCGTCGCCGGCGAGCGGGTCGACGAGGGCCGCCTCGGCGAGGACCAGCTGACCTGGCTCGACCGCCGGCTCGGCGAGTCCGACGACCCCGCGTTCGTCTGCCTCCACCACCCGCCGACCACGATCGGGCTCGAGCTGATGGACCCGATCCGGCTCATGGACGGCGACGCGCTGGCGGCCGTCCTCGACCACCATCCGCACGTCGTGGCGATCCTGGTCGGGCACGCCCACACGATGAGCGCGACCACGTTCGCCGGGCGTCCGCTGCTGATCGGCGGCGGCGTCGTCTCCACGGTCACCGCGGACGCCGAGCAGGTCGACACCGTCTGGTACGCCGCCCCACCGAGCCTCGCCCTCCACCTGGTCGACGACTCCGAGTCGCCGCCGCGGGTGACCACGCACTGGCGGGCACTGCCCGCTCAGTAACCTCGACACCGTGCTGCTCGCCTTCGACACGGCCACGCCGTTCGTGACCGTCGCGCTGCACGACGGCGAGGACGTCGTGGTCCAGCGACGCTCCGAGCAGCGGATGAAGCACGGCGAGCAGCTGGCGCCCTCTGATCGACGCGGCCCTGACCGAGGCGGGCGTCGTCCGGCAGGACCTCACCGCGATCGCGGTCGGCGTCGGGCCGGGTCCGTTCACCGGGCTCCGGGTCGGGCTGGTGACCGCACGCACGCTCGCCTTCGTCCTGGACCTCCCGGTGTACGGCGTGTGCTCGCTCGACGTCCTCGCGATCGAGGCCGCGCTGGGCACGAGCCCGATCGGAGGGGAGTTCGCCGTCGCCACCGATGCGCGTCGCAAGGAGGTCTACCTCGCGACGTACGACGACCGGGGCCGGCGGCTCGACGGGCCGGACGTGGTGAGGCCCGCCGACGCCGCGACCGTCGGACCGGTGGCGGGCGAGGGTGCGGCGCTCTACCCCGATGCGTTCCCCGACGCCCGCGAGCCGACCCTGCCGAGCGCCGGCTGGCTCGCCCGCGCGGTGGTCGAGGAGCTGGCCGAGCTCCACGACCCCGAGCCGATGTACCTCCGACGTCCCGACGCGGTCGCGCCGGGCGCGCCGAAGCCGGTGTCGTGATCCGCGAGGCGGAGGCCGACGACGGGCCGGGGATCGCCGACCTCGAACGCGCGACGTTCGGCTCCGACGCCTGGTCCGACGGACTGGTGAAGGAGGGTCTCGGCGGCACCGTCCCCGGCGCGCTCTACCTGGTGGCCGAGTCGGACACCGCGCCGCTCCAGGGCTACGCGGCCGCCAGCCTGTTCGCCGACGTCTCGGAGCTCCAACGGATCGCCGTCGCGGAGACGCACCGGCGGACCGGGGTCGCGTCCGCCCTGCTCGAGCGCGTGGAGCGTGAGGCACGGCGGCGGTACTCCGAACGACTCCTGCTCGAGGTCCGCGAGGACAACGCGGCGGCCTGTGCCTTCTATGCTGCCCGCGGGTTCGTCGAGATCAACCGCCGTCAGCGCTACTACGCGGACGGCACCACCGCCGTCGTCCTGGCCAAGGAGCTGTGAAGCGATCATGACCGGCGAGCCCCTGGTCCTCGGCATCGAGACGTCGTGCGACGAGACCGGTGTCGGCATCGTCCGCGGCAACACGCTCCTCGCCGACTCCGTCGCCAGCAGCGTGGACGAGCACGCTCGCTTCGGCGGTGTGGTGCCGGAGGTCGCCAGCCGCGCCCACCTCGAGGCCATGGTCCCGACCCTCGAGCGGGCTTGCGAGACGGCCGGCATCCGGCTGTACGACGTCGACGCGATCGCGGTGACCAGCGGGCCGGGCCTGGCCGGCGCGCTGCTGGTCGGCGTCGCCGCCGCGAAGGCCCTGGCGATCGGCCTCGGCAAGCCGATCTACGGCGTGAACCACCTCGCCGCCCACGTCGCCGTCGACCAGCTCGAGCACGGCCCGCTGCCCGAGCCGTGCCTGGCCCTGCTGGTCAGCGGCGGGCACTCGAGCCTGATCCGGGTCGAGGACGTCACCGGTCATGGCGGAGGCGTGGAGCCGCTCGGCTCGACCATCGACGACGCGGCGGGGGAGGCGTTCGACAAGGTGGCGCGGCTGCTCGGGCTGCCGTTCCCGGGCGGCCCCCACATCGACCGCGCCGCGCGTGACGGTCAGGTCACCATCGACTTCCCGCGCGGTCTCACCAGCCGGCGCGACCTCGAGCGGCACCGGTTCGACTTCTCGTTCTCCGGGCTGAAGACCGCGGTCGCCCGCTGGGTCGAGACCCAGGAGCGCGACGGGGCGAGCATCGACGTCGGCGACGTGGCGGCGAGCTTCCAGGAGGCGGTCTGCGACGTGCTGGTGCGCAAGGCCCTCGACGCCGCCACCGACCAGGGGATCGAGGACATCCTGATCGGAGGGGGCGTCGCCGCGAACTCGCGTCTCCGGGCGATGGCCACGGAGCGGGCCGAGGCGAAGGGGATCCGGGTCCGGGTCCCGAGACCCGGACTCTGCACCGACAACGGCGCGATGGTGGCCGCCCTCGGGTCCGAGCTGGTCGCCCGGGGCCGGACACCGTCCGCCCTGGACCTGCCCGCCGACTCGTCCCAGCCGCTGACCGAGGTCGTCGCCTAGCTCGTCTCGAGCACGAAGGGGCTCTCGACGTCGTCGCCCGCCCGGGGCGGCACGGCGTACTCCATCGTGCCGTCGGAGGCGACCCGGACGATCGACCACCTGCCTTCCTGGAAGAACGCCGCGAGCACGTGGCTGGCGTCCTCCCACACCGCCGTCTGGTACGACGCCTGCGCCTTCTGGGTGCTCTGCCGCTGGAAGAGCGGTGCGCCGTGCAGGCCGTACATCGCGAGGTCGGTGCTTCCGAACCCGTCGGGGTACGCCGGCGTCCCGAGGACCAGCGACTGGTCGGGCGAGAGGGACGCCAGGGTGTGCCGGCAGGTGTGGAAGCCCTGGAACTCCCCTCCGCCCCACAGGTCGGAGCAGGAGCCGGTGTCGGTGATCTCGGTGTAGCCGAGGAAGACCCCACCCGCCAGGTCGTTGACCGTGCGCATGTCGCCATCGGTGAACGGCCGGGTCGCGTAGTCGGCGACCTCCCACGGCCGTCCCGGCGAGTTGCCGCCCGAGACGTTGACGAAGACCGAGCAGTAGTCCGGCACGCAGTCGTCGGCGCCGAAGGCGCTGATCCGTGCGCCGAAGTCGTTCGACACCGGTTCGCCCAGCGTCCGCGGCGCGGTGGTGCCGGCCGTCAGCACCATCACCTGGCCGTCGGGTCTCACCCACGCGGCCGCGTCGTGGCTCCGGCTCACCGACAGCCCGAACGTCGCGGGGACCGGGTCGTGCAGCGTGCCGTCCGCCTCCTCGATCTGGACGGCGGCGTTGCCCTGGTCGTCCGCGGTCTGCCAGACGTGCGTGCCGTCCTTCAGCACAGCGAAGGAGCTGACCGGCTGCTCGGTGTCGAGGTCGACGGTGCTGCCGTCGGCGTGGTGCAGGACCGTGCCGTCGGTGACGTACTCCAGCTGAGGTGCCTCCCCCGTCGGTAGGTCGGACACGTCGAGCACGCCCGGCGCCGGCTGGTGACCCTCGTCGGTCGCCGACCGCGTCGGCGACGGCGTCCGGGTGACGGCCGGCCCGGGCTCGGGCCTGCCGCTGGTGTGGCTCGCCAGCGACACGGTCGGGATGATCACGGCCACGGCGGCGGCGACGCCGACCACGGCGGTCGCCGTACGCCGGCGGCGGATCGAGCGGGCGCGGCCCTGGACGTCGGCCAGGTGGAGGAGCGCGCCGTCCATCGCGTGGGAGCGGTCCTCCAGCTCTCGCGACAGGGTGCGGGTCAGGTCGTCGTGCTGGCTCATGAGAGGTCGTCCTCCTCGCTCGCGCGGGGGTTCAGGGTCTGGGGCGCGCGTGCGCGCAGGGCTGCCAGCGCTCGGCTGGTCTGGGACTTCACGGTCCCCACGGAGATGCCGAGCACGGCCGCGGTCTCGGCCTCGCTCAGCTCCTCGTAGTACCTCAGGACGACGACCGCGCGGGCCTTGCGTGGAAGCGTCTGCACGACGTCCCACAGCGCGGCACCGGCACCGTCGTCCGTGGCGTCGACGTGCGGTTCGTCCCGTGCGTGGATCACCGCATCGCCGGCGGTGTGCTCGCGGCGCTTCCAGGCGCGCCGCCACAGCGAGTGGTGCTCGTTGACCAGGATCCGGCGGACGTAGCCGTCCATCGACCCCTGGCTGCGCACCTTGTCCCACGACAGGTAGAGCTTGGCGAAGGCGGTCTGGACGAGGTCCTCCGCGTCGTGCCGGTTCCCGGTCAGCAGGTACGCCGTGCGCAGCAGGCTCGGCTGCCGCGCGGCGAGGTACGCCGCGAAGTCGGCATCACGGGTGCCGCGTGCGCTTCTCCGGTCGGCCACAGGCAACACCCGGGTGGTCCCCGTCTTCTCGTCGGGCGGTCGGTCCATCTCCCCTCCTCACGTCGCCACCAAGACGCGACGCGGACCGGGAAGGTTGCAATCCTCCCAGTCAGCGCACCGGCAGGTTGTACGGCGTGAACTCGTCGGTCTGGGCGACCGTCGGGCCGGCGTACTCGACCGTGCCGTCGGTGCCGATCCGGACCAGCCCCCACGTGTGGTGGGCCATCAGCACGCCGAGCAGGTGGTGGGAGTCCTCCCAGGTGAGCTGGTTGAGGCCACGGTGGCGCGAGGCGTCGAAGGTCCATGCGCGGACGACGTGCCCGTCCCGGCCCAGGATCGCGAACCTCCGGACGCTGGACCACCGGGTCTGCGACCGCTCGGCGAGCACCCGGTGACCGTCGGGGGAGAAGGAGTCGAGGAAGTACCGGCAGGTGCGGAACACGCGGTGACCCCGAGGCTCGAAGACGCCCCAGCAGTCCCCGTGGTGGGCGGTCCGGCGGGTGTCGAGGCCGAGCACCCGGCCGTGCTGGTTGACGTCGGAGACGCTCAGCATCGGCCCCACCCGGGCGACGATGCCGTGAGACGTGGAGACCCAGACGTGCCGGCCGCGGTGGACGAACACGCTGCAGCCGCCGCCCTCCGGCTCCTGCTCCTGGCAGGTCTGCTCGCCGTCGATCGCGGCGATGTCGCTCCCGTGCGGGACCCGCGGCATGGCGAAGTGCCGGGTGCCGCCGCCCTCGACCACCTGCGCCCGCCCGTGGTCTCCGAGCCAGCCGACGATCTCGTCGTCGGGGGAGACCGCCAGGCCGAAGTGCTGCACCATCCGGGTGCGCACGGCCCCGGTGCCGGAGACGCGCTGGAGCTCGGGGCCGGCCTCGGTCCCGGCCATGCCGATGGCGCCGTCCCCCATCGGGGCCCATGCGGACCACGTGAGGCGCGGGAGCCGCAGCGTGGTGCCGTCGGGCCGGAGCAGCTTCCAGTTGCCCTCACCGAACGTCGGCTTCGAGGCGAAGCCGTAGGAGATCCCCGGCGCGTCACCGACCGCCAGCCCCGTCGTCGGGAACGGGGTCGTTTCCGGCACGGCACTCGCGTGGGCGACGACCTCGTCGCGGCTGTGCGGCAGGTTCACGGCGTACGACGTGCCGGCCCCGGCGAGCAGACCCACCGGCAGGAGGGCGACGCCCAGCACGGCGACGGGCAGCGAGCGGGACCGGAGCGGCTTCATGGAGGTGGGACCGCCGGGACCGGTTGAAAGTTGTCGCTTCCTCCCGCTGACCCGCCGCACCGCCGGCCCCGCGGTCCTTCTAGGCTGCGGACACCGTCGCGGCACCGTTGTTGGGGGAGGAACACGCATGCACCAGGTCCAGGGAGTCGTCGCCCGTGCGAAGGGCGAACCGGTCGGCATCGAGACGATCAACGTCCCGGACCCCGGGCCGGGCGAGGCGCTGGTGCAGATCCAGGCGTGCGGGGTGTGCCACACCGACCTGCACTACCGCGAGGGCGGGATCAACGACGACTTCCCGTTCCTGCTCGGGCACGAGGCGGCCGGGGTGGTCGAGTCCGTCGGCGACGACGTGACCTCCGTGGCGCCCGGCGACTTCGTGGTCCTGAACTGGCGGGCCGTCTGTGGCGACTGCCGGGCCTGCAACCGCGGCGAGCCGTGGTACTGCTTCGCCACCCACAACGCGACCCAGAAGATGACCCTCGAGGACGGCACCGAGCTCTCCCCGGCGCTCGGCATCGGCGCCTTCGCCGAGAAGACCCTGGTCGCCGCCGGACAGTGCACGAAGGTCGACGCGTCCTCCCGGGCCGCGGCGGTCGGCCTGCTCGGCTGCGGCGTGATGGCCGGCCTCGGCGCGGCGATCAACACCGGCAACGTCTCGCGCGGCAAGAGCGTCGCGGTGATCGGGTGCGGTGGCGTCGGCGTGGCAGCCGTCGCCGGGTCGGTCCTGGCCGGCGCGGACACGATCATCGCCGTCGACATCGACGACCGGAAGCTCGAGGGCGCCCGCAAGATGGGGGCGACCCACACCGTCAACAGCTCGGACACCGACCCGGTGCCCGCGATCCAGGAGCTGACGGGCGGCAACGGTGCCGACGTCGTCATCGACGCCGTGGGGCGGCCCGAGACCTGGAAGCAGGCGTTCTACGCGCGCGACCTCGCCGGCACCGTGGTGCTGGTGGGCGTCCCCACGCCCGACATGCGGATCCCCGACATCCCGCTGATCGACGTGTTCGGGCGCGGCGGTGCGCTCAAGTCGTCGTGGTACGGCGACTGCCTGCCCACGCGCGACTTCCCGATGCTGGTCTCGCTGTACCAGCAGGGCCGGCTCGACCTCGACGCGTTCGTCTCGGAGGAGATCGGGCTCGGCGACGTGGAGGCGGCGTTCGAGAAGATGCACGGTGGCGACGTCCTGCGCTCCGTCGTGATCTTCTGATGCGGCTCAGCCACGCAGTCAGCAGCGGGACCTTCAGCCTGGACGGCGCGACGTACGACGTCGACAACAACATCTGGGTGGTCGGCGACGACGAGGAGTGCGTCGTGGTCGACGCGCCGCACTCGGTCGAGGACATCCTGGCCGTCGTCGGTGACCGGCGGGTCCGGTCGATCGTCTGCACGCACGCGCACGACGACCACGTGCGGGTCGCCCCGGCGCTGCGTGAGGCCGTGCAGGCGCCGATCCTGCTGCACCCCGACGACCGGCCGCTGTGGGAGCTGACCCACCCCGACCTGCTCTGGGACGTCGACCTGTCCGACGGGTTCGAGGTGCCCGTCGCCGGGTCGTCGCTGACGGTCCTGCACACGCCCGGCCACTCGCCGGGGTCGGTGTGCCTGCTGTCGGGCGACCTCGGCTGCGTGTTCACCGGCGACACCCTCTTCCGGGGCGGGCCCGGCGCGACCGGCCGCTCCTACAGCGACGCCGACCTGATCGTCGAGTCGATCCGCACGAGGCTGCTCCCGCTCCCGGACGACACCGTCGTCCACACCGGCCACGGCGACGACACGACGGTGGCAGCCGAGCGCGAGGGTCTGGGCCAGGACTAGCGAGAGCCGGGTCGTCCGCCTGACGTGCTCGTCGACGAGCAGGTCAGGCGGACGACCGCGAGAGCCGGGATCAGGCCGCGCGTTCCTGCGAGCGGACGCGCGCGGCACCGAGCAGCAGGTAGGCGACGAAGCCGAGCACCAGAGCCAGCGGTACGCCGAGGCTGGCAGCGGCCCACACGCTCCCCTTGCCGTGGTCGAAGCCGAGCGGGTCGAAGAGGTAGCCCAGCCAGCCGAGGTGCTTCGCACCGTACGGCTGCACCACCAGCCCCCAGCCGATCACGGTCGAGACCGCCATCACCAGCACGGCCGGCCAGCCGACCGCGCCGTACCTCCCCCGAGCGGTGTACAGCGCCGTCTCGTCGTAGTCGCGCTTGCGCACGAGCAGGTCGGCGAGGAAGACGCCGCACCACGCGGCCATCGGGACGCCGAGCGTGATCAGGAAGCCCTGGAAGATGCCGAGGAAGTCGCCGGGCGCGATCCAGACGATGTAGATCGTGCCGAGGACCATCAGCACGCCGTCGATGCCGGCCGCGACGTACCTCGGGGTCCTCAGACCGAGGCTGAGCAGCGTCAGGCCGGAGGAGTAGAGGTCGAGAACCGCTCCGCTGATCAGTCCGGCGACCGCCACCAGCACGAACGGCACCAGGAACCAGTCCGGCAGCACGGTCGCGAGGCCGCCGATCGGGTCGCCGCTGACGGCCGTGTTGAGCGTCGAGTTGGACGCGCACAGCAGGAGGCCGTACCCGACCAGCACCACCACCGGGAGAGACCCGCCGAACGTCGGCCAGAACACGACGCCGCCGGACGGCGTGCTCCGCGGCAGGTAGCGCGAGTAGTCGGCGGCGGTGTTCACCCAGCCCAGCCCGAACCCGGTCAGGACGAGGATCCCGGCCCCGATCACGCCGGCCGTCGTGCCGCTGGGCAGGTCGGTCGCCCGGCTCCAGTGGATCTCGTCGAGGGTCAACGCGATGTAGACCGCCGTCACGATCACCATCGCGATCGTCAGCCAGCGCTGCAGCCTCATGATGGTGTCGAAACCCGAGGATGCCCGCGCCGACGATCGCGGCCGCCACGACGACGAACGCGACGATCTTCACGCCGTCGCCGCTGCTCCAGCCGAGCTGCTCGAACACCGTGGCCACGGCCTTGGTCGACAGCGCCACCAGGACGGTCTCCCATCCGACGAGGAGGCAGTAGGAGACCACGCCGGGCAGGCTGTTGCCGTAGCGGCCGAACGGCGCCCGCGAGAGGACCAGGGTCGGTGCCGAGCCACGCTTGCCGGCGATCGAGACCAGGCCGACGAGCAGGAAGCCGCCGACGATCCCGATCGCGCCGGCCAGGATCGCCTGACCGAAGCTGACGCCGTAGCTGAGCACGAAGGAGCCGTACGCGACCGCGAACACCGAGATGTTCGAGGCGCACCACGGCCAGAACAGCCCGGCCGGCGTGCCCTTGCGCTCGGACTCGTCGATGACGTTGATGCCGTTGGCCTCGATCGCACCGGGTGCCGGCGGCGCCTTGCGGGTGGACGACTCGTCGATGGTGGTCATGCCAGTCCCCTTCTCTCCTACGCCCTGTTCACGAGGTCCGCGAGCAGCGGGCCCATCCGTGCGGCCGTGCGTTCCGCGACGGCCACCACCTCGCTCGGGTCGATGCCCGAGTCCTGCCCCTCGACGGCCGTGACCGTCGACAGTCCGAGCACCTCCAGACCGCATTCTCTTCCCGCGATGGCCTCCGGCACGGTCGACATCCCGAGCACGTCGCCACCGATCCGGCGTACCCACTCGGCCTCGGCGAGTGTCTCGTAGTGCGGCCCGGTCAGCCAGGCGTACGTCGCCTCCGCCAGCGACGGGTCCAGCTCGCGGGCGAGCGCACGCAACCGTGCCGACCAGCAGTCGGTGAGGTCGACGAAGTGGGCCCCTTCGACCGGGGAGGTGCCGGTCAGGTTCAGGTGGTCACGGACGAGCACCGGCTGGCCGATCTCGAGATCGTCGCGCAGCGAGCCGTTCGCGTTGGTCAGGAGCGCCGTCGTGCAGCCGGCCGCGGCGGCCGTCCGCACGCCGTGCACCACCGGCCGCAGACCGTGACCTTCGTACAGGTGCGTGCGGCCGGACAGCACGAGCGTCGGCACGCCGCCCACGTCGTACGACGCGATCGTGCCGCGATGCCCCTCCGCCGTCGGGGCCAGGAAGCCCGGCACGTCGGTCATCGCGAGCTCGGCGACGGGTACGCCGAACGCATCGGCGGCCGGTCCCCAGCCGGACCCGAGGACGACCACGGCCGAGTGGTGCTCGACTCCCGTGAGCTCGGCGAGCCGCTCGGCCGCCTGCGCCGCCGCCACGCGCGGCTCCGCGTCGGTCACGTCGCTCAACCTAGTCCCGCACCTGCGGCGGGTGCTCGCCGGCGGGCACGCACGAGGTCCTGCACCCCGATCGCCACCGCGAGCGCGACGAAGCAGAGCGCGGCGACCACGGCGTTGCGCAGGGCATGGGAGTACGCCGCGCGGCCGACCCCCGACACCGAGTTGAAGAACACGGCACCGATCACGGCCTGGCCGACCGCGAGCCCGATCCGCTGGCCGGTCTGCAGCACACCGCCCGCCGTGCTGCCCATCACGGGGTCGACGTCCATCAGCGACAGCGTCTGGTTGGGCGTGATCAGCGCACCCTGGCCGCAGCCCATGACGAACAGCGGGATCGCGAGGTACCGGCCGGCATGCCCGGGTGGCACGTGCGGGGCGATCACCGCGAGGCCGATCGCGCCGATGCCGAACATCACCGCGCCGCCCACGACCAGCGGCCGGCCGATGCGCGTGACGACGCGGCCCGAGAGCGGTGCCGACACCGCCGCACCCACGGCGTACGCCGTGATCCCGAGGGCCGACTGGAGCGCGGAGTAGCCCAGGCCCTGCTGGTAGAAGATCGCCAGGACCAGCGGCAGTCCCGCCATCGCCGGGAAGAAGGTCAGCGCCAGCGTGACCCCGGAGACGTACGACGGCCGCCGGAACAGCCGGAAGTCCACGAGGGGCTCGGCGGCCCGGTCGGTCAGGCGGCGCTCCCGCCGGTAGAACACCACGGCCAGCACCAGCGCCGGGATTGCCAGCCAGGCGAGGCGGGTGTCGTGGAGCGCGTCGTACTGCACGCACGCGAAGAGGACGCAGAACGTCGCGCCGCCGAGCAGCACGGCACCGAGCAGGTCGAGGCGGTGCGGCGTGCTCTCCGTGGGGGCGGGCAGCAGTCGGCGCGCCAGGAAGATCACCAGGATCCCGATCGGGATGTTGACGAAGAAGACCAGCCGCCAGCCGAGGCTCGGCCCACCGAGGGCGATCAGCACCCCGCCGACCAGCGGCCCGATCGCGGTGCCCACGCCGACGGTGGTGCCGAGCACGCCGAACGCGCGGCCCCGCTCCGCGCCGCTGAACATCTGCTGGACCAGCCCCGACACCTGGGGGTTCACCAGCCCGCCGGCCAGACCCTGCAGCACGCGGGCGGCGATGAGCACGTGGGCGTTCGGCGCGATGCCGGACAGCAGCGAGGTGGCGGCGAAGCCGCCGACGCCGACCTGGAACATCAGCCGGCGGCCGTGGTCGTCGCCGAGCTTGCCCCCGAGCACCGGCACCAGGCCGAAGGCCAGCGTGTAGCCGGAGACGATCCACTGCAGCTCGGAGGGGCCTGCGCCCGTGTCGTGCGCGATCGACGGGAGCGCCACGTTGGTGACGCTCACGTCGAGGAGGGTCATGAAGAGGGCGCTGCAGCAGACGATCAGCGCGACCCATCGGCCGCGCTGATCGTCCGGGGTCACCGCCCGATCGTGCCAGCGACCCCGGGCCGGTGGTTGAGGAGGTCGCTCTGCGACCGTCTCGAAACCCCTCGTGGGGTACGCCGGCGCCCGCCGGCCGGCGTACCCCCGTCCGTGACCCGGGTCAGCCCACGCTGACCGGGTCGGCCTCGGGCACCGGGTCGGCGCCGACGACCTGGCCGTGCGGGCGGTCGATCCGGCCCGGCCACCAGGCCTTGCGGCCGAGCAGCACCAGCGCCGCGGGCAGGATCACGAGCCGGATCAGGGTGGCGTCGATGAGGATCGACCCCGCCAGGGCGACGCCCATCATCTTCATCTCCAGCATGCTCAGCGTGATGAAGATGGAGAACACCGAGACCATCACCGCGGCGGCACTGGTGATGACGCCGGCCGTGTCGGTGATGCCGCGCTCGACCGCGAGCCGGGGCGGCAGGCCGCGGACGGCGTGCTCACGGATGCGGGCCAGGACGAACACGTTGTAGTCCATCGACAGCCCGACCAGGATCACCATCACGAACAGCGGCAGCCAGTCGATGACGAACCCGGGACTGGTGAAGCCCAGCGGCCCCGAGAACCAGCCGTCCTGGAAGACCAGCGTCAGGATCCCGAAGGAGACTCCGACCGACAGCAGGTTCAGCGCCGACGACAGGGCTGCGACGACGAGGCTGCGGAAGGCCAGCGTCATCATCACCAGCGTGAGCAGCAGCACGAACCCGATCACGAACGGCAGCCGGTCGGACTGCTGGGACGCGAAGTCGAGCGACTCGGCGACGTCGCCGCCCACCGCGTGCTCCACGTGCATCCCACCGAACGCGGTCGGCACGAACCGGTCGCGCAGCAGCTGCACGGCCTCCCCGGCGCGGTCGTCCGATCCCGAGTAGGGGATCGGCAGGGTCAGGCGCACGGTCTCGCCGTCGGGTGCCGTCTCGATCGCGTGCGCACCGGCCGGGTCGAACCACGGGGTCGACGCCGTCGACGTCTCCAGCTGCTGCATGGCTCGCACGACCTGGTCGTGCTGGGCAGCCGTGCCGTGCACGACGACGGTGGCGGTCGCTCCCTCGGTCGGGAACTCGTCGGTGATCGTGTGCAGCGTCTTCACCTGCGGGATCGAGTCGGGCAGGGTGTCGAGGTTGGCGTCGTGGATCTTCATGCCCAGGGCGGGGGCCGCCAGGGCGACCAGCGCGATCAGCGAGACGACCAGCGCCGCCACCGGACGGCGTACGACGGGGGCCAGGATGTGCCGGCTGAGGCCGCCCTGCCCGATGCGACGGTTGACCCGCCAGAGCAGGGGCAGTCGCGGACGGTCCACCCAGCGTCCGAGCTTGACCAGCAGGGCCGGCAGCACGGTGACCGAGCCGATCACGGCGACCGCCACGACGACGATCGACCCCGACGCGAGCGACGCGAAGGTCGCGCTCCCGGCGATGAAGAGTCCGGCCATCGAGGCGATGACGGCGGCTCCGGAGACCAGGATCGAGTGCCCCGACGTCGCCGCGGCGATCTCGACGGCGTCGCGGGTGGAGTGTCCCTTGGCACGTTCCTCGCGCTCCCGCTTGAGGTAGAACAGCGAGTAGTCGACACCCACCGCCATGCCGATCAGCACGATCAGGCTGTTCACGGTCGGCTCGGCGTGGATCAGGTGCGACAGCGGCGCGGCGATGCCCATGGTGGCCGCGACCGACGTGATCGCCAGGAGCACCGGGACGCCGGCGGCGATCAGCGCGCCGAACGCCAGCAGCATCAACAGGAGCGTGATGGGCAGGCTGATGCCTTCGGCGGAGTGCAGGTCGTCGGCGACGCGGTCGTTGATGGCCGTGTCGACGGAGACGTCGCCGGCCTCTCGTACGCGGAGCTCGGCGTGCGCCCGCGCGATCGCGGCGGTGCGGGCCTGGATCTGGCTCGCGTCGTCGACCGAGCTCCGCACGTGCACGTCGACCAGGGCGGCGGTGCGGCCGGCGTTCCACTGCGGGTCGGCCACCTGGGTCACGCCGTGGACGCCGGCGAGCTCGGACCTCAGCTGCTGACCGATCGTCGCGACGTCGTCCGGCGCCGGCGTACCGCCGTCGCGGGACTGGATGAGGATGCTCTCGACCTGGTCGTCGGCGAAGTGTCCGGCGGCAGCCATGGCGTCGGCTCGGCCGGACTCGCCGAGCCGGTAGTCGGCGTCGGTGGTCTGCTTGGTCGGGATCAACGCCGCGAGCGCGACCGCGACCGCGACGAACGCGAACCACGCGCCGATCGCACGCCACGGATGGGACGCGCTCCAGCGGGCGGCGCGGAGCGGCACCCGGGCGACGAAGCTGGGACGGTGGAGGTGAGGTGACATGGCGGGTCTTCTCCTCGGGTCGAAGGTTTTTCTGGACTCGTCCAGCGTCGAGAAATCCGACGCCCGGATCAGGAGTGGCAGGACCCGGATCGGGGGTAGGCCTAGGCCCACTGTCCGCAGCCTCCCGATCGGTCAGACTTGAGGCATGACGCACGCGGGACGCTTCCGGATGACGGGGTACGCCGCCCTCCAGCTCCTGCTCGGGGTCCCCGCACTCGTGCTGTTCGTCCTCGACGTCGTCGCGCTGGTGCTCTCGGTCGCAGCGGTCGGGATCCCGCTGCTCCTCGTGCTCCTGCCGCTGACCCGGGCCCTGGTCGGCGTGCACCGGCGGATGGCGGCGACCGTGCTCGGGGTGCCCGTGCCCGCGTCGTACCTGCCGACCGAGGGGACCACGGGCGTCCAGAAGCTGCGCATCGCCGCCACCGACCCGATGACGTGGCGTGACCTGGGCTGGCTGCTCGCGGCCCTCCCGCTGGCCCTGACCGCGTCGCTGGTCGTGCTGATCCTGTTCCTGCCGGTCGTCACCGGCGTCGCCTGGTGGTTCGGCGTCGGGCCGATCATGTACTTCCGCAGCCGCGCCGACCAGTGGCTGCTGTCGATCGGCATCACCGAGCGTCTGGAGCACCGGGTCGAGGTCCTGACCGAGACGCGCAACCAGTCCCTCGACCATGCGGCCGCCGAGCTCCGCCGGATCGAGCGCGACCTCCACGACGGTGCCCAGGCGCGCCTGGCCGGGCTGGGCATGACCCTGGGCATGGCCGCCGAGCTGGTCGAGCGCGACCCGGCGGAGGCCCGGAAGATGCTGGCCGAGGCGCGCCAGACCAGCAGCGCAGCCCTCGGCGACCTGCGCGACGTCGTGCACGGCATCCATCCGCCGGTCCTCGCCGACCGCGGCCTGAAGGCCGCGATCGAGTCGCTGGCCCTCGACCTGGCGGTGCCGGTCGAGGTGACCGGCGAGACGCCGGAGGGGCTGCCCGCGCCCGTGGAGTCCGCGGCGTACTTCACGGTCGCCGAGTGCCTGGCCAACATCGCCAAGCACGCGGAGGCGACCCGGGCGTGGGTGGAGCTGACCCCCGCGCCCGGCTCGCTGACGATCGTGGTCGGCGACGACGGCCGCGGTGGGGCGGACCCGGCGTCGGGCAGCGGGATGCGGGGGGTCGCGCGACGGCTCGCGGCGTTCGACGGCACGATGAGGGTGTCGAGCCCGAAGGGCGGGCCGACCCTGGTCACGCTGGAGGTGCCGTGCGACTCGTCCTCGCCGAGGACCACGCCCTCCTCCGGGACGGCCTGACCCGGATCCTCGAGGCGCACGACCACGAGATCCTCGCGGCGGTCGAGCACGCGGACGACCTGGCCTCGGCGCTGACCGACCCGGCCGCCGAGGCCGCCGTCCTCGACGTACGCCTGCCGCCGACGCACACCGACGAAGGCCTGAAGGCGGCCGTGTCGGTGCGCTCGGAGCGGCCGGGCTTCCCGGTGATGGTGCTCTCGCAGTACGTCGAGCGCATCTACGCCCGCGAGCTCCTCGCCAGTGGTGAGGGCGGCATCGGCTACCTGCTCAAGGACCGGGTGGGGGACGTCGGCGAGTTCGTCGACGCGCTCGGACGCGTGGCGGCCGGCGGCACCGTCCTCGACCCACAGGTCGTCTCGGCGGTGATGGCCCGGCAGGCACCGGTCGAGCGGCTGACCGCCCGCGAGCGCGACGTGCTCGGCCTGATGGCCGAGGGCCGGTCGAACGCCGCCATCGCCGCGGCGCTGGTCGTCACCGAGAAGGCCGTCGGCAAGCACGTGAACAACATCTTCACCAAGCTGGACCTGCCGGTGGCCCCCGACGACAACCGGAGGGTGCTCGCCGTCCTGGCGTGGCTCGAGGTCTGACTCAGATCGGCTCGACCAGGAGCGCGGTGCCCTCGCCGGCGACCCGGGTGAGCACGATCGTCGCGGCCTCGTCCCCGTGGAGGGAGAGCCGCTGGCGGAGCTGCTCGGGTGCCACGTCGACACCGCGCTTCTTGATCGTCAGCGTGCCGACGTTGCGCTCCCGGAGCGCGGCGCGGAGCTGCTTCTCGCGGTAGGGCAGCTCCTCGACGACCCGGTAGCTCCGGGCGAACGGCGTGTGGAACGCCGCGTGGCCGGTGACGTAGGCGATCTTCCGGTCGACCAGGTGTCCCTGCACCCCCGCGGCGACGGCGGTGACCAGGCCGGCCCGGATCACCGCGCCGTCGGGCTCGTACAGGAACGCCCCGACCGGGCCCACCGCCACGTCGGTGTCGTCCTCGTCGGTCAGGGTGGCCAGGCCGCCGCGGCCGATCACGGTGGCGCGACGTACGACGGTGGCGAGCGCCGGTGACCAGAGCACCGCCTCCTTCACGTCGCCGCCGTCGCTGACCCACTCGGCCTCGACACCGTCGGGGACCAACGAGTGGGGGATGCCGGGGGCGACCTTCACGCACGCGCGGTGGGTGAGGAGCGACTCGACGAAGGTCCAGGCCGGCGCCCAGTCGTCGACGTGGAACGTCCGGCCCCGGGCCGTGCGGCGCGCGGGATCGGCGTACGCCGCACCGAACGGCGACACGTCGAGCCGGGTCGCGTCGCCGACCTCGACCGCGCCGCCGAGGCCGAGCGCGGCGAGGTTCGCTCGCGCGATCTCGACGCGCAGGGGGTCGAGGTCGAGCCCGGCGGAGGTGAGCCCGGCCCGGGCGAAGGCCACCAGGTCGCCGCCGATCCCACAGGTCAGGTCCACGACGCTCGGCCCGACCATCGCGAGCCGCGAGGCGCGGTGGCGGGCGACCGACGTGCGCGTGGCCTGCTCGAGCCCGTCGCGGGTGAAGTACATCCGCGCGGCGTCGGCGCCCAGCTTCGGCTCGGCCCGGCGCCGGAGCTCGACCTGGCCCAGTGCCGCGGCCACGTGCTCGGCGCGTTCGTCGGCCGAGCCGTGCGAGGCCTCGCGCAGCCGCTTCTGCACCTGGAGCGGCGTGCCCTCGGCGGCCGTCGCGGCCGCGAGCAGCGCCTGACCGTCGTCGGTCAGCAGCCACCGGAACGTCTCGAGCTCCACGAGGGGATCCTCTCAGTGCCCGCGGAACGCCTCCTCCAGCCACCACGACGGATGCTGGTCGGCGACCTTCGCGTCGACCAGCATCGGTCGCGGCCGGCCGGCGTCCAGCCAGGCGCGCACGTCATCGAGATCCGCGCGGCTCCGGACGGTGACGGCGTCGAGACCGAACCCGCGGCCGATCGCCGCGATGTCGGTGTCGGGGAAGACGACGGTGTCGAGCGGTGCGCCGTCCGGCCCGAAGTGGTGCACCTCGGCGCCGTAGGCGTGGTCGTCGTACACCACGACGAGCAGGTCGAGGCCGAGCCGGACGACGGTCTCGAGCTCCGCGGCCGACATCAGCGCGCCGCCGTCGCCGAGGGCGGCGACGGTCAGTCGTCCCGGGCTCGCCACCGCCGCGCCGATCGCCGTCGCGAGCCCGAGCCCGATCGACTGGAACGCCTGGGTGAAGCAGAAGGAGTGGTGGTCGCGGACGCCGAGGTACGCCGCGGGGTAGCCCATGAAGTTGCCCGAGTCGACCGCGACGACCCGGTCCTCCGGCAGGAGGACGTCGAGGTCGCGGCTGAGGGTGCGCGGGTCGATCCTGCCGCCCCCGGTGAGGTCGTCGTACGGCTCGGCGGCCCAGCCGATCCCGGCGTCGAGGCGACGGCGTACGCCGTCGGTCCGGTAGCCCGCGCGCGCCTCGTCGAGGCGCTCGGTCAGCGCGGCGGCGGTGAGACCGACGTCGCCGTGGACGCCGAACGTCAGCTCGCGATGAGCCCCGAGTGCCTCCGGCGTGTCGTCGACCTGGACGACGGCGGCACCGGGCGCGATCAGCGTCCCGTGCCGCATCGTCCACATGTTCAGCGCACAGCCCCACCCCACGATCAGGTCCGCCCCGGAGATGAGCTCGGCGGCGCCGGGTGACGCGAAGCCGCCGGAGACTCCGAGCGACCAGGGGTGGCCGGCGAAGAGCCCCTTCGCCACGGCCGACTCCGCGAGCAGCGCCCCCGAGTGCTCGGCCGCGACCGCGACGGCCGGCCCCGCACTCCGAGCCCCTCGCCCCGCCACGAAGACCGGCCGTTCGGCCCGTCGTACCGCTTCGGCGAGCCGCTCGACGTCGGCCTCGGCCGGCGGCACGGGGTCGTGCGTGACGCCGACGGACCCCGCGGCGGGGTCGGGGTCCGGCACCGTCATCGCCTGGACGGCCAGGGGGAGGTTGAGCAGGACGGTACGTCGCCCGTCGACCGCCGTCCGGACGGCGTCGTGGGCGACGGCGACCGCGGTGTCGGGGTCGTCCACCCGGATCGGCACGGCACCCACGGCCCGGGCCAGGGCCTCCTGGTCGACGAAGAAGTTCGACCGCGGCTCGATGGCCTCGGCCGCGACCACGATCACCGGCGTCCGGCTCTTGGCGGCCTCGGTGATGCCGGTCATCGCGTTGGTGAGCCCGGGGCCCTGGTGCACGGTGACGGCTGCGGGTCGGTCGGTGGTCCGCGCGAAGGCGTCGGCCATGGTCGCCGCTCCGCCCTCGTGCCGCGCGGCGACGAACCGTGCGCCCGCCGCCACCATCGCGTTGGTGACGTGGAAGTTGCCCGACCCGACGACACCGAAGACGTGGTCGACCCCGGCGTCCGCCAGCGCCCGACCCACCGCCTCCGCGACCGTGCTCATCGAGGCTCGCTCAGCGCTCGACCAGCGCCACCGCCCGCGCCGGTGCGCCCGACCCGGTGACGATCGGGAGCGGCCCGGCGACGAGGACCGCGCCCGTGGGCGGCAACGCCGCGAGGTTCTGCAGCTGGGTGAGGCCGTACTTGCCGCTGCCCATCAGGAAGGAGTGGCACGGGAACGCCGGGTCGAACGAGTGCGCGGCGCCGGCGTCGGTGCCGACGGTCTCGACCCCCACGCCGATGACCGGCGACTCCTGCGCGACCCACTGCGCGCACGCGGGGCTCATGCCCGGGGTGTGCGGGCCGGTCTCGTCGGCGTTGGTGAAGCGCTCCTGGCTGTCGGACCGCGCGTCCCAGCCGGTGCGGTAGAGCAGCCAGCCGCCGTCGGGCAGGGGGCCGTGCTCCTGCTCCCAGGCGCTGATGTCGTCGACCTCGAGCAGGAAGTCGGGGTTCTCGGCGCACTGCTCGCTGAAGTCCAGCACCACGGCCGGCCGGATCAGGTGACCGACCGGGACGCTCGCGACGTCGAGGCCGCCCTGCCCGGTGACCCAGTGGTTGGGGGCGTCGAAGTGGGTGCCGGTGTGCTCGCCGCTGCGGAAGTTGTTCCAGTACCACGCCGGCCCGCGGTCGTCGTACCGGCTGATCTCCTCGAGCTCGAACCGCGCGGTCTGGCCGAACTCGGGCGGCAGCTGGATCACCGGGGTGCCGGAGCTCAGGGGCGCGGTCAGGTCGACGACCTCGACGGACCCGTCGGCGAGCGCTGCGGCGAGCGAAGACAGGACGGTGCTCGTCGGACGTGGCATGGGAGAAACCTACGCCGCCCGGAGGCCCCGTTGGCACTCGTTGGCGGTGAGTGCTAGTTTCGGCGTTGGCACTCTCCGCAGGAGTCTGCCAACGCTTGCCCCGACGGACGACCCCCGCGACGGCGTACGTCGAAGCAGGCACCGACGTCGGGAGCCCGGCTCCCCAGAACCGACTCACCCTGTGAGTCCGAACCAGTGGAAAGTAGGGGTTGATCAGAAGTGTCGGTCAACATCAAGCCTCTCGAGGACCGGATCGTCGTCAAGCCGCTCGAGGCGGAGGAGACCACGGCCTCCGGTCTGGTCATCCCGGACACCGCCAAGGAGAAGCCCCAGGAGGGCGAGGTCCTGGCGATCGGTCCCGGTCGCGTCGACGACAACGGCAACCGCGTCCCGCTCGACGTCGCGGTGGGCGACAAGGTCATCTACAGCAAGTACGGCGGCACCGAGGTGAAGTACGGCGGCGACGACTACCTCATCCTCTCGGCACGCGACGTGCTGGCAGTGGTGTCCTGAACCTTTCTCTCCGGGTCGTCCGCCTGACGTGCTGCTCCAGCGACACGTCAGGCGGACGACCCTCACTCTTCTGAGGAGTCCTCATGCCCAAGATCCTGGAGTTCGACGAGAGCGCGCGGCGCTCCCTGGAGCGTGGCGTGGACGCGCTCGCGAACGCGGTCAAGGTGACGCTCGGCCCCAAGGGCCGGTACGTCGTCCTCGACAAGAAGTGGGGCGCCCCCACGATCACCAACGACGGCGTCACGGTCGCCCGCGAGGTGGAGCTCGACGACCCGTTCGAGAACCTCGGTGCGCAGCTGACCAAGGAGGTCGCCACCAAGACCAACGACATCGCCGGTGACGGCACCACGACCGCCACGGTCCTGGCCCAGGCGATGGTCCACGAGGGTCTGCGTGCGGTCGCCGCCGGCTCCAACCCGATGGGGCTCAAGCGCGGCATGGACGCCGCCTCCGAGGCCGTCGGCGACGCGCTGCGCGACGCGGCCCGCGAGGTGGACTCCAAGGAGGACATGGCGTCGGTGGCGACGATCTCGAGCCGCGACGCCCACATCGGCGAGCTGATCGCCGAGTCCTTCGACAAGGTCGGCAAGGACGGCGTGATCACGGTCGAGGAGTCCAACACCATGGGCACCGAGCTGGAGTTCACCGAGGGCATGCAGTTCGACAAGGGCTACATCTCGGCGTACTTCGTGACCGACCCGGAGCGGATGGAGGCCGTCCTCGACGACCCCTACATCCTGCTGCACCAGGGCAAGATCTCCGCGATCGCCGACCTGCTCCCGCTGCTGGAGAAGGTCATCGCCGCGGGCAAGCCGCTGTTCGTGCTGGCCGAGGACGTCGAGGGCGAGGCGCTGTCGACGCTGGTCGTCAACAAGATCCGCGGCACCTTCAACGCCGTCGCGGTGAAGAGCCCGGCGTTCGGCGACCGCCGCAAGGCGATGATGCAGGACATCGCGACCCTGACCGGTGGCCAGGTCGTGGCCCCCGAGGTCGGCCTCAAGCTCGACCAGATCGGCCTCGACGTGCTCGGCACCGCCCGCCGCGTCGTGATCACCAAGGACAACACCACCATCATCGAGGGCGGCGGTGACGCGTCCGAGGTCGAGGGCCGGATCAACCAGATCAAGGCCGAGATCGAGAACACCGACTCCGACTGGGACCGCGAGAAGCTCCAGGAGCGCCTCGCCAAGCTCGCCGGCGGCGTGTGCGTGATCAAGGTCGGTGCCGCGACCGAGGTGGAGCTGAAGGAGAAGAAGCACCGCATCGAGGACGCCGTCTCCGCGACGCGCGCCGCGATCGAGGAGGGCATCGTCCCCGGCGGCGGCTCGGCCCTGATCCACGCGGTGTCCGTGCTCGACGGCGACCTCGGCCTCACCGGTGACGAGGCGGCCGGCGTCCGCATCGTCCGGCGCGCGGCCGACGAGCCGCTGCGCTGGATCGCCGAGAACGGCGGCGAGAACGGCTACGTCATCGTCAGCAAGGTCCGCGAGGGCAAGGTGGGGGAGGGCTACAACGCCGCCACCCAGGAGTACGGCGACCTGGTCGCCCAGGGCGTCCTCGACCCGGTCAAGGTCACCCGCTCCGCGCTGGTCAACGCCACCTCGATCGCCGGCATGCTGCTGACGACCGAGACCCTGGTCGTCGACAAGCCCGAGGACGAGGAGCCCGCCGCGGCCGGTCACGGCCACGGTCACGGCCACTGAGCACGTCGACCCGGCGTTGGTGTGACGCCGCTCGGCGCTGACCTGGCGTTCGCGGCACGCTCGAGCACGTCGACCCGGCGATTCCCGCAACGGAATCGCCGGGTCGCTGCGTCTCTGCGTGTCGCAATCGCCGGGTCAGCTGGCGAGGGGGGCCGCCGGTAGGCTGAGGGAGTGGAGAGCGAGTCGTTGCCCGACAGCCCGGTCCTGCCCGAGAAGTTCGCCCCGATGGGGCTCACCTACGACGACGTCCTCCTGCTCCCGGGCTACTCCGACCTCGCCCCGAGCGACATCGACACCACGACCCGGCTGACCCGCGAGATCGAGCTCAAGGCGCCGCTGGTGAGCGCCGCCATGGACACCGTCACCGAGAGCCGGATGGCGATCGCGATGGCCCGCGAGGGCGGCATCGGCGTGCTCCATCGCAACCTGTCGATCGAGGACCAGGCCTACCAGGTCGACCTGGTCAAGCGCACCCAGACCGGCATCATCTCCAACCCGGTCACGATCGGGCCCGACCGCACGCTGGAGGACCTCGACCGCATCTGCGGTGAGTACCGCGTCTCCGGCCTGCCCGTCGTCGACACCGACAACCGGCTGCTCGGCATCATCACCAACCGCGACCTCCGCTTCACGCCGGTCGCCGAGTGGGCGGCCACGAAGGTCGACGAGGTGATGACGCCGATGCCGCTGGTCACCGGGCCGGTCGGGATCACCCGCGACGAGGCGACCCGCCTGCTGCGCCAGCACAAGCGCGAGCGGCTCCCGCTCGTCGACGACGCCGGTCATCTCGGCGGCCTGATCACGGTCAAGGACTTCGTGAAGGGCGAGCAGTTCCCCGACGCGTCGTACGACGGTCACGGGCGGCTGCTCGTGGGTGCCGCGATCGGCTACTTCGGCGACGCCTGGCAGCGCGCCACGACGCTGGTCGAGGCCGGTGCCGACGTCCTCGTCGCGGACACCGCCCACGGTCACGTCGCGATGCTGCTCGAGATGGTGCACCGGCTGAAGTCCGACCCGGCGACGAAGCACGTCCAGGTGATCGGCGGCAACGTCGCCACGCGCGACGGTGCCCAGGCGTTCGTCGACGCGGGCGCCGACGCGGTGAAGGTGGGCGTCGGCCCGGGAGCGATCTGCACGACGCGCGTCGTCACCGGCGTCGGCGTGCCCCAGGTCTCCGCGGTCCACGAGGCGGCGCTGGCGTGCGGCCCCGCGGGCGTCCCGGTGATCGCCGACGGCGGCATCAAGTACTCCGGGGAGATCGCCAAGGCCCTCGTGGCGGGCGCCGACTCGGTGATGGTGGGCTCGCTGCTGGCCGGCTGCGAGGAGTCGCCCGGTGAGCTGGTCTTCGTCAACGGCAAGCAGTACAAGTCCTACCGCGGCATGGGCTCGCTCGCCGCGATGTCGAGCCGCGGCAAGAAGTCCTACTCCAAGGACCGCTACTTCCAGGCGGAGGTCGCCAGCGACGACAAGATCGTCCCGGAGGGCATCGAGGGGCAGGTCGCCTACCGGGGACCGCTGTCGGCGGTCGCCCACCAGCTGCTCGGCGGCCTCAACCAGTCGATGTTCTACGTCGGCGCCCGGACGATCCCCGAGCTGAAGGAGAAGGGCAGGTTCGTGCGGATCACCCAGGCCTCGCTCGCCGAGTCCCACCCGCACGACGTGCAGATGACCGTCGAGGCGCCCAACTACACGGGTCGCTAGGCGGTCGAGCCGAGCAGCGCCAGCGCGGCCCGGGCGTACGCCGACGCCACGTCCACGTCGACGAACCGCTGCTCGGTGTCGCCGATCAGCATCGACACGGCGTACCCGGGCGTCTCGCCGGCGATGTACTCCAGGCCCATGAAGGCCTCACCCAGCACGTCGCGCAGCTGGTCCTCCCGGGGCAGCCACAGCGCCTCCGAGGCGGCGAGCGTGTCCATGGCCCACTCGGTGGTGCCGTTGAACGCGAGCAGCTGCCGGTCGAAGGCCATCCGCCGCGTCTCGATGACCATGTCGCTGATCACGAACTCGAGCTCGTCGAGACCGTGGTCGGGGATCACGAACCAGTCGCCCTTGAGCGGACTCCAGACGAGCCCGGCGTCGCGCAGGTCGGTGGCGAGCTGACGCGAGATCACGGGACCAGTGTGCGCGACACTGGTGCGCATGCCAGCGCCGAGGCTCCAGGAGATCCGCCGCTACCCGGTCAAGGCGATGGGCGGCGAGTCACTCGAGCACGCCGACGTGGACGCGCGCGGCCTCGTGGGTGACCGCGCGTACGCCGTGGTGGACGGCGACGGGAAGCTCGCGACCGGCAAGCACTCGAGACGCTTCCGTCGGCGCGACGAGGTCTTCGAGTTCGCCGCGCGCACCACCCCCGGCGGAGTCCGGGTGAGCGGTCGCGGCGGCGAGTGGCCGGTGCCGGACGACGACCTCGACCGCGCCCTGAGCGAGGCGATGGGCGACCCGGTGCGGGTGCTCGCGGAGACGACGACCCCCTACTTCGACGCCGGCCAGGTCTCCCTGGTCGGCACGGCCTCGCTCGAGTGGTGCCGCGCGCGGCTCGGCGTCGACGCCGACCGCCGGCGCATCCGGCCCAACCTCGTGGTGGAGACCGGCGAGCCCTTCGTCGAGGAGACCTGGTCCGGCCTCACCCTCGGCGGCGTCCGGCTGGTCGCCGTGGAGCGGATCGAGCGCTGCCGGATGATCGACATCGCCCAGGAGGGTCTGCCGCGCGACGGTCGCTGGCTCAAGGCCCTGACCGACGCCCGCGAGATGTGCCTGGGTGTCTACCTCGACGTCGCCGAGCCGGGCCGCGTCACGTGCGGGGACGAGCTCTCGGTCACAGGAACGGGCTGACCGAGAAGCCACCTCCGTGCGGCCCGTGGGCCACGGGCAGCACCTCGACCGGTCCGACCGGACGGCGCCAGAGAACGCGGTCGTGCCGGCCGGTGACGCCGACCAGGACGCCGTTCATCGAGCTGGTCAGGGAGGGGCTGCCGGTCTCCGACGAGGGGACCTCCGGCAGCCCGCGCGAGGCCTGCCAGTGCCGCTTGCCGGCCCCCCGCGAGCTGACCGCGAGGTCACCGTGGGACGTCACCGTGGCCAGCCAGACGCGCCCGCTGCGGTCGACGGCCAGCGCCGGTGAGGCGTACGTCGACCACGCACCGGGCATCACGTCGGGCCGCTGCCAGCGGTTCGAGGCGGATCCTGTGTGCCGGACGACGAGGGCACCGTGGCTGCCGACGGTCGCGATCCACACGCGGCCGTCCGGCGCCGCGGCCAGGGCCGGCGTCGACGTGCTCGACCAGGACTCGTGGTCGACGGGGTGCATGCCCGTCCAGTGCCGGCCGCCGCGCGTGGTGCGCTGGCTGAGGACGGCGCCGTGACGGGTGACGGCGGCGACCCAGGTCGCGCCGAGCCGGTCGGCGACGGCCGACGGGGCGGCGTGCGTCGTCCAGGACCCGGGCTTCCCCATCCGCTGCGGGTGGCTCCACCCGGCGCCCGAGGTGTGCCGCTCGACGAGGGTCCCTGCCCCACTGACCGCCAGGACCCGGACCCGACCCTGACCGTCGACCACCAGGGCGGGCGACGAGGTCGTGGACCCGGCGAGCAGGCGGCGTGGGTGGGAGAAGACCACCGAGCCCGGCGAGGTCCGCGCGGCGAGCACGCGACCGTCGGTGCTGACCGCGGCCACCCAGATGCGTCCCTTCGCGTCGGTCGCGACGGCCGGCGCGGCGTTCGCCGACCACGTGCCACGACCACCGATGCGTGCAGTGTGACCCGACGGACGGTGGACCAGCAGGTCGCCGGCGTCGGTGGTGCGGACCGACCAGGTACCGCCATGGGCGTCCGTCGTGGCCACGGCCGCCCGAGCGGAGCCGAGGTACGGCGCGGGGGCGACGTCGGCGAGGTGCAGGTAACGGAAGGAGGACGTCGGCACCGTGCGGACGTCGTACCCGCCGGCGACCTCCATGTTGTACTCCTCGACGGTCACCGTGCCGTCGCCCACGGCCGATACCCAGGCGACGTGGCCGACACGCCCGTCGTCGGTCTGGGCGACGGCGCCGACGGCCGGCACGTCGTCGACGAGGTAGCCGAGCTCGGAGGCGGCCTCGTCCCAGTGCTCGGCGTTGCCCCAGTGGACGCCGCCGAAGTGGTTCTCGAAGTCGTCCATGCCGTTGCTCATCCGCAGGCGCCACGCCACGAAGCTCGTGCAGTTGCGCAGGGCGAAGCCCCACGGGTCGCCGTAGCTGCCGTTGTAGTACCAGATGTGCTTGGCGCACACGCGCGGCGGAGGCTTCTGCTGGGTGCCGGGTGTCCCGGGCTTCTTCGGCCCTCCCGGGTGCGCGACGGTGCCCGGGTGGACCGGTCCGCCGGGTCGGGCGGGACCGCCGGGCTTGCCCGGTCCGCCGGGCGACTGCGTGCCGGGGTGATGAGGCGGCAGCGGGACCAGCGGGCACTGGCCGAGACCCCGGTAGGGGTAGTCGTCACCGGTGGCGTGCGCAGGCATGGCGAGGCCGACGAAGGACAGCATGGTGGCAACCGAGAGCACCCACCCGACGCCCCGACGGACTCGCCGTCCCTGAGATGGGGACGGCATTCGAGCTCCGATCGCGTGTGGTGTCTCCAGGGTCGCCGAGGCGGTCCGGAGCCGTTGGCAGAACCGGAGACTTTTACCTTCCCGGCGGCACGTCGGGACGTTGGTCCCGCGCCGATAGGCTGCCGCCGTGACGGAGATCGATATCGGGCGGGCCAAGCGCGGGCGCCGGGCGTACTCCTTCGACGACATCGCGATCGTCCCCAGCCGCCGGACCCGCGACCCCGAGGAGGTCAGCACCGCCTGGCAGATCGACGCCTACCGGTTCGAGCTCCCGATCGTCGCCGCGCCGATGGACTCCGTGATGTCGCCGGAGACCGCGATCGCCCTCGGCCGCCACGGTGGCCTCGGTGTGCTCAACCTCGAGGGGCTCTGGACCCGGTACGACGACCCCACCGACGTGCTGGTCGAGATCGCCGGCCTCGACCAGCGCACCGCCGTCCGCCGGATGCAGGAGATGTACGCCGAGCCGGTCAAGGCCGAGCTGGTCACCGCGCGGCTCCAGCAGATGCGCGAGTCGGGAGTGACCGTCGCCGGGTCGCTCAGCCCGCAGCGCACCAAGGAGTTCGCCAAGGCCGTCGTGGACGCGGGCGTGGACATGTTCGTCATCCGTGGCACCACCGTGAGTGCCGAGCACGTCAGCGGGCAGGCCGAGCCGCTCAACCTCAAGGAGTTCATCTACGAGCTCGACGTCCCGGTGATCGTCGGCGGGTGCGCGACGTACCAGGCGGCCCTGCACCTGATGCGGACCGGCGCGGCCGGGGTGCTCGTCGGCTTCGGTGGAGGGGCGGCGCACACCACCCGCACCGTGCTCGGCGTCTCGGTGCCGATGGCCAGCGCCGTGGCCGACGTCGCGGGTGCGCGACGCGACTACATGGACGAGTCCGGCGGCCGCTACGTGCACGTCATCGCCGACGGCTCGATCGGGCGCAGCGGCGACATCGCCAAGGCCATCGCCTGCGGGGCCGACGCGGTGATGATCGGCTCGCCGTTCGCGAGGGCCAGCGACGCTCCGGGGCGCGGCTTCCACTGGGGCGCCGAGGCGCACCATGCCGAGCTGCCGCGTGGTGAGCGCGTCGAGATCGGCTCGGTCGGCACGCTGGCGGAGATCCTGTTCGGCCCGTCCCGCGTCGCCGACGGCACCATGAACCTGATCGGCGCCCTTCGTCGCGCGATGGCGACGACGGGCTACACCGAGCTCAAGGAGTTCCAGCGGATCGAGGTCGTCGTCTCCTGACGACCCCGTTCGAAGTACCCGGGAAGTTCGGGAATTCCGGCCCTATCGCGTCCGTGGCCACAAGTTGCACCCTCCTGGGGGTTGTGCCGGACGCCCATCTGGCACACCCTGCACGGATTGCGTGGGTCCTTCCGGGGGGACAGCCCGTGACCGCAGGGGTCACACAGGGGGGAGAGTCCATTGACGATCGCAGCCACGGCCGGTCCCGGAGACGACCGCTGGGGACACCGCACGCCGCTCACGCTGCACCTCGACCACCTCGCGATCGAGGGACTGATGTCGGCGCTCGGACGCCGACCTGACGGGGCCGCGCCGCGCGCGCTCCCCGACGAGCTGAAGCGCCTCACCGACCGGGAGCTGACCGTCCTCCGGGCGATGGCGACCGGCGCCACGAACGCCGAGATCGCCGCCGAGCTCTACCTCTCGGTCGCCACCGTCAAGACGCACGTCGCCCGCGTGCTGGCCAAGCTCGGCCTGCGCGACCGGGTCCAGGCCGTGGTGTTCGCCTACGAGTCCCGGCTGGTGATTCCCGGCTGATCAGGCGTAGCCGCGCGCCTGCAGCGCGTACAGCTGCGCGTAGCTGCCGCCGGCCGCCATCAGCTCGGCGTGCCCGCCGACCTCGCCCACGCGTCCGTCCTCGAGCACGACCACGAGGTCGGCCGCGGCGACGGTCGAGAACCGGTGGGTCACCAGGACGGTCACGGCTCCGTGCCGGCCCGCCCGGCGCGCGGCGTCGGCGTACCCCTCGAAGAGCGCGTGCTCGGTGGCCGCGTCGAGGGCGGAGGTCGGCTCGTCCAGGACGAGCAGGAGCGGGTCGCCGCGCATCATGCCGCGGGCGATCGCGAGCCGCTGCCACTGGCCACCCGAGAGCTCGGTGCCGTCGTCCCAGCTGGTGCCGAGCTGGGTGCCGAGGCCGCCCGGCAGGGCGACGAGGACGTCGCTCGCCGCGGCGTCGTCCAGTGCCCGCAGCGCGCGCTCGTCGCTGTCGAGGGCCGGCAGGTCGCCGGTGGTGACCGACTCGCGTGCGATCAGCTCGAGGTGCACGTGGTCCTGGAAGGCGCCGGCGCACCGCGCCCGCCACTGCTCGCCGTCCAGGCTCGCGAGGTCGACGCCGTCGACGAGGACCTGCCCGACGGTGGGCCGGTAGAGACCGGTGAGGAGCTTGACCAGGGTCGACTTGCCGGCGCCGTTCTCGCCCACGATCGCCACGACGGAGCCGGCGGGGAGGTCGAGGTCGACGCCGGCCAGCGAGGGCGTCTCCTGGCCGGGGTAGGTGAAGCCCAGGCCGCGCAGCGAGATGCCGGTGCGCAGGGTGCCGGGCGGGGTGCCGGTGCCCTCGGCCGCCAGCGCCGCCGCGACGCCGTCCTCGAGCATCCGGTAGCGGCCCACGGTGCGCACCACCTGGGCGAGCATCTGGAAGCTGAACCGCAGCGACGACACGACGTTCTGCAGCTGCCCGATCACCAGCACGGACGTGGCGACCGCGCCGACGGGGACCCGCGAGTCGGCCGCGTCGCGGGCGATCAGGGTGAGCACCGCGCCGGCCGCCACGAGGTACAGCAGCCCGCAGCCGGTGGCGGCGACGTTCTTCAGGACGTCGGCCCGCACGTGCGGACGCCGCCAGTCCGCGCCGGCGGCGTGCAGCTTGCCGGCCACCACGTCGCGGGCGCCGAGCACCCGCAGCTCCGAGGCGGGGTCGGGCTCGACGGCGAGACCGACGAGGTGCTGGGTGAGCCGGCCCGGCTCCGCGCCCTCCTCCTCGGCCTGGCGGTCCCACCGCACCACCCAGCGCCCGAGCAGCAGGCTCGGCAGCGAGGCCGGCAGCAGCCACAGCAGCCGGGCGTCGGCGCCGATCGCCACGATCAGCGTGACCAGGGGCATCATCAGGTTGCGGAGGGCGTTGACCAGGCTGTTGTAGGCGCTCCCGAGCGCCCCCTGGCGCTCGCGGACGATCTGGGCCTGGTCGCGGAACGCCGGAGACTCCAGGTGGTCGAGCGTCGGTACGGCGGCCATCAGCTCGGCCACCCGCCGGTCGAACTCGTGTCCCACGGACTCGTTGAGCCGCAGGCGCGCCTCGACCCCGATCGTGGTGAACACCGGCACGACGCCGAAGCCGACCGCGGCCAGCGCTCCGCCCGCGAGCAGGGTGGCCTCGGACCGGGTGGCGACGCCGGCCACCATCAGCCCGAACGCCAGTGGCAGGAGGTTGCTGAGGATGTTGCCGAGGACCTCGAGGAACGCCAGCAGTGCCGCCTTGCGGTCCAGCCGGAAGGCCGCCGCGAGCGGCAGCCACAGGTTGCGCAGCGTCCTCACGAGACCGCTCCTCCGGCCATCGCGAACCGCTCGGCCTGCAGGGCGAACATCCGGGCGTAGCCGTTCCCGGCCGCCACGAGCTCGTCGTGCGAGCCGTCCTCGACGATCCGGCCCCCGTCGAGGACGACGATCCGGTCGGCATGGCGGACGCTGGAGAGGCGGTGGCTGACCAGGATCGTGGTCAGGCCGCGGGTGACCCTCAGGAAGTTGTCGAACAGCTCGGCCTCCGCGCGTACGTCGAGCGCGGCGGTCGGCTCGTCCAGCACCAGCACACCCGCGCCGGCGTCGATCGCGGCCAGCGCCCGGGCCAGCGCCACCCGCTGCCACTGGCCCCCGGACAGATCGGTTCCGCCGGCGTACTCGGCGCTCAGCACCGTGTCCCAGCCGCCGACGCGCGCCAGCACCCGGTCGCCGGTGGCGTCGTGCAGCGCCCGCGCGACCACGGCGTCGACGTCCTCCTCGCGGTGGTCGGCGAGCATCGCCATCGCGACGTTCTCCCGCAGCGTGAGGTGGTAGCGGACGAACTCCTGGAAGATCACCGCCACCCGGCGCCGCAGGTGGTCGTCCTCGCCCGGGTCGCCGCCGTCGACGCTGACCGTGCCGGCGTCGGGCCGGTGGAGGCCGCAGAGCAGCTTGATCAGGGTCGACTTGCCGGCGCCGTTCGCGCCCACCACGGCCACGCTGCTGCCGGGGTCGATCTCCAGGCTGAGGCCGTCGAACGTCGGCGACGGCCGGCCCGGGTAGCCGAAGCGCACGTCGCGGAACGCCACCGTGCTCGCGGTGCCGGTCGGCCGGGTCGGCGCGGCCACCGCCGTGGGCTCGGGGAGCCGCTCGGAGAGGTCCTGCAGGTCCAGCAGCAGGGTCTGCTGCCGGACCACCATCGTCTGCATGTCGCCGAGCATCCCCAGCCCCTCGATCTGGGAGAGGGCCTGGGCGGAGGCCAGCAGGGTGGCCGTGCTGACCGCCCCGGTCCAGGCGCCGTGGCCGAGCACGGCGAGCGCGACGACGTACGCCGCCAGGATCGCGATGTTGGCCGCGACGATCGGGCGCTGCTTGCGCCGCCGCCCCTCCCACAGGTCGCCGATGGCGTCGCGCCAGCTGGCCACGAACCGCTCGATGCCGAAGGACGTGAGTCCGAACAGCCGGACCTCCTTGGCGCTGCCGGGCTCGATCAGCAGGTTGCGGTACCACCGCGCTCGGCGGCGCCGCCGGTCGCGGAAGATCTGCTCGAAGATCTGCTGGGAGTACGCCGACCAGGTCGTGTTGAGGGCCAGCGTGGTGACCAGCACCAGGGCGGCCACCCACCACGACCACGAGGCCAGCACGACCAGGGCCGCGAGGCCCCAGAGGCGGTAGCCCAGGACCTGCCAGGTGCTCTGGACGCCGAGGAAGTACTGCTGGTTGATCTCCTCGACGCTGCCGTCGACCGACTGCCGGATCTCGGCGTCCTCGAGGTGCTCGATGCCGTGGGGTCGCGAGCAGAGCGCCGAGACCCGCTCCAGCAGCAGCGGGGTGGCGCGGCCCTGCTCGACGGTGCCGATGATGTCCATCGCCGGCGGTGCAGATCGGCTGGGCGAGCAGGCCGGCCAGCGTGACGACCAGCCAGGTGGTGTCGAGCCGCCCGTGCGCCAGGGCCTCGACGAGGCGCCCGGACCCGATCATCACGCCCGCCGCCGCGACCGCCTGGGCGACGGCGGCGACCAGGCCCAGCACGGTCAGGGTCGGCGAGCACTCCCAGAGCAGTCGGGCCAGGAGGACCTGGCCCCGCAGGACGCGCCGGACCCGAGCACCCGTGTTCGCCATGGCTCGCACTCTGACATCAAATTGATGTCCGCGCAATGTCACAACAGCGTCAGATCAATGTCACCCAGGCGTCAGGCGGACAGCTCGGTGTCGAGCAGCTCGACGATCCCGTCCAGACCCTTGCTCATCGCCGTGGCCCCGCCGGGACCCTGGCCCCACATCGCCTCGTACCACGGCCCGAGCCGGTGCCAGTCCAGCGCCCGGGCGAGCTCGTCGTCGCTCACGGCGTACGCCGTCGCCACGGCCTCGGCGAACGGCTCCGGCGTGCCGTAGAGCGGCCACGCCAGGTCGAGCGCCGGGTCGGCCACCCGGGCGTCCTTCCAGTCGATCACGCCGACGATCCCGGCGGGACCGGACAGCACGTGGTGCAGGCCCAGGTCGCCGTGCACCAGCGTGGTGGGCGTGCGCAGGGCGACCCGCCGCAGCAGCGCCTTGCCCGCCTCGTGGTGCTCGGCGGGGATCAGCGGCAGCACCCGGTGGAGCATCTTGTCGAGGGTGGCCAGCAGCTCGGCGCGGGCCGCCGCCTGGTCCGGGATGCCGGACTCGACGTAGATGTTGGCCGGCATGTCGTGCAGGGCGCGGAGGAACTCGCCGAGGCGCCGGCCGTCGTCGCGGCTCAGCGCGGACGCGGTCGCCGGCTCGCCCTCGACGAGACGGTGACGCACCCGCAGCGGCGACTCGTCCAGCACGATCGGAACGGGGACCTCGAGGGGCAGCAACGGCGCGAGCCGTGCCATCAGCCGGACCTCGTTGCGGAGCTGGGCCTCGACGTCGGCGAAGCGCGGCACGCGGTCCAGCCACCGGCCCTCCACGACGGTCGAGACGGTGTCCCACCCCTCGTGCGGCTCGGCGTGGTCGGCGGCGCGCTCGTGCAACCAGTGGCCGAAGAGCGCGCGGGCGTCGGGCATGAACGAGACCTCGGAGTCGGCCATCCGCTCCAGCAGCCGCTCGATGCTCAGCCACGCGCCGTACGCCACCTCCTCGGGCTGCGGGGTGATCGGCCCGTCCCAGGTCGTGACGTACCGGAACGCGTGGTACGTCGTGTGGTCGTCGGCGTAGTCGCTCTCGCCGAGCGACTCGAGCTCGCTGGTGACCCCGAGCTCCTCGGCCAGCTCGCGACGCGCGCCGTCGAAGGGGTCCTCGTCGGCGAGCACGACGCCGCCGGCGGTGAAGTCCCAGTAGGCGGGGTAGAGGTCCTTGGTGGGCGTGCGCCGGTGGACGTAGACACGTCCGTACGGGTCGCGGACGACGATGCCGCTGGCGGCGTGCCGCAGGTTCTGGGCGCGCATGACGGAACGAGGGGCGACCCCATCGGGACGTCCCCCGTCGTCGTAGAGTGCGACGACCTCCTCGTCCACGGGTCTATGAAACCCCACGCGGCTCGCTCAGCGCTGGCGAAGCCCCGGAGTCGTGTCGCCGTGCGGGTTGAGGCCGTTGACCGCCAGCCGGGTCATCCTCCGGGCCTCGAGCAGGCGCGCGCGGTCCGCGACGTCGTGGCGGAGCGCGGTGTCGACCCGGCGCACCCGGATCGGGCGACCGGGGGAGTAGGCGTTCCACCAGGTCGGGATGTACGCCGCGCGGGCCACCCGGAAGCCGTGCCGCGTCTCGCGGAAGGTGAACCGGACGCTGATGCCCTCGTAGGCCCGGGGGTACGCCGTGTCGCTCTGCGCGACCATGTTCCCCATCCCGTACACGACCCACTTGCCGTTCACCCGGGTGATCGGCTGCACGACGTGCGCGTGCTCGGCGAAGACCAGGTCGACGTAGGGACTGGCCGTGAGGCGGCGTACCAGCGCGACCTGCTGCGGGTTGGGGAGCCGGGAGTACTCCGTGCCGCCGTGGTACTGCACGAGCACGATGTCGGCCCCCGCCGCCTTCGCGGCCTTCGCCTGCGCGATCAGGTTGTCGGCGTCCCACATCGACACCGCCCATCGCTCGTCGGGCGGGAGGGAGAAGCCGTTGAGCGAGTAGGTGCCGCCGACGATGCCGACCTTCACCCCCTGGGCGGTGGTCAGGATGACCGGCTTGCGGCGCTCGGCCGGGGTGCGGAAGGTGCCGACGTGCCGGACGCCGGCCTTCTCCAGCAGGGTGGCGGTGCGGACCAGGCCGGAGAACCCCTGGTCGATGCTGTGGTTCGAGTCGGTGGTGCAGGCGTCCCAGCCCATCGACGCGATCCACCGGGGGATCTCGGGCGGGGCGGCGAAGACCGGGTAGTTGGAGAGGTGCTGGTCGTCGGTGGCGAACGGCACCTCCTCGTGGCAGATCGCGAGGTCGGCGCTCTCCACGAGCGGCTTCATGGCCGCGAGCATCGGGTCGAAGTCGAAGCGCTGGTGCAGGCCACGGCGTACGGCGTCCTCGTGGGCGCTCTCCCAGACCGTGTCGTGCCAGAGCAGGTCGCCGCTCATCAGCACGGTGACCTTCCGGTGCCGGTCGGCCTGCTCGCCCGCCCGCTCGCGGCTCGGAGCGGGCGGCTTGGGGTCGGTCGGGACGAGGGCCGGATCGGGGGAGCCGGTCGGGGGCGGCAGCGACGGCGAGGGCGTGACCGAGACGGCCAGCCGGGCGCTGTCGTCACCGGCCCTCTCGGGATGCGCGACGACGGACACCGCGAGGGTGAGGGTCGCGACGACGCACACCGCGGCGATCCGGGTGATGGTCCGCACGAGCCCCCCGTCCTGTGGTCGTCGCTCTGCCGTGGCCCTGCCTGGGACGCCCGTCTGCGCGTCGCGGTTGTCGTCGGACTCCCGCGGGTTGAGAGGATCGTCTCGTGGCGGTCCAGTCAAGTGCCCTCGGGCCCGCGGCGCGAACAGGCGCGCTGGCGGACCTGGCCGCCACGAGCGCTCGGTCGGGTGACCACGAGCCGCTCGACGTCCTCGTCGTGGGCGGAGGCATCGTCGGCACCGGGGTCGCGCTCGACGCGGTCTCACGCGGCCTGACGGTCGGTCTGCTCGAGCAGCGCGACCTGGCCAGCGGCACGTCGTCCCGGTCCAGCAAGCTCGTGCACGGCGGGCTGCGCTACCTCGAGATGCTCGACATCGGCCTGGTCCGCGAGGCGCTGGAGGAACGCGGCCTCCTGCTGACCCGGCTCGCGCCCCACCTGGTGCGTCCCGTCGCCTTCCTCTACCCGCTGCACCGCACCATCGAGCGTCCGTACGTCGGCGCCGGGCTCGCGCTGTACGACGCGCTGGCGATGGTGGGCAAGTACGACATGGGCGTGCCGCGGCACCGGCACCTGTTCCGCAGGCAGATCGCCCGGATCGCCCCCGACCTCCGCACCGACAGCCTCACCGGGGCGGTCCGCTACTACGACTGCCAGGTCGACGACGCCCGCCTCGTGGTCACCATCGCCCGGACCGCTGCACACCACGGCGCGCTCGTCGCGACCCGGACGCGGGTGACCGGCTTCCTCCGCGAGGGCGACCGGGTCGTCGGCGTCCGCGCCACCGACCTCGAGTCCGGCTCGGAGCTCGAGGTGCGGGCGCGCGTGGTCGTGAACGCGACCGGTGTCTGGACCGACGACTCCGAGCGGCTCCTCGACGGGCCGTTGTCGCTCGACGTCGAGGCCAGCAAGGGGATCCACCTCGTCGTGCCGCGCGACCGGATCCGCTCGGAGTGCGGCTTCATCACCCGGACCGAGAAGTCGGTCCTGTTCGTGATCCCGTGGGGGCGGCACTGGATCATCGGCACCACGGACACCGCGTGGGACCTCGACCTGGCCCACCCGGCCGCCTCGCGCACCGACATCGACTACCTGCTGGAGCACGTCAACAAGCTGCTCACGGTGCCGCTGGACCATCGCGACGTCGAGGGCGTGTACGCCGGGCTGCGGCCCCTGCTCGCGGGCAAGCCGGGACGCGGGGTCGGCTCCGGCGGCGAGGGCGAGGTCGCGACGACGAAGGTCTCGCGTGAGCACACGGTCGTGAGCCCGGCGCCGGGGCTGGTGCTGATCGCCGGCGGCAAGCTGACGACGTACCGGGTGATGGCGCGGGACGCCGTCGACCTCGCCGTGCGCGACTGGCCCGACGTCGCGCCCTCGCACACCGAGCGCGTCCCGCTGCTCGGCGCCGACGGCTTCCTCACCCGCACCAACCAGCGGGTGGCGTTGAGCCGGCGGTCGGGGCTCGAGGTGGGACAGATCGACCACCTGCTCGGCCGGTACGGCGGGCTGATCGACGACCTGCTCGAGCTGGTCGCCGCGCGGCCCGAGCTGGCCGAGCCGCTGCCCGGCACCCAGGACTACCTCTCGGCCGAGGTCGTGTACGCCGTCACCCACGAGGCCGCCCGGCACCTCGACGACGTGCTCGCCCGGCGTACCCGGATCTCGATCGAGACCTTCGACCGGGGCACGGTGGCCGTCACCGCGGCCGCCGACCTGATGGCGGTCGAGCTCGGCTGGGACCGGGCCCGCCGCGACGACGAGGTCGACCACTACCTGCGTCGCGTCGAGGCCGAGCGCCAGTCGCAGGAGAAGCTCACCGACCAGGAGGCCGACGAGGCCCGCGTCAGCGCGCCGGACATCGTGTGAGCCTGGTTACCGCGGGGTAGCCGGGGGAGTACGCCGGACCTACCCTCACTACATGAGTGACCGGCATCCCGCATCCGGACCTCTCGTCGAAGGGCCGCACGATCCCGAGCACGACCCCACCGCGTCGTACGCGCTGGACCGGGGCTACGTCGCGGACCTCACCCGGCGTGTGGTCGCGACCTCGGGGCAGACGGTGGAGGTGCGGTCACCGATCGGCGACCAGCCGCTCGCGCACATCCCGCAGTCCTCGGAGGACGACGTGGAGGAGGCGTTCCGGCGTGCTCGGCGCGCCCAGGAGGGGTGGGCGCGCACGTCCCTCGACGAGCGTTCCGCGGCGCTGATGCGCCTGCACGACCTCGTGCTCGACCGCCAGGCCGAGATCCTCGACCTGATCTGCCTGGAGTCCGGCAAGGCTCGCAAGCACGCCTTCGAGGAGCCGATGCACATCGCGCTGACGGCGCGCTACTACGGACGCACGGCGCACGAGCACCTCGACCCCCGGCGGGTGCGCGGCATCATCCCGGTGCTGACCCGGGTCGACGTCGAGCGCGTGCCCAAGGGTGTCGTCGGCGTGATCTCGCCGTGGAACTACCCGTTCACGATGGCGCTGTGCGACGGGTTGGCGGCGGTCCTCGCGGGCAACGCCGTCGTCGCGAAGCCGGACGCGCAGACCATGCTGTCGGGGCTGTACGCCGCGCAGCTGGTCGAGGAGGCCGGCTTCCCGCGCGACCTGTGGCAGGTCGTCGCCGGACCGGGTCCGGAGGTGGGGCCGGCGCTGGTACGCCGTGCCGACTACGTCTGCTTCACCGGGTCGACGGCCACCGGCCGCGAGATCGCCCGGGGCTGCGCCGACCGGCTGATCGGCTGCTCGCTCGAGCTCGGCGGCAAGAACCCGATCCTGGTCCTCCGCGACGCCGACATCGAGAAGGCGGCCGAGGGTGCGGTGCGCGCCTCGTTCTCGAACGCCGGTCAGCTCTGCGTCTCCATGGAGCGGCTGTTCGTCGCCGACCAGGTCTACGACCGGTTCCTGGAGAGGTTCGTCGCGCGCACCGAGGCGATGACGCTCGGCGCGACCCTCGCGTGGGGCAACGACATGGGGTCCCTGATCAGCCGGCGCCAGCTCGAGACCGTGACCGCCCACGTCGACGACGCGGTGGCGAAGGGTGCCCGCGTGGTCACCGGCGGCCGTGCCCGTCCCGACCTCGGACCGTTCTTCTACGAGCCCACGATCCTCGAGGGCGTCACGCCGGAGATGACCTGCTTCGGCAACGAGACGTTCGGGCCCGTGGTGGCGGCGTACCGCTTCCACGACGAGGCGGACGCGATCGCCCGCGCCAACGACGGCGAGTACGGCCTCAACGCCTCGGTCTACAGCCAGGACGGTCCACGTGCCCGCGCCGTCGCGCGGCAGCTCAGGTGCGGCACGGTCAACGTGAACGAGGGGTACGCCGCCTCCTTCGGCAGCATCGAGGCGCCGATGGGCGGGATGCGCTCGTCCGGGCTCGGACGGCGCCAGGGCAGCGAGGGCGTGCTGCGCTTCACCGAGACGCAGTCGGTGGCCACCCAGCGGGTCAGCCCGATCGCACCGCGGTTCGGCGTCTCCGACGAGACGTACGCCAAGGCGATGACGGCCGCCCTGCGCGTGCTGAACAAGCTCGGCAGGGCGTGAGCAGGGCGTGAGCACGGCGTGAGCTCGCATCGCTCGGCGGACTACGACGTCCTGGTCGTCGGCTCCGGCTTCGGCGGCTCCGTCGCGGCGCTGCGGCTGACCGAGAAGGGCTACCGGGTGGGCGTGCTCGAGGCCGGCGCGCGCTTCGCGGACGACGACTTCGCGCGGACGTCGTTCGACACCCGGCGCTTCCTCTTCCGGCCCGAGATCGGCTGCTACGGCATCCAGCGCATCGACGCGCTGAAGGACTGCCTGATCCTGTCCGGCGCGGGCGTCGGCGGCGGCTCGCTGGTCTACGCGAACACCCTCTACGAGCCGCTGGACCAGTTCTACGACGACCCGTCGTGGAAGGACGTCACCGACTGGCGTGCCGAGCTCGCGCCGTACTTCGACCAGGCGAAGCGGATGCTCGGCGTCGCGGAGTACCCGCGCACGACGCCGTCGGACGAGGTGATGAAGCAGGTCGCCGACGACCTCGGCGTCGGTGAGACCTTCCACCCGACGCCGGTCGGGGTGTTCTTCGGTGGTCCGGGCGAGCAGCCCGCCGACACCGTCGCCGACCCCTACTTCGGTGGAGCGGGGCCCGACCGCAACCCGTGCCGCCACTGCGGCGAGTGCATGACCGGCTGTCGACACAACGCCAAGAACACCCTGGTGAAGAACTACCTCCACCTCGCCGAGCGGGGTGGTGCCCGGGTGCTGCCGCTGACGACCGTGACCCGGATCGTCCCGCGCGACGCCTCGTCGGGTGGCGGGTACGACGTCCACGTCCGGTTCACCAAGGCCAAGCTCAACCGGCCCGGCTCCACCAGGGTGCTCACCGCCGACCAGGTCGTCCTCGCGGCGTCGGCGCTCGGCACCCAGCGGCTCCTGCACCGGATGAAGGACGAGGGCCACCTGCCCGCGCTCTCCGACCGTCTCGGACACCTGTCCCGCACCAACTCCGAGTCGATCCTCGGCGCCATCGCCCCGGACGCACGGGTCGACTACAGCCAGGGGGTTGCGATCACGTCGTCGTTCCACCCCGACGAGCACACGCACATCGAGCCCGTCAGGTACGGCAAGGGCAGCAACGCCATGTCGCTGCTCCAGACCGTGCTCACCGACGGGGACCTCGGGCCGCGCTGGCGCACCTGGCTGCGCGAGCTGTGGGCGCAGAAGGCGCACGTGCTCGACCTCTACGACATGCGCCACTGGTCGGAGCGCACCGTGATCGCGCTGGTGATGCAGAGCCGCGACAACTCGATCACCGTCTTCACGAAGGCGGGCCGCCTCGGGCGCCGGGTGCTGACCTCGCGGCAGGGCCACGGCGACCCCAACCCGACCTGGATCCCGGTCGCCAACCAGGCGGCGCGGCGGATGGCCGAGATCATGGGCGGTACGCCGGGCGGCTCGATCGGCGAGCCGTTCAACATGCCGCTGACCGCGCACTTCATCGGCGGCTGCACGATCGGCGACTCGCCGGAGACCGGCGTCGTCGACGCCTACCAGCGCGTCCACGGGCACCCGGGTCTGCACGTCGCGGACGGGTCGGCGATCTCGGCGAACCTCGGGGTGAACCCCTCGCTCACCATCGCCGCCCAGGCCGAGCGGGCGATGGCCTTCTGGCCGAACCGCGGCGAGGCCGACCCGCGGCCCGCGCTCGGCACGGCGTACCGCCGGATCTCGCCGGTCGCACCAGGTCACCCGGCCGTGCCCGAGGAGGCGCCGGCGGCCCTGCGGCTGCCGATCGTCGCCGTCTCCTGAGCCCTGTGGCACGCCGAGAAACTTTCTCGCTGTCGCGTAACCCTCCGGGTGAGCGGTCGTTGAGGGGTCGGGTCCCACCGCCGAACTCCCTCCCTTGGTGGGGCCCTCTCGTCCGGGAACGTGCATGCGGGTCCCGGACACCAGAGCCCGGCATCGCTCCCTGACCGCCGGGCTCTGGCGCGTCCGGGGGTGGGTGGCCCGGAGCGCGCCGATAGGCTCGTGGCATGTCGGAGCACGACACCCACGATCTGGTCCTCGTCGTCGACTTCGGTGCGCAGTACGCCCAGCTGATCGCCCGCCGGGTGCGTGAGGCGAGGGTCTACTCCGAGATCGTCCCCCACTCGATGCCGGTGGCCGAGATGCTGGCGCGGGAGCCGGCGGCGATCATCCTCTCGGGCGGCCCGTCGTCGGTGTACGCCGAGGGCGCCCCCGGCATCGACACGGGCGTCTTCACCGCGGGCGTCCCCGTCTTCGGGATGTGTTACGGCTTCCAGCTGATGGCGCAGGGTCTGGGCGGAGCGGTCTCGCCGACGGGCGCCCGTGAGTACGGCCGGACGCCGGTCAAGGTCGACCACGCGGGCACGCTGCTCGCGGACCTCCCCGCCGACCACTCGGTCTGGATGTCCCACGGCGACTCGGTGATCGCCGCGCCGCCCGGCTTCGACGTGCTCGCCTCGACCAGGGTCACCCCGGTGGCGGCGTTCGAGGACACCGACCGCCGGGTCGCCGGCGTGCAGTGGCATCCCGAGGTGCTGCACACCGAGCACGGGCAGCAGGTGCTCGAGCACTTCCTGCACGACATCGCCGGCTGTCGGCCGACCTGGACGATGGTCAACATCGTCGACGAGCAGGTCGAGACCATCCGGGAGCAGATCGGGGACGGCCGGGCGATCTGCGCCCTGTCCGGCGGTGTCGACTCCGCGGTCGCCGCGGCGATCGTGCAGCGGGCGATCGGTGACCGCCTGACCTGCGTGTACGTCGACCACGGGATGATGCGCTCCGGCGAGACCGAGCAGGTACGCCGCGACTTCGAGGCCGTCTTCGACACCCTCGACGTGGTCGACGCCGGCGAGCAGTTCCTCGGCGCCCTGGAGGGCATCCACGACCCCGAGGAGAAGCGGAAGATCATCGGCCGGGAGTTCATCCGGACGTTCGAGGCGGCCGAGGCGCGCGTGTTCTCGGGCGCCGACAGCGGCGAGACGGCGTACCTCGTCCAGGGCACGCTCTACCCCGACGTCGTCGAGTCCGGCGGGGGAGCGGGCACCTCGAACATCAAGTCCCACCACAACGTCGGTGGCCTGCCCGACGACCTGCGCTTCGAGCTGGTCGAACCGCTGCGCACCCTGTTCAAGGACGAGGTGCGCCAGGTCGGCGAGCAGCTCGGCCTGCCCCCGACGATGGTCTGGCGCCAGCCGTTCCCCGGCCCCGGCCTCGGCATCCGGATCATCGGCGAGGTCACCCGCGAACGCCTCGACATCCTCCGCGCCGCGGACCTGATCGCCCGCGAGGAGCTCACGGCCGCCGGCCTCGACCGCGACATCTGGCAGTTCCCCGTCGTGCTCCTCGCCGACGTCCGCTCGGTCGGCGTCCAGGGCGACGGCCGCACCTACGGCCACCCGGTCGTCCTCCGCCCGGTCACCTCCGAGGACGCGATGACCGCCGACTGGGCGCGCCTCCCGTTCGACCTGCTCGAGAAGATCTCCACGCGCATCACCAACGAGGTCGCCGAGGTCAACCGGGTCACCCTCGACATCACCTCGAAGCCGCCCGGCACCATCGAGTGGGAGTGACCCGCCCGCTCACCCCGACGCGACCGGGAAGTCGAAGTAGGTGTCGGGGTGAGGCTCGTCCCTCAACGTGTAGTGCCACCACTCGCACTCGTAGGCACTGAACCCGCACGCCTCCATGACCGACCGGAGGTGTGTCCGGTTCCTGGCCTCCTCCTCCGTCACGCCTCGTGCTCCGTGGTGCGAGATGGCATCCATCAGGTCGTGGTCACCGCCCATCGGCGCGAGCTCGCCGGTCGCGAGGTCGTAGAGCGTGAGGTCGACGGTGCTGCCACGACTGTGGCCGGACCTGGCGGCGACGTACCCACGCTCGAACATCTCGGCGCGGTCGAGGTGGGGGTAATGACGCGGCTTCGTGCGGCCGTCCTCCGGTTCGCGCGACCACTGGAGGAAGCGGTTGACGGCGCGTTGCGGGCGGTAGCCGTCCCACAGGAGGAGGCCGAAGCCCCGGGTCGCCGCTGCTTCTCGGGCTCGTCGGAGGGCCGCGCAGAGCGCTCGCGTGCCGATGATGCGGTTGGCGAGGTACCCGTCCACCGGCTTGCCCGTGAAGTTGTCCCACGTCGCGTACTTCGCGTCCCACCGGATGCCGGGCACGAGCTCGTCGACGAAGGCGAAGTCGGCGTTCATCGCTTCGTCCCGCACAGGGTCAGCGCCACCAGCCGGTCGAGCACCTCGGAGAGCGGCAGTCCCGCGGCGGCCATCATCCGCGGGTAGCGGCTGTAGGAGGTGAGGCCGGGCAACGTGTTCACCTCGTTGAGCACCACCGTCCCGCCGTCGGTGAGGAAGAGGTCCACCCGGGCCAGCCCGGTGCACCCCAGCGCTCGGTACAGCGTCTTCGCCGTCTCCTGCACGAGCAGGCGGGCCTCGGCCGAGATGTCCGCCGGTACGACGAACGTGGCGTTCTCGGAGCCGCGCTCCGGCTCCTCCTCCTGGTGGATCCGGAAGAAGCCGTCGGAGAGCGCGATCCGGTCGACCTCGCCGGCCACCAGCCCGAACCGCTCGCTGAGGATGGCGCAGCCGACCTCGCTGCCGGCGACTGCCTCCTCGACCAGCACCTTCGAGTCGAACCGGCGGGCGTCGTCGACCGCGGCCGGCAGGTCCTCGGGCCGGGTCACCTTGCTGACGCCGAACGACGACCCCGAGCGGGCCGGCTTGACGAACACGGGGTAGGTGAACCGGTCGGGGGCGACCTTCTCGCTCGCTGCGACGGTCCAGAAGTCCGGCGTGGCGATCCCCGCGCCCCTGGCGACCAGGTAGGCCAGCGACTTGTCCATGCACAGCACCGAGCTCTGGACGTCGCAGCCGGCGTACGGGATGCCGGAGAGCTCCAGCAGGCCCTGGATCGCGCCGTCCTCGCCGAGCCTGCCGTGGAGCACCGGGAGCACGAGGTCGAGATGGAGGCGCTCGTACATCTCCTCCCGGAGGACCAGCAACCCCGGCGCACTCCGGTCCGGCGACAGCACGACCGGGCGGCCGGTGCTCTCCCAGCCCGGGGCGGGGCCGTCGCAGAGCCGCCACGCGCCGTCGCTGGTGATGCCGATCCAGAACACTTCGTACCGCTCCGGGTCGAGGGCCTCGGCCACCTCGCGGGCCGACTTCACCGAGACCGGGTGCTCCTCCGAGCTCCCCCCGAACACGACGCCCACCCTGACCCTAGGCATGCCGCACCCCCGTCTCGAAGGCCACGCAGTTGACGAGGGTGTGCTCGACCATCTCGGCGACGGCGCGGTCGGTGTAGTACGCCGTGTGCGGGCTGATCAGCACGTTCGGCATCGCCCGGAGCCGGTCGAGCAGCTCGTGCCCGAGGGGTCGGTCCCGGAGGTCGGCGTAGAAGACGCCCTCCTCCCCCTCGAGCACGTCCAACGCCGCACCGGCCAGGCTGCCGCTCTCCAGGGCCGAGACCAGCGCGGCGGTGTCGAGCAGTCCGCCGCGGCCGGTGTTGACGACGACGGCGCCGTGCTTCATCAGCGCGATCCGGCGACGGTCCAGGAGATGGCGCGTGTCCGCGGTCAGCGGGACGTGCAGGGTCACGATGTCGCTCCGGCTCAACAGCTCATCGAGTGGCACCCGTCCCGCCACGCCCAGACACCTGGTGTCGTGGGTCAGCACGCGGCAGCCGAAGCCGCGCAGACGGTCCACGACGGCGCGGCCGATGCGACCCGTCCCGACGACACCGACCGTGAGGTCGCGCAGCTCCCGGCCGCGTACGTCGCTCAACCTGAAGTCACCGGTGTCGACGCGGCAGAGGACGGACTTCGCGTGCCGCACCGCCATCAGCATCAGCATCAGCGTGTAGTCGGCGACGGCGTCGGGCGAGTAGGTCACGCCCTCGACTCGGATGCCCACCTGCGCCGCGAATCCCGCGTCGATGTGGTCGTGCCCGACGCTCCTGGTGGACAGGTACCTCACGCCGGCCCGGCTGAGCCCGCGGAGCGTCGCGTGCGAGACCGCCGTCCTGTGCGGGACGCTCACACACCGCACACCGCGCGCGAGCTCGAGCGTGGCTCCGGACGCGGATGCCTCCGTGATGGTCGGCCGGACGCCGAAGCGGGGGGCCAGCTCCTGGAAGAGGACCGCCTCGTGCCGCGAGCATCCGTAGATCGTGAGGCCGACGAGGCGAGGCGTGGCCACGGTCACTGGCTCGGTGTCGATCACGACGCCAGTCAAGGCTCAGCGGCGTTGCCGGCGCGTATGCGGTTCTCGATACGCCGGCGATATGTTCCGGCTCTCTAGCATCGAGAGCATGCGCGTGCTGGTGGTCGAGGACGAGCCCTACATGGCGGAGGCGATCCGCGACGGGCTGCGCCTGGCGGCGATCGCGGCCGACATCGCCGGCGACGGCGACACCGCCCTCGAGCTGCTGAGCGTCAACTCCTACGACATCGCGGTCCTCGACCGTGACATCCCCGGGCCCTCCGGTGACGAGATCGCGCAGGGCATCGTCGCCTCCGGCAGCGGCATGCCGATCCTGATGCTCACCGCCGCCCACCGGCTCGACGACAAGACCAGCGGCTTCGAGCTCGGCGCCGACGACTACCTGACCAAGCCCTTCGAGCTCCAGGAGCTCGTGCTGAGACTCCGGGCGCTCGACCGGAGGCGGGCGCACAGCCGGCCACCTGTGCGCGAGATCGCCGGCCTGAGGCTCGACGCGTTCCGTCGGGAGGTCTACCGCGACGGCCGGTACGTCGCGCTCACCCGGAAGCAGTTCGCCGTGCTGGAGGTGCTGGTTGCGGCCGAGGGCGGAGTCGTCAGCGCCGAGCAGCTGCTGGAGCGGGCGTGGGACCAGAACGCCGACCCGTTCACCAACGCCGTCCGGATCACCGTCTCCGCGCTCCGCAAGCGGCTGGGCGAGCCCTGGGTGATCGCCACCGTGCCCGGCGCCGGTTACCGCATCGAGGAGGGTGGCCGTGGATAGAGCACCGGGCCTGAGCGTGCGCCTCAAGCTCACCCTCAGCTATGCGGGCTTCCTGATGCTCGCCGGTGGCCTCGTGCTCGTCGTCGGCTACTTCTCCCTCTCGCGAGGCTCGCACCCGGGTGTGATCTTCATGGCCCGCAGCCACACCGACGTCGTGCGTTCCTTCGGTCCCACCGCGGTCATCTCGATCGCGTTCCTGCTGGTGTTCGGTCTGCTGGGCGGGTGGATCCTCGCCGGCCGGATGCTGGCGCCGCTGGACCGCATCACCGATGCGACCCGGATGGCGGCGAACGGGTCGCTGTCGCACCGGATCGAGCTCGAAGGCAACCGCGACGAGTTCCGCGAGCTCTCCGACGCCTTCGACTCCATGCTGGCCAGGCTCGAGTCGCAGGTCGCCGAGCAGCAGCGGTTCGCGGCCAACGCCTCACACGAGCTGCGCACGCCGCTGGCGATCACGCAGACCCTGCTCGACGTCGCCCGCAACGACCCGCACCGCGACAGCGGTGAGCTCGACGAACGCCTCCGCGCGGTGAACACCCGCGCGATCGACCTCACCGAGGCGATGCTCGTGCTCAGTCGTGCCGACCAGCGGGCCTTCGTCCCGGAGTGCGTCGACCTGTCCCTGGTCGCGGAGGAGGCCACCGAGGCGCTCCTTCCGCTCGCGGAGAAGCGCGGCCTCACCATCGAGGTCTCGGGGGAGACGACGCCCACGTCGGGGTCGCACGCGCTGTTGCTGCAGCTGTGCACGAACCTCGTGCACAACGCGATCGTCCACAACCTTCCCGACCGCGGCTCCGTGTGGGTCACCACCCGTGAGGCTCCCGCGACGACGGTGCTCACCGTCGAGAACACCGGCGAGCAGCTCTCTCAGGTGCTGGTGTCCACGCTCACCGAGCCCTTCCAGCGCGGCAGCAAGCGAGCGCGCACGGACCTCGCGGGCGTCGGCCTCGGCCTGGCCATCGTCAAGAGCATCACGCAGGCCCACGACGGGACTCTCACCCTGGCTCCCCGCGTCGCCGGTGGGCTCTGCGTCACCGTCCAGCTGCCCGCCACCGGTCGGGACTAACGTCGGAGCCATGAGCTGGCTGACCGACCTGGGCGCGACGAGCCCGGTCGTCGCCGCCCCGATGGCGGGCGGCCCGAGCACCCCCGAGCTCGTGCTCGCCGCGGCCGGTGCCGGCTGCCTGGGGTTCGTCGCCGGTGGCTACCTCACCGGTGACGCGTTGGGTGAGCAGCTGGCGCGGGTGCGCGCGGAGACCGACCTGTACGCCGTGAACCTGTTCGCGCCGAGCCCGGTCCCCGTCGACCGGGCGGCCTACGCGGCGTACCGCGACCTGATCCGCGCCGAGGCCGAGCGGTACGACGTGGAGCTCCCGGCCGAGCCGGTCGAGGACGACGACTTCTGGCACGACAAGCTCGACCTGCTCGTCGCCCACCCGGCACCGGTGGTGTCGTTCACGTTCGGCATCCCCGACGCGGAGGCGCTGCGGGCCCTGCGCGGCGCCGGGAGCCTGCTGGTCCAGACGGTCACGAGCGCCGAGGAGGCCAGGCGGGCGGAGGCGGCCGGGGTCGACGCGCTCGCGGTCCAGGCCGGCGCGGCCGGCGGCCACTCGGGCGTCCTCAGCCCGGAGCACCTCTCGGCCGCTCGGCCGCTTCCCGATTTGCTCCGGGAGGTCGGCGCAGCGGTCGACCTGCCGCTGCTCGGCACCGGGGGCATCGCCTCGGCCGACGACGTGCGCGCGACCCTGGCGGCCGGTGCGGACGCGGCGGTGGTGGGCACGCTGCTCCTCCTGTCCGACGAGGCGGCCACCTCGCCGGCGCACCGGGCCGGGCTCGCCGACCACACGCGGGAGACGGCCATGATGCGGGGCTGGACCGGGCGGCCGGCACGCGGTCTCCGCAACGCGTTCTCCGACGCCTACGAGGCCGCGTCGCCGGCTGGGTATCCCGCGCTCCACCACCTCACCCGGCCGATCCGCCGCGCGGCTGCCGCGGCGGCCGACCCCGAGCGGGTCAACCTGTGGGCCGGCACCGGGTTCCGGTCGGCGCGGCCGGCACCCGCCGCCGAGATCCTGCGCGGACTCGCCTGAGGCGACCCGGCCGTGGTGAGCCTCTCAGCATCCTCACGGTCATCACCCGTAACCTAAGGGCCGTGCCGCTGCTGGAAGCCGTCAAGGGAGCCGTCCGTCGCCGCCTCGTGGCGCGGGCCGGCGGCATCGACCTCAGCCAGCTCCACCGGGTCCCCGACCGGCTGACCTGGCCGCTCGACCGAGACCTCACCGACCCGGTCGCCCGCATCCGCGAGCTCCGCGAGCAGGACCCCGTCTCCAAGCTGGTCACGTTCATGGGCATGGAGGTCTGGCTGGTCACCGGCGACGCCGAGGCGCGCGAGGTGCTCGGCGACCTCACGTCGTACTCCACCGACGTCCGGCCCTACTACGGCAAGTCCGGCGCGGCGAACGGCGACATCGGCGGCCTCGGGTTCACCGACCCGCCGGAGCACACCCGGCTGCGCAAGCTGCTCACGCCGGAGTTCACGATGCGCCGCCTCGCGCGGCTCAAGCCGGCCATCGACCGGATCATCGAGCAGCAGCTCGACGAGACCGAGCGGGTCGCGGCCGAGAACGACGGCGTCGTCGACCTGGTGCGGACGTTCGCCTTCCCGATCCCGTTCCTGGTGATCTGCGAGCTGCTCGGGCTGCGCGACGAGGACCGCGAGACGTTCCGCAAGCTCGGCTCCGCCCGCTTCGACGTGACCATCGGTGGCGGGGCGATCATGGGGGCGGTCGGTGCGTCGCGCGACTTCCTCTTCGCCGAGTGCGAGCGCCAGCGCACCGACCCGGGACCCGGCCTGATCGGCCAGATCATCCGCGAGCACGGCGACGAGATCGGCGACTTCGACCTCGGCGGCCTCGCCGACGGTGCGTTCACCGGCGGCCTCGAGACCTCGGCCTCGATGCTGGCGCTGGGCACGATCGTGCTGCTCGGACGCCCCGAGCTGTACGCCGGCATGGCCGGTGACCCCGCGTCCGTCGCCCCGACCGTCGAGGACCTGCTGCGGCACCTGTCGGTCGTCCAGGTCGCCTTCCCCCGCTTCACCAAGCAGGACGTCGTCGTCGGCGGACACCGGATCCGCAAGGAGTCCTGCGTGATGGTGCATCTGCCGGCCGCCGACCGCGACCCGCGCGCCTACCCGGCCGGTGAACGCCTCGACCCGTCGCGGGCGACGGCGTCACACCTGGCGTTCGGCTACGGCTTCCACCGGTGCGTCGGCGCCGAGCTGGCCCGGATGGAGCTGCGGGCGGCGTACCCCGCCCTGGCGCGCCGCTTCCCCGACCTGACCCTGGCCGTGCCCGCCGACCAGCTGGTCTACCACGCCAAGTCGATCGTGCACGGCGTCGAGTCGGTCCCGGTCCGCCTGTACGGCTGACCGGGACCGACCCGAACGGTCAGTGCTCGAGCGCCTCGACCTGCTCGGCCGCCTCGGTCGCGGACGGTTCGCCGCCACGGTCGAGCTTGCTCGGCCACCAGATCTTGCTGCCGACGTCGAGGTTGATCGCGGTGACCAGCACGGACCGCACGATCATCGTGTCGAGCAGCACGCCGAGCGCCACCGCGAACCCGATCTCGGCGAACGCCACCAGCGGCAGCGTCGCCAGCACCGAGAACGTCGCCGCGAGGACGAGGCCGGCCGACGTGATCACACCGCCGGTCGCACCGAGGGCGATCAGCGACGCCCGTCGGGTGCCGTGCTGCGGCGTCTCCTCCCGGACCCGGGTCATCAAGAAGATGTTGTAGTCGATGCCCAGGGCGACCAGGAACACGAAGACGAACAGCGGTAGTGACGCATCGGCTCCCGCGAACCCGAAGACGTTGCGGAAGATCAGCGAGCTCAGTCCCAGCGAGGCGCCGAACGACAGCACCACCGTTGCGACCAGGAGCAGCGGCGCGAGCAGCGCGCGCAGCAGGACCATCAGCACGAGCATCACCACGATCAGCACCAACGGGATGATCACCTTGTCGTCGTGCAACGAGGCGTTCTCGATGTCGGTGTTGATCGCCGATCCGCCACCCACGAGGGCGTCGGCACCGCCGACCTGATGCACGGCATCACGGACCCGGTCCACCGTCGCGAACGCCGTCTTGGACGTCGGGTCGGAGGTGACGTTGGCCTGGATCAGCGCGACACCGTTCTTGACGATCGGCGGTGACGGGTCACCGATGCCCGCGACGCCCTTCATCGACTGGGACACCGCCTGCGCCTGGTCGGCGTTGGCGACCACCTGGACCGGGGTCGAGGTGTCGGCGAGCCCGTGGTCGACCAGGACCTGCTGCCCGGTCACGGAGTCGAAGTCCTTGGTGTAGGCATCCTTCGTGGCCAGGCCGTGCGCGTTCAGCTGCAGGAACCCGAGGCTGCACAGCGCCAGGACCACCGCCGTGCCGGCCCACACCAGGCGCGGACGCGGCGCGATGCGCGCGCCCACCCGGGCCCAGAAACCGGTCGCGGTCGGCTCCAGCGTGTCGTACGACGGGCGCCGCGGCCAGAAGATCCAGCGGCCGAAGATCACCAGGAACGCCGGCAGCAGCGTGATCATCACCAGCAGGCCGACCCCGATGCCGATCGCGGCCACCGGGCCGAGACCCGCCGTGGAGTTCATGTCGGCGAAGACCAGGCACAGCATGCCGAGCACCACCGTGAGCGCACTGGCGATGATCGCCGGTGTCGCCCGGTGGAGGGCGAAGGCCATCGCCTCGTGCCGGTCCTCGTGGCGGTGCAGCTCTTCTCGATATCGCGCGACGAGCAGCAACGCGTAGTCCGTGCCGGCTCCGAACACCAGCACCGTCAAGATGCCGGCACTCTGGCCGTTGACGGTCAGGTCGGCATGCTTGGCGAGCAGGTAGATCACCGCCTGCGCACACGTCAGCGCCACTCCCGCCGACATCACCGGCAGCAGCCACAGCAGGGGGCTGCGGTAGGTCAGCAGCAGGATGACCACGACCACGAGGATCGTGCTGTAGAGCAGCTTGCCGTCGATGCCCGCGAACGCGGCGGCGGAGTCGGCGGCCTGACCGCCCGGACCCGCGACGTACACGTCGGCGCCGTCGAGGTGCGCGATGTCCTGGATCCGGTCCTTGACGTCCGGGAGCTTGTTCCACCCGTTCTTGCCGAAGTTGAAGGTGACCATGCCCTGGGCCACCTGGCCGTCCTGGGAGACCTGGATGGGCAGGGCCTTGCCGGCCGGGAGCTGGGACCCGTCCGGCGCCTTGGCCGGGATCGCGCCCTTCATGCCCTGGATCTGGTCGAGCTGGCGCCCGATCTCGGTCCGGTCTGCCTGGGTGAGGCCGGAGGCCTTCTCGTAGACCAGGACGGTCGGAATGTCGTTCTGGTTCTGGAACGGCGCGAGCTTGTCCAGCGCCTTGGTGGACTCGGCGCTCGCCGGCAGCCAGGACGAGGCCTGGTTGTCCTGGACGTCGGTCAGCTTGCTGGCGACCGACCCGGCCGCCATGACGATGATCACCCAGAACGCGAGCACGACCCATTTGGTGACGCGTCCGGTGAGTTTCCCCGCTATCTGTCTGTGCATGGCATCGAGGTTTGCAGAACCGGGCAAGCCACGTCATCGGGGTTTACCCCGAGTTCGCGGGCCGTTGTCGGATCGTGATCCGGCCTGAGGTACCTCAGGCCGGAGGTCACGTGAGCCGGGTCTCGCCGCCGGTCTTCGCGCCGCGCACGGTCATCAGCGACACGTCGCGGGAGACCTCGGCGCTGGTGGCCTTCTTCTTCAGCGTGGCCACCGAGACGTGCGGCCAGCTGAGCCCGTTGAAGTCGAGGATGACCAGCTGCGTGTACTGCAGCTGCAGGAAGTGACCGCCCTGCGGCTTCTTGACGGTCTCGATCCAGAACGTCGCCGTGACGTGGTTGGCGGAGGCGTTCTCGGTCAGGAAGAAGGTGTTCGCCGTCCCGACGCTCTGCGGCTTACGGTTGGTCGCCTTCACCCGGAGGACGACGGTGTTGACGATCTCCTGGGCCGCGATGGCGTCCTGCAGGACGAGGTTCGGGTTCTTCACCATGGCCTGCGTGATGCCCGGGATCGTGGTCGCGTCGGAGGGCTGCCGGAACTTCGTCTTCTTGGCCAGGTTCAGCTCCGGGAACGACTGCTCGGCCTGGTGGAACGTGCCCTTGTCCGCCTCGTCGCCGATGCCGAAGGGGATGATGTCCGTGTCGTGGATGACCGGGGGACCGGCGATCACCGAGGCCTCGCCCTGGGCGAGGACGACCGTCCCGTGCGGGATCGACGCCATGCGCACCACCGTCGGGGGCTCCTTCGGTGCCGTGGTCTTGGGCACCGTCGCCCAGATGCCGGGCTCGATGTGGATGCCGGCGTCGAGCACGCTGTCGGAGATCTGCTGCAGGTAGTGCAGCCCGAACATGTTGATGTCCTTCTGGGCGAACCCGCGGTTGGGGATCTCACCCGAGATCTCCTCGAACTCGAGGGTCTCGTCGGTCAGGTTCAGCTCGAGGAAGCGGTCCTGCACCTTGTGATGCGGCCTCCAGATCGTGTTGAAACCGTGACCTTTCCAGGTGCCGGTGAGCGCCGCGAGGGGACCCAGCGGATCGTCGATCTTGGCGAACGGATGGGTGGCGGCGTCCTCGATCGCGGGCACCGGTTCGAAGCTGAAGTCGTGCTCGAGCTGCATGGGGGCTCCCTGCGTCGTGTGCACCCGGCCCCGTGTCCGGGCGCTCCTTGATCAGAAGAGCCCTCGGCGACACCGGAGATACTCGTGCGGACGTCAGGCGGACCGTGGGCCGGGGTCCGTGGTCCGGGTGACAGGTCGAGAGTAGGACCGGAGACCGGGCGCGCGATACCGAAGGCGGTGGTCCCTTCCCGCCGTCTGTGTTCGGCTCGGTGACATGGTCGACCGACTCCGGGTGCGCCCGGCGCTCGCGATCCTGGTGGTCGCGCCGTTCCTCGGCGAGGCACTCTCCGGCGCGACGCCACCGCTCGACCTGATCCTGCCGTGGAACCTGGCGATGATGATGGCCCTCTACGGCTGCGGCGCGCTGATCTGCCGCGAGGTCGCGCAGCGATGCGGGCTGGGGTTCCCGGGGCTCTGCCTCCTGGGGGCGGCGTACGGCGTGTACGAGGAGGCGCTGGTCGACCGCTACTGGTTCTACCCGACGTTCTGGCACGACTCCGGGGTCGGCCGCTACAGCGTGGTCGACCACACCAACCTGATGCTCGCCGTCCACCTGACCGCGTTCCACACCGCCGTCAGCATCTGCGCGTCGGTGATCCTGGTCGAGCGCCTCTTCCCGGCGTTCCGCGGCCGCGCGTGGTCCGGCCGGACCGGGCTGGCCGTGGCCGCCGTCGCGCTCGCGGCCGTGCCCGTGGTGTACGGCGAGTTCGACCGTCGCCCGCCGACGCCGGTCCTGCTCGCCGCCGCCGGGGTGTGCGTGCTGCTGGTGGCGGGCGCGTTCGCGGTGGGGCGCCGTGGGTGGGCCCCGGCTCCCGGCTCGACCCGGCGGCGGCGCGGCCTCGGCTGGATCGCCTTCGCCTGCACCGCCGCCCACTGGGTCGCGGTGTACGGCGTGCCGGCCAGCGACCTGCCCTGGCCCTGGGGCGTCGCGCTGGCGGTGGCTCCCCTGGGGGTGGGCGTGCTGGTGGTCCCGCGGCTGGCCGCGACGGGTCCCTACGGGCGCGACGGGCTACGCGTCGTCGCCGGGATCCTCTCGTTCCTGGTCCTGATCGACGTCTTCGTCGGGCTGGCCGGTCGCTACGACCTGGTCGTCGGCGGCCTCGCCACGGCGTACGTCCTGCACCGGATGCTCGTCACAGCCCCAGTGAGCGCCCGATGATCTCCTTCTGGATCTCGGTGGTGCCGCCGTAGATGGTGCCGACGCGGGAGTTCACGAAGGCGCGGGCCACGGGGTACTCCGCCATGTACCCGTAGCCGCCGTGCAGCTGGAGGGCGCGGTCGGCGATCGTGTTCTGCAGCTCGGTGGTCCACCACTTCGCCATCGAGGCCGTCTTCGCGTCGAGCTCGCCGCGCCCGTGCCGCGCCAGGCAGTCGTCGATGAAGACCCGCGCGATGTGGGTCTCGGTGGCCATCTCGGCGAGCGTGAAGCGCGTGTGCTGGAACGTCCCGATCGGGCGCCCGAACGCCGTGCGCTCCTTGACGTAGGCCAGCGACGTGTCCACCAGCACCTCGCACGCCGTCGCGGCACTCACCGCCATCGACAGCCGCTCCTGGGCGAGGTTGGTCATCAGCTGGACGAAGCCGGAGCCCGCGGCGCCGAGGAGGTTCTCCTTCGGCACCCGCACCTGGTCGAAGAACAGCTCGGCCGTGTCCTGCGCGTGCTGGCCGATCTTCTCCAGCTTGCGCCCGCGCTCGAAGCCCGCCATCCCGCGCTCGACGACGAGCAGGGAGATGCCCTCGTGTCCCGCGTCCGGATCGGTGCGGGCGACCACGACCACGAGGTCGGCCAGGATGCCGTTGGAGATGAAGGTCTTCTGCCCGGTCAGGACGTAGTGGTCGCCCTCGTCGACCGCCCTGGTCCGGATGCCCTGGAGGTCGGAGCCGGCGCCGGGCTCGGTCATCGCGATGGCGGCGATCGTCGTACCCGCGCACAGGCCCGGGAACCACCGAGCGGCCTGCTCCGGCGTCGCGCTCGCGACGAGGTACGGCGCGATCATGTCGTTGAAGAGCGTGAACGCGCAGCCGTAGACGCCACGGCGGGTCATCTCCTCACCGAGCACCGCGTTGTAGCGGAAGTCGGCGGTGCCACCGCCGCCGTGCTCCTCCGGGAGCTGGAGGCCGAGCAGGCCCTGCGCCCCGGCCTTCGCCCACACCTCGCGGTCGACGATGCCGTCCTTCTCCCACTGCTCGTGGAACGGCACCACCTCCTGGTCGAGGAACGTGCCGACGGACTCGCGGAACGCCTCGTGGTCGGGCTCGAAGATGCTGCGGGTCATGCCGTCAACAGTGACAGTGGGACTGTCACGGTGCAAGCGCGCCGGCTACGCGGGCCGTTCGAGGGTGAGGAGGGTGGCCGGGTCCTCCGGCGCCGGTGCGTCGGGATCGGCCGCGACGGCCTGCTCGAGCCGGGCGAAGCCGGTCTCCAGCTCGTCGGGGGTGAAGTGCGCGAGGGTCGAGTGGGTGTGCAGGCGCAGCCGCTCGAGCATCTCGGCGCGCGTGCCCGACGAGGGTTCGACGACCCGGCCGAACGCCGCCACCCGCCAGCCGGCCGACGTGAACGTCTCGATGACCTCGTGCAACGGCTGGAACATCGCGGCGTCGACCTCGTACCCGCGCGGGAAGTACTCCAGCCACCATCCGGAGGGAGGGATGTGGTCGCTGAAGTTCTCGCGCAGCAGGAGCCGGGCTCCGGGCCGGAGCACCCGAGCGAGCTCCCGGACCGCCTGCGGCTTGTCCTGGACGTGGTGCCAGGACAAGAACATCAGCGCGTAGTCGGCGCTCCCGGACGGAGCCGGGATCTCCTCGGCGGAGCCCTCGAGGTACTGCACGTCCCGATGCCCGGCGTCCGCCTCGGCGGCCTCCCGCATCCGGACCGACGGCTCGACTCCGGTGACCGGTCCGAACGCGCCCGCCAGGGCGGGAGTGAACCGACCGGTCCCGGAGCCGACGTCCAGCCCCGCCAGCGGACGCCGCTCGGGCAGCAGGGCCTCGAAGGCGCCGATCCACGCCTGCAGCTGCTCCTCGGTGAGGGCTCGCCCGCGGGCGTAGTGGTGGTACAGCTCCTCGTCGTAGTCGACCGGTCTCATCGCTCTCCTTGCTCGAGGTCTCGGGCTGAGGCATGTATCGGACTGCTACATCGACACGATACATAGGCCATGGAAGCCTGCGGCTTCTCCACATGTGTCGTGACTGGCTCTTGCACGAAGATGTCCATACGAATATGATCAAACGTATGTTCGATCATCGAGGCTCTCACGGCGGCGTTGGATGCCGCCAGTGTCGACGCCTGGGTCGAGCAGCTGGCGGCGCAGGAGGGCCCGGTGGACGGTCGGGTCTGCGCCGACATGCTCCGGGCGCTGGAGCGGCTGAGCTGTGCCGCGACCGGGCTCCAGGCCGAGCTCACGGCCCGGCTCGACGACGCGGTACGCCGCGACGAGGCCGCCCGCGGCCTGCCGCAGGAGCGCCAGGGTCGAGGTGTCGCGGCCGAGGTGGCCCTGGCCCGACGGGAGTCCCACCATCGCGGGCGTCAGCACCTCGGCCTCGCCCGGGTCGTGGTCGACGAGATGCCGTGCACGCGCCGAGCCTGGCGCGAGGGTCGCATCACCGAGTGGAAGGCGGTCATTCTCGCCCGCGAGAGCGCCTGCTTGGCTCTCGCGGACCGGCGAACGCTCGACCGCCGGCTCGCCGGCGACCCCGGCCGGCTGGAGAGCATGGGCGACCGGGAGCTCGAGGGCGCGGCTCGGAGGCTCGCCGGCGAGCTGGATGCAGCGGCCTGCGTCCTGCGCCGTCGGGTGGCCGAGTCGGAGCGACGCGTGACCCTGCGTCCGGTCCCCGACACGATGACGCGGCTGTCCGCGGAGCTGCCCGTCGCCGCCGGGGTCGCCGTCTTCAAGGCCCTGTCCGAGGCGGCCGACTCGGCTCGCGCGCAGGGCGACCCTCGCGCGCGGCACCAGGTCATGGCGGACACGCTGGTCGAGCGGCTCCTGGGCACCGCCGGAGGTGTGGTCCCGGTCGAGGTCGGGCTCGTGGTCAGCGACGAGGTGCTCCTCGGCACGCGCGACGACGCGGCGTACGTCGACGGGTTCGGGCCGGTCCCCGCCGAGGTCGCGCGTGAGGTGGTCGCGCTCGCCGGGGAGCACGGGCTGGCGACGGTCCGGCGCCTCTACCGCAGCCCGCGCTCGGGTCAGCTGGTGGCGATGGACTCGCGCAGCCGTCGCTTCGAGGGCGGACTCGCCCGCTTCATCCGGCTGCGCGACCGGGTCTGCCGGACGCCGTGGTGCGACGCCCCGATCCGGCACACCGACCACACCAGGCCCGTCGCCGCCGACGGCGAGACCTCGGGCGGGAACGGCGAGGGGCTGTGCGAGGCGTGCAACTACGCGAAAGAGGCGCCCGGCTGGTCCGTCATCGTGCGGGAGACCGAGCCACACACCGTCGAGATCCGGACGCCGCAGGGTCGGGTCTACCGATCGCAGGCTCCGCCGCTGCCCGGCCACGTCCCGCGAGGTGGGGTCCCGCGCGTGGACCTCGCCTTCTCCTACGGCGCTGCGTAGCCCACCCCGAGCTGGTCGAACAGGAACGAGTAGATGTCGGTCGACTCCTCGACCTGCTGGTCCAGCGACCCGTCGAGGTGGCCGCCGGCCTCCATCCGGAGCAGCACCGGGTGCTCCGACCGGGTCGCCGCCTGGAGCCGGGCGGTCATCTTCTTGGCGTGCCAGGCGTCCACGCGGGTGTCGTGCTCGCCGGCGGTCATCAGCACCGCCGGGTAGCTGGTGTGGTCCTCGACGTGGTGGTACGGCGAGTAGGCGAGGAGCGCCGCGAACTGCTCCGGGTCGGTGACGGTCCCGAACTCGGTGATGTTGTAGACGCCGTTCGTGCTCGTCTCGGAGCGCAGCGAGTCGAGGACGGGGACGACGGCGACCACGGCCCGGGCGATGTCCGGCCGCTGGGTGAGCACGGCGCCCATCAGCAGCCCGCCGTTCGAACCGCCGAGGATCGCGAGCCGGTCGTGACTGGTGATCCCGGAGATCACGAGGTGCTCGGCGCAGGCGATGAAGTCGTCGAAGCAGTTCTGCTTGGTGGTCAGCCGTCCGCCCTGGTGCCACTCCTCGCCGTACTCGCCGCCCCCGCGGATGTTGGCGACCGCCCAGACGCCGCCCTGCTCGAGCCAGAGCAGCCGCTCGGAGTTGAACGTCGGCACCAGCGAGATGCCGTAGCCCCCGTAGGCGATGAGCAGCCCGGGAGCGGAGCCGTCACGTGGAGTGCCGGGTGCGGAGATCACCGAGATCGGGACCAGCGTGCCGTCCTTCGACGTCGCCATCTCCCGGGTCACCACGTAGCGCGACAGATCGACCGAGGTGGTGGTCCGCAACGCGGTCGGCTCCGGCGCGCCACCGTCGCCGGCCACCCACCAGGCCCCCGGGTCGGTGAAGGACGCGCCCATCCACGCCACCAGGTCCGGCCGGAGCCGGGTCAGGCGCGCGCCGTACGACGAGACCGAGCTCACCGGTGGGATCTCCACTGGTTCCAACGGCCGGCCCTGCAGGTCGAAGCGGCGCACCTGCTGCGGACCGCCGTCCATCTCGACGACCCACACGGTGCCGGCGGTCACGGCGAGGTCGTCGATGGCGTGGTCGCCCGCCGGCACGATCGTCTCGGCCGCGGACACGGTGGCTCCCGGCATCAGCGGCAGCCGCAGGACCTGGCCCCGTGGCGTCCCGCGCCGCGACAGCAGGTACACCGCGTCCTCACCGAGGACGGCGTGGACGCACTGGTCCGGGATGTCGGCGACCTGCCACCACGTCGAGCCCTGCTCCTGGGCGCGCACGAAGATCTGCCACTCGCCGCCGTCGCCCTTCTGGACGCGGTCCATCACCCACCGGCCGCCGGGCGAGGAGGTCAGGAAGTTCTCGGCGATCTTCTCGTCGGCGAAGGGACCCGTCAGGTCGACCGTGTCGGTCCCGGTCGCGAGGTCGCGGAACCAGACCTGCTGACGGAATCCTTCGTCGGCCGGGAGCGTGTACCAGAGCGCGTCGTTGTCGTGGCGCCACGTCATCGTCCCGCCCATCACGTTCACGTGAGGGATCGGCTCACCCACGTGCTCGCCGCTCGCCACGTCGTACACGTGCAGGGTGCCGTCCTCACTGCCGTGCTCGGACAGCGAGACCGCGACCCGACCGCCGTCGGGGGCGGGGACGAACCAGTCGATGGTCGTCTCCCCGGACGGGTCGACCTCGAGGGGATCGAGGACGACCTGCTCGGTGGCGGCGTCATCGAGGTCGCTCAACGAGACGAGCAGCGGTCGCTGCCGGGGTCGCTGCTCCTTCAACGCGAAGAACAGGTCTCCACCCGCCCGCAGGCTGAGGTACGTCGTCGAGTCGTCCCGCATCAGCTCCTCGACCCGCGACCGCAGCGCCGGCCGCCAGGGGATGGCGTCGAGATAGGCACGCGTGCGCGCCTGCTGGGCCTCGGTCCAGCGGAGGGTCTCCTCGGCCGAGGAGTCCTCCAGCCAGCGGTACTCCTCGGTGACCTCCACCCCGTGGTACGTCGTCGTCTCGGGAACGCGTGGTGTCGGGACCACGGGAAGCGCCGTCATGCGTCGCAGTCAAACACCGGCGCCCGCCACCGACAACGCCTGGACATGTGCGTCACACTGACCCTTGGACGTACCAGGGGGGAGAGCCTGATGCGGACGTTGTTGCCTGGGGACAACCCTCAGGCGTACATCCCGGAGGACCGGAGGCGGGCGCTCGCCCAGGGCGACGACCTGCCCCGCACGTCGTACGGCGCGGCCGTGTTCGTCGACATCTCCGGCTACACGCCGCTGACCGAGGCCCTGGCCCGTTCGCACGGCGAGCGACGCGGGGCCGAGGAGCTGTCGGCGACGCTCGACCGGATCGTCGGCGCCTTGATCGACCCGTTGCACGCCCGTCGCGCGAGCGTCGTCTACTTCAGCGGCGACGCCGTGACGGCCTGGATCGACGGGGACGACGGGACGCGCGCCACGGCGTGCGCCCTCGCGATGCAGGACGTGATGGCCGAGGTCGGGAGCGTCACCACACCCGACGGCCGGTCGGTCGTCCTCGGCGTCAAGGTCGCGGTGGCGGTCGGTCCGGTCCACCGGTTCGTGGTGGGCGACCCGCGGGTGCAGCTGATCGACGTCCTGGCCGGCCGGCTGATGGACTCGCTGGCCGCCGCCGAGCAGATGGCGGAGTCCGGCGACGTCGTGCTCGACGAGGGCGCGCTCGCGTCGCTGGGGGAGCGCGTCGTCCTGCGGGAGACGCGGCACGGTGCTGCGGGCCCGGTCGGCGTGGTCGAACGGCTCGCGGACACGACGCCCGACGGCCAGGCCGTCGCCGAGTGGCCGCACCTGCCGGACGAGACCGCCCAGGAGTGGCTGCTGCCGGCGGTGTGGGAGCGGATGGTGGCCGGACGCGGGGAGTTCCTGGCCGAGCTCCGGCCGGCGGTGCCGGTCTTCGTCCGCTTCGGTGGCCTGGACTTCGAGGGCGACCCGGAGGCCCCGCGGATCCTCGACGACTTCGTGACCCGCGCCCAGCTGGTCCTCGACGAGCACGGCGGGTCGATCCTGCAGCTGACGATCGGCGACAAGGGCGCCTATCTGTACGGCGTGTTCGGCGCGCCGATCGCGCACGAGGACGACGCCACCCGTGCCTGCGACGCGGCCCTGCGTCTGGTGGAGCTCGCCGACGACGTACCGGTGACCGACGTGCAGATCGGGGTCGCCACCGGCCGGCTGCGCAGCGGGACCTACGGCCATGCCGAGCGACGCACGTTCTGCTGTCTCGGGGACGCCACCAACCTCGCCGCCCGGCTGATGAGCAAGGCCCCGGCCGGGCAGATCTGGGTGCACGGCGACGTGGCGGACCGGACCGGTCAGCGCTTCGACTGGACCGAGCTCCCGCAGGTGCAGGTCAAGGGCCGCCAGCAGTGGGTGGCGGTGCGGTCACTCCGGGGACGCGGGGCCCGGCGTGGCCCGGCGAACGCCGGCCGGCCCGTGGAGGTGATGGTCGGGCGTGACGGCGAGCTGGCGGAGCTGCGCGACCGCTGGGGCCGCGCGGAGCAGGGGCACGGACAGGTCGTCGTGGTGCAGGCCGAGGCGGGCACCGGCAAGACCCGGCTGGTGCGCGCGCTCACCGACGAGCTCGCGGCCGGCGGCGTACCCGTCCTGACCGGGGAGGCCACTCCGCTGGCCACCCAGCCGTACGCCGCGTGGCGTGACGTCTGGGCCGACCTGCTCGGGCTCGACGCCGACGCGGACGAGGCCGCGGTGCCGGCGGCCGTGTCCGAGCTCGACCCCGCGCTGGTCCCGCGTGCTCCGCTGCTCGGGCCCGTGCTCGGGCTCGCCCTCCCCGACAGCGACCTGACCGCGGCGTTCGACGGCGAGCTGCGGAAGACCTCCCTGGAGGACCTGCTCTCCCGCCTCCTCACGGCGTACGCCGCCCGCGGCCCGCTGGTGCTCGTGCTCGAGGACGCCATGTGGCTCGACCCGCTCTCGCGGGACCTGCTGGAGGTGCTGACCCGCACGACCCGGACCGCGCCGGTGCTGCTGCTCGCGCTGCTGCGGCCGGACGGCACCTCCCTGGCGGGCCTCCCGATCCGGGCATCCGCCCACGTCACGGACCTGGCGCTCGGGGCGCTCGGGCCCGACGCGTCGCGGGCCCTGGTCGACGCCCGGCACCGCGCCCTGGCGGGCTCGGCGCCGACGCCGGCTCTCGTGGACGCCGTGGTCACGCGCGCCGAGGGCAACCCCTTCTACCTCGAGCAGCTCGTGGAGTACGTCGTCACCCGGTCGCCGGGCGGCAGCGCGCCCACCGCGGTCGTCGAGCTGCCGGCGAGCCTGCACAGCCTGGTGCTGAGCCGGATCGACGCCCAGCAGGAAGGGTCGCGCCGCGCGGTCAAGGTGGCCAGCGTGATCGGTCGCGCGTTCCACTCGCAGCTGGTCGCGGCGGCCTATCCCGACCTCGGCGTCGAGGACGCGGTGCACGACGACCTGATGGGGGCGGCCTCGACCCGGCTCATCGACCTGGAGGACCCGGTCGCACGGGCCTTCGCGTTCGGCCACCAGGTGACCCGCGACGTCGCCTACGACTCGCTGCCGTTCAGCACCCGGACGGTGCTGCACGGCCGCATCGGAGACGCCCTCGAGACCGAGCCCGACGGGCCGCGGCGGCATCTGGACCTGCTCGCCTTCCACTTCGGCCGCAGCGACGACCTGCCGAAGAAGCGGCACTACCTCGCGGAGGCCGCGACGGCTGCCCGCGCGGCGTACGCCCAGGCGACGGCGATCGCCTACCTCGAGCAGCTGCTGCCGATCGTCGAGCCGGACCAGCGCGCCGAGGTGCTGCTGCAGCTCGCCGAGGCGCTGACGATCGGCGGCGACTGGGCCGCCGCCGAGGACGCCGTACGGCGGGCGCGGGACGCCGCCGAGGAGTCCGGCGACCTGGGTGGCGTCGCCAGCGCTCGGGTCGCGCGCGCGGAGCTCGCGCGCAAGCAGGGCAGGTACGCCGAGGCGGAGGCCGAGCTGTCCGCCGCGGAGCGCGCGTTCGCCGAGGCCGACGACCAGGACGGCCGGGCCCGGGTGCTGCATCTCCGGGGCACTCTCGAGTCCCAGCAGGGCCACCCGGAGCAGGCGCGGGCGGCGTACGAGGAGAGCCTGGCCCTGCGTCGCGTGCTCGGTGACGACGCGGGGGTCGCCGCGATGGTCACCAACCTCGCCCTGGTGGCCGAGGACGAGGGCGACCTGGACGAGGCCGAGCGGCTCGGCCAGGAGGGCCTGGACCGTCGGCGGGCGCTGGGCGACCGGCGGGCGGAGAGCGTCTCGCTGACCAACATGGGCATGCTGGCGACGGCCCGTGGCGACCTGCCGCTGGCGCGCGAGCGCTTCGTGCAGGCGCAGGAGCTGGCCGAGGAGGTCGGCGATCCCTGGGTGGTGGCCGTCGGCCGGCACAACCTGGCCAACGTCAGCCGCGACCTCGGCGACCTCGTCTCGGCGGCGGCGGACTTCCGGGTGGCGCTCGACGCCTACGTCGAGCGCGACGACCTCTGGTCGGTCGCCCACGTGCTGGAGGACATCGCCGTGTGGGCGCTGGCCGGGGGAGGGTCGCACGACGGCCTCGCGGCGTACCTGTTGGGCGCCGCGGCGCGCGTGCGTCGCGAGATCGGTGCGCCGCGCTACCCACCCACCGAGGCCGCGCTCGCCGAGGCCCTCGCACCGGCGCGCGGCCGCACCAGCGACGAGGTGCTCGCGAGCGCCGAGGCGGAGGGGGCGGACGCCGATCTCACGGGGGCCGTCGAGCGCGCGACGTCGCTGTTGACCGGCCCAGAGCCCGGCCCAGAGTCCGGTGGGGAGACCGGTTGAGAGAGGCGCGACCCCTGGCCGGATGACCCCCGCCGAATAGTCAGATCGGTGACGGTTCACCGGGGTCCGGCAGCGCTACTCTTCACGTGCTGCCCGGGGGATGGGCAGGCAACAGGGGGAGAGTCAGCGTGTCCGGTCCATCGCGTGTGTCCACCACCGTCCGTCTTCTCGCAGCGCTCGCCACCGCGGTCGGTCTCGCGACGCCGCTGGCGCTCGCCGCGCCCGCCTCGGCGGCGCCCGACGACCAGGGCTGGGTGGCAGCCGGTGACGGCACCGTGACGACGGTCTCCAAGGGGATCGATTCCGCCGCGCAGATGACGTATGACGCGGAGGGCACCTTCACCGGTGGCTGGACGTTCACGGCCACGGCCAGCGAGGACGGCACCGTGACCGTGCCGTGGTCGTGGCAGGGGCTGCACGCGTGGTTCGAGGTCACCACACACCTCGAGGCCTTCGACACCCAGAGCGGCTTCTCGAAGGTCCTGGTGAACGACGGCCCCGTCGACTGCTGCACGGCCCCCTCCGGCGGCTTCGTCTATGGGGGCGTCCAGTCGTTCCAGGTCAACGCGGGCGACACCTTCGGGTTCCGGTTCAGCGGTTCGAACCACGACTCCAACGACTTCCTCCGCGGCACGTTCACCCTGAGCACCAAGCCCTACCTCGACGCCAACCTCGGCAGCGACAATCGGCAGTGGACCGAGGCCGAGACCCTCGACCAGGGCGACCCGGGAGCGGACGGCAGCCTGAGCGACGCCGGCGAGACCCGGTGGTACCGCTTCCCGGTCGTTCCCGGCCAGCAGGCGACGGTCACCATGACGGGGCTGAACCAGGACTACGACGTCGCGCTGTACGGCGACATCCAGTCGGCGTTCGACCAGCTGAGCAACGGCAGCGACCTCGGCCAGCTCGCCGCCGCTTCCGCCCAGGGCGCTCCGGGAGCGGGGTCCCAGGTCCCCGACTATCCGTCTGCCGTGACCACGATCCCGACCTCGAACGTCACCCAGCAGTTCGCCCCCAGGATCTATGCTCCGTCGGACTTCGCTCCTCGGATCTATGCCCCCCGGATCTACGCGCCGAGGATCTATGCACCCGACGTCTATGCGCCGCGGATCTACGCCCCCGACGCCTACGACCCGGGCCTGAGCGGCGACCCCGGCTTCAGCGACGCCTTCTCGGCCGCGCAGAACCAGACACTGCTCGCGATCTCCACCAACGTCGGGAATGCCGACGAGACCGTCTCCGCCTCGACCGGCAACACCTCCGGCTACTACTACGTGCGGGTGCAGGGGCACAGCGACCAGACCCCACCCGGTGGCTTCCACCTCCACCTGACGATCGACCCGGGCGCGACGGACTGCACGGGGCTGTCCGACATGAGCCAGTACCCGCTCGGCGTGACGCCGTCGGGGGACACGACCGACCCGCAGTCGATCCTGGTGACCGACAGCGGCCGCCTCGGCCTGGAGCCGAACAGCCCTGACGCCGGCAGCTATCACACGTCGCTCGGCCAGCTGGCCGGTGCGACCGACGGCCTGACCGTGGACGTTGCCGGTTCGATGCGCGTGCAGCAGCTGTGGCAGCAGGTCGCCTCGAACGGCCATGCGAACTGTCCGTACGCCGTCAACCTGGTGGCGTCCGCGATCAAGGCTCTGGTCGACCAGTACCGCGGCCCGGACACCAAGTACGTCGTCCTCGCCGGCGGTGATGACATCATCCCGTTCTTCCGCTACCCGGACGTGTCCGGGCTCGGACCGGAGCACCTCTTCTCACCGCCGGTCCAGCAAGGAACTCCGTCGTACGCCAGCCTGAACTCCGACCAGGTGCAGAGCCAGGACGCCTATGGCACCGAGACGACCGTCACCATCGGCGGCGCGACGCTGCCGGTCCCCGACCTGGCGGTCGGTCGGTTGGTCAAGACCCCGAGCGAGATCGAGGGCACGATCGCGAACTTCCTCACGCTGCCCGGCGGCACCCTGCCCACGCCGAGCTCGTCGTTGGTGACCGGGTACGACTTCCTGGCCGACGCCGCCGACGCCGTGCACCAGCAGTTCGTCGACGCGGTCGGCAGCAGCCCCAACGACACCTTGATCGACCACCCGGGTGTCGCGGACGGAACTGGGGTCGACAACTGGAACTCCACGGCGCTCAGCAATGCGCTGCTCGGGTCCCACCACGACCTGGTTTACCTGGCCGGTCACTTCAGCGCCAACGACACCCTCGCGGCCGACTTCCAGACGGCGTTCGACGCGGGGGCCCTGGCGCCCAACCAGGGTCACGCGGACGCGCTGAAGAACACGGTCGTCCTCAGCGCGGGATGTCACTCCGGCTACAACATCGTGAACTCCGCGGGCACCTCCGACACCAACCCGTTCGACTGGACCGAGCGGATGGCCCAGCAGCACGCCGTCCTGGTCGGCGGCACGGGCTACCAGTACGGCGACTCCGACTTCCTGGAGTACAGCGAGCGGCTCTACCTCGACGTCGCCAAGCGGCTCCACCAGCAGACCGCGGGTGACGCGCCGATCGGTGTGGGAAGTGCTCTCGCGCTGGCGAAGCAGGACTACCTCTCGGGGCTGAGCACGGTCAGCGGGATCGACCAGAAGGCGATGCTCGAGGCCTCGCTGTACGGCCTGCCGATGACCGGCTTCGACGCGCCCGGCCGTACGCCGATCGGCTCCGACGTGTCGCAGGCCGACCCGTCGCCCGTGGGCTCGAGCACCCCGGGCGCGACCTTCGGTTTGGAGACCGACGACTTGCCGCTGGTCACCACGACCGACAGCCACACCAAGCCCTCCGGCGTCGACCAGGCCCACAACCCGGACAACCTGCCGGCGACCAGCACCTGGCTCTCGGGCCGCGACGGGGTGACCGTGCTACCGGGTGCGCCGGCCACGCCCAAGCAGATCGAGGACGTCACCGTGCCGGGCCTCGTGCTGCGCGGCGTCGGCTTCCGGGGCGGCACCTACACGGACACGACCGGCATCCTCCCGGTCACCGGCGCGCCCGCGATCGAGGGGTCCACGCCGAACACGACGTTCGAGTCCGACGCGTTCTTCCCGCAGCGGCTCGTCACGCCGAACTACTTCGGCACACTCGGGGGCAGCGGCCGCACGTCGCTGATCCTGACGCCGGGTCAGTACCGCTCCGACCCGAACGGCGCCCTCACCGACACCCAGCGTGCCTACTCGAAGATGGACGTGCAGCTGTTCTACAGCGGCAGCGGGAGCCAGAGCTTCGGGCAGAACCAGCCATCGCTCGCCGCCGCTCCGAGCATCGGCAACGTCCAGGGGACCGTGAGCGGCGACGACGTGACGTTCTCCGCGACCGTCACCGGCGACCCGTCGGCCGGCGTGCAGCAGGCCTGGGTCACCTACACCGATGGTCCGGACGCCTCTGGGAACGGGTCGTGGCAGTCCTTCGACCTCACCCAGGACCCGAACGACTCGACCCACTGGACCGGCACGATGCCCCTCGACGGGCAGTCAGCGTCGGCGATGCGGTTCATCGTCCAGGCCGCCAACGGTGTGGGCGCGGTCGGCCTCGACACGGCCGAGGGCGACGGCTACCACGTGTCGCAGGCCGGCGTCGACAACGCGCAGCTCAGGCTCAGAAAGTCGACTCCGACCAGCGACTCGCCGTTCGGCGTCGCCGCCACGGTGAGCGACGACAGCGGTACGGTCGCAGACCGCACCGTCCTGTTCACGGTCACGAAGAACGGCACGCAGCTCTTCCAGTACGCCGACGCCTCGGGGAACGACGGACGGGTCGTGTTGCAGCTGCCGGACGGAGAGGGCATGCCGTCGGGTCAGGTCACCGTCACGGCCCAGCTGATCGGCGACAACGGCGAGCCGGGCGCGCCCCAGCACGTGGACGTGGTGCTGAACACCGCGACCATCACCCTGAGCGCCACCTCGGCGAAGGCGCTCCCGGCCCTGCCGTATCCGCTGCTCACGGCCACGCTCGCGGACGGCCGGGGACCGCTGGCCGGCGTACCGGTGACCTTCACGCTTCCGTCCTCGGCTCCGGGCGCGGTGTTCCCGCAGAACAAGGTCACCGCCACCGTCACCACCAACGCCCAGGGCATTGCGACCGCGCCGCGGATGACGTCACGCCTCGTGGTCGGCACGTTCGCGGTCACCGTGACGGCGCCCAACGCGGTCACGGCGACGGAGGCGATGGCGACCCAGTACCTGGTCACACCGTTCGCGTCCCCGATCAAGCTGCTCGGCACGACCAGCCGTCCGTACAGCTCGACGACCCACCTGGCCACGGCGCTGCTGCAGCCGATCCAGTTCGTCCCGGACGCGACCGCCAAGGCGCTGGTGTCCGCGCACCGGCTCCAGATCCGGTGGCGTGAGGCGGGGTCGACGGGAGCGTGGACCGCGCGGACCGACCTGGTCAGCTACACCGCCAAGAAGCACACCTTCGATGCCGACCTGGTCCCGAAGAACCTCGGCTGGGTGAAGGGGAAGACCTACACCGTCACGTTCCGGGTCCTGCCGGGCACCGGCGACATCAAGCCTCCCGGCGAGGATCCGGTGAACGGGTCGTTCGACCTGGGCAGCAACAGCTTCACGATCAAGCTGACCTGACCTGACGTCGCCGGGGTTGACCGGCCGGCCTCGACGGCCGATACTTCACCGCATGGTGAAGTATCGGCTGGACGACGTGGCGACGGCGGTCGCGTCGGCTCCGCGTCGGGCGATCATCGAGCGGCTCGCCGAGGGCGAGGCGTCGATGAGCGTGCTCGCCGACCACCTGGCGGTGACGCTGCCGGCCGTCGACAAGCACCTGCGGGTGCTGCTCGACGCGGGGCTGGTCACCAAGCAGAAGGCCGGCCGGACGACGGCCCTGCGGCTGGTGCCGGGGAGCCTCGAGGAGCTGGCCACCTGGGCGATGGGCACGCGCCTGATGTGGTCCCACGCCCTCGACCGGCTCGAGCGGCACCTGGCGGACGACACGGACGACTCGAGAAGCGAGGCGCGGTCATGACCGAGAGCACGATCACGATCACCCGGACCGTCTCCGCGTCGGCCGACCGGGTCTTCCGGGCCTGGACCGACGTCGCGGAGCTCGCCGCGTGGTGGTGGCCGCAGCTCGCGGGCACGACGTACGACGTCGACGCGCGGCCGGGCGGTCGCTTCCGGATCGCGAGCCCGGCCATCGGGGCGACGGTCAGCGGCGTCTACACCGAGGTGGACCGACCGCGCCGACTGGCGTTCACGTGGCGGTGGGAGGACGAGGGCGAGGCCGACGCCGCCGTGGAGGACACGGTGGTCGTCACGTTCGAGCCCGACCGGGAGGGCACGCGGGTCACGGTGGCCCACACCTCGACCGCGCACGTGCCCGAGGGTGGAGCGGAGCAGGGCTGGAACGACGTGCTGGACCGGCTCGTCGGGCTCTGCGCCGACGGTCAGTCGACGAGCTCGCGCAGCTGACGGATCGTGGCGGCTGGGTCGTCGCTGGCCGGCAGCACCTGCAGGTTGGTCACGCCGGCCTCCGCGAAGGCCGCGATCCGCTCCTTGACGTACGACGCGGGGCCGACCAGGTTGCCGAGCTCGAGCAGCTCGGTCGGCACCACCTTCTCGGCGTCGCGCTTGTTGCCGCCGAGGTAGAGGTCCTGGATCTCCCGGGCCTCCTTCTCGAAGCCGTAGCGGACGCAGAGCTCGTTGTAGAAGTTCTTGCCGCGCGCGCCCATGCCGCCGACGTACAGCGCGACGGTGGGCCGCGCGAAGTCGAGCAGCGCCTTGGTCTCGGGGCCCTCCCCGATGGCGACCATGCCGCCCGCGGACACCTCGAGCGGTGCCAGCTCCTCGGAGCGCTTGGCCGTGCCGCGCGCCAGCGACTCGCCCCAGACGTCCCCGGCCTTCTCGGGAACGAACAGGAACGGCAGCCAGCCGTCGGCGTACTCCGCCACGCCCTCGACGTTCTTCGGCCCGAGCGCGGCGACGTACAACGGGACCGAGGGGCGCTCCGGCCTGTTGAGGAGCTTGAGCGGCTTGCCGAGACCGAGGCCCTGGTCCTCCGGGAGCGGCAACGTGAAGATGCCGTCGTTCACCAGCGTCTCGCGGCGGAGGCCGCGGCGGATCAGGTCGATGATCTCGCGGGTCCGGCCGAGCGGCCGGTCGTAGGGCACGCCGTGGAACCCCTCGATCACCTGGGGCCCGCTGGCGCCGAGACCGATGATCGCGCGGCCCTGGGTGACGTTGTCGAGCCCGGCGGCGGTCTGGAGCAGCGCCCCGGGCGTGCGCGAGTAGATGTTGAGGATCGCGCTGCCGATCTCGACCCGCTCGGTCTTCGCCGCCAGGTAGCCCATCAGCGTGGGGGAGTCGAAGCCGTAGGCCTCCGCCACCCAGATGGTGTCGAGCCCGGCGTCCTCGAGGGCCTTGACCTGGTCGGCCGCCTCGCGCGGGTTGCCGGCGTACATCAGCTGGGTCGAGAGCTTCACGCCTCCGACACTGACAGAACCACTGTCACGGTGGCAACATCAGGACGTCGCGTCGAGCGGCGACCGTCACCGCCACGAGCCGCGCCGTCAGCCCGCCGCCAGCTGACGCGCCACCCGCAGGAACGGCCCTCGTGAACCCTCCGGGTGCGCCACCCGATGAGGTGCACCCGGATCGACGACGCCGGGGAAGAGCCGGCGACCACACCCCTCGATGACCATGCTGAAGCGGTTGCCCCAGGTGTCGGCGAGAACGAGCCGCGGCCATCCGGTCGCCGGTGGAGCGCAGGTGTGCTCGGGCACGGACTCCCCGGCCGTCAGGCTGTGCCCCCAGGAGCGGAGAGCTCCCAGCTGCTGGCCGTTCAGGGCCGTGCCGGCTGCTCCGGCTCGGTCGGGGCAGTAGCGCGCTGCGACCAGGTGCCGGAGGTCTCCCACGCCTTCCGGTCCACCCGCAGTGGCCGACGAGCACGGCGGCGGCGTGGACGATCCCGGCTCGGTGCCGACCTGGGCGGCCAGGAGGGACAGATAGGTCTGGTCGAGCCGCAGCGGCCCACTGCGACTGAACGAACCGAGCAGCATGCCCCGGCACGGGTCCCAGGTCGCCGATCGGGTGCCGGTGGGGTACCGGAAGACGATCGTGTAGTCGTAGGCACCGGCGTACGGCGAGCAGGTGAAGTCCGGCGGGGTGTAGCCGAGACCTGTGGCGTTGATCGCCCGCACCAACCGGTCCACACCGGACGTCAGGGGCTGTGACGGGATGAAGAAGCCGCCATCCGAGCAGAGCAGTGCCTGGGTCGCCCCCTTCGGCAGGGTGCTGGTGACATCGAGGGCGTCGTGCGTGGACCTCGTCGGGCAGGTGAAGGGTTCGTCCGTGGTCTCGCGCCCTCCGGTGCGTGTCCGTTCGAGCGCGGTCATCACGGACACGATGCCGCCCTTGGCGTTGAACGGCCCGCTCTTCACCAGCGCGAACCGTCCCGTCTCCGGGACGACGTAGATCGCGTCGTCCGGCCGGCCGGCGGTGAAGCAGACCGTCACCCGGTCGTCGTGGCGGTACGACGCCGGATCGAGCTGGGGGGCGACCTGGCTGAGCCAGGTCGCGGCCGTCGAACCGTCGACCACCCGGACGTCGTCGACGCGCTCGGCGTGCACCGCGTGCGCGAGGCGGTGACAGGCCGCTGCCCCCGAGCCGGTGACCGTCGGACCCGGGTCCGGCCGGTCGCTGACCCAGATCGCGAGCCCCGCGACCATCACGGTCGCCACGACACCGGCGCCCACTGTGATCCGATGACGACGGGTACGGTGCGCGAGCGCCCGTGCGTCCGACCCCTGCCACGGCCCCGGCGGCGGTTCGGGCACGGCGGTCTCGAGGGCGTCGCGGAGACGCTGCTGGTCAGTCATCGATCTGCTCCCTCAGGTGCGGCGAGGACCTCAGCGCGGCCAGCGCGCGGGAGCCGTGGCTCTTCACGGTGCCGACGGCGATGCCCAGCCGGTCGGCTGTCTCGGCCTCGGACAGGTCCTCGAACCAGCGACACACCACGACCGCCCGTTGCATCCGCGGCAGTCCGGCCAGTGCGGTGACCAGGTCGCGCCCGAGGTCGGCGTCGGCGGCCGGCGCCGGTTGCTCGGGTGGTCGCTCGGTCGGACGCTCGCCGTTCCACTTCCGCCGCCACCACGCGACGTACGTCGTGAACAGGGTGCGGCGGACGTAGGCCTCGAAGCGACCCTCGTCCTCGATCCGCCTCCAGTGCGGCCACGACTTGGCCAGCGCCGTCTGCACGAGGTCCTCGGCCAGGTGGCGGTCTCCGGTGAGCAGCCAGGCGCTGCGCCACAGCGCGGAGCCGCGGGCGGCGACGAACGCGTCGAAGCGCTCCTCGCTGCTCGGCGGCTGGGTGCCCGCGTCCTGGGCCACGGCTACCTCGCTCATGGGTCCTCCACCCCTCAAGAGCGGGTGGGAGTGGGCTCAGGTTGTCATGGTGGAACAGGCGAGGGCGGGAGGTTCAGCGGCCGAGGCCGGCCAGCACCTCGGCACGAGGCAGGTCGCCGAGCAGGCGGCCGGGCACGAGCAGCTTCGAGCGGCGTACGCCGGAGCCGATGATCGCCGCGTCGATCGTCAGGCAGGTCTCGTCGACGAGGATCCGCCACGGCTCCGGCAGTCCGACCGGCGTGATGCCGCCGTACTCCATCCCGGACTCCTCGACGGCACGCTCCATCGACAGGAACGAGCACTTGCGGACGTCGAGGGTGCGCTTGACCAGGCTGTTCACGTCGGCGCGGGTGTCGGCGCGCACGAGGCAGGCCGCGACCCGCTCCTCGCCCTCGCGCCTGCCCATCACCACCACGCAGTTCGCGCCCGAGGCCATCGGGACGTCGTACCGCTCGCTCATCGCCGCGGTGTCGGCGTACGCCGGGTCGATCTCGACCACGGCGACGTCGGTCGCGCCGGGCCAGTCGCTCAGGGCCTCGTGGACCGGCGGCGCGAGCAGCTCGGGATGGGTGAGGGCGGGCAGGGACTCGAGCGACCCGATGCGCGGGAGCGGCATGGCGCCACTCTCGCAGAAGGGGTCAGTCGCGAGACCCGCGCATGCGGGGCGCGGCCGCGACCAGCCCGGCCACCCCGGCGGCCACCCACGGGATCGGCAGCAGCCACCGCAGGTCGTGGGACTCGACGGTGTCGGACATGTAGAGGGCCCAGATGACCGCCAGGCCGGCGAAGGCCACCCCCATCACGAGGTGCCCCACGTTGACGGGGTGGAGCCCGTCGCGCCAGGTGGTCGCGGGCTCGGTCGTCCGGTCGAGGTCGAGGTCGCTCATCGTGACTCCTCCGTGTGCAGGTCGATCGCACCGATGTCCAGCTGCGCGTCGATGGTCAGCGTCGGCGCGTTCGTGCCGGCGTCGTGGTAGGTGTCCATCTCGTGGCCGAGGCCACCCTCGTCCTGGCCGAAGGCGTTCATGCCGCCGGGACCGTTGATGTCGAGGTGGGCGTCGACGGTGAGCCCGCGCGGGACGCGGATGTCGAGGTGGCCGATGTCGCCCTCCACGTGGATCACGCGTCCGTCCAGGTCCTGGGGCGAGAGACGTCCGAGGTCGACGACCAGCTCACCGCTGTCCATCCGGTAGCTGCTGCGGACCTCGGTGGCGGTCGTCGGGCGGTCGACGGTGCGGTCGACGTTCCATCGGTCGGCGATCGTGGCGCCGGCCGTGACGGCGTAGGCCAGGAGGCCGACCAGGATGATCCCGCCGGCGCGTCCGTAGAACGCGCCGATCAGCAGGAACACCGCGCTCAGGCCGAGCACCGTCGCGGGGTACGCCGAGGGGGCGACGTCGGCACCGGCCAGGTCGACCACGGCGAGGACGCCGAGCGCGACCGCCATCACCGCGGAGGCGAACCAGAACAGGACCGGCCCCTTCTTGCGCGGGTTGACCGGGCGCGGCTGCTCGGGGACGGCGTACGACGGCGGCGGGTAGCCGGTCGGGTACGCCGCGGTCTGGGTCGTCGTGGAGTCGGACGACTCCGCCGCCTGCGGGCCACCGGGTGCAGGGGGAGCGGCGTTCTGGACGTGCGGCGGGTCGCCACGATGGGGGAGCTGGGTGGAGATGACGGCGGCGGCCGCGACCACCACCAGGCACACGAACAGGAAGCCGCCGCTGCCCCACCAGCCGTGCTGCACGAGCAGCAGAAGCGCGAGCGCGCCGACCAGCACCAGGGCGACCGTGCGGCTGCGGCGGTCCAGCTTGATCTTGCCCCAGTCCTTCCCCTCGTCGGGGAGGAGCAGCCACAGCGCGACGTACAGCAGGAGGCCGACACCGCCGAAGAAGGTGAGGACCACGAACGCCACCCGCAGGATGACGGGGTCGATGTCGAGATGACGACCGAGCCCGCCGGCCACACCGGCGACCTTGCGGTCGGACCGGCTGCGCCGGATCCGGGCGAGGTCGCGGATGTCGTCCCAGCCCACGCGCGGGCCGGAGTCCGGTGCCGGGCCCGGCGGCGGGGAGGTGTCGGGTGGTGTCGTGGTCATGGCATCCACGATGCGTCACCGGCGCGGCGTACACCATCGGGGGAACCCCTGATCGCGCCCGCGCTCCCGGGGTCGGGGGTCAGGGTACGACCGGGGGTCGTCCTCGTGGTTCGTCCCCCTCCGACCTGCGACGATGGGTGGACCATGTCGACGACTGCGCCCACCACACCTGCCCCTCGGCAGGTGCGGCGCGCCACGCGCGACACCCGCCACCCGATCATCGGCGGGGTCGCGGCCGGGCTGGCCCGCCACCTCGGCCTCCCGGTGCTGTGGGTGCGGGCAGGGTTCCTGGTCGCGGCGGTCCTCGGCGGCAGCGGGGTGCTGTTCTACGCCGGGCTCTGGCTGGTGCTGCCGGGCGACTCGCTCTACGACCGCGACGCGCCCGGCCTCGAGAGCGCCACCCGGCAGGGACGTCGTCCCGGCCGCATCCGGCGGCTCGCCGACTCCGGACCCGCCATCGCGCTGGTGGCGCTCGGGCTCGGCATGGTGCTGACGGCCGAGGCGATCTTCGGCAACGGCCTGGTGATCTGGGCCGTGGTGCTGGCGGTCCTCGGCTTCGGTCTGCTCTGGCGCCAGGCCGACGAGGCGCAGCGGTCGCGCTGGCTCGACCAGTCCGAGAAGCTGAACCCGGTCCGCGCGGTCTTCGGTGGCGGCGGTTGGGCGGCGTACCTGCGCGTCGGCGCCGGCTTCGTCCTCGTGGTCTGCGCGGTCGCGCTCTTCGCGGTGCGGCACGGCCGGGTCAGCGACGTGTACGACGTGCTGATCTCGGCGGCGCTCGGCGTCGTCGGCCTCGGGATCACCTTGGGCCCCTGGATCTGGCGGCTGACCAACGACCTCGCGGCCGAGCGCGCCGAGCGGGTGCGCACGCAGGAGCGGGCCGACCTCGCCGCCCACCTGCACGACTCGGTGCTGCAGACGCTCGCCCTGATCCAGAAGAACGCCGGCGACGCCCCGGCCGTCGCCCGCCTCGCGCGCTCGCAGGAGCGCGACCTGCGGTCGTGGCTGTTCGACAGCACGCCCGTCGGCGACCGCACGCTCGCGGGCGCGCTGCGCGAGGTGGTCCGCGAGATCGAGGACACCTACGGCGTCGACGTCGAGCTGGTCACCGTCGGCGACGTCGACCTGGGGGAGGCGCTGGCCCCGATCGTCGCGGCGACCCGCGAGGCGGCGACCAACGCCGCGAAGCACGCCGGGACTCCCGCGGTCGACGTGTACGCCGAGGTCTCGCCCGACCGGGTCGAGGTCTTCGTCCGCGACCGCGGCCGCGGCTTCGACCCCGAGACCGTGCCGGCCGACCGCCAGGGCGTCCGCAACAGCATCCTGGACCGGATGAGCCGGCACGGCGGCACGGCCGAGATCCGGTCCACCCCCGAGACCGGGACCGAGGTGCGGCTGACGCTGACCCGGCCGGAAAACACCCGACAGGAGAACAGCAGGTGAGCCAGAGCAGTGCGGTCAGGGTCCTGATCGTCGACGACCACGCGATGTTCCGAGCGGGCGTCCGCGCCGAGCTGGGAACGGCGGCCGGCCACCCGGTCGACATCGTGGCCGAGGCCGCCGACGTCGACGAGGCGCTGGCCGCGATCGCCGAGCACCATCCCGACGTCGTACTCCTCGACGTGCACCTGCCCGGTGGTGGTGGTGCGGAGGTGATGCGGAGGATGCCGGCTGCGGCGGCCGACGGCCCGCGCTTCCTGGCGCTGTCGGTCTCGGACGCCGCCGAGGACGTGATCGGCACGATCCGGGCGGGCGCCCGCGGCTACGTCACGAAGACCATCACCGGCCCCGAGCTCGTCGACGCCATCCGCCGCGTCTCCGAGGGCGACGCGGTGTTCTCCCCGCGGCTGGCCGGCTTCGTGCTCGACGCCTTCGCGGGCACCATCGAGATCTCCGCCGTCGACGAGGACCTCGACCGCCTCACCGAGCGGGAGCGCGAGGTGATGCGGCTGATCGCCCGGGGCTACGCCTACAAGGAGGTCGCCCGCGAGCTGTTCATCTCGATCAAGACCGTCGAGACCCACATGTCCAGCGTGCTCCGGAAGCTGCAGCTCTCGTCGCGCCACGAGCTCACCCGCTGGGCCTCCGACCGGCGTCTGCTCTGAGCCTGGGGGTGCCGGACCGTAGGCTGGACCGGAGATGAGCGACACCCTTCCGGTCATCGGCCTGGGCCTGCCCGACTCCGGCTCCGAGAAGCCGGAGCGAGCCCCGGGCCCCTCGGCCGACGACCTCCTCGCCGGGCTGAACGAGCCGCAGCGTGCTGCCGTCGTCCACGAGGGACCGCCGTTGCTCGTGGTGGCCGGTGCCGGGTCGGGCAAGACCCGCGTGCTGACCCGCCGGATCGCCTGGATCGTCTCCCAGCGCAAGGCGCACCCGGGGTCGATCCTCGCGATCACGTTCACCAACAAGGCCGCCGCCGAGATGAAGGAGCGGGTCGAGGCGCTGGTCGGCCCGCGGGCGCGGCTGATGTGGGTCTCGACGTTCCACTCCGCCTGCGTCCGCATCCTGCGCAAGGAGATCGACAAGCTCGGCTTCAAGTCGAGCTTCACCATCTACGACGCGGCCGACTCCAAGCGCCTGATGACGATGGTGGTCAACGACCTCGACCTCGACCCGCGTCGCTACCAGCCGGGCGCGATCCTGCACTGGGTCTCCACGCACAAGAACGAGCTGCGCGGGCCCGAGGAGGTCGCGGCCGACACGCGCAACAAGTTCGAGGAGGCGTACGCCGCGGCGTACACCCGCTACCAGCAGCGGCTGCGCGAGGCCAACGCGCTCGACTTCGACGACATCCTGACGATGACCGTCGACCTGATGGCGACGTTCCCCGAGGTGCGCGAGACCTACCGGCGCCGGTTCCGCTACGTGCTGGTCGACGAGTACCAGGACACCAACCACGCGCAGTACGCCCTGATCCACCAGCTCTGCGCCGACGCGCTGGAGGAGACGCTCGAGGAGACCGCTGCCGAGCGGGTGCCGCCGGCCGAGCTGATGGTCGTCGGCGACGCCGACCAGTCGATCTACGCGTTCCGCGGGGCGAACATCCGCAACATCCTCGACTTCGAGCAGGACTTCCCCGACGCGACGTCGATCCTGCTCGAGCAGAACTACCGCTCCACGCAGACCATCCTGAACGCCGCGAACGCCGTGATCGGGCACAACCGCGGCCGCAAGCCGAAGAACCTCTGGTCCGACGCCGGCTCGGGCGCCAAGGTGATCGGCTACGTCGCCGACGACGAGCGCGACGAGGCCCGGTTCGTGTCCGGCGAGATCGACACCCTCACCGATGCCGGCTCGCGGCCGGGCGACGTCGCCGTGTTCTACCGGACCAACGCCCAGTCGCGTGTCTTCGAGGAGGTGTTCATCCGGCTGGGCATGCCCTACCGCGTGGTCGGGGGCGTCCGCTTCTACGAGCGGCGCGAGGTGCGGGACGCGCTGGCCTACCTCCGGATGCTGGTGAACCCCGACGACGAGGTGTCGCTGCGGCGGATCGTGAACACCCCCAAGCGTGGCATCGGCGACCGCGCGCTCGAGTGCGTGACGTCGTTCGCCCAGCGCGAGCGGATCACCTTCTGGGAAGGGCTCCGGCGAGCCGAGGAGGCGCCGGGGCTCGTCCACCGGTCGCTGGTGGCGATCCAGGGCTTCGTGGCCCTCGTCGAGGAGCTGCAGTCGATGGTCGACGCCGGCGAGCGGGCCGACGTGATCCTGGAGTCGCTGCTCGCCCGGTCGGGCTACCTCGACGAGCTGGAGGCCTCCGACGACCCGCAGGACGGCACCCGCCTGGAGAACCTCGCCGAGCTGGTCGCCGTCGCCCGTGAGTTCGCCGACGACCCGCAGGCGGGGCCGTCCGCCGACCCCGCGGACGTCGACGCCGGCGCGGTGACGCCCGGCCTCTCGGACTTCCTCGAGCGGGTCGCGCTCGTCGCGGACACCGACCAGATCCCCGACGCCCCCGACCCCGACAACCCCGAGGGCGACGGGGGCATGGTCACGCTGATGACGCTGCACACGGCGAAGGGGCTGGAGTTCCCGACCGTGTTCCTGACCGGGCTCGAGGACGGCGTGTTCCCGCACTCGCGCAGCCTCGACGACGGTGCGGAGCTCGAGGAGGAGCGCCGGCTCGCCTACGTCGGCATCACCCGGGCCCGCGAGCGGCTCTACGTCTCCCGGGCCCTGATGCGGTCGGCGTGGGGTGCTCCGGCGCACAACCCGGCCTCACGGTTCCTGGGCGAGGTGCCCGACGAGCTCGTCGACTGGCGCCGTACCGAGGCCGACCAGGTGCACTGGCAGCGCCCCGACCTGTCGCGCACGACGGGGATGGGATCGATCGGGGTGGGTCAGCCCACGGCCGCGGGCCGGCGCAACTTCAGTGCCGCGGCCGCCCGCGCCGACGCGGCCGCGAAGTCCAAGCCCGCCCGCGAGGTGCCGTCCCTGTCGCCCGGCGACCGGGTCACCCACGACACGTTCGGCGTCGGCACCGTGGTCACCGTCGAGGGCGTCGCGGAGAAGGCGGTCGCGTCGATCGACTTCGGCTCCGAGGGCGTGAAGCGGCTGCTGCTGAGGTATGCGCCGGTGGAGAAGCTGTAGGGGTTGCGGTCGGCGCGGGCGTCACCGGGTCTCGACCCGCCGGTCGCGACCTCGTGCCTCGGTCGCCCCGCTTCGCGGTCCGCCTACGGCTGCAGACCGTGTCCCTGCAGCGCGGTGAACGGGTCGACCGGGTCGCCCCCGTGCGGGTGGACCTCGAGGTGCAGGTGCGGGCCGGTGACGTTGCCGGTGGACCCGATGTAGCCGATCACCTGGCCGGGCTTCACGGTCGCGCCCACCTCGGTGCCGAACTCGTTCTGGTGGCAGTACCACAGCTCGGTGCCGTCGGGCAGCGTCTCGATGGTGCGGTTGCCGAAGGCGCCGGAGTAGCCGACCTCGGTGATGGTGCCGCCGGCGACCGCCATGATCGGCGTACCGGTGGGGGCCGCGAAGTCGAGGCCCGTGTGCATGCTGGACCAGAGGTAGCTGTACTCCCCGAAGCGGGCGGTCAGGTGGTAGACCCCCGGCTGGACCGGCAGCACCCACCGGTGGAGCTGGATCTGCTCGGCGCGCTTCTGGGCCTGGCTGGCGAACACCGACAGCGCGGCGTCGCGCTGCTTGGCGTCCGCGTCGGCTGCGGCCTGGAGGTCGGCGGAGGACGTGCGGTCGGAGGAGCGGCTCACCGAGGCGCCGCGGCTGCCGAGGAGGCCCGCGGTCCCGACGGCGCCGCTCCCGGACAGGGCGCTCGCGGGTGAGATGCGGCCGTCGGCATCGCCGGTCAGCGCGGGGTGGACGGCCTGGAGGGCACCGCCGGCGGAGATCGCGAGCACGGCGACACCGGCCAGCAACGGCAGGCTGGGGACGCGGGTACGTCGTGAGGCGGCGCGGCGACCGCCGGGGCGCGTGCGCTTCGGTGCGGTGCGAGCGGAGGGGCGCGCCGCGCGCTCGACGCGGAGCTCGGGGTGGGCCGCGAGCACGGGCTCGACCAGCTCGGCCGCCGCGACCTCGACGACGGACTCGTCCACGACCGTCGCCTCGGCCACCGGCAGCTCGACCACCGGAGCCGTCGGGACCGGCACCTCCAGCACCGGGGCTTCGAGCACCGGCTCGTCGAGCACGGACAGGTCCAGGAGCGGTGCCGTGACCGGCTCGGGCTCGCTCGGCGGGGTGCTCGCGTGCCGGGCGGCGGGCACCGGCTTGATCACGAGCGGCTCGGAGACCAGCTCGACGGAACGGGCGATCCGGCGGCCGACGTAGCCGTCGAGCGTCGGCGCGGCCGTGGGGCGGAGCAGGTGCCCGACGACGTCCTCGGCGTCACCGGCGTGGCCGACGAGCTCGGTGTCGAGGGCGATCCGGCGCCCGGCCGGCCGGACCGGCGCCGTCTCGCCCGGCGGCGGGACGGGGTCGCGCCCGGCCACGCGACGGCCCGCGTAGCGGGGCGGTTCCGGGGTCGGCTCGGGCTCGGCCTCGATCACCGGCTCGACCGGAGGCGGCACGGCACCGGCGACGCGGCGTCCGACGTAGGGCTGAGAGGTGCGCTGCTCCGCGGCGTGACGTGCGACGCGTCGTCCGGGGGCGGGATTCTCGGGAGTAGCAAGGGCGGTGGCCGTCGAGCCGGACGTACCGGCGCGGTGGTCACCCATGAACAGGCTCCAGAGAATTGAGGTGGACGGGGCAGGCGAGCCTCGACAGTAACGGATCGGTCACGGGGGGTGAAATCCCCCTGCCGATCGGGGTGAACAACGTGGGTACGCTGCGCCCATGGCGTCTGCTCCCGCACGGCTCCGGATCGTCGTGGCCAAGCCCGGCCTCGACGGTCACGACCGCGGGGCCAAGATCGTGGCGCGCGCGCTGCGGGACGCCGGCCACGAGGTCATCTACACCGGGCTGCACCAGACGCCCGAGCAGATCGTCGAGACCGCGATCCAGGAGGACGCCGACCTGATCGGTCTCTCGGTCCTCTCCGGCGCCCACATGACGTTGTTCCGCCGGCTGATCGAGCTGCTGGCGGAGCGCGACGCGTCCGACATCCGGGTGTTCGGCGGCGGGATCATCCCGGACGAGGACATCCCGGTGCTCGAGGAGCTGGGCGTCGCCAAGGTCTTCACGCCGGGTGCCACCACCACCGAGATCACCGGCTGGGTGGCCGGCGCGTTCGCCGAGCCGGCCTGAGGTCCGTCTCAGCGCGGGCGCTCGACGTCGAGCACGATCCGGACCTGCTGGCCTATCTGGTGCGCCTCGCGGACCTTCATCCGCTGCGAGGTGATCCGCCGAGGCAGCAGCGGTGCCCCGGCACCGAGCACCACCGGGGCCAGGTGCACCTGGATCTCGTCGAGCAGCCCGGCGTCGTCGAACTGACCGACGAGGTCGCCACCCCCGACGAGTCCGATGTTCTTCTCCCCTGCTGCGGTCGCGATCGCGTCGTACACGGACCGGATCGCGCCGGACGCGAAGTGGATCTCGACACCGGGGACGCCGGGCAGGTCGCGATGGGTGAACACCCAGCACGGGTGGTCACCGTGGAACTCCTGCCACCTCTCGGGATGGTCGGTGAAGTACCGGTCCAGCGTCCATTGGTAGGTCGTGGCGCCCATCACCAGCGCGCCGACCTCGTCGATGAAGACGTCCCACGAGTCGTTCTCCTCGTCGTGGGGCACCTCGAACAGCCAGTCGAGAGAGTTGTGGTCATCGGCGATGAAACCGTCGAGGGTGGCAGAGGTCCAGTACACGACCCGGCTCATGCGACCCGACGCTAGAGGCTGGCGGGGACCCCCGCTTGACCCGCGTTGCCGGTCGTGCCGGGCCGGCGCGTTCGCCGAGCCGGCCCGAGGTCCGTCTCAGCGCGGCCGCTCGACGTCGAGCACGATCCGGACCCGCTGGCCGGCCTGGTGGGCCTCGCGGACCTTCATCCGCCGCGAGGTGATCCGACGAGGGAGCAGCGGTCGTCCCGCCCCGAGGGTCACCGGCGTCATCCCGAGATGGATCTCGTCGAGCAGGCCCGCGTCGTCGAACTGTCCCACCAGGTCGCCGCCGCCGATGACCCACACGTCCTGGCCGGCCGCAGCCGCGACGAGCTCGTCGTACACGGGGGTGACATCCCCCTGGACGAAGTGGACGTCGACACCGGGGACGCCGGGCAGGTCCTGGTGGGTGAACACCCACAGCGGACGGTCGCCGTAGAACTCGGCGTACTGCTCGGGGTGCTCGGTGAAGTGCCGGTCGAGCATCCAGCGGTACGTCGTCGTGCCGGCGACCATCGGTCCGATCCGTGAGATGAACGCATCCCAGCCGCCGTCGTCCTCGGTGTGTGGCACCTCGAACAACCAGTCCAAAGAGTCGTGCTCATCGGCGATGAAGCCGTCGAGCGTGCAGGCGGTGAAGTAGACGACCCGACTCATGCCGTCGACGCTAGCGGGACTAGGGTTCGAGAGGCTCCGGTCGCGACGTCGTACGACGGGAGCTCGGTCTCTCAGGAGTGGTGGAACGTGGATCTGATGGAGTACCAGGCGAAGGAGCTCTTCGCCAAGCACGGCGTGAAGACCACGCTCGGCGTCGTCGTCACGACTCCCGAGGAGGCGAGGGCCGCCGCCGAGGAGATGGGCCCCTGTGTCGTCAAGGCGCAGGTGAAGGCCGGCGGCCGCGGCAAGGCCGGTGGCGTGAAGCTGGCGAAGACGCCCGACGAGGCGTTCGAGCACGCGACGGACATCCTCGGCATGGAGATCAAGGGGCTCCGGGTCAACCGCGTGCTGGTCACGCCGGCGACCCCGCCGCAGGAGGAGTACTACTTCTCCTTCCTGCTCGACCGCGCGAACCGGCAGTACCTCTGCATCGCCAGCGTCGAGGGCGGCGTCGAGATCGAGGAGGTCGCGAAGACCAACCCGGACGCCGTCAAGCAGATCCCGATCGACCCCGGCGCGGGTGTCGACGAGGAGAAGGCCCGCGCGATCGTCGCCGAGGCGGCGTTCCCAGACGAGCTCACCGACCAGGCGGTCGCCCTGGTGCAGGCGCTGTGGCGGGTCTTCGTCGACGAGGACGCGACGCTGGTCGAGGTCAACCCGCTGGCCCGGCTCGAGGGCGACGTCCTCGAGGCGTTGGACGGCAAGGTCTCCCTCGACGACAACGCCGCCTTCCGGCACGAGGACCACGCGGCGTTCGACCTCCGCGAGGAGACCGACCCGCTCGAGGCCAAGGCCCAGGAGAAGGGGCTGAACTACGTCAAGCTCGACGGCCAGGTCGGGATCATCGGCAACGGCGCGGGCCTGGTGATGTCGACCCTGGACGTCGTCGCGTACGCCGGCGACAAGCACGGTGGCGTGAAGCCCGCGAACTTCCTCGACATCGGCGGCGGTGCGAACGCGCAGGTGATGGCCGACGGTCTCGACGTCATCCTCGGCGACGAGCAGGTGAAGGCGGTGTTCGTGAACGTCTTCGGCGGCATCACCGCCTGCGACGAGGTCGCCAACGGCATCAAGGGCGCGCTGGAGATCCTCGGCGAGCACGCCACCAAGCAGCTCGTCGTGCGCCTCGACGGCAACAACGTCGACCAGGGCCGGGCGATCCTCGAGGAGATGGACCACCCGCTGGTCACCCAGGTCGACACCATGGACGGCGCGGCCGACAAGGCCGCCGAGCTCGCGCACGCGGCCGGCTGACGCTTCGGCCAGACGAGAACGACGAGGACACGAGATGTCGATCTACCTGAACAAGGACTCCCGGATCATCGTGCAGGGGATGACCGGTGGCATGGGCTCCAAGCACACCACCCTGATGCTCGACGCGGGCAGCACGATCGTCGGCGGCGTCAACGCCCGCAAGGCCGGCACCTCGGTCGAGCTCGGCGGGCGTGAGCTGCCGGTGTTCGGCAGCGTCAAGGAGGCGATGGCCGAGACCGGGGCGGACGTGTCGGTCGTCTTCGTGCCGCCGGCGTTCACCAAGGACGCCTGCCTCGAGGCCATCGACGCCGGCATCGGCCTGCTGGTCGTGATCACCGAGGGCGTCCCCGTGCAGGACACCGCCGAGGTGTGGTCCTACCTGCAGGGCCCGGCCAACAGCGCGAACACCCGGATGATCGGCCCGAACTGTCCGGGCATCATCACGCCCGAGGAGTCGCTGGCCGGGATCACGCCGCACACGATCGCCGGCAAGGGCCCGATCGGGCTGGTCTCCAAGTCGGGCACGCTGACCTACCAGATGATGTACGAGCTGAAGGACTTCGGCTTCTCGACCGCCATCGGCATCGGCGGCGACCCCGTCGTCGGCACCACGCACATCGACGCGCTCGCGGCGTTCGAGGCGGACCCGGAGACCGAGGCGATCGTGATGATCGGCGAGATCGGCGGCGACGCCGAGGAGCGGGCTGCGGCGTACATCGCCGAGCACGTGACCAAGCCGGTCGTCGGGTACGTCGCCGGCTTCACCGCTCCGGAGGGCAAGACCATGGGTCACGCCGGCGCGATCGTCTCCGGTTCGTCCGGCACGGCCGCGGCGAAGAAGGAGGCTCTCGAGGCCGTCGGGGTCAAGGTCGGCAAGACGCCCTCGGAGACGGCTCAGCTGATGCGGGAGATCCTCGGCGCTAGGTGAGCTCGCGCATCCGCGCGACCAGCGCACGCTCCTCGCGGACGGATCGGGCGATCGACTGCCGGCGGCTCTTCGGCGTGCCGTTGCCCTCGCCGTACTCGTAGGCGAGCAGCACGGCGCGACCGACGCGGACGACCTCGTAGACCACCAGCCCGGTGTCGTGCTGCTGCTCGCCCTGGTTGACGTTGTAGAAGGTGTCGGTCCAGACGACGGACTGCTGACCGAGGGACCGGTCGACCAGGGTGTGGGTGGTGCCTTGGCGCTTGCCGTGAGGCTGGTCGGGGCAGGCCTCGACCGCCGTCCGCGCGCGCGTCACGGCATCGCCCGCGGCGTGGGCGTCCGGGTAGAGCGCCAGGGTGCGGCCGCGGGCGTACTCGGACTCACCCCGGAACCTCACGCCGAGCAGACCGGTGGTCCCGTGCCGCGGGTCCCAGGCGGTCAGCCCGCACAGCCGGAAGGCCTTCGTGGCCGGTCGGGTCGTGACCACCACCGGGCTGTGGTCGTCCCCGTTCTCGTCGGGGTAGCCGAGGTCGAGCGGGAAGCCGGCCAGCGGACCGGTCCCGACCGGCGCCGTGGTGCCCGGGTCCGGGCTCGGGGTGGGAGTCGGGCTCCCGGTCGACGACGATGCCGGGGGAGCGCCCACGTCGGACGACGACTCTCCACCGCAGCCCGCAAGCAGGAGCGGGCCGGCGAGGACGAGCCCGAGCAGGTGGAGCGACGTACGACGCATGCCCCTGGGACCCGGTCTCGTCCCGGAAGGTTGTCGAACCGCGTCAGGTGCTCAGCCCGGCAGGGCCGGCAGCCGCTGACCCGCTCGGCGTACGAGCGCCACGAACTGCGCCGTGGTCATCGTGTGGAGGCCGTCGGGCACGAAGCCGACCTGGGCGACCGCGCCTCCGGTGCGCACGATCCCCATGAAGAACGTCACGCTCTGTTGGTCGGAGATCTCGGTGCGGACCCGCCAGGCGGTCATGGCCGGGCCGTCGGCGAGGCGGTCCACCTTGGTGCCGAGCTCACGGTCGGGACAGGACGCGAGCTTCGTGCGCACGCCCTGGACGAACGCCTTCGCGCCGGGTTCCGGCAGCCGGCCCACCGTCTCGGTGATCCCGAACGAGGCGGCGAAGTCCTCGTCCGGCGACCAGGAACGACCGCGTCGCGGAGTGGCGCCAGGCACCGCCGTGGAAGCTGCTCCGGTCGCACCCCGTCGCCGCCACGTTGTGGAGGGCCCGCTTCGGGGTGGTGCCGACCCAGGGCTTGGTCATCCCGGCGGCCGGCGGCAGGTCGAACTCGCTCAGCATCGCCGGCACCTGGCCGGCCCGCGGCGCCGGCACGGTGTGCGCCTTCGGCAGCGCCGAGCAGTGACCGCCGAGCGTGGTCGGGCACAGGTCGTCGACGGCCGAGACCAGGAGCCGGAGGTTCGCGGCGAGGTCGGGCTGACCCACGCCGGACTGCCGGGTGAGGGTCAGGGTCGTGATCCGGCCGGTCCGGGCGGCCCCGACGACGAGCGTGCCCGGTGACCGTCCCCAGGCGAGCAGCACGTACTGCTCGGCCTGGTCCCCGAGGCCGCGGACGCGGCGTACCGACACCAGCTGGGTCTGCGGCATGTCGCACGCCGCGAACCAGGAGGTGGCGGTCTCGAAGCCGCGACGGGCGCCGGCGACGTCCGCGGAGAGCTCCATGGTCTGCACCGCCGCCAGCTGCGGCTTGCGGTGCTCGTGCCGGGCCGTGAAGTTGCGGATCAACGCGGTCGACGCCTGCGGGTCGGCGTAGTCGCGTCGCTGGCACGGCAGCGGCGCGCCCTGCCGCGGGTCGGTGCCGGTGACCCGCCACACGCGTCCGGGCAGGGCGCGGGCGAGCTGCGCGCGGCTGACCAGCGAGTCGGGGGTGATCCGCGGGGCCTCCGGGCCCGGCGAGGAGTCCTGGCTGCCGGTGTCCGCGGAGGGCACGGAGGTCAGCCGGTCGCCCGCGGCGGACAGGGTCGGGTGGACGCCCTGGTCGTCGGCCACCAGGAGCCCGCTGCCCACCAGCGCGGCCAGGACCAGGGCGACGCCGGCCACCGCGCGGGTACGCCGTCGCGTCGTGCCGGCGCGCCGGATGATCGTCGCGCGCGGCCACCGCTGGTCGGCGGACCGGGGCGCGAGGCCGTCGAGCATGGTCCCGACCGAGGACGTGGCGACACCACGCTGCGAGGCGAACTGGCTCGTCGCCGAGGCGAGGCGGGAGTCCGCGTCCTCGAGCGACAGGCCGACCTCGCGCGCGACGTCCTGGCGCGACGCGGTGGTCAGGTGGCTGAGCAGGAGCATCTTCCGCCCGGAGAGCGGCAGCTTCGCCAGGGCGTCGAGGGTGGCGCGCGCCTCGGGGTCGAGGGTCCGGTCGCGGTGCCAGATGCGGGCCGAGTGGCGGCGCTGTGCGTGGCTCCACGCGTGCGGCCGCACCCAGGTCTCGGGGTCCTCGAGGCGCTTGAGCTTGGACCAGTGGTGCCAGGCCGCGATGAACGAGTCGCGGACCGCGCCCCGGGACGCCGGGAGGTCGCCGGTCAGGGCGAACGCGAGGACCAGCAGCCGGTCGCGGCTCTCGGCGTAGAAGGCGTCGAACCGTTCGGCATCGGACATGGCGCCGACCACGGTACGAGCCCCTCCGCGCGCGCCGCGAATCCGGGCCGGGCCGACCCGGGCCGCCCGGCGTGGCTGCCCGGTCCGGTCCGGTACGACGGGTGATGATGAACGCACCATGACCTCGCTGCTCCCGGCGCGTCGTACCCCGGCGCCTGCCTCCGGCCGGACGGACGCGGCCCACCGCCGGCCGCTCGTGCTGCTGGCGACGCTCGCGGGCGTCGCCGCGGCGGCGGCCACGCTGGTGTTCTGCCTGGCGGTCGGCGTCATCGGCTGGTTCCTGACCGATGCCGGGGCGCACGGCGCGCCCCGGGACGGGCTCCGTGTCGGTGCGCTCGGCTGGCTGACCGCCCACGGGTCCGGCATCCACGTCGAGGGCGCCGCGATCACGGCGCGTCCGCTCGCGCTGACCCTGCTCGCCGCCGTCGTCGTGTGGCGGCTCGGACTGCGGCTGGGCGACTCCGTGGCCGGGCACGGACCCGACGCGGACGCCATCGCCGACGGCGTCCGCGACTGGACGGTGCCGTCGGCCACGGGCCTCTTCGCGCTCGGGTACGCCGCGGTCACGGTCGTGACCCACCACCTCGCGGCGACACCCGCCACCGCGCCCTCCCTCGCGCACGCACTGTTCTGGACCGTCGTGCTCTGCGGGCTCGTCGGCGGCGCCGCGATCGCCGTCGGCTCCGGCCGCGCCGCGATCTGGACGGCCTTCCTGCCGCCGTCGCTGCGTGCCGCGGCCGCCGCGGCCTGGCGCATCCTCGTCTGGTACGTCGCGCTCTCGGCCGTCGTGCTGACGGTCGCGCTGGTGATCGACTGGGACGGCGCGGTGAACGTGATGTCGCAGCTGCACACGAGCCCCGGCGCGGCCACGCTCCTGGTCGGCGTCTGCGTGCTGGTCACCCCGAACGCCACGTTGTTCGGCGGCTCCTACCTGCTCGGCCCCGGCTTCGCGGTCGGGGCGCACACCACCGTGACACCGACCGCGGTCGTCCTCGGGCCGCTGCCGATGTTCCCGCTGCTGGCCGCGCTGCCCGACAACGGTCCGACTCCCGGTTGGGCGGTGGCGCTGCTCGCCCTGCCACCGCTGGTCGCCGCGGTCGCGGCGTACCGCAGCCTGGCGCGGTACTCCACCACGCGCTGGGACGAGGCCGCCCTGCGCGGTGTCGGTGCCGGTCTGTTGTGCGCCGTGGCGTTCGCGCTGCTGGCCGCGCTGTCCGGAGGCTCGGTCGGGCCGGGCCGGATGGCGGACGTCGGACCGTCGCTGTTCCCGGTGCTGCTGCACGGCATCGCGACGTTCGGGATCGGTGGTCTGCTCGGCGGCCTCGCGGCGGCCGCGCGGTGCCGGCGTTCGACCCGGTACGACGAGGGGCGTCTCAGCGGCTCGTGACCATCACCGGGTGGTAGTCGACCTTCACGCGGGAGGTCCGCGCCGCCGGCTGGGGACGGCCACGCTGGTCGGTGACGGCCCCCGCGGGCACCTGGACGGTCACCCGGCGCACCGGGTTCCACAGGATCGTTCGCGTGCCGCCGTGGTAGCGGACCGTGCAGGTGTAGGTGCCGCGGTCGTTGCGGGCGCACGGCCGTTTTCCGTCGGTGCCGATGAGCCGGCCGCGCAGCCAGTGCTCCACGGTGGTGAGCGCCTGCCCGGCCGGGGTGACCACGGAGTGGTCGACCGGGTCGGAGAGCAGGGTGTTGCCGAGGGTGCCGCCGCCGGCGGAGTCCGGGAGCCGGTTCCAGTCGTAGCGGTACCAGTAGACGCGCGAGATGCCCGACGCCGCGGCCAGCAGGTAGGTCCGGATCACGTTCGCGGCCTGCCGGTCGTCCGAGATGGGCGTCGCCGCCAGGTGACCCGGAGGCGCGCCGCTCGGCAGGCCGTAGTTGATCTCGGTGGCCCACAGCGGCATGGCGTCCGGCACCTTCGCGCGGGCGAGCCGGTGGCGCACGTCGCCGAGCATGGCGACGGCGTCCTCGGGTCCGCCGCTGCGGTCGCCGTACGTCGCCATCGGGTAGAGGCTCAGCGCGTTCACGTCGTAGTAGTGCCAGACGCGGTGACCTCCCACGCGCTGCGACACGTAGCGCGAGAGCCACCTGCGCTGGCTGGTCAGGCGCACCGCGAACGACGGGGCGACCACCGTGGCGGCCGGGTCGACCTGGTTGCGCACCTGGTGCACGATCCGGGTCAGCTGCGCGAGCTGCTGCGGCGTCCCGGTCCAGAACGTCTTGACGTTGCCCTCGTTCCAGACCTGGTAGTCGATGATCCCGCGACGGCCCTCGAAGCTCCGGTAGCGCGTCATCACCGCGCGCACGTAGTCGCGGTAGTGGCCGAGGTCGTCCGGCGGCAGCGACCGCGACGCGGCGTAGAACGACGGGGTCATCGCCAGCACCAGGGTGACCTGGGTGTCGTGCTCCTGGGCCTCGCGGACCATGGTGTCGAGCCGCGTCCAGTCGTAGACGCCGGGGGAGGTCTCGATGTCGGACCAGGTGACCTGGGCGTCCCAGAAGCGGATCGAGCCGAACCCGACACGCCCGTAGGCGAGCCCGGAGCCGTCGTGGATGCCGAAGAAGCGGTTCGAGACGTGGATGTGCGCGGGACGGGCCGCACTCGCGGAGGCGGGCGCCTGGGTGCCGAGTGCCACCAGGGCGGCGAGCGTGAGGATCGTGCCGAGCATCCTGCGCACGGGGGGTGGACCTTCCTGTTCGCCCCCCGACTGCGGCGTTAGGTCTCCCCCGAGACCACCTTGATACTCAATTAACGATCGGAACGCTATGAAGTGACGCCGATCCCTGTCCCGGGTTTCGGTAAATTCCTCGGGTGCCCCTCCGCCTCGTCGTGCTCGTGTCCGGATCGGGAACCAACCTGCAGGCGCTGCTCGACGCGGCCGAGGACCCGGCGTACGGCGTCGAGGTGGTGGGTGTGGGCGCCGACCGCGGGGGGATCGAGGCGCTGGATCGCGCTGCTCGAGCGGGGATCCCGACCTTCGTGCAGCGCGTGCGCGACTTCGAGACACGCGAGCAGTGGGACTCCTCATTGACCGCCTCCGTCACCAGGTACGACCCCGACCTGGTGATTTCGGCCGGGTTCCTCAAACTGGTGGGAGTGACGTTCCTGGAAGAGTACGCCGGGAGGTTCCTCAACAGCCACCCCGCGCTCTCACCTTCTTTTCCCGGGATGAACGCGCCCGCGGACGCCCTGGCCTACGGCGTGAAGGTCACCGGTTGCACGCTGTTCGTCGTGGACGGCGGGGTCGACACCGGCCCGATCGTGGCGCAGGCGGCCGTTCCGGTCCTCGACGGCGACACCGCCGAGTCGCTGCACGAGCGGATCAAGGTGGAGGAGCGGCGGATGCTGGTCGAAGCGGTCGGCCGGATCGCCCGCGAGGGCCTCGCCGTGGACGGGCGAACGGTGCGCTTCGGACGCTGATCCGTGTCACCCGGCCGGGGGGTGCGCAGTCGGTAAGGTGTCCCCACACGACTGGCGCAGGTGGGCAACCACCGGGGAGTGACGCCGCCGAGCATCGACCGCCTGGGTGCCCGGCGCCTGGCAACGGGTCCGTCTCACACAGCGCAGGAGTGTCCATGAACGACCGCATCCCGATCAGGCGCGCCCTGGTCTCCGTCTACGACAAGTCCGGGCTCGACGATCTCGTCCGCGGCCTGGCCGAGGCCGGGGTCGAGCTGGTGTCCACCGGCGGGTCCGCCGCCCGGATCGCCTCGCTGGGGCTGCCGGTGACCAAGGTCGAGGACCTCACGGGCTTCCCGGAGTGCCTCGACGGCCGGGTCAAGACGCTGCACCCGAAGGTGCACGCCGGGATCCTGGCCGACCGGCGGCTCGAGTCCCACGTGCAGCAGCTGGCCGAGCTCGGCATCGAGCCCTTCGACCTCGTGGTGTCCAACCTGTACCCGTTCGTCCGGACCGTCACCTCCGGTGCGGCGCCCGACGAGTGCGTCGAGCAGATCGACATCGGCGGTCCGTCGATGGTCCGGGCGGCCGCCAAGAACCACCCGTCGGTGGCGATCGTGACGTCGCCCGAGCGGTACCCGGACGTGCTCGCCGCTGTCGCTGCGGGCGGCTTCACGCTCGAGCAGCGCCGGCGTCTGGCCGTCGAGGCGTTCGCCCACACCGCGGCGTACGACGTGCAGGTCGCGTCCTGGATGGGGAACGTGCTGACGGACACCGGCGACGGCACCGGCTTCCCGGCGTTCACCGGCGCGACGTGGGAGCGGAAGGCCGGGCTGCGGTACGGCGAGAACCCCCACCAGCCCGCCGCCCTCTACGCCCACTGGCGGGGCGGCCTGGCCGCGGCCGAGCAGCTGCACGGCAAGGAGATGTCCTACAACAACTACGTCGACACCGATGCCGCGCGGCGCGCGGCGAACGACTTCGACCAGCCGGCGGTCGCGATCATCAAGCACGCCAATCCCTGCGGCATCGCGACCGGCGCGGACGTCGCGGAGGCCCACCGCAAGGCGCACGCGTGCGACCCGGTGTCGGCGTTCGGCGGCGTCATCGCGGTCAACCGGACCGTCTCGAAGGAGCTGGCCGAGCAGGTGGCCGAGGTGTTCACCGAGGTGATCGTCGCCCCCGGCTTCGACCAGGACGCCGTCGCCGTGCTGCAGGAGAGGAAGAACCTCCGCATCCTGCGCTGTGCGGTCGACGAGCACCCGGATCCCGTGGAGTTCCGGGGGATCTCCGGTGGCGTGCTGGTGCAGGTCGTCGACCACGTGGACGCCCCCGGGGACGACCCCGCGACCTGGACGCTGGCGGCCGGCGAGCCGGCCTCCGACGACGTGCTGGCCGACCTGGCCTTCGCCTGGCGGGCCTGCCGCGCGGTGAAGTCGAACGCGATCCTGCTCGCCCACGACGGCGCGTCCGTCGGAGTCGGGATGGGCCAGGTCAACCGCGTGGACTCCTGCCGCCTCGCCGTCGCGCGGGCGGGGGAGCGGGCCGCCGGCTCGGTCGCGGCCTCCGACGCCTTCTTCCCGTTCGAGGACGGACCCCAGATCCTGCTCGAGGCCGGGGTCCGGGCGATCGTCCAGCCCGGTGGGTCGGTCCGTGACGAGGCGACGATCCAGGCCTGTCAGGATGCGGGCGTCACGATGTACCTCACCGGCACCCGCCACTTCTTCCACTGAGCCACCAGCGAAGGACTCCCGCATGACCGCACGCATCCTCGACGGAACCGCCACGCTCCGCGCCATCAAGGCCGAGCTCGCCGAGCGCGTCCAGAAGCTGAAGGAGCGCGGCGTGACACCCGGGCTCGGCACCGTGCTCGTGGGCGACGACCCGGGCTCTCACTGGTACGTCGGCGCCAAGCACAAGGACTGCGCCTCGATCGGGATCACCTCGCTGCGACGCGACCTCCCGGCGACGGCGACCCAGGCCGAGGTGGAGGGCGTGATCGACGAGCTGAACGCGGACCCCGCCTGCACCGGGTTCATCGTGCAGCAGCCGACCGGCCTCGACGAGTTCGCGCTGCTCTCGCGGGTGGACCCGGCCAAGGACGTCGACGGGCTGCACCCGGTGAACCTCGGCAAGCTCGTGCTCGGCGAGCCGGGCCCGCTGCCCTGCACTCCCGTCGGCGTGATCGAGCTGCTGCGCCGGCACGGCGTCGAGATCGAGGGTGCCGAGGTCGTCGTGGTCGGCCGCGGGATCACGGTCGGGCGGCCGCTCGGGCTGCTGCTGACGCGGCGTACCGAGAACGCCACGGTGACCCTCTGCCACACGCGCACGCGCGACCTGGCCGCCCACGTGCGTGCGGCCGACATCGTGGTGGCGGCGGCCGGGGTGCCGGACATCATCACCGCCGACATGGTCAAGCCGGGAGCCGCCGTGCTCGACGTCGGCGTCTCGCGTCGCGACGGCAAGATCGCGGGCGACGTCGCCGCGGACGTGGCGGAGGTCGCCGGCTGGGTGTCGCCCAACCCGGGAGGGGTCGGACCCATGACCCGTGCGATGCTGCTCAGCAACGTCGTCACGATCGCGGAGGAGGCGGCACACTAGACGTGGAGCCAGGGTTGGAGGTGGACGTGGAGCTGCGCGATCCCGGCGCCACCGCCGGTGCCGAGGGCGACGACTCCCGACCCCCGGACCTCGCCCCCGTGGACGACGTACCGGCGGAGTCGGCCGAGCCCGAGGGCCGCCGCTATCCGTCCACGATCGGCGGGCTGTGCTACCTGCTCGTGCTGGCGGTCAGTGCGGTCGGCCTCGCCGTCGTCACCCGCGGGGACTGGCGGCTCGGCGTGAAGCTGATCGCCTCCGCGCTGGGCCTGGCCGCCGCCGTCCGCCTGGCCCTGCCCGCCCACCAGGCCGGGATGCTCGCCGTCCGCCGGCGTGCCGTCGACGTGCTGATCCTCGCCGCGCTCGCCGCCGCCCTCTGGTTCCTCTCGACCAGCATCCCCAACCAGCCGCTCCTCTGACCCGGCGTTTTTGTGACGCTGGGGACGCCGACCCGGCGTCTTTGTGACGCGTGAGAACGCCGACCCGGCGTTTAAGTGACGCGTGAGGACGCTGACCCGGCGTTTTGGTGACGCGTGAGGACGCCGACCTCCCGGGCCGGGAACGGCTCGCCGGGTCGGTGCCCTGCGGCGTCACGGGATCGCCGGGTCGGCGCGTGTCAGGGTCTCGACGCGCTCGCGCGACTTCGTCCCTCAGTCGCGTCGCTTGCTCGACCTGGCCGCGCCACGCGGCGCACTCGTTCCTCGTGCGCCGCTGCGCGTCTCAGATGAGGCCGAGCTGGGTGACGGCGTCCTTCTCGTCGGCGAGCTCGGCGACGGTGGCGTCGATCCGGCCGCGGGAGAAGTCGTCGATCTCGAGGCCCTGCACGATCGACCAGTCGCCGTTCGCCGTGGTCACCGGGAACGACGAGATCAACCCCTCCGGTACGCCGTACGAGCCGTCGGAGCGGACCGCCATCGACACCCAGTCACCCTCGGGCGAGCCGTCGAGCCAGTCGCGCGCGGCGTCGATGGTGGCGGACGCGGCGGAGGCCGCCGAGGAGGAGCCCGCGGGCGTCGATGATCGCCGCGCCGCGCTTCGCCACGGTGGGGATGAAGGTGTTCTCGAGCCAGTCCTGGTCGTCCACGACCTCGGCGGCGACGCGGCCGCCGACCTCGGCGTGGAACAGGTCGGGGTACTGCGTCGCCGAGTGGTTGCCCCAGATCGTCATCTTCTTGATGTCGGTCACCGGGGCGCCGGTCTTCTGCGCCAGCTGCGAGATCGCGCGGTTGTGGTCGAGCCGGGTGAGCGCGGAGAAGCGCTCCTGCGGGATGTCGGGTGCGTTGGACATCGCGATCAGCGCGTTGGTGTTGGCGGGGTTGCCGGTGACACCGATGCGGACGTCGTCGGCGGCGACCTCGTTGAGCGCCTTGCCCTGGGCGGTGAAGATCGCGCCGTTCGCCTCGAGCAGGTCACCGCGCTCCATGCCCGGACCGCGCGGCCGCGCGCCGACCAGCAGGGCGAGGTTCACGCCGTCGAAGATCTTCTCGGGGTCGGCGCCGATCTCCACGCCGGCGAGCGAGGCGAACGCGCAGTCGTCGAGCTCCATCACGACGCCCTCGAGCGCCTTGAGCGCGGGCTCGATCTCGAGCAGCCGCAGCTCGACGGGCCGGTCGGGCCCCAGCAACGACCCGCTCGCGAGGCGGAACAGCAGGCTGTAGCCGATCTGACCGGCGGCACCGGTGACGGCGACCTTGAGCGGGTTCTGGCTCATGTCGGCGACGCTAGCAGCGGGACGCCGGTTGCCTTCAGGCGGGCTGTCATGCTGCTGGCATGACGCGCGCGGGAGCCTGGGCGGCCCGCGTGACGGCCCCGGTGGTCGCCCTCGTGGTCGCGTCGGCGGTGCTGTCGGGCTGCGGTGCGTCCCCCACGAAGGTCGGCCCGAGGGGCGTCGACGAGCTCACGATCCCCACGCCCAGCCCCGACCCCGACGACTTCTCCGGCCGCGCGACGAACCCGTGGTTCCCCCTCGTTCCCGGCACCCGCTGGACCTACCGGCAGGAGTCGGCGACGTCGACCCGCACGGTCGTCGCCGAGGTGCTGCCGCACCCCCGCGAGATCGCCGGGGTCGAGACGACGGCCGTGCGGTGGCGAGGTCACGCCGAGGGTGCGGTGCACACCCTCCTCGTGCGGTGGTACGCCGTCGACCGCGTCGGCAACGTCTGGTGGTTCGGGCAGCGCGTGGCCGCCCACGGACCGCCGCTGGACCCTCTCGCCACCCGCTCGTTCGAGGCCGGGCGCGACGGCGCCGAGGCGGGCCTGGTGCTCACCGCCGTGCCGCGGATCGGGGACGGCTACCTCAACGCCTGGCAGCCCCACGTCGTCGAGCGACGGTCCACGGTCACCTCGCTGCGCTCCACCGTGGCCACCCCGACGCGGAAGTACGAGGACACCGTCCTCACCACCGACCTCAGCGCCCTGGCCCCGGTCCACACCGATCAGACCTTCTTCGCGCGGGGCATCGGCATGGTCGCCCAGCTCGACACCAGGAGCGTGTCGACGTCGCTGGCGCTGGTCGGGGTACGCCGCCCCTAGACCGCGACCCGTCCCCGGTTTGCCTGACGCCGACGGGCCTGACTAGCGTCGCGAGCGTGGCTTCCCCCAGCGAGCAGAGCGACCGGTCCGCGATCATCTACACCCACACGGACGAGGCGCCGCTGCTCGCGACGTACTCCTTCCTGCCCATCATCCAGGCGTACGCCGGCCAGGCGGGCGTCGCGGTCGACACCCGCGACATCTCGCTGGCGGGGCGGATCATCGCCAGGTTCCCCGAGCGGCTGACCGACGACCAGCGCCTCGACGACGCGCTCGCCGAGCTCGGCGAGCTGGCGAAGCGGCCCGAGGCCAACATCATCAAGCTGCCCAACATCTCCGCCTCCATCCCGCAGCTCAAGGCCGCGGTCGCGGAGCTCCGTGACCACGGCTACGACCTGCCCGACTACCCCGACAACCCGACGACCGACGAGGAGCGCGACGTCCGCGCCCGCTACGACTCGGTCAAGGGGAGCGCCGTCAACCCGGTCCTGCGCGAGGGCAACTCCGACCGTCGCGCGCCTGAGTCGGTCAAGGGCTACGCCCGCACCCACCCCCACTCGATGGGTGCCTGGAGCCCCGACTCGAGGACGAACGTCGCGCACATGACGGCCGACGACTTCCGGTCGCAGGAGAAGTCCGTGGTCATCGAGCGGGCCGGCGAGCTGCGCATCGAGCTCGTCGCCGACGACGGCACGACCACCGTGCTGCGCGAGTCGGTGCCGGTGCTCGAGGGCGAGGTCGTCGACGCCACGGTGATGCGGGTCGGGCCGCTGCGGGAGTTCCTCACCGACCAGATCCAGCGCGCGAAGGACGAGGGCGTCCTGTTCTCGGTCCACCTCAAGGCCACGATGATGAAGGTCTCCGACCCGATCATCTTCGGCCACGTCGTGCGGGCGTTCTTCCCCCAGCTCTTCGCCGAGTACGGCGAGCAGCTCGCCGCCGCGGGCCTGTCGCCGAACGACGGCCTCGGCGGCATCCTCAAGGGCGTCGAGGCGATGGACGACGGCGGCGTCAAGGACGGCATCAAGGCAGCCGTCGACGCCGGCTTCGCCGCCGGCCCGCCGCTGGCCATGGTCGACTCCGACCGCGGCATCACCAACCTCCACGTCCCGAGCGACGTGATCGTCGACGCCTCGATGCCCGCGATGATCCGCACCAGCGGCCACATGTGGGGTCCCGACGGCGAGGAGGCGGACACGCTCGCGGTGATCCCGGACTCGTCGTACGCCGGCATCTACCAGGTCGTCATCGACGACTGCCGCGCCCACGGCGCGTTCGACCCGGCCACGATGGGCTCGGTCCCGAACGTCGGGCTGATGGCGCAGGCCGCGGAGGAGTACGGCTCCCACGACAAGACCTTCGAGATCCCGGCGACCGGCCAGGTGCGGGTCGTCGACCAGGACGGCACCGTGCTCCTCGAGCACGCGGTGGCCGCCGGTGACATCTGGCGCGCCTGCCAGACCAAGGACGTCCCGGTCCGCGACTGGGTCAGGCTCGCGGTCGAGCGCGCTCGCGCGACCGGGTCACCGGCCGTCTTCTGGCTGGACGCCGGCCGCGCCCACGACGCCCACCTGATCGAGAAGGTCAACGCCTACCTGCCCGAGCACGACACCGACGGCCTGCAGCTGGAGATCATGAAGCCGACCGACGCGATCGCCTTCTCGCTCGAGCGCATCCGTCGCGGCGAGGACACGATCTCGGTGACCGGCAACGTCCTGCGCGACTACCTCACCGACCTCTTCCCGATCCTCGAGCTCGGCACCAGCGCCAAGATGCTGTCGGTGGTGCCGCTGATCAACGGCGGCGGGCTCTTCGAGACCGGAGCCGGCGGCTCGGCGCCCAAGCACGTGCAGCAGCTGGTCAAGGAGGACTACCTCCGCTGGGACAGCCTCGGGGAGTTCCTCGCGCTGGCCGCGTCGTTCGCCAAGTACGCCGACGCCCACGACAACCCGCACGCGCGGATCCTGAGCGAGACCCTCGACCGGGCGACCGGCACCTACCTCAACGAGAACCGGTCCCCCTCACGCAAGGTCGGCTCCATCGACAACCGCGGCTCGCACTTCTACCTCGCGATGTACTGGGCGCAGGAGCTGGCGCGGCAGGACGACGACCCCGAGCTCGCCGCCGCGTTCAAGGGGCTGGCGGAGACCCTGACCGAGAACGAGCAGACCGTGAACGACGAGCTGGTCGCGGTCCAGGGGCACCCGGTCGACCTCGGCGGCTACTACCGCCCCGACCCCGAGAAGGCGTCGTCGGTGATGCGGCCGTCGCAGACCTTCAACGACGCCCTGGCCACGCTCGGCTGAATGCTGGGCTGAACCCTGACGACGCAGCACCCACCCGCTCGCCGGCACCTCCACCACGAGCTTCACGCTCTCGGTCCTCGCCCTGTCGATGGGCGGGTTCGCGATCGGCACGACCGAGTTCATGGTGATGGGCCTGCTGCCGCAGGTGGCCGACGGCGTCGACGTGTCGATCCCCACCGCCGGCCACCTGATCTCGGCGTACGCCCTCGGTGTGGTCGTGGGCGCGCCCGTGCTGGCGTTCCTCGGGGCGCGGCTCCCGCGCCGCGGTCTGCTGCTCGCGCTGATGGGCGCGTTCGCCGCCGCGAACGCCCTGAGTGCGGTCGCCGGCAGCTACGGCCTGCTCCTGCTCGCGCGGTTCCTCTGCGGTGTCCCGCACGGCGCCTACTTCGGGGTCGCGTCGCTGGTCGCCGCGGGCCTGGCGCCGCGCGGAAGAGAAGGACGAGCGGTCGCGATGGTGATGATCGGGCTGTCGGTCGCCAACGTCGTCGGGGTCCCGGCCGTCACCTGGATGGGTCAGCACCTCGGCTGGCGCTCGGCCTTCTGGGCCGCGGCGCTGCTCGCCGTGCTCACGGTCGCGCTGGTCACCTGCTTCGTCCCGGCGTCCCCGGGCAACACCGAGGCCACCGGCCGGCGTGAGCTCCGGCTCTTCGCCGACCCCCAGGCCTGGCTGACCCTGCTCGCGGGCGCCATCGGCTTCGGCGGGATGTTCGCGCTGTACTCCTACATCGCCGAGGTGGTCACCGAGGTCGGCGGCCTCCCCGACGGCGCGGTCCCGGTCTTCCTGCTGGCGTTCGGCCTGGGCATGGTGGCCGGCACCTACCTCGCCGGGCCGCTCGCGGACTGGTCGGTCTTCCGGTCCCTGCTCGGCTCGTCGCTGGCGATGGCGCTGCTCCTCCTCGCGTACGCCGCGCTGGCCGCCGCCGGCTGGTGGGCCCTGGTGCCGGCGTTCCTCGTGGCGGTCTCGTCGTCGGTGCTGGTGGTCAACCTCCAGCTCCGGCTGATGTCCGTGGCGGGCGACGCCCAGACGCTCGGCGCCGCGATGAACCACTCGTCGCTCAACGTCGGCAACGCGCTCGGCGCCTGGCTCGGCGGGGTCGTGATCGCGGCGGGCTGGGGCTACCGGGCGCCGTCGCTGGTCGGCGTCGTGCTCGCCCTCGCCGGGCTGGCGGTGCTGCTGCTGTCGGCGTCGGTCCACCGGCGCGCGCCGACCGCCGGCTGACCGGTCAGCCGCCGGGGTTGCGGCAGACGCCCCCACGGTGAGGATGGTCGGGGATCACGTCGAAGTCCGAGGTCAGGACGTAGGCGCCCTGGGTGCGCGCGTGCAGCACCGTCCACTGGCCGGCCTGGCTCAGGCAGCCGTGGGCCGGCACACCTTCGCTCACCGCGTAGCCGCCGTCGAGCACCGCCAGGTGGTCGGACCACCGGATCTGGATCGGCACCCGACCGGGGTGGTCGACCCACATCCGCAGCTGGTTGCCGTCGACGGAGAGCACCTGCGCGTGCCGGGCCAGCGGTGCGGAGTCCTCGACCTGGTAGAGCGTCCAGTCGGGGTTGTCCCACACCTCGTGGAGGTAGGGCAGGCCGCCCGCGATCAGCTTCGCCTCGTCGACCGAGGCGTAGTCGAGCTGCGTGTTCGGGACGGCGACGTACGCCACGGCCAGGTCGTCGAGCCACTGCCGGTACGACGTGGCGTTGAGCGGGAACTTGTCGTCCTGGTAGAAGAGCGGGTTGTCGGTGCGGTCGGCCTGGCGCTCCCAGCCCCGGGCGATCGGCATGGTCTCGCCGACGTACCGTGCGGCTCCCTTGGTCTCCGGCTCGACCACCTCCACCCGCTGGCCGATCGCGGCGTCGGTGTTCATCCTGGTCGTGCAGCTTCGCGAGCAGGGGTGCGTAGTACGACTGCTTCGCCGCGGGGGAGTCGGCCTCGGCGAGCTGCCAGCTGACGTCGACCGACGGGAAGATCAGGGCGAGTCCGGTCAGGGCCACGACGTGCCGGTCGGGGCGGTGGCCGTAGCCGACGATCAGGGGGGCGGCCAGCAGCCACACCATCCGGGTCAGGTTCAGCCCGACGCTGTTCGGCACGATCATGCAGGCGACCAGGCCGATCGCGACGATCACCGCACCGACCCGGATCGTCCGCTCGCGACAGGCGATCACGACCAGCGCGAGCCCGAGCACCGCGAGGAACATCTGACCCGGCGGCGAGCCCATCACCCCGGGGTTGTCGAACAGCACGGCGAGCGTGCCGAGCGACCCGGCGGTGGCGACGCCGGTCACCAGCGCCTCGCGGCGGCGGCTCGGGTCCGTGAGCAGCACGGCCGCCGCGACGATGCCGGTGAACAGGCCGGCGAGCGGGCTGCCGGCCACGCTGACCACGGTCGCCAGGCCCGCGAGCCACGGGTGCCGGCGCGCCACCGCGAGCACCGCGAGCATCGCCGGGGCGAGGCCGACCAGGAAGGTGATCCGCCCACCGAAGAGGTTGAGCAGGACGCTCGCCGCGAACACCACGCTGGCCGCGCGCGGCCGGGCCGAGTCGCGGAGGAGGAGGTGGGCGACCCACATGCAGATCGCCGAGGCGAGGGCCCCGGTCGTGGCGACGCCGATGGTCGCCATCAGGCCCGGCGCGAACACGGAGTACGACGGGAGCTCGAGGCCGCCGTACCAGCCCGGCCACCAGGTGACGTTGCCGATCTGGTCGAAGATCGCCGCCCGGGTGGCCTGCGCCGCGAAGTCGGGCACGGGTGGGACCAGGATCAGGTACAGCGCCAGGCCGACCACCGGGACGAACCACGTCAGCATGCGTCGCGTCCGCAACGACGAGAACGCGCGCGACGTGCTCATGGCTCCTCCTCCCAGGCTTGTGCCATTGTGCCAAGCGCTGCCGATCGGCAGAAATCGCACACGCGACGCCGCAGGTCAGCGTCGGCGCGCCCGGCGCCACTCCTCGATCAGCAGGTCGTAGAACACGCAGTCCGCGGGACCGCTGCGCAGGGTCGTGCCGAGCCGCTCGGTGCCCCAGGCGGTCAGCCCGTTCGCCTCGATGACGTGCCTCGAGGCGGCGTTGTCGACCGCCGCGCCGGCGCTCACCCGGCGTACGCCGAGGTCCTCGAAGGCGTGGTCGATGACCCGGCTCATGGCGCGGGTGACGACCCCTCGCCCGCGGGCGTCCGGATGCGCCCAGTACCCGATCTCGAGCTCACGCTCCGGCCGGTAGTCGAAGTACCCGATGGCGGCCAGCGCGGTGTCGTCGTCGTCCTGGTCGACGACCGCCCACTGCACGCCGCGTCCGGTGGCACGGCTCTCGTGCTGGTGCTCCAGCCAGTCGAGCGCCTCCTTCTCGCCGTACGGGTCGGGCATCTGGCCGAGCCACTCCTGCGTGCGCCGGTCGGAGGCCGCCTCGACGATCCGCGGCACGTCGGCCTCGCGCCACGGCCGCAGCCGGAGGCCGTCCGTCTCGAGCACGGGTACGTCGAGCCAGGGTCCCTTCGGCTCGCGGTCGTCGCCGGCCAGCAGCGTTCCGACCCACGCGTCGTGCAGCTCGCCGCGCTGGGCGAGGGCGGACCGGATCGTCCCCTCGACGGTGAAGCCGAGCCGCCAGACCAGCCGGCGCGACGGCCAGTTGCCGCGGTGGGCGCGCCAGACCACCACCCGCGCCCGGCGGTCCTCGAACCCCCAGTCGACGAGCAGCCGGACCGCCCGCCCCAGGGCGCCCGACCCACGGACCCACGGGTGCGACCCGTAGGCCACCTCGACCCGGCCCTCGCCCTCGTCGCGGAGCTCGACCGTCCCGGCGTACCGGCCGTCGACCTCGACGGCGAAGCCCCAGGTGCTGTCGTCGGCCCACCCGCTCGGCATGACCTGCCCGACGAAGGTGCGGGCGTGCTCGAGGGTGTACGGCAGCGGCACCGTCGTCCACCGCTGGCTGACCGGGTCCTGGCACTGCTCGAGGACGCCCGGGACGTCGTCCTCGCGATGGGCTCGCAGGGTGACGGTGCCGTCGGTCAGGGTCGGGGCGGTGGGCATGCCCGGCACCCTGCCAAGGGCAGCGAGAGCCCGGCAACCGGGTATCCCCGCGCACCTAACCCGAGGGGTCACGTCTCGTTGACCCGGGCATGCGCACCGTGGTGTACGGCGTCGTCCTCGCGGTCTGGCTGTCGGTGGCGCCGGCGTTCCTCGCGGAGGCGCCGTCCGGCCGCGGTCCGACCATGACACCGACACATCGGGGGCACGGCGGCCTGACACAATGCGCCCCATGCCCAGCGTCGCCACGTCCCCGGAGCTCACCGTCCCCGCGGTGACGTCCGGCGCGAAGCCGCGGGTCCTGTCCGGCATCCAGCCGACGGCCGACTCGTTCCACTTCGGCAACTACCTGGGCGCGACGCGGCAGTGGGTCGACCTCCAACGCGAGTACCAACCGTTCTTCTTCATCGCCGACCTGCACGCGATCACCGTCGAGCAGGACCCGGGCGTGCTGCGCGAGCGCACGCTGCGGGCGGCGGCACAGCTCGTGGCGATGGGCATCGACCCCGAGCGGTCGTCGATCTTCGTGCAGAGCCAGGTCCCGGCCCACGCCCAGCTCGGGTGGGTCCTGCAGTGCCTGACCGGGTTCGGCGAGGCGCGCCGGATGACCCAGTTCAAGGACAAGTCGGCCAAGGGCGGCGAGGGCGCCGTCCAGCGTCGGGCTGTTCACCTACCCGGTGCTGCAGGCGGCCGACATCCTGCTGTACCGCCCCCACTACGTCCCCGTCGGCGAGGACCAGCGCCAGCACCTCGAGCTCACCCGCGACCTGGCCCAGCGCTTCAACCACCGCTACCGCAAGACGTTCCGGCTGCCCGAGCCCTACATCCTCAAGGCGACCGCCAAGATCGGCGACCTGCAGGATCCGACCGCCAAGATGTCGAAGTCCTCGTCGACGCCGGCCGGCATCATCGAGCTCCTCGACGACCCGCAGGTCAGCGCGAAGAAGATCCGGTCCGCGGTCACCGACTCCGACACCGAGATCCGCTTCGACCCCGACGCGAAGCCCGGCGTCTCCAACCTGCTCACGATCTACTCCGCCCTCAGCGACCGCAGCGTCACCGACCTGGAGGACGAGTACGCCGGGCGTGGGTACGGCGACCTCAAGCGCGACCTGTCCGAGCTGGTCGTGGAGTTCGTGACGCCGTTCCGCGACCGCACCCTCGAGCTCCTGGAGGACCAGGACCACCTCCTCGACATCCTCGAGACCGGGCGGCAGCACGCCTCGGCCATCGCCGAGGCCACGCTGCGCGACGTCTACCAGCGGGTCGGCTTCGCGGCCCGGGCGCAGGCACGCTGAGGCGACGGGGACATGCCGACCATCGGGGTCTCCCTCGCCGTCCCGGAGCCGTGGGGCAGCCGGCTCCAGGAGTTCCGGGTCGCCGTCGGCGACGCCGGCGGAGCCACGATCCCGACCCACATCACCCTCGTCCCGCCGGTGGAGATCGACCCGCAGCGGATGGGTGACGTCGAGTCCCACCTGGACGCGGTGGCCGCGAGCTCCACGCCGTACCGCGTCCATCTCCGCGGCTCCGGCACGTTCCGGCCGGTCTCGCCGGTGGTGTTCGTGAACCTCGTCGAGGGGATCTCGCCGACCGAGCAGCTGGCCAAGGACTGTCGGCGCGGACCGCTGGAGCTCCAGCTCGACTTCCCCTACCACCCGCACGTCACCGTCGCCCACGTGGAGGACGACGCGCTGCTCGACCGGGCCTTCGAGCAGATCGCGGCGTTCGACTGTGCGTTCACCGTCGACGCCTTCCACCTCTACGTGCACGACCCGGGTCTCGGCTGGAAGGCCACCCGCGACTACGCCCTGACCGGCGCGACCGGCTAGCGGGTCGAGCTGATGGCCACGCCGGTGGCGCGAGGGAAAGCGGCCGTCGACGACCTCCGCGCGCGCAACGCGTTCTTCGACCACGTCGTCCGGACGCTGCGGCACTACTCCCACGTCAACGGCAGCGGACTCGCCGGCTCGGTCACCTTCTACGCGTTCCTGTCGTTCTTCCCGATCCTGGCGCTGGCCTTCTTCGTGGTCGGCATCGTCTCGCGCGTGTGGTCCGGCGCCGAGGACAACCTGGTCGACGCGCTCTCGACCGCGCTGCCGCACATGGTCGGGCGTGGCGACGGCGAGATCCGGATGTCGACGATCGAGAACGCCGCGGGCACGGCGGGCCTGATCGGCGGCGTCGGTCTGCTCTACTCCGGCCTGGGCTGGCTCTCCGGCATGCGCCAGGCCCTGGAGCAGGTCTTCGAGCTGCCGCGCAGCCGGTACCCGAGCTTCGTCACCGGCAAGCTGCGCGACCTCGCCTGCCTGGTCGCGATCGGGGTGACCCTGCTCGGCAGCGTCGCCCTGACCACGCTCTCCATCGGGTTCTCCGACCACGTCCTCGACTGGGTCGGCCTCGGGGGCGACCTCAGGTGGCTGGTCGACTCGCTGGCGGTCGTCGTCGGGCTCGGCGCCAACTCCCTGCTCTTCTTCACGCTCTTCACCCTGCTGGCCCGTCCGGCCACCCCGCGCCGGGCGCTCTGGCAGGGCGCGTTCGTCGGGGCGATCGGCTTCGAGATCCTCAAGCTCGGCTCGGGGCTGCTGCTGACGACCACCCGCGGCAAGCCGGCGTTCCAGGCGCTCGGCGTCGCGCTGATCCTGCTGATCTGGATCAACTACTTCTCCCGGGTCGTCATGTACGCCGCGGCCTGGGCGCACACCTCGGCTGCCGCCCGCGAGGCGCGGGACCGCGGGTCGCGCCGGATCTCGCCCGACACCCTCGCCCTCCGGGCCCGCGTCGGGGCCGCACCCGGCGGCGTACCCCCGGCAGCGGCGGGCGCACGCCTCGACCCCCGGCTCGCGTTCGGGGCTGGGGCCGCGGCCGCGCTCGGCCTGGTGGCCTGGCTCCGCCGCCGGCGCGAGTGACCGCCGTCCGGGCGACTGAAATCTCACACACCCGGGTACGTCGACCCCGCGGGTCGCGCGATAAGTTTCTGTGTCGCCCGCGCCCGTCGGCGTCCGGGCTTGCGTGAGGCGCTCGGGAAGCGTCAGAGAGGACGGCGATGACAACGGGAGTGCACGGTCCCACCCGGGCCCGCATCGAGGCCAAGACGCTGCGGACCGACCGGTGGTGGGCCTACCCGCTGACCACGTTCGTCGTCTTCTTCGGGTTCGTCGTCTACGCGACGGTCCGGGCCTTCCAGGGCAGCGACTACTTCAGCAAGCCCTACCTCTCGCCGTTCTACTCGCCGTGCCTGGGTGACTGCGTCAAGGACAGCTCCGACTTCGGCCAGCCGTTCGGCTGGTGGCCGCTGTCGGCGGCGCTGATCGTCCTGATCTTCCCGCTCGGCTTCCGGCTGACCTGCTACTACTACCGCAAGGCCTACTTCCGCGCGTTCTGGATGAGCCCGCCGGCGTGCGCCGTCGCCGAGCCGCACAAGGCCTACTCCGGCGAGACCAGGCTGCCGCTGATCCTGAACAACATCCACCGCTACTTCTGGTACGCCGCGGTCGTGATCGCGCTGATCCTCAGCTACGACACGATCCTCGCGTTCGGCCCCGCCGAGGGCGAGTCGAGCGGCGTGCACATGGGGCTCGGCAGCCTGGTGTTCCTCGCCAACATCGTCCTGATCTGGCTCTACACGCTGTCGTGCCACTCGTGCCGGCACATCGTCGGCGGCAAGCTCCGGCACTTCAGCAAGCATCCGGTGCGCTACCGGATGTGGGGCTGGGTCTCGAAGCTGAACGCCCGGCACGCGACGTACGCCTGGCTCTCGCTGTTCTCCGTCGCGATCGCCGACCTCTACGTCCTGCTGGTCTCCTCCGGCGCGTTCAACGACCCGAGGTTCTTCTGAGATGACCGACACCACTCCTGACGCGTCGCCCACGGGCGACCTCGAGAAGCACCGGTACGACGTCGTCGTGATCGGCGCCGGCGGCTCCGGCCTGCGGGCCGCGATCGCCGCCCACGAGGCCGGCGCGAAGGTCGCGGTCGTCTGCAAGTCGCTGCTCGGCAAGGCCCACACCGTGATGGCGGAGGGCGGCGCCGCCGCGGCCCTGGGGAACCTGTGGCCCGACGACAGCTGGCAGGTCCACTTCCGCGACACCATGCGCGGCGGCAAGATGCTCAACAACTGGCGGATGGCCCAGCTCCACGCGCAGGAGGCGCCGGAGCGGGTGCTCGAGCTCGAGGACTGGGGCGCGCTCTTCGACCGCACCAAGGACGGCCTGATCTCCCAGCGCGACTTCGGCGGTCACCGCTTCGCGAGGCTCGCCCACGTCGGCGACCGCACCGGCCTGGAGATGATCCGCACCCTCCAGCAGCGCACCGTGCAGCTCGGGATCGACGTGTTCATGGAGTGCACGATCACCGACCTGATGAAGGCGGACGGGAAGATCTCGGGCGCCTTCGGCTACTGGCGCGAGACCGGGTCGTTCATCGCCTTCGAGGCGCCGGCGATCGTGCTCGCGACCGGTGGCATCGGCAAGAGCTTCAAGGTCACCTCCAACTCCTGGGAGTACACCGGCGACGGCCACGCGATGGCCCTGCGCGCGGGCGCGAAGCTGATCAACATGGAGTTCGTCCAGTTCCACCCGACCGGCATGGTGTGGCCGCCGTCGGTGAAGGGGCTGCTGGTGACGGAGTCGGTCCGCGGCGACGGCGGCATCCTGAAGAACTCCGACGGCAAGCGGTTCATGTTCGACTACATCCCGGAGTTCTTCAAGGCGGAGACGGCCGACAACGAGGAGGAGGCCGACCGCTGGTACGACGACAAGAAGAACAACCGTCGTCCTCCCGAGCTGCTGCCGCGTGACGAGGTCGCGCGGGCGATCAACTCCGAGATCAAGGCCGGGCGCGGGTCGGAGCACGGCGGCGTCTACCTCGACATCGCGTCGCGGCGTACGCCGGAGTTCATCCGCAAGCGCCTCCCGTCGATGTACCACCAGTTCAAGGAGCTGGCCGACGTCGACATCACCCGCGAGCCGATGGAGATCGGCCCGACCTGCCACTACGTGATGGGTGGCATCGAGGTCGAGCCCGACTCCGAGATGAGCGGCCTCGAGGGCCTGTACGCCGTGGGGGAGTGCTCGGGCGGCATGCACGGCTCCAACCGGCTCGGCGGCAACTCGCTGTCCGACCTGCTGGTCTTCGGCAAGCGGGCCGGCGACGCGGCCGCGGCGTACGCCGCCGGCCTGAGCGGCCGCCCCCCGCTGTCCGACGCGGACCTGGCGCAGGCCGAGCAGCTCGCGCTGTCGCCGTTCCACGAGTCGGGCTCCGGCACCGAGAACCCCTACACGATCCAGCACGAGCTCCAGGACACGATGAACGACCTGGTCGGCATCATCCGCACCCGCGAGGAGCTGGAGAAGTCGCTGACGGAGATCGAGAAGCTCAAGGAGCGGGCCCAGCACCTCGAGGTCCAGGGCGACCGGCGGTACAACCCCGGCTGGCACCTCGCGATCGACCTGCGCAACATGCTGCTGGTCTCCGAGTGCATCGCGAAGGCCGCGCTCGAGCGCGAGGAGTCGCGCGGCGGGCACACCCGCGACGACCATCCGGGCTTCGACGAGAGATGGGGGACGCTCAACATCGCGCTCTCGATCAACGCCGCGGGCGACGGCGTCGACCTCGCCACCCAGCCGCTCCCGGTGATGCCGGACGAGCTGGCCGCGTTCTTCGAGGAAGGGCACTGATCCGACATGGCGTACACGCTGAAGATGAAGCTCTGGCGCGGCGACCAGTCCGGCGGTGACCTCCAGGACTACGACGTCGAGGTCGAGACCGGCGAGGTCGTGCTCGACGCGATCCACCGTGTGCAGGCCACCCAGGCCGGCGACCTCGCGGTGCGTTGGAACTGCAAGGCCGGCAAGTGCGGCTCGTGCAGCGCCGAGGTCAACGGCCGTCCGCGGCTGATGTGCATGGCGCGGCTCTCCGACTACGACCCGGCGGAGCCGATCACCGTCACGCCGATGCGGACCTTCCCGGTGATCCGCGACCTGGTCACCGACGTGTCGTACAACTACGAGAAGGCCAAGGAGCTGCCGTACGCCGAGCTCCCGCCGCGCGACGCCGACGGCAAGCGCCGGATGATGCAGGAGGACGTCGAGCGCGGCCAGGAGTTCCGCAAGTGCATCGAGTGCTTCCTCTGCCAGAACACCTGCCACGTCGTCCGTGACCACGAGGACAACAAGAAGAGCTTCGCCGGACCGCGGTTCTTCCTCCGGTACGCCGAGCTCGACATGCACCCGCTCGACACCGTCGACCGGCGCAAGGTCACCCGCGAGCAGGCCGGCCTGGGCTACTGCAACATCACCAAGTGCTGCACCGAGGTCTGCCCCGAGGGCATCCACATCACCGACAACGCGATCATCCCGATGAAGGAGCGCGTCGCCGACCGCACGTACGACCCGCTGGTGTGGCTCGGCAACAAGATCGGCATCCGCGACAAGGACCGCGACTCGCGCGCCGAGGCCTGACCGGTTCGGACCACGTGACCTGGGTGTGCGTACTCACGCGCTCCTGTGATCTCGGCCTCCACACTCGGGGCCATGAACCCAGTGGACGTGACACGGACAGCCACGACAGACCTGCGCCGGATCGTGCTGGCGGTGACGATCTCGTCGTTCAGCATCGCCGCCCTGATGGGGATCGGAGCACTGCTCGGCCCCGGTGAGTTCGGCGAGACCGGTGTCCGGGTGCTGCTGACGACGGTCGTGGTCGGCAGCGCCAGCGTCGTCACGCTCTGCTGCCTGGCCGTGATCGGCGGCCGCTTCCAGCTGGTCGGCGTGACCGGCTTCCTGGTGACGGTGGCCACCGCAGCGCTGGGGCTGTTCCTCGTGTGGGACTGGTCGGAGAACCTCCCCGAGACCGTCTACGAGACGTTCGGCGTCGCGATCACGGTGTCCCTGACGCTCGCCCAGGTCTGCCTGCTGCTCGGCCTGGCCGGCGTACGCCGCTCCCTCGCTCCGCTGATGTGGTCCACCGTGCTGCTCGCCGTCGTCGTCTCGAGCATGGTCAGCGCGATGATCACGGGCTACGACCCGACCGACGCGTTCCTCCGCACCCTGGGTGTCGTGGCGATCCTCGACGTGCTCGGCACGCTGGTCACGATCGCGGTCGCCGTCTTCGGCCGCGACGACCGGGCGCTGTCGGTCACCCTGCCGCCCGCGGTCGCCGCGCGCCTTCGCGCCGAGAGTGCCGAGACCGGTCGCCCGGTCCCCGAGCTCGTCGACGAGGCGGTCGCCCGCTGCTACGGGCTGCCGGTCGACTGACCGGCCGGGTCGCTGCTACGTCTGGTCCGGCGGCGGTGGGTGCTCCGGCGGATGGTGCTCGGTGAGCCGCGTCGCCCGCTCGAGCGCGGCGTGCTCGGCGGCGAGGATCTTGGAGTGCACCTGGGCGACCTGCTCCGCGGTCGGGTGGCCCTCCGGGTGATGGTGGTGGCACACGACCCAGCTGGTGCCCCTGATCGCCTGCTTGGCCAGGCGCCAGCATCCGTGCACATGGCAGTTGTGCTTGCGGTAGAGCCCGATGCTGGCGCCGATGAACGCGACCCCGCCGATGTCCGCCCCCATGCCGGACCAGAAGTTGTACCACTCCTGCCCGTCGGCGCCGAGCACGTGCGAGAGGCCCATCACCATCACAAGGTCCGATGGTGCCAGCGCGCCCGGCGCTGACGCGGCAGGCGCGTCGGATTGTTCACACGCGCTGGCTCGGCGGTCTCGGCCGCTCCTAACCTGGCCGGCATGAACGACCAGACGCCCGGCACCGTGGCCGGTGGGCTCGACGAGCCCGACCGGCTCCAGCCGGAGCAGGGGGCGCTGGCGCTCGCGTCGCCCGAGGACGACTGGTCGCGCGCGGACTGGGAGAAGGCCGCTGCGCGCGTGCTCCGCAGGGCCGGCCGGCTGTCGGACGACGACCCGGACGAGGCCGTGTGGGCCGCCCTGACCCATACGACGTACGACGGGATCGAGGTTCCGCCGCTCGGGACGCCGGCCCCGGGCACGATCCCCGCAGCCCCCCGGCCGAGCCGGGTCGGTGGCTGGGACGTGCGGGTGCGCGCGGGCGACGGCTCCGACGTGGTGGCCGAGCTGGAGCGCGGCGCGACCAGCGTCTGGGTGATGGCCGAGCAGGTCGCGCCGGACGCACTGCCCGCCTTCCTCGACGGCGTCCTGCTCGATCTCGCACCGGTCGTGCTGGAGGGGCCGTCCCGGGGTCACGCCGAGGCGCTGGCGGCGCTGGCACCGCTGCACCCCGACTCCAACCTGGGCGCCACCGACGACGCCGAGCTGGTCGCGTTCGCGCGGCTGGCCCGCGACACCGGGGTCCGCGGCATCGTGGTGGACGGCGTGCCGGTGCACGAACGAGGAGCCTCCGACGCCCAGGAGCTGGGGTGGGTGCTCGCCCGCGGGGCGCAGGTGCTGCGGATCCTGGAGGACGCGGGGATCGAGCCCGAGCAGGCGGTCGGCCTGGTCGAGCTCCGGGTCGCCGTGACCGACGAGCAGCTCCCGAGCATCGCCAAGCTCCGGGCGATCCGCGTCCTGTGGGCCCGGATGGTCTACCTGTGCGGTGTCGCGGAGCCTCGCACGCGCGTGCACGCCGTGACCAGCCGGCCGATGACCAGCGCGTACGACGTGCACACCAACCTGCTGCGGACGACCGTCGCGACGTTCGCGGCAGGCGTCGGCGGCGCCGACGCGATCACGACGGTGCCGTTCGACGAGCCCACCGGCGAGATCTCGACGCTGTCCCGGCGGCTGGCCCGCAACATCTCGGCGCTCCTCGTCGACGAGTCGCACGTGGCGGCGGTCACCGACCCGGCAGCGGGCTCCTACGCCGTGGAGGCGTTGACCCGCGACCTGTGCCGGGCGGCGTGGGCCGAGCTCGGGCGCATCGAGTCCGACGGCGACGAGGCGTTCGCGGCCCGGGTCGCCGAGGTCAGGGCGCGCCGCGAGGAGGACGTCGCCCACCGTCGCCGTCCCCTGACCGGCCTCACCGAGTTCGCCCACCTGGCCGACCCAGTCCCGGCCCGCCGCAACCTCGCGTACCGCTACGGAGCGGCGTTCGAGGCGATGCGGCGCGAGCCGCCCGACGCCCACGTCTTCCTGGCCACGCTCGGCCCGGTCGCCCAGCACACCGCTCGGGCGCAGTTCGCCACCCGCCTCCTGGCCGCCGGGGGAGTCGCTGTGGACGTCGCCGGCGCGACGACGGGTGTCGACGACCTCATGGCCGCGTACGACGGTCAGCCCGTGGTCTGCCTGGCCGGCGCGGACCCGGCGTACGCCGAGTGGGGGAACGACGCGGCGGAGGCGCTGCGGGCGAACGGAGCGAGGCGCGTGCTCGTGGCAGGTGGCCCCGCCGACTGGGCCGACGACTCGTGCGCCGACGGCATCGACGCCGTGGCGTTCCTGACCCGCACGAGGGAGGCCCTGGCATGAGCGTCCCGAAGAGCTTCGCGGGTCTGCCGCTGACCTCGGGTCACCAGAGCACCCTCGAGATCCGCCACGGGGAGCGCGCCGAGCCCTGGCTGAGCCCCGAAGGCATCGAGATCAAGCCGCGCTACGACGCGGCCGACCTCGACGGTCTGGACGCGCTGGACACCTGGCCCGGGCTCACGCCGTACCTCCGCGGTCCGTACCCGACCATGTACACCACCCAGCCCTGGACGATCCGTCAGTACGCCGGGTTCTCGACCGCCGAGGAGTCCAACGCGTTCTACCGCCGCAACCTCGCGGCCGGCCAGAAGGGGCTGAGCGTCGCCTTCGACCTGGCCACCCACCGCGGCTACGACTCCGACCACCCGCGGGTGCGCGGCGATGTGGGTATGGCGGGGGTCGCGATCGACTCGATCTACGACGCCCGCACGCTCTTCGACGGCATCCCGCTGGACCAGATGTCGGTGAGCATGACCATGAACGGCGCGGTGCTGCCGGTGATGGCGCTCTACATCGCCGCGGCCGAGGAGCAGGGCGTGAAGCCCGAGCAGCTCTCGGGGACCATCCAGAACGACATCCTCAAGGAGTTCATGGTCCGCAACACCTACATCTACCCGCCCGCCCCGAGCATGCGGATCGTCGGCGACATCTTCAGCTACACCGCCGAGCACATGCCGCGGTTCAACTCGATCTCGATCTCGGGCTACCACATGCAGGAGGCAGGGGCGACCGCCGACCTCGAGCTCGCCTACACCCTCGCCGACGGCGTCGAGTACCTCCGCACCGGTCTCGCGGCGGGGCTGGACGTCGACCGTTTCGCCCCACGGTTGAGCTTCTTCTGGGCCATCGGCATGAACTTCTTCATGGAGGTCGCCAAGCTCCGGGCCGCCCGCGCGCTGTGGGCGAGGCTGGTGCGCGACTTCGAGCCGGCCGACCCGCGCAGCCTGTCGTTGCGCACCCACTGCCAGACCAGCGGGTGGAGCCTGACGGCCCAGGACGCCTTCAACAACGTCGCGCGCACCTGCATCGAGGCGATGGCCGCCACCCAGGGCCACACCCAGAGCCTGCACACCAACGCCCTCGACGAGGCGATCGCGCTGCCCAGCGACTTCAGCGCCCGGATCGCCCGCAACACCCAGCTGCTCCTCCAGCAGGAGAGCGGCACCACCTGGACGATCGACCCGTGGGCCGGCAGCTACTACGTCGAGCGGCTCACCCACGACCTCGCCGAGCGGGCCTGGGCCCACATCCAGGAGGTCGAGCAGGCCGGGGGGATGGCGAAGGCGATCGAGGACGGGATCCCCAAGCTCCGCATCGAGGAGGCGGCCGCCCGCACCCAGGCGCGGATCGACTCCGGCGCCCAGGCCGTGATCGGCGTCAACACCTACCGCCTCGACGAGGAGGAGCCGCTCGAGGTGCTCAGAGTGGACAACGACGAGGTGTACCGGCAGCAGGTCGCGAAGCTGGAGCGGCTCCGGGCCGAGCGGGACGACGACGACGTCCGCAGGTCGCTGGAGGCGCTCACCGCGACGGCCTCCGGCCGGGCGGGGAACCTCCTGGCCGCGGCGGTGGATGCGGCCCGGGCCAAGGCGTCGGTCGGTGAGATCAGCGGCGCGCTGGAGCAGGTCTGGGGCCGGCACCGCGCGCAGATCCGTACGATCTCGGGTGTGTTCAGGGACGAGGCCGGCTCGGCCGGCGACCAGCTCGTCCAGGAGGTGCTCGACGCCACCGCGGCGTTCGAGGAGGCCGAGGGACGCCGCCCACGGATCCTGATCGCGAAGATGGGCCAGGACGGGCACGACCGCGGCCAGAAGGTGATCGTCAGCGCGTTCGCCGACATGGGCTTCGACGTCGACGTCGGTCCGCTGTTCTCGACGCCGGAGGAGGTCGCGCAGCAGGCGGTCGACGCCGACGCGCACATCGTCGGGGTCAGCAGCCTCGCCGCCGGGCACCTCACGCTCGTGCCGGCCCTGCAGAAGGCGCTGGCCGCGCACGGCCGCGACGACATCATGGTGGTCGTGGGCGGCGTGATCCCGCCCGCGGACGTGCCGGTCCTCGAGGAGATGGGCGCGGCGGCGGTGTTCCTGCCCGGCACCGTGATCGCCCGCTCCGCGCTCGACCTGCTGGCCAGGCTGCGCGAGCAGCTGGACCACTGATGGGCGACGGGATGGTCGGCGGGCTGGTCGACGAGCTGGTCGACGACGTCGTCGCCGGACGTCGCGCGGCGGTGAGCCGCGCGATCACCCTGGTCGAGTCGAGCCGGCCCGAGCACCGGGCGCAGGCGCGGGACCTGCTCGCGGCGCTGCCCGCCCCGGAGCACCCCGCGGTGCGGGTCGGGATCTCGGGGGTGCCGGGCGTGGGGAAGTCGACGTTCATCGAGGCGCTCGGCGGCCGGCTCACCGGAGCAGGGCACCGGGTCGGGGTGCTCGCGGTCGACCCGAGCAGCCGACGGACCGGCGGGTCGGTGCTCGGCGACAAGACCCGGATGCCGGAGCTCGCCGCGGACGAGCGGGCCTACATCCGGGCCAGCCCGAGTGCCGGCACGCTCGGCGGCGTCGCGCGTGCGACCAGCCAGGCCCTGTCGGTGCTCGAGGCCGCGGCGTACGACGTCGTCCTGGTCGAGACCGTGGGTGTCGGCCAGTCCGAGACCACCGTCGCCGGCATGGTCGACACGTTCCTCTTCCTGACCCTGGCCCGCACCGGCGACCAGCTCCAAGGCATCAAGCGCGGCATCCTCGAGCTCGCCGACGTGATCGCGGTGAACAAGGCGGACGGTGTCGGAGGGAGTGACCGCGAGGCGGAGGCCCGGTCGGCCGCCCGCGAGCTCGGCGGCGCGCTGCGGATGGTGCACGGCCGCAACCGGGCGCCGGCGGTCGTGACCTGCTCGGGCCTCACCGGAGCCGGCGTCGACGAGGTGTGGCAGAAGGTGCTCGACCACCGGTCGCAGCTCGGCGACGAGGGGCTGGCCGAGAAGCGCGCCCACCAGCAGCTCGACTTCGCCTGGGAGCTCGTGCGGGACGAGCTCGAGCAGCGGCTGAACCGCTCGGAGGACGTACGCCGGGTGCGCGGCGAGGTCCGCGAGCGCATCCTGCGGGGCGACCTGCCCGCCGTGGCGGCGGCCGACCTGATCCTCGACGCCTACGACGGGCGTGAGGCTGCGGACACGTGACGGCACCGTGACCGAGCGCACCTGGGTCAGCTGGAGCAGCGGGAAGGACTCCGCGCTCGCGCTCGCCACCGCGCGGACGGATCCGACGCTGGAGGTGGTCGGCCTGCTGACCACGCTCAACCAGGCTGCCGGCCGCGTCGCCATGCACGCCGTACGCCGGGAGCTGCTGCTGGCGCAGGCCGACGCCGTCGGTCTGCCGGTCCACCAGGTCGAGCTGCCGTGGCCGTGCAGCAACGAGGAGTACGAGCGGCTGATGACCGACGCCGTCGAGCAGGCGAGGTCGGCCGGGGTCACCCGGATGGTCTTCGGCGACCTGTTCCTGGCCGACGTCCGGGCGTACCGCGAGAGCGCGCTGGCCGGCACCGGCATCGAGCCGGTCTTCCCCCTCTGGGGCAGGCCCACCCGCGCGCTGGCGAGGGAGATGGTCGACCGGGGGATCCGGGCCACGATCACGTGCGTTGACCCGCGTCAGCTCGACGCGGCGTACGCCGGCCGGTCGTTCGACCGGGACCTCCTGGCGGAGCTGCCGGAGCGGGTGGACCCGTGCGGGGAGAACGGCGAGTTCCACACCTTCGTGCACGACGGCCCGGGGTTCGCCGCGCCCCTCGACGTCCGCGTCGGTGAGGTCGTGGAGCGTGACGGGTTCGTCTTCGCCGACGTCCTGCCCGATTCCGCCGCCGGTGACCCGGTGAACTAACCTCGGACGGTCATGTCCAGGGAAGAGGCGCTCGCGATCGTCGAGACGGTGGTCGACAAGCGTGAGGACGACCTGGTCGACCTGCGCCGCGACCTCCACGCCCATCCCGAGCTGTCCTGGGAGGAGCGGCGGACCACCGACCTGGTCAGCCACCATCTCGACGACATGGGCTGGCAGGTGACCCGTACCGGCGAGTCCGGGCTCGTGGCCGACCTGGGCGACGGCGACGGCGCGCGCGTGGCCCTGCGGGCCGACCTGGACGCGCTCCCGGTCAACGACCTGACCGACGACCCGTGGCAGAGCCGGGTCGCCGGGGTCGCCCACGCCTGCGGGCACGACGTCCACACCACGGCGCTGCTCGGGGCCGCGATGGCCCTGGCCGAGACCCACGCCGCGGGGCTGCTGCCCGGGCGGGTGCGGCTGCTCTTCCAGCCGGCCGAGGAGGTGATGCCGGGCGGCGCCGCGCGGCTGATCGACCTCGGCGCGCTCGACGACGTCAGCCGCATCTTCTGCCTGCACTGCGACCCGACCCTCGACGTCGGCAAGGTCGGGCTGCGCGAGGGCCCGATCACCGGGGCCGCCGACGCCCTCGGGATCCGGCTGGCGGGCAGCGGCGGCCACACGAGCCGGCCGCACCTGACCGAGGACCTCACCTTCGCCCTGGCCAAGATCGTCACCGAGCTGCCGGCCGTCCTGTCCCGGCGCCTCGACCCGCGCACCGGCGTCAGCGTCGTCTGGGGCCGGCTGGAGGCGGGCCGGGCCGTCAACGTGATCCCCGACGCGGGCACGCTCGCCGGCACCGTGCGGATGCTGGACGCCGTCGCCTGGAGCGACATGGAGGAGCGGATCCGGCGCCACGTCGGCGAGATCGTCGCGCCGTACGGCGTGGAGGCGGTCGTCGACTACCAGCGCGGCGTCCCGCCGGTGGTCAACGACGCGGCCGCGGTGACGCTGCTGGGGCGGGCGGTGGACGACGTCCTCGGCACCGCCGGGAGGGCGCCGACGTCGCAGAGCCTGGGCGGCGAGGACTTCGCGTGGTACCTGACCCGCGTCTCCGGCGCCATGGGGCGCCTGGGGACCCGCACACCCGGAGGCCCGACGTACGACATCCACCAGGGGAACCTCCGCGTCGACGAGCGCGCGACCGCGATCGGAGCGAAGGTTCTGGCCGCGGTCGCGGTCGGGGCGCTGTAGCCCTCCGGACCGGGTGGGATGTCACAAGTCGGTGACGCGCCCCCCTGTTGATGACGGGGAGGGGGGCCCGCCGTTAGGGTGACCCCCAATCCGCGGCCGATCCGGCCGCGGCTCGAATCAAGGAGGAGCATCTTGCGTCGTACGACCAGGATTGCTGCAGTGGCCGTGGTCGCGACGCTCGCGCTCACCGGTTGTGGCAAGAAGAGCGACTCGAGCACGACGTCGGGCGGTGGGAAGTCGGACGACGTCTGCGACACCGCGAGCGGTGACGGACCCAAGATCGGGTTGGCGTACGACGTGGGCGGGCGGGGCGACCAGTCCTTCAACGACTCGGCCTACGCCGGCGTGTCCAAGGCGGTCACCGAGTTCAAGGGCAGCTGCCTCGAGGGCGAGGCCCAGGACGGCGAGCCCGAGTCGGCTCGCGAGGACCGGCTGTCCCAGATGGCCGACCAGGGAGCCACCGCGATCATCGGCGTGGGCTTCGCCTACAGCGACGCGGTCAACGCCGTTGCGCCCAACTACCCGAAGGTGAACTTCGCGGTGGTCGACGGCTTCGACCCCGACAAGAAGGTCAACAAGAACGTCGCGTACTTCTCCTTCGCCGCGAACGAGTCGTCGTTCCTGGTGGGTGTCGCGGCCGCGCAGGCGACCAAGTCCAAGCAGGTCGGCTTCGTGGGCGGTGTCCACAACGACCTGATCAAGAACTTCGAGGCCGGCTACACCGCCGGTGTGCACGCCGTCGACCCGAGCATCAAGGTCGACGTCGCCTACATCCAGGAGAGCAACCTGTCCGGCTTCAACGACCCGGCGGGCGGCAAGACCGCGGCCGCCGGTGAGTTCGACCAGGGCGCCGACGTGGTCTACCACGCGTCGGGTGCGTCCGGCAGTGGCGTCTTCGACGCCGCGGTCGAGGCCGGCGACGGCAAGTGGGCGATCGGTGTGGACTCCGACCAGTACCTCACGGCCACGGCCGACCAGAAGAAGCACATCCTGACGTCCGCGCTGAAGCGGGTCGACATCGCGTGCTACGACTGGATCAAGACCGTCAACGACGGCAGCCCGGCCACCAGCTACGTGACGTACGACCTGAAGAACGGTGGCGTCGGCTACGCCACGTCCAACCCGGCGATCAAGCCGTACGAGGCGAAGATCAACCAGTTCGCCGACAAGATCAAGAGTGGTCAGATCAAGGTCCCGACCACGCCGTGATCCCGGAGCGACCGGCCTCGTCCGTGTGACAGGGCCGGTCGCGCCACCTCGCACGACCGCCTCCGGCCCGGGAGTAGCCTGCTCCCGGGCCGGACGCATGTCGCCGTGCTGACGACCCGGTCCCACCCGTCCGACGACTACGGAGGTTCCACGTGGCCGCCGCCGCACAAGCCGCGGAGCAGGTCGTCTCCGCACCCGAGGTGAAGCTGGTCGGGATCGGGAAGAGGTTCCCCGGCGTCGTGGCCAACCACGACGTCGACGTGACCATCCGTCCTGACACCGTGCACGCGCTCGTCGGTGAGAACGGCGCCGGCAAGTCCACGCTGATGAAGATCCTCTACGGCGTGCAGAAGCCCGACGACGGCGACATCTTCGTCGGCGGCGAGAAGCTGGTCTTCAAGTCCCCGAGCGACGCGATCGCGGTGGGCATCGGCATGGTCTTCCAGCACTTCATGCTGGCCGACAACCTCACCGCCCTGGAGAACGTCGTGCTGGGTGCCGAGAAGCTGCACGGCATCGGGGACGACGCCCGGCGTGAGTTCACCGAGATCTCCGATCGCTACGGCTTCGGCCTGCGACCCGACGTGCTCGTCGAGCGGATGGGCGTCGCCGACCGGCAGCGGCTGGAGATCCTCAAGGTCCTCTTCCGCGGCGCGAAGGTCGTCATCCTGGACGAGCCGACCGCGGTGCTCGTGCCGCAGGAGGTCGACGCGCTCTTCGAGAACCTCCGCGACCTGCGCACGCACGGGCACTCGGTGCTCTTCATCTCGCACAAGCTGGACGAGGTGCTGGCCATCGCCGACGACATCACCGTGATGCGCCGCGGGACCACCGTCGGTGAGGCGAAGCCGGACAAGGTGACCAAGCGCCAGCTCGCCGAGATGATGGTCGGCTCGGAGCTGCCGTCGCCCGAGGCGACGGAGAGCACCGTGACCGACGTCGTCCAGCTCTCGCTGCAGGGCGTGACCCTGACCGACGAGTTCGGCCGCAACCTGCTCACCGACATCAGCTTCGACATCCACCGGGGCGAGGTGCTCGGCATCGCCGGCGTCGAGGGCAACGGCCAGGCCGAGCTCGTCGAGACGGTGATGGGCATGCGCGAGGCGGGCTCCGGAACGATCCGGCTCGGCGACCGCGACGTCACCGAGTGGGACACCCGCCGTCTCCGCGAGGCGGGCATCGCCTACATCCCGGAGGACCGGCACCGACACGGGCTGCTGCTCGACTCGCCCCTCTGGGAGAACCGCATCCTCGGCCACCAGACCCAGGCGCCCAGCGCCACCGGACCGTGGATCGACCGCGGTGGCGCCCGCGAGGACACCGAGCGCATCGTCCGCGAGTACGACGTCCGCACGCCCGGCATCGACACGCTCGCGCGGGCCCTGTCCGGCGGCAACCAGCAGAAGCTGATCATCGGCCGCGAGATGAGCGGTGACCCGGTCGTCCTGATCGCGGCGCACCCGACCCGCGGTGTCGACATCGGCGCCCAGGCGGCGATCTGGGAGCACATCAAACGGGCCCGGCACGACGGGCTGGCCGTGCTGCTGATCTCGGCCGACCTCGACGAGCTGATCGGGCTCTCCGACCGGATCGAGGTGATCCTGCGCGGTCGGCTGGTCGGCGAGTTCGACCCGGCGAAGGTCACCCCGCAGGATCTCGGCTCCGCGATGACGGGTGGTGGTGACGAGTGAACGTCCTGCGCCGGATCGGCTTCGCGCTGCTCGCGCCGGTGATCGCGGTCCTGATCGCGATGGCCGCCACGAGCCTGGTCATCATCGCGACCGGCAGCGAGTCGGGCGTGGGCGACTTCTGGAACATCATCTTGTCCAAGCCCTCGGACCGGATCATCGTCGACATCGTCAACCAGACCTCGATGATCTACCTCTCGGCCGTGGCGGCCGCGGTGGGCTTCCGGATGAACCTGTTCAACATCGGCGTCGAGGGCCAGTACCAGGTGGCGTCGTACGCCGCGGCCTCGTTCGCCGGGGCGGCCTTCCTGCCGAGCTTCCTCAACGTCTTCGTCAGCCTCGTGATCGCGGTCGTCGTGGGTGCGCTCTGGGCCGGCATCGCCGGCATCCTGCGCACCACGCGGGGTGTCAGCGAGGTGATCTCGACGATCATGCTGAACGCGATCGCCGGGATCCTGGTGGGCTACCTGCTCGACAAGTACGGCATCCACGGCGGCAACTCGGTGCGGACCAAGAACATCCCCACGAGCTCCCAGGTGGCCGGCTGGACGCCGTTCGACGCGGCCGCCGGCGAGATCTGGACGCTCGGCCTGCTGGCGGTGCTGGTCGGCGTCGGGTTCTGGGTCCTCCTCAACCGCACGACCTTCGGCTTCGACCTGCGGGCGACGGGTGCCTCACAGACGGCCGCCGTCGCGAGCGGGATCAAGGTGAACCGGATGGTCCTGGTCTCGATGCTGATCTCCGGTGGGGTCGCCGGCCTGATCTGGATGCCGGCGTTCTTCGGCAACGCCTACACCTATGGCACGACGTTCCAGTTCGGGCTCGGCTTCACCGGCATCGCGGTGGCGCTGCTCGGCCGCAACCAGCCGTTCGGGATGGTGTTCGGCGCCCTGCTGTTCGCGTTCCTGACCGCGCAGTCGAACTCGCTGACGCTGCTGACCGACATCTCGGCCAGCGTCGTCCAGATCACCCAGGGAGTGGCGGTGCTGGCGGTCGTGGTCGCCTACGAGCTGGTCCGTCGCTACCGGGTCCGGCTCGACCAACGGTCGGTGGCCGACGCTCCGCTCGGCCAGGCCGAGGAGGTGCCCGCATGAGCACGGTCGTCTCCGACGTCGCGAGCGCTCCGACGCCTCCGGCCCGCGGTCGCGCCTACGAGCGGTTCCGCGGGCGCACCTGGCTGATCATCCTCGGCGCGATCGTCGTGGTGTCGGCGGTCCGCGTCGTCACCGACGCCGACGACATCACCTCGGCCAACACCATCCGGGCGGCGATCCTGTCCGCGTGCCCGATCCTGCTGGCCGGCATGGGTGGCCTGTGGTCCGAACGCGCCGGCGTGGTCAACATCGGCCTCGAGGGCCAGATGCTGCTCGGCACGTGGGGCGCGGCGTACTTCACCTACTGGTACGGCCCGTGGGTCGGCCTCCTCGGCGCGGCGGCATTCGGCGCCATCGGCGGGCTGCTGCACGGGCTCGCGACCATCACCTTCGGCGTCGACCACATCGTGTCCGGTGTCGCGATCAACATCATCGGGCTGGGGGCGACCCAGTTCCTGGCCGAGGCGTACTTCTCCGACCTGGAGAACGGCGGCCCTCGGCAGCTCACGGGACTCGACCCGCTGCCGTACCTGACGTTCCCGCACCTGTCCGACGGACTGATATCGCTGAACAACCATCACTGGTTCCTGATCTCCGACGTGGCCGGCTTCCTGGCGGCGCTGACCGCGCGCGTCTCGGTGCTCACGGTGATCATCGCGGCCATCGTCGTCCTCACCTCGTGGCTGCTGTGGCACACGTCGTTCGGGCTGCGGCTGCGGTCGTGCGGCGAGAGCCCGGCGGCCGCCGAGTCCCTCGGCGTGAACGTCTACCTCTACAAGTACGTCGCGGTCACGGTCTCGGGCGCCCTGGCCGGCCTCGGCGGCGCGTTCCTGGCGCTGGTCGCGTCCAGCGGCTTCGTCACGAACCAGAGCGGCGGCCGCGGCTACATCGGCCTGGCGGCGATGATCTTCGGCAACTGGCAGCCGGTCGGCACGGTCGGTGCCTCCCTGCTGTTCGGCTACACCGACGCCCTGCGGCTGCGGACGCCGTCCGCGGTCCACGCGCTGCTCCTGCTGGTCGCGCTGTTCCTGATCGCCTACGCGATCTGGCGCTTCTACAAGGGGTCGCGACGCACCGGGATCGTCCTCGGCCTGATGGGCATCGCCTTCCTGCTCTGGTACCTGCTGACCGACACCGTGCCGCGCGAGTTCACCGGCATGACGCCGTACGTCGTGACCCTGCTGGTGCTGTCGCTGGCCAGCCAGCGGCTCCGACCACCGGCGGCCGACGGGCAGGTCTACCGCAAGGGATCCGCGGGGTGAGTCCGGCAGACACGGGCGGGGCCGAGTTCGACTGGGCCGCCCTGCAGGCAGAGGCGGTCGACGCCATGCGCCACGCCTACGCCCCGTACTCCCACTACCCGGTCGGCGCCGCCGGGCTCGTGGAGGACGGCCGGGTCGTCACCGGGTGCAACGTCGAGAACGCCGCGTACGGCGTGGCCCTGTGCGCCGAGTGCGGGATGGTGTCGCAGCTCCACATCACCGGCGGCGGCCGGCTGACCCACGTGGTGTGCGTCGACGGACACGGCGCGGTGATCATGCCGTGCGGTCGCTGCCGCCAGCTGCTCTACGAGAACGGCGGGCCGGAGATGGAGCTGATGACGGTGTCCGGCGTACGACGGATGGACGAGGTGCTGCCGGATGCGTTCGGCCCCGACAACCTCACTTGACCTCACGGACCCGCAGTTCGTCGCCGACCCGTACCCGTTCTTCGCCGAGGAACGACGCCGGCACCCGGTCGCCTGGCACGAGCCGTCCGGGATGTACCTGACCTTCGACCACCCGAGCGTGTCGGCGGTGCAGCGCAGCCGCGACCTCGGCCGGATCTGGCACGACCGCGAGCCCGCGTCGTACCTCGAGCCGTTCAACGTGCTCCACCGCAACCAGATGATGGAGCACGAGCCCCCCGAGCACACGCGGCTGCGGCGGCCGGTGGCCGCGGCGTTCAACCGGGGTCACATCGAGCGGCTCCGGCCACGGGTGCGCGAGCTCGCCGCCGAGCTCCTGGCAGCGGTCGACCCGGCGTCGTTCGACGCGGTGGTGGACTTCGCCGAGCCGCTGCCGGTGCTGGTGATCTCCGAGCTGCTGGGCGTCCCGCGCTCGCACGCGCCGCGGCTGCGGGAGTGGTCGCAGGCGATCGTGCGGATGTACGAGCACGCTCCCTCCGCCGAGGTCGTCGACGCCGCCGTCGCGGCGGCCGCCGACTTCGCGGCGCTGGTCCGCGACCTCGCCGACCTGCGACGTGCCGAGCCCGCGGACGACCTGGTCAGCGACCTGGTCGCGACCGACCTGTCGCCGGACGAGGTGGTGGCCTCGGCGGTCCTGCTGCTCAACGCCGGGCACGAGGCGTCGGTGAACGTCTTCGGCAACGGCCTCGTCGCGCTGCTCAAGCGCGGCCTGCGACCCGGTGACGACATCCCCGTCACCGTCGAGGAGATGCTGCGCTTCGACGCCGCGCTGCAGCTGTTCGAGCGGACGGCCACCGCCCCGGTGACCGTCGGGGACGTCGTCGTCGAGCCCGGCCAGAAGATCGCGGCGCTGCTGGGGGCCGCGAACCGCGACCCGGCGGTGTTCGCGGACGCCGACACCCTCGACGTACGCCGCGACCCCAACCCGCACCTGGCGTTCGGGGTGGGCGTCCACTTCTGCCTGGGCGCTCCGCTGGCCCGGATGGAGCTGGCCGAGTCGCTGGCGGCGCTGTTCGCGACGTACCCCGACCTGCGGCTGGCCGGCGAGCCGGTCTCCCGCGGCACCTTCGTGCTCCGGGGCTACCGGTCGGTGCCGGTCGCCGGCGGATAGGGTGCCCGCCATGTCTCACGACGCCGTCGAGGTGATCAGCTCCAAGCGCGACGGGCAGGAGCTGTCGGACAGCCAGATCGACTGGGTGGTCGACGCCTACACCCGGGGTGCCGTCGCCGACGAGCAGATGTCGGCGCTGGCGATGGCGATCCTGCTCAACGGGATGAGCCGCCGCGAGATCGGCCGCTGGACGGACGCGATGATCGCCTCGGGGGAGCGGATGGACTTCTCGTCCCTCTCGCGCCCGACCGCCGACAAGCACTCGACCGGCGGCGTCGGCGACAAGATCACCCTCCCGCTCGCGCCGCTCGTCGCCGCGTGCGGGGTCGCGGTGCCGCAGCTCAGTGGGCGGGGGCTCGGTCACACCGGCGGCACGCTCGACAAGCTCGAGTCGATCCCCGGCTGGCGGGCGACGCTGTCGAACGACGAGATGCTGGCCCAGCTCGAGTCGGTCGGGGCCGTGATCTGCGCCGCGGGCGACGGGCTCGCGCCGGCGGACAAGAAGCTCTACGCGCTGCGAGACGTGACCGGGACGGTGCCGGCGATCCCCCTGATCGCCTCGTCGATCATGTCCAAGAAGATCGCGGAGGGGACCGGCGCGCTGGTGCTCGACGTGAAGGTCGGGACCGGCGCGTTCATGGCGACCACCGACGACGCGCACGACCTCGCGACCACGATGGTGGCGCTGGGTCAGGACGCCGGGGTGCACACCGTCGCTCTGCTCACGGACATGTCCACACCGCTCGGCCTGACCGCCGGGAACGCCGTGGAGGTGCAGGAGTCGCTCGACGTGCTCGCCGGCGGCGGCCCCGCGGACGTGGTCGAGCTGACGCTGGCCCTGGCCCGGGAGATGCTCGCCGGTGCGGGTCGCGACGACGTCGACCCCGCGGAGAAGCTCGCCGACGGCTCGGCGATGGACAGCTGGCGGGAGATGATCGCCGCCCAGGGAGGTGACGCGACGGCATCCCTGCCGACGTCGCGCGAGACCCACGTCGTACCTGCTCCCGCATCCGGCACCCTCACCCGGCTCGACGCGCTCGCGGTCGGGCTGGCCGCCTGGCGGCTCGGTGCCGGACGCGCCCGCAAGGAGGACGACGTGCAGGCCGGTGCGGGTGTCGTCTGGCACGCGCGGCCCGGCGACAGCGTGACCGAGGGCCAGCCGCTGTTCACGTTGCACACCGACGAGCCGGAGCGCTTCGACCGGGCGATGGAGTCGCTGGCGGGCGGCTACGACATCGGCGACCCCTCGTCGTACACAGCCCGGCCGCTCGTGATCGACCGCGTCGGGTAGCGGCTCCGGCCTCCGTCCCGATTCAGCGCGTCTCCACCGAACCAACCTGCTCGCGGTGGCATCAGACTGGTCGTACGACCGTCAGCAGAGCTACCGCCGTCCCGAGCCGGAGCGGCGGACCACCAGAGAGGTTCCCCCATGTCCGCACGACGTGTCCGACTGCTCGGTTCAGCGATGTCCGTGCTGGTCGTGCTGGGTACGGCGGTCGCCACGGCGCCGTCCGCCTGGGCCGCCCCGCCCTCCAACGACAACCGGGCGGACGCGACGCTCGTGCAGCCACCGCAGTCGCTGACCGGGACGTTGGTGGAGGCGACCCTGGAGCCGACGAACGACTCCAGCGGCTGTGCCGCCACGGACTCGTCCGTCTGGTACCACTTCACCGCTCCCGCCCGCGGTGCGATCGTCGTCCAGCTCGATGCAGGCGGGGAGATGGACGCGACGGTCGACCTCTACAAGCAGGTGCGTTCGAAGCTGACCTTCGTCGACTGCCAGGAGACCGACGCGCAGGGCAGTGCCACGCTCGACGACGACGGGCTGCAGGCGGGGGTCGACTACGCGATCCGGGTCGGCAACCAGACCGGCTCGGTGGCGGACACCTTCAAGCTGCGCGTGCTGGTTCCCACGGCGCCGCCCGCGCCTCCCGGCCACCACCTGCCGCGCAAGGGCGTCCGCAACCACGTGGACCGCGTGCTGAACCCGGGGGACGTCTACTGGACGAAGATGCGGGCCGGCCGCACGATGCGCCTGAGCCTGCGGACGCAGCACTGCACCTCGCTGGAGGTCTTCGGTCCCGGCACGCACAGCTTCACCGAGGAGGCACCGCTGCGCCGGCTGCCCTGTGGCGGCTTCGGGCTCTTCACGCCCACCGAGTCGGGCCGTCACTACCTGGTGGTGCGGGCGGCGCGCGATCGTGACGTCCAGCGGTACCGGCTCCAGGTCGCCCCCGCCGGACGCGACGACACGACGCCGGGCGTCGAGATCCGCAACCACACGCGGGTCAAGGGCCGGGTGAACGGTGGGCTGGACACACGCGACCTGTACCGCTTCGACGTCACTCGACGCAGTGCCCTGTCGCTGACCCTCTCGGGCGCGCCCGAGCTGCGGCTCCTCCGCGACGACGGGTCGTTCGTGGGCGACGGGAGCCCGATCGTCCGCCGGGTCCGGGCCGGCCGCTACTACGCCGAGGTGTCCGGGGCCGGGCGCTACACGCTGCACCTCTCCCTGCGGACGATCACCGCGGCCACGCTGCTGGTCAACGGCCGGCACGTCGCGACGATGAGCCCGGCCAGGACGGCCAGGTTCACGCTCCGGGTGCGGCCACGGGTGGTGTCCGGACCCAGCCTGATCACGGTGCAACGGTTCGACCCGGTCGAGGGCTGGCAGTTCCTGCGCGACTACCACCCGAAGGTGTCGAGGGGATCCGCGACGGTGAAGTTCCACCCGCCGAGCGTCGGGCGCTACCGGGCCTTCGCCGACTATCTGGGCAACCGGAACGCCGCCCCCTCCAGCACGGGGCTGGCCCGGTTGCTCGTGCAGCGGCCGCTGGGCCAGTAGCGGGTCAGGCTCCGATCAGGAGGACGACGGTCTCGGCGACGCAGGCGGGCTTGTCCTGGCCCTCGATCTCCACGGTGTGCCTCAGGGTCAGCTGCGTGCCCGCCGGGAGGTCGGTGACCTCGCCCATCACGACCCTGCTCCGGATGCGCGAGCCGACCGGCACCGGACTCGGGAAGCGGACCTTGTTGACGCCGTAGTTCAGCTTGGCGCCCGGCGTCTCCAGCGAGAACACCTGGCTGCCCAGGAACGGGATCAGCGAGAGGGTGAGGTAGCCGTGCGCGATCGTCCCGCCGAACGGACCGGCCGTCGCGCGCTCGACGTCGACGTGGATCCACTGATGGTCGCCGGTGGCGTCCGCGAACCGGTTCACCCGGTCCTGGTCGATCTCCAGCCAGTCGCTGGTGCCGAGCTCCTCGCCGGTCAGCCCGGCCAGGGCGTCGAGGTCGTCCAGGATGCGCATCGGTTCTCCGGGTTCGCGGGGCCGTGGTCTCGACGGGCTCGACCGACGGCGTGAGAGGTCTGAAAAGATCGGGCCGTGTCCGAACCTACCCGCGAGCAGATCCTCCAGGCGCCCAAGGTGCTCCTCCACGACCACCTCGACGGCGGGCTCCGCCCCCGGACGGTGCTCGAGCTCGCGGAGCCGATCGGGCACGAGCTCCCGGCCGACGACGCGGAGTCGCTGGGCCGCTGGTTCGCGGAGTCGGCCGACTCCGGCTCCCTGGTGCGCTACCTGGAGACGTTCGACCACACCGTGGGCGTCATGCAGAGCGAGGAGGCGCTCGAACGGGTCGCCCGCGAGTGCGTCGCCGACCTGGCGGCCGACGGCGTGGTGTACGCGGAGGTCCGGTACGCGCCGGAGCAGCACGTCACCCAGGGACTGACCCTCGACGAGGTGGTCGGTGCCGTGCGGGCCGGCTTCGAGGCCGGCATGGCCGAGGCACCCGCCGGCCCGTCCGGGCGCCGGATCGTCGTCCGTCAGCTGCTCACCGCCATGCGTCACCAGGCCCGCTCGCGGGAGATCGCCGAGCTGGCGGTCACCTGGCGGGACGCCGGCGTGGTCGGCTTCGACATCGCCGGTGCGGAGGCGGGCTTCCCGCCGACCCGGCACCTCGACGCCTTCGAGTACCTCCAGCGCCAGAACTTCCACTTCACCATCCACGCCGGCGAGGCCTTCGGCCTGCCGTCGATCTGGGAGGCGATCCAGTGGTGCGGGGCCGACCGGCTCGGGCACGGGGTCCGGATCGTCGACGACATCACGGTCGACGACGAGGGCCGGGCCCACCTCGGCCGGCTCGCGGCGTACGTCCGTGACAAGCGGATCCCCCTGGAGATGGCTCCCGCCTCCAACGTCCAGACCGGCGCGGCGGCCTCGATCGCCGAGCACCCGATCGGCCTGCTCACCGACCTGAGCTTCCGGGTCACCGTGAACACCGACAACCGGCTGATGAGCGGGACCTCGATGACCAGCGAGATGGCCGCCCTCGTCGACGCGTTCGGCTACGACCTGGCCCGGCTCCGGTGGTTCACCATCAACGCGATGAAGTCCGCCTTCCTCCCGTTCGACGAGCGGCTGGCGATCATCGACGAGATCGTCAAGCCCGGGTACGCCGCCCTGGGTGCGGACTGACCTCCCGCGGGAGGCACTCCAGGAGCACTGGCTCAATGAGCACACCCGTGCTCATTGACGCAGTGCTCGGCCGTGGTCAGCAGGAACCTCCGACCGATCGCGGAACCCTCATCCACAGCGGTGCCGGCCAGGCGCTCGCCCACGCGTCGAATCCGCCTACCGTCGCGGCATGCTCGTCTCGGGACGCCAGGCCGTCCGCATCCTGCTCACGGGTGGCGCCGTGACCGGGGAGGCGCAGGCGCGCGGGCTGCTCCGTGCCGGCGCCGCCGGTCCGGGCACGATCACCGACGCCGGCGTGTTCTTCGACGGTGACCGCGTCCGTGCCCTGGCCGACCGTCCCTGCCTGGGGGAGCACGCCCAGGAGGAGGCCTGTCCGCTCGGTGCCTACATCGGCCGGCTCGCCCGCACGACGGAGCTCGACCTGACCCGCCCCTGGCCGGAGGTCACCGCCCGGATCGACCGCGTGCCCCGGATGCCGACGATGACGGCGGCCCTCCTCGAGGTCTCGGTCAAGGCCACGGGTGGCCGGTTGCCCTGGGTCGCGACCCTCCACGGCTTCGTCGTCCACGGCGCGGACCTCGCGGGTTTCGACCTGGCGGAGGACGGCGAGACGCGGTTCCGGCTCGAGCCGCCGGGGCCCTGGTTCGAGGCCTGGCGGGAGCACCGGGTCACCGGCCGGCCCGGCGGCCGGCCCTGGCGGATCAGGCGTCCGCGAGTGCCCGGATCCGATGCTCGGCCTCGGTGACCGACACCACCTCGCACCCCAGCGCCTCGGCGGCCGCGATGACCCGGCCCTGGTCGCGCATCAGCGCCCAGCCTCGGCGCAGGAGGACCAGCGGCGGCTTGCGGTGCTCGCGGAGGTCGCGGGTCAGCCGTCGCCAGAAGGTGACGAGGGGCTGCTGGCGCAGGCACCATGCGGCGGCCAGGACGCCGTGGTCGCCACAGGCGCGGACGACCTCCTGGGCGAAGATCCCCTCGGCGACGAACAGCCGGTGGCCCTCGAGGTCGACCACGTGGGTGCCGGAGGGGCCGTTCCGCGCGATGTCGTAGATCGGCGCCACCGTCCGGCCGGTCTCGGCGAGCTCGCAGATCGCGCGGACGGCCTCGTCGTGGTGCCAGGAGCCGGGGTCGTCCCAGTCGACCAGCCCCGTGTTGGCGCCGTGCGAGATCCGCGGCAGCTCGGGGTCGTCCCCGCTGCGGTAGAAGTCGTCGAGCCGGAGCACCGGAAGGCCGCTGCGCGCGGCGAGCCGCGACTTCCCGACCCCCGACGGACCCGCCATCACGACGACGCGGGCGCCCACCGCGCCCGAGGGCGCAGGGTCGCCGACCGCGGGGCGGGGCTCCACCGGGTCGGGCACCGCGTCATTGTGCCGGAGCCCTACTCACCCTCTCGGACCGGGCCGGTCAGCCGATCGGCCGGAGTTGCCCGAATCCGCCGCGGCACGAGGTAAAAGAACTGAGACTGACCCTGGCTCTCACCCACCCAGCTCACCGACGTCACGGAGACGAACACATGCCGCTGTCCACCGCGATCCGCGGCGTCGGTCGTTCCCGCCTGCTGCTCACCTCCGTGCTCACCGCCGCCCTGGCGGTGCTGACGGCGCCGAGCGCGCCGACGGCCGAGGCGCGCCTCCCGGTCGAGCGCGCGCACCAGCGGGCGCACGTCCACAAGGTGAAGGTCGACCCGCGGCTGTTCGGCGTCCACGACTACTTCCAGAACTCCCTGCGCCGCTCCGGCACGGGTTCGATCCGGCTGTGGGACTCCGGCACCCAGTGGAAGGACATCTTCCCCACCGAGGGTGACCCGAGCTGGGACCGCCTCGACTCCTACGTGACGAAGGCGCACCAGGACGGCACCGAGGTGACGCTGGTGCTCGGCCTCACCCCGGCGTACGCCGCGGCGAACCCGGATGACCCGGCCTACCCGAAGTCGATGCCCGACCTGGCGAAGTACACCGACTACGTGCGTGCGGTGATGACCCGCTACGACAAGTCCCACTGGGGCTACCGCGGCATCGCGGCGTACCAGGTCTGGAACGAGGCCAACATCTCGACGTTCTGGACCGGCACGTACGACGATCTCGGGCAGCTGGTCAAGGCCGTCCACGACGTGCGCGACGAGGTCGACCCCGGCGCGAAGATCGTCGCCCCGGCGATGGTGACCCGGCTGGGGTACGAGCAGAAGGGGATCAAGAAGTTCTACAAGACCGTGGTGGACGGCAAGCCGATCTGGAAGTACGTCGACGCCATCTCGCTCAACCTCTACCCGCTCGACGTCTACACCGACCCCGACCACCCGGGGACGCCCGAGGACGCGATGGCCCTGCTCAAGACGGTGCGCGGGATCCTCGCGCAGGACCAAGGTGCCGTCGTCCAAGCCGATCTGGGACACCGAGATCAACTACGGGCTCCGCTCCGGCGTCAACGGCGGGAAGCCGGCGGTCCCGATCTCGAGCAGCCGTCAGGTCGCCTACGTGATCCGCACCTATCTCCTCAACGCCGCCCAAGGCGTCAAGCGCGTCGACTGGTACGCCTACGACATGGACCCGCGCGGTGACCTCGGCCCGCTCGGCAACACCCTGCTCACCGACCCGAGCAACCGTCCCGCGGGCACCCTCCTGGCGGCGGGACGTGCGTTCACCCGGGTCCAGCAGTGGATGCACGGCACCCTCGTCGGCACGACCTCGAAGCCGCCGTGCATCGCCGACAAGCACGGCACCTACACCTGCACGATCACGTACGCGCACGGCGTCGGCCGGGTCTACTGGAACCCCTACAAGTCCGCCAAGGTCACGCTTGGTCGGCAGCGCCACCAAGAAGGTCGACGAGCTCGGCCGGACGAGCAAGGCCAAGGGCGGTGCCAGGCTCACGGTGGGATACAAGCCGGTCCTGGTGAAGTCGGCGAGATGACGTCATCCGCTGGCTAGCATGGGTCGTCGGGTCGAGGGGGAGAGGCATGTCGGGGCTGCTGGAGTCCACCGCTTGCCGTCGCCGTCCGCGTCGTCCGGACGCTCCTCGCCACCGCGCTGGTCCTCGCGATGGCCGGACTCGGGTTGGCACCGGCGTCCGCCACCGACGTGCGCGTGCACCACGTCCTGTTCGGCATGCACGAGGACTCCGACCTGTCGTTCGAGGCGGTCCACGAGGGCGCGGTCCGGCTCTGGGACGTCGGCGTCCAGTGGCGTGAGGTCGAGACGCATCGGGGCGGACGGAAGTACGACTGGTCGCGGCTCGACTCGCTGGTGAGTGACGCGCAGGCCGCCGGCGCCGAGGTCACGATGGTCGTGGCCGGCACGCCGCGCTTCTACAGCAAGAACCCGTGGCACCTCCCGATGCGGAGGATCGCGGCGTACAAGGCCTTCGTGAGCGCGCTGATGCACCGCTACCGCGACTTCCACGGCCGACGTGGCATCGCGGCGTACCAGGTCTGGAACGAGTCCAACATCAGCACCTTCTGGACCGGGTCCGTCCGTGAGATGGCACGCCTGACCAAGGCGATGTACGACGTCCGCAACCGGGTCGACCGGCGCGCGCTGGTGATCGCGCCGCCGATGGTGACCCGGCTCGACTACCAGCTCAAGGGTCTGTCGGAGTACTACCACCAGCGGGTGGCCGGCCGGGCCGTCTGGAGGTACGTCGACGCCGTCGCCCTCAGCCTCTACCCGCTCCCGAGGTACGGCCGGCGGACCGGTGTGCCCGAGGACGCGATGAGACAGCTGCACGCGGTCCGGGGGCTGCTGGCCCGCGCCGGCGTCCCCGCGTCGAAGCCGATCTGGGCCACCGAGATCAACTACGGCCTCCAGAGCGGGAGCAAGGGCGGCACCAGGGCCACGCCGGTCACGGACGCACGGCAGGCGGCCAACGTGATGCGGACCTACCTGCTCAGCGCCGCGCACGGGGTGAAGCGGGTCTTCTGGTACCGCTACAACTGGCAGCACCTGGCCACGGGCGGCAACCTGGCCAACACCCAGCTGACCGATCCCGAGGACGAGTCCAGCCTCACGCCGGCCGGCCACGCCTACGCGCGGGCCAGGACGTGGATGCACGGGACCCTGCTCGGCGCACGAGGCCACCGACCCTGCCCCACCGACCGGCACGGCACGTACCGGTGCGTCGTCGAGGACGCCTCAGGCAGGCGTTACATCTACTGGAACCCGTTCCACAGCGCGCGGGTGACGCTGCCCCGGGGTGTCCACGAGGCCGAGGGCGTGCTCGGCGCGACCTCCCCGGTCGAGCCGCACTCGACGTTGAAGGTGGGCTTCAAGCCGGTCATGGTCTCGCGCTGAGTGCTAGACCCCGATCGGGTGCCAGACCGTCTTGGTCTCCAGGACGTCGGTCATCCGGCCCAGGCCCGGTTCGAGCGTCCAGTCCGGCTCCGCGGCCGGGGCGCGGCGTACGCGCTTGAGGTTCTCGGCGGCCTCGGTCTCGAGGGCGGCCGCCTGCTCGGGGTCGCCGGCCAGGCCGGTCAGGTCGATCGCGTTGACGTCCATGTGGGACGCCAGGGTCGGGGCCGTGCGGTCGAGGGAGCCGGTGAGCACGTTCACCACGCCGGCCGGCACGTCCGAGGTCGCCAGCACCTCCGCGAACGTGACCGCCGCCAGCGGGCGGTCGGCGGAGGCGGCGACGACCACCGTGTTGCCGCTGACCATCACCGGTGCCACGACGCTGACGAGGCCGAGCAGGCTGGACTCCTGCGGTGCGAGCACCGCGACGACGCCCGTGGGCTCCGGGGTCGAGAGGTTGAAGAACGGGCCGGCCACCGGGTTGGCGTTGCCGACCACCTGGGCGAGCTTGTCGGCCCAGCCGGCGTACCAGACGAGGCGGTCGATCGACGCGTCGAGCACCTTGCCGGCGGCCGCGGCCGTGCCACCCTCACCCTGGCGCACCGCCTCGACGAACTGCGGGCGGCGGTCCTCCATCAGCTCGGCGATCCGGTACACCACCTGACCCCGGTTGTACGCCGTGCGCCCCGACCACCCGGGGAACGCCTTGCGCGCCGCGGCGACCGCGTCGCGGGCGTCCTTGCGCGAGGCCAGCGCGGCGTTCGCCACGAACCGCCCGCGGACGTCGTGCACCGGGTAGGAGTGGCCGGACTCGGAGCGGGGGAACTCCCCGCCGACGTACAGCTTGTAGGTCTTCCGGACGTCGATGCGCGCCATCAGGCGTGCCCTCCCTCGAGGTAGGCGGCGAGGCCGTGGCGGCCGCCCTCGCGGCCGTAGCCCGACTCCTGGTAGCCGCCGAACGGGCTGGTCGGGTCGAACTTGTTGAAGGTGTTGGCCCAGACCACGCCGGCGCGCAGCGCGTTCGCCATCTTCAGGATGCGGGAGCCCTTCTCGGTCCAGACGCCGGCCGAGAGGCCGTACGGCGTGTTGTTGGCCTTCTCGATCGCCTCGGCCGGGGTGCGGAAGGTCAGCACCGACAGCACCGGGCCGAAGATCTCCTCGCGCGCGATCCGGTGGGCCTGGCTGACGCCGGTGAAGATCGTCGGCGGGAACCAGAAGCCGTGGTCGGGCAGCTCGCAGGGCGGCGACCATCGACCGGCCCCCTCCTGCTCGCCGATGTCGGAGAGCTCACGGATCTTGGCCAGCTGCTCGGCGGAGTTGATCGCCCCGATGTCGGTGTTCTTGTCGAGCGGGTCGCCGATGCGGAGCGTGGCCATCCGCCGCTTGAGCCGCGCGAGCACGTCGTCGGCGACGCTCTCCTGCACCAGCAGCCGCGAGCCGGCGCAGCAGACGTGGCCCTGGTTGAAGAAGATGCCGTTCACGATGCCCTCGACGGCCTGGTCGAGCGCGGCGTCGTCGAAGACGATGTTGGCGGCCTTGCCGCCGAGCTCCAGGGTCACCCGCTTGTGCGACCCCGCGACGGCGCGGGCGATCGCCTTGCCGACCTCGGTCGAGCCGGTGAACGCGACCTTGTCGACGTCCGGGTGCGAGACGAGGGTCCGGCCGGTGTCGCCGGCGCCGGTGATGATGTTGACGACGCCGGGGGGAAGCTCGGCCTGCTGGCAGATCTCGGCGAACAGCAGCGCCGTCAGCGGCGTCGTCTCGGCCGGCTTGAGCACGACCGTGTTGCCGCAGGCGAGCGCCGGGGCGATCTTCCAGGACAGCATCAGCAGCGGGAAGTTCCACGGGATGACCTGGCCGGCGACGCCGAGGCTCGTGCTGCCGTGGCCGGCGTACTCGAGCTTGTCGGCCCAGCCGGCGTAGTAGAAGAAGTGCGCCGCGGCGATCGGGACGTCGACGTCGCGGGTCTCCTTGATCGGCTTGCCGTTGTCGATCGACTCCAGCACCGCGAGCTCGCGCCCGCGCTCCTGGATGATCCGGGCGATCCGGAACAGGTACTTGGCGCGCTCCTTGCCCGGCATCCGGCCCCAGACGCGGCTGTGGGCCCGCCTGGCGGCCTTGACGGCCAGGTCGACGTCCGCCTCGTCGGCCTCGGCCACCTCGGCCAGGACCTCCTCGGTGGACGGGCTGATGGTCTTGAAGCTCCGCCCGTGCCCGTCGACGAACTCGCCCCCGACGAACAGTCCGTACGACGGCTTGATGTCGACGATCGCCCGGGACTCGGGAGCTGGTGCGTACTCGAAGGGGGTGGTGGTCATCGCGATCAGTCCAAGGTGAAGTAGTCGGGACCGGAGTAGCGGCCGGTCGTGAGCTTGGTGCGCTGCATGAGCAGGTCGTTGAGCAGGGTCGACGCGCCGAAGCGGAACCAGTCCGGGTCCAGCCAGTCCGGACCGGTGACCTCGTTGACGGTCACGAGGTACTTGATCGCGTCCTTGGCGGTCCGGATGCCTCCGGCCGGCTTCACGCCGATCATCCGCCCGGTCTGGTCGCGGTAGTCGCGGACCGCCTCGAGCATCACCAGCGTCACCGGCAGCGTCGCGGCCGGCTGGACCTTGCCCGTGGAGGTCTTGATGAAGTGTGCGCCGGCCATCATCGCCAGCCAGCTGGCGCGGCGTACGTTGTCGTAGGTCTGGAGCTCGCCGGTCTCGAGGATCACCTTGAGGTGGGCCGGGCCCGAGGCCTCGCGCACGGCCGCGATCTCCTCGAACACCTCGAGGTAGTGCCCGGACAGGAACGCGCCACGGTCGATCACCATGTCGACCTCGTCGGCCCCGGCCGCCACCGCGTCGCGGGTGTCGGCGAGCTTGATGTCCATCGCCGCCCGGCCGCTCGGGAACGCCGTGGCCACGGACGCGACGTGGACGCCGCTGCTCCCCAGCGCGGCCTTCGCGGTCGCGACCAGGTCGGGGTAGACGCAGACGGCGGCCGTCGCGGGACAGCTCGGGTCGGACGGGTCGGGACGCATCGCCTTGGCGCACAGCGCGCGCACCTTGCCGTGGGTGTCCTGACCCTCGAGCGTGGTGAGGTCGACCATCGTGATCGCGAGGTCGAGGGCGTAGGCCTTCGCCGTGGTCTTGATCGAGCGCGTGCCGAGACCCGCCGCTCGCTGCTCGGCACCGACCTGGTCGACCCCCGGGAGCCCGTGCAGGAATCGCCGGAGCGACGACTCCGAGGCGGTGACGTCGGCCCAGCCCGGCTCGACCGAATCGTTATGGGTGCCGCTGGTCTCGGTGGCTGTGCTCGTCACTCACCCAGCATAGAGTTGACGGTCCGACGCCGGTATTCGAGCGAGGACGGCACCTCACCCGGCCGAGACCAGGAGCGACATGGCCGAGCAACCGACCGCGGAGGTCCAGCGGTTCCGGGCCACCAACGGACGGCTGGTCGGGTCCGTCGGTCTCGCCCTGTGCGCGGGCGTGCTGGTCCTCCTGGTCGTCACCGACTCGGCGAGCGTGGCCGTGCCCGGCGTCTTCGCCTGCCTCCTCGTCGCCGGCCTGATCTGGATGTCGCTGCTCCGGCCGAGCGTCTCCGCCACCGACACCGAGCTCCACGTCCGCACGCTGTTCGAGACGTTCCACATCCCCTTGGCGTCCATCGACACCGTGGTGGTACGCCGCTACCTCCTGGTGCGCTCCGGCGGCCGGAGATACATCTGCCCCGCGATCAGCCGCCCGCTGCGCAAGACCATCCGTGCGGAGATGAAGTGGAGCGGCGCCAGCGCGCTCCAGCTGGGGCCGTCGATGGAGCGGCTCGGCAAGGCGACCGGTGACGGTCTCCAGACCGAGGTGAAGAACGAGCCGGACCTCGCCTACGCCGACTTCGTGGAGCAGCGCATCGCGGCCCTGGCCGCCAACGACCGCGCCCGCCGGGGCATCGAGGAGCGGTCGGAGGAGGAGTACGAGCTCGGCTCGCAGGTGGTGCGACGTACCGCGTGGCTGGAGATCGGGGCGCTGGCCGTGCTGGCCGTCGCCTTCGTCGTCACCTATGTGGTGCTGTAGCCGACCCGGTCAGCCGAAGGCTGCGGCGCGGATGTCGTCGCGGAGCGCGTCGAGCCGGGCGGCGGCCGAGATGCGGGCCGCGTCCACGCCGGCCTCGGCGTCGACCGGCACCACGACCTCGAGGTAGCACTTGAGCTTCGGCTCGGTCCCGCTCGGGCGGACGATCACCCGTGCCCCGTGTGCGAGGCGGTAGCGGAGCCCGTCGGTGGGCGGCAGGCCGCCGTCACCTCGGGCCAGGTCGTCGACCTGCTCGACCGGGAGCCCGCCCAGCGTCGTCGGGGGCGCGGCTCGCAGCCGGTCCATGGCGGTCCCGATCTCGGCGAGGTCGGTCACCCGGACCGAGAGCTGGTCGGTGGCGTGGAGCCCGTGCGCCAGCGCCAGGTCGTCGAGGACGTCGACGAGGCCGCGGCCCTGGGCCTTCTCGGCCGCGGCGAGCTCGCAGAGCAGCAGCAGCGCGGAGACGCCGTCCTTGTCCTTCACGTGCTCGGGGTCGACGCAGTAGCCGAGCGCCTCCTCGTAGCCGAACACCAGGCCGTCCACCTTGCTGATCCACTTGAAGCCGGTCAGCGTCTCCCGGAACGGCTGGCCCGCCGCCGCGGCCATCTTGCCGAGCAGGCTCGAGGAGACGATCGAGCAGGCGTAGGTGCCGCTGTGCCCGCCGGTGAGCAGGTGGTGGGCGAGCAGGACGCCGACCTCGTCGCCGCGCAGCATCCGCCAGCCGTGCGCGTCGGGGACCGCCGCGGCGCACCGGTCGGCGTCCGGGTCGTTGGCGACGACGAGGTCGACGTCGCGCTCCGCCGCGAGGGCCATCGCCAGGTCCATCGCCCCGGGCTCCTCGGGGTTGGGGAACGACACCGTGGGGAAGTCCGCGTCGGGCTCCTCCTGCTGCGACACGACGTACGGCGCGTCGAAGCCGGCCGTCTCCAGCACCTGCAGCACCGAGGTGCCGCCGACGCCGTGCAGCGGCGTGTAGGCCAGCCGCAGGTCGCGTGGGCCGTCTCCGGCCAGCCCGGCCACGGTGTCGAGGTAGGCGTCGACGATGTTGTCGCCGAGGACGGTCCAGCCGTCGCCGCGCGGGACCTCGGCGACCGAGCCCACCGCCGCGATCCGCGACGCGATCTCCGCGTCGGCCGGCGGGACGATCTGGCTCCCGTCACCGAGGTAGACCTTGTAGCCGTTGTCGCGCGGCGGGTTGTGGCTCGCGGTGACCATCACGCCGGCCACGCAGCCCAGCTCGCGGATGGCGAAGGCCAGCAGGGGCGTCGGCAGCGGCCGGGGGAGCACGAGGGCCCGGAGCCCGGCGCCGGTCATCACCTCGGCGGTGTCGCGGGCGAAGACGTCGGAGTTGTGGCGGGCGTCGTACCCGATCACGACGGCGTCGTCGGAGCCGGCGCCCTGGTCTCGCAGGTACGCCGCGAGCCCGGCGGCCGCGCGGGTGACCACGACCCGGTTCATCCGGTTCGAGCCGGCCCCGAGCTCGCCGCGCAGCCCGGCGGTCCCGAACTCCAGGGTGCCGTCGAACCGGTCGGCCAGCTCGGTGGCGTCCCCCTGCTCCAGGAGCGCCTCGAGCTCCGCGCGCGTGACGGGGTCCGGGTCCTGCGCGGCCCAGGCGCGGGCCTTCTCGACGAGGTCGTCCTGGTGGGGCTCGGTCACCCACCGCACGGTAGCGGGGTCTCGCCGGACGGGTGGGGGTGCGGCGGGGCATGATCGGTGGGGTGACCAGCCTTCCGCCGCCGCAGCCGGGCGAGCGCCCGATCGCGGAGCGCATCCGGGAGCTGGACGCCCTGGTCGGCCGACGGCGCTTCGTGGAGGTGTGCGTCGACCTGCTCGAGGGCGCCGAGCGCACGGCGTACGTGCCGGAGCTGCGTTACCTCACCGGGCACTCCTGGGAGCCGGGCGACCCCGTCCTCGACGACACGGTCTGGAAGGACTACTGGCTGCGCACCTGGGGGGCGCGCGGGCTGCTCCACGGCTGGCACGACTCCGCCACGCCGGCCGTGGTGGCCGGGCTCGGCGACGATCACTACCGACCGGCCGAGATGTGCCTGAAGGTCTCCGCCAAGCACGACGTCGCCGGCGCCGGGCCCGGAGCGGCGGCGCTGACGCGCCACCAGCTGCCGCGCGTCCGCGCGCACGCCGTGCGGGCGCTCGGCGTCGTCGGCGACACCGAGCACGTCCACGACGTGCTGGCCGCGCTGGACGACCCCGAGAAGGGAGTGCGCGAGCAGGCCGCCCGGGCCTACGTCCGGATGGCCCGGCGGCTGGACCTGCCGCCCCTCGAGGCGGTCGAGTGACGCGCGACTACGCGTTCTCGGGCACCTGGACCGTCGACGCGCCGCCGCCGCTCGTCCACGACGTCCTGGTCGATCTCGAGCGCTACCCGGAGTGGTGGCCCCAGGTGAGAGCGGTGGGGTCGCTCGGCCCCGACGACGCCTACGTCGTGTGCCGCTCGACGCTGCCGTACACCCTCGACCTGCACCTGCACGCCGTACGCCGGGATCCGGAGCGGCTCGAGGTCGCGATCAGCGGTGACCTCGACGGCACGGCGACCTGGCGGCTGACCGAGGTGGACGGGCGCACCCGGATGGACTTCGCGCAGGAGGTCACCGTCGGTGGCTGGCTGGCGCGGCTCTCACCGGTCGTCGGGCCGGTGCTGCGGTGGAACCACGCCCGGATGATGGCCGGCTGCGTGCGGGGTCTGCGGCAGCGACTGCGGCAGCGGCTGCGGGAGAGACCGGGAGACTAGAGGCGGGGGACGATGCCGCTCAGCAGCTCGCCCATCCGGGTCGCGGCGGCGCGTCCCGCCTCGAGCACCTCGGCGTGGTCGAGGGGTGCGCCGGAGATCCCGGCGGCGAGGTTGGTCACCAGCGAGATGCCGAGGACCTCCATCCCCGCCTCGCGTGCGGCGATCGCCTCGAGGGTCGTGCTCATGCCGACCAGGTCGCCGCCGATCCGGCGGGCCATCTCGATCTCGGCGGGCGTCTCGTAGTGCGGCCCCGGGAACTGGAGGTAGACGCCCTCCTCCAGGGTCGGGTCGACGTCGCGGCACAGGGCGCGCAGGCGCGCGGAGTACAGGTCGGTCAGGTCGACGAAGTGGGCGCCCTCGATGGGAGAGCGGGCCGTCAGGTTGATGTGGTCGCGGATCAGCACGGGCGTGCCCGGCGTCCACGTCTCGTTGAGGCCACCGCAGCCGTTGGTGAGCACGATCGTCCGGCACCCGGCGGCCGCGGCGGTGCGGACCGGGTGGACGACCGCGGCCACGCCCTTGCCCTCGTAGTAGTGGGTGCGGCTCCCGAACAGCAGGAGCCGTCGATCGCCGAGCCGGACGCTGCGGATGGTGCCCGAGTGTCCGGCGACGGCGGCGGCGGAGAAGCCGGGCAGGTCGGTGGTCGCGATCTCGGCGACGACCTCGCCGCCTCCCGATCCACCCAGCAGCGCGGCCGCGGCCGGGAGCCAGCCGGAGCCCAGCACGAGGGCGACGTCGTGTCGGTCGACCCCGGTGAGCCGGGCGAGCGTGTCGGCGGCCTCCTGGGCCTGCTCGTGGGGAGTCACGGCAGGGGAGCCTAGGGCAGATCGCGACGACGGCGGGACGCGGTGCGACCCCCGGTGTTCCCCTAGTCACCCCGGGCTACAAGATCACCCAGCCAGGCGATTGCAGCCCGGGGCGGTCATGCCGCAAGGTGGGTGGCGGTCAAACTGGGGGGTGTGACCGGGGGGCCCGCGAGACGTCGCGTTCGCGCTGCTCGCGCCGTATACGGCGTAGGGCAGCGGCGGTCGCGGCCCCCCTCATCCCCAGTGGAGCGGTTCCGCTCCGCGCGACCTCTCACAGACCGGTCGAGCGGCACGGCCGCAGTCGCAGCCTGGTCACGTAGTCGGCCGGCGCGTCCGCCGCCTCGGCCGCTTCGGCGACGACCCCGAGGTACGACGCGCTGGGCAGGCCGCCCTCGAACGCGTCCAGCACGTAGGTCCAGGCCAGCAGCTCGCCGGTCATCGTGGACACCCGCACCTTGATCTTGCGGTAGAGGCCGGTCTCGGTGGACTCCCAGCCGTCCAGGTTGGCCTCGTCCTCGCGCGACACGTCGTACACGGCGACGAAGACCTGGTCGATCGGGTCCTCGACGATCGTCGACAGCGCGCCGTCCCAGCCGAGGTCCTCGCCACCGAAGGTCAGGCGCCAGCCGAGCAGCCAACCGGTGGTCTGGAGCGGGGAGTGCGGGCACCGCTGGCCCATGCGCCGCGGGTCCAGGTTGGACGCGTAGGCGGCGTACAGAGGCACGCGGAAAGGGTAGTGGCTGGAGGGCCTCCGGCCGGGGAGCGTCGGGCTGGTCCGGATCACTAGGGTGGAGCGTGTGAGCGAGCAGTCGTCCAGCAGTTCCCCCCAGCACTTCGACGTCATCGTCCTCGGCGCCGGTCCCGGCGGGTACGTCGCCGCCATCCGCGCCGCCCAGCTGGGCAAGTCGGCGGCGGTGATCGAGAAGAAGTACTGGGGCGGGGTCTGCCTCAACGTCGGCTGCATCCCCTCCAAGGCGCTGCTGCGCAACGCCGAGCTCGCGCACGTGCTGAACCACGAGAAGGACGTGTTCGGCATCACCGGTGAGGCGTCGATGGGCTTCGGTCCGACCCACGCGCGGTCGCGCAAGGTGAGCGAGGGCATCGTCCGCGGTGTCCACTACCTGATGAAGAAGAACAAGATCACCGAGATCGACGGCTGGGGCACGCTCAGCGCGATCGAGGGGGACGGTCCCGGGAAGATCGAGGTCGCGCTGAACGACGGCGGCACCGCGACGTACACCTACGGCGACCTGATCATCGGCACCGGCGCCACCACCCGGCTGATCCCGGGCACGACGCTGTCGGAGCGCGTGGTCACCTACGAGGAGCAGATCCTCGACCCGGAGCTCCCCGGCTCGGTGATCATCGCCGGCTCCGGGGCGATCGGTGTGGAGTTCGCCTACGTGCTGGCGAACTTCGGGGTCGACGTGACGATCGTGGAGTTCCTCGACCGGATGGTGCCGACCGAGGACGCCGACGTGTCCAAGGAGCTGCTCAAGCACTACAAGAAGCTCGGCGTGAAGGTGCTGCTCGGCACCAAGGTCGAGTCGATCTCGGACGCCGGGGCCGAGTCGGGGCAGAAGGTGCAGGTGACCGTCTCGAAGGACGGCTCCTCGGAGGTGCTCGAGGCGGACAAGGTCCTCCAGGCGATCGGCTTCCAGCCGCGGCTCGAGGGCTACGGACTGGAGTCGCTCGGCGTCGCCACCGAGCGCGGCGCGATCGTGGTCGACGAGTACTGCCGGACCAACGTCCCGCACGTCTACGCGATCGGGGACGTCACCGGGAAGCTGATGCTGGCCCACGTCGCCGAGGCGATGGGCGTCGTCGCGGCCGAGACGATCGGCGGCGCCGAGACGATGCCGGTCGCCTACGACTTCGTCCCGCGCGCGACGTACTGCCAGCCGCAGATCGGCTCGTTCGGCTACAGCGAGGAGCAGGCGAAGGAGAAGGGGTACGACGTCAAGACCGCGACGTTCCCCTTCTCGGCCAACGGCAAGGCCCAGGGACTCGGCGAGGCCGTCGGCTTCGTGAAGCTGGTCGCCGACGCGGAGTACAACGAGATCCTCGGCGCCCACATGATCGGCCCCGACGTCACCGAGCTGCTGCCGGTGCTCACCCTGGCCCAGCGCTGGGACCTGACCGCCGACGAGGTCGCCCGCAACGTGTTCGCCCACCCGACGCTGTCGGAGGCGATCAAGGAGACCGTGCACGGCATCGCCGGGCACATGATCAACCTCTGATCGCACCCCGTGACCGCCCTGACAGAATGACCGCATGCCCGTCTCTCCCTCGCGCGTCGTCATCGTCGGCGGCGGACCGGGGGGATACGAGGCGGGGCTGGTGGCCGCGCAGCTCGGCGCCGAGGTCACGCTGGTGGACTCCGACGGGGTCGGCGGGTCCGCGGTGCTCACCGACTGCGTGCCCAGCAAGACCCTGATCGCCACGGCCGAGCTGATGACCGAGGTCGAGGGCGCCCGGGAGCTCGGCGTGAGTCTCGGCGGACCGTCGGACTCCTCGACGCCGGTGACCGTGGACCTGCCCCGTGTCAACGCCCGGGTGAAGCAGCTCGCACGCGACCAGAGCGACGACATCGCCGGCCGGCTGGAGAAGGAGGGCGTGCGGATCGTCCACGGACGGGGTCGGCTCGACGGCCCCGACACGGTGGTCGTGGACACCGGTGACGGCGAGGAGCGGCTCGCCGCGGACGCCGTCCTGCTCGCGACCGGGGCGGCTCCCCGCACCACGCCCGAGGCCCAGCCCGACGGCGAGCGGATCCTCACCTGGGAGCAGGTCTACGACCTCGACGAGCTGCCCGAGCACCTGATCGTCGTCGGCTCCGGCGTGACCGGCGCGGAGTTCGCCAGCGCCTACCTCGCGCTCGGCGGCCGGGTCAGCCTGGTGTCCAGCCGCGACCGCGTCCTGCCCGGCGAGGACGCCGACGCCGCGACCGTGCTCGAGGACGTGCTCACCCGCCGCGGGATGAACGTGCTCGAACGCTCGCGGATGGCGTCGGTGACCCGCGACGGCGACACCGTGACCGTCACCCTGACCGACGGTCGCACCGTCGAGGGGACGCACTGCATCCTCGCCGTCGGCTCGGTGCCCAACACCGAGGGGCTCGGCCTGGAGACCGCCGGCGTGGAGACCGACGACCGCGGCTTCGTCGTGGTCGACCGGGTCTCCCGCACCAGCGCCCGGGGGGTGTACGCCGCGGGCGACTGCACCGGCGTCCTGATGCTGGCCAGCGTGGCCGCGATGCAGGGCCGGATCGCGATGTGGCACTTCCTCGGCGACGCGGTCGCCCCGCTCGACCTCAAGCGCGTCTCGGCCAACGTCTTCACCGCTCCCGAGATCGCCACCGTCGGCTGGTCGCAGCAGGCCGTGGACCGCGGCGAGATCGAGGTCACCGCGATCACGCTCCCGCTGGCCGGCAACGCGCGGGCGAAGATGCAGGGAGTCCATGACGGTTTCGTGAAGCTGTTCTGCCGTGCCGGCACCGGCATCGTCGTCGGTGGAGTCGTCGTCGCGCCGCGGGCGAGCGAGCTGATCCACCCGGTGGCGATCGCGGTGGCGGAGTCGATGACCGCCGACCAGCTCGCGCAGGCCTTCACCGTCTACCCGTCCATGAGTGGCTCCGTCGCCGAAGCGGCCCGCAGGTTGCATCGCGTCTGACCGCGTGTTCCCCTGGATCCCACCATGCGCTTTCGTCACTCCAGTTCAGTCCTCGTCGTCACCCTCGCGCTCGCCCGCGACCTCACTCGCCGGCGCGGTCCCGTCGTACGCCGGCACCTCCGGTGGAGCGGGCGGGGCCGTCCAGCGGATCGCCATCCCCGATCACGCGACGCTGACCATCCGCGGCTACGGGAACGGCCACGCCTTCGGCATGAGCCAGTACGGCGCGGAGGGCGCCGCGCGGAAGGGGCTCTCCGCCCAGAAGATCGTCCGGTTCTACTACCCGCACACCAAGGCCGGTCACCAAGGCGGCAAGGTCCGCGTGGAGATCACCGCCGACACCGACGACAACACCACGGTCGTGAACCGAACCGGCCTGCGGGTCCACGACCTCGCCGGAGGCGCCACGCACGTACTCCCCACGAAGGGCGCCGCCGGTCACGCGTCGCGGTGGCGCCTGTCGGCCGGTCACGGTGGCAGGACCACGGTCTCCTACCGCAACCACGGCTGGCACGTCTGGCGGAAGCTGTCCGGCGACGGCGAGTTCCGTGCGACCAAGCCGATCACGCTGGTGCTGAGGTCCGGGAACGTCACCTACCGCGGCTGGTTGCAGTCGCGCACGCCGGCGGGCGCATCCGGCGGCCAGCGGGTCACGGTGAACAAGGTGTCGCTGGAGGCGTACGTGCAGGGCGTGATCCCGAGGGAGATGTTCCCGTCCTGGCACCAGGCCGCACTGCGCGCGCAGGCCATCGCGGCCCGCAGCTACGCCGCCGAGCAGGCGAGCGAGCACAGCGCAGACCCCTGGAACCTCTGCGACACCACCAGCTGCCAGGTGTACGGCGGCAAGTCCGCGGAGACGTCGAGCACCAACCAGGCGGCGGCCGCGACCAAGGGGCAGATCCGCACGTTCCACGGCAAGCCCGCCTTCACGCAGTTCTCCGCGAGCAACGGCGGGCGGATGCTCAAGGGCAGCACGCCCTACCTGGTCGCGAAGCCGGACCCGTACGACCGATGGAAGGGCAACCCCTACGACCCGTGGACCGACCAGGTGTCGGCCGCCACCGTCGAGCACGCGTTCCCCGGGATCGGGAACCTGACCTCGATCACGATCGACAAGCGCGACGGTCACGGGAAGTGGAACGGCCGGGTGCTGGCATGACGCTGAAGGGCGAGCAAGGGCAGCACCACCATCAGCGGCGACACCTTCCGCAGCGACCTCGGGCTCAAGTCGTACTGGATCAAGATCAGCGTCTGCGACACCTGCTCCAGGTCGATGAGCCGACGGGGGAGTCCCTAGCCCCTGAACGACGGTTCAGGCTAAGGTGGCGGCGCCATGTTGATGAAGACGACGCCCTTCCACGCGCGACTCAGCGAGCTCAACCAGACCGGCCTCTACAGCCACTGGGCCGGCCATCTCTCGGCGCTGCGCTACGACCTCTCCTCGAAGCACGAGTACTTCGCCGTCCGGAACTCCGCGGGCTACTTCGACACCTCGCCGCTGTACAAGTACCGGATCACCGGCCCCGACTCGGAGCGGCTCCTGGCCTCGATGATGACCCGCGACGTACGACGGTGCCGGCCCGGCCAGGCGATGTACACCGTGTGGTGCAACGACGCGGGCTACGTGCTCGAGGACGGCGTGGTCTTCCGCGACGCCGACGACGACTGGCTGCTGACCGCGGCGGACCCCAACCTGGGCTACCTCGAGAGCCTCCGCGGCCGGCTCCGGGTCGAGATCGAGGACGTCAGCCCCGACTACGGCATGCTCGCCGTCCAGGGGCCGCGCTCCCGCGAGATCCTGGCCACGCTCGCGCCCGAGGTCGACGACCTCGCGTTCTTCGGTCTGACGCCCGCCAAGATCGGCGGCGCTCCGGTCGTGGTCTCACGTACCGGCTACACCGGTGACCTCGGTTTCGAGGTGAGGGTCGAGGCGGACGACGCGCTCGGCGTCCTCGACAAGATCATCCAGGCCGGTGAGGGCCACGGCCTCCGGCCGTTCGGCGAGGACGCACTGATGATGCTGCGCATCGAGGCCGGCCTCTCGCTGATCAACGTCGAGTTCTCCTCGGCGCGCTACGCGTTCACCGACGCCGAGCGGTTCACGCCGAAGGAGCTCGGGTTCGGTTGGATGCTCGGCAAGCAGGGCTCCGCGCTCGGTGAGGACCGCCCGTTCATCGGCCGTCGCGCGATCGAGCGCGAGCTCCGCGACGGCACGTCCCGCTGGGCGACGGTCGCGCTGTGGGTCGACTGGCAGGAGTACGCCCGGCTCCACACCGACCGCGGGCTGCTGGTGCCCAAGGACGAGAACCCGGTCGGCTGGGAGTCGATGCTGTACGGCGGCCCCGACCGCGACGAGCGCGTCGGCTACGCCACCAGCCTGATGTACAGCCCGGTCCTCCAGCGGCACATCGCGATCGCGCGGGTGCTGCCCGAGTACGCCGCGAAGGGCTCGACGGTCCACCTGGAGGTCACCGTCGACCACGAGTACCTCTCCGTTCCGGCCACCACCGACCGGCTGCCGCTGTACAACCCGCCGCGCAAGACGAGCTCCTCGCCGCGCGAGCTGGTCACGATCTCGAACCGGATGGAGCACTGATGTCCCCGCAGTCGCAGGCCCACACCTACGACGCCATCGTCGTCGGCGGCGGTCACAACGGCCTCACCCACGCCTGCTACCTCGCCAAGGGCGGCCTGAACGTCCTGGTCCTCGAGCGCCGGCCGTTCGTCGGTGGCGCGGCGATCACCGAGGAGCTCCACCCGGGCTTCTCGTTCACGACCTTCTCCTACGCCCTCAGCCTGCTGCGGCCGGAGATCATCCAGGAGCTGAACCTCGTCGAGCACGGCTTCCTCCCGCTGCTGATGCCGACCCACTTCGCCCCGAAGGAGGACGGCGACTACCTGCTGCTGACCGAGGACGACCAGTTCAACGACCAGGAGATCGGCCGGCACAGCAAGCGCGACGTCGACGCCTACCACCGGTGGAACCACGACCTCGAGAAGGTCATCCAGCTGGTCAAGCCGTTCTTCGACAACGCGCCGCCGGACATCTTCAGCGACGACCCGGACGACCAGGCCGACGTCGCGTGGATGCTCAAGCATCTCGGGGGCGCCGACCGGAAGACGCTGCACGACCTGATCCGCTTCCTCACCGGCAGCGCGTCGGACCTCCTCGACGACTACTTCGAGTCCGACATCCTCAAGGCCTCGATCGCGTCGTCCTCGATCATCGGCAACAAGGTCGGGCCGATGTCCCAGGGCTCGGGGCTCGTCCTGCTGTACCACCTCATGGGGGAGCAGGACGGCCACAGCGGGGTCTGGGGCTTCCACAAGGGAGGCAACGGCGGCTTCACCCAGGTGCTGCAGCGCGCGGCGCAGGCGTTCGGTGCCACGGTGAAGCTCGAGGCGCCGGTCGACCACGTCATCACCAAGGACGGCCGGGTCACCGGGGTGGCGCTCACCGACGGCACCGAGTACGCCGCGCCGATCGTGGTGAGCGCGCTCGACCCGCGGCGTACCTTCACCGAGCTGGTCGACCCCGCCGAGCTGCCCAGCGACCTCAACGAGGCGATCCGCCGCTACCGCTTCCAGGGCACGTCGGCCAAGGTCAACTTCGCCCTCGACGACCTGCCGGTCTACCCCACGCTCAAGGGCCGCATCGACCACTACGGCGGCTTCATCAACATCGCGCCGTCGATGGAGTACCTCGAGCGGGCCTTCGACGACTCGAAGTACGGGTGGTACTCCCAGCGTCCCTACATCGACGGTGCGATCCAGTCGGTGGTCGACCCCGACATGGCGCCCCCGGGCAAGCACGTGATGAGCTGCTTCATCCAGTACGCGCCGTACGAGCTCAAGGGCAGCGACTGGGAGACCGAGCGTCAGCCGTTCGCCGACACCGTCCAGGCGGTGCTCGAGTCGCACTTCCCGGGCTTCGGCGACCTGGTGCTCCACCGCGAGGTCGTCACCCCGGTCGACATCGAGCAGGTCGCCGGCCTGAGCGAAGGCAACATCTTCCACGGCGAGTTCCTGGCGCCGCAGATGTACTTCATGCGGCCGGCTCCCGGCTACGCCCGCTACAACACCCCCATCGAGGGCTACTACCAGTGCGGCTCCGGCACGCACCCGGGTGGCTGCGTCACCGGCGGCCCGGCGAAGCTCGCCGCGATGCGGGTCCTGGGAGACCGAGCGAAGAAAGGATGACCGAGTGGGTCTTCCTGGCCGCGGCCATCGTCTCTGAGGTCACCGCGACCCTCTCGCTCAAGCGTGCGCTCGACCACCCCGCCCTGTACGCCGTCGTCGCCGCGGGCTACATCGCCGCCTTCGTCCTGCTCACCCTGACCCTGAAGCAGGGCCTGGGCATCGGCATCGCCTACGGCATCTGGGCGGGCTGCGGGGTCGCCCTGACCGCCGTCGCCTCCAAGGTCTTCTTCGACGAGCCGCTGACCCAGGTGATGGTGCTCGGCCTCGCGCTGATCATCGCCGGCGTCCTCCTGGTGGAGCTCGGCGCCTCGCACTGAGCTCCACCGCGCCGGACAGGTCCGGTGCAGGGTCGGCGCGCGCCTACGGCCGCTGCCAGGCGTAGACCCGCTCGAGGCGGTTGCCGGCGCCCGTCGACAGGTTCTGGGCCTGGGTCGTGAAGGTCACCGTGCTGCCGTGCCCGTCGATGTACGGCAGGCTCGAGATCGCTCCGGCACCGCTGGGATAGACGCCCTGGCGGTTCTTGACGATGGCCTCGGCCGTGCCTGACCTGCGGTCGTACACGTAGATCGTGGAGACCCCCGGCACGCCGGGGACGATGTCGGTGGCCGAGGAGCTGAAGGTGACGTAGCGCCCGTTGCCGCTGATCTGGGCCTGGCCGGCACCGGCGTCGGCCGGAGCACCGGTGGCGTCGTGGCTGACGAGCTCGGAGGTCCCCGTGGTGGCGTCGTACACGTAGGAGCTCACCTGGGAGCCGGCATCCACCGTCGAGTAGGCGATGAAGCGACCGTTGTTGCTCATCGAGGGGTCACCGAACCCGTTCTGCGGGATGTTCCACGGTGCCGACGTGCCGATGACCAGCTTGGTCCCGGTCCTGGTGTCGAGGCGCACGAGCCGGAACGGGGTCTCGGCCTCGGCCGGGGCAGTCGCCCGCACGAAGGTGACGTACCGGCCGTGGGCACTCGTGGACGGGATGGTGGCCTGGTCGGGGTTCGAGAACGTGCCGCCGAGCCTGCCCTTCACCGTCCGCGTGGTCGCACCGGTCTGCACGTCGTACCGGTAGAGCTTCGTCACGTTGGCGTCGTCGGCGTCGGTCACCGTGCGCGTGTAGTCCACGTAGCGACCGTTGTCGCTCATGGCGACGGTGTACCACTCGCCCTCGCCCGCAGGCGGCTTGCTGATGACGGTGGTCGTCCCGGTGGCCCGATGGTAGAGGCGCAGCCTCGAGAACCCGTCGCCCTCGTCGCTGGCGAACGCGACGTACTCGCCGTCGCCGCTGATGGCCGCGTTGCCCATCAGGAACCCGCCGGTGCCGTGGCTGAGCCGCGTCGTGGTGCCGTTCTCGAGATCGCGCAGGTAGAGGAAGCGGCCGTTGGGATCGGCCGGGTCACCGGCCACGATGTTCGGCTGTGACGACGCGAACAGGACGAATCTGCCGTCGTTGCTGATGGCCCTCGTGTAGCTGCCGTTGCCCGATGCCTCGGGCGTGGCGACGCTGACGAGCGAGAGGTGGTTGTCGACGACGGCCTGCGCCGCCGGTGCGAGGACGAACGCGCCCGAGAGGACGCACGCCGTGGCCGAGACGAGAACAGCAGGTCGGGAGCGCTTCATACCCGGGCACGCTGTCAAGAACCCGCGTGGATCCACCCTCAGGCGCCTGACGTACCCGATACCGGTGATCGGCCTCGGCCAGTTGCCGCAGCACGGCACGCATCGGTGCCGCGAGGAATGGTTCAGCCGGCCTCGGGTGCGGCGATGTCGAGCAGCTCGAGCTGCTTGGTCAGGTGGCGACGCATCGTGGCGCAGTGGTCGTCCTGCTGGGTGCGCAGCGTCGCGATCTGCGACTCGAGCTCGGCCTTCTCCTCGGCCAGGCCGGCGAGAGTGGTCGTGCGCTCGCGAGCGAGGTCGGCCGTCTGCGCGTCCTTGTCGCGGGTGAGCTTCGCGGCGATCTCCGCGGCGGCGTTGCGGCTGGCCTCGAGGATCGAGGCGGCCTCGGCCTTGGCGCTGGTCACGAGCGACTCGGCGTCGTCGTGCGCCTGGGCCACCAGCTCGTCCGCGGTGGCGGCGGCCAGCTCGAGCATGTGCGTCGCCGCGTAGCTCGGGCTGTCCTCGGTGGTGGTCGGCTCGACCGTGTCGGTGGGCAGGTCCTCGACCGGAGCGGCGTCCTCCTCGTCGAGCGGAGTCGACGTGACGTCCTCGTCCAGATCCCCTTCGAATTTGAGCATGATTCCCCCGTTGTCACTGAAAGACACTTCTCGGCCAGTGTGCGCGCGAAATCAAGGGCCCGTCGTGGAAATACCATTCCTTAACGTTGAGCGGGGCGCTCACCGCTGGAGGAAGGGCTCCAGCAAACCGGGCGTCGCGGCGGTCGCCAGGGCGGTGGCGCTCGCGTCGTCCAGGTCGATCACCTCGACGCGCTGGCGGCCGCCGGCCGTGGTGGCGACGAGGTCGGTGAGGCCGACCCGACGCTGGAACCACGTGGCGCGGAGGTTCCAGCCGATCACCGACGGCGTGTGCAGCGCTTCGCGGCGGCGGTCGATGCTGCCGGAGCGCGCCACCAGGTGACCGTCGACGAGAGCGTGCCCCAGGCTCCGCCACCGGTCGTGGGCGAGCCCGGCACCGACCAGGAGCGCCGCGACGGCGATGGTCGCGAACCACGAGGAGACGGCGTACGCCGCGAGCAGCGCCAGGACCGCGATGACCGCGGCGGGCACCATGGCCCGCGTCCACCGGCGGCGGTGCGCGCGCGAGCCGTGCTCGACCAGGGGCGTGGTGACCGGACCGGGTACGCCGAGGACCTCGACGGCGACCCGGTCGACCTCACGCTGCGGAGCCGGCGGGACGAGCACCGAGCTGCCCTGCTGCTTCTTGTCGAGACCGGTCACGATCGCCGACAGCCGCGCCCCGCCGGCCAGGCGCAGGCCGAGCGGCTCGCCGATGCTCACCCCGCTGACGCGGGCGTCGTCGAGGGTGGTCTCCCGGGTGGTGAACAGTCCGCGCTGCAGGTGCCACGAGCCCTCCGCGCCGGTGTGCGTGAGGCGGAAGCCGAAGTTGGTGAGGAGGTAGCCGACCACCGCGAGGATGCAGATCGTCACCAGCAGCGCGACGAGCCCACCGACGAGCAGCAGCGCGAGCCCCAGCCGCGCGAGGCGGTCCAGGTCGATCGACGGCGCGATCTCGAAGGTGTGGAAGCTCTGCACGGCCACGCCGAGCGCCGCGCCGGCGATCGCGACGCCGGTCGAGGTGAACGGCGCGAAGCGCACCCACGCGAGGTCGAGCCGGAGGACCTCGCGCGGCGGCGGCGTCGCCCCGTCGCCGTCGGGGTCCGGCACCGGCGTGAGGTGGAGCAGCCGCTCGCGCAGTGCCGCGGCGGCGGGCTTGGCGAGCCCGTCCAGGGCCAGGCGCTCCTCACCCTTGGCCGCGCCCTGACCGGTGCCGATGCGCAGCGTCACCAGACCGAGCAGTCGGTGGATGGGGGACGCGGTCAGGTCGACGGTGCGGACCCGGTCGAGCGGGGCGGAGAGCACGCGCTTGTTCAGCAGGCCGTGCCGCACCTCGATCCGGCCGGCGGTGATCCGGTAGCTGGTGGTGAGGTACCGCGAGATACCGAGCAGGACCGGGATCCCGATGCCGATCAGTCCCCACCACCCGCCGCCCTCCGACGAACGGCCGAACAGCAGGATCCCGACGATCGCGGGCAGGAAGCGGACCAGGTCGCGCACGGGGTGGACGAGCAGCATGCGCGGGTCGAGCCGCTGCCAGCCGAGGACGTTGTCGAAAGGATCCATGGGGTCAGCGGGCGCTCACGTCGCGTCGCCGGGAACCGAGTCGGCCATCCGAGTGAGCTCCTCGACGATGTCGAGGGCCCGCGCCTGCTCGAGACCCTCGATGGTGAGGGCGCCGGCGGACGAGGCCGTGGTCACCCGCACCGTCGCCAGCCCGAACACCCGGGAGATCGCGCCCTCACGGTGGTCGACCGTCTGCACCCGCGACATCGGCGCGATCCGCCGCTCGCGCGCCCACCAACCCGTCTGCGTGTAGACCGCGGTCTCGGTCACCTCCCACCGGTGCACCAGGTAGCGCCACTGCGGCACGATCCCGACGTACGCCGCGACCAGCACGGCGTACGCCACCCAGAGCCAGATCGGCACGGTGAACCAGTTCCACGGACCGCCACCGAGCACCAGCACGGCCGTCACCGGGACGAACCTCAGCAGGTCGGTGCAGGTCCACATCAGCCGGGCCTTCGGGCTGACGCGCTCGTGCGGGCTGCGCAGCCGGAGCTCGGGCGGCGGCGACGGAAGCTCGCTCATCAGTCCTTGAGCTCGCAGATGCACCGCGCCGTTGGTGACCGTGGCGCCGACCTCGGCCTGCAGCCCGGTCACGGTGCCGGCCTTGTGCGCCTTCAGCGGCTGCTCCATCTTCATCGCCTCGAGCACGACGATCACGTCGCCCTCGGCGACCTGCTGGCCGTCGGTGACGGAGACCTTGACGATCGTGCCCTGCATCGGGCTGGTGACGGCGTCCCCGCTGACCGCGGCCCCGGACTTCTTGCCGGCCGACCGCTTCGGCTTCTTCGCGCCGCCGCCGGGCGCGGCGCCGGACGAGCGCGAGGCCGCCCGGGAGACTGACCTCGAGCCGGCGGCCGCCGACCTCGACCACGACGGTCTGGCGCTCCCCGGCGTCGTCGGGCTCGGCGGTGTCGCCGGCGTACGGCTCGATCGTGTTGTCGAAGTCGGTCTCGATCCAGGTGGTGTAGACGTCGAAGGAGCCCTCGCCGGTCGGGTTCGAGGCGCCGACGTACGCCGGGTCGTCGACGACCGCGCGGTGGAACGGGATCACCGTCGGCATGCCGTCGACCACGAACTCGGCCAGCGCCCGGCGCGAGCGCTCGAGCGCCTGGGTGCGGTCGCGGCCGGTGACGATCAGCTTCGCGATCAGCGAGTCGAAGGACCCCGGGACCGTCTCGCCGTTCTCGTAGCCGCCGTCGAGGCGGATGCCCGGCCCCTGGGGTGGCTGCCAGGCCGACAGCGTGCCGGGGGCGGGCATGAAGTTGCGGCCGCCGTCCTCGGCGTTGATCCGGAACTCGATCGAGTGGCCCCGGATCTCGGGGTCGGCGTACCCGAGCTCCTCGCCGGCGGCGATCCGGAACATCTCGCGCACCAGGTCGAGTCCGGTGACCTCCTCGGAGACGCAGTGCTCGACCTGGAGCCGGGTGTTCACCTCGAGGAACGAGATGGTGCCGTCCTGGGCGACGAGGAACTCGCAGGTGCCCGCGCCGACGTACCCGGCCTCGCGCAGGATCGCCTTGGACGCGTCGTAGAGCCGGGTCATCTGGTCGTCGCTCAGGAACGGCGCGGGCGCCTCCTCGACCAGCTTCTGGTGGCGGCGCTGGAGCGAGCAGTCGCGGGTCGAGACGACCACGACGTTGCCGTGCCGGTCGGCCAGGCACTGGGTCTCGACGTGCCGGGGCCTGTCGAGGAACTTCTCCACGAAGCACTCGCCGCGGCCGAACGCCGTGACGGCCTCGCGGACCGCCGACTCGTAGGCCTCGGCCACCTCCGACATCTCGCGGGCCACCTTGAGACCGCGGCCGCCGCCGCCGAACGCCGCCTTGATCGCGATGGGCAGCCCGTTCTCCTTCGCGAACGCGACGGCCTCGTCGGCGTTCGCGAGCGGGTCCTGGGTGCCGGGGGCGAGCGGTGCGCCGACCTTCTCGGCGATGTGACGCGCCCGCACCTTGTCGCCGAGGCTCTCGATCGCCTCCGGCGGCGGACCGATCCAGACCAGTCCCGCGTCGAGGACGGCCTGCGCGAACCCGGCGTTCTCGGCGAGGAACCCGTACCCGGGGTGGACCGAGTCGGCGCCCGACTTCTCGGCGGCCGCGATGATCTTGGCGATGTCGAGGTAGGAGTCCGCCGGGGTCGCCCCGCCGAGGCTGTGCGCCTCGTCGGCCAGCCGCACGAACAGGGCGTCCCGGTCGGGCTCGGCGTACACCGCGACGCTGCCGATCCCGGCGTCCTTGCAGGCCCGGATGACGCGGACCGCGATCTCGCCGCGGTTGGCGATGAGGACCTTCTGCAGCGGTGTCACGTCTGGCAAGGCGCTCTCCTGGCTGGCTTCGGGCAGTCGGTGGGTCCGCCGTGCACACTATCGCCGTCGTACGGCGCGGGGCATGGCGGCGGTGGGCGGCGCTAGCGTGACCGGATGACCCACGAGGAGCCGGGCGAACCCGTCAGCGACTGGGAGGGCTACATCCGCTGGAGCGCCGGTCGCGAGGTGCGCCCGCTCCTCATGCGCGTGGTGAACCACTACGGCGAGGTGGCGCCCGGCGCGACGGCGGTCGACGTCGGCTGTGGCGACGGCACCGAGACGCAGGCGCTGCTGGACGCGGGCTTCGCGGTGACCGCCGTCGACGCCGCGGACGGCTCGATCGAGCGCCTCCGCCGGCTGCCCGAGCACGGCACGACCCTGTCCACGGTGCACAGCCCGATGCAGGACGCCGAGCTCCCGGACGCCGACCTCGTGTACGCCGGCTACTCGCTGCCGTTCTGCCCGCCCGAGCACTTCCCGGCGTTCTGGCAGCGCCTGGTCTCGACCGTGCGCCCCGGCGGGCTCCTCGCCTGCGACCTGTTCGGAGATCGCGACTCCTGGTCCGGAGCGCCGGAGATGACGTTCGTGACCCGCGACCGGGTCAGCGAGCTCGTGGCCGGCCTCGACCTCCGGTCGCTGCACGAGATCGAGGAGGAGGGGCGCGCCTACAGCGGCCCCAAGCACTGGCACACCTTCCAGGTGGTCGCTCGGCGGCCCGTGGTTGCATGACCTCATGGGCGTCTCCGTGGCAGCACTCGACGAGCTCCGGTCGTCCCTGCCCGGTGACGTCGTGGTCATCGACGCGGACGCCGTGGAGAAGTACCGCTATGACTGGTCGCGCGACCCGACGGCCGGTACGCCGGTCGCCGTCGTGCGAGCCGCGGACGCCGGGCACGTGCAGGCCGCCGTCCGGTGGGCGGCGGAGCACCAGGTCCCGGTCGTGCCCCGGGGTGCCGGCAGCGGGCTCTCGGGGGGCTCGAGCGCCGTCGACGACGGCATCGTGCTGAGCCTGGAGCGGATGACCGCGATCGAGATCGACCCGCTGTGCCAGGTCGCGGTGGTCGAGCCGGGCGCGTTCAACAAGGACGTGAAGGCGGCGGCGGCGCAGGAGGGCCTGTGGTACCCGCCCGACCCGTCGTCGTTCGAGATCTGCTCGATCGGCGGCAACGTCGCGACCAACGCCGGCGGACTGTGCTGCGTGAAGTACGGCGTGACCACCGACTACGTGCTCGGGCTCGACGTGGTGCTGGCCGACGGCACGCTGGTCACCCTGGGCGGCAAGCGGATCAAGGACGTCGCGGGTCTCTCGCTGGTGAAGCTGTTCGTCGGCAGCGAGGGGACCCTCGGGATCGTGACGAGGGCGATCCTGCGGCTGGTGCCCGCCCAGGGCGCGCGGTCGACGATGGTGGCGACGTTCGCGACCGTGACCGCCGCGGCCGAGGCCGTGGTCGCGATCCGGACGACGATGCGGCCCTGCCTGCTCGAGCTGATGGACCAGGCCACGATCAACGCGGTCGAGGACTTCAAGCCGATGGGGCTCGACCGCACCGTCGGAGCCCTGCTCATCGGCCAGTCCGACGCGCCCGGGGACGTCCGGTCCGGTGAGATCGCCGCGATGCGCGCTGCCTGCGAGGCCGCCGGGGCCGGGGAGTGCTTCGTCACCGACGACGCCGCCGAGGGCGAGATGTTCGTCCAGGCGCGGCGCGTCTCCTTCAACGCCCTCGAGGTGCGCGGCTCGCTCTTGCTCGAGGACGTCGGTGTCCCGATCCCGCTGCTGCCCGACCTGCTCGGGAGGATCGTGGCCATCTCCGAGGCGCACGACATCGCCATTCCGACCGTCGCTCACGCCGGCGACGGCAACACCCACCCACTCGTCGTCTACGACGCGGATGACCCGGACGCCGAGCGCCGCGCCCGCGCGGCGTTCCTGGACGTGATGGCCGCGGCCATCGAGCTCGGGGGCACCATCACCGGCGAGCACGGCGTGGGCCGGGCCAAGGCGGTCGCGCTGCCCGACCAGCTCGGCCCGGACGTGATGGCGCTGACCCACAAGATCAAGGACGCCCTCGACCCCGACGGCATCCTCAACCCCGGGGCGATCCTCTCGACCTGAGCGGCCGAGTCGTCAGGCCGACTGCGGCTCCGCCATCGAGTGGGCGATGATCTCGGCCAGCTCGTCGCGCGACGGTCCTGGCGCGTACGCCGGGCGCCAGCCGCCGGCGTACACCTCGCGCGCGATCGGCTCGGCCGCCCGCAGCGAGGCGGGGGGAGCGGCCATCGCGAGGTAGCCACCGGCCGAGGCCATGATGTCGGGGCGCACCTCGGCCGCCGCGAGGATCCGGTCGGACGGCAGCGGTGCGTCCAGGTCGACGTCCGCGCCGTTCCACCGGTCGACCAGGGCGGAGTCCATGTGCATGTGGTCCTCGACCCAGGGAAGCATGGCGTCCACGCTCCACGCGTCGAACGCGTGACCGACGCCGGTCAGGTCCTCGGGGTCGTGGTCGAGGAGACTGAGCAGTGCCTCGCACTGCCACAGCGTCGTGGTGATGCCGCGTCCGAAGACCGGCGTGGTGGTGGCCACGCTGTCGCCGACGAAGAACAGCCCGGGCAGGACCAGCTCGCCGTCATCGGTCGTCTGCCGCTGGAAGACGTTGAGCAGGGCGCCGCCCGGAAGCACGTCGGTGACCGGCTCGGACCGGTCGGGGTCGGTCCAGGCGTCGAGCCCCGGGATCGCCCTGGTCGCGGCCTCGAAGGCATCCGCGTTGCGGAGCCCGCGGAGCTCCACGTCGTCCGAACGACGCACGAGGAGCGCGGAGAACAGGCCGGCCTCGTGCCGGAAGATCAGTCCCAGGTAGCCGTCGAAGTCGGCCTGCCAGGCGATCGGGTTGGTCATCGGGCCCGGCTCGGCGCCGGGTCGCAGCTGGTACACGCGGTCGACGTACGCCTGGCCGCAGGCACCGCCGACCCCCGCCCGCGAGGCGAGCGAGCGGGTCGCGCGACCCGCCCGTCCCGACGCGTCGATGACGAGGTCCGCCTCGAGCGGGGTGCCGTCGACGGTCACGCCGGCGGCGCGTCCGGACTCCTGGAGGACGCCCTCGACATGGCCGTGCCGCAGGGTGAACCCGGGCGTGGCGACGGCCGCCGTGCGCAGGGAGCGCTCGAAGGTCTCACGGCGCGAACGCAGCCCCAGCCGCATCAGCTCGCCGCCCGGCGGCACGAACTCGATGGGCTCGGCACCCGCGGCGTGCCACAGCTCGAGTGCCTCGGGCACCTCGCGGCCGAGCGCGTCGGCGACGGTCTGCCGGAAGGCGTGGGCGTGGTGGAACTGCATCACCCCTCGCCGGGGCCACATGTCGCCGTCCGGCGGTCCGGGGTCCCGGTCGACGGCGGTCACCCGGTGTCCGCGGCGTGCCGCGGCGCTCCCGAGGAACAGCCCGGCCGGTCCCGCGCCGATGATGGCGATGTCCATGATGAAGTCTCCCGTGCCAGCTAGATTATTCGATGCACCGAGGATGCAGTGAATCCTGGGTCCGCGTCAACTTCTTTCAAGGAGCAGCGTTGAGCGGTTCGCGTACCTACCACTCACCGGCGCGTGCGGAGGCCGCTCGCCAGACCCGGCGGCGCATCGTCGCGGCGGCGCAGGGCCTCTTCGTGTCGAAGGGGTACGCCGGCACCACGATCGACGCGGTCGCGAAGGCGGCGGGGGTCGGTCGCCGAACCGTCTTCCTCTCCGTGGGCTCGAAGGTCGAGCTGCTCAAGACCGCCTGGGACTGGGCCGTCGTCGGCGACGACGAGCCGATCGCGATGGCCGACCGCCCGCACGTGCGCGCGATGCAGGAGCTCACCGACCCCCCGGAGCTGGTCCGGCTGTGGGTCGAGCAGGTGCTCGGCGTCGCCGACCGGGTGGCACCCCTCGAGCTCGTGCTGGCGCGTGCTGTCGACGTGGACCCCGAGGCGGCCGCGCTCCGCAACGGCATGGAGGAGCAACGCCGCACCGGAGCGCGGATGTTCGTCTCCCACCTCCACGCCGTGGGTGGCCTGCGCGAGGGGCTGACCGTCGACGAGGCGGCCGACATGTGCTGGGTCCTGATGAACCCGCTCCTCCAGCAGCGCCTGCGCGCCGAGCGCGGCTGGACGCGGGAGGCCGTCGCGGAGTGGTTGCTCCGCCTGGCGTCCGCCTCGCTGCTGGCCTGACCCGCGCCGCTCTAGGGTGGCGGCTGTGGCGGAGACCAGGTGGGAGCAGGCGCGGGCGTACGAGCGGGCCGAGGGGCACGGCGGGTACGGCGCACACTTCGCCCGACTGATGGCGGACGGCATCGACGTCGAGGGCGAGGCCCGGCTGGCCGACGTGCTCGCCCCGCGAGGGGCCTCGATCCTGGACGCCGGATCGGGCATGGGACGTGTCGGCGCCGCCCTGGTCGCGCGTGGCCACCACGTGGTCGGGGTCGACTTCGACCCGGAGATCCTGGACCAGTCACGGCGGACGTTCCCGGAGCTGCCGCTGGTCGACTCGCGCCTCGACGAGCTGACCCCGTCGAAGCTCTCCGGCGCCGGTCACCCCACGGCGTACGACCTGGTCGTGTGCGTGGGGAACGTGATGATCCTGCTGGCGCCGGACACCGAGCGGACCGTGCTCGCCAACCTGGCCGCGCTGCTCGCCGCCGACGGCCGGCTGCTCGTCGGTTTCAACCTCTCGGGCGCGCCGTCCGGCTTCTCGCGCGAGTACCCGGTCGCGGAGTTCGTCGCCGACTACGAGTCGGTCGGCCTCGCGCTGGAGCACCGGTTCGCGGCGTACGACCTCCGGCCGTTCAGCGACGACAGCGAGTACGTCGTGCACGTGCTGCGCCGGGCCTGACGCCGGGCCTGCGCCGGGCCTGGCGCCGGGTCGGTGTCAGCCGCCGGGCTGGTAGACCATCAGCAGCACGATCCCGGCGTACAGCAGACCCGTGGCGCCACCGAACGCGGCCACCCGGCCGGTCAGGGTCGAGACGGACCCACCCTCGGTGATCGTGGTGGCGGCGTGGTTCAAGGCCGGCACGAGTCCGCCGAGGGTGATCGCGACGGAGCAGGCCCAGAACACGATCGAGAGCAGGATCCAGCTGTCGCCGATCTCGGCGACGTGCTGCGAGGAGTCCCAGGGCGCCTTCGTCGACATCAGACCCATCCCGAGGACCACCACGACCACCGAGACGTAGCTGTAGAGCCGGATCGTCCGCGCCGCGGACCGCGCGGCATCGGCGTCCGGGGTGCGCAGGGCCCTCGAGGCGGTCGTGGCCGCGCCGACGAGCGGACCGACGGCGAAGATCGCGGCGAGGAGATGGAGGAAGAGCAGCAGCTTGAACATCCTTCGACCCTAGTCACCGCTGTTGGTTAGCGATCGTTAACCTGCCCCGCTACGATGTGCGCCATGACGTTCGAGCTGTCGCGTGAGCACGAGGAGTTCCGCCGCGTGGTCCGCGAGTTCGCGGAGGGCGAGATCGCGCCGCACGCCGCCCGGTGGGACCGCGAGCACCACTTCCCGACCGACGTGGTGCAGCAGATGGGCAAGCTCGGGCTGATGGGGCTCACCGCCCCCGAGGAGTACGGCGGAGCCGGCGAGGACGGCGACTTCACCAGCCTCTGCGTCGCGATCGAGGAGCTCGGGCGGGTCGACCAGTCGATGGGCATCACCCTCGAGGCGGCAGTGGGGCTCGGGATCAACCCGATCCTCACCTACGGCGACGCCGCGCAGAAGGAGCAGTGGCTCCCCGACCTCGTCACCGGACAGGCACTCGCCGGCTTCGGGCTGACCGAGCCGGGGGCCGGTTCCGACGCCGGTGCGACGCGCACGCGGGCCGAGCTCGTCGACGGTGAGTGGGTCGTCAACGGCGCCAAGCAGTTCATCACCAACTCGGGCTCCGAGCTCACGTCGTGCGTGAGCATCACGGCCCGCACCGGACAGACGGCGGAAGGCAAGCCGGAGGTCTCCGCGTTCATCGTTCCGGCGGACGCACCGGGCTTCACCGCGGAGCCGGCGTACGACAAGCTCGGCTGGCACGCCTCCGACACCCACGGGATCACCCTCGAGGACGTCCGCGTCCCCGAGGCCAACCTGCTGGGGGAGCGCGGCCGTGGCTTCCCGCAGTTCCTCGCGACGCTCGACGACGGCCGGATCGCGATCGCGGCTCTTGCCGTCGGCTGCATCCAGGCCTGCCTCGACGCCTCGCTGCAGTACGCCGGCGAGCGACAGTCGTTCGGCGTCCCGATCGGCCGCAAGCAGGGCGTCGCGTTCCAGATCGCCGATCTCGACGTGATGCTGCAGGCCAGCCGGCTCCTGGTCTACAAGGCCGCCTCGATCAAGGACGCGATGCGCGACGGTGCCGGCCCGAAGCCGAGCGAGCTCAAGCAGGCGGCGTCGGTGGCCAAGCTGTACGCCACCGAGTCGGCGGTGACCGCGACCCGCATCGCCACCCAGGTGTTCGGCGGGTACGGCTTCATGGAGGAGTACCCCGTCGCCCGCTTCTACCGCGACGCGAAGGTCCTCGAGATCGGTGAAGGCACGTCCGAGGTGCAGCGGATGCTGATCGCCCGAGGCCTCGGCCTGCCGGTCGAGTAGCGTCGCTGCGTGCGCCTGTTCCGCGACCTCCCGCCCGAGGTGCGCGCCCTGACCGGCGTGGGTTTCATGGTCGCCCTGGGCTTCGGCCTGGTCGCGCCCGCCCTGCCGCTGTTCGCCCGCGAGTTCGGGGTCGGCAAGGCGGCGGCCGGTGCGGTCGTCAGCGCGTTCGCCCTGATGCGGATCGCGATGGCACCGTTCGTCGGTCGCATGATCAACCTCGCCGGCGAGCGACTGCTCCTCGCCACCGGGATCGGGGTCGTCGCCGTGAGCAGCGCGTTGGCCGGGCTCTCCCGGTCGTACTGGCAGCTGCTGGCACTGCGCGGCGCCGGCGGCATCGGCTCGATCATGTTCAGCGTCAGCGCGGCCAGCCTCCTGGTCCGGGTGACGCCGAGCCATCTGCGAGGACGGGCCCAGGGGGTCTGGGCGGGGTCCTTCTTGATCGGCCTGGTGTGCGGGCCGGCCGTGGGAACGGTCGCGACGTTCTCGCTCCGGCTCCCGTTCTTCCTGTACGCCGGCACCCTCGTCGTCGCCGGCCTGATCGGGCTCGGCGCCCTTCGCAAGAGCGAGCTGGCCGCGCGCCAGTCGACCCGGTCCGAGCCGCTGCCCCTGTCCGTGGCGTTGCACCACCGCGCGTACCTGGCGGCACTGGCCGCGGCGTTCGCCGGCGACTTCGCGCTGGTCGGCGCCCGGTCCGCGATGCTGCCGCTCTACGTGCGGGAGTCCCTCGACCTGTCGTCCGGTTGGGTCTATGCGGCGTTCCTGATCGTCAGCGTGGTCAGCGGGGCGCTGCTGCTCCCGACCGGCAAGATCGCCGACACCGTGGGGCGGCGGCCGGTGATCGTCTTCGGGCTGGTCTTCGGCGCCGTGGCGTTCCTGGTCCTTCCGGCCGTGCCGGCCATCGCCGGCCTGGTGATCGCGACGGTGCTGATCGGCGTCGCCGCCGCGTCCGACTCGGTGGCTCCCGGCGCCATCATGGGAGACGTCGTGTCGGGCCGCGGCGGCACGGTGGTCGCGGTCTTCCAGATGGCCGGCGACCTCGGCGCCGTGCTCGGGCCCGTCGTGACCGGCTGGGTGGCCGACCAGGCGGGGTACTCGCCGGCCTTCGTGCTCTGCGCGGTCGTCTGCGCGCTGCCGGTGTTCGCCGTCCTGGCGGCCCCGGAGACGCTGCAGCGGGAGCACTCGGTCTCGGCGGCGACGTTCGAGGAAGACGCCCAGGACACGGCCGCGGACGCGACCTGATGGGTCCTCTTCCTTAGACTGCCACCGTGCCGACCCGTATGCCCCACATCTTCGTGGAGATCGGCCGTTTCATGGTCACCGGGGGACTGTCCACGCTGACGTCGTTCCTCGTGTTCAACTTCCTGGCGCACGGGCTCTACATCACCAGCGATCCCTGGCTCGTCCACCACGCCATCCCGGCGTTCGTGATCGCCAACGTCTTCGGCATGCTCGTCAGCTACCGGCTCAGCCGGCACTGGGCGTTCCGGCACCGGCCGCCCGTCCATCCCGACGGCGGCCGCACGGCGTTCTTCGCGATCAACCTGATCACGATGCCGCTGGCGATCGCGTGCCTGTGGGTGAGCCGGCACGTGCTCGGCCTGACCGACCCGTTCTCCGACAACATCGCCGGCAACGTCGTCGGTCAGCTGATCGGGCAGGTGGCGCGCTTCTACCTCTTCCGTCGGTACGTCTTCCGGCAGCCGGTCCACGCCACCGACCTCACGCATCACCCGGTGACGTTCCTCGGCCCCGCACACCGGCAGATGGATCCCGACCGCACGTCGGAGGACCGCGTCTAGCGGCGGCTCCAGAGGTCGGTCCAGGTGTGGCCGAGCCGGGTCACGAGGTCGCGCAGCAGGGGCAGGCTGAGCCCGACGACGTTGTGGTGGTCACCCTCGATCCGGGTCACGAACGCACCGCCGAGCCCGTCGATCGTGAACGCACCGGCCACGTGCAGCGGCTCGCCCGACTCGACGTACGCCGCGATCTCGGCGTCGGTGACGTCCGCGAAGTGCACGACGGTCGAGCCGGTGCCGGTCGCCTGCTCACCGGTGTCGGTGTCGCGCAGGCAGTGACCGGTGTGGAGCACGCCGGTGCGTCCCCGCATGGCGCGCCAGCGGCGGTCCGCCTCGCCGGCGTCGGCGGGCTTGCCGAGCGCCTCACCGTCGAGCTCGAGGACCGAGTCGCAGCCGAGCACCAGGCGACCGCTGCCCACCTCGGCGGCGACCGCGGCGCACTTGAGCTCGGCGAGGCGCTGGGCGAGGTCGGCCGGTGCCAGACCCGTCACCTGTGACTCGTCGACGCCCGAGACCACGACCGACGGTTCGATGCCGGCGGCCCTCAGCGTTGCGAGCCGGGCGGGAGAGGCGGAGGCGAGCACCAGCGAGGTCACGGACGGACAGTAGCCACGTCCCGGACAATCGCCCACGTGCCCGCCCCCACACCCGCGAACCCGCACGGTGGCTCTCCGTCGATCCAGCAGCCGGACTACTGGTGGTACCGGGCACGCTCGGAGATGCTGCGCACCGTCCTCGGCGAGTACGTCGGGACGCCACAGCGGGTCCTCGACGTGGGCAGCGCGGACGGTTCGAGCGTCGGGTGGCTGACGGCGCCACAGAACGTCTCGCTCGACGTCGACTCACGGGGACTGCGACCACCCGTCGGGGTCTGCGTTGGCAGAGCTGCGACGCGTGGCTCGGGCTCGGTGGCCGGTTGCTGATGTCGGTGCCGGCGTACCAGTGGGCCAGCGCGGTGCAGGCGGCGGGCTTCGACGTCGTGCGCGCGACGTACGGGTTCGCGGGTGTCTTCCCCGCCTTCGTCGCCCAGCGGGCCGCTCGCGGCGTCCGGCATCGGTTGACACGGCCGGGCTCGCCGGGGCCGGCGGACATCGTCGAGATCCCGACCGTGAGCTCGCGTCTCGAGCGTGTGCTGCTCGGTCTGTGCCGCGCGGACGAGCGGGTGCCGGCTCGGCGGGACCTGCCATTCGGGTCGTCGGTGTTGGTCGCGGCGGTCAAGCGGTGAAGACCGTGGGCCGCGGAAAGGCTCCTCGTGGGGTGCCAGGACCGCATCCTGGGCTGGGGAGAACTCGCCCGGACCTGTGTCCGGGCGCTCAGCTGTGAGTCGGCTCAGGCCGACTGGACGCAGTCAGGCTCGGCGTCGAGCCGGTGCCGCGGGACGAAGTTCTCCTCGTCGGTGCGGTGGCGTGCCATCCGGCTCAGGACGCGGAATCCCGCACCCCGAGGGTGAGCGGACACCTGGACAGTGCCGGAGCCCGAGAGCGCACGCTGCATGCTCTCGCCGGTGCTCAGGTCCCTGAACTGTGAGCTCATCGCGAATCCCCCCGGATCCCCAGGCGAGGCTCCCCTATGGCCCCGCTTGCACACCAAGGTAGGTCGGTCGGATCCGGGTGTCTGGCGATGACACGAGATTTTGCCAAGCGCCGCGACGGATCACGACGGTGTGCGGCCCGGTCTCCACTGATTCCGCGTGTTCAGTGCGGCAATCCGGATGCGCGCCAGCCACCGGGCCCGTGCGGATCCGCGGCGCGGTGGAGGCGCCGCGGCGCGTTCCACTGCGGCGTACGGCGCGGGGATGCGGTCGGTGGACCGCCGAGCGAGGCGAGCACGGCCACCAGCGCCGCCAGCTCCTCCGGGGTCGGGTCGCCCTTCACCACGCGCAGGAACGGCGGCGCGGGCTGCCCTGTGCCCTCCGTCGAGGTGTCGTCGCGCTCGCCGGCCATCAGAGGGGGATGTTCCCGTGCTTCTTGCTCGGCAGGATCTCCCGCTTGGACGCCAGGAGCCGGAGCGCCTTGACGATCTCGATCCGGGTCTCGTGCGGCGCGATGACACCGTCGACGTACCCCCGCTCGGCGGCGAGATAGGGGTTGGCGAGGGTGTCTTCGTACTCGGTGACCAGCTGCGCGCGCGTGGCCTCCGGGTCGGCGGCCTCCTTCAGCTCCTTGCGGTACAGGATGTTGACCGCACCCTGCGCCCCCATCACCGCGATCTGGGCCGTCGGCCAGGCCAGGTTGATGTCGGCGCCGAGGTGCTTGGACCCCATCACGTCGTAGGCGCCGCCGTAGGCCTTGCGCGTGATCACGGTGACGAGCGGGACCGTCGCCTCGGCGTAGGCGTAGATGAGCTTGGCCCCGCGGCGGATGATGCCGTTCCACTCCTGGTCGGTGCCGGGGAGGAAGCCGGGGACGTCGACGAACGTGAGCACCGGGATGTTGAAGGCGTCGCAGGTGCGCACGAAGCGCGCGGCCTTCTCCGAGGCGTCGATGTCGAGGGTTCCCGCGAACTGCATCGGCTGGTTGGCCACCACACCGACCGACCGACCCTCGACCCGGCCGAAGCCGACGACGATGTTCGGCGCGAACATCGCCATCACCTCGAGGAACTCCTCGTCGTCGAGCACGGCGGTGATCGCCTCGTGCATGTCGTAGGGCTGGTTCGCACCGTCGGGGACCAGCGTGTCGAGGGTCCGGTCGAGGTCGGTCACGTCGAGGTCGGCGGGTTCGTCGTACGCCGGCACCGGGTCGAGGTTGTTCTGCGGGAGGAAGGACAGCAGCGCCTTGACGTACTCGATCGCGTCCTCCTCGTCCGCGCCCATGTAGTGGGCGTTGCCCGACTTGGTGTTGTGCGTGCGCGCTCCGCCGAGCTCCTCCATCGAGACGTCCTCGCCGGTGACCGTCTTGATGACGTCGGGTCCGGTGATGAACATGTTCGACGTGCCGTCGACCATCACCGTGAAGTCGGTGACGGCCGGGGAGTAGACGTGCCCACCGGCGCAGGAGCCCATGATCATGCTGATCTGCGGGATCACGCCCGACGCGTGCACGTTGCGGCGGAAGATCTCGCCGTACAGCCCGAGCGAGACCACGCCCTCCTGGATCCGGGCGCCGGCACCCTCGTTGATGCCGACGATCGGGCAGCCGGTCTTGATGGCGAGGTCCATCACCTTGCAGATCTTCTCGCCGTACACCTGCCCGAGCGAGCCGCCGAAGATCGTGAAGTCCTGGCTGAACACGCACACCTGACGACCGTCGATCGTGCCGTAGCCGGTGACGACGCCGTCGCCGTACGGCCGGCGCTTCTCCAGCCCGAACGCCGTCGACCGGTGCCGCGCCAGCTCGTCGAGCTCGACGAAGGAGCCTTCGTCGAACAGCATCGCGATCCGCTCCCGAGCCGTGCCCCGACCCTTGGCGTGCTGCTTCTCGACCGCCTTGGCCGAGGCGGCGTGCACGGCCTCGTCCAGGCGGCGGTGAAGGTCCTCGAGCTTCCCGGCCGTGGTGTGGATGTCGATGCCGGCGTCGGCATCGGGGACGTCGGTGCCCTCACCCGGGGTCGGCTGTGCGCTCATCTGCAGGACACTAGTGCCCGTGAACGCCGGCCCTCCACGCGCGCCGCTCGACCAGCTCGAGCTGCAGGCGGTGGCCGGGCCGCAGTGGCAGGTGAGGCTGTACGCCGAGGCCGGCTCGACCAACGCCCTGGCCGTCGCCGACCCCGTGCGGCACCGGGTCGTGGTGGCCGACCACCAGCAGGCGGGCCGTGGCCGACTGGACCGGCAGTGGGTGACCCCACCCGGCGCAGCGCTGACGTTCTCGGCGGTCTTCGACCCGGCCGTGGACGTCGAGTGGTGGCCGGTGGTGCCGCTCGTCGCCGGGTACGCCGTCGCCCGGGTGCTGGGCGGTGCCGCCCGGCTGAAGTGGCCCAACGACGTACTGATCGGCGAGCACAAGGTGTGCGGGATCCTGGTCGAGCGGGTCGGCACCCGCCCACCGATGGTGGTGATCGGGATCGGGATCAACGTCGACCAGACCGCCGACGAGCTCCCGGTGCCCGACGCCACGTCGCTGGCCCTGACCGGCTACCCGGTCGATCGGACCGAGCTGTTCGGCGAGGTGGTGCGCTCGCTGCGCATCTGGCTCGGTGTCTTCGCCCGCTCACCGCACACGTTCGTCGACCACTACCGCGGCAGGAGCGCGACCCTCGACCGCCAGGTGCGGGTCGAGCTCCCGGGCGACCGCGTCGTCGAGGGGAAGGTGTCGGACATCGACCAGCACGGCAGGCTCGTGCTCGACACGGCGGATGGGGTCCTCACGCTCAGCGCCGGCGATGTGGTGCACGTCAGACCTGCGGAGTGACAGACTCTCGCCCGTGGCCATCTCACCGAAGCTGCTGACCGACGGCGAGTCCGTCGTGGTCGACACCCGGACCCACCCGAAGGCGCTGATCGGCCCGGGACTGGTCCTCATCGTCACCTTGGCGGTGGCGATCTTCCTCGACCGGCTGGTCGACAACGGCGTCGTCAGCCTGGTCATCTGGATCCTGGCGGCGGTCGTGGTCGTCTGGTGGGTGCTCCGGCCGTTCCTCGACTGGCTGACCTCGACGTACACGATCACCACCCGCAGGCTGATCACGCGCGAGGGCCTGATCGCCCGCAAGGGACACGACATCCCGCTGCAGCGGATCAGTGACGTGGCCTACGACATGGGCATCATCGACCGGATGCTCGGCTGCGGCACGCTCGTGATCAGCGACGCCAGCACGCACGGCTCGGTCCGCCTGCACGACATCCCGCAGGTGGAGCAGGTCCAGCGGCAGCTCACCGAGCTGCTGGGCAGCGGCAGCACCGGCGCGTCCGACCGACGCGACGATGACGGAACCTGAGGAGACCCCGAGCCACCAGCTCGAGAAGGCGATCCTGGGCGACGAGATCGTCTTCAACGCCCTCGAGGTGGCCGCCGAGACCGGCGCGAGCATCGAGCAGGCACAGCGGCTGTGGCGCGCGCTGGGCTTCCCCGACCGCGGCAGCGAGCGCGCGTTCACCCAGGCGGACGCCGACGCCGTCTCCACGCTCCTCCGGCTGGTCGACGACGGCTCGATCGACTTCGACATGGCCGTCGATCTCACCCGGGCGGTCGGCCAGACGATGGCCCGCCTCGCCGACTGGGAGGTCGCCACGCTGGTGCACCGGGTGCAGGAGATGGAGGCGGGGGACGACGCCACCGGATCTCGTGCCACCGCGGCGCTGCGGCTCCTGAACGGCCTCAACGAGCCGTTCGAGCGCCTGCTGGTCTACGTCTGGCGACGGCACCTCGCCGCCGCCGTGGCGCGGGTCGAGGCGCTCGGCGCCGACGACGCCGACCTGCACACCACCGAGGTCACGGTCGGATTCGCCGACATCGTGCAGTTCACGGCGCTGACCAACCGGCTCGACCACGACCGCATCGGCGACCTGGTCGAGATCTTCGAGTCGCGCTGCGCCGACGTCGTCGCCGGCCGCAACGGACGGGTCATCAAGAGCCTCGGGGACGCCGTGCTCTTCGTGAACGACGACCCGATCCGGGCCTATGACACCGCCGAGGGCATCATCGCGGTGATCGGGCGTGACCCGCGGATGCCCGACGTACGCGTCGGTCTGTCCACCGGGTCGGTGGTCACGCGCCTCGGAGACGTCTTCGGGCCCCCGGTGAACCTCGCGGCCCGCCTGACGGCGGTCGCCAGGCGCAACCGGATCATCGTCGACGCCGAGACCGCGCAGCGCCTCCCGGAGGACCAGTTCGAGGCACGAGCGCTCCCGGCGCGCCCGGTCCGAGGCTTCGGACTGGTCGAGCCGGTGGCCGTACGACGCCATTGAGGCATGGTCCGGATGGCCTACGAGCGGTGGTGCTGTCCGACGATTTTACCGTCCGAACGGGGCCAGTTACCCCATTCCCCCGCGGGGGAGGGCGTTCGGTACCTATTTTCAATGCGTGCTCAAGGTCCAGGACGTCGTCGTGGACCCGGCTACCCGCCGGGTCTGGCGAGATGAACGCGAGATCGTGTTCTCGCGCAAGGAGTTCGACCTGCTGCATTTTCTGATGCAGCGGGCCGGATCTGTGGTGTCCCGTGACGAGCTCATGCTGACCGTGTGGAACACCACGTTCTGGACGTCCTCGAAGACCATCGACGTCCACCTGGGCTGGGTACGCCGCAAGCTGGGCGACGACCCGAGCCAGCCGAGCCTGATCACCACCGTGCGCGGTCACGGACTGCGCTTCGAGCTGGGCGCGCCGGGTTCGTCCGAGGCCCTGCGCTCGGTCGACGAGGCCGAGGCCCGCACCGCCTGACCGTCGACGCGACGACGCCCCTACGCTTCTGCGGGTGAGCTCGCCCGTGGTCGCCGTCGTGGGAGGCGGCCAGCTGGCCCGCATGCTCGCCGAGCCCGCCGCGGCACTCGGCATCCCCCTGCGGCTCCTGGCCGAGGCGCCGGGAGTGTCCGCCGCGCAGGTCATCCCCGACCACGAGGTCGGCGACTACCGCGACCTCGCCACCCTCGAGCGCCTGGTCGACGGCTGCCGGGTCGTGACCTTCGACCACGAGCACGTGCCGACCGGCCACCTGCACGTCCTGGAGGACGCCGGCGTCGCCGTGCGCCCCGGACCCGCGGCGCTGGTCCATGCCCAGGACAAGGTGGTCATGCGCGAGGCGCTGGCCGGTCTCGGGGTCCCGGTGCCCCGGTTCCGGGTGGTCGCGGACGCGGGCGAGGTGGCGGCGTTCGGGCTGCCCTGCGTCCTGAAGACCAGCCGCGGCGGGTACGACGGCAAGGGCGTGTGGTTCGTGGACGACGAGGCGGACTGTGCACCGGCGTTCGAGGCCGCGGCCGCGACCGGCGTCCGCATCCTCGCCGAGGAGCGGGTCGACTTCCGCCGGGAGCTCTCCGCGCTGGCCGTGCGCAGCCCGAGCGGCCAGGCGGCGGCGTACCCGGTCGTCGAGTCGGTGCAGCGCGACGGCATCTGTCACGAGGTCGTCGCGCCCGCGCCCGGGCTTCCCGACCGGCTCGCCACCGAGGCGCAGGAGCTCGCCCTGCGCATCGCGCGCGAGCTCGACGTCACCGGCGTCCTGGCCGTCGAGCTCTTCGAGACCGTCGACCACCGGATCCTGGTCAACGAGCTGGCGATGCGGCCGCACAACACCGGCCACTGGAGCCAGGACGGCGCCGTCACGTCCCAGTTCGAGAACCACCTGCGGGCCGTGCTCGACCTCCCGCTGGGGTCTCCGCTCGCCCGCGCCCCGTGGACGGTCATGGTCAACATCCTCGGCGGGCCGACGGAGCAGACCGGACGGCTGTACGACGGCTACCCGCACGCACTCGCCCGCGACCCGCGGCTCCGGGTGCACCTGTACGGCAAGGAGCCGCGTTCGGGCCGCAAGGTCGGGCACGTCAACGCCTACGGCGACGACCTGCGAGAGTGTCGGGAGCGAGCCCGGCACGCCGCCGCGTGGTTCGCCGGCGAGCTGGGCGACGAGAGCGAGTGAGTGACCATGGCTGACGACCCCCGGGTGGGCATCGTGATGGGCTCCGACTCCGACTGGCCGGTGATGGAGGCGGCCGCGGAGGCGCTCAAGGAGTTCGACGTGCCGTTCGAGGCGGACGTCGTCTCGGCCCACCGGATGCCCGACGAGATGCTGGACTACGGCCGCGGGGCCGCCGACCGCGGTCTCTCGGTGCTGGTCGCGGGCGCCGGGGGAGCGGCGCACCTGCCCGGGATGCTGGCCGCGGTGACTCCGTTGCCGGTCATCGGCGTCCCCGTGCCGCTCAAGCACCTCGACGGGATGGACTCGCTGCTCTCGATCGTGCAGATGCCGTCGGGCGTGCCGGTCGCGACGGTGGCGGTCGGCAACGCCCGGAACGCCGGTCTCCTCGCCGTACGCATCCTCGCGGCCGCCGATGCCGACCTCCGGCAGCGGATGCTGGACTTCCAGGCCGATCTCCGGCGCTCTGCCCAGGAGAAGGGCAAGAAGGTCCGCGCCTCCGCCGGCGGGCGCAAGCTCGGCTTCTGAGGCGCGTGGGATGACGCCAGGCGGCGTGGGTACGTCCCCGGTATGAGCAGCAGCTTCAGCGAGGACCAGCTCCAGCCCGACGACACCCTGGACGAGCGGGGCGTCGACGACGTCCTCGACGAGGGCATGTCCCCTCCCGAGCGGCCGAGCCGGGAGATGGCGCGGGGCGTGACGTCGGCCGAGGACGCCGCGGGGGAGACCCTCGACGAGCGGCTCGAGCAGGAGGAGCCGGACCCCGCGGCCGCGGTCGACCACACGCCCGAGGCCCAGGAGGACGAGATCCTCGGAGACGAGGGCGCGGATCCCTCGGACGGCTTCGAGGTGGGCGACGAGCGCACCGGTCGGCTGACCGAGGCCGAGGGTGAGCACGCCGATGACGTCGCGGAGGACGTGGGCGTCGACGGTGCCGCCGCGTCGGCCGAGGAGGCCGCGGTCCACACCGTCGAGGAGGACCAGCCCTAGCCGGCGGTCACGCCGAGCGCGGGTCGTCGCGGCGCCGCCACTCGATGGCCGGGCAGGTGTCCATCACCATCGGGACGCCGGCCCGCGTCGTCCGGTCGAACGCGTCCTGGTCGACCACGCCGAGCTGGAACCACACCGCCCGGGCCCCCACGGCGACCGCCTGGTCGGCGAACTCGCCGGCCGCCTCGGACCGCCGGAACACGTCGACCACGTCGATCGGGAACGGGACGTCGGCGAGCGTGGCGTAGCCGCGCTGGCCGAGCACCGTGGTGTCGTCGTCGGCCGCGTCGGGGTCCGCGCCGCCGAACCTGGGATGGATCGGCACGACCCGCTTGCCGCGCCGCTGCAGCAGCTCCGCGATGGAGTACGCCGTACGCCCGCGGTCGCCGGACAGGCCGACCACCGCCCACGTCTCGAGGTCGTCGAGCATCAGGTCGACCCACTCCTCGCGCTGCCACTCGCCCATGCGAGTCAGCCTAGGTCGCGGGACCGTCGGGCCGGGTCGGGCCGGGTCGGGCCGGGGCCGGAGCGCACGCGCCGGCTCGTAGAATCCGCCCCATGGGCAACGACTTCCCCCTGTTCGCGCTCAGCGACGAGCACCGCGCGGTCCGCGAGGCCGTGCGGGACCTGTGCGAGGCGAAGGTCGCGCCGTACGCCGCCGAGGTCGACGAGGAGAGCCGTTACCCCGAGGAGGCGGCGAAGGCCCTGCAGCAGGCCGACTTCCACGCTCCCCACGTGCCGGAGGAGTACGGCGGCGCCGGCGCGGATGCCCTGGCCACGGTGATCGTGATCGAGGAGGTTGCGCGGGTGTGCGTGGCCAGCAGCCTGATCCCGGCCGTGAACAAGCTCGGCTCGCTCCCGCTGCTGCTGAGCGGCTCCGAGGAGCTGAAGAAGCACTACCTGACCAGACTCGCCGCCGGGGACGGCGGCTTCTCCTACTGCCTGTCCGAGCCGGACGCCGGCTCCGACGCCGTCGCGATGAAGACCCGGGCCGTCCGCGACGGCGACGGCTGGGTGCTCGACGGGGTGAAGCGCTGGATCACCAACGCCGGCGAGAGCGAGTACTACACGGTGATGGCGGTGACCGACCCGGAGAAGCGTGGCCGCGGCATCTCGGCGTTCGTCGTCGAGAAGGCCGACGACGGGGTCACCTTCGGGGCCAAGGAGCGCAAGCTCGGGATCAAGGGCAGCCCCACCCGCGAGGTGTACCTCGACCACGTGCGCCTGCCCGCCGACCGGATGATCGGCGACGAGGGCACCGGTTTCGAGACCGCGATGCGCACCCTCGACCACACCCGCATCACCATCGCGGCCCAGGCCGTCGGCGTCGCGCAGGGCGCGCTCGACTACGCGCTGGGGTACGCCCAGGAGCGGCAGCAGTTCGGCCGGCCGATCAGCGACTTCCAGGGTCTGCAGTTCCTGCTCGCCGACATGGGCATGAAGATCGAGGCCGCCCGCCAGCTCACGTACGCCGCCGCCGGCCGCTCCGAGCGTGGCGACGCCGACCTCACGTTCTTCGGGGCGGCGGCCAAGTGCTTCGCCTCCGACGTCGCGATGGAGGTCACCACGAACGCCGTCCAGGTGCTCGGCGGCTACGGCTACACGCGCGACTACCCCGTCGAGCGGATGATGCGCGACGCGAAGATCACCCAGATCTACGAGGGCACCAACCAGGTGCAGCGCATCGTGATGGCCCGCCAGCTGCTGGCGGGGGTCCAGTCCGAGCTCTGAGCGAGACGTCCGAGGCGTCGTCCCAGGTCAGGCCGCGTGCGTGGCCGCAGCGGGGGACTCGCCCTCGACGACCCAGCGGGCCTCGAGGTGCTCCGTGCCGTCGGCGTCGGTGACGATGATCCACCGCTGGATGAGGGTCGGCCGCTCGTCGGTGCGCATGATCATCTCCTTTACGTTCACCGATCGTTCACCTGGGGTTCACCTTAGCGTACCCGTCCCCACCGGGCGTGTCATTTCGGCGGAATTTGCCGGCGATCGCTCCACCGTGAGCGTGAGTGCGGGCCGCACACGCCGATGTCCCCTCCACTCCAGGCGTGGGGCGGGAGCGCCCTCTCGGCGCCCTCTTCGTGCCTTGTCCGCGCTTCGTCGGCGGGGTCCGTCCCGTGGGGGTCCCTGCGCGTCGCGGAGATCCGGCCCGCAGCACAATGAGCGGGTGACCGACACCGTCCCCTCGACCTCGTCCGGCACCACCGACTCGGCGTACGACGTCGCTCGCGTGCGGGCACACTTCCCCCAGCTGCGCGAGGGCGAGGGCCTGGGCGCCGCTCACTTCGACGGTCCCGGCGGGACCCAGACCCCGGACGTCGTCGCCCGGGCGGTCCACGACACGCTCGTCGGCCCGCTCGCCAACGACGACGACGTGACACCTGCGGAGCGGAACGCCGCCCACCGGCTGCGCGAGGGCCGGGCGGCGATGGCGGACCTGCTGAACGCCGACCCGCGCGGCATCGTGTTCGGGCGCTCGATGACCCAGCTCACGATGGACATCGCCCGGACGATGGCGCGCGACTGGGGTCCGGGGGACGAGGTGGTCGTGTCCCGCCTCGACCACGACTCCAACATCCGCTCCTGGATCCACGCCGCCGAGCACGCGGGCGCGACCGTCCGCTGGGCCGACTTCGACCCCGAGACCGGTGAGCTGGACGTCGCCCGGGTCGCGGAGGTGCTGTCCGACCGCACCCGGGTCGTGGCGGTCACCGCCGCCTCGAACCTGATCGGCACCCGGCCGGACATCCCCGCTGTCGCCGAGGCCGTCCACGCGGCCGGCGCCCTGCTCTACGTCGACGGCGTGCACTACACGGCTCACGTGCTGGTCGACGTCGACGCGCTCGGTGCCGACCTGTTCGCCTGCTCGCCGTACAAGTTCCTCGGTCCGCACTGCGGCGTGCTCGCCGCCCGACCCGAGGTCCTCGAGCCCCTGCGGCCGGACAAGCTGCTGCCGGCCAGCGACGGGATCCCGGAGCGGTTCGAGCTCGGCACGCCGGCGTACGAGCTCCTGGCCGGCGTGACCGCGGCCGTCGACTTCCTGGCCGACCTGGTGCCGGGCGACGGCACCCGGCGTGAGCGGCTGCTGCGCTCGCTGGGCGCGCTGGAGGTCTACGAGGACCGGCTGCGGGAACGCCTCGAGACGGCGATCGGCGACCTGCCGGGGGTCACGATGTACGCACGGGCGTCCCGGCGTACGCCGACCCTGCTGGCGACCTTCGCCGGGCACGACCCGCAGGAGGTGCGCCGCCATCTGGCGACGCGCAACGTCAACGCACCGGCCGGGTCGTTCTACGCCTACGAGGCCTCGCAGCACCTCGGCCTGGGCGCCGAGGGAGGGCTGCGGATCGGGCTCGCGCCGTACACCGACGACCGCGACCTCGACCGGCTCGTGGACGCGCTCACGGAGTACGTCACCGGTGCCTGACGCCCGCGCCGAGGTGCGGCCCAGCGACATCGCCGGCCGCGGGATGTTCGCGACCGCCGACCTCCCCGCCGGGACCGTCGTCCTCCGGCTGGAGGCGGGCCCCGCCGAGCGCCGGGTCGACGGCCTGGGCCCGGACTTCCCCAACCACAGCTGCGACCCCAACCTGGGCTGGCTCGACGAGCACGCCCTGGTCACGACGGTCGACGTGAGCGCGGGGGAGGAGCTGGTCACCGACTACGCGACGGCCATCGCCGAGCCGGACTGGTTCCTGCGCTGCCACTGCCCCAGCTACCGCTGCCGGCAGATGGTCGAGGGCACGGACTGGCGCATCCCGCAGCTGCAGCAGCGGTACGCCGGCTGGTGGGCGCCGCACGTCGAGCGCCTGATGGAGGCCTGAGGCCTGATGACGGCCTGATGGCGGCCTGATGGCGGCCTGATCGAGGAGAGAGGGCCGGGTCGAGGAGCAACCCCCCGGTGCTCGTCGACCCGGCCCTGGCGCCGAGAACGGCGCTCTCCCGTGTGGGCCGAGCGCGCTGTCCCCCCGTGCCAGCGTCCTCAGCCTCTGCCACTCAAGAGCGGCCGCCCGGAGCCCTGATACATCGAGTTCGGGCAGATTCGCCAGAGACCCGGGACCGCTCAGACCAGGAACGGCGGGGTGACGAACGGAGGCACGGCCTCCTCGCCGCGGCCCGACTGCGGCAGGAGCCACAGCCGCACCTCGCCGGCCATCGGCGCGGGGAACTCGAAGCGTCCGTCGCGGTCGGCGTACGCGCTCTGCCGGGTGTGGGCCAGCGCGTCGCCCTGCGGACCGAGGAAGACCCGCATCGGCAGGGCCGGGACCACCCAGCCGTCGAGTCGACGCGCGTCGTCGTCGCCGCTGATGCGCACCAGGACGCGGTACGTCGTCCCCGCGAACTCCAGGGCGACCGTCTCGCTGGTCTCGGCGTCGCCCTCGCCCCGGATGCCGACGCGGGTGTCGACGCGCTCGACGAGGGTGAGCAGCTCGTACTCGGTCTCGAGGCCCTCGACGGCGAGCCGCGCGAGCGCTCCGTCGGCGAGGTCCGTGGGCGCGGGATCCAGCGCGGCGTACAGCCCGGCGATCGCGGAGAGCAGCTCCTCGTCGCCGGTGGCGGTCATGCCGGCTCCCCGAGCTCGAGCCGGAGCTTGTCGAGGCACCGGCGTCGCGTGGGGCCGATGCTGCCGATCGGCATCTGCATCGTGTCGGCCACCGACGAGTAGTCCGGGCGGGGCTCCCAGGCGACGATGCGGAGCAGGCGCTGGCACCGCTCCGGGAGCCGCGACAGCGCCTCCCAGAGCAGCGCGTTCTCGTCGTGGGTGACGACCTCGGACTCCGGCGAGGTCTGGACCGGCATGCGGGCGTCGATCACCTCGTCCTCGACCGGACGCGTGCGCGCTGCGGCCTTGCTCACCCGCCAGGCCTCGCGGCGAGCGGCGGTGCACAGCCAGCGGGTGATGGCCTGGGCGTCGCGCACCGAGTCCGCCGAGCGGACGAGCGTGAGCCAGGTGTTCTGGACGACGTCCTCGGCGGCCTCCCGGTCGAGCCCGGTCGCGCGCACGACGTGCCAGAGGACGGGGCTCATCGTGCGCACCAGGTCGTCGAGGGCAGGCTCCTCGCCGGCGCGCCAACGACGGAACGCATCCGTGGCAGCGTCGTACAACGCCGAGGAGGTAGGTCCCCCCGGCGCACCGTGAGTGGCCATCACACCCCTAGAGGAGGCGCCCCCGAGCGGCGCTGATACGTCTGGACCTGGGGCTCGAAAGTACCGCGCCCGCGAGTCCGGCGTCATGCCGGATCGCCCGGTGGGCCAAGACGTTGACCTGGACAACTACTGGTCTACCCTGGGCGACCGTGACCCAGCTCGAGCTCGAGACCCCCGACGGCATCGCCGAGGCCCACCTGGCCGGCTCCGGTCCGGGCGTGCTCTTCTACATCGACGCGATCGGGCTCCGCCCCCAGACCGAGGGGATGGCCGACCGCATCGCCGAGTGGGGCTACACGGTGCTCGCCCCGAACGTCCTCTACCGGTCCGGGACCGCCGCCGAGACCTCACCCACCGACGACCTGACCGTGCCGGGCGCGCGTGAGGCCTTCTTCGCGGAGGTCACGCCGCGCCTGGCCGAGCTCACCCCCGACCGGATCGTGAGCGACGCCCGGGTCTACCTCGCGGCGCTGCGCGAGCACGCCGACGGGTCCGAGGTGGGCGTCGTCGGCTACTGCATGGGCGCCCGACTCGCGGTGCGCACGGCCTGCGCCGACCAGGGTGTGGTGGCCTGCGCCGGCTTCCACGGCGGCGGACTGGCCACCGAGGACCCCGACAGCCCGCATCTCGGCCTGTCCGCGGCCCGCGCGGAGTTCGTGTTCGGCCACGCCGACCACGACCGCGGCATGCAGCCCGACGCCGTCGAGCGCCTCGGGCAGGCGCTCGCGGCCGCGGGACTGACGGCCACGAACGAGGTCTACCCCGACGCGCCGCACGGGTACACGATGGACGACACCTCGATGTACCAGGAGGCAGGAGCCGAGCGGTCGTTCAGCGAGCTGCGGGCGCTCCTCGACCGCACGCTGGGCCATCGGGCCGGCTGAGCTCGTTCGCTTGCGTCAGCCGCCGCCCCGCCCCCGTCCGGCCAACATCGCCGCGACCGGTGGGATGACCGCCGCGACCACGCTCATGCCGACGGCCACCGGCACGGACCAGAAGCGCACGACGTTCCACGCCAGCACGATCAGGGCCACGCAGGCGCCCATCAGCCAGAAGTACGTCGCCTTGGCCGACGGGCGGCTCACCGCGCACCCGCGCGGGCCGGTTTGACCCCGAGGGCTGCGGGTACTGACCCGCCGCGGCCCGGTCCGGTCCGGCGTGCTCGGCGCCACCGGACCCGGGCCGACCATCGTGGCCAGAGCCCTGCGGCCGCCGCGGTCACCTCAGTCGGCGAACAGCTCGACCATCGCGTCGTTGAACGCCGGGAGGTCGTCGGGCTTGCGGCTGGTCACCAGCTTGCCGTCCACCACGACCTCCTCGTCGACCCACTCGGCGCCGGCGTTGCGCAGGTCCGTCTGCAGGCTCGGCCACGAGGTCATCCGCCGTCCACGCACCACGTCGGCCTCGACCAGGGTCCAGGGCGCGTGGCAGATGGCCGCCACCGGGCGGTCGGACTCCACGAAGTCGCGGACGAACGCGACCGCGTCCTCGTTCATCCGCAGGGCGTCGGGGTTGGCCACTCCGCCCGGAAGCACCAGCCCGTCGTACGACGACGCGTCGGCGTCGCCGACCACGGTGTCCACCGCGAACGTGTCGCCCTTGTCGAGATGGTTAAACGCCTGCACCTTGCCGGACTCGACCGACAGCAGCTTCGGCGTCCCGCCCGCCTCCTCCACGGCGCTCCACGGCTCGGTGAGCTCGATCTGCTCGATGCCCTCGGTCGCCACCAGGAAGGCGATCGTCTTTCCGTCCAGGTCAGGCATGTGACTCCTCCCGTTCAGTCCTCGTGCTGCTCGTCGTCCCACACCGGGTCGTGCCGGTTGGCTTGCTCCTCGGGGTCCTCGTCGATGCGCTCGGCGGCGTCGCCCTCGTCGATCTCCTCGCCCTCGGGCACGCCTTCCACCTCGACGGGACGCTCTCGCTCGTGATCGGCCATCTCGCTCATGGGGCTCTCGTACCCGACGCCGTGTCCGGTCATGCCGGGCGGGCCGGAGAAAGCAGCTCGTCGAGCCGCCGGCACAGCTCGGAGGCGTCGTCCAGGACGACCTCGGCTCCCGCCTCCTCGAGCTCCGCGCGGCCGACGCCACCGGTGAGCAACCCGAGCACGGGGATCCCGGCCTTCCGGCCCGAGCGCACGTCCCACACCGAGTCACCGACCAGCACGGCCCGGTCGGCGTCGACACGGCCCAGTGCCACCTCCAGCAGCTCCGGGTCGGGCTTGGACTCCTCGGCGTCCTCGCTGGTGGTCGTCGTCGCAGCGGCGTCGTCGGCCTCGAGCACCTCGACGGCGTGGCGGGTGTGGCGCGGGATCCCGGAGCTGGCGAGGGCCACCTGGAACCCTCCGTCGCGCAAGGCGCCGAGCAGGGCCTTCGCCCCGGGGAGCGGTCCGACCTGGTCCAGGACGGCGTCGTAGTGCTGCTCCCACGAGTCGCGGATGCGGTCGCCGTCCTCGTCCTCCACCTCGTCACTCGTCACGGCCGACACGAGCCGGTCGCCGCCCATGCCGATCGCCCGATGGATCCGCCAGGCCGGGACGTCGTACCCGTGGTCGCGGAAGGCGTGCCACCAGCAGAGCGTGTGGTGGTAGTTCGAGTCGACGAGGGTGCCGTCGACGTCCAGGACGACGGTGTCCACCGGTCGGGGCCACGAGGTCATGGCAGAGGGGTACCCGGTCGCACAGCCGGCATGCCGCCTTGGCCCGGCGGGTACGCATCGGCCACACGACCGGAGGTGACGATGCCGCAGCAAGCCTGGAGCAAGAAGCGCGAGCGACAGTACGAGCACATCAAGGAAGGCCTGGAGGAGCGCGGGCGCAGCGAGGACACCGCCGAGGAGATCGCGGCCCGGACCGTGAACAAGGAGCGCGCCCGCGCCGGCGAGTCCCGGCAGGCCAGCCGCACCTCGACCGACGACATCTCCTCGTCACGTCGGGGAGGTCTGAGGTCCCATCGCGGCTCCGGAGGCCGGACCAAGGCCCAGCTGTACGAGGAGGCCAAGCGGCAGAACGTCCGGGGACGCTCGTCGATGAGCAAGGCGGAGCTCGAGCGCGCGGTCGGTCGCTGACGACCCGCGGGAGCCGTGTTCTCGCGCATGGCTCCGGATGGCCGGGGGTACGTCGACTCGCACGTCGTCCTGCGAGGAGGAGCCATGGCGAGTGGCGTCGAGACGGGCCAGATCACCACCGACATCCCAGCACGGCTCGACCGGCTGCCCTGGGCGCGCTGGCACTGGCTGATCGTGATCGGCCTCGGCACGGTCTGGATCCTGGACGGTCTCGAGGTCACGATCGTGGGCTCGATGTCCGACGCGCTGAAGCCGAGCAGTACGGGTCTGGGGCTGAGCAGCTCCGACATCGGTTTCGCCGGGTCGTCGTACGTCGCGGGCGCGTGTCTGGGCGCCCTGTTCTTCGGCCAGCTCACCGACCGCTTCGGCCGCAAGAAGCTGTTCATGCTCACCCTCGGCGTCTACATCTGCGCCACGGTGCTGACGGCGTTCTCGATGAGTCCGCTGTGGTACTTCGGGGCGCGGTTCCTCACCGGTGCCGGGATCGGCGGCGAGTACGCCGCGATCAACTCCGCCATCGACGAGCTGATCCCGGCTCGCTACCGGGGTCGCGTGGACATTGCCATCAACGGCTCGTTCTGGGTCGGTGCCGCGGCCGGGTCCCTGCTGACCATCCCGCTGCTCGACCCGACCGTGGTCGACGCCTCGATCGGCTGGCGCCTCGCCTTCGGTCTCGGTGCCGTGCTCGCCGTCGGCATCCTGCTCGTCCGTCGCAACGTCCCCGAGAGCCCGCGCTGGCTGTTCATCCACGGTCGTGAGGAGGAGGGCGAGAAGATCGTCCGCGACATCGAGAGCACGGTGGCGGACGAGACCGGGCGGGACCTGCCCGGGGTCAAGGACAAGATCACGGTCCGCCAGCGCAAGGCGATCGGCATCGCGCTGATCGCGCGCACCGTCTTCACGATGTACCCGAAGCGGACGGTGCTGTGCTTCTCGCTGTTCGTCGGCCAGGCGTTCCTCTACAACGCCTTCTTCTTCACCTACGGCGACACCCTCACCACGTTCCTCGGCGTGGGGCAGACCGGGTGGTACCTCGCGGCGTTCGCGGTCAGCAACTTCGTCGGTGCGCTGGCCCTCAGCCCACTGTTCGACTCCGTCGGCCGGGTCCGGATGATCACCGGGACGTACGTCCTCTCCGGCGCGCTGCTGGCGGTCGCGGGGTTCATGCTCGGTGACCTGAGCGCCACGAGTCTGACGATCTTCGGCATGGTGATCTTCTTCTTCGCCTCGGCCGGCGCCAGCGCGGCGTACCTGACCGCGAGCGAGGTGTTCCCGATGGAGACGCGGGCCTTGTGCATCGCCTTCTTCTACGCCATCGGCACGGCGGCCGGCGGGATCAGCGGTCCGCTGCTCTTCGGTCACCTGATCGACAGCGCGTCGGCCAGCGGGGACATCACCGGCATCGCGCCCGGCTACTTCCTGGGGGCGGGGCTGATGATCGCCGGCGGCATCGTCGAGGCCTTCCTCGGCGTGCGCGCCGAGGGCCAGTCCCTGGAGGACATCGCCAAGCCGCTGACCGCCGAGGACGCCGAGTCCGGGGGTCAGCAGACCGCCGCCGCGCACGCCTGACGCGAACCGAGAGGAGCAGCGACCGATGCCGATGCCACCACCGAAGGCCAGCACCGAGGGCCCCCGCGACCGCCAGGTGTTCCACGAGATGGGGCAGATCGTGCGGGCCCTGGAGGCCGAGGGTCCGCAGCGGGTCGAGGACCTCGCCCAGCTGGTCGGCGCGTCGTTCTGGGAGGGCGGCCGGTTCGACCGCGCGATGGTCTTCGCGGCCGCCGACGGACTCATCGTCGAGGACCGGGACGGCCGCTGGCAGGCCGTCTGACCAGCGCGAACGACGCAGGGGTGGAGATCCGCCCCCCTTAGGGGTGTGCCCCCTCCCGATGGGCTGGTGATAGACCGGAGGCAGTGGTTGAGCCACCTGCCACGCCCGTAGTACGAACCCGAAAGGCACGTGTCTCGTGGCAACCGTCGCCTCCGAGTCGCCGCCCCGACCGTCCGTCGCTGACGACTCCCTCGACCTGTCCCTCGACATCTCCTACCTCCCCCGCCGGGAGGCGACCGAGGCCCTGCTCGCGCGGATGGCCGTGGTCGACGAGAACGACCGCCGCCTCCTCGAGGACCGGCTGGTCGAGGTGAACCTCCAGGTCGCCGTCGACGTCGCCCGCCGCTACCGGTCGCGCGGTGTCGCGACCGAGGATCTCGAGCAGGTCGCCTGCCTCGGCCTGGTCAAGGCCGCCCGCGGGTACGACCCGGCTCGAGGCACCGACTTCCTGAGCTATGCCGTGCCCACGATCCGCGGCGAGGTACGCCGGTACTTCCGCGACCACGGCTGGACCGTCCGCCCGCCGCGCACCGTGCAGCAGGCGCAGTCCCGGATCACCGCTGTCGAGTCCGACCTCTGCCAAGAGCTCGGGCGCGCGCCACGACCGAGCGAGATCGCGGAGCGGCTCGAGCTCGACCTGGACCTCGTGGTCGAGGCCCTGGCCGCCAACGGCTGCTTCTCGCCGACGTCCCTGGACGCGACGCCGGCCGGGGTCGAGAACGGCATCGGGGAGCGGCTCGGTGAGGACGACGTCTCCTTCGACAGCGCCGAGGCGCGGGTCGCCCTCAAGCCCCTGCTCGCCCACCTCGACCGGCGCGAGCGGATCATGCTCGAGATGCGCTTCTTCAAGGGTGCGACGCAGTCCGAGATCGGCGAGGTGCTCGGCATCACGCAGATGCAGGTGTCGCGGCTGCTCTCGGCGCTCCTGGCCAGGCTGCGCGACGAGCTCGGCAGTCTCACCTAGCCGTACTAAACGGTGAGCCGTGCCCGGACGGGTACGGCGAGCCCATGGCCGAGGACGATTCGACGTCGACCGTGCTCGTGGCGGGCACGGCCAACCTGCTGATCGCGGTCGCGAAGCTGGTCGCCGGACTGACGTCGGGTTCCTCGGCGATGCTCTCGGAGGCCGCCCACTCCATCGGCGACACCATGAACCAGGTCTTCCTGATGGCGGCGGTGCGACGCAGCCGCAAGCCGGCGGACCGCCGGCACCCGTTCGGGTACGGGATGGAGCGCTACTTCTGGTCGTTGCTGGCCGCGGTCGGGATCTTCGTGCTCGGTGCCGGGTTCTCGGCGTACCAGGGCGTCGAGTCCCTGGTCGTCCCCGGGAAGGAGGGGTCGGCCACCTGGGCGTTCGTGGTGCTCGGCGTCTCGTTCCTGTTCGAGGGGACCTCGTTCGTCAAGGCACTGGTCCAGCTGCGCGGTGACGCCGCCCGAGCGGAGTCGCCGATGCTGCACCACCTGGGCCACGACGCCGATCCGGCGCTCCGGGCCGTCGTCCTGGAGGACGGCGCCGCGCTGATCGGGCTGGTGCTCGCCGCCGGTGGGCTCGGTCTGGACACCGCGCTCGGCGGGCGCACCTGGGACGGCGTGGCCTCCCTCGCGATCGCCCTCCTGCTGGTGGCCGTCGCCTACGGCCTGGGCCGGCAGAACCAGCAGTACCTGATCGGCAAGGCGGCCTCGTCGGAGCTCCAGGACGGCATCTCGCAGGTGCTCACCGACGCGGACGGCGTCGACAGCGTGCTGGAGCTGATGACGATGCGGCTGTCACCGGACGAGGTGCTGGTGGCGGCCCGCGTGGACCTGGCCGACCACCTGAGCCCCGAGGAGATCGAGCTCGCCTCGGACGAGATCGACGACCGGGTCCGGGAGCGCTTCCCGGAGGTGCGCCACCTCTTCCTCGACCCGACGCCCGACCGTCGGGAGGAGGAGGACCGTCGCTAGCGTGGCGCCATGACTCCCGAGGAGACCGCCCCGGAGCCCGGTCAGGAGACGGCCCAGGAGACGGCCCAGGAGACGGCGCAGGAGGTCGCGGAGCGGAGTGCGCGGGCGATGTGGGCGGACGACCGGGCCAGCCGGGGGCTCGGGATGACCCTGGAGTCGGTGGCGCCCGGCACCGCCGCCGTGTCGATGACGGTGGGCGAGGACATGGTCAACGGCCACGCGATCGGCCACGGCGGCTACACGTTCACGCTGGCCGACAGCGCCTTCGCGTTCGCCTGCAACTCCTACAACCGGTCGACCGTCGCCGCCGGCGCCGACATCCGGTTCCGGCGGCCGACGTACCTCGGTGACCGGCTGGTGGCGACCGCGACCGAGCGCTCGCGCGAGGGCCGCGACGGGGTGTACGACGTGCTGGTGACGCGCGACGAGGAGGTCGTCGCCGTCTTCGTGGGACGGAGCAAGGAGATCGGCGGGACGCTCTACTAGCGGTACAGCCGCGCGGTGCGGCGCGCGAGGGCGGCCACGTGCGCACGCAGCTCCGGCGGCGACACGACCTCGACGTCCGGGCCCAGTGCCAGCACCTCGACCGCCATGCTCGAGAGCGAGCGCATCCGGCAGGTCGCGGTGACCCAGCCCGGATCGTCATCGTTCTCGGGACGCACGCGCAGGGGTTGCAGGTGGCCGAGGATCGCGGCCACCCGCCGGCCCTCCTCGGTGATGCGCACGGTCATCCGGCCGCCGCCACGGCCCACCGCCGGGCGCAGCCGCGCCTCGGCCGGCAGCGTGGGGGAGTAGCCCTCGAGCAGCTGGAAGCCGCCGCCTGGCCCGCGGACGGCGTACACCGGGACCCCGGAGCCGGACAGCACCTCCAGGTCGCGCAGGATGGTCCGCTCGCTCACCTCGAGCCGCGCGGCCAGGTCGGCCGCGGTGGTGCGGCCCTCGCGGTTCAGGATCGAGAGCAGGCTGATCAGGCGGCCGGCACGCACCCGGCCAGGATGTGGCCCGTTCCGGGTTCATGACAAGAGATGTCATGAATCGGTCCTAGCGTGGACGCGCGAGCACACCCGAGCACACCCGAGAAGGAGCACCGAGATGGACGTCGAAGGCACCGGCACCGCCGAGGACCCCTGGGTCCTCACCACACCTCCGGGCTCCTCGGAGTTCGAGGCCTACCGGGACCCGGAGGCCGACCCTCCGGCGCTCGTCGTCCAGGTCGGGGCCACCCAGCTGCGCTACCACCTGCGGTGCATCGACGACCTGCACGCGATGCTGACCGCGGAGGGCGACTGGATGTCGCTCGGCAGCGCCGACGAGCAGAAGGAGGCCAAGCCCGACACGGTCGAGGCCTGGGGCCGCTCGGCCGACAACCCGGTGGGTGGCTGGTACGGGCTCAAGAAGGGTCTGCGCGGCCGCTTCGCGAACTACGTGCCACCGGTGCTCGAGGCGCTCGGTCTCGCCGAGGTCGAGCACAACGCGCGGAACAACCGGATGCGGGCGCTCTAGCCGGCAGCGCTGGACAGGCGTCCTAGATTCGCCGCATGAGCGGCGAGATCCCGACGTACGACCGGGCCGAGCTCGAGGTGCGACAGCTGGCGCACCTCCGCGCGACCCTCGAGCGCGTCTACACGCACGTCCCGCACTACACCCGGGCCTTCGACGACGCGGGCGTCACGCCTAGTGACCTGACCTCTCTGGCCGACCTCGCCCGCTTCCCGTTCACCACCAAGGCGGACCTGCGGGCGAACTACCCGTTCGGGATGTTCGCGGTCCCGCGCGAGCAGGTCAGCCGGGTGCACGCGAGCAGCGGTACGACGGGCAAGCCGACCGTGGTCGGCTACACGAGCGACGACCTGGACACGTGGGCGGAGCTGATGGCGCGGTCGATCCGCGCCGCCGGCGGCCGGTCGGGCGACGTCGTGCACGTCGCCTACGGGTACGGGCTGTTCACCGGCGGGCTCGGCGCGCACTACGGGGCCGAACGGCTCGGCTGCACCGTGGTCCCGGTCAGCGGCGGCATGACCGAGCGGCAGGCGCAGCTGATCGTGGACTTCGAGCCGCGGGTCATCATGGTGACGCCGTCGTACTTCCTGGCGATCCTCGACGAGCTCGAGGCGCAGGGCGTGGACCCGAAGGACACCTCGCTCGAGATCGGGATCTTCGGCGCGGAGCCGTGGACCGACGAGATGCGGCACGCCGTCGAGGCGCGCACCAACCTGCGGGCCGTCGACATCTACGGGCTCTCCGAGGTGATGGGGCCCGGCGTGAGCCAGGAGTCCGGCGAGACGCAGGACGGGCTGCACGTGTGGGAGGACCACTTCCTGCCCGAGATCGTCGACCCGCTCACCCTCGAGCCGGTCGCCGACGGCGAGATCGGGGAGCTGGTCTTCACCAGCCTGACCAAGCAGGCGATGCCGGTGGTCCGCTACCGCACGCGCGACCTGACCCGCCTCCTGCCGGGCACGGCGTACCCGGCGTTCCGGCGGATGCAGAAGGTCACCGGGCGCACCGACGACATGATGATCGTGCGCGGCGTGAACGTGTTCCCGACGCAGATCGAGGAGCAGATCCTCGCCGTCGAGGGTCTCGCCCCGCACTACACGTGCGTGCTCGCCCGGCCCGGCAACCTCGACGAGCTCACGGTGCGGGTCGAGTCGCTGGCCGAGTCGCTGGCCGAGCCGGGCGGCGACACCGGGCCGCTCGCGGCCGCGCTCGCCGAGCGGATCAAGAACCGGATCGGCGTCAGCGCCCGGGTCGAGGTCGTCGCGCCCCACGCACTCGAGCGGTCGACCGGCAAGGCACGGCGGATCGAGGACCGGCGCGGGTGACCGCGACTCGGGTTCGACTCCGGGTTCGACTCCGGGTTCGACTCCGGGCTAGGAGCGCGGCAGCCCGGACGGGGTGCAGAGGTTCTTCCCGATCTGGTCCGTCTGGTCGTCGCGGATCAGCTTGAACATCTGCTTGGACCGGACGGGGTCCCAGGTGACCGCGAGGTTGCTGATCGGCACCGGACAGGTGAGCTTGCTGTGGGTCATCGCCCAGCCGAACCTGCCCATCGCGAAGACGCCCATGTCGTCGTCGACCTTGAGGTTGTCGGTGGCCGAGGTCCACAGGTTCCAGTAGCGGAACGGGTTGACCACCGTCCAGGGCGAGAGTGCCTTGTGGCCGACGGCCGCCATCACCTCACGCTGCTGCCCGCCGCGGGCGATGTCGCCGAGGCGGGGGTCGGCGTGCCGCGACCGCGCGTAGGCGAGGGCGACGGTGCCGTCGGCGTGCTGGCAGCCCTTCTTCACGTGCAGGTTGGCGAGCTTGTCGTTCATGGTGTGCGTCGGGCAGATCGTGATGCCGTTGACCGCGTCGACGATGTTGACGAAGCCGCCGAGCCCGATCTCGACGTAGTGGTCGATCCGGATGCCGGTGTCCTGCTCGACGGTCCTGACCAGGAGCTTCGGGCCGCCGAAGGCGAAGGCGGCGTTGATCTTGGTCGTGCCGTGACCCGGGATCGGCACCAGGGAGTCGCGCGGGATGGACATCGTGAGGGTCGGACCGCTGCCGGTGTGGATGAGCACGATCGTGTCGGTGCGCTGGCCGGCGGCGTTGCCCGTGTGCAGCTGCTTGCGCTGCTCCGCGGTGAGCCCGGCCCGCGAGTCGCTGCCCACCAGGAGGTACGTCGTCCCGGGCTGGTCGCCGGGGCGGCCGCCGGCCGGGAAGGCGTTCACCTTGTCGACCTTGCTCCAGGCGAAGAACGGCACGGCGATCAGGTACACCAGCCAGAGCACCAGGAGGAGCCACAGGTAGCGGAACCTGAACCCCCGGCCGAAGCGGCCGAGCCACCGGCGCGCCCCGCCGCCACCACCCGGCGTACCGGGGGAGCGCGGGGGCGGCGGAGGAGGAGGCGTCTCGCGCGGCGACGTGGCACCCGGCGGGGTACGTCGCTGCTCGCGGGAGACCGTCGGCATCACGCGGGTCTCGTCCGGTCCCGGCGACTGGGACGACGACTGGGACGGCGACTGCTGCTGGGGTCGGCGCTCCACCGGGCGGGTGGCGTCGGGATCCTCGCCGTCCGGGGGACCTCCGCCCGGCCGGCCGCCGTACAGCCAGTCGTCGGACATGCGGGCGAGATTACCGGCCGGCACGCAACGGCCCCGATTCGGCGCGTCGGTCCCACCTGTGGCCCGTGTGGCTGGTGATACTGGCGGGGCTACTTCCCCAGCACAGAAAGTCATGCCCATGGAGCTGCCGCTCCGCGGACCTGACGGGTCCTCCCGCGGGTTGCTCGACCCGGACCACCCGCTCAACCAGCGGGCCAGCGCCGTCGACCGCGCGGCCCGGGTGCGCTACCGGCGCGCCCTGATGCTGATGGTGATGACCCTGGTGGTGCCGGGCTCGGCGCAGCTCGTGGCCGGCGACCGCCGGATCGGCAAGATCGCGACCCGTCTGTGGGCGACCCTGGTCGTGGCCGGGATCGTCGGGCTGGTGCTCGCGGCGTTCCACCACGAGTACCTCTTCTGGTTCGTCTCCGACACGACCGTGCTCGGCGTGCTCCGGTTCGGCCTGATGGCGCTGGCGGTGTGCTGGGCGTTGCTGTTCCTCGACGCCTGGCGGATCGGCCAGCCGCTGTCGCTCGCCCTCGGTCACCGCCGGGCCGTCGTCGGCCTGAACGGCGTCCTCTGCCTCTCCGTGGCGGGCACCCTGCTGTTCGGCGCGCACATCGTCGGCGTGCAGCGCAGCTTCATCCTCACCCTGTTCTCCGGCGACACCGTGCACGGTGCGCACGACGGCCGCTACAACGTGCTGCTCGTCGGCGGCGACTCCGGTGCCGGCCGCTGGGGCCTGCGCACCGACTCGATGACGGTGGCCAGCATCGACGCCGACACCGGCAAGACGGTGCTCATCGGTCTGCCTCGCAACATGACCAACTTCCCCTTCGCCAAGGGGTCGGTCATGCACAAGGCCTGGCCGCACGGGTTCGACTGCGGCTACCCGAACTGCGAGCTGAACGGCGTGAACACCTGGGTCGGCGACCACCAGCGGCTGTTCAAGGGCGTGAAGGACCCCGGGATGGACGCCACGATCTCGGCGGTCGAGGGCATCACCGGGCTCAAGATCAACTACTGGACGTTCGTGAACCTGGCCGGCTTCCGCGGACTCGTCGACGCCGTCGGTGGCGTGACCCTCAACGTGCGCCAGCCCATCCCGGTCGGTGGCCTCGGCGACGACGTCACCGGCTACATCAAGCCCGGCGTCCGCAAGCTGAACGGCTACGACACCCTGTGGTTCGCCCGCTCTCGGGACAGCTCCGACGACTACTCGCGGATGGCGCGGCAGAAGTGCGTGATGAACGCGATGCTCCACCAGCTCAGCCCGCAGAAGGTGCTGACCAACTTCGAGAAGATCGCGCACGCGTCCTCGGCGATGATCTCCACCGACATCCCGGCCAGCGAGGTCGACACGTTCATGGGGCTCGCCCTGAAGGCGAAGGGGCAGCCGGTCTCGACGCTCTCCCTGGTGCCGCCGCTGGTGAACACCGCCGAGCCGGACATCGGCCTCATCCAGCGCAAGGTCAAGCAGGCCATCTCGAAGTCGGAGCACGCCGGCGCGAAGGCCGGCCACCACCAGCACAAGCCCACCGCGGTCACCGGCGGATCGATCGGCTCGCTCCAGACCGGGTACGCCGCGAACGACTCGAGCGACCTCGGCGCCGTCTGCTGACCCGGCGCGGGGCGGCGTGGGGGCGCGGTCTGGTGGAGTAGGCCCCATGGACCTCGAGTTCGCCGGCCCGATGTTCGAGTGGCGTGGCCCGGCTCCGTTCCACTTCGTCGCGGTGCCCGACGACGAGGCCGACGAGCTCCGCGACGCCGCGGCGTACGTCACCTACGGCTGGGGGATGATCCCCGTCCGCGGCCGCATCGGGCGCACCGACTTCACGACGTCGTTGTGGCCGAAGGACGGTGGGTACGTCGTGCCGATCAAGGACGCCGTCCGCAAGCCGGAGCGGCTCGAGATCGGGGACGAGGTCACCGTCCACCTGACCGTCGACGTCTGACGCTCTCCTCGGTGGTGGATGAGGTCGGCCTCGTTCGGTGGTGGATCAGGTTCGCTCACGCTCGGTGGTGGAGGCGGTCGCTTTCCTTCGGTGGTTGAGGAGGTCGCTCTGCGACCGTCTCGAAACCATCGGCCCCTTCGGTGGTTGAGGAGGTCGCTCCTCGTTTCGGTGGTTGAGGAGGTCGCTCTGCGACCGTCTCGAAACCATCGTTCGCTGTCTTGCGTCGGCGGCGTGGGTGCACGTCGAGGTTGCGAGGCGCTTCCGCTTCGTGGGTGGTGGCGGTCTTTTGGCTTTGGAAGACGGGGCGGGGTTTTGCTGGTGCCCGGCCGCCGCCGCCGGGTTGCGGTTCCCCGCGTGCGGTTTCGGGTTTCGGTTTTCCTGTGGACGATAAGCGGGCTCCGATATTCTCATCTTTTCTTCAGGAATATCGGCTGCTAATGCTGTGGATAACCGGCGGGAATGTCGGTGGCCTCTGATTCGATATCCCTATGTCGATCTCGGACCTCCACCCCCACCCCAGCCCGGTCTCGGTGCTGGCCGAGGTCGCAGCCTCGCTCCGGGAGCTGGATGCGACCTGGTGGACCCACCAGTCCGACGATGACCTGGTCGCCGCCGCGGAGCTGGTCGAACACGCCCGTACCGCCCTCGCCGCGGTGCAGGCCGGTGCCATAGCTGAGGCCGACCAGCGTGACCTGGCCACACAGAAGCTGCACTACGGGTCGACCGGGGACTGGCTGACCCACCTGGGCGGGCTCCGCAAGGGCGAGGGCCGCCGCCTCGTGGCCCGTGCCCACGCACTGTCCGGGTCACTGGCCACGACTCGGGAGGCGATGGCCGCCGGGACCGTGTCCCCGGAGCAGGCCGACGTGATCGTGCGGTCCATCGACGCCCTGCCGTCTGGCACCGCCGTGCGGGCCCGTGGCGAGGAGGCGCTGCTGGAGCACGCCGGGAGCTTCGATGCCACCGACCTGGCCCGCACCGGACGCCACCTGGTCCACGTCGTCGACCCCGACGCCGAAGACCGCCGTCTGGAACGCCAGCTGGACCGCGAGGAACGCGCCGCCCACCACACCCGGTTCCTGTCCATCACCGGCGACGGTGCCGGCGGGGTCCGCCTCAAGGGCCGCGGCAGCGCCGAAGACGGCGCCCTGCTCAAGACCGCCCTGCTCGCGCTGGCCACACCCGACCCCACCATCCGACCCAGCCGACGACCGAGACGGTTCACCCACGCGACCCACGCGACCCGCGCGACCTACGTGATGCCGGTGCCCGGATGTGGGACGCCCTGGTCACCACCGCCCAGCACGCCCTGGACACCGGGCTGCCACCGGACTCCCACGGCGCCCCCACCCGGCTCACCCTCACCATCGCCCTCGACCAACTCCAGACGCGGGCTCGCCGACCCAACCCACCCAGCGGACCCAGCCGTCACCGCCGTCCACGACCTCTCGGTCGCGACGATCCGGCGGCTGGCCTGCGACGCCGAGATCATCCCCGCCGTCCTCGGCACCCGAGGCGAACCCCTCGACGTCGGCCGCACCCGCCGACCCGTCACACAGGCGATCTGGACCGCCCTGGTGGTCCGCGACCGACACTGCGCGTTCCCCGGCTGCGACCGCCCACCCCTGATGTGCCACGCCCACCACATCCGACACTGGGTCCACGGCGGGAAAACCAGCCTCGACAACCTCGTACTCCTGTGCGGACACCACCACCGCGTCCTCCACCACACACCCTGGCAAGTCCGCATCAACCCCGGCGACCAGCAACCCGAGTTCCACCCACCACCCAAACCCGGCACCGACAGACGCTGGATCCGACACCGCCCACGACGCGAGTGACCACAGCCACGCGCTAGGGCGATCAGCGCGGCTCCGGCCGACCCCCGTCGGTTCACTAGAGTCTCTCGGGTGCCCGAGGACGTCCGCCGCATCGCCGCTGTGGTGGTCACCTACAACCGCCTGGAGCTGCTGCAACGCCTGGTGAAGGTGCTCGACGAGGTGCCCGAACTGACCGAGGTGCTGGTCGTCGACAACGCGTCCACCGACGGCACCGGCACATGGCTGGCGAGCCTCGACGGCGACGGGGTGCTCGCGCGCACCCTGGCGCACAACACCGGGGGTGCCGGCGGCTTCCACGACGGCCTCGCGTGGGCCGTCGAGCGTGGAGCAGACCTGGTCTGGCTGATGGACGACGACGGCCTTCCCGAGCCCGACTGTCTCGCCCGGCTGCTCGAGCACGCCGGCGACCTCGAGTTCTGGGGCCCGGTGGTCGTCGACGAGGCCGAGCCCGAGCGGCTGGTGTTCCCGATCCGGCTTCCCGGTGGCACCCGGGTCGTGCACGCGATGGCCGACGTACGACGGGCCGCCGTGGACGGCCTGATCCGCGGCATCGTGATCCCCTTCAACGGCGTGCTCGTGACCCGCGACCTCGTCGAGCGGATCGGACTGCCTCGCGCGGAGTTCTTCATCTGGGGCGACGACCACGAGTACCGGCTGCGCGCCGAGCGCGCCGGCGCCCGCGTCGCCACCGTCGTGGACGCCCGCGTGCGGCATCCCTCCGTCGGTGCGCTCGGCACCCCGATGGCCTTCGGGCGCACGACGTACAACGACACCCCGAGCGACCTGAAGCACTACTGCATGGCGCGCAACAACCTGGTCAACCTCCGGGAGTACGCCGGCTCGCTGCACGCGCTGGCGTTCGTCGCGAAGACGCTCTGGTTCTTCACGTTCACCCGCCGCGACCCGGCGCGCATCCGGCTCAGCGTCCGCGCCTGGCGCGACGCCCTCAGGGGCGACTTCACCGGCCACGAGCGGTTCCTCCGGTGAGCGGCCAGGGGACCGAGACCGTCGCGGTCGTCGTCGTCACCTTCAACCGGGCCGACCTGCTCGGCCGCACGCTGGACGGCCTCGCCGCACAGACGCACGAGCCGGACGCCGTGATCGTCGTGGACAACGCCAGCACCGACCACACGCGGGAGATCCTCGACGCCCATCGTGGGCTGCCGCTGCAGCGCATCCACCTCGACACGAACACCGGCGGCTCCGGCGGCTTCCGGGCCGGGGTGGAGGCGGCGTACGGCCAAGGCTTCGACCGCATCTGGCTGATGGACGACGACGTCGTCCCGGCACCCGACTGCCTGTCCGTGCTGATGGCGACCGACGAGGCCTGCCTGATGTCGGTGCGGGAGGACACGCACGGCCATCTCGTGGAGAAGGCGGCCACCGACTTCGACCTGACGCGACCGTGGTCCATCCGACCGAAGCGGTCGAGCGTCGAGACGTCGTACGGCGAGCGGGCCGCCATGCCCGAGCGCGTCGAGCTCGAGGTCGTCGCGTTCGAGGGGTTCCTGGTGCGACGCGAGGTGCTGACGGCCGTCGGCCTGCCGGACGACTCGTTCTTCATCTTCTACGACGACGTCGACCTCGCCCTGCGCGCCCGTCGCGCCGGCTACCGGATCTGGGCGGTCAGAGACGCGGTGCTCGTGCGCCAGCTCGACTTCGACCAGCAGCACGCCCTCGACACGTGGAAGGGCTACTACATGTACCGCAACCTCTTCGCGGTGCACTTCCGGTACGGCGCCAACCCGCTGGTGCGCGCGAAGCCCTACGCGATCACCGCCGCGGTGGTCGCCATGAGCCCGCTCCGCGGCGGAAAAGCCGAGGCGGGCAACGTGATCCGCGCCATCCGCGGCGCTCGGGCGATGCGCTCGATTCCCGGTTCGACCCCTCCGCCTCGGTAGACTGACGGCCCGACCGACCCGGGACCCGATCAGGAGCCTCCATCTTGTCCAAGCCCGACCTCGTCGTCGTGGGCTCGGGGTTCTTCGGCCTCACCATCGCAGAGCGGTGTGCCAACGAACTCGACCTCGACGTACTCGTCCTCGAGCGCCGTCGCCACCTCGGCGGCAACGCCTACAGCGAGGCCGACCCCGAGACCGGCATCGAGGTGCACGTGTACGGCGCGCACCTCTTCCACACGTCGAACGAGCGCGTGTGGGAGTACGTCAACCGCTTCACGTCGTTCACCAACTACCAGCACCGTGTCTTCGGCCAGTACCAGGGCCAGGTCTACTCGCTGCCGATGAACCTCGGCCTGATCAACCAGTTCTTCGGTCGCAGCCACACGCCCGACGAGGCCCGCGAGCTGATCGCCAAGCAGGCCAGCGAGTTCGACACCCAGGACGCGCGGAACCTCGAGGAGAAGGCGATCAGCCTGATCGGCCGCCCGCTCTACGAGGCCTTCGTCAAGGGCTACACCGCCAAGCAGTGGCAGACCGACCCGACCCAGCTCAGCGCCGACATCATCACCAGGCTGCCGGTCCGCTACAACTTCGACAACCGCTGGTTCAACGACACCCACGAGGGCCTGCCGGTCGACGGCTACACCGCGTGGCTGACCAAGATGGCCGACCACCCGCGGATCGAGGTGCGCCTCGACACCGACTTCTTCGACACCTCCAACGGGCTGCGCGAGGAGCTGACGGGTCAGGTCCCGATCGTCTACACCGGCCCGGTCGACGAGTACTTCGGGAACAGCGAGGGCCGGCTGTCGTGGCGGACGGTCGACCTCGAGGCCGAGGTGCGCAACGTCGACGACTTCCAGGGCTGTGCGGTGATGAACTACAACGACCAGGACGTGCCCTGGACCCGCATCCACGAGTTCAAGCACTTCCACCCCGAGCGCACCTACATCCCGGGCAAGACCGTGATCGTGCACGAGTACAGCCGCTTCGCCGAGGAGGACGACGAGCCGTACTACCCGATCAACACCGCCGAGGACCGCGCCAAGCTGCTGCGTTACCGCGAGCTGGCCCAGCAGGAGCCGATGGTCCTGTTCGGCGGTCGCCTCGGCACCTACAAGTACCTCGACATGCACATGGCCATCGGCTCGGCCCTGTCGATGTTCGACAACAAGCTGCGACCGCACTTCGCCTCGGGCGAGGCACTGGCCAGCGGAGGAGTGGACGAATGACCACCACGGCCGAGACCGTCGAGCAGGCGGGTCCGAAGGTACGCCGCGTGCTGCAGCGCCAGATCCTGCCGATCGACCGCGACACCGACGTGTTCGCGCTGTACGTCGACCCGGAGGAGCCGCGCCTCGACGCCGACCGCTACGAGATCGGCGGCAACCGCGCGGCCAAGGACCTGAACAACGCCGCGATCCGCCAGTCGACCTCGACCGGACGCGCGGTGCACCCCGACCAGATCGAGTCGCGCACGGCGTTCCGGCTGCGGCAGGGCGACAAGATGTCGTTCGGGACGTACTTCAACGCGTTCCCCGCGTCGTACTGGCGCCGGTGGAGCGTGGTCAGCGAGGTCCGGCTGACGGTGACCGTCGCCGGCCGCGGCGCGAGCGTCACCGTCTACAAGTCGATGGCCAACGGCCGCTCGCAGCGGGTCGACGCCGCGTCCGTCGAGGGTGACCGTGAGGCGTTCGACTTCGACCTCACGCTGAAGCCGTTCGTCGACGGCGGCTGGTACTGGTACGACGTCGTCGCCGGCGACGAGGACGCCGTCGTCGAGTCCGCGGAGTGGTCGGCCGAGGTGCCGGCCGACCGGGAGCAGCACGGGACCGCCGACATCGTCATCACCACGATGAACCGGCCGGACTTCTGCGCCAAGCTCCTCACGCAGATCGGTGAGGACGACCAGCTGCGGCCCTATCTCGACACGGTCTTCGTCTCCGAGCAAGGCACCCAGAAGGTCGCCGACAGCGAGTTCTTCGCGTTCGCCGAGAAGGCGCTCGGTGACCAGCTGGTCGTGAACGAGCAGGGCAACCTCGGTGGCTCCGGCGGCTACGCACGCGGCCAGCTGGAGTCCGTCCGCAAGGGCACCGCGACGTACGCGATGATGATGGACGACGACGTCGTCTGCGAGCCCGAGGGCATCATCCGGGCGATCACGTTCGGTGACCTCGCCCGCCGGCCCACGATCGTCGGCGGCCACATGTTCTCGATCTACTCCCGCTCGCGGCTGCACAGCTTCGGCGAGATCGTCCAGCCCTGGAAGTTCTGGTGGATGACGCCGCTCGACGGCTTCAGCGACTGGGACCTCGCCGCCCGCAACATCCGGTCCGCCCGCTGGCTCCACAAGCGCGTCGACGTGGACTTCAACGGCTGGTTCATGTGCCTGATCCCCCGCGCGGTGCTCGACGAGATCGGTCTCTCGCTCCCGATCTTCATCAAGTGGGACGACCTCGAGTTCGGGCTGCGGGCCAAGGCGGCCGGCTACCCGACGGTGACGTTCCCCGGTGCGGCGGTCTGGCACATCCCGTGGACGGACAAGAACGACGCGGTCGACTGGCAGGCCTACTTCCACCACCGCAACCGCTTCATCGCGGCGCTGCTCCACTCGCCGTACCCCAAGGGCGGCCGGATGGTGCGCGAGAGCCTGAACCACCAGATCAAGCACCTGGTCTCGCTCCAGTACTCCGCGGTGGAGCTGCGCCACCAGGCGCTCGAGGACGTGCTCGCCGGGCCCTACGGGTTGCACGGCGTCCTGTCGCACAAGTTCGACGACGTCAACACGTTCCGCAAGCAGTTCACCGACGCCCAGCTCCACGCCGACCCCGACAGCTTCCCCCCGGTACGCCGGACCAAGCCGCCGCGGAAGGGCAAGGGGCCGGGGGCCGACATCCCGGGCCGACTCTCGCAGCTGGTCACCGCGGGGCTGGCCCCGATCCGGCAGCTGCGCCCCGTCCGTGAGATGTCGAAGGAGCACCCCGAGGCGGAGCTGACGGCCATGGATGCCAAGTGGTACCGGCTGGCCAGCTACGACTCCGCGATCGTATCGATGAACGACGGCACGTCGGCGGCCCTGTACCGACGCGACCCCGAGCACTACAAGGAGCTGCTGCGCAAGACCGTCGCCATCCACGCGCAGCTGCACCGCGAGTGGCCGCGGCTCGCGGCCGAGTACCGCGCGGCGCTGGCGGACATCACGTCACCGGAGACCTGGGAGAACACCTTCCGGCCCTGGACCGACACCGAGGAGTGACCGCGAGATGAGCGCCCCCGCGGCGCCGCTGGACAGGCGCCGGGTGAAGGCCCCGCTCCGACCCCCGTGGTCCGAGCAGGGCCTGCTCGAGGTGTTCCGGCACCGCTACATCCTCACCCTGCTGGTGCGGCGCGAGATCGCCGCGCGCTACCAGGGATCGGTCCTCGGCCTGCTCTGGTCCTACGTCAACCCGTTGACGCAGTTCTTCATCTACTACTTCGTGATGGGGGTCCTCTTCGGCCGGGCCCAGCGCACCGACGCCTTCGCGATCCACGTGTTCTGCGGCCTGATCATCGTGCACTTCTTCGTGGAGACGATGAACGCCGGCACGCGCTCGATCGTGCGGAACAAGTCGCTGGTGCAGAAGATGGCCGTGCCGCGGGAGATGTTCCCGGTCGCGTCGATGCTGGTGTCGCTGTTCCACGTCATCCCGCAGGTGGTGATCCTGCTGGTCGCCACGCTGATCGCGGGCTGGCGTCCGGACCCGGTGGGCCTCGTCTTCGGCGCGATCGGGCTCCTGATCAGCATGACGCTCGGGACGGCCCTGGCCCTGATGTTCAGCGCGGCGAACGTCTTCCTGCGCGACATCTCGAACGCCGTGAACGTGCTCAGCAACTTCGTCCGCTTCGGCGTCCCGATGATGTACCCCTACTCGCTGGTCGCCCAGCGGTTCCACGGCCACACCGCGATCTACCTGCTCAACCCCATCACCGAGGCCGTGCTGGCCTTCCAGCGCTGCTTCTGGGTGGGCGCGACCGGCAACCCCGCGCACACGGCCACCGCCGACATGCCGCCGCACCTGTTCTGGCTGAGCATCCGGGCACTCCTCTTCTGCCTGGCGGTGCTGGCGTTCGCCCAGACGACGTTCACGCGGCTCGAGCGCCGGATCCCGGAGCGTCTGCTGTGAGGGACGACCGGTCGATCGTCGTGCGTCACGTGTCGAAGACGTTCACGCTCCGCTACCACCGGACGCTGAAGCAGATGACCGTGGCGATGCTCCGGCAGCAGGAGCTCTCCGACTCCTTCCTGGCCGTGGACGACGTGTCGTTCACCGTCGGCCAGGGCGAGTCGATCGGGCTGATGGGTCTCAACGGCTCTGGCAAGAGCACGCTGCTGAAGATGATCAACGGGATCATGCGTCCCGACGCCGGCAAGGTGCTGACGCGCGGTCGCACCGCCGGCCTGATCGCCACCGGCGCGGGCTTCCACCCGCAGCTCACGGGTCGCGACAACGTCTACCTGAACGCCGCGATCCTGGGGATGACCGAGTCGGAGACGCGCCGCAAGTTCGACGACATCGTCGAGTTCGCCGACATCGGCCGCTTCCTGGACTCCCCGGTGGGCCACTACTCGTCCGGCATGTTCGCGCGCCTCGGCTTCGCGGTCGCCATCCACGTCGACGCCGACATCTTCCTGGCCGACGAGGTGCTCGCCGTCGGCGACCGGCCGTTCAAGAAGAAGTGCCTGGCCAAGATGCAGGAGATCCGCGACAGCGGCACCACGCTCTTCTACGTCAGCCACGCCACCGGCAGCGTCCGCAAGATGTGCGACCGGGTGCTGGTGCTCGAGAAGGGCCGGCTGGTGTTCGACGGCGGCGTCGACGAGGGCATCAGGTTCCTCCACTACGACGAGTCCGACGAGGACGAGCCGCTGGACACCGAGGAGGAGATGGACGAGGAGATGGGCGCCGATATCTAGTTCCGCCTTCGGCGGAGTCGGGTGTGTCTCGGGCCCGCAGTTCGTTGCGGACGTGGCCCCGGCTGGAGCCCCTACCTCGCTGGCGGCCGCGCGTCGGCCGCGCGGCCGCCGCTTCGCTCGGCCACCGTGTGCGGCCGCCGCGCCTGCGCACGCTCCCACGGTGCCCAGCCGGCGCCACTCAGGCCGCGAGTCGGCCCGCGAGGGTCGGGATGCTTCCGCGTTCCTCGGACGTCCGAGGAAACTGGTCGGGCGTCCCCCTGGACTGCCCGGCTACTGGACCAGCAGGCAGAAGGGGTGGCCGGCGGGGTCGCGCATGACGAAGAGGGGCTCGCCCTCGTCGGCGGAGCGGTCGTGGAGAAGGGTGGCGCCGAGCTCCTCCGCACGCCGGCGATGGCGGGCGAGCTCCTCGACCGTCGGGACCTTGAAGTCCATGTGCATCTGCATCGGCACGCGCTCCGAGGGCCAGGTCGGGGGAGTGGTGTCCGTCTTCTGCTGGACGGTCAGCACCCGATGGTCGTCGGCGTCGAGCAGGACCAGCCAGTCGGCGTCGTCCGGGCTGCCGTCGGTCGGCGGCTCCTCGCCCTCGCGGTAGTGCAGCCCGAGGAGCTCGCGGTAGAACTCGGCCAGGGCTCGGCAGTCGGCGGCGTCGATGGCCGTGTGGAGGAGGACCGGGAAGTCAGCCATGGGCTCACGCTAGCCAGTTCCAGAATCTCGGGTTCGGCGGCGTGTCGAGTGGAAACTACAGGAATGTAGTTACTCAGAACCTCTTTTCGACGCGTGTGACTGGTGTGAAACTTGCGCTTCGTGTGACTCCTTCCCCGCACACTTCTGGAGCAGCGACGTGTCCCCGAACCGCAGCCGATTCGTCACGGCCTGCCAGCAGCTGCTGGCGCTCGCCGTGGTGCTGGCTGCGCTGACGCCGGCTGCCAGCGTGGTCACGCTGGACGTCGTCGGGACCACGCCCTCGGTGACCCAGGGGGCCCATTCGCTCCCGGCGCCCGGTGTCGCGCTGACCGACTACACCGCCGAGGCGGTGCAGGAGTCGCGGGTGCCGACCGCGCCGGTGAGGTCGCACGTCCGCGAGGTGCAGCTCACCGCGCCCACCGCCACCTCCCGGGGGTACGTCGCTCCCACGACCTCGGCCCGGGTCGCCACCTCGCGGGGCGGTGCGTCCACGTTGACGTCGACACCGCAGCGGGTGACCGGCTTCGGCGAGGTGGGCGTGACCTGGGCCCACGGCGTCCGGATCCCGGAGACGGCACTGACGGTCAAGGCCCGGACCCGCACCGACGGCGAGTGGACGGCGTGGTCCGAGGTGCCCTACGACCCCGAGCACGGCCCGGACCCGGGCTCGGCCGAGGCCCGGCACGCACGGCCCGGCACCGACCCGGTCCTGGTCGGCAAGGTCGGGCAGGTGCAGGTGCAGGTCGTGTCGGCCGACCCGCTGCCGGCCGACATGGAGCTCGCCGTCGTCTCCCCGGGCAGGGCCCGGCACTCCGCCGAGGAGCACGCCGCGATCGACACCAGCACGATGGACGGCGACGACGGGGTCGACTCGGTCTACGCGGCGCCCGCGAGCAGCGGCACCGACGGCAGCGCCCCCGACAGTGTCGACGACAGTGCCCGGCTCGCGGGGGCCGTGGTCACCCCGCGCCCGGTGATCTACTCCCGCAAGCAGTGGGGCGCCGACGAGAGCATCCGCGGCAAGTCCTCCTTGCACTACGGCGACGTCCACGCCGGCTTCGTCCACCACACCGTCAACGCGAACGACTACACGCGGGCCGAGGTCCCGGCCCTCCTGCGGAGCATCTACGCCTACCACGTGAAGTCCCGCGGCTGGAGCGACATCGGCTACAACTACCTCATCGACCGGTTCGGCCGCATCTGGGAGGGTCGGTACGGCGGTGTCGACCGGGCGGTCGTCGGCGCGCACACCCTCGGCTACAACGACGACTCGTTCGCGGCGTCGGCCATCGGCAACTACCAGATCGCCCGGCCCAGCAAGGCCATGATCCAGGCGTACGCCGCGCTCTTCGCGTGGAAGCTCTCGCTGCACGGCGTCAACGCCGCCTCGACCCACCAGTGGGTGACCAAGTCGTGGTTCGAGGCGATCAACGGCCACCGGGACGCGGCCGCCACCCTGTGCCCGGGCCAGTACCTCTACGCGAAGATCCCGAGGATCCGCAGGCTCGCCGCGGCGGCGCAGCGCGGCTGGTCGGGCCGGCAGCTCGACTCCGACCTGGCGTCGACGCCGGCGCCCGACATCGTCGTCCGGCGGGCGAGTGACGGCGAGGCGTTCGTCGTCCCGACCGGCGGGCTGATCCACTTCCCGCCGGCCGTCACCGTCGCCTCGGGGGCGGCCGGCGGGAACCAGCTCGTGCTGACCCGCGACATCACCGGGGACGGCCACGGCGACCTGCTCGTCCGCCGCGCCGACGGGTCGCTGTCCATCCGCCCGGGCAAGCCCGGCGGCACCTTCGGCACGGCCACGAAGGTCCTGACCGGGTTCGCCGGCCTGGACCAGGTGGTCGCACCCGGTGACCTGAACGGTGACGGCCGCAACGACCTCGCCGCCCGCAACCCCGCCAACGGCGCTCTCGTGGTGTTCCTGCAGAAGGCCGGAGGCGGCTTCCACCGTCAGCGCGCCGGCACCGGATGGGGAGATGTCGACCTGATCGCGAGCGCCGGAGACCTCGACGGCGACGGCAACGCGGACCTGGTCGCCCGGGACCCGGACGGGAGGCTCTGGCGGTACGCCGGTCGCGGCGACGGCACCTTCGCCCCAGGAGTCGAGCTCCCCGGTCGGTTCGCCCGGTACGACGTGATCGCCGGCGCCGGCGACATGAGCCGCGACGGGAAGCCCGACCTCCTCGTCCGCTCGCGGAAGACCGGAGACAGCTACGTCCTGCCCGGGAAGGGCGACGGGACCTTCGCCCACCGGCTCGGCCCGGTCACCCGCTTCGCGGGCGCGGCCGAGCTCGCGGTCGGCCGGGTCGGCGGCTCGGGGGCGCCCGACGTGGTGGCCCTCGACGGCGGTCAGGTGAAGGCCTGGATCAACCCCGGCGGCTTCACCCTCGGCCGGCCGATCGACACCCACGCCGATCTCTCGAAGGCCGAGCGGATCCTGGTCGCCGGCGACTGGGACCGCGACGGGAACGGCGACGTGATCACCCGCCAGGCCTCCGGGAACCTGGTCCTGTGGCGTGGCGACGGTCGCGGCCACCTGGTGCGCTCCGGGGTCCTGGCGACCGGCTTCGACCGCGTCGGCAAGCTGACGGCCGTGGGCGACATGACCGGCGACGGGTTCCCCGACCTGGTCGGTCAGCCACGCGGTGCCGGGCTGCGGGTCTATCCGGGGAAGGGGCTCGCCGGCTTCAAGGCGTCCTACCCCGTGCACGGCCGGCTCACCAGCGGCACCCTGATCGGCATCGGCCGCTGGAACGGCGACGGCGCTCCCGACAGCCTGGTCCGGCACGGTGCGACGCTGACCGTGCTGCACGGCAACGGACCGGGTGGCCTGCACGCGCCGTCGAAGGTCGCCGCCGACCTCGCGCCGTACGACTGGACGATCGGCATCAGCGACCTCCGGGTGACCGGGCATCCCGACCTGATCGTCCGGCAGAGGGCCACCGGACGGCTCTACGCGCTGCCCGGCGCGACCTCGGGCCTGAAGGCCCCGGTCTTCCTGGGCAGCGGGTTCGGGGGCTACGACCTCTCGGGCTAGTCGCCCGGTGCGAAGCGGCTGGTCACCCGCTCGTCGGCCGCGATCCGCTCGCGCCTCTCCACCGAGGCGTGGGCGACCAGGACCAAGGAGCCGCCGCGTGCCAGCGGCTCGGTGAGGGAGGCGAGACCGGAAGGGGAAGCCGGGTTCGCCTCCGAGAGGAGTCGGCCGCCGTCGGCGAGATGCTCGCCGGCGGTGGCCGACCTCCACAGCTCGGATTGGGTCACTCCGGCCACGGCCGCGTCGTCGTCCGCCGGACCCGGCCACGCGACGTACGCGTCGGGCTGCGACCACACCTCCACGCCCAGGTCGTGCACCCCGGCCGGAACGCCGTCGGGGAACGCCGTGGCGAGCGGGTGCAGCGCGGTCGCCAGCACCGGCACGCCGGCGGCCTCCTCGGCCCACCTCGGCAGTGCGTCGGGACCGGTGACGACGGCGTCCGGCTCGCCGTCCCACGTCACCTCGATCCCGCACGACCACGCGGCGCCGAGCACGACGGTGCCGAGCCAGTGGGCCGGCAGGTCGACCAGCAGCCGGCTTCCGTGCTCGACGTCCAGGTCGTCGGCGAGCAGGGAGGAGACCTTGGCGACCCAGGTGGCCCAGGTCGTCACCGAGAGCTCGGTGCGCTCGCCGGTGGCGTCGTCGTAGAACGTGACGAGAGGTCGGCCGGGATCGGCGGCGAGCAGCCGGGCCAGGACCTGGGGGAAGGTCGTCATCGACCCTCGAGATCGAGCTCCGCGTTGATCCGGGTGCTCGAGTCGGCCTTGTCGAACCCGCCGACGCCGTACAGCAGCCGGATGTCGTTGCGGCGAGCGGCCTCGACCTCGTCGGTCGGCAGGCTGTCGTCGTCCTTGCGGTCACCGCCGTTGCAGAACTCCAGCTCGGTGTCCGGGTACGCCGCGCGCACCAGGTCGAACGACCCGTCCAGGCCGGGACCCTCCTCGACCGCCAGCACGGCGTCGTCGACCATCCGCAGCGACCGGACGATCCGGAGGCGGTCCGCCTCCGGTTGGATCACCTTCGCCTTCTTCAGCACCTGCTGGACGTCGTTGTTGACGATCACGACGAGGTAGCCGGTGCGCGCCCGGGCGGCCTCGAACAGGTCGAGGTGACCGACGTGCAGCGGGTTGAAGTAGCCGCTGACGACGGATGCCCGGGCCGGGCGGTCGGAGGTGTTCACGCGGGCCCCCTGAGGACGGTGGAGAGCGGTGACCCTACCCCGCGGCGGCCGGGAGTGACGCCGTTGCGGGCAGTCCAGGAAGACGAGGAGTCCCCGGCGCTCGGATGCGCGCCGGGGACCCCTCTCGTCGGGCAGCCGGTCAGCCGATCCGGCCGAGCTGGTAGGTGATGCCGTTCGCCTGGATCGAGCGGACGACACCTTGGAGGTTCGTGCCCGCCTGGCAGCCGAGCAGGATGTCGATCTTCGTGATCCTGTCGGATCCGTTCGTCGACACCCAGTGGCTCCACGGCAGCTCGCCGGCCGGGTCCGAGCCCGCGTCGTCGTTCTGACGCCACGTACCCACCGTCGTCAACCACGTGTGCACCTCGCCCTGGTGGAACGCGTAGTCGGCGGGCTGGTTGTACTGCGTGTTCGGGCTGAACGTGTACCGGTCACCGGCGCTTGTGCTGACGCGCATGGTCAGCGACCCCACGCCACCCGTGTCGTTGTCCGCGAGCATCTCGCCCGTGTAGTCCAGACCGTGCACCTGCGCCAGCGTCTTGCCGTTCAGGCCGTTGAAGACCAACCGGGCGTAGTCCTCGCCGGCCATGTCGCAGGCACCACCGTCTGCGAACGGGCCGAAGTAGGCGCCCTCACCCGTCATGTGCAGGCCGCTCAGGTCGGTCGGGGTCGCCGCCTGCACGACGTGGTCGAAGTGGGTCACGAACACCGTGTGGTGCTCGCCCGAGTCCCGGTGCAGCTGGTGTTTCAGGGACGGCGACAGATCGGCCAGGTGGATGCCACCGTTCCTGATGTCGCTGCTGCCGATCTGCCCGGAGGCCACGGCGCCGCTGACGCCGCCCATCAGCAGGATGCCGGTGGCTGCGGCGATGGTGATCAGGTTCTTCTTCACTGCTTTCCCCTCACTCGGTTGTCGATGGCGAACCGCAACGGTCCGGGCACGCAAAAGTCCCAGCGCGCGCGAATCCGCCCTCAGCCGCTGGACGACCCGAGCAGGCAGCGGCTCGTGGTACACCCGAAGAGGCGTGCGCGCGCGGGGCGCGCGGCTCTACCCCTCTTTCCCCCGCAGATCCGGCTCGCATGTGAGCCGTCCTGCTTTCTTGCCCCTCGGGCGTGGTGGATCCTGCCACGACGCTCGGACCTCTTCGGGACTTGCCGGGCGGCGTGTTGCAGGTTCCGAAAGAGGGAGCTGCGTCGGCGGCCCGAGGGCTGGGAGCCGGGGCTGGGGCGGCCCTACTCCGAAGGGGGGCGGAGCACGAGCCGCGAGCCGCTGAGGTGGTCGACGACGTCCCACCCGTGGGCGTACGCCGCCACCTCGGCCACCCACCGCGCACGCGTGTCGGTGGCCGCCACGACCAGCGCGTCCTCCTCGGTGGACACCTCGGCCCCGGTCAGGTCGTGCAGCAGGGCGGCCAGCTCCGCGGGCTCGGCCGGAGTCCCGAAGACACGACGCTCACCGGGTCTGCCGCGCAGGGCCGCCGCCACCGCCTCGCGGGAGCCCAGCCCGAAGAGGTCGGCACCCTCGGCGCGCAGGAGACCGGCGGCACCCGCCCCGTCGTCGTGAGCCGCGAGGACGAGGTCCGAACGTCCCCGGACCACCGCGAAGGGGCGCCGGCCGAGCTTGCCGGTCACCAGCTCGGCTGCGCCGGCGAGCTCGTCGGCCACCGCGGGCGCGGTCACATGGAGGGTGTTGCCGTAGGGGTCGACCGTGCCGGTGTGGTCCTCGAGAACGCGTAACCCGGCGACGCCGACGGCGATGTCGGTCTGGCCCTCGCGCCACGGTCGCCCGGCGGTGTCGGTCACGATGACGGCGACGTTGACGCCGCTGCGCGCGGCGATCGCCGCCCGGAGCGTGCGGGCCGAGGCGTCGGGGTCCTCGGGGAGGAGCAGCACCTGGTCGCGCTCGACGTTGGAGGCGTCGACGCCGGCCGCAGCCATGGTCAGGCCGAGGCGGTTCACGACGATCGACAGCTCTCCGCGCCGCGCGACGAGACGCCGGGTCTCGCGGACCACGGCCTCGGCCCGGTCGCCGGCCACGACACGACCCTCCGCCTTGCTGACCACCTTGCTGGTCACGCACACGACGTCGCCGTCGGCGAGTGACTCCGGGGGGTCCGACCCCGTCAGCGCGACGAGGAGGTGGTCGGCGAGGTCGTCGCCGCGGCGTACCTCGCCGACACCGCTCGGAGCGACGAGCGTGATCACGCGACCAGCGAGACGGCCGCGGCGGCCATCTCGGCCGTCGCCTCGACCGAGGTCATCAGCAGCGGGACGGCCTCACAGCGCAGCCCGACCGTGCGCACGGCCTCGACGTCGCCGGCGTCGACGGTGTCGACCAGCCAGCCGTCGAGGACGCCGCCCTCGGAGCGCGCGCCGTAGTGGCGCCCGACCGCGGCCGCGGTCACGTCGACCCCGATCGCCGTCAGCAGCTGGTGGGCCATCCCGCGCACGTGGGTGCCACCGACGATCGGGGAGAGCCCCACCACCGGAGCCCGGGTCGAGACCAGCGCGTCGCGCACGCCCGGGACGCCGAGGATCGTGCCGACGCTGACCACCGGGTTGCTGGGTGGGACGACCACCAGGTCGGCGTCCCCGATCGCCTCGAGCACACCGGGGGCGGGCTTGGAGTCCTCGATGCCGACCGGGACCACCGCCTCGGCCGGCACCTCGGCATGCAGCCGCACCCAGTACTCCTGGAAGTGGATGACCCGGCGGCCGCTGGGGCTGTCGTCGTCGGCGATGGCGATGTGGGTCTCGACCCGGTCGTCGGTCATCGGGAGCAGCCGCACGCCCGGCTGCCAGCGCCGACAGAGGGCGGCGGTCACGTCGGAGAGCGGGTAGCCCGCGTCGAGCATCTGGGTCCGCACGAGGTGGGTCGCCAGGTCGCGGTCGCCGAGGCCGAACCACGTGGGCTCCACGCCGTACGCCGCCAGCTCCTCCTTGGCGTTCCAGGTCTCGTCGCGACGTCCCCAGCCGCGTTCGAGGTCGATCCCCTCGCCGAGGGTGTACATGACGGTGTCGAGGTCGGGGCACACCTTGAGCCCGTGCAGCCAGAGGTCGTCGGCGGTGTTCGCGATCACGGTGACCTCGGCGTCGGTGTCGACGCCGGGAAGCAGCCCGTGCCGGGCGCCGTGGAGGAGACCACGGAGGAACGTCGCCCCGCCGACCCCTCCCGACAGCACGGTGATCTGGCGCATGGGAGGTAGCCTGCCGCACCCGCGAGCGGGGGATCGTAGCGGGTCGGCGCCGGTTCCGCATCCGAACCAGAAGACCCGTGCCAATACCAGATCCTGCCTTGACTTCCGGTGTACGACAGGCGTGTAATTCCCACAGTGTTCTTCGGACGGTATGGGTGTCCGAGCCGAGCGACAGCAATGTCAACACAGGGTCGAAAGGGCGAATACCGTGAGGGAACTGTTTCTCCTCGACGCGGACGCCGAGGAAGCGGGTTGGCAGGAGCGCGCGCTCTGCGCGCAGACCGACCCCGAGGCGTTCTTCCCCGAGAAGGGCGGCTCGACCAGGGAGGCCAAGAAGGTCTGCCTGACATGCGAGGTGCGGGGCGACTGCCTCGAGTACGCCTTGATGAACGACGAGCGCTTCGGCATCTGGGGCGGTCTCTCCGAGCGGGAGCGCCGCAAGCTGAAGAAGCGCGCCGTCTGAGCCGACCACCGGAGCAACCGGGCGACGTGTCGGGCGGCGGGGTGGTGACTCGGCTCACCCCGCCGGCCTGACACCGGTCGACGAATGCGGTCGGCCCTCCACCCCTCGCTAGGGTGAGCGACCGTGAATCCGGCAGTCGTGGCTCTCCTCGTCAGCCACGACGGAGCCAGGTGGCTCCCCGCCGTGGTGGACGGCATCCGTGCGCAGACCATCCCGGTGGACGCCGTCGTCGCCGTCGACACCGGCAGCAAGGACGAGAGCGTCGACCTGCTGGTCGACGCGTTCGACGAGGTCGTCACCGTGACCGGCCGGACGGCGTACCCCGAGGCGGTGCGGATCGGGCTCGAGCAGCTCGGCGATCTCGACCTCGGCCTCGACCTCGGAGCGAGCACGCACCGTGCGGGTCCCGAGTGGGTCTGGCTGCTGCACGACGACAGCAACCCCGCTCCCGACGCGCTCGAGCAGCTGCTGGCCGCGGCCGCCGACGACCCGCGTGCGGACGTGCTGGGCCCGAAGCTGCGCGAGTGGCCCTCCCTCAAGCGGCTGCTCGAGGTGGGCGTCACCATCTCCGGCACCGGTCGCCGCGAGACGAACCTCGAGCCGGGCGAGTACGACCAGGGCCAGCACGACGAGGTGCGTGAGGTGCTCGCGGTCAACACCGCCGGCATGCTGGTCCGCCGTCAGGTCCTCGAGGAGCTCGGCGGCTTCGACGACAACCTGCCGATCTTCGGCAACGACATCGACTTCGGGTGGCGCGCCGCCTCGCGCGGGCTCCGGACGGTCGCCGTGCCCGGGGCGATCGTGTTCCACGCCGAGGCGGCCCACCGCGGCATCCGGCGTACGCCGCTCACCGGCCGGCACACGCACTACCAGGAACGCCGGGCCGCGCTCTTCACCCTGCTCGCCAACACCCGCGGGCGCAGCCTGCCGTGGCAGGTGGTGCGGCTGTTCTTCGGCACCCTGGTCCGGATGGTCGGCTTCTTCGTCGTCCGTTCGCCGGGCGAGGCGCTGGACGACCTGGCCGCCCTGTTCTCGGTGTACGTCAGCCCCCGCGAGGTGATGGGCGCGCGGCGGGCGCGCAAGGCCGCCGCCTCGACGGAGGCCGACCCCAGGCCGCTGCTCGCCCCGTGGTGGCTGCCCTACCGGCACGGCCTCGACTTCGTGGGCGACTTCGCCGCCGCCGCGATGACCCAGGCGCAGGACGTCGCCGACCGGCGGCGCGCGGCCAAGGAGACCGTCGCACCGGTCCCGATCCGCCGCCCGGTCGCCGACGAGGACGAGGCGCCCGAGGACACCGGCCTCGTCGCCCGCTTCTTCACCAACCCGCTGGCCGTCGCCCTCACGCTCGTGGTGGTGCTCGCGATCATCGGGGCGCGCGAGGCGTTCGGCCACGTCACCGGTGGAGGTCTGGCGCCCGCCCCCGCGCAGGCCTCGCAGCTGTGGGGGCTCTGGGTCGAGTCGTGGCACCCGCTGGGCACGGGCACCCCGGTCCCGGCGCCGGCGTACGTCGTCGTGCTCGGCGTGCTCGGCTCGCTCCTCGGCAACAGCGCGGCGGCGGCCGTCTCCGCCGTGCTGCTGCTCGCCGTGCCGCTCGGCATCTGGGGCGCCTGGCGCATGCTCCGCGTCGTCGGACGGCTCGTGGACCCCGGAGGGTCGCCGCGCTGGCTGGTCGCGCTCGGCGCGGTCACCTACGCGCTGGTCCCGGTGACGTCGGGCGCGTTCGGGGCCGGACGGCTCGGGGTGGTCGCGGTGGCGGTCGTCCTGCCGTTCCTGACCCACGCCGCGCTCGGCTTCGGCGACCCCGAGCACGACCGGCGCTGGCGAGCCGCCTGGCGGACCGGTCTGCTGCTCTCCGTCGCCGCGGCCTTCGAGCCGGTGGCGTGGGTGTTCGCGGTGGTGCTGGGGATCGTCGTCCTCGTGCTCGCCACCGTGCTCACCCGCAGTCTCCCGCGCGGCCGGCAGGTCTGGGGTCCGCCGCTGGTCTCGCTCGGCACTCCACTGGTGCTGCTTTCCCCCTGGTGGTGGCCGGCCATCGAGCACGGCGCCTCGTCGTTGCTGCTGATGGAGACCGGCCGTCAGCCCTACCCGTCGCTCACGGCGTCGGACTTCCTGCTCGGCCGCTTCGGCACCGGACTCGGCGGGCCCTGGTGGCTCGGGGCGCTGCTGGTCGCGCTGGCTGCCGTCGCCCTGGTGCCGCGGGCGACCCGCATCCCGGTACTGGTGGCGTGGCTGGTCGCCGCCGTCGCGGCGGTGACCGCGACCGTGCTGTCCGTCGTCCCGCTCGCGCTGCCCGGTGACTCGGTCCGGCCCGGCATCGCCGTGCTGCTCGTCGTGCTGCACGGGTGCTTCGTGCTCGCCGCGATGCTCGGCGCGCAGGGTCTGATCACGATCCTGCGCCGCTCGCGACGCGAGCGCCACGAGCTGCTCCTGCTCGGTCTGGCCGCGGTCGCCGCGATCATCCCGGCGGTCGGGCTCGGCTGGTTCGTCTGGCAGGGCCCGGGCGACCTGGCCAACAGCGAGGACACCGGCATCCCGCCGTTCATGACCGACGAGGCGCGCGCCGACCCGGCCGCGGGGATCCTGGTCATCCGGGGCGACACGGCGCACGGCCTCAGCTACATCGTGCGCCGCGGCGCGGGGAACACCCTCGGCGAGGACGAGATCGGCTACGCATCCGAGCCCGACGCCGCGTTCCGGTCCGACGTCCGCGCAGCTCGTCTCGCAGCCGACGGCGCGGGTCGTCGACGAGCTGGCCGCCGCCGGCATCCGCTACCTCGTGCTCCCGGCGCCGTACGACGGCTCCGTCGCGGCCGGCCTCGACGCCACCGACGGCCTGGGCCAGGCCGGCACCGAGAGCCAGGCGACCCGCACCTGGCGGGTCGAGACGCCGGTCGACCCGCACGCGGTCGACGGCCCGCGGTCGGTGGTCCGGATCCTGCTGCTCGTCCTCCAGGGCGCGGCCGTGGTCGCCGTGCTGGTGCTGAGCATGCCGACCATGCGCGTGCGCCGCGCTCACGAGGAGGACGAGTCATGAGCCCGGGGAGGCGCGTGCGCGACGCGGACGTCGTCCGTCGCCGGCGTACGCCGCGGCTGGACGCCGTGAGCGTGCTCGCGCTGGTGATCCCCCTGGTCACGGTCGGGGCCCTGGCCCTGGTCCAGAAGCCGCCCGTGCACAGCGACACGCACCCACCGTCACTCACGCAGCTCACCGCCGCCACCGTCGTGTGTCCCGGCCCGGCCCCCTCGGCGCCCGACGCGTGGGTGGCCACGGCGAGTGGCGCCTCGGGCGACGTGACCGTCGGGTCGGGGAGCAGCAGCACCACGGTGCCGTTGTCGGGAGCGACGGTGACCGCGCTGCCCGGCAGCGGTCCGTCGGTCGTCAAGGGCACCGACGCCCTCGCGCCCGGCCTGATCGGGCTGCGCGGCGGGACGGCTCCGCTGACCGCCCAGGACTGCAGCATCCCGGCCTCCGACCAGTGGTTCGCCGGGATCGGGGCCGGGCCCACCCACGACTCGGTGATCGAGCTGGTGAACCCGGACGCGGGTCCGGCGGACGTCGACATCACGCTGTACGGCGACCGCGCCTTCACCCGGCGCCACCTGCACGGGATCACGATCCCGGCCCATCGGACCGTCCGGCTCGACCTCGGGAAGGTGGCGCCGAAGCGTGTGCTCCTGAGCGCCCAGGTGCAGGTCACGCGCGGCCGGCTGGCCGTGCACGTGCTGGACTCGCGCACGGACCTGGTGACCCACAAAGTGGTGCGCGAGTGGCTGCCGCGCCAGGCCGCGCCCGCCCTCGACAACCAGCTCCTGGGCCTGCCGGCCGGTCACGGCACCCGCATCCTGCAGCTCGCCAACCCCGGCGAGGACGTGGCGCGCGCCCAGGTCAAGGTGATCACCGGCGACACCAGCTTCACCCCGGCCGGGATGGCTCCGGTCACGCTCCAGCCCGGGTCCACCACGGCCGTCCCGATGACCAAGGTGCTGGCCCGGGCGCTCGCCGACGGGGCGATCGGGATCCAGGTCACCGCGGACGCCCCGGTCCTCGCGTCCCTGCTCACCGACCTCGGCACGGACGAGGCGCTGACGGTGCCCGATGCCGCGGTCCGCACCGAGGCCGCCACGCTGCTGCCGGTCGCCACCGGGAAGGGCACGACGCCGGTGACGGCGACGCTGTACGTCTCCGCCGACGCCGCCGGCGCCGCCACCGTCACGGCGTACGACGCGTCGGGGAAGCAGCTGATGGACCAGCGGACCGGCCAGCAGCAGGGTCACACGGTGGCCGTGCCGCTGCCGAAGGGCACGGCGTTCCTGCGCGTGAAGCCCGAGACCACCCTGGTCCGCGCCGCGGTCGTGCTCACCGGCGACGGCGCCTCGGTCGTGCCGCTGCACGAGCTGCTCACCGAGGGCCTGGTCCCGCACATCGGGCCCGACTGAGGACGTGCCGACGCGGCGGAGCCGCGGCGGCACGGCCGCAAGGAGCGCCGCCGCCCGCTTGCGGGCAAGGCGACCTGCTCGACGCGGAGCCGCGGCGGCACGGCCGCAAGGAGCGCCGCCGCCCGCTTGCGGGCAAGGCGACCTGCTCGACGCGGTGACGCGGCGGGGCCGCGGCGGCACGGCCGCAAGGCAACCTGCTCGCCGAGCCCTCAGTCGTCGCGCGGGTAGCGCGGGTCGACGTCCTCGGCGTCGATGCCGAGCAGCTCCGCGATCTGCTCGACCAGCACGGTCAGCACCATCGCCTCGAGGTCGGCGCGCGTCTCGCAGCGATGCTCGATCGGCCGCCGGAACACCACGAGCCGGCTCGGCTCCGCACCGTGGCCGCGGACCAGCGAGGCGAGCGGCACGGTCTCACCGGACCAGTCGTCGGGCAGCTGCGGCGTGTCCTCGACGGCGTACTCCACCAGGCCGAGCCGGTCCTGCCACCGCGCGTCGATGTCACGCACCGTGTCGAGCACCAGCTCGTCGAAGCGCTCGCCCGGGGTCGGCAGCTCCGGGCGCCCCGGGAGCGACGGGGTGATGGCCGGCCCGCGCATCCCGCGACCGCGGCGGTCCCGGCTGCGGCGCCGGGGGCGGCCTTCGGTGCTGGGCGGGGTGGGCGCCGGCGAGCTCACGCGCCCGAGGTTAGTCGACCCGCGTGCCTCAGCCGGGATCCCGGGAGCCGGCGGTACCGTCGGCCCGTGACTCCCGCCCGGCGCTGTTCGCGTACTGCGTGCGACCGCCCGGCGGTCACCACCCTCACCTACGTGTACGCCGACCAGACGGCCGTGGTGGGCCCGCTGGCGACGTACGCCGAGCCGCACTCCTACGACCTGTGCGACCTCCACGGCGAGCGGCTCTCGGCCCCGCGCGGGTGGGAGGTGCTCCGGCTCGCGCCGGACCCGAGCACGCTCCCGCCGTCGACCGACGACCTGCTGGCGCTCGCCGACGCCGTGCGCGAGGCCGGCCGACCCGTCGTGCAGGCGACCCGGTCGCCGCACGCGGTGCCGACCGGCGCCGGCCGCGAGACCGGTCGACGTGGACATCTGCGCGTGCTCACCTCCGAGTGAGCCGGATCGCCGCGGCCCGGCATCGTTAGGCTCCGTGTCGTGCCCACGACCGACCCTGCGAACACGCGCGCCGTCTTCAAGGCGTACGACGTGCGGGGCACGGTTCCGGACCAGCTCGACGACGAGCTCGCCCGGCGTACGGGTGCGGCCTTCGTCGCCGTGTGCGAGGCGTCGACCGTCGTCGTCGGGTACGACATGCGGCCCAGCTCTCCGGGTCTCGCCGCGGCGTTCGCGGCGGGTGCCGCCGACGCGGGAGCCGACGTGGTGATGATCGGGCTGGCCTCGACCGACGAGCTCTACTTCGCGTCGGGCGACCTCGGCCATCCCGGCGCGATGTTCACCGCGAGCCACAACCCGGCGCAGTACAACGGCATCAAGCTGTGCCGCGCCGGTGCCCGCCCGGTCGGCGCCGACACCGGGCTGCTGGAGATCCGCGACGCGGTGTCGCGGCCGGTGGTCGCCTCGGAGCGCCCGGGCACGATCTCGCAGCGGGACGTCCTCGAGGCCTATGCCGCGCACCTGCTCTCGCTCGCGCCGGTCACCGGGCGACGGCTCCGCGTCGTCGTCGACGCGGGGAACGGCATGGCGGGCCTGACCGCACCGGCGGTCTTCGAACGGATCGGGCTCGGTGACGCGTCGGGTGTCGAGCTGGTCCCGATGTACTTCGAGCTCGACGGGACCTTCCCGAACCACGAGGCCAACCCGATCGAGCCGGAGAACCTCGTCGACCTCCAGAAGCGCGTCGTGGCCGAGAACGCCGACGTCGGGCTCGCCTTCGACGGCGACGCCGACCGGTGCTTCGTCGTCGACGAGCTCGGCCGCGCCGTCTCGCCGTCCACCCTGACCGCGTTGATCGCGGCTCGTGAGCTGGCCAAGGAGCCCGGGGCGACGGTGATCCACAACCTGATCACGAGTCGCTTCGTGCCCGAGCTGGTGACCGCGCGCGGCGGCACGCCCGTCCGCACGAGGGTCGGGCACTCGTTCATCAAGGCGACCATGGCCGAGTCCGGCGCGATCTTCGGCGGCGAGCACAGCGGGCACTTCTACTTCCGCGACTTCTGGCGCGCCGACTCCGGGATGCTGGCCGCTCTGCACACCCTGGCCGCCCTGGCCGAGAGCGACCGGCCCGCGTCCGAGCTGCTGGACGACTACCAGCGCTACCGGCTCAGCGGCGAGATCAACTCCGAGGTCGCGGACCCGGCCGCCACGCTCGCCGCCGTGGAGGCGGCGTACGCCGGCACACCGAGCGTGACGCTCGACCACCTCGACGGCCTCACCGTGACCACCGACGACTGGTGGTTCAACGTCCGGCCGTCCAACACCGAGCCGCTGCTGCGCCTCAACGTGGAAGGCGTCGACGAGCAGACCATGACCCGCATCCGCGACGACGTCCTCGCCCTGATCAGGAGTGAACCCGCATGAACCTCGATCCCAAGCTGATGGAGATCATCCGCTGCCCCGAGGACCACGGGCTCCTCGAGCCGGTGGGGGAGGAGCTGGTCTGCCAGAGCTGCGGCCTGGCCTACCCCGTGCGCGACGACATCCCGGTGCTGCTCGTCGACGAAGCCCGCCGTCCCGGCTGAGCTCCCATGGCCACCTGGTTCGACGAGTCCCGGCTGGACGACGAGGCCGCACTGCAGTCGGCCGACGTCCGCCTGCGTGAGCTGGCCGAGTCCGGAGCGCGGGTACGCCGGGAGGCGGCCGAGGCCGCGGAGGGCGTGGCGGCCGCGGTGGCGACGGCGCGAGGCGCGGACTCCCCGCGGGCGATCGTGGCCGCGGGTCCCGACTCGCGGTTGCTGCGCGCCGTGCTCGAGCCGTGGTGCCCGGTGCCGTTCGTCGCCTGGCCCGGACCTGCCCTGCCGGGGTGGGCCGGTGGGCTCGACCTGGTGGTGGTGCTCGCACCCGACGGCTCCGACCGCGGCACGGCCGCGGCCGTGGCCGAGGCCGTGCGGCGTGGCTGTCAGGTCGTCGTGGCCTGTCCCGCCGGGTCGTTGGTGGCCGAGCACGCGGAGGGCCGCTGGTCGACGATCGTGCCGACGGTGACCCGCGACCAGCTGGCCACCGCGGTGGTCGTGCTGGAGTACCTCGACCAGGTCGGCCTCGGTCCGCGCGCCGACCACGGCGACGTGGCGACGGCCCTGGACGAGGTCGCGATCGCCTGCTCGCCGCACCGCGACCTCGCGGTCAACCCCGGCAAGATGCTCGCGATCGCGCTCGCGGACACCAACCCGATCGTGTGGGGCGGCTCGAGCCTCGCCGCCCGCGCGGCCCGCCGGGTGTCGGAGACGATCCGGCGGGCGTCCGGCCGCTCCGCGATCGCCGGCGACGCCGAGCACCTCCTGCCCCTGATCGAGGCCGCGCGACCGCGTGACGTCTTCGACGACCCGTTCGCCGGTGACGGGGGAGAGCCGCGGCCCTTGCTGCTGGTCTTCGACGACGGTGCCGACGACCCGGTCGTGCGCGAGGACCGGGGCCGGCTCCAGGCGGCGGCCGCCGAGCACGGCGTTCGCGTCGAGACGCTGACCACGGAGGCCGACACCGAGATCGCCCGCTACGCCTCGCTGGTGCTCAGCGGCCGCTACGCCGCGGCGTACCTCCGGCTCGGGCTCGTCGACGACTGAGCTCCCCGCTCCCCGGTCGATAGCCTTCCGCGCATGTCCACCGAAGGCAGCACCCGGGCGGTCGTGGCGGCGCTGCTCGCGAACACCGGCATCGCGGTCACGAAGTTCCTGGCGTTCCTGCTGACCGGTGCGTCCTCGATGCTGGCCGAGGCGATCCACTCGGTCGCCGACGCCGGCAACCAGGGACTGCTGCTGCTCGGCGGGCGCCGCGCCCGCCGCCGACCGACCGCCGAGCACCCGTTCGGGTACGGGCGCGAGCGCTACGTCTACGCGTTCCTGGTCTCGATCGTGCTGTTCAGCGTCGGTGGCCTGTTCGCGCTGTACGAGGCCTACCACAAGGCCCACGAGCTCCACGCCACCCACGGTCATCCGGACGACTCGCTGCTCGACAGCAGGTGGGCCTGGGTGCCGATCGTGGTCCTGGTCGCGGCGATCGTGATGGAGGGGTTCTCGTTCCGGACCGCCATCCGCGAGACCGGGCACGTGAAGGGGGACGCGACGTACGTCGAGTTCGTCCGTCGCGCCAAGGAGCCGGAGCTCCCGGTGATCCTGCTCGAGGACCTCGCCGCACTGTGTGGTCTGGTGTTCGCACTGCTGGGCGTCGGGCTCGCGCTGATGACCGACAACCTGTGGTTCGACGTGACCGGGACCGCGCTGATCGGGCTGCTGCTCGTCTCGGTCGCGGTGGTGCTCGGGATCGAGACCAAGAGCCTGCTCCTCGGCGAGGCGGCGTCGTCCGCGAGCGAGGCTCGGATCGTCGCCGCGCTCGAGGGCGCCGACGGCATCGAGCGGGTCGTGCACCTGAAGACGATGCACCTGGGTCCCGACGAGCTGCTGGTCGCCGCGAAGGTGACCGTCCCCGCCACCCACACGGCCGTCGAGGTGGCCCGCTCCATCGACGCGGCCGAGGCGTCCATCCGGGACGCCGAGCCCATCGCGCGCGTCATCTACCTCGAGCCCGACATCGACCGGGCCTGACCCTCCACCCGTGTCCGGCGGTTCCGTTCGGGCGGGTTCGGGTCTACCGTGCGTCTGTACTCGGGGGACGCACGGGGGTGTGCATGACACGGGGGATCAGGACGGCGTCGGTCTTCGGCGTGGCCGGCGTGCTGATGGCGTCGGCCGGCATCAGTGGCGCGGAGATGATGCAGGCACACGCGCGGCACGAGCCCGCCGCGGTGCACGGGCCGCTGACCGACCGGCAGTACGCCGCCGCGGTGCGCGTCGCGCAGCAGCAGATCGACCGGCAGAAGCCGTCGAGGATCACCAGCGCCACCGCGGTGCTGAAGCCGGGCCGGGTCACGCAACCGAACCTCGCCGGGGCGTGCCACTCCGGCGAGGTCGTCAAGATCCGGTTGATCGGCCGGTTCCCCCACATCACGACGGGCGGCACACCCGGAGGTCACGCGGGTCCGGTGACGCTCGTCGGCATCACCGTCGACGCGAGGAGCGGCCGCGCGTGCCTGCTCGGTGTCGGCGTGGGCAGGTCGCCGGCGTACCGCCACGGGGCCGACCTGTTGCCCGCCCTGCACCGGTAGTCGCTGGCTCGCACCGGACCTCGGGTCTAGCCTGCCTCCATGCGTCACTTCTCCGGCCACATATGAGTCCGGGTGGTGGGTGACCGCCGCGACGGGTTCGTCCCGCGGGTGCTCGCCTACCACGCCTCCCGGGACCTGGTCCCGCTCTACAGCGTCTACGCGCTGCTGTTCGCCGACCGCGGTGTCGACAGCGGCGAGATCTCGCTGCTCTTCATCATCTGGGCGCTGACGTCCTTCCTGTGCGAGGTGCCGTCGGGAGCCTGGGCGGACACCTTCGACCGCCGCCGGCTCCTCGTCCTCTCGGCCGTCGTCTACGGCGCGGGGTTCGCGACGTGGATGGTCTGGCAGACGTTCGCCGGGTTCGCGCTCGGCTTCGTGTGCTGGGGCTTCTCGAGCGCGCTGATGTCGGGCACCTTCGAGTCGCTGGTGTACGACGAGCTGGTCGAGCGTGGCGCGCGGGGCCGGTACGCCGCCCTGATCGGGTGGGCGCAGTCCACGGCCCTGGTCGCCAACCTGACGGCGACGGTGGCCGCGGCCGGGCTCTTCCACCTCGGCGGCTATGCGCTGGTCGGGTGGGCGTCCGTCGCGATCGCCGGTGCGCAGGGCGTGCTCGCCGCCACCCTGCCCGTGTCCCACCGCGCCCGCCACGCCCCTCATGACGAAGGAGCCGTCGCGGCCACCGAGCACGCGACCTCGCGCTACGTGACGATGCTCCGCGCCGGTCTCGCCGAGTCGCGTCACCACCCGGACGTCCGGCGGATCCTGCTCCTCGCCTCCGCGATGGTGGCGATGACGACGTACGACGAGTACTTCCCGCTGGTCGCCCGGGACCACGACGTCTCGACGACCGTGGTGCCGGTGCTGATCGGGGTCACCGTCGTCGGGCAGGCGATCGGCACCGCTCTGGTCGGCCGCACGTCCCGCGTCGACGGACGCGTCGTGGGCGCCATGCTCGCGGTCGGTGCCGGCCTGATCTCGCTCGGCGCCCTCGTCACGCCGTACGCCGGGTTCGTCGCGATCGCCGTCGGCTACGGCCTGGCCAACAACGCGATGCTGGTCGGGGAGACCCGGCTGCAGGACAGCATCACCGGCCCGGCCAGGGCGACGGTGACCAGCGTGCTCGGCGTGCTCGAGGACCTCAGTGCGATCGGGCTGTTCGCCTGCTTCGCGGTCGGGTCGCGCTTCCTCGGCTTCCCCGCGCTGGTCGCGCTGCTGGGACTGCCGGCCGTGCTCGTCGCGCTGGCGGTGGTGCGGTGGCTGCCGGACGCCCGTGATCGGGGTGAGGACGGCGTCGAGGATTCTGCCGTCGGCGCCTCCGAGTCCTAACCTTCCAGGAGGGGCGGCCGCACTCCAGCGGCCGGCAGAGCAGGAGGCAGCAGCACATGGACTTCAAGGTGGCCGACCTGAGCCTGGCCGACTTCGGCCGGACCGAGATCACCCTCGCCGAGCACGAGATGCCCGGGCTGATGGCGATGCGCGAGCGCTACGGCGACACCAAGCCGCTCGCCGGCGCCAAGATCGCCGGCTCGCTGCACATGACCATCCAGACCGCGGTCCTCATCGAGACCCTGGTCGCGCTCGGCGCCGAGGTGCGGTGGGCCTCCTGCAACATCTTCTCGACCCAGGACCACGCGGCCGCGGCCGTCGTCGTCGGCCCGAACGGCACGGCCGACGACCCGCAGGGCGTGCCGGTGTTCGCCTGGAAGGGCGAGACCCTGGAGGAGTACTGGTGGTGCACCCAGCAGATCCTGAGCTGGCCGGAGGGCCAGAAGGCCAACATGATCCTGGACGACGGCGGTGACGCCACGATGCTCGTCCACCTCGGTGTCGAGGCCGAGAAGAAGGGCGAGGCGCCCGACCCGGCGACCGCCGCGAGCCACGAGCAGAAGGTCATCTTCGACGTCCTGCAGGCCTCGCTCGCCGAGAGCACCGACCGCTGGACGCAGATCGCCGCCGAGATCCGTGGCGTCACCGAGGAGACCACGACGGGTGTCCACCGGCTCTACGACATGATGAAGGAAGGCTCGCTGCTCTTCCCGGCCATCAACGTCAACGACTCGGTCACCAAGTCCAAGTTCGACAACAAGTACGGCTGCCGGCACTCCCTGATCGACGGCATCAACCGCGCGACCGACGTCCTGATCGGCGGCAAGGTCGCCGTCGTCTGCGGGTACGGCGACGTCGGCAAGGGCTGCGCCGAGAGCCTGCGTGGCCAGGGCGCCCGCGTGGTCGTCACCGAGGTCGACCCGATCTGCGCGCTGCAGGCGGCCATGGACGGCTACCAGGTCGCGACCCTCGAGGACGTGCTCGGCGAGGCCGACATCGTGATCACCGCGACCGGCAACCGCGACGTCGTCTCGGTCGACCAGATGTCGCGGATGAAGCACCAGGCGATCGTCGGCAACATCGGCCACTTCGACAACGAGATCGACATGGCCGGCCTCGAGACCTTCCCCGGCGTCGAGCGCAAGAACGTCAAGCCGCAGGTCGACGTCTGGACCTTCCCGGAGACCGCGGACCGCCCGGCGCACTCGATCATCGTGCTGTCCGAGGGCCGGCTGATGAACCTCGGCAACGCGACCGGCCACCCCAGCTTCGTGATGTCGAACTCCTTCACCAACCAGGTGCTCGCGCAGCTCGAGCTGTTCACCAAGCCCGAGGCCTACCCGGTCGGCGTCTACGTGCTGCCCAAGCACCTCGACGAGGAGGTCGCCCGGCTCCACCTGGACGCCCTCGGCGTGAGGCTGACGACGCTGACCGACTCCCAGGCGTCGTACCTCGGTGTGGCGGTCGAGGGGCCGTACAAGTCCGAGCAGTACCGCTACTGATGAGGCGAGCAGTCGTGCCCGAGGAACGAGGGCACGGCGTGGGCTCGACCAGGTCGAGCAAGCGGCGCGACTGAGGAGCGAAGTCGCACGAGCGCGTCGAGACCCGGTGACGGTGCCCGATCTCCTTGGACCCCGTACGTCGGGATTTCGGCGTCTCGAATGGCAGGATGAACAGCGTGACCCAGGCCGAGGACTCCCGCGCACGCGTGCTGGTCGTCGACGACGACGCGTCTCTGTCCGAGATGCTCTCGATCGTCCTGCGTCAGGAGGGCTTCGACTCCCAGGTCGTCGAGCGCGGGGACGAGGCGATGGACGCCTTCCACAGCTACCGGCCTGACGTCGTCCTGCTCGACCTGATGCTGCCCGGCAAGGGCGGCATCGACGTGTGCAAGGAGATCCGCGCCGAGTCCGGCGTCCCGATCGTGATGCTGACCGCGAAGGGCGACACCGTCGACGTCGTGGTCGGGCTCGAGTCGGGAGCCGACGACTACGTCGTGAAGCCGTTCAAGCCCAAGGAGCTGGTCGCCCGCATCCGCGCGCGCGTACGCCGGAACGAGGTGCCCGGCGCGGACTCGCTGACGATCGGTCCGCTGACGATCGACGTGGCCGGCCACGCGGTCACCCGCGACGGCGAGCCGGTGAGCCTGACCCCGCTGGAGTTCGACCTGCTGGTCTGCCTGGCCCGGAAGCCCTGGCAGGTGTTCACCCGCGAGGTTCTGCTGGAGCAGGTCTGGGGCTACCGCCACGCCGCCGACACGCGGCTGGTCAACGTGCACGTGCAGCGTCTGCGGTCCAAGGTCGAGACCGACCCGGAGAACCCCGAGATCGTGCTCACCGTCCGCGGCGTCGGGTACAAGGCCGGCAGCTCCGGACAGCAATGAGTGCCGGTGAGTCGCGGTGAGCTGAGATGGTGGCCCGCACCGTTCCCGAGGCCCTGCGTCGGGGGCTGACCTTCTGGCGCCGGTCCATCCAGGCGCGCGTCGTCGTCAGCACCGTGCTGCTCTCCGCGATCGTGGTGACCGCGGTCGGCTGGTTCCTGCTCCGCCAGGTGGAGCAGGGGCTGCTGGACCGCCGGGTCGACACCGTGCTGACCGAGGTGGGCAACGAGAACCAGCAGGCCGCCAACTCGCTGGAGGCGGTTCCCGGGAACGAGACCAACGCGGCGGAGCAGGCGGCCGAGCTGTTGAAGTCGATCGACGACAGTGGCCAGGTCCGGGGCTTCACGGTCGTGATGGCGGAGAACGCCCCACGGGGGACGCCGCTGAGCGACCGCGGCACACGAGGCTCCGAGGACGTGGACCTCCGCAGCGTCCCGGCCTCGCTCGTGCGTCACTTCGACGCCTCGAACAAGGAGGCGTGGACCTACACCACGATCCGGTTCGACGGGAAGGGTGCCGGAACGCCGTCGCCGGGCATCGTGGTCGGGTCCAAGGTGAGGATCCCCGCCGACGACACGGTACGCACGCTCTACTACCTCTTCCCGCTGAACGACGCCCAGGACACCCTGAGCCTGGTGACCCGGGCACTGTTGACCGCCGGTGTCCTGCTTCTCGCGCTGATCGCGGCGCTCACCTGGCTGCTGACGCGGCAGATCGTGACCCCGATCCGGCTGGCCCGGCGGGTGGCGGAGCGACTGGCGGCCGGGCAGCTGCAGGAGCGGCTCCGGGTCCGGGGCGAGGACGACCTGGCCCGACTGGCCACGTCCTTCAACCAGATGGCGACCAACCTCCAGCGCCAGATCCGGCAGCTGGAGGAGCTCAGCCGGGTCCAGCGCAGGTTCGTGTCCGACGTCTCCCACGAGCTGCGCACCCCGCTGACGACCGTCCGGCTCGCGGGCTCGGTGCTGCACGACGCCCGCGGCGACTTCGACCCCCAGACCGCCCGGTCGGCCGAGCTGCTCCAGGGCGAGCTGGACCGATTCGAGACGCTGCTCGTCGACCTGCTCGAGATCAGCCGCTTCGACGCCGGCGCCGCCGTGCTCGACCTCGACGACGTCAACCTCACCGACGTCGTGCGCCGGGTCGTCGACAGCACGCGGGCGCTGGCGGAGCAGCGGGGGACCAGCATCACCGTCCGGGCCCCGGAGGCACCGTGCGTCGCCGAGGCCGACGTACGCCGGCTGGAGCGGATCCTGCGCAACCTCGTCACCAATGCCATCGACCACGCCGAGAGCAAGCAGATCGTGGTCACCGTGGCCGCCGACGAGCAGGCGGCCGCGGTCGCCGTGCGCGACCACGGCGTCGGCCTGGCCGTCGGCGAGTCGGCCATGGTGTTCAACCGGTTCTGGCGCGCCGACCCGGCGCGGGCCCGCACGAGTGGCGGCACCGGTCTCGGCCTGGCCATCTCCCTGGAGGACACGCACCTCCACGGCGGTTGGCTGCAGGCCTGGGGCAAGCCGGACGAGGGCGCCCAGTTCCGCCTCACGCTTCCCAGGTACGCCGGGCAGCCGCTGCGGCACAGCCCGCTCCCGTTGGTGCCGGACGACGCCGCGGAGGTGGTGGCATGACGTCGCGTCGCGTTCTCCGCGCCCTCCTGGCGATCGGTGTGGCCGCGGCCCTGACCTCGTGCGTCCAGGTCCCCGACCACGGTGCCGTGGTGGAGGCGCGGCCTCGTGGCGAGGTGCAACCGACGCAGCAGCCGTTCAACAAGCCACCGCCTCCGGCTCGAGGCGCCACGCCGGCCGCGATCGTGGACGGGTTCCTCGAGGCGATGGAGGCGACGCCGCTGCAGCTGCCTCCGGCCCGGGCCTACCTGAGCAGGGACGCGCAGCAGCGGTGGCAGCCGAGCCAGGTCCTGGTCTACGGCTCGCACAGCCTGCCTCAAGGTGAGGGCGACGTGGAGGTCAGGCTCCACGACGTCGACCGGATCGCGTCGAGCGGCTCCTGGCAGGGCGGCATCTCCGCCGCGGCCTCGCGGCTCAGCTTCTCGATGGTCCAAGAGGACGGCGAGTGGCGGATCGCCGATCCCCCCGACGCCCTGATCCTGCAGCGCGGCTTCTACGAGGAGAACTTCACGTCCCAGGACACCTCGCAGGACACGTCCCTCTACTACTTCGACCCGACGGGCCGGGTCCTGGTGCCCGAGCCGGTCCACGTGCCGCAGGGTTCACAGCTCGCTTCCTCCCTGGTCAAGGGGCTGCTGCAGGGGCCGGATCGTTCGCTCCGCGGTGTGGAGCAGTCCTTCTTCCCACGGGGCCTGGCCGTGCAGCTCTCGGTCGCGGTCGATCGGAACGTCGCCGAGGTCAGTCTCAACGCGGCGAACCCCGGCCCCCTGCCGCCGAAGACGACCAAGCTGATGCTGGCGCAGCTGGCCTGGACCCTGCGCCAGGACCCGTCGATCACGGCGTTCACGCTCAGCGTCGCCGGTCGGGAGATCACCGACGCCGAGGGACTGTCGCGGATCCCGGTCAGGGCCGCTGAGTTCGACCGCTACGACCCCGCCTGGGCGAAGGCCACCCTGGTCACGTACGCCCTGCGGCGGGGCCGGCTGGTGTCGGGTCCGGTGACCGACCTGACCAAGGTGATGGGACCGTTCGGCACCCACGACCTCGGCATCGGCGCGTTCGCGGTCAGCCTCGGCGGCGACTCCGTCGCGGCGGTCGGGGAAGGCTCGTTGCGGGTCGCGCCGGTCCTCGGGGACAGCGAGCCGGTCACCGTCCAGACCGGACCCGGTCTGTTGCGGCCCGCCTGGGACGCCGACGACCGGCTGTGGGAGGTGCAGAACGGTCCGCACGGCGCCTCCGTGGGCTACGTCGTCGGCACCCGACGCCGTGAGGTCCACATCCGGGGGGTCAGCGGGCGGTCCGTCCGGAGCTTCACGGTCTCGCGGGACGGCTCGCGCTTCGTCGCGGTGCTGCGCGGTGCCGACCGGGACCGTCTGGTCGTGAGCCGCCTGCGCTACGACGCCGAGGGTCACGCCACCGGGGCGTCCCGGGCCCGGCGGATCCCCTGGAAGGCACCGGGCACCCGGCGGATCCGCGACATCGGCTGGACCACGCCGACGACGCTCCTGGTGCTCGACCAGGTCTCCCCGGCGAGGTCCGAGGTGCGCATCCTCAACGTGGACGGGTCGACCCGTCCGGGGGAGGTCTCCCCGACCACGATCGAGGGGAAGGCGCGCTACCTGGTGACGTCGCCGGCCGGCCAGCCGCCGCAACCGCCGTACGCCGTCACCGAGTCCGGTCTGACGGAGATCTCCCCCGCGGAGCCGAACCGTCCGATCACGATCAACGGCTTGCGTCACATCACCTACGCGGGGTGATCCACAACCGGCCCGGCGGCCGCTTGCCGGTGCTCGCCCGCGGTGGTCGGCTGCGCTCGTGCTCGATGCCGCCCGCGACCTGCTGCTGGGCAGCACGTGCGTCGGCTGTGCGCGCCCCGGCCGTCTCCTCTGCCGAGCCTGCGCCGATGCGCTCGATCCCCACCCGGCCCCCGCCTGGCCGACGCCACGCCCACCCGGACTGACCGACCCGTGGGCGGCGACGTCGTACGACGGGACCGTCCGCGCGATGATCCTCGGCCACAAGGAGCACCGGCTGCTCGGTCTGGCGCGCCCGCTCGGCGAGCTGCTGGCGGCCGCAGTCGCCGCGGCGCTCGATGACCTGCTGCCCGCCGACGCCACGGCCCACGTGCTGCTCGTCCCGGTGCCGTCACGACCGAGCACCGTGCGGCAGCGGGGCCACGCGCCGACGCCCGCCCTGGTCCGGGTGGCCGCCGCCCGGCTCAGCGCGGACGGGAGGCCGGCCACGTGCGTGCCGTTGCTCCGCACCCGCCCCGGCCTGGCCGACCAGTCCGGGCTCGACGCGGTGGGTCGCATGCTCAACCTGGCCGGCGCCTTCCGGGTCCACGCCCCGGTGCTCCGGCGGCTCGCGCGCACCGGGCGTCCCGTGCACGTGGTGGTCTGCGACGACGTCCTCACCACCGGTGCCACCGCCGCCGAGGCCCAGCGAGCGCTGCGGGCGGTGGGGCTCCCCCCGCTCGCCGCCGTCGCCGTGGCCGCCACCCTGCGCCGTACGCCGCCCCGAGCCGCCGCCGGCTGAGCCAACCCCCGGATTCCGGTTCCCCGATGACCGGCCACCGGATAGCGTCGGTTCATGGAGTCCGTCCGGGTCCGTGGTTGCGTCGTCCAGGCGCCCGGGATGCCCGGGAGGCAGGGACGACAAGCCGATGCCAGTCGCAGGCGAAACGGCCCACGTAAGGCGCGCGCCGTCACCGGTGGCGCGTCGAGCACGGTGCGGCTTAGTCGTAAGTCCTGCCTCGCAGCCCTCGTCAGACACGAGGACCTGCGGGAGAAGGGCAGTAGTGGCAGCCAAGCTGCGAACCCCTCAGCAGGCGGGTGTGGGGACGAAGACCAGGTCGGCCGGACGGGCTCCGCCCCGGCATCCACTCCGCCGTTCATCACGCCGCGACCCTCGGCTGCACCGGCTCGGGAGGGCGCGACCTCGTAAACCCGCCAACCGCACATCAGGAGGAATCCATGGACGTGGTGGTCACCGCACGGCACTGTGAGCTGTCGGAACGCTTCCGAGACCATGTCGCCGACAAGCTCGGGCGGCTCGAGAAGCACGACCACCGGATCATGCGGGTGCAGGTCGAGGTCGAGAACGAGCGCAACCCACGCCAGTCCGACCGAGCGGTGCGCATCGAGCTCACGGCGTACTCCAAGGGCCCGGTGATCCGGGCCGAGGCCGCCGCCGTCGACAAGATGGGCGCCCTCGACCTGGCCGTCGACAAGATGGCGGCCCAGATGCGTCGTGCGAACGACCGCAAGGTGCGCGCCCACCGCGGCCGTCCCGCCACCGGCGAGCTGCCGACGCTGGACGACACCGGGACCGGCGACGACGACGCGGTTCCCGAGCGCCAGGTCGCCTCGATGACCGTCACCGGCGACGGGCCGCCCGTGGTCCGCGAGAAGGTGCACGCGGCGCGCCCGATGACCCTCGACCAGGCGCTCTACGAGATGGAGCTGGTCGGGCACGACTTCTACCTGTTCGTCGACGAGGACACGCGTCGTCCCGCCGTCGTCTACCGCCGTCGGGGCTATGACTACGGGGTCATCGCCCTCGAGGTGAACGGCTCGCACTGACCAGTGCGCGATGGCCCGGACGGGTCAGGCGATCCGGGCGTCATGTGGCCATTTCGGCCCATATCGCCTGGTGGCCATGACATGCTAGGCGCGTGTCAACCCCCCCAGGCGCTGGTACCGAACCGATCCGCGTCATCATCGTCGATGACCAGGAGCTGTTCCGTCGCGGCCTGACCATGCTGATGGACGCCGAGCCCGGTCTCGACGTCGTCGGGGAGGCCGGAGACGGGCAGACCGGCATCGAGCTGGCCAGCCGCGTCGCTCCGGATGTCGTGCTCCTGGACGTGCGGATGCCGAAGATCTCCGGCATCGAGGCCTGCGTCGCGATCAAGGAGGCCGTCCCGGCCGCCAAGATCCTGATGCTCACGGTCTCCGACGAGGAGTCCGATCTCTACGAGGCGGTCAAGAGCGGCGCGAGCGGGTACCTGCTGAAGGACTCCTCCATCGAGGAGGTCGCCCAGGCCGTCCGCGTGGTCGCCGACGGCCAGTCGCTGATCAGCCCGTCGATGGCGGTGAAGCTGATCGACGAGTTCAAGCAGATGTCGCAGCCCGACCGCGGCCCGGTGTCGACGTTCCGGCTCACCGAGCGCGAGCTCGAGGTGCTCCGGCTGGTCGCCCAGGGGCTGAACAACAAGGACATCGCCAAGAAGCTGTTCATCAGCGAGAACACCGTCAAGAACCACGTGCGCAACCTGCTGGAGAAGCTCCAGCTCCACTCGCGGATGGAGGCGGTCCTGTACGCCGTCCGCGAGAAGATCGTCGACCTGCCGTAGCGGCGGCCGCGAGGCACGAGCGGACGACGCCGGCAGGTCGAGGTCGAGCAAGCGCACGACCGAGGGACGAGGTCGTGGCCGCGCGTCGAGACCCAGTCGTCTGCGCGAAGGTTCCGCCCCCGGGTCTCGACACGGGCTCGCGCAGGCGCTCGCCCGGCTCGACCACCGAAGTGCGCGGGTTCCGTCCCGAGTCTCGACACGGGCTCGCGCGGGCGCTCGCCCGGCTCGAGGTCCCCGGGCCTCGACACGGGCTCGCGCAGGCGCTCGCCCGGCTCGACCACCGAAGCGCGGAGGTTCCGCCCTCGGGTCTCGACACGGGCTCGCGCAGGCGCTCGCCCGGCTCGACCACCGAAGCCGTGGGGTCGCCGCTAGGGCCTCCTGACGACGCGGAACGTCGCCATCATGCCGTCGTCCTCGTGGTCGAGCATGTGGCAGTGGACCATGAACCTGCCGGTGAAGTCGGTGAACCGGGCGGCGACGACCACGCTCTCGCCCGGGTCGAGCCGCCAGGTGTCCTCGTAGCCGCGCTCCCACGGCGGCGGGACCTTCCCGTCGCGTCGGAGCGTGCGCCACAGCTCCTCGTGCAGGTGGACGTAGTGGGTGAACTTGGTGGTGTTGACCAGCCGCCAGCGCTCCGTGGAGCCGAGCCGGACCCGGTGGTCGACCCGCCGGGGGTTGAAGCGCTTGCCGTTGATCGACCAGTAGCGGTGGTGGTGGTGCCGGGTGATGCCGAACCGCCACGTCATCGCGATCCGCTTCGGCACCGGGTAGTGCTGGATCGTGGTCAGGTGCCGCGGGACATGTGCCTTCCGCGCGGACGTGCCTCGCACCCGGAACTGCATGATGGACGCCGTACGCGTCCCGGTGCCGCCCTTCGGGACGTGGGTGCGCGGGATCGACCTGAGCACGACGTTCTTGCCTCGCAGGCCGCGGAAGTCGACGACCACGTCGGCCCGCTGGGCCGGCCCGAGCAGGATGTCGTGCCGCACCACCGGACGGGGGAGGAGCCCCGACCCGGTGCCGATCTGTGTGAACGACCGGCCTCTCGACAGCGCGAAGTCGTAGCTGGAGAACAGCGACGAGTTGAGGATCTGCAGCCGGTACAGACCGGGCCGGACCTTCTGGTACGGCGCGTAGCGGCCGTTGACCAGCACCACGTCTCCCACCGTCTCCATGCCGGGGGCGGCCGCCCTGGCCATGCCGGACATCGACGGGTCGTTGGCCGCCGCACCGCTCGTCTGGCCGGCCATCTGCCGGAACGGGTTCGTGAGCTGGTTGTGGTCGTCGAAGGACCGGTCGGTGACCGCCAGCGGGATGTCGTACTTCCCGTGCGGCAGGCCGATCCGGGCGTCGCGCGGGTCGGTGGTGAGGAACATCCCCTGGAGGCCGAACCAGTTGTTGCGCGCGGTCCGGTCCATCCGGTGGTCGTGGTAGAAGCGCAGGGCGGCGGGCAGCGGGCGGCCCGCGTCGCGCAGCGGGTAGTCGTAGGTCAGGTGTCTGCCGTGCCGGATCAGGTGGCTCGCGGGCTGCCCGTCGAACCTCGACTGCTGGTGCCCGCCGTGCTGGTGGATGGTGACCGCGCCGTCCTTGCGCGGCAACCGGTTGACGAACGTGACCTTGGTGTCCCGCCCGGCCCGCCGCACGATGGTCGGTCCGGGGAAGGTGCCGCCGAAGGTGAGCATCGACGTGCGGGGCCCGTGCGGGAACACGCGCACGTCGGCCTTCCGCATCACGATCCGGGGGTGGGGGCCGGTCAGCCGAGGTGGCTGGACGAGCGGTTGCTCGAACGTCGTCCCGTCCGACAGGGGTCCGCCGGCGCCGACCACGAGCTTCCCCTGCATGGAGGGGTGGATCTTGCAGAAGAACCGGTAGTCGCCGTCGGTGAGCGTCGGCGCCGCGCCGACGTTCTTGGTCTCGCCCGGGTCGATCGTGACGGTGAAGACGGGTCGACCGTCGTTGCCCTTGGCGACGGAGGTGAAGGTGTGCCTGACGTTGGTGCCGTTGTGGACCGCGAGGGTCCCGCCGACGGCGAGCGCGTACTTCTTGTGCTCGAACTTCCAGCTGAACGTGCCGTCCTTGACGATGTTGATGGTCAGGCTGTCGGTGGTGCCGGGCTGCGCGGACGAGCCGGCGGCCGCCTCCAGCGCGGCGTCGCTCGACGCCTGGCCGTTCAGCACGACGGCGGTGCCGGCGAGTGCCAGCGCGGCGGCCGTGGCCGTCACCCGGCCGGCCAGACGAGTCCCCCTCAGACGAAGCACCCCGGGATTCTCCGTGCTGGATCCTTGCTCGGGCCAGCCGAATTCGCCGCGTCGTCGGAAAATCATCCTCCAGGACGACCCCGCTCATACCTGGGGACCCGGGGTCCGGGCGGTGTCAGTGCCGACGGCTAGGTTCGCGTCCGTGCCCTCCGCCCGTCCGCGACCCGCACCCGCCGCCTCGACGTCCACCCTGTCGCGGGCGCAGGCGCGCCGGATCGCCCTCGCCGCCCAGGGCTTCCTCGACCCGCCCCACGCGCCGCCGACCATGCGCACCTTCGGCCGCACCCTGGGCCGCACCGGCGTGCTCCAGGTCGACTCGGTGAACGTCCTGCAGCGCGCCCACTACATGCCGCTGTACTCCCGGATGGGTCCGTACGACGTCGACCTGGTCCGCCGGGCCTCCGAGTCGAAGCCGCGACGGATCGTGGAGTACTGGGCGCACGTCCAGGCCCTGATGCCGGTCGAGCTGTGGCCGCTGATGCGCCACCGGATGGCGCGCTACCGCGACGGCAAGCACAAGTGGTGGGGGACGGTCGTCACCGACGAGCTCACCGACAGCCTGCTCGCCGAGATCGGTGACCGCGGCGCGTCGACGGCGCGTGACCTCGACGACGGCCTGCCGCGGAAGAAGGACCACTGGGGGTGGAACTGGTCGACCACCCGCCGCGCCCTCGACTACATGTACATGGTCGGGGACGTCGCGATCGCCGGCCGCAACAGCCAGTTCGAGATCCGCTACGACCTCCCGGAGCGGGTCATCCCGGCCGAGCACCTCGACGCGCCGGTGCCGAGCGAGCACGACGCCGTCAAGGAGCTGGTCCGGAGGGCGGCCCGGTCGCACGGGGTCGCCACCCTCCCGGACCTCGCCGACTACTACCGGCTCCGCATCGTGCCCGGGCAGAACCAGTCGGGGGCGGCTCCCGTCGTGGCCGAGCTGGTCGAGGAGGGCGAGCTCCTGCCGGTGACGATCGACGGCGTCAAGCGCCCGGCGTACCTCCATCGCGACGCCCGGGTGCCCCGCCGCGTGGCGGCGCGCACGGTGCTCAGCCCGTTCGACCCGGTCGTCTGGGAGCGAGAGCGCACCGAGTGGCTGTTCGACTTCTTCTACCGGATCGAGATCTACACGCCGGTCGAGAAGCGCGTCCACGGCTACTACGTCCTGCCGTTCCTGCTCGGCGACCGGATCGTGGGCCGGGTCGACCTCAAGGCCGACCGCAAGACCGGGCTGCTGCTGGTGAAGGCGGCGTACGCCGAGCCGGGCGCGCCCGACGAGACCGCCGAGGAGCTGGCGGCCGAGCTGCGCCGGCTGGCGGGGTGGCTCGACCTGCACACCGTGGTCGTCGAGCCGCGCGGTGACCTGGCGCCGGCGCTGTCGGCGCTGCTGCCCTAGCCCAGCCCTCAGCCCCGCCCTCGGCCCCGCGAGTAGGCGCGGCGACGAATCGGCCGGGTTCGGTCCGCTGGGTAGAGTTGGGACGTTCATCCGACGTCCGACCCGGGGAGTCACCCGCGTGCCAGCCATCATCGACAAGCTGCTCCGCATCGGCGAGGGCAAGATCCTCCGCCAGCTCGAGGCGGTCTCGCGTGCGGTCAACGCCATCGAGGACGACTTCGTCGCGATGAGCGACGCCGAGCTGCAGGCGCAGACGGCGGAGTTCAAGGAGCGGCTGGCCGAGGGCGAGACCCTCGACGACCTGATGCCCGAGGCCTTCGCGACCGTCCGCGAGGCAGCCAAGCGGGTCATCGGCCAGCGGCACTACGACGTGCAGATCATGGGCGGCGCCGCGCTCCACCTCGGCAACATCGCCGAGATGAAGACCGGTGAGGGCAAGACCCTGGTCGCGACCCTTCCGGCGTACCTCAACGCCCTGACCGGCAACGGCGTCCACGTCGTCACCGTCAACGACTACCTCGCGAAGTACCACGCGGAGTGGATGGGCCGCATCCACCACTTCCTCGGCCTCACCACCGGCGTGATCCTGCCGGAGATGAAGCCCGACGAGCGTCGCGAGGCCTACAGCTGCGACGTCACCTACGGCACCAACAACGAGCTCGGGTTCGACTACCTCCGCGACAACATGGCCAGCTCGCTCGAGGAGTGCGTGCAGCGCGGCCACCACTTCGCGATCGTGGACGAGGTCGACTCGATCCTCATCGACGAGGCCCGCACCCCGCTGATCATCAGCGGTCCGACCCAGGACGAGGTGCGGTGGTACGACGAGTTCGCCAAGGTCTCCCGCAACCTCGTCAAGGACGTCGACTACGAGGTCGACGAGAAGAAGCGCACGATCTCGGTGCTCGAGCCGGGCATCACCAAGGTCGAGGACCACCTCGGCATCGAGAACCTCTACGAGTCGGCGAACACCCCGCTGATCTCGTTCCTGAACAACTCGATCAAGGCCAAGGAGCTCTTCCACAACGACAAGGAGTACGTCGTCATGGACGGCGAGGTCCTGATCGTGGACGAGCACACCGGCCGCATGCTGGCCGGGCGCCGCTACAACGACGGCCTCCACCAGGCGATCGAGGCCAAGGAGGGCGTGGAGGTCCGCGAGGAGTACCAGACCCTCGCGACGGTCACCCTGCAGAACTACTTCCGCCTCTACGAGAAGCTCTCCGGGATGACCGGTACGGCGATGACCGAGGCCAGCGAGTTCGACAAGATCTACAAGCTCGGCGTCGTGCCGATCCCGACCAACCTCCCGATGGTCCGTGCGGACCAGCCCGACCTCGTCTACCGCACCGAGGAGGCGAAGTACGAAGCCGTCGTGGACGACATCGCCGAGCGCAACGCCAAGGGCCAGCCGATCCTGGTCGGCACGGTGTCGGTCGAGAAGTCCGAGCACCTCTCGAAGAAGCTGCGCGCGCGCGGTGTGCCGCACTCGGTGCTCAACGCCAAGGTGCACTCCGACGAGGCGAAGATCGTCGCGCTCGCCGGCCACAAGGGCGCGGTCACCGTCGCCACCAACATGGCCGGTCGTGGCACCGACATCATGCTCGGCGGCTCGGTCGAGTTCCTGGCCGACGAGGAGCTGCGCAAGAAGGGCCTCGAGCCGACCGGCGAGACCGCGGAGGAGTACGAAGCGGCCTGGCCCGGCGCGGTCGAGCGGATCAAGGCCCAGGTGGCCAACGAGCACGACGAGGTCAAGGAGCTCGGCGGGCTCTACGTCGTCGGCACCGAGCGCCACGAGTCGCGGCGCATCGACAACCAGCTCCGCGGTCGTTCCGGCCGCCAGGGCGACCCGGGCGAGTCGCGGTTCTACCTCTCGCTCGAGGACGAGCTGATGCGGCTGTTCAAGTCCGACTGGGTCGACCGGATCCTCCAGGTCCTCAAGATCCCCGACGACGTGCCGATCGAGAACAAGCGGGTCACCGGCGCGATCGCCAACGCCCAGGGCCAGATCGAGGCGCAGAACTTCGACTCCCGGAAGAACGTCCTCAAGTACGACGACGTCATGGACCGCCAGCGGCACGTCATCTACGCCGAGCGCCGCAAGGTGCTCGAGGGCGCGGACCTCCAGGAGCAGATCGGCACGTTCATCGACGACGTCGTCGAAGGCTTCGTGACGGGCGCCACCGAGGGCTTCGCCGAGGAGTGGGACCTCGACGGGCTGCAGTCGCAGCTGCGCCAGCTCTGGCCCCTGTCCCTCGACCTGCACCGGATGGCCGACGAGGTCGGCGGTGTGGAGGGTCTCGACCGCGACGACCTGATCGAGGCACTGCAGGCGGACGCGCACGCGGCGTACGAGCGTCGCGAGGCCGAGGTGGGCGAGGACGTGATGCGCGAGCTCGAGCGGCGCGTCGTGCTGTCCGTGCTCGACCGCAAGTGGCGCGAGCACCTCTACGAGATGGACTACCTCCGCGAGGGCATCGGGCTGCGCGGCTACGCCCAGCGCGACCCGCTCGTGGAGTACCAGCGCGAGGGCTTCGACATGTTCATGGCGATCATGGACGGCATCAAGGAGGAGTCGGTCGGCTTCCTGTTCAACCTCGAGGTCCAGCTCGTCGACGACGAGGAGCCGGTCGACGAGGAGGACGTCGAGGAGCCCCTCCGGCGCCAGCTCAGGTCGCTCGAGCAGCCCGACGAGGTGGCAGCCGGGAACGGCCACCACGACCACCGGCCGCACATCACCGCCAAGGGTCTCGACCAGAACCGCACGCCCCAGCACCTGTCCTACTCCGCGCCGAGCGAGGACGACTCGGCGCTGTCGGTGCCGGCGGCGTTCGGCGGCGACGGCGAGCCCCAGGGTCAGCCCCCGGCTCGCCCGAGCACGACGGTGACCAACGCGGACGACGAGTTCGCCGGGGTCGGTCGCAACGCGCTGTGCCCGTGCGGCTCGGGGAAGAAGTACAAGCGCTGCCACGGCGCCCCGGGCGGCCCGACCGGCCTCACCGCACGGATCAACGGCTGAGCGCATCCCGGTGTGGGCCGGGCCCCGGACCGGAGTCCTACGTCGCTGGCGGCCGCGCGTCGGCCGCACGGCGCCGTGGGTGGTGGCGCGGTCGCGCGGCCGCCGCGCCTGCGCACGCTCCCACGGCCTCCGGTCCGGAACCCGGCCCGGATCGGGGTCGGCGCGTGCTCACGCGAACTCCAGGGCACTGACCTGCCAGCGGTCGCGGATCAGCTCGAACCTCGCGGCCACCGCGCGGGAGCGCCGGCCGTAGCGCACGTGGAGGCTGACCTCGGCGCAGGTCTCGGAGACGAAGCTGGTGTGCGCGCCGATGAGCTGCGGGCGCACGGACTGGATGCCGCCGCTGCCGGGGCGCCGACCGGCCGCACCGGCCACGAGGCGTGCCCGCCGGGCGAGGTCCTGGTAGACCTCGGGGGTCGTCCAGCGCAGGACCTGGGAGACCGGCCGGTCGCCGCCGACGATCTCGACGAGGGCGGCGCCGATGCGGGCCGCGTGCTGCTCGAAGCGTCGCCGGCGCACCAGGTCCACCGACACGACGTCCATGCCGGCGCCGGGGCGACCCCCGAGCTCCGGCTCCGGCACGTCGAGACGCGGGCCGAGGTCGAGCGCGAGGGTGCCCTGGACGCTGGCGACCGGGGTCGGCGACCGGAGCAGCGTGATCACGTCCGCGCCGTCGTGATCGAGGTTCCGCCGGGTGGCGGGATCGCTGGCGGGGTTCATGACCGGTCCTTTCGTGGGAGGCGGAGCTGCTGGCCGGGCTCGATCAGGTCGGGGTCGGGGCCGATCCGGCCACGGTTCGCTGCGTAGATCTCCCGCCAGCGCGCGACGACCGCGCCGTCGGGCACCCCCGGCCCCAGCTCGCGTCGGGCGATCGACCACAGGGAGTCACCGGTGCGCACGACCACGGTGCGAGCCGGCTGGTGATGGACACGCGGGTGATGCCGCGCGGGTGCGACGGCTCGGTCGGGAAGGGGCAGTCCGGAGAGGCGGGCGACCCCGTGGAGGTGCCGAGCCGCGCCTCCGGCGTCCGCGTGCGCGGGCACGGAGGCCGTGGAGGCGAGGGCGACGCCGCAGGCGGCCAGCACGATCCGGCGTACGCCGCTCGGCAGCCGCCACGGAGCCGGGCGCTCGCGCCGCACCCCTCGCCACGCCTCGGCGACCACCGCCGAGAGCGCCAGCCATGCCCACCCGGCGCAGGCGACGACCACCCAGCGCGGCCACGTCGACGAGGGCGAGGTCGAGCGGGGTCCGCGCCGGTCGAGCCCGGGCCGGACCGCCAGGCCAGCGCCAGGGGGAGGGCGAGCCTCGCCACGACCGCGAGGGTCGACGTCCCCGACACCCAGACGAGCAGGCAGCGCCACCGGCTGCCGCGGTCCCCGAGCAGCACCGCGAAACCTTTCGTTTGCTGTGGTTTGAGACAGTCAACGACGGTTCGCGTGCGAACGCAAGGCCCGATGGTGCGGCCTGTGGAGAAGCGTCGGCCGACCGGATCGCGACCCTCGCGCTGTGTCAGGGTGGTCCGGTGGACTGGGACGAGCAGCTGTTCGCGTTCCTGGACGACCTCGAGCACCAGGCGCAGGCGCTCTACGACGCCGACCGTGCCAGCGAGCTCGCCGACCGCGCCCGGTCGGAGTACGCGTCGGTCACGCTGGTGAGCCGGCTGATGGCGTCGGTCGGCTGCCCGGTGACGCTCGACGTGCGCGGGGTCGGGCCGGTGGTGGGCGAGCTGCAACGGGTGGGACCCGACTGGTGCCTGATGCACGGTGCCGCCCAGGACTGGGTCGTCAGGCTGGCCGCCGTCTCCGGCGTCGAGGGCGCCTCGGAGCGGGCCGTGCCGGACGTCGCCTGGTCACCGGTGAACCGGCTCGGGCTCGGGTCGGCCCTGCGACGGCTGGCCGACACCGGAGCCGAGTGCCGGCTCCACACCGAGGACGGGGCCGTGCGCGACGGGCACGTCCTGCGCGTCGGCGCGGACTTCGTGGAGGCGAGGGTGGGGGAGGGCCGGGTCGTCCTGCTCGCCCGGGACTCGCTGGCGGCCGTCGGGAGCCGGAGCTAGGTCGCGTCCACGTCGAAGGGCGGCCGCTCGGTGACCGAGACCGGCACCGCCGCGCTCCGGCGTTCCTCCTCCTCTTCCTCCTCGATCTCCTTCATCGCCTCGGCGATGTGCTTCTTGAGCATGGCGCGGGGGTCGAGGTCACGCAGGTCGAGATCGGCGAACTCCGGGCCGAGCTCGGTCCGCAGCTCGTCCCGGGCCTGGTTGGCGAACTGGCGCACCGACCGGATCACCCGGCCGGCCTGGCGGGCGAAGTCCGGCAGCTTGTCGGGCCCGAACACGAGCACGGCGACGAACGCGATCACCGCCAGCTCCGGCAGGCCCACTCCGAACATGAGTCAGAACTTAGCGCTCGGAGTGAGCCCGAGCTGGCGTCCTGCCAATCCTCGTCCGCGCGCGTCGAGGCCCGCGGCGATGTCCGTGAGCACCTGGGCCGAGGCCGAGGTGGGGTCGGAGTCGACGACCGGCTTGCCGGCGTCGCCGCCCTCGCGCAGCGACTCCTCGAGCGGGATCTGCCCGAGCACGGGTACGTCGTACCCGAAGCGCGAGGACAAGGTGGCGGCCACCCGGGCTCCGCCGCCGGAGCCGAACAGCTCGATCGTGTGCTCGGGGCCGCAGTGCGGGCAGACCAGGAACGACATGTTCTCGATCACGCCGACGACGCGCTGGTGGAGCATCGAGGCCATGGTCCCGGCGCGCTCGGCGACCTCGGCCGCGGCCTCCTGCGGTGTGGTGACGACGAGGATCTCCGCACCGGGCAGGTGCTGGCCCAGCGAGATCGCCATGTCGCCGGTGCCGGGCGGGAGGTCCAGCAGGAGGACGTCGAGGTCTCCCCAGTAGACGTCCGCGAGCATCTGCACGAGCGCCCGGTCGAGCATCGGCCCACGCCACGCGACGACCTGGTCACGCCGGGGCTTGAGCATGCCGATCGAGATCACCGAGACCCCCGACGACGTCGGGACCGGCATGATCATCGACTCGACCTGGGTGGGCCGATGGTCGGCGATGCCCAGCATGGCCGGGATCGAGTGGCCGTAGATGTCGGCGTCGACGATGCCGACGCTGCGGCCGGTCTTGGCCAGGGCGAGCGCGAGGTTGACGGTCACCGACGACTTGCCGACGCCGCCCTTCCCGCTCGCGATCGCGAAGACCTTGGTCAGCGAGCCGGGCTGGGAGAACGGGATCTCCTTGGGCGCCTGGCCGCCGCGCAGGTTCGTCTGCAGCTGCGCGCGCTGCTCCTCGGTCATCGTGCCGAGCGAGAGGTCGACGCCGGTGACCCCCTCGACCCCGCCGAGGGCACGGCGTACGTCGCGGTCGATGGTGTCCTTGAGCGGACAGCCCGCCACGGTCAGCAGCACCGTGACGGCGACCCGTCCGGCGTCGTCCACCTCGAGGTGGTCGACCATCCCGAGCTCGGTGATCGGCCGCTTGATCTCGGGGTCGTTGACGGTGGCGAGGGCGGCGGTCAGCTGCTCGACGGTGGGCGTGGTCATGATGCGTCCAGGGTAGTTCCCGTCCCCACGGCCCTCGGCATCCGGGACGCCGGGCCTCCGGCTCAGGCGCCCTCGCCGTCGGCGGCCACGACGTCGGAGAGCCTGATCTCGACCATCAGGGCGTCCGCGATCGCTTCGAGCGACGCCCTCAGGTCGTCGGTGTCGATCCCCGGCGGCGCCTCGAGCACCGCCTGCGCCTCGAACAGCATGCCGCCGGCCATCGGCGCCTCACGGACGTCGGTGTGGAGCTCCTCGAACCCGATGCGGAGGTCGGCGAGGGCGGAGGAGATCTCGGCGACGATGCCGGGATGGTCAGCTCCGATCAGCTCGAGCCCCAGCCGCACGGAGGGGCGCTCGGGTGGCTGGTCCGTGCGTTCCAACGTCACCTGGAGCCCGATCGCCGACAGCGCGGTCAGGTCGGCGACGAGCGCCTCGGCGCGGTCGTCGGCGACCTCGAGCAGCAGGACGCCGGCGAACTTGCCGGCCAGCCGGGCCATCTGGCTGCGCTCCCAGCTGGCGTCGTGGGCGCTGATCGGGGCCGAGAGCGCCGACACCAGCCCGGGCCGGTCGTCTCCGACACAGGTGAGGGTGAACGTGGCCATGGCGCAGGGTAGGGGATCGCGGCGCCCCCCGGCTGGGGGATCCGCCCCTCGATCAGCCGGAGACGAACCCCTCGGCGCGTCCGCAACCGGCGCTCTGGTCAGGCGGGGCTGGCCGCCTCGTTCTCCTCGTCGTCGACCAGGTCGTCGCGCAGGGAGCGGAGCTCGGAGCGCAGGAAGTCGCGGGTGGCGACCTCGCCGACCGCCATCCGCAGCGAGGCGACCTCGCGGGCCAGGAACTCCATGTCGGCATGAGCGCGCGCGTTGGCCTGCCGGTCCTGCTCGGTCACGACCCGGTCGCGCGCCTCCTGCCGGTTCTGCGCGAGCAGGATCAGCGGCGCGGCGTACGACGCCTGCAGGCTGAGGGCCAAGGTCAGGAAGATGAAGGGGTAGTGGTCGAAGCGCAGGTCCTTCGGCGCCAGCACGTTCCAGGCGACCCAGACGATGACGACGACGGTCATCCACATCAGGAACCGCGCCGTGCCCATGAACCGCGCGAACTGCTCGGCGAAGACGCCGAACGCGTCGCGGTCGTACGTCGGCGTCCGGATCAGCTGCCGGCGCTGCTCCTTGGGGGTGTCCAGCCGGCCGCGACGCTCAGCCATGGCTCACCTCCGACGGGTGACCCACGGGCTGGTCGCGCCAGTTCTCGGGGAGCATGTGGTCGAGCAGGTCGTCCACGGTGACGGCCCCCAGCAGGTGACCGTCGTCGTCGACGACCGGGGCGGCGACCAGGTTGTACGTCGCGAGATGGGCCGCGACCTCGTCGATGGTGGCCTCGGGATGGAGCGGGTCCATGGACTGGTCGAGGGCGGCCGCGACCAGCGTCGACGGCGGCTCGCGGAGCATGCGCTGGAAGTGGGCGACGCCGATCAGCTTCCCGGTCGGCGTCTCGAGCGGCTGCCGGCACACGTAGACCATCGAGGCCAGCGCCGGCGCCAGCTCGGCGTTCCGGATCTGCGCCAGCGCGTCGGCGATGGTCGCGTCGGGACCCAGGATCACCGGCTCGGGCGTCATCATCGCGCCGGCCGTCTCCTCGGCGTACGACATCAGCCGGCGCACGTCCTCGGCCTCGTCGGGCTCCATCAGCTCGAGCAGCTTCGCGGCGGTCTCGGGCGCGAGGTCCGCGATCAGGTCCGCCGCGTCGTCGGCGGTCATCTCCTCGAGGATGTCCGCGGCGCGCTCGATGTCGAGGTGCTCGAGGATCTCGACCTGGTCCTCGTCCGGCAGCTCCTCGAGGACGTCGGCCAGGCGCTCGTCGTCCATGGCGGCGACGACGGCGGCCCGGCGCTCGGGCGGCAGGTCGTGCAGCACGCTGGCGGCGTCGGCGGCCCGCATCTCGTTGAGGGCGGCGATCAGGTGCGTGGCGCCCTGGGTGGGCTCGCGACCGACCAGGCCGACGACGTCGCGCCACTCGACGACGTGCGTCTGGCCGCGTCGGCGCAGTCCCTTGCCGGGCTCCTGGACCGCGACCCGGCTGAGCACCCAGTCACGGGTGCGCACCTTCTCCATCGCGACGTCGTAGACGGTCCCGGTCACGGTGTCACCGGGTCCCTCCTCGATGGTCACGGTGCGGTCGAGCAGCTGACCGATGACGAGCGTCTCGGTCGGCCGTTGCTCGAACCGCCGCATGTTGAGCAGGCCGGTCGTGTAGACCTGCCCGCTGTCGATGTGGGTCACGCGGGTCATCGGGACGAAGATCCGGCGACGGCCGAAGACCTCGGCGACCATGCCGAGCACGCGCGGCTGGTTGGTCTCCGACCGGATCGCGACCACGAGGTCGCGCACCTTCCCCACCTGGTCGCCCTGGGGGTCGAAGATGGGCAGGCCGACGAGTCGGGCGGCGTACACACGGCCGGGTCTGGCCGTCCCGGACTGCGTCGTGCTCACAGCCGCCCACGGTACCGGCCGTCGCAGGTGATCCCGGGTAGACACCTCACGTGGTCGGGCGGGACGTGGGCCGGCGCGACGACTAGCGGTAGAAGTCGGTGGGACAGCTCGTGCCCGCGCAGTCGCGGTACTGCCGGGTCATCTGCCGGAGCTTGCGCTTCTGGTCCTGGTAGCGGGGGTCCTTGGCGAGGTTGTGGTCCTGGTACGGGTCGACGGTGCGGCGGTAGAGCTCACCTCGTCCGGCCCGGCCCTGCACCCACGTCCACGGCCCGTCGATGATCCCGGTGTAGAGCGGCCGTCTTCCGCCCTTGACCGGGTAGCCCTCGACCGGCACCGGCCGGGCGCGAGCCCCCGAGGTGAGCCAGGGCATCACGTCGACACCGTCGACGGTCCGGGTCGGCGTCGCGCCCGCGAGCGAGGCGAACGTCGGCGCCCAGTCTGCGTTGCTCACCGGCGTCCGGCTGACCCGGCCGTGCGGGAGCCCGGGGCCCCGGACGTACATCGGGATCCCGCTGATGTCGCGGAAGTACCAGAGCTTCCCGGTGAGGTTGTGCTCGCCGAGGACGAAGCCGTTGTCGGAGGTGAACACGACGTACGTGCGGTGCAGCTGATGGGTCTTCCGCAGCGTGCGGAAGGTGCGCGCGAGAGCGCGGTCGACGGCCTGGAGCGACTCGACGCGCTGGTCGTAGGCGATCTTGAGCTCGTCGCGCCGGTACGCCGGCCACTGCCGGTGGGTGGCGCGGATGATGACCTTGTCGGAGGTGTCCTTCTCGAACATGTCGGGCTTCCGGTTCAGCTTCAGCCACGAGAACGTCCCCGCGTCGCGCTTCGAGGGCGTGGTCGTCGAGACGGGCCTCGGGTCGTGGGGGTACACCGACGCCGGGTCGTCCGCGGCGGTCGGGCCGCCGACGTGGGGCGCCACGTAGTTCACCCACATGTACCAGGGCTTGTGGTGCCGCGAGGCCGGCCGCGACTTCTGGTGGAGCAGCCGGTTGGAGATGTCACTGATCACCGACGTGCTGTAGCGGCGGTAGGTGCGCAGCGAGCCGTTGTTGTTCACGGTCGGCTTCACGAAGTTGTACGTCGAGGGGTCGACGGTCCCGTGCCAGCTGCTCCACCCCGGCGGGACGTAGGTCGGTGCGTCCTGCTCGCCGTACCCGTTGAGGTACTTGCCGACGAACATCGTCCGGTAGCCGGCGTGCTGCAGCCACACGGGGAGCGTGCGGTGCTGGTCGAACGCCGCCACGCCACCGCCCTCGCCGTGGATGGTGAGGGCGCCGTGGTTGTGGGCGTACTGGCCGGACAGCAACGACGCCCGGGCGGGCACGCAGATCGGGGTCGGCGCCAGGCCGTTGCGCAGGGTCAGGCCCTGGTCCGCCATCAGGTGCCGCAGGTGCGGCATGTACTTCATCGTGTTCCACGACGCGTCGTCGACGGTGATCATCAGCAGGTTCGGGTGCTTGACCGGCTGGTGGAACGGCGTCTCCCGCAAGGGCGCGCCCAGACCGAGTCCCGACCCGGAGATCCCGCCGACGGGCTGCTTGCCCGTCGGGACGGAGTAGCGGGGTCCCTTGTGCGCGCCGGGGTTGTCGGCGCCGCCACTGCAGCCCGTGGCCGCGAGACCGGCCGCGGTGACGACCGCTGCGGCGGCCAGCCAGCGCGAGCGCGGCGCGGCATGCGGCATCGGCGGTCAGGTCCTGTCCGGCGGCGGGTGTGGAGCGGAGGGCGGCTCGGTCGAGCGCGGTCAGTATAGGTGGGGTACCCACACCGATCCGGGCACCGAGCCGCGCCCCACGAGCCTCGGATCCAGCCGTTGGTCGGGGTCGGTCAGGCGACCGGCGGTGCCAGCACGGTGAGGTCCTGGGCGTGCCCGAGCCGCGAGCCCGGCACCGGGGGCAGGCCGAGCATCTTGGTGACCAGGTTGGCGACCAGGGCGTTGCGCACGGGCCGGCCGGAGGCGTAGTCCGGGTTGGTCCCACCGGGACGGGTGAACGCCGGGTTCATGGCGTAGAGGTCGCCACCGGCGAGCACACCGGGACCGGTCACGAGCAGCGGAACGCGGTAGACGGCCGGCACCGTGATCGCCGGGAGGTGCTTGCCGGAGCCGCCGCGGTTGGCCGTGACCACGAGCATCGTGTGCCCGTCCAGGCGACGGTCGGCGGCGATCGCGGCCTGCACCCGGCCGACGAGCTGGTCGGTCGCGGCGAGTGCGCCGGCGTACTCGTCGCTGCTGTAGCCGTGCTTACGACCGGCGATCCGCGGCCGGACGAGCTGGGCGACGGAGAGCGTCGCCGGCTTGGAGCTCAGGCGCGAGACCAGGGCGGCGACGGTGTCCGCGTCCCGGTCGGTCCGCACGTAGCGGCCGATCTTGGCCCGGCCGTCGTCCACGCCGGACCGGTCGGCCTGGCCGTTGACCTTGTTCCAGCTGGAGGCGAGGAGGTCGGAGTCACCGCGGCTGGAGTAGAACGCCGTGCTGTGCCCGTGGTCGTGGACGACGTCGAACATGCTGGCGATGTAGTGACCCGAGCTGGCAGCCAGTGGTCCGCGGGCCGGTCCGTGCCAGCCGAGGCCGGTGCCACCGCGAGCGGGGTCCACCGGGCGGCCGGTGAGGATGCCGCCGAGGTTCGCGAGCCGGGCCGTGCTCTCCGCCTCGGTACGGGCGTTCATCGTCGAGGCGCCCGTGTCGATCATCGACTGCAGGTGCGGGAGGTCACCGCGTGCCGCGGCGGCCTCCAGGCCCCGCGACGTGAGGCCGTCGACCGCCAGCACCACCACGTGCGTGGTCCCCGCCTCGACGACGGGCTCGGAGGGCAGGATCGCGTCGGCCAGGATCACGAAGTGGTCGGTGGTCTTGCGGACCAACTGGGTGTGCAGGGCTTGGTAGCCCGTGAACTGCACCAGCGGGCTGCTGCCCATCACCCAGTCGACGCGCATCTCGTCCGGGGTGACGCAGGTCGTGTCCTCGAGACCGCCGCCGTTGGCCGCGCGCATCGTGGTCGCCCCGGCCATCGGGCAGAAGTACTGGTCGCGGTCGTTCTCGTCGCCGGTGCTGATGACCGGCGTGGTCGGGTAGTCCGCCTGGAGCTGGTTGAACAGCGCCGACTCGATCGCCACCGCCTTGTTGCGCCACTTCTGGGCCTTGCCGTGCGCGTCGGCGGGGTTGTGCGAGTTGAAGAACCACGCCTCACGACCGGTCTGCCGGTTCTGGAGGAGGACGTAGGGCATCCGGATCAGGTGGCCGTGGAAGTACGGGATCTCCACCGTGTCGGCCTCGACCTTCCGCCATTGGCTGCGCTGCCAGATGATCGAGTTGGCCATCGCCGCGGTGGTGAGCTTGTTGCCGGGGTAGATGCCGTACTCGTCACCGGTGAGCTCGCGGAAGCGCTCGTACTGCGGCTTCTGCATCTCCTGGAACCCGACGACCTGCGGGTTGTTCGCGTGCAGGATCCTGACCGCCCAGTTCATGCGGGTGATGCCGTCGGTGAACCGTGGGTGGTCGCCGTGCTTGATCGTGTGTCCGTAGCCGAGCAGGTTGAACGAGCTGATGCGGAGCTTCGTCGGCAGGTCGGAGAGCGGCGCGTCCGTCGGCTCCGACGTCCGGCCCGAGGAGGCGCTCGTCAGCTCGGCGCCCCGCAGGGTGCCGGCCCGGGAGGCGGGAGAGCCGAGGTGGGCCGTCCCCGCCAGGAGCGCGGCCGCGGCCACCAGGGCGGCGCCGGAGCGCCATGTAGTCCGGCGAGCGGTACGTCGGGCGGTACGTCGGGCGATACGGCTGGAGCGGTCGAGCGGGAGGGCAGGGAGGAGACGCGGGGATGGTCGGTGAGGCACTGGGGGGTTCCTTCACTCGGCAGCGGGTAGTTCACACTGGCCACGCGGGCCACAGCAGAATCACGCTAAGCGGGGTCGCGGAGCGAGGCCGGACGGGTGTCGAACCGTTACCTGATCGTTACCAAACGCTGCTGCGTGTCGCCTTGGCGGACCGCGGACCCCGCGGCGCCGCTGCCTCCGCGAGGGCTCCTGTGTGCCCGGCTACCATGACCCGGCACGCTCCCGGGCCGCCGGCGGGTGTCGCAGACCGGGAGCACGCCGGAGACCAGGCCGGAGAGCGCAGACAGGAGCGGCAACAGCACGTGGCGAAGCGCGTCGTCCTCCACATCGGCACGATGAAGTCCGGGACCAGCTTCGTGCAGTCGGGCCTGATGGCGAACGCCGCGCTCCTCGACGCGGCCGGGGCCCGTTACCTCGGTGGGACGTTCGGGCGGCAGGCGAAGGCCGTCCGCGACCTCTACCAGGCCCCGCGCCACGCCGAGCGCCACGGCCGCTGGCTCTCGCTGGCCGAGGAGGCGCGCGGCTTCGAGGGCTCGGTCGGGATCATCTCGATGGAGTTCCTGAGCTTCGCCGAGCGACGCCAGCTGGACGCGCTGCTGACGCCGCTGTCCGGGCTGGACGTCGAGGTGGTGCTGACGGTGCGCGACCAGTTCCGGGCGATCCCGGCCCAGTGGCAGACGTTCACGCGCAACTTCGGGACCGACGACTGGGAGACCTACCTGCGCAGGATCGACGCGTCCCCGCGCACGTCGGCGGGCAAGTCGCGCGCGGCGAAGTCGTTCCGGCGTTCCCAGAGCGTCGACCGGATCCTCCAGCGATGGTCCGACCCACGGGTGTCGCGCACGACCGTGGTCACCGTCCCCGCACCCGACGCGCCGCGCGAGGAGCTGTGGCGGCGTTTCTGCCGGGCCGCGGGCATCGCCGCCCTCGAGGACGCGCAGCTGGAGGAGACCCAGGAGAACCTCTCGATCGGATATGCGTCGTGCGACTTCATGCGCCGGCTCAACGTGCACCTGAGCGAGGTGCGGCCGCGCTTCTACCGCAAGGGCATCCGGCCCATGGTCCGGGAGGCCCTCGCCCCGCTCCGCGACTCGGAGGCCCGCCCGGCCCTGGACCGGCGTGGGGCGGAGCTGGCCCGCGACCTGAACGACCGGATCAGACAGGCGATCGACCGGGCCGGGCACGAGCTGATCGGTTCCCTCGACGACCTGCCGCTGCCCGACGGCGTCGAGGCTCCGGATCGGCCGGCACCGCCGGAGCCCGCCGACGTACGCCGCGCGGCGCTGGCCGCTCGGGCCCAGGTCTCGCAGGACCTCGGGCTCACCCCCGAGGCGCCCTCGGAGGACCTGGACGACCTCGTGGCCGAGGTGGCCGGGCTCTTGGGAAAGCTGCACCGTTGGGGTCTGTAGCCTTTCGGCCGTGAGCGAGAGGCAGCCCCCGTCCGACGGCGCTGCCGACGGTGCCGCCGACGGTGACGGGGAGTCCACGGACGACGGTCACACCCTGACCTCCGTCTCCGTGTCCGACGACGGCCTCCTCCTCCGCTCGCCCGGCTCGGACGACTTCCCCGTGGACGTCCGCTTCGACGACCGGCGCATCGCGTCCTTCTGGCTCCGTCGCGACACCGAGTCCGCGGGAGGCGCGACGAAGAGCGGCGTGCTCTACCGGTGGCCGGCGCCGCTGCACCGGTTCCTGGACGGCACCACGGCGCTCACGCTGGTCGACCACGTCTCGGGCGACGAGCTGTACCGGGCCGAGGTGACCCTGGGCTCCGGAGACGGGCGGATCCGGGTCGAGGACCCTCAGGGCAACCCGCTCGGGCTCGACAAGAGCAACCGGCTCAGCAGGCTCTTCACGAGCCGCAGCGCCGCGCACCTCGAGCCGCTGCTCGACTCGATCGGCACGGTGGTCGGCGCCCTCGAAGAGGCAGGTGTCCGTCCCTTCCTCGCCTACGGCACCCTGCTGGGGGCGGTCCGGCAGGGTGACTTCATCGGGCACGACTCCGATGCCGACCTCGGCTACGTCAGCGAGAGCGACCACCCGGTCGACGCGTCGATGGAGTCCTTCCGGCTCCAGCGCCGGCTGACCCGGATGGGCTTCGAGATCTCCCGTTACAGCGGGCTCGCGTTCAAGGTGATCGTCCGGGAGTCCGACGGGTCGCCGCGCGGGCTCGACGTGTTCGGCGGCTTCCTGCGCGAGGGGACGCTCTACCTGATGGGCGAGGTCGGCCATCCGTTCCAGCGTGACTGGCTCGAGCCGCGCACCGAGGTGACGTTGGCCGGTCGCACCTTCCCGGCACCGCGGGAGCCCGAGCGGTTGCTCGAGGCGATGTACGGACCGGGCTGGCGGGTCCCGGACCCGGCGTACAAGTTCGAGACGCCGCGGATGGTCCAGCGCCGGCTGTCGGGGTGGTTCCGCGGCACCCGGGTCGGTCTCGACGCGCGCTGGCAGCGGGTCCATCGGGCGCCGGAGCCCCGGGCCGACGGACCCAGCGACTTCGTGCGGTGGGTGCGGGCTCGCGAGCCGGACGTGCAGACCGCCGTCGACGTCGGGTGCGGCAGTGGCCGCGACGTGATGTTCCTGGCACGGTCCGGGGTCTCGGCGCACGGCCTGGACTACTTCCCCCGCGACTTCCGGGCAGCCGAGCGGCGGGCGACCAGGCGTGACCTCGACGCGTCGTTCGAGTGGATGAACCTCACCGAGCTGCGCTCGGTCCTGGTCACCGGGGCCGCCCTCAGCCGCACCCCCGGGCCGCGCGTCGTGCTCGCCCGGCACGTCGTGGAGGCCACCGACCGCAACGGCCGGGAGAACCTCTTCCGTTTCGCCAAGATGGTGACCCGCGGATCGGGCCGGCTCTACCTCCAGCTCCGGGCGACCCGACGCGGGGGCACGGGCAGCGTGGACGTGCCGCGGCTCGACCTCGACCGGCTCCGGTCGCAGGTCACGGCCCTCGGTGGGCGGGTCGTGGAGGACATCGGGCTCGACGCCCAGGAGCAGCCGGTCGAGGCACCGGACGACCGACCGACACCAGCGATCCGCAGATGGGTGGTCACATGGGACGAATGAGCAACCTGACCAAGGGCTTCTCGAACGTCGTGGGGTTGCGCGAGCGGCTCGCCGAGATGGAGGAGGAGATCCAGGAATGCCGGCAGGTCAACCTGCGGCTCGCCGAGCTGTGTGACGTGATGATGGAGCTGCTGCTGCCCGTCGCCGACCGCGACGACGAGCAGGTGCAGGCGATCCTGGCGCGCTATCGCGCGGACGTCAGCGATCCCCTCCGGTGGCGCTCGGGACCCGGGTCGGCGGACTGAGCCACACTGAGAGGCCGGGGCGGCACGAGGGGGACTGAGGATGGCTGAACGCGTCTTCTTGCACATCGGGCTGCCCAAGACCGGTACGACGTACCTCCAGCGGACGCTCTGGGAGAACAAGGAGCTGCTGTCGGAGGCCGGCCTGCTCCTGCCCGGACGCCACCGGCGGCGCCACCTCCTCGCGTCGCAGGACGTGTGCGGAGACCCCAAGCTGGCGCAGCGCGCGGGCGACGTGCGAGCGCCGTGGGCGGACCTCGTGACCGAGGCCCTGGCGTGGCCCGGTGACGTGCTGATCAGCCACGAGTTCTTCGGCCCCGCCTCGCCCGACCAGATCCAGCGCGCCGTGGACTCCCTGGACGGGGCCGAGGTGCACGTGGTGATCACGGCCCGCGAGATGGTCGGCCTGGCGATCTCGCGCTGGCAGGAGTACGTCCGCAACGGCGGACGGCGCCCGATCGACACCTACCCGTCGGACAAGAAGTACGACCCGGCGAACGCGTGGGGCTGGGCGAGCTTCGACCTCGCCGACATCCTCGAGCGCTGGGGCTCGGTCGTCGCCCACGACCGGGTGCACGTCCTGCCGATGGTTCCCGGCGGGTCCGACCCCACCGAGCTGCTGACGCGCGTCCTCGCGGTGCTGGGGTACGCCGACGTGCCCGTGCGGATGCCCGAGAGCCACGTCAACGAGGGCCTCGGCCTGGTCGAGGCCGAGCTGCTGCGTCGGACGACGGCCCACATGGACGACTTCCGGTCGGCCGCCGACCGCGGCAACTGGATCCGCGGCTACCTCGCGTCGCCGGCAGTGATGCCCAGCTCCGGCGAGAGGTTCCGTCCCTCCGACGAGCGACTCGCCGAGCTCGAGGCCCGCGGGCGCCGCGCGGTCGCGACGCTGCGGGACGGCGGGTACGACGTGGTCGGTGACCTCTCGCTGCTCGAGCCGCAGGACGTGCGCGACCGGCGCCAGCCCGGCGACGTGACCGACGCCGAACAGCTCGACGTCGCGGTCCAGGTGATCGCCGAACTGATGACCCGGGTGCGGCACCTGACGCGCCAGCACCGCGCGGCGCTCAAAAGACCGGAAGTCGGTCATACGCGTGTTAGCGTTTCTCGGTTTGTAACGGGGCTGATCTCGAAGGTCAGGAAGGACGACGCACGTTGAAGCGCCTGTTCGCACTTGTCCCCGCCGTGGTTGCGGCGCTGGTGTTGACGACCCTGTCGTCCCTCCCCAGCCAGGCCACCACCGGCAAGCGCTCGGCAAGTGGCACGCACGCGCATGCCCGTGCCCACGACCCCGGCCAGAAGGGCGGCAAGCCACACAAGCCGCACCACAAGCCGAAGTGGAACCCGCCCGAGGGCGCGTGGTTCAACACGCCGCGTCACGGCGCCAAGCAGTGGGTGCTCCACGAGCACATCGTCGCGGCGATCAACCACGCCAAGCCCGGCTCGTTCATCCGGATCGCACTGTTCTCCTTCGACCGCAAGTACGTCGCCAGCAAGCTGATCGCGGCCAAGAAGCGCGGCGTGCACGTCCAGGTCCTGCTCAACGACCACCAGGTGACACCGGCCCAGCGGATGCTGCACCGGGCGCTCGGCACGAAGCGCAAGCACAAGAGCTTCGCCTACGAGTGTCACCACGGCTGCCGGTCGCACGGCGAGAACCTGCACACGAAGTTCTACCTGTTCAGCAAGACCGGCGGCTCCGAGGACACCGTGATGACGGGGTCGGTGAACCTGACCGGCAACTCGGCGATGAACCAGTACAACGACCTCTGGGTCCTGAACGACGCGCCGAAGCTGACGCACATGTTCCTCGTGGTGTGGCACCAGATGAAGAAGGACAAGCCGGCCCACCCCGGGTGGCTGGTGCAGCACGTCGGCAAGACCTTCCGCCTGGAGGCCACGCCGTTCCCGCACCCGGGTCCGCACCACGACCCGATCATCTCGATCCTCGACAACGTGCACTGCCTCGGCGCCACCCACGGCACCGGCAACAAGGTCCATCACACGATCGTGCGTGTGATCATGCACGCCTGGAACGACGTGCGCGGCCACTACATCGCGCAGAAGGTCCGGCAGCTGTACGCCGCGGGGTGCGACGTGAAGCTGCAGTACGGGTTCGCCGGCGCGAGCGTCCGCAGCACCTTCGCGTCGCGGACCGGTCGCGGCTACCTCCCGGTGCACACCACCGGCAAGGACACCAACGAGGACGGCCTGATCGACCTCTACACGCACCAGAAGGAGCTCTTGATCTCGGGCCACTACGGCAAGAGCACCCACACCCACGTGGTCGTCACCGGCTCGAGCAACTACAACACCGACGGGGTCCGGGGCGACGAGGAGATCCTCCTGATCCGCGACCGGATGGGTGCGTGGAAGGACTACATCGCGGACTTCACACGGATGTGGGACAAGTTCTCCACCCGCGTGAAGTACATCCCGTACCCGAACCAGCCCAGCGAGGCGGGACTGCGTCGGATGGGTATGGGCAGCGCGATGTACGAGCCGCACGGTCAGGCCGTGCGCTTCACGATCGCGCAGACGGCGAAGCCCGGCGGGCCCGCCTGGGAAGGCGACTGACCCGAGGGGTCAGGTCGTGCGGCGTACCTGACGGACCTGCTGCAGCACGCCGGTGAGCGCGGCGACCGCGGCCTCGAGCTGGGCCCGGTCACCGACCGACGCCGGGTCCACACCGGGGACGTCGACGGGCACCAGCTCGGCGAGGTCCCCGACCACGTGGGCGCCGCTGCGCTCGACCTGCTTCACGATCCGCGCCGACTCCTCGCGCAGCCAGTCGGGCACCGTGAACCCGATCGGGTCCTCCTCGCCGCGGTGGCCGCCCATGACGTACTTGGCCAGGGCCTTCACGCGCTTCTTGTACGCCGGGAGCGGGAGGTCCTGGGTGGCGAAGTTCAGCTGCCGCATCACCAGCGTGGACGCGGCGCCGAGCGACTCGTTGGCGCGCGGACCGTCGTCCCACTCGGCCGGACCGATGCCCGCGACCTCGCTGAAGCGGTCCCAGAGCAGGCCGGGCGCAGCTCCCGGCGGCGGCACGGTGACGACGTACACCCGGTCCGGGCCGACCACCGAGCCCCAGCGCTGCACGATCTTGGCCGCGTGCTGCTGACGCCAGAACCGTCGCCCGGGCTCGCCGCCCTTCTGGATCGCCCGGACGTACTCCTCCCAGGTCCAGGTACGCCGGTTCTTGACCGCCTCCTGCCACATGGCCGGCACGCTGCGGCCGAGGTCGCGCACCGTGACGGCGACCCGGATCTCGCTGTCCGGGAAGGCGTCGCGCAGCACCTTGATCCGCGGGCGCCCGATCGGCGCGAGGTACTCCATCGAGACCACGGCCGTGCCGTCGTACGCGTGGATCTCGTCGACCAGCGAGTTCCACGACCCGGGCTTGCGGCGGTCGGACCCGAGCAGGTCGGAGACCGCGCGCACGTGCCGGTTCCACGTGGGGCCGGGGAAGAGGACCTGCTGCTCGGCGAGGCGCTCGCGGTTGGTGTTGAGCCGGCCCTGGATGAAGGTCGTCCCGGACTTCATCAGCCCGATGTGGAAGACCACCCGCTGTGCCATGCGTGTCCCTGTCCTGTCGCCGTCCCTGGCCGGCGCTCAGTCTGCCAGCCGCCGGAGCGGGGCCGCGTCAGTGGCGGGGGCAGAACCAGCCGAACCGCCCGGCCTTGTGGCAGCGCGGGTCGGCGACGGCGGGCACGGTCACGTCGGAGCGCACCATCGGGTGGTCGCTGATCCGGCGCGACTGCGAGCTGCGGTCGGTGATGAACGAGGAGAAGTCGAGGCTGCTGGACCCGAAGATCCAGTCGACGTTCGTGTGCCGGGGGAGGCGGCAACCACCGGAGTAGTAGGCGCCGTCCGCGGAGTGCATCCCCGTTCCCGAGGCGAACGGGCAGGCGAAGGGGGCGCGGTCGTTCATGTCGCCGGTGACGATCATGGGCGTGCCGTCGGAGGTCAGGTTGCGGACCAGGCTCGCCTCCATCGAGGTGGCGATGGCGCGCCAGTGGGCGGCGGGACCGTGGGCGTTGGCGGGGTTGTGCGAGTTGTAGAACCACATCTCGCGACCGGTGTGCCGGTTGCGGAGCAGCACGTAGGGCATCGGGACGTGGTGGCCGTGGAAGTAGGGGACGGACAGGGTGTGCGCCTCGACCAGGCTCCAGTCGTCCTGCTTCCAGATGATGGAGTTCTGCACGGGCTGCACCCCGAGGGAGAGGCCGGGGTAGGCGTCGTACGTGCCGCCGACCAGGGCCTCGAACGTGCGGTACTGCGGCTCCTGGAACTCCTGGAGCCCGGCGACGCTGACGTCGTTCGACATCAGCAGCCCCACCGCGCTGTGCATGCGCGTGGGGCCGAGGGCGTATCCGCCGCGACCCTTCGTGTGCCCCGCGCCGAGCACGTTGAACGAGCTGACCGTGAAGTGGGTCGCCTCGCCCTTGGGCGACGCCCGGAGCTCGTAGCCCTTCCTCGCCATCCGCAGCGAGAGCGCGTAGAACGCGGGGTGCTTGGGCCGGAGCGCGACGCCCTGCGTCACGTGGTAGCCACGAGGTGCGCTGCGGTCGGCGCCGCGGGCCGGGTTGGTCCCGCGGTCACTGCTGTCGGCCAGGGCTGCCGCCCGGGCGGCGGGAGGCAGGGCATCGCCCTGCTGGCGGACGAGGAGCACGACGACGCTGGCCACCAGGACCGCGAGCGTCAGCCACGCCGGCCACACGGCCGGGCCGCCGGTCTCGACCTTCCGGCTGCCACCGTGGCCGGGCGTGGGGTCCGCTGGTGACGGGACCCTCCGAGAGCCCGCGTGCCGTCCCACGTGGAACCTTCCGCCGCACGATGCGCCTGCTGGACCTCTCCAGAGTGCGCCTGATCCGAACGTCGATCATACCGAGGCCGGGCGGGCCGCGTGGCCGGGTCGAGTAAGTCACACTCGGTTACGGCGCCCGGCGTACCTGGGGATACTGACCGGCGGGTACGCCGAGTCACCGGCGGCACCCGCTCTGCACCATACGGGCACGAAAGGACGGACGTACCCCATGGGTCGCCTCTGCCAGACCGACGGCCTCACCGACGACCAGGCCGAGATCCTCAAGGCCGTGCGCCAGTTCGTGGAGCGCGAGATCCTGCCGGTCGCCACCGAGCTCGAGCACCGCGACGAGTATCCCACGGAGATCGTCGAGGGCCTCAAGGAGCTGGGCCTGTTCGGCCTGATGATCCCCGAGGAGTACGACGGGCTGGGGGAGTCCCTGCTCACCTACGCCTTGGCCGTCGAGGAGATCGCCCGTGGCTGGATGAGTGTGAGCGGGATCATCAACACCCACTTCATCGTGGCCTGGATGCTCCTGCAGCACGGCACCGAGGAGCAGAAGCGGAAGTACCTGCCGCGGATGGCCACCGGTGAGGTGCGCGGCGCGTTCTCGATGAGCGAGCCCGGGTGCGGCTCCGACGTCAGCGCGATCACGACCAAGGCGGTGCTCGATGCCGACGACGACGGGACCTACGTCGTCGACGGCCAGAAGATGTGGCTGACCAACGGCGGCTCGGCCAACCTGGTGGCGGTGCTGGTCAAGACCGGCCAAGGAAACGGGCTGAGCGGCGCCGACTCGGTCTACCGCAACATGACGACGTTCCTGGTGGAGAAGGAGGAGGGCTTCGGCGAGGTGGCGCCGGGTCTCACGGTGCCGGGAAAGATCGAGAAGATGGGCTACAAGGGGGTCGACACGACCGAGCTCGTCTTCGAGGGCTTCCGCATCTCCGCCGAGCAGATCCTCGGGGGGAAGCCCGGGCAGGGCTTCTACCAGATGATGGACGGCGTCGAGGTCGGCCGCGTGAACGTCGCGGCCCGCGGCTGCGGTGTCGCCAACCGGGCGTTCGAGCTGGGGGTCGCCTACGCCCAGCAGCGCGAGGCCTTCGGCAAGAAGATCGCCGAGCACCAGGCGGTGCTGTTCCGGCTCGCCGAGATGGCGACCAAGGTCGAGGCCGCGCACGCGCTGATGATCAAGGCGGCGCGGGTGAAGGACAAGGGGGAGCGCAACGACCTCGAGGCGGGGATGGCGAAGTACCTCGCATCGGAGTACTGCTCGCAGGTCGTCGAGGACTCCTTCCGCATCCACGGCGGCTACGGCTTCTCCAAGGAGTACGAGATCGAGCGCCTCTACCGCGAGGCGCCGATGCTGCTCATCGGCGAGGGCACGGCGGACATCCAGCGGATGATCATCGGACGCCGGATCCTCGAGGACTACGCCCTCTGACCGGCGGCCCCGCATGACGGCCCGCTCGCAGCCCGCCCTGGTCCGCGACCAGGCGGAGGCCTGCGCGCACCTCGGGTCGCCGATGTACGCCGAGCTGCTCGGCCGGCTGGCCGACGACCTGGAGGCGGGCGGACCCACCGAGGCCGTCCTGCGCGGTCACGAGGACGACCCGGGCCCGTCGGCGCTGGCCCTGCGGCTGGTCGGCAGCATCCACCGGCTCGTGCTCGCCGGCGAGGCCGACGAGCTGGCGGCCTACTACCCGACGGCCGGCGGCAGCTGGTCGTCCGCCGGCGTCGACGCGGTCCTCGACCTCCTCGCCCGCCGTGGGGACGACGTGCGCCGCCTGCTCGACCAGCCGCCCCAGACCAACGAGGTCGGGCGGTCCGCGGCCCTGCTCGGTGGTCTGCTCCGCGCGGTGGACCGGCACCCGCTGCCCGTCCGGCTGTTCGAGATCGGGGCGAGCGGTGGTCTCAACCTGTACGCCGACCGGTTCCGCTACCTCGACGACACGGGGCGCGGCTGGGGCGACCCGGACAGCCCCGTGCAGCTCGTCGGCGCGTGGCAGGGCTCACCCCCGCCCGCCGACCCGGGCCCGGTCGAGGTGGTGCAGCGCGGTGGCTGCGACGTCAGTCCGGTGGACGTGACGACCGAGGAGGGGCGGCTCACCCTGACCTCCTACGTGTGGCCGGACATGTCCGCGCGCCACGAGCGGCTGGCCGGGGCGATCGAGCTGGCGCGGCGAGACCCGGTGACCGTCGAGCGCGTCGAGGCCGAGTCGTACGTCGAACGCCTCGAGCTCGAGGAGGGGCACCTGACCGTGCTGTGGCACAGCGTCATGTGGCAGTACGTACCACGGGACCAGCAGGAGCGGGTGACGGCGCGGCTGGCCGACCTGGGCCGGTCGGCGACCGACCGGATGCCGCTGCTGCACCTGTTCGCGGAGCCGACCCGGCGTACCGCGGAGGACCGGCACCGGTTCTGGGTGGTCGCGGAGACCTGGCCCGGCTCGCCCCCGCAGGAGGACGGCGAGCGGGAGTTCCTCGGCCAGATGGCGCCGCACGGGCTGCCGGTCACCTGGGAGTGAGGCTCAGGTGCTCTGCCAGTGGCAGGTCTCCAGGACCGACGTGAGCATCGAGGCCCGGCGGTCGTTGGTCGTGTACTGGTCGGTCGCGAAGGTCAGCGGCCAGCCGGCCTTCGGCGTGCGGACGTAGTAGACGTCGAGCTGGTAGTGCGTGCCGGTCCGGTGCTGGATGCCGACGACGTGGGCGGCGGGGTGACCCCCGACGGTGGTGTCCGCGAGCACCCGGATGTCGGTCGCACCGGCCTGACGGAGGACGGCCTTCGCCTTCGCGCGAGCCGCGGCGGCCGTCGCGGCTCCCGGAGCATCGCGGGTGACCGTGATCGCGAGCGGCTGCTCGTCCGCCGGGTGCGCCGCGGAGAGGAGGACGCCGGTCGCGGCGTGGTCGGTGACGTCGGCCCAGCCCTTCGGCGCGTGGAACGAGAAGCCCTGCGCCTTCAGGACCGGACCACTGGCCGGGTCGACACTCGTGGCGGCCGGCTGGGTCGTGGAGGCCGACGTCGGCCCGTCGGCGGCCGGGTCGGTGGCGGTGCTGTCGTCCGACCCGCAGGCGGACACGGCAAAGGCGAGCGCCACGGTGAGGGCGGCCCACGAGGTCGCGCGCCTGATCGCCATGCGTGCAGGATACGCCTCCGCGGCGTTCCGGCTCCGGGTGTTGCCCGAGTCTCCTACCCTTCTCTTGGTCGGCCCCGAGGGGGGCCACGAGCGGGCTGGGCCCGGTGGAGGAGAGTCTCGATGCTGGTGGTGACCACGAACGACCTGCCCGGGTGGGAGATCCGGCAGGTGTGCGGTGAGGTCTTCGGCCTGACCGTGCGCTCGCGCAACGCCTTCTCGCAGATGGGGGCCGGCTTCAAGTCGCTGGTCGGCGGCGAGCTCAAGGGGATGACCGGCAACCTCATCAACAGCCGCAACGAGGTGATGGGGCGGATGATCGAGGAGGCGCGCAACCGCGGCGCCAACGCGGTCATCGCGATGCGCTTCGACACCTCGGAGATGGGCGACACCTGGACCGAGATCTGTGCCTACGGCACCGCGGTGGTCGCCGTACCGACCACCGACGCGGCGCGTGAGACCGCGGCGCGGCTGGGCTACTCGCAGGCGTCCTCGCCGCAGTTCGGCGAGCCCGCTGCCCCGCCGCAGACCATGTCCGAGCCCACGCCCGCCGGATAACGGCCTCGACCCGGCCTCTCGCCGTGTGGTGAAGTGGACGCATGAGCCCGGATCCCGTCGACCCACCAGCCCAGGACGACCTCGCCGACGTGAAGGCGAAGATGCGGGCGGCGCTGGACCGCAAGAACGCGCGCTCCCGGGACGGGCAGGACAGCGACGCCCCGGTGCGCGAGAAGGCGCACGGCTCCGAGGTGCACGGAGGGGCCGCGCCGAAGATGCACCGCCGGAAGGCCGGACCGAGCTGATCCGGCGCGAATACGGCCGGTCTCAGCGAGCCGGCCAGCCCGCGCCGGGCACGTCCACGGGGACGCGCACGACCTGACCGTCCCAGTCGGTGTGGGTGGTGAGGCCGGCCACTCCGGGCCAGTGCGCGGTGACGGCATAGAGGTACGGCGTGCCGGGGCCGCCGAGCATGCAGGCGAAGCCGCCGCGGTCGAGGTCCACCGTCTGCAGCACCTCGCCGCCCTCGGCGACCCGGACGCAGTGCTGGTGCGGGACGTCGGCGTACCAGGCGGCGCCCTCGGCGTCGAGACAGATGCCGTCGGGGTTGTCGTCGGCGAGATCCGCCCAGACGCGGCGCTCGGAGAGCGCCCCGTCGTCGCCGACGGTGAACCCGACCAGCTGATGACGGTAGGAGTCCGCGACGACCAGCGTGCCGCCGTCAGCGGTGACCGCCATCCCGTTCGGGAACGCGAGGTCCGTGGCGACGACGCGAGCGTCGCCGTCCGGTGTCACGACGCCGACCCGCCCCGGCTGCACCTCGCCGGGTGGCGGACCGGCGGCGAAGTCGAAGTGCCCACTGTTCACGAATGCGTGTCCGCGGCCGTCGACGACGATGTCGTTGCAGCCGAGGTCGGAGATCGGGGTGAGGTCGGCGTACGTCGCGAGCGTGCCGTCCGCCTCGAGCGTGAGCAGCGCCCGCTCCTGGTTGGACACGAGCACGAGTCGCCCGTCGGGCAGGAAGTCGAAGCACAGCGGCAGCGACCGGTGCTCGACCATCACCTCGGTCGCGCCGGAGTCGTCGACCGCGACGATCCGGCCACCGGTCCAGTCGCCGAACCACAGCCGGCCCTCGTGCCAGCGAGGCGACTCGACCAGTCCGTATCCGGAGCAGAGGACGTCCACGTGCCGATGCTCGCACGCCAGGGGTGAGGTATCCCACGGGCGGGCCGGTCGAGGGCGTCGCCCGGCTGCGGCAGGATGAGCGCCATGCAGTTCGGCCGCAGCTACGAGGAGTTCGAGGTCGGCGCGACCTACCGGCACTGGCCGGGCAAGACCGTGACGGAGTACGACGACCACCTGTTCTGCCTGCTCACGATGAACCACCACCCGCTGCATCTCGACGCGTACTACGCGGCCGAGACGACGCAGTTCGGGAAGAACGTGGTCGTCGGGAACTACGTCTACTCGCTGGTGCTCGGGATGAGCGTGCCGGACATCTCCGGCAAGGCGATCGCCAACCTCGAGGTCGAGTCGCTGCGGCACGTGGCGCCGACGTACCACGGCGACACGCTGTACGCCGAGACCACCGTGCTCGACAAGCGTGAGTCGTCGACGAAGGACGACCGTGGCGTCGTGCAGGTCGAGACCATCGGCTACAACCAGGACGGCACGGTCGTGTGCATCTTCCGCCGCTCGGTGATGGTGCCGAAGCAGAGCTACCTCGACGCCCGCGGTGGCGACCAGCCCGGCCGGCCCGTGCCGCAGCCCGACAAGTTCTGGCCCGGACCCGCTCGGTCGTAGCCGCCGGGTTTCGGAACCTCCCCGCTGGGCACGGACGTGGGGTGACGGCTCCTCGGACCGACACCGCACCCGACACCCGACGCGACACCCGCTTCTTCGGACAGCCGGGAGTCCTGGCGAACCTGTTCGGCGTCGAGGTCTGGGAGCGGTTCAGCTTCTACGGCATGCAGGGGATCGTCCTGATCTACCTGTACTACGGCGCGTCGCGTGGCGGACTCGGCATCAGCGAGGCGACCGCGACCAGCATCGTCGGCGGCTACGGCGGCGCGGTGTACCTCGCCACGATCCTGGGTGCCTGGGTGGCCGACCGGCTGATCGGGCCCGAGCGGACGCTGTTCTACTCCGCGGTCGTCGTGATGTGCGGCCACGTCGGCCTGGCGCTCCTGCCCGGGCTCACCGGTGTCGGGGTCGGGCTCACCCTGATCGCGTTCGGCAGCGGTGGCGTGAAGGCCAACGCCACCTCGCTCGTCGGCGCGCTGTACGCCGACGACGACGACCGGCGCGACGCCGGCTTCTCGCTGTTCTACCTCGGCATCAACCTCGGCGCGTTCGTCGGCCCGCTCCTGACCGGGCTCCTGCAGCGCGACTGGGGGTTCCACTACGGCTTCGGGCTGGCCGCGGTCGGCATGTTCCTCGGGCTCGTGCAGTACACGATGTACCGCAACCGCCTCCCCGAGACGACCCACGAGGTCGCCGACCCGCTGCCGCGCCCGGCGTACGTCCGGTACGCCGCCGCCGGGGTCGCGGCCGTCGTCCTCGTCGTGGTGCTGTGCCTGACCCACGTGATCACCGCCGCCCGGCTCTCGGACATCGTGATCTGGGTCAGCGCGGCCGCCGCCGTGGCGTACTTCGTGCTGATCCTCACCAGCCACCAGGTTGACGCCGTGGAGCGTTCCCGGGTCGTGGCGTTCATCCCGATGTTCATCTGCAGCGCGGTGTTCTGGTCGCTGTACCAGCAGCAGTTCACCGTGGTCACGGTCTACTCCGACAAGCGCCTCGACCGGAGCCTGTTCGGCTGGGAGATGCCGGTGTCGTGGGTGCAGTCGATCAACCCGGTGTTCATCATCATCCTGTCCGGTGTCTTCGCGGCGATCTGGACCAAGCTGGGCGACCGGCAGCCGGTCACGCCGGTGAAGTTCGGAGTCGCCACGATCGTGATGGGCGGCGCCTTCTGGCTGTTCCTGCTGATGCCGAGCGGGCAGAACTCCGTGCCGCTGCTCGGCCTCGGCCTGATCCTGCTGGTCTTCACGGTGGCCGAGCTGCTGATCTCGCCGGTCGGGCTGTCGCTGGCGACCAAGCTGGCGCCCGAGCGGTTCCGGACGCAGATGGTCGCGCTGTTCTTCCTCTCGGTGGCGCTGGGCACCGCGATGTCCGGCAAGCTCGCGGGCCGGTACGACGAGACCAACGAGACGCCGTTCTTCCTGTGGATCGGCCTGGTGGCCATCGTGGTCGGCGCGCTGGTGCTGGTCCTCAGCCGGCCGATCAGCCGGCTGATGCGGGGCGTGCGCTAGCGGCGAAGGCGCCGGCGAGCGGCAGGATGCCCAGCACCAGCACCATCGGGACGGCGAACCCCAGCCGGAGGTTGCCGGCGCCGACGAGACCGGTCATCACCGCGCCGAGCAGCGACCCGACGTAGTTGAACTGGTTGAAGCGGCCGATCACCGCGTCGACCCGCGCATGCCGGAGGACCGGGTCGGTCAGGTCCTCGCCCGCGATCCGCGCCGCCGCGGAGAAGCTCAGCGGCGCAACGACCGCGACGCCGCCGCCCACGACCAGGAACCCCAGCACGGCCACCGGCCACACCGGCGCGAAGACCGTGACCGCCAGCCCGGCGCACGCCACGACGGCACCCACGCGGAGCACCGGGACGGCGCCGTACCGGGCGACCAGCGTGTCACCGGACAACCGGACCACGCCGCTGGCGAGCAGGTAGGGGAAGACCGCGAGGGCGACGAGACCGGACGGCGTGGGGAACACCTTGTCGAGGTACTGCGGACCCCACGTGAACGCCGCGGTGTCGACCATGTAGAAGAGCACCATCGCGAGCCCGACCAGGACGATCGGTCGCCACGGCACGTGGATCCGGGCGGCGTCGACGGCCGGCTGCACCGACTCCTGCGCCCGGCGGAGGAACGGTGAGAACGCCACGACGAGCGGCAGCACCGCCACGACCCCCGTCGCCGCGACCGGCAGGTGCCCCATCGCCAGCGCGACCGCCGAGCCGAGGAAGCCGCCGAGCGTCCAGGACCCGTGGAACGACGGCAGGATCGGCCGGTCGTAGAGGTGCTCGAGGGCGACCGCCTGCATGTTGGTGGTCGCGTCGACCGCGCCGAGCGACACGCCGTACACCGCCATCGAGGCGATGAACACACCACGGTCGGGCGCCACGGCGAAGACCGGGACGGCGACCGCGATCCCGAGCAGGGCGGCGCGCAGGATCGCCGCGCTGTCGACGCGCTGGCACGCGGTCTCGGCGACGCACGCTGCCGAGACCCGCGAGCAGCACCATCATCAGGAGGAGCAGCGACAGCGTGGTGTCGCTGTAGTGCCAGTGGTCCTGCACCTTCGGCAGCCGGGTGGTCAGGCTGATGAAGACGAAGCCCTGGGTGAAGAAGCCGGAGGCGGCGGCGAGCCGGGCCCGTGCGAGCTCGGGTGCTGCGAGCCCCGGGGTCGTCGCCATGGGCCGCATCGTGGCACGACCCGATCCCACCCGCGACGACGCGGGGCCGCGATCCACGATGATGTACTCATGGCTGATCCGACCTGCACCGAGGTGTGGCTGGTGCGGCACGGGGAGACCGAGTGGAGCCGCGACGGTCGGCACACCTCGACCACCGACCTGCCCCTGACCGACGACGGGCGCCGGGTGGCGGAGGGGCTGCGCGACCGGCTCGACCACGAGGAGTTCGCGCTGGTGCTGACCTCCCCGCGGCAGCGGGCCCTCGAGACGGCTCGTCTCGCGGGTCACGACGAGGCGGTCGAGGACGCCGACCTCGCGGAGTGGGACTACGGCGAGCTCGAGGGGCTGACCACGCAGCAGATCCGGGAGACCTACCCGGGCTGGACGATCTGGTCGGGTCCGGTCCCCGGCGGCGAGTCAGCGGCCCAGGTCTCGGACCGGCTCGACCGGGTCGTCGCGCGGTGCCGCGAGGCGACGGGCCGGGTCCTGCTCTTCGGGCACGGGCACGCCCTGCGGGCGCTGGCGGCGCGCTGGCTGGAGCTCCCGGTCGCCGACGGGCGGCACCTCAAGCTGGACACCGCGACGGTGTCGGTCCTCGGCTGGGAGCGCGAGACCCCGGTCGTGCTCCGCTGGAACTCCTGACCCTTGACGGGCACCGCGCCGCTTCGGGAGCGTGGTGACATGCCGCTCCGGACGGAGTGCCCGCGTTGCCCCACGGCGCTCGAGCCACCACCCGCGACGGCGGGTCGACGCGGCGAACGGCTGGGAGTGCCCGGAGCACGGGCCGACGCCGGTCCTGCGGCGGCCCGAGGAGGCGTCGTACGACGGGTTCGCCGAGGCGCTCTCCACCGCGGGCGACTTCCCGACGTACCTGCCCTGGCCGATGAGCCCGGGCTGGATCGTCAGCGACTTCGCCGTCGTCGCCGGGGCCGGCGAGAGCTCCAGCGCGAAGGCCACGCTGACCTGCAGCTCGGGCACGAGCGCCCTGGACGGCCCGGTGGACGTGTTCGTCGTGAGCGAGGAGTCGGGCACCGGCCTCGGCGCGCGGTGCGCGGGCACGGTCCACCTCGACCCGGGGCCGGAGATCGGGGTCGGGCCGCCGACCGTGCGCGTGCGGATCGGCAGCAAGTCCGTGCCGCTCTGGTCGGTCTCGACGGTGTCGTCGGCCGCCGGAGACCGCGAGCTGGACCGGTCGGTCGTCGCGGGGGAGGCCGACGGCCGCTGGCTGTGGGTCGTGCTCCGTCCCGCGTCGGCCATCCTGCTGCTGCGCGACGAGTGGATCCTGCGCGACGTGTCCGGGATCGGGCCGCCGCTGGTCGAGATGCCGTTCGGCGGACCCTCACCTTCCTGGTGACGCGCCACTAGCCTGCCGGGGTGGGCAGCATCCTGGACGGCACGCTCTTCACCAGCGCGTTCGTGACGCTGTTCGTGATCGTGGACCCGGTCGGCACCGTGCCGTTGTTCCTCGCGCTGACCGGGGGCTACGCGCCCGACCAGGTCCGCCGGGCCGCGCGGCAGGCGGTGCTGGTGTCGTTCCTGGTCATCTCGGTGTTCGCGTTCTTCGGCCAGCGGATCCTGGCCTACCTCCACGTCTCGCTGCCCGCGCTGCAGTGCGCCGGCGGTCTCCTGCTGCTGCTCGTCGCGCTCGAGCTCCTGACCGGTCGCGGCGACGAGCCGACCCGGCAGGGGAGCACGAACGTCGCGCTGGTGCCGCTCGGCACCCCGCTGCTGGCCGGGCCCGGCGCGATCGTGGCGACGATGGTGTTCTCCAAGCGCGTGCACGACGTCGGCGACTTCACCGCCATCGCCCTCGCCGTCGTGACGGTGCACCTGTGCATCTGGCTCGCGATGACGTTCTCGATCCCGATCCTGCGGTTGCTGCGGGAGTCCGGCATCCTCCTGGCCACGCGCATCGCCGGCCTGCTGCTGAGCGCGATCGCCGTGCAGCTCGTCGCCGACGCGGTCCACGCGTTCGTGCTGGCCTACCGGTAGCCGTTCCGCCGGACGCTGCGAGCTAGCGACGGCCCAGCCGCTGGAACCGCCGGAGCATCCCGGCCGGGAGGTAGCGGCTCGCGGTGGCGATGACCGTGTAGCGCTTGGTGGGGATCGAGACCCGCTTGCCGGCGTCGTAGTCGGCGAGTGCCTCGTCCACGACCCGGTCGGCGTCGAGCCAGAGCAGCTTCGGGACGGCGTCGCGGCCGACGTCCATCCGCTCGTGGAACTCGGTGCGGGTGAAGCCGGGCAGCAGCGTCATGATCCGCACGCCCCTGCGCGGCGTACTCGTGCGAGGCCCACTCGCCGAACCGGTTCAGGTAGGCCTTCGCCGCGCTGTACGAGCCGCGCGGCTGGGTGCCGGCCACGCTCGAGACGTTGATGATGCCGCCGGTGCGGCGCTCGGTCATCTGGCCCAGCGCGGCGTGCATCAGCCGCATCGGCGCGGTCACCAGCACGTCGAGGTGTGCCTGCTCCTGCTCGACGGTGTTGTCGAGGAACTTGCGCTTGAGCCCGAAGCCGGCGTTGTTGACCAGCAGGTCGACCGGATGCGCGCGGTCCGCGAGCCGGTGCTCCACGACCGCGAGCTGCTCGCGGTCGGTCAGGTCGGCGACCAGCACCTCGCAGGACACGCCGTACGCCGCGGTGAGCTCCCCGGCGACGGTCGTCAGCCGCCCCTCGTCGCGGGCGACCAGCACGAGGTCGTAGCCACGCGCGGCGAGCCGGTCGGCGAACAGCCGCCCGAGACCCGCGGTGGGACCGGTGACCAGCGCGAGCGGACGGGACGGGGTGGGGGGCGCGTCCGGAGACATGCCACCAGCCAACGGCGCCTGCGCGCTCCGGGCAAGGGTCTCGGGCATGATGGGACGCGATGTCCACCACACCTGCGCCGGGGCCCGTCGTGCTGGCGGTCGCCAACCAGAAGGGCGGCGTGGCCAAGACGACCTCGGTCGCCTCGATCGGTGCGGCCCTGGCCGAGCTCGGCGAGTCGGTGCTGCTCGTGGACCTCGACCCGCAGGCCTGCCTGACCTTCTCCCTCGGCGTCGACCCCGAGGATCTCGAGCTCTCGGTCCACCACGTGCTGACCAAGGGGCTGCACCCGTCGGAGGTGATCCTCGAGACCGAGGACGGCGTCGACCTGCTGCCCGCGACCATCGAGCTCGCTCGGGCGGAGGCCGACCTGCTGACCCGCACCGGTCGCGAGCACGTGCTCCGGACCGCGCTCGAGGACGTCACCGGCTACGACTGGATCCTGCTCGACTGCCCGCCCTCGCTGGGCGTGATGACCGTGGCGGCGCTGACCGCGGCCCGCGCCGTGCTGATCCCGCTGCAGTGCGAGACGCTGTCGCACCGCGGCGTCGGTCAGCTGCTCGACACCGTGCACGACGTACGCCGGTTCACCAACCGCGACCTCGAGGTCTGGGGCGTCCTGCCGACGTTGTACGACGGTCGCACCAACCACGCGCGCACGGTGCTGGAGACGATCTCCGAGACCTACGACCTCGACGTCGTCGAGCCGCCGATCCCGAAGACCATCAAGTTCGCCGAGGCACCGGCGGCGGGGCGTTCGATCCTGGCCACCAGCCGCAGCAGCAAGGGCGCGCGCGCCTACCGCGAGGTCGCCGAGAGCCTCCGCCTCCGGGTCGGGACGCCGACGGGGAAGCGCCGATGAGCGACCACCGCCGCGCCGTGCGGCCGCGCTACGGCCGGATCGTCGCCCTGGCCACCTCGGTCACCGTGTCGGCGGTCGCGGCTCTGGCCGGGATGGGCGTGCTCGCCACGAGCAGCGCGACCGCCGGGGCCACCGCCGCGCCGGCGTCGTACCACCAGGCGAAGCCCTCGGGCTCCGCCGGCGACGCGTCCTCGCTCACCCAGCAGGAGCAGCAGCCCTCCGGTGACGGGACGGATCCGGGTGGCGCGGTCGAGGCGCCGCAGGGGACGTCGACGTCGGCCGACCTCGGGAACGTGGACGCACTCCCGCCGGGGAGCGGGCAGGGGCGCCGGATCGTGTTCAGCCAGAGCGGGCAGCGGGTCTGGCTGGTCGGCGACCAGCACGGGTCGGACCAGGTCGACCGGACCTACCAGGTGTCCGGCAGCGTCTTCCACAACCTGCATCCCGGGACCTACTCGGTCTACTCGAAGTCGCGCTGGGCCGTGGGCGTCGACGACTCCGGGGTCATGCAGTACTTCGTCCGGTTCACCCAGGGACCGACCGGGGCGGCGATCGGGTTCCACTCGATCCCGACCCAGAACGGCGTACCGCTCCAGACGCGTGCGCAGCTCGGCACCCCGCAGTCGCACGGGTGCATCCGGCAGAACCTCCCGGACGCGATCGCGCTGTGGAACTTCGCTCCGGTCGGGACGAAGGTCGTCGTCACCGCCTGATCACCGAGTCGTCACCTGACGACTCGGCGCGTGCCGGATGCCCGGGTGCGGCGACTCGGCGTCAGGAAGCGGCGGTCGACGGCCCGGAGGTACGACGGCGACGGCGCCGGTTGCGGTTGCGCGGGCGGTCCGAGCCCTCGCCGGACGCGGCCTGCTCGTTGGCCGGCGCCGCGGTGTCGGTGGCAGCACCGGGCACGGACTGACCGCCGCGGGTGCGGGTGCGCTGGCGGGACCGTGCGGGCCGGTCGCGCCGCGGACGGTCGCGCTGCTCGTGGCCACCGGAGCGCTCGGGGCGCTCGGTGGAGACGGGCTGGGGGTCCACGATCCGGCCCTTGGTGCCCGCCGGGATGCCGAGGTCGTGGAAGAGGTGCGGCGAGGTGGAGTAGGTCTCCTGCGGCTCGTCGAACGGCAGGTCGAGCGCCTTGTTGATCATCTTCCAGCGGTGCAGGTCGGCCCAGTCCACGAACGTCACGGCGATGCCGGTGGCACCCGCCCGCCCGGTGCGGCCGATCCGGTGGATGTAGGTCTTCTCGTCCTCCGGGCACGTGTAGTTGATGACGTGCGAGATGCCCTGGACGTCGATGCCACGGGCGGCGACGTCGGTGGCGACGAGCACCCGCAGCTTGCCGTCGCGGAACTTGGTCAGGGCGCGCTCGCGGGCGATCTGGGCCATGTCGCCGTGCAGCGGCGAGGCGCTGAACCCGCGCTCGGACAGGTCCTCGGCCACGCGCTGGGCCTGACGCTTGGTACGGGTGAAGACCAGGATCTTGTCCGCGTCGTCGGCCTGGAGGATCCGGCCGATGATCTCGGGCTTGTCGAGGTCGTGCGCCTGGAAGATGAACTGCGCGGTCGCCGGCACGGTGGCGCTGTCGGTGCTGTGCTCGGCGCGGATGTTCATCGGGTGCCGCATGTGGGTGCGCGCCAGGGCGACGATCGCGCCGGGCATCGTGGCCGAGAACAGCATCGTCTGCCGGGTCTCCGGCGTCATCGAGATCAGCTTCTCGACGTCGGGCAGGAACCCCAGGTCGAGCATCTCGTCGGCCTCGTCGAGCACGAGCGCGTGCACGTGCGAGAGGTCGAGGGTCTTGCGGTTCGCGAGGTCGATCAGCCGCCCGGGGGTGCCCACGACGACGTCGACACCGGAGGCCAGCGCGTCCAGCTGCGGCTCGTAGCCCACGCCGCCGTACACGGTGAGGACCCGCAGGCCGCGGTCGGCGCCGGCCAGGGTGAGGTCGCTCGAGACCTGGAGCGCGAGCTCCCGGGTCGGCGCGACGACCAGCGCCTGCGGCTTGCCCTGGGGGACCTCGGCGTAGTCCGGGTCCTTGGGTGCCACGCTGCGCTGCAGGATCGGGATCCCGAACGCCAGGGTCTTGCCGGTGCCCGTGCGGGCCTGGCCGATCAGGTCGGTGCCCAGGAGGGCGACCGACAGGGTCATCTCCTGGATCGGGAAGGGGGTGGTGATGCCGCCGCGCTCGAGCGCGTCGCAGATCTCGGGGAGCACCCCGAGCTCTCGGAAGGTGGTCACGATTTTCAGTTCGCTTTCGGTCGAGCCCCGGCTACCGGGGGTCCTGGTGGTCCAAGTGGTCCAGCGGCCGACCAGGACCCGAGCCGGGCTCGAATCGTCGCGTCTGCCGCGCACATCCAGCGCCCTGAGTGCCGGGCGCACGTCCTCACCGCTCTCGCGGGGACGACGCCAGTCTATCGGTAGCGTGGGCGCATGTCCGATTCGCAGCCGGATCCGAGTGGCGCGGTGGAGACCGGTGTCGTCTTCGAGGACCCCGAGTACCGGCTCGCGGTCGTCGACCTGCTCGGTGCGATCGCCTACGGCGAGCTCTCCGCGTTCGAGCGGCTCGTCGACGACGCCAAGCTGGCGCCCACGGTCCGCGACAAGGTCGAGATGGGGGCGATGGCGAGCCTGGAGTTCGGGCACGTCTCCCGGCTCCACGACCGCATCCGCGAGCTGGGGAGCGACCCGTTCGACGCGATGGCGCCCTTCGAGGCCGCGATCGACCAGTTCCACGCCCACACGGCCCCGTCGGACTGGCACGAGGGGCTGGTCAAGGCCTACGTCGGCGACGGGCTGGCCGCGGACTTCTACCGCGAGATCGCGGCGTACGTCGACGCCGGGACGCGCGACCTGATCATCGCCTCGCTCGACGACTCCGGCCAGGCGGACTTCGCCGTGCGCCACATCCGGCAGGCGATCGCCGACGACCCGAAGCTCTCCGGCCGCCTGGCCCTCTGGGGTCGCCGGCTGATGGGCGAGGCCCTCACCCAGGCGCAGCGGGTCGCCGCCGAGCGCGACGCGCTCAGCGCGCTGCTCGCCGGCGGCATCGACCGTCCCGGCCTCGACCTGGCGGCGATCGGCCGGATGTTCACCCGGATCACCGAGCGGCACAACGAGCGGATGGCCGAGGTCGGTCTCTCGGCCTGACCCGCCCTAGACGCGCGAGCGGGACCGTCCGGTCAGTGACGCCGCCACCATCACGATGATCGCGGCGGCCAGGACCTGGACGATGTGGCGCAGCCAGTCGATCCCACCGGTGGTGCACCTGCCGCCGAGCACGTCGACGTACAGCCAGTTGCCGACGAAGATGCCGATGATGCCGCACAGCACGGTCAGCCAGAACGGGATCTTGTCGCGGTCGCCGGGAGCGACCATCTTGCCGAGGATGCCGATGATGGCACCGCCGATCAGCAGGAACAGGATCCCGCCGAGACTCCAGCTGTGCCCGCACTTCACGAGCAGCGGGGCGATCGAGGTTGCGTTCACGGCCTCACCCTAGCCGCGGAAGCCGACCTGACCGGCCACCCCCGTGCCGATCTCGATGTAGGCGATGCTGCGGGCCGGGACCACGATCACGCGGCCGCGGTTGTCGGTGAGGGACAGGGTGCTGTCGTCGGACAGAGCCTTGTCGAGCGCCGACCGGATGTCCTCCGCCGAGTCGGGGGTGTCCAGGGACAGCTCGCGGGATGCGTGCCGGACTCCGATCCTGACTTCCATCGTTCTCCTTCGTGGGTGGCCCCGGTGGTCGCGGGCCGGTGAGCGGGCTCGGGCTGCGGCGGTGGTGTCGGTGGGCAGTCGGTGGGCAGTCGGTGGGCTGTCAGTGCTCGTCGGTGAGCGGGTAGCCGCGGATCCCGCGCCAGGCCAGGCCGCTGACCAGCTCCACCGCCTGGGCCTGGGTCAGTCCGCCCGGTCGGGTGCCGGACTCCGAGACCCAGAACCTCGCGCTGACCTGTGCCATTCCCACGAGCGACACCGCCAGCAACCGGGACTGCTCGGCGGGGAGGCCGGTGTCGTCGTGGATGACGTCGGCGATCATCGCGGCGCACTCCGAGGTGACCCGGTCGACGTGCTCGCGCACGGCCTTCTCGCTGGTGAGGTCGGACTCGAACACGAGCCGGAAGGCGCCGCGGTCGTCGGCGACGTAGGAGTAGAAGGCCGCCATCGCCGCCGCGACGCGCGTCTTGTTGTCCTGGGTGGAGGACAGGGCCTGCCGGCAGTTGGCGATCACCTGGTCGCAGGCGGCGTCCAGCAGCGCGAGGTAGAGGTCGAGCTTGCCCGGGAAGTGCTGGTACAGCACCGGCTTGGAGACCCCGGCGCGTTCGGCGATGTCGTCCATCGCCGCGGCGTGGTACCCCTGCGCGACGAACACCTCGAGGGCGGAGTCGAGAAGCTGGACGCGGCGCTCGCGACGGGGGAGCCTGCCACCCCGCGGCTTCTGCCCGGTCACGTGCCCTGTCGCGCCCACGGCTGCACCCTACGGCGTCCGGATGACGGACGCGCCGGGGTACGCCGGGGCCGCTCGGGAACATGGAAGAGCGGGCGCCTGTTGCACCGGATGCCCGACAATGTCACATCGACATGTGGTCTTTCCCGATCCTCAGGAGTACGTCGTGTCCCTGCCGCCGCTGGTCGAGCCGGCCGCCGAGCTGACCATCGACGAGGTACGCCGCTACAGCCGGCACCTCATCATCCCGGACGTCGGGATGGACGGTCAGAAGCGGCTGAAGAACGCCCGGGTCCTGGTGATCGGTGCCGGCGGCCTGGGCAGCCCGGCACTGCTCTACCTCGCGGCCGCGGGCGTGGGCACGATCGGCCTGGTGGAGTTCGACGAGGTCGACGAGTCGAACCTGCAGCGTCAGGTGATCCACGGCCAGTCCGACATCGGCCGCTCGAAGGCCCAGTCGGCGCGGGAGTCGATCGCCGAGGTCAACCCGCTGGTCGACGTCGTGGTCCACGAGGAGCGGCTCGACAACGACAACGTGATGGGGATCTTCGCGGGCTACGACCTGATCGTCGACGGCACCGACAACTTCGCCACGCGCTACCTCGTCAACGACGCGGCGTACTTCTCGAAGATCCCCTACGTCTGGGGCTCGATCTACCGCTTCGACGGCCAGGCCAGCGTGTTCGCGCCGACGCTCTCCGACGACCTGCCGTGCTACCGCTGCCTCTACCCGGAGCCGCCCCCGCCGGGCATGGTGCCCAGCTGCGCCGAGGGCGGCGTGCTCGGCGTCCTCTGCGCGAGCGTCGGCTCGATCCAGGTGAACGAGGCGATCAAGCTGATCACCGGCATCGGCACGCCGATCGCGGGACAGCTGGTGATCTACGACGCCCTCGAGATGGAGTACCGCAAGCTCAAGGTGCGCAAAGACCCGAACTGCGCGCTCTGCGGCGAGCACCCGACCGTCACCGGGCTGATCGACTACGAGACGTTCTGCGGCGCGGTGTCGGAGGAGGCCTCCGAGGCGGCCGCCGGCGCGACGATCTCGGTCACCCAGCTCTCGCACCTGCTCAAGGAGCGCGAGAACGGCGACCAGGACTTCGTGCTGATCGACGTGCGCGAGCCCAACGAGTACGAGATCAACAAGATCCCCGGGTCGGTGCTGATCCCCAAGGGCGAGTTCCTGAACGGGCACGCGCTCGGCCAGCTGCCCGGTGTCGACTCCGGCAAGCAGGTCGTCCTCTACTGCAAGACCGGCGTCCGCTCCGCCGAGGCGCTGGCCGTCGTCAAGGGTGCGGGGTACGCCGACGCCATCCACGTCGGTGGCGGGGTCACCGCGTGGGTCGACCAGATCGACCCCAGCCAGCCGGCGTACTGAGCGGAGCCGTGTCAGACCGCGGGCTCGGGCTCGGGTCCGACCACCTCGGCCGGCGACGTGGGCTGCGGTGGCGGCGTGGCGAGCCGCGCATGCAGCCGCTCGACCGCCGCGCGGTAGTCCGCAGAGGCGGGGAACCCCGAGTGCTTCGACAGGTGCGTGAGCGCGCCGAGCTGCCGCTCGTCGTCGACCGCCGGCGGGTCCAGCACCCGCCAGTCGTCGCCGCTCTCGCGTCGTCCGGTCGCCGGGTCGAAGACGTCGGGCCGCGCCTCGTCCGGCTCCCCGATCCGGTGTGACGTCTCGGGGTGCGGCACCGAGGGAGACGACTCCATCGGCGAGCGGTCCCACGACAGCACCGGCCCGGCGATCGGGTCGGTCTCCCGGTAGAGGTTGATCCAGCGGCGGCCGAGCGCCTCGCGGACGCGCTCGAGGAGCGCGCGGTCGACGTACGACGGGAAGCCGCGGGGGTAGGCCACCTGCAGCTGGGAGCCGTAGGTCACCAGGGCGATCCGGTCCCGCTCCTCGGTGCCGAGCCAGAGCATCGTCGCGAAGGCGATCAGGCTGCCCTGGCTGTGGGCCGACACCACCACGCGGGTCGGCGGGTCCTGCGCCGGCGCCGACGAGCCGGCGGCCGGCACGGTCGGGGGGCCCAGGTGGTGGTGGATGCGGCGCCGCAGGTCGTGGACGGTGAACTGCGCGTACGACGGCGGCACGAACGGGTGCGCGGAGTGCGGCCAGAACGAGATCACGTCCCAGACGACGTTGGCGCCGCGACGGCTCTCCTCCTCGCGCAGCGAGCGGCGGCCGAGCATGAACAGCAGACCGGCCAGGCCGATCAGGACGTAGGTGCCGACGTTGGTCAGGAAGGTCACCGCACCCGGGGTGTTCGCGGGCACGGGGTCGAGGCGCTGGCTGAGGTAGCCGAACCAGCCGAGGTCGTCGTACCAGCCCCGGACCCACGGCCGTCCGGACTCGCCCAGCATCTCGATCGAGGTGACCGCGGTCATCAGCAGCCCGGCGACGGCATAGGTGAGGATGAACCAGGCGACGTGGAGCTTCAGCCGCGCCGTGCTCATGGCCCGCGCGATGGTGTGGTTCCAGCTGGGGGGCGGGGTGCTCAACGGCGGCGCCACGGCCTGGTACTCGTGCGTGGCGCGCGACCGCATCCGGCGGGCCGTGCGCCACATCCCGAACGACGTGATCGCCATGACCACGACGACGAGCACGAGCGTGATGCCCCAGCAGTAGGCGACCCGGTAGACCAGCTCGGTCTGGGCGCGTGCGCCGAGCGCCTTGGCGACGCCGAGCACGAACGCGCCACAGAAGCCGACGCCGAGGAACACGCCGGTGGCGGTCGCACCCCAGGCCGCCATCCCGCCGGCGAAGCGCGGGAACATCCCCGGCTCGGCCACGGGTGTCCGGGTACGCCGAGCCAGCAGCGCGAGCAGGGCCGCCAGGACGACCAGCGTCGCGCCGGCGGCCGCCGCGAGCCACTCGGTGTACTCGTCGAAGTCGAGCGTCCGCGGCTGTCGGTCCGTGCCGGACAGCACGAGCGCGGACAGGACCAGGGTCAGGCCGGAGAGGATCTCCGCCGCCACGGAGATCGCGGGCAGGGCGGGGCGGAGCAGGCTCGGCGGGCCGACCTGCGCCGCGCCGTCGGGGTCGCCCATGCACGTGACGACCAGCGTGCTCGCGCCGAGGATCGCGAGCGAGGACCCCCACGCCACGTGCTGCCAGGTCGACACCAGCTGCGAGGTGCTGTGCCCGTCGATCGTCTGCCAGGTGAGCGCGCCGATCAGCGCGACCACCGACCAGGCGGCGCTGAGGTGGAGCCGGCCGAGGACGGGGGAGCTGTCCGGGTCGACCCGGAAGAACTCCGGGCGCATCATCCCGGTCGCCTCGTTCTCCGTCGCGAGCGCACCCGGGTCCGGATCCCCGAAGGGCGAGATGCGGTTGCGGTCGCCGAGCCAGTACAGGCCGTAGACCGCGAGCCCGGCCAGGATCACGCCGGCGGTCATCACCAGCCCGCTCGGTGTCGACCGCAGCCAGGGCAGGTCGGCGGCCCACTGCCACGCCACCAGGTCGACGAGGATCAGGCCGGCGGCGAGCGCGAAGGTGCACGTGACGCCGACGCCGATGCCGCGGATCAGGGCCTGGACCGCGGCGTACAGGCGACGGGTGCCGGGAGTGCCGCGGGGACCCGGGTGCGGCACCATGAACGCCGCCGCGTTGACCAGTCCGAACGGGATCAGGATCAGCCACAGCCCCTTGATCCAGCTGCCGGAGGTGTACTTCCCCCAGTGGTAGCCCTCGAGGATCCGCAGTGGCTCCGTCTGCACCTCGCGGCCCACGCCGTCGACGGGACGGAAGAAGCGGCCCCAGGAGTCGCCCGCGACCTGCGTGACGTGCCGGCTCTCGAGCATCACCTCGGGAGGGGTCCCGCTGACGCCGTGGATGCGGAGCTCGACCCAGGGCTCGGTGGGGATGCCGCCCTCGGTTCTCGAGGGGGATGCAGCGGTCGGCGAGAGATCGGACATGGAGACTCCGGGGGGAGGAGTGTGCGCAGCGACGCTATCGACGTCGACGGGTCCGTGTCGTCGGTCCGCCGGATGAATGTCCGCCGTGTCCCGGCGCACGTCAGCGCTGGGCCCGCCTCAGCAGGTCGTCCGGGCGGCCGCGCACGGTTACCGATCCGTAACCTCGCGCGACCGGCGGCGTTGAACCAGCTGACACCCACGGCGCCACATCCCCGACGGCGCCGCACCTCAGGAGGACACGATCCTTATGACCCGACCTGACTCTTCGCTCGCGCGCCGCACCTGGGCGGCGTTCGCGGTGCTGGCCGCGGCCGCGCTGGCCACCGCGGTGGTGACCGCGCAGCCCGCCGCCGCGCGGACCGCGCACGCCCAGGGCCTCGGTGCCGCCTCCGCGTGGGCGCCGGCGGACACCGCCACGATCCATCCCGGCACCATGATGTACACCGCGGGCGCGCAGTGCACCGGCAACTTCGTCTTCACCGACGGCGCCGGCCACACCTACCTCGGGTACGCCGCGCACTGCGCGGGAACCGGCTCGTCGACCGACACCAACGGCTGCCAGACCGACTCCGTGCCCCTGGGCACGAAGGTCGATCTCACCAACGACGGCAACCTCGCCAGCGAGGGCACCATCGTCGGCCACGGCACCCTGGCGTACAGCTCGTGGATCACCGAGCACGCGCTCGGGACCTCCGACGCGAACACGTGTGCCTACAACGACCTCGCGCTGGTGAGGATCGACGCGGGCGACGTCTCGAAGGTCAACCCGAGCGTGCCCTTCTGGGGTGGCCCGACCGGCATCGACACCGACGGCACCGCGACCGGCGACCGGGTGTGGACCTACGGCAACTCCAGCCTGCGCGCCGGACTCTCGCCGCTCTCCCCGCACACCGGCATCAGCCTCGGCGACGACGCCGCCGACGGTGGCTGGAGCCACCCGCTCTACACCCTGAGCCCGGGCATCCCCGGTGACTCCGGGTCCGGCTTCATGACCCAGGGCGGCAAGGCGATCGGCGTGCTGTCGACGCTCGGCCTCGCCCCGCTGCCGGCGTCCAACAACATCGGTGACCTGGCCAAGGAGCTCGCGTTCGCCCAGGCACACTCGGGCATCTCCGGGCTGCGGCTCGTCAAGGGCACCGAGGCGTTCGACCCGATCCTCTGAGCCCGGTCCCCGGACCTGCTCGATCCCGACTTCACCCTCCCCCCGGGTGGACGAGCCCTCGCGCCGGGCGCGAGGGCTCGTCGTCGTCGGGGTGCTCGTGGGCGCTCCGGAACCGTGATCGTGTCGTTACCAACGTCCGGGCACCGGCGGTTACCGTGCAGCCGTGACAGCCAGGCGGGCGAGCACGAGCGCGGTGGCGCTGACCGTGCTCGCGGTCGGCGTGATGCTGCTGATGGTGATGTTCGCCGCGCGCAGCGGGCCGGAGCGGATCTTCACCGGCCCCCTGCACGACCCGAGCGTCCCGCGCGTGACCCGGACGCTCTCGATCCCGCCGGGGCCGAGGATCAGGCACCACCGTGGCGACGGTCTCATCCACAGCAGCCCGTTCTTCCTGGCGGTCGGATGGGTGATCGGGGTCGCGGCCCTGGGCCTCGCTCTCTGGCTCCTCTACCTCGGGGTGCGCCGTCTCCTGCGGTACCTCGCGGAGCGCAAGCCCCGGACGAAGCCCACTCCGCCGGCGTACGTCGACTTCGACGTGCTGGACGACCCGGAGCCGCTGATCGAGGAGATGCGCCAGGACGCCGACGCTCAGTACGAGCTGCTGCTGGGCGGCCAGCCGCGCAACGCGATCGTCGCCTGCTGGGACAGGTTCGAGGAGCAGGCCGAGCGCGTCGACGCCTCCCGCAAGGCCTGGGAGACCTCGTCGGAGTTCACCCTCCGGCTCCTCGACGCCGTCTCCGCCGACGTCGACGCGGTCTCGCGGCTGGAGTCGCTGTACCGGGAGGCGCGGTTCTCCGAGCACGAGATGCACGAGAGCCATCGTCAGGAGGCCATCGAGGCGCTGCGCGTGATCCACACGTCGCTCGGGATCGGCGCGGGGGCACGGTGATGACGCGAAGGAGGGTCCGGTGAGGAGAAGGGGTCGCAGCCGCTGGCTCGTCCGCCTCGTCATGGTCGTGGTCGGCGTCGCTGCGCTGTCGGGTTTCGCCGCCCTCGAGGACACGAGCCCGCGCGTCCTCCCGACCGTGCTGTACGTCGCGGCCGTCGTGGCGATCTTCGGCATGCTCGTCGACACCGGTGGCGAGGACCCGGCCAACTGGGCGCCCGCGGCGGAGTCCACCGTGGGCTCAAGCGGCCAGGACAGCGGACTGGCCGGCAACATGCGGCTCCTCGAGAACCACCTGAGCGCCCGCGACGTCGACCCGTTGCTGCAGGGCAGACTGGCGCGGATGACCGACGACCGGCTCTCGAGGATGGGGCGGTCGCGTGGGGACCCGCAGGTCGCCCAGCTCCTGGGGCCTACGCTCTCCGCTGTCCTCGCCGGTCCGCCGCGCACGCTGCGCACCGCGGAGATCGAGGAATGCATCCGACGGATCGAGGAGCTGAGTCCATGACCGAGCCGATCACCCAGGTGCCCGGCGAGCGGGCGCAGGGCGAGCGCATGACGGTCGAGGAGGCGGCCGAGCGTGCCCGCGCGGTGCTCGACGAGGTCGAGAAGGCCGTCGTCGGCAAGCGCCAGCCGCTGACGCTCGTCCTCGCCTCGGTCCTGGCGAAGGGCCACGTGCTGCTCGAGGACTTCCCGGGGCTCGGCAAGACCCTGGCGGCGCGGAGCCTGGCGCGGGTGCTCGGTCTGGACTTCGCCCGGGTCCAGTTCACCCCGGACCTGCTGCCGGCCGACATCACCGGCTCGTTCCTCTACAACCAGAAGGACGGCACCTTCGAGTTCCGTCGCGGTCCGCTGTTCACCGGGATGCTGCTCGCCGACGAGATCAACCGCACGCCTCCGAAGACGCAGTCGGCGCTCCTCGAGGCGATGCAGGAGCTCCAGGTGACGGTCGAGGGCGAGACCTTCCCGCTGGCCGACCCCTTCCACGTGCTCGCCACCGCGAACCCGATCGAGTACGAAGGCACCTACCCGCTGCCGGAGGCGCAGCTCGACCGGTTCCTGATGCGCGTGAGCTTCGGCTACCCCACGTCCGAGGAGGAGCACGACGTGGTGACGCGTCGGCTCGCCCGGCAGCGGGAGGAGGTGGACCTCGACCGGGTCACCGACGCGGCCGGGCTGCGCGCGATGCAGGCGGCGGTGGAGACCGTGAGCGTGGACGACGACGTCGCCCGCTACTGCGTCGAGCTGGTGAAGGCGACCCGCGACCACAAGGACGTGCTCACCGGCTCCTCACCGCGAGGGTCGCTCGGCCTCGCGCTCGCCGCGCGCGGGTTCGCCGTCGTCCGGGGCCGCGACTACGTGATCCCGGAGGACGTCAAGGCCGTGGCACGGGCGGTGCTGTCGCACCGGATCACGGTCAAGCCCGAGCTCTGGATGACCCAGGCCAGTGGGCCGCGGGTCGTCGACGCCGTGCTCTCCGAGGTCGCGACCCCGCGCGCGCTGGAGCACTGACGGGCGGTGGACAGGTGATCGACCCCGCGTCCCGGTGGAACGCCACCGGGAGCCTCGGCCGGGCATTGACGGTCGGCGGCGTCGGGGTCGCACTCGCGCTGGCCGTCGGCCGCCCCGCGTTGGTCGTGCTGGTGGCGCCGCTGCTCGTGGCCGGCGCGTTCGGGGTCGTGTACCGCCCGACCCGCGAGCCGCGCGTGTTCGCGAGGTTCTCGCACAGCCAGCTCCACGAGGGGCAGGGCACGCGGGTGCGGCTCGAGACCGCGGAGCTGGACGACGTGGAGCACGCGAGCCGCTCGATGTCCGCCCAGCCGCAGGTCGCCCTGCACCCGGTCCTGGGTGCGGTCGGTCACCTGGTGGGGCCCGACGGCGTCGTGGAGCCGATCGAGATCTCGCCTCGGCGGTGGGGTCTGCGCATCATCGGTGCCGAGAAGGTCGCGTTCACCACGCCCTGGGGCGGGTACCGCTGGGGACCCGTCACGCTGCCCGGTCGAGAGGTGGCGGTGCTGCCCACGCTGTCGCACTTCCGGTCCGGCGGGGAGGCGCCCCAGCCGATCGGCCTGATCGGCGCCCACCGCTCGCGGCGTGACGGCGACGGCACCGAGTTCTCCTCGATCCGCCCGTTCCACGCCGGCGACCGGCTGCGGCGGATCAACTGGCGGGTGTCGCTCCGGCACGGCACGCTGCACGTGGAGTCGACCCGCGCCGAGGAGGACGCGGCGGTCCTCCTCATCGTCGACGCGATGGCCGACTTCGGCGCCTCCGAGGGGATCGGCGGGTCCGAGAGCAGTCTCGACGTCACCATCCGGGCCGCGGCGGCACTCGCGGACCAGTACGTCGGCGGCGGCGACCGCGTCTCGCTGCGGGTACTCAGCCCCACCGGTGAGTACACCGGCTACGGCACGGGCACGCGCCACCTCCGCCGCATCCTGATCCTGCTCTCGCGGATCCGGCCCGGCGTCCCGCGTGACGTGGCCATCGACCAGGTCGACTTCCGGACCACCGCGGGCACCGTGGTCGTGGTGATCAGCCCGATGCTCTCCGAGCCGCTGGCGACGGCCACGGTGCGCCTGGTGCGCAGGGGTCTGCCGGTGATCGTCGTCGACCCGCTGCCACCCGGCACGACACCCACGGCGTACCCCGGCGCGGACGAGGAGGTCGCGAGGCTGGCCTGGCGCATGCGCCTGCTCGACCGCAACAACCTGCTGGCGCAGCTGTCCGCCGCCGGCTGCCCGGTGGTGCCGTGGAACGGGCCGCGGACCCTCGAAGAGGTGCTCCGGCGACTGGCCAGGCGCGGCCAGATGCCTCGGGTGAGCCGGGCATGAGCATGCCCACGCTGGTCTCGCTGAGACACAGCGCGACCCCGGGCGTGTGGGTGCTGCGCGGCCTCGTCGCCGCCGGGCTCCTGCTCGCCCTCCTGTGCGGCATCCCGGAGGGCTACACGCCGCCGGTCGTGCTGGTGGTGTTCGTGCTGGCCGCCGGGGTCTTCGCGGCGTTCCGCCCCGAGCACCTCGCGGTGTCGCTCGCGATGGGCGTGGTGGTCTTCTGGTGGATGCTCCAGCTGCGCTTCGAGATGCCGAGCGCCGCCTTGGTCGCGGCGGCGGGGATCACGCTGTCGCACGTCGCCGCCACGTTGCTCGCCTACGGCCCGCCGACCCTGCCGGTGGACCCTCCACTGGCGCTGCTGTGGGCGATGCGTGGCGTCATGACCTGGACCGGAGCACTGCTGGTCTGGGTGGTGGCGCGCGCCTACACCGGGCACGGGTCCCCGGAGCTCTACTGGCTGGCGGGGCTCGCCACCGCGGTCGTCGGCGCGGTCGCGGTCGGGGTCACGGCCCCGTTGCGGCAGAAGGAGCAGCATCCGTGAGCAGACGGCTCGACCACGAGGAGTACGTCGAGCTCGTCCTCGGCTGCGTCGAGCAGGTCCCTCGTGGCCGGGTCACGACGTACGGCGCGATCGCGGAGGTGGTCGGCCAGGTCGCCGGTGGCGGCGGCCCGAGGCTGGTGGGCTCGGTGATGGCGCAGCACGGAGGGGCGGTGCCGTGGTGGCGGGTGGTGCGCGCCGACGGCTCCCTGCCGCCGAGCCACGACGTGGAGGCCCGGCCCCACTACCTGGACGAGGGCACCCCGCTGCGCCCGACCGGAAGCGTCGACATCAAGCGGGCGTTCTGGCGCCCGGTGCCGGCGCAGCCGCCCGCTCGCGGGTGAGCGCGGCGAGCCGGGCGAGCGCCTTCGGGAAGATCTCCTCGGGCGGGTTCACCAACCCGGCTCCGACCTGGCCGACCCCGGCCTCCCGGCCGGCCATCCCGGTGTTGATCTGCGGCAGGATGCCGGTCCGGCAGACGCGGGCCACGTCGATGCCCGTGGGCACGCCGGCGAACTCGAGGATCGGCACGCTCCACCGCGGGTTCTCGCCGAGCGTGATCTCGTTCATCCGCCGGGTCGTGGCGAGCGCGTCCGGCACCGAGCCGCCGACGAACCGCACGATCGCCGGAGCGGTGGCCATGGCGAAGCCGCCCAGCCCGGCCGTCTCGGTGATCGCCGAGTCACCGATGTCGGGGTTGGCGTCGTCCGGCCCGTAGTCGCCGAGGTACAGCCCGTCGGCGATCTGGGCGGGCCCGGTGAACCACTCGTCGCCGGTGCCGGAGACCTGGATGCCGAAGTCGGTGCCGTTGCGGGCCATCGCCACGACCATCGTCGAGCCCGGGATGTCCCGCGCCGCGTCGAGGGCGAGCTTGCACGCGGGCATCGCCAGGTTGAGGAAGAAGTGGTCGTTGCCACCGACGAACCGCAGCGCCTCCGCCACGTCGGCCGCGTCCGCGCCGCTCGCGACGAGGGCGGGGCCGAGGTCGCGCAGGAACATCAGGGTGCCCGCGCGGTTGCGGTTGTGCGCCTCGTCGCCCATCTGCAGCATCTGCCCGAGGATCGCCGTCACGTCGACGGGCTCGCTCGCCCGGACGGCGCGCTGGAGCAGCGGGCCGAGCACGTCGTTCATCCAGCGCAGCCGGTCGAGCACCTCGGGGGAGTAGGCGCCGTACCGGAGGACCTTGCCCAGGCCCTCGTTCAGCGTGCAGTGGGTGCGGGAGCCGGTGGCGGGGTCCTCGAGCACGAACATCCACATGCTCGGGCTGACCACGCCGGCCATCGGGCCGACCGCCCGGCGGTGGTGGCACGGCTCGAGCCGCACGTGCAGCCCGCCCTCGAGCAGTGCGGCCCCCTCCTCGGGCGTGTCGACCAGGCCCTCGAGGACGGCGGCGCCCATCAGCGCACCCCGCAGCGGTCCGGACGCGCGGTCCCACGTGATCGGCGGACCCGCGTGCAGGAACTCGCCCCGCTCCAGGCCGACCGCCTCGTGGGCCGGGAGCACGTCGACCAGGACCGCCTGGACCGCGAGCATCCGCTCCAGGGCCCGGGCGTCGGCGTCCGGACGCAGCGGGTCGAGGGCCACGGTGGCGAGGTCGTCCTCGGTGTCGGGCAGCGGCGGCCGCCAGTCCACGCGGCGTACGTCGGCGGCCTGGTCGGCGAGCGCGTCGGCGAGCAGGTCGACGCCGACGTTGACGACGTGCTCGCTCATGCGGTGCCTCCGAGGATCTCCAGCGCACGCCGGGTCGCGCCGGCGTTGGACAGGTGCACCTCGGCCCCGGCCCCGGCGAGGGCGGATGCCTGGCGGTCGAGGCCCTGTGGGTCGTGCGCGGTGCCGACGACGGTGATCACCACCGGCGGCCGGATGCCGTCGATCGCCGGCACCAGCGAGGCCGCGGGGTCGTCCTCGGCACCGTGCCCCAGCACCACGTCCATCAGCACCACGCCCGTCGCCGCGTCCGCGGCCACCTCGGCGAGCCGCTCGAGGCGGAGCGTCGGGTCGATCATCGGGTGTGCGCGACCGGTCGTGTACTCGTCGTCGCCGAAGTCGACGAGCTCGCCGTCCACGCCCGCGGCGGTGACCAGCACCTCCGCCTCCTGCTTCATCGTGCCGCCGACGAAGAGGCCCTGCAGCCGGCTCCCGGTGGCCACGCGCGTCTCGCCCCGGACCGGCCAGTCGGGGACCTCGCGGCCGAGGGCGCGCAGGACGTCCTCCGCGGCCGCGGTCAGGTCGGGCCGGCCCGCTCCGAGCAGCGCGAGGTGCACGGGAGTGCCGAGGGACCCCGTGTACGCCGTGAGCTCGCGCGCGACCTCGTCGGCCGGTGGCTTGGAGATCAGCACCACCAGCTCGACGCCCGAGTCGCCGTCGAGGCGCGCCAGCGCGGTGCGGGTGGCGAGGCCGCCGACGTCCGCGGACAGGTCGCGCCCGCCCACGCCGTACGCCGTGGTGACGCCGACGCCCGCGTGGTCGAGGAGCGCCAGCACCTGCTGGCAGCCGGTGCCGGACGCCGCGACGATGCCGACCGGGCCGGGAGCGACGACGTTCGCGAAGCCGAGGCCGAGGCCGCCGACCACGGCGGTGCCGCAGTCCGGTCCCATCACGAGCAGGTCGCGCGACGCGGCGAACCGCTTGAGGGCGACCTCCTGCTCGAGCGGGACGTTGTCGCTGAACACCATCACGTCGCTGCCCGCCTCGAGCGCGTCCATGGCTTCGACGGCGGCGCTCGCACCCGGCACCGAGACCAGCACCAGCGAGCCCGGGTCGCGGCGCAGCGCGGACGTCGTCGTCCGGGGCGGTGCCTGCTCGGACGGCCCCGCGACCTGGCGGCGGCTGTCGGTGAGGGCGCGGTCGACCTCGTCCAGCACGGCGTCGAGCCCGTCGCCCTCGGCCAGGCGCACGGCCACGACCAGGTGGTTCACTCCCGCGTCGTCGGGCACCGCGAAGCCCATCCGCTCCAGCACCTCGACGTTGAGCGGGGTCGCCATCGCGACCTGAGCGGTCTCCACGCCCGGCAGCTGCTGGACCTGCCGGCTGACCTGCAGGAGCGTCACGGAGTCGGCGTACACGCCGGTGCGGATCTCGACGTGGTCGAGGCTCATGCCGCGGCCCTCCCGGCGAGCGACTCCAGGGCCAGGTCGACACCGTGGGCGAGCCCGGCGCCGGAGCTGTGGCCCAGCGACTCCAGCGCGGCACGGGCCTCGGACCGGCGCGGGGTCCCGAGCGCACGCAGGTAGTCGGACACGAGCCCGGCGCACTCTCCGGCGAGAGCGCACGCGAGCAGGGTCGCCGACAAGGTGGTGGTGCGCGGCAGGGCCCGGCGTACGGCGTCGTCGACGGCGGGCGTCGCGACCCCGGCGGCCCGGTGGGCGACGAGCCAGCCGCACAGGACGTCGTCCCCGAGCGGGGTGAGCCCCTCGCCACGACCCACGAGGTCGGCCACGGTGTCGGCGGTCACGGCCGGTGGGATCGCTCCCGACGAGGCCAGGGCCCGGACGAGCCCGGCACCGCGGGACCGGGGGGTTCCCATAGCGGCAGCCGGGCTCGCCGTGGGAATCCGTGCCGCATCGACGCGTGGCGCGCGAACATCCACGATCCGACCGGTCACCAGGACGCGTCCGCCCAGATGAAGACTCCCGCAGTCAAGATAAGGCCCGGGAGCGGCCGATGACGACACCACGGCGCAGAGACTCGCCAGATTGGTGCGGAGCGCGTGCGGAAGGCTCGGGGCGGTCGCGGCCGCGACTCCCACGGCGCGTCCACCGACGTCGAGATGGACCGTGTCGCGACCCTGGTGCAGCACCTCCACGGGCCCGTCCGGGGCGCTCGAGAGCCAGGAGACGACCCGGGGCGGGGCGGCCACCGGCACGACCTCCGGGGCGGGGGAGCGGGGAGTCACGGGTTCACGCTAGCGCCCGGGCTCCGCGGCGGGACCGGCGCAGGATCCGTCGTCGGCGGCGCCGTCGACCGATGATCTGGCGGTTCCGATCGGCGTTCCTGCACGGAAATCCGCCCGGATGGGTGTGTGATGAGCCTCACCAATCGGGGTGCTCGGTCCCCCAGAACTCGCAGTTCCGTGCATCGAGGAGGCTCAGATGTCGACGATGTTCAGCTGGCGGGAGGTGACCCCGGCTCCAGGCGAGCCGGTGGCGCCCGACGAACGCCTTCCCTGGGGCAAGACGATCGGGCTCGGTGCCCAGCACGTCGTCGCGATGTTCGGCGCGACGTTCGTCTTCCCCCTCGTGATGGGGCTCGACCCCAACGTGGCGATCATGTTCTCCGGCCTCTGCACGATCCTGTTCCTGCTGATCTGCGAGAACAAGGTGCCCAGCTACCTCGGCACCAGTGCGTCGTTCGTCGCCGGTGTGTCCGCGATCCGGCTCCAGCACCACGGCGACTCGGCCGACGTCACCGGCGCGATCATGATCGCCGGCCTGGTGCTGCTGGCGGTCGGTGTCCTGGTGCACTTCGGCGGCTCGCAGATCATCCACAAGATCCTGCCGCCGGCCGTCACCGGCGCCGTCGTCATGCTGATCGGCTTCAACCTGGCGCCGGTCGTGGCCGGCATCTACTGGCCGCAGGACCAGTGGATCGCCCTGATCGTGGCGGCGTTCATGGTCTGCGCCGCGGTGATGCTGCCCGGGTTCTGGTCCCGGATCGCGGTGTTCCTGGCGCTGATCTTCGGCTACGTGCTCTCGTGGCTCGCGGACCTGGTCTTCGGCACGATCCACTCGGTCACCGGTTCCACCGCCGCCACCGGCGAGAAGGTCGACCACTACCGCGTCGTCTGGAGCGGGACCGGTGGCGTCAAGGACGCCAAGTGGCTCGGGTTCCCCAGTGGCGATCTCGCCGACGGTGTCTCGAAGATCCACGCGCCGCACTTCGGCATGACGTTCATCCTGCTCGTGCTGCCCGGCGTGATCGCGCTGATCGCCGAGAACACCGGGCACGTCAAGGCGGTCGCCGAGATGACCAAGACCGACCTCGACCCCTACATGGGCCGGGCGCTGGCGGCCGACGGTGCGGCCACCGCCCTCGCGAGCGCGTTCGGTGGGTCGCCCACGACGACGTACGCCGAGAACATCGGCGTCATGGGTGCGACCAAGGTGTACTCGACCGCGGCGTACTACGTCGCGGCGATCGTCGCGATCCTGCTGGGTCTCTGCCCGAAGTTCGGTGCGTTCGTCAGCGCGACCCCGGGCGGGGTCCTCGGCGGCATCACGGTCATCCTGTACGGCATGATCGGTCTGGTGGGCGCCAAGATCTGGGTCGAGAACGGCGTCGACTTCGGGAACCCGGTCAACATGGTCGGTCTCGCGGCCGGCCTGATCGCCGGCATCGGCGGCGTCACCCTGCAGATCTCCGACAACTTCGAGCTGAGCGGCATCGCCCTCGGCACGATCCTGGTGATCGTGTTCTTCCACATGGTGAACGGCCGGGGCGGCGTGGGGGCCGGCAGCGTGACCCGCGTCCTCTCGCAACCCGAGGACGACGCCGGGCGTTCGCCGAGCCACCGTTCGGAGCCCGACCAGGAGTGATGTGAAACCCGCTCCCTTCGCATTCGTCCGTCCGCAGGGCCTCCAGCACGCGCTGGAGGCCCTTGCGGCCGATCCGGGGGCGAAGGTGCTGGCGGGAGGTCAGAGCCTGGTGCCGCTGCTGTCGATGCGGCTCGCCGCGCCCACCACCCTGGTCGACATCAACGCCCTGCCCGACCTCGACCACGTGCGCGTCGACGACGACGGCGTGCACCTCGGGGCGCTGGCGCGGCACGCGGACGTGCTGGCCTCGGCCGACGTACGCCGGACACAGCCGCTGGTCTCACTGGCGCTGGAGCACGTCGCACACGCGACGATCCGCAACCGCGGCACGACGGTCGGCTCGATCGTGCATGCCGACGCCGCGGCCGAGATGCCGATGGTGATCACGCTGCTCGGTGGCTCGGTCGACGTCGCGTCGACGCGGGGCACGCGCACGATCCCCGCCGCGGAGCTGTACGCCGGGCCGCTGGAGTCGACGCTCGCGCACGACGAGATCGCCCTCGGCGCGACGTTCCCGGCCCTGTCCGGAGGTGAGGGCGTCGGGTTCGACGAGATCGCACGGCGGCACGGCGACTACGCCCTGGTCGGGGTCGGCGCCGTGGTGCGGGTCGACGGCGGCTCGGTGGTGTCGGCGCGGGTCGGCTACCTCTCGGTCTCGGACGTGCCGACCATGGTCGACGTGACCGACGCGCTCGGAGGCGACGTCTCGACCGGCTCCACCGACGCGGCAGCGAAGGCCGCCCTGGCCGAGCTCGATCCCGCGGACGACGTGCACGCCACAGCGGCGTACCGGGCGCAGCTGGTGCGGGTGCTGACCGCGCGCGTGCTGCGCGCGGCGTACGACGACGCCACTGCGAGGGCCGGGGTGCCCGCATGAGCGAGGAGCTCGTCGCCGTCCGGCTGAACGTCAACGGCGTCGTCCACGAGCTGGACGTGCCCGCGCGCCGGCTGCTCTCCGACGCCCTGCGCCACGACCTCGGGCTGACCGGCACCCATGTCGGCTGCGAGCACGGTGTGTGCGGCGCGTGCACGGTGCTCGTCGACGGCCGGCCGATGCGGTCGTGCCTGATCTTCGCCGTGTCCGCCGTCGACACCGCGATCACCACCGTGGAGGGGCTGACCGAGGCGGACGGCACCCCCGAGGGACGGCTGGGCCCGGTCCAGCAGGCCTTCGCGGAGTGCCACGGCCTCCAGTGCGGCTTCTGCACACCGGGCTTCCTGACCACGATCACGGCCGGCCTCCGCGAGCTCCCCGAGCCGTCCGAGGCCGAGGCCCGCGAGATGGTCGCCGGCAACCTCTGTCGCTGCACCGGCTACACCAACATCGTGAAGTCCGTGCTGCGGGCCTCGGCCCTTCGAAACGGGCGCAGAACGCCCTCCTCAGGAACCGGCGGGGAGGAGCGCGGGTGAGCGCGCCGTGACCACGAAGATGTTCGGCTCGCGGGTGCAGCGGGTCGAGGACCAGCGGTTCCTCCGGGGCCAGGGACGGTACGTCGACGACGTGCTGGCGGGCCACGACGTCCTGCACGCGGCGGTGCTGCGCTCACCGCACGCCCACGCGCGGATCGTCGACATCGACGTCTCCGACGTCCTCGACCTCGAGGGCGTGCACGTCGTCTGGACCCACGACGACCTCACCGGCGCGATGGCCGAGCCGCTCCCGCTGCTGATCCCGCATCCCGATCTCACCCACGGTCGCACGCAGTACGCGCTGGCCAAGGACGACGTGAACTACGTCGGCGAGGCGATCGCCTTCGTCGTCGCGGACGACCGCTACGTCGCCGAGGACGCCGTGGGTCGCATCCGGGTGGAGTACGAGCTGCTGCCGGTCGTGGTCGGCGTCGAGGCGGCGCGCGCCGCGGAGCACCTGGTCCACGACGACGTCCCCGGCAACGTCGCAGCGCGCCAGCAGCAGCGCAACGGCGACGCCCGGGCCGCGATCGACGCCGCCCCCCACACCCTCAGCCTCGACCTGACCATCGAGCGGAGCGCGTCCATGCCGATGGAGGGTCGCGGCACGGTCGCCCGCTGGGATCCCGACACCGGTCGGCTGACGGTGTGGACGTCCACGCAGACCTCCACCGGCGTCCGGGCCGCCGTCGCCGCCAAGCTCGGCATGGACCTCTCCCAGGTCGACGTGGTCACGCCCGACGTCGGCGGCGGCTTCGGGGTGAAGATCAACCACCCGTGGCCCGAGGAGCTGTTGGTCCCGTTGGCGGCCCGCTCCCTCGGCCGCGTCGTGAAGTTCACCGAGGACCGCCGCGAGCACTTCATCTCCTCGGCCCACGAGCGTGGCCAGGTCCACCACGTCGAGGTCGGGTACGACGACGACGGTCGCGTCCTCGGGCTGGAGGTGCGCTTCTGGCACGACAACGGCGCCTACACGCCGTACGGGCTGATCGTGCCGATCATCACCTCGACCCAGCTGCTGGGCCCCTACAAGCCCGGTGCGTACGACGTGGTCTTCGAGAGCCTCTACACGAACACGGTGATGGTCACGCCGTACCGCGGCGCGGGCCGGCCGCAGGGCTGCTTCGTGATGGAGCGGACCATGGACGCGATCGCGGCGGACCTGGGCAAGGACCGCACCGAGGTCCGGTCGGCGAACTTCATCCAGCCCGACGAGTTCCCCTACGACCACGGGCTGATCTTCCAGGACGGCCGGGAGTACGAGTACGACTCCGGCGACTACCCGGCCTCGCTGCAGAAGCTCAAGGACCTCGTCGGCTGGGACGAGTTCCCGGCGTTCCGGGAGGAGATGGCGCGCGAGGGTCGGCGGGTCGGGATCGGGCTCGCGTGCTACGTCGAGGGCACCGGTGTCGGTCCGTACGAGGGCGCCCACGTCCACATCGAGACCTCGGGCAAGGTCAAGGTCGCCACGGGACTCACCACCCAGGGCCAGGGCCACGCGACCGTGTTCGCCCAGATCGTGGCCGATGCGCTCGGCGTGCCGTTCGACCGGGTCGAGGTGGTCACCGGTGACACCCGCCGGATGCCGTACGCCGTGGGCACGTTCGCGTCGCGTGCCGCGGTGATGAGCGGGTCGGCGATCCACCTGGCGTCGCTGAAGGCGCGGGAGAAGGTGCTGCGGATCGCGGCCGAGGCGCTCGAGGCCTCGGAGGAGGACCTCGAGATCGTCGACGGCGTCGTGTCGGTCCGCGGCACCGACGCCTCCATCGACCTCGGGACCATCGCCGTGCTCTCCAACCCGCTGCGCTACGCCTTCGACGAGGCCTCCAAGGCGGCGACCCAGTTCTCGGTCGGCGACCCCGGCAAGCCGCCGGTCGCGGAGGACGACGAGCCCGGCCTCGAGGGCCGCGACTTCTACAGCCCGCAGCGGTCGACCTTCGCCTCCGGGATGCATGCGGTGATCGTCGAGACCGACCCCGAGACCGCCGAGATCACGATCCTGAAGTACGCCGTCGTCCACGACTGCGGCCGGCTGATCAACCCGATGATCGTCGAGGGCCAGATCCAGGGTGGCGTCGCGCAGGGCGTGGGCGGTGCGCTGCTGGAGCGGATGGCGTACGACGAGAACGGCCAGCTGCTCAACGCGTCGTTCATGGACTTCCTGATGCCCTACGTCACCGAGGTGCCCGAGCACATCGACATCGACCACCTCGAGACCCCGTCGCCGCTCAACCCCCTGGGGATCAAGGGCGCCGGCGAGGCCGGCGTCATCCCGTCGGCCGCGGTGTTCGCCGCTGCGATCGAGGACGCGGAAGGCTTCCCGATCACGGCGATGCCGATCTCGCCGTCCGAGCTGTTCCACCTGCGTCTGCAGCACGAGGAGAACCGATGAAGATCAGCGGCGAGAACACCATCCCCCAGCCGGTCGAGCAGGTGTGGGACGCCCTCCTGGACCCGGCGGTGCTGGTGCGCACCATCCCGGGCTGCGAGCGCCTGGAGACCTCGGGCGAGCACACCTACGCGATGACGGTGACCGCCGGCGTCGCCGCCATCCGCGGCACCTACGACGGGACCTGCGCCCTGTCGGACCTGAAGGAGCACGAGTCGCTGGTGATGCGGCTGCAGGGCGCCGGAGCGCCGGGCACGATCGACGCCACCGTGAACGTCGCCTTCGCGCCCGACGGTGACGGGGCGACGCGGGTCTCGTACGACGCGGACGCCATCGTCGGCGGCATGGTCGGCGGGGTCGGCCAGCGGATGCTCGGCTCGGTGAGCAAGCGGATGGCGGGGGAGTTCTTCGGCAACGTCGCCTCGGCGATCGGAGGCGCGCCGGCGGCCGCGGCCGGTGCCACCGCGGCCCAGCCCGCCGCGACCGGCGAGGCCGGGCAGGTGTTCACCGCCCCTCCGCGTCCGGCGTCCTCTCAGCAGGACTTCCTGATGGGCGTCGCCGTCGGGGCCGGCCTCGTGCTCCTGGGCGTGGTCGCCGGCGGGCTGTTCGGCCGGCGGCGACGGTGACGCATGGGTGACCTGACCGTCGACTCCACGGCGCGTGAGATGGCGGCCGCGGTCCGGTCGCGACGGATCTCGGCGCGGGAGCTGCTGGACCTCCACCTCGTCCGGATCGCCGAGCGCAATCCGCAGCTGAACGCGATCGTCTCGCTGGACGAGGAGCGGGCACGGCTGAGCGCGGACGCGGCCGACCAGGCGACCGCCGGTGGCGACCGGCTCGGGCCGCTGCACGGCCTCCCCTTCGCGTTCAAGGACACCCACGACGTCGCGGGCTGGCGCACGACGTACGGCTCTCCGTTGTTCGCCGACCACGTCCCCGCCGCGGACGAGCTGGTGGTCGAGCGGATCCGAGCCGCCGGTGCGGTGACGATCGGCAAGACGAACGTGCCGGAGTTCGCGGCCGGCTCGCACACGTTCAACACGGTCTTCGGGACGACCCTGAACCCGGTCGACCCCGCTCGCTCCGCCGGTGGCTCGAGCGGCGGTGCGGCGTGCGCGCTGCGCGCCGGGATGGTGCCTCTCGCCGACGGCTCCGACATGGGCGGCTCGCTGCGCAACCCCGCGTCGTTCTGCGGGGTCGTCGGGCTCCGGCCGTCGCTGGGCCGGGTGCCGTCGTGGCCGAACGAGAACTTCTGGGAGACCACGTCGACCAGCGGTCCGCTCGCCCGCACCGTGGGCGACCTCGCGCTGCTGCTGTCGGTGATCGCCGGGCCGGACCCGCGGGTGCCGACCGCTCTCGGTGAGCCGGGCTCGTCGTTCCGCGACCCGCAGCCGGCCGACCTGGCGGGCCTGCGTGTCGGCCTCAGCGCCGACCTCGGCGGCCTGCTCCAGGTCGACCACGAGGTACGCCGGGTGGTGGAGGAGGCGGGATCGGCACTGGCCGGCGCCGGCGCGCGTGTCGAGCCGGCGTACCCGGACCTGGCCGAGGCCGACGACACGTTCCGCACCCTGCGCGCCTGGCTGTTCCAGGCGGCGTTCGGCGACCTGCTCGCCGCGCACCCGGACTCCTTCAAGCCGTCGCTGGCCGACAACATCCGGGCCGGGGCCGGCCTGTCCGGGGCCGACGTCGCCCGCGCCTACGAGCAGCGCACGGCCCTGTCGGAGCGGATGCGCGTCTTCTTCGAGTCCTACGACGTGCTCGTGCTGCCGACCTCGCAGGTGCCGCCGTTCCCGTCGGACCAGGAGTACCCGCAGGACATCGACGGTCATCCGATGGCGACGTACCTGGACTGGATGCGGTCGGCGTACGTGATCACGGTGACCGGTTGCCCGGCGATCTCCCTGCCGGCCGGGGAGACGGCCGACGGCCTGCCGGTCGGCGTCCAGGTGGTCGCTCCGTTCGGTGCCGACCGGCGGTTGCTCGAGGTCGCGGCGGCCTTCGAGCGGCTCGGATCGTGAGACGTCCCTCCACAGGCTGAATCGCGATTCTGTGGAGATCCGGGGTCGAATCTGTGGAGGAGCCGGGGGCCCGATGTGGATGACCCGCCGGAACCCGAAGTATGTGAAAGAAAACCCGCGAAACCTCTTGTGGCGACCCGGCCGCGGGCAATAGAACTCTCCTCACGTTCTTCCTCCGGGAGGAGCGGGATCGGTCGGGAACGAAGATCCACACAGTGCCTCGGCGGCTTGCCGACGAGGGGCTGCGATGGCCAGGTGGCGAGGTCATCGGGATCCGAGGAGCCGGCTGATCGACCGGGAGCGTCACCAGTACCGGTCGGCGGCGTGGCGGGGCTTCGGTCCTGTGAACGTCGAGTGAAGGGCCCTTGTCGCTCATACCGATGAGGGCCCTTCTCACATTTTCGGAGTGCGGACCCGACGAAGTCGGGGCCGATCAGCGAGGAGGTCGAGGAGCGCCCGGCGTACTCCCGCTGCGAAGCGAGGGAGAACGCGGCGCGTCTCGAGACCCGGTGGTGGATCCCGGAACATCGAGCAGCGGGCCGGCTGCCTGGATGTGGCTGGACATCCGACCGGGTTTCGAGACGCGTCGCTCACCTCGTCGCTGCGCTCCGGTGTGAGCCGATCGCTCCTCAACCTTCGCGCCTTCTCGCAGGGCTCGCGAGCTCGCCCTGCGGGCGCTCTGGTTTCGAGACGCGTCGCTCACCTCGTCGCTGCGCTCCGGTGTGAGCCGATCGCTCCTCAACCTTCGCGCCTTCTCGCAGGGCTCGCGAGCTCGCCCTGCGGGCGCTCTGGTCTGGACCACTCGTCAACAGCGAGAGCCGTTTCCTGTGGAGTTCGTGGTGCAGCTTGTGGACGAGCACCGGGCGAGTTGTGGAGGACCCTGGGGAACCCGAGGTACGTCGAGATTCGGCCCCGGAACCCCTTGTGCGCCCGAGCCCGGACCCCGTAGAACTTCTCCCACGCACTCCCTCCGGGGAGAGCGGGATCGGTCGGAGAAGACGATCCGTACCACCACCGCCGGCTTGCCGGAGGAGGTGGCGGTGGCCGGGTGACGAGGCCATCGGGATCGGAGGAACCGGCTGGATCGATCGGGAGCGTCATCAGTACCGGTCAAGCGGTGAACCGCCGGACCCCGGCTTCGTGCCGAGGCCCTGCGGGTCACCACCGAAGGGCCCTTGTCGCTCATACCGATGAGGGCCCTTCAACTATTTCCGCCGCACGTGCGTGACGTGCCCGGAACCTCGCCGACGTAATCAAGTCGCACGAGTGCGACGAGTCCGGCAATGCTGGATGTCCACGACATGACGACGAGGAGAACGCATGCCGGACGGCTCCCAGGCGACCGAGGAGGAGCGGGCGGCCCTGCTCGCGGCGTACGACGCACAGCTGCGCGGCGTCGCGGAGGTGCAGGGTGCGCAGAGCTGGGACCAGTCCGGGCCGCTGTGGCGGGCCCTGTTCAACGACGGGGCGTTCGTCAGCTACGAGAGCCTCGAGGGCGTCGCGGACGTCGATGCCCTGATCGCCGAGACGGTGGCGTACTTCGCCGCGATCCCGCGCGTCAAGGAGTTCGAGTGGAAGACCCGCGGCCACGACTGGCCGCCGGACCTCGACCAGCGGCTGCGGGCCCACGGCCTCGAGCCGGACGAGGTCGAGACCGTGATGGTGGGGGAGGCGGCGTACCTCGCGGTCGACGTCGAGCTGCCCGACGGCGTGACGGTGCGCCGGGTCGACCAGCTCCCCGACCGTGAGGCGGTGATCACCGAGGCGTGCGAGGTCGCGGCCTCGATCTTCGGCTCCGGAGGGACGGGTGCCGAGATGCTCGAGCGGCTGGACCGGATGGAGGGCCGGGAGCAGTTCTGGGTCGCCGAGGCCGAGACGGACGAGGGCCGCCGCGTCGTCTGCTCCGGGCGGCTCGCCCGCGTCGAGGGCACCGAGTTCGCCGGCGTGTGGGGCGGGTCGACGCTCCCGGAGTGGCGCGGCCGGGGCATCTACCGGGCGCTCACCGCGGCGCGGGCGCGCGCGGCCCTGGCCGAGGGCGTCCGCTACATCAACAGCGACTGCACGGCGATGTCGCGGCCGATCCTCGAGCGGTCCGGGCTGGTCGCGGTGACCACCACGACGCCGTACCTCTGGCGTCGCTGACGCCGGTCACGCCGCGCGCTCGGGGTGCGGCAAGATGAGCGGGTGCTGTACGGCGTCCTCCATCGGATCGTCCCGCCGCTGCTGAGGGCGATCTGGCGGCCGCGCGTCATCGGCCTCGAGCACGTGCCGCGCACCGGCCCGCTGATCCTGGCCAGCAACCACCGCAGCTTCATCGACAGCGTGGTGATCCCCGCGGTCACCCCGCGCCCGGTGAACTTCCTGGCGAAGTCCGACTACTTCGAGGGGCGCGGCCTCAAGGGCCGGCTGGTCCGCGAGTGGTTCGTGATCTTCGGTGCGATGCCGGTCGACCGCGACGACTCGAGGGCCGCCATCGCCAGCCTCGACACCGCGCTCGGCGTCCTCGCCGAGGGGGGCGCGTTCGGGATCTACCCGGAGGGCACGCGCTCGCGCGACGGCCGGCTCTACCGCGGCCGCACCGGCGTCGCCCAGCTCGCGCTCACGTCGGGCGCCCCGATCATCCCGGTCGGCCTGATCGACACCGACCGGCTTCAGCCCGTCGGGTCCAACCGGCCGCGGCTGGTCCGGATCACGGTCAGGTTCGGCGAGCCGATCGACGTCCGCGGCCGGTACGACGGCGTGCCCCCGGGCAGGGCGCGCCGCGAGATCACCGACCAGGTGATGGCCGAGATCGCGAAGCTGACCGGCCAGGAGGAGGCCGGTGTCTACAACGACCGGGCACCCGACGCCTGACCCTGCACGCCACGGCCCTGCTTGAATCGGCGCATGGACGAGGGCCGCACGCGGCGGATCAGGGTGGGCATCGACACCGGCGGCACGTTCACCGACGTCGTCGCCCTCGACGAGGACACCGGCGCCCTCGTGACCACCAAGACGCCGTCGACGCCGGCGAACCCGGCGGACGGGTTCCTGGCCGGCGTCGAGAAGGTGCTCGGGCTCCTCGGGAACGCGGGCGGCCCGGTCGACGGGTCGGCCATCTCGGCGGTCAGCCACGGCACGACCGTGGCCACCAACCAGCTGCTCGAGGGCAAGGTCGACCGGCTCGGCTTCGTCACCACCGAGGGGTACGACGCGATGCTCGAGATCGCGCGCCAGTCGGTGCCCGACGGCTACGGCAACTCCTACTTCTGGGTGAAACCCCCGCGGATCGTGCCCCGCGACCTGGTGCGCTCGGTGGGCGGCCGGCTCGACTTCACCGGGGCCGAGGTGCGGCCCTTCGACGAGGCGGGCGCGCGGGCCGTGGCGCGGTGGTTCCGCGCGCGCGGCGTCGACACCCTCGGCGTCTGCTTCCTGCACGCCTACGCCAACCCCGCGCACGAGGAGCGGATGCGGGAGGTCCTCGCCGACGAGCACCCCGACGCGGTGGTCAGCATCAGCAGCGAGGTGCTGCGGGAGTACCGCGAGTACGAGCGGGCGATGACGACCCTCGTGGACGCCGCGGTCAAGCCGCGGCTGTCGGCGTACGTCACGAACATCAGCGGGCGCCTGGCCGACTACGTCGGCGGCCGCTCGGTCCCGTTCTACGTGATGAAGTCCAACGGTGGCGTGCTCAGCGCCGACGAGGTCGTGCACCAGCCGATCACCACCGTGCTCAGCGGCCCGGCCGCGGGCGCGCTCGGGGCCGCCCTGATCGCGGGCGTCGCGGGCTTCGACCGCGTGCTCACCTGCGACGGCGGCGGTACGTCGACCGACGTCTCGGTCGTCGTCGACGGCGAGCCGACGCTGACCACGGAGGGCTCGGTCGGCGCCTTCCCGAGCAAGATCCCGATGATCGACGTCGTCACGGTCGGTGCCGGCGGCGGCTCGATCGCGTGGCTGTCGCCCGAGGGCGCGCTCAAGGTCGGGCCGCAGTCGGCGGGGGCCGACCCCGGGCCACTGTGCTACGCCAAGGGCGGCAGCGACGTCACGATCACCGACGCGCACGTCGTCCTCGGCCGCATCCCCCCGCACCTGCTCGGCGGCGAGATCCCGCTCGACGTCGACGCCGCGCGCGCCGGAGTCGAGGACCTCGCCGCGAAGCTCGGGCTGTCGGTCGAGGCCGCGGCGGTCGGCGTCCTCGAGATCTCCGCGTGGAACCAGGCGAACGCGCTGCGGCAGGTCACGGTCAAGCGAGGCCTCGACGTCCGCGACTTCACGCTGACGACCTTCGGCGGGTCCGGGTCGCTGCTGCTGTGCCGGCTGATGGACATCCTCGGCATCCCGACCGTGCTGGTGCCGCCCGACCCCGGCAACGTGTCCGCCTTCGGGCTGCTGACCGTCGACGTGAAGAACGACTACGTGCAGACCCAGGTGGCCCTCGACACCGCGCTGGACGTCGGCGCGCTGCGGGCGGCGTACGACGGGCTGACGGAGCGGGCGCGCGACGCCCTGCTGCGCGAGGGCTTCGACGCCGCCGACCACCTCTTCCAGCGCACCGCGGACCTGCGCTACTTCGGCCAGGCCTTCGAGGTGCGCGTGCCGGTGCCGGACGGCGACCTCGACCGGGCCGCTCTCGACGGCGTCACCGCGGCCTTCCACGCCGAGCACCGCGGCCTCTACGGCTACGACTTCGCCGGCGACCCGAGCCAGCAGGTCGAGTGGGTGAACCTGCGCGTCTCCGGCATCGGGCCGATCACCAGACCGGAGATCAGTCGCATGAACGGGTCGTCCGCCCCAGATGCTCGTAGAGGAGCACGTCAGGCGGACGACCCGAAGCGGAGGGCCGTCTGCTTCGACGCCGGGCAGGGGTACGTCGACACCCCGGTGCTGTGGCGGACCGACCTCGGGCCCGGGGCGACGGTCGAGGGTCCGGTGATCATCGAGGAGTACGGGTCGACGGTGCCGGTGCACCCGGGGTTCACGGCCACGGTCGACGACTTCGGCAACCTGCTGGTGCGGCGTACCGCCCGGGACGAGGAGGCCGGAGCATGAGCCGCCGGATCCCGACCCGGTTCCCCTACGGCCCGCTCACGGCCGACTCAGGCGCGAGCGCCGACCCGGTGCTGGTCGAGATCGTCCAGGGCTCGCTGGCCAGCGTCGAGGCGGAGGTGGAGACGGCGATCGCGCGAACGAGCCGCAGCCCGATGATCCGCGACGCCCACGACTTCCGCGCCGGCATCCACGACCGGCTGCTGCGCAAGCTCACCGGCCGGTCGTACTCCGCGCTCGTCCATCCCGTGGCCCGCGACTTCCCGGTCGAGGAGATGCGCGAGGGCGACGTGTTCTTCCACAACGACGTCTACCGCTCCGAGGGCGGCATCGGGCACCTGCCCGACCTCTGCGTCACCGTGCCGGTGTTCGCGACGCGAAGCGGAGCGAACGATGGGCAGAGCGCGGACGGGCGCGTGGTCGCCTTCGTCCAGGCGTTCGGGCACCACGACGACATCGGCGGGGCCGTGCCGGGCTCGATGCCGAGTGCGGCGACCTCGGTCTTCGAGGAGGGCCTGATGGTGCCGCCCATCCGCCTCTGGGACGCCGGCGTACCCAACCGGGCGGCGCTCTCGATCATGACCCGCAACTCGCGGATGCCCGAGTCGCTGGCCGCCGACCTCGACGCCGAGTGCTCGGCCTGCCTGATGGGGGCGCGGCGCCTCGGCGAGCTGGTCCAGCGGTACGGCGTCGCCGAGGTCGAGGCGTGCTTCGACGCGATCCTCGAGCGGACCACCGAGACGTACCGGCGGGAGATCCTGGCGAAGATCCCGGTCGGGTCGTGGGTCTGGGAGGACTACGCCGAGCACGACGGCGTGGACGAGCCCCAGCTCCACGCCCAGCGCATCACCCTCACGCGGACCGCGCCGGACGACCCCGACGGCGAGCGGCTGGTGCTGGACTTCGACGGGACGAGCCCGCAGGCGAAGGGTCCGATCAACCACTGCGGCGACTACAGCGACGGCGTCTTCCTCAAGAAGTGGCTCGCGCCGATCCTGCGCAACCTCGCCGACTCCCCGGAGCGGATGGCCGAGCTCGACGTCAACGAGGGCGTCGTCCCGCTCATCGAGATGCGGTTCCCCGAGCCGGGGACCCTGCTCACGCCGGTCTTCCCGGCGCCGACCAACGCCCGCACGTTCGTGATCCTGAGGCTGCTCGGCGTCCTGGCCGGTGTGCTCGCCAAGGCCGTCGACGGCCGGATGCCCGCCGACCAGGAGACGATCCGCTACACCGGCGTCTACGGCACCGACACCGAGGGCCGCTCCTATCTCATGCGCGAGGTGCTCGGCGGCGGGTCGGGCGGCCGGTACTACGCCGACGGCGAGGACACCATCCACGTCGTGCCCGACTCGCGGAACCTGCCGACGGAGTTCACCGAGGCGCGCTTCCCGTTCCGCGTGGAGGCGCTCTCGCTGGCCGTCGACAGCGGCGGCGCGGGCCGGTTCCGCGGCGGGCTCGGCTACGAGAAGCACATCCGGATGCTCGCGGACGCCCACTTCATGTCGATCGCGGACCGCTCCATCCTGTCGTGCTGGGGTGTGAACGGCGGCCGGGCCGGGCGCCCGTTCCAGGTCACGATCGACCCGGGCGGGCCGGGCGAGCGCGAGGTCGACGCCCTGGCCGACGCCGAGCCGGTCGCGGCCGGCGAGGTGATCCGCATCCGCACCACCGGGGGCGGGGGCTGGGGTGACCCGCTCGAGCGCGAGCCGGAGCTCGTGGTGCGCGACGTCGTCTGGCGCAAGGTGTCGCCCGAGGCGGCCCTCTCCGACTACGGCGTCGTCCTGACCGGCTCCGTGGACGGCGACGACCTCGGGTACGACGCGGGAGCCACCGCGACCGAGCGGTCGGGGCGGCCGCGGTCGGCCGAGGCGTTCTTCGACCGCGGGCCCGGGTACGCCCGCCTGTCGGGCGGGGCGGCGTACGCCGACGTCGACGTGCGCTGACGGGCGGTGACGGGCGGACGAGATGCCGGGACCCCCCGGTACCCGGCATCTCCGCGAGCGGCTTGAGCGCCCGCGCTCGCAGCGTAGGCAATTGCTCGTCACTTATCGCCCGCGTGAGTTGTGTGACGGGCCGATCCACGTTGTCATGTCCTCGTCCACCTGCGCGGATGGCTCTGCGACGAAGGAGCCGGGGCTCAGCCGCCGCCGATCGGGAGGGAGGGCGAGGACGATGGCGCAGACGGGCTTCCCGGAGGCGTTCGCCGACGCGTTGTCGAGGCGCGGCGTGAGCCTGGCGTGGCTCCACCAGCGACTCGTCGAGCGTGGCCACCCGGTGAGCCCGGCGGCGCTGAGCTACTGGCGCTCGGGGCGCAGCCAGCCGGAGCGCGGCACGTCCCGCGACGCCCTGGCCGAGATCGAGTTCCTGCTCCGGGTGCCGCCGGGCCAGCTCACCTCACGGCTCGGCCCGTCGCGCCGTCCCGGTCCGCGGCCGGCCGAGCGGACCCTGCGGGACCTGTTCGCGGAGAACCCGGGGATGGAGCCCGCGCTGGGCAGGCTCGGCTTCGAGGGCCTGTACGACGAGGTGGTCGAGCAGGTGCGACATCTGGTCATGGACGTCGACCGCGACGGTCGCATCGCCCGCGTCCACGTGCGTGCCGTCATGCAGGCGCGGCGCGACGGAGCGCGGCGTACGCCGTTGGTGCTGACCATGGACGAGCGCGGGCGCCTGCCGCGCTTCCTGCCGGTCGCCGGCTGCTCCCTCGGCCGGTCGACGGTGGACGAGGAGTCCGGGGTGTACGCCGCGGAGCTGGTGCTCGACCGGGACCTGGCGAAGGGGGAGACCTGTCCCTACGAGCTCGCGATCGAGCTCGCCGAGCCCTTCGAGGAGACCTGGGTCGACCACTACGCCGCGCGCCGGCTGACCGAGCTGCTGGTGTGGGTGCGCTTCGACCCGGACCGCGTGCCGGCCCACGTCGAGCGGTACACGATCGACGGCGGCCGGGAGCGGAGCCACACACTGGAGCTCGGCGACGGCCGCAGCGCGCACGCCCTCGCCCGGGGCTTCGGGCCCGGCGTGCTGGGGATCCGCTGGGGCTGGTGAGGCGACCTCCCCGGATTTCGACCACCCGGCCACTACCGTCGGCCTGTGCGAGTGATGCTGGCGCTGGGCGGCAACGCCATGACGAACGCCGACGGCCGGGCACGTCCCGAGGACCAGATCGCGGCCGCCGAGGTCGCCATGGCTGCCGTGGCGGAGCTGATCGAGCACGACGTCGAGGTCGTGATCACCCACGGCAACGGGCCGCAGGTCGGCAACCTGCTGGTCAAGAACGAGCTCGCGGCGGCCGTCGTCCCGCCGGTGCCGCTGGACTGGTGCGGCGCGCAGACGCAGGCGACGCTGGGGTTCGTCCTGATGGACGCGCTCGACGCCTCGCTGACCGCGCGCGGTCTCACCAAGCACAGCGCGACGATCGTGACCCGCACCCTGGTCGACCCGAACGACCCCGGCTTCGTCAAGCCGACCAAGCCGATCGGGAGGTTCCTGCCGGCCGAGGAGGCGCGGCTGCTGGTCGAGCACGGCGAGGTGTGGGAGGACCGCGGCGAGAAGGGCTGGCGACGCGTCGTCGCCTCGCCCGAGCCGCTCGACATCATCGACGCGCCGGCCGTGCTGGCGCTGATCCAGTCCGGGTTCGTGGTCGTGGCCAACGGCGGCGGCGGGATCCCCGTCGTACGCCGGGACGACGGGTCGCTGTCCGGCGTCGAGGCGGTCATCGACAAGGACCTCGGGGCGGCGCTGCTCGGTGTCCTCGTGGACGCCGACGTGCTCGTCGTGGCGACCGACGTACCCCAGGCGGTGCTGCGCTTCGGTACGCCGGACGCCGAGCCGGTCGGCCGGGTCACGCTGTCGCAGATGCAGGAGTACGCCGCGCAAGGTCACTTCGCGAGCGGCTCGATGGGGCCGAAGGTGGACGCGGTGTGCCGCTTCGTGCAGGGCACGGACCTGCCGGCCGTGATCACCAGCCTCGACCGGATCGTCGACGCGGTGGTCGACGTCGGGACGGTGGGGACGGTCGTCGTACCGGACTGATCGCCCGATCTGATTGGATCGCCCCATGCCGTCTGCCATCGAAGTCCGCAAGGTGCCGATCCACTCCGTCTCCGACGCCTCCGAGCTGACCAAGCTCGTCGACGACGGCGTCATCCACGCCGACCGCGTGGTCGCGATCATCGGCAAGACCGAGGGCAACGGCGGCGTCAACGACTACACCCGGATCATCGCCGACCGGGCGTTCCGCGAGGCGCTGGTCGCCAAGGGCGCCGACGCGGCCGCGGTCAAGGAGATCCCGATCGTGTGGTCCGGCGGGACCGACGGCGTGATCAGCCCGCACGCCACGATCTTCGCCACCGTGCCCGACGGTGAGGCCGAGCAGACCGACGAGCCGCGGCTGACCGTCGGCTTCGCGATGAGCGAGCCGCTGCTGCCCGAGGAGATCGGCCGGAGCGGGATGATCGAGAAGGTCGCGGCCGCCGTGAAGGTCGCGATGGAGCGGGCCGGCATCACCGACCCCGCCGACGTGCACTACGTGCAGACCAAGACGCCGCTGCTGACCATCCACACGATCCGCGACGCGAAGGAGCGCGGCCAGAGCGTGTGGACCGAGCACACGCACGAGTCGATGGACCTCTCCAACGGCTGCACGGCCCTCGGCATCGCGGTCGCGCTCGGCGAGATCGAGATGCCCACCGACGACGACGTCATGCACAACCGCGACCTGTTCTCGGCCGTCGCGTCCTGCTCGTCCGGCGTCGAGCTCGACCAGGCCCAGGTGGTCGTGGTCGGGAACGCGCCCGGCGTCGGCGGTCGCTACCGCATCGGGCACTCGGTGATGAAGGACGCCCTCGACCAGGACGGCATCTGGGCGGCGATCCGCGACGCCGGCCTCGACCTCCCCGAGCGACCCCACACCTCCGACCTCGACGGCCGGCTCGTGAACGTCTTCCTCAAGTGCGAGGTCTCCCAGGACGGCGAGGTCCGCGGCCGCCGGAACGCGATGCTCGACGACTCCGACGTCCACTGGCACCGGCAGATCAAGTCCGCGGTCGGCGGCGTCACCGCCGCCGTCACCGGCGACCCCGCGGTCTTCGTCTCCGTCTCCGCCGCCCACCAGGGCCCCGACGGCGGCGGCCCCGTCGCCGCCATCGTCGACCTCGGCTGACCTGGCGATCGCGTGACGCCTGAGGGCGCTGACCCGGCGATCGCGTGACGCCTGAGGGCGCTGACCCGGCGATCGCGTGACGCCTGAGGGCGCTGACCTGGCGATCGTGCAACTCGTGCCTCGATCGGCAGACGTACGAGGTGACGCAATCGCCGGGTCGGCGTCTCCGCCGTCACGCAATCGCCGGGTCGACGTCTCCTGCGTCACGTCATCGCCGGGTCGACGTCCCTGGACGTGATCGCCGGATCGGCGTCCGGGATGATGGGGGCATGACCGAGTCCCGGCCGGTGCACAGCTGGCTCACCGACATGGACGGCGTGCTGGTGCACGAGGAGGACCCGATCCCGGGCGGGGCGGAGTTCATCGCGGCGCTGGAGGCGAGCGGGCTCAAGTACCTGCTGATCACCAACAACTCGATCTTCACGCGGCGTGACCTGCGGGCGCGGCTGCTCGGGAGCGGCATCGACGTGCCCGAGGAGCGGATCTTCACCTCCGCCCTGGCCACCGCCGACTTCCTCGACGAGCAGCGCCCCGGCGGCTCGGCGTACGTCGTGGGGGAGAGCGGGCTGATCACCGCCATGCACGACATCGGCTACGTGATGACCGACCGCAACCCCGACTACGTCGTGCTCGGCGAGACCCGCACCTACTCGTTCGAGTCGATCACCCGGGCGATCCGGCTGATCGAGGCCGGCGCGCGCTTCATCGCCACCAACCCCGACCCCAGCGGCCCGAGCCACCAGGGCACGATGCCGGCGACCGGGAGCGTCGCGGCCCTGATCAGCACCGCGACCGGGCAGAAGCCGTACTTCGTCGGCAAGCCCAACCCGCTGATGATGCGCAGTGCCCTCAACCGCATCGAGGCCCACTCCGAGACCGCCGTGATGGTCGGCGACCGGATGGACACCGACATCGTCAGCGGCCTCGAGGCGGGGATGCGCACGATCCTGGTCGGCACCGGCTCGACCCGGCCCGCGGACGTGCCCCGCTTCCCCTACAAGCCGACCCGGGTGGTCGACTCGATCGCGGACGTCGTGCCGCTCATCGCCGAGCTCGCCGGGCCGGGTGCGGACGAGGAGTGAGCCGACCACGCCGCGTCGTCGCTCATCCCGAGCCGCCGGGCCGGTGCGGACGAGGAGTGAGCCGACCACGCCGCGTCCAGCTGCGCCGTACCGCCGGGTGGCGCAAGCCGGACGACGCGGTCGTCGTGTCGCGGCCCCCTCGCGCTGGGGCAACCCGCACCCGTTCGCGAAGCCCACCTCGGAGGAGCGGGCCCGGGTCGTGGAGCTCTACCGCCGTGACCTCGAGGCCGGTCGCCTGTCGTTCACCGAGGACGACGTACGCCGCGAGCTGGCCGGCCGTGACCTCGCCTGCTGGTGCCCCCTCGACGGGCCGTGCCACGCCGACGTGCTGCTCGAGGTCGCCAACCCCGGCTGAACGCGGCCCAGCTGTCAGGTTCCCGGTGCGTCCGGATCTTCCGCCAGCCACGCCCGGATCGCCTCCGAGTGCTGCCCCAGCGTCGGCGGTGCCACATGTGTCACGCGGCCGCCCGAGTGCGGGTTGTCCTCGAACCTCAGCGGCGAGCCGGGCAGCCGCAGCGCGCCGTACGCCGGGTGGTCGACCTCCAGCACCAGCCCCTGCGAGCGCACCTGCTCCCAGCCGTACACGTCGTCCATCGCGCGCACCTTCCCGGCCGGGATGCCGGCGCCGAGCAGCAGGTCGAGCCAGTGCTCGGCCTCCTGCGCCGTGAAGATCCCCTCGATCGCCTCGATCAGCTCGTCGCGGTGCGCCACCCGGTCGCGGTTCGTCGCGAAGCGCGGGTCGTCGGCGTCGAGCCCGACGGCCTCGGCGAACTTCCGCCACAGCCCCTCGGACCCGACCGCCACCTGGACCGGCGCCGACCCGGTCGCGAACATCCCGTACGGCGCGATCGCGGGATGGTGCGCCCCGGAGACCCCCGGCACCTTCCCGCCCAGCAGCCACGCCGTGCCCTGGAACGCGTGCACGCCGACGACGCCGGCCAGCAGGGACGTGCGCACGACGCGACCCCGGCCGGTGCGGCCGCGCTCGTGCAGCGCCGCGACCACGCCGTAGGCGAGGTTCATCCCGGCCAGCAGGTCGGCGATCGGCACCCCGACCTTGGTCGGCCGGTCGATCCCGGTCACCGACATCAGGCCGCCCTCGCCCTGGGCGATCTGGTCGTAGCCCGCGCGACCGGCCTCGGGGCCGTCGTGGCCGAAGCCGGTGATCGACCCGATCACGAGACGGGGGTTGAGCTCGTGCATCCGCGTGACGGTGAAGCCGAGCCGGTCGAGGGTGCCGGTGCGGAAGTTCTCCAGCAGCACGTCGGCGCGGCGTACCAGCGCGGCCAGCACCTCGCCGTCGTCGGGGTCCTTCAGGTCGAGGACGATCGACTCCTTGTTCCGGTTCGCCGACATGAAGTACGTCGAGTCCTCGTGGTGTCCGGCCGCCTCCCCGGCCCACGGCGGGCCCCACGCGCGGGTGTCGTCCCCGGTCGCGCTCTCGACCTTGATCACCCGGGCACCGAGGTCGCCGAGCATCATCGAGGCCTGTGGCCCGGCCAGCGCGCGGGTCAGGTCGACCACGAGGACGTCGGAGAGCGGGCCCGTCTCAGTCATGGCCGCCAACCTAGTGCGGCACGTGGTCGAGGAGGTCGGTGCCGGATGGTTGGGTGGAGGCATGCCGGAGCACACGACGTACCGCCTCGTGCCTCCGGCCACCCTCGCCGCCGAGCCGGTCGCCCTGGACGACGACCAGCAACGCGTCATCGACCACGAGTCCGGCCCGTTGCTCGTGCTCGCCGGTCCCGGCACCGGCAAGACCACGACCCTCGTCGAGGCGATCGCCGACCGCATCGAGCGGCGGGGCGCCGACCCGTCGCAGGTGCTCGCCCTGACGTTCTCCCGGAAGGCCGCCGAGCAGCTCCGCGACCGCGTGACGGCGCGGCTCGGCCGCACCACGGGCTCGGCGATCTGCTCCACGATGCACTCGTTCGCCTACGCCCTGATCCGCCGCTACGCCCCCCGCGAGCTGTACCGCGCTCCGCTCCGGCTCCTCTCCGCCCCGGAGCAGGACGTCGTGGTCCGTGAGCTGCTGCAACGGCACGCGGAGTCCGTCACCTGGCCCCCCGAGTTCGACCGCGCCCTCGAGACGCGGGGCTTCGCCCGCGAGGTGCAGATGGTGCTGTCGCGCGCCCGCGAGAAGGGCATGGAGAGCGAGGACCTCGTCGCCCTCGGCGAGCGGGAGAGCCGTCCGGAGTACGTCGCCGCCGGGCTGTTCCTCGCCGACTACCTCACCAACCTCGACGACCAGTCGGCCACCGACTACGCCGACCTCATCCGCCGGGCGGTGATCGAGGCGCACGCCCATCGCGACGAGCTCCGGCGGCAGTTCCGCCACGTCTTCGTCGACGAGTACCAGGACACCGACCCGAGCCAGGTCGACCTGCTGCGTGCGCTCGCGGGCGACGGCGGTGACCTCGTCGTCGTCGGCGACCCGCACCAGTCGATCTACGGCTTCCGCGGCGCCGAGGTCCGGGGGATCCTCGAGTTCCCGGCCGACTTCCCGCGGGCCGACGGCACGCCGGCGCCCGTGGTGTCGCTGCGCACGACCCGCCGGTTCGGTCCCCGGCTCCTCGTCGCCACCCAGCGGGTCGCCGGCCGGATCGGCCTCCCGGGCACCATCGACGCCGGGGCGCGCGAGTCCTTCCTGTCGCCGACCGCTCTCGAGGGCGGTGACGACGGCCTGGTCTCGGTCCGCACCTACGACACCGAGCGCGCCGAGGCCGAGCACCTCGCCGACCTGCTGCGGCGCGCCCACCTCGAGGACGACGTCCCGTGGGACCGGATGGCGGTGCTCGTCCGCTCGGGCCGCACCAGCATCCCGCCGCTGCGACGTGCCCTCGGCGCGGCCGGGGTGCCGGTCGAGGTCGCGCGCGACGAGCTCCCGCTGGTCCAGGACCCGTCCGTGCTGCCCCTCCTCGATGCGCTGCGGGCCGCGGTCAACCTCGGCAACGACGACGAGGACTCCGCCGACTTCGTCGACCACGCCCGGGCCGAGTCCCTCCTGCTCGGGCCGCTCGGCGGCCTCGATGCGGGCGACGTACGCCGTCTCTCGCGGCTGCTCCGGGCCCGCGAGAAGGACGCCGCCCGGGCCGACGGCAGGCTGCCCCTGACCTCGCGCGAGCTGGTCCGTCGCGCGGTGCTGGTCGAGGGCTTCCTCGACGACGTCGACGGTCCCGAGGCCGCCGCGGCCCGTGCCGTCCACACCCTCCTGAGGGCGACCGCGGACGCGCTGGCCGGCGACGCGACCGCCGAGGACGCCCTGTGGCGACTGTGGTCCGGCACCGGCTGGCCGGGCCGGCTGCGACGGGCGGTGGACGCCGGCGGGGGAGCGGCGCGCCGGGCCCACCGCGACCTCGACTCGATCGTCGCGCTGTTCGACGTGGCCGCCCGCGAGGCGGAGAAGCGCGACGCCGCGGCGGTGACCGGTCCCGCGGGCGTCCGCGACTTCCTGTCGCGGCTCGTCGCCCAGCAGATCCCGGCCGACACGCTCGCCGAGCAGGGCGTCCGCGGCGCCGCGGTCCGGCTGCTCACCGCTCATCGCTCCAAGGGCCTGGAGTGGGACCTCGTCGTGGTCGCCCACGTCCAGCAGGACGCCTGGCCCGACCTCCGGCGTCGCTCCTCGATGCTCCAGGCGGACCAGCTCGGCCGGGGTGAGCTCGTGCCACCGCTGACCGCGCGCGAGCTGCTCCAGGAGGAGCGCCGCCTCTTCTACGTCGCGTGCACCCGCGCGCGCTCCCGGCTGGTCGTCACCGCCGTGGCCTCGGCCGAGGACGATGGTGAGCAGCCCTCGCGGTTCCTCGCCGAGCTGGGCGTCGCCGTCGAGCGCGTCGAGGGCCGCCCGGCCCGCCCGCTCTCGCTGGCGGGCCTGGTGAGCGAGCTGCGGCGTACCGTCGCCGACCCGACGACCGGTGCCGGTCTGCGTCTCGCCGCCGCCCGTCGCCTCGCGCGCCTGGCGACCGAGTCGGTCGGCGAGCGCCCGCTCGTGCCGCAGGCCGACCCGTCGTCCTGGTGGGGCACGCGCGCCGCCACGCGGTCCGTGCAGCCGGTCCGCGACCCCGAGCGCCCGGTGCCGGTCTCGGCGTCGATGCTCGAGGCGGTGATGACCTGCCCGACGCAGTGGTTCCTGATGACCGAGGCCGGCGGTGCCGGCCCCGCCCACCAGTCGGCGAACATCGGCCAGCTCGTCCACGCGCTCGCCCAGCGCGTGGCGGTCGGCGACGTCGCCCCCGACCTCGACGCGCTCCTGCGCCACGTCGACGAGGTGTGGGGCCGGCTGCACTTCCGCACACCATGGTCGGCCGACCGCGAGCACGATCGGATCGTGGTCGCGCTCGAGCGGTTCCTCGCGTGGCACGCCGACAACCCGCGGAAGCTCCTCGCCACCGAGGAGCGCTTCGAGACGGTGGTCGAGCTGGAGGGCGGCGAGCGGGTCTCCCTCTTCGGGTACGCCGACCGGCTCGAGCTCGACGCCGACGGACGTGTCGTCGTCGTCGACCTGAAGACCGCCAAGACCGCGCCGTCGGGACCGGCCGTCCAGCGCAACGTCCAGCTCGGCCTCTACCAGTACGCCGTCGACCACGGTGCCGCGGACGAGCTCGCGACCGGCTCCGGCTCGGGCGGCGCCGAGCTGGTGCAGCTCGGGCTCCCGGACGGAGACGCGGCCGTCGTCCAGCAGCAGCCGGCGTACCCCGACGACGGGCCGGAGCGCACGGCCCTGCGGCAGCAGCTCGACCGGGCCGCGGACCTGGTCCGCGCCGAGAGCTTCCCGGCGATCGCCGGCGACCACTGTCGCGACTGCGACTTCCGCTCGATCTGCCCGATCCAGGGCGCGGGGTCGGTGACCCAGCGATGACGATCACGTCCGCCGAGGAGCTCGCCGCCCTGATGGGCTGGGACTTCACGCCGAGCCCCGAGCAGTGGGCAGCGGTCCGCGCGCCGCTCGAGCCCGCCGTCGTGATCGCGGGCGCCGGCTCGGGGAAGACCACGCTGATGGCGGCGCGGGTCGTCTACCTCGTCGCGACCGGTCAGGTGCGGCCCGACCAGGTGCTCGGCCTCACCTTCACGACCAAGGCCGCCAGCCAGCTGCGCACCAAGGTCCGCGAGGCGCTGCTGGCCGCCGGCCTCCTGCCCCGGTCCGAGGCACAGCCGGGCGGAGACACCGACGACACGCTCGAGCCGACGGTCGCGACGTACAACGCCTATGCCGCCGGGCTCCTCACCGACCACGGGCTGCGGATCGGCCACGAGCCGGATACACGCGTGCTGTCCGACGCCTCTCGCTACCAGCTCGGCGCGCGCGTGGTCGAGCGGCACACGGCCGAGGTCCGCTTCCTCACCGACCACCCGCCGACCGCCATCCAGAACCTCCTGGCGCTCGACGGTGCGATGAGCGAGCACCTCGTCTCTCCGGAGCAGGTGCTCGACCTCGACGCCGAGGCGGAGCGTGCGTTCCTCCGCGAGGACGAGGCGGAGCGCGCGGGCAAGGCCCGCAAGACCTACCTCGAGGCCACCGCCAAGGCGATCAACGCGATCGAGCGACGTCGCGAGCTGATGGAGCTGGTGCGCGGCTACCGGCGCCTGAAGCACGACCTCGGCCTGATGGACTTCTCCGACCAGATCGAGCTGGGGGCGCGGCTGGCCGTCGAGCAGCCCGACGTCGGCGCGATGGAGCGCGAGCGGTTCCGCGTGGTGCTGCTCGACGAGTACCAGGACACCTCCGTGGCGCAGGCCACGATGCTGTCCCGCCTGTTCGCCGACGGCCATCCGGTGATGGCCGTGGGCGACCCCAACCAGGCGATCTACGGCTGGCGCGGGGCGTCGGTCTCGAACATCCTGCACTTCGCCGACACGTTCCCGGCCGCCGGCGGCAGCCGCGCGACGTACCCCCTGACGGTCAGCCGCCGCTCCGACCGCCGCATCCTCGCCGTCGCGAACCGGCTCGCGGAGCCGCTCTACGACGAGTACGCCGGCCAGGTCGTCCGCCTGGCCCCCGCGGACACCGCCGTCGAGGGCGAGGTCTCGACGCGCGTCCTGCCGACCCAGGCGGACGAGCTGGCGTGGCTGGCCGACGAGGTGGGTGCCGCCCACGAGGCGGGGGCGAAGTGGTCCGACATCGGCGTGCTCACCCGCGACAACGCCCACGCGGCCGACGTCTTCGACGCCCTGACGTCGCGCGACGTGCCGGTCGAGATCGTCGGTCTGTCCGGGCTGATCCGCCTGCCCGAGGTCGCCGAGGTCGTCGCCACGCTGCACCTGCTCCACGACGTCACCGCGAACGCCGCCCTGCTCACCCTGCTCACCGGTCCCCGCTGGGCGATCGGCCCACGCGACCTGCGCCTGCTCGGCCGCCGTGCCGCGGCACTGGCCGGCGGCAGCCCCCGTGACGCCGAGACGCTCGGCGACCAGCTGATCGGCATCGCCGACGGCATCGACCCGGCCGAGATCGCGGCCCTGGGCGACGCCTTGGACTCGCCCGGCGACGCGCCGTACTCGCCCGAGGCGCTCGAGCGGTTCCGGCTCCTCGCCGCCGAGCTCCGGATGCTGCGCCGCAGCGTCGGCGAGCCGCTGCTCGACGTCGTCCGTCGGATCATCGACACCTCCGGCGTCGACATCGAGCTCGCCTCCGCCGTGTCGTCCGCCGCCGCGGCGCGACGCGACAACCTCGACCTCTTCGTGAAGGCCGTCGCGGAGTTCCAGGCGGTCGACGGCGACGTCTCGCTCGCCGCCCTGCTGGCCTACCTCACCGCCGAGGACGACCAGGGCAACGGCCTCGACCTCGCCACCCCGACGGCGGCCGACTCGGTCAAGCTGCTCACGGTCCACCGGGCCAAGGGGCTCGAGTGGGCCCACGTGTTCCTGGTCGGCGTGTGCGAGACGCGCTTCCCGTCCAACCGGTCGCGCACCCTGTGGACCTCGTCGCCCGCGGTGCTCCCGGCCCCGCTGCGAGGAGACGCCGGCGACCTGCCGCAGCTCCAGGGCTACGACAAGGCTGCCCTCGACGCCTACCGCCAGGCCACGCGCGAGCACGACCGCGAGGAGGAGCTCCGCCTCGGATACGTCGCGTTCACCCGCGCGGCCCACCGGCTCAGCGTCACGTCGTACCTCTGGAGCCCGCGGCCGACCCCGTTCGGGCCGTCGGACTACCAGCGCCTCGTCAAGGAGCAGCTCGAGGAGTGGGGCGAGAGCGTCGAGGGCTGGCTGGAGAAGCCGGCCAAGGGCGACCCCAACCCCTACGACGCGGTCGACCCGTCTCGTCCGTGGCCCGAGCCGGGACCGGGCCGCGAGGCCGCGCTGCGGCTCGAGGCCGCCCGCGTCGTGCGCGAGGCCGACCCCGAGGTCGCCGACGACGACCTCGACGTGCTCGAGGCGGCCACGGTGGCCGACTGGGACGTCGAGCTCGACCGGCTGGTCGCCGAAGCGCGCGCCGACCGGAGGCACGTCATCGACGTGCCGCTACCGAGCTCGCTGTCCGCCACCGCGCTGAGCCGGCTCCGCACCGACCCCGAGTCGTTCGCCGGCGAGCTCGCCCGCCCGATGCCGCGACCGCCGTCGCCGGCCGCGCGGTTCGGCACCCGGTTCCACGCCTGGGTGGAGGCGAGGTTCGGCCAGCAGGACCTCTTCGACCCCGACGAGCTCCCGGGCCAGGCCGATGCCGGCATCGACTCCGACGGACGACCTCGCCGAGCTGATCGCGACGTTCGAGCAGGGTCCCTTCGCCGACCGGGCACCACACGCCGTGGAGGCTCCGTTCGCACTGGTCCTCGGCGGACAGGTCGTGCGCGGCCGCATCGACGCGGTGTACGCCGAGCCGTCCGACGCCGGCGAGCCGGGCTACCTCGTCATCGACTGGAAGACGTCCCGTCGCGACGAGGCCGACGAGCTGCAGCTCGCGCTGTACCGGCTGGCGTGGGCCGAGCTCGCCGGCGTACCCCTCGACCGGGTGCGCGCGGCGTTCTACTTCGTGAGGTCGGGCCGGGTCGTGGAGCCGGACGACCTGCCGGACCGCACCGCTCTCGAACGCCTGGTCACCCTTCCAGTGCGGCCGTGAGCGCGATCTCCACCATCTCGCCGAAGGTCTGCTCGCGCTCGGCGGCCGTGGTCACCTCGCCGGTGACGACCTGGTCCGACACGGTGCAGATCGCCAGCGCCTTCACGCCGTGCCGCGCGGCCAGCGTGTAGAGCGCGCTGGCCTCCATCTCCACCGCGACGACGCCGTAGTCGACCATCCGCCGGGTGAGCTCGGGGCGGGTCGCGTAGAACGAGTCGCTGGAGAAGAGCAGGCCCACGGTGGGCCTGGCGCCGCGCGCCTCGGCGGCCTCGACGGCGGCACGGAGCAGCCCGAAGTCGGCGACGGGGGCGTAGTCGAGCCCCTCGAAGGTGATCCGGTTCATGGCCGAGTCGGTGCAGGCGCCGGAGGCGATCACGAGGTCGCGCAGCGCCAGCTGCTCGGTCAGGGCACCGCAGGAGCCGACCCGGACGATCGACCGGACGGCGTACTCGGTGATCAGCTCGTTGACGTAGATGGCCATCGACGGCTGGCCCATCCCCGATCCCTGGACCGAGACCGGGTGTCCGTGCCAGGTGCCGGTGAAGCCGAGCATGCCGCGCACCTCGGAGTAGCAGCGGGCGTCGTCGAGGAACGTGTCGGCGATCCACCTCGCGCGCAGGGGATCGCCGGGCAGGAGCACGACCGGCGCGATGTCGCCCTCGGCCGCTCCGATGTGGGTGCTCATACGCGTTCCCCGCGGCGTTGTCCGTCGGAGGAGCGAAGCGGGGGAGACGGAGGACGTCGTGGGGTGATCAGTGCGCTGTCTCCTCGTCGCGTCCGCGGGCCATCAGGGCCAGTGAGTACAACGGGCGGTCCTGGGTCTCGACGTACACACGGCCGAGGTAGCTCCCGATCACACCCATCATCAGCAGCTGGATGCCGCCGAGCAGGAACATACCGACCGTGATGAACGCCCAGCCGGGCACCGCCTTCTCCGGCATGAAGAGGCGGACGTAGACGACGTAGAGCGCGCCGAACCCGCTCAGCAGCGAGATCAGCATCCCCATCCGGGAGATCAACCGGAGCGGGAAGGTCGAGAAGCCGAGGATGCCGTCGGCCGCCAGCTTCAGCATCGTCCGGAACGGGTACGACGAGGCGCCGGCGATGCGCGGGTCGCGGTCGAAGGGCACGGCCTCCTGGCGGAACCCGACGTCCGCCACGATGCCGCGCAGGAAGCGGTTGTGCTCGCGGTAGCGGATCACCTCGGCGACCACCTTGCGGTCCATCAGCCGGAAGTCCCCGACGTTGCGGGGGATGTCGACCGAGGCGAGCCGGGTGAGCAGCCAGTAGAACGCGTACGCCGTCCCGCGCTTGAACGGCGAGTCGCGGCGGGTACGACGCTGGGCGTAGGCGACGTCGACGCCGGACTCCCAGGCCTCGATCAGCTGCAGGCTGACCTCCGGGGGGTCCTGGAGGTCGGTGTCCATGATGATCACCGCGTCGCGGCCGGCGGCGGCGTCGAGGCCCGCGGTGACCGCGATCTGGTGGCCGAAGTTCCGGGCCAGGGAGATCACCGTGACCCGGTCGTCGGCCGTCCGCAGCTCGAGCAGCAGGTCCAGCGAGGAGTCGCGGCTGCCGTCGTCGACGTAGACGAACTCGAAGTCCAGGTCGGGTCGTTTCTCGGTCGCCGCGACGAGGGCGTCGTGGAACGCGCGGATGCCGGCCGCCTCGTCGTGCACCGGGAGCACGTAGGCGACGAGAGGGCGGGCGGCGGGCGTCATCGGAGTCTCTCCACGGGACGGTCGGGGGGCGGTCGGCGGGCGAACGGTCCCGCGAACATAGTGCCCTGGACCTGTGCCGACCGTGTGGATCTTCCGTGGATAGCCTGCAACGTGTGACGTTCCCGCACCTCGAGCTCGCGGCGTACCCGCACGACCGCGTCGGGGAGCACCGGGCGGACGACGCCTGGCTCGAGCAGGCGTGGGCAGACCCGGAGACCCGGGTGCTGGTGGTCGCCGGCAGCCGGGTCCGACCCGTCGACGGCTCGGTCCCGTGGGTGCCGAGTTGCGAGGTCCCCGACGACGGCACCCGGGTGCTGCTCGGTGAGCGCGACGGCCGGGTGTGGTTCGCGCTGGTCGTGGACGCCGGCCTCGCCGAGCAGGACAGCGCTGAGGGTGAGGGTGCGGGCGAGGGGTGGGTCGGCATCCGCGACCTCCTGCCGCATCTGGCCGGCGCCGGGGTCGAGCAGGCGGCGCTGGTGTTCCACGCGATCGGCCTGGCCGAGTGGCACCGCGCCACCCGGTTCTGCCCGCGGTGCGGCGGCCGGCTGGAGCCCCGCCTGGCCGGGCACGAGCTGGAGTGCGTCGAGTGCCACCGTCGCCAGTTCCCGCGCACCGACCCGGCCGTGATCATGGCGGTCACCCACGGCGAGCCGGGCAGCCCGGACGAGACGCTCCTGCTCGGACGACAGGACTCCTGGCCCGCCGGCCGCTACTCGACGCTGGCCGGCTTCCTCGAGCCCGGCGAGACCCTGGAGGACGCCGTCCGCCGCGAGGTCCTCGAGGAGACCGGCATCCTCGTGGGCGAGGTGACCTACTTCGGCAACCAGCCCTGGCCGCTGCCGGCCAGTCTCATGCTCGGGTTCCGTGGGCGGGCGCGGTCACGCGAGATCCGCGTGGACGGCCACGAGATCCAGGACGCCCGCTGGTTCACCCGCGACGACATGCGGCGCGAGGCGGCCGACGGCACGCTGGTGCTGCCGGGCGGAGTCTCGATCAGCCGCTCGCTGGTGGAGGACTGGTACGGCGGCCCGCTGCCCGGGTCGTGGTGAGGCGGCCGGCGCGCAAGCGCGCGGCGCTCGACCACAGCGATCGACGCAGCGCGCTTGCGCGCAAGCCGCCGATGCTCACGACGCCAGCGCGGCCAGCTTCTCCTTGACCTGGATCACCGACGGGTTCGTCTGCGCGGAGCCGTCGGAGTACACCAGCGTCGGGACGGTCTGGTTGCCGTGGTTCACGCTCTCGACGTACGCGGCCGCCTCGGGGTGCTGCTCGATGTCGACGACCTCGTAGCTGATGCCCTCACGGTCCATCTGACCCTGCAGGCGGTGGCAGTATCCACACCACGGAGTCGTGTACATCGTCACCGAGCTGGTCGACGTGCTGGTCACGGTGGTGGCCACCGAGTCGGTCATCCGAGGGCTGTCCCTTCTCGCGTCTATGTTGATGTCATCTTCAACCATTCTCCTCCAGGAGTTGTTCCCGCGTGAGCCACACGCCCCATCTCGCCGGCCTGCTCGACGCGCTCGACCCCGAGCAGCGCGAGGTCGCCGAGGCGCTGCGCGGGCCGGTCAGGGTGCTCGCCGGGGCCGGCACGGGCAAGACGCGCGCGATCACCCACCGGATCGCCCACGGCGTCGCGCAGGGCATCTACGCCCCGACCGAGGTGCTGGCGGTCACCTTCACCACCCGCGCCGCCGGCGAGATGCGCGGCCGGCTCCACCGCCTCGGGGCACCCGGCGTGCAGGCGCGCACCTTCCACAGCGCCGCCCTGCGGCAGCTGCGGTGGTTCTGGCCGACGACGTACGGCGGTGAGCTGCCGACCCTGACCGAGTCCAAGCTCGCGCTCGTCGCCGGCGGAGCACGACGGCTGCGCGTGCACACCGACCAGGCGCTGCTGCGTGACGTCGCCTCCGAGATCGAGTGGTCCAAGGTGAGCAACGTCGGGCCCGACGACTACGCCCGGGTCGCGGATGCGCGCGGCCGCGCGGTGTCGGGGCTCGACCACGAGACCGTGGGCCGGCTCTTCGCGGCCTACGAGGAGACCAAGCGCTCCCAGGCGCGCATGGACATGGAGGACGTCCTGCTGCTGACGGCCGGCATGCTCGCCGAGGAGGAGCGGGTCGCCGCCCAGGTGCGGGCGCAGTACAAGTGGTTCGTCGTCGACGAGTTCCAGGACGTCTCGCCCCTGCAGTCCGCGCTGCTCGACCTGTGGCTCGGGGGTCGCGACGAGATCTGCGTGGTGGGCGATCCGGCCCAGACGATCTACTCCTTCGCCGGCGCCGACGCGTCGTACCTCCGCGACTTCCCGCGGAAGTTCCCCGGCACGACCTCGGTCGAGCTCTCCCGCAACTACCGCTCGTCGCCGGAGGTCGTCGACGCCGCCAACACCCTGCTCGCCGGCTCCGGCTCCACCTCCGTGCGGCTGCGCGCGCAGCGCCCGAGCGGTCCGCCGGTGCGGTTCACGCCGGCCGCCGACGAGGTGGCCGAGGCCGAGGCGGTGGCCGACGCGGTCGGCGGCCTCGTCCGCGACGGCGTGCCGGCGTCGGAGATCGCGGTGCTGTTCCGGATCAACGCCCAGTCCGAGGCCTTCGAGGAGGCGCTGGCGTCGCGGGGCCTGCCCTACGTCGTGCGCGGCGCCGCCCGCTTCTTCGACCGGCCCGAGGTGAAGCAGGCGGTGGCCCTGCTCCGCGCCGCCGTCCGCACCGACGACGGCTCGAGCTCCCTGCTCGACCTGGCCGGCGCGACCCTGACCGGCATGGGGTGGTCGACCGAGGCGCCGACCACCCGCGGCCAGACCCGCGACCGCTGGGAGTCGCTGCAGGCGCTGATGGCGATGGCCGAGGAGGCCGGGGAGATGCCGCCCGCCGACTTCATCGCCGACGTCGACCGCCGCGCGGCCGAGCAGCACGCCCCTGCGGCCGGCGGGGTCACCCTGGCCACGCTCCACGCCGCCAAGGGCCTGGAGTGGGACGCCGTCTTCCTGTGCGGCCTCCACGACGGGGCCATGCCGCTGACCCACGCCACCTCCGACGCTGAGATCGAGGAGGAGCGTCGGCTCCTCTACGTCGGGATGACCCGCGCCCGCGAGCGCCTCGTGCTGTCGTGGGCGGCCGCCCGCACACCGGGGGGCCGCGCCGGGCGGCAGCCGTCCCGGTTCCTGCAGAGCATGCTCCCCGCCGAGGCGCGGGCGGCGAGCGCCAAGCCGAAGCAGCGCCGGGCCGCCCACTGCCGCGAGTGCGGCAAGCCGCTCTCGACCGCCGCGGAGAAGAAGCGGGGCCGCTGCGCCGACTGCCCCGCGTCGTACGACGAGGAGCTGTTCGAGCGCCTGCGGGCCTGGCGCAAGGAGCGCGCCGACGAGGAGAGCGTGCCGGCCTTCGTCGTCTTCACCGATGCGACGCTCCAGCTGATCGCCGAGCAGCGGCCGACCTCGCCGGCGGCCCTGCTCCGCATCAGCGGGGTGGGTCCGAGCAAGCTCGAGCGGTACGGCGAGGCGCTGCTCGCGGTGGTTGGGTAGCCGACCGACCCGTTCTGGGTAACGAGCCGGCAACTTTCTTCAGAAATAGGCAGTAAATGGTTTGCCGCTTACCTCACCCCTTCGGTAGCGTTCAGCGCACGAGATATGACCGACTGCGCATCACGACCCGTGGCTGGGTCGGCGCCCAACACTCGAAGGAGGTGGCCCGCATGATCAGCAACAAGTTCCAGAACACGGCTCAGACGCCGTTCTCCGGCGCGTCCGCATATGGCCAGCCCTCCCTCGAGGTGTCGGCCATTTCGGCTGTTGCCGGCGTTCAGGTGTCGACGTGCGCCCGCCTCCGCCACATCGGCGGCGGCATGGCCCTCTCGACCAAGGGCGACTTCCCGGGTACCTCTGCCTGGAGACCACCGACCTGTTGAAACCCAACAGCATCGGCAGCCTCCAGGCCGCGGAACCCGAACCCGGGATCCGCGGCCTTTCTGATTTGAAGCTCCATCCGCAAGCGATCAGGTCAAGCAAGGAGGTGAAAGACATGACCATCACTGTTCTCGACCGCCGGGACGGGTCCGCCGATGCGTTGCTGATGCCAGCCTCGCTCGGTGAGCTCCACGACCGGGCCGACACGGTGCCCGACGAGCTGCTGCCCTGCCGAGTCAATGACTCGGACCTGTGGTTCGCCGAGTCGCCGGCCGACGTCGAGTACGCCAAGGCGCTGTGCCAGGACTGCCCGGTGCGGGACCTCTGCCTCTCCGGAGCACTGGAGCGGCGGGAGCCCTGGGGAGTCTGGGGCGGAGAGCTGTTCCTCCAAGGAGTGGTGATCCCCCGCAAGCGCCCGCGCGGACGTCCGCGCAAGAACGAGCAGGCCGCCTGAACCAGGTGACCGGCGTCTGATGACGGCTCTGTCTACCTATCCATCAACTGGAAAGCACTTCCTTGAACACGAACCAGAACGGAAACAAGATCATGATGAACAACTTGATGCACGAAGACCTCGCGCGCGCGCAGATGTCCGCGCGCCTGGGAGAGGCGCAGCAGCTGCGTCGCGGTCGCCAGCACCTGGCGGCCCGGCGTTTGAGCCGCAAGGCCGAGCAGGCCGCGCGGCAGGCGCGTCTGGCCCTGGCCCGCGCCAACTGAGGAAGCACCGCCTCGACCTGATCGCGAGTGTTTCCGGGAGCCCGGTACGACACCGTCGTACCGGGCTCCCGCGCGTCCGGGGGACGGTCGGGTCGCCGGCCGAGGACGGCCGAGCCCCGCACCGGAGCCCTACGTCGCTGGCGGTCGCGTGTCGGCCGCGCGGCGCCGTGGACGGTACCGACCGATCGCGGCCGCCACGCCTACGCACGCTCCCACGGTCTTCGGTCCGGGACCCGTCCGGGTTCGTCCGGCGGCACCGGGGAAGGGGCTTACCACCACTCGCTGTCGAGCTTGCTCTCGATCGCGCGGAGATGTTCGCGCGAGCAGGTGTCGCAGTAGGTCTTGCGCCGACCGTTCTCCACCGACACCACCCAGGTCATGGCCTCGGCGTCCTCCGCCTGCTTCCCGCAGAAGTCGCAGGTCTTCACGTGACCAACCTAGCCACCCGCGCTCTCGCGCGGCCGGACACCGGGGCAGGGGCCGTGGGAGCGTGCGCAGGCGCGGCGTCCGGATGCGGCCGTCACCGCGCAGGGCATCGTCCGGGCGACGCGCGGCCGCCAGCGACGTAGGCCCCTGGTCCCGGGGGCCGGGCGGGCGACACCCGGTCAGTCCTCCCCGCGAAGCGGGCTGACTCATCCCCAGGCACAGCCACAGTGAGGGTGGCGGAGCCAGTCGCGGCGGGTCACCTCGAGGTCCTCGGTGATGCTGACGGTGGCGGAGCGGAGGGACGAGGGCCGACCGTCGAGCACCCGTACGACGTCGCGCACGGCCCAGGCCACGGCGAGCTGCACCAGACAGGGATCGGGCTCGGTGACCGGAGCGGGCGGAAGGTCCTCGAGCTGGTGGAGGACCGTGGCCCGTCGCGGGTCGACGTCGCCGAGATGGGCGTCGACGCAGCGCAGGCAGGCGGAGCGACCCGGCTCCACGAACGGTCCGAGCCGGACCGCGCCGGGCAGGACGGCGACCCACAGGTGGGTGACGTCGTCTCGCACCAGCGCGTCGGAGACCGAGCGGCGGGGCTCGTCGACGGTGGCCACGAGCCGGAGGCAGCCGCTCTCGGCACGGGCGAGGCCGGCGGCGGCGCAGGCGCGCACGACCCGGTCGGCGATCGTCGCGTCGGCCTCGATCGCGACCGGGGGATGAGGGGGAGGCCGGTGTGCCGACCGGGCCGCGTCGACCACCCAGCCGTCCCTGACGAGCTGCTCGAGGTCGTCGGTCAGCTCGGCCGGGAAAGTCCGGTCGAGATGGGTCAGGGCGTGGTGGAGGCCCGGGCGGTCGTCGAGGACGAGGCGATGCGGCGGGTCGAGCCCGATCTGCAGGTGCCGGTCGTCACGGCGTACGACGCGCAAGCCGTCGCGCAGCACCGGCCGGACCAGGTCGCGCCACGCGGTCGTCATGCCGCCGACCGTGCCACAGCCACGGCGCGCCCGCCGGACGCTCTCCACAGGCGGGCCGGTACATCGAGCCGACGCAGCTGGCCCCGGAAGGGCGGGCCGGAGATGCGCGAGCGGCGCCACCCTGGGGGTGGCGCCGCCCGATGAGGTCTGTGCGGTTCTCAGGCCTTGCCGAGGATGCGGTTGAGGTTCGTGCCGCACACGGGGCAGACGGCCTTGGCCATCCGGGTGCCCTTGTCGTTGACGCGGACCTCCCCGCTCGCCTCGCGCTTGGCCTTGCACTTCACGCAGTAGAACTCGCCGCTCCAGGTCTCCGCCATGACGGCCTCCTTGCTCGTTTCCTTCTCGGTCGTCGCGACGGGGAATCAGGGGAAGCCCGCCGGGACCGGGCCGCGTGGAGCACCCGGTCGCCTTCGACCCTACGACACCGGGACCACCCCGCGCGCGCGGCGCACCGCTGAGCGTGGAAGACATGCATTTCACGCTCAACCGGACTTTGGTCCGGTTGGCCTCGGCACAGGGCCTCAAGGAGGGCCCCAACGCGCGCGTGGGGGCCGCGGGGAACCCGTGGGTTCGCCGGGCGCTGAGACCCTCCTTGCGGGGGGATCGTGGGTCTGCCCGGCCCCGCCGACCGGGATCTGGATAGACGGGGACCCGGGTCCGAACGCCGTTTGCCTTCCCCTTGCGAACACCGTCCGGAGTCCCGAGACCCCGTCTGCCGTGCACGCTAGGAGCGGGGCGAGGCGAGGGTCAACGGATCGGCGGCGGTTCGTCCGAGCGCCTGTGGACGCGACTGTGGACGACGCGCCAGCGGCCTGTGGAGAACCGGTGGACCGCGGGGGGCCGGCCTGGGGAGGCGTTGTGGAACCGGACCGGGGGCGGTGCCGGGCCGGGCGGCTGACCAGCGACAATGTCGTGCACCGGATGTGGACGGAAATTCCCGACCCTGGGGACAGCCCCACCGTCCTGGGCCACGGGGTGACGGCACGGGCAGGCGAGAGGAGCCGGATGAGTCGCGAGCGGGCGAAGGCGGGCGACGCGGAGTACCGGGACGGACCCGTGGCCGCGCTGCGCCGGATCGCCTTCCTGATGGAGCGAGGACGGGAGGAGACGCGACGGGTGCAGGCCTTCCGCAAGGCGGCGGCGACGATCCTGCCGCTGCCGGCGGACGAGGTCGCCGAGCGCGTCGACGCCGGCACGCTGACCGAGCTGCCCGGGATCGGCCCGAGCACCGCGGCGGTGGTCGAGTCGGCGGTGCGCGGTGAGAAGCCGGAGCGCCTGGCCTCGCTGGAGGCGACGTACGCCGGGCCGCTCACGGAGGGAGGTCGCGACCTGCGCGCGGCCCTGCGGGGCGACCTGCACTCCCACTCCGACTGGTCCGACGGCGGTTCGCCGATCGAGGAGATGGCGTTCACCGCGATCGAGCTGGGCCACGAGTACCTCGTCCTCACCGACCACTCGCCGCGGCTCACGGTCGCGAACGGGCTCAGCGCCGCCCGCCTGACCAAGCAGCTGGGCGTCGTCGACGCGGTCAACGAGCATCTCGGCGGCTCGGGCTTCACCCTGCTCAAGGGGATCGAGGTGGACATCCTCGACGACGGCGGTCTGGACCAGACCGACGCGCTGCTGGCCCAGCTCGACCTCCGGGTCGCCAGCGTGCACTCCAAGCTGCGGCAGGAGTCGGCGGGCATGACCCAGCGGATGCTCGGCGCGATCCGCAACCCGTGGACGAACGTGCTCGGCCACTGCACGGGCCGCATGGTGATGGGCAGCCGCGGCAACCGCCCGAGCAGCGAGTTCGACGCCCGGGCCGTCTTCGAGGCCTGCGCGGAGCACGAGGTCGCCGTGGAGATCAACTCCCGTCCGGAGCGCCGTGACCCGCCCTCGAAGCTGATCGCGCTCGCCCGCGACATCGGCTGCCGCTTCTCGATCGACTCCGACAGTCATGCGCCGGGGCAGCTCGACTTCCTCGACTACGGCTGCGAGCGCGCCGAGGCGGCCGGGATCGACCCGGACCGGATCGTGAACACCTGGCCCCGGGACCGCCTCCTGGCCTGGGCCGCCAAGGGATAGCTCGCGGCGGTCGGCACCCCCGGAGCGCGCGGGCGGGTGCGAGAGGCTGCGAAATATCGATCCGGAGCGGCTCCCCGGAACGGTCGGCGCGCGCGGATACCGTGCTGGCATGGAGACGATGACGCCTCGGCCGGAGGTGGAGGTACGCCGGTCGAAGCGGCGCCGGCGGACGGTCTCGGCGTACCGCGAGGGCGACCGGATCGTCGTGCTGATCCCGGCCAGTCTCAGCCGCCGTCAGGAGGCCGAGTGGGTCGAGACCATGGTGGCGCGCGTCGAGAAGGCCGAGGCCCGCCGGCGGCCGAGCGACGAGGAGCTCCTCGCCCGGGCGATGGACCTCAGCCGCGTGTGGCTGAGCGGGCGGCCACTCCCGGCGACCGTGCGCTGGGTGGACAACCAGCGGAGCCGCTGGGGCTCGTGCACGCCGGCCGATCGGTCGATCCGGCTCTCGCGGCGGCTGCAGGAGATGCCGGACTGGGTGATCGACTACGTGCTGGTCCACGAGCTGGCGCACCTGATCGAGCCCGGCCACAACGACCGGTTCTGGCGCTGGGTGGACCGCTACCCCGAGGCCGAGCGCGCCAAGGCGTGGCTGGACGGCTACTCCACCGCGGCCCGGCTGGAGCCCGCGCGCGACTGACCGCCCTCGCGCCTCACTCCTCGGGAGCGTCGTCGCCCGGCGCGGCGTCCTCGCTGCCGCCCCCCTCGAGCAGGTTGCGCAGCTCGGTGTCGAAGTCGTCGGCGCTCAGCTCCGCCGGCGCGTCCGCGCCCTCGCGGAACCCGAGCGGGTCGTCGAGGTCGGCGTCGGTCGGCAGCAGGTGCGGGCTCATCCAGACGCCGTCGCGCGCCTCGGTGCCCTGACGCGTGCGGAGCGAGCCCCACAGGGTCGACGCGTCGCGGAGCCGGCGCGGACGCAGCTCGAGGCCGACCAGCGAGGCGAAGGTCTCCTCGGCCGGGCCGCCGGCGGCGCGGCGGCGGCGTACGGCCTCCTGCAGCTTCGACGCGGTGGGCATCCGGTCGGCGGTGGCCTGGCCGACCACGTCGTCGACCCAGCCCTCGACCAGGGCGAGCGCGATCTCGAGGCGCTGCAGCGCGGCCTGCTGCCGGGGCGAGCGCGGGAGGTCGAACATCCCGCCCTCCATCAGCTCCTGCATGCCGACGGGGTCGGCGGGGTCGACGCCGCGCAGGCGCTCCTCCATCGTCTCCTGGATGCGCTCGGTGTTGATCTCGATGCCCTGGGCGTAGTCGGTGACGGCCGCGATCAGGTGGTCGCGCAGCCACGGGACGCCGGCGAACAACCGCTGGTGGGCAGCCTCGCGCAGCGCGAGGTAGAGGAGGACGTCGCTCTCGGGCACGTCGAGGCCCTCGGCGAAGCGGGCGACGTTGGCGGGGACCAGCGCGGCGGTGCCGGCGGCACCGAGGGGGAGCCCGATGTCGGAGGCGGAGACGACCTCGCCGGCCATCGCGCCGAGCCCGGAGCCGACCTGGGTCGCGAGCATGGCCCCGACGGCCTTGCCGAGCATCGCCAGGATCGGACCGCCCATCGCGGCGGCCTCGGCCGGCAGCGCGTTGCCGAGCGCCCCGACCGACGAGGCGGCGATCGGCTCGACGAGGACCTTCCAGACGTCCGTCGTGCCCACGACCCACTCGGCCCGGCTCCAGGCCGCGCTCGAGGAGACGCCGGAGGGGAAGTCGGTGGTCTCGTCGAGCCAGTGGTCGGCCAGGCGGACGGCGTCGGCGACCTCGTCCCGCTGCTTCTGCGACGGGGTCGGGTCGGGCGTCTGGGCGACCGTCTTGCGGGCGGTGTCGACGGCGAGGTCCCAGTTCAGCGGGCCGTCGTAGGGCTGCATCATCGACTGGATCTGGCTGAACAGCTGGCCGAGATCGGGCGCACCGCCGGCGAAGAACTGCTCGAACGGCGTACCCCGGAACGGGTTCTGGTCGTCCGGCGGCGGTTGGTCGGTCATGCCTCAACGGTACGCGGTGGACGGTGAGTGTCACGCGGAGCAGATCGGTGACTCACGCAGTGACTCAGGCGGTGACTCACGCGATGTCGCGGGCGGTGACTAGGGTCGTCGCGTGGGGAGTCCCGATCCGAGTGTCGTCCGCCTCGTCGAGCTGCGCGAGGCTCCGCTGGACGTCGCCGAGGTCGTGACGGCTCTCGAGGACGACGGCTCCGGCGGCCTCACCCTGTTCATCGGCCGCGTCCGCGACCACGACCACGGGATCGACGTGCGGGGACTGGAGTACTCCGCCCACCCGAGGGCCCTCGACGCGCTCCGGGAGGTGTGCGCCGCCGTCGCCGAGCGGTACGACGTGCGCGCGGTGGCCGCCGTGCACCGCGTCGGCCGGCTCGCCATCGGCGACATCGCAGTGATCGTGGCGACCACGTCGGCGCATCGGGGCACGTCGTTCGACGCCTCGCGCGAGCTGATCGACACCCTCAAGGCGGAGGTGCCGATCTGGAAGCACCAGCAGTTCGCCGACGGCTCCGACGAGTGGGTCGGCACGCCCTGAGGGTGGGGTGACCGTGGTGACCCGGCCCGGGCGCGCCTGACCGGCCCTGCGTCACCGGCTCCCTACCCTGGGGCGGTGCAGATCCTGTGGTGGCTGGCCCCGCCCGTCGTGGCGACCGTGCTGGCGATGCTCTGGGTCACCTGGCTGGGCCGCGAGGGTCGCGGCTCGGTCGACCCCGAGGTCGCCGCCCGCCGCCTGGGGCGTGCGATGTCCCGGCCGAGCCGGGTGACGGCGCGGCCGGACCCCGGCCGGGCGTCGTCTCGCGGCGAGCGGAGCAGCGGCATAGCGGTGCGCTCGTCGTCCCGGCCGTCGTCGCGTCCGGCGGCCGCGGCTGCAGCCGGGACCACACCGGAGCCGACGCCGGAGGCCGCTCCGGGACACCCGCACACGCCGACGCACGCACCGGCCCCGGACGACCGGCCCGAGTCCACCCGTCGGGCGTCCTGACTTCCGTCGGGTGAGAGGCTTGCGCGCATGACGCAGCGCACCTGGGCCGCTCTGCTGGCCGTGCCGCTGTTCGTCGTGCTGGGGCTCTACACGGCGGTCACGCCGCTGCCGTTCGTCACCTACGCACCGGGTCTGACCATCAACGTCCTCGGTGACAACGGCGACAAGCCGATCATCACCGTCCACGGCCACCGCACCTACCACGACGACGGCGAGCTGCGGATGACGACGGTGTCGGTCACCCAGCGCGACGCGAAGCTCGACCTCTTCACACTGATGCAGACGTGGTTCTCCCGCGACGACGGGATCTACCCCTACGCCATCCAGTACGGCAGCGGGGGCACGCAGCAGCAGGACACCGAGGAGGGTCAGGTCGAGATGATCCGCTCCCAGGACTCGGCGATCGCCTCCGCGCTGCGCGAGCTCGGCTACGAGGTGCACCCGGTGCTGGAGATCCTCGCGGTGACCCCGGACATGCCCGCGGACGGCAAGCTGCACCCCCGCGACGTCGTACGCCGGTTCGACGGCAAGCCGGTGACGGCCGCGACCGAGCTGGCCAAGCAGATCGCCGCCGTTCCGACGGGCACCTCGGTGCCGGTCACGGTCGTCCGCAAGGGCAAGCCGGTCACCGTGCGGGTCACCCCGACCGAGAAGGACGGTCACAAGCTGATCGGGGTCACCCTCGGGCTGGGGTACACCTTCCCGTTCAAGGTGTCGGTCAACATCAGCGACGCGATCGGCGGGCCGAGTGCCGGTCTGATGTTCGCGCTGTCGATCTACGACACGCTCACCCCCGGGTCGCTGACCGCGGGCGGCACCGTCGCCGGCACCGGGACGATCACCGGCCACGGCAAGGTCGGCGAGATCGGCGGCATCCAGCAGAAGATCGCCGGCGCGCGTCAGGACGGCGCGCAGCTGTTCCTGGTCCCGCCGGCCAACTGCCAGGACGCGCTCACCAGCGACCACGGCTCCATGCGCCTGGCCAAGGCCGCGACGCTCAAGGACGCGATCGCCGAGCTCCGGACCTGGGGCCAGGACCACGACGCAGCGCTGCCGCAGTGCACCGCCGACGACGGGTCGGGGGCATGAGCACCGGCGCCGGCTCCGTCGGCACCGCAGACGAGGGCCTCCCGAGCGCGGTGCTGGAGATCGAGCGGCACGCGGCCGAGGCCGGCTGGGACCAGCCGGCCCGCCTCTTCGCGCTGGTCGAGACCGCCCGGCTGCTCGAGCGGGAGCCGCACCTCGCCGCCAGCCTCGGCGAGACCGTGCTCACCCCGGTCGAGCAGGAGGGACTCGCCGCCGGCGGCGCGCTCGAGGAGCAGCTGACCGGGATCAGCTGGCCAGAGGCGGTGCACGGCTGCGCCGCCCTGGTCGAGCGGGTCGTGCTGCCGCCCCAGGCGGAGTCGGAGGTTCCCGACGAGCCGGGCCGCGCCGCGTCGTACGCCTCGGAGCACCCGGACCGGCAGGAGGTGCGGATCGTGGCCGCCGCCACCCGCACCGGCGCGTCGTACTGCGCGTTGCGGATGCGCGCGCACGACACCGACGACGCCGTGCTCGCCGGTCCCGACCTGGTGCCGGGGCTGGTGGACCTCGTGCGGGCGACGCTGGACGTGCCCGGGGAGGTGCGGCCATGAGCGACCCCCTGGAGGAGGAGTTCGAGGACTTCCGGCCGCGGCGGTCGCGTCGCGCCCGGATCCTGCTGTTCAGCGTGCTCGGCGTGATCGTCGCGTTCTTCCTGGTCACCCTGTTCGCCTCGATCTACACCGACCGCCTCTGGTACGGGTCGGTCGGCTACTCGGGCGTCTACGACACGATGCTGTGGACCCGGGTCGGGCTGTTCTTCGGCTTCGGCCTGGTGATGGCGGGCAGCGTCGCGGCGAACATGGTGATCGCCTACCGCGCCCGTCCGTTCAGCCGGCCGGACTCGCCGGAGCAGACCGGTCTCGACCGCTACCGCGACGCGGTGGCGCCGATCCGCGTGCTGCTGCTGATCTCGGTCGCGGCGGTGATCGGGCTGTTCGGCGGCGTCGCCGCCAACGGCAAGTGGCGCACGTTCCTGCTGTGGACCAACCGCCAGCCGTTCGGCACCGACGACCCGTACTTCCACAAGGACGTCGGCTTCTACGTCTTCACGCTGCCGTGGCTGCACTTCGTCGTCGGCTACGTGATCGCGGTGCTCGTGCTGTCGGCGATCACCGCGGTCGTCGTCCACTACCTGTACGGCGGCATCCGTCTCCAGGCCGCGACCGACCGGATGTCGAGCACCGCGACCATCCAGCTGTCGCTGATCGGCGGGCTCGCCCTGCTCGCGAAGGCCGTCGGCTACTACCTCGACCGCTTCGACCTGGTCACCGGCTCGAGCCCGGTCGTCACCGGCATGAGCTACACCGACCAGCACGCCGTGCTCCCGGCACGCAACATCCTGATCGGGGTGGCGCTGATCTGTGCGCTGCTCTTCTTCGTCACCGCCTGGCGGCGGATCTGGCTCCTGCCCGGCGTCGGCATCTCGCTGCTGGTGATCACCTCGATCCTGCTCGGGCTGATCTGGCCGGCGTTCGTGCAGAACTTCCAGGTGAACCCGAACAAGCCGGACAAGGAGTCGCCGTACATCCAGGCCAACATCGAGGCGACCCGCGCGGCGTACGACCTCGACAAGATCCACCTCACCACGCAGAAGCCGTCGCCGGCGACGCCGGAGAGCGTGCAGGACCTGATCGACCAGACCACCTCGGTGCCGGTGCTCGACCCGAGCCAGATCTCGCAGGCGTTCACCCAGCTCCAGGCGGGCCTCGGCTACTACACGGTGCCGACGGTCCTCGACATGGACCACTACGTCATCGACGGGCAGGACCGGTCGGTGGTGATCGGCGCGCGGGAGCTGGACCAGAACGGCATCAACTCCAGTGACCAGAACTGGTCCAACCTGCACACCGTCTACACCCACGGCAGCGGGGTGATCGCGGCGTTCGCGAACCAGCGACCGGCCGACGACTCCGCGGAGAGCCAGTCGATCGAGTGGGCCCAGGGCCGGGACCCCGACCAGGACTCGCTGGCGAAGTCGACCGGGCCGTTCCAGGACCAGATCTACTTCGGCGAGGCCGGCGAGGGCACGCCGGGCTACTCGATCGTCGGCAAGGCTCCCGGCGCCTCGGACGGCGAGATCAGCATGACCTCGACCGGGGCGCTGGACCGCACGACGTACGAAGGTGGGGGAGGCGTCGGGGTCGGCGGCTTCTTCCACAAGCTGATGTACGCCGTGAAGTTCGGCGACGCCAACTTCCTGCTGTCGTCCCGGGTCGGCCCGCACAGCAAGGTGATCTACTACCGCGACCCGGCCGAGCGCGTCGAGAAGGTCGCGCCGTGGCTGACCCTCGACGGTGACGTGTACCCGGTGGTCGTCGGCGGCCACATCCTGTGGGTGGTCGACGGCTACACGACGACCGACCAGTACCCGCAGGCCGAGCGCGACTCGTTCTCCGACATGACCAGCGACGTGGTCGCCCGTCCGGCGGGTGCCCGCACGCTGCCGACCGACCAGATCAACTACATGCGCAACGCGGTGAAGGCGACGGTCGACGCCTACACCGGCCAGGTGAAGCTCTACGCCTGGGACGACACCGACCCGATCCTGAAGGCCTGGGAGAGCGCGTTCCCCGGCACCGTGCTCAGCCGGAGCGACATCCCCAGCGACCTGCTCGCGCACCTGCGCTACCCCGAGGACATGTTCAAGGTGCAGCGGTTCCAGTACGCGCGCTACCACGTGGACGGCGCCAACGACTTCTTCAACGCCAACCTCCAGTGGCAGGTCTCTCCGGACGCCGTGCGCAAGGACGAGAACCAGGCGCCGATCCGGATGTTCACGCCCGACCCGGAGACCGGTGCGTTGACCTGGTCGCTGACGTCGAGCTACGTGCCGAACAACAAGACCAACCTCGCCGGCTTCGTCACCGCCGACTCCGACCCGACCACTCCGGGCTACGGCACGATCACGGTGGAGAAACCTCGCAACGAGAACGTGCCGGGCCCGGCCCAGGCCTACGGGCAGCTCGTGAACGACCCACGGATCTCGCAGAAGACGCAGTCCTTCCGACTGGGCAACGCCACTCCGTCGTACGGGAACGTCGTCTCGATGCCGCTCCCCGGCGGGCTGATGTACGTCGTACCGGTGTACGCGACGCGCGAGGGCGCCTCGACCTCGTCGTACCGCACGCTGCGCTACGTGATGGTGTCGTTCGAGGGGAAGGTCGGCATCGGCGACACCCTCGTCGACGCGATCACCGACATGGTCGGGACGGCGCCACCCGACAACACCAGCGGCAACGGCAACGGCAACCACAACCACAACGGGAACGGCAACGGCAACCACAAGCCCGCCAAGGACGCGATGGCGCGTGCGCATGCGCTGCTCGAGCAGGCCCAACGCGACTTCGACGCCGCCGACCAGGCCTACGCCGACGGCAAGGGCGCCGAGTGGGTCCGACTCAACCACCGGGCCCGCGCCGAGGTCGCGAGGGCTCTCAACCTGCTGAAGTAGCGCCCCGAGGTCGATTTGGAACAGCCCCGACGCTCCCGTAGAGTGATCTCTCGCGACGCGGGGTGGAGCAGTTCGGTAGCTCGCTGGGCTCATAACCCAGAGGTCGCAGGTTCAAATCCTGCCCCCGCTACCAACCGGGCCCGGAATCACCTGTGATTCCGGGCCCGACGGCATTTGAGCACTGACCCGCTACCTGCGCTACCTGGTTCGTGACGTTGCTCCCTGAAAGGGCCGTCGACGACGTGGTGGGAGGTCGCCGGTCAGTTCTCCCGCAGGGTCTCGGCGAGCGGTCGGCGTGCTTCCAGCCGCGCGGGGAGCGCTGTCAGGGCCACGGTGAGGACCAGGGTGAGGAGAGCCAGGCCGGTGAGCTGAGCCGTCGCCGGGGCGGTCTGCTGCGACGACGACAACGCGTGGAAGAGCGCGGCACCGGCGACGCCGCCGAGGAGCAGGCCGGCCACGGCCGGGACGAGCTGGGCCAGCCCGAGACCGACAGCGGCCTGGTTCGGCGAGACGCCGAGCGTCCGAGCCACGGCCAGCATCCTGCGCGCGTCGACGGCGCTGGCGCGGGTGACGAAGACGAGGTTGACCGCCGCCATCACCGCCAGGAGCAGGGTCAGGGCGGTGGTCACGGTGTGCAGCTGAGCGACCTGCGGGTCGGTCGGGCCACCGGTGGTGCCGTGTTCCGCGTGCAGGCTCGCCTGGGCGTAGAGGACGACCGTGCTGCCGCAGACCGCGACGGCGATCGAGAGAGCCGTCAGGGCGGCGCGGCGCGGCCTGCGCCCCGCCAGCCGAAGGCCCAGCAGCGCCGGCGCCGGCAGCCGTGCCGAGAGCGGCGTGAGGAGGGCGGATCGCCGGGCCCGTCGTCCGCTGGTGGACAGCGCGCGCACGGTGCTGGTCCGCGCCGCACGCCATGCGGGGATCGCGGCGGCGACGACCACGAGCGCGAGGATCGACCCGACAACAATGGCGACGTCGCCCGCCGTGACCGCGGTCGCCCCGGCATGGCCCAGCAGTCCGGCGCTGAGGTCGACGAGCATCGGCGTGAGCAGCCGCCCGGCTCCCAGTCCGACCGCAGCGGCGACGACGGCGATGGTCAGGTACGACGCGAGCAGCAGCCCGGTGACGAACGCCGGCGTCGCGCCCGCCGCCTTGAGCATTCCCACGCGTCGTACCTCGTCGCTCATCCGACCACCGACGAGCACCACGAGTGTGGCCAACGCCAGGATCGCGAGGAGGGTGCTCCCGAAGACCACGGCTGCACGTTCGTTGGCGAGCTGCTCGGCCTGGCGTCCTGCGACGTCCTGCCACGCAGTGAGCTCGGGGCGACCCTCAGGTGGGCCCCCGTGGTCGTATCGCCCCACGAACGCCGGCGCCGCATCGGGGTCGCGGAGCTGCAGGTACTGGAACCAGACGAGCGGCTGCCGGGCGGTGGTCAACGTGGTCACGCGGTGACGGGTCGCCCAGACCAGGCCCGGCTCGGCGGAGAACCATCCGGGTCGGTCCAGGATGCAACCGATCGTGCAGAGCTGGGGGTAGGGCGGGAGCGCGGCCGAGATGGCGATCCCGACCACGGGCACGTGATGCCCACCGAGGTCGACGGTGTCGCCCACCCACACGCCCATCGCCCTGGCGAAGGCGCGTTCGACCACCACACCGTCGCGAACGACCCAGTGGCCGGCCACGATCTGCGGTCGATCCACGGCCGAGCCGCTCCGGTCCCGCCCCTGCACCTCGGCGACGCCGGAGACACCGCCGGCGGCGATCGAGGTCCAGGACGTCGGGAACGGCCTGCTCCGGGCCGACACCTCCGGGGCTGCGGCGACCCCCCGGAGACGCTCGAGGTCCGCGGCGGTGACCGTCCGGTTCGGCTTGGGGAAGAGGAGAGCCACCACGTCGGGGCCGGCCGTGCGCTGCCGCGTCTGGGCGTACGGCGCCGCCGTCTGGCCGTGGAGCACGAGCCCGATCGTCAGCGTGGTCGCCGCCACGACGAGCGCGACGAACAGGAGCGCGGTCTCGGTGGACCGGCGACCCAGGTCGCGTCCGGCCAGGCGGAGGCCGAGCCACAGCCGGCTCACTCGCGGCCACCGGCAGTGAGGATCTCCTCCGCGGAGGTCGTCGGGGTGGGAAGCGCGACGTCCTCGACGAGCGCACCGTCGCGCATGGAGACCATCCGGTCGGCCGTGGCCGCCGTGCGCTGGTCGTGGCTGACCACGACCAGCGTCTGACCTTGAGCGTGGAGGCGGTCGAAGAGCCGCAGCACCTCGGTCGTGGCAGCGCTGTCGAGGTTGCCGGTGGGTTCATCGGCCAGGAGGACGGTGGGTCGGTTGACCAGCGCTCGGGCGATCGCGACCCGCTGCTTCTGCCCACCGGACAGCTGCGCCGGCCGGTGCCGCTCACGGTCCGCGAGCCCGATCGCCTCGAGCAGCGCCTTCGCCGCACGGCGCGCCTGACCCACCGGCTTCCCGGCCAGCAGTGCCGGCAGCTCGACGTTCTCCACCGCTGTCAGCTCGTCCATCAGGGCGAAGTCCTGGAAGACGAAGCCGACCTGGTCTCGGCGCAGCCTGGCCCTGGCGCGCTCGGACGCGCGGTCGATCCGGCTGTCGCCGACCCACACCTCGCCCGAGGTGGGCAGGTCGAGGCCGCCCATGAGGTGCAGGAGCGTCGACTTGCCGCACCCACTGGGGCCGGTGATCACCACGGACTCGCCCACCGCCACCTCGAGGTCGACGTCGTCGACGGCATGGATCAGTCCCTCGCCCTTGCCGTAGGACTTGGCGAGCCCGACCGTGCGAACCGCGGGAGTCATCGGCCGTCCCCCCACGCGCGCTCGCAGGCGTCGAGCCAGGTGAGGTCGGCCTCGATGCGCAGGACCACACCCTCGAGGAGGAGAGCCGCGTCCGAGCCGTCCGGCTCGGACATCGACGCACGTTGTGCCTCGCGCAGACGGCGGACGAGCTCGCGCCTCTGCGAGCCGATCACCTCGACCGGGTCCGCCAGCCGACCCGCGGCAGCGACCACCAGCTTGAGGTGGAAGTTGGTCAGGTCGGGACGCGGCCAGGTGACGTCGGTGAGCCATTCCGCGACCCGTTCCCGGCCGGCGACGGTGAGCTCATAGGTACGCCGCTCCGGTCGGTCGGCGGCCACCTCGCGCGTCGAGCTCACGAGTCCCGCCTGCTCGAGGCGGCCCAGTGTCACGTACATCTGGCCGGCGTTGAACCCGGCGGCCAGCGGACCCAACGCTCGCTCGATGCGTGCCCGCAGCTCGTAGCCGTGTGACGGCTCCTTGGCCAGCAGGGCCAGCACCACTTCCTGCTGCATGATCTACCCCTAACCGTTATCCAGTAGAGCGAGGATAACGGTTAGCCCTCGTGGAGGGAAGGCCGGCGGGGTAGCCGTCCCTGGGCGAGGAGGACGAGCTGGATGCGGTCGCGGGCATCGAGCTTGGTCAGCAGGTGCCCCACGTGGGTCTTGACCGTCCCCGGTGAGATGCAGAGCTGTGCCGCGATCTCGGCGTTCGACATCCCCTGAGCCACCAGGTGCAGGATCTCGTCCTCGCGCGGAGTGAGCCCCGTGAGGCGCGGGTCGTTCGGCGGCGGAACGGGTGCCGGGGCGCGGACGAGTCGCTCGATCACCCTGCGGGTCACCGAGGGGGACAGGAGGGCCTCCCCGGATGCGACGGTGCGCACGGCCTCCTGCAGCGCGGCGGCGGGCGTGTCCTTCAGCAGGAAGCCACTGGCTCCGGCGTCCAGGGCGGCGAAGACGTACTCGTCGAGGTCGAAGGTGGTCAGCACCACCACGCGGGCGACCGTCTCGCGCACGATGGCGCGCGTCGCCTCCAAGCCGTCCATGTCCGGCATCCGCACATCCATGAGCACGACGTCCGGGCACGCCTCGCGGACCAGAGCGACCGCTTCCCGGCCGTTGGTCGCCTCACCGGTGACCTCGATGTCGTCAGCCGCGTCGAGGATTCCGCAGAGGCCGGCCCGGACCAGGTCCTGATCGTCGGCGACCACGACCGTGATGGTCACGGTCCGAGTGCCCGGGTCATGGGTTCGGGCGCGGTTCGCACCTCGACCGGCACCGAGACCGGAATGTCGACCTCGAGGGTGTACCCGCCCTCCGGAGTCGCCCGTGCCTCGGTATGTCCACCGAGTAGGTTCACCCGCTCACGGATTCCGACGAGCCCGTGGCCCGACCCGGCCGAGGCTCCCGTGACGGCTCGACTGCCGCCGGGTCCGTTCGTGAGACGTGCGTGGACCTCGTCGTCGGTCACGCGGACCAGAAGCGTCGCGTGGTCCGCGCCGCTGTGGCGGAGGACGTTCGCGACGCCCTCCTGGACGACGCGGTAGACACAGAGACCGACGTCCGCCGGCGCCTGGCCGAGGTCCCCCTGGCCCTCGTAGTGGACCCGAAGCCCACTCGCTGAGGTCCGGGCGAGGAGGTCGGGAATGTCCCGGATGCCAGGTGCGGGTGCCCGCTCCTGGACCTGGTCGTCGTCCTCGGCTGGGGATCGGAGAACGTCGACCATCTGGCGGAGCTGGCGGAGGGTCTCGTGCCCGGTCTCCTGGACGATCTCCAGCGCTCGCAGCGGCGCATCCGGGTCGCGGCCGGCGGTGAGTGTGCCGTACTCCGCTTGGATCGTGATCACGCTCATGCCGTGCGAGACCATGTCGTGCAGGTCGCGGGCGATGCGAAGGCGTTCGTCGTAGACCGCGCGTGCCGACGCCGTCGTCCGCTCGGCCAGGATCCGCTGTGTGCGCTGCTCCTCTGCTCGTGAGCGCCATGCGCAGGCCGCCCAGACCAGCGTGCTCATCAGACCGAGCAGCACTCCCCGGTCCAAGGTGGGGACCGACGCGAACGGGGCCACGATCGCCACGGCTACGGCGGCGGCGGCGGTCCAGCCCCGGCTCACGGTCGCTGTCACCCCGAGGGCGACCAGCAGGGTGAAGTACCAGGCATAGAGGGAGCCGCCGGCGACGATGCCCACCGCACAGGCGCACACGCAGGCCACAGGGAGGTGGCTCCGGAGCGCGGCCACCGCACCCTTCCCTGGCATCGTGGGCGGCAGCATGGAGGCCAGCCTACGGACGCGCACGGAGGACGTCCTCCCCCTCGAGGCATAGGCCGGGAGTCCCTCCTCGTCGGCAACAAGACCTGTCTTCCGGGCGATGTGGCGCCCGAGAAGTCCCCCGACCCTGGAGGCATGACCCGCTCACGACGCCGTCCTGGCTCCCGCGCGACCTCACACCCGGCGACGTCCGACCCGGAGGCACTCGTGGTCGCCGAGGATCTGGGCAAGTCCTACGCGGGCCGTCGGGTGGTGAGCGAGGTGAGCTTCGTCCTCGGGCCGGGCGAGGTGACCAGCCTGCTGGGTCCGAACGGCGCCGGTAAGACCACCGTCATCCGGATGCTGCTCGGCCTCACGACTCCGTCCGTGGGTCGCTGTCTGATCGGAGGTACGCCGTACCGGTCGCTGTCGGGTCCCCTCACCACGGTGGGCTCGATGCTGGACGGCCCCGGTGCGCACCCCGGCCGCACCGGGCGGGCGCACCTGCAGGTGCTGGCCCAGGCGTCCGGGATCGGATCCGGCCGGGTGGAAAGCGTCCTCGATCAGATGGACCTGGCCGCGGCCGCCGACCGACGTGTCGGGAGCTACTCGCTCGGCATGCGACAGCGCCTCGGGCTCGCGGCCGCTCTGCTCGGCGACCCGCCCGTGCTGATCCTGGACGAGCCCGGCAACGGACTCGACCCGGCCGGGCAGGTCTGGCTTCGTCATCTGCTGCGTTCCCAAGCAGACCTCGGTCGCACCATCCTGGTCTCGACGCATCTCCTGCCGGAGGTCTCGGCGACTGCGGATCGGCTCCTGGTGATGGCCGGCGGGAGACTGGTTGCGGACGGACCTCCCACGTCGGTGACCAGCCACGGCGAGAGCCTGGAGGACGCCTACTTCCGTCTGGTCCGCGACGGCGGGGCAGCCGCATGATGATCCGCGCGACCCGTTCCGAGGCCCGCAAGCTGCTCGCCCTGCGGTCCACCTGGTTGATCCTCGGCCTCGCGAACCTGCTCGGCATCCTCGTCGGCGTGATGAGCGTGCACTCGACCGTCGATGCCTGGCCGACCATGTCGGCGGCCGACCGTGCTGCCTTCGACCCGACCGCGGACACCTTCACCGGCTTCCAGTTCACCCAGCTCGCGTTGGGTGCCTGGGGTGTGCTGGCCGCGACGAGCGAGTACGCGCACGGAGGCATCCTCCCGACACTGACGGCGATCCCGCGGCGCGGGATCGTGTTCGGCGCGAAGGTCGCGGTGGTCACGCTCGTCTCCCTACCGCTGAGCCTCGCCAGCACGTCCCTGGCCTGGGCACTCGGGCAGCTCGTCCTGCGCGAACGGGGACTGAACGCGGCGTTGTCCGACCCCGGCGTCCTCCGGGCGGTGGTCAGTTCGGGAGTGATCCTGACGGTGGTGACCGTGCTCGGCTGCGCCATCGGCGCACTCCTACGTCACACCGCAGCGGCCGTGGTCGTCCTGGTCGGTCTGCTCTTCCTCGCGTGGCCGGCAGCGCGGGCTCTCGAAGGGGTCTCCTACCTGCCCGACCGGTGGCTCTTGGTCAACGCCGCCGACGCGTTGGTCACCACGGCGCCGATCACCGGCCCCAACGCCATGCGCACTCCCGGACCGTGGACGGCGGCCGTCGAGATCGTGGTGTACCTGGTGGTCCTCCTCGGTCTCGGCGTACGGCGCATGCTGCAGGACCCGTGAGAGCAGACGCCCCGGGGCCGCGTCAGGTCGACCCCGGACGGAGTCGGCGAGCTCTGGCGGATCAGACCGGAACAGCGACGAGCCAGCCGGTGCTCGTCCCACACGTCCTGCATGAGTTCGTCCGGCTGGGCGTCTCAGCGGCTGAGGTCATGAGCCTGGCGAGGAGGGCGAGCTGCTTGGCCCGCAGCAGGGTTCCCACCGGTGACCGAGCAGCATCGTCCCGACCGGACGAGTCGCAGGTCCCCCTCGACGCGGACCAACCCCGGTGACGTCGCACCACGAGGGACGACGATCTCCTCGCGGCCGCACCAGGAGCGCGTCCCGTCAGAGTCCGAACGCGTCTCGCATGTCGGGCGCGGCGGCAGCCTGACCCAGCGGAGTCACTCCCAGCACCTCGTCGATGAACCTGGTCAGCGAGTAATGGGTGAGAGGTACGCCGACCACCTGGTGGTCGAGCCCGGGGGAGAGCACCGACGTGAGGACTCGGTTGTCGGAGTGATGGTCGTCCTCATCGGCGGTGACGACCACGACCAGCTTCCCTGACGTGAAGTCGTCGCTGGCGAGGACAGGGGTGAGCTGCGAGCGCAGCCACGTGTCCGCCGCGTCGAGAGACCCGTCGTGCGCGTCGTGGAGCACGTCCGGAATCAGGAAACCGACGTTCGGAAGGGCGTTGCTCCGGGCGGCTGCCGAGAATGCGCTCGCGTCGCGGTCGTAGGTAGAGCAGGCGGTGCGCTCTGAGCTGTAGTAGGTCCAGGGGTTGTGCCGCACGGCGTACGGGTAGGAGCCCACGAGAGCGCACGGCGTACCCATCGACTCCGCGTAGGTGGCGGCGGTCTTCCCGGCAGCCATGGCCTGGGAGAAGACCGACGGTGAGGAGCCGACCTTCGAGGCGTTCCGGGACGGTGGCTCGTCGTCGGTCACGCCGAAGGTCGATCCCCCGGTGATCGCGAGATAGTTGGGTTCGCTGGGATGCGTGATGGCTTTCCACTGGGTGGCGTAGCCGTAGCGCTCCGACACGGATGCCAGGAAAGGCATGCCGGCGCGCATCTGGTCGAAGGAGTGGTTCTCCTCGATGACGACGAGGACCTTCGTCGGCAACCCCGCGTGCTCAGCAGGCTGTTCCGTCGCCGGCGTGCGCGACGGTCCCGCGGATGTCGATGCCGAGGAGGGGGACGTGGGTTGGTCGGCGGAGCGATGGGACGCCGAGCAGCCTTGCGCGACCAACAGCACGACGGTCGCCAGCGCCACCCGGGCCCTACCCATCACCAGAACCTACGCCCGATCCCCTGACCGGCACCTGACCGCTCGGTGTGCCGCTTCTCGGGCGGACGCCAGCGTCGCCGCGGCGGGCATGTGAGGCCACGTCGCTCGGCTGGGCTCGACCGGTGCCGGGCTCGGCCTGGCCATCGTCGCGGCCATCGCGGCTGCGCATGGAGGTTCGCTCGGTGTCGTCAATCTGCCCGGTGGTTCCGAGACGCACCTCTCCTTGCCCTCGGCGGGGAGTCAGGGGCTGTCGTGACGAATGCTCACGACAGGGATGCGCAAGTGGTGGAGGCGATGCTCGAGATCCTGGTGCAGGAAGGACGAAAGGCGGTGCTTCGGCACATCGATCAGGATCTCGTCGATCGGCTCGTTGAAGATCGTCTCCTCGACGGCGTCCATCGGGTCGTGGCGCACCGACACCGATCCGATCACGGGCGAGCCTGCAGCATCTGAGAGTCCGGGGAGCGCCACCCGGAGCGCGGCCTCGGCCTCGGCCGCCTTGTCGTGCCGCTCGGGGTGCAGGAGGTGGAGCTCGGCACGGGCGGGGTTGAGGACGACGAGCCGGAACTGTGCGTCGTTGCTCTGGGCTCGCTGTCGGATGGCCTCGGTCAGCGAGGGACTGGGTTCGGCGACATCGGTGACGACGAGCACCCGATGGACCGCGCCGGTGAAGGCTTGATGAGCCGTGGCTTGCATGGCGCCTCCTAGGCGTTGTCGGCGGCGCGGTCGTGTGACTCGCCGATCCTGACGCTCTCGGTCCGATCGCGGTCGGTGACCGTCAGATAGAGCACGACGGCCAAGATCGTGCCCAGGAACAGGACACTGGTGCCGAGCGTTCCGAGCCCGAGGCCGCCGTCGGCGTGAGGTGAGGCCAGGTAGTCGCCGATGTTGGCGCCCAACGGCCGCGTCAGGATGTAGGCCATCCAGAACGACAGGACGGGGCCCACTCCGAGTCGCCACCCGACCAGGACGGCCAGGATGAGACCCAGCGGAAGCAGCACCGACTGGCCAGGAGACCATCCGGTCAGCTCGATCGTCCAGTCACCGACCGCGGTGCCCAGGGCGAAGGTCACCAGGACGGCCAGCCAGTAGAACGCCTCGCGGGGAGTCGTCACGATGGTGTGGATCGACAAGGTCCGCTCGCGTGAGTACCAGACTCCGAAGACCACGGCCAGCACCACCGCGAAAAGGGTGGAGGAGAACCACAGGGGAACGTTGTGCCCGTCGGTGAGGTTGTCCGTCACCAAGGTGCCGACCACGCTGATCAACACGACCGTCAGCCAGTACACCGCCGGCACGTATCGTCGGAGCCTGAACTGGGCGACGAGCGACACCACGAGGGCCGCGCCGAAGAGCACGGTCGTGTTCGTGAGGCCGACGCCCAGTGTCTCGTTGATGTAGTCGGCGAAGCTCTCGCCCACCGTCGTACACAGGATCTTGATGATCCAGAAGTAGACCGTGACTTCGGGGACCTTGTTCAGCATCACCCTGACCGGGGTCGCTGTGGCATGGGTCGTCATGCCAGCACCATCGCCGACCCGCCCTGCCGTTAGCCTGACTGTTGGGTGAGCAGACGTCGAGACCCCCGTGCCCATCTGCCAACAACCTGACCACACGCACAAGCGTCGAGTTGCGTACTCATGCGCCGACTAGGGTCGGCACGTGGCGAGAGTCGGTGTCTGCGAGGACGAACCTGCGCTGCGATCCGTCCTGGCGCGCGCGCTCCGGAACAACGGGCACGACACCGTGATGGTGGCCTCCGCGGCCGAGGCGATGCGCGCGTTCCGGACCGCCCCGCCCGACCTGCTGATCCTCGACATCGGGCTTCCCGACGGGGACGGCCGAGATCTCTGCCTCGCCCTCCGGGCGTCAGGCGTGGAGGCTCCGGTGCTGTTCCTGACCGCTCGTGATGGCCTGCACGACAAGGTGGCGGGGTTCGAGTCCGGCGGAGACGACTATCTCAGCAAGCCCTTCGAGCTCGAGGAGCTCCGGGTGCGCTCGAACGCGTTGCTGCGACGATCGCCAGCGCCGGCCCCGATGGCGTCCGACCAACCCTGGTTGGACAGCACCCGTCACGCCCTGACCCTGGGCACGATGGAGGTCGATCTCACCCCCACCGAGTTCCGCCTGCTCGGGCGCCTGATGTCCGAGCCCGGCCGAGTCGTCCGTCGCCGTACGCTCGTCGCGGCCGGATGGCCGATGGGTGGTCAGGTGAGCGACAACACTCTCGACTCCTACGTGCGCCGGATCCGTCGCAAGATCGACATCCTGGGCGGGGGGGCGATCAAGACCGTCCGGGGCGTCGGCTACCGCTGGCAATGAGGCAGCACTCGCTCCAGACGCGTCTGGCCGTGACCTCGTTGCTGGTCGCGACCCTCACCTCCGCCCTTCTCGTGGTCGGCGTCCAAGTCGTGCTGGCGCATGCGAACGACGCGACGGTCAGAGCGCGCCTGGCCACGCGGGCGGCAGCCGCGTCAGCCGCCGTCCGGGTCACCCGCTCGGGCGTTCGGGTCCTGGAACAGAGATCCACTCTGCTGCAGCAGAACTCCTGGATCTTCGATGTCGACGGACATCTCCTGGCGGGACGGTTGTCCGAGTCCAATGACCGGTACAGCGACGAGGTGCGCCGGCTCCAGTCGGCGACCGCGACCACGCGCGTCACCGACGACGACCTGGCTCTCCTGGCGCAACCAGTCCTCCGGAACGGGACCCGAGTGGCGACCGTGGTGGTGACCGAGGACCTCGGTCCCTACGAGGGATCCGAACAGCACTCACTCTGGCTGACCCTGTCGCTCGCCGCCATGACCGTGATCCTGGCGACGGTCGCTGCATGGGTGGCCGCCGAACGGTCGCTCCGCCGGGTGTTGGCCATGACCGACCTGGCCGACGACTGGCGCGAGCACGACCTCACTGCGCGCTTCGACCCGGGCCCGGGGGGCGACCAGATCGCTCGGCTCGGCCGGACACTCGACACGATGCTCGATCGGATCGCCGAGGCCCTTTCCGCCGAGCGTCGCCTCACCGATGAGATCGCGCACGAGCTCCGCACCCCGCTGGCAGTCATCCTCGCCGAGGTCGACCTGGCTGCCGACTCCGCCGGTCCCGACCAGAGGGCCACGCTCACCGCCGTTCGAGAAGCGGCGATGCGGATGCGCTCCGCGATCGACACCATGCTCGCCGTCGCACGCGCACACGCCGACAACAGACAGCTGTCCCGCGTCGGTGATCTGCTGAGTGCACTGGACCAACCACCGAGCCCGCTCGACGACGTCCTCATGGCAGCGCCGACCCGGCTCCTGGTCGGTGTCCTGCAGCCCCTTCTGGAGAACGCCGTCCGGCACGGTGGCGGCGACGCTCGGCTCGAGGTCAGCCGTGAACCACGTCAGGTCGTGCTGAGCGTGATCGACGATGGACCAGGGGTGACCTTCGACCAGGTCGAGGTCATCTTCGAGCCGGGACACTCCACCCATCGCGACGGTTCCGGTCTGGGTCTTCCCCTGGCCCGACGCATGGCCCGTGCCGTGGGGGCGGAGCTGGTCGCCAAGCCCGGTCCGGGCGGCCGCTTCGAGCTGCGGATACCCACGGCCTGACGGACGCCGACGAGGCTCCCGACAAGAACTGCCTCACGGGCTCTCGAGCCGTGGTCGCATGCGGCGCTCTGGTTGCCGGGCCACGGGCTGTCAGGCGATCGGCAGGTTGAGTACCGGATCCTGGCTGTGCCCTCAGTCGACGCATGTGTCCGAATCGAGCAGTGGTGGCCCAGATCCGCCCAGCCCCTGCAGGACTCCAGCGATGGCGTGTTCGCGCCGTCCTGGTCGCCACTGCGTCGGCTCTGGTGATGCACGCGGCCTGGCTCGTGTTCCTGGCGCCGCCCGGAGGAGACCTGGCGGCCCAGGATGCGTGGACCTGGTTCGCGGTCGTCCATCCCTCGAGCGCGTATGACTTCGCCTGGTACGGAGGCTTGCACCCGGCGGCCTACAGCCTGATCTCGCCCTACATCATGGGCACGCTCGGCGTGCGGACCACCATGCTCGTCGCGGGCACTCTGTCGGCCGGCCTCATCGCACTCATGCTCGGCGCCGCGCTTACCCGGAAGAGTCCGGTGTGGGTAGCCGTCTACACCGCCGTCGCCCTCACCGGCGACGCGGTGTCGGGCCGTGTGACGTTCGGGCTGGGAGTCTTCTTCGGGCTCGTCTCGTTGGCCGCGCTCTTCGTGAGGCCTGCGAGCCCGAACGGCGTGCATGCCGTGTGGTGGCGCCTCGCGAGCGCGAGCCTGTTCGCCGGCATCACGACAGCCTCGAGTCCTGTCGCCGGGCTCTTTCTCGGACTCGTCGCCGTCTCGCTCTGGCTGAACGGCCAGCGTCGTGCCTCGCTCGCCATGGGCGCGACGCCGGTCGTCGTCTTTCTCAGCGCGGCCCTGCTGTTTCCCTCCGGTGGCGTCGAACCGATGTCGTGGATCCACGTCGTGCTCCCGCTGGTCGTCGCGACCTCCTGTTGGGCACTGCTTCCCCGAGGGTGGCGGCTGCCCCGGGTCGCTGCGTGTGTGTACGCCTGCGTGGTCGTGGCCGTGTGGGTCGTGCCCTCGCCCATCGGCACCAACGTGAGTCGCTTGGGCTTGTTGTTCGGCGGAGTCCTGCTCGTGGCCGGCGCCTCGGGGTCGTGGTGGACATCGGCGCTGTCTGACCGACTGGGGAGGCCGGTCGCGAGGTCCGCGTTGATCGCAGCCATTCTCACGACGTCGATCTGGCAGCTCACGATCGCAGGATCGGACTTCATCGGCTCGAGGTCGGCTGCGACACTGCGTGCCACCGTGCCGGCCCTCGTGGCCCAGCTCCGCGATCGGGGAGCAGCTCTCGGCCGCGTTGAGGTCGTCCCGACGAAGAGTCACGTCGAGGCGGCGGAGCTCGCGCCCCACGTCATGCTGGCCAGGGGGTGGAATCGCCAGGCTGACGTCTCGCGCAACCCCCTCTTCTACCGAAACGGACCCATCTCACCCACCCGGTATCACCGATGGCTCCGTCGTTGGGGAGTGCGCTACGTCGTGTTGCCCCATGCGGTCCTCGACTACGCCGGACAACGCGAAGGAGCGCTGGTTCGCTCCGGGCCGCCCTTCCTGCGCCAGGTCTGGGCTGACGAGAGCTGGTCCCTCTACGCAGTGAACGATCCACTCCCCGTCGTCTCCTCGCCGGGGCGCCTTCGCAGCTGGGACAGCGCCGGCGTGACCGTGCAGCTCCCACGGGCGGGCGAGGTGAAGGTGCGTGTCGCGTGGTCCCCATGGTTGAGCATCGTCGACGACGAGGGACGGCGACTGACCGCCGCGAGACTCGACGGGTCGTGCTTGACGCCGGCCCGGGGCTCGTCCGGACACGCGGTCGCGTGGGTCATCCTGGATGCTCACCGACCGGGGCTCTACAGAATCGGCGCTCCCTACTCCTTCGAGCGGGGATCGCCCTGTTGATCCTGCTCCTGCCAACGGACGATCGCCCGGATGCCGGCGAGGATGTCGACGACCGCCCCGAGAGGAGTGGTGAAGCGGACGAGTCCGCGGGCCCCGCATCACAAGGGTCCGGCCCGGCTCGCTCCGGAACCGGGCCAAACCCCGTGCAGCGCTACTTCCCCATGCCGCTCTCGACCCCGGTCTCGGCCAGGGAGTTGCTGAACTTGACCGTGACCACCGAACCGTCCGCCTTCGTCATGTGGACTTCATAGGCAGCGTCGCCGCTGACGGTCTCGATGCGGTCGACCGTGCCGCCGGGCACGGCACTCAGGGCGGCAGCCTTCAACGTGGCGGCCTTGGAGCCCGTCACCGTCGTCTCGCCGGCGTGGCCGCCGCCGTCGTGATCGGCAGCGGCCGCGCTCGATGCCGAGGGCGAGCTCGCAGTGGCCGCATCGGCACGGACTGCTCCGGCTGCGAGGCCTCCGGCCAGCGCCCCTCCGGCAAGCAGGACGACCCCTGTCGCCAGTCGTTGCTTCACCTCCATTGCTTCCTCCTCCAACGTGCCGACGCGGATGCCGGCGGGATGCAAGAGTCGTCAGCCGTCCCTGGCTGAGGGCTGGCACGCGGCTGTTGGAGACGTGTGCATGCAGGACCGAACGTCCCCCCGCCTGAATCGGCAGACTCGGGCACTCGAGCGGTCAGGTCACGGTCAGGTGGAGACCGTGCTCGCTCAGTTGCAGTTGACGTGCTCGCCGCTGGTCGCCGTTCCACCTGAAGGCAGAGGTAGGGGCCCGGTGCTTGTGAATCGTTGCTCACCCCGTATTCACAAACGCCGGGACTGAGAACGGCAGGTGACGCTCATGAGGCCACGACGCGGTCATCGGGAACGGTGCGATCACTCCCAGGTGTCAACCCCTAGGCTCGACGGATGGGCCGCATGCTCGACATCGATGACCTTGGTGCCGCCCATGACGAGGCAGCGCTACTCGGCGTTGCTCATCCGACGTCGACACTGGGGGAGTCGCGCCGGCCTCCCGACATGCCGAGTCCAGTCCTCGACCGGGGGAGCTCACCACAGGTCCTGGCGCGGGAGTGACGAGGAGATCAGATGAGGGCCCTCGAGTCCCACGTCGGGTCAGGAAGGATCCTGTCGGCTCGCCGCGCGCTCCTCTGCCTGGCCGCTGGGGCGGCCGCCGGCCTCGCGACGGCGGCGTTGTGGAACTTCGAGCTCGGTCCGGTGGTCGCCTGGTGTGTGGCGGCGAGCTCGGCTCTGGCCTGGGTCTGGCTCATCGGCTGGCACCAGGACGCGGAGGGAACCGAGCGCTTGGCCGAGGAGGAGAGCCGTTCCCACTCGACGGACCTGTGGGTGGTGCTTGCCGCAGTGGCCAGCCTCGGCGCCGTCGCGACGGCCCTCCAGCGCTCCGGAGGGACCGACCCCGTCGCGGTCGCAACAGTGCTCTTGAGCGTCCTGAGCGTGACGCTGGCCTGGGGGATGGTCAACACCGTGTTCGCGTTGAAGTACGCACGCATGTACTACTTCGACGAGCCGGACCGCGAGGGTTTCGACTTCGCGATGGACGCCGATCCTGCCTACAGTGACTTCGCCTATCTGGCGTTCACCATCGGCATGGCCTACGCCCCGTCGGAGGCCCGGCCCTCCAGCCGCGATGCGCGCAAGGTGGTGCTCGGACACGCCCTTCTGTCCTACCTCTTCGGGACCGGCCTGATTGCCGTGGCGGTCAGCCTGGTGACCAACCTCGGCTCGTAGCAGGCAGCAGCTCGGCTCATGCCGCTGCAGCGGTTTTCGCGATGCCTGCTCGGTGCGGCGGGTACGCCCCCGCGCGAGCCCGGCGACGGGACGCATGCTGGGTCGCTGAGGACACCCGGTCAGGTCCGTTCGCGTGCGAGCTGGGTTCGGCGCTCCTCCTCACGCTTGGAGTAAGCGGCGGCGCGGATCGCCTCGTCGGTCTCGAACCCGGTTCCGAGGCCGCCGCCGACGGTTGCCGCCGAAGCGACGAACCAGGCCAGCACGACGAGGTCGCCGTAGCCGAGCGAGGTGTGAAGGTAGCCGCCCATCACGGTGGGGTCGAGGACGAACAGCGCCCAGAGCAGGTTCACGACGTAAAGGGCGAGGTAGCAGATGGTGACCCCGGCGGTCAGAGTCAGCAACGTCGAGATGTTGTAGAGGCGGGATCTCTCCCGAGCCTCGGGGGAGCTGTCGTCAGGGCGGTCCCAGAGCTCACCGTCGATCAGGAGCCAGGCGACGACCAGCGCGATCGAGGCGACCATCGCGACGGTGAGGCGCCACCAGGACAAGGAGCCGGCAAGCAGCCACACGGTGGAGTTGATCGTGGCGACGGCTCCGGTAGCCAGTGCCGCGACGAGCGCGGACTTGAGTCCGGGCACCAGCAGCCACGGTCGGTTGGCCAACACCATTCCCACGAGCAGCCGCGAGCGACCTCCAACGCGGGGGAGTGGCACCCGGTGCCCGTCCTGCGAGCCGGGGTCGGTCAAGCCTCCGACGAGCGAGCGCACCGCGTGACGGGTGCGCGCGTGCATACGCAGCCCTCCCAGCGCAGGGAGCGACAGCACTGCCGTGCGTTGTCGCGGGTCGGTCTGGACCAGCAGGTAGCGGCCGTCGTCGTCGCGAAGCGGCAGCTCGGTCAGACCGATGACGAGATCCCATTCGGCCCGCCGGGACTGGTCCTCCAGCCGCCCCAGGGCGGTTTCTGCGTCCTCACAACCGAGCGTGAACGGCTCGGTGACGACCTCGAACTCCCAGGCGCCGCCATCCGCGCCGGCGGGCCGGGCGAGATCGCTGATCCGGTGCGCCATTTCACTGGGGGCGGCCGGGTCGGCCACCAGGCCGACGCGGATCGGCTTCATCTCCGTACGGTACCCACGGCGCTCCCTTTGAGAACGTGTCCGGCAGACGCCGGGGCCGCTCGGTGTGAACCGGTGTCTCCCAGGAGCTGACCCTCCGAGAGCGGACGATCTCCCGGAACCCGCCTTCCGCGAGAGACCCGCCCTAGCATGACGACGTGCCCAGCCTCGACGCGCTCGATGTGGCCCTGGCAGCCGGGGACTATGGGGAGATCACCAGCGTTCTCGTCGGGCGACCGGAGCGGGTGCTCTACGAGCGCTACACCGACGACGATCCCGCGGCGCTGCGCAACACCCGGTCGGCCACCAAGACGGTCGCGAGCATGCTCACGGGGATCGCACTCCAGCGCGGACTGCTGGGCTCCGTGCAGGACCGGGTGCTGTCGTTCTTCCCCGAGGTCTCCGTCGAGCCACACCCCGCCAAGGAGCAGATGACGGTCGAGGACCTGCTCACGATGAGCTCCTGCCTCGAGTGCGACGACTCGAACGAGTTCTCGGCCGGCCACGAGGAGCGCATGTACCTCCGCGAGGACTGGGTGCGGTTCGCGCTGGAGCTTCCGGTCCGCGGCTTCGCGTCCTGGGTGACCACGCCCGAGGACTCGCCGTACGGGCGGGCGTTCAGCTACTGCACCGCGGGCGTGGTGCTCCTGGGCGCGTTGCTCGAACGCGCGGTCGGCGAGCCGCTCGCCGGCTTCGCGATGCGCGAGCTGTTCGCACCCCTCGGAGTCGACCGGGCGGAGTGGCCGACCGCACCCCTCGGGCACACCTCGACCGCAGGGGGACTCCTGCTGAGCAGCCGGAGCCTGCTCGCCCTCGGCACGCTCTACCTGGACGGAGGCGTGCACCGGGGTCGCCGTATCGTTCCCGAACCCTGGGTGCGTACGTCGACCGAGCCGCACGTGCGGATCGACGAGCAGAGTGAGTACGGCTATCTGTGGTGGCTGCGCGACCTCGGGGGTGCCCCGTCGGTGTACATGACCGGCACGGGCGGCAACCGGGTGCATGTGTTCCCGGATCTCGACGCCGTGGCGGTGGTGACGTCCGCGAACTTCGGTCGACGCGACGCACACGCGCTCACGGACGCGCTGCTCGTGGACCACGTCGTCCCGGTGCTGCGTCGGTGAGCGAGCCCCTCCCCGTCGCATCTCAGTGAACGCGCGCTGCTCGACGGGAGGGACAGTCCCACGTTCCCGCGCGCGTGACCGGGGTACGGCCATGGTCGAGGCGCCTGGCGCCCACACGCTGGAAGGAGACGTGAGTGATCAGTCTGCACGGAGCCGGGTACTTCGTCGGCCTGGGCGTGCTGATCGCCCTCGGCCTGCTCGGCATGCTGGTCCGGAGCCGGCGTCGCTAGACGACGGCCGGGGCGGTCCGTGCCGTCCGCGACGACGGCCCGGCGCACGATCGCCCGACTAGCCTGCGGAGAGTGACCAGCGAAGCGGCGCCGTTCTCGCGACGTCGAGCCGGGGTCCTGCTGCACGTGTCGTCGCTGCCGGGAGGAACGCTGGGTCCGGAGGCCTACGCGTTCGTGGACTTTCTCGCGGCCTCGGGGTGCAGTGTGTGGCAGGTCCTGCCCCTGAGCCCGCCCGACGAGGATGGGTCGCCGTACCGCGCGCTGTCGGCGATGGCCACCCACCCGGCCCTGCTCGGTGGAGGCCCCGGCCCGCTGTCACGCGACGCCGCCTTCGACGACTGGTGCGAGCAAGAGTCCGACTGGCTGGAGCCGTACGTCGCGTACCTCACGATCCGCACGATCAGCGACGGCAGGCCCTGGCCCATGTGGGACCCGGGGCTCCGTGACCGGGACCCGACGACGGTGGCCGAGGTGCTCGCGGAGGCGCCTGCGCTGACCGACCGGCTGCGCAGCGAGCAGTGGCGGTTCGACGTCGAGTGGCGCCGGCTCCGCCGGTACGCCGGCGACCGCGGTGTCCTGATGTATGGCGACCTGCCGATCTTCGTCGCCCAGGACAGCGCGGACGTGTGGGCTCACCGCGAGCTGTTCCGGCTGGACGAAGCCGGGCGGCCGGTCACGGTCACCGGCGTCCCTCCGGACTACTTCGCGGCCGACGGCCAGCGTTGGGACAACCCGCACTACGACTGGGCGGCGATGGCGGCCGACGGCTACGCCTGGTGGCGCCGACGGGTCGATCGCCAGCGGGAGCTCTTCGACCTGGTCCGCATCGACCACTTCCGCGGGTTCGCCGCCGCCTGGCACGTCCCGCGGGATGCACCGACGGCCAAGGACGGTTGGTGGGAGCCCGGTCCCGGCCTCGACCTGCTCCGTCCGCTGGTCAACACGGCAGGTGAGGGCTCCCTGGTCGCCGAGGACCTGGGGGTGATCACCCCGGACGTCGACCGGCTACGTCGGGCCGCCGGGCTGCCCGGGATGAAGGTGCTGCAGTTCGCCTTCGACGGGGACCCGGACAACCTCCATCTCCCCTCCCATCACGAGGTGCACTCGGTCGTCTACACCGGCACCCACGACAACGACACCACGCTGGGCTGGTGGCGCTCGCTGGACGACGAGGAGCGGGCTCGCGTGCGCGCACTCCTGCCGGATCCGGACGAGGCGATGCCGTGGGCTCTCGTGCGGCTGGCCCAGTCGTCGCGAGCCCAGATCGCCGTCGTCCCCGCGCAGGACCTCCTTCGCTTGGGCAGCGAGGCCCGGATGAACACACCGGGTGCCTCCGACGGGAACTGGACCTGGCGCGCCGAGAGCGGTGCCTTCGACGAGCCCCTGGCGAAGCGCCTGCTCGAGGTGGTCCGGTCCCACGGTCGGTGACAGCGCGGCGTACTAGGCTCGTCGCCGGAGTCTCGGGCACCGGGGCACGGGATCAGGAGGGTGCGGGCGTGGCGGATCCTCGGAAACGGCGATCCCCGATCCGCGTGGCCCTGTCGAACGACTACGAGATCGCGCTCCTCGGGCTCGCGCAGATGCTGGCCCAGTTTCCCGAGCAGGTGCAGGTCGTCGACCTGACGACCCTCCCGCGCATCCCCCACGAGGCCGACGTCATCCTGTACGACACGTTCGGACGGCTGCCCGACGACGACGTGAAGCTGCGCACGATCGTCGAGGAGAACAGCGCGGCGGTGGTCGTGTACAGCTGGGAGGACTACTCCGAGGAGGCCGCTCGCCGTCAGGGGGCGGCGGGATACCTGCACAAGGGGCTGAACGCCGACCAGCTCGTGGCCGCGATCGTGGCCCTGCACGACGGCGAGCCGCAGGGTGAGCCGGATGACAGCGCCGAGGCGGTGCTCACCTGGCCCGGTCAGGTGCTCGGTCTCTCGCAACGCGAGGCCGAGATGCTGACCTTCATCACCCGCGGCCTCACCAACGAGGAGATCGCGCAGCGGTCCTACCTCAGCCCGAACACGGTGAAGAGCTACATCCGCAACGCCTACCGGAAGATCGGGGTGCGGACGCGTGCCCAAGCCGTGGCCTGGGGCTATCGCAACGGGTTCTCCTCGACCGACGACACCGGGCCCTGATCGACGGTACCGACGCCCGCCGGCGCTAGGCGGCGGTCCCGGTCCCCATCGCCTCGAGCCGGCGGCGCATGCGGGCCATCAGTCCGCTCAGCAGCCGCGAGACCTGCATCTGGGTGACGCCGATCTCGTCGGCGATCTCCTGCTGGGTGCAGTCGCGGAAGAACCGGAGCTCGAGGATCCGCCGCTCGCGGGCGTCGAGGCCCTGCACGAGCGGTGCCAGCGTCAGCCGGGCCTCGACCACGTCCAGCTCGCGATCGGGTGCGCCCAGCCGGTCGCCGCGGGTGGTCTCGCTGCCGGTCACCTGGTCCAGTGAGACGGGGGAGAAGCACGCGGTGGCTGCCAGGGCCTCACGGATCTCGGCAAGGGTGACGCCCATCTCGGTGGCGAGCTCCTCCGGCTCCGGAGCTCGGCCGAGGCTGGCCTGCAGGTGTGACTCCGTCCGCTCGAGGCCGCTCTGGATCTCCTGGACCCGGCGTGGTGGCCGGACCATCCACCCGAGGTCGCGGAAGTGGCGACGTACCTCGCCGCGGATCGACGGCACGACGTAGGACATGAAGTCGTGCCCCGTGGAGTGGTCGTAAGCACGGGCCGACCGGACCAGGGCGAGGTAGGCGACCTGGACGAGGTCGTCGTCGCCGATGCCGCGGTTGCGGTAGCGCAGGGCGATCGACCGAGCCACGCCCATGTTCACCTCGATGAGCTCGTCGAAGAGGCGCTCCCGGCGATCGGGGCACGTCGTCCGGTCGAGCTCGTCCAGGATGTCCGCGGTCCGCGAAGCCCGGCTCGTGCGCTCGTGCGCTCGTGAGCGAGCAGGATGAGTGGTCACCACAGCGTTCCCTCTACGTCGAGCGACTGAGCTGCCCTGGTCACAGGCAGCTGACGACGGTGTCCGGCGACGACCGCGGTCACGGATCACCGAGCTCCGCAAGGCCACGTGGGGGGCCTCTGTGACTCGAACGTAGCCAGCGCATGGGCGAGCAACCACACCCCCGCGGGTGTAGGACCCCGGCCGCCCGCCGGAGCCGCCCCCAGCAGTGCATGACGAGATGGGCTCTGGGTACTCCACCAGCCCGGCCGATGCCGAGCCGACGTCAGTCGGGCCGGATGGACCAGCTGCGAGGCGAGGAGTGACGCGATGAAGGCAGTGGTGTGGCGCGGACGCCGAGACGTCCGGGTCGAGGAGGTCCCGGACGCGAAGGTCCAGGAGCCGACCGACGCGGTGGTGAGGATGACCTCCTCGGGACTGTGCGGGTCGGACCTGCATCTCTACGAGGTCCTCGGCCCCTTCATGAGCAGTGGCGACATCCTCGGGCACGAGCCGATGGGGGTCGTGCAGGAGGTCGGCTCCGCGGTCACCGACCTGGCTCCGGGTGACCGGGTCGTGATGCCGTTCCAGATCTCGTGCGGGAGCTGCTGGTTCTGCCGGCAGGGGCTGCAGACGCAGTGCGAGACGACCCAGGTGCGCGAGCACGGGATGGGCGCGATGCTCTACGGCTACACCGAGCTGTACGGCGCTGTGCCGGGTGCCCAGGCCGAGCTCCTGCGAGTGCCGTACGCCGATGCCAACGCGATCAAGGTCCCGGAGGGACCGCCGGACGACCGGTTCCTCTACCTCTCCGACGTGCTGCCCACGGCCTGGCAGGCGGTCGCGTACGCCGACGTACCCGACGACGGGACGCTGCTCGTGCTCGGGGCCGGGCCCATCGGTGACATGTCGACGCGCATCGCCCGGCACCTGGGACGGCGGGTGATCACCGTCGACCTGGTGCCCGAGCGCCTGGAGCGGGCGCGGAACGCCGGGGCGGAGGTGATCGACCTCAACGACGAACCGGACCGCGTGGCCGACGTCGTCCGCGACCTCACGGGCGGACGCGGTGCCGACGCGGTGATCGAGGCCGTGGGGATGGAGGCGCACGGGTCGAGACCGGCCAAGGCGGCACAGTCGCTGGTCGGACTGCTGCCGGACGCTCTCGCGAAGCCGGTCATGCAGAAGGCCGGAGTCGACCGGCTCGCGGCGTTGTACACCGCGATCGACGCGGTACGCCGCGGAGGCACCGTCTCGGTGATCGGTGTCTACGGCGGTGCAGCGGACCCGCTGCCGATGCTCACGATGTTCGACAAGCAGGTGCAGCTGCGCATGGGTCAGGCCAACGTCCGACGGTGGGTCGACGACATCCTGCCGTTGCTCGGTGACGACGACCCGCTCGGTGTGGACGCGTTCGCCACCCACCACCTGCCGCTGGAGGCCGCGCCCGAGGCTTACGAGATGTTCCAGGCGAAGAAGGACGGCGCGGTGAAGGTGGTCTTCCAGCCGGCCGGGTGACGATGCGGGTCGGGCGCGAGGTCCGCGCGGAGGCACAGGAGGGTGAGCTGATGGCGCGTGCGATCTGGGTCGGGGGCGTCGGTCTGGGTGGCGTTGTGCAGATGCCCGAGCCGTCGTGACGCGAGGCGAGCTGCGACGAGCTCTGCTCGGTAGGATCGATGCGATGGGAGTGCGGGAGCTGCTGCTGGTCCGTCACGGCGAGAGCGAGGGCAACGTCGCTGCCGCGGATGCGCACTCGGCGGGGGCGGAGGAGATCGACGTACCCGCACGGGACGCCGACGTCGGGCTGTCCGACCTGGGCCGGGCGCAGGCCGAGGCCGTGGGAGCGGCGTTGGCCGGGTTGTCGGCAGAAGATCGCCCGCAGGTGATGGCGTGCTCGCCTTACCGCCGTGCGACGGAGACTGCTCGGCTCGCCTGCGAGACGGCGGGGCTGGTGCTGCCGCTTCGCGTCGACGAGCGGCTGAGGGACCGGGAGCTGGGCGTGCTCGACCGGCTCACCGAGCGCGGGGTGGCGGCGCGTCATCCGGAGGAGAACGCCAGGCGTCGCTGGCAGGGGAAGTTCTACCACCGACCGTCGGGGGGAGAGTCCTGGGCGGACGTACTCCTGCGGCTGCGGACCTGGTTGTCCGATGCCGACCGTGACCTGGCCGGGAGACGAGTACTGGTGGTCAGCCACGACGTCGTGATCCTGCTGCTGCGCTACCTGTGCGAGGGGCTCGACGAGAAGGGGGTGCTGGAGCTGGCGTCGACGACACCGCTGCACAACGCGGCGTTGAGCAGGTACGCCCGGGACGCCGACGGAGGTTGGACGATCGCGGCCTACGACGAGGTGCAGCACCTGCGGACCGCGGGCCTGACCGTGACCGAGCACCGAGGTGCACGACGTGACCCGGCCTGAGCTGGTCACGCCCGAGCTCCTGCGAGGGTGGTCGCTCCCCGACCCGGAGGGCTCCAAGCAGGCGCGCGGTCAGGTCGTGGTGATCGGTGGCGCTGCCACCACCCCGGGCGGCGTCGCACTGGCCGGCCTCGCGAGCCTGCGCGTAGGCGCGGGACGGGTGCAGCTCGCCCTCGCGGAGTCCGTCGCGCCGGCCCTGGCCGCCACCTTCCCCGAGGCAGGGGTGATTGCGCTCCCCGAGACGGACGGCGGGTCGATCCGCGGTACGCCGGCGGCCGAGCGGTTGCAGGACGTCGTCGGCTCCGCGGATGCCGTGCTGATCGGTCCCGGACTCGATGACGCCGGCGAGGCCGCAGATCTGCTCATCGCGCTCATCCCGCACGTCGGGGAGGAGTCCGGTCTGGTCCTGGACGCCTACGCCCTCGGTGCTCTGTCGCAGACGGACGAAGCCGCGCAGGCGCTGGTCTCGCGGACCGGGCCCGCGGTCCTGACTCCGAACGCTCGCGAGCTGTCGCTGCTGGTGGACCGCGAGGACGAGCCGAAGGATGGCGACGCGAGCGAGGCGGCGAAGAGGTACCGCTGTGGTGTCACCTCGGGAGCCACCGTCGCATCCCCCGACGGTCGCACCTGGCACGTCCCTCAAGGACATGCCGGGCTCGCCACCGCCGGCAGTGGCGACGTACTGGCCGGGCTCGTCGTCGGCCTGCTCGGGCGAGGCGCCGAGGTGGAGCAGGCGGCCTGCTGGGCGACGTACCTGCACTCGACGGCGGGAGAGCGCCTGTCATCGATCGTCGGCGGCGTCGGGTTCCTGGCCCGTGAGCTGGTCGACCAGGTCCCGCCGGTCCTGGCGGAGCTCACCTGACCTGCGGTCGACGAACCCGGGGGAGCTCCGTCTGCGTGACGTGGTCGAGCCCAGCGGCGGCGCGGTGGGCGTCGCGTGCGCCCTGACCGACCCACAGGATCGTTTCCCGGCCTGCACCGATCGGCTAGGGTCCGTTTCTTGACCGTTCCGGAGCCCGCGCCAGGCAGCCCGCTCACGTCGTGGCAGTGGGCGGAGCTGTGGGCGCTGGTGGGTGTGGTCGCCGTCCAGCTGTGGCTCTACCGGGTCTCGGTGGTCGCCGGTGCGGCCTTGGGATTGCTCGTCCCGGCGCTGCTCATCCACATCTACTCGTGGATGACACCGCTGCTCCGGGAGCAACGTCGCGACCAGAGCAGCGACGGGGACGCCGGCTGAGTTCCGACCGCCGCCGTCAGTGCGCGAACGGCACGAGGGCGACGGACACGAACAGCAGGGTCAGGTACGCGTTCGACAGATGGAACAGCCGCATCGGCTTCAGCACGGACAGGTCGTCCGAGACGCGGGCTCGTCGCCACAGCTGGTGCGCCTCACGGACGAACGCACCTCCGAGGACGAGTGCGAGGGCCGGGTACACCGGTCCGGTCCCGGAGACCGGCCACACCAGGAGTGAGGTCAGCACGGTGACGACCGCGTAGGCCACGATCTGGCGGGCCACCGTCACGGTGGGCGCCACGGCCGGCAGCATCGGTACGCCGGCACGGGCGTAGTCCTCGCGATACCTGATCGCCAGGGCCCAGAAGTGCGGCGGCGTCCAGAAGAAGACCACGAGGAAGAGGACGACGGGTGCCCAGGCCAGGTCGTCGCGGACAGCGGTCCACCCGATCAGCGTGGGGAAGCAGCCGGCCGCGCCGCCCCACACGATGTTCTGCGTGGTGCGAGGCTTGAGCAGCATGGTGTAGCCCACGACGTAGAAAGCGTTCGCCGTCAGGGCGAGCCCGGCCGAGAGCCAGTTGACGAGCATGCCGAGCACGAGTGTCGACACGAGCGCCAGCGCCACTCCGAACACCAACGCCGCGCGCCGGGAGATCTGGTCCCGGGCCAGGGGACGCCGTCGGGTGCGGCGCATCCTCGCGTCGATGTCGGCATCCACGACGCAGTTGAGGGAGTTCGCGCTGCCGGCCGACAGAGTGCCGCCGACAAGGGTCGCGATGACCAGACCGAGCGGAGGCACACCTCGCTGGGCCAGGAACATCACGGGCAGCGTCGTCAGGAGGAGGAGCTCGATGATGCGCGGCTTCATGAGGGCGACGTAGGCGGCGAGGAGCTCGGTGATGCGTTCGGAGCTCGAGGCCCGGTCGACGTTCACCTGGGTCGTCATGACGCCGCCTCCCTCAGCGCCCGGTGCAACGCGACGGCCGTCAGCGGGCCGACGACCCGGGCCACGATGCTGCCGTCGGGAGCCACGACGAGGGTGCTCGGGATCCCGGTCTGGGGAAGCACGTCCAGCGAGGTGAGCACGCGCCCCTCCGGGTCGCTCAGGCTCGGGTACGTCGCGCCGTTGCCGGCGGCGAACGAGAGGGCACGATGAGCGCTGTCCCGCTCGTCGATCCCGAGGACCCGGATGCCGTGACGAGCCGTCCGGGCCAGGAGCGGGAGCTCCCGACGGCACGGTGAGCACCATGAAGCCCACACGTTGATGACGAGGGTGGAGCCGGCGGCGTACGAGGACACATCCAGACTGCGCCCGGTGAGCGTCGTCCCGGTGACGTGGGGCAGGCTGTGCGGCTGCGTCCGGGAGAAGACGGTCAGACCCACGTCGGGATCCGTTGCGGCGGGGCGCGCTCCGGTCGACGCGCACGAGGTCATCAGGAGACCCAGCCCCAGGATGAACACGAGACGCGCGCGGCCGGTCACGAGGAGTCTCCGCTCGACATCCAGTCCAGGACACCGGTGACCTGGTCCGGGGTCCATGCGCCGGTTTCGGGTGCCCGCGCGTTGCGGTGACCGAGGGCGTCCATGAACCGGTAGATCCGGCCGGGGATCCGCCCAGGCGTGACGTTCCCGGGCCCCTCCATCTCGTAGCGGAAGCGCTGGTCACCGGTGACGAAGATCAGCTCGTCGGTGTGCGCGATGTCGGTGGTGAGGGGTCGACCGGTGAGCCAGTCCGTGGGGTACGGCGGGTGCAGGTGGGTCTGCTTGCGCCAGACGCCGAGGCGCGTCCACAAGCCGTCCACGACGTCGCGGGAACCGGTCAGGACGGTCCAGTTGCCCAAGGCGCCGAACTGCCGCCGGTACGCGCGGAGATGGCGCAGGTCGTCGCGACCGGGGTCGATCGTGAGGCTCACGAACTCCACGTCCTTGCCCAGGGGCGTGGCGTCGACCTGGCGAGCTGCCGCGACCATGCTCGCCGTGACGAGCGGACACGTCTCCTGGCACAGCGTCATCACGTCCGAGAGCACGATGGTCTTGCCGCGCCAGGCCCCGAGCGTCGTCGCGTGGCCGTCCTCGTCGACCAGAGGTGCGTCGAGAACCGTCTGTGGAACCGCGGTGTCCAACGACGTGCCGTAGGTCGGTCCGTCCGACGGCGGATCGTCCGCACGGTCGGGGGTGGTCCGACACCCCACGAGGAGGACCGCGATCCCCACCAGGGGCAGAACGATGGCCATTCCACACCGGCGCCCGGCGGCGTACCGTGAGCGTTCGTGGGGGACGTCGGGTCGCTGCTGGGGACGTGGGATCCGACCCCGCTTCCCTGGGCGGGCTGCCTCGTCCTGGTCGCCGTGTACGCGTGGGCCGCCCGACGTGTCGGGCAACGCGCGCCGTCGCAGCCGTGGCCCGTGTGGATGACCTCGTGCTGGCTCGCGGGCGTCCTGGCGGTCCTGGTGGCGCTGGTCGGGCCCCCCGGCGCGTGGGACGACGTCTACTTCTACGCCCACATGACCCAGCACGTGATCCTGACCGGCCTCGCCGCACCGCTGCTCGTTCTCGGTGACCCGCTCCTCCTGCTCGCGCGGGCGGCGAGTCCTGCCTGGCGACGCCGTCGCCTGGTGCCGATCCTCCGCAGTGGGACCGTGCGTTTCCTGACCCGTCCGCTCACCGGGTGGGTGGTGTACGTCGGCGTCCTGGGCGCCACGCATGTCCCGCGCGTGTACGACTACGCCCTGGAGCATCCAGCGGTGCACGACTACGTGGAGCACCCGCTGTACGTGGCGTCGGCGACGGTGTACTTCTACCCGCTGCTGGTCACCACGGCGGGCCACAGCGTGCGGCACGCCATCCGCATCGTGTCGTTGTTCACGGTGATGGTGCCGATGGCGATCCTCGGCTTCTTCATCTTCGCCCTGCCCTCCGTGGCCTACCCGTTCTACGCCCACACCGACCGCCCGTTCCCGCCCGGGCCCCTGGCCGACCAGCGGGCCGCCGGCATCGTGATGTGGTCGGGGTCGATGGCGATCGGCGTGCTCTGGCTGGTGGTGGCCGGGTGGAACTGGCTGGCGGCCGAGGAGCGCCGTACCGCCCGCGAGGACGGGCGCGTTGGCCTGGGCACGCAGGCGCCGGCATGACCAGACCTGCGGGTTCGCGGCTCTGGGGCTACCACGTCTTCTTCACGGCCGCCGTCGTGGTCTGCCTGTGGGCCGGATGGTTCGAGCTGGGCCGCGCACGTGACGGTCACCAGATCGCGTGGGTCTACACCTTCGAGTGGCCGGTCTTCGCGGTGCTGTTCGGCTTCATGTGGTGGCACGTGGTGACCGACCGGCCGGTCCAACGGCCGGCGCCCCCGAGCAGGGCCGACCAGGAGACCATCCCGGATGACGATCCCGGTCTGCTGGCCTGGCGGGCCTACCTCGCCGAGCTCGGGCATGACGACGCCAACACCGACCGGGCGCCCGGGTCCGGCTGATCCTGCGGTAGCGGGCAGCCCACGGTCCCGTTGGCGACCGAGACCGTGAGTGCGCCCAGGACGCAGGCCACGCAGACCCACGCGTACCAGATGCCCACGATCCGGACGTGCCAGTCCCGCGCGCCGCGGGTCGCCCGGCGGTTCACCCTGATCGCGATCCCCAGGCCCAGGAACACGGTGATCACCAGGTGGAACACGTTGCCGGCGGTGATGATCCAGACGGCACCCGAGTAGGCGTTGTCGCTGACGGTGAAGGGGAACTGGTACATCTGCACGATCGTCAGGACCAGCGCCGCGGCCATGCCCACCACGGCCACGGTGGAGCCGCTGACGAAGTGACGTCGCCCGGGCTCGTGCGTGCGCAGACCGGTCCAGTACGCGAGCGCCGACAGCACCATGACCGCGGACACCGTCCACGGCCACCAGAGCGAGGCGACACCGCTTCCGCCGGGGTGGAAGGAGTGCTGGGTGTCGAGCGCGCGCAGGTAGAGATAGCTGAAGGAGAGAGCCGCGACGAACGCCCCGTCGGCCACCATCAGCAGCAGAGCCCCGGTGCGCCACCGGTCGCCGAACTCGTGCGGCTCCTCCGGCGCGAAGGCCTCCTTGTTGACCAGCGACTCGGTGCTCATGTCGGCGCTCCTGCCGTGCCGTCGGCGCTCGCCGGGTCACTCCCCGCCGCGGCGGACGCCGAGGCGGACACCGGTTCGGGTTCCCGCTCGGTCGCGGGCTCCTCGCCGTACCCGTAGGCGTCCTCGGTGACGACCGGGAGGACGGCGAAGTTCTCCAGGGGGATCGGGTTCGGGACCGTCCACTCGAGCGTCTTGGCACCCCAGGGGTTCATCGGGGCCAGGTCACCATGACGCCAGGAGCTGACCACGTCGTACAGCAGGATCAGCATGCCGGTGCCGATGCAGTAGGCGCCGATCGTGGAGATCAGGTTGCCCGTGTGCAGGCTGGCGTCGTAGTGGACGACCCGGCGCGGCTGGCCCTGCAGACCGACCATGAACATGCCCAGGAAGGTCACGTTGAAGCCGATCTGGACCAGCCAGAAGGAGACGAAGGCAGGAGCCGAGGCCAACATCCGCCCCGTCATCTTCGGGAACCAGTAGCCCAGGGCGCCCATCGCTCCGGTGAGGCCCGCGCCCATCAGCGTGTAGTGGAAGTGGGCGGTCACGAACATCGAGCCGTGCAGCTGGTAGTCGAGGGGGACGTCCGAGAGATAGATGCCGGTGATCCCGCCGATGATGAAGTTCCAGAGCATCGCGTAGGTGCACATCATCGGGAACGTCGTCCAGATGCGCCCACGCCACAGGGTGCCGAGGATCACCAGGAAGAGGCCGCCGGTCGGGATGGAGATCATCTCGGTGGTGAGCATGAACGGACCGTTCAGGTCCGGTGCCCAGCCCGACGCGAACATGTGGTGGGCCCACACGGTGACGCTGAGGCCGACGATCGCGATGATCGACAGGACCGCGACCCGGAAGCTGTAGAGCGGTTTGCGTGCGAAGACCGCGGTCAGCTCCATCAGCGCGGTGACCGCCGGGATGAGGATGACGTAGACCTCGGGGTGTCCCATCAGCCAGAAGAGGTTCTGGTAGAGCCACGGCTGCCCGCCTCGGTTGGCGACATAGAAGCCGCCGCCCATCACCCGGTCGACCAGCAGCAGCAGCTCCGCGGCCATGAACATCGGGAACGCCGGCAGTGCGAGCACCACGCTGGCCAGCACGCCGTACACGAAGATCGGTGTCCGCGTCCACGTCATGCCGCGGGCTCGCATGGTGACGATGGTGGTGGTGATGTTCATGCCGGCAACGGCCGTGGACACCGCGAACACCAGGATCGCCATCATGTAGGCGTCGACGCCGGTCGGTCCCTGGTCGGCGATCGGCGTGTAGCCCACCCACCCCATCGGGATGCCGCCGAGGAACGCCGCGGAGTACAGGACCGGGAGCATCGCCACCAGCAGCCACAGGCTCAGCGCGTTGAGCCGGGGGAACGCCATGTCCCGGGCGCCGATCATCAGGGGCACCACGAAGTTCCCGAAGGGTCCGGTCACCATGATGATCGTCGCCAGGATCATGGTGAGCCCGTGCAGGCCGACCAGGGAGTTGTAGGTCTGGGGGCCCAGGAAGCCGCTGTTCGGAGAGATCAGGTCGGTGCGGATCAGCATGGCCATCGACCCGCCGGCTCCGAGCATCACCATCACCAGCACCAGGTACTGGATGCCGACCACCTTGTGGTCGGTCGTGAACCGGAAGTAACGGCCCACTCCCTGGTCCTTGCCCGCGAGGAAGAGCTCATCGGCATGCGTCAGGTCTCGCCCGACCACCCACCGCAAGGGTCCGGTGAAGGCGCCGATCCCGAGCATGAAGCCGACCACCCAGCCGAGCATGGTGAAGACGGCACGTGCGTCGGGCTCGTGTACGTGCTCCTTGCCCAGCCGGCGGGCCACCATGTTGGCGATGACGGCGAGCACCACGCCGGCGATCACGCCCGTCCCGATGTTCAGGCGCCTCATGAGGCCGCCCTGCGGCTTGACCGGGAGCGGGTCGGACTTGTAGATGTCCGCTGTCGTCAAGGCCGGATCCCCCTTCGGTCGCTCATGCGTGTCCGCCTTGTCCGGCCACCCAGGTGTCGAAGTCGTCGTTCGACACCACCTTCGTGTTGGTCTCCATGTCGGCGTGGAGCAGGCCACACAGCTCGGCACAACGCACGTGGTAGGTGCCGAGCCGGTCGGGGACCGTCGAGGTGGACGTGGTGACGCCGGGGTTGGCATCGACCTTGATGCCCATCTCGGGCACCCAGAACGAGTGGATGACGTCGTCGCTGGTCACCTTGAAGACGACCGGCCGGTCGACCGGAAGAACGAGCTGGTCCGACTCGACTCCCTGGGCCGGGTAGCTGAAGGTCCACACCCACTGCTGACCGGTGACGTCGATCTCCAAGGGGTTGGCTGACGAGGCGGCGGCGGAGTCGACACTGCTCAGTGCTGCCAGACCCCAGATGAGGAGGAGCAGGCACAGTGCCGAGGACAGGAACATCCAGACGCCCGAGGTCAGGCCGTGGCCACGCAGCGCCGGCCCGTCGGGGTCGCCCTCCTTCCAGTCACCTCGGCGCCTCCAGCGCAGCAGGCTGTAGGCGCCCAGCGCCCAGACGACCGCGGCGACCGGAGCCGAGGCCACGGAGAAGGCGGTGAACGTGCGTTCCACCTCGGTCATGGTGTTGCTCGCGGACGGTCCCATCAGGTGATGCGGGACGATCAGCGCGAACACCACTCCGAGCAACGTGAACATCGCCCAGAGGATCGCCAGGATCCTGAGGTCCGCTCCGCTCGAACGGTCACCGCGCGTCGTCGCGGACTCGTCGACCGACACTGTTCCCTCCCGATCCAGCCGTCAGGTGACGGTGAACGTTCCTGACATGTAGTCACGCGTGGACATGGGGCCGCCGAACTTCGCGTAGAAGCCGTCGCCACAGGGGAACTCGCAGTTCCAGATGTACGTGCCCGGGCTCTTGGTGCGGAACGAGAACGTGACCTCGATCGGCTTCGGGTAGTCGCTGCCCGGCGCGGCCGGGGCATCGTCCGGGATCGCCGGCAACGGCGCGCTCACGAACAGCGGGTCCTGAGACGTCGGCGCCGCGTGCAACGTCCAGGTGTGGCCCACGGTCTCGGGGTCGATCTGGCTCTCCGGCTTGCCGTCGATGGTCTCGGTGCCGCCGATCGTCCCGTGCACCTTCGCGAACCATGGGTTCGTGATCGCCTCGCCACCGTCGTACTGGCTGATCGTGACCGTGACCAGGGAATGGGCGGGGACCCTGATGTTGGTGCCGGGTCCGTAGCTGACCCAGTCGGGATGAGGTCCGCCGTCCTTCCCGTGCTCACCGGCCCGGCTGTCCGGGTACGTCGACAGGTGGACGAACACGTGGTGCTGCTCCGAGGCGCTGGCAGGGTTCGCCGCCTCGACGCGCGCTGCCACGGCGGGACTCAGACTCTGGTGCAGCACCAGACCCAGCGCCGTGACGAATGCCCCCCCGAGCAGGACGGTCACGATCGGGCCGATGAGTCTCTTGGCACTCATGGACACCCCATTGCTCCCTCGATCCCCAAAAAGTGTTTAGACGCGGGGTGGCCGGGTGTCAACGATCTTGCGGCGATCACCCCCTTAGATGACAAATTCTTCATCTCGGGTGTCGACAGAGGTGGCTGTCGAGGGCGGGCGAACCCGTGCTCGTCGCGCTGCCGGCGCGATGATCCGGAGGGTCGGTGCGGGACGGTCACGTGGGAGTGAACCTCTCAGCGCATTCCCGCGTAGTACACAGGTGCGTCATCGATTCGCCCGGTGACGTGGTGGTCGACAGTCCGCGAACGAGGGGAACGATGATGTTCAAGCCTCAGCGCAGGGCAGCCGACCCGCGATGGGAGCTGGCCGCGTCCACCCAGGTCTTCGTGTCCACCCGTGAGACCGTCGTCCGGCTGGTGCGCGAAGTGCACGCGGAGGCGGGCGAACGCGTGCTGGACGGTGTGCTGATCGCGCGCCGTCATCCCACCGGGTGGTTCCTCTCCGCACTGCGGTGTGACGACGTGCCCGCCCACGACCGGGACCACTTCCGGGAGCTCGTCACCGTGCGGAGCTACCTCCTGCTCCGGGATGGCCCTGAACCGCGTCTTTGGGGTGTGGCGCACGTCGGCCACGAGTGGCGATCCGCGGCCACCTCGTTGGTCGTCGACCTCGCGGATCTCGTCCGCGACCCTGGAGCCTGAACCTCGAGCGGTCCACGCAGGTGGCTGCTCGTGGCGCCTACCGAGGAGTCTCGACCGAGGTACCCGGACGTCGCTTGGTGGCCGCGTCGATCACCACTTTTCGCGACCGCCGAAGCGTCGATGTGCGGCTAGACTGTCGTGGCTTTGTCTCGGGGGGAGTGGGGTGGCCATGTCCCGGGATCGCGTCCTGGTGATCGACGACGAGCCTGGTGTGCTCCATTTCGTCTCACGCGCGCTGCGGGGTGAAGGTGTCGACGTCGACAATGCCCGCGGGGGCGAAGAAGGCTCACGACTGGCGCTCTCGCAGGCGTACCGACTGGTCATCCTCGACCTCGTCATGCCAGACGTCGACGGGATGACGGTGCTGAAGCGAGTGCTCCACCACAAGCCGGACCAGGCCGTGCTGGTGCTCTCGTGCCTGACCGACAGCAGCTCCAAGGTGCAGGCGCTCGATCTCGGCGCGGTCGACTACCTGGGCAAGCCGTTCGCCCTCAGCGAGCTGCTGGCCCGGGTCCGCGCCAGGATGCGAGCTCGCCCGGTCGACGAGGGTCACGTGTTGAGCACCCGACACTTCGTGCTGGACCTCGTCCGTCACGAGGTCACGACGCCGACGAGGACGGTGGTCCTGACCCGTCGGGAGTCGGCGTTGCTGGGCGAGCTCATCCAACACGCGGGCGAGAGCGTCTCGAAGGAGCGGCTGCTCTCGGAGGTGTGGGGCTACGACTTCGACCCGGAGACCAACGTGGTGGACGTCTACGTCCGGCGTCTTCGTAAGAAGCTCGGGCCCACCGTGATCTCCACCGTGCGGGGAGTCGGCTATGGCGTCGATCTCTGAGACCGCCACCAGCGCCCCGCGCTGGACTGCTCACAGCTGGCGCCGGCACCGGGTCGACATCTTGTGGTGGTGCTTCGTCGCGATCAACGCCTACGGCATCTACATGCTCCGAGCGTGGGCCACCGTCCCCTTCCACTTCATCTGGATCGGGGTCTCGCTCATCTACGGATGGCGAGTTTGGAGCTTGAGGGTCACCGCCATCTCCTTGGCGGTGATCGTCGTGGCCACCGGCGTGCCGTTGCTCGACGACGTTGTCCGTGGTTATCAGGAACCGGACGAGCTCACCGAGATCCCGTTGATGTCCGCGGTCTTCCTCGTGATGGTCCTCTACGTGCAGCGGCGCGTGGATGCGCAGCGCGAGACCGAACGGATCGCGGCGCGCAACCTCGCCCTGGTCGACCAGAGCCGGATCCTGGTCCAGAACGCCTCTCATGCGCTTCGCACGCCGCTGACCGTCGCCCTGGGCCATGCCGAGCTGTTGCAACGGTCGGTCACCGGAGCCGAGACGACCGGGGATGCCCGGGTCGTCGTCGACGAGCTGACCCGGCTCAAGACGATCACCGACCGGTTCCTGAGGCTGGCCAAGAGCGAACAGCCGGACTTCCTGTACCCGGTCGAGACGGAGATCGGCGACCTCGTCACGTCCACGGCGACTCGTTGGTTGGCCACCCATCCCTCCATCGGGCTCGGCACCGTGCACGAGGACGTCATGTGGGTTGATCCCGACCGGGTGGCCGAGGCCCTCGACGAGGTGATCGGGAATGCAGTGGTCCACTGCCCGCCCGGTACGCCGATCGAGGTCTCGGCGCGGCGTCGTACGCACCACCTCCTGATCTCGGTGTCCGACCAGGGACCTGGCATCCCGGCCTCGATGACTGCCTCCGTCTTCGAGCGGTTCAGCCATGGGAACGGCACGAGCCCACGCGGATCGGGGCTCGGGCTCGCCATCGTCAAGGCCATCACCGAGGGGCACGGCGGGACGGTCAGCGCCAGGAACCGGGACGGAGGAGGCACGGTCGTGGAGATGGAGCTGCCCTACGCATTCCCGATGCCGGATCTCGGCGGCGGCTCGGAGTCAACAAAGTCGCACCCGCCGGAGCCTGGTCTCCGACACTCGAGAACCGAGCCCGGGGCGGGGTGACTCGACCGGCGGGGTCGTGTCGCACCCGGGCACGCGGCAGCGGGATCCCTCGAGCTCCGGTACGTCGCTCTCCGTCGCGCCGAGAGAGCCGCTCCTCGTTGTTCCTTCGGCTGCCCTGGCCGATCTCCGAGCCACCCTCAGGTCTGTTCGGACCGGCCCCCTGACCAGAACCTGACCATGTCTGCGAAGTCGGCGGTTTCGTCGAGATCTCGCGCCATCCTGGAACCATGGAGACCTCACCGCGCGAGCATTGGAGCACCGTGGTCTCGAGCTCCGTCCTCGACACGGTGGCGGAGGCGATCGGGCGCGAGCGCCGCGAGGACCCGGTGCTGGGGCCCTCCGGCGGTCCCGCTGGTAACGCCCTCCTCACCGCGTGGACGGCACTCGTCCTGCTCGTCGGGTCGGTGGCCGAGCTGCTCACCCTGTTCGACGTCAACGGCCTGCTCTCGTGGCACGTGGCGATCGGTGCGCTCCTCGTGCCACCGGCGTTGCTGAAGACGGCCAGCACCGGCTGGCGCATCGTCCGTTACTACGCGGGGAGTGCGACGTACCGGCAGGCGGGTCCGCCGCCGTTGCTGCTGCGTCTCCTCGGTCCTCTCGTGGTGGCCTCGACGTTGGGACTCCTCGGGTCAGGGGTGCTGCTCGTGCTGCTCGGTGAGTCCGCTGCGCGGCGCCCTCTCGTGGATCTGCTCGGCTTCCGGGTCGACTGGGTGACGCTGCACCAGGGGTTCTTCGCGGTGTGGGTGGTCGCGACCGGGCTTCATCTGCTGGGCCGCATCGTCCCCGCGCTGCGGATCACCTTGGGCGCCCCGCACGGATCCTCGGTTCCGGGCTCATGGGCGCGGTGGCTCGTTCTGGCCCTGGCGGTGGCCTCGGCTGCCGCTCTCGCGGTGGCTCTGGTGCATGCCGACGGCAGCTGGGTCGACGGGGCCCGGTTCGCCGAGCGGAATGGCTAGGCCGAGCGCGGGCGGCGGCCAACCGCATTCGTCCTCGTTCGGCACGCGAACTGGACCCGGTGCGACGGCCAGGGCAGCTGTGTCGAGCTCCTCCCGGACCTACTCGCCGTCGACGACGTCGGGTTCCCCGCTCCGGTCTCGGCCCAGCGGGACCTCGTCCTCCCGCCACCGACACGGATGCGGCCACACACGCCGTCCGCAGCTGCCTGGCCAACCAGACCGGGTCCCGACGTGCGCGTCGAGGCCGAGGCCGGGCCGATGCATCATCGGCCGCGGGTCGGACCAGGTCCCACACTCCCGCGCGCGACCTCGACTCGGGCAATGCCCTGGCCCCGTGACGGCACACGAGGGCCGCGCATCGCGGGACCGGCGCTTGCTCAGCAGGCGGGGTACTACGGTCGAGGACATGAGTGACCAAACGGGGAGTGCGCTAGCGAGGGCTGAGGCAGCGCTCGTGGCCGAACAGACCAAGACCGATCGACTCGAGGGCGAGCTGCTCGACCGGATCGCTGCGGGCGTCCCGACCGCCGTCGACGGCATCGCCAAGCGCGTGGCTGAGTCTCAGCCCGAGGTCACCCGGCAGCTGGGGAGCGACGGGATCAGAGCGATGCGAGCAGAGCTCGCGGAGACGGCCCTCGAGCTCGCGGGCGAGATCCGGACGGCACGGATCACCTGGCCGCTCGAGCAGTCCGTGCGGTACGGCGAGGTCCGCACCCGCCACCTGGATGCTGCCTTGTTCAGCTACTTGCACGGTCCACGGATGGATGCCCTCGTCGCGGTCCTGCAGAGCCATGGCTTCGCGATTCGCGGCGACGGCGCGACGGGTGCTCAGGAGCTCGTCAACCCCCACGAGCTGTACGACGAAGGATGGTTGGCCCCGTTGGCCGACGCCCGCACGACCGTGTCGACGATCGAGTCGAAGGTCCGCGCCGCGAAGCAGTCGAACGCCGATGCCGCCGTCCGGTCGATCTGGGACGGCAGCGAGGAGTAGCCAGCGTCCCACGACCATGCGGGGCTGGTCCTGGCTGCTGGAACGCCGCCGGCAATCGTCTGGGCAGCAGCATCGCGTGGCGGGCGTGCTGTCACAGTGAGTCATGAGCAGTCGCTACCGTCATCCGGCCAACCGCAGACGCTATGAGGAGCGCTCCACCGGAGACCGGATGGCCGATGACGTCAGTGCATCCTTCGGCTCGTGGACGTTCATCCTGGTTCAGAGCCTGGTGGTGGTGCTGTGGATCGCGGTCAACCTCGTGGCGTGGACCCGTCGATGGGACCCGTATCCCTTCATCTTGTTGAACCTGGTGTTCTCGACCCAGGCCGCCTATGCCGCACCGCTTCTGTTGCTCTCGGCGAACCGCCAGGCCGATCGTGATCGAGTCGAGTCCGAGCACGACTTCGGCGTCAACCGACTTGCGCTGCAGTATCTGTTCGCGTGGCACCGTGACGCCCACGGGATCGCGTGCGGCTGCGTGACCGAGATCGGACCCGAGGTGGACGCGGTGCTGACCTCGATGAGCCGGGATCTGGCCTAGCGCTGCTCACGCAGGCGCCGCCGGACCCTCGATGTCGCCGGGCTCGTCGACGTCCGCGGGTGCCGGGCGGCAGGTGCGCTCCCCGAGCAGGCCTGCGCGGCGCGCGACCAGGGCCGACCAGACCACGGTGATGACGGCCGCGGTCAGGGTGAGGGTGATGATGACGACGCCCTTGATCAGTACGAAGGTGACCGTCGAGAGAGACTCCAGGAGCCAGATGGTGATGGTTCCTTTGGCCAGGATCACGAGCCCCCACATCAGCGTGAGCCGTCGGAAGAGGGCACACACGTCGGGGCGTTCCGCGATCTCCGCGCTCATCGGGTAGAAGTCGGGAGCCAGACGGGCGACGATCGGCCGAGTGGACCACAGAGAGCCCAGGAAGACGGTCGAGACAACCAGGTCGACGAAGACCGGTTGCACGAAGTAGATGAACGTGTTGCCCGTGGCGAGCGTGACACCTGTCTTCACGGTCAGGATCCCGAGCGTCATCAGGAGCAGCCCCGAGACCGACCGCCGGGTGGTCCACCTCCAGCACATCGCACCGGACATCCAGGCGAGCGCGACGAGCAGCGCCGTCGTGAGGTTGAAGACCAGGAGCGTTGCCGCGAACAACGCGGTCGGCGCCAGTACGGCGGTCACGAGGCTCACCGCGACTCGGGTCAGGACGTCTCGCAGGTGTGGAGAGTCCGGTCGGCGCCGGACCGGCTCACGAGCGAGGAGGCTGACCTGGATCGACGTCACATGGGACTCATCCCCGGCTCGGGAACGCCGGACAGCTGGGTTCACCGAAAATGACGGAGCGAGACTTCGTGCGGGAATCCTCGGCGGTCCCACCGTACTCCCCACGTGTCAACCACCGACCGAGCGAGCGCCACGACGTTCCGCGGCGAGAAGGAGATGGCCGTCGGAGACCCCACGACTCCGACGGCCACCTATAAGGCCCCCGACCCGGTCGAGCGCCTCGTGACCGGTGGTCGAAGTGTGGCGCCGCCGGACTCCACGGGCGCGGGAATCGCTGCCGGATGAGACCGATGCGCTACATGATCCGACCGATCGGAGGGTTCACTAGTCCGGCCGGATCCGAAAAGACGACAGCCAGAAGGGTGTCATGCCTCACCCGTTCCAGGCTCGTGTCGGCTCGCGCTCCACGCGTGGCGACGCGTGACCCGTGCGCCTACCGTTCAGGGGAGAGATGAACCGCAGAGAGAGTCGAATGCGATGCCGCAGTACCTGATCTCGTTCCCCAGCGACGCGATGGACCAGATCCCCGAGGAGGCGATGCCGGACGTCGCCAGGGCCGCCCACGCGGTCTGTCAGGAGGCCGTCGACGCCGGGGTGTACGTCGTCGCCGGTGGCCTGGCGGACCAGCCGGCGAGCATCGTGGCCACCGACGGGACGGTCACCGACGGCCCGAACCCGGACTTCATCAGCGGGATCACGATCGTGGACGTGCCCTCACTCGAGGAGGCCCTGGCGTGGGCCGCCAAGATCGCGAGCGCGTGTCGGTGCCCGCAGCAGGTCCGGGCCTTCGGAACCGATCCCGAGCTCGACGCGATGCTCCGCACGGTTGCGCCCCGACCTCGCGACGACGTCTGACCGAACGCGGCGACAGACAGGTCCTGTCGAGGATCGCCCGCCGCGATGTCCGGTCGTCGGCGGGCGTGGACCCCCATCGGGCGGATCGGTTGAGACAAAGCGCCGCCGAAGGTCCTCGGGGTCCAGGAGGAGCTTCGTGGAAGCAGTCGCGCCCCGCAGTGTGTTTGGGCCCAGCACCCACGAGGCGGCTGTCCGAGCAGCAAGGCCCGGAGCAACCAGTGGAGCACGAATGCACCCTTGACCGCCTCACCCGGGCGGGCGTGACGATGCCCCGGCATTCTCGGGTGCCAGGGCATCGTCTCCGGCTTCGGCTTCGGCTCCGAGCTGTCCGGAGCGGATCCGGGCGATGGGCCGCTTCCCCCGTGGAGTGGCCCGCGGGGTCACTGTAGGAACCGGCGGGCTCCCCGCGGCACACCCGAAGGTGTCGAGCCCTGAGGACGCTGGCGTTCGTTCATCCTGGGCTCGGTCCGTAGGTCTGGAGGAAGACGGCAACGCCCGACCTGGCCTGGACCCTCAGCTCGGCGGCCGTGAACGGGTCGTCGGCGCAGAAGAGGCTCTTGTCCAGAGCTCGGCCGATCACGAGCATCGCGAAGTGTGCGGCAGCGAGGGAGGGGTGCCGCACCCGCAGCGCTCCCCGTGCGTCGAGTCGGGAGAAGGCTTCGGCGAGGGCACGCAGCGTCTGCTCCGGAGCGCGTTCGTAGTAGTCCGATGCGATGTGAGGCAGCTGGGCAGAGGCGCCGATGACCAGGCGACGGAGGCCGACGATCGAGGGGCGGGTGACCAACGCGATGTAGTCGCGGGCGACCCGGTTGAGCGCTCGCTCGACATTCGTGGAGGTCGCCAGCTCGGTGAGGCTGGCTCTGAACGGCTCGCCGTACCGGTCGAGGGTGTCGGAGACGACTTCTGCGAAGACCGCCTCCTTGTCGGCGAAGAACCGGTACACGGTGGGTTTGGACACCGACGCCCGCTCCGCGACCTGCTCCATGGTCGTGCCCGCGTACCCCAGCCTGAGGAACAGGTCGGTGGCGGCCTCCACGACCGCCGCGCGCTTCGACGCCGAGCGCCGCTCGCGAGCGCCCACCGGGCCGGCCGGGCTCGCGGCGGGGTCGAGGCCGTGCAGAGGGGAGACCACGGTTGCCATGTTACGACACCGTGCGGTTTACTAACTCGAACTAAACCGTGTAGTAGCAAAGTCGGCGGAGGCAGGTGCGACCATCCGGATGAAGATCGTCACGTCCCATGACGGGACGGCTCTCGCCTGCGAGTCGATCGGTGCAGGTCCGGAACTGGTCCTGATCGGGACCCGAGGCGAGAACGCCCCGCTGGCCCGCAGCCTCGCCGATCACTTCCGAGTCACCACCTACGACCAGCGGGGCTACGGCGAGAGTGGGGACGTCCAGCCGTACGCCGTCGCTCGCGAGATCGAGGACCTCGAAGCGGTCCTCGAGCTCGCCGAGGGTCCGGTGGGCGTATTCGGCACCTCCGCGGCGGGAGCCCTGGCCCTCGAGGCGGCGGGGGCAGGGCTGAACATCGGCGGCCTGGCCGTCTTCGAGGTGCCCTACGGCATCAGGACGCGTGAGGAATGGCGTGACTATCGCGCCAGCCTGGCCCGACACTTCGCGGCGGGCCGCCGTGGAGACGCCTTCGCCCTGTTCATGGCAGTCGCCGGGTCCACGGACGCTCAGATCGCCCGAGCGCGCGAGTCGGCGTACTGGCCGCAGTGTGAGGCAATCGCCCACACCCGGCTCTACGGCGCCGAGGTTCTCGGTGATGGCCAGGTGCCCACCGATCGCCTCTCGCGCGTCCGCTGCCCGCTGCTTGTCCTCACCGGGCGAGGCGGCGACGAGAACATGAGCCGACTGCCGGACGGCGCCTTCGACAGGGCGGCGGCCTCCATCGCCCGAGCCGTCGACGACGCCCGGGTTGCCACGATCGACAGCAGCGGACACGAGCCGGACCCGGCCGCGCTGGCGACCGAGCTCGTCCCGTTCTTCAGGCGAGTACTCGCCACCCCATGATCACCACTCTCGTCAGCGGACGGGTCGGGACGGCCACGAGAAGGCCGCCCGGCGGCTCAGCGCGCCACCAGGGCGCCAGCTATCGAGGAGGAACCATGTCGACCGCGGAGGAATCGGCCAACAAGGACGTGTTCCAGCGCTTCCAAGACGTGACCAACACACACGATCCCGAGCTCATCTCGCAGACGATCGACGAGATCGTCGATCCGGACGTGCTGATCCGCACGCCTCTCCCGGTGAAGGCCACCGGGGCGGAGGCGCTCAAGGAGGTGTTCTCGACGCTGCACCAGGTCTTCCCGGACCTCCAGGTGACGGTCGAGGACCTGATCGCCGAGGGCGACAAGGTCGTCGGCCGGAACTCGGTGACCGGCACCCACCAAGGTGACTACCTGGGCCGGCCACCGACGGGCAGGTCCGTCACCTACAACGAGATCTTCATCTTCCGGTTCGAGGGCGGAAGGGTCGTGGAGACGTGGGGGGTCGTCGACGTGCTCGCGCAGATGAAGCAGATCGGTGCGCTGCCGCGCTACTCGTCGTAGCGGTCAGCCCCGCCGAGGAGGGCGCGGGCATAGTCCGCGAACGCGGTCGGCAGCGAGGTGCCTGTCTGCTGGGCCGCGGCGGTGCTGACGGCGTCGAGCACCGAGGCCCCGGCCAGGACCGCGGACCGCAGCTCGCCCACGTCGAGGCCGGCCACCGTCGCCTCGATGCCGTCCGGCAGCGCGGACGGGTCGTGGTCCAGGACCTGCGACAAGCCGTGCCACGGGTAGCCGGCTCCCAGGGCGGTCGCCCACAGGGCCCAGATGTGCTGCCGGACCTCGTGGAGTCGCTGGTGCGCCTCCCACGGGGAACCCCGCCTCAGGTACTTGTCCGCGTCGAGCAGTCCTCGCCAGCCCAGGAACGCCCAAGTTCGGACCTGCTCGTCGGTGACGTCGAACGCCGAGGGCTGCGTCAGCCCCTCCTCGGTCCCTGCTGCTCGATACAGGGAGATGAAGTCGGGAGCGGCGTCACCGCGGCGTACCTCGGGCTCGGCGATGACGGCGAGATCGAGCTGTACGCCGTCCCGGAGCTGGGCGAAGACCCGGCGGATGAAGAAGACGCCTGTCGACGACTCCTCCCGCAGGACGTCGACCAGATCGCCGTCGAGGTGCTCGACCAACGCCGTCTCCACCTCCCGGACCCGGGGTGCCCCGACCACACCCCGCTCGGCAGCAACGCCCACCGCGGCGTCCACGTCGGACAGCTCGTCGGCGACGCCTCGTCCCAGCGAGCAACCCACGGAGAGGGAGCTCACGCCGGGTGCGGCCTCACAGAAGTCGAGCAGTCCTGCCAGCGCTCGACGGTGACGTGCGAGCGGTGACGGGAGCGCCGAGATCCAGCCGTGCCCGTCGACCATGGCCGACATCCTGCCGGTGCGTCCCCGTCGAGGGACGCGCGGGCGGCCTCAGCTGGGCTTCAGGACGATGGTCCACATGACCGCCTTGGCGCTGGCCGAGTCGGCCGTGGCGGTCAGGCCGCCGTACTGGTTGCCGGCGACCGGTCCGTTGCTGTCGGCGACGGCGGTGCAGACGTGGCCGCCTCCGGTGCCACAGACGGTGCTCCGTGAGGTCACCCCACCGGGCAGGTTCCAGCCCGTCGTGGCGGAGGAGGTGTCGGCCCAGTACGACAGCGCCCACGCCTGGTTGTCGCTGACGGACGTCGACGGCGTGGTGTGACCCGCTCGGCTCACCGACTCACCCGCGCCCTGCAGCGCCAGCACCGGAGCCGTGGTCGAGGTCCCGCTGTAGGCGAGCAGCGACACGGTGGACTTGGCGGTCGCCGAGTAGCTGAGCTTGACGCTCGAACCCGCGTCGCCACCGGTGGCGACCCGTTGCCAGACCGTCGAGGTCGTGCCCTTCGACGTGGTCCGGCCGGCCTGGGTCCAGCCGGCGGGCGCCGATGCGGTGACGGTGTCGCTCGCGACCGTGGTGACCAGCACCAAGGAGTCGCCGGCGGTGACGCCCGAGGGGACCGTCACCGTCTCGCTCGTGGCGTTGCGCTGCGCCTGGGCGGACCCGACGAACGCGATGCCGGACGCCTGCGACCCGACGTGGACCGTCTGGGTGGTCGTGTCGGACAACCCACCGGCGTCGGTCACCTTCAGCGTCACCGGGTAGCCGCCAGCGGAGGCGTACGTGTGACTCGGGTCCGTCTGCGTGCTGCTGCTCCCGTCGCCGAAGTCCCAGTGGTACGACGCGATCAGTCCCTCCGGGTCGCTCGAGCCGTCACCGGTCATCGAGCAGGCGAGGTTCTGACAGTCGACCGACATCCGCGCGGTCGGCGGCTGGTTGCTCTGGCCACCACCGGCGGCGGCGGCGTACAGGAACATCGCGCGGCTGGACCAGTTCGTGCCGTCCACGCCGGGGCCGGACACGACGGTGCCGGTCCCGCTGGGCGCACCGTTGACGAAGTCCGACCGCTGCAGGTTGCCGTTCGAGGTGGCGAGGTAGAGCTTGCCTCCGGCGACGAACATCCCGGCGGCCTGCGCGAAGCTCATGCCCGTGATGCCGCTGCTGGCCGTGAACCGCAGGCCCCCGACCACGTTGCTCTCCGGCGTGAAGTAGCGGTAGTAGAGATGGGAGTCGCCGCTGAGCGTGTAGTACAGCCGGCCGCGGTCGAAGAACATCGCCGTGATGTTCGGTACGTCGTTGTGGAAGCTGGACAACGGCACGATCTGGTCCATCCCGGCGACGGCCGTGGCCGGGCCGAACGTCGTGCCGTCGAAGGAGCGTGAGTACAGCGCGCCGTCGCTGTAGCCGTAGTACACGTTGCCGTTGATCATCATGGCACCGCGGGCGAGGTGCCAGGAGATCCCCGTGTCCGGGAGCGTCTGGTGGTCCAGCACCGCCGTTCCCGAGAAGCCGACGTCCTGGACCGCGTCCTGGTTCGTCGTCGTGCTGCCGGCGAGGTAGACCCGGCCCGGCAGCACGCCGGTGGTCGTCGGGGGGACGACTTCTCCTCCCGCGAGGGGCAGGAAGGCGATCTTTCCGTGGTAGGCGAAGTTGCCGATCCGGTCGGTGTCGCTGCCCACCCACAGGCCCTGGCTGGTCGCCAGCAGGTCGAAGACCCCGACGCCGCGCGCCCGGGTGGGGTTCCAGCTGTAGGGCAGACCGTTGACCGGGTCGAGAGCGGCGATCCCGGTGCGCGAGACGGCACCCTGCCCCGCCTGGTCACCGGCATACGGGTTGTTCTCCCAGCGCATGTGACCGCCCACGTAGACCGCGGTGCCGGTGATCGCCACCGCGTAGGTGGTGTCGCCACCGGTGTAGTCGGTCCAGGCCGGCGTCAGGCTGCTGCCGGTCGCCGCCATGTTCCAGCGCGACGTCTCGTCGCAGGCAGACGTGTTGCCGCCGTAGGCGCCGGTCGTCGAGATCACGGCGTACGACCCGTCGGGTGAGATGTCCAGGTCGCGCATGTAGCTGTTGAAGGAGTTCGAGCAGTGACTGGTGTAGAAGCTGGTCTGCCAGTTCGCCAGCTGAGCCGTGGCTCCGGTCAGGTCCAGCATGAACACCTGCGGGCGCGACGCTCCGCCCACCGTGGTGAAGTTGCCGATGGCGAGCAGGCGCGACCCGTCCGGGGTGACGTCCATCTTGGCCACCGAGGTGGCGCCGCCGTTCCAGGTGCCGGCGACCTGCTGCCGCATGTAGGTGGTGACCTTGCCGGTGGCCGGGTCGACGGTGGCCAGACCGGTCTGGGCCACGCCGCCGATCGTGGTGAACGAGCCCGCGACCCACAGGTTCCCTCCGGCGAGGCGGAGGTCGTGGACCTTGCCGTTCATCGAGGGCGACTTGAAGGTGCCCACGGTGCTTCCGTCCGCGAGCGAGAGCTCGGTGAGTGACTTCGCCGTCTTGCCGTTGACCGTGTGGAAGTCGCCTCCGACGTAGACCGACCGGCCGTCGGCCGACGGCAGGAGCGCCTCGACCTCGCCGTCGAGCTGCGGCAGGAACGTCGTGCTCAAGGCTCCCGTCGTGGCGTTGAACGCCAGGATGTCCGGACGGCTCACCACCGTGGTGCTGCCGGCAGCCTCGACCTGCGTGAAGTCACCACCCATCACGATGGTGTTCCCGACCTGGACGATCGACTGCACGCTGCCGTCGACGGCCGAAGGCGTCCAGGACGCCGGAGTCGGCGACACCAGTCGGTCCTGGGGCGTCTGGACGGCCGAGGCCGGCCCGCTCGGCAGCATCACCAGACCGGTGACGCCGAGCGGCATCGCGATCGACGCCAGGATCCGCACGGCCTTGCGCATCGTGGGACTCCCTCCTGTTCGTTCGACGTTCTGACCGTGAGCAAGGCCGGCAGCGACGGGGGAGTGCCTCCGAGACACAGCTACATCGGAAAACGATGCACCTTGCGACCGGCCCGCGTCTTCCCTCATCTTGTGGAAATCGGTCCCGCAGCCTGCCCGGCGCCGTCCTGCCCCGCGGAGGGGGCGAGGAAGGACCGGCGCCCCGCCGTCCGGAGCGCGTCAGGTAAAGAGATCCGGAAAACCCAGCGGTCGACGAGTGCCCCTAGCAATCTGGGCACCGGGGGATCGTTGCCCCCCAGCGTTCCTCCACAGTCACTGCATCGAGGGTCGTGACTCGATACCCGTGATGGGGGCTGGAGCCAGTTCTGCGAACTGGCGTGGAGGAAGACCAGCATGCGCAGTAGCCGCCGCCGCAAGCATCGCGCCGAAACCACACCAGACCGAGCCCACGCCAAGGCCGGACTCACCGCCTTGGGATCCGTGCTCGCCGTGATCACCGTCGTCCTCGTCACGGTCGGCAGCGTGTTCGCCCCCAGTGGCGCCGCCACCGGCAGGATCCACCACTACCCGATCAAGATCATCAAGGGCGTCAAGACCGTCACCGCGACCGCCACGGTCACCGCGACGGTGCCGGGCCCGACCAAGACCGTGACGGCCACCCGGACGATCTGGGGACCGAGCGCCAGCGCGACCGTGGCGACCACCTCGACCGCGACGCCGTCGGCCACCGCGACGAGCACTCCGAGCGGCACCAGGCAGCTGCCGTACGTCGGCGCCGCCATCCAGGGCAACGGCGACCCAGCGGCGCTCGAGGCCGCCTCCGGCCGCACGCTCGGGCTGCACCGCACGTACTGGAACTACAACCGGATCGCCGCCTCGATCAAGCAGGCCACGGCCGACGCGAAGGCCGGTCGGATCCCCTGGCTGTCCTACAAGCTCTCGGTGTCGTGGGCCGACGCCGCCGCCGGCAAGGCGGACGCCGACACGCAGACGCTGGCGGCGCAGCTGGCCACCGTCCCGGGCACGGTGTGGGTGGCGATCCATCACGAGCCCGACTCCGACGGGAACATCGCCGACTGGGTCGCCCTGCAGCGCAGGCTGCTGCCGATCCTCGGTGCGGTTCCGAACGTGCGGACGACGATCATCCTGAACGGCTGGGGCACCTTCGAGTCCGGCAACCCCGAGTACAGCCTCGACGCCGTCTGGCCCGGCAACATGGTCGACATCCTCGGCGTCGACGGCTACAACCCCTACGGCGATGACAAGCACCCCACCAGCGGATGGCGGGAGATGTCGCAGTACTACGACAAGATCGCGCCGGCCGCGCTGAAGCTGGGCGTCGACTGGGCGATCGGTGAGACCGGCTACACGGACGCAGCCGCGGCCAAGGACCCGGACTGGCTGACGAGGGCGTACGACGACATGGCGAACCGCACCGATCTTCCCGGGCTGGGGTTGTGCTACTTCGACTCCTCCGCGAACTCCATCGGCACGTGGCCGCTCAGCGGCGTGAAGGAAGCGCAGTTCAGCTCCATCCTGAAGCGCTCCCACCCGGTGACCCCGCCCGGCTGACGCTGCTGTCCGACGGGGCCGCCACCGCGGCGGCCCCGCCGACGAGCGGTCTCTGCTGACAACAGAGCGTGCCGGTCGGTAGGTTGACGCGCCCGATCGTCGTTCCGGGGGTGAGCATGGACCAGCCGCTGCGCGTGCTCGTGAGCGCCGGCGCCTCCGGGATCGGAGCCGCGATCGCCGCACGGTTCCGGGCCGACGGCGGCCGGGTGAGCATCTGCGACCGCGACGAGGCCGCGGTGCGGGCGGCGACCGAGGCGGACCCGGAGCTCCATGCCGTGGTCGGCGACGTCGCGGACCAGGGCGACACCCAGCGCTGGGTCGACGAGGTGGTCGAGCACTGGGGCGGGGTCGACGTCCTGGTCAACAACGCGGGCGTCGCCGGCCCCACCGCCATGGCGGAGGACATCGACCCCGCTGCCTGGCGCGACTGCCTGGCGGTGAACATCGACAGCCACTTCCTCCTGGCCCGGCTCGTGATCCCGCACCTGAAGAGCCAGCGCTCCGGCGCGATCGTGGCCATCTCGTCGACGGCCGGGCTGTTCGGCTACGGCATGCGCACGCCGTACGCCGCCGCCAAGTGGGCGGTCATCGGGCTCACGAAGTCGCTGGCCGTCGAGCTCGGCCCGTTCGGCGTCCGGGCGAACGTCGTGGCGCCGGGCTGCGTCGAGGGCCCCCGCATGGGTCGCGTCATCGAGGCCGAGGCCGCGCAGCGGGGGATCGCCGCCGACGTCGTACGCCGGGAGTACGTCGAGAGCCAGTCGATCCCGCGCTTCGTCGAGCCGGCGGAGATCGCTGACATGTGCGCGTTCCTGGCCTCGCCCCGGGCCGCGATGGTGAACGGCCAGGTGATCGCCGTGGACGGCCACACCGAGACGTTCCACATCGCGTCCCGCTGACGGGACCGGGCGACCGTCCCCGCTCGTGCTGACGGAGTGGACGCGACTTCGCTAGAGTTGACCGAACAATCAGTCAGGAGTCCCGTCGATGGATCCCAGCAACCTGGCGACCGACATCGCTTCGCCGACCCACACGCCGGAGTCCAGGGCCACCGAGAAGCCGCCGACGGCCACCCGCAGCCTCCCCGGGGTCGCCTACACCGATCCCGTGCTCTACGAGCAGGAGCTGGCGGAGGTCTTCGAGCGCGCCTGGATCCTGGTCGGCCACCTCTCCGAGCTGACGGAGCCGGGCTCCTACGTCACGGCCGACGTCGGCCGTGAGCCGGTCCTCGTGGTCCGCGGCCACGACGGCGAGCTGCGCGCGATGTCGAACGTCTGCCGGCACCGGGCGTCGACGATCCTCGAGGGCACCGGCCAGACCCGCTCGGTGATGCGCTGCCCGTACCACGCCTGGACCTACGAGCTCGACGGCCGGCTCGCAGCGGCGCCGTCCGGCCAGGGGTTCGCCTGCCTCGACCGCGACCAGGTGGCGCTGCCGCAGTTCCGGCTCGGCGTGGCAGGTGGCCTGGTGTTCTGCTGCCTCGACCCCGACCAGATGTCGCTGGAGGAGATGCTCGGCCCGGTCGGCCCCTACCTGGAGTGGCTCAACATCTCCGGCCTGCAGGTGCACCGCGGCCCCGAGGGCGCCCGGTGGACCGAGGACTTCGAGGAGAACTGGAAGATCCTCGCCGACAACTACTTCGAGGACTACCACGTCCCGGTGGCCCACCCGACCCTGGTGCGGCTGATCGACGTCAAGGAGACCGTCGGCGACAACAACGACTGGTGCGAGTGGTCGCGCGTCCCGTACCGCAGCCGGCCGTCGCGCGACCCCCGTGAGCGCGAGTACCAGAGCCTCATCCGCCGGATGCCGGGGATGCCCGAGGAGTTCGAGAACGCCATGGGCCACGTCTGCATCTGGCCGACGACGTTCTTCGAGATCTACCCGCACCACATCGACATGTGGCAGCTCGAGCCCACCGGGCTGCACAGCACACGGGCGACGACCATGACGCTGGTGCATCCCGACGAGGGCGAGCAGGACCGGCGGGCGCGCGAGCTCATGCGCGAGCTGAACGTCGACATCATGGGCCAGGACGTCGACATCACCACCCGGGTGCAACGCGGCGTCCAGGCGCCGTCGTACCACTCGGGCATCCTCAACGACGAGCAGGAGTTCTCGGTGATCCGCTTCCAGCAGCGGCTGCGCGAGCTCCTGCCGCGGATCGCCGAGCTCGAGGCGACGGCCACGGGGGAGCGCAGCGTTGCCTCATCCTGACGCGTGGCTCTTCCTGCCGCCCGAGGTCGAGGCGCTGGTGCCCCGACTGATGGCTCGCCTCGCCGTCGCCGGCGGCGGCTCGCCGGAGGACGTCGAGCGCGACCTGCGGTACCGCATCGAGACGCTGATCCTCGAGGGTGACGCCGAGAGCTGGCGGACGTTCCTGCGCGAGGCGACCGAGACGGTGGCCCAGTACGCCGGCGACGACGCCGAGTCACGCCGGGTGCTCGCCGCGATCCTCGACGACCAGTTCCTGCTGGCGCGTGCCGTGGTGGATCTGGACCCCACCGACCTCGACGCCCGTGAGCGGCTGGTGCGTGCCGGCGCGACGCCTCCGCCGTCCAGCCGTCCGCCCGCGCGCTGACCCGGGCACTCTCAGGTGGCGCCGAACAGCAGCTCGGCCAACGCGTCCGCGTCCTCGAACACGTGGGCGTCCAGGCCGGCCCGGGCCGCCGCGACGACGTTCGCCTCGGTGTCGTCGACGAAGACACATGCGTGCGGCGCCACCTGCATCCGCTCGCAGGCGAGCCGGAAGATGACGGGGTCGGGCTTGGCGACGCCGAGCTCGGCACTGTTCAGCACGACGTCGAACTCGTCGGTCAGCTCCAGCAGGCGCAGGTCCGCTCCCAGGCGCGACGTCGCGTTGGTCAGCAGCCCCACCGTCCACCCCGTCTCCCGTGCCCGGCGGACGACGGACAGGACCTCGGGGACCACCGCGCCCGAGCTGTCCGCCCAGGCGGCGACGACCGCCGGGGCGGAGTCACCGCACAGCGGCTCGAGCCGGCGTACGACGTCGGCCCGCCAGTCCTCGTCGGTGATCCGCCCGGTGACGACCTGCTGCAGCGCCGAGTCCTCGCCGAACGCCGCGGCGGCGACGCTCCCGACCGGAACCCCGTGGCGGCGCTCCACCTGAGCGACGTGCTCCGGGTCCCAGTACCGCACCACCCCGTCGAGGTCGATCAGCAGGCTCGTCGGCACCGGGATCTCGTTCGGCCGAGGTCTACCAGTTGCGCGTGAGACCGGCGACGTGGTGGGGAAGGCGCATGCCCGGCCGGTAGTAGATGTAGGCGACACCGCCGGTGGAGTCCTGCCAGACCTTCTCGAAGTGCTCGCGGGTGTAGATGCTGCGCACGTTGGCGTCGCTGTTGCTCGCGGGGTCGTTGATGATCGGGTCGCCGTCGGCGGTGAAGCCGACGATCGTGAGCAGGTGCCCGTCGGTCTCGTACCCGGCCTCCGGCATCTGGTCGAGCGTCCAGGACGCCGACACCACCACGGGGATCCCGGCCCGGATGAACCGCTCGACCTCCTGCAGCGAGCGCAGCCGGGTGACGAAGCTGTCGAGGTGGTAGGTGTGCGCGTACGCCGCGTTGAACGGCCAGTTGCCGGCGCCGTCGTAGGTGTAGTCCCATACGTGCATCGCCGCGTAGTCGACCTGCGGGTCGCCGTGGGGTGCGTCGATGTCGCGCAGCTGGTGGCGGCTCGGGGAGTGGTGCCGGCCGTAGTAGCGCATCACCATCGACGTCGACGTGGGCGAGCACCACACCTCGCCGCCGCCACCGAACTCCGGGTACTCCCCGGCGTGGATGTTCTGGGCGTACGCCGGCACCGGCAGCTCGACGTGCCGACCGAGGGTGAACGCGCTCGTGCCGGAGTAGTCCGGCTGGGGCTCGCTCGTCATCGTCGCGATCGCGTCGAGCTTCGGAGTGACGTGGGTCCCCACCGGCCGGAGCAGCGTGACCCTGGTCTGGAAGGCCACCGGCTCACGTCCGGTCTTCGAGCTGAAGGTGTCGGTGTACACCGTGCCGTCGGCGTCGCCCTGACCGTCGACGGACGTGCGGTGGATGTCGCCGTCGGCGTAGTCCATGCCCGAGGTCCAGCGGCCCATCACGTACCACTTCGTCCACGTGCCGTCGGTGTGCCGGCCGCGGAACTCGGTCTCCACCCAGGTGCCGGTGGGTGTCCGGGCGTTCCACGACGAGATGGACTCGTCGTCGGGGTAGCCGAGCGACACGACGGGCGAGGTCCACGTGCCATAGGCGTAGCCACGTGCGTGTCCGTCACCGAACGGGTCGGTGTAGGACAGCGTCGGCAGCGACCCGTGTCGTGCGAGGACCAGCCGGCCACCACGCACGCGGAGGCCGTCGAGGGTGCCGGTGCGGAAGTCGTGACCGTCCGTCCAGCGGGTCAGGGTGATCCGGGCGTGCGCGGAGTCGGCGTACGACGCCGGGACGGCGACCGCGGTCAGCGTGAGGGACAGGGCGAGGGCGGCAACGGCCGCGACGAGCTTGTGCATCGTGAGTCTCCCGAGAACGACGATGTCGATCACCCTCGCCCAGGTGACGGCGTTCGGCAACCCCCCTCCGTCCGACGCCGGCGGCGTCTTACCGTTCCCTGACGGGCGCCCGTCGTGCTGGTGCGCGGCGGCCCGCCCTGACACGTTGGAGCGATGAGGGTTCTGCTGACCGGTGCGGCGGGCTTCATCGGCTCGGCCGTCGCCGCGGCACTCACCGACGCCGGCGACGAGGTCGTGGGGGTCGACCTGATGCTGCCGCAGGCGCACGGCGAGGCGGAGCCACCTGCGGGGATCCGTCGCCTCGACGTCCGCGAGGCCGGCTCGTGGACGGCTCTCCTGCGCGGCGTCGACGTGGTCGTGCACGAGGCGGCCCTGGTGGGTCATGGCGCACGGGTGGCCGACTTCCCGGCGTACGCCTCGCACAACGACCTCGGCACGGCCGCGCTGCTGGCCGCGATGCACGAGGCCGGCGTCGATCGGCTCGTGCTCGCGTCCTCCATGGTCGTGTACGGCGAGGGGCGCTACGTCTGCGGCACCCACGGTCCGCAACGGCCCGGCGCGCGCCGGACCCGCGACCTGGACGCCGGTCGGTTCGAGAACGCCTGCCCGTCCTGCGGCGCACCGCTGGCGTGGGCCCTCGTCGACGAGGACACACCCCCCGACCCGCGGAGTGCCTACGCGGTGAGCAAGCTGGCCCAGGAGCACTACGCGGCCGTCTGGGCCCGGGAGACGGGGGCCCAGGTCGTCGCCTTGCGCTACCACAACGTCTACGGCCGGGGGATGCCTCGGGACACGCCGTACTCCGGGGTGGCGGCGATGTTCCGCTCGTCGGTCGAGCGTGACCAGGCGCCGCAGGTCTTCGAGGACGGCCGTCAGATGCGCGACTTCGTGCACGTGGACGACGTGGCGCGGGCGAACCTGCTCGCGACCCGCTCCCCCGGCGAGCCGGCCCGGTTCGCGGCGTACAACGTCTGCTCGGGCGCTCCGGTCTCGATCCTGGACGTCGCCCGGTCGGTGGCCGGGGACGGTCCGGTCCCCGAGGTCACCGGCGCCTATCGCCTCGGCGACGTCCGGCACGTGGTCGCGTCCCCGGAGCGGGCGGAGCGCGAGCTCGGCTTCCGGGCGACGATCGCCCCCGCCGAGGGGCTGGCGGCCTTCCGACAGGAGCCGCTGCGCGCCTGAGGCCTCACCAGCCGGTGTCGAGGAGATGCTCGACCAGCAGGGCGGTCACGACCTGGAGGAGGAGGGCCGGCTTGCGCCAGCGTTCCGGGACCACCGCCGTGGAGATCAGCAGCCAGGGCACGAACGGAAGCCAGATCCGCTCCACCTCCGCCTTGCTCATCTGCGACGCGTCGGCCAGGACGATCGCCGCGGCAGCCGAGCCGACGAGCCACCGCGCAGCCCGGTCGGCGGTCCGTCGTACGGCGACGAGCGCACCGAGCCCGCCCCCGAGCGCCGGGCCGGCGCAGACGACGAGCGAGCCCAGCGACGCCCACGTCCAGTAGGCGGCCGGTCGGTACTGCGCGACCCCGTCCCAGTAGCGCTGACGGAGCACGGGATAGGCCTCCCACAGGTAGAAGCCGAACCCGGCGAGCACGAGTGTGGGAAGTACGGCGACGGCGGCCACCGCCGGGACGACGCGCCATCCGCGGGTCAGGACGAGCACGGCCAGCACGAGCGGCGCGACGAGCAGCAGGCCGTAGGAGAGCACCGGCAGGAGCCCGAGCAGGAGGCCGGCCACGACCGCGGTCGTCCACCGGGCAGCCGGCCGCGTGGCCGTGGCGGCGACGGACAGCGCCGCCACTCCCCAGGCGGCCACGGCCGCGAACACGGCGTCGCCCGACACGGCCACCCAGACCGCGGCCGGTGCGAGCACGAGGAACGGCGCCGCCCGCCGGGCCGTGGGCTCGGCGCCGAGTCGACGCAGCGTGACCAGCACCGCCACCGGCGTGGTGGTGCCGACCAGGGTGACCACGCACCCGGAGGCGAAGGACGAGCCGAGTCCGAGGTGGACCAGCCCGACGAACAACAGGGTCGCCGCGGGCGGGTGGCCGGCGACGTGGATCGGCCAGTGCGCAGCCCCGGCGCTGAAGGGGATCCGGTCCACGAAGGTGCTCAGGAACGCGGGCACGTCGTGGATGGTGCGCGCCGTGACCAGGTACTCCGACCTGCTGTTCAGCTCGCGCGAGATCCCGCTCGGGCCGTAGACCAGCGCCAGCGAGACCGTCCACGCCAGGGTCGCGGCGTACGTCGTGACCAGGAGCCGGCGCCAGGGGAGCGCCGAGGCGAGCCGGTCGCCGTTCCGGATCCCGTACCAGCCGACCAGGATCGCGAGGGGCGTCCCGATCCCGGCCATCGGATGCCAGACGGCATGGAGCGGAGCCACCGTGTGCTCGAAGTGTGCGGTGGTGCGCACCGACCAGCCGGTGGCGAGCGGGACGACCACGGCGAGAGCGACCAGGGCCAGGGAGCCGACGAGACCCCAGCGCGTGGCCCGCTCCGCCGGTGCGGGGCCGGTCGCCCGGACTCGCTCGGCGGGGGTCGCGACGGGGGCGGGCACCCGGTCAGGCTAGGCAGTCGAGGCCGCGCCGAGGAGGGGCGCGACGGCACTGTCAGGGTTCCGTAATCCTCTGCGGCCCCTAGGACGCCGGTTGCTTCCTAGCCTCGAAGACGTGGCCACGACCCCCCTGTGCGACCTCGTCCTGCCGTGCCGCGACGAGGCCGCCGCGCTGCCGAGCACTCCTGGCCGACGTGCCGGATGGTTTCCGGGTGATCGTGGTCGACAACGGGTCGCGGGACGGTACGGACGACGTCGCCCGAGCACACGGGGCCCGCGTCGTGAGCGAGCCCGAGCCGGGGTACGGCGCCGCGGTCCAGGCCGGCGTGGGGGCGGCCGAGGCCGAGTACGTCGCGGTGATGGACGGCGACGGCTCGTTCGACCCGACGGAGCTCACCCGGCTGCTGGTCGCCGTCCGGAGCGGTGAGGCGGACCTGGCCCTGGGTCGTCGACGTCCCGTGACACGAGGCGTCTGGCCGTGGCACGCGCGCCTGGGCAACGCGGTCGTGGTCGGCTGGCTGCGGCGTACCGCCGGCTTCCCCGCGCACGACCTCGCCCCGATGCGGGTCTGCCGTCGGGCGGACCTGGTCGCGCTCGACGTGCGGGACCGGAGGTTCGGCTACCCGCTCGAGCTGCTCCGCAAGGCCCACGCGTCCGGCTGGCGGATCGCCGAGTACGACGTCTCCTACGGAGCGCGGGCGACCGGCACCCGGTCCAAGGTGAGCGGGTCCGTCCGCGGCACCCTGCGCACGGCCCACGACTTCTGGAAGGTGCTCGCGGCATGAGGGCGCTCGTGGTCGCCAAGGCGCCGGTCGCCGGTCGGGTGAAGACCCGCCTCGGCTCGGTGATCGGGATGGACGCCGCCGCCCGCGTGGCCGCCGCGTCCCTGCTCGACACCGTGACCGCCTGCCGGGCGGCGTTCGACGAGTGCCACCTCGCCCTCGACGGCGACCTGAGCGGTGCCTGCTCGGAGGACGAGCTCCGGGACCAGCTGTCGGGCTGGCAGGTGCACCCCCAACGGGGCTCGACCCTGGGTCAGCGTCTCGCGGCCGCGCACGCGGACGCCGCGGGTGTCGGCCCGACCGTGCAGGTCGGGATGGACACCCCGCAGCTCACCGCCCGCGACCTCCTCGAGGTGGCGGCGGCGTCACAGCCCGGGAACGCGGTGCTCGGACCCGCCGCCGACGGGGGCTGGTGGGTCCTGGCGCTGCAGGGCTCGGCTCCTGCTGCCGGCCTGGCCGGCGTCCCGATGTCCCGGCCCGACACCTACCTGCGCACGCGGTCCGCCCTCGCGCGAGGAGGCCGGGCGGTCGTGGACGCCCGGATGCTGCGCGACGTCGACACCGTGGCGGACGCGGATGCGGTGTGCCGCGAGCTGGCGGGCGGGCACTTCCGGCGTGCCTGGAGCGAGGCCGTCCGATGACCCTGGTCCACACCACCGTCCCGGTGACCGAGGTCTTCGCCTCGGCACTGCGTGGCCGGCCGTGCCTGGTCCTCGACGAGGACGGGGCCAGCGCCTTCCTTCCGATCGAGGCCTGGCTGCGCGACGCCGGACCCGTCGACGAGGCCCTGCTCGACCTGTGCCACGGCCCGACCGTCGACATCGGCTGCGGGCCCGGGCGCATGGCCGAGGCCCTCGCCCGCCGCGGACAGCCCGTTCTCGGGATCGACGTCGTGCCGGAGGCCGTCCGGATCAGCCTGGGTCGGGGCGTCGCCACCCTCCTGCGCGACGTCTTCGACGCCGTTCCCGGTGAGGGACGCTGGGAGACGGCCCTGCTCGCCGACGGCAACATCGGCATCGGCGGCGACCCCGTCGCCCTGCTCGAGCGTGTGCGCGACCTGATCGCACCCACCGGTCGCGTCGTCGTCGAGCTCGCCGCCCCGGGCGCCGGTGTGCACACCCGTCATGTGCGACTCGAGACCGAGGTCGGGCGCAGCGCCCCGTTCGCGTGGACGGTCGTGGGGACCGACGCCATCGCCGCGGTCGCCGGTGCCGCGGGGCTGCGCGCCGTCTCGCAGCACACGCTCGGCGCCCGCCACGCGACCGTGCTCGAGGTGGCGCGATGAAGGTCCGGATCCCACACGAGGAGGACTTCCGCTCCCGGCTGCGCAGCCCGGCGGTCGCCGCGCGGATCGGGCTGTGGCTCGGCATCTGCTTCGGTGTCGCCTTCCTCACCGGCCTGATCAGCCACTACGCGCAGCAGCCGCACCAGCCCGTGCCCTTCCCGACGAGCCCCAGCTGGGGCTACCGCGTCACCCAGGGCCTGCACGTCGTGTCCGGCACGGCGGCGGTGCCGCTGCTCCTGGTCAAGCTCTGGACCGTCTTCCCGAAGCTCTTCGCCCGGCCGCCGCGCCGGGTGGCCGACCTCCTGCTGCACGGCGCGGAGCGCGCCTCGATCGCGGTGCTCGTCGCGGCCGCCCTCTTCCAGCTCGCGTCCGGACTCGCGAACACGGCCCAGTGGTACCCGTGGCACTTCCACTTCCGGGCGACGCACTACGCGATCGGCTGGATCGCGATCGGCGCGCTGCTGGTGCACATCGCCGTGAAGCTCCCGCTGATCCGGCGTGTGCTCGGGTCCGAGATCGACACCGACGCGCACGACCGCCCCGGCACGGACCGTGAGGTGGGTGCGTTGAGCCGCCGGGGTCTCCTGCGTGCGACGTGGGGTGCCGCCGGCATCGCCACTCTCGCCACGGCGGGCATCAGCGTGCCGTGGCTGCGCTCGGTGTCGGTGCTGGGGGTGCGCTCCGGGAACGGTCCCCAGGGCGTGCCGGTCAACAAGTCCGCGGCGGCCGCCGGCGTCACGCCGGCCGCCACCAGCGCGGCGTACCGCCTGACGGTGCGGTGGGGTGGTCGCACGCACACCTTCTCGCTGGCCGAGCTCGCCGCGATGTCGCAGACGACGGCCTCGTTGCCGATCGCCTGCGTCGAGGGCTGGAGCGCGGGAGCGACCTGGACGGGCGTGCCCGTCCGCGACCTGCTCGACCGGGTGGGCGCACCCCGGGGTCGGGACGTGACGGTGACGTCGCTGCAGCGGTCGGGTCCGTACCGGGTCACGTTGCTCCAGGCGAACTTCGCCGACGACCCGCGCACGCTGGTGGCGCTCCGGCTCGGCGGCCAGCCGCTGTGCATCGACCACGGCTTCCCGTGCCGCCTGATCGCCCCGGACCGGCCCGGGGTGCTGCAGACGAAGTGGCTGGAGTCCCTGGAGGTGGCGGCGTGATCCGCGTCGCGACGTTCGCCGCCGGGCTGGCCGCCGCGGCGTACGGCGTCCTGTTCCTGCTCGAGCGCGGCTGGGCGAACCTCGAGGCCGCCCTGACCTGGCTGGTCGCGGGGGTCGTCCTGCACGACGCGGTCCTGGCGCCGCTCGTGCTCGGGATCGCGTGGGTGGCGCAGCGGCTCCTGAGCCGTCGTCGCCTGGCGCCGTGGGTCGTCGGGCTGGTGCTGCTCGGCCCGGTGACGCTGCTCGCGGTCCCGGTGCTCGGACGGTTCGGCGCGCGGCCCGACAACCCGACGCTGCTCGACCGGAACTACTGGGGCGGCTGGAGCCTTGTCGTGGTGGTCGTGTGCATCGGGATACTGGTCGGGCGGTACGCCGGACGGCGCGGCCGCGCGCGGGTCCGGGGGATCGCCCCGAGGCCGGTGGAGGGAGGTGGCGTCGATGGCCCGGGTCATGGTGGTCGATGACGACGTCACGGTCCGTGAGGTGGTGGTGACCTACCTCCGCGCGGCCGGGTACGACGTCGGTGAGGCCGCCGACGGGGAGTCGGCCCTCACCGACCTGCTCCGCGAGCGAGCCGACCTCGTCGTGCTCGACCTGATGCTGCCCGGCATCGACGGGCTCGAGGTGTGCCGGCGCCTGCGTGCCAAGGGCGACGAGGTGCCGGTGATCATGCTGACCGCGCTCGGGTCCGAGACCGACCGCGTCGTCGGTCTCGAGCGAGGGGCGGACGACTACGTGACCAAGCCGTTCAGCCCGCGCGAGCTGGTCCTGCGGGTGGAGTCGGTGCTGCGACGGGTGGGTGAGCGCGGCGTGGTCAAGGGCTCCGTCACCGACGGCGACCTGGTGGTCGACTCCACCGAGCACACCGTCACCCTGCTCGGGCGTCGGCTGTCGCTCACGGTGCGCGAGTTCGACCTGTTGCAGTTCTTCGTGAGCAACCCGGGCCAGGCGTTCTCCCGCGACGAGCTGCTCAAGCAGGTCTGGGGCTGGTCGTTCGGCGACCAGTCGACGGTCACCGTCCACGTCCGGCGGCTCCGCGAGAAGATCGAGACGGATCCGACGCACCCGGTGCGCCTGTCGACGGTGTGGGGTGTCGGCTACCGCTGGGAGGCCGCGTCATGACGCACGACCAGGTCGCCATCGTCCTCACCACGGCCGCCTGGTCCGGTGGCGTGGGGCTCGCCGGGGGCGTCGTGCTGTGGCTCGGCCGTCGCGCGTCCCTCCGGTGGCTCACGGTCGGGGTCGCGACCACCGCCGTGCTGGCCGTGGTCGCCGGCACCGTGGCCACCTCACGGGCGATGTTCCTCTCCCACCACGACCTGGGCGTGATCAGCCTGGTGGCGGCGGTCGCCGGCGTGGTGGCCGTCCTCGTGGCGCTGGGCTTCGGGTCCGTCCTCGCGCGGTCGTCGCGGGACCTGAGGGACGATGCGCGTCGGTTCGGCGAGAGCGGCTCGTTCGCGTCGGACGTGTCCGGCCCGGCGGAGCTCACCGGGATCTCCGAGGAGCTGCGACGGACCAGCGAACGACTGGCTGAGTCCCGCGCCCGCGAGCTGGCGCTGGAGCAGTCACGCCGCGAGCTCGTCTCCTGGGTCTCGCACGACCTGCGCACGCCGCTGGCCGGGCTCCGGGCGATGACCGAGGCGCTCGAGGACGGCCTGGCCGACGACCCGGCCCGCTTCCACGCGCAGATGCGGGGCGAGGTCGACCGCATGGTGCGGATGGTCGACGACCTCTTCGAGCTCTCCCGGATCCATGCGGGCGTGCTGCGGCTGAGCCCGCAGCCGGTGGCGCTGGGCGACGTCGTCAGCGAGGCCCTGGCCGGTGCCGACTCCGTGGCCCGCGCCCGCGGCGTCCACCTCGGCGGGCGGGTCGAGGAGGACGTCCTCGTGAACGCCGACCCGGCCGGCCTGTCGCGAGTCGTGTCGAACCTGCTGATGAACGCCATCCGGCACACGCCCACGGCCGGGGTCGTCGAGATCAGCGCACGGGCCGTGCCCGACGGGGTCGAGCTCTCGGTCACCGACGCGTGCGGCGGGCTGAGCGACGAGGACATCTCGCGCGTCTTCGACGTCGGCTGGCAGGGGAGCAGCGCGCGGACCCCCGACCACGCCGGTGTGACGAGTGGCGCCGGGGCCGGGCTCGGGCTCGCGATCGTCAAGGGGATCGTGGAGGCCCACCTCGGCCGGGTCGCCGTGACCAACCACGAGCCCGGCTGCCGCTTCCTGGTCACGTTGCCGGCCTGATCACCCGCAGTCCCGGTCAGCCGTCGCGTCAGGTCAGCGGTACTCCGGGTTCGCGTAGTCGAAGCGGCAGCCGGCGTCCCACTCCGACCGCTGGTTGCCGTACGCCGGCACGCCGCCCGCATCCGTGAGCAACTTCGCCAGGTGCATGAGGTTCCAGGTCATGAAGGCGGTGTTGCGGTTGGTGAAGTCGTTCTCCGGGCCGCCGCTGCCCGGCTCGAGGTACGACGGCCCGGGACCCGCCTCGCCGATCCACCCGGCGTCGGCCTGGGGCGGGATCGTGTAGCCGATGTGCTGCAGCGTGTACAGCACGTTGTGGGCGCAGTGCTTGATGCCGTCCTCGTTCCCGGTGATCAGGCAGCCGCCGACGCGTCCGTAGTAGAGGTACTGCCCCTGCTCGTTGAGCAGGTGCGACCCGCCGTACAGCCGCTCGTGGACCTGCTTCATCACCGAGGAGTTGTCACCCAGCCAGATCGGGCCGGCCAGCACCAGGATCTGCGCCGCCTTGACCAGCTCGAAGATCTCGGGCCAGTCGTCGGTCTCCCAGCCGTGCTCGCGCATGTCCGGCCAGACGCCGGTCGCGATGTCGTGGTCGATCGCGCGGACGACATCGACATGGACACCGTGCTTCTCCATGATCGTCCGGCTCGCGTCCACCAGGCCCTGGGTGTTGCTCGGCTCGGGGGACCGCTTCAGTGTGCAGTTGATGAAGAGGGCCCGCAGCCCGGTGAAGTCGTACGTCGTGTCGGTCGCCATGGGCTGAGGCTAGGGGCCACGGCCGGTCGGCCGCACCCGTCACGGTCGGGCCGGGGGACGACCCGTGAAAGGGTGGCCTCGTGGTGCCGACGACCCGCGATCGCGACGCCGTGGTGGTCGGCGCCGGGGTGATGGGGTCCTCGATCGCCTACGAGCTCGCCCGCGACGGCTACGGCGTGACGGTGGTCGACCGCGGCGGCGGGGTGGGTCACGGCTCCACCAGCGCCTCGAGCTCCATCGTCCGCTTCAACTACTCGACGTGGGCCGGTGTGGCACTGGCCTGGGAGTCCCACCACGCGTGGCTCGACTGGGCGGGCCACCTGGAGGGCGTGGCGGACCCGGCGGCCGCGTTCCGGCGTACCGGCATGCTCGTCCTGCCCGCCGGAGGACCGCGCCTCGACGTCACCACCGCTCTCTTCGACCGCGCGGGCGTGCCGTGGGAGCGATGGGACGCCGACGAGATCCGCCGCCGCGTGCCGCCGCTGGACACGGGTGCCTTCGGGCCGCCGAGCCCCGTCGACTCCCCGGAGTTCTTCGCGTCGGCTCGGGGCGAGGTCGACGGGCTCTGGACGCCCGACGCCGGGTACGTCGACGACCCCCAGCTCGCCGCGCAGAACCTCGCCACCGCCGCCGAACGCCGGGGTGCGCGCTACCTGATGCGGCGGGCGGTCACCGGCCTGCGACCGAGCGGCGACGGATGGACCGTGAGCACCTCGGCCGGGGACCTGCGGGCCGACGTCGTCGTCAACGCCGCCGGTCCCTGGTCCGGTCACGTGAACGCGCTGGCCGGGGTCGGGGACGACTTCACGGTGCACACGCGACCGATGCGCCAGGAGGTGCACCAGGTCGCCGCCCCGCCCGGGTACGCCGGCGACGCCGCGGTCGCCGTGGCCGACCTCGATCTCGGCACCTACTTCCGCCCGAGCGGTGACGCTCATCTCCTGGTGGGCGGGACCGAGCCGGAGTGCGACCCGCTGGAGTGGGTCGACGACCCCGACGGGGCCGACCTCCGGCCCACGTCGGAGCGGTTCCGGGCGCAGGTCACCCGCGCGGCTCGGCGACTGCCCGGCCTGCGGGTCCCCAGCCGGCCGACCGGCGTGGCCGGGCTGTACGACGTGACCGAGGACTGGGCGCCGATCTACGACGGCACCGCGGCTCCCGGCTACTTCGTGGCGATCGGCACCAGCGGGAACCAGTTCAAGAACGCGCCGCTCGTCGGCCGGATCATGGCCACGTTGGTCGAGGCGGCCGGCGCCGGTCACGACCACGACCGCGAGCCGCTCACGATGACGCTGCCTCGGACCGGCCACACGATCGACCTGGCGGCGTTCTCGCGGCGACGGAGCGTCGACGCCGACCGGCCCCAGAACGTCCTCGGTTAGTCGTCCTGGCCGGCGAGGTGCCGGTCGAACCACGCGATCATCCGCGCGCACTGGTCGACGAGCGCGAGCGGCTGTCGCACGCCGTGCCCCTCCTCGGGATAGAGCACGAGCTGGGTCTCCACGTCGCGTTCGCGGAGCGCCGTGTGGAGCACCTGGGCCTGCGACGGGGGAGTGGCCAGGTCGTCGAGCCCCGCGATCAGCAGCATCGGCGTCCGGATGCTGTCGGCGTACCGCAGCGGGCTGCGCTCGGCGTACTGGGACGTCGGGTCGAACGGCTCACCGACGAGGAACCGGCGGTCGAACTCCGCGATGTTGCTGGTCAGGTGCTGGAGCAGCCAGTCCGTGCACGGCGAGCGGGCGACCGCGGCGGCGAAGAGGTCGCTCCGGGTCGGCACCCACGCCGCCATGAAGCCGCCGTAGCTGATGCCGGTGATGCCGAGACGGGCGGGATCGGCGATCCCCAGCGCGACCACGTGCTCCACGCCGCTGACCAGGTCGTCGACGTCCAGCCCGCCCATGTCGCCGCGGACCGCCTCCGCGAACGCCGCGCCGCGGCCGGTGCTGCCGCGCGGGTTGGGCTGCAGGACGGCGTAGCCGCGGGCGACCAGGCACGAGACCTGCGGGTCGCGGCCGATCCAGGTCTCGCGCACGGCGTGCGTCGGGCCGCCGTGCACCTGGAGCACGAGGGGGTGCCGGTCGGGGCCACCGTCGGGGACGGTGAGCAGTCCCTGCACGGTCTGGCCGTCGGAGGACTCCCACGTGAGCCGTCTCGTCGTGCCCGCGTGCGCCGCCTGGTACGCCGTTCCCGGCCCGCCGGCGGCGAGCACCGGCCGGAAGCCGCCCGGCTCGAGCACACCCAGGGCCGGCGGCTCGCGCCGGCTCTCCCGGACGACCCAGGGGTCGCCCCCGAGGACGCCGGTCACCTCCGGGAAGTACTCCCCGCACGTGGCGGTGCCGCTCCAGAGCTCGGTCACGGCGTCCGTCTCGACGTCCACCGTCGCGACGACCGTCTCGAGCCCGCGCAGCCCGGCCACCAGCAGGGTCGCGTCGTCCAGCCAGCAGTGGTCGGTGACGTGGACCTGTGCCGTGTCGAGCGTCCGGGCCGGACCCCCGAGGTCGCCCACGACCAGCTCGCCGGCCGGGAGCCCGCGGTCGCTCTGGAGACCGGAGAGCACCGACCAGCGCCGACCGGACGGAGCGCCCTGGGGCACCGACACCTGGTCGGCCGGGACATGGAGCGTGTGCGGCTCGGCCTCGTCGAGGGCGAGCCTCGTGAGGACGGCGCCGTACCACGCGTCCTCGTCGGACCCGTCGCTGGTGAGGGCCACCAGCGCGTCGTCGCCCGCCCAGGCCAGCTCCCACACCGTCAGGTCGGAGACCACCCGCGTGGCACCGCTGACCGGGTCCCAGACGTGGGCGAGGCGCCGGCCGCTCCCGACCGCGGGCAGCACGCGCGGCCGCCAGGACTCGCCGTCACCCCCACCGAGCGTGCCGGACCCGTGGACGTCGGAGATCTCGGCGCCCGGCATCGCGACCTGAAGGGCCAGCCGCGACCCGTCCGGCGACCACAGCGCGAGCTCGACGAACCCCGGCAGCGCGGAGGTGGCGGTGACGCGCAGCTCGTGGGGTGGCCCCTCCAGGACGACGGCGACGGCACCGCTGTCGGTGGCGCCCACCAGGACGAGCCGCGAGCCGTCGGGAGACCAGGCCGGCCGGCCGCAGTCGGCGTACGGCAGGTCGAGCACGGTGACCCGGTCGCCGGTCGCGTCGACGACGGCCACCTCCCGGTGGGCGGGGGTCAGCGGCTCCTCGCGCACCAGGACGCAGCAGGCGGCCAGCCGGCCGGACGGGTGCGGGGCGACCTGGGCGACGTCCTCGACGGCACGCTCTCCGGGCACCTGGCAGCGGGACAGGTGCTCGTGCACCCAGGCCTCGACGTCCTCGAAGGACGTCTCCCGCGGGTCGCGCGCCGACTCGGTCACGTGTGCAGGACGACCTGGCCGTCGTCCTCGGAGACGCGGTAGGTCCTGAGGCCGTACCGCCGCGGCTCGAGGAGCGAGCGCCCGGTCTCGAGGTCGAACTCCCAGCCGTGCCACGGACAGCGGATGACCTGCTGGTCGAGGCCGTAGACCAGCTCGTGGGGTGCCGACGGCAGCAGCGTGCCGCTCAGGGAGCCGGTGCACATCGCGGCACCCATGTGGGGACAGCGGTCGGCGACCGCGTAGAACGCGTCGCCGACGCTGATCACGCCGACGGGCCGGCCGTCCACCTGCACGACCCGGCAGCCCTCGCGGCGTACGTCCTCCACCGCGCCCACCCGAACCTCCACGAACCGCCCCTTGTCCCTGTCGCGCCTGCCAAACGATTTGCTATGCATGACCCTGACGGTCCGGCGCCGTCGTTGCAACCGGTTCCCGCCCAGGAGATCACGATGACCGAACTGCTCGACGAGACCGCACCGTCGGACCTCGCTGCCCAGCGATACCGCCTCGTCGACTGCGACGTGCACCCGATCATGCGCGGCGGCATGGCCGACCTGCGGCCGTACCTGTCGCCGGCCGGCCTTCGCCGGCTGGGCCTGGACGACCGTCGCGACCTGACCACCGCCGGGCACCGGGAGGCCGTGTCGATCCCGCGCAACATGCTCTACGTCAACCAGGCGGGTGTGCTGCGTGACGACGCTCGGGCGCCGGACGGCTCCGCGCCCGGCGCCGACCCGGCGTTCACCGCCCAGCAGCTCCTGGACGCGAACGGGATCGACCGCGCCGTCCTGATCGGCGGCGAGGTGCTCGGCCTCGGTGCGATGCCCGACCCGGACGCGGCGGCGCTGATCGCGTCGGCGTACAACGACTGGCTGGCGGAGACCTGGCTCGGCGCCGACGAGCGCTACCGCGGGAACCTCGTCGTCGGGGCCCAGGACCCGCAGGCTGCGGCCCGGGAGATCCGTCGCGCGGCACCTGACCGCCGGTTCGTCGCCGTGCTCCTCCCGCTCACGAACATCCTGATGGGGCAGCGTCACTACTACCCGATCTACGAGGCGGCCGCCGAGTTCGGGCTGCCGATCACGGTCCACCCGAACTCCGGCGAGGGGATCTTCCGCACGTCGCCACCGATGGCCGGGGGAACGCCGACCTACTACGTCGAGTGGCACACCGGCCTGAGCCAGGTGTTCCAGGCGAACGTCATCAGCCTGGTCTGCCACGGCGTCTTCGAGCGCTTCCCCGGGCTCAAGGTGGTCATGACCGAAGGTGGTCTCGGCTGGATCCCGGACGTCATCTGGCGCCTGGACAAGAACGTCAAGGGGCTCCGCGACGAGGTGCCGTGGGTCAAGCGCCTCCCCAGCGAGTACGTCGCGGACCACGTGCGGTTCACCACCCAGCCGCTGCCCGAGCCCAAGCGACGACACCACCTGCACGTGCTGTGCGAGATCGCGCAGGCCGAGCGGACGCTGATGTTCAGCTCCGACTACCCGCACTGGGACTTCGACGACCCCCGCCACGCACTGACCGCCCTGCCCGCCGAGATCCGGCAACGGGTCAGCGTCGACAACGCCGTCGAGACGTACGGCGAGCGGCTCTGAACCGGACCCGCGATCCCGGACAGCACCCATGCCGAACGCCGCCGACGCCTCCGTCGTCCTCGACCCCGAGCACCATCGCGGGGAGCTGGACCGTCGCCTGTTCGGCTCGTTCGTCGAGCACATGGGACGGTGCGTCTACACCGGCATCTACGAGCCGGAGCACCCCCTCGCCGACGCCGCCGGGTTCCGCACGGACGTCATGGCGCTCGTGCGCGAGCTCGGGGCCACCCTGCTCCGCTACCCGGGCGGCAACTTCGTGTCGGGCTACGACTGGACCGACGGGATCGGGCCGCGCGACCGGAGGCCGCGCCGGTTCGACCTGGCCTGGCGCTCGATCGAGACCAACCAGGTCGGCACCGACGAGTTCCTGACCTGGGTGTCGGGGATCGGGGTCGAGCCGATGATCGCCGTCAACCTCGGCACCGCCGGGGTCCGCGAGGCCGCGGCGCTGGTGGAGTACTGCAACGTGGCCGGAGGGACCGCGTGGTCCGACCTGCGGCGGAGCCACGGCGCCGACGCGCCGTACGGCGTCCGGCTGTGGTGCCTGGGCAACGAGATGGACGGCGACTGGCAGATCGGCCACAAGACCGCGGACGGCTATGCGGCGCTGGCCGCCGAAGCCGCGAAGGCGATGCGCGTGGTGGACCCCGGCATCGAGCTGGTGGCGTGCGGCAGCTCGTTCCACGAGATGCCGACGTTCGGCTACTGGGAGTCCACCGTGCTCGAGCACGCCGGCGAGCACATCGACTACCTGTCGATGCACGCCTACTACGAGGAGCGGGACGGCGACACGGACAGCTTCCTCGCGTCGGGCGCCGACATGGACGCCTTCATCGACGGGGTCGCCGCGACCATCGACGCCGTCGCAGCCCGGCGCCGCACCAGGCGGATGATCCAGATCTCCTTCGACGAGTGGAACGTCTGGTACCAGAGCCGCTTCCCCGGGTGGGACGCCTTCCCGCTGGAGGCCGGCGGCCCGCGGATCGAGGACGACTACTCGACGCTCGACGCGGTGGTCGTCGGAGACCTGCTGACCAGCCTGGTCAACCACGCCGACCGCGTCCGGATCGCCTGCCTCGCCCAGCTGGTGAACGTGATCGCCCCGATCCGCACGGAGCCCGGCGGACCGGCGTGGAAGCAGACCGTGTTCCACGTGTTCTCGGCCGTGGCGGCGCACGCGCGCGGGCACGGCCTGGTGACGCGGGTCGCGGCGCCCGAGCTCGTCACCCACCGGTACGGCGACGTACCCGCGCTCGCGGCGGCGGCGACGCACGACTCGGCGTCGGGAGAGGTCGCGGTGTTCCTGACCAACCGCGCCGCCTCGCCCAGCACGGTGCAGGTCCGGCACGACGGGTTCGCCCGCTGGACGACCCTCTCGGCCGACCATCTGGCGGCCGACGGGGCCGGCCCCCGCGACCGCGTCGGGGCCGCCGCGGTGCGCCTCACGCCGCTCGAGACCCACGACGACGAGGGGTCGACGGCGGTGACTCTTCCCGCCCGGAGCTGGACGATGGTGCGGGCCACGACGGCGGGACACGAGCGGAACTGACCCTTGCCGAAGCGCACCGCCGGGCATAAGGTCCCGGTCCAGGTGTAAATCGTTTTGCACGCCGATTCTCCGATCGCGGGCGGGCAGCGGCGCGCGGCATCGACGGACGACCGGAGCGCTGGGAGGAGCCAGATGACCATCGAGCAGGGTGTCAGCAGAAGGAACGTCCTCCTGGGCGGCGGAGCCGGTGCGCTCGGCGCCGCGGTGGGGCTGGGGCCGCTGGACGCGGCCCAGGCCGCGGGAGGCAAGCCACCGCGCGGCTCGACGCTGCCGGCGCTGTGGCGGACGGCCGCCAAGCAGGGCATCCTCTACGGCTCGTCGATCGCCACCTGGCAGATCGAGGACGACGCCGACGGCCACATCACCGATCCCGGCTACGCGAAGCTCCACGACCACCACGCCGCGATGCTGTTCACCGAGGACGACCTGCTGTGGTGGCGGCTCAAGCCCAAGCCGCACTCCGACCTCGACTTCACCCATGCCGACCGGATCTACGACTTCGCCGAGAAGAACCACCAGCTCGTGTACGCCGGGCCCGGCCTGGTCTGGGACGACGGCTTCGGCGAGGGCTGGACGGACAAGGACCTCTGGGACATCAGCGAGAAGCGCGCCCGCCACATCCTCTTCGACACCCTGCGCCACGTCATGCACCGCTACGCCGGGCGCACCGCCGTCTGGTGCGTGGTCAACGAGGTGATCGTCAACGGCACCGACACGGGTCACCACGGCCTGCGCACCGACGTCCCGTGGTTCAACACGATCGGCCCGGGCTACGTCGCGCACGCGTTCCACGAGGCACGCCAGGCCGACCCGCACGGCATGCTGCTGCTCAACGACTTCGGCTACGAGACCCGCAGCCAGTACGGCGACCGGCCGATCGACAAGATGCGGGCGACCCTCCAGGTGATCGACAACCTGCAGAAGCACGACGTCCCGCTCGACGCGTTCGGGATCCAGGCGCACCTGGTCGCCACGAACTTCCACGAGACCTTCTACCCCAAGCAGTACCAGCACTTCATCCACGAGCTGGGCGAGCGCGGGCTGACGGTCCTGATCACCGAGATGGACGTCCTCGACGACGGTCTGCCGAAGGCCGCGCACAAGCGCGACCGGATGATCGCGGACATCTACCGCCGCTACCTCGACGTCACCCTCGAGAGCCCGCACGTCAAGGCCGTGATCAACTTCGGGCTGACCGACCGCTACACCTGGCTGCAGGAGGACATGCCGCGGGCCGACGGGGCGCCGCGGCGGCCCCTGCCCTTCAACCAGCACCTGCGCGCGAAGCCGGCGTACTGGGCGATCCACCGCAAGCTGCACGAGGCTCCGCGTCGCAAGCGCGCGTTCAAGCTCGCACGTCACGTCTGATCCGGGACAGATAGGAACCTGCATGACCGACACGGCTTCCGCGACCGCCTCCGCAACGGGTGTCGCACCCGTCGCGCGTCCGGAGGACAGGTTCTCCTTCGGGCTGTGGACGGTGGGGTGGCGGGCCGGCGACCCGTTCGGCGACCCCACGCGGCCGGCGGTGGACCCGGTCGAGAGCGTGCACCGCCTCGCCGAGCTCGGTGCCTACGGCGTGAGCTTCCACGACGACGACCTGGTCCCGTTCGGCACCGACGACGCCGAGCGCGACCGGATCGTGGGCCGCTTCCGGTCCGCTCTCGACGAGACCGGGCTCGTGGTGCCGATGGCCACCACGAACCTCTTCACCCACCCGATGTTCAAGGAGGGGGCGTTCACCGCCAACGACCGCGGCGTACGCCGGTTCGCGCTGCGGAAGGTGATGCGCAACCTCGACCTGGCCGCCGAGCTCGGCGCGCGGACCTACGTGTTCTGGGGCGGCCGCGAGGGCGCCGAGGTCGACACCGCGAAGGACGTGCGCACCGCCCTCGACCGCTACCGCGAGGGCCTCGACCTGCTGGCCGAGTACGTCGTCGACAACGGCTACGACCTCCGGTTCGCGGTCGAGCCCAAGCCGAACGAGCCGCGGGGCGACATCCTGCTGCCGACGATCGGGCACGCGCTGGCGTTCATCGGGTCGCTGGAGCACGCCGACATGGTCGGCCTCAACCCGGAGGTCGGGCACGAGCAGATGGCCAACCTCAGCTTCGTCCACGGCATCGCCCAGGCGCTGTGGCACGGCAAGCTGTTCCACATCGACCTCAACGGTCAGCACGGCCCCAAGTTCGACCAGGACCTGGTGTTCGGCCACGGCGACCTGCTGAGCGCGTTCGCGCTGGTCGACCTGCTGGAGAACGGCGGCCCGGACGGTGGGCCGGCGTACGACGGGCCGCGGCACTTCGACTACAAGCCGCACCGTGTCGAGGACATGACCGGCGTCTGGACCTCGGCGGCCGCCAACATGCGCACCTACCTGATGCTCAAGGAGCGCAGCCAGGCGTTCCGGGCGGACCCCGAGGTGCAGGAGGCGCTCGAGGCCTCCGGCGCCGGCGAGCTGGCCGTGGCCACGCTGGCCGACGGCGAGACCTGGAAGTCCCTGCGGGCCGACACCTCGGCGTTCGAGGAGTACGACGTCGACCGCGCGGCCGCCCGCGGCTACGGCGTCGCCCGCATCGACCAGCTGATGGTGGAGCACGTGCTCGGAGCCCGACGCCCGTCCTGACCTGACGCCCGACCGGACGCACCCGCGAAGGCCCGGGCGTCCCGACCACTGGAAGGCAGAACCATGCCGGCAACGTCCCGCTGTGCCCTCGTCGTGCGCGGAGGCTGGGAAGGACACTGCCCCGTCGAGGCCACGGACCGCTTCATCCCGTTCCTCGAGCAGCAGGGCTTCCGCGTGGAGGTCCACGACGGCCCCGCGGCGTACGACGACGCCGAGGCGCTGCTGGCGACCGACCTCGTGCTCCAGTGCTACACGCAGGGCGAGGCGACCGACCAGCAGGTCACCAACCTCTCCGCGGCCGTCGCCGCGGGCACCGGACTGGCCGGGTGGCACGGCGGGATCGTGGACTCCTACCGCGCCAGCCCCGACTACCTGCACCTGACGGGCGGGCAGTGGGCGGCGCACCCCGGCGGCTTCGTGGACTACGAGGTGCAGGTGGTGCCCGAGCGGCGCGACCACCCGATCGTGGAGGGCCTGGACCGGTGGAGCCACCACACCGAGCAGTACTGGTGCCTCACCGACGACCTCAACGACGTCCTGCTCACGTCGACCTTCGCGGTCACCGACGACACCCCGTGGCGCTCGGAGCTCGTGGTGCCCGCGGCATGGACACGGGTCTGGGGTCGCGGGAAGGTGTTCGTCTCGACGATCGGCCACAAGCTGGAGGACCTCGACGTGCCTCAGGTGCGCACCCTCACCGAGCGGGGGCTTCTCTGGGCGGCGCGATGAGCGCTGCCACGAGACCGCCGACCCGGGTCATCCTGGACACCGACCTGGGGATGGGCCAGCCGGGGTCGGACATCGACGACGGCTTCGCCCTCGCGCTCGCCCTCGCCGAGCCCGGCCTCGCGCTCGAGCTGGTGACGACCGTCAACGGCAACACCCATGTCGACAACGCCACCCGGCTGACCGTCGAGCTGCTGGAGCGCGTCGGCCGCGACGTCGAGGTCGTGCGCGGTGCGGCCAGGCCGTTGCTGCGCTCGTCGCCCGCGTCCCCCGCCGGCGCCACCCGGTACGACGCCCCCACGCGGTCCGGCGCCCCACCGGTGCATGCCGCGACCGTGCTGGTCGACCGGGTGATGCGCGAGCCGGGCGAGCTGACCCTGGTGGCGATCGGCCCACTCACCAACGTGGCCCTGGCCCTCGCTCTGGAGCCGCGGATGGCCTCGGCGGTGCGCGAGATCGTGGTGATGGGCGGGGTCTTCCTCGGTCACACCGGGGTCTCGGTGATGCCGGGCGAGTTCAACTTCTGGGTCGACCCGGATGCCGCGGCGCTGGTGCTCGACAGCGGCGCACCTCTGCGGCTGGTCGGGCTCGACGTCACCCGGCAGGTGCGCCTGGACCGCGCCGACGCCGAGCGGCTGCGGCGTACCTCGAAGGGTTTCGCGGCGTTCGCGGCGGACTGCACCGACGAGTGGATCACCCACCTGGAGCGGACCAGCCCCGGTGACGACTGGGACCGGGGCAGCTGCGCCCTCCACGACCCGCTCGCCGTCGCGGTCGTGGCCAGGCCCGACCTCGTGACCTGGCGACCCGCCCGGGTGAGCGTCGAGCGCGACAGCGACCGCACCCGCGGCGTCGCGGTCACCGACCTGCTCGGGACCGACGACCCGCCCGACGCCAACTGCTCGATCGCGGTCGACGTGGACGCGGAGGCGTTCCGCGCCTACTTCCTGGACCGCATCGGGACCCTGCCGTGAGTGACGCCGCCGGCTCGCTCGGGCTTCCCGGCGTCGTGGTCGTCGGCTCGTTGAACCGCGACTACGTGTGCACCGTCGACCGCCTGCCCGCGCCGGGCGAGACCCGGCTGGGCGACGAGCTCACCTTGTGGTGCGGCGGCAAGGGCGGCAACCAGGCCGTCGCCGCGGCCCTCGTCGGCGGAGCCGAGGTGGCGATGGTGGGCGCTGCCGGTGACGACGCCGACGGTGCCGCGCTGCTCGCCGCCCTGCGTGAGGCCGGTGTGGACGTCGCCGACGTGGCCGTCCGCAGCGGCGTGCACTCGGGCGCGGCGCTGATCCTGGTCGCGGGCGACGGGGAGAACTCGATCGTCGTGGCGCCCGGTGCCAACCGGACGGTGGACGCGCAGGAGGTCCGGGAGACCCTGCGGCGGCGCGCTCCCACCGTCGTCCTCGCGCAAGGTGAGCTGCCGCCGGCCGCCGTCGCCGCCGCGGTCGAGGAGGCCGCGGCGCTCGGAGCCAGGCCGGTGCTGAACCTCGCCCCGGTGATCCCGATCGACGAGGCCGTGCTGGCGGTCTGCGACCCGCTGGTCGTCAACCAGCGTGAGGCGGGCGTCCTGCTGGACCGCGAGCTCGACGGCTCCGACGACCTCCAGGCGGCCGCTGCGGAGCTCTCCCGCCGGGCCCGGTCGGTCGTCGTCACCGGCGGCGCCGCCGGCGCCTGGACGAGCGTCGGGGGATCGGTGCGGCACGTGCCGGCTCGACCGGCCACCGCGGTCGACACCACCGGCGCGGGCGACGCCTTCACCGGCGCCCTCGTGGTCGCCCTCGCGCTGGGGCACGACCTCACCGAGGCCGCCACCTGGGGTGCCGTGGTGGCGGCGTACGCCGTGATGCGACCCGGTGCGCAGGCGTCCTTCCCGCGCGGCACCGAGGTCGGCCTCGGCCAATCGGGGAGGCCCCTTCCCTTGATGCCGGAGACGATCGTCCCCTAGCCTCGCCACAAATCGTTTTGCATGACTCGTCCCGGACGGAGGCCCCATGCCCGACAAGCCCGCGCTGCGCGTCGCGATGGTGGGCTACGCCTTCATGGGCGCGGCGCACTCGCAGGCGTGGCGCAACGCCCACCGGTTCTTCGACCTGCCCGCCGTTCCCGAGCTCACCCTGCTGTGCGGGCGCGACGCCGACGCGGTCGGCGCGGCCGCCGACAAGCTGGGCTGGCAGGAGACCGCGACCGACTGGCGCGAGGCCGTCTCGCGCGACGACATCGACGTCGTCGACGTCTCCTCGCCGGGCGACACCCATCGCGACATCGCGATCGCCGCGCTCGAGGCCGGCAAGCACGTGCTCTGCGAGAAGCCGCTCGCCAACACCGTCGCCGAGGCGCGCGAGATGACGGCGGCGGCCGACCAGGCACGGGAGCGCGGCGTCCACTCCATGGTCGGCTTCAACTACCGCCGTACGCCGGCGCTCGCCCTGGCGCGCGAGCTGGTCTCGTCCGGTCGCATCGGCACCGTCCACCACGTGCGGGCCCAGTACCTCCAGGACTGGATCGTCGACCCCGAGTTCCCGCTCGTCTGGCGGCTGCAGAAGGACAAGGCCGGCTCCGGCGCGCTGGGCGACATCGGCGCCCACGTCGTCGACCTCGCGCACTTCCTGACCGGGGAGCGACTGACCGGCGTCTCGGGCACCCTGCAGCGGTTCGTCGACCGGCGCCCGCTGCCGGAGCAGGCCACGGGCCTGAGCGGCAGCGGCGGCACCGAGACCGGTGAGGTCACCGTGGACGACGCGGCCGCGTTCTTCGGCCGCACCGAGAGCGGGGCGCTGGCGACGTTCGAGGCGACGCGGTTCGCCACCGGCCGCAAGAACGCGATGCGGATCGAGCTCAACGGCTCCGACGGCAGTGTCGCCTTCGACTTCGAGCGGCTCAACGAGCTGCAGGTCTACGACGGCACGGTGCCCGCCGCCGACGCGGGCTTCCGGCGGATCCTCGCGACCGAGCCCGACCATCCGTACGCCGGCGCCTGGTGGCCCCCGGGCCACGGTCTCGGCTACGAGCACACCTTCGTCCACGAGGTCGCCGACTTCGTCCGCGACGTCTCCGCCGGCACCGCGCCGACCCCGTCCTTCGCCGACGGGCTGTACGTCCAGGAGGTGATGGACGCCGTCGAGCGGTCGAGCGCGGCGTCCTCGACCTGGACCGAGATCGGCTGACCCGGCATGACGGCCGCGACCCACACCCACCGCACGAGGAGGCGCCCATGAGCCGTCCCGTCACGTTGTTCACCGGCCAGTTCGCCGACCTGCCCTTCGAGGAGATCTGCCGCCTGGCCGCCGGCTGGGGCTACGACGGGCTCGAGATCGCCTGCTGGGGCGACCACTTCGACGTCCACCGGGCCGTCACCGAGGACGACTACGTCGCCGGCCGGCGGAAGATCCTCGACCAGCACGGCCTGTCCGTCTTCGCCATCTCGTGCCACCTCACCGGCCAGGCCGTCTGCGACCACCCGATCGACGAGCGGCACCAGGGCATCCTGCCCGCCCGGATCTGGGGCGACGGCGACGCCGAGGGCGTCCGCCGGCGTGCCGCCGAGGAGATCAAGGACACCGCGCGCGCCGCCGCTGCCCTCGGCGTCGAGACCGTGATCGGCTTCACCGGGTCCTCGATCTGGCACACGGTCGCGATGTTCCCGCCGGTGCCGCCGGAGATGATCGAGCGCGGGTACGCCGACTTCGCGGACCGGTGGAACCCGATCCTCGACGTCTTCGACGAGGTCGGGGTGCGGTTCGCGCACGAGGTGCATCCCAGCGAGATCGCCTACGACTACTGGACCACGGTGCGGGCCATGGAGGCGATCGAGCACCGCCCGGCGTTCGGCCTCAACTTCGACCCGAGCCACTTCGTCTGGCAGGACCTCGACCCCGTGGACTTCCTGTGGGACTTCCGCGACCGGATCTACCACGTCGACTGCAAGGAGGCGAAGGTCCGGCTCAACGGCCGCAACGGCCGCCTCTCGTCGCACCTGCCGTGGGCCGACCCACGCCGCGGCTGGGACTTCGTCTCCACCGGGCACGGGGACGTGCCCTGGGAGCCGGTGTTCCGGATGCTCAACACGATCGGCTACAGCGGCCCGATCTCGGTCGAGTGGGAGGACGCCGGCATGGACCGTGCCGTCGGCGCGCCCGACGCGCTCGCGTTCGTCCGCCGGCTCACCGAGATCGAGCCGCCCGCCACGGCGTTCGACGCCGCCTTCTCGTCCGACGGCTGAGCCGCCCGGATGACCCACCGGACAACGCTTCTCGAGGAGACAACAGTGAGACCGCTGCGAGTCGGAGTCGTCGGCCTGGGCGAGGTCGCCCAGGTCGTGCACCTGCCGATCCTGGAGTCCCTGCCCGACCTGTACGAGGTCGTGGCGGTGGCCGACATCTCGCCGACCCTGCGCAAGCTGATCGGCGACCGCTACGGCGTCGAGCGGAGGTACGTCGACACCGCCGAGATGGTGCAGGACGCGCCGCTCGACTGCCTGCTCGTCCTCAACAGCGACGAGTACCACACCGACAGCGTGCTGGCCGGCCTCGACGCCGGGCTGCACGTGCTCGTCGAGAAGCCGATGTGCCTGTCGCCCCGGGAGGCCGAGGAGATCATCGCGGCCCGCGACCGGGCCGGCCGCGTGGTGATGGTCGGCTACATGCGCCGCTTCGCGCCGGCGTTCGAGGCCGCCAAGGAGCGACTCGCGTCCCTGGGCAGGATCAGCTACGCGCGGGTGCACGACGTCATCGGCCGCAACCAGCTGATGATCGACCAGACGGCTCACGTCGTCCGGCCCGACGACATCCCGCAGGCCGCCCTGGAGGAGCGGTGGGCGCGGGGGAGCACCCTGGTCCACGAGGCGCTGGGCGACGTCGACCCGGTGCTGGGCGGCACCTACCGCCTCCTGTGCGGGCTCGGCAGCCACGACCTCTCCGCGATGCGCGAGCTGCTCGGACGGCCGAAGGCCGTGGCGGCGGCCCGGCAGTGGCGGGACGGCGGCTACGTCGCCGCGCTGCTGCAGTACGACGACTTCGTCGCGGTGTACGAGACCGGCGTCGACGACCAGCTGCGGTTCGACGCCCATCTCGAGGTCTACGGCGACACCGCCGAGATGCGCGTGCAGTACGACACGCCGTACATCCGGCACTTCCCGACCACGCTCGTGCTCAAGGAGACCGACGGCGAGGGCTACCGGGAGTCGGTGTTCCGGCCCCACCTGAAGGACCCCTACACCCACGAGCTGGAGGCCTTCCACGCCGCGGTCACCGGTGACGGCGAGGTGAAGACCACGCCGGAGGACTACGTCGAGGACATGGAGCTGTTCGTCGAGATCATCCGGGCGATCGAGCGCGGGAGCGCCTGACGGCGACGACCAGAAGATAGGTCGAGGACGCCGGAAGTCCGTCACGGCGACCCGCGGCGCGCCGACCTAGGGTCGACGACGAGACTCTGGTCCGGCGAAGGAGAGAGAAGGAAATGGCACCAGGACTGACCACCGAGGACGTCGAGTTCTTCCGCACCAACGGCTACCTGCTGCCGCACCGGCAGCTCTTCTCCGAGGAGAAGCTCGCCGAGCTCGAGGGCATCTTCAACGAGCACCTGGCCGACAAGGGCGACAAGCTCTCCGACGAGCTGGACACCCCGCACTACCGGGACGCCCGGTTGCTGGACTTCCTGCTCTCCGACGAGGTGCTCGACACGGTCGAGCCGCTGACCGGCCCGAACATCGCGCTGTGGTCGAGCCACTTCATCTCCAAGGACCCGTTCACCGGTCGTGAGACGCCGTGGCACGAGGACAGCGCGTTCTGGAACGGCCGGTTCAGCGCGTACGACGGGATCGTCACCATCTGGCTGGCTCTGGAGAACCCGAGCACCCGCGAGAACGGCTGCATGCGCGTGGTGCCCGGCACCCACCTCCAGTTCGGGTCCTCGGAGTACGTCCCGACGGACATGACCACCAAGACGTTCCACGCCGAGATCGCCGAGGTCGACGAGGACCGGGCCGTCTACTTCGAGCTCCAGCGCGGGGAGTTCTCCATGCACGACGGCCGGATCGTCCACGGCGCCCGGGCCAACACCAGCCCGGTCCGCCGCACCGGCTACACGATGCGGTACTTCCCGAGCTCGGTGGAGATGTACGACAACGAGATCAACGAGGGGTGGAAGATCTGGCTGGCGCGCGGAGAGGACCTGGCCGGGAACACCTACGCGAACGTGCCGGCCACCGCATGAGGTCGACGTGAGGCTCGGCCTCCTCACGGCCTGCCTGCCCACCACGCCCCTCGCCGAGGTCGCGTCGTGGGCGGCCGGCGCGGGATACCGGGCGCTCGAGGTGGCCGCCTGGCCCGACCGTCCGGGCCGCGACTGGGAGGCGAGCCACCTCGACGTCGGGAGCTTCGGCCCGGCGGAGGCCCGGCAGGTGACCGAGCTGTTCGAGGAGCACGACCTCGAGCTCTCCGCGGTCGCCTACTACGAGAACAACCTGCACGCGGACCCCGCCACCCGCGAGGCCACCCAGCAGCACCTGCGGGCGTGCATCGACGCCGCCCACCTGCTCGGCTGCGGTCTCGTCGGCACCTTCGTCGGACGCGACGTCACCGCCACGGTCGACGAGAACCTCCGGCTGGCCGAGAAGGCGCTGCCGCCGCTCGTGCAGTACGCCGCCGACCGCGGTGTCCGCCTGGTCATCGAGAACTGTCCGATGGAGGGCTGGCACCCCGACGGGTACCCGGCCAACCTCGCGTACTCGCCGCAGCTGTGGGACTGGATGGCCGAGCTCGGGCTGTACCTGAACTTCGACCCGTCCCACCTGGTCTGGCTCGGGATCGACCCGGTGCCCGTGGCGTCGGCGTACGCCGGGCGGATCCTGCACGTGCAGGCGAAGGACGTCGAGGTGGACGAGGCCGCGCGCAACCGGTTCGGCGTGTTCGGCAACGCCGTCGACCGTGACCTGAACCCCTGGGCGAGCGGGTGGTGGCGGTACCGGATCCCCGGGCTCGGGCAGGTCGACTGGGCGGCGCTGGTGAGCACGCTGTCCGACGGCGGCTACGACGGGGTCGTGTCGGTCGAGCACGAGGACCCGGTGTGGAGCGGGTCGGTCGAGAAGGTCCACCAGGGGCTCGTGCTGGCCCACGAGACGCTCGACCGGCTGGTCCGCGACACCCGCGCGTGACCCGTCGGCGGCGACGGAGCAGACAGAAACGGAGCGAGGCGTGCACAGAGGCGTGTACTTCGACGCGTGGTTCCCGCGTCAGCACTGCTACCACCCGAGCCTGCCGCCGCGGCGGCTGCGGATGGTCGACGACCTGGTCGAGCTCCGGGCCACGGTGCTGGTCTGGTCGGCGATGGGCGGTGGGTCGCTGGCGCTGCCCTACCTGGAGCAGGAGGCCTTCGGCGAGGTCTCGGCCCGGGACCGCTTCTACGGCTTCGTCAACGACAGCGAGTTCGTGGCGGAGTGCCACCGGCACGGGATCAAGGTCTTCGGCATCGTCTTCGAGGCCCAGGGCTGGGAGTTCCCCGTGGAGCTGGACGAGGACGAGTCCACCGTCCTCGCCCTCAACGAGCTGCGCGGCGTCGGTCACCGCGACTGGCTCGGCCTCCGGGAGTTCTCGCAGAACCGCTACCCCCGCCTGTGGAAGCCGGTCGAGCACTACTTCCCGGACGGGCTCGTCAACAGCCTCGGCGAGCCGGTCACGGACCTGATCGAGGAGTGCGTCGCCCGCGACATCCACCAGCAGCCGTGTCACGCCCGCTGGGTCGAGTGTCCGGACCGCGAGCACCAGTGCTTCTACATGGACCGCAACAACCCGGTCTGGCGCGAGTACCTCAAGGCGGTCATCCGCATCCAGATCGACGCCGGCGTCGACGGCATCCAGCTCGACGAGGCCGAGCTGCCGATGGGTGCGTTCCAGTACGGCGCGTGCTTCTGCAAGGACTGCCTGCGGATCTTCCGCGAGTACCTCGCCGAGCTGCCGCCCGAGCGGCGCAGCCCGCTCCTCGACGGTGTCGACCTGGCGACGTTCCACTACGGCGAGTGGCTGCTCGCGCAGGGGTACGACTTCCAGGCCGACCGCGACCGCGCGCCGCTGTTCGGCGACTACTACCGGGCGCAGTGCCGGGCGATCAAGCGCTACTTCGGAGAGCTCGCCGACTACGCGCGGTCCTACGCCCGGAGCACCGGGCGGGAGGTCCTGGTGTCGGGCAACTTCTTCAACGTGGACCCGTCGTACCTCGCTCTGGCCGACGACGTCGACCTGATCATCACCGAGATGCGGAACACGACGTACCGGCAGCCCGAGTGGTACCGCTACGTCGCGGCCTTCGCCGGCCCCAAGGACGTCGTCGTCGTCGAGAACCCGTACGGCGGTGTCGTCCCCGAGCTGGTCGACCTGCTGAAGCGGGGCCGCGGCTACGACCTCTTCCGGCTCTCCCTCTACGAGGGCGCGGCGTTCGGTGCCCCCATGAGCGTTCCCTACGGTGCCTGGATGGGCAGCACGATCCAGGACTCGTTCACCCCGCCGCACGAGCTCGCCGTCGAGGTGCAGACGTTCGTGGCCGACCACGAGCGCCTCTACAGCAAGACGTCCTGGCACGAGGTGGCCGTCGTGCACAGCGTGGCGAGCACGCGCGAGCTGATCGCGCGAGCCGACGCGAGCGACAACCTCACCAACGCCCGTGACGCGTCGGTGCGCGTGCCGTACCGCGTGGCCACCGAGGCGCTCTCGCACGCGTCGGTGCCCTTCGACGTGCTGATCTTCGCCGACGGCGAGACGGCTCCGGACCGCGTGGACGTGCAGACCCTGGCGCGCTACCGGACGCTGGTGCTGCCGGACTGCTTCGACCTGACCGTGGCCCAGGTCGACGCCCTGCGCGCCTGTCTCGACGACGGGGTCGTGCTGGTGGTGACCGACCGCTTCGCCGAGACGCTTCCCGACGGTGAGCGCGAGGCCCTGCTGGGCCATCCCGGCGTACGCCGCGGGTCCGCGGACGACGTCGCCTCGCTCACCCCGGGTGGCCGCCAGGTCACGGCGTCCGCGGCGCTCGGGGTCAACGTGCACCGGCTCGCGGACGGAGCGGCCGTGCACCTGGTGAACTACGACCATGACCACGAGGCCGACGGCGTACGCCGGACCGGGGAGATGACGCTCTCCGTCCGGCTCGAGGGCGCCACGGTGGACCGGGCGGTGTACCGACCCGCCGACGCGGAGGCCCGTGAGCTGGAGGTGCACACCGAGGGTGACGTCCACCGGATGACGCTCCCGGACGTCGGTGTGTACGCCGTGGTCGAGCTGACCGGGGGCGCGTCGTGAGGCGGGCGGTGCTGACCGGGCCCCGGCGCTTCGAGATCACCGAGGTGCCCACGCCGCGGCCGGGGCCGGGGGAGGTGCTCGTGGCCGTGGCCGCCTGCGGCGTCTGCGCCTCGGAGCTCGAGTCGTGGACCGGGCGGAACGAGCCGGCGTACCCGCTGTCGCTCGGTCACGAGGTCAGCGGCGTGGTCGCCGGGCTCGGCGACGGCGTCGACTCGCTGCAGGTCGGTGACCCGGTCGGCGTCTGGGTGGACGGCCAGGGGTACGCCGACCACGTGGTGGCGCGCGCCGAGCACTGCTTCGCCGCCGGGGACGCACCCCTCGACACCGTGCTGGCCGAGCCGCTCGCGTGCGTGGTCAACGCCGTGGACCTGGCCGATCTCCGGCTCGGTGACGACGTGGTGATCATCGGTGCCGGGTTCATGGGACACCTGGTCCAGCAGGTGGCCGCCCTGCGCGGCGTACGCCGGCTGGTGGTCGCCGACACCCGCGCCGACGCGCTGGAGCGGGCCTCGGCCCTGGGCGCCACCGGCACGGTCCACGTCGGCGAGGAGGACCTCGCTGAGCGGGTCGCCGAGCTCACCGACGGAGGGCTCGCGGACGTGTGCATCGAGTGCACCGGCACGCAGGGCGGCCTGGACTCGGTGGGGACGGTGACCCGGATGAGCGGCAAGGTCGTCCTGGTGGGCTTCCACCAGGGGCCGCCGAGGTCGGTGCCGCTCGGCTACTGGAACTGGATGGCCTACGACCTCCGCAACGCCCACTTCCGCGAGATGTCGACGATCCTGCACGGCATGGACGTGGGCATGCGCCTGGTGCGCGCCGGCCTCGTCGACCTCTCCGCGCACGTCACCCACCGCTTCGAGCTCGCCGACATCGCCGAGGCCTTCGACACGGCCCTGGCCAAGCCGGAGGGCTTCGTGAAGGCGGTGGTCACCCCGGGTGCTGCGTAGCACGCTCACGTTCGCCGACTGAACCTGACGCCACCGCCGGGCATCTGGCGATGCAGGAACCCGCGATCGTGTATCCGTTGATGATGGAAGTGGCACAGCGGGATCGCCTCGTCGAGATCGGTGCGACCGAGCCGGCCCCAGGGTCGTCGGTGGTGCAGCTCGCACCAGGCGAAGGGGCGTTCGCAGCCCTCGGCTGCGCAGGTGTCGTGGCGGACGCCGATCGCGACGCGCTGCGGTTCGGAGAAGAGACGCTGACGCCTGCCGAGATCGAGCACCTGCGACCTGCCGTCCAGGACGGCCGGGACGATGCCTGCTCCACAGGCGAGGCGACGGGCCTCGCCCGCGGAGATCTTGTCGCCGGTGTCGAGCCCCGCTGCGGCGAGCTTGTCCCGAAGCCCTCCCGCCTCGATCGTGACCACGATGGTGGCCGCCGTGCGCGGGTGGAGGTGGTCTGTCGGTAGGTGCTCGAGCAGCTCGCAGAACGCCAGCCCCCGAGCGTGGCGCCAGTCCATGTCCGGGCCCTGGGGAGGACCGCCTTGCGCTCGTGAGGCACCCAGGCGGGCGCGCCGAGGTGCGGTCATCGTTCCGAGGATCTTGCCCAGCAGGTGTCCGTGGAGCGTCGGCACCGTGAAGTGGCCGGTGACGGTGCCGTCGCGGTTGTCATGGAGGGTGAGTCGGCTCCTGGCCCGCGCGGCGGCCTCCTCGTCGCGCAGCAGGGTGTCCTCGTGGGCGTCGACAGCCGCCGGGTCGGGCTCGATCGCTTCGATCGCCCGGCGTGCGGCACGGCGCAGAGTGCTCGGGCTCATGGTCTGTGCCTTCTCGAGCAGGGCCTCTTCGACCGTGGCCCGCTGGTCGACCGTGACGCTGTTGGGGAGCTGGGTGTCGGCCCGGACGATGACATCGGCGTGCGCTGCCGAGATCCGGCCCAGCGCGAGGGCCTGCTGGGTCGCCGTACGACGGGCCAGACGGCCGGCGAGAGCGACCTGTCGGTGCGCCTCGGCTCCGTCGGCTCGGGAGAGTCTTGCTGCCCACTGACCCGTGCTTCCGGCCCCGGCACGGCGCGCGGTCGCGCTCTTCTCCGCAGCGGCCAGCACCTTCAGCTTCAGGCCGGACACCCGCGCCTCCGCCCGGCTCAGCTCTCGAACCAGCGCGCCCTGCTCCTCGTCGCTGAGCGACGCCGCGTCGAGGGTCGCGAGCCGATCGAGGCACGCGTGCAGCTCATCGACATGGCCGGCGACCGTGACCTCCGAGAGCATGCGGCCAGAGTATCGAACATATGTTCCCATCTCAAGATGGCCAGACGAATCTGTGAACAGTCTCGCGCGTGACGTCCCGACCCCGCTGCCGGCGGCCGGATGATCACGCCCACATCGCCGCCATAGTCACCTGGTTCGCTTGGAGCCCGGCGGCAAGTGTCCCTGAGGTTCCTGCCCATTCGCGGTCTTCTGAATCAGACGGTTGAAGATGGGCTGGATCTCGTGGGTTGCGTGCTCTTCGGCCTGCGACACGAACCATTGCCTCACTGGTTGAAGTGTCATCAAGGCGACCAGACGGTCAGGCCGGCGATCTGCCGCCAACGCTTCGGCATCAGTCCGATGTAGGGGTCAGCGTCGAATATGTCCACGCGCCGATCATCGACGTGACCCCCGACCGAGGGTCCGACGCTACGGGTTCGCGGTTGTCGCTTCTGCGCGATGCTTCGAGGTTGCCTGGCTCTGGTGAAACTCGACGGCTTCGGGGAGTTCTTCGAACTGGAGGAGTTCACCGGTGAGCTCTCGGAGGAGGTCTCTGGCTTCTCCTGGGGTGGCGTAGAAGAACTCGCGCCGTTGGTTGACGCGGTTGACTCGGCGGTCGGCCAACCGGACGTGCATCTGGTGCTCGATGTCGACGGCGTCGTTGGAGAAGAACAGGGCGTGGACGTCGAAGTTGAACGGGACGGAGGCGTCGCTGAGCTCCTTGACCCGTTCCATGGGTTCGAGCCGTCTGGTCATCCCGACCTTGATCATCCGCTCGCCGAAGGCGCCGACGTTGGAGATGACATAGACGTAGCCGGCGCGGACATTGGCGGCTCGGTAGTCGACGTCCTCGATGGCCTTCGCGATGTCGCCGAGCTGCTCGCGCATCCGTGCCGCGCCCTCCAGGTCGCCCTTGGCCTCCAGGGCGGACAGGGCGTTGGTGTAGTGCTGCTGCTCCTTGTGCAGCCGTTCCCGCTCCCGTTGGATCTCCTGCTGGAGCTTCCGCTCCTCCCGCAGCTGCTCTCGCCTCTCCCGTTCTTGGTCCTTCTCCCGAGCGAGCATCTCCTGGTAGTCCGCTGCGAGCTCGAGCTCCTTGATGCGCAGCCGGTGGTACTCCGGTGAGACCCGGATCGCCATGGTCTTCCCGAGCCGTTCGATGGTGACTGCGACCTTCTCCAGCCGGTCGATCGCGGTGGCCAGCTTGTAGGGCTTCATCCCTCGCGAGAGGTTGTCGGCCTCGGCGTTGTAGGCCCTCAGCATCAGCTTGGAGAAGTCGTTGACCATCTTCCGGCCCTGGGCGGCCGACCCGTTGACCTGCCAGTTCGTGGTCGCCTGGATGGCGCCGCCATCCCTTCGGGCCATCGCCTTGATCTGGTCCTGCAGGACCTTCAGCTGCTCTCGGTAGGCGACGGAGTCGTTGAGCGGATGCCGGTAGGTGTAGATCCCGACCTCCTGCAGGATCTCCTCCTCCTGGGTCACCGCAACCCGCTGTCGCAAGTCGGCCAGCTCTGAGTCCAGGAGAGCCTTCTGTTCGGCGTAGTCGCGACGCATCGCCTCGATCTCGCCACGCAGCCCGTCGGCCTCTCGACGCAGTTCGACCGCGTCGAGAACTCCCAGGCGCTGCATCTCGCCGCGCAGGTGTTCCAGCTCCTCGGCCTGCTGGCGTGCCACACCCCTCGCCCCGAACAGCGGAACCTTCGACTTCGCGGGTGCCGGGGAGCCGGCTGCGGGTTCGGGCTGTGCGGGGCCACTGGCCGCCGGCGGCTTGTCCTGTACTGGCGGTTGGCGGGGAGCCTGGTGCTCGGTCCACTGGGATCCGTCCCAGTACCGAAGTTGGTTTGGATCCTTTGGATCCGGATACCAGTTCGCAGCTGCGTTAGTCATGTGCGCTTCCCCGTACGTAGTCACCGAGCCTTCGCGCTTGCATTCCAACACGACGACGGGTCGACCGCACGCGTTCGAGTCAAGAGCCCCGCCGGGCGGACCAGTGTCATTCCGCCGGCTGTCAGCGCGAGCGGAACGTAGCTCTCAAGCAGAGGATGAGCGCCCGGTCGCTTCCGTCCCGTTCGCCAGAACAGCTTCCGCTGCTCGCGCCCCCGATGGGTCGAACAGGGGTCTGGACACGGTCTGTCGTGACTGGGCGCAGCCGGGTGCTGGCAGGCAGGCCCCGTCGGGACTCGCCGTGGCCACCACACGCGAGAGCATGCTGTACGTATCCAGCGACGGAGCAAGGACGTTCCACAGGATCAGAGCGCGCTGAGTAGGCAAGCCATGCGCGAGAGAGCCGGGTGGCTTCGGGAGTCGGCTTCGGAGGCTCAGCAGCCGGCCACCAGGAGGGTCTCAGGCCGACTCGCGGACGACGAGCGGGCAGGCGAGGCCGACCTCGCGACCGTCGCCGTCGTACTCGCCCGAGAGTCGGCTGACCAGCAGCTCCCCGGCGCTGACGCCGATGTCGTAGGCGGGGTTGACGACGGTGGTGAGCGGCGGGTGGACGATCGTCGCGGCGTCGACGTCGTCGAAGCCCGCCACCGCGACCTCACCGGGCACGTCGAGCCCGGCCTCACGCAGCGCGTCGATCGCGCCGATGGCCATCAGGTCGTTCGCGCAGAAGACCGCGTCCGGGCGGGACCGGGGTCGCTTGGCCAGGATCTGCTGCATGGCCTCGTGGCCGCCGTGGCGCGTCCAGTCGCCGGTCACCATCAGGGTCGGGTCGATCGTCCGGCCGGCCTCGGCCACGGCCCGGGTGAACCCGGCGACGCGCGCCGAGCCACTCGTGCTCGGGCCCTGGATCATCGCCACCCGACGGGGCTTGCGGGTGAGCAGGTGGCGGGTGACCTCGTAGGAGCCGTGCTCGTCGTCCACGGTCACGACGTCGACCCGCGGGTGGTCCAGCCGCTGGCCCACGCACACCACCGGCACCCCCATCTCGGCCGGGGTGAGGGCGCCCGCCGACGCGGCGTCGACGGCCGCGAGGACGATGCCGTCGGCACCCCGGTCGAACACGTCGTCGAGGAACGACGACTCCCGGTCCAGGAGCCCGTCGGTGTTGCAGACGTACGTGCCGTAGCCCTTGTCGTAGAGGGTGTCCGCGAGCCCGCGGGTCAGCACGCTGTAGAACGTGTTGGTGATGTCGGGCACCACCACCGCGATCATGTGCGAGCGCCGCGTGCGCAGCGAGCGGGCGACGTAGTTCGGCCGGTAGCCGAGCCGCTTGATCGCCTCGTGCACGGCGCCGCGCGTCTCCTCCGCGACCAGCCGCTTGCCGGACAGCACGTGCGAGACCGTCGTCGGGCTGACACCCGCGAGCGCCGCCACGTGGTTGATCGTGACCCGGGTCTGCTCCGGAGCGCCGTTGTCCCGGGTGCTCGTGCCAGCACTCCTGCCGGTGGTCGTCGGTCTCTTCGCGGCCATGTCCCGCCGTTCTGTGTGTGTCCCGGTCGATCGACTCCGGGACCGGGGCGATGATCCCGCACCGGCACCCGAAGGGGCGATTGACCGCGCCGTCGGGCGTCCGTATGGTAGCCAATCCCGGCCCACAAATCGATTTGTTGCCCGGGCTCCGTGTCCCGACCCAGGAGGTCGCCCGGGTGTGGGCCGACATCGAGCGGTTCGGCATCGACGACCTGATCGCGGCCGACCCGGCGGGCTCGCGGCCGGGCCGGCCCCGCTCCTTCGCCGTGCAGGTTCCCCGGCTGGCGTCCGTCGACGTGCACTGGCACGACTACTACGAGCTCGGGCACGTCCTCGACGGCCGGGCCACCCACGTCGTCAACGGCGTCGCGCGGACGGTCGCGGCCGGCAGCGTGTTCCTGCTGTCCCCGGCCGACTTCCATGCCATCGAGCCCGTCGGCGACCGGCCTCTGGTGATGCTGAACGCCGTCGTCCACCCCGACCTGGTGGAGCAGACCCTGGAGTCGGTGGTGCCGGTGGGCGCGGTCGGCCTGCCCTGGGCGACGGACGCGCTGCCGGCCGTGGCCGAGGACGTGCGGCGGATCCGTGACGAGAGCCGACGGCGCGCTCCGGGGTGGGAGGTCCTGGTGGAGTCGGCCCTGCGTGCGGTCATCGTGGAGCTGGCGCGGAGCTCGGTCGACGAACCCGCGGCCGCCGACGACCGTGAGGGCTCGGGCCCACCGGCGCACCTCCGACGCGCACTGCGGTACGTCGAGCAGCACTTCCGCGAGCCGCTCACGCTGGCCCAGGTGGCCGCGGTCGCGCACCTGTCGCCGCACTGGTTCAGCGAGCAGTTCCGGCGGGCCACCGGCGAGACGTTCCAGACCTACCTGAAGACGCCGGCGGCTGCGGTTCGCGCAGGCCCTGCTGGAGTCGACCGAGCTCGGTGTCACCGAGGTCTGCCACGCGGCCGGCTTCCACGACCCGTCGTACTTCGGGCGGGCGTACCGCGCCCACTTCGGGGTACCACCCTCGGCGACGAGATCGCGCGTCGGTTGATGCTCCTCGTGCGAAAACGTTACGGCGGGGTCCCTTGACAAGGGGGAAGCGTCGGGCGATGCTTCCGGGCAAGCCAAACGATTTGCATGTCGCGCCGGTGACGCGGTCGCGACTCGATCAAGGGGACCTGCCGTGGGAAGTCACAAAGTCTCCAGAAGTGCCCTGATGGTCGCGGTGCTCGGCCTGAGCACGGCGCTGGTCGCCTGCTCCGGCAGCAAGCCGCCGGCACACGAACGCGGGCAAGGGGCAAGGGCCGGTCAAGGACCCGACCTCCCCGGCCACCGTCACCTTCTCGTCCTGGGTCGGCAGCGACCCGACGATGAAGAAGATGGCGGCCGACTTCCACAAGCTGCACCCCAACATCACCATCAAGTTCCAGAACGTCAGCGCCGACAACGCGAGCGAGAAGCTGACCACCCAGATCGCCGGCGGCAACCCGCCCGGACGTCGCCTACGTCGACGCGAGCAGCACCTCCGACTTCGCCTCGCGCGGCGCCCTGGTGAACCTCGACAACTACATCTCGCCGCAGCAGCATCGTGAAGCCCGACGACTACGTCGACGCCTTCAAGACCTTCGTCACCTACGACAACCACATGTGGGGCCTGCCGATCGACGGCGAGTCGACCGGCCTGTTCTACCGCAAGGACCTCTTCGCGGCCGCCGGCATCGACGGTCCGCCGACGACGTGGGACGAGTTCCAGGCCGATGCCGAGAAGCTCACCGACCCGGCGAAGAAGCAGTACGGCTACGAGGTGTTCGCCCCCGAGGCGGCGTACTACTGGTACCCCTGGCTCTACCAGGCGGGCGGCGACCTGCTCAGCGCGGACGGCAAGGACGTCACCTTCGACAGCCCCGAGGCCCAGCAGGCGGCCAACTTCTACGTCAACCTCGCGAAGTACTCGCCCAAGGACTACCTGAACTCCAACTCCTACGACGGCCGGGTCGCCTTCGCCCAGGGTCAGGTGGCCATGTACATGGCCGGGTCCTGGCTGGCCGGCACCCTGCACTCGGAGAACCCGAAGATCGACGACGACTGGTCGACGGCGCCGCTGCCCGGACGGTCCCGCCGGGCTGCAAGACCACCATCGCCGGCGACTCGCTGATCCTGCTGGCGAACAGCAAGAACCCCGACGCCGCCTGGCTGTGGATCGAGTACCTCTCGACAGCCGCAGAACCTCGCCAACTGGACCTACAAGTCCGCGAACGGCACCGAGCTCCCGCCGCTGAAGTCGCTGCTCGACTCGCCCGACCTGGCCAAGACCAAGCCCGTCCTCAAGGGCTTCGCCGAGCTGATGAAGTGCGGCGTGGCCAGCACGGTCTCGAACCCGAAGTTCCCCCGGATCGAGGAGCAGCTCAACATCGAGCTCGGCAAGGCCTTCTACGGGGACCAGACCGCCGACCAGGCCCTCGCCAACGCCAAGCAGAAGGCGGAGCAGATCCTGGCGCACTGAGCACGGAGAGCTGCAGGATCGAGCAGTGTTCCTGACGCGCGACGGCCCGGGCGGGACCCTCCTCCGCCCGGGCCGTCGGCACGACCGCCGCACGATCGGGAGAGTGACAGCGTGGCGACCACAGAGACGATCCCGCACGGCAGCAGGCGGGACGCACCCTCAAGGCCGGGTCCCAGCGCCCGCGGCCCCGTCGCGGTGCCCGGGTCACGATGTCGCCGGGCGCGCCGCGAGTGGTCGGCGTACGTCTTCCTGGCCCCGGGGCTGATCATCTTCTCGGTGTTCACCGTGGCCGCGCTGATCTTCGCGTTCTACCTGACGTTCCACGAGTGGAGCGCGATCCAGCCGTACAAGCCGTACGTCGGCCTGCGACAACTACAAGGACATGATCCACGACAAGGACTACCGCACGTCCATCGTCAACACCGTCTACTACACCGGCGGCTCGGTGCCGCTCGGCATGCTCGTCGGGCTCGCGCTGGCGCTGCTGCTCAACCAGCCGATCCGGTTCCGCGGGCCTGTTCCGGACGCTGTACTACCTGCCCGTGGTCACCCCGTTGGTCGCCGCGTCCATCCTCTGGAAGTGGCTCTACAACGGTGACTTCGGGCTCTTCAACTACTACCTGCTGAAGGCGCACCTGATCGACCAGCCGCTGCTGTGGCTGTCGGACCAGAACCTCGCCATGCCCGCCGTGATCCTGATGACGGTGTGGATGAGCAGCGGGTTCTCCATGGTCGTCTACCTGGCCGGGCTCCAGTCCATCCCCGAGGAGCTGTACGAGGCGGCCAAGATCGACGGCGCCGGACCGATCGCGCGGCTGCGCCAGATCACCATCCCGATGCTGCGCCCGACCACGCTCTTCCTGCTGGTGATGGGCATCATCGGGTCGTTCCAGGTCTTCACCCAGATCTTCATCATGACCAACGGCGGACCCGTCGACAAAACCACCACGATGGTCTTCTTCATCTACCAGGCGGCGTTCAAGTTCTACGAGTTCGGCTACGCGAGCACGCTCGCGTTCGGCCTGTTCGCGCTGCTGTTCGTGGTCACGTTGGTCCAGCTGCGCCTCTACCGGAGGGCCGACCTGTGACGACGTACGAGGAGACCGAGCGCGAGGCCGGGAACGTCCTGCTGGCTCCGGGACAACGGAGCCGTCGGAGCACGCGGCGGCGGGGTCAGAAGGCGGAGTGGAGCTTCGGCCGCTGGCTGGTCTACCTGATCCTGGTCTTCGGGGCGATCGTGTTCATGGCGCCGTTCGCGTGGCTGGTGAGCGCGTCGTTCCAGAACCTCGGCGAGATCTTCTCCGGGCACGCCCCACTGGATCCCCCACAACGCCACGGCCACCGGCTACCGGCAGTTCCTCAACCTCGGTCACCTCACCACCGCCCAGCGCGGCCAGGGCACCGGTGACTGGCGCTGGTTCGCCAACAGCGCGTTCGTGGCGACGTCGGTGACGGTGCTGCAGACCTTCTTCAACGCGTTGGCCGCCTACGTGTTCGCCAAGCGGGACTTCCCGGGCCGCAACGTGATCTTCATGGTGTTCCTCGCCACGATGATGGTCCCCGGCCAGGTCACCCTGATCCCGAACTACATCATCACCAAGCACATCCCGCTGTTCGGCGGCAACGACCTCCTCGGCAACGGCGGCCACGGCTGGCTGGACTCCTACTGGGGCCTGATCATGCCGGGCACGGTGAGCGCCTTCGGCATCTTCCTGCTGCGCCAGTACATGATGAGCATCCCCGACGACCTGCTCCAGGCGGCCCGGATCGACGGCGCGGGGGAGTTCCGGATCTTCTGGTCGATCGTCGTGCCGCTGTGCGGTCCGGCGCTGGCCGCGTCGGCGATCTTCACGTTCCAGGCGGCGTGGGAGGACTTCCTCTGGCCGCTGATCATCATCTCGAGCCCGGACCGGTACACGGCGCCGCTGGGACTCGCGCTGTTCGTGGTGAAGAACCAGACGTCGTGGAACCTGCTGTTCGCGGGGTCGGTGATATCCACGCTCCCGATGGTGCTGATCTTCGCGATCTTCCAGCGCCGGTTCATCAAGGGCATCGCGCTCACCGGCCTCAAGGGATGAGGGAGGTGACGACGGCGTCGGTCCGCGAGCGGGTCGAGGCCCTGCTCGGCGACCAGGGCGGCGTGCTCCGGCTCGAGCCGGCGTTCGTCGCTCGCGACTTCCTGCCCGCGGGCCGGCGGCTCGGGCTGCCGGAGTCGGCGTACGACGTGGGGGAGCGCGGCGAGATCTGCGAGCGGTGGCTGGCCTCGACCACGCGGGCCGACAACCGGGTCGGGCCGCCCGACGAGGGCCTGAGCGCCGTCGTCGTCGAGGGCGACCGGCTGCTGCTCGCCGACGTCGTGCGCGACGCGGGCGACCTGCTGATGGGCGAGCAGTACGCCGCCGCCCACCCCGGCGGCCTGGGTCGGCTGGCGAAGATCTTCGACTACTCCCACCGGCTGCCGTTCCACGTCCACCCGCCCCAGGAGTACGCCGCGCTGGTCGGGCAGCGCTCCAAGGACGAGGCCTACCACTTCCTGCCGGTGGACCCGGGCGCGCACCCGGAGTCCTTCCTCGGTGTCCACCCGTGGATCGCCGAGCAGGAGGCGCACGACGTGCTGCTGCCCTACCTCGTGGACTGGGACAGCGACCTGATCCTGCGACACTCCCGCGCCGAGCTCCAGGTGCCCGGTGAGGGGTTCCTGATCCCGTCGGGCGTGCTGCACGCGCCCGGGACGGCGCTGACGCTCGAGCTCCAGGAGGACTCCGACGTGCTGGCGATGTTCCAGGCCCTGAACGCCGGCCGGATCATCAGCAAGGACCTGCTGTTCAAGGACGTCCGCCCGCAGGACCGCGAGGCCGAGGGCGAGCGGTTCCCGCTCCGCTTCGTGGACTGGGCGGAGAACGGCGACCCCCACTTCTACGAGCACCACCACCTGAGCCCGCGGCCCACAGCCCTCGCGACCGGCGACGGGGTCGAGGAGTCCTGGGTGTTCCACGGCTCGGCGAAGTTCTGCGGCAAGCGGCTGACGCTCCAGCCGGGCGCGAGCGCCACGGTGACCGAGCCGGGTGTCCACTCCGTCTTCGTCTGGGCCGGCGAGGGGACGTTCGCCGGCCACACGGTGCGCGGCGGGGACCACGCACTCGACGAGCTGGTGGTGTCCCACGAGGTCGCCGTGCGACCGCACGAGGTGCGCTGCACCGGCACCGAGCCGCTCGTCGCCTTCAGCCTGTTCGGTCCCGACCTGCACCATGAGGTCCCGGGCACGGGTGTCACGGGGTCGGGGCCGAGCAGGTCCGCGGATGGGTGAGAGGTTGCGCGTCGGCGTGGTGGGCGCCGGCCTGATCGCCGGCTGCCACGTGCGGGCCTACACGGCGACGCCGGGCGCCGAGGTGGTGGCCGTCGCCGACACGAACACGGCCAAGGCCGAGCAGCTCGCCGCGACGGTGGGCGCGCGGGCCTGCTCCGACCTCGACGAGGTCCTGGCGCTCGACGTCGACGTCGTCAGCGTCTGCACGCCGCCTCGGAGCCACGCCGACCTCACCGTCCGCGCGGTCGACGCGGGCCGGCACGTGCTCTGCGAGAAGCCGGTGGCGCTGACGCTGGCCGACGCGCGGCGGATCGAACGGGCCGCGGAGACCGGCGCCGGGGTGGTGATGATCGGCCACGTCAGCCGCTTCGAGCCCGACCACCGTGCGGCCTGGGACCTGGTCCGGGCCGGCCACGTCGGCGAGGTCGCGATGATGGTGCACTCCCTGACCACGTCGCTCCCGGGGTGGAGCGAGGGCGGCTGGCTCGGGCGGCCGGAGGAGTCGGGGGGCCCGTTGCTCGACCTCTCGGTCCACAGCTTCGACTACCTCGCCTGGGTCATCGGCAGCCCGGCCGTGCGGGTGCACGCGGTCGCCGCGGACAGTCCCGTCGGGCCGTCGACGTACGGCGTCGCGACCGTTCGCTATGCCAACGGCGCCCTGGGCCAGGTGGAGTCCAGCTGGGCGCACCCGGCTCCCCGGGGGTTCAAGGCGGTCGTCGAGATCACCGGCGTGGACGGCCGCATCGACTGGAGCTACGACTCGATCAACGGGGGCGTGATCCATCTCGCCGACGGTGGCGTCACCTGGCTGGACCCGCTGGGCGAGCGCGGCTACGCCCGTGAGATCGCCGCCTTCGTCGACGCGGTGCGGTCCGGCGGTCCGGCGCCCGTGCCCGTCTCGGACGGCGTCGCCGCGACGCGCACGGCTCTGGCCGCCCTGCACTCCGTGCGCACCGGCGAGCCGGTCGACCTGACCACCTGGGAGGGACCGTGACCTCGCTCGACGACCGGCCGCTGGAGGTCGCGATCGTGGGATGTGCGCACCGCCCCCATGCCTGGTCCTACGCGCGGGCGCTCTCGGCGTCCGGTTCCGCCCGGCTGGCGGCCGTCTTCGACGAGGACGAGGCGCTCGGGCGCTCGGTGGCCGACGACTTCGGTGCGCCGTACACCGGCGACCTCGAGGGGCTGCTCGCCGAGCGCGAGCTCGATGCCGTGGTCGTGTGCAGCCCGACCTCGCGGCACCGCGTGCACGTCGAGGCCGCGGCGGCCGCGGGGAGCCACGTGCTGGCGGAGAAGCCGCTGGCGACCACGGTCGACGACGCCCGGGCCATGGTCGACGCCTGCCGCGACGCCGGCGTCCAGCTCCACACCGCGTTCGTGTCCCGGTTCCTTCCGCACGTGCGCACGGCCAAGGAGGCGCTCGACGCGGGCACGCTCGGCGACGTCGTCGGGGTGCGCGCGGGGAACCGGGGTCGGCCGCCCCTGCCGCCGCACTACCCGGCGTGGATCACCGACGCCGGGCAGGCGGGAGGAGGAGCGCTGATCGACCACTCCGTGCACCTCGTCGACCTGGTGCGGCACCTGACCGGACGTGAGGTCACGCGGGTCGCGGCGGAGACCGGCAGCCTGCTCTGGGAGATCGCGGTGGAGGACTGCGCACTGGTGTCGCTGGTCCTCGACTCCGGCGCCGTCGCGAGCCTGGACCCGAGCTGGTCGGTGCCGGCGGACAACCCGTGGGACTACGACTTCTTCCTCCGGCTGGTGGGCACGGCCGGCTCCGTCGACCTCGACGACCTCGCCGAGTCGGTGCGGATCGTGAGCGCCCGGACCGGTGCCGGGCTCCGGCTCGCCGGCTTCGGCGAGGACCCGGACGCGGCGATGATCGAGAGCTTCTGCGCCTCGGTGCGGGCAGGACACCTGCTCCCGCCCGGTGCCTCCGGGGAGGACGGTCTCCGGGCGCTCGAGGTGGCTCTCGCCGGCTATGCCTCCGCCGGTGACGGAGCCCGGTTCGTCGAGCCCGCCGGAAGGCCGGTGGATCCCTGACGGCTGTCTCGTGACTGTCCGGCTCCTGCCCTCTAGGGTGAGCGGCACCCATTCACAACGGATCGTCCGGCACGTACCTGCCGGTGAAGGGAGCAGTACCCCATGTCCACAGTGACCTTCGAGCAGGCCCAACGCTGGTACGCCGGCACGGACGCACCCGCGGTTGCGGGGCTCGACCTCGAGATCCACGACGGCGAGTTCATGGTGCTCGTCGGCCCCTCCGGCTGCGGCAAGTCGACGACCCTCCGGATGCTCGCCGGCCTGGAGGAGGTCGACGAGGGCCGGATCCTGATCGGCGACCGTGACGTCACCCAGGTGCCGCCGAAGAACCGGGACATCGCGATGGTGTTCCAGAACTACGCCCTCTACCCGCACATGACCGTGGCGGAGAACATGGGTTTCGCGCTGAAGATGGCCAAGGTGCCGGCGGCGGAGCGCCAGCAGCGGGTCGAGGACGCGGCGAAGCTGCTCGGGCTGAGCGAGTTCCTCAAGCGCAAGCCCAAGGCGCTGTCCGGCGGCCAGCGGCAGCGGGTGGCGATGGGCCGCGCGATCGTGCGCAACCCGCAGGTCTTCTGCATGGACGAGCCGCTGTCGAACCTCGACGCCAAGATGCGGGTCCAGACGCGCACGGACATCGCGCGGCTGCAGTCCGACCTCGGGGTCACCACGGTCTACGTCACGCACGACCAGATCGAGGCGATGACGATGGGTGACCGGGTCGCGGTGATGAACCTCGGCGTGCTCCAGCAGGTCGACTCGCCCCTGAACCTCTACGACCGTCCGACCAACCTCTTCGTCGCCGGTTTCATCGGCTCACCGCAGATGAACCTGATGGAGGCCACCGTCGTGGACGGGAAGGCCAAGGTCGGCAAGTACGTCGTGCCGGTCGACCCGGCGTCCGAGCGCCGGATGGCGGGCAACATCACCGTCGGGGTCCGTCCCGAGGCCTGGCGCATCGTCTCGGCGGAGCAGGGTGGGCTGCCGGTCGACGTCACCGTGGTCGAGGAGCTCGGTGCCGACGCGTTCGTCTACGGCACGTCCGACGTCGAGGGCACGCCGCACAACATCGTCGTGCGGGTGAGCGACCGCAACTCGGTGCAGAAGGGCGAGGTCATCCACGTCACGACGGACCCGCGGAACGTGCACGTGTTCGACACCGACACCGGCGAGCGACTGTCCGACTGACGTCTCCCAGGAGGGCCGGCCGCGTCTTCAGCGGCCGGTCCTTTCGTCTGCGCGCGCACGGTGCACCGGCAACACAGAGGCCCTCGGAGAAAAGGGGCTGGACGAGATTCGCGGATATCTGTAATGTTCGAGGGTGGTGATCAACTCGGATATCCAGCGCAATTATCACCAGCATATCAGATTTCAATTCGAATTTCAATTCCTCCGGTCCGAGCCGTCGGCCGACCGGCATGGTCGTGGGGCTCGCCCGCCGCGGGCGGGCCTCGCCGTGGCTGCGCCCGCAGTCACACCTGCCCCATCACCGAGAGAAACGAGAGGTACCGCCCTTTGAACCTTGACCACGAGACTCTTGCCCACTATCTGATCGTTGCCCGCGTCGCGGAGGCCGAGCAGCGACGGAGACGGTCTCGACTGGTTCGCGCACGTCGTCTGACCCGCCAGGCGGAGCAGGCAGCGGCCCGGGCCGAGCGGCTGAGCCACAAGGCGGCTCTGGCGCAACGACAGACACGCGTTGCCGGAGCGCGCGTCACGTAGGTCCTCGCACACCGGACACCTCATCCGACACAGCACGATCGGGGCGGCCCTCACCACGGTGGGGGCCGCCCGCCCGGACGGCCGTCCTCAGGACGCGCGGAGGGGCAGCGACAGCTCGAACGCGTGCGGTGCGTCGCCGGCGGCGGGGTGGTATTCCGCGTCGCCCCCGTGGCCGCGGGCGATCTCGCGCACGAGGTAGAGCCCGAGCCCGGTCGCGCCGGACGGTCCGGCGATCGCGAAGCGCTCGAACAGGTGCGGCACCAGCTCAGCGGGTACGCCGGTGCCGGCGTCGGAGACGCGGATCCGCACCTGCGCGGCGTCGACGAGCCCGACGAGGTGGATCGGCGGCGAGCCGTGGCGCACGGCGTTGTCGACCAGGTTGTCCAGGGCCTGGCCGAGGCGCACCGCATCGGCCTGCAGCACCGTCTCCTGCCGGATGTCCACGAGGATCTGCCCCTCGAACCCGGCCGCCAGCCCGCGTTGTCTCGCGTCGTTCACCACGACGGTCAGGGAGAGGCCCTCGGGGTGCAGGTGCAGGATGTCGCCGTACACGCGCGAGGCGGTGCCGAGGTCGGCGGCCAGCCGGCGGAGCCGGCCGGCGCTGCCGCGGATGCCCTCGAGCAGCTCGTCACGCTCCGCGACGGACAGCTCGTCCCACTGGGCGCGGAGGGCGCCGGCGGATCCGTCGATCACGGCCGTGGGGTTGCGCAGCTCGTGCGCCGTGACGGCCAGCAGATGGACCCGCTGGTCCAGGAAGCGCCGTCGCTCCTCCTCGTGGTCGCGCTGCTCGGTGCGGTCGCGGGTGACCTTGGCGAAGCCCACGTGGCGGCCCGCGTCGTCGTACACCGGGCTGATCGTGACGCTGGCCCAGAACCGACTGCCGTCCTTGCGCACCCGCCACCCCTCCTCGGAGTGGCTGCCCTCGCGGAGGGCGGTCTCGAGGTTGCGCTGGGGATGGTCGAGGGCCAGGTCCTCCGCGGGGTAGAAGACCTCGAACGGCTGCCCGACGATCTCGTGCGCGGCGTATCCCTTGATCCGCTCGGCGCCGGCGTTCCAGCTGATCACCGTGCCGTCCACGTCCAGCAGGAAGATGGCGTACTCGCCGACGGCGGACACCAGCCGACGGAAGTTCTCCTCGCTCCGGCGCAGGTCGCTCTCCATCGTCCGCTGCGCGGTGACGTCGTGCACCTGGGCGAACACGTAGAGCACCTGGCGCTTGAGGTCGCGGATCGGGGCCAGCGTGGCTCGCACCGTCCGCGTGGGTTCCTCGCCCGCGGGCACCGGGAGGCGGTGCTCGAACGTCGCGAGGTCCTCGCCGAAGGTGGTGATGTCCTCGAGCCGGCGGTCCAGGTCGTCGCCGCCACCCACCGTGAGCCGGCCGTAGTCGACGCCCACCAGCTCGGCGGGCGTGCTTCCCATCAGGCTGGCGAGGGCGCGGTTGGCCCGGACGATGGTGCCGGTCGAGGTCAGCGTGGCCATCCCGATCTCGGCCCGGTCGAACAGGTCGCGGAACTGCTGCACGTGCTCGGTCAGGACCGCCTGCTCGTGCAGGAACGCGACCTGCTCCTCGGGGAACCCGGGTCGGTCGCCGTGCTCGGCCGTCGCCGGTGACCCGCGACCGCCGGTGGGGTGCGTCCCCGCGGTCGCACCTGCGAGCGAGCGCGAGAGGCGCGCCGGCAGATCTTCGAGGGGAATCGACTTCTCGACGAGGTCCGCGGCCCCGAGCTGGCGTGCCCGTGCGGCGAGGTCGCGTTCCTCGAAGCCGGTGAACATCACCACCTGCGTGGCCGGGGACAGTGCCAGGATCGCCGGCAGGGCCTCGAGGCCGTCCACCTTCGGCATCGACGCGTCGAGCAGAAGCAGGTTGGGCTGGTGCCGGTAGGCGAGGAGGATCGCCTCGTCACCGTCGGCGCCTTCGGCGACGACGTCGAAACCCGACGACTGCAGACGCCTGCGCACGAGCGAGCGGACCTCCTGGGAGTCGTCCACCAGGACGACGGAGGGGCGCGGACCGCCGGCGACCTCGCTCACCTCCCCCTCGTTACCCGGATCGACGTCTGGCATGTTCCCAGGTCGGTCACGAAATGGCTCTGCTCGAGCACCGGCCGGCCACGGGCGACTCAGGCGGTGCGGCCGCGACGCAGCGCGCGACCCGGCCGGGCCCCGGTGGGCCGGTGGTCGCGGAGGGCGACGACCCCGTTCACGACGACGTCGCGGACGCCGGTCGAGAGCTGGTGCGGCTCCGCGAACGTGGCGTGGTCGGCGACCGTGTCCGGGTCGAGCACCACGAGGTCGGCGGCGTACCCGGGCTCGAGGACGCCGCGGTCGGTCAGCCCGAACGTGGCGGCCGGCAGCGAGGTCATCCGGCGTACGGCGTCGGGCAGGGTGAGCACGCCGAGGTCGCGCGTGTAGTGGCCGAGGACGCGGGCGAACGAGCCGTACGCGCGAGGATGGGTGGGGGAGTCCAGGCTGCGGCCGGCCGGCGCGATCGAGGCTGCGTCGGAGCAGACGCCGACCCACGGGACGGCCAGCTGGCGGCGCAGGTTGTCCTCGCTCATCGAGTGGAAGGCGGTGAACACCGAGGTCCGCTCCGTCGCGATCAGGTCGAGGGCCGTGTCGACGGGGTCCTGGTCGCGGGCGGTGGCGATCTCGGCGAGGGTGTGCCCCTGCCACCGGGCGTTGTCGGGGTGCTTCAGCCGGAGCAGGAGCACGTCGTCGGCGCTCGGGGTGTCGCCGTACCGCCCGAGCGCCACCATGTCGGCGCGGATCGCGCGGCGTACGTCGGCGTCGCCCAGGCGGTCGTAGAGGGCGTCGGCGCCTCCCTCGTGCCACCGCGGTGGGACGGTCGAGGCGAGGCCGGTGCCGCTGCGGGTGTAGGGGTAGACGTCCGCCCCGATCGGCACGCCGTCGTCGCGTGCGCCCTGGAGCTTGCCCAGGGCGTGCTCCATCAGGGGCCACTGCGGCTGGCCGGCGGCCTTGAGGTGCCACATCTCGCCGTGCACCCCGGAGCGACGCACGATCTCCAGCAGCTCGTCGATCGCGGACAGCAGCCCGGCTCCCTCGTCCCGGACGTGCGAGGCGTACGTGCCGGCGTGGCGGCCGGCGACCTCGCAGAGAGCGACGAGCTCCTCGGTGCCGGCGTAGCTGCCGGGTGCGTAGATCAGCGACGACCCGACGCCGAGGGCGCCGTCCGTCATCTCCTCGTCGAGGATCTGCCGCATCGTGTCCAGCTCCGCGTCGGTGGCGGGTCGGTCGTCGTACCCGACCCCGTGGACGCGCAGCGTCTCCGCGCCGACGAGGGAGGCGACGTTCTGGGTGCACCCGGCCCGCTCGACGGCGTCGAGGTACTCCGAGAGGCGAGTCCACGTCACCTCCACGCCGTACGTCGCGGCCTCCCGCGCGAGTGCGTCGCGCGCAGCCGGCGGCACCGGCCCCATCGACTCGCCCTCGCCGAAGATCTGGGTCGTCACGCCCTGGACGAGCTCACCGAGCGACGTCCCGTCCTCGAGGACCGAGAAGTAGGAGTGCGACAGCGGGTTGACGAAGCCGGGACAGACGACGAGGCCGCTCGCGTCGAGCACGGCCGCCGCCGGCTCGTCGGCCGGCAGGTCGCCGACCGCGACGACCCGGTCGCCGGAGACCGCGACGTCGGTGACACGCTCGTCGCTGCCGCGTCCGTCGAGCACGCGGCCGCCGCGGACGATCAGGTCGTACATGGGGTCCTCTCGTCGAGCTCCTGGTCACTCGGCCGCCGCGCGGCCCGGTGGCTGCGCGCCGACTCCAGGAACGTGGTGAACAGCCGGAGATGGGCCGGATCGGCCGGATGCAGGTCCTCCGGGTGGTACTGGACCGCGACCAGCCACTGGTCGTCGCCCGCCCACTCGACCGCCTCGATGCAGCCGTCCTCGGCCCAGGCGGTGGCGACGAGGTGCTCGCCGAGGCGGCCGACGGCCTGGTGGTGCGCGCTGTTCGCGGACAGCTCGGTGCTGCCACTGATCTCGGCCATCCGGGAGCCCACCAGCAGCCGTAGCCGATGGGCGAGCACCGTGCGGTCACCCGAACCCCGGTGCTCGACCGGACCCGGTGGCAGGTCCTGCACCAGCGACCCGCCGAGGGCGACGTTGGCCAGCTGCAGCCCGCGGCACACGCCGAGGACCGGGATCCCGCGCTCGAGACAGCCCGCCAGCACGGCGTACTCCAACGCGTCGCGGGCCTCGTCGATGTTCGTGGACGGATGGACCGGCTCGCCCCACCGTGACGGATGGGGGTCGGGGCCACCCGGGAGGACGAGCCCGTCGAGGCCGTCGTAGAAGGCGTCGTCGAGCGGCACCCGGTCCAGCGCGGAGAGCAGCCGCAAGGAGGCGCCGGCCCCGGACAGCGTCTCCAGGATCGCCCCGCGGACGCCGAGCTGGCCGGGGTTGCGCGGCAGGTCGTACCCGAGCGTGACCGCGACCGTCGGTCTCATGCCGCCGGCCGTGGCGGCCGCAGCTCGCTCATGACCCGGAGCCCGGGTTCGGCGTGCCGGATGCTGCCGATCGTGTTCACCAGGGTGGCGGCGGTGGCGAGGTCGCCGTGCAGCCCGCCCGGCACCGTGAGGTGGAGGTCGGGCTCGCCGGAGAGCCACACGTCGTCCTGCGACGGACCGATCCCGACCGCCATCTGCAGGTGGAGCCGCACCCGCTCCGAGCCGCCGGCCCGCACGACCGCGACCTGGTCGATGCCGGAGATCTGCCCGGGCTCGATGGTGCCGAAGGCCGACGGCGTGGCCACGTCGGCAACCACCGGCTCGATGGTCTCCGTCGTGTCGGCGGCGTCCCAGCCCAGCGCCGCGGCGACGGCCTGCGCCGACTCCGTCAGGCCGACATGACCCATCGAGCCGGCTGCGACACGTCGCTGGAACTCCTCGGCGGTGATCCCGGCGCCGACCTTGGCCTGGAGCGGCTTGCGGCGTACGCCGGCGTCCTGCACCCGGTGCACGCGCACCGAGTCGACCCGCTTGGCCGCACCCGAGAGCACCACGGGCAGGTAGTCCATGGCGAAGCCCGGGTTGACGCCCGTCCCGACCACGGCCACCCCCGCGGCGCGTGCCGCCTCGTCGAGACGGGCGGCCTCGTCGGGCGCCTGCACCCACGGGTACGACAGCTCCTCGCACGAGGACACGACGTGGGCCCCGGCCTCCACCGCGGCGAGCAGCTCGGGCAGGCACCGGGGGAGCGAGGAGGACGTCGTGTGCGTGACCACGAGGCCCGGCGTCCCTCCGACGCCGGCGAGGCTCTCGACCACCGCCACGCTCCCTTCGGGCGTCGTGGCCTCCTCGTCGAGGACCGAGCCGATACTCGATACCCGCGAGGGCGGGGTCGATGTCGCACGCCGCGACCAGCCGGAGGTCCTCGCGACGGAGCACGAGTCGCACCACCTCTCGTCCGATGGCACCGAGTCCGACGTGGGCGACGTGCACGGGTGTGTCCGTCATCGCTTCCTTTCCTTCGTGTGCTTCGTCTTCCTCGCGGGCGGGTCCGCGGGCTCGGGGATCCCGGTCTCGTCCAGGGCAGCGCCGTAGGTCCGGACCCACTGGTTGGCGATCGCGCCGTAGCGGTCGAGGCGCGCGTCCCCGGCGGCGGCGAGCCGGTGCGCGACGTCGGTCGCGAGCGTCTCCACCAGCGCGACGGTGGGGGTCATGTTCTCGAACGGCGCCGGCCCGTCGATCTGGGCCGGAAGTACGGCGTCGGCGAGGTCGGCGATGGGGGACAGCCAGGGGTCGGTGACCAGGACGAGGCGTCCGCCGCGCTCGTGTGCCAGCACCGCGAACTCGTAGGTGTCGAGCTCGTAGCGGCGGAAGTCGAACAGCACGACCGTGTCGCCGCGGGACAGGTCCGCCAGTGCCGCGGTCCGCTCCGAGGCCAGCGACGGCACGTGCTGGACGCCGGAGCGGAACGGCCGCACCTGCGAGGTGAGGAGCGCGGCCAGCAGGTGGCTCGTCCACCCGCCGGACATGATCACCCGGTGCCGGTCGTCGGCGAGCATCGCGGCCGCGCGCTCGAAGTCGGGGGGGCTGAGCTGTGCCAGGGTCCCGGTGACCGCGTCGGCCAGGACGCTCCCCGCCCGGCCGAGCGTGGTGTCCTCGGAGTCGGCGACGTGGCTGCGGTACACCTCCACCGGCGACAGCACCCGCGCCGAGAGGTCCTCGCGCAGGGCCTGCTGGAACGCGGCGTAGTTCTCGAACCCGAGCCGGGCCACGAACCTGCTCACGGTCGGGCCGCTCACCTCCGCGTGCGTCGCCAGCTGGCTGACCGACTCCAGGCCGGTGGTGGGCGGCCCCGAGAGCAGCGCCCGGGCGACCTTGCGCTCGGACCGGCTGAGGTCACCGAGGCTGCGGCGTACCCGCTCGGCGACCCCGAGAGACGCCGCCCGGTCCGACACCATGGCCGGGAGCGTATCTGATTCATTTCATTCACGGGAGAGCGTTGACCGTGAGTTCTGAATGGTGCTGTACTGCGGCGCGTGACGACCGACGCGAGCTCGTCCTCCCCGTACGCCGGGTCGGTCGAGCGCGGCGAGGACGCCCCCGACCCCGTGCTCCGGGAGCGGCTGGCTGACGCCGCGGAGGTCTTCGGCACCCCGCTGTACGTCGTCGACGTCGCCGCGGTGCACCGGGCCGCGGAGGCCGTCGAGGAGGCGTTCCCGAGCCCGTGGGTGCACCAGTACTCCCTCAAGGCCAACGACCTGCCCGCCGTCGTCGAGCTGCTGGCCGGCCGCGGCTGGGGCGCCAACGTGGTCTCCGGCGGGGAGTGGGCGACCGCCCGGGCCGCCGGCGTGCCGGCGGACCGGACGACGTTCGAGGGCGTCGGCAAGACCGACGCCGACCTGCTCGCCGTCGTCGACGCCGCCGCGTCGGGAGCGCCGCTGCGCTGGGTCGCCGTGGAGTCGGCCGACGAGCTCGACCGCCTCGCCGAGCTGCACCGGATGAGGCGCGACGAGAGCGGCGTCGACGTCGACCTGCCGGTGCTGCTGCGGCTGAACCCGGACGTCCAGCCCGAGACCGCGGCCGTCCTGGCCGTGGGCCTGGCGGCGAGCAAGTTCGGCCTCAGCGCCGACGACCTCGAGGCGCTCGCGGCCCTCCCGGTCTGGCAGGGGGGACTCCGTCTCCTCGGGGTCCACGTGCACATGGGCTCGCTGTTGCGGGACGTCCAGGCGTGGGCCGTCGCCGGCTGCCGCGCCGTCGCCCTGCTCGACCGCGTCCGCGCGGTGTACGCCGGGGCGGGCACGCCGGACGTCGTCGACTTCGGCGGCGGCTTCCCGGCGTACGGCGCGGATCCGGCGCCGGCCGACTTCGCGGCCGCCCTGGCCGACGCGCTGGACCGGGCGGGTCTCACCCTGCCCGGGACCGCCGCGATCGAGCCCGGCCGCGTCGTGGTCGGTGCGGCGGGCTGGCTGGTGGCCGGAGTGCTGCACACCCGGCAGCGCGGCGACCAGCGCCAGGTCGTCCTGGACGTGGGCATGACCGAGCTGATCCGCCCGGCCCTGTACGGCGTCCGGCACCCGGTCTCGGCGCTCCGCGACCCGGGTGACGGCGGCCCCGGTGGCGGCGAGGTCGCCACCGGCCACGTGCTCGTCCAGGGCGCGGTCTGCGAGTCCACCGACACGTTCGGTGTCCACCGGCTGCCGACCCTGCGGCGGGGCGACCTCGTCGTCCTGCACGAGGCCGGTGCCTACGCCGCCTCCTTCTCGTCTCGGTACAACGGCCGGCCCGCGGCACCCGAGGTGCTGCTGGGGCCGGACGGGGAGCTCTTTCTCGGGGAACGCACGCCACCGCCGGCCCCGCGGCGCGTGGCGGACCTCATCCGGACCGTCGACGGTGAACGGTCCCGGTCAGAAAGGAGTCACCCATGACGTTCACGGCAGGGCCCACGCGAGGTGGCCGGCGCCGCCCGAATCGCCGACGGAGGGTGGCGGCGCTCGCGGTCGCGGCTCTGGCCGGCGCCACCCTGATGGCCGGTCAGCTCGCCGGCACGAGCGCACAGGCCGCGGGCTCGGACTCGACCACGCTGACCGTGCCCGCCGACACGCAGATGACGACGTTCAACCCGTTCCTGAGCTACTACGACGGTGAGCTCAACGTGATCGGCGCGATCTACCCGTCGCTGACCATGCTCGACGACAACGGCGAGCCCATCCCGTACCTCGCGGACAAGTGGACGACCTCGTCGGACAAGCTCACCTGGACGTTCACGATCCACTCCGGGCTGAAGTGGTCGGACGGCCAGCCGCTGACCGCCGAGGACGCGGCCTGGACCTTCAACCTGATCATGCACAACGCCGTGGCGGCGACCTCGAACGGCTCGTTGGTGGAGAACTTCAAGTCCGTCACCGCGCCGAACGACACGACGCTGGTGATCACGACCAAGAAGCCGCAGGCCAACATGCTCTACCTGAGCGTCCCGGTCTCCGGCATCCCGATCGTGCCCGAGCACATCTGGAAGGACCACGTCTCCGGGCTGAAGAACTACCGGAACATGGACATGCCCGTCGTCGGCTACGGCCCGTTCACCCTGACCGGCTTCAAGACCAACCAGTTCGCCGAGATGACCGCGAACAAGGGCTTCTTCCTCGGGGCGCCGCACTACGACAAGGTCGTCACCAACTACTACTCCAACAGCGACGCCCAGGCGGCTGCGCTGACCAGTGGCGTGCTCGACCAGGTCGGCGGCCTGACGCCGGTGCAGTTCCGGGCGATGTCGAGCCGGTCGAACGTGATGACGTACCAGACGCAGTCCAGCGGCTGGACGGCCATCGAGATCAACCCCGGTGCCCAGACCAGGAGCGGGAAGCCGTTGGGCACGGGCAACCCGATCCTGAAGGACATCCGGGTGCGGCAGGCGATCGCGCTCGGGATCAACCGGCCCGAGCTCGTCGACAAGGTGCTCGGTGGCAACGGGGTCGTGGGGGCCGGCTACCTGCCGCCCGGCTACCCACAGTTCTTCTGGAAGCCCTCGGCCTCCGAGGCGCTGGACTACGACCCGAGCAAGGCCAAGCAGGTGCTCGACGACGCCGGCTACAAGATGGGGTCGAACGGCGTGCGGGTGTCGCCGGACGGCAAGCCGCTGGAGTTCCGGCTGGGCATCCACTCCGACGACGCGACCGACGCCGCGATCGCGCCGTACCTCAAGGAGTGGATGAGCGACATCGGGATCAAGCTCACCGTGAACTCGATGAGCTTCGACCAGCTGAACAACAACCTGGCCAAGGGCGACTGGGACATCCTCATGGACGGGTGGAGCACGGGTCCGGACCCGACGTACCTGCTCTCCATCCAGACCTGCGGGACCCTGCCCGAGGACAACGGGTCGAACGGCAACACCGACGCGTTCTTCTGCGACAAGAAGTACGACCGGCTGTACCAGAAGCAGCAGACGCAGTTCGACGCCCAGGCGCGAGCGGCGACGATCGCGAAGATGCAGAGCATCCTGTACGCCGGCAACGCGGACCTGATCCTGTTCTACAAGAACGGGCTCGACGCGCTGCGGACCGACCAGGTGACCGACTACCTGCAGGGCTCCCAGCAGTCCGACGGGTTCTACCCGCTGCAGCACGGGTTCGCCAGCTGGTGGAAGGCCAAGCCGGTGGCCGGTGCGGCGACGGCCAGCGAGAAGGCGAGCGAGCAGAGCTCCAACGCCTTCAAGTGGATCGGTCTCGGTGTCCTGGTGGTCGTCCTGATCGGTGTCGGCGTGTTCGTGATGCGCCGACGTACCGCGGCCGAGCGCGAGTGAGCCGGCGGATGGGAAGTCGTTGAGCACCGGCATCCAGCTGGAAGCACCGGCCGTCTCGGGCCCCGAGGAGGGGCCCGAGCGGTCGGACTTCTGGAGCTACCTGGCTCGCAAGGTCGGGGCCGCGATCGTCAGCTTCGTGATGCTGCTGGTCGCCGGCTTCGTCATCTTCAGCCTGATGCCGTCCGACCCCGTGTCCGCGCTGACCCGGGGCCGGCCGACGTCGGACGCCCAGATGAACCACCTGCGCCACGACCTCGGGCTCGACAAGCCGCTGTGGGAGAGGTTCCTGACCTTCGTCGGGCACACGCTCAAGGGCGACCTCGGCTACTCCTACGAGTACCACCAGCCGGTGTCGACGCTGATCGCCGACCGCCTCTGGCCCACGCTGCTGCTGATGGGCACCTCGACGCTGATCTCCATCTGGCTGGGGATGTGGCTGGGGATCCGGGCGGGCTGGCACCCGGGCAGCGTCCTCGACCGCAGCGCGAGCGCGGTCTCGCTGGCCCTGTGGTCGGTCCCGACGTTCTGGCTGGGGCTGATCCTGCTGGTGGTCTTCGGCAGCGGCACCGTCGGCGGCATTCCGGCGATCTTCCCCGCGGGTGGCATGCAGACCCACGACACCGCCGGGGGGCTCGCGGCTTCGCACATCACCGACGTCGCGTGGCACCTCGTGCTGCCGTGCCTGACGCTGGTCGCGGTGATCTTCGCCCAGTACGTGACGATCATGCGCTCGTCGATCATCGACGAGCGCGGCAACCCCTATCTGCTGACCGCGCGGGCGAAGGGGCTCCGCGACGAGGTCGTACGCCGGCGCCACGCCGTACCCAACGCCCTGCTGCCGTCGGTGACGGTGATCTTCCTGCAGATCGGCGGGATGATCGGCGGCGCGATCACCGTCGAGGTCGTCTACTCCTGGCCGGGGCTGGGCTACCTCACGTTCACCGCGCTGCGCATCCCGGACCTGCAGCTGCTCGAGGGCACGTTCATCGTGTTCAGCGCCGCGGTGATCCTGTGCAACCTGATCGCCGACCTGCTGTACCGCGCGCTCGACCCGAGGGTGAGGCGACAGTGAGCACGACCGAGCACACGCCGCCGCGCACGCCCGACCCGACACCGGCCGAGGAGAAGGCACCCTCGCGGCTCGCACCGGCCGGGCGGTTCGCGCTGACGGTGCTGCGGATGCCCAGCGGGCTGTTCGGCGTCCTGGTGATGGTCGGCTTCATCGTGATGGCGCTGGCCGCACCGCTGTTCATCCACCCCGACGACCTGTCGGTCACGCAGGCGACCGGGCCCCTGCTCGCGCCCCCGCAGCACGGCTACCCGCTCGGGACGGACCCGGCCGGCCGCTCCGTGCTGCTGCTCGTGATCTGGGGCTCCCGCACGTCGCTCGCCATCGGAGTGATGGCGACCGCTCTCACCATGGTGCTCGGCGCCTCGATCGGGCTGGTCGCGGGGCACTACCAGGGCCGGACCGGGCGGCTGCTGATGCACGTCACCGACTGGTTCATCGCCCTGCCGGGTCTGCCGCTGGCCATCGCCCTGGCGGCGGTCCTCGGCCAGGGCGCCGCCTCGATCACGATCGCGATCGGCGTGACCTCGTGGACCGGCACGGCCCGGTTGGTCCGCGCCCAGACCCTGGCCGTCGAGGCGCGGCCCTTCATCGAGCGGGCGCGCGCCCTCGGTGCGACCGACACCCAGCTGATCACGCGCCAGGTGCTGCCCAACGTGATGCCGCTGATCCTGGTGTCGAGCACGCTGACCGTGGCCAGCGCGATCCTCTCGGAGGCGACGCTGACGTTCCTCGGGCTCGGCGACCCGACCTCGGTCTCGTGGGGCTCGCTGCTGAACAACGCCTTCATGCAGGGCGCCGTCACCGCCGGGGCGTGGTGGTACCTGATCCCGCCGGGCATCGCGATCCTGGTCATCGTGCTGGGCTTCACGCTGGTCGGACGTGCGGTCGAGCACGCCCTCAACGTCCGGGTGCAGCCACGATGAGCACGCCCGTGCCGGCGACCGACCGGCGTACCGACGGGGGAGCGCCGGACGCCTCCGAGCCGTTGCTCGACATCCGGGACCTGACCGTGACCTACCACTCCAGCAAGGTCCCGGTGTACGCCACGCGCGGCGTCGACCTGACCCTCGCCGCCGGTGAGACGCTCGGGATGGCAGGGGAGTCCGGCTCGGGCAAGACGACCGTGGCGATGAGCCTGCTGCGGCTGCTGCCGGCCGAGACCGAGGTGACCGGGGAGGTCCGGTTCCGTGGCGAGGACCTGCTGCAGGCCAACTGGGGCCGGATGCGCGCGGTGCGGTGGGCCGAGGCGTCGGTGGTCTTCCAGGGAGCGATGAGCGCGCTGAACCCGGTGCGCACCGTCGGTGACCAGATCGTCGAGCCGATCCTGCTCCACGAGAGAGTGGGGGAGAGGATCGCCCGCGCCCGCGCACGGGACCTGCTCGACAGCGTCGGCGTGCCGTCGCGGCGGGAGGGCAGCTACCCGCACGAGCTGTCCGGCGGCCAGCGGCAGCGCGTGATGATGGCGATGGCCCTGGCCTGCGACCCGCACCTGGTGATCGCCGACGAGCCGACGACGGCGCTGGACGTGATCGTCCAGGCGCAGATCCTCAGCCTGCTCACCGAGCTGGTGCGCGAGCGGGGGATCTCGATGATCATGATCACCCACGACCTGTCCGTGCTGGCGTCGACCTGCGACCGGATCGCGGTGATGTACGCCGGCCGCCTGGTCGAGACGGGCCCGTCGCGGCAGGTGATCGCCGAGCCGCTGCACCCCTACGCGCGGGCTCTGGCCGGGGCGTTCCCCACTCTCGGTGACCCGGCGTCGCGGATGGCGCCCGGTGGGCTGGCGGGCGACCCTCCGGACCTGCGCGAGGAGATCGACGGGTGCCCCTTCGCGCCGCGCTGCCCGGAGGTGGAGGACCGGTGCCGGACCGGCACGATCCCGCTGGTCGAGGTCGGTGACCGGGCGGCAGCGTGCGTCCATGTCCCCGGCTACGACGAGGCGGTGGGTCGTGGCTGAGCCGGTGCTCGAGGCGCGCGACCTCGCCGTCACCTTCCCGCCACGTCGCGGGCAGAGAGCCGCGCGTGCGGTCGACGACGTCAACCTCGCGCTGGGCCGCGGCGAGGTGCTCGCCCTGATCGGCGAGTCGGGGTGCGGCAAGTCGACGCTGGCGCGCGCCCTGGTCGGGCTGATCGAGCCCACCCGCGGGGAGATCCGGTACGCCGGCGAGCCGCTGCGGCGTACCCGGGCCGGGATGCGGGAGTTCCGCCGCCACGTGCAGCTCGTCCTGCAGGACCCGTACGGCGCCCTCAACCCGCGGCAGAACGTCCACGACGCCGTCGCCGAGGGACTCCGCCTGCACGGCCAGCGGGCCGGGCTGACGCGCCGGGTGGCCGAGGCCCTGGAGCAGGTCGGGATGCGCCCGCCCGAGCACTTCTACGAGCGCTACCCGCACCAGCTCTCGGGAGGGCAGCAGCAGCGTGTGGTCATCGCCGGCGCCCTGACCCTCGGGCCGGACGTGCTGGTCGCCGACGAGCCGGTCTCCTCGCTGGACGCGTCGGTGCGCGGCGAGATCCTCAAGCTCTTCCTGAAGCTGCGTGACGAGCTCGGGCTGGCGGCGCTGGTGGTCAGCCACGACCTCGGGCTCGCCTGGAACATCGCCGACCGGGTGGCCGTGATGTACCTCGGCCGGATCGTCGAGGTCGGGACGGTCGACGAGGTGCTCCTGCACCCGCAGCATCCCTACACGCGGGCCCTGCTGGACGCCGTACCGTCGACGGTCGAGAAGGAAACCACCGCCGTGCTGCGCGGCGAGCCGCCCGACCCGACCGCCATCCCGCCCGGGTGCCGGTTCCATCCGCGGTGTCCCCTGCGCGCGACGCTGCCCCTGGACGCGGCCGAGCGCTGCCTGACCGACGTACCGGTGCTGCCGCCCGCGCTGGGTGACCGCCAGGTCGCGTGCTTCCACGTGGACGCCCCGCATCCGCCGGCGACCCCGTTCGACGAGGTGCCCGAGGCGACCGAGGTGAGTCCGTGACCGACCACCAGCCGCGGCGTACCGACCTCCGCCGCCCGCCCCGGCTCCGCCGCGGCGACCGGGTCGCGCTGCTGACGCCGTCCAGCCCCTCGAACCTCGAGCGCATCGACGAGGGCATCGACGTCCTCCGCACCTGTGGCCTGGAGCCGGTCGAGCTCCCGACCGCGCGGGCGCGGGCCGCGACGCACTCCTATCTCGCCGGCACCGACGAGGACCGGGCCAAGGACCTGCGCGCCGCCCTGCTCGACGAGACCGTCGCCGGCGTTCTCACGGTGGGCGGTGGCTACGGCTCGCAGCGGATGCTGGAGACGATGGACTGGAGCGGCCTCGACGCCGTGGCGCCGAAGGTCGTCGTCGGCTACTCCGACGTCACCGGGCTCCTGGAGGCGCTCGCGAGCCGGCTCGGGTGGGCGTCGGTGATGGGGCCGATGGTGGCGGAGGGGGAGTTCCGCGAGTCGTACTCGTTCGCCTCCCTCTGGTCGTGCCTCACCCAGCCCGAGACCTACGGACCGCTCGCCTTCCCGGACGCACGCACGCTCGTCGGAGGTACGACGGACGGCATCACGGCCGGCGGCAACCTGTCCCTGCTCACCGGGTCCGTGGGGACGTCGACGGCCTGGACACCGCCGGGCGGGATCGTGCTGCTCGAGGACGAGGACGAGAACGCCCCGCGCACGGACATCATGCTCACGCACCTGCGCCGCTCGGGGTACTTCTCGCAGGCGGCCGCGGTCGTGGCGGGGAAGTTCACCAACGTCGGCGACTCCACGGTGGACGAGGTGCAGGCGGTCCTCGACGACCGGCTCGGCGACCTCGGGGTCCCGGTGATCACGGGTGCGAACGTCGGCCACGGCGGCCACGTGCGCACCTGGCCGATCGGCGTACCCGCCCGCCTCGACGCCGACGCCCGCACTCTCACCTTCCTCGAGCCCCCGCTGGTCTGACGCCCTGTCGCCAGCATCGATCGCGCCCGACGTGAACCCGCTATGGACGCGTGGCGTCTCCGACCGGGACTGTCGGTGGTGTGTCGTCTGATACGGGGATGGGCCACATGTCGGCGGTCGACACGAGCAGCCGGCTGCCGCGTGCCGCCCGTGACCTCCCGGTGTGCCGCCGACCTGGCCCAGGTGTCGCTCTGCGAGCTCGCCATCGTGCTTCTATGGTGCTGGGAGCGCACCTCGGCGGAGGTGAGTGGCTCGGCATCGGCATCGGCACCTGAAGCCTGGCCGTCGCGACGCCCGCGATCGGCTGAACCCCCACGACAGTGAAGGAACCACTGATGCGCAAGCTCACCGTCCTCATGCAGACCACGCTCGACGGACGGATCAGCAACGCGGACGGACTGTTCTGGCAGCCTTTCGCGTGGGGCGAGGAGGAGACGGCCTACGTCAACGAGGCGTTCGCGCGAGCTGACACCTGGGTCGGGTCCCGCAAGCTGTACGAGCTCGTGGTGCCCTACTGGGAGGACGTCGCGGCCGGTACCTCTCCCGACAGCGACGTCCTGGAGAGCCCGGCCAGCCGGGAGTTCGCCCGCCTCCTGGGCGCCATGCGGAAGGTGGTGCTCTCACGCACGCTCGCGGACGATCCCGGCTCGCGTCGTGAGATCAGGTCGGGAGACGCCGTGGAGCACCTGCGGGTGCTCAAGGAACAAGACGGCGACGACATCATCGCCTCCTTCGGTCCCAGCACCCTCGGCCCGCTCGCGGACGCACCCGGCCTGATCGACGAGTACCTCCTCGTCATCCACCCGGCCGTCCTCGCATCGGGACCCCGCCTGTTCGACCACCTCACGCGCGACCTGGCCCTGACGCTGAGCTCGGCCCGTGTCTTCGACAGCGGCGCCGCCGTCATGAGCTACCGCGCGCTCGAGACCACCGCGCCATTCAGCGCGCCCACCTCCCCGTCGGACGTCCCCGAAGGGACCGGGTGAGGAGCAACCTCATGCCGATGAGCAGTCAGCCGGTGTAGAGGCAGAACGGATGCCCCGCGGGGTCGAGCATCACCCGAACGTTCTCCTGAGGCTGGAACTCAGCCTGCTCGGCGCCCACCTCGATGGCGTGCGCAACAGCCTGCTCCAGGTCGTCGACCTCGATGTCCAGGTGCAGCGACATCTGCGGTTTGCCATCCTCGGTCGGCCACACGGGCCGGGCGAAGTTCTTCTCGGTTGCAAAAGCAAGGTTGTAGCCCGCGTCCTCCGACGGCGCGAGATCTACCCACCCCTCCGACTCGTTGAAGATCGTCCAGTCCAGCAGCCGCTGGTAGAAGTGAGCGAGCGCACGCGCGTCCGGTGCGTCGAGGACGACGCCGAACCAGGTCTTCTTCGTCCGTAGCGGCATGGCCACACTGTGCCCCACGAGCGACCACTCATGCCGCTCTCCGAAGCACGCTCATGCCGATGAGAGGACGCGGGCCGGGTGCCATCGAGTCCGTCACGACACGGGGCGCAGCTGCCCACGTCGCCACACGGCGCGCACGCCTGACTGCGAGCAGAACGCGGTGCTGGCGAGGCCGCTCACCGAATGGCAGCTCCCGTCCATCAGCGTCCGTCTTCCGATCGGCTCGCTGAGACGTACGCGGTAGTCGACTCCTGCCGTGCCCTGGCAGTTTCCGCCTGAGATGTGAGGGTCGATCGTGAAGGTGATCGTGATGGTGGTGGCTCCGGCGTCTATCACCGGCCTCTCAGGCCTACCCTGCACACCGCTGCTGCAACCGGTCCTGGTCACCATGACCATGAAGTCGGTCGTGTTCGGTCGCAGGTTCTGATCCGCGCCGACGTACCAGACCGCAGGGTCACCCCGGTCGCTGTGTGCGTGCGAGGAGGATCCGCATGCGCTCAGACACCCGATCGTGGTCATCACCCCCAGCAGGCGGAGCAATGCGACCCCGGGTTCAACCACACGGCCGAGTATGCGTGATGCCCGGCTCGTCATGATGGTCTGTGACCTGATCGAAACGGTTACCCAGGACCCCATGCCGATGAGAGGTCGCCGGCCCAGGCCCCCAGGCGACTGAGGACCGCAATCCACCATGCACGATGACGGCGTGGCCGTGACGAGGTCGAGCCAGTCATGCGGGTGCAGGCCGCCCCGCTCGTGTCGGCGCGAGCCGGCGACGACCTACCAGGTGAGTCCATCTAGATGGTTGTGACCGGAGAGCAGACGTGCGATGCGGTCCTGCGCCGCGTCGCGGATGCCGGGTTGGGGGTGGTGTGCGTACAGCGTGAGCTCCACGTACATGTCGTAGACGTTCAACCGCACGCGCAGGTGCTCGCGCTCGAACAGCTCCGGATACGCGCCGCGCAGCCATCCGGGGACCTCTACGAGTGTGGTTTCGTCGAGTCCTTGTTCCCGGGGTGTGGGTGGGTACTCGCGGGCATTCGCGCACCAGCGAAGGATGGTGTCGAGCTCTGCATCCGCAGGCTGAGCCAACGCCTCCGCGAAGTCGATCAAGCCGGTAACGCGTCCTTGGTCGACGATCACGTTGGATCCGTGCAGATCGCCATGGACGAGAACGGGTTCGTCGGCGGCGAACAGCGCCAACCGCTCTTCGATCCACTCGGCGACGTCCGCGAGCAGACCCGGGTCATGACCCGGCAGCCGCCGCGCAGCCTCGACCTGCTGCAGCGTCGCACCGACGACGGGTGGATGGAACGCGGGCCAGGACTTGCCGGCGAGCGCGTCGGCCAGCCAGGGCGGGAGCAGGTGCGCTGGAACAGGAACGTGATGGAGGGCGCGCAAGGCAGCGCCGAGGCTCTCGATGATTGCTCGCCGCGTGTGCGAGTCCGCCGCCGGCCACGCGTCGTACAGGGTTCGGCCGGGCAGGCGTTCGGAGATGTACCAGGGCCCGTCAGGGCCGTCGCCGTGGGCGATGTGCCGGGCGTGTGGGACCTCGCTGCCTTCGAGCAGGTTGACGACTCTGGCTTCGTGGCGATAGGCGTCGCGGAACTGTTCGTTGGTGTTCAGTCGTACGACGTACTCGTCGCCGACCCACGCGCGGCTCACCCAGCCGGACCTCGGACGAAAGCGGTCGGTTGCCGGCAGACCAGCGGCCGCCAGCGTCCTCAGCAGCGCCGGATCGGTGGCCGGCTCACCTTCACCGGTGTCGATCGGGCGCACACGTACCAGCCTCGCACGCATCGGTCTCCAAGGGCGTGTGGAGTACGCCGGTCTTGATGACGTGCCCGACCCCGGATGGGACGTTCACAACAACACCCACGGGAAGGTCGTACGGCACAGCCACGTGTCCACCAGGCAGAGCTGGGCGCGAAGGCAACCGATCCTGCCGAGTTCCACCGAGCGGGGTCTCCGACGGCGAGAGACCCGGGCTCTAGCGGCGTGGGAGGTTGTCCAGGAATCGGAGAATCTGTGGCCATTCCTGGCCGCGTGCTTCGGCGGTGGCTGACGGTGAGCCACCGAAGACGATGGTGTGGCCGGCCTGGTCGAGGCTGGTGAGCGTCGACGGGTAGCTAGGCACGACGCCGACCAGGTGTCCGGTGTCGTAGGTCTGAAGGGTGGCCCGGGATCCGAGCGCCTGCTGGATGGCGCGGGCGAAGGCACAGGAGGTCCAGACCTCGTCGAGCTCGCCGCAGGCCATGAAGACCCGTCCGGGGAAGTGCGCGATCGGGATGACGGCGTCGGGGACGTCGGTCGGGGCGGGGTTGTCGAACTCGTGGGAGGTCGGCACCGGCTTGTCGTCGAAGGTCCAGGCCGCGTGAGCCAGGTCGGGCAGGCTCGGGTAGGAAACGTCGCTGGGCACCATCGCCACCACCCCCGCTACGAGCGAGGGGTAGTGCACCGCGGTGAGCTGGGCTGCCTCGCTTCCGCGGGACCCTCCCCATACGACGACTCGATGGGCGTCCACGTGGGCGGCGCGGTCGAGGCGGTGAAGCGCGGAGCCGAAGTACTCGAGCGGGATTTGATCGAGGTTCTCGGGCAGCCCGGGGGCGTCGAAGTAGGCCAGGGCGAGGGCCGGGTGGCCCGCAGCAGCGAGAGCGGCGGCCGTCTGGGCGGCGTAGTACAAGCCGCCCTCGGAACCTCCGAAGGTGAGGACCGACGTCGCTCCGCGTCGGGGACGAACCGGCTCGAACAGCTCGCCGTACAGCCCGCCGTGGCTCGGCCTGAGGGCGCGCACGGTGACCAGATGGTCCTCCAGCGGAGTCTGACGAACGATGGTGCGCGTGGCCACCACCTTGCTGCCGGAGCCGCCGTCCAGGAGTGAGACCTGGATCGTCCACGGGTGAGGTGGGGTGAACTCGGCCTGGCCGCCACCTGCGGGCTTCAGTGAGTCGTAGAGACCCTGCGGATCCGCACCGCCGTCGCTGCCACTGTCCGGCTCGGAGCTGCCGGTCACGCGCCCCGTGGAGTCAGCCCGGAAGGTGGCCGAGGAGGACCATGTGCGTCCGGTCTTGTCTCTCGTCGACATCCTCAACGTCACCGTCTGGCCGGGGTCGAGACCCGACACCCCGATGGTGATCGGGGTGTCATACAGCGCGCGAGCAGGCCCGACCGAGAGCCGGCCCGCGGTACCGCCGCCGGAGCCGCAGCCCGCCACCACCGCCGACGCCACCACCAGCGAGATCGCACCCCACAGGCGCAACGCGCGTCGCCGAGTGCGCGTCGCCGAGAGCATGCTCGTTTCTAGCCCGGCACAGTGCACGACACAACAGCCGCCATGGAGACGCCTCGCCCGGTCGGCCGCCAACCAGGCTCCCATCAGCCCACCGCGCTCTCAATCCCGCTGTCCAGGGACGCTCACTCCCCATGAAGGAGGCGAGGCTGATGGAGCCGAACGATCGCGGTCAGCCGCCGACGGACGTTCCGAGATCGAGACTGTCTGCAAGGGTCGTGAGGTGACTGATGGTGTCCGCCCGGATGGTGCTCACCCAGCGGGTGCGTGGCAGCGCACGTGTTGCCCCACTGGTTCCCGGCTGCTCATGACGCCGGGGGGATGGAGTACCTGAAGGCGTAGACTGCGCCATCGGTCAGATGCTCGGCTCGGGCAAGGATGGCGACCATGGTCACCGCTCCTTGGTCGCCGACGGCCAGGCTCGGGGGATTCCCGTTCACGAACTTGCGGGTCGAGTCGCTGAGAACCGCGGCGCCGGAGTATGTCGTGCCACCCGCCGGGCCGTGGCTCTCGACGATGCCCAGCTCGTCAGTGGTGTGGCGGCCGACCGTCGTGACCTCGCCACCGGCGCCCACTGCGAAGCCCTTGACGTTGACGGTCGGCGGCACGGCCGGCGCCCAGGCCCCACCCCAGGTGCGCGAGAAGACCTCCGCGGACTGGCCCTGGTTGATGACCTGATCGCCCTGAAGGTCGGTGGCGACCGCGATGGCGTAAGCGGCGAGGGTCTCGTTGTCGCCCCACCCGCCTGAGCCGTCGGCCGAGCGGATGGTGGTGGTCAGGTCCTGATGAGGGGTGAACAGTTGGATGCCGTCCGGCGTCCGGACAAGCGGCACCGAGAACGTCGGGGCCATGGGGTAACGATGCGTCGTGATCTCGTGCCCGGTCGCCGGAAGGTACGCGACCTTCGCATGGCCCGTGAAGGTGCAGGACGGCGCGTCCTGGGTGTCCCACGCCACGGCCACGGCGCCATGCGCGTCGATCGCGACCGTGCTCGGCCGCTCGAAGTCCAGGCAGCTCGTGGGGCCGAGGCGGTAACGCTGCCAACCGCCACCGCGGTGAACGGCGAGGTGCAGAGTGGAGCTGAAGTCCCCGGGGGAGGACTTGCCGGTCGCGTACACGAGAGCACTCCGACCAGACCCTGGGTCAGTCGCCAGCGCAGACATGGTGAACGCGTTGTCGTGACGCCCCGAGATGCGGGTGTCGCGTGACCAACCGTGGCCGGCGCGCCAGGTGCGGACCATCACCCCTCCCGATGGGTTGACGAACGCGACCTGGGCACGCCCTTTGCTGAGGGCCCCGATCGACGGCTCCGTGACCTTGCCGACGTGCCCCAGGGTCACGGGTGCGGACCACGGGTGCCCGGCCTTCCCGAGGGCGACTCGCAGCGTGGTGTGCCTCAGGACTTGGTGAAACTTGTGTGTCTTGGGCCGGTGTGACCACACGGCTATGGCAGCGCCGCGCGAGGTCAGCGCCACCGAGGGGAAGCTGGCCCGGTGGGCTTCCAGCACCACCGGTGAGAGCGCACGTGTCGCCGCCCGGGTCGTCGCTGGCGGTGTCGCTGCAGCGCAGGTCGCGACGGGGACCGCCAGCGCCAACGTCAGCAGACAGGCCGGCCCGACGATGGTCAAGCTCTGCCGAGAGAAAGGGCTCATGTCTCCTCCGATGCCCTCGGAGCGCCGTTGGTTCGGTGGCGGACACCCCATTCTCGAACGTATCCACAGGCAGCCTGACGCAGCAGCGGTGGTCAGCCTCCGAACGGTCGGCCTCGCCCCGGTGGGCGTGAAATCATGCGGAGCTGGTCACGCCGTGGCGACTCGCGCCTGTGACTGTCCGGTGTGCTCTCATGCCGATGAGAGTGCTGACGGGCGCGGGATCGACTGGTCGGATGCGGGCGCCCAGACCGCGCCATGGCTGGATGCCGTATGTCATCACGATCCCAGTCGTCGAGATGCCGAACCCGCGCGCAGTCGCTCGACACCGAGGTAGGCCGCGAGCATCAGCAAGCCGGTGTACACGTCGTTCTCGAACCACCCGAACACTGTCTGCTGGTGCACGTCGAATGTGGTCGGGTAGTAGAACACCGCGACGACGAGCAGCAGACCAAGGTAGGCGAGCAACGCGAGCTGAGCCCACCGCGCGTCCTTCCGGGCGAGCGCGGCCGAGGAGAACCCAGCGGCATAGAAGAGCCAGGCCGCCGGGCTGGTGACGGTGAAGCCCGGCTCGGCCAGGTCGGCGACGTACGCGTAGACGGTGTGGCCGGCCGACAGCGCGAACGCGACGACGAGGACGACCGACAACCGGGCGCCGTACGACGTCGTTCGGGTGCGGCTCTGCGGTGCGGTGAGCGTGCTCATGAGTTCCTCCGGATCTCGGTGACGCGGTCGATCGACCGCGGTCCGATGGTGTGGCCCCTGGAGGCGACAAGACACCCACAACGTGAGCTGTGGGTGTGGTGTGGGGGTGGCGTGGGTGGGCTCCGACGCCCGGCGGAACGAGGCTGGTGCCTCGATCCGTCACCGACCAGGAGGACCCATGAGCACCACCATCGAGAGCACGGCCCGCCCCGACGTCCACGAGATGGTGGTGATCCATCGGGTGTTCCGGCGCGAGTTCGTCGCCATCCCCCGTCTGGTACGCCGAGTCCGCGACGCGGACGCGGACCGCGCCCGCACCGTCTCCGCGCACCTCCGGCTGATCCTGGCCGGTCTGCACCTGCACCACACCGGTGAGGACGCCGTGCTGTGGCCGCTGCTGCTCCAGCGGGCCGAGCCGTCCGCCACGCTCGTCGAGACCATGCAGCGCCAGCACGAGCGGGTCGACGAGTACGCCGCTCAGGTCGAGTCGCTGCTCGAGGCCTGGGAGCGGATGCCGTCGGTCATCGCCGGGGAGCAGCTGGCGCGGGTGGTCGAGCAGTTCGCCGAGGCTCTCCTCGAGCACCTCGACCTCGAGGAGCGCGAGATCCTGCCCCTGGTCTCACGCCACCTCACCGTGGCCGAGTGGGACAGCCTCGGTGAGCACGGCAAGGAGTCCATGTCGTCGCGCCAACTGCCCCTCATGTTCGGGGCGATCCTCGAGGACGCCGACGCCGGCGAGCGGGCCCGCATGCTGGCGCACCTGCCGTGGCCGATCCGGCTGGCGATGCGGACGGTCGGGGCGCGACAGTACCGCCGCTACATCACCCGCGTGCGAGCCGTGTGAGCTCGCGGGCGAGCTCGCCCACCTCGTCCTGGGACGCCGTGCGTCCGGCGTCCCAGGCCTCGGCGAAGGCCCGGTCGCCGAGGGCTGCGCGTGCCGTGGCGAGGTCGGTGTCGGCGAGCTGCCGCGAAACCGGGAAACGCGGGTCGACGGCGTGGGTGGCCGAGAGGGACGCCGATGCCCCGAACAGGCGGGCAGCCGTCTCCGGACGAGCGAGACGGACGGCGACACCGGCCAGTGCGGGCAGGGAGTAGCTCAGCGTCCAGCTCATCCGGGCCGCGACCGAGAGCTCGGTCGACTCACCGAGCAGGGTGGTCGTCGTCGCGTCGTCCCCGCTCAGGGTGGTGACCGTTGCCAGCCGGGTGAGCGCCGTGGCCAGGCTGAAGGCGTTGCCGAGATCGCGTGCCTGCTCGAGTGCCGTCGTCAGGACCCGCCCCGCCTCGTCGAGGTCGCCGGAGGCGAGCGCCAGCTGACCCTGCGCCACCCGTGCGTGCACCGACACCCAGGCCGCCTCAGCGGCGGTGCTCCACTCCGAGGCGGTCTCGAGGACCCGGCGGGCCCCGTCGAGGTCGCCGGTGAACACGGCCGCATGACCGGCCAACGTCATCGCCTCGGCGGCGAGGGCACCCCCTCCCAGGCGTCGCGCGAGCGCGACGGCGTGGGGGACGTCGGCGTTCATGCCGGCGATGTCGCCGGTGGCGAACAGCAGACCCATCCGGCCGGTCACCGCACGGCAACGGGCCTCATCGGATGCTCCGTCATCGAGGCGGTCGAGCCACGTGAGTGCCTCGCGGGCGTGCCCTCGCAGCGCCAGGTACAGCCACACGGTGCCCACCATCTCGGCCGCGTCGCCGACCCGCTGCCGCTCGAGCAGGCGTAGGTACGCCGTGCGCAGCTCAGCGTGGTCGGCCTCCAGCCGGTCGAGCTCGACGGCCAGTCCCGAGCCGCGGAGAATGGCGCCGCCGGCCATCGCCCGGTCGTGGAAGTAGTGAGCATGCCGGTCGCGGACAGCGGGAGCACTCGCACCGGCCAGGCGCTGCACGGCGTACTGGCGCAGGGGTTCGAGCAGGCGGAAGCGGGGTTGGTCGTCCGGTGACTCGACGCGCGTCACCAGGGAGTGCTCGGTGAGCTCGGCGAGGGACCCGAACGCGTCGACGTCTCCGATCGCCTCAGCGGCGTCGAGGCCAAAGCTGCCGGTGAAGACACCGAGCCGACCGAACAGCTCGACCGGGCCCGGGTCGAGTAGGGCGAGGCTCCACTCGATGGCCGCCGGCATCGATTGCTGCCGCTCCGTCAGGTCGCGCGGCACGGGAGAGTGCTCGCCGAGGCGGTCGAGCATCGCCGCCGGGGTGAGCACCCGTGACCCGGCCGCGGCCAGCTCGACGGCCAGGGGTAGGCCGTCCACACGTCGGCAGATCGCGGCCACGACTCCGGCGTTCCCGTCGGCGAGGACGACGCCGGCTCCCGCGGCCGACGTCCGGTCGAGGAAGAGCTGGACCGCGGGCGACGACCGGACGTCGTCGAGCGCGTCCGTCGCCGGGGTGGAGAGCGGGCCGAGCAGCACGTCATGCTCGGCTCGCACCCGGAGCGCGGCCCGACTGGTGGCGAGGACGACGAGCTCGGGACAGTGCGCGACGAGGTCGGCGATGAGAGGTGCGGCGGGAAGGAGCTGCTCGAGGTTGTCCAGGGCGATCAGCAGCGAGCGGCCGGACAACGCAGGGGCGAGCCCGGCCACCGTTTCGGTGGCGGACCGCTCCGGGATCCCCAGCGCCGCGGCCACGTGCGGCAGGACCAGGCTCGGGTCACGCACGGCGGCCAGCTCGACGAAGACGGCGGCCGAGTAGTCGTGCGCCTCTCGGGCGAGCACCTCGAGGACGACCCGGGTCTTGCCCACGCCGCCCGGGCCCGTGATCGTGACCAGGCGGCTGCCACCGTGGAGCAGATCACGCACCCTCGCGACGTCGGCCTCGCGTCCGATCAACCGGGACGGCGGTGACGGCATCGTCGTCGTCCGCCCACCGCTCGAGCGACGAGGGATCCTGGCCGCGAGCGCTACCCGCCCGGCCTCGTCCAGACCCAGAGCGTCGGCGAGCGACCGGACCGTGTGCGGGTACGGCCTGGTCCGCTCGCCGCGCTCGAGCGCGCCGACCGCCTTGACCGTGATCCCCGATCGCTCGGCGAGCGCCTCCTGGGTGAGACCGCGCGCCTCGCGCAGGCGGCGCAGCTCCACGGCGAAGGTGCCGTCGCCGGGTGCCGTCACGTCCCGGACGGTAACCCACACCGATTTCATCCGGAATCTTCGGCCGCGTCTGCGATGGAACGAGTACACCCTCGATGCCGCAATCCGATCCGGACTCGCGACATCGATCCCGTGCCAGGCTTCGAGAGCACGCTCATGCCGCCGTCCGGTGACGTGGTGAGTTGTACGCCGACGACTTCGGAGAGGTGCCGCGAGTGGAACAGCACGGACCCCAGCCCGTCGTTCACGTGCTGGTGGCACCACTCGTCGAGCGCGGTGTCGTCGACCACGATCGGCAGTATCCCGCCTCGCGAGCAGCCCACTCACCTGCCGCGATGCGCGGTCCTGCCGAGGAACAGCCGTGACGGTGAGGACGCGCGCGCGGTGAACCTCATCAGAGCGAACCCTGGCCCCTATTGCACGAGCAGGAACACGCACGGATCCAGACCCCGCCAGGCGATGGACGATGAGACTCCTCCGCGGCTCAGGTGAAGTCGAGGCTCGCCAACATCGCGCCGACATGACGAAGCGTCAGGACGACTCAGCCAACCGCGCGTGCCCGCAGCAGGTGAGGATCGAGTGACCTAGGGTCGACGCATGGCGGATCCGTCGAGGCACCGCGGCTACGAAGGTGACGACTTCTACTGTGACGTCGCCATCCCCGATCCGGACGCCCTGGATGTCGTCCATGACGACGAGCACGTTCTCGCCTTCCATCACACGCGTCCGTTCTGGGAGACACACCTGGTGGTCGTCCCCAAGAAGCACATTGCCTCGCTGACCACCGTGTCCATCGAGGATAGGCCGCTCATGGAACGACTCTTCGTGGTGGTGCAGGGGATTGCCCGCGACGTGGAGGAGAGCGAAGGTGCCGCCGCCGTCCTCACGAACCTCGGTCGCTACCAGGACTCGAAGCACCTCCACGTGCACATCCACAGCGGCGCCCCGCGGGGCTGAGCAGCACCCGAGACGCGCCCGCTCACGCTCGTCACCGAGCTCGGTCGTCCGACCGCCCCGTGCAGGCGGTCTCGACCTGCCTGCCCGGGCCCGCGTCATCGCGGGAACAGGGCGACGAGGACTCGCCCACGCGCGTCCTCGAGGTAGGCGCCGCCCGGGTCGCGGGCGACGGTCCGGACCTCGGGCAGCCGCTCGGCGAGTGGCGGTACAGGACGGATGCTGCCGACCGCGGTGGAGGACAGGTGGCGTACGTCGAAACGGTTGCCGCGCAGGACGTACCGCCCGGTCGTCGTGTTCAACCCGTTGTCCGCCACCAACCGTCCGTCGTGGAACCGGATCCAGACGTGCCGGTGACCCACCGTCAGGCGACCCTGCCACCCCGGGAGCGCGACGACGATCCAGGTCCCCTCGATGTCGACCTGGTGCGATGCCCGTGAGACGGCCGGCGGGTGGGTCGTCGTGAGGTCCTGGCTCGGCGCGTCGTCGTGTCGCGGGGTCGCCAGCACCGGCACCAGGACCGCGGCGGCAACCGCGGCGACGGTGAGCACGACGCCGCCGACCACCGCGTGCCGGCGACGCCGACGGCGTACGCCGTGGAGCAGTTCCTCCAGGGGAGGCGGGCCGACCTCGGTGCTCTCGGCGGCACGCTCGAGCAGGTCGGTCAGGTGCTGGTGGGTCATGGTGCTCCTCGCAGGTCTCCGAGACTCGGGTCGGACGCCAGGGCCGACAGTGCGCGCGCGAGCCGGCTCTTGACCGTGCCGGGGGCCACGCCGAGCACGGTCGACATCTGGGCCTCGGTGAGGTGGGCGTAGTAGCGCAGCACGACGGCCGCGCGCTGGTCGGCGCCGAGCCGGTCGAGCGCTCGCATCACGGCGTCGGCGTCGTCGAGTGCGGCGGTCTCGTCGGGCACGGTCTCGTCCGGCACCTTCGCGGTCGGCCGCTCACCGGTCCAGCGCCGTCGCCGCGCCGAGGTGAAGGTGTTGATCAGGACCCGGTGGACGTAGGCGTCCCGGTCCTGTGCCGCGCTCACGCGCCGCCACCGGGGCAGGCAGCGCTCCAGCGCCGACTGCACGACGTCCTCCGCCTCGACGCGGGTGCAGCCGAGCAGGACCGCGGCGCGGACGAGCCGCGGCCAGTGCGCTGCGACGTACGCCGTGAAGTCGTCCTCGACGTCCACGCGGGTGCCACCTCCTCGGTCCTCACGAGGTAGACGCCTCGGCCAGGGGTCGAGGTTCCCACCGGACCGGCCGAGCCGCACCCGGCAGGGCCGCATCGGCGCGCAAACAACGCTCCGCGAGGTTCGATCGGGTTCAATGTCCTTGCCCACCGTTGTCGTGGAGCACTCACCCGCGCCCCGAGGAGCCCCTGCATGTCGATGCCGCCGTACGGCATCAAGCCCGGCCGCCGCAAGGCCGGGCCGCACCGCTGCGAGTCGGTGCTGCACGCCGTGGGCTGGACCGTGCTGTCGGCGTTCGTGCCCGGAGCGGGGTTCCTGCACGGCCGGCGCCAGCGGCTCGGGGCCGCCGTCCTCGTGGTCGCGGTGGTCGGCGCGGTCTGGGCAGCGGCGGTGGCGCCGCACAACCTGCGCGCCGCTCTCGACCTCGCCTTCGACCCGACGCGGCTGACCCGCGCCGCGATCGCGACCGCGGTCTGCCTGGCGCTCTGGGTCGTCGTGGTCGTCGGCACGTTCGTGGTGCTGCGGCCCAGCCCGGCGCCGAGGCGCTGGCACCTGATGAGTGGCAGCGCGTTCGTCGGCGCGCTGTGCCTGGTCGTCGTCGCGCCGGTCGGGCTCGTCGTGCGTGACGCGTTCGCGCAGGCGCACGTGGTGAACGCGGTCTTCACCCACAACCAGGGTGCGACCACGCCTCAGGTGAAGAAGGAGGACCCGTGGCACGGCCGCGGCCGCGTCAACGTGCTGCTGCTCGGGGGCGACTCCGGACCCGAGCGCGAGGGCACCCGGACCGACACGATGATCCTGGCCTCGCTGAACACCCACACCGGCCGCACGGTGACCTTCGGCCTGCCGCGCAACCTGATGGACGTCCCGTTCCCGCCGGGCAGCCCGTTGCACGCGGCGTACCCGGACGGCTTCACCGGGCCCGGCGACCCGGGCAGCTGGATGCTCAACGCCGTCTACCGTGAGATCCCGATCCTGCACCCGCACATCCTGGGCCGGTCCGCCAACGAGGGCGCCGACGCGATCAAGCAGGCGGTGGAGGGCGCAACCGGGCTGCCGGTCGACTACTACGTGCTCGTCGACTTCACCGGCTTCCGGCAGCTCGTCGACGCGATGGGCGGGGTCACGGTCAACGTGAACGTCCCGGTCGCGATCAACGGGCAGACGGACGCCGGCATCCCACCGACGGGCTACATCCAGCCCGGGGCGGACCAGCACCTCGACGGCTTCCACGCTCTCTGGTACGCGCGGGGGCGGTACGGCGCGGACGACTACCAGCGGATGGCACGGCAGCGGTGCGTCGTGAACGCGATCATCGACCAGGCCAACCCGGTGAACCTGCTCCGTCGCTACCAGGCGCTCGCGGCCGCGGGCACCAAGGTGGTCAAGACCGACATCCCCAAGGAGCTGCTGACGCCGTTCGTGCAGCTGGCGCTGAAGGCCAAGGACCACCGCGCGAAGTCGGTGCTGTTCCGCTCGTCGGCGGACTTCAGCCCCGGCGCGCCCGACTTCGACTACATGCACGAGGTGGTGCAGAAGGCGCTGACGGCGCCGCTCAAGCACCGCCATCATGCGCAGTCGCCGACCGAGGACGACACCGACGCCTGCGCGTACCACCCCGGCCAGGCCTACTGACCCGCGGCGGCCGCCTGCGCGTCGTACGCCGTGTGGAAGCCGTGCCGCGCGCTCACCGTGACCGAGGCGTCGGGGAACACCGTCACCACGGCGTAGCCGGCGCGCCGGGTCTCCGGTGAGTAGGTGATGATCGCGAACCTGGCCGGGTGCTGGACGTTGCCGGGGTCCGGCTCGGTGCTCACGTGCCCGCCGGCACTCCCGTTGGTCAGCTCGTAGGCGTGGCCACCGGAGGCCGTGTCGACGCGACGAGGCCCGAGGAACTGGTAGGAGCGACCGTCGAGCACGGCGACCCGCTGACAGCCGGACCTCGCGATCTGCTGGCCGAGCAGATGGTCGTGGAGGATCACGAAGTCCGGCCGGGTGTCGCAGGCCTCGGTGGTGGTGTCGGTGACGAACCGGTTGATGTCGACGTCCGGGTCGCGCAGGACGTCGCCGACGTCGAAGTCGCCGACCAGGGAGATCCGTGGGTCGGCGGCGGCGAGCAGGGTCAGGCCGTCGACGGTGTGCGTGCGGCCGTCCGCGATGTGCCAGCCGCGCGCCGTCGCGGCCTGCACGATCGCCTCGGTGTCGTGGAGGCCGGGGGCGAAGTAGACGGGTCGGTTCTCCGAGTAGTAGTCGACGGTGTCGATCAGGTAGCTCTCGATCGGCTTGCCCGCGAAGGTCAGGTCACCGGTGATGGCCAGGAAGTTCGCGTCGGTGAGCTTGGCCGCTAGGCCGACCTGGCGGGCCATGCCGTTGACGTCCTCGAAGTCCTCGGCGAGCACGAACGTCATCCGGTCGCCACGCCGTCGGAGGTCGTCACGGTCGGCCAGGGCGGCCCCGAGGTTCGTGGCGACCGTGTCGTAGAAGGTGTCCCGTGGCCGGAGGATGGACAGGAAGGGCAGCACCTCGGCCATCAGCCCGTTCACCTCGGTGCCCTCCAGCGTCGTACCCGTGAAGAGCGGGCTGCTGGCCACCACGTGGTGGTCCCGGTGCAGGTAGATCGTGAGTCCCACGGTGTCGAGCGCGAGCGCACCGGCGGTGACTGCGGCCACCAGGCTGCGCCGCAGGCGGCGGCCGTGCGCCACGAGCACCTCGCGCTGCTCGGGGGAGTACGCCGCGAGCTGCCGCGCCCGCTCGCGGAAGAGCAGGGCGACTCCGCCGGAGACGAGGGCGCCGGCCAGGAAGCCGATCAGGCTCCACGTGATGACGTAGTCGCGCGCCGCCTTCCGGATGCGGTCGATCTCGGGCGTCGGGTCGTCCCAGAGCGCGACGAGGTACTGCCGGGTCTGCTTGTCGCTCGGGATCAGCTGGTTCCAGTCGGCGCTGATGTCGACGCCGACGTCCGTGTCGAGGATGCCGACGTGGGTGTGCTCCGGCCGGATCAGCGCGCCGTCCTGGAGGCGGCTGGTGTCCTGCCCCAGCACCGGCTTCACCGCGACCGGCTGGCCGGCGATCTCGACCTCCGCCGGTGGCGCGACCCGCAGCGCCACCAGTGACGTCGCGAACGGCACGCTGACGAACAGCAGCACCACCGCGACACGGAGGAGCCGCCGACGCGCGGCGAGCGCTCGTGGTGTCTCGTCGGTCTCCATGCGCGGCGTGACGTGACTCCCGGATCAGCCCGTGCCGAGGAGGGTCCCCGGAGCTCGATGCTACCGACGCGCCCGCAGCCGACCCGGCGATTCCGGCACGCCGGAGGGCGTCGACCCGGCCATTCCGTGTCGCTGTGAGGTCTCGACCCGGCCATTCCGTGTCGCTGTGAGGTCTCGACCCGGCCATTCCGTGTCGCTGCGAGGTCCGGACCCGGCGACTCCGAGCCGGCGATCGCCCGGTTGGGATCGCTGCTGGGCGCGCGAACGCCGGGTCAGTGTGTCTCCATGTCACGCGATCGCCGGGTCAGCGCCTCATGTGCGTCACGTAATCGCCGGGTCGGCGGGTCTGGGTGTCACGCAATCGCCGGGTCGGCGTCGGTCAGAGCCTGCGCTCGAACCAGACCTGGTCGAGCATCGGGATGCCGTCGACCTCGATGCCGGGCGGGTAGCCCTGGTCGGCGCCGAAGGCGTCCGGCACGACGTGGGTCATCCGGAACCCGCAGCGCTGGTAGAAGCGCAGGTTGCCGACGTCGGCGGTCGCCGTCGCCAGCACCACCCGCGAGGCTCCCTCTGCCCGCGCGGTCTCGACGGCACGCTCGAGGAGCGCACGCCCGACGCCGTGGCCGCGGGCGTGCTCGGCGACGGCGGTGCTGACGACCTCCCAGGTGTCCTCGCCACGGGCCACCGCCAGCAGGTGCCCGACGGCGACACCGTCGTTCGTGCGGGCGACCCAGAGCGTCCCGAGGTCGATGTAGGAGTTCAGCTGCGCGTCGGAGTCCTCGGCCAGCCGGAATGACCACTCCAGATCACGGTGCGGCCCGGCGTACTCCTCGACGGTGACGTCCATGCCCCGACGGTAGCGGCGCCGGACGGGGCGGTTGACAGCACCGGGAGCCGGTGGCAACGTAACCGCTTACGTAACGTAAGCGGTTACTCATCCGGGAGGCTGAAGCGCGACGGTGAACGACAGGGCCACGATCTACGAGGTCGCTCGGATGAGTGGCTTCTCGACGGCCACGGTGTCTCGGGTCATGCACGACGGCACCGGGTTCAGCGACGCCACGCGGCAGACCGTCCTCGAGACCGCGGCCCGCCTCGGCTGGGTGCCCAACCACTCGGCCCGCAGTCTCGCCCGGCGGCGTACCGGCATCGTCGGGCTGCTGTTCTCCGACTTCGCCAGCGCGGAGAGCGAGCAGGAGAGCGAGTCCGCGCTGTACGTCGACCAGGTCATCCGCGGCGCCGAGCGTGCCGCCACCACCGCCGGCGACGCGATCCTGATCGCCGCGTCCCGGGGTCGGGACGGCCTCGCGCTCGCCCGGTCGCTGGCCGGCAAGGTCGACGGCCTGGCCGTGCTCGCCGGGAGCCTTCCGCCCAAGGAGCTCGCCGAGGTCTCGCAGCGGGTTCCGGTCGTGCTGATGGCGACGCACCAGGCGCCGCGTCGGCTGGACTTCGTCGGCGCGGACAACCGGGGTGGCACCCGCGCCGTGACCGAGCACCTGATCACGGCTCACGGCGTGCGGGACCTCGCCTTCGTCGCCGGTCCCGCCCGCTCGCCCGACTCCAAGGAGCGCTTCGTCGGCTACACCGGTGCCCTCGCCGACGCGGGGCTGCGGACCCCCGAGGCGCCCGAGGCGTACGGCGGCTTCACCGAGACCGGCGGTGCACGCGCCGTCGAGGAGCTGCTGGCCTCCCGTCGTACGCCGCCCCGCGCCATCGTCTTCGGCAACGACGAGATGGCGATCGGCGGACTCGGCGTGCTGCGCCGCCACCGACTGCGGGTGCCGGGTGACGTCGCCGTCACCGGCTTCGACGACATCGCGACCGGACGTCACGTGCGCCCGTCGCTCACCACCGTCCGTCAGCCGATGCGCGACATCGGCGAGATCGCCGTGCGCACCCTGCTGGACCGGCTGGCCGACACCGAGGCGCCGCGCGTCGCCGCCGTGCTCCCGACCGAGCTCGTCGTCCGGGCGAGCTGCGGCTGCACGACCAGAGGAGGACCGAGATGACCGACGCCCGCACCGACTGGGAGCGGCGCATCTACCGGCGTCTCACCGAGACGACCGAGGCCGACCCGGCCTCGGAGCTGGCCGCCCCGACCGGCGTCATCGCCGCGCCGGGCAACGGGTTCGTCCGGCTGTCGTGGGAGCGCGTGAAGGGCGCTGCGGGATATGTGGTCGAGCGTGGCGACCCCGAGAGCGAGCCGATGATCGTCTCCCACGGCGGCAGCGACGTCCCCGCGGTCGTCGACGCGGCGTTCGCTGACACCGGCGTCGAGGACGGCGTGACCTACCGCTACCGGGTGGGGGCCGTGCTCGGCAACGAGCACCCGGTCTGGCACTGGAGTGAAACGGTCGAGGGCTCGACCAGTGGTACGCCGGGCGGCGAGGTGGACGGTCACCGTCGACGCCGCGGGCGACGCCGGCGAGCTCGACCGCCTCTGGTGGCTGGTCGGCTCCGAGCGGCTCACCCAGCTCCGCTTCGGCGACCTCGGCAACGGCCACCCGATCGGCGAGGAGTTCACGGAGGCGCTGCGGATCGCCCACGAGGACCTCGGCGTGGTGGCGGTGCGGGCCCACGCGATCCTCCACGACGACAACCGAGGTCGTGTCCCGGGCCGACGACGGCGCCCTGGCCTTCGACTTCACCGTCGTCGACGACGTCTACGACCGCATCCTCGCGCTCGGCATCCATCCCGTCGTCGAGCTCGGCTTCATGCCGGCCGCGATCGCCGCCGACCCGGAGCAGACCGTCTTCGAGTACCGCGGCATCATCTCCCCGCCGCGCGACTGGGCCGAGTGGTCGCAGACGGTCTCGGCGCTCGCCACGCACCTGGTCGAGCGCTACGGCGTCGACGAGGTCGCCAGGTGGGGCTTCGAGGTGTGGAACGAGCCCAACCTCGAGGTCTTCTGGACCGGCACGCAGGACGACTACCTCCGGCTGTACGACGAGGCCGCGCGCGCGATCAAGGCCGTCGACGAGCGGCTCACCGTGGGAGGTCCGTCGACGGCGGCCTCGGAGTGGGTCGAGGCGCTCGCGGCGTACTGCGAGAAGCACGCCCTCCCGCTCGACCTCGCCACCACCCACACCTACGGCAACCTCCCGCTCGACTTCCGCGGGGTGCTCGAGGACCACGGCTTCCCCGACGCGGACATCCTGTGGACCGAGTGGGGGGTCGGCTCGACCCACTTCGGGCCGATCCACGACGGCGTCGCCGGCGCGCCGTTCGTGCTCAGCGGCATGAAGAGCGCCCAGCACCGGATGGCGGCGCTCGCCTACTGGGTGGTCAGCGACCACTTCGAGGAGCTCGGCCGGCCGCCGCGGCTGTTCCACGACGGCTTCGGGCTGCTCACCCTCGGCAACCTGCGCAAGCCGCGCTACTGGGCGCTCCATCTCGCCGCCCACCTCGGCGACCACGTGCTGCCGACGCGGGTCGCCGGCGACGGCGCGGACGTCCTCGTGCGCGCCTGGGCGAGCCGCCACGACGCCGGCCCGGACGCGGGGCACGGTCGACGTCCTGGTCTGGAACGGGACGATCAACGCCGACCTGGTGCAGGGCGACCCGCGGCTCGTGCGCGAGGTGACGGTCACGATCGGCGGCCTCACCGGCGCGTCGTACGCCGTCGAGCTCGCGCGCATCGACGAGGAGCACTCCAACATCCGCTCCGTCGCGAGCGGCGCGGACTGGCCCGATGCCGAGGAGTGGCGACGCCTGCGCGAGGCCGACCACCTGCACACCGAACGGATCGACGACCTTTCCCCCGATTCCGGGACGGGCACGGTCACCGTGACCCTGCCCCAGCCCGGGGTCGTGCGGATCCGACTGGTCGACGGCGACCCGATGCCGTCGGCAACTGATGAGGAGAGAACCCGATGAAGCACTCCACGAGGACGAGGACGACGGCGCTCGCGTCGGTCTTCCTCGTCGCGTCCGCGCTGGCCCTCGGAGCCTGCGCGGGCAGTGACAACCAGACGGGGGCCGCCGGAGGCGGGACGCTCACCATCCAAGGTGATGCGGGGAACCCGCAGCTGGTGGAGAACTTCAACCCCCTGGTGATCGCGACCGAGCTGCACGGCGCCCAGCTGATGTACGAGCCCCTGGAGATCCGCAGTCCGATCGACGGCTCGTTCACGCCGTACCTCGCGACCGGTCACACGTTCCCGAACCCGAGGACCGTGGTCTTCACGATCCGGCAGAACGTCACGTGGAGCGACGGCAAGCCGTTCTCCGCCCAGGACGTCGTCTTCACCTACGACCTGCTCAAGAAGTTCCCCGAGCTCGACTCCAACGGCATCTGGTCGCAGATCTCCAGCGCGAAGGCCTCGGGCAACAAGGTGACGGTGCGGTTCAAGGAGCCCAACGTCCCGTACGTCGGGGTCCTCGCCAGCCAGGTGATCGTGCCCGAGCACATCTGGTCCTCGATCAAGGACCCGGTGAAGTACACGAACACCACGCCGGTCGGGACCGGCCCGTTCACCCTCGACAAGTTCGCGCCGACGCAGTACACGCTGAAGAAGAACCCCGACTACTGGCAGGCCGACAAGATCGCGCCCGACCAGGTCGTGATGCCGGCGCAGTCGACGAACCAGTCGACCAACCAGCTCGACGTCACCAGCGGGAAGTTCGACTGGGCGTACAACTACCTGCCCGACGTCCAGAAGACCTACGTGAGCCGCGACCCGCACAACACCTACTGGTTCCCGCCGGGTGGCTCGATCGGCCTCTTCCTGAACCTGACCAAGCAGCCGTACCAGAACGTCGACTTCCGCAAGGGCCTCAGCCTCGCACTCGACCGGGACACGATCGCCGAGAAGGCGGTCAACGGCTACGAGAAGGGCGCCAGCCAGTCCGGCCTGATCCTGCCCAACCTGGAGAAGTGGCTGGACCCGTCCATCCCGGACTCCGGCAACGTCGCCCAGGACAGCAGCGGCGCGGTCGCGGAGTTCCAGAAGGCCGGCTACCAGCAGCAGGGCGGGAAGCTCGTCGACTCGTCCGGCAAGCAGGTGTCGATGTCGATCATGATGCCGTCGAACTACAGCGACTGGGTCGCGGCCGGCAAGGAGGTCGTCAACGAGCTCGGCGCCATCGGGATCAAGGCCTCGCTCGACACCCCGACGGCCGCGCAGTACACCAGCGCCACGCAGGCGGGCAACTACGACGTCGCGTTCGGCGGGTACGGCGGCACGGGCGACCCCTACACCGACTTCAACAACGCGCTGAACAGCGCGTTCGCGGCGCCGGTGGGGACCGCCACGGCCAACAACTTCGAGCGGTTCAAGGACCCGAAGGTCGACAGCGCCCTGGGCAAGCTGGCCGGGGCCGTCGGCACGTCGGCCCAGCAGTCGGCCGTGCACACGCTCGAGAAGGTGATGTACGACCAGGTGCCGATCGTGCTGATGTACTACGGCGGCAGCTGGGGCCTGTTCTCGACCAAGAACTTCACCGGCTGGCCGTCGCAGAGCGACCCGTACACGCTGCCGACCAGCTACAACAACGCGATCCTCGAGGTCGTCACGCACCTGCAGCGGGCGTCGTGAGGTCGTGACCCGCCGATGAGATACGTCCTCCGGAAGCTCGTGCTGTTCGTGGTCACCCTGTGGGCCGCGATCACGCTGAACTTCCTCCTGCCGCGCCTGATGCCCGGGTCGCCGGTCGACGCCGCGCTCGCCAAGCTCGCGCAGGGGGGCCAGCCGGTCACGAACGCACAGCGCCGTGCGGTCGAGATCGAGCTCGGCTCCCCGCACGGGAGCCTGCTCTCGCAGTACGTCGACTACCTCGGGAACGTCTGCCGTCTCCGCTTCGGGTCGTCGATCTCGTTCCCGACCCAGTCGGTCTCCCACACGATCCTGACCGCCCTGCCGTGGACGCTGACGCTCGTCGGCGTCACCACGGTCGTGGCGTTCGTGATCGGCACGCTGCTCGGTGTGTACGCCGGGTGGCGGCGCGGGACGAAGGCGGACGCCACGGTGACGGTGGGGGCGACGCTCTTCGCGGCGTTCCCGCCGTTCTGGTTCGGGCTGCTGCTGCTCTACGTGCTGGCGTTCCGGATGAACGCCTTCCCGATCAAGGGCGGCTACAGCCCCGGCCGGACGCCGGAGTGGAGCGCGAGCTTCCTGGTGAACGCCGTCTCGCACAGCTTCCTGCCGGCGCTGACGCTGGCGATCACCTCGCTGTCGGGCTGGGTCTTCGGGATGCGCAACAACATGATCAACACGCTGGGGGAGGACTACGTCACCTTCGCCGAGGCGAACGGGCTGAAGCGCCGCACGATCGCGCTGATGTACGCCGCCCGCAACGCGCTGCTGCCCAACGTCACCGCGTTCGGGCTCTCGCTCGGCGCGGTCGTCAGCGGGTCGGTCCTGGTCGAGGGCGTCTTCGGCTACCCCGGCCTGGGCAACCTGCTCTACACCGCGGTCACCAACCACGACTACCCGCTGATGCAGGCGCTCTTCCTGGTGATCAGCGTCAGCATGCTGGTCGCGATCTTCGTGGTCGACCTGCTCTACGCGCGGCTCGACCCGCGGGTACGGAGGGGCTGACCCATGTCGATGCTCTCCGGCACCACCCAGCCGACGTCCGACCCCGGCACCCGCGTCGTCGCGAAGCCGGCCTCGGAGTCACGCCTGCCCGGGCCGCTGCTGTTCGTCAGCCGGGCCCTGCGCACCCTGTGGAGCAACGGCAAGGCACGGATCGGGCTGGTGATCCTGGGCCTGATGATCCTGCTCGCGGTGTTCGCTCCCGTGATCGCCCCGCACTCGCCCACCGCGACCACGTTCACGCCGTACGAGGGGCCGAGCGGCAGCAACTGGTTCGGCACGACCGGTGACGGCAACGACGTCTTCTCCCAGGTGGTGTACGGCGCGCGGGTGTCGCTGCTGGTCGGGCTCGTGGCCGGCGCCGCGGCGACCCTGGTCGCGGTGACGATCGGCCTCGTCGCGGGCTACCGCCCGGGCGTCGTCGACGAGGTGCTCAGCTTCCTGACCAACCTCGCGCTGGTGATCCCGGGGCTGCCGCTGATGATCATCCTGGCGGCGTACGTGCCCTCGCGGTCGGTGTGGACGATCGTGATCGTCGTGGCCCTGACCAGCTGGGCCACCGGTGCGCGGGTGGTGCGCAGCCAGGCGACGTCCATCCGCGAGCGCGACTACGTCGCTTCGGCGGTGTTCTCCGGCGAGGGGCTGTTCCGGATCGTGTTCCGCGAGATCCTGCCGAACATGACCTCGCTGGTCGCGGGGAGCTTCTTCGGGGCCGCCACGGCCGCGGTGATGGCGGAGGCGAGCCTGGAGTTCCTCGGGCTCGGGAACCCGAACACCGTGAGCTGGGGCACGATCCTCTACTACGCCCAGCAGCAGAACGCGATGCTCACCGGCTCCTGGGTGCTGGTGTTCGCGCCGGGCCTGATGATCGCGCTGCTGGCGGTGTCGTTCACGCTGGTCAACTTCGGCGTCGACGCCCTCTCCAACCCGCGGCTGCGGGAGAAGTGAGCCCCGCCATGGACCCAACGACCACCCTGCTCGACGCCCAGCACGTCGACGTCACCTACTACCCGGCCGGCGCCGCACCCGTGCACGCCGTCCGCGACGTCAGCCTGTCGCTGCGGCAGGGCGAGTTCGTCGGGATCGTGGGGGAGTCCGGGTGCGGCAAGTCGACCCTCGGCTTCGCCCTCACCCGGCTGCTCCAGCCGCCGGCCCGGCTGACCGGCGGACGCATCCTCTTCGACGGCACCGACCTGGCCTCCCTCGACGGCGAGGAGCTCCGGGCCCAGCGCCGCAACGGGATCGCGCTGGTGCTGCAGAGCGGCATGAACGCGCTGAGCCCGGTGCGCAGCGTCGAGCACCACCTGCGCGACATCGTGCGGGCACACGCCCGCGACGGCGAGGACGTCTCCAAGCACGCGGTCCGCCGACGGGGCGCGGAGCTCCTCGACCAGGTGCGGCTGCCCGCCGACGTGCTCGGCAGGTTCCCCCACGAGCTGTCCGGCGGGATGCGGCAGCGCGTGTCGATCGCGCTGGCGCTGTCGCTGGACCCGAAGCTGATCGTCTTCGACGAGCCCACCACCGCCCTCGACGTGATCGTGCAGAAGGCGGTCATGCAGACCATCCAGGAGCTCCAGCGCGAGCGCGGCTTCACCGCGATCCTGATCAGCCACGACCTCGGTGTCGTCCTCGAGGCGACCGACCGGATGCTCGTCATGTACGCCGGGCGGGTCGCCGAGGACCAGCCGAGCAGGCACCTGCTGACCGGCGACCACCACCCCTACACCGAGGCCCTGCTCGGCTGCTACGCCGATCCGCGGGCCGATGAGGTCGTGCTCGGCGGCATCCCCGGATCGCCGCCGGACCTCTCGCAGCCGCAGCAGGGCTGCTCGTTCGCGCCGCGGTGCCCGCTGGCCGAGGACGTCTGCCTGCGGGTCGACCCGCCGCTGACGCCGCTCGGCGCCGGCGTCGCGGCGTGCCACGTGCGGGCCGCGCAGGCCGGCGTACCCGAGGAGGCTTCCGTTGGCTGACCACGAGCCGTCCCGAGACCTGCGCAGCGCGGAGGTGCCCGAGCTGCGGGTCGAGGGCGTGACCAAGGTCTACGCCGCCCGCGGGCGGCGCCGTGGGGCGCGGACCGTCGCCGTCGACGACGTGAGCTTCGCGCTCGAGCCGGGCTCGGCCGTCGGCCTGGTCGGCGCCAGCGGCTCGGGCAAGACCACCCTGGCCCGGCTGGTCACGGCCTCGGAGCGGCCGACGAGCGGCACGGTCACCTTCGGCGACGTCCGGGTGGACCGGCTGCGGCGGGCGAGCCCTGCGCCGGTTCCACGGGAACGTGCAGATGGTCTTCCAGGACCCGTACGGCGCCCTCAACCCCTTGCACACCGTCGAGTACACCGTCGCCCGGCCGTGCCACAACTACCTGGGGCTGAGCAGCCGGCAGGCCCGCGACCGCGTCCACGAGCTGCTCGACACCGTCGGCCTCACGCCCACCGCGCAGTACGCCGCGAAGCTCCCGCACCAGCTCTCCGGCGGCCAGCGTCAGCGGGTCGTGATCGCCCGCGCGCTGGCCTGCGACCCGCAGCTGATCGTGGCCGACGAGCCGGTGTCGATGCTCGACGTCTCGCTGCGCGCCGGCGTGCTGCGCCTCCTGGAGAAGCTGCGGCAGGACCGCGGCCTCAGCCTGCTCTACATCACCCACGACCTGCTCAGCGCGCGGGTCGTGACCGACCGGATCCTGGTGCTGAACCAGGGGAAGGTCGTCGAGCACGGGGAGACCAAGCAGGTCCTGCAGCACCCGCAGGACGAGTACACCGTGGCGCTGCTCGACGCGGTCGCCGCACCCCACCCCTGAGCCTCGCCGGCTCGGGACGTCTCGGAAAGGTTGGAGTCCCGTGAAGCACCCCTCCCGGCTCCGGAACGCCGTCGCCTGCGCGGCCGCGCTCGGAGCCACCCTGATCGCCGTCCCCGCGACGGCGCACGCACGCGTCGACGCGGCATCGCCCGCGACGGCGCGCCAGCACGGCCACGGTCCCGGCGACGGGGTCGCGGCGTACACCGGCCTGACGGCCGCGCAGAAGCACCGGCTGATGGGCATCGCCCGGGACACCTGGTCGTTCTTCGCCGACGACGTGGACCCGCAGACCCACCTGCCCCTGGACAACCTCACGTACGCCGGCGGCTCGGCGACGCCCACGTCTCGGGGTGCCTACACGTCGTCGGCCAACATCGGGGTCTACCTGTGGTCCCTGGTCTCGGCGTCGGACCTCGGGCTGGTCAGCCGCGGCCGGGCCACCAAGATGGCCACGCAGACGCTGCGCGAGGTGGCCACGCTGCCGGCGTACCAGGGGTTCCTGTACCAGTGGTACGACACCACCAACGGCCACGTGCTCCTCAACCCCGGACAGGGTGAGTGCGCGACGACCGGCGGCACGTTCGACAACTGCTCGTTCGTGTCGAACGTCGACAACGGCTGGTACGCCTCGGGGCTCGTGGTCGCCAAGCAGGCGCTCCCCGGCGTCGCGCCACCTCGCCTCGTCGCTGCTGCGGAGGATGGACTTCTCGATCTTCTACGACGCGCGCGCCGAGACGCACTGCAACGTGAACCGCGACATCGCGGGGAACCAGCCGACCGGCCAGATGTACGGCGGCTACTACAAGGGCAACCCGCCCGAGACCGACACCGGCAACCACTACTACCACAACGGCGCGCTGTACTCCGACCCGCGGATCTCGGCGTACCTCGGCATGGGGCGCGGGGAGATGCCGGGCAACGTGTGGTGGCGGTCGTGGCGCGAGCTGCCGCCCCCTGCGCCGTACGACGACTGTGCGGACGACCCGGACTTCTCCTGGCAGGGCCAGTGGCCGATGAACGGCTCGTGGCAGAAGATCACCGACCCCCGGTCGGGCCACGTCTTCGACGTCTGGGAGGGCAGCTACACCTACCCGGGCACGGACCTGAAGTTCATCCCGACGTTCTCGGGCGGGATGTTCGAGGCGCTGATGGCCAACGAGGTCGTGCCCGAGACGTCATGGGGCACGCACGGCTTCGGGCTCGCCGACCGGCGGACCGTCGAGGTCCAGCGGAAGTACGCCACCGAGCAGCTCGGGCTGCCGGTCTGGGGCATGTCGCCCTCGAGCACGGCCGACGACTCCGGTGACTACGGCGGCTTCGGCGTCGAGGGGCTCACCTTCCCGTACCACGGGCAGGGAGCCACGGCGGACGACCCGAACCAGGGGCTCTCGCAGTGCTGGAACTGCGCCCTGGAGACGACGGTCACCCCGCACGCGTCCTTCCTGGCCCTCGACCCGTCCCCGCAGGCGGCGTACGCGAACATCATGAGGCTGAGGTCCCGGTTCCCCGACGTGTACGGCGCGCACGGCTTCTTCGACGCCGTGAACCCCACCACCGGCTCGGTGGGTCACCGGATCCTGGTGCTCGACCAGTCGATGATCATGGCATCGCTGGACAACGCCCTGCGTGACCGTGCGCTGCAGCGCCACTTCGCCGCGGACCCGGTGTCCTCGGCGGCGCGCACCTACCTGTCCCTGGAGCGCATGGACCTCTGAGGCACTCAGGCGACGGTGACGCGGGGGTCGAGCATGCCGTAGATGATGTCGACGATCAGGTTGGCAACCACGACGAGGATCGCGCCGACGAGCACCACCGTGCTCAGGACGTTGAGGTCCATCGGCGTCTTCAGCGACTGCAGGCCCCAGCGTCCGATGCCGTCGATGCCGAAGATCTGCTCGATGAAGATCGTGCCGGAGAGCAGGCTGGCGAAGTCGAGCCCGAAGATCGTGATGACGGGCACGATGGCGGCCCGCAGCGCGTGCCGGAAGAGCACGCGCGCGGGCCGGACGCCCTTGGCCTGGGCGGTGCGGACGTAGTCCTCACCGAGGGTCTCGACCATCTGGCCACGGGTGAAACGCGCGTAGTCGGTCAGGCTGGTGATGCCGAGGACCAGCCACGGCAGCATCATCCAGGTGACCGTCTTCAGCGGGTTCTGCGTGATCGGGTAGTAGCCGACGTTCGGGAAGAGGTGCCATCGGAGGGAGAAGAAGATCCAGGCCAGCAGGATGATCACGTAGTCCGGGATCGCCGACCAGATCAGTGACCCACCGACCAGGAAGCGGTCCAACGTGGTCCCGCGCCAGCGCGCCGCGGTCGCACCCATCAGCACACCGAAGGTCAGGTAGAACGCGGAACCGCCGACCGCGACGGTGATCGTCGCCGGGTACTTCTGCCTCAGGTCGTGCCACACGGTGTCCTGGGTCATGATCGACACGCCGAGGCACGGCGCCGGGCAGCTGTAGGTCTTGCCGTCGATGAACACATTGCGTCCCGCGAAGATCCCCTTGGCCCAGATGCCGTAGTTGGCCGCCACGGACTTGTCGAAGCCCATCTGGTGCTCGATCGCGGCCAGCGTCGACGGGGAGCAGCGTCCTTCGTGGATGGAGTCGCAGTAGTTGCGGGCCGGCGTGTCTCCCAGCCCCTTGAAGAAGAGCACGAACACGAAGATCGAGGTGAGCACCACGACCAGGAGTGCGCTCAGGGTGCGCCGTATGACGAACCCGACCATCGGTTCCTCCCTCACTGCCGCACCCGACTGACGAGCCAGGGCGAGGGTACGGCTGCGCGCCAAGGACCCACGCCCGGACAAGGTCACAAGGTGGTCACGATTGGGTGCCGGTGGCAGCATCAGTCGCGACGCCCAGGAGCCCTCGAGGGGGAGCGATGACCAGACTCGTGCAGGTGGCGCTGAGGGCCACCGACCTCGACCGGGCGGCCGCCTTCTACGCCGGCCTCCTGGGTGCCGAGCCCTCCGGGCGGTTCGAGCCGCCGGGGCTGCTGTTCTTCGACCTCGACGGCACCCGGCTGCTGCTCGACGGCAACGCCCCGGCCTCGATGCTCTACCTCGAGGTCCCCGACGTACGCCGGGCGGTCGAGGACCTGCGCGGCAGCACGGAGGTGGTCTCCGAGCCGCACGCGATCTTCACCCACGAGGACGACGCGCTCGGTCCGGCCGGGACCACCGAGTGGCAGGCCTTCGTGACCGACTCCGAGGGCAACACCCTCGGGCTGGTGAGCTTCGAGACGACCGCCTGAGACGACCCCTGACACGACCGCCTGAGACACCACTGACAGGGCGCCGGGCGCGTCACCGGGCGCGTCGGAACCGTCCGTCCGCTCGCGTCGAATTCACCCGGGAAATGCCCGCGAATTCGACGCTTCGCGCATATTTCGGACATGCGGAAGGCGGGACATGGAATTCCATGCCCCGCCCTCCGAGCGTGGGCTCAGCGGATCGGCGGAATTTCCGCGATCAGACCCGAGTCACTGCTTGATCCACATGTCCTTCCAGGTGGGCATGCCCAGCGTGTTGTCATCGTTGTCTCCCATGATCCGCGACCCGTGCGCCTGGGCGATGCCGGCGTAGTAGGTCGTGAACAGCGGGAAGTACTTCGTGGCGATGTCCTTGTCCAAGGCGTTCCACGCCGGAGCCTGCTGCTCGAGCGGCAGCTTCTGGATGGCGTCCATCCGGTTGTCGGCCGCCTTGTTGCTGAAGGCCGCGTAGTTCGCCCCGAACGAGTGGCTCTTGTCGGGGTCGGTGGAGCCCAGCACCGGCGGCAGCCAGGTCGAGCCCGACGGCCAGTCGGAGCACCAACCAGCCGAACGGACGTTGATGTCCTCCGACGTGTTGTCGCGTGCCGTGGTGTAGTTCGCCGTGGTGGTCGGGACCGGCGTGGCCTTGAAACCGGCCGCGTTCAGACCCTTGACGATCGCGTCCTTGCCCTTGACGCTCGCCGGGTCGTCGGTGCGGAACAGGAACTTGATCTCGTAGCCCATGGCGCCGGCCTGCTTCAGCAGGGCCTTGGCCTTGGCCGGGTCGGTCTGGAACGGCCCGTGGTTGGTCACGTTGTAGGGCTTGCGACCCGGCACGCCCGGAGGCATCAGGTTCGTCGACGGGATCGCGTTCACCCCGGGGATCAGGCCCGCAGCGAGGATGGCGTCCTTGTAGGGGTAGGCCCACGAGAGCGCCTCACGCACCAGCTTGTCCTTGATCTTGCGGTTGTCGGGCGCCCAGTAGTAGGTGCACGGCGAACCGCCCAGCGTCAGCCGGCTCGGGTCCTTCTGCTTCATCTGCTGGTAGTCGGGCGCCAGCAGGTCGTCGTACGTCAGCGACGTCTGACCCGAACCGGAGTCGGCCAGCAGGATCTGGTCGGTCTTCTCCGACTGGGACTGGAGCTGGAAGTCATAGCCGTCGGGGTACGCCGTGCGGGCCGGGTCCGTCTTGGGGTCCCAGTACGGGTTCCTCTCCAGCACCAGCTCCTTGGACAGGTTGAAGTTCTTGATCATGTACGGACCGGTCGACCACGGCTTCTTCTTGTAGCTCTTGGGGTCCGAGATCTTCGGGTCCTGGGGGACCGGGCCGTTGGCCGGGAACGTGCCCCAGTACGGCATGTCCGGGAAGGGCTTGGCCATGGTGATGGTGATCTTGCTGCCGTGGACCTGGATGCCCTTGAAGGTCTTCTTGCCCGAGGTGTACGGGCCCTTGTAGGCGGCTCCACCCTTGTAGTACACGTTCGAGTAGTACTGGCAGGCGCCGGTCGGGAAGGTGGCGGCGTCCATGCACCGCGTCATGCCCCAGGCGACGTCCTGCGCCGTGACGGGCTGGCCGTTCTCGCCCCACTTCACACCGTTGCGGATCGTGAAGGTCCACTTGGTGTAGTTGTCGTTGTGGTGACCGAGGTCGGTGGCCAGGTCGGGCACCAGCACCATCTGGTGGCTCTTGGGGTCGTAGCGGTACTGCGTCAGCGACCGCCCGATCAGGCCGCTGAAGATCGACGAGGTGTCGGTGTAGTAGATCTCGCTGGGGTCCATGGTCGTGGTCATGCCCGTGAGGGTCATCACCGTGACGATGCCGCCCTTCTGCGCGCCGGGGATCGTGACCGGCCCCTTGGCGTTCGGGTCGGTGAAGTTCCCCGTCGCGCCCGGGTTGAAGCCCGAGGGGGTCTCTCCGGGGGTGCTGTTCGTACCGCTACCCCCGCACGCGGCGAGGGCCAGCAGCCCGACCGAGGACAGGGCGACCAACGGAACCTTGAGTCTCATGTACGCGCCTTTCGCTGACGGTTCGACCCGGCGACGACTCGCCGAGTGGTGCACCGGGGTCCGCACGCGCGGTAGCGCGGGCATGACCCCGCACCAAGAGAACCAGTGGATAATCGCCGTCGAGTATCGGAGGAATAACAAATGGATATCGACCGGGAAATGTCACGGAAAGGTCACGGATAAAGGAACGGTCACGGCCCGGTCTCGGAATTGTCACGAACCGGCATGCCCGGGCGGTGGCCCCGCCCGCTCCCGCCGGTGTCAGCCGGTGTCAGCCGGTGGAGGAGATCTTCTCGATCAGGGCGGTCGTCGAGATCGCCGGCGTCCGGGGGAGGTAGACCACCTCGCAGATGTCGCCGAACTCGTCGAACCGGCCGCGCCAGTCGTCGCCCATCACCAGCACGTCGGCGTCGAACCGCTCGATGTACTCGCGCTTCTGCTCGAGGCTCTCCTCGACGAAGACCTCGTCCACCATCCGCAGCGCGGCCACGATCTCGAGCCGCTCGGACTCGGTGAACACCGGCTCGCGGCCCTTCTTGCGCAGGTTCAGGGCGTCGGCGGAGACGCCGACGACCAGCCGGTCGCCCAGCGCGGCGGCGCGCTCGATCACGCGCAGGTGCCCGACGTGGAAGACGTCGAACGTGCCGAAGGTGATCACGGTGCGCGGCATGCCGCACAGTCTGGCAGGCGCGGGTCCGGCCCGGCGCGCGTGTGGCGCCACCGGGCCGGCCGGTGGTGGGCGAGAATCGACCCGATGACCACCACCACGACGACGGCGGGCTCCATCGCGATGATCACGCCCGATCCCGCCGCCGACGCGCGCCGGCGGCGTGGTCTGCGGCGGATGCGCACGATCGCGGTCTCCCTGCTGCTGGTGGCGGCGGTCGTCTACCTGGCGACCCTGGACCGCGGCGGAGCGCTCGGGTACGTCAACGCCGCCGCCGAGGCGTCGATGGTCGGTGCCATCGCCGACTGGTTCGCGGTGACGGCGCTCTTCAAGCACCCGCTGGGCATCCCGGTGCCGCACACGGCCCTGATCCCGCGCCGCAAGGACGAGCTCGGACGCAGCCTGGAGGAGTTCGTCGGCGAGAACTTCCTCCAGGAGGGCATCATCCGCGAGCGGGTCGTGTCGGCGGCGATCTCGGCCCGGGTCGGCGCCTGGCTGACCGACCCCGAGCACGTACGCCGGGTCGTGGACGAGGTCGCCGACGTCGCGGCGATCGGGCTCGGCAAGGTGCGCGACGAGCACGTCAGCGAGCTCGTCCTCGAGGCGCTGGTCCCGCGCTTCCGGGAGGAGCCCGTCTCCCCGCTGGTCGGCAACCTGCTGGCCGAGACCGTGCGCGACGGCGCCCACCTCGGCGTGGTGGACCTGGCCCTGGAGGAGCTCCACGGCTGGCTCCTCGAGCACCCCGACACGGTCGCGGAGGTGCTGGAGCAGCGGGCCCCGTGGTGGGCACCGGACCGGTTGAACGACGCGGTCACCCGGCGGTTGACCTCGGAGCTGGTCACCTGGATCGCCGAGGTCCGGGCGGACCCCGGCCACCGGGCGCGACAGGCGTTCGACTCGCTGCTGGCCCAGCTCGCCGACGACCTGCAGCACGACCCCGACACGAAGGCACGGATGGAGCGCCTCAAGGAGCGGTTGCTCGACCAGCCCCAGGTCGTCGAGTCCGGGATCGCCCTGTGGAACGCCCTGCGGCGTGCGCTGCAGGCGTCCTTGCACGACCCGGAGGGTGCGGTGCGCCACCGGATGGCGAGCGAGCTCGCGGCGTTCGGCACCCGGCTGCGCGAGGACCCCGGCCTGCGGACCAGGATCGACACCTGGGCCTCCGACCTGTCGGTGTTCCTGGTCGAGCGCTACGGTGCCGAGCTCACGGCGGTGATCACCCACACCGTCGAGCGCTGGGACGGCCGGGAGGCGGCGCGACGGATCGAGCTCCACGTCGGTCGCGACCTGCAGTTCATCCGGATCAACGGCACGATCGTGGGAGGCCTGGTGGGACTCGTGATCCATGCAGTGACGGTGGTGGTGAAGTGATGAGCGATCCTGAGCGCGTGCCGCTGCACGACGACTCGATCAAGCTGGGGCAGTTCCTCAAGCTGTCGGACCTGGTCGACACCGGGGCCGACGCGAAAGGTCTGCTGGCCCGGGGGCTGGTGCGGGTCAACGGCGACGTCGAGACCCGGCGCGGGCGACAGCTCGTCGCCGGGGACGTCGTGGAGTGCGCCGGCCGGCGGGTCGTGGTGGGCTGACGGTGGTGTCGAGACGGGCGTGGAACGCTCTCCTCCACCACCGGGACGGTCTCCCGGGGCCCTCGGGAGACCGGGTCGTCAGCAGCAGCCGCAGCTGCAGCCGGGCGTGCACTGACAGTCGGGACCGCACGTGCAGTCGGTCGTCTCGTCGGCCATGCCGCTCACCTCCTTCCGGCAGGAGCACCACGTGGTCTCGGGGTCGGGAGACGGGCAGGTGCCGGCGGCGATGCCGGTCAGCATCGCCTGCATCTGGTCACGCAGGGCCTCCAGCCGCGTGATCTCGGCGTCGACCTCGGCCAGCCGCCGCGTCAGGTGCTGCTCGGCCGGCTCGCACGGGCAGTCGCCGGTGTCGCGCACCGCCAACAGGTCGCGGACGTCCGCGAGCGTCAGCCCGAGCCGCTGGGCACCGCGGATGAAGGCGAGCCGGTCACGCGCCTCGTCGCCGTACTGGCGGTAGCCGGACGGCGTCCGGACCGGCGCCGGGAGCAGGCCGACCTTCTCGTAGTAGCGCAGCGTGTCGGGCGTGCTGCCGACCGCGGCCGCCAGCTGGGAGACGGTGTACGTCGACGTCATGGGGCGACCGTAGACCTTGGAGTCGACTCCAAGGTCAAGCGTCGTCTCCGGGACCTCCGAGCGGTCGCGGGCCGACCTCCTGGATCCGTCGGCTCAGTCGACGGAGACCAGGTCGCAGACGAAGATCAGGGTCTCGCCCGGCTTGATGACGCCGCCGGCGCCGCGGTCGCCGTACGCCAGGTGCGGCGGGATGACCAGCCGGCGACGGCCGCCGACCTTCATGCCCTGCACGCCGGTGTCCCAGCCCTGGATGACCTGGCCGACGCCCAGCCGGAACTGCAGGGGCTCGCCGCGGTTGTACGACGCGTCGAACTCCTCACCGGTCGAGTGCGCCACGCCGACGTAGTGCACCCGCACCGTCGAGCCGGCCGACGCCTCGGGGCCCTCTCCCTCGGTGAGGTCGGTGATCTCGAGGTCGGACGGCGGAGGCCCGTCGGGCGGGTCGACGTCGGGCTTGGCGATCTCGGAGTCCATGCCCCGACCCTACGGCCCGGGACCCCGGTCACTGTCGGTGGTCGCCGCTAGCGTCGTTCTCATGCCGCTGACGGCCGAGGGGGACCGGATCCGGGCTCACGAGACTCCTGGGGCCCACGGGGGCGACTCCGCCGCCCCGCCGGCGGCGGGCGCGGCATCGCCCGCGTGCCGGCCGGCCACGTGTGCCTGCGACGACTGCGGAGACCTGGCTCGCGACGAGATGTGGACCCGGTGGGCGTGACCGGATCCGGCCCCGGATCCGGCTCAGGTCTGGTGGACGTAGCTGTCGAGCTGGTCCCGCTCGAACTGCAGCTGGTCGAGCGACGACTTCACGACGTCGCCGATGCTGATGATCCCGGTCAGCTTGCCGTCGCTGACGACCGGCACGTGCCGGATCCGTCGCTCGGTCATCAGGACGCGGAGGTCGTCGACCGGGGTGTGCGGGTCCGTGGTGGCGACCTCGCGGGTCATGATCGCGCCGACCTCGCCGTCCAGGACCGCTTCGTCGTCGTGCAGCCGGCGTACGACGTCGCGCTCGCTGACGATGCCGTCCACGGCCTGACCGTCCTCGCTGACGACGACCGCTCCGATGTTGTGCTCGGCCAGCAGGGCGAGGAGGTCGCGCACGGTGGCGTCGGGCGCGATGGTGACCACCTGGCCACCGGTCTTGCTCGAGAGAACGTCGCTGATCCGCATGACCACTCCTAGGTCTTAGGCGTCGGCTCGGTTCTCCGACAGGCTAGTCCTCTCCGCGGGTCCGCCGCGAGAGCAGGTCGCTGACCGAGCCGGGGACGCGGGCCGGGGAGTCCGGATCGTGGTCGTCGTCGGGCAGCGAGCCCAGGAAGGACAGCGCGGCCTCGTGCAGGTGACCGTTCGAGGCCAGGGCGTTGCCGCCGAACGGGCCGTCGCTGCCGTCCAGCGACGTGAACCGGCCACCGGCCTCACGCACGATCACGTCCAGCGCGGCCATGTCGTGGAGGGCGAGCTCGGGCTCGGCGGCGAGGTCGACCGCACCCTCGGCGAGCAGCATGTAGGACCAGAAGTCGCCGTACGCCCGGCTGCGCCAGCAGCGCCGCATCAGCGACACGAAGTCCTCGAGTCGGTCGCGCTCGTCCCAGCCGTGCAGCGACGAGTAGGACAGGGACGCGTCCTCGAGCCGGCGTACGTCGGAGACCGTGCAGCGGGTCGCCTTCAGCAGCGACCGGCCGGTCCACGCGCCGTTGCCCGAGGACGCCCACCAGCGCCGCTGGAGCTGCGGGGCCGAGACCACCGAGAGCACCACCTCGTCGTCCACCACCAACGCGATCAGGGTCGCCCAGACCGGGACGCCGCGGACGAAGTTCTTCGTGCCGTCGATCGGGTCGATGACCCACCGCCGCTGGCTGTGTCCGGTGCTGCCGTGCTCCTCGCCGGTGACCGCGTCGCGCGAGCGCACCCGCGACAGGGTCCGCCGGATCGACTCCTCGACGGCCTCGTCCGCGTCCGTGACCGGCGTCAGGTCCGGCTTGCTCATCACGTGCAGGTCGAGCGCCTTGTAGCGCGAGGTGGTGATGGAGTCCGCGTCGTCGGCCAGCACATGGGCCAGGCGGAGATCGTCGGTGTAGTCGGTCCCGGTCGAGGCGGACGACGGACCTGCTGACGGCATGCCCACAGGCTATGCCGCCGGGCGCCCTCAGCCGGGGACCCGAGCCTCGACCCGGCCCCTGAACCCAGCCCTTGCCGGTGCCGTATACCTAGAGCATGGAGACGCTTGCCACGTCCTGGGCCATGGAGTTCAACGGCCTCCCGCTGCATCCCCTGATCGTCCACGTGGTCGTGGTGTTCGCACCACTCGCCGGGATCGGCGGGATCCTGTACGCCGCCGTCCCCAGGTGGCGCTGGCGTCTGCGCTGGCCGCTGGTGGCCTGTGCCGTGATCGCGGCCGCCGCGGGCATCGTCGCCGTCCAGTCCGGTCAGGACCTGGAGACGACCCGCCACCTCGAGTCGCTCCCCGAGCTCGCCACCCACTCCGCCCGCGGCCGCTTCCTGCGTTGGGTCCTGCTGGCGTTCCTGGTGCCGACCGGGCTGGCCGCCTGGCAGCTCGACGGCCCGTCCCCGCTCGCCACCGACGGCCGCACGCGCGGCCGCACGGGCGTGGTGGCCTGGGCGATCCAGCTGCTCCTCCTCGCCGGCGCCGTCACCGTCCTGGTCTGCGTCTTCCTCACCGGCGACTCCGGCGCCCGCAGCGTCTGGGGCGGCTGACCGGCGCTCTTCGGTGGTCGAGCCGGCCGAGCCTCTGGGCGAGGTCGTGTCGAGACCCCTGGCGGCGTGGGCCGGTCGTCCGCCTGGGTCTCGACGCCGCTCGCTGCGCTCGCGGGCTCGACCACCGAAGCGTCGGCGAGCGTCTGGGGCGGCTGACCGGTGCTTTCGGTGGTCGAGCCGGCCGAGCCTCTGGGCGAGGTCGTGTCGAGACCCCTGGCGCGTGGGTCGGTCGTCCGCCTGGGTCTCGACGCCGCTCGCTGCGCTCGCGGGCTCGACCATCGAAGCGTCGGCAGCGTCTGGGGCGGCTGACCGGCGCCCTTCGGTGGTCGAGCCGGCCGAGCCTCTGGGCGAGGTCGTGTCGAGACCCCTGGCGCGTGGGTCGGTCGCCCGCCTGGGTCTCGACGCCGCTCGCTGCGCTCGCGGGCTCGACCATCGAACCGTCGGCAGCGTCTGGGGCGGCTGACCGGCACCTTTCGGTGGTCGAGCCGGCCGAGCCTCTGGGCGAGGCCGTGTCGAGACCCCTGGGGCGTGGGTCGGTCTTCCGCCTGGGTCTCGACGCCGCTCGCTGCGCTCGCGGGCTCGACCATCGAAGCGTCGGCAGCGTCTGGGCTGACCCGGCCCTCCTAGTACACCGGCGCCGACCTCGCCTCGAGGAGCCTTCGGAACGACATCACCCGCTCCGGGTCGGCGTCCCCGCGGGCGACGGCCTCGTCGAGCCCGCACTCGGGCTCGTCGGCGCCGTGCGTGCAGCCGCGCGGGCAGTCCTCGGTCATCTCGTCGAGGTCCGGGAAGGCCTCGATCAGGTCCTCGGGCCGCACGTGGGCGAGCCCGAACGACCGGATCCCGGGCGTGTCGATGATCCATCCCGCCCGGCCTTCGTACGGCGGCAGGGCGAGCATGATCGCCGAGGTCGAGGTGTGCCGGCCGCGTCCGGTCACGGCGTTCACGACGCCGACGTCGCGGTCGGCGTCCGGCACCAGGGCGTTGACCAGCGTCGACTTCCCGACGCCGCTGTGCCCGATCAGCACACTGGTCCGCCCCGCGAGGCGGGCTCGCACCTCGGTCACGTCGGCACCGCGCTGCGTCACCACCCACGGCACGCCGAGGGGCCGGTAGGTCACCAGCAACGTCTCCGGGTCGGCCAGGTCCGCCTTGGTCAGGCACAGCAGCGGCTTCATGCGCGCGTCGTACGCCGCCACCAGGGCGCGGTCGATCAGCCGCGGCCGGGGCTCGGGGTCGGCGAGGGCGGTGACCACGACCAGCTGGTCGGCGTTGGCGACCACGACCCGCTCGACCGGGTCGTCGTCGTCCGCGGTACGCCGGAGCACGGTCGTCCGCTCCTGCACCTCGACGATCCGGGCCAGGCTGCCCTCGCCGCCGGAGACGTCGCCGACCACGCGCACCCGGTCGCCGACGACGACGCCCTTGCGGCCCAGTGGCCGGGCCTTGACCGCCCACACCGGGACCCCGGCGACCTCGAGGGTGAAGCGGCCGCGGTCGACGGTGGTGACGACTCCCTCGACGGCGTCGTCGTACCGGGGTCGTTCCTTGGTGCGCGGCCGGGTACGCCGGCGCGGGCGCTCGTAGTGCTCGTGGTCGTGCTCGTCGTACCGCCCGCTCACGGCCGCACGTCCAGCAGACGCGACCAGACGCGCGGGAAGTCCGGGAAGGTCTTGCTGGTGGCCGCGACGTCGTCCACGGTCACACCGGCCACGACGGACCCGAGCACCGCGGCGGCGTGCGCCATCCGGTGGTCGGCGTAGGTGTGGAACAGCCCTCCGTGCAGGGTGGCCGGACGCAGCGCGAGGCCGTCGGGGAGCTCGGTGACGTCGGCCCCGAGGGTGTGCAGCTCGGCCGCCAGCGCGGCGAGCCGGTCGGTCTCGTGACCGCGGATGTGCGCGACCCCGCGGAGGTACGACGGGCCGTCGGCCAGCGCACACAGCGCCGCGACCACCGGGGTGAGCTCGCCGGCGTCGTGCAGGTCCACGTCGATGCCGTGCAGCGACTCAGGGCCGGTGACGGTGAGCCCGCTCGAGTCGAGCAGGACCTCGCAGCCCATCCGCTCGAGGACGTCGCGGACCAGGTCCCCGGCCTGCGTGGTGGACCGGGGCCAGTCGCGCACGGTGACGGTCCCGCGCGTCGTCGCGGCCAGCGCCAGGAACGGGGCGGCGTTCGACAGGTCGGGCTCGATCGTGTGGTCCACCGCCCGGATCGGGCCCGGGGCGACCCGCCAGCGGTCGGGCTCGGCGTCGTCGACCTCGACGCCGTGCTGCCGGAGCATGGCGATGGTCATCTCGACGTGCGGCTGCGAGGGGACGGCCTTGCCGTCGTGCAGCAGGTCGAGGCCCTCGTCGAAGCGCGCGGCGGCCAGTAGCAGGGCGGACACGAACTGGCTCGACCGCGACGCGTCCAGCACGACCCGGCCGCCGCGCACGCGGCCCTCGCCGTGGACGGTGAACGGCAGCCGGTCGCCCTCGACGCGGACGCCGAGCGAGCGCAGGGCCGTCAGCACCTCGCCGACCGGGCGGGTGCGCATGTGGGGGTCGCCGTCGAACGTGACCGGCCCCCGCGCGAGTGCGGCCACCGGAGGCACGAACCGGGTGACGGTGCCGGCCAGCCCGCAGTCGACCCGCCCACCACCGGTCAGGGGGGCCGGATCGACGGTCCAGTCCTCCGTCGCGGTGTCGACCCGGGCCCCGAGCGTGGCCAGGGCGTCCGCCATCAGCAGGGTGTCCCGCGACCGCAGGGCCCGGCGTACGACGGAGGGACCCTCGGCGAGTGCCGCGAGCACCAGGGCCCGGTTCGTCAGCGACTTGCTCCCGGGCAGCGACACCTCGCCCCGGACCGGTCCCGTCGCGTGCGGAGCCGGCCACGGGTCGGTCGTCGACCCGGTCGTCGCCTCGGCACTGGTCACCGCCGCAGGGTATCCGGGCCGGACCGGCCCGAGGTCAGCTCAGGTGCGCCTTGGCGACCCGCGCCTCGGTCCTGGCCTGCTTGGCCAGCTGCCGTGCTTCCCGGCGTACGTCGCGGGCGGCGCGCCGGGCTCGCCAGGCGACGCCGGGCTTGCCCTCGGTGTCCACGCCGGCGAGCAGCAGGCCACCCATCATGGAGATGTTCTTGAAGAACTGGATCCGCTGGCCCGCGCGAGCCGTCTTGTCCTTCTCCTCCCAGAACGGATGACCGGCGTACGTCGTGGGCACCAGCGAGGCGGCCAGGACGAGCGCGGAGATCCGTGGCATGCGGCCGGTGGCCAGCGCCAGGCCGGCCGCCACCTGCACCCCGCCGTTGATGCGCACCAGGGTGGCGGGATCGGTCGGGACCGGGAGGCCGGGGGCGATCCGCTCGGCGAGCGTCGGGACGTGGTCGGTGACCTTCTCGGCCTTCGTCACCTTCCCGGAGGCATGGGTGAGGGAGTCGATGCCGCCCATGACGAACATCGAGGCCAGCATCGGCCGGGCGATCAGTCGCATCGCGGTCATGGGTGCGTCGTACCCGATCCGCCCGAGGTTATGGCTGGTCGTTCCAACCGTGCACGGTCACGTGGGTGCTCGCGGTGACCGGTCCGCCCGCGCCGGGCGTGTCGTCGGACTCCACCGTGAACGTGACGTCGGCGTCGGTCGTCTCACGCGGCAGGCCCACGAGGTAGAAGATCGTGACCGGGGTGTGCGAGATCCGGCAGACGCCGTCGCCGGGCAGGAAGCAGGTACCGAGGTCGAACGGGACGATGGCGACGCCGGCGCTCGAGCTGGCCGTCACCTGGGCGTGCGCCTTGTCGGCCAGCCCGGTCACCGTGACGTTCACGCCGTGCCAGTCGCGGTCACTCCACTGGAAGTGCCCCGGCAGCTCCGTGCGCTGATGGAGAGGTCGGACTTGAGGCTGACCGGCACGTCCTGGGTCTTCGTCGGCGCCGGGTCGTAGTCGGCGCTGCCCAGCTGGTCGGCGGTCACCGTGCAGGGACCCGCGGCGAGGAACGTGACGGTCGAGCCCGCGACGCTGCAGGTCTTCGGCGTCGACGACCCGAAGGTGACGTCGTTCCCGGAGGCACCTCCGGTCGCCTTCACCGCGTAGGTGGTGCCGACGACCGCCGGCGAGGGCGGCGTGGACGTGAAGGTGATCTGCTGGGACGCCTTGGGCACGGTGACCTTCTGCGTGACCCGGGGCGCGGGATCGTAGTCGGCGCTGCCTTCCTGGTCGGCGTTGACCACGCAGTCGCCCGCGTGGTCGAAGGTCACGGTCGCGTGTCCGGGGTTCTGGTCGCTGTTCGTCACCCGGCAGAGGGCCGGAGTGGCGGAGCTGAACGTGACCCGCTTGCCGGAGCTCCCGCCGGTGGCGCTCACGTCGTAGGTGCTGTGGAGAGCCGGCGCCGACGGCGGGGTCGAGGTGAACCGGATCTGCTGCGCGCCCTTGCCGACCGTCACCTGCTGGCTCGAGGTGGCGGCCGGGTAGTCGGTGGTCCCCGCCTGGCTGGCCGTCACCGTGCACGTCCCGACGTGGCGGTACAGCACCTTGGTGCGCGCGTCGTCGAGGGTGCAGGCGTTGCCCTGGCCGAGGGAGTAGGTGATCTTCCCGTCGGAGTCGCTGGTGACGGCGAGCGGGTCGCTGCCGTCGACCTTGCCGGTGGAGGGCAGGGTCAGCTGGAGGCGCGAGACGCCCTGCCCGATGCCGAACGAGGTGGTGGCGGTCGCGGACCGGTAGTCCGCGGTCTCGGCCTGCTGGACCCGGACGACGCACGTGCCGACGTGCTGGAAGGTGAGGCCGCCGTCGGGGGTGACCGCACACGCGTTGTTCGTGGTGCCGTCCCCGCGCGAGAACGTGAAGCCGCCGTCGGAGGCGCTGGTCGCCGAGAGGGCGTCGGTGCCGCCGACCCGGGGTGCCGGGTCGAGCGCTCCGAGGGTGATCGTCGGGGTGCCCCTGCCGATCGAGAAGTGGCCGGTGGTGTCGACCGCGTCGTAGTCGTCGTTGCCGGCCTGGGAGAGGGTGACGGTGCACTCCTGGGCGTGGAGGTAGGTCACGGTCGTGCCGTCGACGGAGCAGGCGCCGTTGGGGGAGGTGCCCTGGCCGAAGGTGACCGGGAGCCCGCTGCTGCTGGTCGCGGTCAGGGTGTCGTGCTCGCCCACGGCGGGGTCCGGTCGGGGGCGGTGAACGAGATGGTCTGGTCGCCCTTGCCGACGGGATCTGCCCGGTGGTGTCGAGCCGCGTCGTAGTCGTCGTTGCCGCTCTGGGTCAGGGTGACCGTGCAGGTCTGCGCGTGCAGGTAGGTCACGGTGGAGCCGTCGACGGAGCAGGCGCCGTTGGGGGAGGTGCCCTGGCCGAAGGTGACCGGGAGCCCGCTGCTGCTGGTCGCGATCAGCGTGTCGTGCTCGCCCACCGCGGCTCCGGTCGGCGGGGTGAACGAGATGGTCTGGTCGCCCTTGCCGATCCTGATCTGCCCGGTGACGTCGGGCGCCGCGTCGTAGTCGTCGTTGCCGGCCTGGCTCAGGGTGACCGTGCAGGTCTGCGCGTGCAGGTAGGTCACGGTCGAGCCCTCGACGGAGCAGGCGCCGTCGGGGGAGGGCCCCTGGTCGAAGGTGACCCGGAGCCCGCTGCTGCTGGTCGCCGTCAGGGTGTCCTGCTCGCCCACCGCGGCTCCGGTCGGCGGGGTGAACGAGATGGTCTGGCTGCCCTTGCCGATCTGGAACGTCTGCGTGACGGCCGTGGCCTGGTGGTAGTCGTCGTTGCCGGCCTGCGTCGCGGTGACCGTGCACGCCTGGGCGTGGAGGTAGCTCACCGTCGAGCCCTCGACGCGGCACGCGCCGTTCGGTGAGGCGCCCTGGTCGAAGGTGACCGGCAGCCCGCTGCTGCTGGTCGCGGTCAGGGCGTCGTCGTCGCCGACGGCGGCACCTGCGGGAGGCGTGAAGCTGATGGTCTGGTCGCCCTTGTCGATGGCGAAGGTCCGGGTCACGTCCTGCACGGGGACGTAGTCCGAGGTGCCGTCCGCGCTCATGCTGACCGTGCAGTCGCGTGCGTGGTCGAAGGTGACCGTGGAACCCGTGACCGTGCACGCGCCGTTCGCCGAGGTGCCCTGGTCGAAGGCCACCTCCGCACCGCTGCTGCTGGTGGCCACGAGGGTGCCGTCGCCGCCGACGGCCGCATCGGAGGGCGGCGTGAAGCTGATGGTCGGCACGCCCCTGGCGACGGTGAACGACCGGGTGACGGCCGTCGCCCCGTGGTAGTCGCGGTTGCCGTCCTGGGTGGCGGTGATCGTGCAGTCGAGGGCGTGGTCGTATCGGACCGTCGTCCCGTCCAGGCGACAGGCGCCGTTGCCCGAGTCGACCGTGTAGCTGACCGTGAGCCCCGAGCTGCTGGTCGCCGACAGCTGGTCCGAGCCGTCGACCGCGGCGTCGGTGGGCGCCGCGAAGGTGATGTCCTGGTCTTCCTTGGGGATGTCGATCCGCTGGGTGTGCTCGCGCTTCGCCGCGGTCCTGCTGGTGACGTCGGCCCTGATCACGCAGGTGCCGGCGTGGTCGAAGGTCACCGTGTCCTGGTCGATCGAGCAGGCGTCGTCGGGGCTCGACCCGTCGACGGAGAAGACGATGTCCCCGCCCGAGGCGCTGCTGGCGCGCACGTGGTAGGTGTCGCCGAACTTCGGGTCCGTCGGCGGCGTGGAGTGGAACGTGATGTCGTCGCCACCGGGACCGCCCGGCCCGGTCGGGCTCGTCGTGGGGCCGGTGGGCTCGCTGGTGGTGTCGGAAGGTCCGGTGGGCTCGCTGCTCTGGTCGGTCGGCGCGGTCGACTCCGGCTCCGTCGTGAGGCTCGACGGGGGCGCCGACGACGGCGTCACCGTGGGCGACTCGCTGGTCGGCGGCAGGGTCGAGGTGCCGGAGTCGGGGGACTTGCCGTCGTGCCGGCCCGACTTGTCGTTCCCGCCGGACGACGGCCCGCTCGTGGCGGACGGGCTGTGGTTCACCGGCGGCGAGCCGACGTCGGCCGCGTCCTTGCTGTGGAAGTGCGTCACGCCGTAGATCGAGACCACCGCGGTGGCCGTGACCAGCAGGCCACCGATCGCCGTGACCGAGGCGTGCGCGGCGGCGAAGGTCTTCGCGGCACTGAATCCGGAGGAGAGAAAGCCCGATCCGGTGCCACCCGACGAGACGTAGCCCGCGCCGGCGGTCCCGAGCAGCAGGGGCGCCAGGATCCCGGCGAGCCCGGAGTTCACCTCGGTGAGCTCGAGGTACACCGCGGCACACGAGCGGCAGGCCGCGAGGTGGTCGTCGACCCGGGCGGCGTCGCGGCGGGACAGCCCGCCGCGCACGTAGGCGCCCAGGTGGTCGCGGGTCCAGGCGCAGTCGACGTCGTCCGGGTCGGTGGCGTGCTGGCTCAGGAAGGCCTGACGGAGGCCCTCACGGGCGCGGTAGGCGAGCGCCGAGACCGAGTTCGCGCTCATCCCGAGGAGGGGAGCGATGTCGGCCGGCTTCTGCTGCTCGACCTCGGTGTGCCACAGCACCATCTGCCACCGCTCGGGCAGCGAGGCGAAGGCCCGGGCGGCAGCCGCGTTGTCGAACCCCTCGACCGCCGTGTCGTGGAACGGCAGCCCGGGGTCGAACGGGGCGAGGTCGTCCACCGGCTTCAGGCGCGAGCCGGCCCGCATCTTGTCGACGTGGAGGCGGCGTACGGCGGTGAGCAGGTAGGCGCGGAAGGCCAGGTCGGGGCCGCCGCCGCGCTGGAGGACGGTCAGCACCTTGGTGAAGGCGTCGGAGACCAGGTCGTCGGCGTCCCCGGCGCCGGCCAGCTGGCGCGCCAGGCGTCGCGCAGCCTCGACGTGTCGAGCGAAGAGCTCCCCGTAGGCGTCGACGTCGCCGCCCCGGACGGCGGAGATCAGCTCGGCATCGCCGGGGCCGTCGACCGACAGCGAGACGCTCACACAGACTCCAACGGTTAAAACCGGAACTTCTGACGTCAGTATGGGTGGAAGTACCCGATTTTTCCCACATTCCGGCATCATGCTTGGCCCCTAGCACCGTCTCATCGACGGAGAGCGCTGGTCGGACTGCGGAGGAAGGCGTCATGGGGTTTTGGGCGTCACGGGACAAAATCGTGCCCGAGCCTTCCTCCGCAACCGCTCTTGCACTCCTGGAGCAGGTACGCGGGGACCTGCCGCAGCGCTTCGAGGCCGTCGCCGAGGCCTTGGTCGCCGGCCGGTCCGCCACCGACGCCTGTGAGGTGGTGGGCAGGTTGCAGGGCAGCCAGGGCGTCTCACTGGAGGAGACCCTGGCGGACCTTCGAACGACCTACGAGCTCGTCAGAGGTACCGAGCCCGCGTTCACCGATGCGTGTGCGGTGGCGCTGGGCTGGAGCGAGGCGACGCTTGCGTACCTTCACCAGCTCTCGTGCGCCGACCCGTTGACCGGGTTGGCCAGCATGGCCCATCTACGGGGCCGGCTCACGGAGCTGTACCGGGGGGACACCCGCGGGCCGGCTCCTCTCCGCGACCGCTACGCGCTGGTCGTGGTCGAGGCGGCAGTGCCCCGGCTCTCCGGGATCGCGGACGAGGTCTTCGGGCTCGACCTGCGGATGTCCCGGATCGGGGAGTCCGCCCGATCGGTGTTCCCCGGCGGCGAGACCATCTGCCGGATCGGCCCGCGCCGGATCGTGGTCCTGGCCGACCGCGACGCCGGCCTGGCGCGGCGTACGACGCTGCTGCGGAACCTGCTCGAGGTCGGCGAGCGCGCCCTCGGTGGCGTCCGCATCTGGACCGAGAGCCTCCCGCTGGTGCCCGAGCAGACCGCGAGCCTGCTCGACGAGCTGTCGCGGGACCAAGCGAACTGACCCGTTCCGGAGGTTGAGGAGGTCGCTCCGCGACCGTCTCGAGACCACCGGGGCCGGGACCCCGGGACCGCGGGCTGCGGTCGGTGCTGAGCTCTACGCTGGTGCTATGTGCGGTCGCTACGCCTCGAGCCGGAAGCCGGAGGACCTCGTCGAGGAGTTCGAGATCTCCGCGTCGGGTGGCAACCGCGTCGAGGAGGCCCTCGCGCCGGACTTCAACGTCGCCCCCACCAAGCCGGTGTACGCCGTCATGGAGCGGTCGCCGTCCTCGCGCGACGACCCGGAGCCCGAGCCGCCGCAGCGCCAGCTGCGGGTGCTGACCTGGGGGCTCGTGCCGTCCTGGGCGAAGGACCCCGCGATCGGCAACCGGATGATCAACGCCCGGATGGAGACGGTGGCCGAGAAGCCGGCGTACAAGAGGGCGTTCGCCTCGCGCCGGTGCCTGCTGCCCGCCGACGGCTACTTCGAGTGGTACCCGACGCAGGTCAAGGGAAAGTCCGGCCGGCCCCTCAAGCAGCCCTTCTACATCCACCCGCAGGACGACGGGGTGCTCGCGATGGCCGGTCTCTACGAGATCTGGCGCGACCCCGACCGGACCGAGGACGACCCCGACCGGTTCCGCTGGACCTGCACGGTGCTCACCACCGAGGCGGAGGACGCGGTCGGTCACATCCACGACCGGATGCCGTTGATGGTCGAACGCGACCGGTGGGCGGCCTGGCTCGACCCGGCCGTGTCCGGCAAGGACGACCTGCTCTCGCTGCTGGTGCCGGCCGCGCCGGGCCGGCTCGAGGCGTTCCCGGTGTCGACCGAGGTGAACAACGTCCGCAACAACGGCCCCGAGCTGGTCGAGCCGATCCCGGCCGAGGACGCCCTGCTGTGAGCCCCACGTGAGGGTCGCGTGACCCGATCCCGTGCGGTGCCCACGCCGTACGGCGACGGGCGGCTGGACCTGCACTCCGCACGCGACGCGACCGTGACCCTGCTGCTCAGCCACGGCGCCGGCAACGGCGTCGAGGCACGCGACCTCGCGGCGCTCGCGGCGACCCTGCCTCGGCACGGCGCGACCGTCGCGCTCTTCGAGCAGCCGTGGCGGGTGGCCGGGCGGAAGGTCGCCTCGCCGCCCCCGACGCTCGACGTGGGGCTGGTCGCGGCGTACGACGTGCTGCGTCCGCATGCACCGCTCGTGGTGGGCGGGCGCTCGGCCGGCGCCCGCTCGGCGGCTCGCTGTGCCACCGGCCTGGGGGCCGCCGGCTGTCTGGCGATCTCGTTCCCGCTGCACCCACCCGGCCGGCCGGAGAAGACCCGGGTCGCCGAGCTCACCGGAGCCGGCGTCCCCACGCTCGTCGTCCAGGGCGAGCGCGATGCGATGGGCCGTCCCGAGGAGTTCCCCGAAGGCACCCGGCTCGCCGTGGTCCCCGCCGCCGACCACGGTCTCCGGGTGCCCGCGAGCGGTCCGCTCACCCAGGCCGCGGCGCTCGACCTGGTGGTGGAGGCGGTGCTGGAGTGGTTGGTGCGCGAGGTCACCGGGAATCCCTGACCATGCGCTCGCGTTGACCCTGTGTGCTCGCCCTGATGGATCGTGGTGTCCCGCCGGTAACCTGGGAGACGATGACTGACCACCCAGACGTGTCCGCCCCGAGCGCCGACGAGGCGCCGGAGGTGGACGTGACCCAGGAGACGGATGCCGAGCGTGCCGCTCGGTTCGAGCGCGACGCGCTCCCGTTCCTCGACCAGCTGTACGGCGCGGCGATGCGGATGACCCGCAACCCGTCCGACGCCGAGGATCTCGTGCAGGAGACCTTCGCGAAGGCGTACGCCTCGTTCCACCAGTTCCGGCCCGGCACGAACCTCAAGGCCTGGCTGTACCGCATCCTCACCAACACGTTCATCAACAACTACCGCAAGAAGCAGCGGCAGCCGCAGCAGTCGATGTCCGAGGACGTCGAGGACTGGCAGCTGGCGCGCGCCGAGTCGCACACCTCCTCCGGGCTGAAGTCCGCCGAGAGCGAGGCGCTCGAGCACCTGCCCGACTCGCAGGTGAAGGACGCACTGCAGCGCCTCCCCGAGGAGTTCCGGCTCGCGGTCTACCTCGCCGACGTGGAGGGGTTCGCATACAAGGAGATCGCTGAGATCATGGGGACGCCGATCGGCACCGTGATGTCTCGGCTCCACCGCGGACGACGTCAGCTGCGCGACATGCTCTCGGGCTACGTACGTGCCCAGGACCTGATGACGGTCGGGCAGGACGGCACCGGAGGGGGTTCCGAGTCATGACCAGCGACGAGACCTGCGCCGACTTCCTCGAGCGCATCGTCTGCCTGCTCGACGACGAGCTGGACGGCAGCGAGGTGGCCGAGGTCAAGGCCCACATGGAGGAGTGCGCCCCCTGCCTGCAGAGCTACGACCTGCAGCGCCAGGTGAAGGCACTGGTCGCCCGGTCGTGCACCGAGCACGCGCCGGACAGCCTCCGGGAGCGGGTGCGCATCCAGATCCAGGAGATCCGGGTGACCTACACCGAGAGCTGACGCTCCGGACAGCAACGAGCCCCCGACCGAGCGTTCGGTACGGGGGCTCCGTGCTGTCTGAGCCGGCGTGGCCGGCGAGCAAGCTCGCTGCGGCGCTGCTGCGGTGGTCGCGCCGACTCCGTCGGCGCGCACCGCCCTCGCTCAGGCGTTGGGGCGCTTGCCGTGGTTGGCGGCCTTCTTCTTGCGCCCGCGGCGCTTGCGTCCGGTCTTGCCCATGGTGGTCCTCCTGTGTCGGCCCGCCCGCTGCGCACAGGCGATGGCCTCATTGTCGCAAGGACGAGCGTCGGCCGCGAAATCTGCGGCTCGCGCCCTGGCGTATCTCCGGCCGTCGTCGGCACTCTTCTGTGACATGAACGTTCGACGACTCGTGGGGCTGCTCGTGGCCGCCGCCACCGCGCTGGCCCTGCTCCTGACGACCTCACCGGCCCAGGCCGCTCGCCGGGTGGTGGGGGACACCGTGGGCGACGCTCCGGCCCGGCTGGACGTCACGCGCTACACGGTGCGCAACAGCTCGACCCACATCACCGCCGTGATCCACGTGAAGAACCTCAAGAAGACCGGGATCTTCCAGCAGCGCTACTACGACTCCGCGTTCGACGACGAGCCGTCGTACGGCGTGCAGGTGCAGCGCGACCGTCACGGCCACCTCCACGTGCACGCCTTCCGCGACGACGAGAACGGCGACCACAACATCCCGTGCCGCGGCGTCCGCGCCCACTGGCTGCCCGTCCGCAACCGCGTGACGACCTCGATGCCGGTCCGGTGCGCCGACGACGTCGCCTTCACCCCGCTCCACGCCCACGTCGTGTCGTTCGACCCCGGTGACCTGGGCGTCCAGGACTCCACCTCGTTCGTCGCTGTCCCGCGCGACTGAGCCGGTCCCGCCTCCGGTCCGAGGTCAGAGGCGCAGGGTCGACAGGGCGATCAGGTAGGTCCTGGAGACGCTCTCGGGATCGTGCAGGTCTCCGGGACTGTCCAGCGTCGCCGCGGACCGCGCCCGCACCGCGGCGGCGGGATCCGGAGCCACCAGGTCGGCGCACAGCCCGGCGACCACCGCACGGGCGTCGTGCTCGTCCAGGCCGTCGAGGACGAGGCCGTTGTGGAGCAGCGTCGCCACCTCGAGGAACACCTCGCGAGCCAGCTCGAGGTCCACCTCCGGCCGCTCCCGGGCCACGGACTCGGCCGTGGCCAGGAGCTGGTCGAACGGCGGATCCAAGGGGCCGGTCGACATCACGCGCCGAGCCTGTCAACCCGGGTCCGCCCCGGGCAACCGGATATGGCGCCCCGCCGTCTACAGCCGGCCCAGGAACCGCTCGGCGTCGACGACGACCCGGGTGATCTCGCCGGTGGCGACGACGCGCCCGCCGTCGGCGTCGCGGGCGACCACGCTGAAGCGGTGGAGGCGGCCGTCGTGGTGGACGGAGGTGGCGCTGACCTCGATGCGGGCGCCGACCAGGCTGCCGCGCGTGTGCTCGAGCTCGACGCGGGTGCCGACGGAGGTCTCGCCGGCTGCGAGCTCGGGCTCGATCGCGGCGCAGGTCGCCGCCTCGCACCAGGCGAGCAGGCGCGGCGTCCCCAGCACCGGCAGGCTGCCCGACCCGAGCGTCTCGGCGGTGTCGGTGTCGCCGACGACGAACGTCAGGCTCCCGGTCACGCCGAGAGCTCCAGCCGGTAGGCGATCAGGTGCACGGTGTCGGTCGGCGACCAGTCGAGCTCCGGTGCCCGCACGAACCCGACGGCCTCGTAGATGCGGTGCGCCGACCGCATCACCGGCAGCGTCGACATCACGATCGTGAGAGCACCGTCGCGCCGGAAGCGCTCCACGACCAGGTCCACCAGGGCCGCGCCGACCCCGCGGCCGCGGGCGGCCGGGGCGACGGCCAGCATCCGGAACTCACCCTCGCCGGGCTCGGCGATCTCCCGCCAGACGCTGCCCTCGGGACAGATCGTCACGCTGCCCAGGATCTCCTCGGAGTCGTCCGGCGTGGCGACCCAGACCTCCGCCTCGCGGTCGCGCCTGGCGGCGTCGCGCAGGTGTCGCACGTAGTCGTCGACGTCACCCTCGCCGAACTCGGCGTACGCCGCGACCGTGACGTCGCCGACTGCCGGCAGGTCCGCAGGCCGGGCACGTCGCAGGCGCATCAGACGCCGAACGTCGTGCGCGGATACGCCGCGTTCACGTCCGTGATCACGTTGACGAGGTACGGCGCGTCCGCGGCGAAGGCGCGGTCGAGTGCCGGGCCGATCTGACGCGGGTCGGTGACGGCCTCACCGGCTCCGCCGAGCGCCCTGACCACCTCGTCGTACCGCGTCTGCTGGGCGAGGTCGGCCGCGACGTCGTAGCCGTAGATCATCTGCATCGGGCCCTTCTCCAGACCCCAGGCGGAGTTGTTGCCCATCACCATCACCACCGGCAGCCGATGGCGCACCAGGGTGTCGACGTCCATCAGGGAGAACCCGGCGGCGCCGTCTCCGAGTAGGAGCACGACCTGAGCGGACGGCCGCGCCAGCCGGGCGGCGATGGCGGCGCCGAGGCCGGCGCCGAGACAGCCGTACGGACCGGGGTCGAGCCAGCCTCCGGGCCGCTTCGGCTCGACGTACTTCCCGGCGAAGCTCACGAAGTCGCCGCCGTCTCCGATCACGACCGCGTCGTCGGCCAGGCGGGGGAGCAGCTCGCCGTAGATGCGGGCCGGATGGATCGGGTCGGCCTCGGCGGTGAGCAGCTCCGCGTCCCGCGCGGCCGCCTCCCGGGCCGCCGCCTGCAGGTCCTCGACCCACGCCTTCCAGCCGGAGAGGTCGGTGCCGGCCAGCGCCGCGGTCAGACCGCGGAGGACCGCCGGGAGGCTGCCGGACACCGAGTCGGCGAGGGACGCGTGCCGGGCGAGCTGGTCGGCCGAGTCGGCGATGTGGACGACCCGTGCCGGTGCGGTGCCGTCCTTGCCGCCGAAGACGCCGTACCCGAGCCGGAAGTCCAGCGGCGTCCCCACCACGACCACCAGGTCGGCTCCGTTGAAGGCCTTCCCGCGCGCCTTCGTGACGAGGAGCGGGTGACCGCCGGGCACGACGCCACGACCCATGCCGTTGGTGATCGTCGGGATCCCGGCCGCCTCGACCAGCTCCAGAGCCGCCTCCTCCGCACCGTCGGCCCAGACGTCGGTGCCCAGGACCAGGACCGGCCGCTCGGCCTCGGCGAGCAGCCCGCCGATGCGGTCGACGGCCTCGCCGTCGGGCTCGACGCCGGGCTCGCGGAGACCGCTCGGGACGACGGCGGACGCCTGGTCGAAGAACTCGTCCATGGGTACGTCGACGAACACCGGGCCGCGGTGCGCGGACCCCGCCAGCCGGAAGGCCTCGTCGAAACCGGCGGTCACCTCGGCCGCCGTCGCGATCGTGCGCGCGCTCTTGGTGATCGGGGCGAGGATCGGCGGTTGGTCGAGCTCCTGGAGGCTGCCGCTGCCCCAGCGGTTCTGCGGGGCGCGGCCGCCGACCACGACCAGCGGCGAGCCGGCGAACTGGGCCTGCGCGACCGCGCTGATGCCGTTGGTGACCCCCGGGCCCGCGGTGAGCACCGCCAGTCCCGGCACGCGGGTGAGCTTGCCCGTGGCCTCGGCGGCGAACGTCGCGGTCTGCTCGTGGCGCACGTCGAGGATGCGCATCGGCGGCTCGGCCTTGACGGCCCCGTCGTACATCGGGAACACGTGGGCGCCGGACAGGGTGAACAGGGTTTCGACGCCGTGGGCGCGGGCGACCGCGACGGCCAGCTCGCCGGCGTGGCCACGACGTTCGGTGCCGGGTGCCGTGCCGTTCTCGGACTCGCTCATGAGTCGCACGTTACCGAGCGGTCACCGGGCGGCGGGCCGGTCGAGAGGTGGATCACGTGGCGGCGAGGTACGCCGCGTTCGTCGTGCGGAGTGCGGCGACCAGCTCGAGCAGCAGGTCGGCCCGCACGTCGATCGGCTCGGGCGCGAACGCGACCTGGATGTGGAGGGCCCGCAGGAACGCCTCGGGGTTCGCGGTGGCTCGGTACGGGTCGAGGTCGGGACCGCCCTTCCTCGTGGCCGCCGCGGTGATCCGGGCCAGCCAGGGCTCGATGATCCGCAGCGGCACCAGCCGCCGGCGCAGGACCGACATCGTCGCCCGGGCGAGCCGGTCGGGCTCGCCGCTGGTGAGCGGCGTGGGGGTCTCCAGGAGCACGCGGTCGGCGATCACGTCGAGCAGCACGGTGAGCTCGGTCAGCCCGAAGTGGGGTGAGTCCGCCAGGCAGCCCACGACGTCGGCGCCGTGGGCGACCGCGTGCGCCCAGCCCCGACCGGGGACGAACCCCCGGACGTCGCGCTCGCGCACCAGCCAGCCGGTCACCCGGTCGCCCCACTCGAGGATCTTGATCGGCGGCACCAGCGACTCGACGTTGTCGCGCTCGATGCACTCGGCCAGGACGAGCGCGGAGAAGCTCCGGCGGAAGACCGAGTCGGTCTCCGACTCGCCGAGGCCCTGGGTGAGCCCCGCCGTCATGCCGTCGCCCAGCCCGGCGAGGAGGTCGTCGTACACGCCCTCGGAGATCCAGGTGGCCAGGATCGGGTAGGCGAACTCGTCGCGCTCGACCGGGTCCGGCGACCCGAGCATCGTCGTCAGCTCCGCGGTGAGGTCGGCGAGCGGACGGTCGGTCGGCACCCTCATCTCGGCGGACCGGACCTGCTGCCAGTACGCCGTGGACATGCCGCCATCCTGCCAGCCGCCCCTGACGGTGGCGCACGCAGTCATCGGGCGCCTCGCGGCCCCGGCGCCACCCGGCGCGAGCCGCCCTACGCTGGGCCGGTGCCGTCCCTGCTGGAGCTGGTCCGCAGCCACACCGACCTCGACGAGGGCGACGTCGGCGTGCTCCAGCAGCTGTTGGCGGACTGGCAGATCATCGCCGACCTCTCGTTCGCCGACCTCGTGCTGTGGCTCCCCGACCGCGGCGGCGAGGGGTTCTGGGCCGGGGCGCAGATGCGGCCGACGACGGGCCCCACGGCGTACGTCGACGACATCGTCGGGAGCTTCGTGCCGGTCGGCCGCCGGCCGATGCTCGACCGGGCGTACGCCGACGCGCGGCTCGTCCGCGAGGGCGACCCGGAGTGGCGCGACGACGTGCCGGTGCGGGTCGAGACGATCCCGGTGCCGCGTGGTGGTCGCGTGATCGCCGTGGTCGCCCGCAACACCAACCTGCTCGGGGTGCGCACGCCCAGCCGCCTCGAGCTGTCCTACCTGCAGAGCGCCGCCGACCTGACCGCGATGATCGCGGCCGGTGAGTTCCCGCCCGAGGGGCAGCGCAGCGACCACGCGGACTCTCCGCGCGTGGGTGACGGGTTCGTCCGTGTCGACGACCGGGGGCGGGTCACCTACGCCAGCCCGAACGCGCTGTCGGTGTACCGGCGCCTCGGGTGGTCCGGCGACCTCGACGGCCAGGAGCTCGCCGAGGTGACCCGGACCCTGGTGCCGCCGCGGCGCCGCCCGGACGAGGAGACCCTGAGCGCGGTGCTCGCCGGACGGGCCCACCGCGACACCGAGGTGGGCGACGACCAGGTGTCCCTGATCGTGCGGGCGATCCCGCTCCGGGCGCGCGGTGAGCACGTCGGTGGCCTGGTGCTGGTGCGCGACGTGACCGACCTGCGTCGACGCGACCGCGAGCTGCTCACCAAGGACGCCACGATCCGGGAGATCCACCACCGGGTGAAGAACAACCTGCAGACCGTGGCGGCACTCCTCCGGCTCCAGGCCCGCCGGATCGGGTCGGACGAGGCCAGGTCCGCCCTCGAGGAGGCCGTCCGGCGGGTGGGGTCGATCGCCATCGTGCACGAGACGCTCAGCCAGGAGGTCCTCGACGAGGTGGCCTTCGACGAGATCGCCGACCGCCTCGGCGCGATGGTCACCGACGTCGGCGCCGGCCCCGACGGCACGCTCGACCGGCCCGTCGTCCACCGGAAGGGGTCGTTCGGCCTGCTCCCCAACGAGACCGCCACCGCCCTGGCGATGGTGCTCACCGAGCTCCTGCAGAACGCCGTCGAGCACGGCTACCCCGACGGCGCCGCCGGCGCGATCACCGTCGAGCCGGAGCGGCTGGCCGGGCGGCTACGGGTGACCGTGGACGACGACGGGGTCGGCCTGCCGCCGGGCTTCGACCCGGACACGTCGCTGAACCTCGGCCTGTCGATCGTGCGGACGCTGGTCGAGTCCGAGCTGGGCGGCCTGCTGGAGCTGCGCCCGGGGCCCGAGAGGGGCGCGCGAGCGGTGGTCGACGTACCCCTCGACGGGGGGTGACTCAGGCGGTGCGGACGCGGGTGCGCGAGCTGCGGCGCTTCAGGGCGCGGCGCTCGTCCTCGCTCAGCCCGCCCCAGACTCCGTGGTCCTGGCCCGCCTCCAGAGCCCATTGCAGGCACTGTTCTCGCACCTCACAGCGTCGGCACACCTGCTTGGCCTCCTCGATCTGGAGGATGGCCGGTCCGGTGTTGCCGATGGGGAAGAACAGCTCCGGGTCCTCGTCGAGGCAGGCAGAGCGGTCGCGCCAATCCATGGCTTTCGCAGAACTCTCTTTCACACGGGTACAGCGTCGGGGCGCGCGGATGTGAATCCATTCACGAGCGCGTCCTCCACAGTGGCAATCTTTGCATCGGGAGACAACCCTTTTCGGTGGTCAGTTTTGTCACAGGCCCGGACACGGGTCGACCCCCGGTCCCACCCAGCGGTACCCGGGATCCCGCGTCGTAGCCTGTCGAGGTGCTCGACAACAGCGGCCGGACGGTGCCCGCGCCCCTGCCTGGTGGCTGCCGGCCTGACCGGGCTCGAGGGCCTGCTGGTGCTGTCGTACGCCGTCGTCCTGGCCTCCGACATCCACTCCGACCGGGTGGCCATGGGCGTCACGACGTCCCTCTTCTTCGCGCTGGTGGCCGGCCTCCTGGTGCTGTGCTCGTGGTCGGTGGTGCAGACCCGGCCCTGGGCGCGGAGCCCGATCGTGGTCATCCAGGTGATGGCACTCGGGCTGGCCTGGAACTTCCTCGGGGGCAGCACGACCTGGATCTCGGTCGTGCTGGCCGTGCTGGCCGTGCTCGTGCTGCTGGGGCTGCTGCACCCCGCCAGCGTGGACGCGCTCGCCGACCGCCGCGACCACACGGCGTAACGGCCCGGATCGGGTCAGACGGTCTCCTGGAACGACGCCCGCAGCTGGTCGAGCGTCCGGGTGAGCAGGCGCGAGACGTGCATCTGGCTGACCCCGATCTCGGCGGCGATCTCGCTCTGGGTCTTGTTCTTGAAGAAGCGGAGCAGCAGGATCCGCTTCTCGCGGCTGGGCAGCGCCTCCAGGAGGGGCTTGATCGACTCCCGGATCTCGATCTGCTCCAGCTCCTCGTCGTCGAGGCCCATCATCTCCAGCATCGAGACGCCGCCGTCCTCGCGGTCGTCGGTCGCGTCGAGGCTGAGCGTGGAGTAGGCGTGGCTCGACTCGATGCCCTCCACGATCTCCTCCACGGAGCAGTCGAGGGCCTCGGCGAGCTCGCGCGGCGTCGGTGACCGGCCCAGTGCCTGGGTGAGCTCGGCGGTCGTCGCGCTGATCTGCAGCCGCAGCTCCTGGAGCCGACGCGGCACCCGGATCGCCCAGCCCTTGTCCCGGAAGTGGCGCTTGATCTCGCCGATGATCGTCGGGGTCGCGTACGTCGAGAACTCCACGCCACGGTCGCGCTCGAACCGGTCGATCGACTTGATCAGCCCGATCGTGCCGACCTGGACGAGGTCCTCGAACGGCTCTCCTCGGTTGCGGAAGCGCCGGGCACAGTGCTCCACCAGTGGCAGATGGAGGGCCACCAGTCCGTCGCGGGCGGCGAGCCGTGAGGCCTCGGGCTGGGTGGCATCGCGGAACCGGCTGAAGAGCAGCGCGTTCTGCTGGCGAGCCCCCTCGAGCCTCCCTGCCTCGTGAGGTCCCGAGTCCCCGTCGACGGTCATCTCAGCCGCCGGCTCCCGGCCGCCCGTCGCTCAGAGCCAGGCTCGAGTCGGTGGAGAAGGTGATCTCGAGGTGGTGGTCGTCGGCGTTCGCGGTGGCCTGGGCCGCCAGGGTGCTCAAGACCTGCCAGGCGAAGCTCTCGTAGTCCGGCTCGGCCCGATGGTCGGTCTCGACGCGCACCGAGATGGTCAGCGTCCCCGGCGTCTGCCGGAACTCGGCCTCGAGGTCGCCCCCGGACGCCGCCTGGGGCAGGACCAGCGCGCACGCCTCGCCGATGGCGATCCGGAGGTCCTCGATGTCGTCGACGGTGAAGTCCTGACGGGCCGCGAGCCCGGCCGTCATCGTGCGGAGGACGGAGACGTAGGCACCCTCAGCGGGCACGCGGAGCGACACATCGGCCTTCTCGGCGGAGTGGCGTTCCATCACGAGCCTTCCCGAGCGCTGGGTGCGGGACCTCACCCTAGCCGTGCCCCGTACTCCTCGAAGCAAACCTCGCACCACACCCGTAGGGACACCACACGGGCGCCCGCCCGAGCCGGACGCCGGGTTGCTCGGGCCGGGCGGAAAGGCCGCGCGTTGGCTCGCGGCGGCATAGCCTGTGAGCGCCTCTTAGCCGAAAGAGGAAGCGCCCCTGTCCGACTCGTTCGGGCAGGGGCGCGCTCGCGAACGGGCGAGGGACGACGACCCGCTTGCGCCCTCGGCACCCGGACCCGATGATCGAGCCGACGCCACTGAGAAGCCACACTCGGCAGGTCAGCCGGAAGGGTGTACCGGTGCGTCCGTCCAGCGCGGATGCTCGGGCGCCGGAACGAACGCGGCGAGTGTGCGGGACCGGGCCCTTGCCTGGGAGGAGTGCCGATGAGCCACCCCGATGGCCCCGACGACGGTGCACCGCCGGAGGCCACACCGGCCCCACCACCACCCACGGAGGAAGACCCCCTCCGCCGGTCGCGCACGAGCCGCGCCTGGGTGGCTGTCACGGCTCTGGCCGTGGTTCTCGTTCTCCTGATCATCTTCGTCGCCCAGAACAACGACCGCGTCGCCGTCCACTTCCTCGGCTGGACCTGGAACGCACCCCTCTCGGTCGTCATCCTCACCGGCGCGGTCGCCGGCATGGTCCTCGCGGTCGTCGCGGGCTCTCTGCGGATCTGGCAGCTCCACCGGCGGGTCCGCCGCACGAGCTAGTCGCCGGCGTCCGGCAGCGCCAACCCACCTTCGTGGGTGAAGACCTCGCGGTGGGGTCGGGCGCACGCTGAAGGGTCGGCCACCGGTTCTCCTACACCACGGCGGACGCATCCGAGGGCCACTCGGAAAGTGGCGTCCCGCCCACCTGAACCCGGTCGGGCGGGGCGTCACCGTGCGGCCCCGTCACCACGTGCCACCCGAACGCTCCAGCCCCCCCGAGCTGGAGCCAGCGCCCCGCGGCTGCCCCATGCGCCGCGGGGCGCTTCGGAGATCAGCCTCGCGCCTGGCCGAGGCCGACCAGGAGAAGCAGCAGGACTCGAAGCGGCTTCGTCCGCAGGGTGCTGCGTTCGGCCCGACCCACCCGTGGGGGTGGGCACGATGCTTTACCTTGCCCCCCTCGGTGTGGCTGGTTTGCCTGCTGCGAGTCAATTTCGGGGTATCGCTTGGAGTCCGGGTGCCGCTGGGTCAAGGTGGACTCATTGGGGAGCAGGTCCCGCTGGCTACTGGGGGGTGCGCCAGCGGGGCCCCACCACTTCCACGGCATGGGGGAATCGGAATGGCTGTCACCTGGGCGATCTTGCTGGGCGCGATGCTCGTCGCGGGCGCACTGCGTGCCGTCGACGTGTTCAACTCTCGGCGACCGATCGGCGTGAACCGGGTGTCGACCAGTGTCGACGTGGGCGTGAGGTAACCGCACCACTGCTTCTCGAGCTCCCAGACTCTCGGAGGTTCTCCTCCGGGCAGCCAGCGCTGACGAAGTTCAGGCCGACGTCAGTGTTGAGGGGGGTGCGCTTCTGACCGGGGGGACAGAAGGCGGCGCCACTGCCCCCGCTCGCCCAGCGAGCGGGGGCGCCCTCGCTGACAGGCTCGTGGGCGCCGTCCCACCCGAACGACGCCGCGGCGGCTAGGCCTTCTTGGTCTCCCAGAAGATCTCGGCGATCTCGTCGATCTTGGCGAGCAGCTCGTCGGCCTTGCCGGCGTCCATCTCGCCCTTGGTGCCGGTCGCGCCGGCGAGCTTGGTGGCCTCGTTCACGAGGGTGTGCAGCTGGGGGTACTTCTCGAAGTGCGGAGGCTTGAAGTAGTCCGTCCACAGCACCCAGAGGTGGTGCTTGACGAGCTCCGAACGCTGCTCCTTGATCAGGATCGCCCGGGTCCGGAAGTCGGGGTCGTCGTTGTCGGCGACCTTGGCGATGATCGCCTTGACCGACTCGGCCTCGATGCGGGCCTGCGCCGGGTCGTACACGCCACACGGAAGGTCGCAGTGGGCCGACACGTCGACCGTGGGAGCGAACAGCTTCGCGTTCATCGTGGTCCTCTCTGTACACCAACAGGGGTCAGGGGTCGGGACTTCGTCCCTCGCTTGGGACACTACTCCGCGTGCCGCGACCCTCAGGACCCGGTTCGTACCCGGCGCGACCACCCGTATTCGGAGTCGCTCGCGTCCACCACGACTCGATGCGGCCGACCCTCGAGCCCGGCGATCGGCTCCTCGTCCGGTACGCCGCGCCGGTCGCTGCCGGCCGCCTGGTCCTGGCCCGTTTCCCGGACGGCACGCTGGCCGTCAAGCGGGCCACCGAGCGGCGCGAGACGCGGTCCGGTGGCCCCGGTTGGTGGCTGCTCAGCGACAACCCGGACGACGGCGTCGACTCGCGCCACCGCGGCGTGATCGCGGACGCGGACGTCGTCGCCGTCGTCGTCGCGCGCCTCTGGCCTCACCCGCGGCCGGGGCGACGCATGTGAGTCACGGGCGAGGCCGACACCGAGGCCTGTCCATGGACGCGCGGCCGCGCGAGACCGGCGTACCCGCTGTGCCACAGTGACCGGATGGCTGTCCGCGACGCGCACCCGTTCGCCGGCGACCCCGTCTTCGACCTGCACGTGGGCGGGAAGATGGAGATCCGTTCGCGGGTAGCCCTGACCGACCGCGCCGGCCTCTCCCTGGCCTACACGCCGGGTGTCGCCCGCGTCTGCGAGGCGATCGCGGCCGACCCCGCGCTGACCCAGGAGTACACCTGGGTTCCGCACACGGTCGCCGTGGTCACCGACGGCACCGCCGTGCTCGGGCTCGGCGACATCGGGCCCGCCGCAGCGATGCCGGTGATGGAGGGCAAGGCCGTGCTGTTCAAGGAGTTCGGCGGGGTCGATGCCGTGCCGATCTGCCTGGCCACCACCGAGGTGGAGGAGATCATCGCGACGGTCGCGCGGCTCGCGCCCAGCTTCGGCGGGATCAACCTCGAGGACATCTCCGCGCCGCGCTGCTTCGAGATCGAGGAGCGGCTCAAGGAGCTGCTCGACATCCCGGTGTTCCACGACGACCAGCACGGCACCGCCGTGGTCGCCCTCGCGGCGCTGACCAACGCGCTCGCACTCACCGGTCGCGACCCCGCGGACACGAGGGTGGTGATCTCGGGCGCCGGGGCCGCGGGAGTCGCGGTCGCCCGGATCCTGCTGAACGCCGGCGTCGGTGACATCGCGGTGGTCGACCGCCAGGGCGTGCTCAACTCGCGGCGTCGTGACCTGACACCGGTGAAGAAGGGGCTCGCCGCGGACACCGCCGACCGCCACGACCGGTACGGGTCCCTGGCCGACGTGATGGCCGGTGCGGACGTGTACCTCGGTGTCTCCGGCGGCACCGTCCCCGAGGACGTGGTGGCGAGCATGGCGGACGACGCCATCGTGTTCGGCCTGGCCAACCCCACCCCGGAGGTCCCGGTCGAGGTCGCACACCGGCACGCGCGGATCGTCGCGACCGGCCGCTCCGACTACCCCAACCAGATCAACAACGTCCTCGCCTTCCCCGGGATCTTCCGCGGTGCGTTCGACGTCCACGCCACCGCGATCACCGAGGGCATGAAGCTCGCGGCCGCCCAGGCGCTCGCCGCCCTCGTCGGCGACGACCTCGCCGAGGACCACATCGTGCCGTCGCCCTTCGACCCCCGCGTCGGCCCGGCCGTGTCGGCGGCCGTGGCGCTGGCCGCTCGAGCTGATGGAGTCGCACGTCTCTGATCGGGACCAGGGGTCTCGACTCGCCGTTGCGACCTCGCGAGCTCGGTCGCAGGCTTGCTCGACCTCCCTCCCCGCACGCCGCACTCCTCCGTCGTGCGTCGCTAGGGTCGGGTCTCGACTCGCCGTTGCGACCTCGCGCGCTCGGTCGCAGGCTTGCTCGACCTCCCTCCCCGCACGCCGCACTCCTCCGTCGTGCGTCGCTAGGGTCGGGACATGTTCGCCGTGTACGCCGAGAAGTTCAGCCCCGACGACCCGCTGGCGGGGCTGGTGGTGGGGGAGCGGCCGGAGCCCGAGGTGCCGGACGGGTGGACCACGGTGACCGTGAAGGCCGCGGCGCTCAACCACCACGACCTCTGGTCGCTGCGCGGGGTCGGGCTGCGTGAGGAGCAGCTGCCGATGATCCTCGGGTGCGACGCGGCCGGCATCGACGAGGACGGCAACGACGTGCTGATCCACGCGGTGATCAGCGATCCCGGGTGGCGCGGCGACGAGACCGAGGACCCGCGACGGTCGCTGCTGTCGGAGCGCTACCAGGGAACCTTCGCCGACCGGGTCGCGGTGCCGCGGGCCAACATCGTGCCGCTGCCGCCGTCGCTGTCGTACGAGGAGGCCGCCTGTCTGCCGACGGCCTGGCTCACGGCGTACCGGATGCTCTTCGTGCAGGGCGGGCTCAGGCCCGGGCAGTCGGTGCTCGTGCAGGGTGCGGGGGGCGGCGTGGCGACGGCCCTGATCACGCTGGCCCGGGCCGGCGGGCTCCAGGTGTTCGCGACCAGCCGCGACGAGGCCAAGCGAGCGCGGGCCCTCGAGATCGGTGCGCACGCGACGTACGCGACGGGTGAGCGCCTGCCCGACCGGGTGGACGCCGTGATGGAGACGGTCGGCGCCGCCACCTGGACCCACTCGCTGCGCTCGCTGCGACCCGGCGGCACGCTGGTGATCAGCGGCGCCACCAGCGGACCCAACCCCGACACCACCGAGCTGAACCGGATCTTCTTCCTCCAGCTCCGGGTGATCGGCTCGACGATGGGGACCAGCACGGAGCTCGCGCGGCTGGTCTCGTTCCTCGACGCGACCGGCACCAAGCCGCTGGTCGACCGGACGCTCCCGATGACCGACGCCCGCGACGGCTTCGCGGCCATGCACGAGGGCGACGTCTTCGGCAAGATCGTCTTCACCCGCTGATGGCCACCCATCTGGTCACCGGGGCCGGGTCGGGGATCGGCGCGGCCGTCTCCGAGGCACTGCACGAGCGCGGGGACGACCTGGTCCTGCTGGCCCGGAGCGACGAGCGGGCCGCGACGCTGGCGGAGCGCTTCCCTGGGTCGCGCACGATCGTCGCCGACCTCGCGGACGTCGAGGCGGTGGACCGGATCGACGGGATCCCCGACCGGCTCGACTCCCTCCTGCACGTCGCCGGCGTCGTCGAGCTGGCGACGGTCGCGGAGACCCGGCTCACGGACCTGCGCGAGCAGCTGGACGTCAACCTGGTGTCCCCGGCGCTGCTGACCCGCGCGTGCCTGCCGGCGCTGAGAGCCGCCCGGGGGGTCGTGGTCTTCGTGAACTCCGGGGCCGGCCTGCAGGCCGGCTCGCTGTGGGCGGCGTACGGCGCGTCGAAGTTCGGGCTGCGCGCGCTCGCCGACGCGCTCCGCGCCGAGGAGATGGGCAACGGCGTACGGGTGACGACGCTGTTCCCCTCGCGCACCTCGACACCGATGCAGGAGAAGGTGCACGAGCAGGAGGGGAAGACGTACGACCCGTCCAGGTGGATCAGCCCCGAGACCGTCGCGGCCACCCTGCTCCACGTGCTCGACCTCCCGGCCGACGCGACCATTCCCGAGGTCACCGTCAGGCCGGTCGTGCCGTGGACGCCGCGGTAGCCCGTCGCCGCCTGCCCTGACCGGCGTTCCTGCGGCGCGTGTCGTAGCGTCGGGCCACGTGGAGTCGCGGACCGTTCACATGGAGGGCGCCGACCTGCACGTCGGGGTGACGGGGGAGGGGCCCGACGTGCTCGTCCTGTCCGGCGGCCCGGGCTGCGTGCACTACCTCGAGCGCGAGGACCTCGCACCCCGCGGCCATCGGTCCTGGTACCCCGAGCCACGCGGCGTGGGTCGTTCGGGCGGCGGTCCGCACACCATGGAGCGGGCGGTCGCCGACCTCGAGGCGATCCGCGAGGAGGTCGGCGTACGCCGCTGGACGGTGGTCGGCCACTCGTGGGGCTGTGACCTGGCGGTCCGGTACGCCGTGGAGCACCCGGACGCGGTGGCCCGGGTGGTCGGCATCGCGGGGCGCGGGCCCCAGCGTGACCGGACCTGGTCCGAGGCCTACGAGGCGGGCCAGGACACCGAGACGGTCGACATCGCGTGGGTGCCCGAGGTCCACGCGGCCCTCAGCGAGTCGTTCACCGAGTGGATCCACCGGGCGGACCTCTGGCGGCGGCTCGCCGACTGCCCGGTGCCGATGCGCTTCATCGCGGCCGGCGCCGACATCCGTCCGTCGTGGCCGCTGGAGCAGCTCGCCCGGCTCGTGCCCCACGGCAGCTTCGCGACGGTGCCGGGCGTGGTGCACGACTTCTGGGACTCCGACCCCGACCTGTGGGTCGCGACCGTGACCGCCGCCTTCGCCTGAGCGCCGAGTGGGCACGTCCCGACTCGGCGTGCCCGCGATGGCAGGGTGCGCCGGCTCGGCGCGTCTGCCCGGTCACGTTGCGCCGGCTCGGCGGTCTCCGGCGTGACGCGATCGCCGGGTCAGCGCTCGACCGTCATCTCGCCGAGCTCGGACCAGTCGGTGCCGGGGACGGAGAAGTTCACGATGCGGGGCGTCTCGGCGAGGTGGGGCGGGAGGTCCTGCTGCGCCTGCCGGAAGTGGTCCGACTGCACGTGGGCCGCGCCGGCCTCGTCGTCGGCGAAGGCCTCCACGAGGACGTACTCGGTCGGGTCGTCGAGGCTGCGCGACCAGTCGAACCACAGGTTCCCGGACTCGGCGCGCGTCGCCTCGGTGAACGACCGGGTGATCTCCGGCCAGCGGTCGGCGTCGTCGGCCCTCACGCGGAACTTGGCGGTGATGAAGATCAACGGTCCTCCAGGGGTGGGGCGGGTTCCAGGACGAAGATACGCAGCCGACGTCGGGTGATCCGGAGCTGGTACCGGAGGTACCCGCCGTACACCTCGGCCGACCCGGCGAGCACCGCGTCGCGTTCGTCCTCGTCCGCCGCTCGAGCGACCGCGTCCACGGACCGGCCGCGGAACGTCACCCGCACGTGCGGGTCCGCCTCGAGGTTGAGCACCCAGGCCGGGGTCGACCGCTGCCCGAAGTTGGTGCCGAGCAGGGCGAGGGTGCCGGCGTACGGCACCGCGATCAGGTGCGTACGCCGCGGTGTGCCGGTACGCCGGCCGGTCGTCGTGATGTCCAGCACGGGCAGCCCGGCGAGCACCTCCGGCGCACTGGTCCGGCCCTTCGACAGGCGACCGACGAGGTCGTCGGCGTGCCGCAGCACCTTCGAGAACGTCCAGGCGCCCGGCCGGGTCGAGGCGAACGCCTGCACACCCTTCTGCAGCACGCCCGGGCGGGGGATCCGGTACCCGAGGTCGGCCGCCAGTCCCATGCCCGGACCCTAGGTGATCGAGCAGGCGCGGACGCCGGACAGGGGATCAGTCCTCGGGATCGTCGAGCCGCGCGAGCCAGGTCGCGAAGCGCTCGACTGCGGTCTCGAACTCCGGGTGCGTGTCGGTGAACTCCTGCAGCCGGTCGCCGAGCCAGGCCAGGGTGACCTCCTCGTCACCCCGGCGCTGCTGCAGCTCCTCGATCCCGCGGTCGGTGAAGTACATGCCGGTCGCGGCGTCAGTAGTTCTCGACGGTCCGGTCGGACGCGCTCTCGAACGCCTCGGAGATCAGCGACTTCTGCTCCTCGGTGTGGCGCTTGGCGGTGCCGACCGAGGGGGACGACGACCGCGGCCGCGTGATGTTCTGGACCGGCACGCCGAGCTCCGGCCACACGTTGAGCGAGTAGTACGGCGCGGGACCCATGTTGCCCGGCTCGTCCTGCACCCAGCGCACCACCTTCAGCCCCGGGTAGCGGGCGATCTCGGCCTTGAGCTCGTCGATCGGGGCCGGGTACAGCTGCTCGACGCGCCCGATCGCGAACCGTCCGGAGTCCTCGCGCTTGGTGCGCTCGACGGCGAGGTCCCAGGAGATCCGGCCCGAGCAGATCAGCAGCGTGTCGACCGTCTCCGGGTCGGCGGCCCGGTCGACCATGAACGGCTCGAACGTGCCGCTGGTGAAGTCCGCCGGCTGCGACGCCGCCTCCTTCCGCTTCAGCATCGACTTCGGCGTGAACACGACCATCGGCCGGTGCTCCTCGCCGAGCGAGTGCTGCCGCAGGAGGTGGAAGTACGACGCGGGCGTCGACGGCTGGGCGACCACGAACGCGTCGTCGGCGGCCATCGTCAGCCAGCGCTCGATGCGGGCCGAGGAGTGGTCGGGGCCCTGGCCCTCGTAGCCGTGGGGGAGCAGGAGCACGACGCCCGACTGCTGGCCCCACTTGGCCTCACCGGAGCTGATGAACTCGTCGATCACGATCTGCGCGCCGTTGACGAAGTCGCCGAACTGCGCCTCCCACACCACCAGCGCGTCCGGCCGGGCCACGGAGTAGCCGTACTCGAAGCCGAGGGCGGCGTACTCCGACAGCAGGGAGTCGTAGACGTGGAACTTCGCCTGGTCCTCGGTGAGCGCCGTCAGTGGCGTCCACTCGCTGGCGTTGGTGCGGTCGATGATCGTGGCGAACCGCTGCACGAAGGTGCCTCGTCGCGAGTCCTGACCCGCGAGCCGGACCGGTCGCCCGTCCATCAGCAGCGAGCCGAACGCCAGGATCTCGCCGGTGCCCCAGTCGATCGGGCCGTCGGCGATCGCGTTGGAGCGCCGCTGCAGCTGCGGCATCACCTTCGGGTGCACGGTGAAGCCCTCGGGCGGCGTGACGTAGGCGTCCGCGATCCGCTTCATCACCTCGGGGACGACCGCGGTCTGGGCGGTGCCGACCGACTTCTCGGGGTAGTCCGGCACGGTCGTCCACTCGGTCGGCTGGGAGTCGGCCTCCCGCACCTCGGTGAACACCCGCTCCAGCTGCTGCTGGTAGTCCTGCAGGACCTGCTCGGCCTCCTCGATCGTGATGTCGCCACGACCGATCAGGGACTCGGTGTAGAGCTTGCGCACCGACCGCTTCTGCTCGATCAGGTCGTACATCAGCGGCTGGGTGTACGACGGGTCGTCGCCCTCGTTGTGGCCGCGCCGGCGGTAGCAGACCAGGTCGATCACGACGTCCTTGTTGAACGCCTGGCGGTACTCGAAGGCCAGTCGCGCGACGCGGATGCAGGCCTCGGGGTCGTCGCCGTTCACGTGGAAGATCGGCGCCTGCACCATCCGTGCGACGTCGGTGCAGTACAGCGACGACCGCGACGAGCCGGGCGACGTGGTGAAGCCGACCTGGTTGTTGACGACGAGGTGGATCGTGCCGCCGGTGCGGTAGCCGCGCAGCTGCGACAGGTTCAGCGTCTCGGCGACCACGCCCTGGCCCGCGAAGGCGGCATCGCCGTGCACCAGGAGCGGCAGCACGGGGTAGTCCGCACCGCGGTCGAGCACGTCCTGCTTGGCGCGGGCGATCCCCTCGAGCACCGGGTCGACCGCCTCGAGGTGCGACGGGTTCGCCGCGACCGAGACCTTGATCCGGTCGCCGCTGCCGGAGAGGAACTCACCCTCCGCGCCCAGGTGGTACTTCACGTCGCCGGACCCCTGGACGGTCCGCGGGTCGATGTTGCCCTCGAACTCCCGGAAGATCTGGGAGTACTTCTTCCCGACGATGTTGGCGAGCACGTTGAGCCGGCCGCGGTGCGCCATGCCCATGGTGACCTCGTCGAGCCCGATCTCGGCGGCCGCCTCGCAGATCTCGTCGATCACCGGGATCGTCGTCTCGCCGCCCTCGAGGCTGAAGCGCTTCTGGCCGACGAACTTGGTCTGCAGGAAGGTCTCGAACGCCTCGGCCTGGTTCAGCTTGAGCAGGATCCGCAGCTGCTCCTCGCGCGGCGGCTTGGTGTGCGGCCGCTCCACCCGCTCCTGGATCCACTTGCGCTGCTCGGGATCCATGATGTGCATGTACTCGATACCGGTGGTCCGGCAGTACGAGTCGCGCAGGATGCCGAGGATGTGGCGCAGCTTCATGAACCGCCGGCCCTCGCCACCGAAGGAGCCGGTGGCGAACTCGCGGTCGAGGTCCCACAGGGTCAGGCCGTGCGACTCGATCTCCAGGTCGGGGTGGCTGCGCTGGCGGTACTCGAGCGGGTCGGTGTCGGCCATCAGGTGGCCGCGCACGCGGTAGGCGTGGATCAGCTCGAGGATCCGGGCCTGCTTGGTGATCTCGTCGTCGTGCGAGGTCGCGATGTCGTTGTTCCAGCGGATCGGCTCGTAGGGGATCCGCAGGGCCCGGAAGATCTCGTCGTAGAACCCGTCCTCACCGAGCAGCAGCTGGTGGATGCGCTTGAGGAAGTCGCCCGACTGCGCGCCCTGGATCACGCGGTGGTCGTAGGTCGACGTCAGCGTCATCACCTTGCTGATGGCGTTGCGCGCGATCGCCTCCTCGGCGGCGCCCTGCCACTCCGGCGGGTACTCCATCGCGCCGACCCCGATGATCGCGCCCTGCCCGCGCATCAGCCGCGGCACCGAGTGGTTGGTGCCGATCGTGCCGGGGTTGGTCAGCGAGATCGTGGTGCCCTGGAAGTCCTCGACGGTCAGCTTGGCGTCGCGGGCCTTGCGCACGATGTCCTCGTACGCCGTCCAGAAGGCCGCGAAGTCCTTGGTCTCGGCGCCCTTGATGTTGGGCACCAGGAGCTGGCGCGTGCCGTCCTTCTTCTGCATGTCGATCGCCAGCCCGAGGTTGATGTGGGCCGGCGTGATCTGGTTCGGCTTGCCGTCGACGACGTCGAACCCGACGTTCATCTCGGGCATCGCCTTGAGCGCCTTCACGAGGGCGTAGCCGATGAGGTGGGTGAACGAGACCTTGCCGCCACGGGCGCGGGACAGGTGGTTGTTGATCACGATGCGGTTGTCCCAGAGCAGCTTGACCGGCACCGAGCGCACCGAGGTCGCGGTCGGGACCGACAGCGAGTCGTCCATGTTCGCCGCGGTGCGTGCGGGAGCGCCGCGCAGGACGGTGTACGTCGGCTGGTCGACCGCCTCCGACGACTCCGCGGACGGGATCTCCTTCGGCACCGGCGACGTGGTGCCCTTCGCCGGCTCCGCCGCGGCCGAGTCGGGCTTCGGGGTCGCCCGCGGCGCCCGCGCGCTCTCCGTGCCCGAGGTCTGGTCGGGGGCCGGCTTCTTCTCCGGGGCGGGCTTCTCGGCCGCGCGCTGCGCCGGCTTCACCGGGGCCGGGGTCGAGGTGGTGGTGGTGGAGGTGGTGGCCTTGGCGGCGGTGGCACCGTCCGCGTCCGAGCCGCTCGGGGTGCCGTTGGTGCCGCCACCGTTGGTCTTGAAGTACGCCGCCCAGGTCGGGTCCACGCTCCCCGGATCGCGTTGGAACTGCTCGTACATCTCCTCGACGAGCCACTCGTTGGCCCCGAACTCCGAGGAGGGTGCCGAGACGGTGTCGGACTGGGTGTCGGACGAGTTGGTCTGCTGCTGCGGCACGGGTTAGCTTCGCCTCTTCCGGGACGTGCGCGTGGGTGGTCGGGATCTGCTTCCAGGCTAGTCCCCCACGCACGCAAATACCGAAGTACGGTCCTCGGCTGGTGCACGCTGTAACCCGGCACCATCACCGGTCGTCGTCGCCCGGTGGCCGACGCCGTCCGGCCCACCCCCGACCACACCCCCCAGCAGACCGGAAAGGACCCGTCGCTTGCCTGCCTGTCCTGCGCCTCTCAGCCGGTCGCGGAGCTCCGCGGCCGCCGTGCTCGTCGCCCTCGCGCTCACGGTCAGCGGGTGCGGCGGTGACTCCTCGTCGCCCTCCGCGGGCCCGACCTCCCCCGGCTCGGCCATCGGCCCCGCTCCACTGGGCTCGAAGGTCGTGCTGGGCAAGGTGGCCGGCACGATCAAGAAGAAGAACTGGAAGGCGTTCATGAAGGACCATCGCAAGCCGATGCTCCAGCAGGTCGGTGAGGCGGTGGACTCCTGGATCGACGGCGGTTTCGTCGGGGTCGACTACCCGCGCGACTCCTTCGACTCGGCGTTCCGCTCCTTCACGCCGCCGGCGAAGCGGGACGCCGAGCGCCAGCAGCGGCTGATGACCAACTGGGACCTGCGCAAGAAGATCGACGGGGTCGACGTCACCCGGCGCACCGTCACCGTCGACGTCCTGGCGCCCCGCGGGCGACCGGCGGGAGCGACCGCTCACGTCGACCTGGTCTTCACGACCGGTGGCGACACGACGGATCGGGTCACGGTGCGCGGCCGGCTCTTCCTCAGCCCCGGGCACGGGCGGTGGCGCATCTTCGGGTACGACGTGTCGAGGGGAGCGAAGTGATGGGCATGGGGACGGGGCCGAGGGCCGGCCGGAGGACCAGGCGACGAGTGCTGCGGGTCGCCAAGCTCGCGTCGCTCGGCGTCGTGCTGGCGGTGGTGACCCTGGCTCTGCCGGACTCCGCTCCGAAGTCCACGGAGTTCGCGCTGGTCAAGATCGACCAGGGGAACGCCGCCGCCATCGACCAGGACGTGATCTCGATCCTGGCGGTCGGCTCCGACGCCCGCCCGGGTGAGAACTTCACGCACACCCGTGGGGACGCGCTCCAGCTGGTCACGATCAACACGAAGACGCACGCGGCGAGCGTCATCGGCGTACCCCGTGACTCGTGGGTGGACATCCCCGGGCACGGCATCGACAAGATCAACGCCGCGCTCTACTACGGCGGTCCGCAGCTGCTCGGGCAGACCGTCGGCAACCTGATCGGCGTGCAGCCGAAGTACGTCTTCGTCACCCGGTTCCAGTACTTCCAGGCGATGGTGAACTCCATCGGCGGCATCACGGTCCACAACCCGTACGCCTTCAGCGACGACCCCCTGAAGGTGAAGGGCTTCCGGGCCGGCCGGATCCACCTGAGCGGGTACGACGCGATGGCGTACTCGCGCATCCGGCACACGCTGCCGCGTGGCGACTTCGACCGTTCGGCCCACCAGGAGATCGTGCTCAAGGCCATCCAGGCCAAGGTGCACGCCAACGCCCACCGGCCCGGTTTCATCGAGCGGGGCGTGATCAACGCGATGAGCCACATGTCGACCAACCTGCCGCCCGCGGAGCTGTTCAAGCTGGCTCAGGTGTTGGCGCAGGTCGACCCCACCCGGGTGCGCTCGTGCGTGGTCCAGGGCGGGATCGGGGTCTCCTCGGGCGGGGCGAGCATCGTCCTGCCGTACGTCTCGCAGGCCCGCGACATGGGCAACCAGATCCGCAAGGACGGCACGCTGTCGCACTGCGGCTGATCCTGCGGGATGGCTAGCCTGCGGTCGTGGCCTACGACGAGGTGCTCGCGGCGCGCATCCGCGAGGCGGTGACGGACCTGGCGGCCGGCGAGCCGGTCGAGGAGAAGAAGATGTTCGGCGGGCTGGCGTTCCTGCTCGGTGGGCACATGGCCGTCGCCGCCAGCGGTCAGGGCGGGCTGATGGTCCGGGTCGAGCCCTCGGAGACGGACGCGCTCCTCGAGGAGCCCGGCGCCGCGCCGTTCGAGATGGGCGGACGCGGTGCGATGGCCGGCTGGCTGCGCGTGACCTCCGACGCGGTCACCGACGACGAGGCACTCTCACGTTGGGTCGACCGCGGTGTCGCCCACGCCCGCACCCTCCCGCCGAAGTGAGACCGGCCGACCGCGCCCGCGGCGTACCAGGCAGGCTGGGGCCGTGATCGAGCTGCGCAGCGACAACGCCGCCGGGGTGGCGCCGGAGATCCTGGCCGCGATCGAGGCGGCCAACGCCGGGTCGGCCCTGGCCTACGGCGGGGACGAGCTCACGGCCCACCTGCAGGAGGTGGTCCGCGAGGTCTTCGAGCACCCCACCGCGCGGGTGTTCCCGGTCACCAGCGGCACCGCGGCCAATGCGCTCGGGCTCTCGGCGCTCACCCCGCCCTGGGGCGCGGTGCTGTGCCACCCGACGGCGCACATCATCAGCGCCGAGGGTGGCGCCACGTCCCTGCTCGGCGCCGGAGCGGTGATGCAGGGCGTCGACGGCGAGCACGCGCTGATCGACCCGGACCTGCTCCGGGCGAGGCTCGACGCCACCCGGTGGGGCGACCCGCACGAGAGCCAGCCCAGCGTGCTGTCGCTGACGGTGCCGAGCGACGAGGGGACCCTCTACCAGCCGGCGCAGGTCGCCGAGCTGGCCGAGATCGCCCGGGGCCGGAGCCTGAAGGTCCACGTCGACGGGGCTCGGCTGGCGAACGCCCTCGCGTCCCTGGGCTGCTCACCGGCCGACCTCACCTGGCGCGCAGGGGTGGACATGGTGTCGCTCGGTGCGATCAAGAACGGCGCTCTCGGCGCCGACGCGGTCGTGGCCTTCGACGACGCGGCGGCCGACGAGCTCGTGTACCGCACCAAGCGGTCCGGACACGTCACCAGCAAGATGCGCTTCCAGTCCGCCCAGCTCACGGCGTACCTCACCGACGGCCTGTGGCTCCGGCTCGCCGCCCACGCCAACGAGCGCATGACCGAGCTCGTCACCGAGCTCGCGTCGCTGTCGGAGGTGGGCGTGCGCCTACCTGAGCGGGTCGACGTGAACATGGCGTTCGTGGAGCTCCCGGCCGCCGCCGCCGACGCGCTCCCCGATGCCGGGATCCTCTGCTACCGGATGACCGACACCAGCGTCCGCCTGGTGACCAGCTGGCAGACCTCGACCGACGACGTCGCGGCGGCCGCCGACGGGTTCCGTCGCGCCTGCGGGGTCGGGGCGACGGCTCAGGGCCGCTGAGGGCTCGCACGCCGGACCGCCCAGGCGAGCCCCGCGGCGGCGCAGACCGGCGGGATGCTCAGGGGGTGTGCCGTTTCGCCGGCGGACGAGAACCTCGACTCAGCGGCCGTGGCCGAGCCCGTCCAGGTACTCGGTCAGCCGCTCCGGCGGCCACTGCTCCTCGAGCTCGGCGACCACCCGGTCGCACACCTCGGCGGTGCTGCCGTCGGCCGTCTCCCACTCGCCGCGCGTCCAGCCCGCCAGATAGTCGTCGCTCCCGGTCTCGCCCAGCCGCATCGCCGCCTCGTCGATCGCCTCCTGGAACCTCGGCGCCAACGGGGTCTTCGTCACGCTCTCGCCCTCGCGCGCGACGACCAGCGACGGCAGGTCGCGCCACGAGGTCACTTGGTACTCGGCCACAACAGGACGCTATCGGCATGACTGTCCCCAGAGCGTTCCGGGAACGCTCGACCTCGTCCCCACACCTTCGGCCAAGGTGTCCCTCGCGGGTCAACCCAGGACCTGCCCCAGCCAGCCGAGGATCGTCTGGAGAGCCTCGGGGTCCAGGCGGGTCCCCTCCGCGTTGTAGCCGTTGCCCGGCGAGGCGATGACCTCTGCTGCCGTTCGGGTGTCGTGCTTGAGCACATGGTTGGCGTCGGTGGGAAAGGCGAAGGTGATGGTGGGCGATCCAGCGGCGGCTGCCTGCAGCGGATCACCGTCGGCGTGGCTGTCGACCTGCAGGTCGTGCCCCCCGATGATCACGAGCGTCGGAACCCCGACCTCGGGCAAGATGCTGGCGGCATCCTCGGACCACAGCTCGCGGGCAAATGGCAGGTTGACCGGCGTCTCGAAACTGGACAGCACCATCCTGATGCTGTCTGGCAAGCGCGGGTCGAGGTCCATGGGCGCCCCGGCGTCGTAACGCGCAGTGGACTCTCTCACCAACGACATCAGTTCGTCGCCGCCCGGTGCGTGGGCAGTCTGAAGAGCCAGTTGGGACAGGAGGACGTCCCTGGCAGGTCGACCCGGCGGGGCCACGAGCACGATGCCGGCCAAGGGGACATCCGGACCACTGGTGGTGTAGTGAAGGAGGTGGAGGGCGCCCTCGCTGTTGCCCAGACCGACGATGCGGGAGGCGTCGACGTATGGCTGGCCGGCGAGGACACCGACCGCCGCAACCAGCTCGTCGAGATGCGACTCCATGCTGAGCCGTCCGACGAGCTTGGGAATGTTCTGGGCCGCGGACGGCCCGGAAACCCGCTTGTCGTACCGCAGGGAGGCAAGTCCTTCCTGAGCGAACGCGTCGGCAAGGAGGCGGGCACTGCCGTTCCTGCCGGGCAGAAGCGGGGAGCACCAGTCGCGGTCGGTGGGGCCACTGCCGGCGACCAGGACGACCGCCGGAAACGGGCCGGTGCCGTCGGGCCGGACGGCGGTGCCCTGCATCGTGATCCCGTCCAGCTCCCACGACACCTCGCTCGCGCTGGTCATGCCTGCCTGTCTCCGTAGAGGCGCCTGCGGTCCTCGTCGCTGAGCTCGGCCTCCTTCACGGGGTGCATCGTGGTCCAGTGATGTCCGACCGGGCACCGCCCCCATCGGGTCAGCGGCCCGAGCCGAACCCTGGTCAGCGAGCCACCCATGACCCAGGTGGTGAGGAAGAGGTGACCCTTGCGGCATCGCACCGGAGTACGACCGGGGATCGCGTACCCGGAGCGGTGCGCCCAGACGTTCGTGGCGACGATGACGATCGCGAGGGCCACGAGAAGCCCGGTGATCGCTAGCGTCCATCCGGTTCCCATAGACAGGAATGTTAGCAGAAGCGCGAACAATGGATACGGTGGTCCCATGAGCAGCGCCGATGTTCTCCTCCATCCGGTGCGGCTGCGGATCGTCAAGGCGTTCCTCGGAGACCGCGCGCTGACGACGGCTCAGATTGCCGCCGAGCTCGACGACGTGCCGACCGGCAGCCTGTATCGCCACATCGCCACGCTCACCCGAGCAGGGGTCCTGGACGTGGTCTCCGAGCGGCGCGTGCGTGGCACCTTGGAGAGGACCTATTCGCTGCGACTGCTGGCCGCTCGGATTCGACCCGACGAAGCCGAGGCCATGTCGGTCGAGGACCACGCCCGGGCATTCATGGCCTACGTCGCCGGCCTCCTGGGTGACTTCGACCGCTACCTGGCCTCAGCGCCGTCCCCCGGCCGAGATGGAGCCGACTACCGCGTGGGCGCCATGTGGCTGACGGACGCCGAGTATGCCGACTTCCTGCAGGACCTCACCCGGGTGCTGCGATCTCGGGTGACCAACGCTCCGACCGAGGAGCGTCGCCGCCGGGTGGCCTACCACATCCTGCTGCCCGCGCCGGAGGCCCAAGGAGAAGCCCCCTAGACCGGGCTCGTCGCCCGAGTCGCGGACGGGTGTCGCACGACATACCGGACGATGTACCGGACATCGCGGACACCGGCTCAGTGATGACCAGCCGGGCTTTCGACATCGGCGACTTCAGCGCCGACAGCCACGACCGGGTCCGCCACGACACCGTCAGCAAAGCCGGCGACGCCACCCTGCGCGTCGCCGGCCGACTCCGACACATCGGCGTCGGCCGAACTTACGCCCGAAGCCGCGTCCTGATGCTCGTCCACGACCTCCACGTCAGAGTCGTCGACGCCGCCACCGGAGAGCTCGTCCGAGAGCTCTCCATCGACCCCAGACGTGACTACCAGCCCCGACAACATGCCCACCATCACAACAGCTGAACCTACGATCCGTAGGTTCAGCTGTCCGGTAGGTCCTGAGACATCGCAACAGCGCCCCCGGCAGGATTCGAACCTGCGCTCCCGCCTCCGGAGGGCGGTGCTCTATCCCCTGAGCTACGGGGGCCCGGGTGGGACGACCTTACAAGCGGAGCCGGCGGCCGGAGAAACCGGTGCGGGCTACTCGGCGGCCCCGACCCCGGCGTCCCGGGCCTTGGCGATCGCCTCCGCGCGGGTGCGCACCTCGAGCTTGGCCAGGATCGCGGTGACCCGGTTGCGGACGGTCTTCTCGGCGAGGAAGAGCCGGCGCGCGATGGTCGCGTTGTCGGCGCCCTCGGCGACGAGGCGGAGGACGTCGTACTCGCGCTCGCTGAGCTGCGGGAAGGCCTCGGCGCCCTTGCCGGAGAAGAGGTGCCGGATGCTCGACGCCGCGCCGGTCCCGACCACCAGCTGACCGCGGCTCACGGCCCGGAGGGCGTCCTCGATGTCCTCGCGGGTCGCCTCCTTGAGCAGGTAGCCGAGGGCGCCGGCCCGCAGGGCGGCCTGGATGGTCGCCGGGTCCGCGCTCATCGTCAGCACCAGCACCTGGGTGTCGGGGTGGTCGCGTCGTACCCGTTCGGTGGCGGCGAGCCCGGAGAGCACGGGCATCTGCAGGTCCATCAGGACGACGTCGGGCGCGTGTGCGGCGACCGCGGCGACCGCCTCCTCGCCGTCGCCGGCGGTGGCCACGACGTGCGCGCCGAGGTCGGTGAGCAGGCCGACCAGACCGTCGCGGAAGACGGGATGGTCGTCCGCGACCACGACCGTGGTGTTCATCCTCGGACCTCCAGTGGCAGATGGGTGCGGACGACGGTGCCCTGAGCGGTCGTGGTGACCTCGAGCAGACCGCCCACCTCGGCGGCCCGGTCGCGCATGCTGGTGAGACCGACTCCTCGTGGCGCGGACTCGGGGATGCCGTGACCGTCGTCCGCGACCGTGATCACCAGCCACGGCGCCGTGGGCCCGACCTCGACCCGGCACCGCTCACAGCCCGAGTGGCGCATCGCGTTGGTGACCGCCTCCGAGGCGATCAGGTACGCCGCCGCCTCCGTGGCGGCGGGCAGGTCGACCGGGATCTCGCAGTCCAGGGTCACCCGGCCGTCGTACCGGTCGACCAGCTCCCGCAGCGCCCCGGCCAGACCCATGTCGTCGAGAGCCGGAGGGCGCAGGCCGTCCACCATCCGGCGTACCGAGCTGACGGTACGGCGCAGGTCGTCGCGGGCGGCCTCGGCGCGCGCGGCGAGCTCCGGGTCCTCGGCGAGCCGACCCGCCAGCCCGTCGAGCTGCATCGCGATGCCGGCCAGGGACGGCCCGACGCCGTCGTGCAGGTCGCGGCGCAGCCGGCGGCGCTCGTCCTCCCGGGCGGTGACGATCTGCTCGCGCTGGCCCTGGATCTCGGCGGACAGGGTCGCCTGCCGGAGCAGCGTGCCGATCTGACCGGCGACCGCGTCGAGCGTGCGGCGCTCGCGTCGCGTGAAGCGGGCCGAGGAGGTACGCCGGCCGACGACGAGGGTGCCCATCCGGTCGGCCCCCTCGGTCACCGGCACCGAGACCGTCTCGGTGGTCGGGGTGCCCGTCGTGATCGGCGGGATGCCCTCGTCGACGGGGTCGATGCGGACGTAGGGGAGGCGGAGCGTGTCGCCGACGCCCTGGGCGAGCTGGCCGAGCGCGTCGAGGGGTCCGGTGGCGAGGTCGAGACGGCGCCGGAGCGAGGTGAGCACGCCCACGGGGTCCTGGCGCTGCCCGACGACCACGCGGTCGACGACCTGCTGGAGCTGGTCGTGGGCCGCCGCGGCCAGCAGGGCGACGACGGCGAGCGCGGCCAGACCGACGCGCTGCGGCTGACCGCCGGCCCCGGCCGCACCGAGCACGGCGACCGCGGCCACGGCCAGCAGCGCGACCAGCACGACGTTGACGATCGTGCGGCGCAGGCCCTCGCCGACGTCGAAGAGCTCGTGCCGGATCACGCCGGCGCCGAGGGCGACGACGAGTCCGACCATGCCCAGCACGAAGAAGGTGTCGGATTCGTGGCCGAACGGCTGGAGGGCGACGCTCACGACGTTGGCCAGGACCAGCCAGGCGACGCCGGCGAGGAGCCACAGCATCCGTTGCCGCTCGACGCCGTGCGAACGCCGGGTGCGGACGAGGACGGCGACGACTCCCGCGCAGCCGCCGAGCACCGCGAGGGAGAGCGCCGTGACGAGCGTGACGTACTTCAGCCACTCCAGGCCCGCGATCCCGGCTGGGTTGTCCACGCGCGGCGATGCGTCGCTGGCGATCGGCACCACCATCCGGGTGGCCGTGAGGACGACGAGGATCGCCACGAGGGTACGGCGGACCGGGCGCCAGCGCGGGGACGGCAGGCTCCCGTCCGGGAAGTGCAGCGGGGTGAGGGCCCAGAGCACGAAGTACACGACGAAGCCCCACATCGACAGCCACGCCGCAGGAGCGGTCAGCACGGTCGGCTCGTCGATGGTGCGTACGGCGTACTGACCGGCGAGCAGGTAGGGGCCCATCCAGGCGCACGCCAGCAGCATCCAGCCGACCGCGTTCCGGGGCTGGTGAGCCAGGATCAGGGCCGCGACCAGCGGGAACGCGATGGCCACCGTGAGGTCGGCCGGCTCCGGACCGGCGTCGGGACCGACGTGGATCGCGACCGCCGCCACCGCGCAGACGACCGAGGCGACCGCGACCCCGGACGCGAGCAGGGCGGTCGTGGCGGGGCGCCGTAGCGGCGCCGCCAGCGACTGCATCCCGGTCATGGCGTAGATCCTCACCCGCGCAGGTGCGCGGACGACAGACCTTCCCGGGAAGTGGGGACCGGTGTCCCTGGAGGCGGGGGCGCGGGGACCGGCACCGTCCTCGTCGTCCACGTCATGCACCCACACACCGGAAGGAACGACCATGACCACCGACATCCACACCGACGCCCTCGAGGGCACGGTCTCCGCTGATGCAGCCACCGCGTCCCGCCGCTGGGCGTGGTGGGGTGTCGCCGCCGGCGTCCTCGGCGTCATCGGCACCATCGTCACGCTCAACAACGCCCCGGGCGACTACCCGACCGCCGACAAGGTGGCGGCCCTGGACGCCGGCGTCAGCCACGTCGGGGGTGCGGCCGGCTACCTCGCCGTCGTGGCCCTGCTGGTCACCGCCGGCGCCTGGCGCACCCGGGTCGTCCGCGCCCTCCCGGCGAGCATCGCCGCCCGGGTCGTGGCCGACGGTCTGACGGCCTCGGCCGGCGCCCTCGCCCTCGGCTACGGCTGGAAGCTGGCGCTGGGCGACTACCTCCAGGGCGGCACCGACGCGGGCATGTTCGACAAGAACGGGCTCTTCGTCTACTACGTGCTCAACGACTTCGGGCCCTTCATCGGCTGGCTCGGCGTGATCGTGGCGGCGGGCGCCATGGTGGTGCTGGCCCTGCGCGAGCGTGCCGTCCCGCGATGGATCGGCTTCGTCTCGATCGTGCCGATCCTGGCCGTGTTCGTGTACAGCCTGGTGTTCAGCGTCGCGGGCTTCCCCGGCGTCGTCGGTCCGCTGTGGATGATCGTCACCTTCGGTGGCCTCGCCCTGCGGCGTACGACGGGCAACCGGTAGGCGGAAGTGCTGCGAGGGCGCACCGGCCGCGTCGATACCCTGGGCCGGTGACGCCCGAGCAGCTCTCCGACCTGATCGTCGCGTCGCTGGCGGATCTGTCCGCCGGCGGCGCGATCACGCTGTCCAGCGGCGTGCCCGAGACGGTCACCGTGGAGCGACCCCGGCAGAAGGGTCACGGGGACTACGCCACCAACGTGGCACTGCAGCTGGCCAAGCAGGCCGGCATGGCGCCGCGCGAGCTCGCCGCCCTGGTCGCCGAGCGGCTGGGCGCCGCCGACGGGGTCGCGGGCGTCGAGGTCGCGGGTCCGGGCTTCCTCAACATCGCCGTCGACGCCGGGGCGCAGGGCCAGGTCGCGGACGACATCGTCGCGGCGGGGTCGGCGTACGGCGGCTCGGAGGAGGGCGGCAAGCACAAGGTCAACGTCGAGTTCGTCTCGGCGAACCCGACCGGCCCGGTCACGCTGGCGAGCGCCCGCTGGGCGGCCGTCGGCGACAGCCTGTCCCGGCTGCTCGAGGCCAGCGGCTACGTCGTCTCGCGCGAGTACTACTTCAACGACCACGGCGCCCAGATCGACCGGTTCAGCAGGTCGCTGCTCGCCGCCGGACGACACCAGCCGACGCCCGAGGACGGCTACCCCGGCCAGTACATCACCGACGTCGCGGCGGCCGTGGTGGCCGAGCACCCGGAGGCGCCGGACCTGCCCGACGACGAGGCGCTCGAGGCCTTCCGCCGGTACGGCGTGGCGATCATGTTCGACGAGATCAAGCAGACGCTGGCCGACTTCCGGGTGCCCTTCGACACGTACTTCCACGAGAACGACCTCTACGAGTCGGGCGCCACCGACCGCGCCCTCGCCCGGCTGCGGGAGCTCGGGAACATCTACGAGAAGGACGGCGCGGTCTGGCTCGCGACCGAGAAGTACGGCGACGACAAGGACCGGGTGATCGTCAAGTCCGACGGTCACGGCGCCTACATCTCCGGAGACGCGGCGTACTACCTCGACAAGCGGGAGCGCGGCTTCGACCGCTGCCTGATCCTGCTCGGCGCCGACCACCACGGGTACGTCGGCCGGATGATGGCGCTCTGCGCGGCGTTCGGGGACGAGCCGGGCGTCAACCTCGAGATCATCATCGGCCAGATGGTGAACCTGCTCAGCCACGGCTCCGTCGTCCGGATGGGCAAGCGGACCGGCAACATCATCACCCTGCTCGACCTGGTCGACGAGATCGGGATCGACGCCGCGCGCTACGCCCTCGTACGCACCCACATCGAGACCAACCTCGACATCGACCTCGACCTCTGGGCCAAGGCCACCAGCGACAACCCGGTCTTCTACGTGCAGTACGCCCACGCGCGGGTCGCCTCGATCCTGCGCAACGCCGTGGACCTGGGCCTGGAGCCGGCGTCCCATCCCGAGCTGCTGACCCACGAGAAGGAGGGCGAGCTGCTGCGCGCCCTCGCGGAGTTCCCGCGGGTCGTCGCCGCGGCCACGACGCTGCGCGAGCCGCACCGCGTCGCGCGCTACCTCGAGGACACCGCCGCGTCGTACCACCGCTTCTACGACAACTGCCGGGTGCTGCCGATGGGCGACGAGGAGCCGGGCGACCTGCACCGCGCGCGCCTCCGGCTGGTCGAGGCGACGCGCGTCGTGCTGGCCAACGGCCTCGGCCTGCTCGCCGTCTCGGCGCCGGACCGGATGTGAGTCCGACCCACGAGGCCGGCTGGGCGCACGCCGAGGGCGCTCTACGAGGCCCGAGCTGGCTGCGCCCGCCCGACGACATCAACGCGCTCGTCCCGTCGCTGTGGTCGTCGACCGCGCACAAGGTCGATGGCGACCTGGTCGTCGGCGGGGTGTCCGTCCCGGACCTCGTCGCCGACGTCAACACCCCGGCGTACGTCCTCGACGAGGCGGACCTGCGGTCGCGGGCGCGCGCCTTCCGCGACGCGTTCGCGGGCTACGACGTCTACTACGCCGGCAAGGCCTTCCTGTGCACGACGGTGGCGCGCTGGATCGCCGAGGAGGGGCTGTCGCTCGACGTGTGCTCCGACGGCGAGCTGACCGTCGCCCTGCGCGCGGGCTTCGACCCCGCCCGGATCGGCTACCACGGCAACACCAAGACCGAGGTCGAGCTGAGGCGCGCCGTCAGCGAGGGCGTGGGCCGGATCGTGGTCGACTCGTTCGCGGAGATCGAGCGCCTCGAGCGGGTCACGGAGTCCTTGGGGCGCACGGCGTCGGTGATGGTGCGCGTCACCGCCGGCGTCGAGGCGCACACCCACGAGTACATCGCGACCGCGCACGAGGACCAGAAGTTCGGGTTCTCGATCACCAGCGGCGACGCCCTCGAGGCCGTACGCCGGGTGGTCGCCGCCCGGGGCATCGAGCTGCGGGGCCTGCACTCCCACATCGGCAGCCAGATCTTCGACACGTCGGGCTTCGAGGTGGCCGCGCGCCGGGTGCTCGCACTCCACGCGCAGGTCGGCGAGGAGGTCGGCGTGGCCCTCCCCGAGCTCGACCTCGGCGGCGGCTTCGGCATCGCCTACACGACCCAGGACGACCCCTCCGACCCCGCACAGCTCGCGATCGAGATCACCAAGATCGTCGAGCACGAGTGCCGGGCGCTGGGCATCGAGCGGCCGCGGCTCTCGGTGGAGCCCGGCCGCGCGATCGTCGGCCCCGCGATGTGCACGGTCTACACCGTCGGCACGGTCAAGCGCGTCGCGCTCGACGGTGGCAGCGTCCGCACCTATGTCAGCGTCGACGGCGGGATGAGCGACAACATCCGCACCGCCCTCTACGACGCCGACTACTCCTGCACGATCGGCTCCCGCGACTCCGACGCTCCGGCCACGCTGGCCCGCGTGGTCGGGAAGCACTGCGAGGCCGGTGACGTCGTGGTGCAGGACGAGTTCCTGCCCGCCGACGTGGGGCCGGGCGACCTGCTCGTGGTGCCGGGCACCGGCGCGTACTGCCGCTCGATGGCCTCGAACTACAACCACGCACTGCGGCCGCCCGTGGTCGCGGTGCGGGACGGCGTGGCGACGACGATCGTCCGCCGCGAGACTGTGGACGACCTGCTCGCCACCGATCTGGGAGCATCCGACCGATGAAGCCGCTGAACGTCGCCGTGCTGGGCTGTGGCGTGGTCGGGTCGCAGGTGGTGCGGCTCCTGACCGAGCAGTCCGGTGATCTCGAGGCGCGGGTCGGCGCGCCGGTGCGGCTCGTGGGCGTCGGCGTACGCCGGATCGACGCGCCGCGCGACGTCGACGTACCCGAGGGCCTGCTGACGACCGATGCGACCGCCCTGGTCACCGGCGAGGTGGACGTCGTGGTCGAGGTGATCGGTGGCATCGAGCCCGCCCGGTCCCTGATCCTCGCCGCGCTGGAGAACGGCGCGAGCGTCGTCACCGCCAACAAGGCGCTCCTCGCCGAGGACGGGCCGACGTTGTTCGAGGCGGCGGAGAAGGCCGGGCGCGACCTCTACTACGAGGCCGCGGTCGCCGGGGCCATCCCGATCCTGCGCCCCCTGCGGGAGTCGCTCGCGGGCGACCGGGTGACGCGGGTGCTCGGCATCGTCAACGGCACCACGAACTACATCCTCGACAAGATGGACAGCACCGGCGCCGGCTTCGAGGAGGCGCTGGAGGAGGCGCAGGACCTCGGGTACGCCGAGGCCGACCCGACCGCCGACGTCGAGGGCTTCGACGCGGCCGCCAAGGCCGCGATCCTGGCCAGCCTCGCCTTCCACTCGCGGGTGACCGCGGCCGACGTGCACCGCGAGGGCATCACGGACGTGACGGCCGCGGACATCGCCTCGGCCGCGCAGATGGGCAGCGTGGTCAAGCTGCTCGCCATCGCCGAGCTCGTCCCGTCGGCCTCGAACGGCGAGGGCGCCGAGGGGGTCTCGGTGCGCGTCCACCCCGCGATGATCCCCAGGTCGCACCCGCTCGCCAGCGTGCGCGAGGCGTTCAACGCGGTCTTCGTCGAGTCCGACGCGGCCGGCCAGCTGATGTTCTACGGCCCCGGCGCCGGCGGGGCACCGACCGCCAGCGCGGTGCTCGGCGACCTGGTCACCGTCGCGCGCAACCGGCTCAGCGACACCCGCGGCGCCGGTGAGTCGGCGTACGCCGACCGGGTGGTGCTGCCGATGGGGGAGACCCGCACGCGCTACCACATCGCCGTCGACGTGGACGACCGCGCCGGCGTGCTCGCGGAGATCGCGAGCTCCTTCGCCGAGGAGGACGTCTCGATCCAGACCCTGCGCCAGGAGGGTCGCGGTGCGGACGCCCAGCTGGTGATCGTCACCCACGACGCGACCGACGCGCAGCTCTCGCGCACGGTGGAGCGGCTGCGCGGGCTCGGCCACGTGCGCGAGGTGTCGTCGGTGATGCGGGTCGAGGGGACGGCCGAGTGATGGCCACCGGGACCGGCGAGCCGGGCGCGCGGCAGTGGCGCGGGGTGATCGAGGAGTACCGCCCCTACCTCGACCTGGTGCCGGACGACCTCGAGCCGGTGACGCTGCGCGAGGGCGGCACACCGCTGGTGCAGTCGGACTGGTTGTCCGCGCGCGCAGAGGCAGCGGTCTGGCTCAAGGTCGAGGGCGACAACCCGACGGGGTCGTTCAAGGACCGCGGGATGACGGTCGCGATCTCGGTGGCCTGCCACGAGGGCGCGCAGGCCGTCGTCTGCGCCTCGACCGGGAACACCTCGGCGTCGATGTCGGCGTACGCCGCACGCGCCGGGCTCACGCCGATCGTGCTGATGCCCGAGGGCAAGATCGCCGCCGGGAAGATGGCGCAGGCGATCGTGCACGGCGCCCTGATCGTGATGGTGCGGGGCAACTTCGACCACTGCCTCGAGCTCGCCCGCAAGCTGTCGTGGAGCCACCCGGTGGCGCTGGTCAACTCGGTGAACCCGGTCCGGCTCCAGGGACAGAAGACCGCCGCGTTCGAGGTCGTCGACTTCCTCGGCGACGCACCCGACGTCCACCTGCTCCCGGTCGGCAACGCCGGCAACATCACGGCGTACTGGCTCGGCTACGAGCAGTACGCCGCTCTGGGCCGCACGACCCGCAAGCCCCGGATGCGCGGGTTCCAGGCGGAAGGGGCTGCTCCGCTGGTCACCGGCGAGCCGTTCCCCGACCCCGAGACCAAGGCCACCGCGATCCGCGTCGGCAACCCGGCGTCCTGGAAGCAGGCCGAGGCCGCCGCCGACGAGTCGGGCGGCCGGTTCCGCGCGGTGAGCGACGCGCAGATCCTGGCCGCCCAGGCCGAGCTCGCCCGGCGCGAGGGCGTCTTCGTGGAGCCCGCGTCGGCGGCCGGGGTCGCCGGGCTCCTCGCGGACCTGGACGCGGGGGAGTCGTACGCCGGCCTCACCGTCGTCATCACCGTCACCGGCCACGGCCTCAAGGACACCGCCACCGCGCTGGAGTCCGTGGGGGAGATGGTCGACGCCGTGATCGACCCCGACGTCGACCAGGCGGCGGCCGCCGCGGGGCTGGGCTGAGCCATGGCGTTCGTCGACGGCCCGGTGCGGCTGACGGTCCCGGCCACCGCCGCCAACCTCGGCCCGGGGTTCGACGCGTTGGGACTCGCGCTCGACCTGCGCGACGAGCTGGAGGCGGTCGTCGTACCGGAGGGTCTGCAGGTGGACGTCTCGGGCGAGGCCGCGACCGAGGTGCCCACCGACGAGACCCACCTCGTCGTGCGCGCCATGCGAGCGGCGTTCGACGCGATGGGGGAGCAGCCGCCGGGGCTGCGGCTCACCTGCCGCAACTCGGTGCCGCACGCCCGCGGCCTCGGCTCGTCCGCCGCGGCCATCGTCGGCGGCATCCACCTGGCGCGCGCGCTCGTCGAGGGCGGGCGCAGCCGCCTCAAGGACCCCGCCGCCTTCCAGCTCGCCGCGAGCCTGGAGGGACATCCGGACAACGTCGCCGCCGCCGGCTTCGGCGGGCTCACCGTCGCCTGGCGCGAGGGCGAGGCGTTCCACGCCGCGCCCACCCAGGTCGCTCCGGGGATCGGCACCGTCGTGTTCGTCCCGCCCACGCCGGTCTCGACCGAGCTCGCCCGTGGGCTCCTCCCGCCGACCGTCCCGCACGCCGACGCGGCGGCGTCGGCCGGCCGGGCGGCGCTGCTGGTGGCGGCCCTCGCCACCGGGTGGACGGCCAAGCTGCACGACGGCACCCGCGACTGGCTGCACCAGGAGTACCGCCGCTCGGCCATGCCGGAGTCCCTCGACCTCGTCGACGACCTGCGGGCCGCCGGTCACGCCGCGGTCGTCTCGGGCGCCGGCCCGACCGTGCTGGTCCTCACCGACGGGGCCGGTGTCGACCGGGCACGCGCGTTCGCCCCGGACGGATGGGTGTGCCGCTCGCTCGAGATCGCCACCGACGGCGTACGACTCGTCTGACACGTTGAGCCGCGGGTTCTGACCCATTGAGCCGCGGGTTCTGCGTGGTCACGAACCCGCGGCTGAACCGGTCAGAACCCGCGGCTCAACGACGGGGGGAGGTCGTTGGCGATGCCGTGCGCGAGCGAGGCTGGTGCTATCGTGACAGCGCGTCAGGGCGGCGACGCAGCTCCGGTTCAGGGGCTGCCCCACAGCCCGCGCACCCCTTCCTCTCCACCACGCAGCCGTGCGCCCACGAGCGCATCCGGGCATGCCGTGGCCGAGAGGGAGCAGCAACCAAGTCGCCTCCGGCCGTACGCCGGACGGCGCTGATACGTGGGAAGGAACCTCACGTGACGGACACCATCGAATCCACCCCGGACGCGTCCGAGCCCTCGGCCGGCGCGACCGCCCCCAAGAAGAAGTCGGGTGGACTCAACTCCATGCTGCTGGCCGACCTGAAGGCCATGGCCGGCGGCCTCGGCATCCGCGGCACGGGCTCCATGAAGAAGGCCCAGCTGGTGGAGGCCATCAAGGCGGCCCAGTCGGGGGGCAACGGCCAGTCCGGCCGCTCGAGGCAGCCCAAGCAGCCCAAGCAGCCCCAGCAGACCGACCGCTCCGAGCAGCGGACCGACGAGCCGCGCGAGCAGCGCGACTCGGGTCAGCGGGAGCAGAAGAACCGGGACGACGACCGCCAGCCGGAGGAGCGCCAGAGCGACGACCGCCACGCCGACGACCGCCAGTCCGACGACCGCCAGGGCGGCCAGCAGGACCGCCAGCAGGGTCGCCCGCAGAGCCGCCAGCAGGGCTCGAAGGACCAGCAGCAGCAGGACCAGTCCGACGACGGCCAGGGTGGCAGCCGGCGGAGCCGCCGGCGGCGCGGTCGCGACCGCGGCACCCGGCCGCAGACCGGGAGCCAGCGCGGCGAGCCCGACACCACGATCCTCGACGACGACGTGCTCACCCCCGCGGCGGGCATCCTCGACGTCCTGGACAACTACGCCTTCGTGCGCACCAGCGGCTACCTCCCCGGCACCGACGACGTCTATGTCTCGCTGTCGATGGTCCGCAAGTACGCCCTCCGCCGCGGAGACGCGATCGTCGGGCAGGTGCGTCAGCCCCGTGAGGGCGAGCGCCGGGAGAAGTTCAACCCGATGGTCCGCATCGACTCGGTCAACGGCGCCGACCCCGAGGTCGCGAAGAACCGCGTCGAGTTCAGCAAGCTGACCCCCCTCTACCCGACCGAGCGGCTGCGGCTCGAGACCGAGTCGACCAACCTGATCGGCCGAGTCATCGACATCGCCGCCCCGATCGGCAAGGGCCAGCGCGGCCTGATCGTGTCCCCGGCGAAGGCCGGCAAGACGATGATCATGCAGTCGATCGCGAAGTCGATCACCACCAACAACCCCGAGTGCCACCTGATGGTCGTCCTCGTCGACGAGCGGCCCGAGGAGGTCACCGACTTCGAGCGGTCGACGAAGGGTGAGGTCATCTCCTCGACCTTCGACCGGCCGGCGAGCGACCACACGATGGTCGCCGAGCTGGCCATCGAGCGGGCCAAGCGCCTCGTCGAGCTCGGCCACGACGTGGTCGTCCTGCTCGACGGCATCACCCGTCTGGGCCGCGCGTACAACCTCGCCGCCCCGGCGTCCGGCCGGATCCTGTCCGGTGGCGTCGACTCGGCCGCGCTGTACCCGCCGAAGAAGTTCTTCGGTGCCGCCCGCAACATCGAGAACGGCGGCTCGCTCACCATCCTCGCCACCGCGCTCATCGAGAGCGGCTCGAAGATGGACGAGGTGATCTTCGAGGAGTTCAAGGGCACCGGCAACATGGAGATCCGGCTGCGCCGCGACTTCGCCGACAAGCGCCTGTTCCCCGCCATCGACGCCGTCCAGAGCGGCACGCGTCGCGAGGAGCTGCTGATGAGCAAGGAGGAGCTCCAGATCGTCTGGAAGCTCCGCCGCGTGCTCTCCGGGCTCGACGGCCAGCAGGCGCTGGAGCTCCTGCTGGAGCGCCTGAAGAAGAGCCAGACGAACGTCGAGTTCCTGATGCAGGTGCAGAAGACCACCCCGGGCGACATCGCGGACGACTGATCCCGTGGCAGCCTCCGTGCCGGGCACCGGCACGGAGGCCGTGGGAGCGTGCGCAGGCGCGGCGGCCGCCGGCCACCGTGACCCCCAGGACGTCGTGCGGCCGACGCGCGGCCGCCAGCGACGTAGGACTCCGGGGCGGGGCCCGGCCACCGCGACTGCCAGCTCCGGGGAGGTCTCGACAGGCTCGACCAGCGAGCTGGGCGGGAATCTGGGGATTACCTGCGGCGTTGAGGCTGGTGGCACAATCGCCCCTTGGTTCCGGTTCACCCCGTCCACGTCACGCCGACGCGACCGGGGACCCGGCGACAGAAAAGGAAACCCATGAAGAAGGACATCCACCCGGAGTACCGGGTGACCGAGGTGACCTGCACGTGCGGGAACACCTTCACCACCCGCAGCACCGCGGCGAACGGCAGCATCCACGCCGACGTGTGCTCCAACTGCCACCCGTTCTACACCGGCAAGCAGAAGATCCTCGACACCGGCGGCCGCGTCGCCCGCTTCGAGGCTCGTTACGCCAAGGCCCAGAAGAAGGCCGAGCCGGCTGCCGAGAAGGCCGAAGAGACCGCCGAGGCCAAGTAGCTCCGCGTCCGGCGCCGACCCGCTCCATCGGGTCGGCGCCGTTCGTCTGTCCGCACCATCGAGGAGAGTCCAGGAGCAGGGATGTTCGAGGCCGTCGAGGGTCTGCTCGCCGAGCACGGCGAGCTCGAGGCGAAGCTCGCCCTGCCCGAGACGCACGCCGACGCCCGGACCGCCAAGGCCCTCAACCAGCGGTACGCCGAGCTGCACCGCGATCATCACCACCTGGCGCGAGTGGCGGCAGACCGAGGGCGACCTGGCCGCGGCCCGCGAGCTGGCCGCCGAGGACCCCACGTTCGCCGGCGAGGTCGACGCCCTGACGACGCAGCGCGAGGTCGCCGAGGAACGGCTCCGGAGGCTGCTGGTCCCGCGCGACCCCACCGACGACAAGGACGCGATCCTCGAGATCAAGTCCGGCGAGGGTGGTGAGGAGTCGGCCCTCTTCGCCGGCGACCTGCTCCGCATGTACACCCGGTACGCCGAGCGGGCGGGCTGGTCGACCGAGGTGCTCGATGCCACCGAGTCCGACCTCGGCGGCTACAAGTCGGTGACGGTCGCGGTCAAGGCTCGCGGCGTCACCGAGCCGGGGCACGCGCCGTACGGGCTGCTGAAGTTCGAGGGCGGCGTCCACCGGGTGCAGCGCGTGCCGGTGACCGAGTCGCAGGGCCGCATCCACACCAGCGCGGCGGGCGTGCTGGTGCTGCCCGAGGCAGAGGACATCGACGTCCAGATCGACGAGCACGACCTCCGCATCGACGTCTTCCGGAGCAGCGGACCGGGCGGGCAGAGCGTGAACACCACCGACTCGGCGGTCCGGATCACCCACGTGCCGACCGGCATCGTGGTCAGCTGCCAGAACGAGAAGAGCCAGCTGCAGAACAAGGAGCAGGCGCTCCGGATCCTGCGCGCGCGCCTGCTGGCGGCGGCGCAGGAGGAGGCGGACGCCGCCGCCGGCGAGGCCCGGCGCAGCCAGGTGCGCACGGTCGACCGCTCCGAGCGGATCCGCACCTACAACTACCCGGAGAACCGCATCTCCGACCACCGCACCGGCTACAAGGCCTACAACCTCGACCACGTGCTCGACGGCGACCTGCAGCCGGTCGTCGACTCCTGCCTCGAGGCCGACCTGGCCGGCCGGATGGAAGCCCTGGAGCGGTGACGTCGCCGGACGCCACGGCTCGCGGCACGCTGCTGGCGATCGCCACCGAGCGGCTGCGGGGGGCAGGGGTCGAGAGCGCCGCGCACGACGCCGCCGAGCTGCTCGCGTTCGTGCTGGGCGTGCCGCGAGGCCGGCTGGCGCTCGTCGAGGACGTCACGCCGGCCCAGGCCCAGGAGTTCGGCAACCTCGTCGGCCGACGCGCGATGCGCGTGCCGCTCCAGCACCTGACCGGCGTCGCGCACTTCCGGTACGTCGAGCTCCAGGTCGGCCCGGGCGTCTTCGTGCCACGCCCCGAGACCGAGCTGCTCGCGGGCTGGGCCGTGGAGCAGGCGACGGCGCTCGACGCCGCGGTCGTCGTCGACCTCGGCACCGGGTCCGGGGCGATGGCCAAGGCGATCGCCCACGAGGTCCCCGGCGCACGGGTCCATGCGGTCGAGCTCGACGAGCGGGCCCACGCCTGGGCGGCGCGGAACCTCGCGGGCACCGGCGTCGACCTCCGCCAGGGCGACCTCGCCGGCGCGTTCGACGACCTCGCCGGCGCGGTGGACGTCGTCGTCAGCAACCCGCCGTACATCCCCCACGAGGCCTGGGAGTCGGTGGAGGTGGAGGTGCGCGACCACGACCCCGAGCTGGCGCTCTACGCGTCCGGGGACGGGCTCGACACGATCCGGGTCGTCGAGCAGCGCGCGGCGCTGTTGCTGAGGCCCGGGGGAGTCGTCGGCGTCGAGCACGCGGACGTGCAGGGAGAGTCGGCTCCGGCGGTCTTCTCGGCGGCGGGGCGCTGGGACCAGGTGCGGGACCACGAGGACCTGACCGGGCGTGCGAGGTTCCTGACCGCTCGACTGGCACGATAAGCGTCGATGAGCACGACGTACCCGACCTCGACCGCCGACGAGCGCGAGACCGCGATCGAAGCGGCCGCCCTCGCGGTGCAGCGCGGCGGGCTCGTGGTGCTCCCGACCGACACCGTCTACGGCATCGGCGCCGACGCCTTCGACCACGCCGCCGTGCAGGCCCTGCTCGACGCCAAGGGACGCGGGCGCGAGATGCCCCCGCCGGTCCTGATCAGCGCCGCCACCACGCTCGCGGCGCTGGCCACGAACGTCCAGTCGTACGTCGAGGCGCTCACCGAGGCGTTCTGGCCGGGTCCGCTCACCCTGGTCTGCGAGCAGCAGCCGTCGCTGACGTGGGACCTGGGCGAGACGCGCGGCACGGTCGCGGTGCGGATGCCGGACCACGAGATCGCGCTGGCGCTGCTCGAGCGCACCGGCCCGCTCGCGGTGAGCTCGGCCAACCTGAGCGGGCTGCCCGCCGCGACCGAGGCCGCCGCCGCCGAGGGGATGCTCGGCGAGAGCGTGGAGGTGGTGCTGGACGGCGGTCCCTCGCCGAAGGGCGAGGCGTCCACGATCCTCGACGTCCGGGCGTCCCAGCCCCGCCTGCTCCGGCTCGGCGCTCTCGCGGTCGCCGACCTCAACGAGGTCATCCAGCCGCTCGGGGCGACGGTCGTCGAACGCGACGACGAGGACTAGACAGGTGTCGCTGTGATGGGCGTGCCCCGTGCGTGAGTACCTCCTCGTCTTCCTCGTCGCCGCCGGCGCGACGTACCTGCTGACGGTCGTCGCGCGGGAGATCGCGCTGCGCACCGGGGCCGTCGCGCAGGTGCGCGACCGGGACGTGCACGCGGAGCCGATCCCCTACCTCGGGGGGCTGGCGATGCTCGGCGGCCTCACCGCGGCGTACCTCGTGGCCCACCAGCTGCCCTTCCTGTCCACCCACGGCCCGCCGACCGTCGTCTTCCACGACGCCCGCAACGTGCTGATCGCGGGGGCGATGATCTGCGCCGTCGGCACCCTGGACGACCTGTTCGAGCTCGACGCGCTGACCAAGCTGGGCGGGCAGGTGCTGGCCGCGGGGTTCCTGATCCTGAACGGGATCCAGTACTGGTACTTCCCGCAGAGCCACGGTGGGCAGTTCCTGCTCGACCCCGCCCAGGGGGCCCTGCTGACGGCGTTCGTCATCGTCGGGACCATCAACGCCGTGAACATGGTCGACGGCCTCGACGGGCTGGCCACCGGCGTGGTGGGCATCGGCGCGGTCGCCTTCTTCGTGTTCTGCTACCAGCTGACCAGCCTGAACAACGCCTCCCTGGCCTCCACCGGCGCCCTGCTGAGCGCCATGCTGGGTGGCGCCTGCCTCGGCTTCCTGCCCCACAACTTCAACCCCGCCCGCCTCTTCATGGGCGACAGCGGCTCGATGCTGATCGGGCTGGTCCTGTCGGCGAGCGCGATCACGCTGACCGGGCAGTACTCCGGCACCGACCTCAGCAAGGGCGCGATGGGCTCGCCGGCGAGCCTGGCGCCGACCTTCCTGCCGCTGGCCCTGCCGATCACCCTGCTGGTCGTCCCGATCGCCGACCTGGTGCTGGCGGTGATCCGGCGTACCCGGGCCGGGCGCTCGCCGATGGCCCCCGACAAGCAGCACCTGCACCACCGGCTGCTCGAGATCGGGCACTCGCAGCGACGCGCGGTGCTGATCATGTGGATGTGGGCGGCCCTGGTCGCCGGCAGCACCGTGGTGATCAGCCTCTACACGGGCCCCTTCATGTGGTCGGGGATCGGCTCGGCGGCGGTGCTGACGGTCGCCCTCACCTTCCTGCTGCCGAAGCTGCGCAGACCGGGCGCGCAGGAGCTGGTCCGCGAGCCCGAGGGGGCCGGGCGAGCGGCACCCTGAGACCCCGACTGGCGGGCCCGGAGGCGCTTGTGCTACTTTTCACAAGCACCCCGTTGCCACACAGATCAGGCCGCCAGACATGACGACCGACCGCCTCGTGACCCGCTCCGAGGCCGTGGTGTGCACCGGCGTCGGGAGCGGGGTCCGCCCCCTCCCCGCGGCGTTCTCCGGCCGTTCGCGCTGTGATAGTTTCCGAGCATCGCCGGGGCCCCGTGGAGAGCGCGTCGGCGATCTCGAATTTCTCGACGCACACACCCATGAGAGCGACCTGAGTGGATGGCCGACGAACACCCCGACCCGGGCCTTCGGGGACGCGACCTCGTGGGTCTCGGTGGGATGCTCGCGGGTGCCGTCGTCCTCGGGTTGGTCCTCGGGCTGCTGGTCGACCACGCTGCGGGGAGCTCGCCGGCGTTCACCCTGGTCGGCATCGCGCTCGGGATCGCGGCGGGTGCCGCGGCCTTCTGGGCGCGGGTCCGGAGCGCCCTGCGATGAGCGTGCGTCATGACCGCCCACGTCAGTCGCCCCCGCGTCAGCCTCGTCGGTGCCGGCCCCGTCGGTGGGACCGCGTCCATGGCTGATCCCGACACCAGCCACGGCACCAGCACCCCCCTCGACCTGGGCCCCGCGAGGTTCGGGCGCGTCATCAAGGACCAGCGCAAGACGATCGTCGTCGCCATCGTCCTCGCCGTCGCCGCCTACTGGGTGCTCGGCCAGCTGGACGAGTGGGTCCTCGCCGGCTGCATCGCCGGCGGCGTCGGCCTCGGCCTTGCCAACCACCTGGTCACCGAGTTCTGGCTGCTCCGCCTGATCACCTCGGGGGAGCAGCCGACCCGCACCAAGCTCGCGATGTCGACCTTGCTGCGTCTCCTGGTGCTGTCGGTGGTCGCGGTCGGGATCGCCGTGTGGTTCTGGCCGGACGGCATCGGCCTGCTGCTCGGTCTGGCCGTCTTCCGACTGATCGCCCTCGTGATGACGGGTCTGCCCCTGTTGAAGGAGCTGAAGCAATGAGCACCGCCGTCCCCGCCATCCTCCCGGCCGACGTCGAGATCCACCCCGGCGAGCACCCGACCGGCCACTTCCTGGGCATGACCTGGAACCTCGACACCATCTGGGTGACCGTGGTGGCCGGGCTGATCGTGTGCCTGCTGGGCCTCTGGGCGCGCCGACAGCTGACCATCAAGACCGAGGACAACGTGCCGACCAAGCTCCAGCTGGTGTGGGAGACGGTGGTCAAGGAGGTGGAGACGCAGGTCGAGGAGAACCTCGGCAAGGTGAACCCGTACGTCGTCCCGCTCGCCGTTGCTCTGTTCTTCTTCATCCTGATCGCGAACTGGATCGAGGTCGTCCCGACCGAGCCGAACAAGCACCTCCACCTGCTGCCCTCGCCGACCGCCGACACCAACCTCACCTATGCGATGGCCGCGATCGCGATGGTCTCGGTGTGGGTCTATGGCGTCCGCACCCGTGGCCTCGGTGCCTACCTCAAGCACTTCATCGGTCCGAGCATCTTCCCGGAGAAGAAGGCCGTGGACTTCGTGATCCGGGTCGTGTTCACGTTCCTCGAGGTTCTCCAGGATCTGCTGAAGCCGATCACCCTGGCGCTCCGACTCTTCGGCAACATCTTCGCCGGCGGCATCATGATCGCCCTGATCGGAGCGCTCGTCTCGCTCGCCCCGGCGCACATCCCGGTCGGTGGTGCGATGGCCGTCTTCTTCGGCGTCATCTGGAAGCTCTTCGACACCATGTTCCTCGGTGGGTTGCAGGCCTTCATCTTCGCGCTGCTGACGGTGCTCTACTTCGGCATGGCCACCGCAGGACACGACGAGCACGAGGACCACGGGGGCCACGAGGAGAACCTCGACTCCCATACCGACGCCGACTCCCAAGCCGCGGACCAGACGGCGCACCGGGAGCCGACCCCAGAACCAGCGGCCTGAGCGACCCGCTCGCCCGCACCCGAGTTACACCCATTGCGTCGTCGACCGGCGCGGAACCAAGGAGAAACCAGTGGCAGTAACTGACTCGGCCATCAAGACCGCAGGCGCCTTCGTGGGCGGCGGCCTGGCCCTCGCCGGTGGCGCGATCGGCGCCGGTATCGGTGACGGCCTGGCCGGTTCGTCGTACATCCAGGGCGTCGCTCGCCAGCCCGAGGCCCAGGGCCGGCTCCAGACGATCTTCTTCCTGACGGTCGGTCTGGTGGAGGCGATGTTCTTCATCAACCTGGCGTTCATGGCGCTCTTCGTCTTCGTCCTCGGCAAGTAGCAGCGACCCGAGCGGAGCCGGGGCCATACCCGCAGATGGAAGACAGGACTGACTGATGGACACACTTGCCAGCACCCCTGGGGTGCCGTTGGCGAGCAACTTCCTCGTCCCCAACGCGACGTTCATCGCCGAGGTCATCGCCTTCGCCCTGATCATCTGGTTCCTGGCGAAGGTCGTCATCCCGCCGATCAACAAGATGATGTCCGACCGCCAGGAGGCGATCCGCAAGCAGTTCGCCGACCTGGAGCAGGCGGAGGACGACGCCCGCAAGGCCGAGGCGGACTACAAGGAGCAGCTGAACAACGCCAAGCACGAGGCGGCGCGCATCCGCGAGGAGGCTCGCGAGCAGGGCGCCCAGATCGTGCAGGACGCCCGGGAGAAGGCCCAGACCGAGGCCGACCGTCTCATCGAGCACGCGCACGCCCAGATCGAGGCCGACCGCAAGTCCGCGATGGCCTCGCTGCGGCGCGACGTCGGCAGCCTGGCCACCACGCTGGCCGGCCGCATCGTCGGCGAGACGATGGACGACGACGAGCGTCAGGGCCGGGTCGTGGAGCGCTTCCTCACCGACCTGGAGGAGGCGCGCTGATGGACCTGCGCGGAGCCTCCGCCGAGGCACTGGCCGCCCTGACCGAGCAGCTCGACGGCGCGATCGGCAGCAACCAGGCTGCCGCCGCGCTCGGTGACGAGCTGTTCACGGTCAGCCAGCTGGTCCGGGGCGAGGCCGCTCTGCGACGGTTCGCGACCGACGGCTCGCTGCCGGTCGAGGCCAAGCAGGGCATGGTCCAGCAGGTGTTCGGCAACCGCGTCGGCGACACCACGGTCGAGCTGCTCACCGACGCCGTGGGCCGGCGCTGGACGCTGTCGCGCGACCTGCCCGACGCCCTCGAGCGCCTCAGCGAGATCGCCGTGATCAGGTCCGCCGGCGCCCGCGCCGGCCGGGTGACCGACGAGCTCTTCGAGCTCGCCGGGATCGTCGACGGCAACCCCCAGCTGCGCTCCGCGCTGTCCGACCCCGCGCGCTCGGTCGACGACAAGGCCGCGCTGGTCGACACGCTGCTCGACGACAAGGCGCTCGCGGCCACCGTCACCCTGGCCAAGCAGTCGCTGGCCGGCACCTACCGCACGATGACGAACGCGCTCACGGCGTACCGCGAGGTGGCCGCGGAGACCCAGGACGAGGTGGTGGCGACCGTCCACGTCGCCCGCCCGCTCAGCGACGCCGACCGGTCCCGGCTGGCCGACGTGCTCGGCCGTCAGTACCACAGCACCGTCCACCTCAATGTCGTGGTCGACGACGACGTCGTCGGCGGCGTCCGCGTCGAGATCGGCGACGAGGTCATCGACGGCACCATCGCCAGCCGGCTCGACGACGCGCGACGGCGTCTCGTCGGGTGACCGGACCCCACACAGACCAGAGACCCAAGAGAGTAGGGAAGAGATGACGGAGCTCACGATCCGTCCGGAGGAGATCCGCGACGCGCTGACCAAGTACGTCGAGGACTTCAAGCCCGAGGCGGCCAGCAAGGAAGAGGTCGGGACCGTCGCGCAGTGCGCGGACGGCATCGCCCGCGTCTCCGGCCTGCCGTCGGCGATGGCCAACGAGCTGCTGGAGTTCGAGGACGGCACGCTCGGCATCGCGCTGAACCTCGACACCCGCGAGATCGGTGTGGTCGTGCTCGGTGACTTCGACCAGATCGAGGAGGGGCAGACCGTCCGGCGTACCGGCGAGATCCTCTCGGTCCCGGTCGGTGACGGCTTCATGGGCCGGGTCATCGACCCCCTGGGCAACCCGATCGACGGCCTCGGCGACATCGAGTCCGACGAGCGCCGCGCCCTGGAGATCCAGGCGCCCGGCGTGATGCTGCGCCAGCCGGTCAAGGAGCCGCTCGCCACCGGCATCAAGGCGATCGACGCGCTGACCCCCGTCGGGCGCGGCCAGCGGCAGCTGATCATCGGCGACCGTTCCACGGGCAAGACGACGATCGCGATCGACACGATCATCAACCAGAAGCAGAACTGGGCGACCGGTGACCCCTCGCAGCAGGTGCGCTGCATCTACGTCGCGATCGGGCAGAAGGGCTCGACCATCGCCGCGGTGCGCGGTGCCCTCGAGGAGGCCGGAGCGCTGGAGTACACCACGATCGTGGCGTCACCGGCGTCCGACAGCGCCGGGTTCAAGTACCTCGCGCCGTACACCGGCTCGGCCATCGGCCAGCACTGGATGTACGACTCCAAGCACGTGCTGATCATCTTCGACGACCTCACCAAGCAGGCCGAGGCCTACCGTGCCGTGTCGCTGCTGCTCCGCCGTCCGCCGGGTCGCGAGGCCTACCCGGGCGACGTGTTCTACCTGCACAGCCGCCTGCTCGAGCGCTGCGCGAAGCTGTCCGACGACATGGGCGCGGGCTCGATGACCGGGCTGCCGATCATCGAGACCAAGGCCAACGACGTGTCGGCCTACATCCCGACCAACGTCATCTCGATCACCGACGGCCAGATCTTCCTGCAGTCGGACCTGTTCGCGTCCAACCAGCGCCCGGCCATCGACGTCGGTGTCTCGGTCTCCCGGGTGGGCGGCAACGCGATGACCAAGGCGATGAAGGCCGTGACCGGCTCGCTGAAGGTCGAGCTCGCGCAGTTCCGCGCCATGGAGGCGTTCGCGATGTTCGCCTCGGACCTCGACGCGGCCTCGCGGCAGCAGCTGGACCGGGGCTCGCGGCTGATGGCGCTGCTCAAGCAGCCGCAGTACTCGCCGTACCCGCTCGCGCAGATGACCGTCTCGCTGTGGCTGGGCACGACCGGCAAGCTCGACCGGGTCCCGGTCGACGACGTCCTCCGCTTCGAGCAGGAGTTCCTCGACTTCCTCGGTCGTCAGCACAAGGACGTGCTCGACGCGATCAGCGAGTCGCGCACCTTCGACGACTCGACCGAGGAGAAGGCGTCCTCGGCGTACGACGAGTTCCTCGACCAGTTCGAGACCTCGGAGGGCGACTCGATCAAGCCGGGCACGGAGGCCAAGGCCGACCCGGTGACCGACGAGGAGCTCGAGCAGGAGCAGATCGTCAAGCAGAAGCGGGACTGACCGGTGCCGCTGGTGTCCCCGTCCACCGTGACGACCCACACGATCCACAGGGAGGTGATCGCTGATGGCGGTGTCCCTGCGTGAGTACCGCGCCCGGATCCGCTCGGTCGAGTCGACCAAGAAGATCACCCGCGCCATGGAGCTGATCGCCGCGTCCCGGATCATCAAGGCGCAGCAGCGGGCGCAGCAGGCCGCGCCGTACGCCCGCGAGCTGACGCGGGCCGTCTCGGCGCTGGTGACCTACTCCAACACCGACCACCCGCTCACGACCGAGCCGGAGGACCCGAAGCGGGCCGCGATCCTGGTCGTGACCAGCGACCGCGGGCTGGCCGGTGCCTACTCCTCGAGCGTGCTGAAGGAGGGGGAGCGGCTCGCCGAGCGCCTGCGTGGCGAGGGCAAGGAGGTCGTCACCTACCTCACCGGACGCAAGGGCGAGGCGTACCACCGCTTCCGCGGGCGCGACGTCGCGCAGAGCTGGAGCGGCTTCTCCGACCAGCCGCGCTACGAGAACGCCAAGCAGATCGGCGAGGCACTGATCGGCGCGTTCACCGCCGACGAGGACGACCCCGAGCACGTCGACGAGGTGCACCTGGTCTACACCCAGTTCCGCTCGATGCTGGTGCAGGAGCCCCACGACGTCCGCATGCTGCCGCTGGAGGTCGTCGAGAGCGACGAGCGCCCGGCGAGCGACGACGTGCTCCCGCTGTACGAGTTCGAGCCGTCCGCGGAGGAGGTGCTGGACGCCCTGCTGCCGAAGTACGTCCAGAGCCGGATCTTCTTCGCCCTGCTCCAGGCCTCGGCCTCGGAGCTGGCAGCGCGGCAGAAGGCGATGAAGTCCGCGACGGACAATGCCGAGGAGCTGATCAAGAAGTACACCCGGATCGCCAACCAGGCCCGACAGGCGGGCATCACCCAGGAGATCAGCGAGATCGTCGGCGGCGTGAACGCGCTGGCCGACGCGAACGCCGCGAGCGACTGACACCCCGACCACGAGACACCTGCAACAGAGTGAGTTGAGAACATGACTGCCACGGTTGAAGAGAAGAAGGCCGACGCCGCCGAGGGCGCGGGCGGCCGCATCGCCCGGGTCATCGGGCCGGTCGTCGACATCGAGTTCCCGGTGGACTCGATGCCCGAGATGTACAACAAGCTCGAGTGCGAGTTCGAGCTCGGCGACCAGAAGCACACGCTGTCCCTCGAGGTGGCCCAGCACATCGGCGACGGCATGGTCCGCGCGATCTCGCTGCAGCCGACCGACGGACTGGTCCGCGGCGCGCAGGTGACCGACACCGGTGGCCCGATCTCGGTCCCCGTCGGCGACGTCACGCTCGGGCACGTGTTCAACATGCTCGGCGAGCCGCTCAACCTCGAGGAGGGCGAGAAGCTCGACGTCAAGGAGCGGTGGGGCATCCACCGCAAGGCGCCGGACTTCGACCAGCTCGAGTCCAAGACCCAGATGTTCGAGACCGGCATCAAGGTGATCGACCTGCTCACGCCGTACGTCCAGGGCGGGAAGATCGGCCTGTTCGGCGGTGCCGGCGTGGGCAAGACCGTGCTGATCCAGGAGATGATCGCGCGCGTCGCCAAGGACCACGGCGGTGTGTCGGTCTTCGCCGGGGTCGGGGAGCGCACCCGTGAGGGCAACGACCTGATCCAGGAGATGACCGAGGCCGGCGTCATCGGCCAGACCGCTCTGGTGTTCGGCCAGATGGACGAGCCGCCGGGCACCCGGCTGCGCGTGGCGCTGTCCGCGCTGACGATGGCGGAGTACTTCCGCGACGAGCAGAACAAGGACGTGCTGCTCTTCATCGACAACATCTTCCGGTTCACCCAGGCGGGCTCGGAGGTGTCGACGCTGCTGGGTCGCATGCCGTCCGCGGTGGGCTACCAGCCCAACCTGGCCGACGAGATGGGCACGCTCCAGGAGCGGATCACCTCGACGCGTGGGCACTCGATCACCTCGATGCAGGCGATCTACGTGCCGGCCGACGACTACACCGACCCGGCGCCGGCGACGACGTTCGCGCACCTCGACGCGACGACGGAGCTGTCGCGTGAGATCGCCTCGCTCGGCATCTACCCGGCGGTGGACCCGCTGACCTCGACCTCGCGGATCCTCGACGCGCAGTACATCGGGCAGGAGCACTACGACTGCGCGATCCGGATCAAGCAGATCCTCCAGCGCAACAAGGAGCTGCAGGACATCATCGCGATCCTCGGTGTCGACGAGCTCTCCGAGGAGGACAAGATCATCGTCAGCCGGGCGCGTCGGATCCAGCGCTTCCTGTCGCAGAACACCTACGTCGCCAAGCAGTTCACCGGCATCGACGGCTCGACCGTGCCGGTGTCGGAGACGGTCGAGGCGTTCAACAAGATCGCCGACGGCGAGTACGACCACGTGGCCGAGCAGGCGTTCTTCATGTGCGGCGGTCTCGACGACGTCGAGCGCCGGTGGGACGAGATCCAGAAGAGCCTCTGACCCCAGACGCGCTGACAACGGAGACGATCGATGGCGAAGACGATGCAGGTGTCCCTGGTCGCGGCCGACCGTGAGGTCTGGTCGGGCGAGGCCACGGTGGTCAACTGCCGGACGCTGGCCGGCGAGATCGGCATCATGGCGGACCACACGCCGGTGATGTCGGTGCTCGCGGCCGGCCAGGTCGACGTCCGCACGGTGGACGACGGTCACTGGGTCGCGGCGGTCGACGGCGGCTTCATCTCGGTCGCCGACAACCACGTCCGGCTGCTGTGCGAGTACGCCGAGCTGTCGCACGAGAGCGACTTCGACGAGGCCAAACGGCTGCTGGACGAGCGCAAGGCCGCTCTGGAGGGCGAGGACTGATCGCGACCCCGGTGTCGATCTGGTGACGACCTAGGGGCTGACAGGAGAGGGTGCGGTGCCGTTCTGGGAGTGGGTGCTCGAGTCGGCCGCCGTCGTGCTCGTGCTCGTCCTGCTCCTCGGCGTCGCCCTCGTCGTACGCCGTCGCTGGCTCTCCCGTCATGGCGGCACCTTCGAGCTCAGCTACCGCGCCCGGCAGACCACACCCGGGCGCGGTTGGCTGCTCGGGCTCGGCCGGTACGCCGGCGACCGCCTCGAGTGGTTCCGGATCTTCTCGCTCTCACCCCGGCCCAAGGAGGTCTGGGCTCGCCAGACGCTGGCCTACGTCGGTCGTCGTGAGCCGGAGGGCGTCGAGCAGCTGTCGCTGTATCCCGGGCACGTCGTGATCCGCTGTGACACCCCCGGCGGCGTCGTCGAGCTGGCGCTCGGGTCGTCGTCGCTGATGGGCTTCACCTCCTGGCTGGAGTCGGGGCCACCCGGAGCCCAGCATCTCTGACCCGAGCCCGCCCCGGACCGCGACCGTGACCCCCACCTCGGCCACCTCGGCGCGCAACGCCGTGGCGCTGGTGTTCGCGCTCAACGGGTTCTGCTTCGCGACCCTCGCCTCGCGGGTGCCGGACCTGCGCGAGTCGCTGGACCTCTCGAACGGCGCCCTGGGTGCCCTCCTGCTGAGCGTCGCGGTCGGGGCGATGGTGGGGATGCCGGCCAGCGGCCACCTGATCGAACGCTGGGGCGCCGGCGCCGTGGTCCGGCTCGGGGCGCTGCTCGATCTCGCCGGCCTGGTGCTGGCCGGAGCCTCGGCGACCGGCGGCGTCGTACCGGCGGCCGCCGTCGGGCTGTTCTGCTACGGCTTCGGAGCCGGCACCTGGGACGTCGCGATGAACGTCGACGGCGCCGCCGTCGAGCGCGAGCTCGGGCGGAGCATCATGCCGCGGTTCCACGCGTGCTGGTCGCTGGGCACGTTCACCGGCGCCGGTGTCGGTGCGGTGGCGGCCGGGATCGGCGTACCCCTCGCCGCGCACTACGCCGTCGTCCCCGCCGTCGCGGTCACGGTCGCGATGGCGGCCAGCCGCCGCCTCCTGCCCGCCGGCGACCCGGACGACGGCCCGGACCTGCCCCAGACCCGCTCCGCCTGGCTGGAGCCACGCACGCTGGCCATCGGCCTGATGGTGCTGGCGTTCACGCTGGCCGAGGGCGCCGCCAACGACTGGCTCGCGCTGGCGCTGGTCGACGGGTACGACGCCCGCCACTGGGTCGGTGTCGTCGGCTTCGCGCTGTTCGTGGCGTCGATGACCCTGGGCCGGCTCGGCGGCCCCGTCGTGCTCGACCGCTTCGGCCGCGCGCCGTCCCTGCTCGCCTCCGCCCTGGCGGCCACCGTCGGCGTCCTGGTCGTGGTCTGGACGGGGGTGGCCGCCCTCGCCGTGGTCGGGATCGTGCTCTGGGGCTTCGGCGCCGCCCTCGGCTTCCCGGTGGGCATGAGCGCCGCCGGCGACGACCCGGCTCGCTCCGCGCGCCGGGTCAGCGTGATCTCGACGATCGGGTACGGCGCGTTCCTGGCCGGCCCGCCGCTCCTCGGCTTCGTCGGCAACCACGTCGGCACCCTCGACTCGCTGCTGGCCATCCCGATCGCGATGGTCCCGGCGGCGCTGCTGGTGACCTCGGTACGGAAGGCACGCCCGGTCCCCGCGTCGTAGCATCGCCCCGTGCCCGCGACCGATCGCATCGGTGATGCCCGCCGGATCCTGGTGTACGGCGCCACCGGGTCGGGGAAGTCCGTGATGGCCCGCAAGGTCGGCGAGCTGACCGGCATCCCGGCGACCAGCGTCGACGACATCTGCTGGAGTCCCGGCTGGGTCCAGATGCCCGCGGACGAGCAGATCGCCCACTTCGACGCGCTGACCGCGACGGGGGCCTGGGTCCTGGACTCGGCGTACGGCCCCTGGCGCGACCTCGCCCACGAGCGCGCCGACCTGGTCGTCGCGCTGGACTACGAGCGGCTGACCAGCCTGGCCCGCCTGGTGCGCCGGACGGTCACCCGGATCGTCGACCGTCAGGAGGTCTGCAACGGCAACCGCGAGTCGTGGCGCACCCTCTTCGCCCGCGACTCGCTGGTGGTCTGGCACTTCACGTCGTTCCGCAGGAAGCGGGAGGAGATGCGGGCGTGGGAGGCCGCCGCCTCCGGACCACGCGTGATCCGGCTGCGGCGGCCTCGCCACGCCCGCGCCTTCGTCGAGGCGGAGACCGCCCGGCGCCGCCGTCCTCAGACGGCCGAGGACCCGTCCTCGTAGAGCCGCGGGACCCGGTGGTTCGCGGCGAAGACCCCTTCGGGGTCGACCGCGGACCGGATCCCGGCCAGCTGCGTCCAGGCGGACTCCTGGTACGCCGCGCGGGGGTCCACGGCGTTCTCGGCGAAGTTCAGGTACTGACGGCCGTTCGACCAGGGGTCGAGGGCGGTCATCAGCCGGGTCGCGTCGGCGTGCGCCGCCGCCCCGAGCTCGGGCGTCGCCGCGATGCCGCCGGCGAAGGCGACGAAGTCACCCTCGAGGTGCGACAGCACGCCACCACCGTCGTGCGGCCGGGCCAGGGCGCCGCCCAGCTGCCGCAGCTCCGCCGTCAGCAGCGACGACGTGGCGTCCGGACCGACGTGCTCCAGGAAGGCGTCGACCCCGGCGGCGGGCATGGAGCCCAGCATCCGCGAGTCCGACCGGAACGGCGACGGCCCCTCGGGGTCCATGTGCAGCCGCACCAGGGACGCGGCCGGCTGCCGCGCGAACGTGTCGAGCTCGGGCTTCAGCGCGCGCAGGCCCGCGATCATCCGCGCGCCCTCCTCGTCGCTGCCGAGCACGGCGCCGTCGACCACCGCGATCGTGCGGCCGCGCAGGAACGGCGGGAGCTCCTCCATCGGCGGCAGCCGCAGCACCCGGAACGACGTCGAGACGGCGTCGGGGGCCGAGGGCGCCCAGCTGCTCCACTCGCGCAGCACGGACTCGGCGTGGGTGACGTCCCACAGCAGCATGCCGGCGTACGCCGTGCTGATCGGGAACGTGCTGAGCTCGATGGCCGTGACGACGCCGAAGCTGCCGCCACCGCCACGGAGGGCCCAGAACAGAGCCGGGTTCTCGTCGGCCGACGCGCGCACCTGGCTCCCGTCACCGATCACCAGCTCGACGGCCGTCACGCTGTTGGCCGCCAGGCCGAGCTGACGGGCGTACCAGCCGATGCCGCCGCCGAGCGTGTAGCCGGCGATGCCGACGTCGGGCGAGCTGCCGTGCAGCACCGCGCGACCGTGGGCGGCGGCGGCCTCGACGGCCGGCTCCCACACGGCGCCACCCTCGACGCGGATGGTGCCGGCGTCCGGGTCGGCCATCACCAGGTTCATCTCGGAGGTCCGGAGGACGACGACGTCGTCCAGGCCGCGGGCGGCCAGCGGACCGGCGTTGTGGCCGGTGCTCTGGGGTGCGACGCGCAGTCCGGCGTCGGCCGCCGCGCGGACGACCGCCGAGACCTCGTCGGCGTTGCGCGGGAAGGCGACGGCGGCGGGTCGCTGGTCGATGGCGACGTTCCACGGCGTCCGGGCGTCGTCGTACGACGCGTCGAAGGGCGTGACCACGCGGTCGGCGGGGATGCCGAGCCGCAGCCCGGACGCGTGGTCGAGGGACTCGTGGCGGTCGAGGTAGTCGAGAGACATGGGTGCTGCTCCTTGGTTGCGTGCTCCGTCTGTGTGCGGAACACCGTCCCGCGCACCGCTTGGAGGCGACTTGGAGCGGACTTGGGGAGCGAGCCGCGCGGACTCGTCGCCCTTTATGCTGCGCGCGTGGAGGTGGCGGTCCTGGGCCCGGTGCGGGCCGGGCTCGACGGGGCGGAGCTGGATCTCGGCACGCCGAAGCAGCGCGCGCTCGTGGCGGCGCTCGCCCTGTCCGCGGGGCGCCCGGTGCCCGTCGACACCATCGTCGACCTGCTCTGGGGCGACGCACCGCCCGCCGGAGTCGCCGGCACCCTCCAGGCGTACGTCAGCGGGCTGCGGCGCGTCCTGGAGCCGCACCGGGAGCGCCGCGCCCCAGCGACGGTCCTGGTCACCGCCTCACCCGGCTACGCGCTGCGCCTGGGCCCCGGCGCCCTCGACACCGAGCGCTTCGAGCAGGTGGTCGACGAGCAGCACCGCCTCGTGCAGCTGCTGGCCGGCCAGGGCCCACCGGTCCTCTCCGGTGACGAGCTGGTGGCCTGCGTCGGCCACCTCGACGAGGCGCTCGCGCTCTGGCGGGGCACGCCGTACGCCGAGCTGCCGGACGCGCCCGCGGCCGTCGCCGAGCGCACCCGGCTCGAGGAGCTCCGCCTGGTGGCGCTCGAGGACCGGGCCGTCGCCGACCTCGCGCTCGGCCACCACAGCACCGTCGCGGCGGACCTGGAGGCGATGACCGCCGCCTACCCGCTGCGCGAGCGGCTCTGGAGCCTGCGGGCGCTCGCCCTGACCCGGTCCGGGCGTCAGGCGGACGCGCTCCAGGTGCTCCGCGAGGTGCGCGACGTGCTGGACGAGGAGCTCGGGATCGAGCCGAGCGCGGAGCTCCGTGACCTGCAGACGGCCGTGCTCCGCCAGGACCCGTCCCTCGACTGGGTCGCCCCGCCCCGCCTCCCCGGCGCGCCCGTGGTGCCGTTGCGGCCGCGGCCCGCCGCCCCCGCGCCCCGCAGGGGGCCGGAGTGGCCGATGGTCGGCCGCGACGCCGACCTGAAGGCGCTCGAGGAGGCCTGGAGCCGCGCGGCGGCCGGCACCCCGACGTACGCCGTCCTGACCGGCGAGCCCGGCATCGGCAAGTCCCGGCTCGCCGCGGAGCTGGTCGCGGTCACCCGCGCGGCGGGAGCGCGCGTCGCGGTCGGTCGCTGCTCGCAGGACGACGGCGCACCCGCCCTGTGGCCCTGGCGCCAGGTGCTCGACGAGCTCGGCGCCGAGCTGCCGCACACCGACGGCGACGACGCCGCGCAGTTCGCGGCGTTCGAGCGGATCGCGCAGACCGTCCGCGAGGCGGCGCGCGAGGAGCCGCTCGTCGTCGGCATCGACGACCTGCACTGGGCCGACGGCTGCAGCCTGCGGGTCCTGCGCCTGCTCGCCGAGACGGCCGAGACCGAGAGGCTGCTCGTCCTCACGACCTGGCGGGACAACCCGGAGCCGACCGGAGGACTCGCCGACGTGGCGGAGACCCTGGCGCGCCGGCACGCCGTGCGCCGGGAGCTGACCGGGCTGCCGTCCGAGGACGTCGCCGAGGTCTTCGCGACGGTCGCCCGCAACCGGCCGAACGCCGAGCAGGCCGAGGCCCTGCACGAGCGCACCGACGGCAACCCGTTCTACGTCGTGGAGTACGCGCGGCTCGCGGGGGAGCGGGCCGACCTCTCGCACCTGCTGACGGAGGAGCAGCCGCCGGCCGGCGTCCACGAGGTGCTGACCCGGCGGCTGGGCCGGCTTCCCGAGGAGACGGTCTCGACGCTGCGCACCGCCGCCGTGATCGGGCGGCGCTTCGACGCGCCGACGCTGGCCGCCGCGGCCCGCGTGGACGAGGACGACCTGCTCGACGTGGTCGAGCCGGCCGAGGCGGCGGGACTCGTGCGCGAGGTCGGGCTCGGCCGGTTCACCTTCGCCCACGCGCTGGTCCGCGACACGCTGGTCTCCGGGTTGAGCGCCAGCCGTCGGGCGCGGGTGCACGCGCGGGTGGCGGAGGCGCTCGAGGACCGGCCCGACCGGGCCGGCGAGCGTGCGGTCCACTGGCAGGCCGCCGGCCCGTCGTACGCCGGCCGCACCTGGCGCTCGGCGCTCGAGGCGGCGCAGGAGGCGCGCCGGCTGTACGCGCACGAGCAGTCCGCGGCCCTCCTGCGCACGGCGCTCGAGGCGATGCCGGACGACCCGGAGGCGACGCCCCGCGACCGCTACGACGTCCTCATGCACCTCGTCGACGCCTACCGCTGGTCGGCGATGTGGCCGGAGCTGGTCGCCACCGTCGAGCAGGCGTTGCGGGTCGCCCGGGACGACCTGGCCGATGTGGAGCTCACCGCCCGGGCGGCGGGAGCGACCAGCCAGGGCGCCCTGTGGCAGTCGGCCGGACACGGCGAGGTCCACGAGGAGGTCGTCAGTGCCCTGCAGTGGAGCCTCGAGCGGCTTCCCGACGGCGACGGGGCTGTGCGGTGCCGCGCCCTGCTCTCCCTCGCCAACGAGGTGGTCCACCGGGCGCCGCTGAGCGAGCGGCAGGACCTCGTCGACGAGGCACTGGCGATGGCACGGCGCCTGGGCGACGAGGCGCTCCTCCTCGACGCCTGCCAGGTGGCGTTCGCGTCGACGTGGTGGGCGGGCACCGCGCCGCGGCGGCTCGAGCTGGCCGACGAGTCGCTCCGGCTCGCTCGCCGGCTGGGCCAGGCCCAGGCCGAGGTCGTCTCGGGCTGCCTGCGCGCGGTGGTGCTCGGCGAGCTGGGGCGGCCGGACGAGATGCGCGCGGCGAGCGAGGTGGCGCGCGAGCGCGCCGAGCAGGCGAGGATCCCCTACGGCCTCCTCGTGATCGAGAACCTGCTGTTCCCGTGGCAGGTGATGGCCGGGCAGGTGGAGGAGAGCGCGGCGACCCTGACCCGGATCGAGGCCCTGGAGGCACAGGTCTCCATCGACCCCGCCGAGTCCGCCGTCGCCGGAGCCCACGTCGTGCTCGGCATGTGGCGTGAGGACGACGGTCGGGGGGCCGCCATCCTCGGTTCGATGGAGGGGGGCCCGGTCCCCATCACCTCGACCGTCGTGGCCGCGTTGTGGCGCGCCGGCCGCGAGGACGAGGCCCGCGCCCACCGAGACGCCCACGAGATCCGGCTGGACGCCGAGGACACGTTCTCCCTGCTCAACCGGTCGATGGCGGGGGAGGTCGCACTCCACCTCCAGGAGCCCCAGCTGGGGGCGGCGGCCCACCGGCTCCTCGTCCCCTACGCCGGACGTTCCTGCAGCGTCGGGTCGGGTTTCGCCAGCGGCCCGGTCGATCTCTACCTCGCGTGTGCCGCCGCCGCGGCGGGGGAGACGGCCCGGGCCACCGCGCACGCCGACGACGCGGCCGCCCTGTGCGACCGGTGGGAGCTCCCGTTGGCCGCCCAGTGGCTGCGCGCGCAGCGGGACCGCTACGGCTTCTGACAACGCTCGCGGGCCACGAGACCTGCGCGCTCTGGCAGCATGCCGCCATGCCAGGAGACCTGCACCCGTCTCTCGCCGACGCCTCGACCACGCCGTACTGGCTGGACCGGCCGGACCGGCCCGACCCGCGGCCGGCGTACGACGTCAACGGCACGGCCGACCTGTGCGTCGTCGGCGGTGGCTTCTCCGGGCTGTGGACCGCGATCCTGGCCAAGGAGCGTGACCCGTCGCGCGACGTCGTCCTGCTGGAGGGCCACCGGGTCGGCTGGGCGGCCTCGGGCCGCAACGGCGGGTTCTGTGCCGCCTCGCTCACGCACGGGCACGCGAACGGCGTCGAGCGCTGGCCGGACGAGATCGACACCCTCGAGCGGCTCGGTCGGGAGAACCTCGACGCGATCGAGGAGGCGCTGACGCGCTACGGCGTCGACTGCGACTTCGAGCGGCCCGGTGCGATCACGGTGGCCACCGAGCCGCACCAGCTCGCGTGGCTGCGCGAGATGGTCGAGCACGACCCGGACGCGACGTACCTCGACGCCGACGCCCTGCGGGCGGAGGTGAGCTCGCCGACCTTCCTCGCGGGCGTCCTCGAGCCGCACGGCATGGCGCTCGTCGACCCGGCCCGGCTCGCGTGGGGGCTGGCCGCCGCCGCCGAGTCGCTGGGCGTGCGCATCCACGAGCACACGCACGTCTCCGGGCTGGCCCGCGGTGGAGCGGGGCTCGATGTCCGCACCGAGTCGGGTGCGGTGGTCCGCGCCGGGAAGGTGGCGCTGGGCACGAACGCCTTCCCGTCGCTGGTACGCCGGGTCCGGCTGCACACCGTGCCCGTCTACGACTACGCCCTGATGACCGAGCCGCTGACCGCCGACCAGCTCGCCGCGATCGGCTGGCGGGGCCGGCAGGGGCTCGACGACATGACCAACCAGTTCCACTACTTCCGGATGACCAGCGACGACCGGATCCTGTGGGGCGGGTACGACGCGATCTACCACTTCGGACGCCACGTGCGGCCGTCGTACGACCAGCGGCCGGCGACGTTCGACCTGCTGGCGCGGCAGTTCTTCACGACGTTCCCGCAGCTCGAGGGGCTGCGGTTCTCGCACCGCTGGGGCGGCGCGATCGACACCTGCACCCGCTTCTGCGCGTTCTTCGGCACGGCGTACGCCGGGCGGGCGGCGTACGCGCTCGGCTACACCGGCCTCGGCGTCGGAGCGACCCGCTTCGGAGCCGACGTGATGCTCGACCTCCTCGACGGCGTCGACTCCGAGCGCACCCGGCTGGAGATGGTCCGGCGCAAGCCGCTCCCGTTCCCGCCGGAGCCCCTCGCCTGGACCGGCATCGAGCTCACCCGCCGCTCGCTGGCCGCCGCCGACCGCCACCAGGGCCGGCGCAACCTGTGGCTGCGCTCGCTCGACCGGCTCGGCCTCGGCTTCGACTCCTGACGCCCGGGCTCGTTCGCGCGGGCGATGCCGGGTCGAGGCGCGCGGTCCTACGCTCCAGCCATGGAGCGCACACCTTTCACCGTCCCCACCGCCTCGGGTGCGCTCTCGGGCTGGATCGCCGGAGACGGGCCGCACGTGCTCGCCGTCCACGGCGGTCCGGGCATGAGCTACGACTACCTCGACGACGCCGTCGCGGAGCTCGCGACTCGGTACCAGGTGGCGACGTTCCAGCAACGCGGGCTGGCACCCTCGACGGAGGACGGTGAGTTCACCGTGGACGAGGCGGTCGCCGACATCGTCGCGATGCTGGACGGGTTGGGCTGGGACACGGCGTACCTGATGGGCCACTCGTGGGGCGGCCACCTCGCCTTCCACCTCGCCGTGCAGATCTCCGGGCGGCTCGCCGGCGTGCTGTCCGTCGAGCCCCTCGGAGCGGTGGGTGACGGCGGGATGGCCGCGTTCGGTGCCGAGATGCTCGCCCGCGTGCCGGAGGCCGACCGCGCACGTGCCCACCTGCTCGACGAGCGGGACATGGCTGGTGAGGCCACGCCCGAGGAGTCCCAGGAGGCGCTCTCCCTCTTCTGGCCGTCGTACTTCGCCGACCCCTCCGCGGCGCCGCCGGTGCCGCACAGCGAGATCAGTCAACCGGCGATCACCGGGCTCCTCGCGGAGGTGTTCGAGCGCCTGTCGACGCTCGAGGCCTCGCTGCCGGCGATCGCGGTGCCGTTCGGCGTGCTGGTGGGCGAGCGGAGCCCGATGCCGGCCACCGCCGGGACCGAGACGGCCGCGCGGATCCCCGGGGCCTGGTCCCAGGTCGTGCCGGGAGCAGGACACTTCCCGTGGCACGAGTCCCCGGGCTGTGTCGTGGCGGCGATGGACCGGCTCGTCGCGGAGGCACCGGCGCGCGCCTGAGCGACACTACGATCCGGGGATGCCTCGCAACCAGGACATCCCCGACGCGTTCGACGTCTACACCTTCGTGGTCCTCCGAAGGCCAGTCGACGTCCCGGACCTGTCGGACGAGGCGCTGGACGACCTCCAGGCACGCCACCTCGCCTACCGTGCCGACCTGCGCCGGCAGGGCCTGCTCGCGGTGAACGGTCCGTGCGGCGGGCAGAGCGACCCGTCGTACCGCGGGATGTCGATCTTCGCCTGCGACCCGGCCGAGGCCGCGCGTCTCTCGGACGGCGACCCCTCCGTCGCCGCCGGCCGCCTGACCTACGACGTGATGGAGTGGTGGGTCGCCGCCGACAGCCTGGCCTTCCCGAGCGCCGGGGTCCGGGTCGGCGACCGGCGTGCGATGCCCGAGGACTGACCGCACGTCACTCCGCGCGAGGAGGCGTCCCGCGCATCAGCGCCCACGCGTCGGCCACCGGGCCGATGTGGTGCAGCTTGTCGGGGTTGATCACCGAGCGGATGACCTGGACCCGGCCGTCGAGCACGTCGAGCGTCATCACGTTGATCACCTGGCCGGCGGCGTCGCGGAAGATCGCCCCCGGCTGTCCGTTCACCTCGCGCTGCTCGACCTGCAGACCGGTGCCGGCGAACCGCTGGCCGAGGCCGGCGAACATCCGCGCCACGTTGTCCAGGCCGACGATGACCCGCATCCACTGCGGAGCCTTGCCGCCGCCGTCGCCGTACACCTCCACGTCGGCGGCCAGGAGCGCGCGCAGCTCGTCGACGTCGCCGACCGTCACCGCGTCGAAGAACCGCGCCGCGAGCTCGTCCCGCTCGCGGCGGTCCACGTCGAACCGGGGCCGCCCCTCGTCCATCAGCCGGCGGGCCCGCGAGGCGAGCTGCCGGCAGGCCTGCTCGGACTTGCCGACCACCTCGGCGATCTCGCCGAACGGGAAGGCGAAGACGTCGTGCAGCACGAACACCGCGCGCTGCTCCGGTGTCAGCCGCTCCAGCAGGAGCAGCGCGGCCATCGACAGCGAGTCGGCGAGCTCGGCGGCGTGCTCCGGGTCGGGGTACGCCGCGGGCTCGTCGTCGGTGAGCAGCGGCTCCGGGAGCCAGTACCCGACGTACGACTCGCGGCGGACCCGGGCCGACCGGAGCACGTCGATCGAGACGCGGGTGACGATCGCCGAGAGGAAGGACTTCAGCGAGATCGGCACGGTGCCGCTCGCGTGGTAGCGCAGCCAGGTCTCCTGGACCGCGTCCTCCGCCTCGCTCACGCTGCCGAGGATCCGGTAGGCGATCGAGAACAGCAGCGGTCGCAGCTCCTCGAACTCCTCGGCGCTCACGATGCTCACCCCTGCTCCAGTCCGTCCTCGAAGCCCTGACGCCACGACGGCCAGCGCAGCTCCCACCCGAGCTCGCGCTTCGCGCGTGCGTTCGACGAGCCGCGGGTCCGGGTCATCGCCGACACGGCCACCTCACCACCCGCGAGCCGGGCGATCCAGAGCGGCACGCGCCTCGGGGGCTTGGCGCCGATGCACGCGGCGAGGTACGGCAGCCACTCGGAGACCGGCGCCGGCTCGTCGTCGACGATGTTGAACACGCCTCGCGCTCCCTTCTCCAGGGCCAGCACGGTCGCGCTCGCGGCGTCGTCCAGGTGGACGAACGACATGTGCCCGGTGCCGCTCCCCGCGATCGGGAACTGCCGCTTCCGGATCAGCGGGAGCATGGGGTCGGACGCATCGCCGTAGAAGCCGCCGTACCGCAGCACCGTTCCGTCCACCGCCAGGGTCGCGTCCTCTGCGTGGCGGATCGCGGCGAGCGACTCGCGCTGTTCCCTCGGCGGCTCGGGGTCGAGGGGGTCCTGCTCGTCCTTGACCCAGCCACCCGAGCGGATGTTCGGCCAGCCGGTGAAGCTCTGCACCACCACGTGGGGCACCCCCGTGGCCTGCGCGGCCGCGATCAGATGGTCGAGACCCTCGGTCCGCAGGCGGTTCGTCATCGCGAACGACCGGTCGAAGTGCTTGACGCTGATCTTCCCGGCGAGCGCCGTGAGCTGGTGGACGACGGCGTCCGGCTCCGCCTTCGCCACCGACTCACCGACCGCCGCACTGTCGAGTGCGTCGACGACGGCCGCCTCGGCACCCAGCCCCTCGATCAGCTCGATCTTGCGGACGTCCCTCGTCGTGGACGTCACCCGGTGTCCTCGGGCGACGAGCTGCGGGATCAGCCGCCGCCCGATCGCGCCGGTTCCTCCTGCGATGTAGACGTGCATCTCGGTCACTCCTCGTTCTCGAACGTGTCTCACTCCCGAGTCGAGACAGCCGCCGAGAACGTGACAACCGCGTCAGTTGGCGGTCGCGGGACCCATGCCGTTGCGCAGGAGGTTGCCGCGCCCGGTCGGCCACGGCAGGCAGCCCGTGCCGGACCCGGGGACGGTGTAGACGTCGATGCCGTGGTCGAAGGTGGTGAGGACGATCTCGAGGGTGCCGTTCCCGGTGAGGTCGGCGATGGACGGGGCCGCGGGTACGCCGATGCCGTTGCCGTCGCGGCCCTGGTGCCGCAGCCGGGTGACCGAGAGCTTCTTCCCGTGCGCCGAGAGCACGATCAGGCGGCCGGCGTTCTTGTGCAGCGAGTACGTGCCGAAGACCAGCTCGGGGTGGCCGTCCTTGTTCAGGTCGGCCGCGACCACCTCCGAGGCGAACGTCTTCGAGGTGCGTGGCGCGTACGTCGTCGACCAGAGCCGGTGACCGCTCGGTCCGACCGCGTAGACCTTCCCACCCGGGAGCGCGGAGACGATCTCGGGACGCGAGTCGCCCTGCAGGTCCACCACGGTCGGCGCGGGGATGCCCGACGGCGGGTACCAGTCGCCGCTCGGGCGGTGGACGGGATGGTTGGACATCCGGAGCTTCTCGAAGCCGGCGTGACGTCGTGCCGAGCGGTGACCGTCGCCGTACGCGCCGTCCAGGGCCATGAACGCGTAGCCCTGCGTGCGGTAGGGGATGTGCCGCTCGACGTTCGGGATCCCGATGACCTCGTTGCGGCCGTCGCCGTCGAGGTCGGCCACCGAGGGCGGTGAGTCGGTCCACTGCAGCCAGGCCTGGCGGGCCGGGCTTGGCCACGCCCCCTTGTGCAGGTGGTAGTGGCGCTTCTCGACCCCGGGGTCGGCCCAGCGGATGAACTGCCCCCATCCCATGCGCCGGCCGAGCGCGTCCGACTCCGGGTTGGTGAACCACTTCGACGCGAGGATCGAGGTGCCGTCGTCGTTGAAGGCGTTGATCTGGTGGTTGTCGAACGTCGTGATGATCTCGAGCTGCGGGTCGTCGTCGATGTTCCCGATGCCGACGTTCTCGCCGTACTCCCCGTAGCCGTGGTTGCCCACGCCGTTGAAGTGGAGGTCGTTGCCCTTCCCGGTACGCCGGTTGTAACGGGGCCACGCGGGGTGATGGCCGTGCTTCGGCTGGAACCGGTGGCCCCGGGCGTTGAACACGAAGACCTGGGCGCCCTTCGGCGAGGTGTTCGTGGTCGTCGCCACGACCTCGGTCCTGCCGTCGCCGTTGAGGTCGGCCGCGGCGAGCCCGCGCACCTCGGGCGTCTGGCCGCCGCTCCTGACCGAGGCCGGCCAGCCCTTCTTCCGGTGCAGGTGGCCCTTCCGCCAGGTGTACGCCGCCACGCTGCCCGTACCGCCCACCACGATGTCCTGGTGCCCGTCGTGGTCGAGGTCGGTGACCACTCCGGGCGCGTAGACGCGACCCTTGCTCGCCGTGCCCTTGTCGAGCAGCGTGCCCTTCGAGCTGAAGACGAACGTCGAGTAGAACGGCGCCACGATCTCCAGGTGGCCGTCGCCGTTGAGGTCGACCAGGCTCGGGGAGGCGAACCAGCCGGTCTCGCCGGTGGGGATCTGCCGGACGAACCGCGGCCGGCGTACCGGGTTCGACCCGCCCTGGTCGACGCACGAGGCGGCCGCGAGCTGTGCGGCGGCTCGCGTGGCCGGCCCGTCGCTGCCGGTGTCCACCCGCGCTGACGCAGGCCCGACGCCCGCGACCAGGAGACCCGCGAGCCCGATGACGAGGGGAGTCGACGACCGCATGCCGGGACCCTACCGACCCGGACGCGCCACGGATCCGGTTCCGTTTGTCGCCGCAGAGCCGGGGTACGGGCGAAGGACCCGTCTCCTGGAGGTCTCTCGTGCTCTGGCGCGCCGTCGTCGTGTCCACCGCTCTCGCCCTGACCGCCTCGGCGGCCGGGGCGGTCGTCTCGTCCGCCGCGGCGCCACCCGGTGGAACGGCGCCGGACGGGCCGGGGCACAAGGCGACCTGGACCGAGGCCGACAAGACCGGCTTCGGGACGGCTCGCACCCGAGGCAGCAACGTGTGGTTCACGCTGCAGCGGGGTCGTACCAGCGAGGTCTTCTACCCCGACCTGTCCACCCCGAGCGTGCGCAGCCTGGAGCTCGTCGTCACCGGCGACGGCTTCACCGACCGTGAGTCGACCGACATGCGGCACCACACGTCCCGGCCGGACCCGCGCAGCCTGACGTTCCGCGAGGTGAACACCGACCGCCAGGGCAGGTACCGGATCCTCGAGACCTTCGTGACCGACCCCGGGAGCGCCGCGCTCGAGGTGCGCCTGCGGCTCGTGTCGCTCGACGGCCACGCCTACCGGCTCTACGCCCTGTACGACCCGTCCTTGGCCAACACCGGCATGGACGACAGCGGCGGTACGTCGGGTCGCGCGCTGGTCGCCTCCGACGCCGGCGGCGACGTCGACAGCGCGTTGGTCTCGCGGCCGGGGTTCGACGAGACGTCGACCGGCTACCTCGGCACCAGCGACGGCTGGACCGACCTGAAGGACGACCAGACCCTCGACCACACCTACGACCAGGCCGGCCCCGGCAACATCGTCCAGCTCGGTCGCATCGCGGGTGTCACCGGCCGCGGGGCGCACCAGAGGGCCCGGTTGAGCCTCGGCTTCGGCGCGTCGGCCGACGCGGCCCGGCAGGCGGCTCACGGCTCGCTGGCGACGGCGTACTCCACGGTCCGCTCCGGCTACGACCGGGGCTGGCACCGCTGGCTCCGGTCCCTGAAGCCGGTCCCGGCCAGCGCCGCCGGGGTGCGCCGGGACTACCTGGCCTCCGAGCTGGTGGTGGCCGCGGCCGAGGACAAGCAGCACCCCGGCGCGTTCGTGGCCTCGCCGACCGCCCCCTGGGTGTGGGGCGACGAGGTGCCGGACCTGTCGTCCCCGTCCGGCGCCTACCACCTGGTCTGGGCGCGCGACGCCTACCAGTTCGGGACGGCGCTGTGGGCGATGGGCGACCGGGCGGCCGCGCGCCGGATCGTCGACTGGCTGTTCACCGTGCAGCAGAAGGCCGACGGGTCGTTCCCGCAGAACTCCGACGTCAGCGGGACGCCGGTGTGGACCAACCTCCAGCTCGACGAGGTGGCGCTGCCCATCGTCCTGGCCCACCTGGTCGGCCGGGACGGGCCGTCGACGTACGCCCACGTGAAGAAGGCGGCCGACTTCATCGCCGACTACGTGGACCCCGACACCGGCCGGCACGCGCCGTTCTCCCCGCAGGAGCGGTGGGAGAACCAGTCCGGCTACTCGCCGAACTCCATCGCGGCCGAGATCAACGGCCTGGTCTGTGCCGCCGACATCGCCATCCGCAACGGCGACCACGCCTCCGCGAAGCGGTGGCTGACCCTGGCCGACCGCTGGAAGCGGCACGTCGAGAAGTGGACCGTGACCACGAACGGCCCGCTCAGCCGGCACCCCTACTTCCTGCGGCTGACCAAGAACGGCAAGCCGGACACCGGGAAGAAGTACGCGATCGGTGACGGTGGCCCGAAGGCGGTCGACCAGCGGCGGGTCGTCGACCCGAGCTTCCTCGACCTGGTCCGCTACGGCATCCTCCGGCCGCGCGACCGCGCGGTCCGGTCGACCCTGACCGTGATCGACCGGAAGCTCGGTGTGCGTGGGTCCCACGGCCTGCTCTGGCGCCGCGCCAGCTTCGACGGGTACGGCGAGACGCGAGCGGGTCGCGAGTGGCGGATCACCGACTCCGGCACCTTCAAGACGCTCGGCCGGGCCTGGCCGATCCTGACCGACGAGCGGGGTGAGTACGCCGTGACCGCCGGCGCGCGCGCCGAGCGCTACCTGCGCGCGATGGCGGCCGCGAGCGGACCGGGCGACCTGCTCGCCGAGCAGGTCTGGGACGGGCGTCCGCCGACCGGTCGGGCGTGCTGCCGGCTGGGGGAGGGCACCCGGTCCGCCACGCCGCTCATCTGGTCCCAGGCCGCGCTGGTCCGGTTGGCATGGACGATCCAACGCGGGCGGCCGGTCGACCAGCAACGCGTCGTGGCCGACCGCTACCGCTGAGCCGACGCGAGCATGCCCGGGAGCCCGGCCGGAGCGACCCACACGTAGCCGCCGACGACCGTGCGGCCGATGGAGAGCGCGTTCCGCAGGGACGGCGTGTTGGCGGGGTCGATCGTGCCCCACAGCACGTCACCCGGCCCGGCCGGCAGCTCGCCGACCAGGTGCTGCAGCGAGGCGGGCGCCAGGCGACGGCCCCGATGAGCGGCGTCGAGACAGATCTCCTGCACCGAGAAGCCGGTCATGCCGTGGTCGTCGAGCCGCCGGGCGGCGACGACCCCACCCGGGTCGCCGTCGACGAGCACCTCGAACAGCAGGCCCTCGTCGGCACACTCGGTGAGTGACTCGAGGTCCTCGGGCTGTGCCCAGGTCGCGAGGTCCGGCACCTGGGCGGCGAGCTCGCGATAGATCTCGACCACGCGCGGGGCGAGCTCCTCCGGGTCGCCGGCACGCAGCCCGACCAGGGGGTACGCCGGCGTCCGCGGTGCGGTCGCCAAGCTCTCGACGAGGCCGGCCACGACGTGCATGTCGACCGCACAACCGGGGCCGAAGCGCGGGTCGCCGCGGAGCCGTTCGACCAGCGGGTCGGGCTCCGGCGCGTCCACGCGCAGGCACCGCGGGGCGAACTCCCGGTAGGCGGGCACCACGACCTCGGCCACGAGCGCCAGGCCGTCGGCGGTCGGCGGGGCGGTCGTCGCGACGACGTCCACGAACGGCCGGCGGGTGTCCCGCCCGCGGAACCTGATCCCCGTCAGCGCCCAACCGCCGTCCGGCAGGTCGACCAGCCGGTTCGCCCAGGTCAGCGGGTCCTCGGGGCCGCCCGTGCCGACCCCGTCGCGGAACCCGGTCCCGAAGGCGGCATCGCCCAGACGCTCGGCCTCCACGGAGAGGGCCCGGCGCAGGTTCTGCCGCAGCGACTCCTCGGCGTACCAGGAGCGGATGGCGGGCGAGGTCCACCCGACCCGCGCCTCGGCGAGGCGCTCGAGCAGGTCGGCCACGGGCTCAGTCATCGCGCTGACCGACGCACGCGGCGACCGCCAGGCCGTCGACGAAGTCGTTCATGACGTGGCCGGAGTGCCCCTTCACCCAGTGGAAGGCGATGTCGTCGCGGTTCGCCACCGCGGAGACGAGCGGCTCCCACAGGTCGCGGTTCATCACCGGCTTCCGGGCCGAGGTGAGCCAGCCGTTCGCCAGCCACTTCTCCCACCAGCGGTCGCGGAAGCAGTTCACGACGTAGGTGGAGTCGCTGACCACGAGCAGCGGGGCCGGCAGCTCGGTGACCGCCTCGAGCACCGCCCGCACCTCCATCCGCTGGTTGGTCGTGACCGGCTCGGCGCCGGAGGCGAAGCGCTCCTGGTCGACGGCCCACGCCCAGCCGCCCGGGCCCGGGTTCCCCGAGCACGCGCCGTCGGTGTAGACCGACAGCGCGCCCGGCGGCGCGGGCATCGGCTCACGACGGGCGCGAGCGGTACGGCGCGCCACCGGTCAGCCGTGCTCGACGAAGGCCGCGATCGACGCCAGCTCGCGCCTGCGCGACGCCTCGTGGAGGTAGGGCATGTGCCCGGTCTCGAAGTACTCGTGCTCGATCCGGTCGAACGCCTCGTCGGGGAGGCGCAGGTGGGCCACCATGTCCTCCGCGGCGTGGTACGGCGTCGCGAGGTCGTAGTAGCCGTACTCGATCCGCACCCGCAGGTGCGGGTTCGCCCGCATCACCCGCTCGAGCCTGTCCGCGACGAAGATCGGCTTGCCCTCGAACTCCTCGAAGGACCAGTTCTTGATCGCGCTCGCGTACACCTCGTAGGGCAGGTCCCGCTCGTTGCCGAGCTCGGAGCGCAGGTAGTGGTGCAGCGCCGCCGCGAACGGGCCGTTCATGGCGTCCATCGACGGGTCGGCGTCCATGTTCTCGGCGATCAGCGAGGCCGCAGGTCCGGTGAACCGGCCGTCGATGCGGCCGACGGTCAGGCCACGGTCGCGAAGGAGCTCGGCGCAGAACCGCCAGTGCTCGATCCGCAGGTCCGTGCGGTCGACGTACTCCTCGGAGAGCCCGGTGAGGCGGGCCAGCGTGCGCACGATGCCCGTGCGCTCCTTCGCCGGCAGCCGCCGGCCCGCGGCCAGCGCCGCCCGGTAGGGACCGGCGGAGAACGCCTCGGCCTCCTGGCGGAGGCGGTTCAGCCGGCCCTTGACCTTGCCGTGGTAGTGCGCGATCGCGGTGTACGTCGGCAGGAAGTTCAGGCACGACTCGTCCCAGCGGTGCATCCCGAAGTCCTGGGTGCCGAAGTCGAGCACGCTGGAGACCAGCACGATGCCGTTGAGCACGAGGGCGTGCTTCTGCTGCAGCCGCTCGGCCACGGCGACCGCCCGCACCGTGCCGTAGGACTCGCCGATGATGAACTTCGGCGACATCCAGCGGTCCTCGCGGGTGCACCAGAGCCGGATCAGCTCGGTGACCTGCTCGACGTCCTTGCCGAAGCCGTGGTACTTCTTCGCCTTCCCGCCCTCCACGGCGCGCGTGTGCCCGGTCGACATCGGGTCGATGAAGACCAGGTCGGAGACCGCGAGCAGCGTCTCGGCGTTGTCGACCAGGCGGTACGGCGGCGGGTGCGGCGCGGTCACGTCGCCCACGTCGACGCGGCGCGGGCCGAGCAGGCCCATGTGCAGCCAGATCGAGGACGAGCCGGGGCCGCCGTTGAAGACGAACGTGATCGGCCGGGTCGTCAGCGCCTGCCCCTCCGGCAGGTCGAGCGTGTACGCCGTCACCGACATCTCGGCGCGGGCCTTCCAGCCGTGGAAGACGTCCTTCTTGACCTCCTCCTCGCGCAGCACGATCCGGCCGGAGCGGGCGACGTAACGTAGCTCGCCGCGCTTGGTCCTGAGCACGTGCCGGCTGATCACCAGGTCGTCGACGGGCTCGGGCTTCTCGGCCCTGGCCGCGCCCGGGCGCCCGCCGTCGGTCGAGCCCGTGGATGCCACGGCACCTCCGTCGCTCATCGCTCACCGCCCGGGACCCAGAGCACGTCGCCGTTCTCGCGGTTGGCGTACCGGGCCAGGATGAACACCAGGTCCGAGAGCCGGTTGAGGTAGCGGATCGCGAGCGGGTTCATCGACTCGCCGTGCACGTCGTACGCCGCCCACGCGGAGCGCTCGGCGCGGCGGATCACCGTCCGGGCGACGTGCAGGTGAGCGGCCGTGGGCGTGCCCCCGGAGAGGATGAACGACCGGAGCCGGGGCAGGTCTGCGTTGTACTCGTCGCACCAGCCCTCGAGGCGGTCGACGTACTCCTCGGTGATCCGCAGCGGCGGGTGCTCGGGGCTCTCCACCACCGGGGTGCAGAGGTCGGCCCCGACGTCGAAGAGGTCGTTCTGCACATGTATCAGGACGGCCCGGACCGGCTCCTCGAGGTCGTGAGCAAGCACCACCCCCAGCTGGGCGTTCGCCTCGTCGACGTCTGCATAGGCATGGAGCCGCAGGTCGTTCTTGGACGTCTCGCTCATGTCGCCGAGCCGCGTCGTACCCGCGTCGCCCGTCCGGGTGTAGATCCGCGTCAGATTGACCACGACGACGAGCGTAGACCGCGGTGAGCGCCGAAAATAACTCGCCGGGACGCAACCAATCGGGGAGGCTCGTGCGTCATACAGGTACGAGGACCGACGAGAGGACACGCCCCGCACGGGGCACGGGGATCGGGGGTCGCGCCATGGACATCGTCCACGACGGACACGCGCTGGTGCTGAGCGGCGACTTCGACGTGCGCAGCACGATGGAGGTCCGCAGTGCCATCTACGAGCACCTCCGCGGCTTCGAGCAGGACCTCGTCGTCGACCTGACCGACGTCACCACGCTCGACGTGACCGCTGCCCGCGTCCTCGCCTACGCGTCCCTCGAGGCCGGCCGGGCCGGCCATCACCTGCGACTGCGCGGCTGCGGCCCCGCCGTACGCCGGATGCTCCAGGTCTCGCGCCTGGCGCGCTTCGTCGAGGTCGAGCGGGCGGCCGCGACCGCCTGAGCCGAGGCTGGTCTCAGAGGTTGGTCGACGCTGCTGCGTCGGCGGCCGTGACGCTCGCGGCCGTCGCGTGCGCCGTGATGCTCATGTTGCCGCTGGAGCTGTTCTTCAGCGGGACCCGCCAGGTCAGCAGCGGAGTGGAGCTCGACGGCGTCAGGCTGCCGGTCCACACGAACGTGTAGAGCCAGTCGCCGCCGCTCTTGGTGGCCGGTCCGGAGAAGGACCAGCCGGTGCCGCTGATGATCGTGGGCGCCGTTCCGTCGACCCGGCTCCCGGAGTAGGTCACGGTCATGATGATGCTCGTCAGGGTCGGGGCGTGGGCCGCCCAGACGTTCTGCAGCGAGGTCTGGGACTCGGCCTTGGTCGGCTTGCCCTTGTTGTCGTAGGCGGCGCCGTAGAGGTTCAGGAAGTTGAACTTCAGCGTCCCGGTGCTCACCGAGGTGGCGGCGAGGGCCGGCGCGGCGGTCGCCAGGGTGACGGCCGGAACCGTCCAGACGCCGGCGCGGACCACCGCGCGGCGGTCGACGCCGCGGCGCGTCTGCACAGGCGGGTGCTGCTCGGACATGCGATTCCCCCGTTCGGGGCGGGCGATACCCGCTCCTGGCTCTCAGGGTAGGTGGAGCAGCCCCCTGCCCGTGGGCGAATCAGGGAGTTCTCAGGATGCCCCGGTGTGGAGTGGGCCACGCCCCACACCGTGAGGAATAGGCCACAGGCACAAGCCACCGCTCCTGCGCCGGACCTACGCTCGGCACATGCCGAGCAAGGACCGCCCCTGGGTGATGCGCACGTACGCCGGTCACTCGACCGCCGCGGCCTCCAACGCGCTGTACCGCACCAACCTGGCCAAGGGTCAGACCGGTCTCTCGGTGGCCTTCGACCTGCCGACCCAGACCGGCTACGACCCCGACGACGCGCTCAGCAAGGGGGAGGTCGGCAAGGTCGGCGTACCGATCCCGCACCTGGGCGAGATGCGACGGCTGTTCGAGGGCATCCCGCTGTCGGAGATGAACACCTCGATGACGATCAACGCGACCGCGATGTGGCTGCTCGCGCTCTACCAGGTCGTGGCGGAGGAGCAGAACCCCGATCTGGACCCCACCGAGGTGGCGCACCTACTGGCCGGCACCACCCAGAACGACATCGTCAAGGAGTACCTCTCCCGCGGCACCTACGTCTTCCCGCCCGAGCACTCCCTGCGCCTGATCACCGACCTGATCGCCTACACCGTCCACGAGATCCCGGGCTGGAACCCGATCAACATCTGCAGCTACCACCTGCAGGAGGCCGGCGCGACGCCGACGCAGGAGCTCGCCTACGCCCTGGCCACGGCGATCGCGGTGCTGGACGCGGTCCGGGCCTCCGGGCAGGTGTCGGCGGAGGACTTCGGCCAGGTGGTCGGCCGCATCTCGTTCTTCGTCAACGCCGGCGTCCGGTTCGTCGAGGAGCTGTGCAAGATGCGGGCCTTCGTCCGGCTCTGGGACGAGATCACCCGGGATCGCTACGGCGTCGACGACGAGAAGATGCGCCGGTTCCGGTACGGCGTCCAGGTCAACAGCCTGGGCCTGACCGAGGCGCAGCCGGAGAACAACGTCCAGCGCATCGTGCTCGAGATGCTCGGGGTGACCCTCTCCAAGGACGCCCGCGCCCGCGCCGTCCAGCTGCCCGCGTGGAACGAGGCGCTCGGCCTGCCCCGCCCCTGGGACCAGCAGTGGTCGCTGCGGCTGCAGCAGGTGCTGGCGTTCGAGTCCGACCTGCTCGAGTACGACGACCTCTTCGACGGCTCGCACGTCGTCGAGGCCAAGGTCGCGGAGCTGGTGGCCGGAGCCCGGGAGGAGCTGGACCGGGTGCAGGCCCTGGGCGGTGCCGTCGCCGCCGTCGAGAGCGGTTACATGAAGGAAGCGCTGGTCACCTCGCACGCCGCCCGCCGGGCCAGGATCGAGTCGGGCGAGGAGGTCGTGGTCGGGGTCAACCGGTTCGAGACCACCGAGCCCTCGCCGCTCACGGCCGACCTCGACACGGCGATCCAGGGTGCCGACCCGGAGGCCGAGGCCACGGCCGTCGAGAGCGTGCGTGCGTGGAAGGCCGAGCGCGACGAGACCGCGGTCCTCGAGGCGCTGGCGCGGCTGGCGGCCGACGCGAAGACCGACGCCAACCTGATGCCCGCGACCCTGGCCGCGGCCCGGGCCGGCGCGACGACGGGGGAGTGGGCCGCGACCCTGCGCGAGGTGTTCGGCGAGTACCGCGCACCCACCGGCGTGAGCGGCGCCGTCGGCGTGGCGGACGTCGGCGAGGAGCTCGCGGAGGTACGCCGGCGCGTGCGCGAGACGGGTGAGGAGCTGAGCGGGGGACCGGGCGGGCGGCTGCGGCTGCTGGTCGGCAAGCCCGGCCTCGACGGGCACTCCAACGGCGCCGAGCAGGTCGCCGTCCGGGCCCGGGACGCCGGCTTCGAGGTGGTCTACCAGGGCATCCGGCTGACCCCGGACGAGATCGTCGCCGCGGCCGTCGCCGAGGACGTCCACTGTGTCGGCCTGTCCATCCTGAGCGGGTCGCACATGGAGCTGGTCCCGGCCGTGCTGGTGGGCCTGGAGGAGGCCGGCGCCGGCGACATCCCGGTGGTCGTCGGTGGGATCATCCCCGACGGCGACGCACGTCGCCTGATCGACGCGGGTGTGGCCGCGGTCTACACCCCGAAGGACTTCGGGCTGACCCAGATCATGAACGGCATCGTCGACGCGATCCGCGAGGCGCACGACCTCGCCTGAGGCGGGCTCTCCGTGTCAACCGGACCCGCGGCCGGGACGTCGTACCTGTGTCGGGCGGTGCCGGCGGGAGGAGTGCTCGGTGGGCCGATGGACGCGGATCGCCGGAATGGCTGCGGGGCTGGTGCTGGCCACCGGGCTCGCCGCCTGCGGCGGCGGTGACACCTCGTCGGACGGCGCGGTCCTGCCCCAGAACCCGACCACGCAGCCGGGCTCGGCACCCGGCTCGAAGAGCGCCCAGCACTTCCTCCGGCGCTGGGCCGCCGCCACCACGCGGATGGAGACCACCGGGAAGACCCAGGATTACCTGAAGCTGACCCTGCGGTGTGGAGTGTGCCGAGACCTGGCCCGCAACATCGAGCATCGGTACGCCGTCGGCGGCTTCATCCACTGGGGAGGGCTGCGGATCCGTTCCGTCGAGACGCCCCCCAACCCGGGGAGCGTCGTCCTGTACACGGTCCACGCCTTCTCGGCGCCGATGACGCTGCGCGACTCGTCGTCACGTCCGGTGGAGCACCTGCCGGGGCGCCGCGTCACCTACCTGGTCGGGGTGATGACCACGTCCAGGTCCTTCGGCGTGACGTCGGTGACGGCGGCCTAGGTGTGTCACCCGGGCAGGGAGTCGCCCGGGAAGCCGACGCAGGGGAGGACCTCGCAGGTCATCATGCCCGCCTGCACGCACGGGTCGCCCGCCATGGTCTCCTGCGCCGACTCGAGCGGCTGGGTCAGGATCGCCACGCCGGCGACGTCGTCGGAGAGCACCGGGCAGAGGATCGCGATGACTCCCGCCGCCCGCAGCGACACCATCCGTCGTTGATGCTCGAGCTCGATCGCGTCCGCGCCGTCCTGGAACCGGTCGGGCGCCCAGCGCAGCTGAACCAGGCTGTACGGCTGGGCGGAGGCGGCCAGCGCCTGGATCTGCTCGTCGGTGACGGTCGGGCTCGTCTCGCTCATGCCCCCATCATGGTCGTCGACCTCGAGCGGGCTGCGCGGCGGTGCCGCTCGGCCCGGCACGCGCGCGGGCGTCACCTGTCGACGACGTCGACCACCAGCCGGGATGGTCCGGTGAGGGCGAAGGTCCGGAAGGGCACGCGGTCCCCGGCGATCCCGACGATCACCTGGGTGTAGCCCTCGAAGGTGCCCCCGACGTGGACGTCGCGGACGTCGCCCCCGCTCTCGGGCTCGAACCGAGCGGGGCCGTCGTAGTAGCCCGGAGCCGGCCACGTCGTCCCGGACGCGGAGATGTTCAAGAAGGCGTCGCCGTCGAGCGGGACGTGCTTGCCGCTCCCGTCCAGCACCGCCTGGTCGACGTACTCGACGGCCCAGCCCGGCCTGCTCGATCCGGTGAACTCCAGCACGATCCGGTCGAAGCCCTGGTGCTCGGCCACGCGCACGTCCGTCAGCACGAGGTCCCCGCCGCGTGAGCCCTTCGCCGTCTGGCGCGCCGTTCGGTGAGGAAACGGCGGAACGTCGTCGGCCGGGTCGTCCACGGAGTCGGTGGTCGGGGAGCCGATCGTGGGGGTGCTCGAGACCGAGCTCGGCGAGGTCGGGCTGTCGCTGCTCGACGAGGGGCCGGTCGCGGCGGTGTCGTCGCCGGTCCCGCAGCCGGCCAGGAGCCAGACGACCGTGGCCGCGCCCAGCAGGGTGGTGGTGACTCGTCCGGTCGTCACTCGCCGCCTCCGCATCCGCATCCGCCCCACGATCGCTCCGGCTCGCCGCCGACGTCCCCGCGCATACTCCTGAGACGGTGAGCGGTCCACAGAGGTTGCCGCCCACCGAGCGTGGCAGGCGGCGGCCTCCTACGAGCGGTACCCGTCGCGGAAGGCGCTCACGGACCGGGCGAGCGCGAGCGTCCAGCGCACGCCGGACGGGATCCAGAAGAGGATGGCCGCGACGGGGACGGCGAGCCACTTCCAGGGGCCGCTCCCGAACACGAGCACGGAGACCACGACAACGGCGGCCAGGCCGAGCCACCACGGGCCGTCCAGGACCACGTTGCGGCTGCCGGCGTGCGCGTCGTACACGGTGGAGGCGAACCGTCGCAGTCGCGACGGCGTCGGTGCGGGATCCGGCTCCACGCGGCGGATCGTAGCCGAGAAGCCGGGTCGACGAGACCGGGTCGACGAAGCTGTGTCGACGACGCCGTGTCAACCCGACGGCCCGGACGAGCGTCGTACCAGGCGAGACCTCGACGCCGGAGGAGGAGCACCCGTGGGACGTCCGACGCGTGCGGTGTGGGCGGGCGCGGTCGCGCTCACGACGCTGGCCGGCCTGACGGCGTGCGGTGGCGGAGGAGGCGACGCTCCCGGCGCCGGTGCGACCTCCCTCCCGCGGGACACGACATCCGCTCCGGGAGGGGGCACTGCGTCCGACCAGTCGTCGGACCCGTACATCGAGCAGGAGAACCCGAAGCGCTTCGTCGCGCGCTGGGCCGCCGCCGAGGCGCGGATGCAGAACACCGGCAAGGTCGCGCCGTACGTCGCGCTCAGCCGGGGCTGCCGGACCTGCCGGCAGCTCGCGCACACCGTCGCCGGCTACTACGCCGCGGGTGGCTTCGTCCACGGCGGTGCCTGGAGGATCGACTCGATCAAGGCGGTGCCCGCCTCCTCGGGGGTGGTCACCTTCGTGGTCCGCGGGCACTCCGCCCCGATGACGGTCCGTGAGTCGTCCTCCGGCGCGGTGCAGCACGTGCCCGCGGCCCCGATCTCCTACCTGATCGGCGTGGTCGCGAAGGGGAGCTCGTTCACCGTGGCCTCCCGGGTCCGCGGGTCGTGAGCGCGCCGCCTGGCACGGTCGTCCGCTCGTCGTTCGTTAGGTAAGCCTCACCTGATGTCTGTAGGCTGCGCGCCGTGGGCAAGAAGGCCAAGGCGAAGAAGCCGAAGAGCACGTGCTGCGTCAGCGACTCACGCTGCAAGCGCTGCCCGATCCGGATGCTGCGCGAGGGCACGCTGCCGAAGGGCTATACGGTCAAGAAGCGCAAGCTCGTCAAGGCAGCCTGAGCCCGCACCCACCGGTCGATCGAGGAGGCCCACGTGCCCGCATCCCGTTTCGTCGCGCGCCTCAACGAGCAGGTGGGTCACGAGCTGGCCGCGCACAACCAGTACCTCGCCTGCGCGATCCACTACGACGCGATGACGATGCCGCGGATGGCGGCGTACTTCTACATGCAGGCGCTCGAGGAGCGTCAGCACGCGCTGATGATGGTGCAGTACCTCCTCGACACCGATGCCGAGGTCGCGATCCCGGCCATCGACGCGCCGGTCTCGTCCTTCGAGGGTGTGGTCGCGCCGGTCGAGCTCGCCGTCGACCAGGAGAAGCGCGTCACCGGCCAGATCAACGAGCTGCTGGTGATCGCCCGCGAGGAGTCGGACTTCGCCTCCGAGCAGTTCCTGCAGTGGTTCATCAAGGAGCAGGTGGAGGAGGTCGCGTCGATGACCGACCTGCTCGCCGTCGTCCGCCGCAACGGGGACCTGCTGGAGAACATCGAGGAGTACGTCGCCCGCGAGGCGACCGGTGGCGGGGAGGAGTCCGGCGCCCCCCGGGCAGCCGGCGGCTAGAACGCCGAGTCGGCGGAGATCGGCGGAGAGCAGCGGCCGAACCGCGCCGAGTCAGGTGCCGACCCGACGGTCAGGAGAGGTCGCCGACCTGCTCGGCGTACCAGAGGACGCCGGTGAGGTGGTCGGCGATCTCGCGCAGGGTCCAGCTCTCGCCGCGCGGGCGGTCCCACTCGTCGGGGCCGGCGGCCGCCAGGCGCAGGGCGAAGGTGCGGGCGAGCCGGGGCAGCCGCTGGTGCGCCTCGTCGCGGTCGGCCTCGGTGAACCGCGCCCAGTCGGTGTCGAGGGTGAGCAGGCTGCCGTGCCAGCCGTCAGGCTGGGTCTCGACGCCCGCGAGCCGGGCCTCGACCTCGGCGAGGTGGTCGACGAGGTGGTCGGCGATCCGGCGTACCGCCTTGTGCGGGGTGTAGACGCGGTCGCCGTCCTCGCTCACCCGGGGGCGGCCGTCCCAGTGGAGCCAGGTGTCGACGAGGGCCAGGCACCGGCGTACGGCCTCCTCGACCGCGATGCCGGGGTTGTCCGTGGTGGTCATGGGGGGACGGTAGGGAGCCGACGCTACGGCGTCGGCCGAAGTGTGGTCGTCCTACGCTCGGTGGCATGTACGACGTCGACCTCGCGGCCGTGGGCGCACTGCTCGGCAACCCCAGCCGGGCGACGATGCTGGACGCACTCCTGACCGGGCGGGCACTGACCGCGACCGAGCTCGCGCGGGTGGCGGACGTGAGCCCGGCGACCGCGAGCGAGCACCTCGCCAAGCTGCGCGAGGGCGGCCTGGTCGAGGTGGTGAAGCAGGGTCGCCACCGGTACCACCGGCTGGCATCGCCCGAGGTCGGGGCGGCCCTCGAGTCGCTCGCCTTCGTCGCACCGGCCAAGCCGGTCGGCACGCTGCGCCAGTCCAGCCGCGCCCGCTCGCTGGCCGAGGCGCGCACCTGCTACGACCACGTCGCGGGCCGCTGCGGCGTGGCCCTGCACGACGGGCTCCTGGCGCGGGGGTGGCTGGAGCCGGTGCCGGGTGGCTACGACCTGACCGAGCCCGGTCTCGCCGGGCTGCTCGGCTGGGGTGTCGACGTGACGACCGCACGCGCCGCGCGGCGCCGGCTGGCGCGGCCCTGCCTGGACTGGACCGAGCGTCGCGAGCACCTCGCCGGGGCGCTGGCCGGCGCCATCGCCGACGCCCTGATCGAGGGCCCCCAGCCGTGGTTCGTACGCCGCGCCGACGACCACCGCGGCCTGCGGCCGACCGACCTCGGTCGCGCCCGGCTGGGGGAGCTCGGCTGGGAGCCGGAGGCGAAGTCCGCCTGAGCCGATCAGTCGGTACGCCGACGGGCCCACTCGGCGTACCCGAGGGCCACGAGTGCCGGCACGGCCAGGATCGCCGCCAGCGACCAGAGCGTGAACGTCACCCCCACGGGGAGGTCCCCGTCGTCGGTCCTGGCCTGCGCGATCACCGCGCAGACGAAGGCCGCGAGGGCGGCGGAGGTCAGGACCGCCGTCAGGCCCCGGAAGGCCAGCACGAGGGGTGAGGGAGGGGCGGCCTTCGGGCGGCTCGTGCCGAGCTCGATCGGCGGCAGCCGGGCGGGGCGCCAGGCGACCACCGCGGAGGTCGGGATCGGGCCGAAGACGTGTGGGTAGACCTGGTCGCCGACCTGCTCGTCGCGCACGTCGGCGTCGAGCAGTTCGGTCTCGACCTCCAGGACCAGCAGCGGCTCGGTGACGTCGGCGAAGATCACGTCGCGCACGAACGGCACCTGGTCATGCCGGGCGGCGTGGATGAAGCCCTCGTCCTCGAGGGTCCGGCCGTACGTCGAGGTCCGGTAGACCCCCGACTCCTGGGCCTGCTTCCAGTCGGCGAGCGTGGCGATGTGGAAGATCCGCATGCCGCGCATCCTGCCTCCGGCAGCCGGGCGCGGACCACCCTCAGGCGGCCATGCCCACCGGCAGCCGGCGACGCGCCAGGCGCCGGTCGCGGACCAGGTGGCCCAGCGCCACCAGACCGAACCCGGCGGTGAAGATCGACAGCGTGACCGCGCCGTAGGCCCACGGGAAGGCCTGGGGCTCGAAGGCCTGACGTTGGCTGTCGTTGATCACGTCCAGGACCAGGTACAGCGTCTGGAAGACGAACGCCCAGAGGTAGGCGACGGCGTACGCCGTGGTGGCCGCCAGGCGTGAGCGGACGAGGTAGCCGAGCGGGAACGCGGCGAGGACGGTGACGATCGCGACCATGAGGACCTCCTGGGTCGGGTGGGTGTCGCGGACCTCTCCACCGTCGCGAGCCGACGGCTCCCGCGGACAGGGGAGCGGTCCCCGGCCGGTCGCGGCGCCTTCCCGGCGCGCAGGGACGAACCTCCCGCTCGCTAGGTTGGCGTGGTGAGCGACGTGCACTGCCCGGCCCGGATGATCGTGGCCCGTCACGCCGAGCCGGAGTACGAGCGCCCCGAGATGGGTGTCTCCGGCGGCAGCCTCACGACGGTGGGGAGGGCGGAGGCGCGAGCCCTCGGGGAGCGGCTGCGGTCCGAGCGGGTCGCCGGCGTCGTGTCCAGCGAGCTCTCGCGCGCGGTGCAGACCGCGGAGATCGCGGCGGCCGTCCTCGGGCTGCCGGTCCGGGTGCGCGACCGGCTGCAGGAGTTCGCGGTCGGCGACTACCTCGGCCGCCCGTACGACCCCGTGTTCTTCCACGACGTGCTCGGTGCCTGGTTGAAGGGCGACCTCGAGCCGGGCGTGCCGGGCGGAGAGACCGGGCGGCAGGTGGCCGACCGGGTGCTGCCCGTGCTGGACGACGAGGCCGACCAGTTCCGCGGAGAGACGTTGTTGGTGGTCACCCACGGTGGCGTCATCCTGACGCTGTTCGGGCTGCTCGACCCCGGGTCGCCGTACGCACCCGCCCACGAGGACGACGTGCCGCACACCGCGACGTACGTCTTCGAGCGGGACGCCGACGGCTGGCGCTCGACCGGGTAGCGGCTAACCGATCAGGCCCCGCTCGACCACGTCCAGCACCGACTCGAGCATCGCGTCGCGCTGCTCCGCCGGCACCTCGCGCAGACCACCGTGCACGTGCAGCTCGGCGTACCCGTGCACCATCGCCCAGCAGGCCAGGTCGGCACCCTCGCGGCGATCGGGGGAGAGGGCGCCCACCTCGACCAGCTCGTCGAGGATGGAGTTGAGGAACGCGTAGGGGCCGGTGATGGTGGCGGGGTCGCGGTGCACCTCGATGCCCTCCGGTGAGGTGAACGCCACGGCGAACAGCCCGGGCTCGGCCACCGCGAAGGCGACGTAGGCGCGTCCCGTCTCGCCGAGGCGCTTCACGGCGCGCTCGACCGGGTCGGTGGAGGTCACGGCGTCGGCCCGCACGCGCATCGCCTTCTCCAGCTCCGCCATCGCGCTGTCGGCCACCTCGGCGAGCAGGGCGGCGCGGTCCTCGAAGTGGCGGTACGCCGCGTTGTGCGACACCCCGGCCCGGCGGGCGACCTCACGCAGCACGACCCCGTCGGGGCCGGTGCTGCGCGCCAGCTCGACGGCGGTGGCGACCAGCACCGGTCGCAGGTTGCCGTGGTGGTACGGCTGGCTCTTGGCGCTCACGGGTCGAGGATAGGCGATGTTGACAGTGGATACATCGCGCACTACCTTGATGTTGTCGGTGTCCACATGGGACACCGCCCACGACGTCAGGAGTTCCCGATGAGCCAGAAGCTCGACCGGCGGGCGCACCAGGGGTGGGTCCTGGCCACCGTGTGCGCCGCCGTGCTCGCCATCAACCTCGACACCACCATCGTCAACGTCGCGCTCCCGTCGATCTCGCGGGAGCTCTCGGCGGGCACCCGCCCGCTGCAGTGGGTCGTCGACGGCTACAACCTCGCCTTCGCCGGGCTGGTGCTCGCAGCGGGGAGCCTCTCGGACCGGTTCGGCCGGCGGCCCGCCCTGATCACGGGCCTGGTCGGCTTCGCGGCCGCGAGCGCCGCCGGCGCCCTGGTCACGTCGGCGGGCGCACTGGTCGCGGCCCGCTTCGTGATGGGCGCGTTCGCGGCGCTGATCTTCCCGACCACCCTGTCGATCATCAGCAACACCTTCCGCGAGCGCCGTGAGCGCGCCGCCGCCCTCGGCATCTGGGGTGCCGTGGTCGGGGTCGGGGTGGCGGCCGGCCCGATCACGGGTGGCGTGCTCCTCGAGCACTTCTACTGGGGCAGCGTGTTCTGGGCGCTGGTCCCGCTCGCGCTGGTGACCGCGATGGCGGCGTACGCCTGGGTGCCGGAGTCCCGCGACCCGGCGGTGCCGCCGCTCGACCTGCCGGGCCTCGGGCTCTCGGTGGCGATGCTGGCGACCCTGACCTACACGATCATCGAGGCGCCGGCACGCGGCTGGTCGTCGACGGCGACCCTGGCCGGGTTCGCGGCCGCCGCGGCGCTGCTCGTCGCCTTCGTGGTCCGCGAGCGGCGGACGACACACCCGATGCTGGACGTCTCGCTGTTCCGCGACCGGCGCTTCAGCGCGGCGAGCGGCGCGGTGACGGTGACCTTCTTCGCGCTGTTCGGCTTCATCTTCCTGGTCACCCAGTACTTCCAGTTCGTGCGCGGGTACGGCGCGCTCTCGACCGGGGCGCGGATCCTGCCGGTCGCACTGTCGATCGCGGTCGCCTCCGTGGTCGGGGCGGCCCTCGCGCCCCGGATCGGGACCAAGGTCGTGGTGACGACCGGGATGGTGCTCTTCGGGGCCGCCTTCCTGTGGATCTCGACCTCGACCGTCCACACGCCGTACGTCTCGGTGATCGTGCCGCAGATGGTGATGATGGGCCTCGGCATGGGTCTGATCTCGACCCCGGCGACCGAGTCGATCCTGCTGGTGCTGCCACCGGCCCGGGCCGGGGTGGGGTCGGCGGTGAACGACGCCACCCGTGAGCTCGGCGGCACGCTGGGCGTCGCGGTCGTGGGCTCGGTCTTCTCCTCCGTGTTCGGCGCACGGCTCGCCTCCGGTGCGTTCGGCTCGCTGCCGGCGTCGGTGCTGACGAAGGCGCAGGACTCGGTGGGTGTCGCCACGTCGGTCGCGGGTCGGGATCCGCGACTGGTCGCCGGTTTCCACGACTCCTTCATGTCGGCGATGTCGACGGCGTGCATCGTGGTCGGCCTGCTCTGCCTGGCGGGTGCGGTCGCGGCGGCGTTCCTGCTGCCCGGCCGGCTGCCGGCGCCGGCCGAGACCGTCGCCGAGGAGCCCGAGCCGGTCTCGGTCTGACGGCCGCGACGGGTCCGGTGCCCGAGTCGGCACGTCGGTGCACCGAGGCGACCAGTCCCAGCCCCGCCGGGTCTGGCAGGGTGGCGGCCCGTGACCGCCACCTACGTCGTGACCGACATCGAGGCGACCGGCTTCACGCCGGGACGGCACTCGATGATCTCCTTCGCCTCCGTGGCCGTGACCGGTGACGGCAACGAGATCGGCCGGCTCGAGGTGGTGCTCGCCGAGCTGCCCGGAGCCGAGTGGGACCCCGGGACGCGCGCGTGGTTCGAGAACGACGAGCCGGAGGCGCTCGCCGCGGCGACGACCGACCCGCGCGATCCCGCGTCGGTGATGGACGACTTCGTCTCGTTCGTCGGCGTCCTGCCGGCTCCGCGCGTGTTCACCGCCCACCCGGTCGCGTTCGACGGTGCGTGGATCGACCACTACCTCCGGCGGTTCACCGGCCACCAGCTGATCGCCGGCCCGTACGCCGCCGACCCGCTCTTCCACGACACCCTCTGCCTGCGCTCGTACGCCGCGGCGGTCACCGGCCGGTACGTCGGCGATGTCTCGCCCTCGACACTTCCACCCGAGTGGCTGGGCGACGTCCCGCACACCCACCGTGCGATCGACGACGCCCTCGGGTACGCCCACCTGCTCGGCTCGCTCCTCGAGCGGGCAGGCGACCGGGGCTGACGCTCAGAACAGCCGCAGGGAGGGGTCGTCGAGCCCGCGCAGCGCGTCGTAGTCGACGACCGCGCAGGCGATGCCGCGGTCGGTGGCCAGCACCCGCGCCTGCGGCTTGATCTCCTGGGCGGCGAAGATCCCGCGGACCGGCGCGAGCAGGGGATCGCGGTTGAGCAGCTCGAGGTAGCGGGTGAGCTGCTCGACGCCGTCGATCTCCCCGCGCCGCTTGATCTCGACCGCCACGGAGGTGCCGGCGGAGTCCCGGCACATCAGGTCGACCGGGCCGATCGCCGTCGGGTACTCCCGGCGGACCAGCGTCAGACCCTCGCCCAGATGGGCCGGGTGCTCGGCGAGCAGCTCCTGGAGGTGCTTCTCGACACCGTCCTTCTGGAGTCCGGGGTCCACGCCGAGCTCGTGGGAGGAGTCGCTGAGGATCTCCTCGATCAGGATCTGCAGGGTGTCGGGCACGCCGTTCGACGACGCGCGCGAGGTGACGGTCCACAGGGCCGCGCCGTCCTCGGTGACGTCCTCGCGCAGGGTGCAGGGTGGCGACATCCAGTTCAGCGGCTTGTAGGAACCGCCGTCGGAGTGCACGAGCACCGATCCGTCGGCCTTGATCATCAGCACCCGGGTGGCCATCGGGAGGTGGGCCGTGAGCCGGCCCGCGTAGTCGACCTGGCACCGGGCGACCACCAACCTCACGGGCGGTGACCCTACCCGGTGCGGCACACTCGATCGCATGCCGGAGCGGGTGGTCGTCGTCGGGGCCGGGGTGGTCGGGCTCAGCTGCGCGGTGCGCCTGCTCGAGGCCGGCCACCGGGTCGACGTGCTGGCCCGTGACCTCCCTCTGGAGACGACCTCCAGCGTCGCCGCGGCGATCTGGTACCCCTACCTCGCCCTCCCGCAGGACCGGGTGACGGCCTGGGGCAAGGCGGCGTACGCCGAGTTCGCGCGGCAGGCCGGCCAGGGCGTGGACGGCGTGGCGATGCGCCACGGCACCGAGCTCCTCCGTCGCGCGCTGCCCGACCCGTGGTGGGTCGACGCGGTCCCGGCCCTGGACCGGGTGCCGCCCCGCGAGCCGTACGCCGACGCCTGGTCCTTCGTCACCCCGGTCATCGACATGCCCCGCTACCTCGGGTGGCTCCGCGAGCGGGTCCTCGACGCGGGCGGCAGCCTCACCCGGATGGCCCTGGCGCGGCTCCCGGAGGCTCCGCTGGTGGTGAACTGCTCGGGGTTGGGGTCGCGTGCCCTCGCCGGCGACCCCAGCACGCGTCCGGTGCGGGGACAGGTGGTCGTCGTCGAGCAGTTCGGCCTGGACGAGTGGTGGCTGGCCGAGGAGGGGCCCGCGGGCGAGGTCCCGACGTACGTCGTCCCGCGCACCGAGGACGTCGTCCTCGGCGGCACCGACGAGGACGGCGACTGGAGTCGCTCACCCTCGCCGGAGGTCGCGGACGACATCGTGCGACGCGCCGTCGCCCTCGTGCCCGAGGTGGCGAAGGCTCGGGTCCTCCGCCACCGGGTGGGTCTGCGGCCGGCCCGCCCCGAGGTGCGGCTGGAGCGGGTCGGCGACGTCATCCACTGCTACGGACACGGGGGCGCGGGCGTCACGCTCTCGTGGGGATGCGCCGACGAGGTGCTCGGGCTCGCCGAGACGTAGCCGGCGCGTGGCCTCCTAGCTGACCCACATGGTGTTCCAGGTGGGCATGCCCAGCGCGCTGTCGTCGTACATGCCGTTGACGTGCGACCCGTGGGCCATCACCACACCGCCGTAGTACGTCGGGAACAGCGGGAAGTACTTGGTCATGACCTCCTTGTCGAGGTCGTTCCACGCCTTCGGCTGCTCGGTGAGCGGCATCAGCTGGATCTCGTCGATCTTCTTGGCGACCGCCTTGTTCGAGAACACCGAGTAGTTCGCGCCCAGGGACCCCGTCTTGGTGGCGTCCGTGTCGGCGTACACCGTCGGCAGCCAGGTGCTGCCCGACGGCCAGTCCGAGCACCAGCTGGCCGAGCGGACGTTGATCTCCGACTTGGTGTCCGCGCGGTCGGCGCTGTAGTTCGCGATCGTCGTCGGCACCGGGGTGGCCTTGAAGCCCGCCTGGTCGAGCGCCTTCACGATGGCGTCCTTCACCTTGACGCTGATCGGGTCGTCGGTGCGGAAGAGGAACTTGATCTCGTACCCCATGGCCCCGGCCTGCTGCAGCAGCTCCTTCGCCTTGGCCGGGTCGGTCTGGAACGGCTGACGGCTGGTGGGGTTGTACGCCGTCCGGCCGGGGATGCCCGGCGGCATCAGGTTGGTGGCGGGTACCGCCGTCACACCCGGGATGTCGCCGCCGGCCAGGATCGCGTCCTTGTAGGGGTACGCCCAGGACAGCGCCTCGCGGATGCGCTTGTCGGTGATCTTCCGGTTGTCCGGACCCCAGTAGAACGTGCAGGGCTGCCCGCCGAGCGTCAGCCGGCTCGGCGACTTCTCCTTCATCTGCTGGTAGTCCGGTGCGAGCAGGTTGTCGTAGGTGATCGTCGTCTGCCCGGAGCCGGAGTCCGACAGCATGATCTGGTCGATCTTCTCCGACGGCGTCTGCAGCTTGAAGTCGTAGCCGTCGGGGTACTGCGTGCGGGCCGGGTCGGTCTTCGGGTCCCAGTAGGGGTTTTTCTCCAGGATCAGCTCCTTGGAGACCGTGAACGACTTGATCCGGTAGGGCCCGGTCGACCACGGGTGCTTCTTGTAGGTCCGCGGGTCGGAGTCCTTGCCCGCCGGGACCGGCCCGTTGGCCGGGAAGGCGCCCCAGTACGGCATGTCCGGGAAGGGCTTGTCCATGAAGATCGTCAGCTTGTTGCCGCTGACCTTCACCGCGTTGAACTTCTGGTTCGGCGCGGTGTACGGGCCCTTGTACTGGGAGCCGCCGCGGAAGTAGACGTTCGAGTAGTACTGGCACGGGCCGGTCGGGAACGTCGCGGCGTCCATGCAGCGCTGCATGCCCCAGGCGATGTCCTTCGCGGTGACCGTCTGGCCGTTCTCGAACTTCACGCCGTCGCGGATCGTGAAGGTCCACTTGGTGTAGTCGTCGTTGTGCTGCCCGAGGTCGGTGGCCAGGTCGGGCACCAGGATCATCTGCTTCTTCGCCGGGTCGTACTTGTACTGCGTGAGGGAGCGGGTCAGCAGCTGGCTGTCGACGGACATGGTGTCGAGGTAGTAGGCCTCGGCGGGGTCGATCGTCGTGGTGAGGCCGGTGTTCGTCAGGACCGTGACGATCCCGCCCTTCTGGGCGCCGTCGAGCGTCACCGGGCCCTTGGCGCCGGCGTCGGTGCCGGTGCCGGTGTTGCCGAGCTGGTTGGTGTCCACCCCGCCGTTGCCGCTCGGGGTGGAGTCGGAGCCCCCGCACGCGCCGAGCGCGAACGCCGAGGCGAGGAGGAGGCAGAGAGAGGGGAGTAGTCGGGAACGCCGCACGGGGTTGTCCCTTCGGCTCGGCCCCATCCGAGTGCGGGGCGGAGGCCACCGACTCTAGGGAGTCGGGCGCCCGGTCGAGGTCACGATCCGGTTACGACCGCCCGGTCGGCGCGGCTCAGGAGGCCGTCGACACCCAGATCCGCCCCCAGGTCGGCATGCCGAGCCGGCTGTCGTCCTCCATGCCCTCGGATGCGCGAGCCGTGGGCCATCGACACGCCGCCGTACCAGAGCGGCACCAGCGGTCGGTGCCGGACGAGGACCTGGTGGTCGAGCTGGTTCCAGCCCTCGGCGATCTGGTCGAACGGCAGGCGCACGATCCGCCTCATCAGGCGGTCGACCGAGGGACTCGAGAACGCCTCGGTGTTGGCGAACAGCTCACCGGTGCGGTCCGGGTGAGTCGATCGGTACGCCGGGGCGACCCACTCCCCGCCGCTCGGCCAAGCGCCGCAGAGCGTGGTCGTCCGGAGGTCGACGGGCGCGGTTGGCCGGCGTCTGGCCCGGGAACACCGTGGCGGGGGCGGGCAGCGGCCGGGGATCGAAGCCGGAGGCTCGCAGCGAGTGGACGAGCGCGTCGCGAAGTCGCCGCCCGCGGCCCGCTCCGGTCGTAGGAGAAGCGGAGTCGGAGTACCGAGGGCGCCTGCGCCCGGCCAGCATCTGCCGCGCCACCCGCGGACTCGGTCTCGAAGCCGCGGTGGTGCGCCACGCGGAGGGCAGCACGCCCGGGGACGTTCGGTGGCACGAGGTTCGTCGCCGGCACGGCCGTGACGCCGGGGACCAGTCCCTCCGCATCGGACGCTGCGCGCGTAGGGGTAGGCCCAGATCAGGGCGCGCCGCACCCGAGGTTCGGTGACCGTGCGGTTGTCCGGCGAGAGGTACGTCGTGCACGGCTTGCTGCCGAGGACGAGCCGCTTCGCCGCTGTCGACGAGCGCTGGAACGGCCCGGGTCGCACATCGTCCAGGGTCAGCGTGGTCTGGGCAGACCCTTCGTCCCGGAGCAGCAGTCGCTCGATGTGTCCTGGCGAGATGCCCGCTCGTACGACGTACCGGTCGGGGTACTGCGTGCGGGCCGGGTCGGTCTTCGGGTCCCACTGCTGGTTGCGCACCAGGACGAGCTCGTGGCCGCGGCGGTACCGCGCCATCGCGGTACGGACCGGTCGCGGCCGGATGGCGCGCATACGGGCCGTAGCGGTCGGTCGTGCCGCGCGGAACCGGGCCGACGGCGGGGGTCGCGGCAAGGTAGGGGAGATCCGGATAGGGCTCGTCGAAGCGGAACTGGACGTAGTGCTGGTCATGCACCTTCACGGACGTGAACGGGACGTCGAGGCACGGGCTGGTGGCGAACGAGACGCCGTGGCGACAGCGCCGAACTCCCCGGACCACGTCCGCGGGAGTGACCGGCATGCCGTCGGCGAACCGGATCCCGGTCTGCACTCGAAAGATCCACTTCGTGTAGTCGTCGTTGTGCTGACCCAGGTTGGTCGCGAGGTCGGGGACGAGCACCGTCTCGCGTGACCGTGGGTCGTAGCGGTACTGCGTGAGCGACCGCGTCACCAGGCCGCTCAGGATCGAGACCGCCGCGGCGTCCGATGCTCCGGAGGGATCGAGGGTGCCGTCGAGACCGTGGTCGGTGAGGACCGTGACAACGCCACCGCTCGCCGCGCCCCGGACGGCGTACGGGCCGACCGCCCCAGGGTCGATGTCACTGGTCGGCGGGTTACACCCGTCGCAGATCACCGGCGTCGGCGAGTCCGCCGCCGGCTTGCTGGTGGAGCCGTCGCCGCAGCCGGCCGAACGCCAACGCCAGCACCGACACCAGCGCCGACACCGAGTGAGCGCCATCGCGCGGGTGCCACGCATGGCCCACCTCCGTCCCGCGAAGCCTGGGAGGAGAGTAGGTGGTCCGAGGCTCCTTCGTGCCACGAACCGGTCTCGATCCGGCGACGGAATGACAGCGGACGGGTGAGCCACCGCGCGAGGGGCCTGCGCACCCACGTGGGAGGATGCGCCCCATGACCAGCAGCACCTCCGAGCCCGTCCGCGACTTCACCACGATCGGCGTCGTGGGCCTGGGCACGATGGGCGCCGGCATCGCCGAGGTGTTCGCCCGCAACGGCTTCTCGGTGATCGGCGTCGAGGTCAACGAGGAGAGCGTCGAGCGCGGGCGGCAGCACCTCGAGCACTCGACCGGGCGCGCCGTCCAGCGCGGCAAGCTCAGCCCGGAGGACCAGGCCGAGCTGATCGGGCGGGTCACCTTCACCACGAGCCTGAAGGACCTCGCCGACGCCGACCTCGTGGTCGAGGCGGTGGTCGAGTCGGTCGAGATCAAGAAGTCGATCTTCCGCGAGCTCGAGGGCATCGTGAAGCCCGACGCGATCCTGGCGACCAACACCTCGAGCCTGAGCGTCACCGAGATCTCGACCGCCAACCTGCACCCCGGACGCGTCATCGGCGTCCACTTCTTCAACCCCGCGCCGGTACAGGCGTTCGTCGAGATCATCCGGACCGTGGTGACCGAGCCCGAGGTGCTCGAGGACGTCGAGGCCGTCGTACGCCGGCTCGGCAAGAGCCCGGTGATCTGCGGCGACCGGGCCGGCTTCATCGCCAACACCCTCCTGTTCGGCTACCTCAACCACGCGGCCTCGATGTACGAGGCGCACTTCGCCACCCGCGAGGACATCGACGCCGCGATGCGCTACGGCTGCGGCTACCCGATGGGCCCGCTCGCGCTGCTCGACCTGATCGGCCTGGACACGGCGTACGAGATCCTCGACACGATGTACAAGCAGGGGCGCGACCGTCTCCACGCACCGGCCCCGATCCTCAAGCAGCTGGTGACGGCGGGGTTCCTCGGCCGCAAGACCGGCCGGGGCTTCTACACCTACGAGGGTCCGGACAGCCACGTCGTGGTCGCCGACGCCCACACGCCCGACGCCGAGCACCAGCCGCGCCTGGTGCGACCGGTCCGCACCGTCGGTGTGGTCGGCACGGGCACGATGGCGACCGGGATCGCCGAGGTCTTCGCCAGGGCCGGTGTCGACGTCACCTACGTCGGCCGCTCGGCCGCCAAGGTCGACGCGGTGCGCACCGCCGTCGAGCGGTCGCTGGACAAGGCGATCCAGCGCGGCAAGCTCGAGGACGCGGCCAAGGCCGAGACCCTCGGTCACCTGACCGGCAGCACCAACCTCGACGACCTGGCGTCAGCCGATCTCGTGGTCGAGGCGATCGCCGAGGAGCTGGGCGCGAAGACCACGCTCTTCGAGAACCTCGACGACATCTGCAAGCCCGGCGCGATCCTCGCGACGACCACCAGCAGCCTTCCCGTGATCTCGCTGGCGACCGCGACCAAGCGGCCGCAGGACGTCGTCGGGATGCACTTCTTCAACCCGGCGCCGGTGATGGCGCTGGTCGAGGTCGTCTCGACGGTGACCACCGCCGACGACGTGCACGAGACCGTCCTGGCGCTGTGCGAGCAGGTGGGCAAGGTCGCGGTGTCCTGCGGCGACCGGGCCGGCTTCATCGTCAACTCGCTGCTGTTCCCCTACCTCAACGACGCGGTCAAGATGCTCGAGGCCCACTACGCCACGGCCGACGACATCGACACCGCGATGAAGCTCGGGTGCGCGCTGCCGATGGGTCCGTTCGAGCTGCTCGACGTGGTCGGGAACGACGTGTCGCTGGCCATCCAGCGTGAGCTGTACCTCGAGTTCCGCGAGCCCGGCTTCGCGCCCGCCCCGCTGCTCGAGCACCTGGTCACCGCCGGCTACCTCGGTCGGAAGACCGGACGCGGGTTCCGCGACTACAGCTCCTGACCCGGCGACGAGGCCGTCGCGACCTCGCGGCCTCGGTCGCGGGTGTGCTCGGACCCGGCGCTCCGGCCGCACCCTCCTCCGTCGTGCTCGGCTAGGGTCGCCGCGTGTCGACGAGCAGGCTCGAGGCGTTCAGCGACGGTGTGCTCGCGATCATCATCACGGTGATGGTGCTCGAGCTCCACGTCCCCGAGGGTTCGTCGCTGCACGACCTGCGCCACCAGGCCGGCATCGGCCTGCTGACCTACGTGCTGAGCTTCGTCTACATCGGGATCTACTGGAGCAACCACCACCACATGTTCCAGATCGTCGACTACGTCGACGGGTCGGTGCTGTGGGCCAACCTGCACCTGCTCTTCTGGCTGTCGCTGTACCCGTTCACGACCGCCTGGCTCGACGAGTCGCGGGTCGACCTCACCCCGACCGTCGTGTACGGCGTGAACCTGCTCGCCGCCGCGATCGCCTACTACCTGCTCCAGCAGCGGATGATGCGGGTCCCGATCACCGGACCCCGTCTGCGCGACGTCGTCGGCAACGACCTCAAGGGCAAGCTCTCGCCGGTGATCTACCTGACCGGCATCGGGCTGGCGTTCGTCGTCCCCTGGCTGGGGCTGTTCCCGTTCACCGTCGTGGCCCTGATGTGGCTGGTGCCGGACCGCCGCGTCGAGCGCTACCTCGTCGAGCACCGCGAGCCGGCGGACTGACGCGGGCGGGATCCCCGGACGTCCTCAGTCGAGGCAGAACTCGTTGCCCTCGGGGTCCTGCATCACGATGAAGCCGGCGCTCATCGGCGGCTCTGGCTCGAATCGGCGGCAGCGCGTGGCGCCGAGCGCGACCAGCCGCGCGCACTCGGCCTCGAGAGCCGCCATCCGGTCGTCGCCCTGCAGCCCGGGCGCGGCCCGCACGTCGAGATGGAGCCGGTTCTTGGCGACCTTGTCCTCGGGCACCTTCTGGAACCACAGACGCGGGCCGACGCCGTCGGGGTCGACCGACGCGGAGGCGTTGTTGCGGTCCTCCGCGGGCACGCCGAAGTGGTCGAGGGCCTCCTCCCAGGTCGCGAAGCCCGGCGGGGGAGCGTCGTACCGGTAGCCGAGCGCCTCGTTCCAGAAGGCGGCGAGGGCGTTCGGGTCGTGGCAGTCGAAGCTGACCTGGACGGTGCGGCTCATCAGGACTCCTCCGTGACGGCTGTGGCCTGGGTGGCTCGGTAGAGGTCGCGGAGCAGGCAGATCTCCGCACCGTGGTGGATGAGCTCCCGGTTGATGTGGAGCACGAGGTCGGCGTACGGCGACTCGGCCCACGGCCCCTCCGCGGGACCGACCGGCCGCGCGAGGCCGTCCTCGCCGAGGCTCTCGACCCCGGCCGCCCAGGCGTCGTACGTCGCGTCGAGCTGCGCCAGGGCCTCGCCGGCCGTGCCGGCGTACGTCCAGCTGGTGTAGTCCCTCGGGGGACCGCCGAAGTGGCTCGCGGTTCGCATCGCGAAGCAGCCGGCGATGACGTGAGCCAGGCGCCACGCGATGGTGGTCATCGGCGCCGGGTCCGGCTCCGGCCACGCGTAGTCCACGACGAGGTCCCCGCCGCCGGCCGCATGGCTGCTCGTCGCCTGCTCCCGGGGGCGCACGTTCCAGGAGCCGGGCGCCGGCTCCCAGAAGTACTCGTCGTCGGTGAGTCCCTCGAGTCGGGGGCGCAGGTGGTGCCGGTAGTGGAAGTCCAGCTGCTCGCGCAGCGCCTGGTTCCAGCTGCGGGTCGGAGTGAGGGTCATGCCGCTGCACCGTTCGTCCGGGGAGCACTCGCCGTGGGCATCGTGGGCACCGCGGGCCGCTCCATGATCCCGAGCGCGTTGCAGAACGGGTCGATCACCACCGCGCCACGGTAGCCACCGCCGAAGTCCCGCACGTCCTCGTGCACGGTCGCGCCCCGGGTGAGAAGGTCGGCCAGGGCCGCGTCGACGTCGTCGACCTGCCAGTAGGTGACCGAGCCGCCCTGCTCGTGCGCCGGGGCGTAGGTCAGGTCGAGGATCCCGAGCTCGTGGTCGTGGGGGCCCACGCGCCACTCGACGTACTCGTCGCGCACGAAGGCGGGCTCGGAGCCGAGGAGGTCGGCGTACCAGGCGCGCGCCGCCGGCAGGTCCGCGGCGTGCAGCCGGACCGTCGAGACGCCCGTGGTGAACGGCGGGTCGACCGGCCTCCACGCCGGCAGCCACGGGAGGTCCGGCAGGCCGTCGCGGGCGGCGACGAGCGAGTACATCGTCGCCCCGTCGACCGTCTCGCGGACGATGTCGCCATGGCCGGCGTGCCGGGCCAGCTCCTCGACCAGGTGCCACCACACCCAGCGGACCGACCACGCCTCGACGTCCTTCGGGAACCACGGCGCGTCCGGCACGGGTACGGCGGTGTCCGGGTCGAGCCGGCGTACGCCGTCGAGGACCGCCGCGCTCACCTCGTCGAAGGCCGACAGCAGGTCGGACAGGGAGTCGGTCTCGCGGAACGTGAAGCCGTCGACGTACTCGTCGACGCCCCCGCTCGGAGCGGGCAGCCCCGGCGCCGCCTCGGCGCTGGCCAGCCAGCCGCGCTGGACGGCCGTGACGTGCTTGACCAGGCCACCCACCGACAGGCTCGAGGCGCTGGGCGCCAGCGACGCCTGACGCGGGGTGAGCCCGTGGAGCAGCACGCGGAACGCGTCCTGGGCCTGGGCGAGGAAGGCGTGGATCGCGTCGGTCTCGTTCGCGACGGGCGGGACGTGGAGTGCCATGGGGTTCCCCTTCGGTGGTCGGTCGGTGGCACCAGTGTCGGAGAGAAACAGGACAGATTCTGTCCGCTACCCGTGCCAGACTTCCGGCATGGCCGAGACCACCGAGCGCGTGCTCCGGCTGCTCGGCCTGCTCCAGCAGCGACCGGTCTGGACCGGACCCGAGCTGGCCGAGCGGCTGGGGGTGACCACCCGGAGCATCCGGCGCGACGTCGAGCGGCTGCGCGGCCTCGGCTACCCGGTGCACGCGGCCCAGGGCGTCGGCGGCGGCTACCAGCTCGGTCGCGGCCGGGGGCTGCCGCCGCTGCTGCTCGACGACACCGAGGCGGTCGCGGTGGCGGTGTCCCTGCGGATGGCCGCCGGCGGCACGGTCTCCGGCGCCAGCGAGGCCGCGCTGCGCACCCTGGCCAAGCTCGACCAGGTGATGCCGCCGAGGCTGCGGGGCGAGGTGCGGGCGATCCACGAGGCGACCCAGACCCTGGAGTACGGCCAGGTCACGGTCGACGGCGAGGCCCTGCTGACCCTCGCCCGGGCGGTCCGCGACACCGTCCGCGTCCGCTTCGCCTACGAGGCGCGTGACGGGACCGCGACGTCGCGGACCGTCGAGCCGGCCGGCCTCGTCGCCACCGGCCGTCGCTGGTACCTGATGGCCTACGACGTCGACCGCGACGACTGGCGGACCTTCCGGATGGACCGGATGACGTCGGTGCGGGCCACGACGTGGCGCTTCCGGGTGCGCGAGCACGAGGACCCGGCGGCGTACGTCCAGCGGTCGGTGGCCAGCGCGGCGTACCGCTTCCAGGCGCGGATCGTGGTGCACGCGCCCCTGGCCGAGGTGCAGGAGCACACCAGCGCCCGTTCGGTCGTGCTGTCCGCGATCGACGACCGGACCACCCTGCTGGAGGCGGGGTCGGAGACGCTGTACGGCCTGGCGTTCCACCTGTCGTTCCTCGGCTGGGAGTTCGAGGTGGAGGAGCCGGCCGAGCTCCGCACCGCACTGGCCGAGATGGGCGGCCGTGCCCTCCGCGCCGCGGGCGGCCCCTGACCGCCGCGTACCCTCGGGGCATGGGTCCGGTGATCCTCCTCGTCCTGGTGGTGCTGGCGGTGGTGGCGTTCGTCGTCGTACGCCGGCGCAACCGGCAGCGGGCCGCCGAGCGAGCCGCTCGCGAGCTCGAGCCGGTCAAGAAGATGACCTTCGAGGACGTCACGGCGCTCGGCGTCGACCTCCAGAGCCTGGACGCCGACCTCCTCGGTCGTCGGCTCGACACCGGTGCCAACGCCGACTACCAGCGGGCCCTGGACGCCTACGAAGCGGCCAAGACCGCCGCCGACCGCGATCGAGAGGCCCGAGCAGGTCCGAGACGTCACCAAGATCCTCGACGACGGTCGCTACGCGATCGCCTGCGTGCGGGCGCGCGTGGCGGGCGAGGCGCTGCCGCAGCGCCGGCCGCCCTGCTTCTTCGACCCCCGGCACGGGTTGTCGGTCGAGGACGTGACCTACGCGCCGGTCGGCGGCGCCGAGCGGCAGGTGCCGGCCTGCGCCCTGGACGCCGAGCGGGTCAAGGCCGGGGCCGAGCCCGACTCCCGGCAGGTGATGGTCGGGACCCAGCGCGTGCCGTACTGGCAGGGCGGCCCCGCCTACCGCCCCTACGCCGCGGGCTACTTCGGGGGCTTCGGGGTGCTCGACTGGCTCTTCATGGGCATGATGTTCGACATGGTCGGCGGCGGGGTGGGAGAGCTCGCGGCCGGCGTCGGCGAGGGTCTGGGCGACGTCTTCGGCGGGATCGGAGACGTGGCCGGCGACATCGGCGACGGCATCGGGGACGTCTTCGACGGATTCGACTTCTGACGTGCGGCGCTCCCTGGGTGCGGTGGTCCCGGCCCTCGTCCTCGCGGTCCTCGGCAGCCTCCTGGCGCCGGCGTACGCGGGCAGGTCGATCACCCTGCCGCCCGGAGGCACCGACTGGGACTACCAGCTCGGGGGCGCCCGCTCGGTGCCGCACCATGTCGGCATCGTCGAGCGCGACCGGCACGCCTCCCCGGTCAGGAACAAGTACGACATCTGCTACGTCAACGGGTTCCAGACGCAGGTCGAGGAGAAGGCGTTCTGGCGCCACCACCACTGGTCGCTGGTGCTGAAGGACCACGGCAAGCCGGTGGTCGACTCGGTCTGGGGCGAGTGGCTGCTCGATCTCCGCACCGGGCCGAAGCGCCGGGCGCTGGCGAGGATCATGGGGCGCTGGACCGACCGCTGCGCCCGGGACGGCTTCGACGCCGTGGAGTACGACAACCTCGACTCCTTCAGCCGCAGCCACCACCTGCTCTCGCGTGGCGACAACAAGAGGTACGCCGCCCTTCTCGTGAAGCGGGCGCACGCCGCGGGGCTCGCCGCGGCCCAGAAGAACTGGGCCGAGTGGGACGGCGCGTCCGTGGGCTACGACTTCGCGGTCGCCGAGCAGTGCCAGCAGTACCACGAGTGCGGCAGCTACCTGAAGCACTACGGCCCATGTGCTCGCCGTGGAGTACCACCGGAAGCCGTTCCGGCGGGCCTGCACGGACTGGAGCAGCCGGATGGCGATCGTCCGGCGCGACGTCGAGCTGACCACGCACGGCGTCCGCCGCTGGTGCGGGTAGGGCCGTGGTCCCGACGAGCCCGACCGACGACGCTCTGCACACGAGGGCACTCGGCGAGACCGGGTCCCGGGTGGTGTTCCTGCACGGCCTGTTCGGCCAGGGCCGGAACTGGACCCAGATCGGCAAGGCACTCGTGGACGACCACCGGGTGCTGCTCGTGGACCTGCCCCACCACGGCCGGTCGAGCTGGGACGACGGGTTCGACTACCTGAGTGTCGCCGACCAGGTGGCCGGGCTCCTCGCCGCCGACGACCCGGTCGCGCTGGTCGGCCACTCGCTGGGCGGCAAGGTCGCGATGGTGCTCGCGCTTCGGCACCCCGAGCTCGTCGAGCGGCTCTGCGTGGTCGACGTCGCGCCGGCCGCCTACGACCGGCTGTCGGAGTTCGGTGGCTACGTCAGCGCGATGAAGGGGCTGGACCTCGGTGCGCTGTCGCAGCGCGCCGATGCGGACGCGGCCCTCGCGGATGCGGTTACCGACCCGACCGTGCGCGCCTTCCTCCTCCAGAACCTCCGCCGGGACGGAGACGCCTGGCGCTGGCAGGTCAACCTCGACGTGCTCGGCCCGGCCCTCCCGGTGATCGGCGGCTGGCCGGAGGAGCAGCTGGCCGACACCCCGCCGTACCGCGGCCCGGTGGTCTGGGTGGCCGGAGCCCGCTCCGACTACGTCACGCCGGAGTACACCGACGCCATGGACCGGTGGTTCCCCCGCAACCGGCTGGTGACGGTCAAGCAGGCCGGCCACTGGGTGCACTCCGAGCAGCCGGAGGTCTTCCTCGAGGTGCTGCGCTGGTTCCTCGGCTGAGCCCCGCGGGACGCGCGTCTCCTCAGCCGGCGGCCGCGACCGTCCTGCGCATCACCGTGTTCTTCAGGCCCTTCGGGCGGACGAGCACGAAGCCCTCCCTCTCGAACAGGCTGCGCGTCCCGTTGTAGAGCACGGACTGCTTCTTGCCCTGGGTGTCGTGGGGGTAGCCCTCGACGATCCCGCCGCCGGCGCGTGCGATCAGCTCGACGGCACCGTGCAGCGCGAGGGCGGTCACGCCCCGGCGGCGGTACCTCTTGTCCACGAAGATGCAGGTGATCCGGTAGTCGGGGTGGAGGTCGGCCTCCTCGTCGTACTGCTTGCGGTGGTAGATGTTCGGCAGCTCCGCGCAGCTGCCGTACTCCGCCCACGCGACCGCGACGTCGCCGTCGAACACCAGCGCGGCATGGGCCCTGCCCTCCCGGACCAGACGCTCCTTGAGCTCGCGGTTGCTCGCGGCCTCGAACGTCTTCTCCTCGTGCATGGTCTGGAAATACGTGCACCAGCATCCGCCGAAGACCCCGTTGTGGCGCTCCACGAGCTCGGCGAACGCGTCCCACGTGTCCGGTGCCAGCGCGCGGACGGTCAGTCCACCGGTCGAGGAGCCCGAGGCGTCCTCCGAGCCTGTCGGTACCACGACGTCCTCAGTCCTGGCACAGGCAGAACGGGTGACCGGCGGGATCGAGGAACACCCGGAACGTCGTGCCCGGCTGGTGCTCGTGCTTGGTCGCACCGAGCTCGAGCACCGCCGCCTCCGCGGTGTCCAGGTCGTCGACGACCACGTCGAGGTGCATCTGCTGGGGGACGTCCTGGCCGGGCCACTGCGGTGGCGTGAAGCCGTCGACCTTCTGGAAGCCGATCGAGTCGCCGTAGTCGGCGCGGGCGAACGCCCACTCGCCGTCGTTCTGCTCGACCTTCCAGTCCAGGAGGGCGCCGTAGAAGTCGGCCAGGGTCTTGGGTTCGGGGCAGTCGAGGACGACGACCGGGAAGCGTGCGATAGCCATGACCGCCACTCTAGGAGCCTTTCCGGACGTTGCGCGTCCGGTTGGTCGGTCAGCCGGCTCGGAGCTCGCGGGCCAGCGTCTCCCGCAGCGAGGTGGACCTGCCGCCGAGCAGGTCGCGGAGCACGCGTCCCCCGGTCGGCAGACCGTGCCGGTCGTAGTAGGCGTACATCGCGAGCAGCCAACCACGCGCGCGCTCGTCGACCGTCGCTCCGGGACCGGCCGCCCAGGCGTCCGGGTCGAGCCGGACGGCCTCGACGGCGCGGCCGAGCACCACGCTCGCCTCGGCCGCGACGTCCGCCACCGTGACCAGCGCGGGGCCACCGAGCTCGTACGTCGCGCCGACGTGACCGTCCTCCAGCAGGACCCGCGCGGTCGCCGCCGCCACGTCGGCGAGGTCGACCATCCCGAACGGCCGGTCGACGGCGTACGGCACCTCGAGCACCGTGGAGCCCGGGCTCAGCATCGGCAGGAGGTTCTGCACGTAGGCGCAGGGCTGCAGGACCGTCCAGGCCGATCCGGACCGCCGGACCAGGTCCTCGGCTCGGACCTTGCCGAGGTGGTGCGGCATCTGCGGTGCGTACGGCGCCGCCACCGAGTGGTAGGCGACCCGGCGTACGCCGGCGACCTCGGCCTCGGCGAGCACCTCACCGACGTACGCCGGCTCGTCCGGGTGGAGGTTCGGCGCGATCACGCTGACGGCGTCGCAGCCGGACAGCGCGCCCGCGAGGTCACTCCACTGCCGGCGGCCGATGCCGGTGACCACCGCGCCGCCCGACTGCAACGCCGCCGTGACCGCCCGGCCGGTCTTCCCCGACGCCCCGACGACCGCGATACGCACGGGTCCGTCGCCCATCGGTCAGCGCTGCCGGGCCCGGTACGCCGCGACCGCGGCCCGGTTCGTGCAGATCGTGCTGCAGAACCGACGGGAGCGGTTGCGCGAGAGATCCAGGACCAGTCCGTGGCAGTCCGCGTCGTCGCACACGTCGAGACGCGACATCTCGTCGGCCCGGATCACGTCGATCATGGCCATCGCGGCCTCCACGCCCATCCGGGTGGCGAGCGGGGCATCGGGCGCGACGGCGTGGATGTGCCAGTCGTGCTCCCCGTGGCGCACCAGCTGGGGGAGGGCGTGCTCCTCGCCGAGCAGGTCGTTGACGAGTCCCGCCGCGGTGTCGCGGTCGCTGGTCATCAGCGCCCGCAGCCGCGGGCGGAGGGCCCGCACCGCGGCCAGCTCGGCGGCGTCACCGGCGCGGGCGCCGGTGAAGTCGTGCCGGTCGAGGAACGCCGCCAGCTCCTCGACGGTGGTCAGCGTGTCGGGCTCCTCGCCGGAGTTCACCAGCGCCACGGCGGCGAGCAGCGCCGCCTCGGTGTCATGGGTGAAAACCACGTTGACAGATTACACGACCAGCCCGTAGCGTCATGTGCCATGGCGACGATGACTCATGACACCGCGGTCGTGGACGTCCGTCGTGCGCGTGCCGGGCTCGCGTTCGCGGTGCTGGCCGCGGCGTCGTTCGGGCTCTCCGGCGCCCTGGCCGCGGGGCTCCTCGACACCGGGTGGTCGCCCGCCGCCCTGGTGCTGGTCCGGCTGTCGGTGGGAGCGGTCGCGCTCGCCGGTCCCGCCCTGGTCGCCCTGCGCGGCCGCTGGCACCTCCTGCGCGCGAACGCGGGCTTCCTGCTCTCGTTCGGCCTGGTCGCGTGCGCCGGCGTGCAGTTCTCCTACTTCAACGCCATCGACCGGCTCCCGGTCGCCATCGCGATCCTGATCGAGTACGCCGCGCCGGTCGCCGTGGTCGGGTGGCTGTGGGCGCGGCACCGGCAGGTCCCCTCGCGGCTGACCGTCGTCGGGGCGGTCGTGGCGATCGCCGGTCTGCTCCTCGTGCTCGACGTCTTCTCGGTCGGGTCCATCGACGGCCTCGGCGTCCTGTGGGCGCTCGGCGGGATGGTCGGCTGCGCCTTCTTCTTCGTCGTCTCGTCGGGGGAGGACAACGGTCTGCCCCCGATCGTGCTCGCCGCCGGCGGGCTGGTCGTCGGCTCGGCCGCGCTCGGCCTGGCGGGCGCGTTCGGTCTGGTCGAGATGAGCGCGAGCAGCGCGGACGCGTCGTACAACGGCGCGAGCCTGCCCTGGTGGCTCCCCGTGCTGGCACTGGGTGTGGTCACCGCGGCCGTGTCCTACGTCGCCGGCATCATGGCGAGCCGGCTGCTCGGGGCCCGCCTCGCGTCGTTCGTGGCGCTGCTGGAGGTGCTGTTCAGCGTGGTCTTCGCGTGGCTGCTGCTCGGCGAGCTGCCCGGCCCCGTGCAGCTGCTCGGCGGCGCGCTCCTGCTCGGGGGCGTGGTCGTCGTCCGCTCCGGTGAGGCGCGGGCCTGAGCGAGGACCGTTCGAACCCGCGGAGCGGGAGCGGACGACCGCAGCGAACGGACCCGCGCGCTTGCGCGCGGGCCGAGCTCAACGGCCCTGCCACTCCGGCGGTCGCTTCTCGGCGAAGGCGCGCGGCCCCTCGACCGCGTCCTCCGACCCCAGCATCCGGGTGTACGCCGCGAGCTCGCCCGACCGCATCCGCGCGAACGCGTCGCGGACGTCGAGCCCCGCCGTGGCGGCCAGCACCTCCTGGATCGCCGCGACCGCGAGCGGGGCGCCGGCGGTGACCTGCGCGGCGAGGTCGAGCGCGGCGTCCCTCAGCTCGGCCGCCGGGACGACCCGGTTGGCCAGGCCCCATCGCACCGCCTCGTCCGCCGGCATCCGCCGGCCCGTCAGCAGCATCTCCCTCGCGACGGCCTCGGGGAGCCGCCGCGGCAGCCGCAGCAGACCGCCGGAGTCGGCCACCACCCCGACCCGCACCTCGGGCAGGGCGAGCTCGGCGTGGTCGGCCACCACCATCAGGTCGGCCGCGAGCGCCAGCTCGAGACCGCCACCGAGGGCGAGACCGTTCACCGCGGCGATCACCGGCTTGCTGCGGCCGAACAGCTCGGTCAGTCCGGCGAACCCACCGGGCCCGTGGTCGGCGTCCACCGCCTCACCCGCGGCGGCCGCCTTGAGGTCCCAGCCGGCCGAGAAGAAGCGGTCGCCGGCTGCGGTCACGATCCCGACGCGCAGGCCGGGCTCGTCCTCGAGCCGCGCGAACGCGGCGTACAGCGCGTGACTGGTGGCGACGTCGATCGCGTTCGCGGTGGGCCGGTCCAAGGTGACGACCAGGACGTCGCCCACCACCTCCGACCGCACCGGCTCCGCCATGACGACCAGTCTTCCTCGTCAGGCGCCGAGGGGGCGCAGCATCGACCGGGAGATGATGTGGCGCTGGATCTCGCTCGTCCCGTCCCAGATCCGCTCGACCCGGGCGTCGCGCCAGAACCTCTCGATCGGCAGCTCCTCCATGAGTCCCATGCCGCCGTGGATCTGCAGGGCGCGGTCGGTGATCCGGCCGAGGGCCTCGGAGGCGAACACCTTGGCCATCGCGGCGTCCTGGTCGGTCATCGTCCCCTGGTCGAGCTTCCAGGCGGCTCGCAGCGTCAGCAGCTCCGCGGCCTCGAGCTCGGTCACCATGTCGGCGAGCTGGAAGCCCACGCCCTGGAACTTCCCGATCTGCTGCCCGAACTGCTTGCGGTCCGCGGCCCACCGCACCGTCATGTCCAGCACCCGCCGCGCCCGGCCGACGCTCGTGGCGGCGACCGTCAGCCGGCTCGCGCCGAGCCACTCGCCCATCAGGTCGAACCCGCGGCCCTCCTCACCGAGCCGGTTGGCCGCCGGCACGCGGCAGCCCTCGAAGACCAGCTCGCTGTGGTGGTAGCCCCGGTGCGACACGCTCCTCGGTCCCGGGACGACGGTCAGCCCCGGGGTGTCGAGGTCGACCAGGAACCCGGTGATCAGGTTGACCTCGCGGCCGCGCACCTCCTCGGTCCCGGTCGTGGCGAAGAGGATCACGAAGTCGGACTTGTCGGCGTGGCTGATGAAGTGCTTCGTGCCGTCGACGACGTAGTCGTCGCCGTCGCGCACCGCACGCGTGGTCATCGACCGTACGTCGGAGCCGGCGCCCGGCTCGGTCATGGCCAGACAGTCGTACCGCTCGCCCCGCACGGCCGGCAGCAGGTAGCGGTCACGCTGGTCGCCCTCGCACGCCTGGAGGATGTTGCTCGGCCGGGCGACCAGCCACTGGAGGGCATAGCTGGTCCTGCCGAGCTCGCGTTCGGCGAGGGTCATGCTGACGGCGTCCAGCCCACCGCCACCGAGCTCCTCCGGCATGTTCGCGGCGTGCAGGCCCGCCTCGATCGCCCGCTTCCGGATCTGGGCGGCGAGCTCCTGGGTCACCTCGTTGGCCCGCTCCACCTCCTCCTCGTGCGGGATGAGCTCACGGGTGACGAACGTGCGCACCGTGTCGACGATCGCGCGCTGCTCGTCGTCGAGCCCGAAGTCCATGTCTGCTCCCTTGTCCTGTGTCCGGCTACCTGCTGTGCCTGATGCCCATCGGGCGGCCCACGACGTCGGGTCGCGGCAGCGACCGGTGCGCCTCCCGGATGGCGGCGACGCGGTCGTAGAGGTCGTTCGGGCATGTCCGACGAGCGACCCGCCGCCATGTCGACGTGCACGAGCAGCTGCTCGGCCGACGCCAGCAGCTCGCCGGTGTCACCGTGCCGCATCTCGTGGAAGAGGTGCAGCCGTCGTCGGTCGTGGTCGAGCACCTGGAGGGTCAGCTACCAGCGGCTCGCCCTCGGCCGCCTCCTGCCGGTGGTGCAGGTGCGTCTCGGACGTGTACAGCGAGTGCCCGGCGGCCCGGTAGGCCTCGTCGATGCCGATGTAGCGGAAGAAGGCGTCGGCGCTGTCGCCGAAGGCGAGCAGGTAGCACGACTCGCTCATGTGGCCGTTGTAGTCCATCCACTCCGGGAGCGCGGGGGTGTCGTGCAGGTGGAGCGGCGCCTCGATCTCGGCGTCCGGGTCCCAGGTCCGGTGCTCGCGTCCCTCGTACGGCGTCGTCACCCGCGTGGCGTGGCTCGTCGACGGGTCGGTCACGGCCGCACCCCCACCCCGAGCCCGAGATGGGCAGGCCGCGGCAGGTCCGCGTGCGCCGCCAGCATCGCGTCGACCCGGACCTGCCGGTCGGCCGGCAGGGGAGCGGTCCGTCCCGCGACCGTGTCCACGTGCAGGTAGAGCGACTCACCGGTCGCGGCCAGCGTCCCGTCGGCGTAGAGCTCGCTGTGGAGCCGCATCCGCTTGGTGTCGGCCTCGACCAACGTCGTCGACGCCGTCAGCGTCTGACCGGCGGAGCACTCCGCCAGGAACCGGAGGTGCGTCTCGACGGTGAACATCGAGGCGTGGTGGCTCGACCGGTAGTCGGCGCTGAGGCCGAGGGTCTCGAAGAGCAGCTCGTGCGCGTCGCTCAGCACCACCGCGTAGCTCGCGTCGTGCAGGTGGCCGTTGTAGTCGAGCCACTCCGGACGCACCTGCTCCCGGTACGCCGTGAAAGGCGCGCCGGTCGCGGGCCCGGTCTCCTGCCCGGTCTCGACCCCCGCCTCAGGCATCGCCGTTCCGATGCCGCTCGAGCAGGAGGAGCAGGTCGACGAGGAACGCGTCACGCCGCCGCTCGAGCTCGGCGACCGAGCGGCCGCCGGCCTCCTCGACCGCGCCGGTGACGACCCGGTCGCGCAGCTCGGGGGTGAGCGGTGGAGCCTCCAGCCGGGTCCAGGGCTCGAGCAGGGCGGGACCGAAGTGGTCGAGCATGTGCCCCATCCCACCCGGGCCGCCGGCGAGGTGGAAGGTCAGCATCGGCCCCATGATCGCCCACCGCAGACCCGGGCCGTGGGCGATGGAGTCGTCGATCTGCTGCACCGTCGCCTCCCCGGAGCTGACCATGTGCAGCGCCTCGCGCCACAGCGCCTCCTGTAACCGGTTGCCGACGAAGCCGGGCACCTCCTGCTCCATCGTCAGCGCGGTCTTGCCGGCGGCGGTGTAGAACGCCTCGGCCCAGGTCACGACGTCCGGGTCGGTGTCGCGGCCGCCGACGACCTCGACGAGCGGGATCAGGTACGGCGGGTTGAACGGATGACCCACGAGGAACCGGTCCGCGTGGTCGCAGCGCACGGCCATGTCGCTCATCAGCAGCCCCGACGTGCTCGAGGCGACCACGACCTCCGGGTCGGCGAGCCGGTCGATCTCGGCGAGCAGGGCCACCTTGGCGTCGAGCACCTCGGGGGAGGACTCCTGGACGAAGTGGGTGTCGGCCAGCGCCTCCTCGAGGGTGTCGGCCCAGCGGAGCCGGTCGCGGCCGGCGCCGAGGCTCAGCCCGAGGCGCTCCAAGGACGGCCACGCCGTGTCGAGCAGACCGGAGAGTCGGCTCCGGGCGTCGGGGCCGGGATCCCACGCGACGACGTCGTACCCGCGACGCAGGAAGTGCGCCGCCCACCCGCCACCGATGACGCCGGTGCCGACGACCGTGACCGTCCCGACCGCGTCCGGCCGGACGCGGCCGCTCACCAGCCGACCTGGTCGAGACCCTTGAGGCCGAGGATCTGGCGCGCCTCGTCGGGCGTCGCGATCTCGATGGACAGCTCGCTGAGGATCCGGCGGATCTTGGCGACCTGCTCGGCGTTCGACTCGGCGAGCTGGCCGCGTCCGATGAACAGCCCGTCCTCGAGCCCGACCCGCACGTGCGAGCCCATCACCGCGGACGCCGTGATCATCTCGAACTGGTGGCGACCGGCGCCCAGCACCGACCACTCGTAGGCATCGCCGAGCAGGCGGTCGGCCGTCGACCGCATGTGAGCGAGGTGCTCGACGCTCGGCGCCGATGCCACCCATCACGCCCATGATCGTCTGCAGGAAGATCGGCGGCTCGACGAGGCCCGCGTCGAGGTAGTAGGCGAGCGTGTAGAGGTGGCCGATGTCGTAGGCCTCGTACTCGAAGCGCGACCCGGTCTGCTTGCGGACGTCGGTGAGCATCGTCTCGATGTCGGCGAACGTGCTCACGAACGGCTCGACGCGGGTGCTCTCGAGGTAGGGCTCCTCCCAGTCGAACTTCCAGGAGCCGGCGTACTTCGGGATCATCGGGAAGCTGCCGTAGTTGAACGTGCCGAGGTTGAGCGTGCACAGCTCGGGCCGGGTCTCGTAGATGACGCGGAGGCGCTCGTCGACGGTCATCCCGGTGCCGCCACCGCTGGTGATCGAGACGACCGCGTCGGTCGAGTCCTTGATGCCCTTGAGGTAGTCCAGGAACACCGCCGGCTCGGCCGTCGGGCGGCCGTCCTTCGGGTCGCGCGCATGGAGGTGGATGATCGCGGCGCCGGCCTCGACGGCCGCGACCGACTGGTCGACGACGTCCTCCACCGTGTAGGGGAGGTTCGGCGACATGGTCGGGGTGTGGGCCGACCCGGTCACCGCGCAGGTGATGATGACCTTGCGTGCCGGCATTGCTCCTCCTCGGGTCCCGCGGCTCGTCTCGGCGGGCGCGGCTCGTTCCACGATGCGAACGGTCATCGCACCATCTGAAACGGTTCTCCGGTGTGGCCCCGGTTGTCAAGGGCCCACGCGGACCAAACTGAACAATCAGTCAGGATGACCGAGGTGGTTCCGAGCGGTCAGCCGAGCAGGGCCTCGCGGACCTCCTCGGCGGCCTCCACCGCGAGCGGCCCGAGCTCCTCGAAGCGGGACACCGGGACCCGGCTGACCGGGCCCCAGATGCTGAAGACGCCGAGCGGGCGCTCGTCGGTGTTGAGGATCGGGGCCGAGACGCCGAAGAGGGCCGGCTCGAGCTCGCCCGCGCACTCGGCGTACCCGCGCTCGCGGATCTCGGCGAGCTCGGCCATCAGCTGCTCGGGGTCGGTCTGCGTGCTGTCGGTGTAGCGGGGGAGCGGCAGGTCGAGCAGGCCGCGCACCTCGTCCTCCGGCAGCCAGGCGAGGAACGCCTTGCCGGTCGACGTCGCATGCAGCGGCACCTCGCGGGCGACCCAGTTGATCGCCATCACCGAGGGTGGCGCCACCTCGCCGACGTAGGTCACGCCGTGCTGCCCGGCGACGGCGAGGTCGGCGGTCTCACCGGTCTTCTCGGACACCCGCTCGAGGATGTGCCGGGTACGCCGGACCAGCCCGTCGTAGCCGGCCGAGGCCGACATCCGGATCATGGCGAGGCCGATCCGGTAGTGGTTGGTGGACGGGTCGCGCTCCACGAGCCCCCGCGCCTCGAGAGTGCCGAGGAGTCGCCAGGCGGTCGCCCGGTTGATGTCGCACCGGGAGGCGAGCACGGTCACGGTCTCGCCGCGCGGGGCGGTCGCCGCCACCACCTCGAGGAGTCGCAGCGCGCGGTCGACCGACTGGACACGGGCCGGAAGGCCGGCGTCCACCCCCTCATCCCCGACGGGATCGGTGACCACCGGCACATGGTGACATGGGGGGAACCGTTCCGGCAGGAGAGTCTGAACGAACGGTCAGTCACGGTCCCGGCCGGACGCCGCCGCAGCAGCCTCGGCGATGGCGGGCAAGGCGAGGTAGGACAGGTCGCGGCACTGGCGGTCCCACCAGGGGTCCTCGTAGGGCCAGGCGGACGTCTTCACCACGACGGTGCGACGTGGTCGGTCGACGTACACGAACTGGCCGCGCATGCCGTCGGCGGTCACCCGGGAGCCGTCGTCGGTGACCGGCCACCAGTGGTAGCCGAAGCCGGCGTGGGTCGTGATCGTGCTCGGCAGCCGGCCGGGGCGCAGGAAGCTCTGCTCCGGACGGCTGCTCGCGTCGACCCACGCGGGGTCGACGACCTGCTCGCCGTCCCACCGTCCGTCGACCTGGAGCCAGCCGATCCTCGCCCAGTCGCGCGCGGTCACCGCCAGCGCCGCCGCCGCCATCGCCACGCCGCCCTGCTCAGCGGGCGCGTCGAGCCCGACCACGGCCGGCTGCTCGGCGCCGACGGCTCGCCACAGCCCGGCCATCGCCTCGGCGAAGGTCTGGCCGGTGACGCGTTCGCGCACCCAGTCGAGCACCATCGAGTCGGGGCTGCAGTAGGTGTAGCGGCTGCCGGGCGGGTCCCCGGCCGGCATCTCCCGCAGCACCGACCGGAGGTCGCCCCGGCCCTCGCGCCACCGGCCGATCATCCGCGTCGCGATGCTGTCGGGGTCGTGGTAGTCCTCGACCCAGCCGACGCCGCTGGTCATCGTGAGGACCTGCCGAACGGTCACGGACCGGTAGCCGCTCTCGGCCAGCTCCGGGAGATGGTCGGTGACCGGCGCGTCGAGATCGGGCAGCCGGCCGCTCGTCACCCCGACACCGGTGAGCACCGCGAGGGCCGACTTCGTCGCCGAGTTGCCGAGCAACCGGTCGTCTGCGGTGACCCCGGCGGCGTACCACTCGTGCACCAGCACGCCGTCCACGACGACGACCAACGACGTCGCCGACGTGAGGTCCAGGAAGGCGGCCATCGACATCTCGCGACCGGCTCCGGCGACCGTCGCGTCCAGAGGCCGAAGACCCGTCTGCCAGGGTCGTGGGTCCGGTGTCGGGACCTCGAGATGGTGGAAGCCGCGTTGGGGTTCGCGAAAGGTGTCGAGATCCGAAAAGAGGCCTTTGTTGCTCATGGCGCACCCTTTCTCGGCCTCACCCCAGAAATGCTGGTTGCAATATCATCCCAGGCGCTCATTTCGGCGCGGAATGCTTGACACACATGTGAACCCTGCATTCATCATGTGAACGCCCGGAGCGCGGCCCCACCGACACGGTGGCAGCACGGCAGCCCGGCGAGTGGAGGGCGGGGCCCCATGACCGAATCCGGAGAGCAGCGCTGGCAGGTCACCGAAAGGCCCGAGAGGCCCTTCGACAACCTGTGGGTGCCATCGAGGCGAGGCCTGGTCATGGGTGGCGGCGGCGTCGTCATGGCGGGCGCGCTGGCGGCCTGTGGCGGTGGCAGTGCGCCGGCTCCCTCGGGTGGTGACACCGGCGCCGCGGGTACGCCGAAGAAGGGCGGCGACTTCCGGCTGGGCGTCACCGGTGGTGGCTCCAAGGACATGATGGACGGCCAGAACATCGTGACCAAGCCCGACCAGGCGCGGCTCGTCACGGCGTTCGAGACGCTCCTGGAGTTCGACGACAACTACCAGCTCAAGACGACCGGCCTGGCCGAGAGCGTCGAGGCCGACAACCCGAAGCAGTACACGATCAAGCTCAAGGACGGCATCACCTTCCAGAACGGCAAGCCGCTGACGGCCGACGACGTCATCTACTCGCTGCAGCGGATCGGCACGCAGAAGAACGGCCTGACCGGGTTCGCCGCCACGGCGACCATGGACATCAAGGGCCTCAAGAAGCTCGACGACAAGACCGTCCGGCTGCCGTTGCTCAGCGCGGACTCCACGATCCCGCAGACCCTCGCCAGCTACACCTTCGGCATGGTGCCGGTGGGGTACGAGGCGTTCAAGGGCGACGTCAAGACGCAGGTCGGCACCGGTGCCTACAAGCTGGTCAGCTTCACGCCCGGCCAGGAGAGCAAGCACGAGCGCTACGACGGCTACTGGCGCGACTCGTACTTCGACACCGTGACGATCACCGACTTCAGCGACTCGACCGCGCAGATCAACGCGCTGAAGGGTGGCCAGATCGACGCGATGACCGATCTGCCCGCCAACCAGGTGAACGCCGTGAAGTCGTCGGGCGTCGAGGCGCTGATCTCCCAGACCGGTGGCTGGATCCCGATCTGCATGGCGATCGACATGGCGCCGTTCAACGACCCGAAGGTCCGCCAGGCGATGCGGCTGATCATCGACCGGCAGCAGATCCTCGACCAGATCGGGTCGGGCTACGGGCAGATCGCCAACGACCTCTACTCGCCGTTCGACGAGGGTTACAGCAAGGACCTCCCGCAGCGCGAGCAGGACATCGACCAGGCGAAGTCCCTGCTGAAGTCGGCCGGCAAGGAAGGCCTCTCGGTCGACCTGCACACCACCAACGGCGCGTCCGGCATGGTCGAGCTCGCCAGCGTCTTCGCCTCGCAGGCCAAGGCCGCCGGGGTGAACATCACCGTGAAGAACGACCCCAACTACTACGGCGACTCCTACCTCAAGCTCGCGTTCTCGGTCGACTTCTGGGGCACCCGTGGCTACCTCAACCAGGTGCAGCAGGGCTCGCTCCCGACCTCGCCGTACAACGAGACCCACTGGCCGCCGAAGTCGGGCGAGGGGTCGGACTTCGGCGACCTGTACAAGCAGGCGCTCGCCGAGACCGACTCCGCCAAGCGCGTGGAGATCGAGCAGCAGATGCAGAAGGCGGAGTACGACACCGGGGGCTACATCATCCCCTACTTCAACAGCCTCATCGACGGGCACTCCACGAAGGTCGCGGGACTCACGCCCAGCAAGGGCACGCTGAACCTGGCGGGCTTCGGGCACGGGTTCCGCACCATCTGGTTCGCCTGAGGACGGGCGCCGCCGATGAAGTTCCTGCGCGGCGGAGGGATCGCCGGTTTCATCGTCCGGAGGCTGCTGCTCGGGCTCCTGGTGATGCTGCTGGTCTCGATCATCGTGTTCGTCTCGACCCAGCTCCTGGGTGATCCGGCCCGGGCGATCCTGGGCCGCGACGCGACCCCGGACCGGCTGGCCGCACTGCAGAAGCAGCTGCACCTCGACAGCTCCAAGGTCGGCCAGTACTTCCACTGGCTCGGTGGCCTCCTGCACGGAGACCTCGGGATCTCGCTGGCGTCGTCCCAGCCGGTGACGTCGGTGCTCGGGTCGCGCATCGCGAACTCCGCGGTGCTCGTGGTCCTGGCCGCGGTGATCTCGGTGCCGATCTCGATCGCGATCGGCTCGTACGCCGCCCTGCGGCGCGAGAAGGCCTTCGACACCGTCACCTCCAACCTGATGCTGGTGCTGGCGGCGCTGCCCGAGTTCGTGGTCGCGGTGCTGCTGGTGATCCTGCTGTCGACCAACGTGTTCCACCTGCTGCCGTCGATCAGCCCGGTCCCGCCCGGCACCCATGCGTGGGACTACCCCGACGAGCTGGTGATGCCGGTGGCCACCCTGGTGATCGCGGTGGCGCCGTACGTCTCGCGGATCATGCGCGCCTCGATGATCGAGGTGCTGGAGAGCGACTACATCGAGATGGCGCGGCTCAAGGGGCTGCCGGAGCGCACCGTGCTGATCCGGCACGCGCTGCCCAACGCCATCGGGCCCGTGTTCCAGGTGATCGCGATCAACCTCGCCTACCTGGCCGGCGGCGTCGTCGTCATCGAGTCGGTGTTCAACTATCCCGGGATCGGGCTCGCGCTCGTGGACGCGGTGAACAACCACGACATCCCGGTCGTCCAGGCGCTCGCGATGCTGATCGCGGCCGTGTACGTCGTCCTGAACCTGCTCGCCGACGTGGCGACCATCCTGGTGACACCCCGACTGCGGACACGACTGTGAGGGCCGGATCATGAGCCAGACAGAATCCGCGCCCGCCCTCGCCGAGGGGGTCGACACCCCGACGCCCGCGGTCCGGTCCACGGCGCTGCTGGCGCGCTCCCTGCGGCTGTGGCGCACGCGCATCGGGGCGGTCCTCACCCTCGTCCTGGTGCTGATCGCGCTGGTCGGTCCGCTCGTGGCGCCGCACGGGGCCACGGAGTTCATCAACAAGCCGTTCACGTCCGGCACCGCCAGCGGCACCGTCTTCGGCACCGACTACCTCGGCTACGACGTGCTGAGCCGCTTCCTGTACGGCGGCCGCAGCATCCTGATCATCGCGCTGGTCTCGACGGCCATCGGCGTGATCCTCGGCGTGATCATCGGGCTGGTCGCGGCGTACGCGCGCAACGCCCTCGACGACGTGCTGATGCGCCTGATGGACGTGATCATGGCGTTCCCGCAGATCATGCTCGCCCTGGTGGCGGTCAGCCTCGTGGGCGCCAAGAACTGGGTGATCATCTTCGCGATCGCCCTGACCACCGCTCCACGCGTCGCCCGCGTCGCCCGCGGAGCCGCCCAGCCGGTCGTCGAGCGGGACTTCATCGGAGCCACGGAGGCGATGGGGCTCTCGCGGGTCCGGATCCTCTTCGGTGAGCTGCTGCCCAACATCCTCGGCCCGATGATGGTGGAGGCGACCCTGCGTCTGACCTACTCCATCGCGGTGATCTCGGCCCTGGCGTTCCTGGGCCTGGCCGCCAACCCGGACGCCGCCAACTGGGGCATCATGATCCAGAAGAACCAGGGCGCTCTGGCCTACGAACCCTGGGGTGCCCTGCTGCCGATCCTGGCCATCGCCCTGCTGACCATGGGCACCGGCCTGATCGGTGACGGCATCGCTCGCACCGCCGCCGGCATCGACCGGGAACGGGGAGACGAATGACCACCGACCAGCTGCCCGACCTGCAGGGCTCGTCCACCGGAGGCCGGGCTGCCGTCACGGTCCGCAACCTGCGGATCGAGACCACGCGCGGCGTCGCCGTGGTCCCCGACGCGTCGTTCGAGATCGCTCCCGGCGAGGTGCTCGGCGTCGTGGGTGAGTCGGGCTCGGGCAAGACCACGGTCGGGCTGGCCCTGCTCGGACACGCTCGTCGCGGCCTGCGGATCGCCGGCGGCACGGTCATGCTCGGCGACCAGGACATCCTGCAGATGGGCGACTCGGAGCTACGCCGGCTGCGGGGGTCCCGGGTGTCCTACGTGCCGCAGGATCCCGCCTCCTCGCTGAACCCGGCCCTGCGGATCGGCACCCAGCTGCGCGAGGTGCTCGAGGCGCACGGGCAGACGGACGGCAAGGCCAACGACGAGCGGCTGGCCGAGATGATGCGCGAGGTCGCCCTCTCGGACGACCCGGCGTACCTGCGCCGCTACCCGCACCAGCTCTCCGGCGGACAGCAGCAGCGCGTCGGCCTGGCCATGGCCTTCGCCAACCGGCCGAGCCTGATCATCCTCGACGAGCCCACGACCGGGCTCGACGTGACGACCCAGTCGACCGTCCTGGCCACCGTGCGCGATCTCGCGACGGCGCACGACGTCGCCGCCCTCTACGTCACGCACGACCTGGCGGTGGTGGCCGCGGTCGCGACCCGCGTCGCGGTGATGTACGCCGGCCGCATCGTCGAGCTCGGTCCCGCGGACGAGCTCTTCGACTCCGCCGCCCACCCCTACACGCGGCGTCTGGTCGGCGCGATCCCGCGGCTGGCGGGCGGCCGCAGCCTGGTCGGCATCCCCGGCCACGCGCCGTCCCCGGGCAAGCGCCCGCAGGGCTGCTCGTTCGCGCCGCGTTGCAGCCTGCGCATCGACGAGTGCGAGGTCGCGATGCCGGAGCCCGTCGAGGTGAAGGCCGGCCACACGGCGCGCTGCATCAAGGCGCACGAGGTGGTCACGTTCACCCAGGCGGAGTACGGCGACCCGGTCGCCCTCCCCGAGCCCGAGAGCGACAAGCCCGTGCTCACCATCGACAACGTCGTGGGGTACTACGGCTCCCTCGAGGTGCTGCACTCGATCAACATGACCCTCGAGAAGGGCGAGATCCTGGCCGTCGTCGGCGAGTCCGGCTCCGGCAAGACCACGACCGCGCGCTCCATCGCCGGTCTGCACAGCAACTGGACCGGCTCGATCCGGCTCGGGGACACCGAGCTGGCCAAGTCGGCGCGGGCGCGCAGCACCGACGTACGCCGTCAGATCCAGTACATCTTCCAGAACCCCTACGGCTCGCTGAACCCGCGCAAGACCATCGGCGAGTCCGTCGGCCAGCCGCTCGGGGTGTTCGACATCGCGTCGGGCAAGAAGGCCGAGACCATGGTCGGCGAGATGCTCGAGCAGGTCTCGCTGTCGGCCAGCTACGCGCGTCGCTACCCGGACCAGTGCTCGGGCGGCGAGCGCCAGCGCGTCGCCATCGCCCGCGCCCTGATCTCCAAGCCCTCGATCCTGATCTGCGACGAGATCACCTCCGCGCTCGACGTCAGCGTGCAGGCCGCGATCGTCGAGCTTCTCGGCGAGCTGCAGCGCGAGCTCGGCCTCTCGATGGTGTTCGTGACCCACAACCTGCCGCTGGTGCGCTCGATCGCGCAGAAGGTCGCGGTCCTCGCGGACGGCAGCATCGTGGAGTACGGCGAGACCGCGGGGATGCTGGCCAACCCGCAGCAGGAGTACACGCGACACCTGATCTCCGACACCCCGTCGCTCGAGACGGCGGTCAGCGAGGCGCAGGAGAACGTCGAGCACACCGACGGCACGATCGGCCGGTCGGCCGAGCCAGAGCCCACCGCGTGACCGCTGCCGACCGGCCCGACATCCTGATCGTGGTGGCGGACCAGCTGACGACCGCCGCCATGCCCTTCCACGGCAACAAGGTCACGCAGGCGCCGGCCATGGCCGCGCTGGCCGAGGACGGCGTGGTGTTCGAGAACGCCTACACCGCCAGCCCGCTCTGCACGCCGGCGCGGGGCGCCCTGATGACGGGGCTGCTGCCGTCGCGCACCCAGTGCTACGACAACGCTGCGGGCTTCTCCTCGGAGATCCCGACCTTCGCCCACCACCTGCGCAGCCGGGGCTACCGGACGGCGCTCTCGGGGAAGATGCACTTCTGCGGTCCCGACCAGCTGCACGGCTTCGAGGAGCGGCTGACCACCGACATCTACCCGGCCGACTACGACTGGACGCCGGACTGGGGGACCACGGAGCGACCGCACTGGTACCACGACATGTCGTCGGTCACCGAGGCCGGCACGTGCGTCCGCACCAACCAGCTCGACTTCGACGACGAGGTGGCGCACGCCGCGGAGCGCGGCCTGTTCGAGCACATCCGGTCGGGGGACGAGCGGCCGTTCTGCTTCGTCGTCTCGTTCACCCACCCGCACGACCCGTACGCGATCACCCAGGAGTACTGGGACCGGTACCGCGACGAGGACGTGCCGATGCCGGCGTACGGGTACGACGCGTCGATCAGCACGCCGCACGAGGAACGGCTGCGCCGCGTCTGCGCGATGGACGACGTCGAGCTCACCGACGACATGGTCCGGGCCGCCCGGCACGCCTATCTCGGGGCCGTCTCCTTCGTCGACGACCACCTCGCCCGGCTGCTGGAGATCCTCCGCGTCACCGGACGCCTGGAGAACACCGTCGTGATCCTGACCAGCGACCACGGCGACATGCAGGGGGAGCGCGGGCTCTGGTACAAGATGAGCTTCTTCGAGGGCTCGGTCCGGGTCCCGTTGGTGGTCTCCGCCCCCGGTCGCTTCGCGCCGGCACGGGTCGCCTCGCCGGTGTCGACGATGGACCTGCTGCCGACGCTGGTGGGCATCGCCGGAGGTGACGACCGCGCCGACGAGCTCGCGGACCTGGACGCCGAGAGCCTGCTGCCGCTGCTCCGCGGGGAGCACGACGAGCGCGAGACGGTCGTCGCCGAGTACCTCGCCGAGGGAGCGATCGCTCCGCTGGTCATGGTGCGGCGGGGATCGTGGAAGCTCGTCCACTCGCCGGCCGACCCCGACCAGCTCTACGACCTGGCCACGGACCCGCTCGAGCGGAACGACCGCGTGGACGACCCGGCCGCCGCCGAGGTGCTCGCCGAGCTCCGCGCCGAGGTCGGCCGCCGCTGGGACCTCGAGCGCATCGACCGTGAGGTGCGCCTGAGCCAGCGACGCCGGCGCGCCGTGGTCGACGCACTCGGGCGGGGCCGGCGGACGTCGTGGGACTACGCCCCGCCGTACGACGCCTCGCGGCGCTACATCCGCAACCACCTCGACCTCGGCGAGATCGAGGCGAGCGCCCGCTACCCGTCGGTGCGGGAGCGACCGGAGCGCGCCGAGCCCTGAGGTCTCGGACCACCGGGCGGGAACCGCCGGTCAGGCGACGCTGCCGACGGCGGGCGGCAGCGTGTACAGCGACAGGAACAGCTCGGCGGCCGCTTCGTCGCCATCGACCACGAGGTCGCCGGCCTGGACGGCGTCGGCGAGGGGTCGGCCGGCGTACACGACCGACGCGAACATCCGGGGGCTCCCGCTGATCGTCGCGTCCGGCTCGGTCGCCTCGCCGGGGTCGACGCTGAGCTTCTTGCGGGCGACGCGCGCCACCAGGGCGGCGTCGTCGGGCCGGAGCTGCACGGTCACGTTCACGCCGTCTGCTCGGGACGGGTCGAAGTTCGTCCGCAGCGAGAGCACCAGCGACGTCACGCCGAAGTGGAGGTCCTTGCGGTGGTGGGGGTCGCGCGCGGCCCAGCGGCCGAACGACTGCAGCACCGGCTCCAGCTCGCGTGCCCAGTCGGTGAGGTCGTAGACCCAGACGGCGGCGGGCTTCGGCAGCTTGTGCCGGGTCACCAGGCCCGCCTGCTCCAGCTCGTCGAGCCGGTGCGAGAGGACGTTGGCGCTGATGCCCGGCAGATCGTCCTTGAGGTCGCCGAAGCGCTTGGCACCCAGCATCAGCTCGCGCACCACCAGCATGGCCCACCTCTCGCCGACCAGCTCCAGCCCGTGGGCCACGCCGCAGGAGTCCTCGTACGTCCTCTTCGTCGCCATGCACCTCACGATACCACATAGTCACTTTTTAGGACCAAACACTTGTCAAGAGTGACTGTCCTGCCCTAGCGTCCTTCTCATGACGACTACTGACCGCTCTCGCTGGATCGCCTTGTACGTGCTCTGCGGCGGCATGCTGATGATCGTGCTCGACGCGACGATCGTGAACGTGGCGCTGCCGTCCATCCGGGACGACCTGCACTTCAGCCCTTCCGGGCTGGCGTGGGTCGTCAACGCCTACCTGATCGCCTTCGGCGGCTTGCTCCTGCTGGCCGGCCGGCTGGGGGACCTCGCCGGACGGCGACGCATCTTCCTGACCGGCCTCGCGATGTTCACCGCGGCTTCCGCCGCCGCCGGGTTCTCGACGAGCCAGGAGATGCTGGTCGGTGCGCGGTTCCTCCAGGGCGCCGGCGGCGCGCTGACCTCGGCCGTGGTGCTCGGGATGATCGTCCGGATGTTCCCGGAGCCCCGCGACCAGGCCAAGGCCATCGGCGTCTTCGCCTTCGTCGCGTCGGCGGGCGGCGCCGTCGGCCTCCTGGCGGGCGGGGTGATCACCGAGGCCGTCAGCTGGCACTGGGTCTTCTTCGTGAACGTGCCCGTGGGTGCGGCGGTCGCGCTGGCCGCGATCCGACTGGTCGAGAAGGACGCCGGGCTCGGGTTCGCGCAGGGTGCCGACGTGCTCGGCGCGACCCTCGTGACGGCCGCCCTGATGCTCGGCGTCTACACGCTGGTCAAGCCCGCCGCCGAGGACGGCTGGACCGCGGGGTCGACGCTGGGCCTGGGCACCCTCAGCCTCGCGCTGCTGGCCGGCTTCGTGCTCCGCCAGGCGTACGCGCGGAACGCGTTGATGCCGCTGTCGCTGTTCCGCTCCCGCAACCTCGTCGGAGCCAACGTGATCCAGGTGCTCGGTGCCGCGGGCATGTTCGGCTCGTTCTTCCTCGGCACGCTCTACCTGCAGAACGTCCGGCACTACGACGCCCTGCAGATCGGGCTGGCGTTCCTTCCGGTGACGGTGGCCATGGGCACCCTGTCGGTGAGGTACTCCGAGAAGCTGATCACCCGCTTCGGACCCCGGTCCGTCTCGCTGGTGGGTCTGGGCCTGATGGCTGCGGGCCTCGCCCTGCTGGCCGTCGCGCCCGCGGACGCCGGCTACACCACCCGGCTCTTCCCGGCGCTGACCCTGCTCGGGCTCGGGGCGGGCACCTCCTTCCCGGCCGTCGCCGGACTCGCGATGACCGGCGTGGCGCCGGACCAGACCGGGCTGGCGTCGGGGCTGGTCAACGCGACCGCGCAGGTCGGCGGGGCGCTCGGCCTGGCCGTGCTCGCCACGTTGTCCAACACCCGCAGCCAGACCCTGGCCGCGGCCGGGCACAGCACCACCGACGCTCTCGTCGGTGGCTACCACCTCGCCTTCTGGATCGCGGCAGCGGCGCTCGTGGCCGCCCTGGGCGTGGGGGCCGCGCTGCTGACCAAGCCGTCGGCGCCGGCGGTCGACGAGGTCGAGGGCGAGTCGAGCGAGACCGAGGCCGACGAGCTCGTGGCGGCCTGACGAAGCCCCCCGTCGTCGTGCGCCCGCGCAAGCCGCGCGGGCGCACGGTCGGGTCGCGAGCCCGATGTGGTCGTGGCTTGGCTAGGTTGGGTGGCGATGAGTGCGACCGAGGACTACTGCGAGCTGTGCGATCTCCCGAGGTCACAGTGCGTGCACGGCCAGCCGCCTCCGGCCCCGGCGAAGAAGGCCGTCAAGGCACCACCGAAGCCGGCGCGGCGTCCGGCCGCCGCGACCCGATCGTCCGCGTCCCCGCCGAAGCCGGTGAACCGACGGTGGACGCCGCCCGACGTGTTCAAGCCGTTCATCCTCAGCGTGCTGGAGGGGGCCGGGGGCGAGCTGGAGGCCGACGAGCTGTTCTCGGAGCTCGAGGTCCTGGTCGCGGACCGGCTGCGCGAGGCGGACAGCGAGACGACGCCCGAGGGCGAGCTGCGCTGGAGGTACGCCGCCCGGCGCGCCCGGGTGGCCCTCATCGCCGAGGGGCTGATGACCAAGACCACGCCCGGCGTCTGGCAGCTCGCCCGACCTCGGTGACGCCGGCCGTGCCGGGTCCGTGACCTACGCGTCGGCGGCCACGCGGAAGCCGACGTTCCCGGCAGTGCTGTCGGGGGTGTTGGCGCTGCGTGAGTCGACCCGGTAGCGCCAGCAGTAGCTCTCGTGGCACAGGTAGCTGCCGCCGCGCAGCACCCGGGTGACGCCCTTGCGCGGGCCGACCGGTGACCGGAGCGGCGCACGGCGGTAGGAGTCGGGGGAGAACCAGTCGGAGCACCACTCCCAGACGTTCCCGGTCGTCTCGAAGAGCCCGAAGCCGTTCGCGGGGTAGCTGCCGACGGGGCAGGTGCCGACCCAGCCGTCGTCGCCGGTGTCGCGCTCGGGGAAGCGCCCCTGGAACACGTTCATCCGGTGCTGCCCGCCCGGCTCGCGGTCGTCGCCCCAGGGGAAGTGGTGCCCCTCCTCGCCACCCCGGGCCGCGCGCTCCCACTCCGCCTCGGTGGGGAGCCGCAGGCCGGACCAGTCGCAGTACGCGGCCGCGTCGTACCAGCTGACGTGGACGACGGGGTGGGACTGCCGCCGGTCCAGCGACGACCCCGGCCCCTCCGGGTGGCTCCAGTCGGCTCCGGGCACCTCACGCCACCAGGGCGCCGCCGCGACGGCCCGGGTCGGCGGGAAGTCGCGCGGCAGCAGCCCGGCGAAGACGAACGACGTGCCCAGCTCCTCGGCCGTGGTGCGGTACGCCGTGTCGTCGACGAACGCGGCGAAGTCGGCGTTGGTGACGGTGTGGACCCCGATCCGGAAGGTCTCGAGCTCGACCGGGTGGGGCGGCCCTTCCCCGTCGTCGGCGTACCCACGCGGGTCGTCGGTCCCCATCACGAAGCCGCCGGCCGGGACCGTGGCCAGGGCCGGCTCGGGGGCGGCGGCCGCCGCCGGGCGCTGCTCGGAGGCGCGCTCCGCCTCCGACGAACCGCCCGCGGGCCGCCCGGGGGAGCAGCACGAGCTCATGGCGGCGAGTGTGCCAGGTGGCCGGCACCGGACGAGGGTCGGCCCGCGTCAGCGGGCCTCCTGTCTGGGCAGGAACACCTCCTTGACCAGCAGCAGGAGCGACGCCGCCGTCGGGATCGCCAGGAGCGCCCCGACCACGCCGAGCAGGGTGCCGCCGACCAGGGCGGCGACGACGGTCAGCGCACCCGGGATCTCCACCGACCGGGACATCACCTTCGGGTAGATGACGTAGTTCTCGACCTGTTGGTAGGCGATGTAGAAGATCACCGCGATGATCCCGGTCCGGACGTCGGTCGCGAACGCGATCGCGCAGACGATGACCGCGCCGATCGTCGCCCCGATCATCGGGATGACGTCGAGCAGCGCCACCACCATGGCCAGCGCGACGGCGTAGCTCCCCAGCCCGACGATGAACAGGAAGACGAGCGTGCTGAGGCCGGCACACATCGCGACCACGAACGCTCCCGACACGTAGCCACCGATGTTGCGCAGGATCCGGTCGCCGAGCAGCGAGACGCGCTCACGCCGGGTGGCGGGGGCCAGGGAGTACGCCGCCTGCTTGATCGACGGCAGCGAGGCCAGGAAGTAGAGCGTGAGCACGACCACCACGAACGCGTTCAGCAGGGCACCGAGGATCGCCAGCCCGACGCCGACCGCGCCGCCGAAGGCCTTCTTGGCCCAGGCGCCCGACTTCACGTAGTCCTCGACCTTGCTGGTGACGTCGTACTTGTCGTCGAACTTCCGGATCTGCTCGTTCTGCTGGAGCTTGTCGAACCAGCCGGGCAGGTTGTTGCCGATCTCGGTGACCTGGTGGCTGATGATCGGGACCAGGATGGTGAGGAAGCCGGCGAAGACCAGGATCACGCCGGAGATCACGCACAGCACGGCCCACGACCTCTTCATCCCGCGGTGCATCAGGAACTCGACCGCAGGGTTGAGCCCGACCGCCAGGAAGAGCGCGACCACCACCAGCACGAGCACGCCGCTGATCCGGACCACCATCAGCCCGATCCAGAGCGCGACCAGGGCCCCGATCCCGCCGAAGAGCCCCCACATGAAGGGGGAGCGCGAGTTGAGGGGGCGCCCCGGCTCACCGAGGTCGTCCGCCCGCCGGTCCGGGTCGTGCAGGAAGGCCGGCCGGTCGGCGGTGGCGACGTCGCCGCCCTCGCCGTCCTCGCTCTCGCCGTCGTCGGCGGGGGGTGGGGCGTCGGCCGGCGGCTCGCTGTCGGTCATGCGGCGATTATGGTGGCCCGCCGCGCCGAGCGGCCGGAGCCGGCGTCCCGCGCGTGGCTCAGCGGGGCATCACTTCTCGTCGTCGCCGAAGCCGGCCATCATCTCGCGCAGCGAGCCGAGCTGGGCGGAGATCGCCTCCCGGCGCTTGGTCATCCGGTCGACCTCGGCCTTCAGGGCGGCGATGTTGCGCTCGTGCTCGGCGTTCCCGGAGGCCGTGATCGCCTCGGCCTGCGTGCGCGCGGACGCCACGATCTGCTCCGCCTCGCGCCGGGCCCGGGCGAGCAGGGCCTCCGCCTCCGACTGCGCCTGCTGACGGTGTGTGTTGGCCTGGGCGGTGGCCTCGCGGGCCCGCGCCTCGGCCGCGTTCGCGCGCTGCTCGGCCTCCTCCACCAGGCGGCTGGTCTCGGCGGTGGCGCTGGTGTGGTGGTCGGTGGCCTCCTTGGCCAGCCGCTCGCGCTCGACCGCCAGCGTGCGCCGGGCCTCCTGGACCTCGCGGTCGGCGGCCGAGCGGACCTGCTCGGCCTCCCGGGTCGCGCTGACGCGCATCTCCTTGCTCTCCTGCTGGGCGGCGAGCCGGATCTGGTCGCTCTCCCGCTTCGCGGCGGCCCGCTCGTCCTCGGCCTCGGCCATCGCCAGCGAGCGCTCCTGCTCGGCATCGGCGGTCACCCGCGCCCGCATCTCGTCGAGCTCCTTGAGCTGGACGATGCGCATGTCGTCGGCCTCGCGGCTGGCCTCGGCGCGGATCTGCGTCGCGTCGCGGGCCGCCAGCTCGCGGATCTCGTCCGCCTCGCGCTGCCCGGCCTCGCGGATCTCCGACGCCTCCTCCTCGGCCAGTCGCAGCATCGCGCTCGCGCGCCCACCCAGGCCGGCGTACGTCGGGTTGGTGTTCTCGGCGAGCTCGTCCTGCACCTGACGGAGCTGGGCCTCCAGCTCGCTCACGCGCTGCTCGGAGACCGAGAGCGCGGAGGCCACGCCGGCCTTGTCCTGGAGGAGCTGACGGAGCGCGGTGTCGACCCCCGCCTTGTCGTAGCCGCCACGCCGGACGGTCGCGAACGCCGGGAGGCTCCCCGGCGTCTGCGTCTGCGTCGGGGTCGGGGCGGACGGCGGTAGGACGCGCGGCGCCGGGGTGGCGGCCGGAGCGGCGGGCGCCGCCGGAACGACCGGAGCGGTGCCGGCGGGTTGCGGGGTGGCCGGGATCTGCCGGGTCGGCTCGGGGTCGGTCGCCGGCTCCTCGACCGGCTCGGGCTCGCTCGCTGCTGCGTCGTCCGTGGCCACCTGCGGGGGCACCTCCGACGTCAGCTCCGTGGTCGAGCTCGAGCTCGTCTTCGTGGCGGTCTTCGCTCCCGACCTCGGCCGGGAGGCCGTGGCTGCGGGGTCGCCCCGGGTCTCGATCACCTGCGTCGGCTCCTCGTCCCCGTTCGGGGTCTCCTCCGGCTCGTCGAAGATGGACAGGCCCTGGTCGCTCATGTGCGGACTTCCTCCCGGAGACTCGACTGGGGTCCAGTCTGGCCGATGCGCGGAAACGACTTCCACCCCGTACGACGCCTTCAGCGGGGCCGGAGTTGCGACACGCCGGGGTGACCTGCCCGGACGACGGTCGAGACGATTCTCAGACGCCGCGGAACGCGTTGATCCCGTCCAGATGGCGGGACCGCTTCTCGTCGTCGCGGACCCCGAGACCCTCCTCGGGGGCCAGGCAGAGCACGCCGACCTTGCCCTGGTGGAGGTTGTGGTGCACGTCGAGCGCCGCCTGGCCGACCTCGTCCAGCGGGTAGGTGCGCGACAGGGTCGGGTGGATCATCCCCTTCGCGATCAGCCGGTTGGCCTCCCACGACTCCCGGTAGTTGGCGAAGTGCGAGCCGATGATCCGCTTGAGGCTCATCCACAGGTAGCGGTTGTCGTACTCGTGCAGGTAGCCGGTGGTCGAGGCGCAGGTGACGATCGTGCCGCCCTTGCGAGCGGCGTACACGCTGGCGCCGAAGGTCTCGCGGCCCGGGTGCTCGAAGACGATGTCGACGTCCTCGCCACCGGTGAGCTCGCGGATGTCGGAGCCGAACCGCCGCCACTCCTTCGGGTCGGCGGTGTGCTCGTCCTTCCAGAAGCGGTACTCGCGCTCGGAGCGGTTGATGATCAGCTCGGCGCCCATCCGGCGGCAGATCGCGGCCTTCTCCTCGCTGGAGACGACGCACACCGGGATCGCGCCGCCGTTGAGGGCGTACTGCGTCGCGAAGCCGCCGAGCCCTCCGCTCGCACCCCACACCAGGACGTTGTCGCCCTGCTTCATGCCGGCGCCGTTGCGGCTGACCAGCTGGCGGTACGCCGTGCTGTTGACCAGGCCGGGCGACGCGGCCTCCTCCCACGTCAGGTGCGCGGGCTTGGGCATCAGCTGGTTGGACTTCACCAGGGCGATCTCGGCCAGCCCGCCGAAGTTGGTCTCGAAGCCCCAGATCCGCTGCTCGGGATCCATCATCGTGTCGTTGTGACCGTCGGGGCCCTCGAGCTCGACCGACAGGCAGTGGGCCACGACCTCGTCGCCGGGCTTCCAGGCGTGCACGCCGAGGCCGGTCTTCAGGACCACGCCGGCCAGGTCGGAGCCGACGATGTGGTACGGCAGGTCGTGCCGCTTGGTCAGCGGGCTGAGCCTGCCGTAGCGCTGCAGGAAGGCGAAGGTCGGCAGCGGCTCGAAGATCGAGGTCCAGACCGTGTTGTAGTTGATCGCGCTCGCCATCACCGCGACCAGGGCCTCGCCCGGGCCGAGCTCGGGCACCGGCACCTCGTCGACGTGCAGGGACTTCCGGGGGTCCTTCTCCTTGGAGTCCATCCCCTCGAAGAGGTCGACCTCGTCCTGGTGGACCGTGGCGGCCCGGTAGCTCGTGGGGAGCTCCAGCGCGGCGAAGTCCTCGGCGGTGGCGGTCCCGGACGTGATGGCCTCGAGGATCTGCTGCACGGTTCGTCTCCTGGGTGTCACGCGTCGACAGGGGGCGTGCTCGGCACCCTAGTGAAGTGTGCGGAGACCGGGGAGGTTCTGTGACCGACGGCTCAGCCCGAGGTACGGCGCGTCAGCGTGTCGCCAGGGCGCCCATCGGGTCCCACGCGGGAAGGACGATCGGCTCCTGGTCGAGCGCACCTCGCAGCTCCTCGGGGAGCGCGCTGCGGGGGACGGCGATCTCGAAGACGTACTCGTCGAACCACGAGTCGTCCATCGTCCAGAAGCCCTTGTCGGCCTTCTCGGTGCCCCAGGAGTTCTCCACCCGCCACCGGGTCGGGACCTGGGTGTCGCCGGGTCCCTCGACGAGGTTGACCCCGGTCAGCAGCATCGCGTGCGTCATCGAGGTGCCGTGGTGGTGGAGCCGGTCGGCCTTGCTCAGGACCGGGCCCAGGTCACGCGTGCCGTACAGCTCGTCGTAGTCGAAGAGCGAGGCGTGCCACAGCCCGAGGTCGCCGTCGAGCATCTGCCCGACGTCGCACCCGAACCACACCGGCTCCGCCGGCCGGTCGGCCGAGCCCGCCAGGGCCTCGGCCGCGAGCCGCTTGATCAGCGACATCTCGACGTTGAGGTAGACCACCTCCGGCGCCCCGACGACGTTGCCGAGGTGCTCGACGGTGAAGGTCCGGCCGAAGGGGCTGCTGGGACGGGGATCGTGGACCACGCAGACGTAGTCCTCGATCGGCAGCGTCACGTAGCGCTCGACGAACTGGCGCGGGGTGAGCTCACCGTCACGGTGGAAGCCCTTGTCGGAGTCGCGCCACTGCCAGGTGAACGACGTGGGCGGCGTACCGAGGTGCAGGCACAGCATCCGGTGGACGGCCGCGAGCACGTCGTCCTTGACCTCCGCCAGCTCGTCGGCGGAGGCACCCGCCTGGTGCCGCTGCCGCAGGTCGTGGGCCGCGCGCCGGAGCACCGCGGAGATGTCGCGGTTGAGCTTGTGGGTCTTCGACGACGACTCCGTCTCGGGCATGACCTCCTTGGGCACCAGACCGTGCTTGGCGACGAGGGCGAGGAACATGTTCCACTGCCCGCCGTCCTCGGCGGTGTTGCTCAGCAGGTGCGCGACGGTGCGGTCGTCGATGTCGCGGTCGGCGGTGGCGAGGATCGCCTCGAGCCAGAAGTTCGCCTTCTCCAGCTTGTCCCAGAACTGCACGTAGCTCTGGGAGAACTCGAACTCCTTGACGCCGAGGCGGGCCGCGACGCCGACGCGGAGCAGGTTGAGGCCGGCGAACATCCAGCAGCGCCCGGACTGCTTCTGGTCGGTGGCCTCCCAGTCGTCGAGGTGGTGGCTCATCGACCGCGGCACCGTCAGCGTCCGCGAGTGGTCGAGGACGACCTTGTCCACATCGGTGCCCGCGAGGGCGTTCTGCATCATCCTGGCGGTGGGGTCGGCCTCGACCCTCTTCGCCAGGCGTTCCAACTGGTCGGGGCTGAGCTCGCTGGTCATGGGCCAGACGCTACCCCTTGGGACGGGTGACGGTCCGCCTGCTGCCGTCTTGTGCAGAAACGGTGGAGGTTGTGTGCCGGACCCACCTCGCGAGCCGGCCGCGCGTCAGCATGGTGACCATGGAAGCGAACCACGGTGGCGCGAGCCGGTCCCCGGCGTACTCCATGGCGCTGGCCGTGCTGTTCGAGGTCTTCCTCGTGCTCTGCACCCAGGACAAGTCCCTGATGGCGGTCACGCCGTGGCAGGACGACCCGTACCACGCATGGATCTCCCTCGCCGTGTTCGCCGTGCCGATGCTGCTCGTCGTCACCGCAGTCCGGGCCGTCGGCGGACGGCTGCCCTGGGGGAGCGGAGACGGCGGACGACCGAGAGACCTGGTCAAGGCCGGCGTGCTGCTGACGGCGTTCGTCGGCGCGACCGCCGTGGTCTGCTGGGTCGCCGTCGTGCTCCGCGAGCACCGCTCCTCGTGGGACGGGCGTACGACGCTCCTGCTCGTGGCGCTCGCCGCGCTCTCGACCGCGTCCCCTGCCGTGGCCTGGCTCGGTGTCCGCGACCTGTCGCGACTCGGGCGGGAGCGACGCACCGACTGGGTGGGTGACGTGCTACCTGCCGCCCTGGCCGCCTGGGTACGCCGCCATGACCGCGGGGTGTTCCTCGGAGCCAGCGCGATCGCCGCCCTCGTCATCGTCGGCGCTCTCGCCGTCGGTGAGCGGTGGACCGACCCGTTGCTGATCGGCTGGGCCCTGCTGGTCGAGGTGACCTGCTACTACGCGTTCTGCGTCCTCACCAACGCCGTGCTCGGGTTCGTCGACCGCCCGGAGCGGGATCCACAGCCGGAGCGTGCGGTGGTCCTGGGCAGCCTGGCCCTCCAGGTCGCGGTCGCCTTCCACGGACAGCTGGAGCCGCTGGCCGGCATCGGGTCGCCGGACGGCGTGCCTCGGCTGGTCGAGGTGACGCTCGTCCCGGGTCTGCTGGTCTTCGTGGTCGCGTACGCAGCGTCGCGACTCAGGCCGGCGGTGCCGGCTCGACCAGCTCGACGAGGACCCCGCCTGCGTCCTTGGGATGGACGAAGTTGACCAGCGACCCGGCGGTGCCGCGTTTCGCCACGTCGTACAGCAGGCGGAGCCCGCGGGCGCGAAGCACGGCCGAGACGGCCTCGAGGTCGGTGACCCGGTAGGCGAGCTGCTGGATGCCCGGCCCGTTGCGGTCGAGGAACGTCGCGATCGTGGAGGAGCCGTCGAGCGGGGCGAGCAGCTGGATCATCGCGCCGGCGGTGTCCCCCTCGGCACCGACGCGGACCATCGCCTCGCGCACGCCCTGCTCCTCGTTGGTCTCCTCGTGCACGGTCTCCATGCCGAAGGTCTCGCGGTAGAACGCCATGGCCTCGTCGAGGTCGGCCACCGCGATGCCGACGTGGTCGATCGCGGAGAAGAGGTGCTCGGGGATGTCCGCGCTCATGGGTCCGCTCATGGGTCCGCTCATGGGTCCATCGTCGTACGACGTGGTGCTCGCCCGCATGTGAGGTTTTCCTCAGCCGGGTGGCACCTCGCCGCTCGCGGGCGGCGTACGCCGCTGGGTATCGTCGAGACGAACGTTCGTCTGCTGGTGGGAGGCACCCTCATGTCCGGAAACGTCATCGTCGCCGGGGCGCGCACGCCGATCGGCCGCCTGCTCGGCGGGCTGAAGTCGCAGTCCGCGGCGGAGCTCGGCGGTGTCGCCATCAAGAGTGCCCTCGAGAAGGCCGGGGTCTCGGCCGAGCAGGTCGACTACCTGATCATGGGCCAGGTCATCCTCGCCGGTGCCGGGCAGAACCCCGCCCGCACCGCCGGGATCCACGCCGGCCTCCCGCTCACGATCCCGTCGATCACGATCAACAAGGTCTGCCTGTCCGGCCTCAACGCCATCGCGACGGCCGACCAGCTGATCCGGGCCGGCGAGGCCGAGATCATCGTGGCGGGTGGCATGGAGTCGATGACGAACGCGCCCCACCTCCTGCCGAAGTCCCGCGAGGGCTTCAAGTACGGCGACGTCACCCTGGTCGACTCGATGGCCTACGACGCGCTCTGGGACCAGGCCACCTCCCAGGCCATGGGCGCGCTGACCGAGGACTACAACCAGGCGCACACCCGGCTCACCCGCGAGGAGCAGGACGCGTTCGCGGCCGCCTCGCACCAGAAAGCCGCCCAGGCCTGGAAGAACGGCCTCTTCGACGACGAGGTCGTGCCGGTCTCGATCCCGCAGCGCAAGGGCGACCCGATCGTGGTCTCGCAGGACGAGGGCGTCCGCGGCGACACCACCGTGGAGTCGCTGTCCGCGCTGCGCCCGGCGTTCAGCAAGGACGGCACCATCACCGCGGGCTCGGCCTCCCAGATCTCCGACGGGGCCGCGGCCGTCGTGGTGATGAGCAAGGCCAAGGCCGAGGAGCTCGGCCTCGAATGGCTCGCCGAGATCGGTGCCCACGGCATGGTGGCCGGTCCGGACTCGACGCTGCAGATGCAGCCGGCCAACGCCACGCAGAAGGCGTGCGACAAGGAGGGCATCAGCCCCTCCGACCTCGACCTCGTCGAGTTCAACGAGGCGTTCGCGGCCGTCGGCCTCGAGTCGACCCGCGCCCTCGGGCTCGACGAGTCGATCGTCAACGTGAACGGTGGCGCCATCGCGCTCGGCCATCCGGTCGGGATGTCCGGCACCCGGATCGTGCTGCACCTCGCGCTCGAGCTGAAGCGCCGTGGTGGCGGCGTCGGCGCGGCCGCCCTGTGCGGCGGTGGGGGCCAGGGCGACGCGCTGATCGTCCGCGTCCCCGCGTAGTCGGTGGGTGAGGAACGGGCGTCGGCGAGCGACTGGAGACCGCGCCGCGACCGCGGCGACGTCGGCGACCTGGTCTCGCGCGCCCGGGACGGCGACCCGCGCGCCGTGGCGCGACTGATCTCGCTGGTGGAGGACGAGTCGCCGCTGCTCCGCGAGGTCACCGCGGCCCTGGCGCCGCACACCGGCCACGCGAAGGTCGTCGGCATCACCGGTGCGCCGGGCGTCGGGAAGTCGACGTCCACCTCGGCGCTGGTGGGTGAGCTGCGCAAGGCCGGGCAACGCGTCGGCATCCTGGCGGTGGACCCGTCGTCGCCGTTCTCCGGCGGCGCGCTGCTCGGTGACCGGGTGCGGATGCAGGACCACGCGCTCGACCGCGAGGTGTACATCCGCTCCATGGCCTCGCGCGGTCACCTCGGTGGCCTGGCGTGGAGCACGCCGCAGGCGATCCGGGTGCTCGACGCGGCGGGGTGCGACCTCGTGCTGATCGAGACCGTCGGCGTCGGCCAGAGCGAGGTCGAGATCGCCGGCCTCGCCGACACCACGCTGGTGCTGCTCGCGCCCGGCATGGGCGACGGCATCCAGGCCGCGAAGGCCGGGATCCTCGAGATCGGCGACGTCTACGTGATCAACAAGGCCGACCGCGACGGTGCCGACACCCTGCGCCGCGAGCTCCGGTCGATGCTCGCCCTGGCCGAGCGCGCCGACGGCGACTGGAAGCCTCCGATCCTCAAGACGGTCGCCTCGAAGAACGACGGGCTCGACGCGGTCGTCGCCGAGATCGACCGGCACCACGACTGGCTGGAGTCCACCGGCGAGCTCGCCGTGCGGCGTACCCGACGAGCGCGGGACGAGATCGAGGCGATCGCGGTGACCGCGCTGCGCTCGCGCTGGGGCGACGTGCACGGGCGCTCCGAGCTCGACGACCTCGCCGCGCAGGTCGCGGCGGGGGAGACCGACCCGTACGCCGCCGCCGAGACGCTGCTCGCCGAGCTCTGACCGCGGGCGGGGCCGACCGAGGTGCCGTCGACGGTCAGCGCAGCTGCGCGACCCACCAGGCGATCGACGCCCGGACCGCGTCGCGTGCCGGTTCGGTGTCGTCGACGGTCTCGAACCCGTGGTGTGCGCCGGGAACGTCGATGACGTCGACGGTGCGGCCGGCGTCCGCGCACCGCTGCAGCAGCTCGTCGGTGGCCGACACGATCCACTCGAAGTCGTGCTCGGGACGCACGAGCAGGAGCGGCACGCTCGAGGCGGCGGCGGTCTCGACCGCCTGGCCGAAGTCGGTGCCGTCGAGATCAGGGTCGGCCGGCGCCGCGTAGGTGCCGGCGACCGCGGTGACGCCGGGTGGCACCGGGTCGAGGAACGAGCCCATCAGCAGACCGCCGTTGGAGAAGAACCAGAGCCCGACCCGGTCGCCGTCCACGTGCGGATCGCCGCGCACGGCGTCGAGTGCCCGGTGGACGTCGCCACGGGCCACTCCGAGCGTCTCGTCGTCGACGAACCCGTGCTCGAACATCGCGCCGGCCAGGCCCGCCTGCGCCAGGAGCGCGGCGTACCCCTGGTAGGCCGGCCACCGGGGCGGCCGGACCTCGCGGTCGAGCGGCACCGGCCCGCCGTGCACCATGAGCACGGCCGGGGCCGGGGTCGCCTCAGGCAGGTAGAGGTCGAGTGCCCCTGCTCGCTCGGGCTCGACCGACCGGTGCGGCAGGACGAAGGGCTGGAGGTGAGGTGGCAGGTCGGGCGTCTCGGTGCTCATCGTCCGCCATCGCAGCACACGGCGTCGCCGTCGGTCACGCGGATTAGGCTCCGGCCATGCCGCGGCTGCCCTTCGACCCGATCGACGAGGCCGCCCGCCAGTGGGAGAAGCGGTGGGCGGCGGTCCCGGCGATGCACGCGGTCACGTCCCTGATGCGGGTGCAGCAGCTGGTGCTCGGTCGGCTCGACGGCATCCTCAAGCCCCATGGCCTGACCTTCGCCCGCTACGAGGCGCTGGTCCTGCTGTGCTTCTCCTCGCGAGGCTCGCTGCCGATGGGGAAGATGGGGGAGCGGCTCCAGGTGCACCCCACCTCGATCACCTCGACGGTGCAGCGACTCGAGGCCGACGGGCTCGTGACCCGTCGGCCGCACCCCGAGGACGGGCGCGCCATCCTGGCCGAGATCACCGATGCCGGCCGGGCGCTGGTCGACGTGGCCACGGCCGACCTCGTGGACGCCGACTTCGCCGTCGACCCGCTCTCCGACGACGAGCTGACGCAGCTCTCCGCCCTGCTCAGGCCGGTGCGCCGCGCGGCCGGCGACTTCTGAGGCGTCGATGACCGACTCCGACGCCGTACGCCGCGTCGCGGCCGCGCTGCCCCGTGCCTACGAGGTGGAGGTGCGCGGCCGGGCCAAGTTCCGCGTGAAGCAGATCGTGTTCGTCGCGTTCTCCCGCGACGAGCGCGACCTCGGCTTCGGCTTCCCCAAGGCCGAGCGCGAGGGCCTCGTCGACTCCGATCCCGAGACGTTCTACCTGCCGGGCGCCGCCGACCTGAGGTACCAGTGGGTCTGCGCCCACCTCGACCGGCTGGACGAGGGGGAGATGCGCGAGCTGGTCGTGGACGCCTGGCGGATGTGCACACCGCAGATGCTGCACGACCTGCCGGACCTGCCGGCACCGGCCGCGCAGGCATGGGACCTGGTCGAGCGGCAGCAGTGGCACGACGTACGCCCTCTGCTGCACCCGTACCTCCGGTTCGACGACGGAGACGTGTCACTGCGCGGGCGCAACCAGGTGCTGGACCATCTCCAGGGTCACCCGACGCCGAGGCCGCCGACCTCGGTCGAGACCAGGGAGGGCCGGCTCTACCGCTGGCGCCGCTGACGACCCGCTGGAGAAACGTCGGGTCCGGCCCACCGCGCACGGCGCGCTGAGCCAGGGGTGGGGGCTCTTACAGCCGCGACATCTTGTGGAACGGGCTCGGGATGCGCACGACCTGGGACCGGAAGTCCACGGTCACGGCAGCCGCTTCCACCTGGATGACCCGTCCCATCCCGTAGGAGTCGTGAGACACGAGGTCGTCCATCTCGAACTGCTCGATGATCGGCTCGGGATCCGGTCGGAAGGGGCTGCTGGCCAGGTGACGCCGTGGCCCTGCTGAGGTTGCCATCACCTCCAGTATCCACCATTGCTGCTCATCGGTCAGGAGACTGGCCGGACGTGACCCACAGGAGACCGGATTTCATGCCTCCCTGAGCGGGGGAGGACGGCGAGCGCCGCCCGTGGCTAGGGTCCGCTCGTGGCTCCCGCCGATGACGACCTCGACGCGTTGCGACCGGTCACGATCCGCGACGGCGTGGTCACCCGGCCGGCGGGGGCGTGGTCGCCGACCGTGCACGCGTTCCTGCGCCACCTCCGCAGTCAGGGGCTGACCTGCGTTCCCGAGCCGATCGCCGTCGACGGCGAGGTGGAGAGGCTCGTCGCCATCGAGGGCGACGCCGGTGCGGATGGCTGGGTGCACCAGCACTCCGATGCCGGGCTGCGTTCGGCCGTACGGCTGCTGCGCACCGTGCACGACGCCTCGGTCGGCTGGCGTCCACCGGCGGATGCCGTCTTCCGCGTCCCCGACGTGGAGACCGACGTGGAGACCGTGTGGTGCCACGGCGACGTCGGACCCTGGAACATGGTGTGGCACGGCGACGAGGCCGTGGCCCTGATCGACTGGGACTTCCTGCATCGGGGTCCGCGACTGGACGACGTCGCCTACGGGCTCCGATGGTTCACACCCGCCCGTGACGACGAGAACGCGCTGGGGTGGCACCACTTCCCGACCGTGCCGGACCGCGCCCATCGGGTGCGGGTCTTCCTCGACACGTACGGCGGCCTGCCGCCCTTCGACGTGGCCGAGACCATCGCTGCCCGGATGGAGGTGACGATGGCCCACGAGCTCGCGCTGGCCGAGGCCGGCGTCGAACCCCAGGCGACGTGGGTCGCGGAGGGCAGCCAGGAATGGGCCGCCGGTGAGGCGCGGTGGGTGCGCGAGCACCCCGACCTGCTGACGCCCTAGCCCCTGCGCCCGTCGGCGTCAGTGCCACGGAGAGCGGCATCGGCGTGGGGGACGACGTACCGAAGGCTCGCGCTCACCGGACGGCGACGGCCCGGAAGACGATGATCCCGACGTACCGGTCCATCCACGCTTGTTGGTGGGGATAGCGCTCGGCCTGGTCGCTCGTCAGCTGGGGCTCGGTGCAGGCCGTCACCCGGAGGTCCGCGGCGCAGAAGGCGTTGACCATGTCGGAGAACGTTCTCGTCCGGCGCGAGAGCACGACGGAGGGGTCCCACCGCGGCCGGTGGTCCCAGGGCTCCGAGTCGTGATAGGCGGTGCCGAGGCCGCACCCCTCGCGCTCGGATCGTTCGACCGCATAGCGGATCGGGCTCGTCCTCGCCACGACGACGGCACCTCCGGGCCGCAGCAGCCGCCGCGCGGAGACCAGGGTCGCGACCTCGTCCTCGGCATAGCCCAGGGACGAGAGGAAGAGGACGCGGTCGAACCGAGCCGGTTCGTCACTGCGGAAGTCACCCAGCCTCGACAGGTCGTGATGGTGGAACCTGACAGCCGCACCCTCCGGCACCGGCAGGAACCCGTCACTGACGTCGAGACCCACGACCTGCGAAGCCCCCCGCGCGGAGAGCTCGAGCGCCTTGCCGCCGTTGCCGCACCCCACGTCGAGCACCGTCAGCCCGGTCGGATCGCCGATGGCGTCCAGCTCGGCCGGCCACTCGACCAGCGAGTCCAGCGAGTCCGGCCGGCTCCGCGCCTCCTCGTAGACGGACGCCATCCGGTGCCACGGGCCGTGCTCAGCCACAGGAACGCTCACTCCCTCTCCGATGTCGGTCGCCACTCTTCCGCATCGCTCGGCGCGAGCGGGCGTGCGGCGGCGCGCTCGTGCACAGCTCCCGTCGCGTGATTGCGACTCGAACGTGCGTTCGATACCATACGGGTATGGCCATCACGTTCCTCGAGCGGACCTCGACGGCGTCGCCGCCGGTGGTCGAGCCGGACGTGCGTCGGCTCGTCGCCGAGATCGCGGAGGCGAACGCGTGCCTGGACCGGGCCGGCCGACCGGGAGCGGAGCCGACCGAGTCGTGGGAGTCGGTGACCGACGAGGTGCTGGCCGAGGCGGTCGCCGGGCTGGCGCGGGCGGAGTCGAGGGCGGCGTCCCTGAAGCTGGCGTTGGTGGCCGAGGCGGACCGACGCCGGGTGGCGGAGGCGACCGCGGAGACCGGGACGGATGCGTGGGTGGCCCGGCTGACCGCCTCGACGCGGGAACAGGCGTCCGAAGGCGTCCGGCTGGCCCGGTTGCTGCAGGAGAAGTACGTCGCCACGCGGGAGGCGTTCGCGACGGGCGGGCTGCGGGTGGAGCAGGTGCGGGTGGTCGTGAACGCCGCGGAGCAGGCACCCGCCGAAGCGACCCCGGAGCAGGTGGCCCAGGCGGAGGCGTGGTTGGTGGGCAAGGCCACCGGCGCCGGCACCCGGTCGGGCCGAGGCCTGGATGCCCAGCGGCTGCGGCAGGCGGCACGACGGATGTTCGCGGCCGTCGACCCCGAGCTGGCGCTCCGGCACGAGGCGATCCTGCTCGGGCGGGAGACCCGGAGCGCGGAGGCCGAGACGTTCCTGACGCTGCACGACAACGGCGACGGGTCCTACTCGGGCCGGTTCCGGATCCCCGAGCTCCACGGCCATCTGCTGCGGCAGTGCCTGGACCGGCTCACCGCGCCCCGACGGCTGTCCCGGGACCGGTCGGGGCACCCGGTGACCGACGAGTCGGCACTCGGTCACGACTGGGGTGCCCACGTCTCCGAGACCAGCGGTGCGGCGTTCTGCGAGCTGGTGGAGCACCTGCCGACGCTGGGCTGGCAGGGTCACGGCGGCAACGGTTGCGAGGTCCTGGTGAAGATCGACCTCGACTCGCTGCTGAGCGGGCTCGGCGCCGCGGAGCTGGACTCCGGAGTCGCGATCACCGCCGGTGAGGCCCGCCGGCTCGCCTGTGGCGCGGGCCTGGTCCCGGCGGTCCTGGACGGTCGGTCGGAGCCGCTGGACCTCGGCCGCGCCAGCCGGCTGCACTCCCGCACCCAGCGCCGGGCGCTCGCGCTGCTCCACGACACCTGCGCCGCGGCCGGCTGCACCCGGCCCTTCGCCTGGTGCGAGATCCACCACCAGCGGCTGCCCTGGCACCACGGCGGCCGCACCGACCTCGACAACGGTCTCCCGCTCTGCGGACACCACCACCGACGCGCCCACGACACCCGCTTCGACCTCCGCCGCCGGCCCGACGGCGACTGGGCCTTCCACCGACGCACGTGAGGTGATCGCCCGAGAGGGGGTAGGCCTGCTGCCGGGGGTTCGGCAGGATGTCCGCATGGCGAAGAAGACGCTCAGGTCCGCGGCCGGTGCCGCCGAGGACCAGCTCAAGGCCGGGGCGAAGAAGCTCCAGGCCCAGCTGGGTACCGTCGAGAAGGCCGCGGGCAAGCTCGCGACCAAGGCGAAGGAGCGTCTGCCCGCTCCGGCCGACGTGAAGCCCGACCTTCCCGGCGTACGCCGTCGTCTCCGCAAGGCCACCGCCACCGTGGCCAAGCGCACGGGGCGCACGGCCCCCCAGGCCGCCCGGGGCGAGACCGCCGCGGCCACGCAGACCACGGCGAAGAAGGCTCCGACCACGACGTCCGCGGGGAAGAAGGCGCCCGCGAAGAAGGCACCCGCCACGAAGGCCTCGTCGAAGAAGGCCTCGTCGAAGAAGGCCGCGACCAAGGCCGCACCGGGAACGGCTGCCACTCCCACGCGGGCGGCCCCGAACGGCTCGTGGACGGTGGCGGACCTGCGCGCCGAGGCGAAGCGGCGCGGGCTGACCGGCTACTCGAGCAAGACCAAGGCCCAGCTGCTGGCCCAGCTCCGCGGTTAGGGAAATTTAGTAGGACGTCCTACTATTTGGTCATGGTCTCGACAGGCTCGACCGACGACAGCGGCCGCTCGACCGGCGACAGCGGCCGCTCGACCGGCGACAGCGGCCGCTCGACCGGCGACAGTGGCCGCTCGACCGACGACGGCGCTCGATCGCGGTGGCAGGCCCGCTACGACAGGTCGCGGGTCCGGGACGCGGACTTCACCACGCTGTCCGGCATGGAGGTCCAGCCGGCGTACGGCACCGACGAGTCCGAGTGGCCGGGCGAGTTCCCGTTCACCCGCGGTCTCTACCCGACCGGGTACCGCGGCCGCACCTGGACGATCCGGCAGTTCGCCGGTTTCGGCAACGCGCGGCAGACCAACGAGCGCTACCGGATGATCCTCGGCCGCGGCGGTGGGGGCCTCAGCGTCGCGTTCGACATGCCGACCCTGATGGGGCGCGACTCCGACGACCCCAAGTCCCTCGGCGAGGTCGGCCACTGCGGCGTCGCGATCGACTCGGCCGCCGACATGGACGTGCTCTTCGACTCGATCCCGCTCGAGCAGGTCACGACCTCGATGACCATCAGCGGGCCGGCCGTGCCGGTCTTCTGCATGATGCTCGTGGCGGCCGAGCGCCAGGGCGCCGACCTGAGCAAGCTCAACGGCACGTTGCAGACCGACATCTTCAAGGAGTACATCGCGCAGAAGGAGTGGCTGTTCACCCCCGAGCCGCACCTGCGCCTGATCGGCGACCTGATGGAGTACTGCGCCGAGAACATCCCGGCGTACAAGCCGCTCTCGGTCTCCGGCTACCACATCCGCGAGGCCGGCTCGACGGCCGCGCAGGAGCTGGCGTTCACGCTCGCCGACGGATTCGGGTACGTCGAGCTCGGACTCAGCCGCGGCCTCGACGTCGACGTGTTCGGCCCGGGGCTCTCCTTCTTCTTCGACGCGCACGTGGACTTCTTCGAGGAGATCGCCAAGTTCCGTGCCGCGCGTCGCATCTGGGCGCGCTGGATGCGCGACGTGTACGGCGCGACCACGGAGAAGGCGCAGTGGCTGCGCTTCCACACCCAGACCGCCGGGGTCTCGCTGACCGCGCAGCAGCCGTACAACAACGTCGTCCGCACCGGCATCGAGGCGCTCTCGGCGGTGCTCGGCGGCACCAACTCGCTGCACACCAACGCCCTCGACGAGACGCTCGCGCTGCCGAGCGAGCAGGCCGCCGAGATCGCGCTGCGCACCCAGCAGGTGATCATGGAGGAGACCGGCGTCGTCAACGTCGCCGACCCGCTCGGTGGCTCGTGGTACGTCGAGGCCCTCACCGACCAGATCGAGGCCGAGGCCAACACGATCTTCGACAAGATCCTGGCGATGGGCGGCTCCGGCCTGACCCACGACGACACCGCCGGGCTCGCCGCCGCGACCCGCGCCCAGGAGAGCCCCGTCACGAAGGGGCTCCTGCGCGGGATCGAGGAGGGCTGGTTCATGTCGGAGATCGCCGAGGCGGCCTTCCAGTACCAGACCGCGCTGGAGAAGGGCGACAAGAGGATCGTCGGCGTGAACGTCCACACCGACTCGATCACCCACGACCTGGAGATCCTGCGCGTGTCGCACGAGGTCGAGGTCGACCAGGTCCGCGAGCTGTCCAGCCGGCGCGCGGCGCGGGACGAGGCCGCGGTGACCGCCGCCATCCGGCACATGGTCGAGGTCGGCCGCACCGACGGCAACATGATCGACGCGATGCTCCAGGCCTGCCGCGTCGAAGCGACGCTCGGCGAGATCTGCGACGCGCTACGGGCCGAGTGGGGGGAGTACCGCGAGCCCGCTCGCTTCTGAGGCTTGCCCGGTGCCCGGACGGTGCCGGACCATCGAGAGGTGCATCGGCGTACGGCGGGCGTGGTCGCCGCGCTCGTCGTGGCGGCCGGCGTCGGTGGCACGGTCGCCTGGGTGAGCCACGACGGTGGGTCTGATCAGGGCCCGGCGCCGGCGACCGTGGAGACCGTCGTCCCGGGCACCGTCGTGCACGTCGACTCCGGCGCCCCGACCACGACCTTCCTGCCGCTGGGTCCGGCGCCGCAGGACGGACGCACGCTGTCGGCCCAGCACGCCTACGACGTCCTGGTGCTGAGCGCCACGAAGCTCAGTCCCATCCCGGCGACCGTCCATCCCTACTACGGCCTGCTCACCGACCCCTCCCGGTCACCCCGGCCCGTGCACGTGCGCGTCTGGGGGTTCGCCGTCGACGGCGGCTGTGACGCCGCCGGCGGTCGCCCGGCGCTCGCCGCGACCGCGGCCGCGCCGGGTACGGCGTGCCGGCTGTGGGAGTTCGTCGACGCCTGGAACGGCCACCACCTCGGGCTGCTGTCCCGGCAGGTGCTCTCCGAGTGAGGCCCCCGGTGACGGAGGAGGTCGCTGCGCGCCGGCGTTCGGTGGTGGAGGAGGTCGCTGTGCGCCGGCGTCCGGTGGTGGAGGAGGTCGCCGTGCGCCGGCGGTGGGTAATTGAGGAGGTCGCTCTGCGTCGGCGTTCGGTGGTTGAGGAGGTCGCTCTGCGTCGGCGTTCGGTGGTTGAGGAGGTCGCTCTGCGACCGTCTCGAAACCCCCGGCCGGACCCGCGAGGCGCCTCCCTAAACTGAGCGACATGACGCAGCAGCCGTTCACCCGCCCGGGCGCCATCGACCTCTCCGGGCTGAAGCGGCCCGCTCCGGGCGCCGGCCAGGCGAGCGCCGGGGGCGCCGCGAGCGGGGGAGCGCCGGCCGGCGGGCGCTCGTCGTACGCCGTCGACGTCACCGAGGAGAACTTCCAGACCCTCCTCGAGTCCTCGGTCACCGCGCCCGTGGTGCTGGTGTTCTACTCGCCGAGCCGTGTGCCGGAGAGCACGGCGTACGCCGACGAGGCCGCCGCCGCGGTCGAGGCCTACGACGGTCGCTTCCTGGCCGGGCTGGTCGACATCGACGCGTCGCCCGCGATCGCGCAGAGCCTGCAGATCCCGCAGGTCCCCTTGCTGATGGTGATCCTGGACGGCCGGCCGGCGGCACAGCCGATCCCCGGTGTCCTCCAGCGCGACGAGCTCGACACGCTGCTCAACCAGCTCGCCCAGGGCCTGACCGCCCAGGGCATCACCTCGCGCCACCAGCCGCTGACGGCAGCCGCGGCACCCGACGGCGAGGCGGACGAGGAGCAGGTCGACCCGCGCTACGCCGCGGCCCAGCAGGCCCTGGCCGACAACGACATCGACGCCGCGGTCGTCGAGTACCAGCGCCTCGTCGACGCCAACCCGGCGGACACGGAGGCGGCGGCCGGGCTGGCCATGGCGAAGGTGCTCCAGCGCACCCAGGGCGTCGACCTGAACGCCGCCCGCGAGGCGGCCGCGTCGAAGCCGGAGGACGTCGACGCCCAGACCCTGGTGGCCGACCTCGACCTGCTCGGGGGCCACGTCGACGACGCGTTCACCCGCCTGGTCGACCTGGTGCGGCGCACGGCCGGCGACGACCGCAACCATGCGCGCGAGCACCTGCTGGGTCTGTTCGCCGCAGTCGGGAACGACGACCCGCGGGTGCTGCGCGGCCGGCAGAACCTCGCGTCGGCGCTGTTCTGAGGAGAGTCGTGTCGACGATCGTCTTCTGCCACGCCCATCCCGACGACGAGGCTTCCCAGACCTCGGGCTCCATGGCCCGGGCCGCCGACGAAGGGCACCGCGTCGTCGTGGTGTTCGCGACCAACGGTGACCACGGCGAGGTCGCGGCCGACGCCGTCGAGGGCGAGTCCGTGGCGGAGTACCGCCGCCGCGAGGCCGAGGCCTCGGCGAAGGTGCTCGGCCTGGCCCGCATCGTCTGGCTGGGGTACGCCGACTCCGGGATGACCGGGTGGGAGCAGAACGACCTCGAGGGCTCGTTCTTCCGCGCCGATCTCGACGAGGCCGCCCGCCGGCTGGCCGACGTGGTCGACGAGGAGGACGCCGACGTCCTGGTCGGCTACGACTGGCACGGGGGGTACGGCCATCCCGACCACGTGAAGGTCCACCACCTGGTGCACCGCGCCCACCCGCTGGTACGCCGTACACCGCGCCTGCTCGAGTCGACCTTCAACCGTACGGACATGTGGCGGATGGTCGAGGAGGCCCGGGCCGCCGGCGTCGATATCGGCGGCGACTTCAGCGAGTGGGACCCGGACGCCCCGATGGACGACGGCAACCCGCTCGGAACCCCGGAGGACGAGATCACCTGGGAGGTCGACGTCTCGGCGTACCTCGACCAGAAGCGCGGCTCGCTCGAGGCTCACAAGTCGCAGGCCACCGACATCGAGCAGTTCCTGTCGATGCCCCCGGAGATCTTCCTGCGCTCGTTCGGCCGCGAGCACTACATCGAGCCCGGCGTCGACGGCCCGATGCGGCTCGGCTGGCCCTTCGGCGACGTGTAACCGACCCTTCTGGGTGCGACACGCCGGAAAGCCCTCGGCGTGTCGTCCCCCAAGGGTCGGTTACACGCGACCGCCGACCGCCGACCGCCGACCGCCGACCGCCGACCGCCGACCGCCGACCGCGAGCCCGAGCCCCTACGCCGTGGCGTCCGTCGATCTGCCGAGCGCCGACCGACCCGCCTCCAGGCGGGCGACCGGCACCCGGAACGGCGAGCACGAGACGTAGTCGAGCCCGACCTCGTCGAAGAAGTGGATCGACTCCGGGTCGCCGCCGTGCTCGCCGCAGACGCCGAGGTGCAGGTCGGGGTTCGCCTGCCGGCCCAGCCGCGCGGCGTGCCGGACGAGCCGGCCGACACCGTCGACGTCGAGGGACTCGAACGGGCTCACCTGGAAGATGCCGTGCTCGAGGTAGCGGCTGAAGAACGACGACTCCACGTCGTCCCGCGAGAACCCCCACGTCATCTGGGTGAGGTCGTTGGTGCCGAAGGAGAAGAACTCCGCCGACTTCGCGATCTCGTTGGCGGTGACCGCCGCCCGGGGGAGCTCGATCATGGTGCCGACCTTGTGGGGCACGGCCGTGCCGCGCTCCTCCTCGACCGAGGCGGCGACCTCGGCGATCTGGTCCCGGACCAGGTCGAGCTCGGTCACGGTCGCGACCAAGGGGATCATGATCTCCGGCTGCGGGTCGCCGCCCGCGTCGATCCGCTCGGCGGCCGCCTCGAGGATCGCCCGCACCTGCATCTTGAACAGGCCGGGGATCACGATCCCGAGCCGTACGCCGCGCAGGCCGAGCATCGGGTTCTGCTCGTGCAGGCGCTTGACCGCCTCGAGCAGCCGCTGGTCGTGCTCGTCCTCGGTGTCGGCCTCGTCCTCGAGCGCGACCTTGACCGAGAGCTCGGTGTAGTCGGGCAGGAACTCGTGCAGCGGCGGGTCGATCAGCCGGATCGTCACCGGCAGGCCGTCCATCGCCTCGAGGATGCCGCGGAAGTCGTCGCGCTGCATCGGCAGCAGCGCGGACAGGGCGGCCTCCTGGCCGGCCTCGTCCTCGGCGACGATCAGGTTCTCGACGAGCTGCCGGCGCTCGCCGAGGAACATGTGCTCCGTGCGGCACAGCCCGATGCCCTCCGCCCCGAACCGGCGGGCGCGGGCGGCGTCCTCCGGGGTGTCGGCGTTCGCGCGCACCCGGAGGCGGCGTACGTCGTCGGCGTGGGACATCACGGTGTCGACGGCCCCGACCAGGTCGTCGTCCACGTGCTCGCCCTCGAGATAGCGCATCACCACGGAGTCGGTGACCGGCACCGCGCCGAGGAAGACCTCGCCGGTCGTGCCGTCGATGGAGATCACGTCGCCCTCGTTGATGGGGTCGCCACCGCGGACCCGGGCGCGCTTCTTCTTCACGCTCACGTCGAGCGCCTCGGCCCCGCACACGCAGGTGCGCCCCATCCCGCGCGCGACCACGGCCGCGTGCGAGGTCTTGCCGCCACGACTCGTCAGGATGCCCCGCGCGGCGACCATGCCGCGCAGGTCGTCCGGGTTGGTCTCCTTGCGGACCAGGATCACGTCCTCGCCACGCTCGGCCCACTCCACGGCGGTGTCGGAGTCGAAGACCGCCTTGCCGACCGCGGCGCCGGGGGAGGCGTTCATGCCCTTGGCCAGCAGCGTGCGCTCGGCCGTCTCGTCGAACCGCGGGAACATCAGCTGGGCGAGCTGGCCGCCGGTCACCCGGCGCAGCGCCTCGTCGGTGTCGATCAGCCCTTCCTCGGTCATGTGCCGCCCGATCCGGAACGCCGCCCCCGGAGTGCGCTTGCCGACCCGGGTCTGCAGCATCCAGAGCTTGCCGCGCTCGACGGTGAACTCGATGTCGCACATGTCGTGGTAGTGCCTCTCGAGCTTCGCCATGATCTCCAGCAGGTCGTCGTGCGACCGCTTGTCGATCCGCTCCATGTCGGCCAGGGAGACCGTGTTGCGGATGCCGGCGACGACGTCCTCGCCCTGGGCGTTCTGCAGGTAGTCGCCGTACACGCCCTGGTTTCCGGAGGCCGGGTCGCGGGTGAAGGCCACGCCCGAACCGGAGTCGTCGCCGCGGTTGCCGAAGACCATCGCCTGCACGTTGACGGCGGTGCCCATGCGCTCGTCGATCCGCTCCTGACGCCGGTAGAGGGCCGCCCGATCGGTGTTCCACGAGTCGAACACCGCGCGCATCGCGAGCTCGAGCTGCTCGCGCGGGTCCTGGGGGAAGCCGCGGCCGGCGTGCTCCTCGATCGCCTTCTTGAAGGTGTCGATGAGCGCGCCCAGGGCGTCGACGTCGAGGTCGGCGTCGGACTCCGTGTCCCGGTCCTTCTTCAGCCGGTCGAGGGCCTTGGAGAAGACCTCGGACTCGATGCCGAGGACCGTGGCGCCGAACATCTGGAGCAGCCGGCGATAGGAGTCCAGGGCGAACCGCTCGTCGCTGCTCTGCTGCGCCAGCCCGCGCACGGACTCGTCGTTGAGGCCGACGTTGAGGACCGTCTCCATCATCCCCGGCATCGAGACCGCGGCGCCGGACCGGACGCTGACGAGCAAGGGGTCGCCGGGGTCACCGAGGCGGCGACCCATCTCCTTCTCCAGGGCGGCGAGGTGCTCGTCGATCTCGCCGGCCAGCCCGTCGGGCAGGTCGCCCACCTCGAGGTACGCGCGGCAGGCCTCGGTCGAGATCGTGAACCCCGGCGGCACCGGGAGGCCCAGGTTGGTCATCTCGGCGAGGTTCGCGCCCTTGCCGCCGAGCAGGTCCTTCTGGTCCTTGTCGCCCTCGGTGAAGTCGTAGACGTAGGTCATGGACCGATCCTCGCCGTCGTCGGTCGAGCCTGTCGAGACCAACCCGGGCGACCTCGCCTCAGCCGCCGCTCTCGACGTACGCCGCACCGCCGCCGTCGACGTTGGCCAGCGCGGACGCGATCCGGCGTGCGGTGAAGTCGGCGCACCGTTCCTGCACCTGCTCCATCGTCGCGAACGAGGCGTTCCGGATCTCGCGGGCCTCCTTGCGGATCTGCTCGGCGATCGCGGCGTCGTGGACACCGCCGTCGAAGACCAGGCAGACGGCGTCGTCCCACCCACCCCAGGGCGGCAGCCAGTCGGTGAGCAGGAGCGGTCCGGCCGTCAGGTCGAGGGCGAGCTCCTCCTGCACCTCGCGGCCGGCGGCGAGCCGGGGCGACTCGCCGACCTCGACGACGCCGCCCGGGAGGTCCCAGTCGCGCTTGTAGGTGAGCTGGCAGATCAGCACGCGGCCGTCCTGGTCGCGGATCAGGAGCTGGCTGATCGCCCGCTTGCGCGGGAGGAACGAGTTGAGGAGAGCCCGGAAGCCCTCCGGCTCGGAGATCGGCGGGTCGCTGGCCAGCCGGGCGTAGACGACCCATCCGGTCGCGTCGTCACGGTCTCCCATCCCCGGCTCGAGCCGCCGGATGCCCTCGCGGCGCAGTCCGGTCCGGGTCGCGACGCGCTGGGAGGCCTTGTTCCGAGGATCGACCTGCGCCTCGACCCGGCGTACCCCCAGGTCGGCGAAGGCGTGCTCGGTCAGCAGCCGAGCGGCGCGGGTGGCGTAGCCCTGGCCCCGGTGGCCGGCGTACAGCCACCAGGAGAGCATCGCCGTCTCGCCCCTCGGCTGCAGCTCGGCCCCGCCCACGGTGGTCCCGTCGGCGTGGATCGCGAACGTGAGGCGGGTGCCCGCCTCACGTTCGCGTCGCCATCGGTCGACCACCTCGAGCATGCCCTCGGTGTCGGACGGATGTGGCTGACCGTGCCAGAGGAGCATCTCCTCGTCCTCGCCGGCGACGTGCGGCCCGATGTCGGACTCGGCGTACGGCGCGAGCCAGACGACGCCGTCGGTCAGGGGCTGGTCGCCCTCGCTCGGGTCACCGGTCGTCACGCTCCGACCATAACCAGCCCCTCGTCGGCATCGGTGTCGGCATCGGTACGGCGTCCCAGCGCCAGACCGAGCAGCGCCACGGCGGAGGTCGTGGCCGTCAGCACCACGAGGCTCCACTCCAGCGCGTGCGCGTAGCCGCCGTCCACGGCGCCGAAGAAGACCATCCCGACGACGGCGACGCCGAGGGCGTTGCCGACCTGCTGGGCGGTCGAGAGGACGCCCGAGACGGCTCCGGCGTACGCCGGCTCCACGTCGCCCATCGCGGCATCGATGAGGGCCGTCAGCGCGATGCCCATCCCGAACCCGGCCAGCGCGAGCCCGGGCACCAGGTCGGCGATCGGCCCGCCGACGCCGTTCTCGGCGACGGCCGCGAGCAACGCCAGGTGGCCGAGGGCGAACAGCCCGGCACCCGTCGGGACCGTCCAGCGGCCGAGGCGGGCAGCGAGACGTCGCTGGTTGCCGGTGCCCAGCATGTAGGGGACCGCGACCAGGGTGAAGACGGCCCCGGACGAGAGGGCGCCGAGCCCGCGGCCGTTCTGGAGGTACAGCGCCAGCACCAGGAAGTACGACGCCATCCCGACGAACAGCAGCGCCTGGCAGGCCAGCGCGACCCGGACGGTCCGCGACCGGAACGCCACCGGCTCGACCAGCGGGCGCCGGCCACGGCGCAGCAGGACCCGGCTGCGCGCCACGGTGAGCACGCCGGCGACGACGGCGCCGGCCAGGCTCAGCCAGGTCCACAGCGGCCAGTCGAGGCGGCGTCCCTCGAGCAGCGGCAGCAGCAGCGCCGTCAGGGTGGCCGTGGCCAGGAGCAGCTCGACGAGGTCGATGCCCGTGGCCTTCGAGCCGCGCGGGTCGCTCTCCCGGCGGTCGGGCAGGAGGCGGGGCGCGAGCGCGACCGCCGCGATCCCGATCGGGACGTTCACCCAGAAGATCGCCCGCCAGCCCGAGCCGGCCAGGTCGAGGTGGATCAGGATGCCGCCGATCAGCTGCCCGGTCGCCGCGGCGAGCCCCATCACCATGGAGTAGATGCCGATCGCCTTGGGCATCCGCGGTCCGGCGTACACGTCCCCGATCAGCGCCAGCACCATCGGCGAGACCATCGCGCCGGCCACGCCTTGGGCGAGCCGGCCGGTGACGAGGAGCTCGGTGGTCGGGGCCGCTCCGCAGGCGGCGGAGGCCACGACGAAGAGCAGGGTGCCCCAGGAGAACATCCGGCGCCTGCCCCAGCGGTCGCCGAGCCGGGTGACGGCGATCAGGAGGGCGCTGAAGGTGAGGCCGTACCCGGCGACGACCCACTCGAGGCCGCTGTCGGAGGCACGGAGGTCGCGCTGCATCGAGGGCAGCGCGACGTTGACGATGAAGAAGTCGAGGACGACCAGGAAGATGCCGCACATCAGCACGACGAGAGGTCCCCAGCCGGGTTCGGTTCTGGTGGTGTCGGTGGTGTTCATGACGGGGACGCTCCGGTCTCCCCCTACCGGAGGGTCAAGCAGCGGTTTCGAGACGGTCGCGGAGCGACCTCCTCAACCGCCGGGAACTTGACCCTCCCGCGGGGGGAGAGTGTGGGATGGCTCCATGACCTCGGACGTCCCTCTGCTCAGCATCGGCGAGTTCTCACGGATGACGTTCCTGTCGGTGAAGACGTTGCGGCACTACCACGAGACCGGGCTGCTCGCCCCGGCGCGGATCGACCCGTCCTCGGGCTACCGCTACTACGACCTCTCGCAGGTCACCACCGCTCAGGTGATCCGGCGCTTCCGTGACCTCGACCTGCCGATCGAGCAGCTGCGTGCGTTCCTGGACGCCGGCGACGAGGAATCGAGGAACACCGTGATCGTGGACCATCTCGACCGGATGAGCGCGCAGCTGCAGGAGACCCAGGCGACCGTCGACTCGCTCCGGCGGATGCTCGCCGAGGGGGACGCCGCCTTCCCCGTCGCCTACCGGGACGAGCCCGTGCTCACCACGCTGGCCGTCACCGACCGGGTCGTCGCCGCCGACGTCGTCGGCTGGTGGATGGACGCCTTCCGCGAGCTCCATCGCGCGGTCCGCGTGAGCGGCTCGACCCGCGCCGGCACCGACGGGGCGCTGTTCCCGACCGAGTTCTTCGCCGACGAGGTCGGTGACCTGGTGGCGTTCGTGCCGGTCGATGTGGTGCCGGCCCGCCTGCCCGCGCGGGTCACGGCGTACCAGGTGCCCGCGGGCCGCCTGGCCGTCACCACCTTCGACGGCCCGCCCCTCGACCTCGACCGCGCGTACGGCGCCGTCGGGCGCTGGGTGTTCGACCAGGCCACGTCGTCGCCGGGCCCGGTCCGCGAGCGCTACCTCCCGGTCGGCGACGAGGACGACCTGCTCGCGCACACCACCGAGGTCTGCTGGCCGGTCGCGGCCTGAGCGCGGAGCCCGGTCGACCTTCGGCCGGACGTCCGAGGAGACGGAACAGGTCAGTCCTGACGGAACCAGACCGTGGCCAGCGGCGGGAGGACCAGGGTGGCCTCGGCCGGCTGTCCGCTCGCGCCGCCCTCGGCGGCGGTGACGACGCCCAGGTTGCCGACGCCCGAGCCGGCGTACGCCGAGGCGTCGGTGTTGAGGACCTCTCGCCACGCGCCGGCCGCGGGCAGTCCCAGCCGGAAGTCGCTGTGGGGGAGGGCGGCGAAGTTCGAGACGCAGACCAGCGTCGAGCCGTCCGTCCCACGACGGAGGAAGGAGAAGGCGTTGCGGCCGGCGTCGTTGGCGTCGATCCACTCGAAGGACTCGGACTCGTTGTCGCGGGACCAGATCGCGGGGGAGGCGACGTAGGCGCGGTTGAGGTCCTTCATCAGCCGGTGGACGCCCGAGGTGCTCGGGGTGGTCGAGCAGCCACCAGTCGAGCTCGCGGGACTCGGCCCACTCCGACTCCTGGCCGATCTCACCACCCATGAACAGCAGCTGCTTGCCCGGGTGCGCCCACATGAAGGCGAGGTAGGCACGCAGGTTCGCCAGCTGCTGCCACCGGTCGCCGGGCATCTTGCGGAGCAAGGACCCCTTGCCGTGGACCACCTCGTCGTGCGACAGCGGGAGCACGAAGTTCTCGCTGAACGCGTAGGTCAGCCCGAAGGTGAGCTCGTTGTGGTGCCAGGCGCGATGCACCGGCTCACGCTTGAGGTAGTCGAGCGTGTCGTGCATCCAGCCCATGTTCCACTTGAAGCCGAAGCCGAGCCCGTCGCTGTCGGTGGTGCGCGTGACGCCCGGCCACGACGTCGACTCCTCGGCGATGGTGGTGGCCCCGGGCACCCGCTTGTAGACCGTGGCGTTCATCTCCTGGAGGAACTGCACGGCCTCGAGGTTCTCGTTGCCGCCGTACTTGTTCGGGGTCCACTCGCCCTCGGGCCGGGCGTAGTCCAGGTAGAGCATCGAGGCGACGCCGTCCACCCGGAGCCCGTCGGCGTGGTACTCCTCCAGCCAGAACAGCGCGTTGGCGTAGAGGAAGTTGCGCACCTCGCGCCGGCCGAAGTTGAAGATGTGGGAGCCCCACTCCTTGTGCCAGCCGCGCTGCGGGTTCGGGTCCTCGTAGAGGGGGGTCCCGTCGAAGCGCGCGAGCGCCCACGCATCGGTGGCGAAGTGACCGGGCACCCAGTCCAGCAGGACGCCGATCCCCTGCTGGTGGAACGCGTCGACCAGCCTCCGGAACCCGTCCGGGTCGCCGAACCGCGCGTCCGGCGCGAAGTACGACGTCACGTGGTAGCCCCACGAGCCGCCGAACGGGTGCTGCATGACCGGCATCAGCTCGACGTGGGTGAAGCCGAGGTCGGCGACGTACGGCACGAGCTCGTCGATCAGCTGGTCCCAGGTGAGCACGTTCCCGTGGCGCTTGCGCCAGGACGCGAGGTGCACCTCGTAGACCGACATCGGCCCGGAGATCGGCTGCTTCTCGCCGCGGGTCCGCATCCACTCGTCGTCGCCCCACGTGTGGCTCGACTCGTAGACCCGGCTCGACGTCGCGGGCGGCATCTCCGACCAGAACGCCATCGGGTCGGCCTTCTCGCGCCACTCGCCGTCGGCGCCGAGGATCACGTACTTGTAGCCGGCGCCGGCAGCGACGCCGGGCATGAACAGCTCCCACACGCCGGACGTGCCGAGCTGCCGCATCGGGTGCTCGCGGCCGTCCCAGCTGTTGAAGTCGCCCTCGAGGCGTACGCCGCGCGCCCCGGGCGCCCAGACCGCGAACGACGTCCCGGTGACGTCGCCGGTCGATGCCCGGTAGTGGTGCACGCGCGCCCCCAGCACCGTCCACAGCAGCTCGTGGCGGCCCTCGTTGACCAGGTGCAGGTCCATCTCGCCGAGCGTCGGCAGGAACCGGTAGGGGTCGTCGACGGTGACCGGGCCCTGCCCGTAGTCCACCTCGACCCGGTAGTCCGGCACGTCCGGCACGTCCGGCACGTCCGGCTCCGCCTTCGAGCCGGCCGGCGCTGCCGAGGCTCCGGCCCACACCCCGTCGTGCTCGTGCTCGAGCGGCACGCGCGTGCCGTCGGACGTCACCACGGTCACGGTCCGCGCGAGCGGCTTGTAGACCCGGAACGTGATCTCGGCGCCCTCCGGGTGCGGCCCGAGGAGGGCGTGCGGCTGGCCGTGCTCGCCCCGCGTGAGCTGCTCGATCTCGGAGGCCGGGAGCGGCTTCATCGCACCGTCTCCTCGGCCGTCCCGCGGGCCGGGGACGTGTCTCCTTGCAGCGCCGCCAGCGGGATCGCCAGCCACGACGGCCGGTTGCGGGCCTCGTAGACGCACTCGTAGACGGCCTTGTCCGCGACGTACGCCGCGAGCAGCGTCTGCTCGTCGGCGGTCAGGGCACCGCCGGCGTACGCGTCGAGGAACGCCGCCTGGTTGCGCGCCGACCACTCGGCGGCGCGGTAGGCGCGCTGCTCGGAGCCCTCGTCGCCGGTGGCGGCCGCCGTCATCGCGGCGACCCGCGGTGCGTAGTCGAAGGACCGCAGCATCCCGGCGACGTCGCGCCAGACCGAGTCCGGAAGCACCCTGTCCGCCAGCGGCTTGGCCGGCTCGCCCTCGAAGTCGACGAGCTTCCAGCCCTTGGCGGTCCGGAGCGTCTGGCCGAGGTGGAGGTCGCCGTGGACCCGCTGGATCGGCGCCGACTCGATCGACCCGACCGCCCCGAAGAGGTCGCGCAGCCCGGGGGCGTGCTCGGCCAGCTCCGGCACGACGTCCAGGGCCGCCTCGAGCCGCTCGGCCATCGCCTTGGCCAGCTCCGCGTGGTCGCCGGCGCTCCGCTCCGCCGTGGGGAAGTGCTCGGCGAGGAGCCGGTGCACCTCGCTCACGGCCTCCCCGAGTCGCTGCGCCTCACCCGCGAAGTCACCCCCGACCTCGTCGGCGTACAGATCGGCCTCGGCGAACAGGTTGCGCACCGACGTCAGCGCCAGCTCCCACCCGTCGCTCGCGGTCCGCAGGAACTGCTGCAGCATCCCCAGCTGGAGGTCGCCGCTGTCGATCCACCCGAGCAGCGCCGGGATGTTCTCCGACCCGGCCAGGGTCAGCTGCTCGTGGATCTCGATGTCGGGGTTGGTGCCGGGCGTGACCCGGCGGAAGAGCTTCAGCAGCGCCTGCTCGCCGAAGGCCACCGAGGAGTTCGACTGCTCGCCGGTGAACGGCGTGGAGTGCGCCGTGGCGTCCAGCTCCTCGCCCGGCAGCCGGTGGAACTCCAGCGCGCCACCGGGCGGCTGGGCGAAGGCGCGCAGGTACGCCGCCATCGCCTCGCGGTCGTGCACCGCGTCGTAGGCGTGGACCCACCCCGCCTCGGAGTCCTCCCACCAGCCGACGAACGCGTGGTCGAGCCGGTGCTCGGGGTCGGTGTAGAGCGCCAGCGGCACCTGGTACAGCTCGGCGCCACCGTCCTGGTAGGTGACCTCGGCGAGATCGACGACCACGCGCGGCCCCTCGTCGGCGATGACTCCCAGCCGGCGTACGTCGGTCACGCGCAGGCCGCGACCCTTGCCGCCGAACCACCGGGCGCCCTCGATGTACTCGGTGAGCTGGCGCAGGGCGTCGTCGGTCGTCGCGGTCGCGCGCTCAGCCAGGTCGTGGGCGCTGCCGTGGGTGGTGGGGTTGTCGTCCGTCACGGGGCGGTGGCCTCCTCGGGTGGGGCGGTCAGCCGGAACCAGTAGAACCCGTACCCACCGAGGGTCAGGAGATACGGGAGCTCGCCGATCGCGGGGAAGGGCACGCCGCCGAGGAGCTCCACCGGAACGTGGCCCTCCCAGCGGCGCAGGTCCAGCTCGACCGGCTGGGCGAACCGGGACAGGTTGTTGACGCAGACGATGGCGTCGATGCCGCCGTCGGACGTCTCCCACTCCCGTGCGTAGGACAGGACGGCGGGGTTGGTGCCGCCGAGGTCGAGGAACGACCCGAGCCCGAACGCCGGGTGGCCGCTCCGGGCGTGGATCATCCGGCGCGTCCACTGCAGCAGTGACGACGAGTCGGCGAGCTGTGCCTCGACGTTGACGCTCTGGTAGCCGTAGACCGGGTCCTGGATCGCGGGCAGGTGGAGCTTGCCGGGGGTCGCGGACGAGAAGCCGGCGTTGCGGTCCGGCGTCCACTGCATCGGCGTACGGACACCGTCGCGGTCACCGAGCCAGATGTTGTCGCCCATCCCGATCTCGTCGCCGTAGTACAAGACCGGGCTGCCCGGCAGCGAGAGCAGGAGCGCGGTGAACAGCTCCATCCGGTTGACGTCGTTGTCGAGCAGCGGAGCGAGGCGCCGGCGGATGCCGATGTTGGCCTTCATGCGGGGGTCCTGGGCGTACTCGTCCCACATGTAGTCGCGGTCCTCGTCGGTGACCATCTCGAGGGTCAGCTCGTCGTGGTTGCGCAGGAAGATGCCCCACTGGCAGTTGGCCGGGATCGGCGGCGTCTGCTCCATGATCTCCGAGATCGGGAAGCGCGACTCGCGGCGCACCGCCATGAAGATGCGGGGCATCACCGGGAAGTGGAAGCACATGTGGCACTCGTCGCCGTCGCCGACATACTCCCCGGTGTCCTCGTCGCGCTTGCCGCCGAAGTAGTCGACGACGTCGGCCGGCCACTGGTTCGCCTCCGCGAGCAGCACGCGGCCCGGGTAGCGCTCGTCGATGAACCGGCGCACCATCCGGAGGAACTCGTGGGTCTCCGGGAGGTTCTCGCCGTTGGTGCCGGGCCGCTCGTAGAGGTACGGCACGGCGTCGAGGCGGAAGCCGTCCAGCCCCATGTCGAGCCAGAAGGACATCGCCTCCAGCATCGCCTCGTGGACCCGGGGGTTGTCGAAGTTGAGGTCCGGCTGGTGGGAGAAGAAGCGGTGCCAGAAGTACTGCTGACGCACCGGGTCCCACGTCCAGTTCGAGGGCTCGGTGTCGACGAAGATGATCCGCGCCTCGTCGTACATCTCGTCGGTGTCGGACCAGACGTAGAAGTCGCCGTAGGGCCCCTCGGGGTCGCTGCGCGAGGCCTGGAACCACGGATGCGCGTCGCTCGTGTGGTTCATGACGAAGTCGATGATCACCCGCAGCCCGCGCTCGTGGGCCGCGGCGACGAAGTCGCGGAAGTCGTCGACGGTGCCGCACTCGGGCAGGATCGAGGTGTAGTCGGCCACGTCGTACCCGCCGTCGCGCAGCGGCGAGGTGAAGAACGGCGGCACCCACAGGCAGTCCACGCCGAGCCACTTGAGGTAGTCGAGCTTCTCGATCAGGCCCCGGAAGTCGCCCGTGCCGTCGCCGTCCGCGTCGCGGAACGACCGCACGAGGACCTCGTAGAAGACCGCGGTCTTGTACCAGTCGGACGGGCCGTCGATCGGTGTCAGCTCGTCGGTCACGGAGCTCTCCGGACGGTCAGCACGTGCGCGGGCTCGACGTAGGGGTCGAGCCGGACGTAGTTGTGCTGGCCCCAGTGCCAGTCCTGGCCGGTGAGCTCCTCGTGGACCGCCAGGCTGTCGTGCCAGTCGAGCCCGAGCGCGGGCAGGTCGAGGTGCACCATCGTCTCGCGCGTCGCGTGCGGGTCGAGGTTGACCACCACGATCACGAGGTCGTCGTCATCGGTGGTTGAGGAGGGCGCCCTGCCCTGGTCGGTGGTTGAGGAGGGCGCCCTGCCCTGGTCGGTGGTTGAGGAGGGCGCCCTGGCGCCCGTCTCGAAACCACCCTTGCTGAAGACGAGCACGTTCTCGTCGTCGCTGGAGTGGATGACCACGTTGCGCAGCCGCTGCAGCGCCGGGTGGGCGCGGCGGACCTCGTTCAGCCGGGTGAGGTACGGCGCGAGCGAGCGCCCCTCCTGCTCGGCGGCGTCCCAGTCGCGGACCCGCACCTGGTACTTCTCGGAGTCGAGGTACTCCTCGCTGCCCGGCCGCACGGCGACGTGCTCGAACAGCTCGTAGCCGGCGTACACGCCCCAGCTGGGCGCCCCGGTCGCCGCGAGCACGGCGCGGATCTTGAACGCCGGCGGCCCGCCGTACTGCAGGTAGGCGTGGAGGATGTCGGGGGTGTTCACGAAGAAGTTCGGCCGCATCAGGTGGCTGGACTCGTGGGAGACCTCGCGGAGGTACTCCTCGAGCTCCCACTTCGCGGTGCGCCAGGTGAAGTAGGTGTAGCTCTGGTGGAAGCCGATCGCGCCGAGGGCGTGCATCATCGCCGGGCGCGTGAAGGCCTCGGAGAGGAAGAGCACGTCGGGATCGGTGCGGCGGACCTCGCGCAGCAACCACTCCCAGAACGCCACCGGCTTGGTGTGCGGGTTGTCGACCCGGAAGATGCGCACGCCGTGCTTCATCCAGTGCCGGACGACCCGGAGCACCTCGCGACAGATCCCGTTCGGGTCGTTGTCGAAGTTCAGGGGGTAGATGTCCTGGTACTTCTTCGGGGGGTTCTCGGAGTAGGCGATGGTGCCGTCCGCCTGCGTGGTGAACCACTCGGGGTGCTCGCTGACCCAGGGATGGTCGGGGGCGCAGTTCAGCGCCAGGTCGAGGGCGACCTCGAGCCCGAGCGACTCGGCCCGCGCGACGAAGGCGTCGAAGTCCGCGAGCGTCCCGAGGTCGGGATGGACCGCGTCGTGGCCGCCGTCCTTGCTCCCGATCGCCCACGGCGACCCCGGGTCGTCCGGCCCCGGCTCGAGGGTGTTGTTCGGGCCCTTGCGGTTGACCTCGCCGATCGGGTGGATCGGCGGCAGGTAGATCACGTCGAAGCCCATCGCGGCGACCCCGTCGAGCCGCTCCGCGGCGGTGGTGAAGGTCCCGGTCACCACCTTCCCCGTCTCGTCGTACGTCGCGCCCTCGGAGCGCGGGAAGAACTCGTACCAGCTCCCGAACAGCGCACGCGGCCGGTCGACGTACACCGGATAGGGGCCCTCCACCGTGACCAGCCGGCGGATCGGGTGTGCGGCCAGCACCGCGACCAGCTCGGGTGACTGCAGCGCGGCGAGGCGGGCCTCGACCGGCCGCTGGGTGTCGTGGGCGGCGGACGACGCCCCGGCGACGACGTCCTTCTCCCGCGGGTCCAGGTCCGGGTCGGCGAGCACCTCGTCGAGCAGGAGGGCGCCCTCGGTGAACATCAGCTCCACGTCCACCCCGGCCGGGATCTTCAGCCCGGCGGCGTGGGCCCAGGTGGCCAGCGGGTCGGACCACGCGTGCACCTCGAAGGTCCACGCGCCCTCGCTGTCGGGGGTGACCCAGACGCGGTAGCGGTCGGGGACGTCGCCGTCCGCCGTCATCCGCGCGGGCGGGCGGCGGGTGCCGTCGGGTCCGACCAGGACGATCTCCGCTCCGAGCTTGTCGTGACCCTCGCGGAAGACCGTCGCGGAGACCGGCATCGGCTCACCCACGGTGGCCTTGGCCGGAAGCCTGCCCAGGTCGACCAGAGGCATCACGTCCATCACGGGGATACGTCCGACCATGCTCGTCACCCTTCCGAATCGGCCACCGGCACGCAAGGCGAGGGTCCCGTGCCCGGCCTGGGCTGTGACACGCCTCGCAACGCCGGGTTCTCGCGAAATTGGAACGATCAAGTCGATCTCGGCTACCGTCGGCGGGTGCGTGCGATCCGTCGTTTCACCGTTCGTCCGGTGCTGCCGCCGGCCCTCTCGGCGCTCGGCGACCTGGCCGGCAACCTGAGGTGGTCCTGGCACCCGCAGACCCAGGACGTCTTCGCCGAGGTCGACCCCGCGATCTGGGAGTCGACCAAGCGCGACCCGGTCCGGCTCCTGGGGGCGGTGACGGCGGAGCGGCTCGAGGAGCTGGCCGGCGACCAGGGCTTCCTGGACCGGCTCGGCGCGGTCAAGGCCGACCTGGACGCCTACCTCAGCGGCGAGCGGTGGTACTCCCGCCGCGCCGGCGAGGAGGCACCGACCCGGATCGCGTACTTCTCTCCGGAGTTCGGCATCAGCGCCGTGCTCCCGCAGTACTCCGGAGGCCTCGGCATCCTGGCCGGCGACCACCTCAAGGCCGCCAGCGACCTCGGCGTACCCCTGGTCGGCGTCGGGCTGCTGTACCACGCCGGCTACTTCAAGCAGTCGCTCTCACGCGAGGGCTGGCAGCTCGAGCAGTACCCCGTGCTCGACCCCGACGAGCTCCCGATCCGGCTGCTCCGCGACGAGAGCGGCGCCCGCGCGCACATCTCGATCGCGATGCCCGACGGCCCGGACCTGCTGGCCAAGATCTGGGTGGCCGAGGTCGGTCGGGTGCCGCTCCTGCTGCTCGACTCCGACGTCGAGGGCAACCCCGACCACTACCGCGAGATCACCGACCGGCTGTACGGCGGCGCCTCGGAGCACCGCCTGCGTCAGGAGATCCTGCTCGGCATCGGCGGCGTCCGCGCACTGCGCGTGCACGCCCAGCTCACCGGTGCTCCGGAGCCGGAGGTGTACCACACCAACGAGGGTCACGCGGGCTTCCTCGGCCTCGAGCGGATCCGCGAGCTCACCGTCGAGGAAGGCGGCCCGAAGCTCGACTTCGCCACCGCCCTCGAGGTCTCGCGCGCCTCCACCGTCTTCACCACGCACACCCCGGTGCCGGCCGGCATCGACCGCTTCTCGCGGGACCTGATCGAGCAGTACTTCGGCAAGGCCGGGCCGGTCTCCGGCGTACCTCTCGAGCAGGTGCTGGCGCTGGGTGCCGAGGACTACTCCGGCGGGGACCCGACGGTGTTCAACATGGCGGTGATGGGCTTCCGGCTCGCCCAGCGGGCCAACGGCGTCTCCCAGCTGCACGGCCACGTCAGCCGGGAGATGTTCCACGGTCTGTGGCCGGCCTTCGACGAGGCCGAGGTGCCGATCACCTCGATCACCAACGGCGTGCACGCGCCGACCTGGGTGGGTCGGGAGGTGTTCGACCTGGCCGAGCGGAACGGCGCCAACGGCGACGCGGACGAGGTCGACTCGTTCTGGACCGCCGTCGACGCGACGCCGTCGGCCGACATCTGGTCGGTGAAGCGACAGCTGCGCGAGCGGCTGGTCCTCGACGCACGCCAGCGGCTGCGGCGGTCCTCCCTGAAGCGTGGCACGCCGTCGGCCGAGCTCGCCTGGGTGGACGAGGCGCTCGACCCCGACGTGCTGACGATCGGCTTCGCACGCCGCGTCCCGTCGTACAAGCGGCTGACGCTGATGCTGCGCGACCCGGAGCGGCTCAAGCGGCTGCTGCTGCATCCCGAGCGGCCGGTGCAGCTGATCATCGCCGGCAAGGCCCACCCGGCCGACGACGGCGGCAAGAAGCTGATCCAGGAGATCGTCCGGTTCGCCGACGACCCCGAGGTGCGGCACCGCATCGTGTTCCTGCCGAACTACGACATCGGGATGGCCCAGCCGCTCTACCCGGGTTGTGACGTCTGGCTGAACAACCCGCTGCGGCCCTACGAGGCCTGCGGGACCTCGGGCATGAAGGCGGCGCTGAACGGCGGCCTCAACCTGTCGATCCTCGACGGGTGGTGGGACGAGTGGTACGACGGCTCCAACGGCTGGGCGATCCAGTCCGCCGACGGTGTCGACGACCCCGACCGTCGCGACGACCTCGAGTCGGCCGCGCTGTACGACCTGATCGAGCGCGACGTCGCCCCCCGTTTCTACGACGTCGACCACGACGGCATCCCGGGCCGGTGGATCGAGATGGTGCGGCACACGCTGAAGTCGCTCGGCCCGAAGGTGCTGGCGACGCGGATGGTCCGCGACTACGTCCGGCAGCTGTACACGCCCGCCGCCGTCACCGGCCGTGCCCTGAACTCCGACTACAAGGGCGCGACCGAGCTCGCCGCGTGGAAGAAGCAGGTCCGCGCCGGCTGGGGCGACGTACGCGTCGAGCACGTCGAGAGCCACGGCGTCGGCGACAACCCGGAGGTCGGCTCGGTGCTCACCGTCCGGGCCTTCGTGGCGCTCGGCTCCCTGACCCCCGACGACGTCGCGGTCGAGGTCGTGCACGGCGTGATCGACGGCGACGACGACCTGGTCCAGTCCACGGTCACCGGGCTCGAGCTCGCCGACAGCTACGACGGAGGCCGGTACCGCTTCGACGGCGAGGTCCAGCTCAAGCGCGGCGGCGCCTTCGGCTACACCGTCCGCATCGTCCCGCGCCACAGCGTCCTGTCGTCCGTCTCCGAGATGGGCCTGGTCGCCCTCCCCTGACGCTGACCCGGCGATCGCGTGACGCGTGGGAGCGCTGACCCGGCGATCGCGTGACGCGTGGGCCAGGTCAGGTCTCGCGGACGACGACCACGGTGCGGGCGTCGAGGGTCAGGGACTCGCCGGCGGCGACGTCGGTGCCCACCGGGTGGTCGGGGCAGGTCGAGAGGACGACGCGACCGTCCTGCTGCCACTCCGCCGCCGGCATCGTCACCTTGACCGCCTCGACCTGGGCGTTGAGCCAGATCAGGAACGAGCTGTCCCACTGCTGCTCGCCGCGCGGGCCGGGGGAGCGTAGCGGTGAGCCGGTGACGAGCATCCCGACCACCGCCAGCTCGTCGTCGGCCCAGTCGTCCCCCGTCATCTCGCGGCCCTCGGGGTGCACCCAGGTCAGGTCCTTCCGGCCGCCCTCGATCGTGGGCCGACCCTCGAACCAGTGGCGCTGCCGCAGCGCCGGGTGCTCGCGCCGCAGCCGCAGCGCGGCCTTGGTGATCTCGTAGACGTCCAGCCACGCGTCCTCGGGGCGCCAGTCGACCCACGAGATCTCGTTGTCCTGAACGTACGGGTTGTTGTTGCCGCCCTGCGTCCGGCCCCTCTCGTCACCCGCGGTGATCATCGGTACGCCGTTCGAGAGGCACAGCGTCACCAGCAGGTTCGCCGCGGTACGCCGACGCAGCGCCGCGACCTCGGCATCGTCGGTCTCGCCCTCGACCCCGAAGTTCTGCGAGCGGTTGGTGTAGGACCCGTCCTGGTTGCCCTCGCCGTTGGCCTCGTTGTGCTTGGCCTCGTAGGACACCAGGTCGCGGAGCGTGAAGCCGTCGTGCGCGGTCACGAAGTTCACCGAGGCGTACGGCGAGCGCCCGTCGTCGGCGTACAGGTCCGACGAGCCGGCGAGCCGGGTCGCGACGGTGCGGATGCCCCGGGACTCGCCGCGCCAGAAGTCGCGGACCGTGTCGCGGTACTGGTCGTTCCACTCCACCCACCCCGGCGGGAACTCGCCGACCCGGTAGCCGTCCATCGAGACGTCCCACGGCTCGGCGATCAGCTTCACGTGCCGCAGAGTCGGGTCCTGCCCGATCGCGACCATCAACGGCGACGCCATGTCGACGTCGTGGCCCGACCGGGACAGGGCCGAGGCCAGGTCGAAGCGGAAGCCGTCCACGCGCATCTGCGACGTCCAGTAGCGCAGCGAGTCGAGCACGAGTCGCAGCGCGAACGGGTCCGAGGTGTTCACCGTGTTCCCGCACCCGGTCACGTCCCAGTAGGTGTCGTCGAACGGCTCGCCCGGCTCCCGGTGGTCGACCCGGTGGTAGAAGCCGCGGTCGTCGAGACCGCGGTACGACAGCGTGGGTCCGCGCACGTCGCCCTCCGACGTGTGGTTGTAGACCACGTCGAGGATCACCTCGATGCCGGCGGCGTGGAACGCCTTGACCATCTCCTTGAACTCCCGCACCTGGCCGCCGCGGTCGCCGGCCGAGGAGTAGGCGCCGTGCGGTGCGAAGAAGCCGATCGTGTTGTAGCCCCAGTAGTTCGCCATGCCGCGCCGGAGCACGTGCGGCTCACTCGTGAACTGCTGCACCGGCAGCAGCTCGACGGCGGACACCCCGAGGTCGCGCAGGTACTCCAGCACCGGCGGCGTCGCCAGCCCGGCGTACGTCCCACGCAGGTGCTCGGGCACCCGGTCGTGGAGGGCCGTCATCCCCTTGACGTGCAGCTCGTAGATCACCGTGTCGCGCCAGCGGGTGTACGGGCGCCGGTCGTCGCCCCAGTCGAAGGGCGGCTCGTGCAGCACGACACCCTTCGGGACGTACGCCGCGGAGTCGCGGCGGCTGCGCCGGGACGGCGAGCGGACGTCGTACCCGAAGATCGCCGGGTCGTGGACGACCGCGCCGCTGATCGCCCGCGCGTAGGGGTCGAGCAGGAGCTTGTCGACGTTGAAGCGCAGGCCCATGTCCGGGGCCCACGGTCCGTGGACGCGATACCCGTAGCGGCTGCCCGGGGCGACGCCCGGGACCTCGCCGTGCCAGATCCCCAGCGAGACCTCGGTCAGCTCGTGCCGCGTCTCCCGGTCGTCGTCGTCGAAGAGGCACACCCAGACCCGCGTCGCCTCGGGCGCGCGGACGGCGAAGTTCGTCGCCTCCTCGCCCCAGTCCGCCCCGAGCGGCCACGTGCGCCCCGGCCAGACCGGAGCGGTCTCGCCGGGGTGGTGCCAGGTTCCGGGGGTCACCCACGACATTGTGGCCGACGGTCGCTACCTTCGTTGGTCGAGCTCGTCGAGACCCGGGACCACCGGTGGTCGAGCTCGTCGAGACCCGGGACCATCGGTGGTCGAGCTCGTCGAGACCCGGGACCATCGGTGGTCGAGCTCGTCGAGACCCGAGAACCGAAAGGAACGCCATGGCTGAGTTCGTACGGCTCGAGGTCGAGGACGGCGTCGGCACCCTCCGGCTCGACCGGCCCAAGATGAACGCCCTCAACGTCCAAGTCCAGGAGGAGATCCGCGCGGCGGCGACCGAGGCGAGCGAGCGCGACGACGTCAAGGCGGTCGTGGTCTACGGCGGCGAGAAGGTCTTCGCGGCGGGCGCCGACATCAAGGAGATGGCCGACATGTCGTACGTCGACATGGTCCGGCGATCCGGAGCGCTCCAGTCCTCCTTCACCGCGGTCGCGCGCATCCCCAAGCCGGTGGTCGCCGCGATCACCGGCTACGCGCTGGGCGGCGGCTGCGAGCTCGCCCTGTGCGCGGACCTCCGGTTCGCCGCCGAGGACGCCGCCATCGGGCAGCCGGAGATCCTGCTCGGGATCATCCCCGGCGCGGGTGGCACCCAGCGGCTGTCCCGCCTCGTCGGCCCGAGCCGGGCGAAGGACATCATCTTCACCGGCCGGTTCGTGAAGGCCGACGAAGCACTGAGGATCGGGCTCGTCGACCGGGTCCTGCCGGCCGACGAGGTGTACGCCGAGGCCGTGGCGTGGGCACGTCAGTTCAGCGGAGCCGCGACGTACGCCCTCCGCGCGGCCAAGGAGGCCGTCGACGAGGGTCTCGGCGTCGACCTGACCACCGGCCTGGCCATCGAGCGGCAGCAGTTCGCCGCCCTGTTCGCGACCGAGGACCGCCGGATCGGGATGACGTCGTTCGTCGAGAACGGTCCCGGCAAGGCGGAGTTCCAGGGCCGCTGACGGCACCTGCTCGACTTCCTGCGGAGCTCCGCGGCGCTGTGCCATCCTCGGGGCCATGGCACGCCGGAAGCCCGAGCAGGGCCACGAGCCCGCCGAGGGCGACGACGCGTCGGCCGAGACCACGCACGCCGACCGCGCCGCCCAGGCGAAGGCGCTCGCGAACCAGGTCCGCCTCCGACTGGCGCAGCTGGTCTGGCTCGTGTGCGTGCTGGCCGCGCTGGTGCTCGCGCTCGGGGCGCTGTGCATCGCCCTCAAGGCGAACCAGGACAACGGCCTGGTGAAGTTCTGCGTCGACACCGCCGACAAGCTGGATCTCGGGGCCTTCTCGCGCACCGACGGCGTCGCCCACTGGAAGGGTCACACGCACTCCGCGCTGACCAAGAACGCGTGCGTGAACTGGGGCCTGGCCGCGGTGGTGTGGCTGATCGCCGGCAAGGCCGTGGAGCGCATCGTCCACCCTCGGTCGGCGTGACTCCCGGACATTCCTGAGAACCGGCTCAAATCACACCAGGTCCCGGCTTGTGACCCTGGCTTTTGATGGGGGGGTGTGATGGGGTGCTCACGCGCGGGCCGGGAGCGGCCCCGCCTCGACCCCAACCCCCGGGAGGGCTTCCGCACATGACTGTTCGTTCCCACACTCTCAAGCTCGTCGGCGCGTTCGGCGCCACCGCGCTGACCATCGGAGCGCTCGCTTCGCCCGCGCTCGCGGCCGGACACGACCTCACCTACGCCTGCCAGATCCTCGGCCCCACGGACGCCACGCTCGACGCCGGGACGATCCCGGCGACGATGACGGCAGGTCAGGTCAAGAAGCCCGACACCACGGTCGTCGTCCACCTCTCCGGTGTCCAGACCACCACCGCCGGCTCTCTCGGCACCCACGTCCAGGGCTCGCTGAAGTCTCCGGCGAAGCCGAGCAAGATCGGGCTCGACCTCACGATCCCGAAGACCGCGATCGACGCCGGCAACCCGCAGAACATCACGGCGTCCGGCAAGGGCACGATCAAGCCGACCAAGGCCGGGACGATCACCCTCAAGGCCGGCGACGTGGCGGCGAAGCTCCACCTCACCGGCGGTGCCGGCGGTCCGCAGGACGCTGACCAGACCTGCACCGCGCCCACCGACAGCACGGCGAACCTCGGCACGATCACGGTGAGCAAGGACAAGTCGAAGACGTCGCCGTCCGGCTCGTACAGCGCCAAGAAGCACGCCGCGTCGCTCAAGGCGAAGGTCAAGGGCGCGAAGTTCGGCCTGGCCGGCACCGGCAAGGTGAAGTTCACGGTCAAGAAGGGCTCGAAGACCGTCGGGTCGGCCTCGGGCACGCTGAAGAAGGGCGTCGCCAAGGCCACGCTGAAGAAGAAGCTCGCGAAGGGGAAGTACACGATCAGCGCCAAGTTCAAGGGCGATGACGGCCTCAAGGGCTCCTCGGGCAAGGGGAGCTTCAAGGTCAGCTGACCCGCCGAGCACGACGTACCACACGATCGGCAACGGCCCCGGCGCCTCGCGCGCCGGGGCCGTTGGCGTCCTCGGCGTGGTGCGGGGGACCGTGACAGTGCCACTGTGAGGGATCCCACCGCGGCCTGAGTTCCGGTGCTCTCGCGCGTCCCGGTAGCGTGACGAGGGCACCCGAACTGAGGCCCTTCGAGGCCGGAGCACAGGAGGGCCGTCGCGGCCATGAAGATCGCTGTCTGTGTGAAGTACGTCCCCGATGCCACGGGCGACCGGCACTTCGAGGACGACAAGACCGTCGACCGCGTGGGCGTGGACGGGCTGCTCTCCGAGCTGGACGAGTACGCCGTCGAGCAGGCGCTCCAGATCAAGGAGAAGGCCGAGAACCCCGAGGACGTCGAGGTGACGGCGCTCTGCATCGGCCCGGAGCAGGCGGTCGACGCGGTCCGCAAGGCGCTGCAGATGGGCGCTGACCAGGGCGTGCACGTCGTCGACGACGCCATCGCCGGCTCCGACGCGATCGCGACCTCACTGGTGCTGGCGAAGGCGATCGAGCGGGAGTCCTACGACCTGGTGATGTGCGGCATGGCGTCCACCGACGGCTCGATGAGCGTCGTCCCCGCGATGCTGGCCGAGCGGCTCTCCCTCCCGCAGCTCACGCTGGCCTCCAAGGTCGAGACGCAGGGCGACCAGGTGCGCATCCAGCGCGACGGCGACGTCGCCACCGAGGTCGTGGGCGGCACGATGCCGCTCGTCGTGTCGGTCACCGACCAGTCCGGCGAGGCGCGCTACCCGTCGTTCAAGGGGATCATGGCGGCCAAGAAGAAGCCGCTCGAGACGCTGTCGCTGTCCGACCTCGGCGTCGACGCCGGCGACGTGGGCCTGTCCGTGGCGTGGACCGAGGTGGAGGAGACCACCGCCCGTCCGCCGCGCGAGGCCGGCGAGATCGTCAAGGACGAGGAGGGCTCGGGCGCCAAGGCGCTGGCCGACTTCCTCGCGACCAAGAAGTTCATCTGAGCGAGCAGGGAGCGGCTGAGTCATGAGCGAGATCCTGGTGGTCGTCGACCACGCCGACGGCGACGTGAAGAAGCCGACGTACGAGATGCTCACCCTCGCGGCCCGCCTGGGCGAGCCGTCCGCGGTGTTCATCGGCCCGAAGGGCAAGGGCGCCGAGGTCGCCGACGCGGTCAAGAAGTACGGCGCGGGCAAGGTGTACGTCGTCGACGACGAGGAGCTGAAGGGCTACCTGGTCGCGCCGAAGGCCGAGGCACTGCAGCAGCTCGTCGAGAAGACGTCTCCGGGCGCCGTGCTGATCGCGTCGTCGGCGGAGGGCAAGGAGATCGCCGGCCGGCTGGCCGTCAAGACGGGCTCCGGCCTGGTCACCGACGCCGTTGACGTCGAGGCGGGCCCGGTGACCACGCAGTCGGTCTTCGCCGGCAACTACACGGTCAAGGCCAAGGTCACCCGGGGCACCCCGATCATCACCGTCAAGCCGAACTCCGCGGCGCCCGAGGAGGCCGACGGCGCCGGCGAGGTCGAAGAGGTGTCGGTGACGATCTCCGACGGCGCCAAGAGCGCCCAGATCGTCTCGTCGCAGCCGCGCAAGGCGACCGGCCGCCCGGAGCTCACCGAGGCCGCGATCGTGGTGTCGGGTGGCCGAGGCACCGGCGGCAAGTTCGAGCCGGTCGAGGACCTCGCCGACGCGCTCGGTGCGGCCGTCGGGGCGTCCCGTGCCGCCGTCGACTCCGGCTGGAAGCCGCACAGCTACCAGATCGGCCAGACCGGCAAGACGGTCTCCCCGCAGCTGTACGTCGCGGCCGGCATCTCCGGCGCGATCCAGCACCGCGCCGGCATGCAGACCTCGAAGACCATCGTCGCGGTGAACAAGGACGAGGAAGCCCCGATCTTCGAGCTCGTCGACTTCGGCGTCGTGGGCGACCTGCACTCGGTCCTCCCCGCGGTGACCGAGGAGGTCAAGCAGCGGAAGGGCTGAGCGCCGCCCTGGCGCCGGGCCCGTGAGGCGTTCCCTCGCCATCCGGTCACGGCAGGAGCGCGTGCGTGAGGGTGTCGCGCACGTAGCGGCCGTAGCGGTCGACCGTCCACCCGCGTCGGAGGACCAGGAGCTCGAACATCTCCGGCGAGGAGACGGTGAAGAGCAGGTCGCCGGCCTCCTCGACGGTGACGCCGGGGCGCAGACCGCCGATCCGGGCGAGGGCGCGAGCGTTCTCGCGCATGCGGTCGAGCCGCTGGGCGTCCATGGCGTCGTACTCGTCGCGCATGCGGGGATCGGCCTCCGCCGCCGCGCGTACCAGGAGCTGGACGGGTGCCGCTCTCGGTGCCACCTCCGTGGCCAGGCGGGCCCAGCCTCGGACGAGGGACAGCGGATCGGTGTCCCGGAGCGCGTCCGAGCGAGACTCGGCGGGCACCGTGCCGGCACCCTGGAGGGCCTGACGGAAAAGTGCGCGCACGAGTCCCGGCTTCCCGCCGAACGACTTGTAGACGGTCTCGGGTGACACACCGGCCTCGGCTGCGATCGAGCTGACCGTCGTCGCCGCGTACCCGTCGCGGGCCATCAGCCGTCCGGCGGCCGCGAGCACACCCGCGCGCCGGGCCCGCGCGGCTTCCCGCCGGCCGGAGCTGTCATAGGGACGACCCTTGACGTGCGAGCTCATCGGACGGACACTCCTATTCGTTACAGAAAACTGTAACGAATATTCGAGGGATGAGCGAGATGACACGTCCCGAGTTCCTGACCCGCCTCGTGGAGGCGACCAACGCCCACGACGTCGACGCGATCCAGGCGTGTTTCGCCGATGCCTACGTCAACGAGACGCCGTGCCACCCGGCGCGGGGCTTCCGCGGCAACGATCAGGTACGTCGCAACTGGACCGCCATCCTCGCCGGGGTACCGGACCTCGTCGCCGAGGTCCTGTCGTGGTCGGTCGACGGTGAGACGGTCTGGTCGGAGTGGGAGATGCGTGGCACTCGCCGTGACGGCACCCCGCACCTCATGCGGGGCGTCATGGTGTTCACCGTGCAGGAGACCGTCGCCGGCCGCATGCGGTTCTACATGGAACCGGTCGACGAGGCCGCGGTCGACGCCGACGCCGCCGTCTCAGCGCTGACGGGGGACGCACCGTGATCCTGGTCGCGGGCGGCACGGGCCGCCTCGGGCGCGCGGTGGTCCCGCTCCTGGTGGCCCAGGGACTGCCGGTGCGCGTCTTCGCCCGTGGCCTCACCGGGGAGTGCCCGGACGGCGCCGAGCTGGTGCGTGGCGACGTACGCCGGGACGACGACGTCGCGCGCGCCGTCGACGGGGCGGATGTCGTCGTGTCCGCGATCCAGGGGTTCCAGGGTCCGGGGCGCATCACGCCACGCGACGTGGACCGGGACGGCAACGCCAGGTTGGTCGAGGCGGCGGCCCGTCACCACGCGGAGGTGGTGCTGGTCTCGGTCACCCATGCAGCCGCAGACAGCCCGCTCGAGATCGCGCGGGAGAAGTTCGCTGCCGAGACGGCCCTCCGTGAGTCCGGCGCCGGCTGGACCGTCGTCAGGGCGGCCGGCTTCGCCGAGCTGTGGATCCAGATCCTCGAGGACACCGCAGGCCGGTCGCGTCGCCCTGTTGTCTTCGGGCGTGGCACCAACCCGTTCTGGTGGGTGAGCGTCCGGGACGTCGCCGCCGTCGTGGCCCAGGCCGTCGTCGACGGATCGACGCGCGGCCGGGTGATGGACGTGGTGGGTCCCGAGCCGTTGTCGCTGGAGGAGCTCGCCGGGCGTGTCATGCAGGCCCACGGCTGGCCGGGAGCGCCGCGACGTGTGCCGCGGCCGCTGCTGCGGTCGGGTGCCGTGACGGTGGGAGCGGTCGCGCCGTCGGTGGGCCGACGGCTGCGGGCGGCACTGGCCTTGGACGACCTCGGACCGGAGAGCGCCGCCGCTGTGGCGCAGGCGTCCGGGAGACGGCGCGTCGACGACCTGTTGAGCTCTGCCCGGGCCCGGTAGCTCGCAGCATCTCGCACCATGGTGGCGGGTGTCAGGGTGCGGAACGCTGCGAAGTACCGGACCGCCGGCGGCTCTAACCTGGCCACATGACGGAGGTCGTCGAGCTGGCACGCCGGGCGCGGGAGGCGTCCCGTGAGCTCGCGCTGGCGACCCGCGCCACCAAGGACGCCGCGCTGCACGCGATGGCCGACGCGCTCGGGGAGCACGCCGACGACGTGCTGGCGGCGAACGCCGACGACGTACGACGGGCCGAGGACGCCGGCACCGACGCGCACCTGGTCGACCGGCTCCGGTTGACCCAGGAGCGGGTGGCCGCGATGGCCGACGGGCTGCGCGACCTGGCGCGGCTGCCGGACCCGATCGGCGAGGTGGTGCGGGGCGGCACGCTCGCCAACGGCCTGGAGCTGCGGCAGGTGCGGGTGCCGTTCGGGGTGGTGGGGTTGATCTACGAGGGCCGTCCCAACGTCACCGTGGACGCGGCCGGGATCTGCCTGAAGTCCGGCAACGCGGCACTCCTCCGGGGCAGCAGCAGCGCGTCGGCCAGCAACGCCGCGCTCGTGGCCGTCCTGCGGGACGCCGTGGCGGCTGCCGGTCTGCCGGCGGACGCGGTGCAGCTGGTGCCCGCCGACTCACGCGAGACGGTCAAGGAGCTGATGCGGGCCCGCGGCCTGGTCGACGTGCTGGTGCCGCGCGGGGGCGCGAGCCTGATCCAGTCGGTCGTCGAGGAGTCGACCGTGCCGGTGATCGAGACCGGCGTCGGCAACTGCCACGTGTACGTCGACGCAGCCGCCGACCTCGACATGGCGCTGGCGGTCGTCCTCAACGCCAAGACCCACCGCACCAGCGTCTGCAACGCCGCGGAGTCCCTGCTCGTGCACGCCGCCGTGGCGGACGATTTCCTGCCGCGGGTCATCGCCGCCCTGCAGGACGCCGGCGTGACCATCCACGGCGACGACGCCTTCGCGGCGTACGACGGGGTGACGCCGGCGACCGACGACGACTTCGGCCGCGAGTACCTCAGCCTCGACATCTCGGCCGCCGTCGTGCCCGACCTCGACGCCGCCCTCGACCACCTCCGCCGCTTCTCGACCGGCCACACGGAGGCGATCGTGACCGGTGACCAGGCCGCGGCCCGGCGCTTCGTGGCCGAGGTCGACGCGGCCGCCGTGCTCGTGAACGCCTCCACGCGGTTCACCGACGGGGGAGAGTTCGGGTTCGGCGCCGAGATCGGGATCAGCACCCAGAAGCTGCACGCGCGCGGGCCGATGGGGCTGCCCGAGATGACCTCGACCAAGTACGTCGTGACCGGGGACGGCCACACCCGCTGACTCCGTTACGCTTCACCCCGTGACCCCGCTCATCATCAACCACTGGCTGGTCGGTGCCGGCGCACTGACCATCTTCGCGCTGCTCGATGCTCGCGCTGCTCGTGTTCGGCGCCGGGCGCGAGCACAGCTGAGCCCCCGGTGATGGGGGTGTGATGGCGCCATGACCCCGCGCGCCCGCAGGATCGGGGTGATGGGCGGCACGTTCGACCCGATCCACCACGGTCACCTGGTGGCCGCGTCCGAGGTGCAGTCGTGGTTCGACCTCGACGAGGTCGTGTTCGTTCCGACCGGCGCGCCCTGGCAGAAGTCCGACCGCCGGGTCACCGCCGCGGAGGACCGCTACCTGATGACGGTCATCGCGACGGCGTCGAACCCGCGCTTCTGGGTCTCGCGGGTCGACATCGACCGCGGCGGGCCGACGTACACCATCGACACGCTGCGCGACCTGAGCCGTCAGCTGCCCGCGGCCGATCTCTACTTCATCACCGGCGCCGACGCCCTCGCCGACATCTTCACCTGGCGTGACGCCGAGGAGCTGTTCTCGATGGCGCAGTTCGTCGGCTGTACCCGCCCGGGCTTCACGATGGACGCCGCGACGCTCGGCAAGATCCCGAGCGACCGCGTGACCATGGTCGAGGTGCCGGCCCTGGCGATCAGCTCGACCGACGTACGCCGACGTACGATGCGGGGAGAGCCCGTGTGGTACCTCGTGCCCGACGGTGTCGTCCAGTACATCGCCAAGCACCAGCTGTACCCGCGCGTGCCGGCTCCCGAGCCCACCTCCACCCTCTCGACCACCAGCCCGGAAAGTTCTGCATGACCGCCACCGACCACGCCGTGTCCTTGGTCCACACCGCCGCGCGCGCGGCGTCCGACAAGCTGGCGCAGCACATCATGGCGTTCGACGTCAGCGACCAGCTCGCGATCACCGACGCCTTCCTGCTCGCCTCGGCGACCAACGACCGCCAGGTGAAGGCCATCGTCGACGAGATCGAGGACAAGCTCCGCGAGCTGGGCGAGAAGCCGATCCGGCGTGAGGGCGAGCGCGACGGCCGCTGGGTGCTGATCGACTACGGAGACGTGGTCGTGCACGTGCAGCACGAGGAGGAGCGGCAGTTCTACGCGCTCGAGCGGCTGTGGCGCGACTGCCCGCTGATCGACCTGCCGGCCGACGTCACCGTCGGCTCGGGCCGACCGGCCGGTGACTGAGGCCCGCACGCTGGTCCTCGTCCGGCACGGCGAGACCGACTGGAACCTCTCGGGTCGCGCCCAGGGCCACTCCGACGTCCCGCTGAACGCCACCGGCCGCCGCCAGGCGCAGGCCGTGGCCCGGGTGATGGCGACGTTCCGGCCCAGCCGTCTCTGGTCGAGCGACCTGGCCCGGGCCCACCAGACCGCGGAGGCGATCGCGGGCACGACCGGGCTCGCCGTCGAGAGCGACCGGCGGCTGCGCGAGTACGACGTCGGCGCGCGGGCCGGGCTGACCCTCGCCGAGCTCGCCGTGAGCCATCCGGTGGAGTACGCCGACTGGATGGCCGGCCGGGCCACCACTCTGGCCGCCGGCGAGGAGACGACCGAGCAGGTGCGCGACCGGGTCACGCCCGCGCTGCTCGAGTGCCTGGACCGTCTCGACCCGGGCGCGGTCGGCGTCGTGGTGCTGCACGGAGCGTGCCTGAAGGTCGGCCTGATGGGCGTCCTGGGCTGGCCCTGGGAGCTCTCCCGGTCGATCCAGGGCATCGAGAACGCCGCCTACTGCGTGCTCACCGAGGACCTCGATCGCGGCCTGCTCCGGCTCACGTCGTACAACGAGAAGGCGGGCAGTGCGCCGCACGGGCCCGATTTCGTCGCCGACGCGCCGGTTGGCTAAGATCGCGCGGGTTGCCCGCCGCAGACGGCGGGACCTCCCGGGGCTGTGGCGCAGCTGGTAGCGCATCTGCATGGCATGCAGAGGGTCAGGGGTTCGAGTCCCCTCAGCTCCACCGGAGACCGCTCGCGGTGCCCCCGCCTCGCACGCAGCGAGACGGGGGCACCGTTGTGAGCTGACCGGTTACCTCACTTGACGCCGAAGAAGAGGAACAGGTTGGTCGGGATGACCGCCGTCGTCTTCTGCTGCTTGACCTGCTCGAGCAGGTAGTGAGCGGACTTGTGCTGGTTGAGCTTCTGGTACTCGGCCCTGCTGGTGACCCCCACGACACGGACGTCCCACCACTCGGGCTTGCCGCCGTTGCGGTCCGTGATGAAGTGCTGGTGCCCCGGGACGGGGAAGTTGGCGAGTGCCTTCAGCAGCTGCTTCTTGGTCAGGTCCGGGTAGAGCGGCTTCAGCGCGGGCTCCAGTCGACGCATGTCGATGGTGCCCGGGTGGTCGACGCAGACCAGACCGTTGGGGCAGTCCATGTTCATCGGCTTCACGGTGAAGCCCAGGGGGACGGTGATGTAGAGCGGGTCGTGCTGCTTGGCCGGCGCGTGCTTCCACGTCGCCCCCGCCTCGCACTTCGAGGAGGCCGTGGACCTGACCTTGCGGTCGCACCAGAAGCCGTGGGTGTAGGTGAAGTTCGTCGTGTGCCCCTCATAGAAGGCCTTGGTCATGCCGAACTCGTTGATGCCGCGCCCCATGTGCATGGCGTTGCTCGGCGTCCTGGCGCCGCTGGAGCCGCTGGTGGCTGCGAAGGCCATGCCGACGCCGCCGGCCACGAGCAGCGCGGCCAGCAACCCCCCGACCCAGGTCCTGGTCCTGTTGTCCTTGAACTTCATGGAGTGGAGCTCCTCTCCGGAGCGGCTCCGGTAGCCGCCGCCTCCAGTGGTTCGTGCGTGTGGGTGCTGCCGGATGGGCTCAAAGGGGTGAGGTCGTCGGGGCGCGCCACGCACTGAGCTCCGGAACGGATCAGGAGCGCCGCGATGCACCGGCGTGGGGGACCGCCAGAATGGCCCGGTGACCGCATCGACGAACGACCCCCTGGCCGTGTCGGCGCCCGAGCTCGATCTCGCCGGACTGCGTGACTCCGTGGCCACGTCATGGGGGTTGGAGGGGGAGCTCACCGCCGTCCACGGTGAGCGGGACCGGAACTTCCGGATCGACGCGTCCAGCGGTCGGTACCTGCTGAAGGTGCACAACTCCGCCGACACCGAGGAGGTGCTGGACTTCCAGTACTCGGCGCTGCGCCACATCCGGGCCGTGGCGCCCGACGTGCCGGTTCCGGAGGTGGTCACGACCCGCGACGGGCAGCGCTCGGTGGTGCTGACCGGGCTGGACGGCCGCAGGTCACTGGCCTGGGTGATGACCTGGCTGGAGGGTCGGCATCCTGCCCCGGAGGAGATGGGTGCTCCGCAGCTGCGGGAGTGGGGACGCATGTCGGCCCGGCTGGGCCAGGCGCTGCGCGGGTTCGTGCACCCCGCAGCGTCGTACCCGATCGCGTGGGACGTGCGCCGTCTCCCGCAGCTGCGGCCCTGGCTCCCGGCGGTCGACGAGGCGAGGCGCACGGCAGTGGCGACCGTGCTCGACCGTTTCGAGCACCAGGTCTCACCGCAGCTGGCCAGGGTGCGGGCCCAGGTGGTGCACAACGACCTCGCCCCCACCAATGTGCTGGTCGACGACGCGCTGACCGTCACCGGGATCACCGACTTCGGGGACATGACGCACACCGCGTTGGTCTGCGACCTGGCCGTCGCGGCGGCCGATCTGCTCTGCGGTCGCGACGACGCACTCGACGTCGCGCACGAGGTGCTGTCGGGGTACGCCGCCACGACACCGTTGGAGGAGCAGGAGATCGCACTGCTGGCCGACCTGATGGCCGCTCGCTACGCCGCCAGTGTGCTGATCACCGCCTGGCGGACCCGGCAGCTGGGCTCCGCGCCGCAGATCGACGCCGCTGCCTACGAGCAGCTCGAGGTCATGCTCGACGTCGGTCTCGACACGTTGCAGGCACGGTTCACCGCCTCGGTGACGGACGGCCCGAGCCGTGCGGCCCACCCCGACGGCGGGTTGCCCTACCGCCGGAGGTCGACGTCCGAGCTGCTCCGAGCGCGCGCACAGGTGCTGGGTGGGCTCGAGGTCAGCTACGCCGAACCGGTACATCTCGTGAGCGGACGAGGAGTGTTCCTCGAGGGCGCGGACGGGCGCCGGTACCTCGACGCGTACAACAACGTGCCGGTGCTCGGGCACTCCCACCCGGCGGTCGTCGAAGCCGTCTGCTCGCAGCTGGCCACGTTGAACACCAACAGCCGCTACCTGCAGGAGGCCCCCGTCGAGCTGGCCGAACGCCTGCTGGCCACGCTCCCGCCCCGCTTCGACCGCGTGCTGCTCGTGAACTCCGGCAGCGAGGCGAACGACCTGGCCTGGCGGATCGCCCGGCACGCCACCGGCGCCGCGGGCGGCATCGTCACCTCGTGGGCCTACCACGGCGTGACAGAGGCGACGTACGCGTTCTCCCCGGAGAGCTGGGGCGATCGACCGCCGCCGCCGCACATGCGACTGGTCGAGCCTCCGCCGGCGTCGCCCGCCGCGCTCACATCCGCCGTCGAGAGCCTCGACGCCGGCGGCCACGGCGTGGCAGCGATCTTCGTCGACGGGGTGTTCACCAGCGACGGGATCCACGGGCCCGCTCACGAGTGGACCACCACCGCGGCGGCCGTCGTGCACGCGGCGGGCGGGCTGTACGTCGCCGACGAGGTCCAGGCGGGGCATGGCCGGACCGGCGCCTCGCTGTGGAGCTTCTCGGCCGGCCAGGTGCCCGCCGACCTGGTGACGTTGGGGAAGCCGATGGGCAACGGGTACCCGGTGGCCGCCGTCTGCGGCCCGGCGGACCTGGTCGACCCCTTCATCGCGGACACCGACTACTTCAGCACCTTCGGTGGTGGGACCGCGGCGTGCGCCGCGGCGATCGCGGTGCTCCGGGCGCTCGAGGAGGAGCAGGTGGTGCCCCGGGTCGCGACCACGGGCGACCGGCTCGTGACGGCGTTGCGCGAGGTCGCCCGCGACGAGCCGCGCCTGGGCGACGTACGCGGCTGGGGGCTCGTGGTCGCTGTCGACGTCGTGGATCCCGCCACGGGTGGTCTCGACCCGGAGCTGACGGGGTCGATCGTCAACGGGCTGAGGAAGCGAGGTGTGCTGGTCGGTCGGACCGGGCGGGAGCGCGCGACCTTGAAGATCCGGCCGCCGTTGGTCTTCGGCGACGAGCACGCCGGCCTGCTCATCGACGCGCTGGAGGACACCCTCCGGGACGGCCGCTGACGCCGACGCGTCTCACGGTGACCGTTGCTCGGCCACCGAGTTGCCGCCGTCCACGACCACGCACTGACCCGTCAGGTACGCGGCGCCGGGAGTGCACAGCCACGCCACCGGCCACGCGATCTCATCGGGCGTCCCGCTGCGGCCCAGCGGGGTGGTGTGACCTTCCCGCACCTCGTCCTCGGTCTGCGAGCCGGTCGCGATCCACCCCGGCGCGACCGCGTTGGCCGTGATCCCGTCGGCGGCCAGGTCCACGGCCAGGGAGCGGACCAGACCCACCATGGCCGCCTTGGAGGCGGCATAGGCCGCGTCCGCACGCATCGCCATCACCGGCCCGGTGACGCTGGAGACCATCACGATCCGCCCCCACCCCGCGCTGCGCATGGACGGCACGGCGGCGCGGGCCATCAGGAAGGCCGTGTCGAGGTTGCGACGCAGGCTGTGCTGCCACTCCTGGTAGGGGAGCCCGTCGACACCGCCCGACATCGCGTCCCGGTCGCTGACCGAGACCATCCCCGCGTTGTTCACCAGGATGTCGACGCGTCCCCATCGGCGGGTGGCCGTCTCGACCACCTCGTCGGCCGCCGCCGGCTCCGTCAGATCGGCGACGACGCCCGTGGCGTCGACACCCGTGTCCTGCAGCTCGCGTACCCGCTCGTGCACCCGTTCGGTGGTGGCGGTCAGAGCGACGGCGGCGCCCAGGTCGCCGAGCCGCCGGCACACCGCGAACCCGATGCCGGTGGGGCTTCCCGCCCCCGTGACGACCGCGACGCGTCCGGTCAGGTCCAGACCGCTCGTCACGGCAGTGATGCTGCCAGACGGCCGCGGCGCCGGCGCGCCACGAGCCACCAGATCGCGGTCAGCGCCGTGGCGCCGGCGGCGACCGAGCCCACGACCGTCGGATCGAGGACGCCGTCGGACCGGCGGCCGATCAGGCTGTGCTGGCTCTGCCACGACAGGATCGATCCGTCCGACTGGCCGGAGAGCACCGATCCCTGCGACTGGTAGGACCCCGCCGACACCATCGACAGCGCTGACGCGCACGAGCCGACGGAGCCGAACGACGCGACCGATCCGATCGACAGCACCGACCCGACGGAGCCGATCGAGAGCACGGAGTCGGTCGACGCGATCGAGAGCACGGACCTGCGGGAGCGGATCGACCACCTCGGGAACATGCGCCCATCCTCCCGCGGGCGTGACGGGGGTGCGTACTGGGTAGCCTGGTCCCGTGGAGCTTCCATCTCTTCGCGCGGTCATCGGCGGGGTGCTCGTGCTCGCGATCGCCGCGGGCTTCGAGTTCGAGCACTCCTGGCTCTTCCTGGGCGGCCTCGTGCTGTTCCTCGCCTGGTGCGGCTACATGCTCTTCGCCCCCGACGAGTCCTGAGCCGGTGCCGGACGACGCCGTCCGGGCGGCGATCGCTCCGCTCGAGCCGGGGTACGACGCGCTGCTGGCACGGGTCGTGGACATCGTCGAGGACGACGACCGGGTCCGCGCCCTGTGGCTGGCCGGCTCGGTCGGTCGAGGCGTCGCCGACGCCGGCAGCGATCTCGACCTGGTCGTGACGGTGACCGAGATCGGCCCGTTCACCGAAGCCGGCTTCTGGGACGCGGTGGACCCGGTGATCACGCTTCCGATCCCCGGGATGCCGGGCTGCTTCGCGTTCACCACGCGTGCCGGGCTGCGCGTCGACGTCGTGCTGGAGACGGTCGACGACCTCGCGACCTCGACGTACACACAGCGTGTCCGGGTCCTCGACCGCGACGGCCTCGAGCCACCGCCGGCGGCGGACGATGCCGCCCGTCCGGACGTCGACCGGATGCAGGCGATCATCACCGAGTTCCTGCGCCAGTCCGCGATCTTCCCGGCCGCGGTGGTCGCGCGCGCGGACTGGCTGCTCGGCCAGGCCGCGGTGCAGAACTACCAGCACATGCTCTACGACCTGCTCGTCGAGTCCAACCAGCCCCTGCCCGTCATGGGCGTCAAGCAGTGGAGCAGCCGGCTCACGCCCGCGCAGCGCGAGCTGCTGCGGTCGCTGCCCGCCCCCAGTGCCGACCGCGACTCGGTCGTCGCCGCGATGCTCGCCGTACGCCGTGCCGTCCGCACCCACGGGCGGGCCGCCCTGGAGTCCGCGGGAGGTGTCTGGCCCACCGAGGTCGACGACGCGATGACGGCCTACTGGGAGCGCCACGGCCTCTGACGCACGGACACACATTGCTGGGCTCGAGGGGCTGGACGAGCCCTCGGAACCCGACCAACGTGTGTCCGCACGTCACGCCGCGCGGTGAGGGTGGGTCGCGCCGGCACCCGACCATGCCGATGGTCCGTCGAGGCACGCCCGCAGCACGCTCCGCGCGTAAGCGCGTTCGACCATCACGTGCTCCCAGGCGAAGCGCACCGTGGTCAGCCCCATGAGGGCCAGGTCGTTGTACTTGCGGCAGTCCTTCATCAGCTGCACGCGTTGTCCGTGCCAGGTGAACGACTCGGCCTCGAGGGCGAGGCCACGCTTCTCATCCAGGAGATCGGGCCTCACCCAGCGCCGGCCGGTGAACAGCGAGACCTGAGGGACGACGTGCAGACCGGCCTCGAGGGCCAGCGCGCGCAGGACGGACTCGAACTGGTTGTCGGCCCGCGGGTCGGCCACGCGTGCGACTCGCCATCGCCGCGCCCGTCCCCGAGTGGGAGACGCCAGGGCGGCCGCCGTCAGCTCGTCGTGGGTGACCCGCCCCGATCGGAGAGCCGAGTCAGCGACGGCGACGGCGTCCTCGAACGGATGGTCGGTCGCGACGTCGAGCACCGTGCGGACCGGAGAGGTGACGCCGGGCCCGACGACGTCGGTCGCGGGCAGCTCGCGCCGCCGGACCAGCGCGCTCGTCGTGCGGGGATGCCGGGAGCGCGGGACCACGACCTCGACCGGGCCGACCGGCGACGCCACCTCCCAGCCCCAGAAGCGGGCGGCGCTGAGGTGCGACAGGACGCCCGACAGGCCGTGCGCGACGCCGATCGACGCCGCCACGACCGGCAGGGCGAACCGGCCGCGACCGACCCGTGTCACCAACCCGGCGTCGACCGCCTGCTCCACGGCACGTCGACCACAGGCGCGCAGCAGGACCGGTCCCGCGACGCCGCCGGAGCGCTGCAGGAGGTCGACCGGGTGCACGGCCCGAGCATGCGAGGCATGTCACGACGCGGCAACCGGTCCTCCACAGGCTCAGCTGATGGTCACGCCGCCGTCGACGATCAGCGTCTGACCGGTGACGTATCCCGCGGCGTCGGAGGCCAGGAACACCACGGTCGCGGCGAGCTCGGCCGGGTCGCCGGCACGACCGGCGGGCACGCGGGCGAGGGCCTGGTCGAGATAGCCGTCGGGGTACTGGTCGGTCATCTCCGACTCGAAGAACCCCGGCGCGACGGCGTTCACCCGGATGCCCTTGCGGCCCGTCCACTGTGCCGCGAGGTCACGGGTGAGGCCGACGAGCGCGGCCTTCGAGGCGGAGTACGCCGCCTGGGGGAGGCCGGCGGTGGTGAAGCCCAGCACCGACGAGACGTTGACGATCGACGAGCCCGGCTGCATCACCCGGCCGCACGCCTGCGCCATCCAGTAGCAGCCGTTCAGGTTGACCTCGATCACGGACCGGAACTGCTCGGGCGTCTCGTGCGTCGCCGGGACGGCGGTGCCGAGCCCGGCGTTGTTGACGAGGACGTCGACCCGGCCGAAGGCGTCGACTCCCGCCTGGACCAGCGCCGTGCACTGGTCCGGATCCGTGACGTCGGTCCCGACGACCACGGCGCGTCGACCCGCCGACTCCACGAGCGCCGCGGTCTCGGCGAGCCGGTCCACGCGACGCGCTCCGAGCACCACGTCGGCGCCGGCTTCGGCGAGTCCCTGGGCGAACGCGACCCCCAGCCCGGACGACGCCCCGGTCACGATCGCGACGCGCCCGTCGAGCCGGAACAGGTCGAGGGACGCCATGGACCCGAGCGTAGGGCTCGGCGGTCCATGCATCGACCCACCCCTGCGGGGGTACGGCGGACCCGGTCCCCCCACCCCGAGCGGGACCGGTAACGTGCCCACCGCCACGGGATGACTCGGAGGTCCTTTCGATGGAAGTCTTGGCGTCGTCGATCCTGCGCATGGATGCGAACTGGGTCGACTACCTGCTGATCGCGCTCTACTTCGTGTTCGTGCTCGGGATCGGGTTGTCCGCGAGGGCGTCGGTGTCGAGCAGCATCGACTTCTTCCTCTCCGGGCGCTCGCTGCCGGCGTGGGTCACCGGTCTCGCGTTCATCAGCGCCAACCTCGGCGCGGTCGAGATCATGGGGATGTCGGCGAACGGCGCGCAGTTCGGGATGGCGACGTTCCACTACTACTGGATCGGCGCGATCCCGGCGATGCTGTTCCTCGCCGTGGTGATGATGCCGTTCTACTACGGCTCCAAGGTGCGCTCCGTGCCGGAGTTCATGCTGCGTCGCTTCGGCCCGGCCGCCCACCTCGTCAACAGCATCAGCTTCGCGGTCGCGCAGATCCTGATCGCGGGCGTCAACCTCTACCTGCTCGCCACCATCGTCAACGCCCTGCTCGGCTGGACGATCTGGATCTCGACCGTCGTCGCGGCGATCATCGTGCTGTCCTACATCACCCTCGGCGGCCTGTCGGCCGCGATCTACAACGAGGTGCTGCAGTTCTTCGTGATCGTGGCCGCGCTGCTGCCGCTGACCTACCTGGCGCTGCACAAGATCGGCGGCTGGGGCGGCCTGCAGGACGCCATGGACAAGGCCGGGACGGGCGACCAGACCAAGTCCTGGCCCGGCACCGACCTGACGGCGTTCTCGTCGTCCTTCTGGTCGGTCGTGGGGATCGTGTTCGGCCTGGGCTTCGTGCTCTCGTTCGGCTACTGGACGACGAACTTCGTCGAGGTGCAGCGGGCGATGGCGTCCAAGGACATGAACTCCGCGCGGCGCGCGCCGATCATCGGCTCGTTCCCGAAGATGTTCATCCCCTTCATCATCATCATCCCGGGCATGCTCGCCGCGGTCCTGGTGTCGCCGCTGGCCCACATGAAGGCCCAGGGCGCCAGCACCGGGGAGGGCGGGATCACCTACAACGACTCCCTCCTGCTGCTCATGAAGCAGCTGCTGCCGAACGGCCTGCTGGGGGTGGCGATCGCGGGGCTGCTGGCGGCCTTCATGGCCGGCATGGCGGCCAACATCTCGGCGTTCAACACCGTGATGAGCTACGACATCTGGCAGACCTACGTCCAGAAGGACAAGCCGGACCACTGGTACACCACGTTCGGCCGGATGGCGACCGTCGTCGCCACCGTGCTGGCGATCGGGACGTCGTACTTCGCCAGCCAGTTCCCGAACATGATGACCTACCTGCAGACCCTGTTCGGGTTCTTCAACGCGCCGCTGTTCGCGACGTTCATTCTCGGCATGTTCTGGAAGCGGATGACGGCGGCGGCCGGCTGGACCGGCCTCGTCTCCGGCACCGCCGCGGCAGTGGCCGTCGCCTTCCTCTCCGAGGACGCGTTCGGCTCGGCCAGCACCGGCGTGCTGCACCTCAGTGGCCAGGGCGCGAGCTTCGTCGCGGCCGGTGCGGCCTTCGTCGTCGACATCGTGGTGAGCTACGTCGTCACGATGGTGACCCAGCCGCGGAAGGAGTCCGAGCTCCGTGGGCTGGTCTACTCGCTGACGCCGAAGGAGGACCTGCTCGACGACCACGCCGGGCACTGGTACACCTCACCGACCAAGCTGGCAGGGGTGTCGCTCGTCATGGTCATCGTCCTCAACCTGATCTTCCGATAGGAGCCACGAGATGAAGAAGGTCAGCCTGTTCGACGTCCGGAACATCATCGGCGCGTTGCTGTTCCTCTACGGCCTCATCCTGTTCATCGCGTCCTTCGGCACCTCCGACGCCGACAAGGCCAAGGCCGACGGTGTCAATGCCAACCTCTGGGTCGGTCTCGTCCTGCTCGTCTTCGGCATCCTGATGGTCGTGTGGGCCGTCACTCGTCCGCTCGAGGTCGACGAGGAGCAGCTCGAGGCCGACAAGCGCGAGGTCGAAGAGGCCACGACGCAGTCCCGGGTGGCTGCGCACCAAGCGGTCGAGGACGACGACTCCTCCGATGAGGGACGCCCGGGCGGGACCGCCTGACCCCTGCCTAGCTGTACCCGGCCAGCTCGGCGAGCAGCGCGTCCTGCCAGGCGAACGTCGCCCGTGCGCGCTCGGCCAGGTCGGGGCCCGGCAGGAGGGCCGCGACGCGCTCGGCGTACCCGGCCGGGAGGTCGGTGCCGAGGTAGCGCAGCCCGAAGTCGTGGCGGGCCGGGCAGTGCTTGATCCGCAGCAGCCGGACCAGCGGGTTGATGCCGTAGCCGAGATGGAACGCGACCGCCTCGACCTCGTCGCCGCGGGCCAGCGCCCGGTTGACCAGCCACTCCGCCGTCGGGCGGCGGGCGGCCGCCTGCTCCACCGCCTCCCGCCGGGCCTGCGCCATCGGCTCCTCGTCGTCGTGGCGGAGCTCGATGAGAGCGTCGGGGTCGTGGACGACGTGGGGTACGCCGTGGCGCCGCTCGTCGACCAGCCGGTGCTCGTCGGACAGGTCGGCGACGTGCAGGTCGATGATCCGGGTCGGCCGCGACATGTCGCCCGCGTCCGGCGTGAGGTTGAGGAACGCCTGGCGCCCGTCCGGCCAGGTCGACTCGGGCAGCTCCCAGACCTGGTGGACCTCGAAGTCGCGGAGGGCGCCGTCGAGCAGCCGCCGGTACGTCGCCACCGCCTGGCCCGGGGTCGCCAGCACCTCGACGTCGAGGTCGGAGTGGTCGTCGTACCCGCCGGTGACGGCCGACCCGCCGACGAAGACGACCCGGACGTCGGGGTCGGCCTCGCCCTGCTTCCGCAGCCACGCCAGCCAGTCGGCGTACCTGCTCAGATCCGCGCGCCGCTCGGTCATGTCGGGAAGGTAGGGCGAACCCGGGAGCGGTCACCAGCACATTTCGGTTACGATGGGCCCATGCAGCACCATCGGAGCACCCTGCTTCTTCGACAGCCGCGCTGACGTCCCGACGTCGCGCGGCCGCCCCTCCCTGCGAGGGGCTTTTTCATGTCCAGTGAGAAGTCGAGAGCAGAGCGAGACGAAAGAGCGAGACGATGAGCCAGGACCAGGCCACGCCGGCCGGCGCGACTGAGGGCGGTGCCGCGACGTACGACATCGCGGCGACCGAGGCGAAGTGGTACCACCGGTGGGAAGAGCTGCAGCCGTTCAAGGCCGGCGACGACGTCGTGCGGTCGGGTGAGCGGGAGAAGCGGTATGCGCTGACGATGTTCCCCTACCCGTCGGGCGACCTGCACATGGGTCACGCCGAGGTGTTCGCGCTGCACGACGTGGTGGCGCGCTACTGGTGGCAGAAGGGCTACGAGGTGCTGAACCCGATGGGGTTCGACTCGTTCGGGCTGAACGCCGAGAACGCCGCGATCCAGCGCGACGAGCACCCGGCCACGTTCACCTACGCCAACATCGCGACGCAGACCGACTCCTGCAAGAAGTTCGGTGCGAGCTTCGACTGGACGCGGACCTTCAACACCAGCGACCCGGAGTACTACCGGTGGACGCAGTGGCTGTTCCTGAAGTTCTACGAGCGGGGCCTGGCCTACCGGAAGAAGAGCCCGGTGAACTGGTGCCCCCACGACCAGACCGTGCTGGCCAACGAGCAGGTGATCGACGGGCACTGCGAGCGCTGCGGGGCCGAGGTCACCAAGCGCGAGCTGACGCAGTGGTACTTCAAGATCACCGACTACGCCCAGGAGCTGCTGGACTGCCTGGACGACCTGGCGCCGACCTGGCCGGAGCGGGTGATCACCGCGCAGCGCAACTGGATCGGCCGCTCCGAGGGCGCGCGGGTGTCCTTCCCGGTGTCGCCGGTGGTCGAGGAGGGCGCCCCGCGCCCGTCTCGAGACCATGACGACATCACGGTCTACACGACGCGACCGGACACGCTGTTCGGCGCGACCTTCATGGTGGTGGCCGCCGACGCGGCGCTGGCAGATGAGCTGGTCACCGACGAGCAGCGCCCGGCGTACGACGCGTACCTGGAGGAGGTGCGCAAGGCCAGCGACATCGACCGGCTGGCCACCGACCGTCCGAAGACCGGCGTCTTCCTGGGCGTCTACGCCACCAACCCGGTCACCGGCACCCAGATCCCGGTGTACGCCGCGGACTACGTGCTGGCCGACTACGGCACCGGCGCGATCATGGCCGTGCCGGGGCAGGACCAGCGCGACTGGGACTTCGCGAAGGTCTTCGACCTGCCGATCGTGCGCACCGTGCAGCCGTCGGCGGACTTCGAGGGCGAGGCGTACGTCGGCGACGGTCCCGCGATCAACTCCCACAACGACTCGGTGTCGCTGGACGGCATGGGCGTCGACGAGGCCAAGCGGACGATCATCGACTGGCTGGAGGCGCAGGGCATCGGCGAGGGGTCGGTGAACTTCCGGCTGCGCGACTGGCTGCTGTCGCGACAGCGCTACTGGGGCGCCCCGATCCCGATCATCCACTGCGAGAAGGACGGCGAGGTCCCGGTCGCGGAGGACCAGCTGCCCGTGGTCCTGCCCGAGCTGCGCGGCCGCGACCTGACGCCCAAGGGCGTGTCGCCGCTGGCGGCGGCGTCCGACTGGGTCGACGTCGAGTGCCCGCGCTGCGGTGGCCCGGCCAAGCGCGACAGCGACACGATGGACACCTTCGTCGACTCGTCGTGGTACTTCCTGCGCTACTGCTCGCCGCACGACCACACCCAGGCGTTCGACCCCGAGCTGGCCAACCTGTGGGGGCCGTGCGACATCTACATCGGCGGTGTCGAGCACGCGGTGCTGCACCTGCTGTACGCGAGGTTCTTCACCAAGGTGCTGGCCGACATGGGCCTGCTGGAGTTCCGTGAGCCGTTCTCCGCGCAGCTGAACCAGGGAATCGTCATCAACGAAGGCGCCAAGATGTCGAAGTCCAAGGGCAATGGCGTCAGATTGGGGGAGCAACTATCGGCGTACGGCGTGGATGCGGTACGGCTGACCCTGGTCTTCGCGGGACCCCCGGAGGACGACATCGACTGGGCGGACATGTCGCCCAGCGGATCGCTGCGCTTCCTGCAGCGCGCGTGGCGCCTGGCCGGCGACGTGACGTCGCAGGCCGGTGCCGATGCCGCCGCCGGTGACGTCGCGCTGCGCAAGGTGACGCACAAGACCGTGCGTGAGTGCGAGCAGCTGGTCGAGGCCCACCGGTTCAACGTGATGGTGGCCCGGACCATGGAGCTGGTGAACGCCACCCGCAAGGCGATCGACTCCGGCGCCGGTCCGGAGGACCCGGCGGTGCGCGAGGCCACCGAGGCGGTGGCGGTCCTGCTGTCGCTGGTCGCGCCGTACACCGCGGAGGAGATGTGGGAGCGGCTGGGCCACCAGCCGTCGGTCGCGCGGGCGGGGTGGCCGGCGGTCGACGAGGCGCTGCTGGTCGAGGACTCGGTCACCGCCGTCGTCCAGGTGCAGGGCAAGGTGCGCGCGCGACTGGACGTGTCGCCGTCCATCAGCGACGACGACCTGGAGGCGGCCGCCCTGGCCGACCCGGCCGTCGTCCGGGCGATCGACGGGTCGACGGTGCGGCGCGTGATCGTGCGCGCGCCCAAGCTGGTCAACATCGTCGTCGGCTAGCCGGAGTGGTCGGCTACCGTTCCGCCATGCCCGGCACGGTGGTGGTCACCGACTCGACCGCGTCGCTGCCGCCGGAGGTGGCGGAGAAGCGCGGGATCGTCGTGGTCCCGTTGCAGGTGGTGATCGGGGCCACGGTGTACGACGAGGGTCCCGACGGCGCGACGCCGGAGATGGTGGCCGAGGCGCTCAAGGAGTTCCGTCCGGTCAGCACCTCGCGGCCGGCTCCCGCGCGGATGGCGGAGGTCTACGCGCAGGCCGCGGCGGACGGCGCCGACGAGATCCTGTCGATCCACCTCTCCGCGGAGATGAGCGGCACCTACGAGTCGGCCCAGCTCGCGGCGCGCGAGGCGTCGGTGCCGGTCACCGTCGTCGACTCGCGCCAGGTCGGGGTCGCGACCGGGTACGCCGCGCTGAGCGCGGCCGACGTGCTCGATGCCGGGGGATCGGTGTCCGACGCCGCGGAGGCGGCCCGCGCGCGTGCCCGGGAGTCGAGCGCGCTGTTCTACGTCGACACCTTGGAGTACCTCCGGCGCGGCGGCCGGATCGGAGCCGCGGCGGCCCTGGTCGGCGGCGCCCTCTCGGTGAAGCCCCTGCTCCGGATCGACGACGGGCGGGTCGTCAACCTGGACCGGGTGCGCACCTCGGCCCGCGCCCTGAGCCGGATGGAGGACCTGGTCGTCGAGAAGGCGGGTGACCGGCCGGTCGAGCTCTGCGTCTCCCACCTCGCCAACCCGGACCGCGCCGGAGACCTCGCCGGTCGGCTCCGCGAGCGCCTGGCGGCCAACCTCGAGGGCCGCGACGTCTGGTGCGGCGAGCTCGGTGCGGTGCTGGGTGCGCACGTGGGACCGGGGATGGTCGCCGTCTGTCTGGCGCCGCTGCTCGACCGATCCTGAGCCGGACCGCCTCGGGCCCGTTCGGTCCCCTGGGTGTCCACAGCCGGGCTTCCGACCTGGCTGTTCCACAGGCCCGGCAGCGATCACCGACGGCTGCGGGCGGTCGTTCCTAGCGTCCTGCCATGCGCAGCCGATCCCTCGCCGCCCAGCACGACGCCGCCGTGGCTCGTCGCCTCGAGCTGCTGTCCACCGAGCTCGCGGCCGTGCGGGAGCGGGGCAGCGTCCCCGACACCCGGGTCCGGCCGGCCGCGTCGTGGAGCCCGCACGGGCACACCCACATCCGCGCGGTTCCCGACCTGGAGGGCGACGATCTCGACGATCCCGGCGACGAGCGGCCCGCGGCCCGCGCACCTGCGGCGCCGACGACGGTGCGGATGCCCGGCCGCCACGCCTCACGCCGTGCCCCGGGCTCGTGGTCGGTGAGCCTCCCCGAGGCAGTGCGCGGCCGGGTGGCGCTCGGTGCGGGCCAGCTGGCGGTGGTGGCGGTGATCGCCGTGGTCGGCCTCGCGCTCACCTGCTGGTGGCTCGTCCGCGGTTCTGCTCACGAGGTGGCGGCTCCGTCCGCGCTCGCGACACCGGCCGCCGCCCTGGCCACGCCCGACGACGGCGGTGGCGCCCAGGTGGTCGCGGCCGGCACCGGGCCGTCGTCGGGTGCGAAGACCAAGGTCGTGGTCGACGTGACGGGCAAGGTGCGACGTCCCGGCATCGCGGTGCTGCGCCAGGGTGCCCGGGTCATCGACGCGCTCCGGGCGGCCGGTGGTGCCCGTCCCGGGGTGGACCTCGGCGGGCTCAACCTCGCCCGCGTGCTCGCCGACGGCGAGCAGGTCGTGGTGGGTCGACCGACCGCGGCCGGCCCGGTCCCGTCGGCATCGGAGAGCGGGTCGCCGGGCGCCACCATCGTCGACCTCAACACCGCCGACGAGACCACGCTGGAGTCCTTGCCGGAGGTCGGCCCGGTCACGGCTCAGGCGATCCTCGCCTGGCGCAGCCAGCACGGCGGCTTCTCCTCGGTCGACCAGCTGCTCGACGTCGACGGCATCGGCGACGCGACCCTGGCCCAGCTCACCCCCTACGTCACGGTCTGATCCGGCCGGTGCCACGTCAGCTGCCCGACCTGCGGACGGCGTTCCTCGCCGTCTTCGGCTGGGCGGGTGCGCTCGCCGGCGCCGGTCACGGCCCGGGGCTCCCGGTCGCGACCGGAGCCCTGCTCGTGTGCATCGCGGCTGCGCTGTGGTGGTGTCGTGGCCGCCGTGCCTCCCTCGCGCTCGCGGCGGGGGTGGTCGTGTTCGCTGCCGTCGCCACGGTCGCCGGCGTGCGTGCGGAGCGCGTGGCGCACAACCCGCTGAGCGAGCTGGCCCGCGTGCGTGCGGGGGTGCTCCTGACCGGCGTGGTCTCCGACGACCCGCGCATGGTGCAGGGGCGGTTCGCCCAGGAGGTGCTGGTCCGGGTCGACGTGCGCGAGGTCGAGTCGGAGGGGCGCTTCGTCCACCTCCGCGAGCCCGTCCTGGTGTTCGCGGGCCGGCCCTGGCTCGGGGTGCCGTTGGGGTCCACCGTCCGGGTGACCGGTCACCTCGACGTCGCGTCCGGCGACGACGTGGCCGCGGTGGTCTCCACCTCCGCGTCACCCGACATCCGAGCCGGCCCCGACCCGTGGTGGCGCGCGTCCGCACGGCTGCGCGCGGCGCTGCGCGAGTCGGTGGCCCGCCTCCCGCCCGACCGACGGGCGCTGGTGCCGGCCCTGGTGGACGGCGACGACGCGGGGCTCGACCCCGCGCTGGCCGACGACTTCCGCACGACCGGGCTGACCCACCTGCTCGCGGTCTCGGGCACCAACCTCACGCTCGTCGTCGGGTTCGCCCTGGTGGTCGCGCGCTGGTGCCGGGTCCGGGGGCGTTGGCTCTATGCCGTCGGAGCCGTGGGCATCGTCGGCTTCGTGCTGCTCGCCCGCACCGAGCCGAGCGTGCTCCGCGCAGCCGCGATGGGCTCGGTCGCCCTGCTCGGCATGGGCTCGAACGGTGCCGACCGAGGCACGCGTGCGCTGGGCGTGGCGGTCCTCACCCTGCTCCTGGTCGACCCGTTGCTGGCGTCCGCGGTCGGGTTCGGGCTCTCGGTGCTGGCCACCGCGGGCATCCTGCTGCTCGCACCCGCCTGGCGCGATGCACTCTCCCGCTGGCTGCCGCGCTGGCTCGCCGAGGCGGTGGCGGTGCCCGCGGCCGCGCAGCTGGCCTGCACGCCGCTGGTCGCGGCGATCGCCGGGCAGGTCAGCCTCGTGGCCGTCGTCGCGAACCTGCTGGCGGCGCCCGCCGTCGGTCCGGCCACGGTGCTCGGGCTGCTGGGCGGCGTCGTGACGCTCGTCTGGCCGGGCGCCGGCCACGTCGTCGGGGCCGCCGCCGGCTGGTGCGTGGCGTGGATCGTCGCGGTCGCCGAGCGGGGAGCAGGACTGCCGACGGCCGCGGTCCCGTGGGGCAGCGGTGCGCTCGCCCTGACCATCCTGACGGTCGTGTGCGGGCTCGTCGCGGTCCTGGCGCCCCGCGTGCTGCGGCGTCGCACCACCGGCCTGGCGTGCTGCCTGCTGATGGTGGTCGTGGTCATGGTCCGCGTGCCCACGCCGGGCTGGCCGCCCCGCGGCTGGCTGATGGTCGCCTGCGACGTCGGCCAGGGCGACGGGCTGGTGCTCGACACCGGGATCGCGCACCAGGCGGTCGTCGTCGACGCGGGGCCCGACCCGCGCTCCATGGACCGCTGCCTGGACGACCTCGGTGTCCGGCAGGTCCCGCTCGTGGTGCTGACGCACTTCCACGCCGACCACGTGGACGGCCTCCCGGGCGTCCTGGCCGGACGTCGCGTCGATGCGCTGTGGGTGACCCGCCTGCAGGACCCGCCCGAGGGGGTGTCGCTGGTCCGCGAGGCGGCGGCCGGAGCACACCTGCGGCCGGCCGAGGCGCCGTACGCCGAGACGCGCCGGATCGGCGACGTCACCCTCGAGCCGGTCTGGCCACTGCCCGACTCGCCGACGCGCGGGCCCGGCGACGGCAGCACGGCCAACAACGCGAGCGTGGTGATGCTGGCGCGCATCCGAGGCGTCACCTTCTTCCTGGGCGGCGACATCGAGCCCGAGGGGCAACAGCGCCTGGCGACGGCCCTGCCCGGGCTCCGGGTCGACGTGCTGAAGGTGCCCCACCACGGGAGCCGTTACCAGGACCTGCCCTTCCTGCAGTCGTTGCGCGCCCGGCTGGCCGTGATCTCGGTGGGCGCCGACAACGACTACGGTCATCCGGCTCCCGAGACGATCCGTGGCCTCGCGGCGACGGGGGAGCAGGTGCTCCGCACCGACCAGGAGGGCGCCGTCGCGATCGTCGAGCGCGACGGTCGGCTCTCGGCGGTGACCACGAGGTGAGCGGGCTGCTCGCCGTCAGAGGCCGGCCAGGATCTCGCGCGCCGCCCGGCGTCCGCTCGCCACCGCACCGTCGAGGTAGCCCAGCGCCCGCATCGCGGTGTGCTCCCCGGCGAAGTGCACGCGGTGCTGCGACGTGCCGACGTACCCCCACCAGCGCGTGAACTGGCCGGGCCGGAACGCGGCGTAGGAGCCGTGCGTGTGCGGGTCGTGCACCCAGGCGTCGACCCAGGCCTTCCCGGCGAAGCCGTCGGTGAGGTGGGGCACGGCGCGGTCGATCTCCCTCAGGGTCCGCGAGACGACGCGGTGCGGGGCCGGTCCGTGCGCGTGCGACACGTCGTACGACGCACCCACGTGCCCGCCGGAGTAGACCGTCAGCACGCTGCCGCGACCCGACTGCGCCAGCGTCGAGGACCACGTGTCGACGCGGGCGTCGTAGAACTCGCCGGACCACCGCGAGCCGGCGTTGCGGCCGAAGTGCGGCACGCGGTGGTCGAGCTCCACGAGCACCTTCGCGTTGGTGCCCATGCCGAGCTCCTGGATGCAGGCGAGCTTGCGCCGGGTGAGCCCGGCACCGTCGAGGTCGGCATGACGCAGTGCGGCGAACGGCGCGCACAGCACGACCACATCGGCGTGGCGCGGCGGCATCGCCTGGAAGCCGAGCCGGTAGTGGCCGTTGGGCCGGCGTACCAACGAGGTCAGGCGGGCGTCCTGCACGACCGTCCCGGCCGGGAGCCGTCCGGCGAGCCCGGTGACGAGCTGGTCGTTGCCGCCGCGCACGTGGAACCGCTCGTCGGAGGCCACCCCGCCGCTCCCGAACTCCATCACCATGTTGATCGCGCTCAGGTGCTGGAGGTCGAGGCCGTACTCCTCGGACATGTACTGCGCGGTGGCCACTCTGAGCAGGGGGTGCTGATGACCCAGCACCCGGTCGAGCCAGTGCGCGGCGGTGTGCTCGTCCAGCTCGCGTGCCGCGCGGCCGGCCCGGTCGTACCGGTACGACCCGATCCGGTGTGCGTCGCGGTCGGCCGCCACGCGCAGTCGGTGGTAGCCGTCGTACACGGCTCCCTCCGCACGGCGGCGTCCGCGCAGGAAGAACCGGTCCCGTGCGGGTGGGTGTCCGGCGGGGAGGCCGCGCAGGTCGTCGAGGACCAGCCCGAGCTCCTCGGCGAGTCCACGGATCGTGTGGTGCGCGGTGTCGATGAACTCGCCGCCGTGCTCGGCGGTCTGCCCGTGCGCCCATCCGCGCGAGGTCCAGCAGCGACCGCCGAGGCGTGCCGGGTTCGCCTCGTAGACGGTGCAGGACACCCCGTGCTTGGCCAGCACGTAGGCGCAGGTGAGCCCGGCCAGGCCGGCACCCACCACCGCGATCTCCGGTGCTGCTGCGCCACGGGTCCGGATCGCGGCGTCGGCCCGCGTCACCCCGAAGGCGGCGAGCCCGGCCGCACCGAGCCCGGTCCGGACCACCGCGCGCCGGGAGACCGAGGAAGGCCCCGGAGCGGACGTCGCTGACCTCGGCACGGCGCCAGGCTACGGGGTCCGACGGTGTCCACGCCGTGTGCGAGGCTTGCGGCCATGCGAGGACCGACGGGCGCCGACGTGCTCGGGAGGATCACGCTGGTGACGGGCAAGGAGGAGTTCCTGTCCGACCGCACGGTCGCCGGGGTCCGCACCGCCGTGCGGAAGCACGACGCGGAGGCCGAGGTCTCCGAGACCGAGGCCAGCGGTCTCAGCCTGGCCACCCTCGGGGAGCTCTCCGCCCCGTCCCTGTTCTCGTCCACGCGCTGCGTGGTCGTCCGCGGGCTCGAGAACCTGCCCGACGAGTCGGTCGACGGCCTGCTCGAGTACGCCGCGGCTCCGGCGGAGGAGGTCGCGCTCGTGCTCGTGCACGGGGGCGGCGCCAAGGGCTCGGGCGTGCTCACCAAGCTCCGCAAGCTCGACGCCGTGACCGAGGTGAAGTCGGAGGAGCTGCGGGCCTCGGAGTACCCCGGGTTCGTCACCAACGAGGCGCGCACGCACGGCGCCACCATCGAGCAGGACGCCGCCACGGCGCTGGTGCAGGCGGTCGGCCAGGACCTCCGCTCGCTCGCCGCGGCGGCCGACCAGCTCGCCAACGACTTCCCGGGGGAGACGCTGACCGAGGAGAAGGTCAAGCGCTACTTCGGCGGCCGGGCGGAGGCGAAGTCGTTCGCCGTGGCCGACGCCGCCTTCTGGGGTCGCCGTCGCCCCGCCCTCGAGGAGCTGCGCTGGGCCCTCGACGGGGGTACGCCGGCGGTGCTGGTCACCTCCGCGTTCGCCGGCTCGGCGCGGGGCATCGCGCGCTACCTGTGCGCGCCGCGCGGCATGCGCGAGGCCGACCTCGCTCGCGAGGTCGGTGTCCCGCCGTGGAAGGTGCGCACGATCCGCGACCAGTCGCGGGGCTGGTCCGAGGCGGGGATCGCCCGTGCCATCCGGACCGTCGCCCAGGCCGACGCCGACATCAAGGGCGCCGCCGGCGACGCGGCGTACACCCTCGAGCGGCTCGTGCTCACCGTCACCGGCCTGCGCGAGCGCTCCTGAGCCCCGGAGACGACGAAGGCGCCGACCCGGATCCGGATCGACGCCTCGGCGGAGGAAGAGCTGTCGTCAGAGGGACGACGCGCGCTTCATGATGGCCGACTTGCGGTTGGCGGCCTGGTTCTTGTGGATGACACCCTTGGACGCGGCCTTGTCGAGCTTGCGCGCGGCGACCTGGCTCGCGTCGAGCGCGGCGTCCTTGTCGCCGGCCTCCGCGGCCTCGCGGAACTTGCGGACGAGGGTCTTCAGCTCGGACTTCACAGCCTTGTTGCGCTGGTGACGCTTCTCGTTCTGCTTGTTCCGCTTGATCTGGGACTTGATGTTCGCCACTGATGAAGCCTTCGGTCGGTGTACGGGTGGGTCAGCATGAGGGCGCGCGCAGGCCGGAACGACCGCACACGCGAGGGACAAAGTTACCAGCGCGCCGCTGACCCGCCCAAATTCCGAGCGGGTACCCGATCATCCCAGCCGCCGCGCGGCGCCGGCCAGCAGCCGCCTCGCCTCGGCACGCCGGAACTCGTTCAGCGTGGGGAGCCCGACGTCGGCGCGCCGCAACGTCGACTGGTGGGCGAGCGCCAGGCCGAACGCGACCAGCCAGGCCGTGACCAGGTCGTCCCCGGCCTCCGCGAGGACCGGCGACGTGGCCACCGCGGTGTCGAACCACGGGTCCTCCACGCGTTCCAGGCGCGCCAGCAACGGGTCGACCCAGGCCGGGCCGACGCCGGTGGCACCCCAGTCGACGAAGACGATCCGGCCGGGCTCGGGTCGCAGCAGGTTGTCGACCCGGATGTCCCAGTGGGTCAGCTGACGCCCGCCGCCCTGGAGCAGCGCGACGAGCCGCCGCAGCCGCCCCGGATCGCGGCGTACCTCCGCCGGCACCAGGTCGTCGGGGAGCTCCGCGAGATGGTCCAACGCGCCGGCCCAGGCCGCGAACCTGGCCGGTACGTCGATCAGGCCGACATCGCTGATGCTCGTGGCGCCGGCGCCGTGCGGGACGGGAACCTCGCCGAGCCGGGAGACCAGACGGTCGGTGGCCGCCAGCAGGGCGTTCATCTCGGCGTCGTCGGCGAGGTCGGGGTGTCCGCCGGGCACGTCCTCGAGGAGCAGCGCCACCCACCCGTGCTCGTCGTACGACGCCCGCAGCCCTGCCCACAGCGGGTCGTCGCCGATCAGCGTGAGGACGTCGATCTCGCGCCGGAACAGGGTCGGCGCGTCGGGGTTGAGCTCGGCACCCACGGCCTTGACGAAGGCGGTGGTCCCGTCGGCCGCCACGAGGCGGGTCGCACAGCCGGGCGACATCCCGCCGACCTGGTCGAACCAGCTCGCCACCGGCGACCCGAGCGCGGCGTCCACCCACCCGCGCACGTGGGCCGGCACGTCGGCGTACGGCATCCGCACGCCGACGGCTCGCGGCGCGGTCACCGCCAGCCTCGCCGCTCACAGAGCCAGTCCCAGACCGCCTCGCCCTGCCACCGCTGCGCATCGCGCAGGTGGGGTGACGTCGGCGGCACCGGCTCGTCGGCCCGGCTGAGCAGGTACCCGGCCAGCAACGCCAGCACCCGGTCGACATGGTCCGCGGGTACGTCGCGCAGCAGCCGACGCTCGGCGACGACCTGCTCGACGTCGAGGCCGTCGCCGCGCGGGGAGATCAGCAGGATCAGCGAGTCCAGCCAGTCGGCGCCGGCCACCGGCCAGTTCCAGTCGCAGAAGAGCGCCCGGCCGTCGCCGGTCAGCAGCACGTTGTCGTCGCGGATGTCGGTGTGCACCACCGTGTCGCCGCCGGCCACGTCCGCGAAGGTCGCCGCGAGGGCCGCCGCCTCGTCCGCGTGCGGGCGCTGGTCGCGGTCACGCACGTCGTTCCAGAGGCCGGGCCAGTCCGCGAGCTCGGCGGTGAGCGGCTCCAGGTCCATGTCGTCGGGCACGGGGGTGAGCACGTCGGCCACCACCTCGAGCGCGTCGAGAGCGAGGTCGAGCTGATCGGCTCGCCACGGCCGTTTCGGCGCCCGCGCCTCGACGTACTCCAGCCCGAGCACGACCCAGTCGCCGTCGTCGCACCACAGCAGCCGAGGCGCCGGAACGCTCTCCGGGAGGGCGGCCAGCTTGCGCGCCTCCTCGCGGTACGACGCGGCGAACACTCGTTGCGCCACGCTCGAGGCGGCCTTCACGAAGTGCCGCGAGCCGTCCTCACACACCAGGACGGAGGCGAAGCCCGGCGTGAAGCCGCCGCCCTGCGAGACGGCCTCGACCACGGGGGAGCCGCAGCGCTCCTCGATGCCGGCGCGGACGAGAGGCGGCAGGTGCGGCCACTCGAGCCGCCGCGCCGTCCGCCCGTGCGGGACCGGCGACGGAGCCGCCGTGGTCACGGCTCGGGCTCGCCCGGCACCTCGCGCATGGCGGCCATCCTAGGCAGGGCCGCCGGGCCCTCAGCAGCCGCAGGTGTAGTACACGATGTCCCAGTGGCTGCCCTCGTTGGTGTACACGTTCCCCGAGGCCGCCTCGTACATCGGGTAGCCGTCGCTGCGCAGGCCGATGTAGGTGTAGGCGCTGGTGATCCAGTTGTCGTTGCACGTCGACCGGGCGATGTCGACCTTGTAGCCGTTCCAGTGGCTGTAGGTCCCGCTGGCGTGGCCGGTCTCGGTGCCGCCGGTGATGTTCACCGCGCAGCCGCTGGCGCCCTTGTAGGTGATGACCCCGCTCACCGTCGACTGGTTGATCTGGTCGTACGACGTGCACGTGGGGTTGTTGCGGTCGGTGCACCCGCCGCTCGACGTGCGGGTGATGCCGTGGGCGGACAGCTGCGAGGCCGCTTGGGCGTCGGTGAGCTTGGTGACCGCCTGGGCCGGCGACGGCAGCACCAGCAACGCAGCGGTGGCGAGGGCGGCGAAGGCGGCCACGAGGGCGCGCGTGATCGTTCGGTGGTTCATCACTACTCCTGACTCCAGCCCGAGCTGGACAGATCCCGAGAACGCAGTGGCCGGACGGCCGTCTCCCTTCCTAGCAGCACTCGCGCAGGTGCGGAACCGGCCGTACGGTGAACGAGTGACGAATCGCGACGACGAACTCGGCGTACTGAACCGGGGCCTCGACCAGGCCGCCTCCCTGCTCGGCTCCGTGGGGGACGACGATCTGGCGAAGCCGACGCCCTGCCACGAGTGGAGCACGGCCCAGCTGGCGGACCACCTGACGGCCGCGCCGGGGAACTTCGCACGGATGATGCGCGGCGAGGAGGTGGACTGGTCAGCCCCGCCCCCGCACGTGGGCAGCGAACGGGCCACCGTGTTCCAGGGTGGCGCGAACGACCTGCTCGAGACCTGGCGCGGGGCGGCGGGGGAGGAGGCGTCCATGCCGCCGGACTGGCAGAGCGCCGAGATCGCCGTGCACTCCTACGACCTGGCCACCGCCCTCGGGCACCCCACGGGCGAGCTCGACCCCGAGGTCGCGGAGCGTGCCCTGGCCTTCATGCAGGGCGCCCTCACCCCCGAGAACCGGGGTGAGGTGTTCCGCCCCGAGCGGCCGGCTCCCGAGGGCGCGGACCCCTACCAGCGACTGGCGGCCTTCGCCGGGCGTGAGGTCACAGCGAGTCGATGATCGCCTTGCGGCGCTCGTCGTACTCCGCCTGGGTGACCAGCCCACGGTCCAGCAGGCTCTTCAGCTCCTCCAGCCGCTCCGTCACCGTGGGCGGCGTCGCGTCCGGTGTCGGCTGAGCCGGTGCGGACCGCAGGCTCGAGGCGAGGTACGTCGCGTCCAGGCCGTCGTCGCTGAGCAGCGTCATCTGCGTGGCGACACCCGGATCCATCCCGGACCTCTTGGCGAGCTTCTGCGCCATCGTGACGCGCCAGATCATCGACCCGATGCCGAGGACCACGACCAGGACGAAGAAACCCACGAACCATCCGGGGACACCGCTACCGGGCTCCATGAGCGGATCGTAGATCCTCCGGCCCCTCCCGGGGCCGCATCGCGCGGATGAGGATGAACCGCCGAGGACCTCGGGCTCGCGCGTCAGGTGGCGAGAGCGTGCAGCCGGGTCACGTCGTGGACGATGATCCGCCCCCGGCGTACCGCGAGCAGCCCCTCGTCGACGAGCCGGCGGAGCACCTGGTTGACCGACGGCCGGGCTCCGCCGACCAGCTGGCTGAGCTCGTCCTGGGTGAGCGGGATCGTCACCTCGGCCGTCGACGCGGCCGAGGTCGACGGCGAGGTCGACGGCGAGGTCGACGGCGAGGACGGCGCGTAGGTGACGGCGAGCGCCGACAGCCGCCGGACCACGCGTCGCTCCAGGCTGTCGTACATCGCCTCGACCAGCTGCGCGGACAGCTCGTCCACCCGGCGCGCCAGGATGGTCGTGACCAGCTGCTCGAGCCGCGGGTTCCGGTCGCGCAGGTCGCGGAACACCGTCGCCGGGATGCTCAGCGTGCGCATCGCGTCCAGCGCCACGATGCTCGCCGTACGCCGTGGGTCGTCGAGGCCGAGCAGCGAGACCTCGCCGAAGTGCGAGTCCGGGCCGAGCACGTTCACGATCGCGCGCTCCCCGGCGGGTGTGGTCACCTGCACGGCGGCATGACCGTCCAGCACGATGTGGAAGGAGTCGGCGACCTCCCCTTCCTGCACCACCACGTCGCGGCGCGCGTAGGTGTTCGTCCGGCCGGCCCGGAGGAGGAGCTTCGCGTCCGGGTCGGGGAGCGACTGGAGCACCTTCGGCACCTTCACGCGGTCAGTCAACCATCGCGCCCGACCCCGATCGGTCGCGCCGGGACGCGAGGGCGGGCGATCGGTACGGTTTCGCCATGACCACGGCCCCGGGACCCGCCCCCGCAACCCTCGGGCGCTGTGTCGAGTCCACCCGCTCGCTGTTCAGCGCCGCGGCGTGCTCGGTCGCGCTGGTGGACGAGGACGGGAGCACGCTGAGGTTCGTCGCCTCGGACGGCGCCGGGGCCGACGAGATCGTGGGCGTGCGCATCCCGGTCAGCCGCGGCATCGCCGGCTGGGCGGCGATGTCCGGGCAGCCGATCGCCGTCCGCGACGTCGCGTCCGACTCGAGATTCGCCCGCGACGTGGCGGAGTCCACCCACTACGTGCCGACGGCCATCTACGCCGCCCCGATGATCGCCACCGACGGGGAGGTCCTCGGCGTCCTCTCGGTGCTCGACCCGGCCGTGGACGAGGCGAGCGACTGGACCCTGAACGTCCTCGGCACGATCGCCGGGCTGATGGCCCTCCTCACGGCGAGTGACGAGGCGTCCGCCGCGGCCGCCCCGGCGCTCGCGGAGCTCGGCGGCGACGTGCTCCGTCTGGTCGCCTCCTGGCGGTCCGGGTCCCCGGCCGACGAACCGGACCGTCCCGGGTGAGCGTCACGCCCGCCTGGTCGGGCGCGTTCGACCGCGGGTCGCTCGAGAGGGTCGTCGGCCTCCCGATCGAAGACGTGCGCGCCTGGGCGTTCGGCGGTGGTACCGGCGCCGGGGTGAAGGTGGCAGTCGTCGACAGCGGCGTGGACAGCGGGCATCCACGCGTCCGCGGCATCGCCGGAGCCGTCTCCTTCGAGCTCGACCCGTCCAGCGACCTGGGGTACGTCGAGCGCGAGGGCCCGCACGAGGACCTGGTCGGCCACGGCACCGCCTGTGCGGCGATCATCCGGTCGCTCGCGCCGGAGGCGGAGATCCACTCGGTCCGCGTGCTCGGCGCCAACCTGAAGGGCCGCGGCGCCCTGCTCCATGCCGGCGTCGCCTGGGCGGTCGAGCACGGCATGCACGTCGCCAACCTGTCGCTCTCCAGCAAGTCGGAGGCGATGTTCGGGCCGCTGCACGACATCGCCGACCAGGCCTACTTCAGCGGCACCGTCCTGGTCTGCGCCGCGAACAACCTGCCGGGACCGACGTACCCCTCGCAGTACGCGTCCGTCGTCTCGGTCGCCGCCCGGCCCGGCGAGCAGCAGCTCGACCTCGCCTACAACGCCCACCCGCCGGTCGAGTTCGGTGCCCGCGGGATCGACGTCGACGTCGCGTGGGCCGACCACGGCTCGATCACCGCGACGGGGAACAGCTTCGCCGCGCCGCACGTCACCGGGATGGTCGCCCTGATGCGCGGCAAGCACCCGTGGCTCACCCCGCTCCAGGTCAAGGCGGTGCTCCAGGCCGCCAGCGTCAACAGCGTCCGGGGCTGAGTCCTTCTCGCGTTGTGTCGCCGGGCTGACAGACCGCCCGCCCCGTCGTCGGCACAGTGTGCGTCGACGCACCGCTTCCGCGGGCCGGCGAGGGGGACCGGCCGGCGGGGTCACGGGGGAACGACCGCGGCGAGGAGGCCCTGGACGACGGGCCTCCTCGCCGACGTTCGCCGAATCCGGCCGGGCGACCGCCGCGTGGAACAATTGCCGCGACCGATCCCGCCCGCTCCTGCGAAGGTTTGCCGTGCCCATCCCGTCCGCGCCCGCGCCGGGTCGTACCGACCCCGCGGTCCTCCGGAACTTCTGCATCATCGCCCACATCGACCACGGCAAGTCGACGCTGGCCGACCGGATGCTGCAGCTGACCGGCGTCGTGGACGAGCGCAGCGCCCGGGCGCAGTACCTCGACCGGATGGACATCGAGCGCGAGCGCGGCATCACGATCAAGAGCCAGGCCGTGCGGATGCCGTGGACGGTCCCGGCCGGCAACGACCAGGGCACCGAGCCCGGTACCTACGTGCTCAACATGATCGACACCCCGGGTCACGTCGACTTCACCTACGAGGTGTCGCGGTCGCTGGCCGCGTGCGAGGCCGCCGTCCTGCTCGTGGACGCCGCCCAGGGGATCGAGGCGCAGACCCTCGCCAACCTCTACCTGGCGCTCGGCGCCGACCTGCACATCATCCCGGTGCTCAACAAGATCGACCTGCCCAGCGCGAACCCCGAGAAGTACGCCGACGAGCTCGCGCACATCATCGGCTGCGACGCCTCCGAGGTGCTCCGGGTCAGCGCGAAGACGGGCGAGGGGGTCACCGCCGTCCTCAACGAGATCGTGAAGCAGACCCCGCCGCCCGTCGGTGACGCCGACGCACCTCCGCGGGCGCTGATCTTCGACTCCGTCTACGACACCTACCGCGGCGTCGTCACCTACGTGCGGGTGATGGACGGCAAGCTCAGCCACCGCGACCGGATCAAGATGATGTCGACCGGTGCCGTCCACGAGATGCTCGAGGTCGGCGTGATCAGCCCCGAGCCGGTGAAGGCCGGCGACCTCGCTGCCGGCGAGGTGGGCTACCTGATCACGGGCGTGAAGGACGTCCGCCAGTCCCGTGTCGGCGACACCGTCACGAGCCAGCACCACGGCGCGGCGACCCCGCTCGGCGGCTACCAGCATCCCAACCCGATGGTGTTCGCCGGGCTCTACCCGATCGACGGCGACGACTACCCGGACCTGCGCGAGGCGCTCGACAAGCTGCAGCTCAACGACGCCGCGCTGTCCTACGAGCCGGAGACCTCCGGCGCGCTCGGCTTCGGCTTCCGGTGCGGCTTCCTCGGCCTGCTGCACATGGACATCGTCCGCGAGCGGCTCGAGCGCGAGTCCGACCTCGACCTGATCTCGACCGCGCCCAACGTCGTCTACGAGGTGACGATGGAGGACGGCACGCTCCACACGGTCACCAACCCCAGCGAGTACCCCGAGGGAAAGATCGCCGAGGTCCGCGAGCCCGTCGTGCGTGCCACCATCCTCGCCCCGAGCGACTTCATCGGGACGATCATGGAGCTCTGCCAGGCCAAACGCGGCGCGCTGCTGGGCATGGACTACCTGTCGGCCGACCGGGTGGAGATGCGCTACACGCTGCCCATGGGCGAGATCGTGTTCGACTTCTTCGACCAGCTGAAGTCGCGCACCAAGGGCTACGCCTCGCTCGACTACGAGCTCTCCGGCAGCCAGGCGGCCGACCTGGTCAAGGTCGACATCCTCCTCCAGGGCGAGCCGGTCGACGCGTTCTCGGCGATCGTGCACCGCGACGCGGCGTACTCCTACGGCGTGATGCTGGCCGGAAAGCTCAAGGAGCTGATCCCGCGGCAGCAGTTCGAGGTGCCGATCCAGGCGGCGATCGGTGCCCGGGTGATCGCCCGCGAGAACATCCGCGCGCTGCGCAAGGACGTGCTCGCCAAGTGCTACGGCGGTGACATCACCCGCAAGCGCAAGCTGCTCGAGAAGCAGAAGGAAGGCAAGAAGCGGATGAAGATGGTCGGCCGGGTCGAGGTGCCCCAGGAGGCCTTCATCGCCGCGCTGTCGACCGGAGCGGTGGGGGAGAAGGCCGGCCGGAAGTGACCGCCCGGGTCCCGCTCGGAAGCCCCCAGCCGCGCGCCGTCGCCGTCGTCGTCCGCGGCAACAAGCTGCTGGTGGTCGCCCGCCGTCTCGACGGCCGCGAGTACGCCGTGCTGCCGGGCGGCGGCATCGAGCCCGGTGAGACCGCCGAGCAGGCGGCCGTGCGCGAGCTGGCCGAGGAGTGCACGCTCGACGGCACGGTCGTACGGCGGCTCTTCGACGGCGACCACGGGGGTCGCCCGGCGTCGTACGTCCTGGTCGACGTCCCGCAGGGCGAGCCGGTGCTGGGCGGTCCCGAGGCCGAGGCGGAGTCGGAGGACGACCACTACCAGCCGCTGTGGGCGACCGCCGGGGAGCTGCCGATGCTGGGTCTGCTCCCCGACGGCATCGCGGACCTGGTGGTCGAGGCCGTGTGGCCGCTGCGCGTCGACGTCGCCGGACCCGACGACTGGCCGGTGGTCGAGCGGCTGTGGCAGCTCTACCAGCACGACCTCTCCGAGTTCCGGCACAGCGCGCCGGGCCCCGACGGTCTCTTCCAGGCCGCGCGGCTGCCGGCGTACGCCGAGAGCGACGACCGCGTCGCCTACCTGGCACGGCTGGGTGAGGTGCCGTGCGGCTTCGCGCTCGTGCGGCTGGGCGTCCGGCACGACCGCCGGACGATGGGCGAGTTCTTCGTGACCAGGTCGTCCCGCGGCCACGGGACGGCCGCAGCCGTCGCCCGCGAGGTGATCGGGCGCCATCCCGGGGACTGGGTCATCCCGTTCCAGAACGAGAACCCCCGGGCCGCGGCGTTCTGGCGTCGGTTGGCGGCCGAAGTGCTGGCCGAGGTGGCCGAGACGACCCTGGCCGTGCCCGGCAAGCCGCACCTGCCGCCGGACGTCTGGCTGACCGGCGTCGCCCGCGCCTGAGCCCACGGCCTCGGCCGGCTGAGTATCCGGGCCGATGCGCCCGCCCGGCGTGATGCGGCTCACTGGGCTCATGACGACCGACGACCGCTCTCCCACGCCCGAACCACCCCGCCGCACCTCCACGTGGTTCTGGGTGCTGTTCCTCGGCGGAGTCCTCACCCTGGTGTTCCTGGCGGTCCTCCCGCTGGTCACGACCGCGGTCGCGATCGGGCTCTGGGGCGCGGGCAGCTCGGGGAGCAACAAGTGATGGCCCGGCTGCGCCTCACCCTGCTGGTGGCGCGCCCCGCCGTCGTCCTCCTGCTCGCGCTGTCCGGCCTGGTCGGGCTCGCCCTCGGCGGCCGCGCGGACGACCCGCTGGCCGTCGTCCGGCTGCTGGTGCTGGTCACGGCGTTCGTGGTGTACGCCGTCTCCTGCAACGACCTCGCCGACCTCGAGATCGACCGGGTCAACCTTCCCGACGACCGGCGGCGTCCGCTGGTCGCCGGGTCGGCCGCCGCCTCGGACGTGCGGCTCATGGCCGCCGGCGCCGCCGTCGTCGCGGCGTCGGCGGCCGCCAGCGAGGGGCCGGCGGCCCTGACCGCGACCGTGGTCGGGCTGGCCGTGGCCGCGGCGTACTCCCTCCCACCGTTCCGGCTGTCGCGTCGCGGAGTCGTCGCGCCGCTGGTGCTGCCGGCACTCTTCGTCGGGCTGCCCTTCGTCCTCGGCGTGCTGGCCGGGCGCGGCCTGCACGCGCCGGACCTCGCACTGCTCGCCGCGCTGTACGTCGGCTTCATCGGCCGCATCGTGCTGAAGGACTTCCGCGACGTGGTGGGGGACCGGCTCTTCGGCAAGCGCACGTTCCTGGTCCGGCACGGGCGGCGCGCGACGTGCGCCCTGAGCGGTGGCTGCTGGGTCGCCGGCACGGTCCTGCTGGTGCTCGCGACGCCCGGCGCCACGTGGTGGTACGCCGCCGCGCAGGGCGTGCTGGCGGCGAGCGCCGTGGTCCTCGTCGCTCGGCTGGCCGTGACGGAGACCCACCGCGCGGAGGAGCGCCTCGTCTCCGCCCTGGCCATCGTCGGCCGGGCGTCGGTCGCGGCCGTCTTCGCCCAGGTCGCGGCCGCGACGCCGTCCGCCGCGGCGTACGCCGTGCTGGGCACGACCACGCTCAGCCTCCTGCTCGCCGTGGAGATGCTGCGGCACGGACCGCGCACGAGCCGATCGCGGATCCCGGACGTGCGGGCGCTCGAGACGACGGGCGGCGCAACCATCTCCTGACCGGCCGCGTCCCAGGGACACATCACCCGGGAAGGACCGTCATGAGACTCACCACCACCCGTGCCGCCGTGTGCCTCGCCGTCGGGGGACTGCTGCTGGCCGGCACCTCCCTCGTCGCCCATGCCTCCAACGGCGGTGGCGCCGACCGCGGAGAGCGGACCCATCGGGTCGTCGTGCGACCGGTCGACGCGTCGGGCCACGCCCGGCCGGGCTGGACCGTGCACCGGATGAAGGGCGTCAAGGCCGACTGTGACGGCTCGGCCGGAGCCGCGGTCGCCGACGGCATCTACGCCTGCTTCCCGAGCGCCGCCTACCTGCCGTCGTGCTGGCCCTCGGCCCGCCACACCGTGCTCTGCCTGCGCGACCCGCGGGTGCACAAGCTGGTGCGCGTGCGCTACCGCGGCACCCTCGGGACAGCGACCGCTCCCGACCGGCCGACCCCGCAGGCGCTCGACCTCGCGGGCGGTCAGACGTGCTCCGTGCGCGTGGGCGGCGCCTGGGGCACCCTGCCCACCCACCCCGAGTGGGTCGGCTTCTACTCGTGCACGCACGGCAGCGTCTACGGGCCGCCCGACGGTGACGGTGTGCAGCGCGGTCAGCAGCCCTGGCGGGTGCGGATCTGGAGGAGCGGCACCCGGCACGACGTGGTCCACCGCGCCGTGGCGACGGCGTACCTCGTCGGCACCCACCGCTGAGTCAGGCGCGGCCGACCGACACCGAGTCGAGGACGACGCCGAGCGCGGACGACAGCGCGGCCATCGGCGCCTCCAGCTCTGCCTTGCGCGGCTTGCGCGAGCCCGCGAAGGACGTGACGGCCAGGGACTTCGTGCGGCCGGTGCCCTCGATCCGCCAGTGTCCGCCGATGCGGCCGTCGACCAGCAGCGGGGCCAGCATGTAGCCGTTGTTCTTGTGCCACAGGCGCTCGTGGTCGGCCGGGTCGACGAACCGGTCGCGGGCCCGGGGGTCGTAGCCGCAGAGCACGGCGTCGAACTCCGGCAGGAGCCGCACACCGGACAGGTCGCGGCCGCGAGCCGCGTCCGGGAGGTCGGCGTACGGCCGGCCGCCGGGCCCGTCGTGCCAGACCGGGTCGAGCCGCTCGAGCAGGGCGTCGACCTGCCGGAGCCCCAGCCCGGACCACCAGGCCACGTCGCGGCGGCTGGCCGGGCCGTACGACGCCAGGTGGAGGCGGACCATCTCCACCAGCGGGTCGTCGGGGACCTCACGGTCCGGGAGCAGGGCAGCCGCCGCGCGGTAGCCCGGGGCGCCCTGGCCCGACCACGGACCCTTGAGCGGACGGCGGACCAGGCCGCCGTGGCCGAACGTCAGGTAGCGGCCGAGCCCGCGGTCGATGAGCTCCGGTGTCTGCTCGTCGTGCTCACCGAGCCAGCGGCGGGTGTGCTCGAGGAGCTCGTCCGGGGTGCGCCAGTCGTCGGCGGCGAACTGCTCCGTCGCCCCCCAGAGGTCGTCGACCTCGGTGTGCTCCAACGGGAGATGGCGCGTCCAGGTGGCCCGCTGACCGACCCGGGTCGTGGCGTCGAGCACGGCATGGTGCCCGGCGGTCGAGGTGTGGACCGTGCCGCGGATGGTGCTGCCGCGGACGATCGCCAGCGACTCGTACGCCGCGGTGATCGCGTCGTGGGTGACGCCGGGCAGCCGCGCGCCCAGCGCGACGTACGGCGAGCGGGCGGTCTGGGACTGGATCGGGCCGATCCGGCGCACGGTCTCGGCCGCGGCGTCGGGACCCACTCCACCGACGTCGGGGAACTGGCGGCTGAGGCTGAGGGCGCGCAGCTCGTCCCAGTCGTACGCCGTCACGGCACCACCGTAGGCGGGCGCACCGACGGCGCGTGCCACGATGGCGCGCATGACGATCGTGCTGCCCGAGGGGCTCGACGAGCAGCGCGCCCTCGGCCCGGACTGGGGTCGCTGGCTCGACGCGACACCGCGGACGTTCGCCGACCTCCTCGACGAGTGGGACCTGACGCGCGACGCCGACGAGCTGTGGCACGGCGCCTGCTCGTTGGTGGCACCCGTGGTCACCCGGGAGGGGACCCGGGCCGTCCTGAAGATCACGTTCGACGGGGACGACGAGTCGCTGCACGAGTCGTTGGCGTTGCAGCACTGGCACGGCAACGGGACGGTCCGGCTGCTCCGGGCGGACCCGCACCGACGGGCGATGCTCCTCGAGCGGCTGGAGCGTCGCGACCTGACCGACGTGTGGGACCTCGAGGCGTGCGAGATCGTGGCCGGCCTCTACCCGAAGGTCCACCTCCCGGCCTTCCCGCAGCTGGCGACCGTGTCGTCGTTCGTCGACCGCTGGCTCGACAACCTCGCCGCGCAGCCGCGGGACATCCCGATCCCGTCCCGCTACCGGGAGCAGGCGATCTCCCTCGGCCGGGACCTGGTGGCCGACCCGGCCGGCGCCGGCCGGGTCATCCACGGCGACCTGCACTACGAGAACGTGCTCGCCGCGCCCCCCGACGCCGACCCGGACCGCGGCCCGTGGCTGGTGATCGACCCCAAGCCGATGTCGGGTGACCCGCACTACGAGCCCGCGCCGATGCTGTGGAACCGCTGGGACGAGCTGCTCGACGACGTGCGTGCGGGCTTGCGCCGCCGCTTCCACACCCTCGTCGACGACGCCGGGCTCGATGAGGACCGCGCCCGTGACTGGGTGATCGTGCGGATGATCATCAACGCCAACTGGTCCGTGGAGGACGCCCAGCGCGCCGGACGCGACCTCGACGCGGAGGAACGCGAGTGGATCACCCGGTGCGTCGCGATCACGAAAGCCGTCCAGGACTGACTCCGCTCACTAGAGTGAGGGCACCAGCAGACGAGGAGCGAGAACGGGTGAGCACCGACCCCGTGGCGATCGAGAAGCGGCCGCGATCGCTGGTCCACATGTTCCTCGACCGGGTCCTCGAGAGCCCGGACGAGGACGCCTTCTACTACCCGGTGGAGGGCGGCTGGCAGGAGTCGACGTGGGCCCAGACGCACACGCTCGTCGAGGGCCTGGCCGCCGGGCTGCTGGCCGTGGGCGTCGAGCCCGAGGACCGGGTCGCGATCATCTCGACGAGCCGCTACGAGTGGGTGCTCGGGTACCTCGCCACCCTCTGGGCGGGAGGGGCGGTCACCTCGATCCCGTTGAGCGCGACCGAGGACACGATCGCGGAGGTGCTGGTCGACTCGGGCGCCCGGGTCGTCATCGCCGAGGACTTCGACACGGTGCAGCTGCTCTGGCGGCTCCGCGCCCGCATCCGGAACGTCGCCAAGGTCGTGCAGATCGACGGCGACTACCCCGACCAGCGCGTGGTGTCCCTCGAGGGGCTGCTGGCCCTCGGGCACGACCACCTGAAGGACCAGCCGCGCGCTCTCTCGCAGCGGCTGTACGCCGTACGCCGGCAGGGGCTGGCCGCGCTTCCGTACGTCGATCGCGAGGACGGGCGGCGCGGCGTACGCCTGACGCACGCGGCGCTGACCTACCACGCCGCGGCCCTGGCCGCGCTCGGCCGCCTGACCTCGGCCGACCTCGTGTACGTGCCGCTCCCGCTGACCTCGATCTACGCGCAGGCCGTGCTCGGGCTGCAGCTGGCGGTCGGCTTCCCGGTCGCGATCGACAACCGCGACGACCGGGTGTCCGAGTCGCTGCGGCTGGTGCGCCCCACCGTCGTCGCGGCGACGCCGGCGCTGCTCCAGCAGGTGCGGGCGGCGATCGAGGAGGTCCAGCCGCGCGGGTTCCTGCGGCGTCAGAAGACCCTCGACAAGTGGCTCAGGAACGAGGTCCGCGAGACGTTCGGCGACCGGCTGCGCTTCGTGGTCTGCGCCGGCGCGATCGACGCGGGGCTGGCGGAGTTCTTCGAGCTCGCCGGCGTGACGGTGCTCGAGGTCTACGGGCGCGCCGAGACCGGAGGCGCCGTGGCCGTCGCGCTGCCCGAGGACGCCGGCAGCCGCAGCGCCGGACTGCCGTTGCCGGGGACCGAGGTCCGGGTGTCCGCGGACGGCGAGATCCTGGTCTCCGGGCCGGGGCTGATGGAGGCCTACCACGCGCGCCGTCTCGTCCCGCCGCCCGAGGCCGAGCCGGGCTGGCTGCGCACCGGTGACGCCGGCGTCCTCGACGACGAGGGCCGGCTGCGGGTCCTCGGCAGGTTCCTCGAGCGGTCGCCGGACTGACCCCGACGGCCGTGCCCTCGCGCTCGCGCGGGTGACCCGTGGGCTGCCGGTTCGTTGGCTACCCGAAGGTAACCGGGTCAACTAGATTGACGACCTCGGACCGCCCCCGTCCGTTCCCCGTCCCAGGAGACAGTGTGCCCGACACCATCGATGCCAGCTTCGTGGACCGGATGGTCGCGAACGTCGCCCTCCAGTTCCTCGATCGCGTCGACCGGAGCCCGCGCAGCGAGGCGTTCCGCTACCCGGTCCTCGAGGCCGGTGGCGACCGGTGGGTGTCGGTGACGTGGGCCGAGGCGGGGGAGCAGGTCGCGCGGTACGCCGCGGGGCTGCTGGCGCTCGGGCTCGAGCCGGAGCAGCGGGTCGGGATCGCCTCGGGCACCCGGTACGAGTGGATCCTGGCCGACCTCGCGGTGATGCTCGCGGCGGGCGCGACGACCACCGTCTACCCCTCCACGAACGCCGAGGACACGGCGTACATCGTGGGTGACTCGGAGTGCCGCATCGTCCTGGCCGAGGACGACGAGCAGATCGCGAAGCTGAAGGACCACAAGTCCGAGCTGCCGCATGTGTCGAAGGTGGTGACCTTCGACGGGACCGTCGACGGCGACTGGGTGATCGGGCTGGAGGACCTCGGCGCCCTGGGCGACACCTTCCTCGCGGAGCACCCCGACGTGATCCGCGAGACGGCCGAGAAGATCCGGCCGGACCAGCTCGCGACCCTGATCTACACCTCCGGCACCACGGGTCGTCCCAAGGGCGTGCGGCTGACGCACCGGTCGTGGGTCTACGAGGGCTCGGCGATCGAGGCCCAGGACATCCTGGACGAGACCGACCTGGAGTTCCGGTGGCTGCCGATGGCGCACTCCTTCGGCAAGGTGCTGATGTCGACGCAGATGGCCTGCGGGTTCGCGTGTGCCATCGACGGGCGGGTCGACAAGATCGTGGACAACCTGGGTGTCGTGAAGCCGACGTTCATGGGCGCCGCGCCGCGGATCTTCGAGAAGGCGCACTCCCGGATCGTCACGATGCAGGCCGCCGAGGGCGGCGCCAAGGAGGCGATCTTCAAGCAGGCGTTCAAGGTCGGCATCGCCCATGACCGGGCCAAGCGCGAGGGCCGCAGCCCCGGCGTACTCCTGAGCGCGCAGCGGGCCGTCTTCGACAAGCTGGTCTTCGCCAAGATCCGCGAGCGCTTCGGCGGCCGGGTGCGCTTCTTCATCTCCGGGGCGGCGGCGCTCAACCAGGACATCGCCGAGTGGTTCGACGCCGCCGGCATCCTGATCCTCGAGGGCTACGGCATGACCGAGTCGTCGGCCGGGTCGTTCGTGAACCATCCCGACGGCTACCGGATCGGGTCGGTGGGCCAGGTCTTCCCGGGCTCCGAGGTGAAGCTGGGCGACGGCGACGAGATCCTGATCAAGGGCCCGGGCGTCATGGAGGGCTACCACAACCTCCCCGAGGAGACCGCGAAGTCGCTGACCGACGACGGCTGGCTGCGCACCGGCGACAAGGGGGAGCTGGACCCCGACGGGTTCCTGCGGATCACCGGGCGGATCAAGGAGCTGTTCAAGACCTCCGGCGGCAAGTACATCGCCCCGCCGGCGATCGAGTCGAAGTTCAAGGCGCTGTGCCCGTACGCCAGCCAGTTCGTGGTCTTCGGCAGCGAGCGGAACTTCTGCGTCGCCCTGGTCACCCTCGACCCCGACGCCCTGGGCGACTGGGCCCAGGAGAACGGCGTGTCCGGCTCCTACTCCGAGATCGTCGCCTCCGACGCCTGCCAGAAGATGGTGCAGGGGTACGTCGAGGAGCTCAACCGCCACCTGAACCGCTGGGAGACCATCAAGAAGTGGCAGCTCCTCGACCACGACCTGTCCGTGGAGTCCGGTGAGCTCACCCCGTCGATGAAGGTCAAGCGCAACGTCGTCGAGACCAACTACGCCCCTCTGATCGACTCCTTCTACGACTGATCCCGCTCCCTGCGGTCGTCCGCTCCACGTGCTCGTATACGAGCAGCTCAGGCGGACGACTCGCCGACGCCGACGGCTCGGAGCGCGGCGACGACCTTCTCGGGCCGGTCGAGGAGCTCTCGGTCGGTGCATCGCAGGACGACTGCGCCGGTGGCGACCAGGTCCCGTTCGCGGACGATGTCGACCTCCCAGTGCTCGACCTCCATGTGGAACCCGCCGTCGACCTCGAGGATCACCACCCTGCCGCTCGGCAGCCGCCACTCGGCGTCGGTGTAGCGCAGCCGTCCCGCGGCATCGCGTCGCTTGGCCTGCCGGTCCGGGATCGGCAGCCGATGCTCGACGCACAGGCGTACGACGCGCTGCTCGCCGAGCGAGTGCGAGCCGTCCGCGATGAGCCCCAGCGTGGCCCTGAATCGCTTGGCGCGTCGGAGGGGCTGCATGCGCTGGATCTCGGTCAGCAGCCGGGCGGGCGTGGTCAGTCGCTGCTGGACGACCGCGGACAGCAGGCCGTGCGCCGTCCGAGAGCTCGCGGTGTAGCCGGCGAACAGCAACGCGGCCGGCTCGGTGCGCCAGGTCGGGAGGGGTCCGGTCGCGTAGAGGCCCACCGGCCGCCGCGTCTCGACGAAGGTCACGCCGAGGAGCGGCTGGAGGTTGTGCGACTTCCGCAACAGCACCGTGATCTCGTCTCGGTGCCAGTGCTCGAGTCCGCGACGCTCGAGGGCGGTCAGCCCGCCGATCGCACTGCCGGGACCCGCATGGAGGACCCCGGCCCACATCAGCTGCTCCCGCGTCAGCGTCCCGGTCGTCGTACAGATCACGACGTCGCTGACCAGCTGCCAGCGACCGGCGGCGACCTGGCGATCCACGAGGTGTGAAGCCAGGCCCAACCGGATCAGCTGACGTCGAGCCAGCAACCCGCCCTGCTGAGCGGCGAGGTCGGCCCAGACGGGAGACAGTCGCTTCGCCACGTCCAGCAGAGTGCCCCAGAGCGCGATGCTGCCGCCCGCATCATCCACAGCCCTCCCCGTCGTCCGCCTGTGGTGCTCGAGTACGAGCACCACAGGCGGACGACCCGAGGACTCGGGGCTCTGGCAGTCGAGCGGGCCTGCCTCTACGCTGACGCTGGCCCGCACGTGGGTGGCGTACCGGGGGAGGTGCCATGGGGGACAGCGTGGCCGTGGTCGAGCCGCAGCGCAGTGGTGTCGTCTCGACGTTCTTCCGGGAGACCGGCGGGTCGCTGAGGTCGGTCTTCGTCAACCGCGACCTGCGCCGGATGCAGCTGGCCTTCGCGGGCTCCCTGGTCGGCAACTGGGCCTACGCCACCGCCGTCGCGGTGTGGGCGTACGGCGTCGGCGGGGCCAAGGCGGTCGGCATCTTCATGGCCGTCCGGCTGGCCGGGCTGGCCCTCGCCACACCGTTCGTGTCGGCGTTCGCCGACAAGTACCCGCGCAAGCGGGTGATGATCTACAGCGACCTCTACTCCGCCGTCCTGATCCTCGCCGCGACCGTCTGCCTGTACGCCGGGACCCCGGCGTTCCCGATCTTCGCGCTCGCGGTGCTCACCGCGTTCGGCGGATCGTCGTTCCGGGCCGCCCAAGGGGCGATCACGCCCCAGCTCGCGACCACCACCGAGCAGCTGACCGCGTCGAACGGGACCGCCAGCACCTTGGAGAGCCTGGCGATCTTCGTCGGCCCGGCCATCGGCTCGGCGCTGCTCGCGGTCGCCGACGTCGAGGTCGTCTTCCTGCTCAACGTCGTGTCCTTCCTGTGGTCGATGGCGATGGTGTCGGGGATCCAGGTGAGACAGGCCGAGGCCGAGACCGAGAAGCAGGCCGAGCCCGAGTCCTTGGGCGAGGCGCTCGCGGAGGCCGTCCACGAGGAGGAACGGGCCGCCGAGGGCTTCCTCGCCGAGACCTCCGCCGGGTTCCGCGCGATCTGGCAGGACAAGGACCTGCTGATCACCGTGATCCAGGGCTCGGCGCAGACCGTCGTCGCCGGTGCGACCGCCGTGTTCCCGCTGGTGATGGCCGTCGAGATCCTGCACACCGGGGCCAAGGGCGTGGGTCTGCTCGACTCCGCCTCCGGTCTCGCAGCGATCCTCGGCGGCGTCTTCGCGATCGCGCGCGCCTCGAAGCACAAGCTCGGCCAGGACCTCGTCGTCGGCGTCTTCCTCTGGTCGTTCCCGCTGGTGCTGGTCACGATCTGGCCGTCGCCGGTGACGGCGTTCGCGGTGATGGCGTTCCTCGGGTTCGCCAACCCGCTGGTCGACGTCAACGTCTTCACGGTCATCCAGCGCCTCACGCCGGACGCCGTCCTCGGCCGGGTGTTCGGGGCGTTCGAGACCTGCCTGATCTCCACGATGGCGATCGGCTCCGCGATCACCCCGCTGCTGCTGCATGCCTGGGGACTGCGGACCACGCTGGCGGTCCTCGGCATCGCGATCGGCGCGGTCGCGGTCCTCGGCTTCCCCCGGATGCGCCAGATGGACCGCCGCCTCGAGGCGCCCGCCGGCCTGCCGCTGCTGCAGGCGGTCCCGATGTTCGGCCCGCTCAGCCCGGTCACCGTCGACGCCCTCGCCCGCGCGCTGGTGCGGGTCGAGGTCGCCCCGGGCGAGGTCGTGATGCGCGAGGGCGACGAGTCCGACCGCTTCTACGTGATCGAGTCCGGCCGGGTCCAGGTCACCGCCACGGACGGCCAGGTGCTCCGCGAGGAGGGCCCGGGCGACCACTTCGGGGAGATCGGCCTGCTCCGCGACGTCCCGCGCACCGCGACGATCACCGCCCTCGAGCCGTGCGTCCTGCTCGCCCTGCCGCGCGAGGACTTCCTCGACGCGGTCACCGGGCAGGGCGAGGCACGCCGCCTCGCCGAGGACGTCGTCGTACGCCGGCTCAGGGTGGCCTGAGGCGATCGCGATGGCCGCGTGCGCCAGCTGCGGGACCGACCAGCCGGTCGGCGCCAAGTTCTGCCACGAGTGCGGCTCGGCCCTGGCTCACGCCTGCCCGGTGTGCGGCCTGTCCGTCCCGCCGGGCGCCAAGTTCTGCAACGAGTGCGGGGCCGACCTGCGGGGCGGCGCGTCCGCGCCCCACGTCCCGGTCGACACCCCGGTCGCGTCACGGCGGATCACGAGCGTGCTCTTCGGCGACCTCGTGGGGTTCACGCCGTTCTCCGAGGCCCGTGACCAGGAGGACGTCCGGGAGCTGTTGTCCCGGTACTTCGACGAGTGCTCGCGGATCGTCGCTCGCTACGGCGGCATCGTCGAGAAGTTCATCGGAGACGCGGTGATGGCCGTGTGGGGCGTGCCGACGACCAACGAGGACGACGCCGAACGGTCGGTCCGCGCAGGCCTCGAGCTGGTCGCCGCGGTCACCGCGCTCGGTGCCGAGATCGGCGTCGAGGAGCTCGCCCTGCGGGTCGGGATCGTCACCGGCGAGGTCGCGGTGACGGTGGGCGCGCAGATGCAGGGCATGGTGGCCGGCGACCCGGTGAACACCGCGTCGCGCGTGCAGTCGGTCGCCGCCCCGGGGCAGGTGTGGGTCGACGAGACGACGCGGCTGCTGACGATGGCCTCGGTGTCGTACGCCGACGTGGGGTCGCACGAGCTGAAGGGCAAGGCCGAGCCGATGCCGCTGTGGGCGGCGCGGGCCGTGATCGCGACGGCGAAGGGTGCGCAGCGTGCCGACGGCCTGGAGGCGCCCCTGGTCGGCCTCGACCGCGAGCTGCGGATGGTCAAGGAGGCCTACCACCGGGCCGAGGAGACGCGCCGGCCGTCGCTGCTGGTGATCGCGGGCGACGCCGGCACGGGCAAGTCGCGGCTCTCGTGGGAGTTCTCCAAGTACACCGACGGCCTGAGCACCGGCTGCCGGTGGCACGCCGGGAAGTGTGTCTCCTACGGTGAGGGCGTCGCCTACTACGCGCTCGCCGAGGCGGTGCGTAGCCGGCTCGAGATCGGCAGCGGGCTCGAGGACGAGTCCGCCGACACCGACGCGCTGATCAGCAGCGGGCTGGCGGCGTACGTCGACGACGCCGACGAGCGCGCCTGGCTGGCCCCGCGGCTCGGTGCCCTGCTCGGGACCTCGGGCACCTCGAGCTTCCGGCGCGACGACCTGTACGCCGCCTGGACGACGTTCTTCGAGCGCGTGAGCGAGGACTCGGGCCCGGTCGTGATGATGATCGACGACGCCCAGTACGCCGACGAAGGGCTCATCCGGTTCATCGAGCACCTGCTGGTCGCGGCGTCGTTCCCGTGCTTCGTGGTGATGCTGGCCAGGCCCGAGCTGCTGGCCGAGCATCCCGCCCTGGTCACCAACCGACGGTGCACCGTGCTCCACGTCGACCCGCTGACCGACCACGAGATGGCCGAGCTGGTGGACGGTCTCGTCGAAGGGCTCCCCACCTCCGTCCGGGACGTCCTCGTCCAGCGGTCCGAGGGCATCCCGACGTACGCCGTGGAGACCGTGCGCGCCCTCATCGACCGCGATCTCGTCGTGCCGCGCGGCGGCGCCTACGTGCTCGCGGACCCCGACGGGCTCGACCTGGAGGCGATCGGCGCGCCGGCGTCCTTGCAGGCCCTGATCTCCGCGCGCCTCGACCGGCTGTCGCCCGAGGCGCGCCGCGTCGTCGACCGCGCCAGCGTGGCCGGCGGTTCCATCGAACCGGTCCTCCTGGCCGAGCTGTGCGGCGACGTGCCCGATCTCGACCAGGTGCTGAGCGAGCTCGTGCGCTCCGAGATCCTCACCGTCGACCGGGACCGGCTGAGCAGCGACGAGGGGCGCTACCAGTTCGTGCAGTCCGCCGTGCGGCAGGTCGCCTACGCGACGCTCTCGCGTCGCGACCGCAAGCAGACCCACCTGCACGTCCTCGAGGCCATGACCCGGGACGAGGCGCCGGAGCTCGCGCCCGTGGCCGCGCAGCACGCGATGGCGGCGATCGAGGCGGCTGCCGACGACCCCGATGTGCCGGAGCTGACCGAGCGGGCGATCACCCTGTTGCGGCAGGCGGCGTCGCGGGCGCACTCGCTGGGCGCCCCGAAGGAGGCCGCGGGACACCTGCGCAGGGCGCTCGACCTCGTGGACGAAGGACCTCTGCGGTGGGAGATCGAACTGGCGATGGCGTCTTCTTGCCTCGCCATCGGCGACTACGACGAGGCCATCGCGCGCGCCACGAACGCCCGGAACGGCTACGCGGGAGTGGGGGACTTCGCACAGGAGGCACTGGCGGCAGCGCTGCTCGGTCGCGGACTCATCGGTGGTCCCGCCGACAGCCAGGGCGTGATCGAGCTGCTCGAGCCCTACTACCAGCGGCTGGCGGGAGCCCCGGGGCACATCGAGGCCTACGTCGCTGTCCTGCGCCCGTACGTCGATGCCATCAGCCGGATGGGTGCGGTGACCTACGAGCTCAGCCTCGAGTCGGTCCGCGCCGCCGAGCGTTCGAACGACCCACCCGCTGTCGTCCAGATGATCGCCAACCTCGCCGTCGACCTGGTCCAGAACGGGCATCAGCTGATCGGCATGCTGCTGCTCGAGCAAGTGGTCGGCCTCGCGCATGACGCTCACAACTTCGAGGTCGAAGGCCATGCCCTGGCGACCTTGAGCGCCGCCGGACTCGGTGAGGACCTCGGCCGGTCCTTGGAGCGTGGCCGGGCGGCGGTGGAGCTGTGCCTTCGGACCGGCGTGTTCGCGAACACCAGCCTCGCTCGCGTGGCGCTGGCCGGGGCCCAGTTCGCCACCGGCGAGTGGGACGCGATCGCCGCACCCGACCTCCAGGACTTCCACGCCGACGACGAGTCGCAGGCCACGGCGTTCGCGGGGTTGGTGCTGATGGCGCGCGGCGAGAGCCCGGTGGAGGTGGTGGGGTCGAGTGCGCGCCGCGAGTACGGAAGCCACTGGGTGGCCCTCGGCGACGCGCTGGTCGCCGTTCACTCCGGTATCGAGGACCACGGGGCACTGCTGGCCAAAGCCGTCGACGCCAGCTTCGAGTCCAACGGCCTGCTCGACGAGTTCACCTCCCTCTACGGCGCGGTCCTGAGCCTGGTGCCGCTCGACGGGGACGACGTCGTGCTCGACCACCTGGCGGACGTCGTCGACAGCTCGAGCGACGGACCGCTGCTGGGTCTGCGCGCCCACCGCGAGCTGGTCGAGGCGCTCCGGGGCTCGCGCAGGGGTGCCGCCGACGACGAGGTCGACCGCCGTTTCCGCGCCGCGCTGGCGGGCTACGAGAGCTGGGGCTCGCCCGTGTACGCCGCGCGTGCCCGCGCGGCGTACGGCTCGTGGCTCGCCGGGCGGGGGCGCCTCGAGGAGGCCGCGCCGCTGCTCGCCCAGGCTCGGGACGGGTATGTCGCCGTGGGTGCGACCGCGTGGCTCTCGGACCTGCAGCGCCGGCACGAGCAGGTCCCCGGCTAGGTCCGAGCACGACGGGAACCTGTCCGGCCAGGCGCAGCACTCCTCCAGGAGGCCCGGACGACGTAGGCTGCTCCCGGCGTCGACCACGAGCTGACCCAGCCGACGAGGACATCGCCGATCTGTCATCCGGGTGACAGACCAGCGCCGCCCAACGGTGCACGATGAAGGCACACGAACCACCCGAGGGAGAGACAGATCATGAGCGAGAACGTCAACGAGTTCATCCTCAAGGACGAGACCGACCCCACCGACGTCGAGGGCCACTACCTGCCTCTGGACGACGAGGGCAACGTGGACTTCGCGCCGCACAAGGACGCGGACGAGGACGTCGAGGGCCACGTGCTGGACCTCGACATCGAGCGCAAGCGGTAGGGCGCCGCTCGGTCAGTCGACCAGCTCCACCGGCTCGGCGACGACATCGACCAATGCTCCGTTGCGGAGCACCGTGATCTCGACACGGCTGCCGATGGCGTCGTCGAGCAGCAGTCGCTGCAGCGAGCCGGCGTCGCCCAGGGGCCGGCCGTCGACGGCGAGCACCATGTCGCCGCGGTGCAGACCGCTGGCCGCGGCGGGGCTGCCGTCGACGACCTCCGCGACCTGGAGGGCGGTCCGCTGCCCGGTCCGCGAGCTCCAGGCGGGTGAGAGTGGCGCGGGCGAGGTGACCAGACCCAGGTAGGCACGACGGACGCGTCCGTCGTGCAGCAGGGCGTAGATGATCCGGTTCGACGTCGCGTTCATCGGAACCGCCAGGCCGAGGCCGACTCCCGCGACGGCGGTGTTGATGCCGACCACCCGGCCCCCGGCATCCGCCAGCGCACCTCCGGAGCTGCCCGGGTTGAGCAGGGCGTCGGTCTGGATGACGTCCTCGATCAGGCGCGCCGTGGTGCGGCCGCGGGCCGGCATGCTTCGTCCGAGTGCGCTGACGACCCCGGCGGTCACGCTGCCGGCCAGCCCGAGCGGGTTGCCCACGGCGACCACCAGCTGGCCCACCCGGAGCTCGTCGGCGTCGCCGTACTCCGGTGGCTCCGGGACCGGCCGGTCGGCTCGGAGCACCGCCAGGTCCGACAGCGGGTCGCGGCCGACCACGTCGAAGCGCGCCGTGGTGCCGTCGGCGAACGCCGCCTCACCCGACATCGCCTGCCCGACGACGTGGGCGTTCGTGACGAGGTGTCCCTCGGCCGTCAGCACGACTCCCGACCCGGCCGACTCGCCACGACCGCTCCGGATCCGGAGCGCCGCCACGCGTGGCGTCAGCGTCTCGGCCACCCGGACCACGGCGTCCGAGTAGGCGTCGAGCGGTCCGCCCGTGACCTCCTCCATGCCCCGGACAACGCCGGGGCGTCCGACCGCGTTTCCGCGTTCGCCCTGGGCTGAACCCTCACGGTGCTCTGCTTGGATGAGCGGGTGCCGTCATCGCTGCCGCAGGGCGACCCGGCGCCGGCCGACGGGTCGCTGCCCGCCCCGGCGCTCGACGAGCTCGGGCACCGCTCGTTCGGCCTCTACGTGCACGTCCCGTTCTGCACGGTCCGCTGCGGCTACTGCGACTTCAACACCTACACCGCCGACGAGCTCGGCGACCAACCGGGCGCCTCGCGCGCGACGTACGCCGAGGCGGCCATCGCCGAGATCCGGCTGGCCCGGACCGTGCTGGGCGACCGCGACCGTCCGGTGGACACGGTGTTCTTCGGGGGAGGTACGCCGACGCTGCTCGGCGCCGCCGACCTGTCGTCGATCCTGGCGTCGGTCGCCGCGGAGTTCGGGCTGGCTCCGGACGTCGAGGTGACCACCGAGGCCAACCCCGACAGCGTGGCCGCGTGGGACCTCGCCGCGCTGCGCGAGGCCGGGTTCACCCGGATCAGCTTCGGGATGCAGTCGGCCGTCGACCACGTGCTGCAGACCCTCGACCGGACCCACGACCCCCTGCGGGTGCCGGCGGTCGTCGACTGGTCGCGCGAGGCGGGCTTCGAGCAGGTGAGCCTCGACCTGATCTACGGCACGCCGGGGGAGTCCCTGGCGGACTGGGCGACGTCCCTGGAGGTGGCCCTCGGCTGCCACCCGGACCACCTCTCGGCGTACTCCCTCATCGTCGAGCCGGGCACCGCCTTGGCGCGGCGCATCTCGCGGGGCGAGCTCACCGCGCCGGACGACGACGATCTCGCGGACAAGTACCTGCTCGCCGACCAGCGCCTCGCGGAGGCCGGGCTCGAGTGGTACGAGGTGTCCAACTGGTCGCGCGACGCCGCGTCCCGGTGCCGCCACAACGAGCTCTACTGGACCGGGGCGAACTGGTGGGGGATCGGACCGGGAGCCCACAGCCACGTCGGCGGAGTGCGGTGGTGGAACGTCAAGCACCCCGCGGCGTACGCCGGTCGGCTGGCCGAGAAGGTCAGCCCCGCGGCCGCGCGCGAGGTCCTCGACACCGAGACGCGGCGCGTCGAGCGGGTGATGCTGGAGCTCCGGGTCCGCGACGGGCTGCCGGTCCTCGCGCTGGACGCGCACGGGCGCGCGGCGGTCGCCGACCTGGTCGCGCGCGGGCTGGTCGAGCTGCACGCGGAACGCCTGATGCTGACCCGGGAAGGACGCCTGCTGGCCGACGCGGTCGTGCGGGACCTGCTGTCCTGACGTCGAAGACTCCCCAGGGCGGCGTCGGTCCTGGTGCAACTGCGCGCGGTCCCGCTCGGTCGCGCCTTCTCGCTCACCACTCCGCAGGTGCTCGCAGCTCTTCGATGTGGGACGAGCGGTGCACGACGCGCCAGTGCTCCGCGACCAGTGCCCGGGCGAGTGCCGACGACGGGCGCAGCACGGCGATGGTGCAGTGCGTCCGGCGAAGCTCGTCCTGCCACCCGGGCGAGACGGCCTCGATGTCTGTGTTCCGCTGAAGCTCGCCGATGGTGTAGGTGTCGCCGTACCCGTGCATCAGCAGATCGAGCTGTGGGAAGCGCCACATGAGGTACCCACCCCAGTCCCACGAGTCGACGACCTTGGTACCCGGTGGGAGGGCGCGCAGCGCGGGATCCACCCACGAAGGTTGCGCAGGTGGTTGGTCAGAGGTGCTCGGGACGATCACAGCAAGCACTGCAAGAGCGAGCCCCGTTCCACCCAGGATCAAGCTGCGCTCCCAGGGGCTTGGGCCGGACCTCTGTCCGCCCCGGCGTCCGGAGAGTGCCGCAATGGTCGGCACGAGGAGGAAGGCCGAGACAGGGACGGTACGCCACGACCACACGCTGCAGAGCACGCACACCGCGACCATCATCGCGTCGAACGCGCGCATCGGTCGGGTCCGGAGGAGAACGAGGATGGCGAGGAGGACCAGCGTGGCCAGCATGAGCCATGAGAACGACACGGGGTTCGGCCGCCGCCATTCAGAGAAGAACCTCGCACGCTCCTGCACGCGTATCAGCTGGACATAGAGCTCGGGACCGACCGGTGTGCACGCGGCGGCAAGTGCGCTGAGCACCGGGATCAGCGAACCGCGGACCAGCGCGCGTCGCGAGAGCTGCCGATCCAGAGTCATCCCGGCGAGCGCGACGACCCCGAGGCCGATTCCGATGGGCCACATCCCGTGCACCATCGCCCACAGCCAGGTGAGCGGGATCAGCCACCAACGGAGGCGGCTGTCGTCCCGAGTTCGGAGCCAGGCGCCGGCAGTGACGACGATCAGCAGATAGCTCAGCACCTGGGGTCGCATCGAGAGGCTCAGGTACGAGGCGCTCAGGGCTCCGGCTACCAGCAGTGAGACGAGGAGACGACTGCCCCATCGGCGGGAGACCAGGTAGAGAGTCGCTGCGAGTGACAGGATCTGCAGGCCGGAGACCCACGCGACGCCCGCGAGCCCCCACCAGTCCTCGACCTTCGCCATCACGACCTCGGGCAACCACTGCGTCGGCACCCAGTGCGCGGATGCGAACGTGCTCACCGAGCCGGGGTCGCGCAATGACCAACCGTTGAGGAACGCGTGCCCGAAGCGCAGATGGAAGTAGGTGTCGGTGTTGGGCAGCGGGAGGGCGCACGCCAGCACCAGAGCTGTGGCGGTCCCCACGAGGACGAGCGTCGGCAGTGCACGATCGCGGAGAAAGGCAGAGCGTGCCGGGAGGGTGGGTCGGTCCGCGTCGACCAGCGCGCGCTCCGTCGAGTCGACCGATCCGCTCACGTGGGACACCCTCCTAGGTCAGACCCCGTGTGTCGGGGAGCCACTCCACGCAGCATCCGGAAAGGTGCCGGGGACCGCCCGACACAGAGGGACGCACCAGCCTAAGTCGGGCGCAGGAGCGCCGTCCGCGGAACGGCGCAAGACCAAGCCGCTTAAGGACTCTTCAGTCAACGCCGACCGCGAACGCCGACTCGAGGTCGTGTCGCGAGTAGGCGCGGAAGGCGATGTGGGTCTCGGTGGAGAGCACCCCGGGCACCTTGTTCAAGCGGTCGGCGACCACCTCGGCGACGTCCTCGTGCTGACGCACCCGGACCAGGGCGATCAGGTCGATCTGGCCGGTCACGGAGTAGACCTCGCTGACGCCCTCGAGGTCGGCGATCGCCTCGGCCACCTCGGGGATCTGCGCGACGTCGGCCTTCACGAAGACGATGGCGGTGATCACCCCCGCACTCTAGCGAGCGGGCCGCGCGGCCAGCGGCAGGTCGCGGCGCTCGTCGAAGGGCACCAGGTCGAGGCGCGACTGGTGCGCGGCGTCGTGGAGGGCGAGGTGGCGCGTCGCGCCGCCGACCGGGCAGGTCCACTCGCCGTCGACCTCGACCAGCCGGATGCCCGGGGACTCCAGCCAGCGCAGGATGCGCTCGGACTCCTCGGCCGTCGCCGCGGGCACCGGGCCGGGTCCGCCGAGCACCGTCTCTCCACTCGCCACGAGTCCGGCGACGTAGTGGTGGGCGTCGGCCCCGGAGGGGATCACGCCGGCGGCCGCGAGCCGGCCGTACCGGACGACGTGGACGGCCCAGCGGCCGCGCTGTCCTCTGCCTGCCGAAGGGTCGTCCTCGCGTCGGGCCGCCACCAGCTGCGGGATGCGGGTGAGGGCCGTGAGCCGCTGGGTGCGGGCGACGGCGCGGACGAAGGCGGCCAGCCGGTCGCGATGGACACCGGCCTCCTCATAGCGCTCGCCCTCGGCCAGCGTCGACATCCGGCGCGTGATCAGCTCGACCACGTCGTCGGGACGCCGCAGCAGGTTGTCGCGCAGCTGCCGCACCACCGCGGCGTACGTCGTCTCGTCGACGCTGCCGTCGCACGGCGAGAGGCAGCGCCCCATCTCGGCGAGGACGCACGGCGAACCGGACGGGAGGCGCGCGATGCGCTGGGAGCACTGGCGGACCGGGAAGGTCTCGTGGACGGCGGCCAGGCACTTCTCGGCGGTCTTCTTGCTGGCGAACGGCCCGACGTAGTCGGCGCCGTCGTCGGTGACCTTGCGCACCAGCGACAGCCGGGGCCAGGGCTCGCGGGTGAGCTTGAGGTAGTGGACCTTCTCGGGGAACCGGGAGCGGCGGTTGTACTTCGGCTTGTGCTCGGCGATGAGCCGGAGCTCGCGCACCTCGGCCTCGAGCGGCGTCGCGCACTCGATGCCGGACACCGACTCGGCGATGGCGACCATCTCGCCGATGCGCGAGCGCGTCTCGGAGGCGGTGAAGTAGGAGCGGACCCGGGTACGCAGGTCACGGGAGGTGCCGACGTAGAGGACGCGGGAGCGCTCGTCGCGGAAGAGGTAGACCCCCGGGGCGTGGGGGAGCCCCTCGGCGAGGTGGCGCTTGCGGCGCTGGGCCGTCGAGACCTTGGCGCTGAACGTCGACAGCTCCTCGATCGTGTGCACGCCGAGCCCGCCGAGCCGCTCCATCAGCCCGTGGAGCACGTCGACGGTCGCGCGGGCGTCGGACAGGGCCCGGTGGTTGGGCGTGGTCGTGGCGTGGAACGTGCGCGCGAGCGAGGACAGCTTGCAGTTGGGCGCGTCGTCGCGGGTGATCACACGGCGCGCGATCTTGGCGGTGTCGAGCACCTCGAACGCCGGCCAAGGGATGCCCTGCCGGGCCGCGAACCACTGCAGGAAGCCCACGTCGAACGGCGCGTTGTGGGCCACCAGCACCGAGCCGGCCGCGAACTCGAGGAACGACGGCAGCACCGACTCGATCGGCGGCGCCTGGCCGACCATGGAGTTGGTGATGCCGGTCAGCACCGCGATGAACGGCGGGATCTGCGTGTGCGGGTTGACCAGGGTCTGGAACTCGCCGAGCACCTCGCCTCCGCGGACCTTCACGGCACCGACCTCGGTGATCATCGAGCCGCCCTCGGCCGAGCCGCCGGTGGTCTCGAGGTCGACGACGCAGAACGTGAGGTCGCGCAGCGGACGCCCGAGCTCGTCGAAGCTGCGCTGCGCCTCCCACCTCCGCCGCGCGGCCTCCGCACCCGAGGCCCGGGCCAGGACCGGCGCGCGGGATCCGCCGGGGAGGCGGAGCGGCGCGGTGGTCATGTCAGCGACGGTAGGGCGGCGCGCCGACAGGACCGGGTCGGACACGCGCGAGGTCTCCGGGTCGGGTACGCCCTGCGACGTCGTCCGATCAACCCTGACCGGAGTCGCCGGAGAACCCACTGTCGGTGGCCTCTGGGACGGTCTGTGGCATGACGACGAGAATCGACTGCGACACCTGCATGGTGCGGGGGCTGGCGTGCCACGACTGCGTGGTGACCGTGCTGCTCGGGCCCCCGCCCGAGCTCACCCTGGCCGACGACGAGTGCCGCGCGCTCGACACCCTCGCCGCCGGTGGACTGGTGCCCCCGCTGCGGCTGGTCACGCCGGTCGACCCACCCGTGATCGAGTCCGCGTGAGGCCGGATCGGGCTGCGGAGGGAGTGTGACGGACGGGGCTGATGTGACCTCTGTGACAGTCGGTCGTGGCCGGGTCGCGGAAATGTCACGACTGGCTGGTTGAAAGTTTTGCGGTCCCCGTGGGGGTGTGGTTAGTGTGACCGCTCAGATGCCCGTGCCGATGGACCAGTCCGGTGTCCATGCGGGTGTCGCGCCGAGTCAACGTGGTGACCGCTCGGGGTCATGACGAGGAGCCGGGGAACCAAACCCAACCTGGGGTGAATCACCGCCCAGGCGTGGCGTGCACCAGTGCGCGACGTGGAAGCGGTGTAGGGCCTGTCGTGCCCGAACCCGTCAGCTCACCCGGTAGGCGTACGACATAGCAAGGAGTCCTTCCGCTCGTGCTCAACGGCCGGAGAAGCCTCGTCACGCTCATTGCCACCTCCGCCGCCGCGGCCGTCGCCTTCGTCGGGACGATTCCCACAGGGACCGCAGAGGCGAAACCCACGATCCAGGACGTCCAGCATCGTGTGGACCGCCTGTACCACGCGGCGGAGCAGGCCTCGGAGCGGTACAACCAGGTGCGCGTGCAGCTGAAGCAGATGCGAGGGGACGTCTCCGCGCTGCGCGTCGACCAGTCGCGCCAGGAGAAGCGCACCGAGAAGGCACGCCGGATCGTCGCGGACGCGATCGTCCAGCAGTACGAGGGCGACTCCCTGTCGGCCGTCGGCCAGGCCGTGGTCTCCAGCGACCCGAGCGCCTTCGTGTCGAGACTGACCACGATGTCCGCCTTCAACTCGATGCAGGCGGGGCAGTACTCCTCCTACCTCACCCAGGCCAAGGCCCTCACCATCCGGCAGCGGGCCACCCAGGACCAGCTCGGCAAGGTCGCCGACCTCGAGCGCCAGGCCGCGCAGGACAAGGCGACGATCGACAAGAACCTCGCGTCGGCCAAGGAGCTCCTCGGCAAGCTCCAGGCCGCGGCCCGCGAGCGCATGCTCGCCGCCTCGCGGAGCGACACCCCGGTCTCCATGTCGGACATCCCCGCCTCGGGACGCGCCGCGGTCGCGGTGCACTTCGCGATGGCGCAGGTCGGCAAGCCGTACGTCTACGGTGCCGCCGGTCCGAGCGCCTACGACTGCTCGGGGCTCACCATGGCCTCCTGGGGTGCCGCCGGTGTAGGGCTGCCGCACTCGTCCAGCGCGCAGTACGGCTCCGGGACCCACATCTCGGCCAGCCAGCTGCAGCCCGGTGACCTCGTCTTCTACTACCACCCGATCAGCCACGTCGGCATGTACATCGGCAACGGCATGATCGTGAACGCCGAGAACCCGTCGGCCGGCATCCGCGTCACCGGCCTGTACTCCATGCCGTACGTCGGCGCCGTCCGTCCTGGCTGACCCGCCCCCCGCAGCACGAAGGGCCGGCCGCCCCCGCTGGTGGGTGGCCGGCCTTTCGCTGTTCCTGGTGCTGGCGGTGGGCGTCGTCGTCTGGCTGAGCACCCGCGACACGACGTACCACGCGCCCCTGGACCGCCGGCCCTCCTCCGGGATCGACCAGAGCGGCGCGACCGCACTGCTCGACGACCTGCAGTCCGCCGTACGCCGCCATGACGCAGCCGCGGCCGCGCGTCTCGGCGACGAGCGGCAAGCGCGCCGGGACCTCGCCGGCGTCGCCCGCAACGCCCGCGCCTTGCGGGTCCGCGCGTTCTCGCTGAGGTACGTCGCCTCCTCCGGCGCCGTGGCGCCCGACGGCCGCTGGTCGGCCGACGTGGCGACCACGTGGCGCTTCGCCGGCTTCGACGACCGGGTTGCACGGGTGGGAGTGCGGGTCACCTTCGCCCCGGCTGGTGGGAGCGCCGCGGGCACGCTGCGGATCGCGGGCATCGGTGGGGGAGGCAGGCGCTCCCCGTTGTGGCTCTCCGGGCCGCTCCAGGTCCGGCGCGGCGCGCAGAGCCTGGTGCTGGTCGACGGCAGCGCCTCCGAGGCCGACACCATGGCCGGTCTGGCCCGTCGTGCCGTCCCGCAGGTCCGGCGGATCCTGCCCGGGTGGACCGCCGGCCTCGTCGTGGAGGTGCCGGCCTCGGAGCACGGCCTGGACGCGGCGCTGGACGCCCGCCCCGGGCAGTACCAGGGCATCGCGGCGGTCACCACGACCGTCGACGGCTCGCGGGCGCGACGGGCCGCCAGCCACGTCTTCGTCAACCCCGGTGTGTTCCTCCCGCTGAAGCCGCGGGGCGCCCAGGTCGTGATCACCCACGAGGCGACGCACGTCGCCACGGACGCCAGCACCAGTCCCTCGCCCATCTGGCTCGTCGAGGGGTTCGCCGACTTCGTCGCGCTCAGCTCCCAGCACCTACCGGTGTCCACCACCGCGTCCCGCATCATCGCGCTGGTACGCCGCAGCGGAGCCCCGCGCCACCTTCCCGGCGAGGCGGAGTTCGCGGCGGGTGCCCCCCATCTCGAGGCGCGCTACGAGAGTGCCTGGCTGGCCTGCCGGCTGCTCGCGCGCGACGCCGGCACGCCGGCCCTGGTGGGGTTCTACCGGGCCGTCGACGGCGGCGGTCGCGTGGGGCAGGAGATGCGCCACTACTTCGGGTTCGGGCCGACGGCCTTCGTGCGGCAGTGGCGGAACGCCCTGTCACACTTGCCGGCGTGAGCGAGCGACGCTGGTCCCTGGTCACGTTCGTGGTCGCCGCGGTCGCCTTCGTCGTCGTCGCCGCGCTGTTCATCCCGTGGCACCCGGTGCCGGGCGGCACCCCTGCCGCGGTCCCCGCGTCCGACGTCTTCACGCCGGCGCAGATCGCACGGGCCAACGCCTACAGCGACCCGGCCCGCCACCTCGGCTGGAGCTCGCTGGCGGTCTCGCTGGTGGTCGCCCTGGTGCTGGGGCTGACCCCGGTCGGACGACGCCTCGCCGGCCGGCTCCGCGGCTGGTGGTGGGTGCGTGTCCTGCAGGCGGTCGTGGGCCTCGCGGTCGTGGGGCGAGTGGTGACGCTGCCGTTCGCGATCATCGGCCACCACCGCTCGCTCGACTACGGACTCACCACCGAGGCGTGGGGACCGTGGACGGTCGACCTGCTCAAGGGGCTGGTGCTCTCGGTCGTCATCTCGGGGTTGCTGCTGGTCGTGCTGGTCGGCTGCGCGCGCCGGTTCCCGCGGTCGTGGCCCGCGGTCGCGGGCACCCTGCTGGGGTGCCTGGTGATGCTGGGGTCGTTCGTGTACCCGGTGCTCGTCGAGCCGGCGTTCAACCAGTTCACTCCGCTCCCGGACGGCCCGCTGCGCACGCAGATCCTGCAGCTCGCCGACCGGGAGCACGTGCACATCGACGACGTCCTGGTGGCGGATGCGTCGCGCCGTACGACGACCCTGAACGCCTACGTCTCGGGCTTCGGCAGCACGCGGCGGGTCGTGCTCTACGACACCGTCGTCCGCGACCTGCCACGCGCTCAGGTCCTTGCCATCGTCGCCCACGAGCTCGGCCACGCGCGTCACGACGACGTGCTGGTCGGCTCCGTGCTGGCGGCGCTCGGCACGACCCTCGGCATCGGCCTGCTCGGGCTCGCCGTCGCGCTGGTACGCCGCGAGCCCGGCGGGATGCGCGACCCCACGGTCGTACCGCTGGTGCTGGCGCTGGTCGCGATCGGGACCCTGCTGTCCAGTCCGCTCGACAACGGGTTGTCGCGCCGGATCGAGACTCGGGCGGACGTGGCCTCGCTGGAGACGACGCGCGACCCGGCCGCCTTCGAGCGGATGCAGCGGTCGCTCGACCTGCACTCGCTGAGCGACGACCCGCCCGCGTGGTCGGAGTTCTGGTTCGGCTCGCACCCCACCACGCTCGAGCGGATCGCGATCGCGCAGCAGCTGGGCCGGCGGATGGGTGTCCCCATGAAACCGACCGCCTCGTCGGCGCGCTGATCTGGACGGTGCCGACGGTGCTGCCACAAGAGACACCGCAACGCCGATGGCCGCGGACCCCCCATGGATCCGCGGTCATCCGGCCCCCGGTAGGTGCGGGTCAGCAGCTGCTAGCGCTGCCGGCGCTCGCGGCGACCGAGTGGCAGGTCTTCTTGAACAAGACAGTGGAGACGACCCCGCCGAAGGCGTACACGACGAGTGCGATCACCGCGGCGATGCCCGCGATGAGCAGTCCGTACTCGACGGCTGAAGCGCCTCGCTCCTCCATGCGGACGAGTCTGGCGTTGAGCATGATCCGCACGTAGTCGAGCATCCGGGGACTCCTAGGTTCGTACTCTGCCTCGTCTCACCATTGTGGCGGTCACGGTGACCAGGGTGGATCGGGCGTTCGACCGCTTTGGCCTGACCCGCTGGGACTAGCCGGACCCGCTCAGGTCGCACGACTGAAATGGCCGATCGACCGGCAGCTCGTGGACCCAGTCGTGGGCAGGACAAGGGAGCTGGTCAGAGCACGTCACACGGCCCGCGGGTGCTCATCCACCCGGAGACGACGGAGGCCGCGGACCCACAGGGTCCGCGGCCTCGCGCTTGGCGCTGGGTTCAGCAGTTGCCCGAACCGCCGGCGCTCTGGCCGACGCTCTTGCAGGTGCTCGAGAAGACGTTCTTCAGAACGCCACCGAAGGCGAACACGACGACGACGATCAGGGCGGCGATGCCGGCGATGAGCAGGCCGTACTCGACCGCGGACGCACCGCGCTCGTCCATCTTCGCCAGGCGGGCGTTCAGCATGATGCGGAGGTAGTCCAGCATTTTCGTTCTCCTACAGAGTTGTTGACTTGGCGTTTGAGAGCCGAGAAGGCCGGAGGCCTCCGTACTCAATGATGGCGTTTCGCGGCCGATCGCGGAGCAGAATTTCGGTCGAAGACGCCTAGTCACTCGGGACCATTGCGCACCCCGCAGATGGAGGAAATCCGGGATTCGCCTGACAAATGCTGGGACGGTGTGATCGACTGCCAGCGACGCGGCGAGTGAGGTCAGTTTCCTGGCTGCGGGCGCTGCACCGTCGAGAGCAGCCCGATCCGCATCGCCGTCACCAGCGCCTGGGCGCGGTTCTGTGCGCCGAGCTTCTGGTAGATCCGCGCGATGTGCGACTTGACCGTCGACTCGCTCATGTAGAGCTGCTGGCCGATCGCCGCGGCGTTCGAGCCGTCGGCGAGCAGAAGCAGGACGTCGTGCTCGCGGGTCGACAGACGCGTCGACTCCGCGCTCATCCGGCGCACCATGGCGCCGGCCAGACCGGTGCACAGGAACGACCGCGGGGAGACGGCGGCATGCCGGGCGGCCCGGACCACCTCGGTGGAGGGCGCGTCCTTGCCGACGAACGCCGAGGCGCCGGCCTCCATCGCCGCGAAGATCTGGTCGTCGCCCGAGTGCATGGTGACCACGACCAGGCCGATCTGCTCATCCTTCTGGCGCACCTGGCGGATGATGTCGAGGCCGGTGCCGTCCTGCAGCTGGAGGTCGGTCACGATCACGTCAGGCTGGTCCTGGAGGTACGCCGCCACCGCTTCCGCGACAGTCCCGACGGAGCCGACGACCTCGGTGCCCTCCTCGCGGGCGAAGGCGCCCACGAGACCCTCGCGGACCAGCTCGTGGTCGTCGACGATCAGGACACGCAGCTGGGAGAGTTCGGTGTTCGTCATGTTCCTCGGGTCCTTCGGTCAGTCAGGCCAGCTTCCGCCGAGACTCATGAGAGAGGGTCTCCGGTCCCGCGCTGGACTGGAGGGACGACACGCCGGAGCCCTCGAGGCGAACCGACACGGTCGTGCCGTGCGGACGGTTGTCGACCACGGTCAGCTCGCCGTCGATCAGGGCGGCACGCTCACGCATGATCTCGAGACCGTGCGAGTCCTCGCGCCGGGCGCCGAGCCCGCGGCCGTTGTCCGTCACCACGATCTCGGCCGCCGGCGGGGCCACGGAGCACTGCACATTGATGGCCGAGGCGCCGGCGTGACGCACGGCGTTGGTCATCGCCTCCTGGGCGATCCGCAGCAGCTCGCTCTCGATCTCGGGACGCAGCCGGGTCGTCTTCTCGTCGAGGGTCACGTGGATCGGGATGCCGCTGCTGGCGCTCAGGTGGCGGGCCAGGGACCCGATCGCGGTGCCGAGGGAGTCGCTCTCACCGATCTCCGTGCGCAGCGTCTGCACCGAGCGGCGTACCTCGCCGACGACCATCGTCAGCCGGTCGCGCAGCATCTTCAGCTGGCGAGCGCGCGTGGACTCCTCGGGTTCCTGGTCGACCAGCGTGTCGACGAAGTAGCCGAGCGAGGCCATCTCTTGGGCGACGCCGTCGTGCATCTCGCGGGCGAGTCGTCGCCGCTCCTCCGCGGTCGCGGAGTCGCGGAAGGAGAGGAACAGCACGGCAGTGTCGAGCCGCACGGTCGCGGGGCTCAGCTTGCGGTCGAGGGCGGAGAGCCGCCGGGGCAGGTCCATCGTCTGCGGGTCGAGCCCGGGCGAGAGGACACCCGAGATGACGGCCGCGACGCCGCCGCCGCTGTTGAGGGGGAACGCGAAGCTGTGCCCGCTCGAGCGGACGTTTCCGGTCAGCAGGCTGTACTGGGCGAGCTCCTCGCTCACGGCGAGCTCCGGCGACGCGATGCCCGTGTCACCGACAAGCGGCGTCAGCACATCGCCGCGCGGGATGTGCACGGTCAGCGCCGACACGGGGAGCTCGTCGCGCACTGCGCTGGCGATCTGGCCGCCGAGCGCGACCGGGTCCAGGCCGGAGCTCAGCCGGCCGGACAGCGTGATCAGCTCGCGGATGAGCAGCTGGGCGTCGCGGTAGGCCCGTTGCGGGTCATTCACCTGGAGGAACGTGCGGCGTACGAACGCCGCGATCAGTCCGAGACCCAGTCCCGTGACGGCCCACGTGAATGCGGCGCTTCCCTGGTCCTGGTCCAGTGTGGAGGTGGTCAGCACGACGACCACGTATGAGGTGAGCTCACCGGACAAGGACAGGGCGACGCCGCGCGCGCCACGGCTGAGACCGGCCGTGAAGGGTGGCACCGCCAGCGCACCGAGGATGGCTGTCGTCGAGTGGGACGAGAGACCCGCAATCGTCCCCACGAGCAGGGCGTCGAGAATCAGCAGCAGTGCCCCGGGCAGTGCCAGCAGCTCCGCAGCGGTGACCGCCGCCCAGACCGCTCCTGTCGCGAGAAGCGCAAGCAGCAGCAGCTGGTTGTTCTTGAGGATCAGGGGCATGACGAGGCTGAGGAGCGCGAAGGTCCGCGCTCCGACGGCCAGCCACGTGTGCTGACGGCCCGCACCACCCCAGATCATCGGAAGTCGGTCAGCTCTTTCCCGAGAACGAGTTCATGATGTGGATGACCGCGGGGCCCATGACCGCGATGAAGAGCGTGGGGAGGATGCAGAAGATCAGCGGGATGGTGATCTTCACCGGAACCTTCTGCGCCTGCTCCTCTGCGCGCTGACGCCGCTTGCTCCGCATCTCCGACGACTGGATCCGCAGGACGTTGGCGATCGGGATGCCGAAGCTGTCGGCCTGGACCATCGCGGTCACGAAGCTCTTGACGTCGTCGACCTCGGTGCGGTCGGCGAGGCCGCGCAGCGCCTCGGCACGGCCCTGGCCGATCTGCATCTCGCGCAGCACGCGGGAGAACTCGTCGGCCAGGGGTCCGTCGGTGTTGCTGGCCACCTGCTGGACGGCAGCGTCGAAGGCCAGACCGGACTCGACGCTGATGGTCATCAGGTCGATGGCGTCCGGCAGGTCTCGCTGCATCCTCTTGGAGCGGTCGTAGACCTTCTGGTACAGGTAGAGGTTCGGGCCGAGCCAGCCGACGGCCGTGGCACCGGCCACCACCACGATCCGGACGGTCAGACTGGTACCCAACACCGCGGTCAGCGCCACCGAGATCAAGAACAACGTGATCGCGCCGATCACCTTCCCGGCCTGGACACGCTCGACGGTCCAGCCGAACGGGTTGCCAGCCACGTCGAGGCGCTTGCGGATCCGCTCGGGGGCGTCGCCACCGGACAGCCGGCGGGCGATCTTGGAGGCACGCTGCTGCAACGGCGCCATGATCCGCTCACCGAACGACTCGTCGTACTCCTTGGTGAGCTCAGCGGGCGCGTTCGACAGGGCTTGCACCAGGGCGACCGAGCGGTCGACCCCGGAGATGGCCTGCCCACTGGCGGTCGTCCCCAACGCCACCGAGACCAGGAAAACTGCCAGGACCACGAGGGCGGCACCGAGGATCAGGAACAGAGCCATCTCACACCTCGACCTTGACGATACGCGACATCCAGAAAATCCCGACGGACAGGATCATCGCACCGCCCACGAGCATGGCGATGCCCATCGGTGTGGTGAACAGCACCATCACATAACCACGGTTCGCGAGGAGAAGGTACAGCATGAATGCGGGCGGAAGACCCCCGAGCACCATCGCCGAGAGCTTGCCCTCGGCGGCGAGGGCGGCGACCTGACGACGGATGTACTCGCGCTCGCGCATGGTGGCCGCCACGGTGTTCAGCAGCTCGGACAGGTTGCCGCCGACCTGACGCTGGATGTTGATCGCCATCACGACCCAACCGAAGTCCTCGCTCTGGAACCGGTCGGCCACCCCCTGCAGGGCCGTCTCGAGTGACAGGCCCAGGCGGGTCTCGACGAGCACCTTGCGGAACTCGCTCGCCATCGGCTCCGTTCCCTCACGGACGATCGTGTCCACCGACTGGGCCAGCGACAGACCGGCCGCGAGGGACCCCGACATCAGCTGCAACGTGTCGGGGAGCGCACGCTCGAACTTCTTCTTGCGGGCCTTGCGTCGATAGCCGAGATAGAGCCACGGGCCGACCGCGCCGAAGATCATGAAGACGACTCCGAGGACCGGACTCCCCCCGCCGATCAGCAGGCCGACGAGGGAGATGAGCAGGAAGATGCCCACGTGGAAGAGCAGCCATTCGGCGGGGCGCCACTTACTGCCGGATCCCTCGAGCCGCTGGGCGATCTTCGCCTCGAGCGACTGGTTGCGCTTGAGCATGGCGGCGGCCGCCGACTTGGCGGACTGCAGGGCCGAGTCCTGCGAAGAGGGCGAGTTCAACCCTGGCGCCGACCCGGGCATTCCGTTCGCCGCGCGGGCGGCGTACTGCGCCACCCGCTCCTCGGTGGACATCAGGCGTTGCTTGGGCACCGCCAGGAGCAGCAGCACGAGGAGGCCGACCCCGAGCGCGCCGAGGCCGGCGTACATGACCCAGCTCGCCGAGGTCGCCGAGGCGGCGAGGGGCAGTGTCAGAGGGGACACGACGTCACCGCAGTCCTTCCGAGGTGAACAGCAACGGGTCGACGTGCACGTTGGAGTGCTCCATCTTCTCCAGGAACTTCGGACGCAGACCGGTCGAGCGCAAGTAGCCCTTGGCCTTGCCGTCCTCGTCCCAGCCGGCGTCGTGGTCGTAGACGAAGATGTCCTGGAGGGTGATGATGTCGCCCTCCATGCGCTCCACCTCGGTGCAGTGCGTGATCTTGCGGGAGCCGTCCTTGAAACGGGTCTGGTGCACGATCAGGTCCACGGCCGAGGCGACCTGCTCACGGATCGCCCGGACCGGGAGGTCCATGCCGGCCATCAGCACCATCGTCTCCATGCGGGCCAGGGTGTCGCGCGGACCGTTGGAGTGGAGCGTGCAGATCGAGCCGTCGTGGCCGGTGTTCATCGCCTGCAGCATGTCCAGCGCCGAGGCGTCACGGACCTCACCGACGATGATGCGGTCGGGGCGCATACGCAGGCTGTTCTTCACCAGGTCGCGGATGGTGACCATGCCTCGACCCTCGATGTTCGCCGGGCGCGACTCGAGCCGGACCACGTGGTCCTGCTTGAGCTGGAGCTCCGCGGCGTCCTCGATCGTGACGATGCGCTCGTCCTCGGGGATGAAGGACGAGAGCACGTTCAGCGTGGTCGTCTTGCCGGCGCCCGTGCTCCCGGACACGATGATGTTCAGCCGACCCTTGACGCAGGCCTCGAGGAAGCCCGCCGAGCGGTCGCTGAGCGAGCCGAAGGCGATCAGGTCGTCGACCGTCAGCGGGTCGGCGGCGAACTTACGGATCGTCAGCGAGGACCCGTCGACCGCCAACGGCGGGATGATGGCGTTGACCCGGCTGCCGTCGGGCAGACGGGCGTCCACCATCGGGCTGGACTCGTCGACGCGCCGGCCGATGCGGGAGACGATCTTGTCGATCGTACGGCGCACGTGGGCCTCGTCGCCGAACTGGGCGTTGGCCTTGAGGAGCTTGCCGTCCTTCTCCAGCCAGATCGAGTCCGGACCGTTGACCATGACTTCGGAGACGTCGACGTCGCGCAGGAAGGGCTCGATCGGGCCGTAACCGAGGATGTCGTCGCTGATCTCCTGGGTGAGCCGGTTGCGGTCCGAGTTGCTGATCGGCCGCTCCTGCGAGCTCATCAGCTGCGACAGCACGGCCCGGACGCGCTGGTCGAGGTCGGCCTGGTCGAGGTTCGCGTCGTACAGCTGCGGTCCGAGCTGCTTGAGCAGCTCGGTGTGCACGTCCTGCTTGAGCTCCTCGAGGCGGTCGTGCTCGGCGCCCCGGCGGGCGCTGACCCGGCTGGTGTTGCTCGGCAGGGCCGCGGCCGTGCGCGCGCGTGCGCCGCCTTCGTCCCCGCCGCTGTGCGACGAGGACGACGAGGACGTGGTCGCGCCGGACTGCTCGTTGGCGTCCGGGCCGCGCGGCGGCGGCGGCGGCGCGGGGGCGGCACCGGACTCACTCTGCTTGCGGGCAGCGGCGAGACGCTCGGCGAGACTGCTCACGATGTCACCTCTTGATCCGGAAGAGCTTGGCGAACCGGTCGTTCTCCGGGTCCGCCTGCGTGGGGGTGTCCGCGCCGATCGACGTCACCGGGGACCCGGCGATCATCGTCGACATGCTGCGGAAGGCCGCGCTCGACGGGTGGTGCGGGCTGGCCGCGATGATGGGCGTGCCGGCGTTGGTCGCCGCCGCGATGTCGATGGACGTCGAGATCTGCGAGGCGACGTTCATCCCGAGGATCGTCTCCACCTTCTCCGCACCGATGCCGACCGCGTCGTCGGCCCGGTTGAGAAGCAGGTAGCGGTGGCCACGACCGATGTTGAGCATCTCCAGCGTGTCCAGCGCGACCTTGACGTTCTTCAGGGTCGGGACGTCGAGCGTCGCCACGATGATGCACTCATCGGTCTCGTCGAGCGCCGTGAGTGTCTGCTCGTCGAACGCCGGCGCGGTGTCCACGACGATGTAGTCGTACATCGTGCGCAGGGTCCGCAACACCTTCGAGATCAGCAGCGGTGAGATGCGCTCGCGGACGTCGGGGTGGCTGGGCGCGGCCAGCACCTGCAGGGTGTCCTGGTAGCGCGTCAGCAGCGAGTTGAGCATGGCCGCGTCGAGGTCCTCCTCGGACCCGATGGCGTGCTCGATCGTGTGCGACGGGAACAGCTGAAGCGTGATCGCGACATCCCCGAAGGCGAGGTCGAAGTCGACCAGGCAGACCTTGCGAGCACCGTTGTCGGTGAGCGCGAGGGCGAGGTTCACCGCGACCGTCGTCTTGCCCACACCACCCTTGGGCGAGAAGACCGAGACCACGTGCCCGCTGTGCTTGGAGGCATCCGGCCCGCGCAGTGCCTGCGAGAACTGGTGGGCCCGCGACACGGCGCCGGCGACGAGGTGGAGGTCGTCCATGGCCACGACCTCGCGGGCACCCGCCTGCATGGCACGGGCGAGCAGCGCGGTGTCGAGCGCCGGACGGACGAAGACCACGCTCGTGGCCGGGCGCGAGATGCGCAGGCTCTCGCACACCGTCACGCCGTCGCCGAACGAGATGTTCGGACCCAGAACGACGACGTACTCCTCAGGATGCTGGGCGAGCCAGGGCAGCAGACGCTCGGTGGTGTCCACGGACTGGCAGCCGGGAGGGAGGGCACCGAGCAGCCGGCGGGCCGTGGTGCTGTCGGGATCGACGATGACAGGCATGTCAGCTCACTTTGAGAACAGGGACTTGACCAGGGTGGACGTGCCCGGGCCGGGCTTGACCTTGCTGTCCGGCGTCAGCAGCCCGAAGGTCAGATCAAGGGCCTTGGAGGCGAGGATGACCTTCTGCGCCTCCTTCTGCGTCACCGCGATCGTCAACAGTGTGCGCGGCAGCTGCTCGGTCGTCTGGGCACCGGTTTCATCTGTGGTCGTCGCGGTGGTCGCCACCGGCGAGCCGACGTTCAGCACGGTGACGTTGGGCAGCAGCAGGCGGGTGGACTCCCCGGCGCTCGCGCCGCTGGCGCCGTTCGTCGAGGACGCCTGGAGGGTGCCGGTCACGAAGATCGCGACCTGCGAGCCGTTCTGGATGTTGCCCGCGACGCGGTCGGGATCGGTGAGGTTGACCGCGATCGCCATCATCCCTTTCGGGACCGGCAGCGCCGACGTAGCGGACTGCACCTCCGCCCCGAACTGGCTGGTGATGATCTGCTGGCCGGCGAAGATCGGGACGGCCGCGATCTTGCCCTTCAGGGCGTCGGTCGACGTCTGGTAGCCGGAGGTCAGCTGGTTGCGCGGCACGGCGGCGGTGGTGATCTTGCCCGAGGACAGCGCGGAGTCGTAGGTCTCACCGGCGGAGATGTCCGACGTCGCCTTGAGCACGCTGACGTTGTCGAACTTGTCCCCGGCGCGCTTGTCGGCACCCTGGACGTAGAGGAACACGAGTGCCGTGCCGATGATGGCGACGAACACGGCGAGAATGAGCAACAGCCTGCGGCGATCCATGGCCGATTTCCCTTTCGCTCGGACATCTGCCGTCCGGCGGATGGCGGGCTGGCAGTACGTGAGGCGCGCGAACCGGGGCTCGGGGGACTGGAGCCTGACCGGGTTTGTCCGGAACTCGCGAGACAGATGTTAGGTGTGAGACAGGGGCGCCCGTGGCACTTTGGCAAAGAATTAGGGGGGCCGCTCTGACCTGCGGGAACGTCAGCTGAACAGGGCCGCGACGTCGTCCTTGTGCTCTCGCACGACGACGTTGCGCTTGAGCTTCAAGCTGGGCGTCAGCTGCCCGCCCTCCTCGGTCCAGTCGACCGCCAGGATCGCGAACGAGCGGATCGACTCGGCCCGGGACACGGCCGCGTTCGCGTCGTCGACCGCCTTCTGGATCTCCGCGCGCAGCTCCGGGTCGTCGAGGTACGCCGCGACGTCGCCCGTCCTGCCGTGCGCCGCGGCCCAGTCGGCGAAGGCCTCGCGGTCGATGGTCACCAGCGCCGCGATGAACGGCTGCCCGTCGCCGACGACGAGACACTGGTCGACCAGGGCGTGCGCCCGGACGCGGTCCTCGAGGACCGAGGGAGCGACGTTCTTGCCGCCCGCGGTGACCAGGATCTCCTTCATCCGCCCGGTGATCCGGACGAAGCCCTCCTCGTCGATCTCGCCGACGTCGCCGGTGTGGAACCAGCCGTCGCGGTCCAGCACGGCGGCCGTGGCCTCCTCGTTGCGCCAGTAGCCGGCGAAGACCTGGCCACCGCGGAAGAGCAGCTCGCCGTCGTCGCCGACCCGCACCTCGGTGCCGGGCAGCGGCTGCCCGACGGTCCCGATCTTGACCGCATCCGGGCGGTTGACGGTCACCGCCGCGGTCGTCTCGGTCAGGCCGTAGCCCTCGAGCACGGTCAACCCGATGCCGCGGTAGAAGTGACCGAGCCGGTCGCCCAGCGGTGCGCCGCCCGACACGGCGTACCGGCAGCGCCCGCCGAGCGCGGCCCGGAGCCGGGCGTAGACCAGGCGCGAGAAGACGGCGTGCCGGGCCCGGACCCGCACCGGGACCTTGCCCCGGTCGAGCGCGCGGGAGTAGGCGATCGCGGTCTCGGCGGCCCGGTCGAAGATGGCGCCGCGCCCGTCGGACGTCGCTCGCTGCGACGCCGTGTTGAAGACCTTCTCGAACACCCGCGGGACCGCCAGGACGAACGTGGGCTGGAACTCCGCGAGGTCGGGGAGCAGGCGCTTGACGTCGGCGCTGTGGCCGAGGCGGGCCCGCGCCTTGACGGCGCCGATCTGGACGATCCGGGCGAACACGTGCGCCAGCGGCAGGAACAGGAGGGTCGAGGCGTCGTCGCCCGCGAACAGGTCATCGAGCTCGGGGACGGCGACGCCGAGCTCGAACATGAAGCAGCCGTGGGTGAGCTCGCAGCCCTTGGGCCGCCCGGTCGTGCCGGAGGTGTAGATCACCGTCGCGAGGTCGAGCGGCGTCGCCGACGTACGCCGTGCCTCCAGGTCGCCGTCCCCGATGTCGTCGCCGAGCCGGCGGAGCACGTCGACGGCGTTGTCGGTCAGCGACCAGACGTGGTTCAGCTCCGGCAGGGCGGACCGGCGCTGGGCGATGCGGGCGGTGTGGTCGGGCCCCTCCGCGACGACCGCGACCGCCCCGGAGTCGCTCAGGATCCACTCGATCTGCTCCGCGGACGACGTCTCGTAGATGGGCACGGTGACGGCTCCGGCGAACCAGATGGCGTAGTCGACCAGGGTCCACTCGTAGCGCGTCTTGGAGATCAGGCCGACCCGGTCGCCCGTCCGGATGCCGGCCGCGACCAGTCCCTTGGCGACGGCACGGACCTCGGCCAGGAAGTCCGCCGCGGTCACGTCGCTCCATCCGGCGTCGGCGCCGTGCCGCCGGGAGAACACCACCGCGTCCGGGGCCTCGGCGGCGTTCGTCACGACGTCGTCGGTGAGGTTGCCGGTCGCGGGGATCTCGACGTTCAGCGGTGACGAGTACTCACGCACGCGGCCTCCACGCCTCGGGTCACGGGTCAGGTGGGAGGTTACCGCCGGGGCGCGCCCCCCTCATCCGATAGTCTCGCCGGGCCGGGGCGCCGAGCGTCGCACCGGCTCCCAGACCGCGCAGCAGCGACAGCCGAGGGGGTCATGTTGGCCGACCAGACCACGTCGTCCATCGTGGTCGACGCGCCGCCGAGCGCGGTGATGGCGGTGATCGCGGACTTCCCGGCGTACCCGACCTGGGCCAAGGGAGTGACCTCGGCCGAGGTGGTCTCGGAACTGCCCGACGGCCGAGCCGAGCAGGTCTTCTTCCGGCTCGACGTCTCGCCGATCAAGGACGAGTACACGCTCGCCTACGACTGGTCCGGCGACGAGGAGGTCACCTGGACCCTCGTCGAGGGCAAGATGCTGCGCGCGCTCGACGGCGCCTACGTGCTGACCGACCGCGGCGACGGCACGACGGACGTGACCTACCGGCTCGCCCTCGACGTCTCGATCCCGTTGATCGGGATGCTCAAGCGCAAGGGCGAGAAGATCCTCATCGACACCGCGCTCAAGGGGTTGAAGAAGCGCGTGGAGTCGCTCGCCTGAATGGTGACCCGGGTGCGTCTCTAGTGCGGATCGTCCTCTTCACCGGCAAGGGCGGGGTCGGCAAGTCGACCGTCGCCGCGGCCACCGCCGCGCTGACCGCGGAGTCGGGACGCCGGACCTTGGTGCTGTCCACGGACGCCGCGCACTCGCTCGCCGACGCCTTCGGCGTGACGGTCGGCCGCGAGCCGGAGGAGGTCGCCCCCGGCCTGTTCGTGCACCAGGTCGACGCGCAGCGACGGTTCGAGCAGTCCTGGGCGGAGATCCAGGGCTACCTGCTGTCGGTGCTCGAGGTGGCGGGCGTCGACCCGGTCGCCGCGGAGGAGCTCACCGTCATCCCGGGCGCCGAGGAGGTGCTCGCGCTGCTCGAGCTGCGGCTGCACGCGCTCTCCGGCGACTGGGACACCGTCATCGTCGACTGCGCGCCCACCGCCGAGACCCTCCGCCTGCTGGCGCTCCCGGAGGCGCTGGGCTGGTACATGACCCGGGTCTTCCCGGTCGAGCGTCGCCTGGTCCGGGCCCTCAAGCCGGTCCTGACCCGGGCGGCCGGCGTCCCGATGCCCGAGGACGACGTGTTCTCCGCGGTCGAGCGGCTCCATGCCGAGCTCGACGAGGTGCGCGGCCTGCTCACCGGTCCCGACGCCGGGGTCCGGCTCGTGCTCACCCCCGAGCAGGTGGTGCTGGCCGAGGCGCGACGCAGCTTCACCACGTTGTCGCTGTTCGGATACCGGGTGGAGGGCGTGGTCGCGAACCGGGTCTTCCCGCCCGGCGACGGGGACCCGTGGCGGAGCGGCTGGGTGAGCGCCCAGGCCGAGGTGCTCGCGGAGGTCCACGAGTCGTTCGCCGGGTTGCCGGTGTGGTCGGCCGACTACCGACCGTCCGAGCCGGTGGGCGTGCCGGCCCTGCTCGACCTCGGCCGCACCCTGTACGGCGACGCCGATCCCCTCGACGTACCGCCGTCGAGCGAGCCGCTGCGGATCACCCGGACCCCCGACGGCGCGTTGTTGCGGCTCCGGCTCCCGTTCGTCGGTCGCGGGGACGTCGACCTGGCGAGGGACGGCGACGACCTGGTGGTGACCGTCGCGTCGTATCGTCGTCTCCTCACCTTGCCCGCGGGGCTCGCGCGGCGACACGTCGCCGGCGCCCGGGTGGACGGGGGCGAGCTGCAGGTGAGGTTCGCCGGCGAGCGCGGCGAGTCGTGAGCACAGACGTGAACCACACGGACTTCCACCACACGGACGTGGACAGAGCAGGGATGGACACCAGGTGAGTCAGACCGACGGCCCCGAACCGGTGGGCAGCGTCGCCGAGGAGGCCGCGAAGCTGTTCGGCGCCCTGTCCGGCTGGGCGCGCGAGCACGGCGACGGCATGGGCGCGATGGTCGACTCGATGGCCGAGTCGGTGACCGGGGAGCTGCACGACCACCTCGCCACGGGTTCACCCGAGTGCGCCTGGTGTCCGATGTGCCGCACCGTCGCCGCGGTCCGCCAGACCAGTCCCGAGGTGCGGGCGCACCTGGCGAACGCCGCCTCGTCGTTGATGATGGCCGTGTCCGGGATGATGGCCACGCGTCCGCCGGCGCGCGACGGCTCGGTGGAGCGCATCGACCTCGACGACGCCGGCGATGCGGGCGACTGGCCCGAGGACGACTCGTGAGCGCGTCGTGAGCCTGGCCTGCGGCATCGACGTCGGCGGCACCAAGATCGCCGGCGGTGTCGTCGACGAGAGCGGCACCATCATCGAGGAGCTGCAGGTCGTCTCACCGGCCACCGACGTGCAGGCCATCGAGGAGGCGATCGAGAAGCTCGTCACCGAGCTGCGCACGCGCCACCCGATCGAGGCAGTGGGCGTGGGAGCGGCCGGCTACATCGACAAGGCCAGGGCCGTCGTCCTCTTCGCACCGAACCTCGCCTGGCGCGACCTCGACCTGAAGGCCGACCTCGAGCACACGCTCGGGCTGCCGGTGGTCGTGGAGAACGACGCGAACGCCGCCGCCTGGGGAGAGTTCCAGTACGGCGCCGGGCACGACGTGGACGACCTGCTGCTGGTCACCGTCGGCACGGGCGTGGGCGGCGGGGTGGTCCTGGACGGGGCCCTGTACCGCGGGGCGTTCGGCGTCGGCGCGGAGATCGGGCACATGCGGGTGGTCCCCGACGGCATCCTGTGCGGCTGCGGCAACCGCGGCTGCTTCGAGATGTACGCGAGCGGCTCCGCCCTGGTCCGCGAGGCACGCCACGCCGCGAAGGCCGGCTCGCTGCTCGCGGCCGACCTGCTGGAGCGGGCCGGCGGCGACCCGGACGCGATCACGGGTCCCTTGGTGACGACGGCCGCGCACGAGGGGGACGCCTTCGCGGTCGAGCAGCTCGCCTCGCTGGGCCGCTGGCTCGGCGAGGGCATCGCGTCCCTGGCGGCGGTGCTCGACCCGGCGGTGGTGGTGATCGGAGGCGGGGTGAGTGCCGCTGGCGAGCTGCTGCTCGGTCCCGCCCGGGCGGCGTTCGGCGCTCAGCTCACCGGACGCGGCCATCGCCCGATGCTGGAGATCCGGCCGGCGCGGCTCGGCAACCGGGCGGGCCTGATCGGCGCGGCCGACCTCACGCGGCACTGACCTGGAAGAGCGCACCCGACCGCCGGGCGGCGTACCCGCGGAGCGTTGAGCTCCCCGTCGACCCGGTGACGACGTCCGGACACGCCGCGCTGCTCGGACGGCTCGTTCCAGCGCGCGCACGGCGCCATGCGATCGGTCGGGTGGTGCATCGGCCAGCGCGGACGTCGGGCACTGGTTCCCGGCCAGACCCGGTGCGACTCTCTAGTCCGTGGGTGTTCCGACTCGGCCGTCCGGCGCTCGCGGGGCCGCGCGGTACAGGGTCGTCAGGTGGACGACTGCTCCGACGACCGGGCCACCGGTCAGCGCCACACACACGCGGAGGTCCAGGGAGGCGGGGACGGTCAGCAGCACCGAGGTCGCCGCGACCGCGACCATCCATCCGCAGACGAACAGCGTGTGCCGGCGCAGTGCCAGCGCGGTCCAGCCGGTGAGCGTGATCATGGCGAGCGTCAGTCCGGCCGCCACCAAGCCGACGAAGATACCCCCACCCGCGTCGTACCCCGGTCCGAAGACGGCCCGCAGGACCGGTGGTCCGAGGACGTACGCCACCGCGGCCGCCAACACTGACACGAGCACACCGGTGCGGCCCCACCGGACCATCAGCCGCATCGGGCTCGGGCTGTCGACCAACCGCGTGATCAGGACACCCTGGTAGCCGTTGAGGAACAACAGCAGGGGCGCACGGGTCGCCATCAGCACGGCGAGGACGACTCCTGCATCGGCGCCTCCCTGCGCACCGCTCGCGAACAGCTCCAGCAGAACAGGGAATCCGGCCACGATGAGAGCGCTGCATCCGGCCGCGAGCATCGCGTGCGCCGATCGTCGTGCGAAGAGCCGAGTGCTCGCGTCGCCGCTGGCCACGGTCGCGGCACGTACGTCGGATCTGGTCCCGAGGATCGCCCAGGTGAACGCTGCGCCGACCAGTGCCAGCGCCCAACCGACCTGGCCGGTGCCGGACAGCAGAACCGCACCGACGAGTACGAAGCGGAGGACGCCGTCGAGCAGGATCGCCGTGGCGTAGACCTTCCAGCGGCGCGTGGCGGCCAGGGTGCCGTTGACGTGGTTGGCCCAGGCGTAGACGAGAAACCCGATCGCGAGCACCCAGCTCACCGCCACCGCCTGGTCGTCGAGAACCAGGTGCGCCCACACCGGGCTGGTCGCACCGATGACCAGCGCGCCGCAGACCCCGATGAGCAGGGTCCCGACCACGGGACGGTGCCCGCGGAGGCCCTGCGCCCGAGCGGTTGCCACCGACCGGGTCACTTCCTGCTGCAGACCGGGCAGTACGCCGGTGAAGGTGAAGAACAGGCCCCATACCACCAGGAAGTCGGCGTAGCCATTCACGCCCAGCTCACGTCCGGCGAGGACGTTCAACAGGGTGGCGAGCCCGGCGGCCACGACCGAGCTCAGGCCGATGCCTCCCAAGATGGACCGACCGGGGCGCTCCTCGGCGACCACGACCGCGTCAGCCATCGGCGAGCTCGCGATAGATGTCGGCGTGGATGTCGGCGCACGCCTGCCAGGTGAACTGCCGAGCGCGCGCCAGGCCGAGCGGGACAAGGCGCTCGCGAGAGACGATCGCCCGGTTCAGCCCGGCGGCGATGGCCCCGACGTCGTGGGGGTCGAACAGCGCTGCGGCATCGCCGCAGACCTCGGGCACGGAACCGGTGTCGGCTGCGGCAACCGGGCACCCGGACGCCATGGCCTCGAGAGGTGGTAGTCCGAACCCCTCGTAGAGGCTGGGAAACGCCAGGCACGACGCGCCTCGATAGAGATCGCGCAGCTCGCTCGTCGGGACCAGCCCACGGTGGTCGACCCAGCTGGGCAGCGGACCGAGCCTCTCCCGCCCGCCTCCGGTCAGGACGAGACGGAGCCCGGGATGGTCGCGGCGCAGCATCTCCACCGCCCTGACGAGGCGGGCGTGGTTCTTGTGGGGCCAGGCGCGGGCGGGGTACAGCACGAAGGGCCGGCGCGGGCCGTCGTACGGCGAGAACGTGTCGGCGTCGACCCCGAGATGGGCGACCCGGACACGTTCGGGGTCGAGCCGGAGCCGGTCGATCAGCCTGCGCTTGCAGAACTCGCTGATCGTGATGACCACGTCGGCTTGTCGCGCCGCCCGGTCGTAGGCGAGCGCACGGTAGGCGCGCTCCGCGCGCGTGAACAGTTCAGGTAGGTCGTGGTGCTGCACGTCGTGGACCGTCACCGCGGTCGGACTTGCCCGACGCCGCCGAGGAACCGGCACGGTCAGCGGATAGTGCACGACGTCCGCGCGGGTGACGTGTCGCCGTGCGACCGCACCGGGCCTCGTCGCCCGGACCAGACTTGCGATCCGACCGCGGGCCGAGCCGTCACTGCCGAGGCCGGCCAGCGCGACCTCGCGAGTGGCTTCACTGAACCCGGCCGCAGTGCCGGGCAGCAGGACGGACACGTCGAGGTCGGGGTAGCGGGCGAGCTCACGAGTGAGGGCGCGGGCATAGGTCTCGCTCCCCCCCATGCCGCCGGGCACCAAGGTCAACATCGGCAGCACGACCTCGATACGCCGGCGGCCGGGCGGGGCCTCATGAGGCTGGCTCACGGGTACCTCGATCTCCGATGCCTTCGTGCAAGACGTGCTGGGGCGCTTCCAGGTTCGTGCCCGTCCTCGTGTTCTCCCCGGACGCTGGGCGGGCTCAGTCTACGGTCGAGCCATGATCCGATCCGCGCTCTTCCGGACGTTTTCCGCCGTGTTCTCACGGCTGTACGGAACGCGACTGGCACGGGCGATCTGGCGGATACCGGGCTCGAGGGGGTTCTACGGGTTCCTCGTGACCCGCCTACGCCCGGATGAAGTGACAGTACGGGGCTCGTTGCTGCGGCTCGATCCGCTCGACAGCCTTCTCCTTTCGGTCAACGGGACCTACGAGGAGGCCGAGCTCGACCTCTTCCGCGACTGCCTTCGTGCCGGCGACGTCGTCCTCGACGTCGGTGCGCACCTCGGCTTGTACACGCTGGAGGCCTCTCGAGGTGTGAGCGCGACCGGCCGAGTGATCGCCTTCGAACCGTCGACGACGAACTTCGACCTGCTCGAGCACAACGTGAGGGCCAACCTCTGCACCAACGTGGTCACCGTCCGGGCCGCGGTGGCGGACACAGACGGAGAGGTCAGTCTTCGACTCTCCGACACCAACTCGGGTGACCACCAGATCAGCACGGAGCTCCCGCCCGGCTCGCGAGGCGAGCGCATTCGTTCGGTGTCCATCGACAGCTACTGCGAAGGGGAGGCGATCGCGAAGGTCGACGTGGTGAAAATGGACATCCAAGGCGGCGAGCCGGCCGCACTCGCGGGGGCTCGTCGCACGTTCGAGGCCAGCGACGACCTGATTCTGTTCACCGAGGTCTCGCCCGGCCACCTCGCCCCGAACGGTGGGGTGAGCGGCTTCGTGGATGCGCTGGAGGCCGCCGGGTTCGATCTCTGGGCGCTACAGGGCGGACGCGTCGTCCCGCGTACCGCAGCCGATCTGCGCCGTCTGCACATCGATGCAGCCTCGGACCACGCCGACCTCATCTGCGTGAAAGGAGCCGGAGGACGCGTGCGCCTCGAAGAGGCGCTGGGTCGACGGTCGTGAGCGGACATGAGCAAACGACACCGCGCGTTCTGATGGTGGTGCCGACGCTGGGAACGCGCCCGGACCATCTACGGCAGTGCCTCGCCTCGATCAGGCATCAAGAGGTGGCCGGCGTCGACCTCGTCCTCGTCGCGCCCGCGTCGTCGGAGGTCGAGGAGGTCGCCCGTGACCACGCCGCCCGGCTCGTGCCGGATCCCGGGCGTGGGATCTCTGGCGCCCTCAACGCCGGGTTCGCCGCCGGGGTGCCGGGGACGGACTACGTCGGCTGGCTGGGCGACGACGACCTGCTCCGACCCGGTTCGCTGGCGGCGACCACCGCCGCGCTCGACGCCGACCCGGGCGCATCCATGGCCTACGGCTGGTGCGACTACGTCGACAGCGCCGGAAACACCGTGTTCTCGAGCCGTGCCGGGCGGCTGGCTGCCCGGGTCATCACCTTCGCTCCCAACCTCGTCCCGCAGCCCGGGTGCCTGATGCGCCTGGCCGACGTCCAGGCAGTGGGCGGCGTGGACGAGGATCTCGAGCTGTCCATGGACCTCGACCTCTTCCTGAAGCTGCGGCGACGAGGTCGCCTTCTGGCCGTCCCCCAGACACTCGCGTCGTTCCGCTGGCACGAAGACTCCGCGACCTTCCGCTCCCAGTCGGCGTCCGCAGAGGAGGCGGACCAGGTCCGGATGAGGTACATGGGGCCGTTGGTTGCTCGCGTGTACCGCGCGGGGCGGTGGCCCGGCCGCGCGGCGCTGCGGGTGGTGCGGTGGCGCGTGAGTCGCCGTGCCCGCAGAGCGGGAGCGGCATCCGCGGGCTGACGACCGCCAGTCGTGTCGAAGCCGTCCGCAGCGGCCGACCGGATGGGACCATGCACGCTGTGCGCAAGGTGGTCGAGGATCGCCGGACTCCCACGGCATCCGTGGGAGATGAACCCGTCCTGCCCTCGGCCGTCGACCGCGTGGTGGGCGCCGCGCCGTACGCTCTGCTCGCGGCAACGGTGGCATGGGTCGCGGCCCGGGACTGGGGCCGGCTCTCCGATCCGGACTCGTGGTGGCACCTGCGACTCGGCGAGGACTTCCTCGACCAGCACTCGTTCTCGCCGCCGGCCGGATGGTCGAGCTTCGCCACCACGTCCTGGGTGCCGACCGAGCCGCTTCCCGAGGCCGTGGTCGCGACGGTGCACCACGTCCTGGGACTGCCCGGCGTCGTCTGGCTGTACGTCGCGTCCGTCGTGGGGATCGTGGCGTGCGTCCACCTCGTGTGCCGCCGGTACGCCGGACCGCTGCCGGCCGTGGTCGCGACCATGCTGTGCATCGCGGCGGGGCAGGGCTCGCTGACGCCTCGGCCTCAGCTCGTCAGCTTCGTCCTCCTCCCCGTTCTGGTCGAGGCGTGGCGACGGACCGAGCTCGACCTGCGTCCTCGGTGGTGGCTGGTCCCGCTGTGCTGGTTCTGGTCTCTGTGCCACGGGTTCTGGTTCATCGGGGTGGCGTACGGCTTCCTGGGACTCATCGCCGTCGTCCTCGGCCGCCGTGCGGGTCGGAAGGCGCTGCTCAGACTGGGCGCGCTGGCCGTCGCGTGCTTCGGCGTCGTGCTGCTCAACCCTCTCGGCCCGCGTGTCATCGAAGGGCCCTTCGAGGTCTCGCAGAGCACCCGGTACATCACCGAGTGGGCGCGGCCGGGCATCACCCACGGGCCAGCGCTGGCGGTGACGGCGATGGTCCTGGTGACGGCCACGATCTGGCTGACCCGACGGCGGGAGGTGACGTGGCTGGGCGTGGGCCTGCTCGCCAGCGCCCTGTTCTGGGACTGGTACTCACTGCGCACCATCGTCCTCGGCGCACTCCTCGCGGCCCCCCTCCTGGCCGGGGCCCTCGAGTCGCTCCTCCCGGCGAGCGCGGACCGTCCCGGGCCGGGGACCACAAGATCCGAGCGACGGATGGTCGCCGGGGCGGCCCTCGCCCTGCTCGTGGTCGTCGGCCTCGTCGTTCCGCGCACGGCCGATCGTCCGGGTGCGGTGCCCACGGCTCTCGATCCGTTTCTCGACCGGCTGCCCGCCGGGACCGCGGTGTACAACGCCTACGGACTGGGTGGCTGGATCACCTGGCGGCACCCCGACCTGAACCAGTACATCGACGGCCTCATCACGCCGTACTCATCGGACCACATCCGCGGCTACTACGATGCCGGGCTCCTCCGTCCGGGCTGGTACGCCACCGTACGCGACTCGGGTGCCCCCGTCGCCCTGCTCGAGTCGCGCTCCGCGCTCGCGGCTGGACTCGAGCAGCACGGCTGGCGAGTCGAGGGCACGGACGCCGGGTACGTGCTGCTGAGCCGCCCCTAGAGCCGAGCGCCGTCGTCGTCCGGGTCGCGGGGAGCCATCGTCGCGACGAGATAGACGAACGAGGCCAGGAATGCCGTCACCAGCCCCACGCTGAGGATGCCGGGCAGCGAGTAGTCGACCACGTTCACGACCACCAACAGCACCGGCGAGGCGACCAGCCCGAACCAGGCGACGCGGCGCTCGGGCGTGACGACAGCGGGCGGCGGCAGCGGAGGAGGGGTGAAGGTCTCGTCGTCCGGGTCGAGCCGGAACAAGTCGCCCTGCGGCTCCGCGTGAGGTGCGGGCTCCTCCAGCGGCGACGTCAGCTCCGCGAGCTCCACCACGTCGGGCGGCTCGCCGTAGCGGTCGACGATCTCGCGCCAGGCGAGCTCCTCGGCCTCGGCGCGGGCGCGGTCACTCCCCGTGCCGTCGTCCCGCGTGCTCACCCCCTCAGCCTAGGCGGTCGCGTTCGCACGGTCGTCGTCTAGGGCGCGGTGACCCGCGCCACGAACTCCGCGGACTCGGTGAAGATCTGCTCGGCGTCGTTGTCGAGGGTGGCGACGTGATAGCTGTTGTCGAGGGTCCGCTCCTCGATGTCGACCGAGGAGACGCCGTGCAGGATCGTCGGCGACGACGAGACGTCGATGACGTGGTCGTCGTTCGAGCGGAAGTACAGCAGGGGCTGGGTGACCCGCTTCAAGTCCGGGACGACCACCTTCCACATCGAGGTCACCTCCGCCAGGCCCTTGAGCGGCAGACGGGGATAGCCGTGCTCGTCCTGGCCCGGCTTCTTGATGTCGTTCACGATGCCGCGCAACGACGGCACCACGAGCTTGAGCACCGGCAGCGCGTGGAGCTCGGTGCGCATGCTCGAGACGAACGGGTTCACCAGGACGATGCCCGCGACCTGGTCGCCGCGGGTCTCCGCGAGCCGGAGCGCCAGCGAGCCCCCCATCGAGAGGCCCCCGACGACGACCGCGTCGCAGCTCTCGCGCAGACGGTCGAAGGCGGCCTCGGACTCGGCGTACCAGTCGGTCCACGCGATCTTGTTCAGGTCCTGCCAGCGGGTCCCGTGCCCGGGGAGGAGCGGTACCTCGACGGCGTACCCGTGCTCGGCCAGCGCGTGCGCCCAAGGCTTCATCGAGGCCGGCGAACCGGTGAACCCGTGCACCAGCAGCACGCCGATCGCGCGCGCGCCGGTGCGATCGGGCTGCGGGGGCAGCGCGAGAGCAGCGGTCGGGAACTCATGACGGGGGGCCTCGGCCATGCGGGAATCCTGCCGCACCCCCGCCCGCTTGTCAGGGTCGGGCCGCGGTGGGTGCGACTAGGGTGTGCCGGGACAGTGCACGACGCGCTGCCGAGACCGGGCGCGAGGAGGTCGGAGTGCTCTACTGGTTCCTCAAGTGGATCGCCCTCGGGCCGTGGCTCAAGCTGGTGTTCCGGCCGCGCACCGAGGGCGCGGACAACGTTCCCGCCTCGGGTCCCGCGATCCTCGCCAGCAACCACTTGTCGTACGCCGACTGGCTCTTCATGCCGTTGACCCTGCCGCGGCGGGTCACGTTCGTCGCGAAGGCGGAGTACTTCACCTCACCCGGCCTCAAGGGATGGTTCCAGCGAAAGTTCTTCTCGGGCTCCGGCCAGGTGCCGATCGACCGGTCCGGCGCCGATGCCGCGGCCGGTGCCCTGATGGCGGCCAAGCGGATCCTCGACGAGGGTGACCTGTTCGGCATCTACCCCGAGGGCACCCGCTCGCACGACGGCAGGCTCTACCGTGGCAAGACCGGCGTGGCCCGGCTCGCCCTCGAGACCGGCGTCCCGGTGATCCCGATCGGCGTGCTCGGCACCGACGTCGTGGCTCCGCCGGGCAAGAAGTTCGGCACCTTCACCCGGCCCGTCGTCCGGTTCGGCGAGCCCCTGGACTTCTCCCGCTACGAGGGCATGGAGAACGACCGCTACATCCTGCGTGCGATCACCGACGAGATCATGTACGAGATCATGCAGCTCTCCGGCCAGGAGTACGTCGACATGTACGCCACGAAGGCCAAGGAGCTCGCGCAGAAGCCCGCGACCGACGTGAAGCGCGCGGAGCGTGAGGCCCGCGACGACCGGGCCGACGTCCGCGAGCAGAAGCAGGCGTCCTGACCGCCGACGTCTCCGCCGGACGTGGTCTGACCCCCGGGCTCCGGCGTCCCCTCCGGCCGACCGAGCCGGCGGCGATCGCCGTCGAGGACCGGATGTACCGGTGGCTCGCGGTGCTCCGCCTGGTCCTGGTCGCCAACACCGTCGGCCTCAACATCTACCGCGGCGGCTTCGACCACCCGGTCGCGGGCGCGCTGCTCGTCGCCGCCCTGGTCGTCTGGACCTGCCTGGTCAGCTGGGTCTACCACGCCTTCCGACGCCGTACGACGCCCTGGCTGCTCGCCGACATGGCGGTCGCGCTCGCCTCGGTGGCCCTGACCGCTGCCGTGAAGAGCTCCGGGTTCCACGCGACGGTGCCCGGGTTCTGGATCATGGGCGCGGTGTTCGCGTGGGCGATCCACTGGCGGATGTACGGCGGTGTGCTGGGCGCGGCCTTGCTCTCGCTGACCGACTTCCTGACCCGTGGCTACCTGACCGAGACCGTCTACGGGAACTACTTCCTGCTGGTGATCGGGGGCGCGATCGTCGGCCTGATGGTCGACTCCCTGCTCCGCTCGGCGGCACGCACCGCGGCGGCCGAGCGGGCCGCCGCGACCGCGGTCGAGCGGACCAAGCTGGCCCGGGCCGTGCACGACGGCGTGCTGCAGGTGCTGTCGCTGGTGCAGCGCAGTGCGCCCGACCTCGGACCCGGGGGAGTCGAGCTGGCGGGCCTCGTCGGTGAGCAGGAGCAGGCGCTGCGCTCGCTGATCCGGGAGCAGGACGCCGTCGACGGGAGGCCGGGCATGGTCGACCTGGTCGGCGTGCTCTCGGCGCTGGAGCGACGGCCAGGAGTGTCGGTGGCCACGCCCTCGGCCGGCGTCCTCCTGGAGCGGGCGAGGGCCGAGGAGATCGCGGCGGCGGTCGCGGCCTGCCTCGACAACGTGGCGGCCCACGTCGGTCCCGATGCACCGGCCTGGGTGCTGCTCGAGGCCACGCCCGACGCGCTGCACGTGTCCGTGCGCGACGAGGGTCCCGGGATCCCGGACGGCCGGCTCGACGCGGCCGAGCAGGAGGGACGGCTCGGGGTCGCCTCGTCGATCCGTGGCCGCGTGGCCGACCTGGGCGGCGAGGCGGTGCTGTCGACGGGGAGCTACGGGACGGAGTGGGAGCTCACCTTCCCGCGGTGACCCGGCGATCATGTGTGTCCGTCGCCGTCGACACGGGCTTGACGGAGAAGCGGCGGTCCAGTGCGTAGCCCAGGAAGGCGACCAGGGCGGTGACGCCCCATCCCGCCGGTCCGATTCGGTCGACGGCGTGCACGAAGGCGTTCTGGTGCCAGGCAACAGTCTGGGGGAGGTACAGATTCTCGTAGAGGCCCCCCAGAAGGAACGCGAACGCCTGGACCGCGGCCACCGGACCGAACAGCGCTCGCTCCGGTCTGCCCATCCGGGCGTGCGAGAGCGCGAGCGCGGGCGTAGCACAAGCCAGCAGCTCGAGCCCATAGCGGTAGCCGTAGAACCCGTCACCGCCGGTGAACGTGTTCAAGGCGCTGTTGACGAGTGTGTAGGTGAGCCCGCCCAGGAGAAGCGATCTCGACCACTCCGGCAGTGTCCGCCAGGAACGCACCAGCGCGGGGAGCATCAGCAGGACCACCGGAGTCCACACCAGGATTCCACGGTCGGGAGCGATCGCCATTCCGAGCTGGTTGGGAATGTCCAAGAAGTAGCTGCTCGCGCTGGAGCCGACAGACGCCGAGCCATACCCCCCCATCGGGTTCCAGGTTCCGTAGACCCAGTGGGTCCACACGCAACCGGCGCCGAGAAAGATGGCACACGGGATGCCCACTCTCAGAACCACGCGAGGGTCGCGACGACCGATGCCGGCGCCGAGTCCCACCACCGCCGCGATGATGGCGACGTGCAGACGCCCCCACAACGCGATGCCTCCGAAGACCCCGGTCCACCACCATCGTTCGGTCGAGGCCGCCCACGCCATCCCCGCGATGGCGAACACGGTGATCGTGTGGGGCCACAGGAGGTTGGCGGAGACAGTCCAGACGGGAGAGGCGAAGCCGAACAGGCCCACTGCGACCAGCGCGCGGCGCTCGCCGATCGGGTCGCGCAAGGCGCAGAACATCAGGACCAGGGCCGCAGCGGTGAGAACGGCCGCGGTGGCGCTGCCCGGAACGGTGGTCATGTGGGCCGACCCGGCAATGAGGTAGGCGGGGAGACTGGCCACGACCACTCCCGGGAACCGTCCGAACGCCGTGTGGCCATCGGGTGTGGTGACGATGTTGAGGAGCGAGTCGGGTCGGTGACCCAGCTGGGAGATCCGCGTCCCGTCGATCCAGGGGTTCCCCGTCGCGACGAGGTGCCAAGACGTCCAGTTGGCGCCGAACACGTCCGTCGTCCACATGAGCCGCGACATCGTCGCGACGTACACGAAAGAGGCAGCCGCGAACAGGACCAACGGCGTTCTCCAGCCTCGACGAGGCGAGCGCCGACTCGGGTGGCGGGCTGACTGCTTCACGCTGCACATTCTGCGCGACGGCGACGGTCTTGTCCGGCTCTTCCGATCAGGGTGACTCGGAGTCGAGGAGCGAGGATGCCTCGTTCCGGCCGTGGAGGTTGGCGACCTCCATCTGGAGAAGGGCGAGTTCCTCGGCCAGGGTGCGGCTGCGCTCCTCCAGCCGACCGAGCTCGGAGCTGTGCTGCACGCTCACGACCAGCAGGAGCATGCTGGCCACGAAGAAGAGCAGGTTGGCGGGTACTGCCACGCCCACGAGTGCGGCCGCCCGGTCCAAGATGACCGGGAAGGCGGCAACCAGGATCGTGAGGACGGCGACCACTGCCCAGAAGGCAGCATACTTCTCACGCAGTCGGTGTCGCCGCAGCATCTCGAAGAGCACCACGAGGGTGACTGTGGAACCCGTCAGGCCGAGGATGATCGTCGCCCTCATGTCAGCTCCCGGGGCTCGAGGACAGACGGCCAACGGCGGAACAGGGCCAGCCCCAGCGCTGCGGTGGCGCGAGCGAGGTAGAGGGCGGAGCGAAAAGCGTTCTGGCTCGCTCGTCCGGTGCATCGCGGCCGCATCGAGACGGGGACCTGCTGAAGAGTGCACCCGGTGCGGAGCGCAATGACCAGCGACTCGACGGTGTCACCGAGGTACTCCGACGGGTAATGGCGAGCGAAGATCTGGATGGCTCGCCGGTTGGCAGCTCGATATCCGCTGGTGACATCCGACAACGGGACACCCGCGAGACCTCCGACCACCGACGACAGGACTCTCATCGCCCATCGGCGTGGCCCCCCCACTGCATAGTCCCCCTCGCCGGCGAACCGCGATCCGATCACGATGTCGGAGCTGGCCAGCGCAGCAACCATGACGGGGATGTACGTGGGGTCATGTTGGCCGTCTGCATCGACTTGGACGACCGCGTCGTAGCCGTTGCGCAGCGCATACCGGTATCCCGTGCGCATCGCTCCACCCACTCCGAGGTTGAAAGGAAGACGGCATACCTCGGCGCCTGCGCGTCGGGCGATGTCCGCGGTTCCGTCGACGGACCCGTCGTCGACGACGAGTACGTCCGCGATCGGAACGCAGAGCCGGATCTCACTGACGACCGAAGCGACGGACTGCGCCTCGTTCAGGGCAGGCACGACGACCAGGACCCGATCCGCGTGACCTGCGTTCACGCGCGTCATCGTAGGTGTGAGGAGGGCCTCTTCGTGGGGGTTCACGAGAACTCACGGGCACGGCTGCCGAAGAGGGGGCCGACGATCACTCGTGGGTGCCTAGGCTCACGGCGTGACGATCCACGCCGAGCACCCGTTCCGCGATCCCGAGCCCGACCCGCTGCGCCGGTTCCGCGGGCGGGTGGGCGGCACCGTGAGCCTGTGGACGTCCGGTGCCGAGACGGAGCGGGTCGGGCTGACCGTCACCTCCTTCCTGGTCGCCGCCGGGGACGAGGGCCGGATCCTCGCGCTGCTCGACCCGGACGCCGACCTGACGGCCGGCCTGCTCGCGTCGCGGCGAGCCGTCGTGCAGCTGCTCACCTGGGACGACCGCGACCTCGCGGAGATGTTCGCCGGCACCGCTCCCGCGCCGGGCGGGATGTTCCGGCAGGCCGCCTTCGAGGCGACGTCGTGGGGACCGCGGCTCGCGGGTGCGCGCACCTGGGCCGGCGTACGGCTGGAGTCGGAGCAGGCCGTGGGGTGGTCGACGCTGGTCACCACGGTCGTCGAGCACCTCGAGGTCGCGGACGACCCCGGCGGCGGCGAGCCGCTGCGGCACCAGCGCGGCCGGTACCAGCGTGAGGGCCCGGGGTTCCCTTAAAGTCGCCCCATGTCCGAGGGCGAGGCGGAGCAGAAGCTGCGGGTGATGGTCGTGGACGACCACCCGATGTGGCGCGACGCAGTCGAGCGCGACCTCCAGGACGCCGGCTTCGACGTGGTGGCGGTGGCGGCCGACGGCCACCAGGCGATCGCGCGGTTCCCTGCGGCGAGGCCGCAGGTCGTCGTGCTCGACCTCCAGATCCCGGGCCCGGGCGGCGTCGAGGTGACCGCCGACGTGCTCGGCCGCGACCCGTCGGCTCGGGTCCTGATCCTCTCGGCCTCCGGCGAGCACCAGGACGTGCTGGAGGCGGTCAAGGCGGGTGCGACCGGGTACCTCGTGAAGTCCGCGTCCCGGCAGGAGCTGATCGAGGCGGTACGCCGGGTGGCCGCCGGCGACAGCGTGTTCACGCCCGGGCTGGCCGGGCTCGTGCTCGGCGAGTTCCGCCGGATGACCGACGGCGGCGACGACGAGCCGGAGCCCGAGAACGCGCTGACCGCGCGCGAGACCGAGATCCTGAAGATGGTCGCCAAGGGGATGAGCTACAAGCAGATCGCCGACCGGCTCGTGCTCTCCCACCGGACCGTGCAGAACCACGTGCAGAACACCCTGCGCAAGCTGCAGATGCACAACCGGGTGGAGCTCACCCGGTACGCGATCGCCCAGGGCCTCGACGACGGCGAGGACGAGACCGACCCCGACGCGGCCAGTGGTTCCGATGACCGCTGAGACCGCGACGTTCCGGTCCGCCACCGCGGCCGACGCGGTGGCGCTGACCGAGCTCGAGCGCGACACCAACCTGGTCGCCCTGGCCCACGTCTTCCCGGGGGTGGACTACCCGACCGACGACGTGCGCGAGCGGTGGCTCCGCCTGCTGGCCGACCCGACGGTGACCGTGGAGGTGGTCGGGTCGCCCGAACGCCTCGACGTGTACCTCGCCTGGGACGCCGAGCGGCTTCGCCACCTGGGCGTGCGTCCGGAGCTGTGGGGGAGAGGCCTGGCGCGGGCCGCGGTCGAGCGGGCCACCGGCGTACGCCGGCTCTGGGTGCTGCGCGAGAACACCCGGGCCCGCGCCTTCTACGAGCACCTGGGCTGGGCCGCGACCGGGCGCGAGCAGGCCGCCGAGTGGCCGCCGTACCCCGTGGAGCTGGAGTACGGCCGATGAGCTCCGACGCCTCGCAGCTGCTCGAGATCGCCGACGAGCTCTACGGCCTTCCCCAGGACGAGTTCACGCCCGCACGCGACGCCCGGGCGCGCGAGCTCAAGGCGGACAAGGAGCTCGCCGCCGCGGTGAAGAAGCTGAAGAAGCCGTCGGTCGCCGCGTGGGTCGTCAACCTGTTCGTGCGCCGCGAGTCCGACCAGGTCGAGCAGGTGATCGCGGTCGGGACCGCGTTGCGTGAGGCGCAGGAGGGGATGGACGGCGCCGAGCTGCGGGCCCTGACCAGGCAGCGCCGCCAGCTGACGTCCGCGGTCACGCAGCAGGCGCGCGCCCGGGCGGGCGACGAAGGGGTCAAGGTCACCCAGGCCGTCGCCGACCAGGTCGAGGCGACGTTGACCGCCGCGCTGCTCGACCCCGAGTGCGCGCAGGCCGTGCGCAGCGGACTGCTCACGGCCGCCCTGTCGTCGACGGGCGTCGGTTCGGGCGACGTCGCGGCGGCGGTCGCGCTCCCCGACGCCCTCGGCTTCACCGCCACGTCGACCTCGGGCGAGCCCGCGGCACCGCCGGAGCTGCACGTCGTCCCGGGTGACGAGAAGGCGCGGCAACGCGAGGAGGCCGAGAGCGCCGTGGCCGCGGCCCAGGAGACCGTCGACGAGGCCGCGTCGGCGCTGGCCGAGGCCACCCGGGTGGTGGAGGAGCTCCAGGCGCGCAGCCTGCAGCTCCAGTCGGAGATCGACGAGCTGAGGCGGAAGCTCTCGGAGCTCGAGTCGGCGGCGGAGGAGACCGATGAGGAGCTCGAGGAGGCCGAGGAGTCGCAGGGTGAGGCGGAGGCGGCCCACGCCGCGGCGGTGAAGACGCGCGACGCCGCCGCGCAGAAGCTGAAGGGCCTCTCCACGCGGAGGTGACGGCGACGTCGCCGGATTGAGGCCGACACCTGGCTCACCTCGCTGCTGGATGGCGCGCCGCCGCTCCGCTGGATCTTCGGCGTGGTGGCCGCTGCCGCTGTTCGACGGCCGCGGGGTGTCGACGAGCCGGCGGGTGGCCCGATGGTCGTGGTCGCGGTGGGCGGCCTCTCACCCAGATCCTCTGGCTCGACTGGTACTTCGTGATCACGCCCGACTCACGCGGCGTGCCGTGACCGGGCGCCTCAGTCCGCCCAGCTGAGCGAACGGCGGACGCCCTCCTGCCACCGCGCGTACGCCGCGTCCGCGGCCTCCCGTACGCCGGCGTCGTCCGTGGGCTCGAAGCGGGCATCGAGCTGCCAGGTCTCGCGCAGGTCGTCGGTGGAGTCCCAGACGCCGACCCCGAGCCCGGCGAGGAACGCCGCGCCCAGGGCAGTGGTCTCGACGATCTCCGGCCGCTCGACGGGGACGCCGAGCTGGTCGGCCTGGAGGCGGCACAACAGGTCGTTGGCCGAGGCGCCGCCGTCCACCCGCAATGCACCGGCGTCGGCGGCGGGCATGGTCGCCAGCACGTCGCGCACCTCGAAGGCGATCGCCTCGAGCGTGGCCCGCACCAGGTGGGCGCGCGTGGTGCCGCGGGTGATGCCGAGGATCGCGCCCCGGGCGTGCGGGTCCCAGTGGGGGGCCCCGAGGCCGGTCAGCGCGGGGACGAAGACCACGCCCTCGGCGGAGTCGACGGAGGCCGCGATCGCCTCGGTCTCGGCGGCCGAGCCGATGATCTGCAACCCGTCCCGCAGCCACTGCACCGCGGCCCCGGTCACGAAGATCGCGCCCTCGAGCGCGTAGGTGAGCTCGCCGTCGGGGGCAGCGCCAGGCGGCGGTCGACAGCAGCCCGGCGTCGGACCGCTCGAGCGTCGTGCCGGTGTTGGTGAGGATGAAGGAGCCGGTGCCGTAGGTGCACTTGGCGTCCCCGGGGTCGAAGCAGGTCTGGCCGAACAACGCCGACTGCTGGTCACCGGCCAGGCCCGCGACCGGCAGCTCGAGGCCGCAGAACGACGAGGGGTCGGTGGTGCCGATCTCGCCCCAGTTGGGGACCAGCTCCGGCAGGGCGTCACGGGGTACGCCGAAGAGCGCGCACAGCTCGTCGGACCACTGCCCGGTCGAGAGGTCCATCAGCAGCGTGCGGCTGGCGTTGGAGACGTCGGTGACGTGCCAGGTGCCACGGGTCATCCGGGCGACGAGATAGGAGTCGACGGTGCCGACGGCGTACCGGCCCTCCTCGACGAGCGCCCAGGTGCGGGGCTCGTTCTCCTTCAGCCAGGTCAGCTTGGTGCCCGAGAAGTAGGGGTCGAGGCGGAGGCCGGTCAGCTCGGTGACGCGCTCCTCGTGACCGGCGTCGCGGAGGCGCTCGCAGATCGCGGCGGTGCGGCGGTCCTGCCAGACGATGGCGCGGCGAGGGGACCCGAGCGTCTCGCGGTCCCAGAGCAGCACGGTCTCGCGCTGGTTGGTGATGCCGACCGCTCGGAGGTCCTGCGCGTCGTACGCCTCGAGTGCGGCTCGGGTGGCCTCGAGGGTCGCCTGCCAGATCTCCTCGGGTGCGTGCTCGACCCAGCCGGGCTGCGGGAAGTGCTGGGCGAACTCCTGGTAGCCCCGGGCCGCGATCCGGCCCTCCGGCGTGACGACCAGCGCGGTGACGCCGGTGGTCCCGGCGTCGATCGCGAGCACGCTCACCGGTCGGTGGCGGCGTCGCGCAGCCGCTCCAGGATCTGCTGGTCGATCCACGCGCCGCCGGCGTCGACCCTCATCTCGTAGTTCTCGGTGCCGGCCCACTCGTTGAGGTCGGCGAAGCCGAGCTCGTGGAGCAGCCGCTCGATCTCGGCGCCGAGCTCCTCGGTGATGGGGACCTGCTCGGACTCGGTGGAGGCGGTCAGGTAGAGGTCGTTGAGGTCCAGCAGCCGGGCGAGCTCGGTCACCGGGTCGGGATGGTCGTCGACCCGGAGGTCGACGGCGATGTCGTCGCCGCCGGCGTACCCGGCACCCTCGCGGACGACGAGCAGCGCGGCCGACTGCCGGCCGCGACGGTCGCCACCGGCGTCGTCTCCCGCCGCGAGCGCGGCGAGCAGACGGCGGGCGAGGGGCTCGTCGTGGTCGCTCGCCTCGTAGGCGTCCTGCATGGCGGCGACCACGAAGTCGCCGGCCAGGATGTTGCCCTGGATCGCGTAGCCGTCCCCGGTGACGCTGCCGGCCCAGTCGAGGCAGGCGTGCCCGGTGTGGCTGGCCGCGCCGCCGTCGACGTCGACGATGCCGACCTGTCGCTCGTCGCGCCCGTCGTCCTCCTCGAGCAGCCGCTGCAGGGCGACCGACGCCGTCGCACCCTCGTCGAGGTGGGAGAGGGCCAGCCCCTTGTAGGCGACGTTCGCGTCCGCCTGGGTGGCGATGGCGCCGACCCCGGCGACGCCGGCCGGGACGACGGCGCCGACCGCCAGGAACTTCGAGGCGACGGCCACGCCCCAGGACTCACCGTCGGCGGACCTGGCCACGATGGAGAACGTCATGTGCCGAACCTAGTCGGGCACGACGGAGGAGTGCACGGCGTGGAGAGGCAGGTAGAGCGAGCCTGCGACCGAGCCTGCGAGGCGGTGTCCTGAGGAGCGAGCGCAGCGAGCGTCTCGAAGGGTGGCAACGGCGCGTCGAAACCAGCGGAGCGATATGCGTTTGCGCTCAACCCCGCTTGAAGTTGGAGGATGACGAGGTGCTGCAGCGACTCGGGTTCCCGGACGTCGGACCACACCGGCGGTTCGTCTCGGCGCTGGCGATCGACGCGCTGGGCAGCGGGGTCTGGATGCCGCTCTCCATGCTCTACTTCCTGCACCAGACCTCGCTCTCGCTGGTCGAGCTCGGGCTGGCGATGACGATCGCCAACACGGTCGTGATCCCGGTGGTGCCGGTGATCGGCTCGATGGTCGACCGCGTCGGTCCGCGCATCGTGATGCAGGTCGGCAACGCCGGCGCGGCCGTGGCCTTCGTGCTGTACCCGTTCGCCCACTCGTTGCTGACGGTCACCGTCCTGGTCTTCTTCGCGACGGCGACGCGGCAGGCGTTCTGGGGTGCGCTCGGGCCGATGGTCACCCAGATCACCCGGGCGGGGGAGCGGGAGGTGTGGTTCGGCTTCCTGCAGGCGATGCGCAACGCGGGGTACGGCGTCGGCGGCGTGCTCGCCGCGGTGGCGCTCACGGTCGGCTCGGGGGCGGCGTACCAGTCGGTCGTGCTCGCCAACGCCGCGTCGTACGTCGTGGCCTTCGGGTTGATGCTCGGCGTCGCCGGCGGCCGCGCGGTCGCGGCCGACGGTGCGGGTGACCACTCGCAGGGCTGGTGGCGCGCGTTCACCGACCGCGGCTACCGCACGCTGATCGCGGTGATCTTCTGCTACGCGATGACGACGATGACGCTCAACGTGTCGATGCCGGTGTACTTCGTCGACTCGCTCGGGCTGCCCGGGTGGGTGCCGGGCACCGTGTTCGTGATCAACACCGTGCTGATCGGGGTGGGCCAGGGGCTGGTGGTGGGACGGATGACCGGTCGCACGCGACGCCGGGTGCTGCAGGCCGCGGTCGCGTTCAGTGCGATGTCGTTCGCGATGTTCTACGCGGCCGATGCGCTCACCGTGACCACCGGTGTCGTGGTGGTGCTGCTCGCGGCGGTCGTCTACACCCTCGGCGAGATGACCGCGGGGCCGGTCGTCTCCGCGCTCTCGGCCGAGACGCCGCCACCCGAGCAGCGGGGCCGCTACATGGCCGCGTCCCAGCTGGCGTGGAGCACGTCGGCGGCGATCTCGCCGCTCCTCTACTCCGCCCTGCTCGACCGAGGTGCGCTCGCCGCGTGGGCCGGCCCGATGCTGGTCTGCCTGCTGTGGCTGTTCCTGGTCGAGGTGCTGGCACGACGGGTGCCGCAGGTGACCCGGCCGGTGACCAACGTCGCCGAGCCGGAGCCGGGGGCGCTGGGATCCACCGCCGAGGCCCCGGCATCGTCCTGACCCGGCGTCGGGCGCGCGGTTTGTCCCGGGCCCGGGCAAACCCGTGGCCGCGCTTCCGGCGTACGGCCGTGGGCGCTGTTGGCGACGGGGCCGCGCACGGCCCTAGGCTGGCGGTCGGCTTGTAACGATCCAACCCACGAACCAGGAGTGTGCGGATGCGCGTCGGAGTGCTCACCGGCGGTGGCGACTGCCCCGGTCTGAACGCCGTGATCCGGGCCGTCGTACGCAAGGGCGTGGGCGTGCACGGGCTCGAGTTCGTGGGGTTCCGTGACGGTTGGAAGGGCCCGCTCGAGGGTCAGACCATGGAGCTCGGCATCCCGCAGGTGCGCGGGATCCTGCCGCGCGGCGGCACCATCCTCGGGTCGAGCCGGACGAACCCGTTCAAGATCGACGGTGGCGTCGAGCAGATCAAGGACAACCTCGCGAGCACCGGCGTCGACGCGCTGGTCGCGATCGGCGGCGAGGACACCCTCGGCGTCGCGACCCGGCTCGCGGACCTCGGCGTCAACGTGGTCGGCGTCCCCAAGACCATCGACAACGACCTGTCCGGCACCGACTTCACCTTCGGCTTCGACACCGCGGTCAACATCGCCAGCGAGGCGATCGACCGACTCCACACCACCGCCGAGTCGCACCACCGCGCTCTGGTCGTCGAGGTGATGGGCCGGCACGCCGGCTGGATCGCGCTGCACGCCGGGATGTCCGGCGGCGCGAACGTCGTCCTGATCCCCGAGGTGCCGTTCGACATCGAGGAGGTCTGCGACCTCGTCGAGAAGCGCTTCGAGACGCAGTACGCACCGATCATCGTCGTGGCGGAGGGCGCGATGCCGCGCGAGGGCGGGGACATGTCGCTGGTGTCCGGGGAGCTCGACGCGTTCGGCCACGTCCGTCTCGGGGGCATCGGCGACCGGGTGGCCGCGGAGATCGAGCAGCGCACCGGCGCCGAGGCGCGGGCGGTCGTGCTCGGGCACGTGCAGCGCGGCGGCACGCCGACGGCGTTCGACCGCTGGCTCGCCACCCGCTTCGGGCTGCACGCCATCGACGCGGTGGCCGAGCAGGACTTCGGGAAGATGGTCGCCCTCCGCGGCACCGACATCGTCCGCGTCCCCCTCATCGAGGGCACCGGCGAGCTCAAGCTGGTCTCCGCCGCGGAGTACGCCGAGGCCCAGGTCTTCTTCGGATGAGGTCTGGCGGGGTAGTCCCTGACGATCGGCACACATCTCTCGGCGTGTCGCGCTCCGAACGTCAGGGAGTAAGCCGCCACGGCAGATGAACCAGGGCTGAGGCAGATCAGCTCGCTCGTAGCCGTAGCCTGAGGAATCGACGGCGCTGGTGCTCGTCGAGGGCGCGGCGCTGGGCGACGGTGAACGTCGGGACCCACCACGGTGGTAGGTCCACGGTCCACCGACGTTCGGACGCCGGTAGGCGAGCGCTTCTCGCGTACGCCTCGCGCAGGCGACCGAGGAACGGATCAGGGTTCGCGAGGTCACCGGCGAGCATCTCGACGCTCTCGAGGCCGGCACCTCTGAACCTCGCCTCGCGAGCCACGTCGCGGGATCGCTGCGCGCCGTGCAGATGGACGGCGCCGTTGTACTCACCGATGACGCCGTTGACCGGGTCGATCAGGTCCGGAGTGCCCAGGTGGTTTCCGTCGAGATCGAACACCGGTCGGTTGCACAGCGGTCGCGGCAACCCAGCATCGTGCTGCCAGCGGCGCCGCATCGTCACCTCGGGTGGTGACCAGGCGTTCTCGCTCATGTCGAGGGATCCGACCCGGAAGCGGTCGATCCCTGTCCAACCCGGGTTGACCGCAGCAAGGGCGAATGCCTCGTGGCGGCTCACCAGGTCCGAGTACGCCGCCATGTCGGCATGCTGGACCGCCTCGGTCTCGGTCGCGGCGTACCGCATCTCGAAGAACAGAGAGCGAAGCGCGGTCGTCAGGCGTAGTCCCCTCGAGACGGTGAGCTCGGTCGGGCTCATCCGTTCCTCGCTCGTGGCGATCCCGAACGACCGCTGAGACCGGATCGAGCGATCGGCAACGGCGAGCGTCACCGGCAGCTGCTCGCGGCCACCGCTCCTGGCGCCGTCGAACCACGCGCCGCCGAGCCAGCGAAGCGCGGCCCAACCGGTCACCCCTCCGTAGGCGGGGAGGACCGCGGATGCCTCCGCGATGCGTTGCTCGACGGTGATCTCGACGTAGGCCGGCACGTAGAGCCCGCGACTCGTGCGCCTCCATGCATCGCCACCTGCTTGTCGCTTGGTCGGACCCGATCGCCCACGGGGATCCACGGGCACCGGCCACACCACGGTCTCGGGCAGACCGAGGGGTCGTGGAGAGGGCATGCTCCGATGCTCACCCGAGCCGGCTCCGGTCTGCCGAGCCTCTCCACAGGCAGCGGGATAGTCCCTGACGTTCGGCTACGCGACACGCCGGTGGAACGGTGCCAAAGGTCAGGGACTACCCCGACGACGAGCCCCCGGTCACGGCAGGAGGACGAGCTTGCCGGTGGTGTGGCCGGTGAGGATCTGGCGGTGCGCGTCCGCGGCGTCGTCCAAGGGGTACGTCGACGCCACGACGACCCGGAGCTCCCCGTCGCCGGCGAGGCGGGCGAGCTCGGGGCGGGCCGCGTCCCGGATCTCGGTGCCCGGGTCGGCGCCCGGGCCGTTCCCGAGGAGCTGCACGCCCTCGCGGGGACCGCGCTCGAAGCTCGCGATCGTCACGATCCGGAGGCGGTCGGCGACCAGCGCCAGGGAGACGTCCATCGCCTCGTCCGTGCCGACCAGGTCCAGGGCGACGTCGACGCCGTCGGGTGCCAGCGACCGCACCCGGTCGAGCAGACCCTCGCCGTAGGCGACCGGCTCGACGCCGAGCTGACGGAGGAGGTCGTCGTTGCGGGGGTTGGTGGTGCCGATCACCCGGGCGCCGCGCAGGCGGGCGAGCTGGACCGCCGCCAGGCCCACGCCACCGGACGCCCCGTGGACGAGCACGGTGTCGCCCTCGCCGACGGCGCCGGCCTCCAGCGTGTGCCACGCGGCCGCTCCGCAGAGCATCAGCCCGCCGGCCTCGGCCCACCCGAGAGACGCCGGCTTGGGCGTCAGCGCCGCGACGTCCACGACCAGGTCGCCGGCGTACGCACCACCGACGCGGAAGGCGATCGCCTCGTCCCCGACCGACCACCCGCTCACGCCGTCACCGACCGCGGTGACCACGCCCGCGGCCTCGAAGCCCAGCGCCATCGGCAGCCGCGCCGGGTCGCCCGCCGTGGCGTACACCTTCGCGTCGTAGGCGTTGACGCCGGCCGCGCGGACCGACAGCACCACCTGCCCGGCCGCCGGCGTGCCGACGTCGATCTCCTCGACCCGGAGGTTCTCCGGCCCGCCGTAGGCGGCCGCCACCACACGTCGGCTCGTGCTCATGGTCGCAACGTAGCCGTCCGGATGACGTCCGCGGTGCGGGGGAGCGGAGTCCCGAGCCGTACCCTGGACCGGTGACCGTCCCGGACCTGGCGTCGCTGCACGCGCTCGACCCGTCGCAGCAGCCGTCCTACCCCGACGCCGCCGCCGTCGACGCGGCCGTCGCGCGACTGCGCACGCTGCCGCCGCTGGTGTTCGCCGGCGAGTGCGACGAGCTGAAGGCCAAGCTCGGCGACGTCGCGCACGGGCGGGCCTTCCTGCTCCAGGGCGGGGACTGCGCCGAGACCTTCGCCGGCGCCACGGCCGACAACGTCCGCAACAAGCTCCGGGTGCTCCTCCAGATGGCGGTCGTGCTGACGTACGCCGCGTCCGTGCCGGTGGTCAAGCTCGGCCGGCTCGCCGGTCAGTACGCCAAGCCGCGCTCCTCCGACCTCGAGACCCGCGAGGGCGTGACGCTGCCGGCGTACCGCGGTGACGCCGTCAACGGCTTCGACTTCACCGAGGAGTCGCGCGAGCCCGACCCGCAGCGGCTGATCGAGGCCTACCACTCCAGCGCCTCGACGCTGAACCTCGTGCGCGCCTTCGTCACCGGTGGGTACGCCGACCTGCGGCAGGTCCACACCTGGAACACCGACTTCGTCTCCAACTCGCCGGTCGGCAAGCGGTACGAGAAGCTCGCCGACGAGATCGACAAGGCGATGCGGTTCATGGCCGCGATCGGCGCCGACCCCGACGAGTTCCACCGCGTCGACTTCCACACCTGCCACGAGGCGCTGATCCTCGAGTACGAGCACGCGCTGACCCGCATCGACAGCCGCACCGGGAACCCGTACGACGTCTCCGGCCACTTCGTGTGGATCGGCGAGCGCACCAACGACCTCAACGGCGCGCACGTCGAGCTGCTCAGCCAGGTCCGCAACCCGCTCGGCGTGAAGGTCGGGCCGCGCACCAGCGCCGACGACCTGATCGCGCTCGCGGCGCGGCTCAACCCCGAGAACGAAGCCGGCCGCCTGACGTTCATCACGCGTCTCGGGGCGTCGCGCATCCACGACCTGCTCCCGGCCGTCGTCGAGAAGGTCACCGCAGCGGGGCTCGAGGTGGCCTGGGTCTGCGACCCGATGCACGGCAACACCTTCGAGACCTCGACGGGGTACAAGACCCGGCGCTTCGACGACGTGATCAACGAGGTGCAGGGGTTCTTCGACGTGCACCGCTCCCTCGGCACCTGGCCTGGCGGCATCCACGTCGAGCTCACCGGCGACGACGTCACCGAGTGCGTGGGCGGCGGGGAGGAGGTCGCCGAGCTCGACCTGGCGACCCGCTACGAGTCCGTCTGCGACCCACGCCTGAACCGCGTCCAGTCGCTGGAGCTGGCGTTCCTCGTCGCCGAGATGCTGCGCACGGTCTAGGTACCGCCGGAGATGACACCGCCGCCCGTCGCGTGGCGGCGCGTGCTGCCGCCGGTGGTCGCGGTCGCCGTGGTGCTGACCGTGTTCGGCAACGGCTACGGCTACGACCGCGACGAGCTGTACTTCGCGATGCTGAAGCCCGCCTGGGGGTACGTCGACCAGCCGCCGCTGACGCCGCTGGTGGCCCACGGCCTGGCCTCGCTGTACGACGGCGGCCCGTGGCTGCTCCGGGTCCCGGCCACCGTGTGCGGCGCGGCCTGCGTGCTGATCACCGCGCTGGTCGCGCGAGAGCTCGGCGGCCGGGCGAAGGCGCAGGCCTGGACGGCCTGGGGGATGACGACCACCTCGGCCGTGCTCCTGTTCGGCCACGTGCTCCTCACCTCGGCACCCGACCTGGTCGCGTGGGGGCTGATCTCGCTGTGCGTGCTCCGGGCCGAGCTCCGGGACGAGCCGCGATGGTGGCTGGTGGCCGGCGCGGTCGCCGGGGTCGCGACGTACAACAAGCTGCTGGTCGTCGTCCTGCTGGCCGGCATCGCCCTCGGTCTCGCGACCGTCGGCCCGCGCCGGCGCCTCGTGTCGCCGTACGTCTGGGGCGGCGCCGGTCTCACCGTGCTGATCGGGCTCCCGAACGTCGTCTACCAGCTGACCCACGACCTCCCGCAGCTGCGGATGGGGCGGGCCCTGGCGGACAACAACGCCGGCGACGTGCGGGTCAGCATGTGGTACCTGCTGCTCGTCCTGCTCGGGCCGCCCCTCGTCGTCCTCTGGGCCGCCGGCCTGCGTGCGCTGTGGCGCGACCCGCGGACCCGCTTCCTCGTGGTCGTGTTCGTCGTCGTCGTGCTGTTCACGTTCGTCTCCGGCGCCCAGCCGCACTACCCGGTGTTCATCCTGCCGATCCCGTTCGCCGCGGGCGTCGTCGCGATGGAGCGTCACCTCGGCCGGGTGTGGGGTGCCCTGTTCGCGGTCAACGGCGCGGTGTCGCTCGTCCTCGGGCTGCCGGTCGTGCCGGTGGGCAGCGTGGGCGCGACGCCCGTGCCCGACGTCAACCTGCTCGCCCAGGACTCCATCGGCTGGCCGGCGTACGTCGACCAGATCGCAGCGCCGTACGACGCGCTGGGCGACCGGGCGCACGCCGTCGTCGTCACCTCCAACTACGGCGAGGCCGGGGCCGTCCACCACTACCGGCCGGACGTGCCCGTCTACAGCGCCCAGAACGCCTTGTTCGACCAGGCCCGGCCCCCCGACGACACGACGACGGTGGTGTTCGTCGGCGGCGAGTACGACCTCGCGCGCACTTTGCTCACCTGCCACGTGGTCGCCCGGCTCGACAACGGCGTGGACGTCGACAACGAGGAGCAGGGCGAGCCGGTCGCCGTCTGCACCGGCCCCCGGCTGTCCTGGCCGCGGCTCTGGGACCGCCTGCACCACCTCGACTGATCCCCGGCCGCCGTCGCTAGCGTGTCGCCGTGACCATCGACCTCCGCTCCGACACCCTCACCCGTCCGACCGACGCGATGCGGAAGGTGATGGCCGGGGCCGAGGTGGGCGACGACGTCTACGGCGAGGACCCCACCGTCATCGAGCTCCAGGAGCGGGTGGCGGCGATGTTCGGCAAGGAGGACGCGCTCTTCACACCCACCGGCTCGATGGCCAACGTGCTGGCGGTCGCGTCGCTGGTCGGCCCCGGGCAGGAGGTGCTGTGCGAGGCGTCGGCCCACATCGCCCGCGCCGAGCTCGGTGCCCACGGCGCTCTCACCGGTCTCACCATGCGCACCTGGCGCGACCCCCGCGGCCAGGTCGACCTGACCGCGATCCAGGAGATGTTCGCCCCCGACATGGGCCCGTTCTTCGTCCGCACGGCCGCCGTCTCCGTCGAGAACACCCACAACTTCGCCGGGGGCGCGGTGCTCCCGCTGGCCGACCTCGAGTCGCTCCGGGCCTGGGCGACGTCGGTCGGCATCGGCGTCCACCTCGACGGCGCCCGCCTCTGGAACGCGCACGTCGCCACCGGCGTGCCGTTCGCGTCGTACGGCGCCTGCGCGGACGTGGTCTCGGTGTGCCTGTCCAAGGGGCTCGGGGCGCCGGTCGGGTCGCTGGTGGTGGGCTCGTCCGAGGCGGTCGCGGAGGCCCGGATCCGGCGCAAGCGGATGGGCGGCGGCATGCGTCAGGTCGGGATCCTGGCCGCGGCCGGCCTGTTCGCCCTCGACCACCACGTCGAGCGGCTCGCCGACGACCACGCCCATGCCCGCCTGCTCGCCGAGGCGTGCGGGCTCGATCCCGACAGCGTCGACACCAACATCGTCGTGGTGCCGCGCGACGACGCGCAGGACTTCGTCGCCGGCGCGCGGGACGGAGGCGTGCTCGTCTCGCCGGTCGGCCCGACCGCCGTGCGCCTGGTCACCCACCTCGACATCACCCGCGACGATGCCGAGTCCGCCGCCGCGGTGCTGTCGAAGCTCTGAGCCGCGGGAGGAGACGCAGGTCATGTCCGAGATCGCGGCCCTGCCCAAGGTCGAGCTCCATCTCCACATCGAGGGGACGCTGGAGCCCGGGCTCATCTTCGACCTGGCCGCCCGGCACGCGCTCAGGCTGCCGTACGCCTCGGTCGCCGACCTCCGCGCGCGGTACGCGTTCGACGACCTGCAGAGCTTCCTCGACCTCTACTACGCGAACATGGCGGTGCTGCGGACCGTCGACGACTTCGCGGAGCTGATGCTGGCCTACCTGCGCCGGGCCGCCGCGGGTGGAGTGCGTCACGCCGAGGTCTTCTTCGACCCGCAGGCACACCTGAGCCGCGGCGTACCCCTGGCCGCGGTCGTCGACGGACTGGTCGAGGGCTCGCGCCTGGGTGAGGACGAGACCGGGACCACGAGCGCGCTGATCGCGTGCTTCCTGCGCGACCGGAGCGGCGAGGAGGCGCTCGAGGTCCTCGAACAGCTGGTGGCGATGCGGGCGCCGGTCATCGGCATCGGCCTCGACTCGACCGAGGTCGGCAACCCTCCGTCGAACTTCACCGCCGTGTACGAGCGCGCCCGGGAGCTCGGCCTCCACCGGGTGGCGCACGCCGGCGAGGAGGGCGGCCCCGAGTACGTCGCAGACGCGCTGGACCTGCTCGGGGTCGAGCGGGTCGACCACGGCGTCCGGTCGGTCGAGGACCCGGCCCTGGTCCGTCGGCTGGCGACCGAGCGGGTCCCTCTCACGGTCTGCCCCCTGTCGAACGTGCGGCTCAAGGGAGTCGCCTCCCTCGCCGAGCACGTGCTCCCGCAGCTGCTGGACGCCGGCGTCGTCACGACCATCAACTCCGACGACCCGGCCTACTTCGGTGGGTACGCCGACGACAACTACGCGGCCGTCGCCGCGCAGTTCGACCTGGACGCCACCGCCCTGGCCCGGCTGGCGCGGCACTCGGTCGACGCCAGCTTCCTGCCCGCGGACCGGAAGGCGGCGCTGGAGCGCGAGATCGACGCCTGGCTCCGGCGCCAGGGCGGCTGAGGGTGCTGCCTCAGCCCTGATCGGCGGGCGGTCGACCCGGGTCGGACTGCAGCCCGCGCCCGAGGTCGCGCACCCGGCCGAGGTCCAGGGCGCCCCGGCTGTGGGCGACGGCCGCCGAGCAGACGAGAGCCAGGAGCGGCACCAGCAGGACCGCCCACCAGCCGTTGACGCCCTCGGCGCCGGACGCCTTCTCCTCCGCGGCCGAGACGCTGCCGTGCACCGACGTGAGCCACACGAGCACCGGGCTCGCCACCACGAGGAGCGCCACCCAGGTCAGCAGGCTGGCCTGGAGCGCCTCGCGCGTCCTGGTCCGGCGCGCCACGACGACGGTCGCGAGCAGGACCACGACGACCGCGACGAGCGGCGCCGCCCACAGGCCCGGGTCCTCACCGGCGAAGTACCCCAGGCGGTGGTACTCGCTGGAGTCGTTCGAGCCGTCGGAGCCGTGGGCGCCCAGGGTCCCGCCGAGGCCGATGTCGACCAGCCAGTAGCCGCCGCTGGCGAGCAGACCGAAGAGCAGGCTCGCGGAGGCGAAGAAGTCGTGAGCGGTGTAGTCGGCGTCCTGGACCGTGTCACCGGTCAGCATCATCAGCACCAGGCCGACGAGGCCGGCCACGGGCAGCATCACCAGGAACGCACCGAACCCGTAGAGCGGTGGCACCAGGAACTCGCTCAGGCGGCGCCCCCGCTCGGGCCAGAGGTCGCGGCGTACCAGGACGACGCCGAGCAGGGTGACGAACAGCATCAGGAAGCCCGCGAAGAAGCTCCCCGGGATGCTCGGGCCCCAGGCGATCCGGACGTCGAAGAGGTGGGCCAGCTCGGTGCCCCAGCCACGACCGAACTCGCGGGAGTCGGCCCGGAACACCAGCGCGATGACGGCCAGGGAGACCGCCAGCAGCAGGGAGGCGCGGGCCGCGTCCGTGACGGCGTCGACCGCCCGGTGGTAGCCCCGGATCATCCGGCGGAAGACCACGACGCCGGCCAGGAGGGCGAGGACGCTGACCGTCAGCGGCAGGGCGACCACCGAGCCGTGCACCGTCTCGCCGCCGGTGTGGAACCGGGCGACCAGGGCCGTGCCGAAGGAGCCGTTGAGGACCGTGGCGACGAGGGTGAGCGAGTTGTCCAGACCGAAGTCCGCCGGCTTGGCCAGCGCCACCATCACCGTGGCGAGGACGCCGGCGACGCCGAGCGTCACGCCGGCGACCCGGGCGGCGCCCAGCCAGTTCCCGCGCAGCAAACGTGCCCAGTCGACCGGCGGGGTCGATCCCGCGGGCGCGGTCGAGGACGGGGTCGTCGTGGTCGGAGCCGGCGGCAGCGGCCGGGTCGCGGCCGGTGGCGTCGGGGGTGCCGAGAGATCGCCGACCGATGCGGCGATCGGCTGGGTCTCACCCGCGTCCGCGACGGGCGCGGAGGTGGCCAGCGGCCGGCCGCAGCCGGCGCAGAACGGCGTGTCGGAGACGGAGACATGTCCGCAGTGCGGGCACATGGGCATGGTCGTGTCCTTCCCGGGTTCGGAGACGGCGCGTCAGGGTAACCGGCGAGGTCGCCGACCACCGCGGATTCCCGGGAACGTGGGTCGCGTGTCTGTCGGCGTGCGACCCGCGACCGTCGAGGTCAGCTCGCGGTGCGGCCGAGCAGGAACACCTCGCTGATCGCGGTGTCGTTGCGGGCCGCGCGGCCGTGTCCCGGCGGGGAGACCGACGTGATGCGGAGCCGGACGACGCTCGTCGTGACCGGCGCGATGGTGCGCTGCTGCACCGCACGACTGTTGCCGAGTCGCTGCGGAACCGTCGTGCCGTCGTCGAAGACCCACTCCACCGCGCGCACCCGGCGGTTGCCGAGGTACCAGTCGAACGGGCGACCGTGGGAGTAGGCGATCTTCGCGTAGCCGTTGACCAGGCCGACCCTGGAGAGTCGCGTCGGCTGGTCGAGGCGAAAGGTCAGCACCGTCCCGGTGGCGTCGCCGGGCGTCCGCCAGCAGGTGTCGTTGCGGCCGTCGACCATGTTGGGCGCGACGTAGGTCACCGGCCGTCCGGCGAAGTCGACCCCGCCCGGTGCGTGCCGCGGCGCGGTCGCCTCGGCGAACCCGGCCACGTTGGTCGGAGGTCCCGTGACGCTCGCCGCGGACGAGCTCACGGACGGTGAGGGAGAGGGGCTGACGGTCGTGGAGCTCCGGTGTCGGGTCGGCGGCACGATCGGCGGGGTGGCGGAGGCGTGGTCGCCACCACCACCGCCGGCGCCGTGGAGGAGGAGGTAGCCGCCGAGCACGAGCACCACGACCATCACCACGGCCGCGCCGATCCACAGACCCGGTCCCGGCCCCGGGTGGCGCGGGCCCTTGTGGTCGGGCGCCAGGTACGCCGGCGCCGCGTACGCAGCCGGAGCCGCCGGTGGCGTGGAGCCGGCGTACGCCGCGCGCTCGGCCGGCTGGTAGACGCGCTCGGCCGTGTCGGTCGGGGCCGGCCAGCGCCGCGGGTTGGTCGGCTCGGTGTCGAGTCGGGCCCCGCAGTTGGTGCAGAAGCGACCGTCGGGGACGCTGGCACCGCAGTGGAGGCACCGCCGGCTCGGGTCGTCCATGTGGCTCAATCTAGGTGGACGCCGCGGGTCCGACCCACCCCGGCCGTTGACACGGGCTCGGTGCCGGACGCCCGCTAGACGGTCAGGTGGGTGACCTCGGCCTCGACCTTGCGCCGCGGCGCCAGCTCCGCGAGCAGCATCGCGGCGAGCACGAGGACCCCGCCGACGAGCATCCGGGTGCCCGCGCTCTCGCCGCCGAACAGCACCGCGAACAGCGCGGCGAACACCGGCTCCATGCTCATGATGATGGCCGCGCGGGTGGGCGGCAGGTGGGCCTGCGCCCAGGTCTGGCCGATCATCGCGCCGGCGCCGGCGAAGACCGCCATGTAGAGCACGCTGGTCCAGTCGCCGAGCCGGTCGGGGAGCACGATCCCGTTCGGGGCCGTGCAGACGGTGCAGATCACGGTGATCACCATCAGCTGCACGATCGCCATGCCGAGCGCCTGCTGCGGGTCGGACCAGGCGCCGAGCCCGACGATGTGGAGGGCGTAGAGCATCGCGGCCACGAAGATCAGCGCCTCGCCGTACCCGACCGAGAAGCCGCTGAGCGTCAGGACTCCGAGGCCGGTCATCGCGAGCCCGACGGCGACCCAGGTGAGCGGGCCGATGTGGCTGCGCAGGATCAGCGCGGCGAACACCGGCGTCGCCACGACGTACATGCCGGTGATGAAGCCGGAGACGCTCGCGGGGGTCTCGGCGAGCCCGGCCGTCTGCAGGATCTGGGCGGCGCCGTAGAGGCAGCCGAGCACCACGGCCTGGCGGCGCGAGTCGCGGGACAGCCGGCCCAGCGCGCGGGGAGCGAGGGCGACGAGGGTGACGCTGGCGATCGCGAACCGCACCGCGAGGAAGTCGAGCGTCGGCACGCGCTCGAGCAGGTCGTGGATCAGGAAGAACGTCGAGCCCCAGCAGGCCGTGACCGCGAGGAGGGTGGCCGTGGCCAGCAGCGTGGTACGGCGCGACTCGGACACCACGGCACGCTACCCGGTGGGTCGCGGACCGCCGGGCGGGGCCCGGTGGCGGTCAGACGACCTTGAGCGTGACCGTGCTGCCGTACGGCGCCATCGAGCCGGGGTCGGGATCGGAGCCCACGACGTACCACAGCCCGACGAACAGGTCGGTCTGCTGCACCTCCACGTGGAAGCCGAGGCCCACGAGGGCCGCCTTCGCGTCCTGGATCCCCATGCCCCGGAGGTCGCCGGGGACCTGCACGAGGTGCGGGCCCTTCGACACCGTGAGCGAGACGGTGTCCCCGCGGTGCAGCACCTTGCCGAACGGCGGGTCCTGGGCGATGACGTGACCCGCGGCGATCGTGTCGGAGTACTCCTGCCGGCTGGTGTCCACCTGCAGGTGCTGGGCCCGGAGCGCCTGCACCGCGCGGTCGGCGCTCCTGCCCTGCCAGTCGCGGACGTGGATCGGCTTCGGCCCCCGGCTCACGACCAGGTCGACCTGGAACCCGGGCGGCTCGCGGCGCCCGGCCTGCGGGTTGCTGCCGAGGACCATGCCCTGGGGGAAGGGGCTGTAGCGCTGGAACGACCGGCCGTAGGCGAGGTGTGCCTGCCGCAGGGCGTCCTGCGCCTGGTCGACGGTCATCTTCCGGACGTTCGGGACCGAGTAGCGCTCCTTGCCGAGCGAGACGGTCAGGGTCACCGTGCCGTGGTCCAGCACCCGCGCCCCGGCCCCGGGGTCGGTGCCGACGACGTGGCCCTTCGCGACCTCCTCGGAGTACGCCGGCGTCCCGATCCGGACGTCGAGCCCGGCCTTGTCGAGCTTGGCGACCGCGGCCTTCTGGGTCAGCCCGATCACGCCCGGGGTCGCGGTGTAGCGGGCCCAGCCGAACCAGTAGGCGCCGATGCCGGCAGCGAGCGCGATCACCAGCGCCACCACCAGCAGGAGCGGGCCGCGGCGCGGGCGGCGCGGCCGGGCCGAGGCCGGCCGGATCCGGACCGGTGGCTCGCTCGGCGGGACCTCGAGCACCTGCGGCTCGAAGACCGCCGGTCCCGAGTCCCGGGTGAACGGCTGGGCGATCGGCTCGGTCGGCGGTGAGATCGGGAGGATCTCGAAGGCGTTCGTGTCGTCGCTGACCGGCCCGTCGGGCTGAGCCTCCGGCTGCGCGATGGCGGGTGGGAGGGCGAGGTCGGCGGTCAGCTCCTCGTCGTCCCAGACACCTCCGGCCAGGGCCTGCGAGACGCGGTGCAGCTGGTGGAGCAGCACACCGGCGTCGGCCGGCCGCTGGGCGCGGTCGCGGGCCGTGGCGCGGGCGACCAGGGCGTCGACGTACGCCGGGACGCCGGGCGCGAGCCGAGACGGCGGCGGCACGTCCTCGTGGACGTGCTTGTAGGCGACCGCGATCGGGGACTCGCCGGCGTGCGGCTTCTCGCCGGTGAGCAGCTCGTAGAGCACGACGCCGGCGGCGTACACGTCCGCGCGCGCGTCGCTGGTGCCGTCGACCACCAGCTCGGGGGCCAGGTAGGAGACGGTGCCGATGATGACGCCACCGGTCGCGGTGTGCTGGGTGTCGGCGCTGACGGCCTTGGCGAGCCCGAAGTCGGCGACCTTGACCCGGCCGCCGGAGTGGGCGTCGGCGATCAGCACGTTCTCCGGCTTGATGTCGCGATGGATCAGGCCCGACCGGTGGGCCATGGCGAGCGCGGACACGATCGGCTCCATCAGGGCCAGCGCGCGGGCCGGCTGCATCGGGGCCTCGTCGCGGATCACGTCGCGGAGCGTGTGCCCGGCGACCAGCTCCATGACCAGGTACAGGGTGCCGCCGTCGAGCTCGGGGTCGTCGCCCTGGTCGAAGACGTTGACCACGTGGGGGTGGTTGAGCCGCGCCGCGGCCCGGGCCTCGCGCTTGAACCGCTCGGAGAACGCGACGTCGTCGCCCAGCCCGTGATGCATGATCTTGACCGCGCAGGTGCGGTCGAGCCGGAGGTCGAGCGCCTCGTAGACGCTGGCCATCCCGCCGCGGGCGATGCGCCGCCCGATCCGGTAGCGGCCGTCCAGGAGGTGCCCGGTCACGGGGTCGACGACGGTGGCGCCGCCCGCCTGGGCGCGCGTGTCTGTCTCCACGTCGACCCTCCATACACCGGTCGGGGAAGTGACCCGGCCCGCCCATCCTACGGATCACCGCGCCGGAGCCCGATTCACCGACCGACCGGCGCGCCGTACGACGTCCCCTCGTCGCCGATCGCCACCGGATCTCCACCGGATCTCCACCGGATCGGCTCCCGATCGCCACCCGATCGTGCCTGGGTCGCGCCGGTCGAGACCACCGAGCCGCCGGCCACACCGGGCGTGACAGAGTTGGCGCCATGACGTCGCTCGCCGATGCCGACCTGTCCCAGCTCGTCGACGAGTGGCTGGACTGGTCCGAGGTCGCCCGGATCCTGGAGGTCACCCCGGCCAAGGTGCGCACGATGATCAAGACCCACGAGCTGGCCGGTGCGGTCCCCGTGCCGGGGGCCGGTCCGCGGGTGCCGGCGGCGTTCCTCGACGACGACGGGCTCGTCCTCAAGGGTCTGCCCGGGCTCCTCACGGTGCTCCACGACGGCGGGTACGACGACCGGGAGTGCATCGCCTGGCTGTTCCTCGACGCCGACCTCCCGGGTCGCCCCATCGACGCCCTCCGGGAGAACCGCGGCTCGGAGGTCAAGCGGCGTGCGCAGGCCATGGGCTTCTGAGCCGACCCCGGCCCGGGGGCGACTCTGGCTCGGGCTCGTCGCCGTGCTCGCCCTGGCGGTGCTGACCTGGGCGCTCAACCAGGGCGGCGGCTTCTCCGGCGGCGGCCGCGCGGGCGACGCCGACCCCACCGACCTGCCGCGGGTGGCGCTGTCCGAGCTCCCGCCGGAGGCGGCGCGGACGGTCGACCTGATCGAGGCGGGCGGACCCTTCCCGTACGACCGCGACGGGATCGTCTTCGAGAACCGCGAGGGGTTGCTCCCGGACGAGTCGTCGGGCTATTACCACGAGTACACCGTGCCCACCCCGGGTGCCAGCGACCGCGGCGCCCGGAGAATCATCGAGGGCTCGGGTGGCGAGCTGTACTGGACCGACGACCACTACCGATCGTTCGAGAGGATCTCCCCATGAGCGGACTGGCCGGGCTCCTGGCACATCACGTCGAGCCGGGGATCTACCGCTGGCACGGGCACTTCCCGGCGGACGACGTACGCCACACGGTCGAGCACGCCGGCTGGCGGTTCGCCGTGGTCGACGGATGGCACCACACCACGAAGGCGGAGTTCCTCGCCGAGGTGGGCGAGGCGCTGGGCTTCCCGGAGTACTACGGGCAGAACTTCGACGCCCTGGCCGACTGCCTCGGCGACATCACCGCCGGAGACAGCGAGGGGTGGGTCGTGCTCTGGGACGGCTGGGGACCGCTGGCCCGCGAGGACCATCGCGCGTTCTCGGTCGCCCTGTCGGTGCTCGGCGGCCGGGTCAACGCCGACAAGGGCGGCCGCTTCGCCGTCCTCCTCCGGGGCGACGGCCCGGACGTCCCCGGGGTCCCGTCCCTCGACTGAGGCCGCGACCCAGCCGCACTCACACCACCCGATCGGTGGCGGCCTTCGCGAGCTCCAGGAGTACGTCGCGGGCTCGCGGGTCCAGGTCGGCAGCGGCGAGGGCGGTGGTCGCCGTCGCGGCCAGCTCGCCGATCACCTGCTCGACCTGCGCGTGGGCGCCGGAGTCGTCGATGATCCGACGCAGCTCGGCGACGTCGGCGTCGGTCAGCGCGGTCCCGAGTGCGGCGTCGAGCCGCGCGGCGTCGGCGTCCGAGGCGCCGTCGAGAGCCAGGGCGACGAGCACCGTCCGCTTGCCCTCGACCAGGTCGTCGCCGGCCGGCTTCCCGGTGGCGGACGGGTCGCCGAAGACCCCGAGCAGGTCGTCGCGCAGCTGGAAGGCCTCGCCGAGGGGCAGCCCGAACGCGCTCAGCAGAGCGAGCTGCCGGTCCGACCCGCCGGCCAGGGCGGCGCCGATGTGGAGGGGCCGCTCGATGGAGTACTTCGCCGACTTGTAGCGCAGCACGGTCATCGCGGCGTCGACGTCGGCGACGCCGCGCGCCTGCACCGACACGTCGAGGAACTGGCCCGTGATCACCTCCGACCGGCAGCGGTCGAACACGTCGAGGGCGCGCACGACGTGCTCGGTCGGCAGTCCGCAGTGACGGAGCAGCTCGTCGGACAGGCTCAGCAGCAGGTCACCGACCAGGATCGCCGCGGAGGCGCCGTACTGCTCGGGGTCGCCACGCCACGCCTCGGCGCGGTGCCGGGACGCGAAGCCGCGATGGGTCGCGGGACGACCGCGACGGGTGTCGGAGGCGTCCATGTAGTCGTCGTGCACGAGCGCGCTGGCGTGCAGGAGCTCGAGCGATGCGCAAGCTCGCACCAGCGCGTCGTCCACCGACTCGTCGTACGACGGTCCCGCGACCGCGTGGTGGCCCCAGTAGCAGAACGCCGCCCGGAACCGCTTCCCGCCCGAGGTGACGGCGCGCGCCTCGGCGAGCAGACGCGCCGCGTCCTCGCCGAGGGGCGCCAGCCGCTCGGCCTGCTCGTCGAGGAAGTCGTCGAGCGCCGCCTGCACCCGCGCGCGGAACGCGGCCGGGTCCCACGCGGTGTCCGTCACGAGCCGAGCCTAGGGAGTGGGTCACCACGACCCGGACGAGGCCCCGGTCACGCGTGCCCGCTCCCTAGACTCACCGGCATGCCCGATTCCTCGGCCATCGGACAGCTCCTCCGCAGCGGGGAGCGCTCGTTCTCGTTCGAGTTCTTCCCGCCGAAGGACGCCGAGGGCGAAGAGGTGCTGTGGCGGTCGATCGGCGAGCTGGAGGGTCTGCACCCCACGTTCGTCTCGGTGACGTACGGCGCGGGCGGCACCACGCGCGAACGCACGGTCGCGATCACCCGGCGGATCGCCGAGGAGACCTCGCTCCTCCCGATGGCGCACCTGACCTGCGTCGGGCACACCCGCGACGAGCTGTCCGCGATCGCCGGCGACCTGCGGCGGGCCGGCATCCGCAACGTGCTGGCCCTGCGTGGTGACCCCCCGGGCGGTCCCGGGACACCGTGGGAGTCGACCCCGGGTGGCCTCGAGTACGCCGCGGAGCTGGTCGCCTTCCTCGATGGCCACGGCTTCTCGGTCGGCGTCGCGGCGTTCCCCGAGGGCCACCGCGACGCCCCGACCCTGGACCACGACGCGCGGGTGCTGAGGGCCAAGTACGACGCGGGTGCCGAGTTCGCGATCACCGAGATGGTGCTCCGCGCGGACGACTACACCGGCCTGGTACGCCGTGCGGCCGAGGCCGGCGCGGACTTCCCGATCGTCCCGGGCATCATGCCGATCCTCAACCTGAGCTCGATGCGGACGATGGTGCGGCTGTCCGGGCGCGAGATGCCGCGCGAGACGCTCGACCGGCTCCTGCCGCTCGAGGACGACCCGGCCGCACTGCGCGCCGAGGGCATCGCCATCGCCACCGAGCTCTGCCAGGACCTCCTCGCGGCCGGGGCACCCGGCCTGCACTTCTACACCCTGAACCGCTCCAAGGCGACGCGCGAGATCTTCGCGGCGCTGAAGATCGCGGTCTGACGCTCCTGCGCGGAGCGGGTCGGATCGGGTCGGATCGGCCGACGTGGGTCCGGGTCCGGCCGGCGGACGACCACGCGGGCCGTCCTGGCCGGCGCCGAGGGACGGCAGCCGGTGACAACCCGCTAGGCGGGACCCACCAGCTGAGCGACCAGTGCGGCCGAGAGCCCGGCGTACGGCAGCCCCGACCCCGGGGTCGCGTGCGCGCCGGCGGCGTACACCCCCGCGACCGGTGTGCGCGGACCGAGCCGCCGGCGGACCGTGCCGCGCCCCTGCCACTGCACGCCGAGGGGCGACCCACCCCAGCGCTCCACCAGCTCGCGCGGCGAGAGGTCGAGGCGCGTCACCACCTGGTCGCGCGCGACGAGTCCGTGCCGGACCAGGGCCGCCACCGGGTCCTCGTCCCGCTTCCCCCGTCGCTCCACGGTCCACGCGTGCCGGCCCGCGGGCGCGCGACCGAGGGTCCGCAGCCGCAGGGTCGGGTCGCCGTGGACGACGAGCTCGTGGGGGAGGTCGCGCACCTCGCCGGCGAGGCCCAGGTACGTCGTGGACGCGGGGATCGCCGGCGTCGTCCGCCGGACCGCGTCGGCCAGCGCCGGAAGCGAGCGTGGGTCGACCGCGCAGACGACGGCCTCCGCGTCGAGCTCGCCCGCGGTCGTGGTGACACCCACCGCCCGCCCGTCGCGGACCACGACGTCCCGGGCGCGGCCGCGCACGACGCTGACGCCGCGGGTGTCGAGCCGGCGTACCAACGCGTCGAGCAACGCGACCGTGCCGCCGGTGAACGCCCAGGCGCCGAACCGCTGCTCGAGGTACGTCGTGAGTCCCGCCCAGGCGGGCACATCGCGGAGGTCGTGGCCGTCGGCCGCGAACGGCTGAGCCGCGACGAGGCGCGCCCGCTGGTCCGGCAGCCGCTGCCGCAGCCGCTTGCGCAGCGACTCCCGGGAGTCCAGTCGCGCGGCGAGCTCGGGGGACACCCGGTCGGGGTCCCACGGGGCCTCGGCGTACTGGCGCCGGACCACGTCCCAGTCGTCGGCGTAGGCGTCGACGTGCGCGAGCCAGCGCTCGCCGAGCCCCGGACGCAGCGAGTCGAACGCCTCGAGCTGGGCGGTCCGGCCCGCCGAGAGCACGAGCGACGACCCGTCCTCGAACCAGTGCTCGCGCAGGCAGTCGAGCTGGGTGAGCTCCAGCTCGCGGTCCAGCGGACGACCGGTCTTGTGGAACAGGTCGCGCACGACCGCGGGAAGAAGAGTGTGGGTGACGGTGTCCCAGGCGAAGCCGTCGGCCGTCACGGGCACGAGGACACCACCCGGTTCGCGCTCCTCGACCAGGCTGACCTCGTGGCCGAGCTTGGCCAGGCGGAGCGCGGAGGCGAGGCCGGCGAAGCCGCCGCCGATCACCACCACCCGCGCCATGGGCGCACCCTAGGTGGTGCGCCCGGTGCGGTCAGGCCGGGTCGGCGATCCGGTCGCGGCTCTTCCATCGGCGCCAGCCGCGACGGACCAGCCGGCCGAGCGAGTAGAGCAGGACGAGCCCGGCCACCAGCAGGACGGCCGCGATCGCGGCGGCGGCCCGCGGGTGCTCGATGGCGAACCACACCACGCCCAGCACCGCGAGGTCCTCGAGGAGGCTGGCGCCGATGTTGGTGACCGGCTCCGGCGAGGAGTTGATCGCGAGTCGGGCGCCGGTCTTCACGGCGTGCGAGAGCAGGGCCGTGCCGCCGCCGACGACCGCCGCGACCGCGCCGTTGAGCGAGTCGGCCTGCCCGGCGAGGAGCACGCCGACCACGGCGCCGGCGGTCGGGCGGATCGCGGTGGAGACGGCGTCCCAGGTGGAGTCGACGTACGGGATCTTGTCGGCGACGAACTCCATCGCGTACAGCAGGGCCGCGACGCCGAGCACGTCCCACCGCTGGAGGACGTTCGGCACCTGCTCGGTGTCGTGCACGCGGTCGGCGACGCCGAGCACCAGGACGACGAGGTAGCAGTTCAGACCGCTCGCCCAGCCGCTGGAGAACACGAACGCCAGTGCGCTCACGGGTCCCTGCCTATCCGGCTTCGTGCTCGATCGCCGTCGCGACGGAGTCCGGGTCGCGGCCGATCACCGTGGTGCCGTCCGCGGCGGTGATGATCGGGCGTTGGATGGCGCGGGGGTGGGCGGCCAGGCCGTCGAGCCACTCGTCGCGGTGGCCGGCGTCCCGAGGGAAGGTCAACCCCTCCTCGGCGGACTCCTTCGGCCGCGCGACGTCCCACGGCTCGAGGCCGAGGCGGGCCACCACGGCCTCGAGCTCGGCCCGGGTCGGCGGGTCGTCGAGGTAGCGCCGCACGGTGTACTCCACCCCGGCCGCGTCGAGGTCCGCCAGCGCCGTGCGGCACTTGCTGCAGGCCGGGTTGATCCAGATCTCCACGTGGTCCTCGCTGCGATGACGGGGCTGACGCCCGGGTCAGTCGACCTCGATCTCGGTGGCGCCGGTCATGGCCAGCAGCTCGTCGTACGTCGTGGAGAAGACGGCTGCGGGATGACCGGCGGCGGCCCAGATCTCGTCGTACCGCCGGAGCGCGACGTCGAGGTAGGTCGGGACGGGGGAGGGATGGCCCAGCGGTGACACCCCGCCGATCACGTGGCCGGTGTGCTCGCGGACGAACTCGGGAGTCGCCCGCTTCAGGGCCGGTACGCCGATCCGCCCGGCGGTCGCGGCGGTGTCCACCCGGTGCGAGCCGGAGGTGAGGATCAGGACCGGGCTGCCCTCGGCATCGAACAGCAGGCTGTTCGCGATCGCGCCCACCTCGCAGCCCAGCGCCTCGGCGGCCAGGGCGGCGGTGTGCACGCTGTCTGGCAGGATGACCACGCGGCCCCCGCCTCCCGCGGCGGAGTGGGCCTCCTTGAACCGGGTGACCGCTGCAGGCTCGGAGGCGCTCATGCGCCGCAACCCTAGCCGGAAGGGACGGACGTGGATCAGCGGCCCGTGACCCCTGCCGACGAAGGGTCCGTGACCGCGCCGGCGGGATCGGGCCCCGACCCGCGGCTCGTGGTGCCGCGGTCGGTGGAGCTCGCGATCCGGGCCTCGTGGGCCCTGGTCCTGGTGATGGCCCTGCTGGTCGTGCTGCTGTGGATCTTCCGGGACGACGTGATCGGCGCGTGGGCCTCGGGGCACGAGGGAGCGCGCGAGGTGTTCGACCAGGGCGGCCGCGACGCCCTGGAGCGCGCCGGGTACGCGCCGCCGTCGTTCCTGCCGGTGGCCGCCACGATGCTCGTGGTCGGGGCGATGCTGGTGTGGGTGCTCGGCGCGATGCTGCGGCTGCGGCACCGGTGGGGCCAGCTCGGGCTGTTCGCGCTGCTGGTCGGCGCGGCGTACGCCAGCATCGCGCTCGGCATCGTGCTCGCGCCGCCGCCGGTCTTCGTGGTCGTGGCGCTGGTCTCGCTGCTCATGGAGGGCGTGGCCGCCTTCTGCCTCTGGCATCCCGACACCCGCGCCTTCCTGGCCGCCCCGGGCGTGGGATCCGACCCCGCCGCCTGACTTTCTCCCCAGCCGCTCCCGGCCTCTGGCGCATGTCCGTGGGTCGGTGTACCTTCGAGGTGTTCGAACACATGTTCGATCATCCGGCTCCGGGGCGGGCGACCTCGACCCCCGCTCGCCCCGGGCCGGATCCGGGGTCGACCGCACGCACGAGGCACAGCGATGGCGAAGGGAGCGGGCATGAGGCGGTACGACGACCCGGTCGAGACCCGGATGGGTCTGGTGTCGGGGGTGGAGGGTCCCGAGCAGTTCCTGTGGCGGGGGCGGCTGTGGAAGGTGCGGGCGGTGATCGCCCACTGGGTGGAGACCGGCCCGTGGTGGCAGTCCGGCGGGGCCCGGGCGGTGATCGGCTCCGACGACCCGGACCCGGACCCGGCTCCGGGCTCGATCCGCACCGGAGCCGCCGACCTCTTGGGGGAGCGCGAGCTGTGGCGGGTCGAGGCCGGCCGCGGTCCGGGCCGACCCACCGCCGTCGACACCGCCGTCGACACCGCTGTCGACACTGCCGTCGACCACGGCGGACCCGTCGGGGCCGGCGACGGGGGCGGCGTCTTCGACCTCGCCTTCGACTGGAGCGACGGTCGCTGGGCGCTCGTCGGCTGCGCGGACTGAGGGGGAGTCCGCGATGGCTGAGCGATCCACGAGCACCCGTCCCGAGCCGATCGGCCCGTTCTCCCTGCCGGCGACCACCCACTCCTACCTCGCCCGCGCGGCCGAGTCCCTGCGCGAGGCGGTGGTCGCGCCCGACGTGCCGACCCGCTACGCCTGTGCCCACGTCGCCGCGCTGCGTGCCGCGGCCGCGCTGCTGGCCGCGCGCGCCCGGCCGGCCGGATCCTCGGCAGGTCGTCGCCGCCCGCAGAAGAACGCCTGGGTGCTGCTGAGCGAGGTCGCCCCCGAGCTGGCCGAGTGGGCGACGTTCTTCGCCGCGGGCGCGGCCAAGCGGGCCGCCGCGGAGGCGGGCTCCACCCGCGCGGTCACCGAGCGCGAGGCCGACGACCTGGTCCGCGACGCCGACCGGTTCCTGGCCGTGGTCGAGCAGGCACTGGGTCTGGTCCCTCACGCCGCCTCGCCCCAGCTCTGCGTCCTGGTCGAGCCGGCCCGTCGCACCCGCGCCGGCTGACGACGGCCGGCACAGACCGCGATGGACCCCTTCGTCCACCTGCACGTGGCGTCGGGCTACTCCCGGCAGTACGGCGCCTCCCATCCCCACACGCTCGCCGAGCGCGCGGCCGAGCACGAGATGGACACCCTCGCCCTCACCGACCGCGACGGCACCTACGGCGCGGTCAAGCACGCGAAGGCGTGCCTGGCCCACGGCCTCCGGCCGGTGCTCGGGGTCGACCTCGCGGTCTCCCCGGTGGTGGAGGAGGGCGTCCCGCGCCTGGCTCGAGACCACCCGCGCACCCCGGTGCGCGGTGGCGCGTTCCGCGACGACCGGCTGGTGCCGCGGGTGACCTTCCTGGCCGACGCGAGCCACGCCGGTGGGCGGGCCGGGTGGGCGGCGGTGTGCCGGCTGGTCTCCGCCGTCCAGCTGGCGGGGGAGCGGGGTGACCCGGTCGCCGACCTGACGATGCTCGCGCCCTGGCTCGAGAGCGGTGACGTCGTGGTGCTGCTCGGGCCGTCCTCCGAGGTCGGGGCCGCGCTGGTCCGTCGCCGCGACGACCTGGCCCACCGCGCCCTGGCGCCGTGGCGCGAGGTGGTCCCGGGAGAGAACCTCCTCGTCGAGCTGGTCTCCCACCGGCTGCCCCAGACCGGTGCCAGCGTCTGGGGTCCGGGCACCACGCCCCATGCCGCCCGGATGGCGGGGTTCGCCCGCAGCGCGGGGCTCGGCAGCGTGCTGACCAACGCCGTGCGGTACGCCGACCGCCGCGACGCCCCGGTCGTCGACGTCCTCGACGCCGCGCGCCGGCTGGTCGCCCTCGACCGTCGCCACGTGGACCGGGCGAACGCCGAGGGCTTCCTCAAGTCCGGCAAGCAGATGCTCGAGATGGCCGAGGAGATCGCCCGGCTGTCCGGGCTCGGCGACACCGACATCGAGGCCCACCGGCTGCTCGCCCGCACCCGGCAGGTCGCCGACCGGTGCGCCCTCGACCCGCGCGCCGACCTCGGACTGGGCGAGGTGCACTTCCCGGAGTTCGAGGTCGCGAGGGCGGGGTCCGTCGCGGTCCGTCCGTCCTTCCTCAGCGGCTCGCCGGCCGACGACCAGCTCCGTGCCCGCTGCGAGGGAGCGGTCGGACACCGCTACGGCTCGGCACCGCGACAGCGCATCTGGAAGCGCCTCGACGACGAGCTGGAGATGATCCGCGGGCTGGGCTACGCGTCGTACTTCCTGACCGTCGGCGACGTCACCGACCTGATCCGCGAGATGGGAGTGCGCTGCGCCGGCCGCGGCTCGGGCGCCGGCTCGCTGGTCGACTACCTGCTCGGCATCTCCGGGGTCGACCCGATCCGACACGGCCTGCTGATGGAGCGGTTCCTCTCGCCGCTGCGCGCCTCGCTGCCCGACATCGACATCGACGTCGAGTCCGCCCGGCGCGAGGACATCTACCGCGCGATCCTCGACCGCTACGGCGGCGAGCGCTGCGTGTGCGTCTCGATGATGGACACCTACCGCGTCCGTCACGCCGTCCGCGACGTCGGCGCCGCGCTCGGGATGCCGCCCGGCGAGACCGACGCGATCGCCAAGGCCTTCCCCCACATCCGCGCCCGCGACGCCCGGATGGCGATGCGCGACCTGCCCGAGCTGCGGGCGGCCGGTCTCGACCACGAGCGGCTCGACCTGTTCTTCGACCTCGTCGAGCGGCTCGACGGGCTGCCGCGCCACATCGCCGTCCATCCCTGCGGGGTGCTGCTCTCCGACGCGACCCTGCTCGACCGCACACCGGTCGAGGCCAGCTTCGTCGGGTTCCCGATGAGCCAGTTCGACAAGGACGACGTGGAGGACCTCGGGCTGCTCAAGCTCGACGTGCTCGGCATCCGGATGCAGTCCTCGATGGCCCACGCGATCGAGCTGGTCCGCCACACCGACGGCGTCGAGATCGACCTCGACGACGAGGAGCAGGTGCCGTTCGACGACCCGGCGACGTTCCACATGATCAGCCAGGCCCGCACGCTCGGGGTGTTCCAGATCGAGTCGCCGGGTCAGCGCGAGCTGGTCGGCAAGTCCGGCATCGAGACCTTCGAGCAGATCATCGCCGACATCTCGCTGTTCCGGCCGGGGCCGGTCAAGAGCGACATGATCACGCCCTACCTCGAGGCCAAGCACGGCTGGTCGGAGACGACGTACCTCCACGACGACCTGCGCCCGATCCTGCGCGAGACCAACGGCGTGGTGGTCTTCCACGAGCAGGTGATCGAGATGATCGCCCAGTTCGGCGGGGTCACCAACGCCGAGGCCGACGAGAAGCGCCGGGCCCTCGGCGACGTCGAGGGGATGGCCGAGACCAAGCTCTGGTTCTTCCCGGCGGCGCTCGGCCGCGGCTACCCCCTTCCGGTGGTCGAGAAGGTCTGGAAGGTGATCGAGGCGTTCGCGTCGTTCGGGTTCTGCAAGGCCCATGCCGCGGCGTTCGCGCTGCCGACCTACCAGTCGGCGTGGCTCAAGGCGCACTACCCGGCGCACTTCCTGGCCGGGGTGCTGACCCACGACCCCGGCATGTACCCGAAGCGGCTGATCCTCGAGGACGCCCGCCAGTGCGGCATCGCGGTCCTCGGCCTCGACGTGAACGCCTCGGAGAAGGAGTACGTCGTCGAGCGGATGTCGTCGCTGGACGAGCCCCCGCCGATCGTGCTCGGCCAGACCTCGCGGCCCGACCCGTCGGAGCGCGGCTGGCCCGACGGCCGTGCCTGGGGCATCCGGCTGGCGCTGGCGGAGGTCAAGGGCATCAACGCCGGCGAGGTCGAGCGCATCGTCGCCGCCCGCCCCTACCACTCGCTGACCGACTTCTGGCACCGCGCGCAGGTCTCGCGCCCGATCGCCGAGCGGCTGGTGCTGGCCGGGGGGTTCGACTCCGTCTACGGCATCGGGACCACCGGCCTTCCCGGCGTCCGCCGGCGGACCAGGATCACCCGCCGCGACCTCCTGCTCCAGGTCGCCGAGCTCGATCGGCACGCCCGGGCGGTCCAGCGCGCCGGACGCGCGCGCGGGCTGGCGGCGGGCAGACGGAGGACGCCGGCGCCCCGGCCCGCCGACGTCCGGGTCGAGGAGGCCGCCGCCCGCACCAGCACCGACCCCGGTGCCCGCGCCGGCTCGGTCCCGCTCGAGCGCCACCCCCTGGGCACCCAGGGGGTGTGGGCCAAGGCGGCCGCCCAGTCGCGCGCCGCGGCCGACCCGCGACCGGTCACCTCGGTGCAGCTGACCCTCGACCTCGGCGGTGACGCCGGCGAGCCGCAGGAGCACGTCAGCGGGCTCCCCGAGATGACCGCCGAGGAGCGGATGCGCGCCGAGCTGGAGATCCTCGGCCTCGACGCCAGCCGGCACGTCGTCGACACCTACGCCGACTTCCTCGACGCCCTCGGCGCGGTCCGCAGCCGCGACCTCCTCCGCCAGCGCAGCAGGTCGGAGATCCTGGTCGCCGGGGTCAAGGTCGCCACCCAGACCCCGCCGGTCCGGTCCGGCCGGCGCGTGGTGTTCCTGACCCTCGACGACGGCACCGGCCCGATCGACGCGACGTTCTTCGAGGACGCCCAGGGCCCCTACGCCGCCACCGTGTTCGACTCCTGGCTGCTGGTGGTCCGCGGCGAGGTCCGGCGGACCGGCCACCGCGGCATCTCGCTGCGCGCCACCGGTGCCTGGCCGCTGGCCGATCTCTTCGGGCTCTGGGAGCGCGAGGGCATCGACGCGGTCCGCACCCGGCTCGCCGAGCGCCCCGAGCTGGAGGAGATCGTCCAGCACCGGGTGCTGGTCCACTCCAGCGGCTTCCAGATGTCGCCGTACGCCGACGTGAAGCCGCCCGGTGAAGCGGTCAAGGACGTCGCCCGCAAGCCTTGGGTTGAGGAGGCGAGGGACGAGCCGTCTCGAAACCTGTGGCACCGCAGCCCCGGGAGCCCGGGATGATCGGTCGGACGCGCTCCACCCCACGATCATTCGGGGCTGGGTCTCGACGCGCCGTTGCGACCTCGCTGGCTCGGTCGCAGGCTTGCTCGAACTGCCTCCCCACGCCCGACACTCCTCCGTCGTGCCCGGCTAGGAAGACTGGGTCTCGACGCGCCGTTGCGACCTCGCTGGCTCGGTCGCAGGCTTGCTCGACCTGCCTCCCCACGCCCGGCACTCCTCCGTCGTGCCCGGCTAGGAAGACTGGGTCTCGACGCGCCGTTGCGACCTCGCTGGCTCGGTCGCAGGCTTGCTCGACCTGCCTCCCCACGCCCGGCACTCCTCCGTCGTGCCCGGCTAGGGTCGGCACATGGCGAACGAGCCCGCGGGCCGGGGCAGCACCCGCAGCGCCGTGGTCTGGGCCGAGCTCGAGAGCCTCCTCGGTCGAGGGGAGGGGGAGCCGCGCGACGTCCTCGACATCGGCGGCGGCACCGGCGGTCTCGCGGTCCGGATCGGCGTGCTCGGTCACCGGGTCACCGTGGTCGACCCCAGCCCCGACGCCCTGGCGGCCCTCGACCGCCGGGCGCGCGAGCACGACGTCGCGGTCACCGGCCGGCAGGGCGACCTGTCCACCCTGCTCGACGTCGTCGGTCCCGCCAGTGCCGACGTGGTCCTGTGCCACGGCGTGCTCGAGGTCGTCGACGACCCGGCCGGCGCTCTGGCGACCCTGGCCGGCGTCGTGCGTCCCGGGGGAGTGCTCAGCCTGCTGGCCGCCCAACGCCACGCCGCCGTCGTCGCCCGCGCGATGGCCGGCCACTTCCAGCAGGCACTGTCCCTGCTCGAGCCGACCGACCACTCGACCCCGGGCGGGCGCAGCGGTCGTCGCTACACCACCGACGAGCTCACCGACCTGGCGAGCGGCGCCGGGTTCGTCGTCGACACCGTGCACGCGGTCCGGGTGTTCACCGACCTGGTTCCCGGCTCGCTGCTCGACCTCGAGCCGGGTGCCTCGGCGGCGCTGGTCGAGCTGGAGCAGGCCGTTGCCGCTCGGCCCGAGTACCTCCCGCTGGCCACGCAGGTCCACCTGCTCGCCCACCGTTCCTGACCCACGCGCCGCTCCTCGTCGTACGCCGGCCATCCGACCCGGAGGCCGGCGATGACCCGCGACACCACCGAGACGCCGATCCTCCACGTCGACATGGACGCCTTCTACGCCAGCGTCGTCGTCCGCGACCGGCCCGAGCTGCGAGGGGTCCCGGTCATCGTCGGCGGCGGCTACCGCGGTGTGGTGCTGTCGGCCGACTACCTCGCCCGGCGGACCGGCGTCCGCTCCGGGATGCCGATGACCCGCGCCCGCCGGATGTGCCCCGCGGCCGAGGTGGTCCCTCCCGACTTCGACACGTTCACCACGATCTCGTCGTCGGTGATGGAGACCTTCCGCCGGGTCACCCCGCTGGTCGAGGTGCTCTCGCTCGACGAGGCGTTCCTCGACGTCCGCGGGTCGACCCGTCGCCTCGGCACACCGGTCGAGATCGCCGAGTGGCTCCGCGCCACGATCCACGACGAGCAGGGCATCACCTGCTCCGTGGGGGTCGCCGCGTCGGTGACGATGGCCAAGATGGCGAGTCGCTGGGCCAAGCCAGACGGGGTGTTCGTGTGCGGTCCGTCGTCGGTGACCACGCTGCTCCACCCGCTCGACGTCGGCGAGCTGTACGGCGTCGGAGAGAAGACCACCGAGCTGCTCCACCGGCTCGGGCTGGTCACCGTCGGCGACATCGCACACACGCCGGTGCGCACGCTGCAGCGTGCGGTCGGCGACCATCTCGGCCGGCATCTCCACGACCTCGCCTGGGGCATCGACGACCGGCAGGTGGTCGCCCGCAACTCCAGCTCGTTCACCTATCTCGGTGAGCCCGACAAGTCCATGGGCGCCAGCGAGACCTTCGGACACGACACCGACGACCGTGCCGTGGTCGTCCGCGAGCTGCTCCGGCTCACCGACCGGGTCACGACCCGGATGCGCGTCGCCGGCGTCGCCGGTCGCACGATCACGATCACCGTCCGGTTCGCCGACTTCACCACGATCACCCGGTCGCGCACCCTCGGCGAGGCGACCGACGTGACCCAGGAGATCTTCCGCGAGGCGGTGCGCTCCTACGACGCGCTCGGGTTGCAGCGTGCGCGCATCCGGCTGGTGGGGGTGCGGCTCGAGGGGCTGGTGCCGCGTGAGCGCGTCCATCGGCAGCTGGTCCTCGGCCAGCGCGAGCACGGCTGGTCCGAGGCCGACCGTGCCGCCGACCGGGTCGCCCGCAGGTTCGGCGCCGACGCCGTCCGTCCCGCCAGCCTGCTCACCTGACCCTTCGCAGACCCCCGGGCGGGGGTCATGCATGGGACCGAGGACCCGGGGCACGAGAGAGATAGTCACAATTTCATCGGGCCGCCTACCGGATGCCCATGCGGCTGCTTACACTGACCATGAAGGCGTCATCGCGCGAGAGGAGGTTCCCGTGCCGCTCTCCGAGGAAGAGTTGCGAGCGCTAGAGCAGATGGAACGCGCTCTTGTGCAAGAGGACCCGAAGCTCGCCTCCACCCTCCGCGGTACGAACCTGCGCCGCGCCGCCCGGCGCCGGGCGATCCTCGCCGGCATCTGCTTCGTGGCCGGCCTCGGTGTCCTGATGGCCGGTGCCATCGGCCGCATCACGCTGGTCGGCGTGCTCGGCTTCGTGATCATGCTCGCCGCCGCGACGGTCGGGATGGCCGCCATCCGCGGCCCGTCCAGCAGCCACAGCCCCGCCGTCCGTCACCAGCAGCCCGGCTCGATGCTCGACCGCTTCGGCTCCCCGTGGCGCCGTCGGCACGACAACGAAGCCTGACGCTCCTTCCTCACCCTCCCGAGCCCCGGCCTGGCCGGGGCTCTCGCATATCGCGGCACGCGGCACGCGGCACGCGGCACGCGGCCCGTCGCCGACGCTCCTGCGCACGGAGCCGTGGCCGGCGATGACGTGCGATCAGCCCACGTGGTCGATGACGCCGCCGGCGGCGACCGCCTCCGGCTCGCGCTCCAGGTCGGCCATCGCGGCTCGCCTGCTCCGGCCGAACAACGAGCGCGGGAACCAGCGAGCACGCCGCAGCGTGGCCCGGGTGCAGCCGTGCTCGAGCGAGGTGATGCAGGTGCGCACGTCCTCGGCGAGAGCGCCGGGTACGTCGTCGGCGTACTTCGCGTAGCGCACGCGTTCCAGCGTGAGCACGATCCGGTCGAGCGCGTCCTCGGCTCCGGGTGCCAGCCCGCGTCCGCGCGGTGGCCGCACCAGCGGAGCGCCTTCCGGCTCGGGGCCGAACCACGCCGCCAGCAGGTAGCCCGTCTCGTGCGGTGACCGAGAGGCCGGCCACCCGACGCCGAGATCGATGGCCGTGTCGCGGAGCTCGAGCCACGCCTCCTCGGCCCCTCCCTCCAGGCGCTGGTTCCGTCGACCGCGCCGCACCGCCCCGGGCACCAGCGAGATGCCGACGAGCACGACGAGCAGGCCCACCCCGCCCAGGATCCAGCCCCACGGTGTGTGCGACGTCGACGTCCCGGACGTCGCCTGCTGCAGGTCGTTGGGACGCTTCGAGGGTGCGCTGGTCGTCTCGGTGGGAACCTGACCACCACCGTCGGGGCCCTTGGACTCCTTGCCGGGCTTCTTCACCGGCCCGACGGTGTACGCCGGGGCAGCACCGGCGCCGCCGGGCCGGTTGCTCTGCGGGGTGGGCTCGAAGGTGACCCACCCCGAGCCACGGAAGTACACCTCGGGCCAGGCGTGCATGTCATAGGCGCTGTAGACGTAGGTGTCGTCCCCGGTCTTCTTCGGGTCGAGGAAGCCGATCGCCACCCGGGACGGAAGGCCCAGGGTGCGCGCCATCACGGCGTAGGCCGACGCGAACTGCTCGCAGTACCCGACGCGACCGCCCTGGCCCTTGGCGAGGAACCGCAGCAGCGCCTCGTTGCCGTCACCGGGTGCGGTCTTCAGGCTGTAGCGGAAGTTGTCCCGGAACCAGTCCTGGAGCATCACCGCCTGCTGGAAGCGCGAGTTCGCGCCCCTGGTCACCTGCTTGGCGAGGTCGGGGACCAGGTTGGGCAAGGTGCTCGGGTACGCGGTGTAGGCGTTCTGGATCGACAGCGGCGCGGTCAGCGAGTTGGTCATCTGGAAGCTCGACAGCTGGGGCTTGGTCGCGGTCATGGTCCACCTCAACCCGGCCGTCGACGTGGAGTCGTTGCCCGCGATGAAGTCCATCGTCGTGCCGTCCCAGTGCCAGTCGCCGACCGCGGTGATACTCGACACCGGGAACATCGTGGGCAGCCACCGGGAGTCGAAGTCGGGCGACGCTGTGACGGTGTAGTTGTGCGGCTGGCTCGGCACGGTGGCGGCCAGCCCCTGCTCGGAGTAGGGCAGCAGGCCGTTCGCCGTCTGGTTCGAGATGATCGAGCGGTCCCCGCTGGTCCACTCCACGCCGTTGTAGGTGGCGAGCACCGCGATGCGCATGTACGACGGGTCGGGGTCGTCGGTCCGAGCCGTCAGCAGCGGGATGTCCTTGCCGCGCTGGAGGTTGCGTCGCATGTCGGCGATCGGGTTGACGACCTTGACGTTGTTCCCGTCGCCACCGGGGCCGAAGAGCCCGAGGCCGTCGAGGTGGAGCGTCGGGATGAAGATCGGGAGGATCACCGCCAGCACCACCGCCGTGCTGCCGACCGTGGTCGCGCTGGCCTTGCTGGCGCCGGTGTGCACCCCGAAGCCGTGCGGGTCGGCGGCCACGGCCGTGCCGCCGAGCGGCCGGCCCCAGCGCGTGATGTGCGCCGCCTCGTGCAGGAACATCATCATCAGGAAGCCGGCCGCGGCGAGCAGGAAGACGACCCAGGAGACGCCGTTGCCGATCACGCTGATCGGGACGCAGTAGACCGCGAGCAGGGGGAGCCCGGCGAGCGGCACCCGGCGCAGCCAGCAGGCGAGGACGTCGACCACGAGCAGGGCCAGGGCCCCACAGGGGATGAGGAGCGGGGCGATGCTCGGCACGGAGGACGGGATCGGCGGCTGGTAGCTGTTGGCGCTGTTCGCCGCGTCGGCGATCCGGTCGGCGATGTCGCCGGAACTGGAGAACGGGTGGAACGGCGAGCCGCCGAGCACGAGCCAGACGAACACGGCGACGACGAGCACGTGCAGCAGGAAGGCGGCGCGACGCGGCATCGGCGCGGCCCGGAGGAAGACGCCGGCCACCGGGACCACGAACCCCACGAAGATCAGCGGCCCGAGGAACTGGCCCCACTGGTCGCTGAAGCCGCGCCACGACAGCAGGGTCAGCCACGTCGTCGCAGCCGCGACGGCCGCGAGCGGCAGGTCGCGCCGTGCGTCGGCCGACATGGCTTTCATCACGCTCCCTGGACCACGGGTCGGATCTCGTCGACCCCGCCGGAGCGAGCGGCGTGCGCGCTGGTGCGGCCGAGGTCCTGCCAGACCAGGTCGAGGCGGTCGCGCGGCCGCAGCGTCACGGCGCGCCAGCCCTGGCGGACCAGCAGCGGGCGCGCGGAGTGCAGGACCGAGCCCAGCCCGGCGCCGCTGGCCGGCGCCCACGCCGAGACGTCCAGGGCGAGGGCCAGGGCGGTGCCGGCGTGGTGGTGCATGCGTCGCAGCATCGGGCCGTCGGCCTCGGTGATGGCACCGATCACCCCGAGCAGCAGGCCGCCGTGCGTCGACTCCGCCAGCCAGCCGGTGTCGATGCGGGTGTTGGTGACCGGCTGCACCACGGCGAGGGACTCCAGCATCGACCGGGTGTTCAGCTCGGGGTCGCGGGTGTGCCAGGTCGTGCTGAGGTCGTCGCCGGACGAGGTGACGAGGCGGACCGTGAACCCGCGCTGCCCCAGGTGCACCGCGATCGACGCCGCCGCGGACACGGCGGCCTCGAGCGAGGACGCGATCCCCTGACCCTGGTGGGCGGACATCCGGTTGTCGACGAACAGCGTGGCGCGGGACTGCCAGGGCTGCTCCTCGCGGCGCACCATCAGCTCACCCATGCGGGCCGAGCTGCGCCAGTGGACCCGCCGGAGGTCGTCGCCGCGGCGGTACTCGCGCACGGTGACGTCCTCGGCGCTGCCGGTGGCGAACGCCCGGGGGCGGTTGTCGCCGGACCCGGTCCAGGCACCGCCGAGCGGGATCGGCGGCAGCGGCACGGTGCGCGGGGTGACCGTCAGGGTCGCGGTGCTGCGGAAGGAGCGGCCGAGCTCGACCAGACCGAACGGGTCGCTGACCCGCACGCTCATCGGACCGATCTCGTACTTGCCGCGGACGTCCGAGCGCACCTGGTACGCCGCGTGCCGGCGCCAGCCGTGTCCGATCCCGTCGAGGACGAACCGCGGACGCGTCCCGAGCACGTACGGCACGTGGTCCTCGAGCATCAGCACGCCCGACGGCGTGCGACCCTCGTTGGTCATCGTCAGCTGGACGGTGGCGGGCTGCCCCGCGGTGACCGTCTGCGGTCCGACGCTGCGCACCAGGGCGAGCCGGTAGCGGCTCCGGCCGAGGGTCAGCGCGGTGAGCAGCGGGAGCGCGGCGACCAGCACCCCGACCCGGGTGAGGGTCGGCTGGCCGAGCAGGATCGCGCAGACGACGGCCGTGATGCCCGCGGCCAGGAACGCCCGTCCGCGGACGGTCAGACCGGAGAGGGCCTCACGCACGGGTCCCCTCGGGTACCGGCACCGAGTTCACGATGCTGTCCAGGATGCTCGCCGTGGTCCGGCCACCCATCGCCGCCTCGACGCTGGGCAGCAGGCGGTGGGTGAGCACCGGCGCGGCCAGCCCGAGCACGTCGTCCGGCAGGACGTAGTCGCGGCCCTGGATCGCCGCCGACGCCTTGGCGGCCCGCACCAGGTGCAGGGAGGCTCGCGGCGACGCGCCGAGCGAGAGCTCCGAGCTCCGCCGGGTCGCCGCGGCCAGCGCCACCGTGTAGCGCTGCACGGCCTGGGAGACGTGCACCTGGGTGACGATCTCGATCAGCTTGCGGATCTCGACGGCGTCGGTGACCGGCTCGAGGTCGTCCAGGGGGCTGGTCATCGTGTGGGAGTCGAGCATCGCGATCTCGGCGGCCTCGACGGGGTAGCCCACGGACAGTCGCACCATGAACCGGTCGCGCTGTGCCTCGGGGAGGGCGTAGGTGCCCTCCATCTCGATCGGGTTCTGGGTGGCGATCACCATGAACGGCGGCTCGAGGGTGTACGTCGTGTTGTCGACGGTGACCTGTCGCTCCTCCATGCACTCGAGCAGCGCGGACTGGGTCTTGGGGGAGGCGCGGTTGATCTCGTCGCCCACCACGATGTTGGCGAACACGCCGCCAGGGCGGAACTCGAACTGCCGGTTCTCCTGGTTGTAGACCGAGACGCCGGTGACGTCGGACGGCAGCAGGTCCGGCGTGAACTGGATGCGGCGTACGGAGCTGTCGATGCTGCGCGCCAGCGACTTGGCCAGCATCGTCTTGCCGACTCCCGGGACGTCCTCGATGAGGAGGTGTCCCTCGGCCAGCAGCACCGTGACCGCCGAGGAGATGACGTCGGGCTTGCCCTCGATGACGCGCTTGATGTTGTTGCGGACCTTGTCGACCACCCTGTGGAGAGTGTCGAGATCCGCGCCCTGAGAAACCGGACCTGGCACGAGCCGTCCCTTCCTTCTCATCATCGCGCCGCCTGCCGCGGCGGGCCCACCCGCGCGACCCGGCTCCCGGGCGCACTCGGTCGGCCGGCCGGGACGGGTCGTGCAGGACAACCTACGTGGCGGAGGCCGCGTTGGTTCTGACTCCCGGGATAACGGTTCGGTTGCGGAATCACCAGCTCCGGCCCCAGGCCGCTCCCCGTTCGTCGGCCGCCGTCGGACGGCGACTCCACCATCTTCCCCCACCGCGCTCCCCATCAGAAGGTCGACCGCTCCACTCCGCCCCGCCGGCGCGGGGATTCCGTGCCGACCGCCGCGCGCCCGGCCGCGGCGACGCGGGTCGAAACGCGGGGCGAGTTGGGTGAATGTGGTTGACGGTGGAGTGAAGTGGAGTACAGTGGCGCAAAGTGGAGGACAGGGTCGAGCCAGGTGGAGGTGCCCGATGTTCGTGGGCTCCTACACCCCGAAGCTGGACGAGAAGAACCGGCTCTTCCTGCCCGCCAAGTTCAGGGAGCAGCTCGCGGAGGGACTCGTGGTGACCAAGGGCCAGGACTTCTGTCTCAACGTCTTCCCGATCGCCGACTTCGCGGCCATGACCAACCGCATCCAGGAGGCCCCGCTCACGGTCCGCCAGGCCCGGGAGTACGGCCGGTTCCTGGCCATGCGGGCCACCGAGGACAAGCCCGACAAGCAGGGGCGGATCACGATCCCCCCGCTGCTCAAGGAGTACGCCGGCCTCACCCGCGACGTGGTCGTGATCGGCGCGCTCAACCGGGTGGAGATCTGGGACCCGACCCGGATCGCTGCCTGGGAGGACGAGCACAGCCAGACGTTCGCCGACATGAGCGAGGACGTGTTCCCCGCCTAGGGGCGGTGTCCCCGACCAGCCGACCAGCCGACCAGCCGACCACAAGAGAACAAGCAAGGGATTCGCACAGCGAGGTCTCGCGCCCGCTCCCGTCATCTGGGGCACCTTCCCCGGCTCCAGACGACCTTCCCCCACATCGCGAGCCCGACGCCTCCCCATGAGGCCGGGCTCGAGGGAGCGGGCAGGGACCTGACTGGGTGAGTCCCTTCCGCAGCACCGAGCAGCAGGCAGCACCACCGGCACGAGCACCACACACCACCAGCACGAGCACCAGCACCGCAAGCCCATCCGTCAGCGTTCTAGCGGGGTCGAACCGATGAGCCTCACACCCACCGCACCGCCCGTCGCGGCGGCCGGCCCTCGCCGGGTCCGTCACCAGGCGCGCGACGTGATGGTGCTGATGGCGTTCTCGGCGTCCACCTCGGTCGCCGTCGCGGTGGGCATCCTGCTGCTGGCCCACCTCGGGCGCGCAGGCCGCTAGGCGCGTCATGACCGCCCCCTCCCACGTCCCGGTGCTCCTCGACCGGGTCGTCGCTCTCCTGCAGCCGGCCCTCGACCACGAGGGAGCCGTGCTGGTGGACGCCACGCTGGGGCTCGGCGGGCACAGCGAGGCCGTCCTCACCCGGTGCGAGCTCGCGCAGGTCGTCGGCTTCGACCGCGACCCCGCGGCGCTCGAGCTCGCGGGGGAGCGGCTGGCGCCGTTCGGCGACCGGTTCACCCCGGTCCACGCGACGTTCGACCGGATCCCGGACGCCCTGCGGGACCTCGGCTTCGCCCACGCCGACGGCGTGCTGTTCGACCTCGGCGTCTCGTCGATGCAGCTCGACGTCGCGGAGCGCGGGTTCGCCTACAGCGAGGACGCCGCGCTGGACATGCGGATGGACCAGACCACCGGGCCGACGGCCGCCGACGTCCTCAACTCCTACGACCAGGGCGAGCTCACCCGCGTGCTGCGGGAGTACGGCGAGGAGCGGTTCGCACCGCGCATCGCGGCCGCGGTCGTCCGCGAGCGGGCCCGGGAGCCGTTCGCCACCTCGGCCCGGCTGGTCGAGCTGCTGTACGACCAGATCCCGGCCCCGGCCCGGCGTACCGGTGGGCATCCCGCCAAGCGCACCTTCCAGGCGCTCCGGATGGAGGTCAACGACGAGCTCGGCGTGCTGCGTCGGGCGATCCCGGCCGCCATCGACTCGATCGCGGTCGGTGGCCGGGTCGTCGTGGAGTCGTACCACTCGCTCGAGGACCGGCTGGTCAAGCAGGCGTTCGCGGCGGCCACGACGGTCGACGTGCCCCCCGACCTGCCGTTCGTTCCGGCCGGCCACGAGCCCGCGCTCCGGCTGGTCACGCGTGGTGCGGAGCGCGCCGGCGACGACGAGGTCGCGGCCAACCCGCGGGCCGCGTCCGTCCGGCTGCGCGCCGTGGAGCGCATCCGGCCGCGAGACACCCGAGGCAGCACACGAGGCAAGGGAGCAGCCTGACCATGAACGCCACCCCGCGACACCGCACGGGCCCTCGCGCCGACGGTGCGCGCGTGACAGCCCACCAGACCGCTCGCTGCGCGCGCGTTCAGGCGGGGACCACGAACCACCTCCGCGGGGACCTCGCATGAGCAGCACCGCACCGGCACTGCGTGCCCGCGTCCCGCGGCTGGCCGAGGCCGCGCTCGAGCGCGCCAGGCTCACCGTCGTCCCCAAGCGGAGGACTCGCCGCTCGAGTCCGGTCGCGTTCCTGCTCCTGGTCTCGATGCTCGCGGTCGGGGGGATCGTGGGACTGCTCCTCTTCAACACCTCGATGCAGCAGGCGTCGTTCGCCGCCACCGACCTGCAGCACCAGGCCGACACCCTCGAGGCGCGGCAGCAGAGCCTGCAGATGGAGCTCGCCCGGCTCCGCGACCCGCAGACGCTCGCGCTCAAGGCGCAGCGGATGGGGATGGTGCTGCCGACCAGTCCGGCCGTCCTCGAGCTGCGCTCCGGCAAGGTGCTCGGCCAGCCGGCGCCGGCGACCGGGCTGGACCGGCTCCGGCTGCTCGCCCCGCCGCCGGCGAAGCCGGCCGAGCTGAACCCGCCCGCCCACGTCACCGTGGTCCACCCGTCCTCGAACGGGTCCGGGCACGAGAACTCCTCGGGCGACACGTCGCACCGGTCGCACGACGGCCCCGGTCGCGCGGGTAGAAATGACCACACACGTCACACCAACCACACCCATCACTCCGGCCACTGAGGACGGGACATCTTGCCCAGCACCAGCCCACGCGGCCGCTCCGGCCGCCGGCCGTCCGGCCGGAACCGCAGGCCAGGCGTCGCGGCGCGCACCCGGGGTGGGCGTTCGCGCCGAGGCTCGGCGGCGCTCCGGCTGCGCACCGGCTTCGTCTTCATCGCGCTCGTGCTGTCCTTCTTCGGTGCCCGGCTGGTCCAGCTCCAGGGAGTCGAGCAGGGGAAGTACGCGACCCTGGCCGCCTCGACCGGTGGCACGGTGACCGTCGAGCTGCCCGCGCGGCGAGGCGACATCCTGGACCGGAACGGCCGCGCGCTCGCCCAGTCCGTGGACGGCCGGATGGTGGTCGCCGACCCGGTCCAGACCCGGAAGACCGCGCCCCAGCTGGCGAGCTTCCTGTCCAAGCGGCTGCCGGTCGACTACTTCGAGACCCTGCGCGCCCTCACCAAGCCGGACTCCCGGTTCGCGTACGTCGCTCGACGGGTCCCGGCCGAGCAGGCTCTCCACGTGGTCGACGAGGCCACGGCCGCGGGCTACAAGGGCCTGGCCACCCGCAACGACCCGCTGCGGTCCTACCCGGACCACGACGTCGCGGCCAACCTGGTCGGCTTCCTCGGCACCGACGGACCGCTGGCGGGCCTCGAGCTCACCTTCGACAAGCAGCTCGCGGGCACCGACGGCTCGGAGACCTACGAGGTCGGCGCCGGCAACCGCATCCCGCTCGGCCGCAGCACGGTGACGCCGGCGCACAACGGCACCGACCTGCACACGACCATCGACGAGGACCTGCAGTGGTACACCCAGCGGGTGCTCCGCCAGACCGTCCTGAACGCCCGTGGCGACTCGGGGTTCGCGGTCGTGCTGGACCGCAGCTCCGGTGAGGTCCTCGCCCTCGCCGACTACCCGACGTTCGACGCGACCAACCCGACCGCGGCTCCCAAGCGCGACCGGAACTCGTTGGCCATGACGAGTCCCTACGAGCCCGGGTCCGTCGAGAAGGTGCTCACCCTCAGCTCGTTGATCGACGCCGGCAAGGTCACCGACCGCACCCGGCTGACCGTGCCTCCGGTCCTGCCGAGCGGTGACCGGCCCATCCACGACTGGTTCAGCCACCCCACGCTCCACCTGACCCTCGCCGGCGTCCTCGCGAAGTCGTCCAACATCGGGACGGCCAAGGCGTCGCGCCTGTTCTCGCCCGGACAGCTGAGGCACTACCTCACCGAGTTCGGGCTCGGTCAGCGCACGAACATCGGGGTCAACGGCGAGACCGCGGGCCTGCTGCCCGCGAAGGCGGCCTGGAACGGCATGCTGCAGGACCGCATCGCATACGGCCAGAGCGTGTCGGTGAACGGCGTGCAGATGGCCGCCGCGCTGAACACGATCGCCAACGGCGGCGTGCGGGTCTCCCCGAGCCTGATCCAGGGCAAGGCCACGACCGCCACCGGCCAGGTCGTCGGCACCGACATGACGACGAGGCACCGGGTCGTCAGCGAGAACGCCGCGCACCAGATGACGAACATGATGGAGCGGGTCGTCGACCCCACGGCGGGCACCGCGCCGATGGCCCAGGTCCCGGGCTACGTCGTCGCCGGCAAGACCGGCACCGCCCAGCGCGTCGGGCCCGTGTGCGGTTGCTACAACGGGCAGTTCACCGTCTCGTTCGGTGGTTTCGCCCCGGCCGACGACCCGAGGTTCACCGTCTACGTGGTCGTGCAGAACCCCCGGGTCAACCTCGGCGGTGGCGGCATCGGCGGGCCGGCGTACTCCAAGATCATGTCGTTCGCCCTGCGCCGGTACGGCGTGGCTCCGTCCGGCGCCGAGCCCTCGCACATCCCGACGACGTGGTGACGGTGAGCGTCCGGCTGCCGCACGTCGACCGATAGCCTCGGCGCGTGGCGAGCACCGACCCGCAGGCCCTCGCCGTCCTCCTCGACCGACTGGCCGCCGAGGGCCTCGCCGTCCGAGCAACGGGCGACCTGTCGACGACGCTCACCGGCATCTCCCTGGACTCGCGCCGGGTCACCCCGGGTGACCTGTACGCCGCCGTGCCGGGCGCGCACGGGCACGGTGCGGCGTACTGGCCGCAGGCCCGCGACGCCGGAGCGGTTGCGGTGCTGACGGATGCCGAGGGCGCAGAGTCGGTGGGGGTCGACGTGCCGGTCCTCGTCGTCCCCGCCGTGCGGCCGGCGCTCGGTCGGGTCTCCGCGCTGGTGTACGGAGAGCCCGCCACGCGGCTGCGGATGATCGGCGTCACCGGCACCCAGGGCAAGACGACCACCACCCGGCTGCTCGAGAGCGGGCTCACCGGGATCGGTGTCCCGACCGCCGTGGTCGGCACGGTGGGCACGCGGATCCTCGGGGAGGACGTGAGCAGCGCGCTCACCACCCCCGAGGCCCCGGACCTGCACCGGCTGCTGCGCCGGATGGTCGACGCCGGCGTGGAGACCTGCGCGATGGAGGTGTCGAGCCACGCGCTGGTGATGGGTCGCGTCGGCGGGGTCGTCTTCGACGTCGGTGTGTTCCTGAACCTCGGCCGCGACCACCTCGACTTCCACCGCGACATGGACGACTACTTCGAGGCCAAGGCGCGGCTGTTCACTCCCGAGCACGCCCGGCGCGGTCTGGTCAGCGTGGACGACGCGTGGGGGGAGCGCCTGGTCGAGCAGAGCGGGGTGCCGGTGGAGACGATGTCCGCGACGGGCCGGCCCGCGGACTGGACCGTCGACGACGTCGAGCTCACGGCCGGCGGTGCGACCTTTCGCGTGCGAGGTCCCGACGTCGACGTCGCGGCCGGCTGCCCGATCCCCGGCGCCTTCAACGTCGCCAACGCGCTCGCCGCCGTCGCCTCCGCGACGACCGCGGGGTACGACGCGGCAGACGTCGCCGACGCCCTCGCCCACGGGCCGGGCGTGCCGGGCCGGCTGGAGCGCATCGACCAGGGACAGGACTTCGTGGTCGTCGTGGACTACGCGCACAAGCCCGACGCGGTCGCGGCGGCGCTGGGCACCCTGCGCCCGCTGACCGAGCGCCGACTCATCGTCGTCCTCGGGGCCGGTGGCGACCGGGACGCCGGCAAACGACCGGAGATGGGGCGGCTGGCGGCCGAGGGGGCCGACGTCCTCGTCGTCACCGACGACAACCCGAGGAGCGAGGACCCCGCCGCGATCCGCGCCGCGGTCCTGTCCGGCACGACCGACGGCAGCGCCGAGGTCGTCGAGATCGGCGATCGACGCGCCGCCATCGCCGAGGCGCTCCACCGAGCCGGTGCCGGCGACGTGGTGCTGATCGCGGGAAAGGGGCACGAGACCGGCCAGGAGGTGGCCGGCGTGACCCATCCGTTCGACGACCGCGTCGTGGTGCGCGAGGAGCTGCGCCGGTGATCCCGCTCACGCTGGAGCAGGTCGCCCGGGCCGTCGGTGGCGCGCTGGCCGACGCAGGGGACGGAGCCGCGACCGTGACCGCGCCGGCGTTCGTCGACAGCCGGCAGCCCGAGCCCGGCGGCCTGTTCGTCGCCGTCGCCGGCGAGCACGTCGACGGTCACGACTTCGCCGACGCCGCCGTCGAAGGCGGGGCGGTGGCCGTGCTCGGCTCGCGTGCGACGGGGGTCCCGACCGTCCTGGTCGACGACCCGGTGGCCGCGCTGGGGCGCCTTGCCAGGCACGTCCTGGACCACCTCGATCCCACGGTGCTCGCGCTCACCGGATCACAGGGCAAGACCGGCACCAAGGACTACCTCGCGCAGCTCCTCGCCCCGGCCGGTGCCACGATCGCGACGGTCGGCAACCGCAACAACGAGATCGGCGTCCCACTGACCGTGCTCCGCGCCGTTCCCGAGACCCGCTACCTGGCCGTCGAGATGGGCGCCCGCGGCGTCGGCCACATCGCCGAGCTGTGCGCGACCTGTCCGCCGCAGGTCGCGGCCGTCCTCAACGTCGGGACGGCCCACATCGGCGAGTTCGGCTCCCGCGAGGCCATCGCCCAGGGCAAGGGGGAGATCGTCGAGGCCCTGCCTCCCGACGGCACCGCGGTGCTGAACGCCGACGACCCCCTGGTGGCCGCGATGGCGGACCGCACCGGCGCGCGCGTCGTCACCTTCGGCCTCGCCGGCGACGTCACCTGGCGCGGGCTGGAGCTGGACGACCTCGGCCGCCCCTCCTTCGAGCTCGGGTACGCCGGCGGCTGGGAGCCGGTCCGGCTGCTCGAGGCCGGAGCGCACCAGGTGCCCAACGCCGTGGCCGCCGCCGCGATGGCGCTCGCCGCCGGTGTGGACCGGGACTCGGTCCACGAGTCGCTCGGTCGCGCGCGGTCGCTGTCGCCGTGGCGGATGGCGCTGCACGAGCGGGCCGACGGCGTGGTCGTCGTCAACGACGCCTACAACGCCAACCCCGCCTCGATGGCCGCCGCGCTGGACGCCCTGGTCGCCATCGGGCGTCGCGGCGAGCGCCGCACGATCGCGGTCCTCGGCGAGATGCTCGAGCTGGGGGAGTCGTCCGCGGATGACCACGCCGATGTGGGCGCCCACGCGGCCGGGCTCGGGGTCGACGTCGTCGTCACGGTCGGCGACGCGGCCCAGGTGATCGCGGCCGGCGCGCGGCGTACGCCGGGCTGGACGGGCACTGCGATCTCCACGGCGGGCCGCGAGCAGGCAGCGGACTGGCTGCGACACAATGTCGTCGCCCGGGACGTCGTCCTGGTGAAGGCGTCGCGCGGCGCCGCCCTCGAACACGTCGCCGACGCCCTCCTGGCCGATGGGGACGCTGCGGACGGTGGGGCGGCGCACGATCAGGAAGGCGGAGACCCGAGCCGATGAAGGCGATCCTGCTGGGCGGTGGTCTCGCCCTGGTGTTCTCGCTGCTCGGCACCCGTGCGGCCATCCCGCTGTTCACGCAGCTGGGATACGGGCAGGAGATCCGCGACGACGGACCCACCAGCCACCACACCAAGCGCGGCACGCCCACGATGGGCGGCCTGGTGATCATCGCCTCGACGGTGCTGGCCTACTTCCTGGCCGAGCTGATCACCCACACCAAGCCGTCGGCGTCCGCTCTCCTGCTGCTCTTCCTCTACGTCGGGATGGGTGTCGTCGGCTTCCTCGACGACTTCATCAAGGTCTCCAAGCAGCGGTCCCTCGGACTGCGCAGCAAGGCGAAGATGATCGGGCAGACGGTGATCGCACTCGTCTTCGGGTTCCTGGCCCTGTCGGGGGACCTGGCGGACGGTCGCGGCGTCAGCCCGGCCTCGGACCATCTCTCCTTCATCCGTGACTCCACGATCGTGCTGCCCACGGCGATCGCGGTCCTGCTCTTCTGGGTGATGGTGACCGGCACCAGCAACGCGGTGAACCTCACCGACGGGCTCGACGGGCTGGCCACCGGCGCGTGCGTGATGGTGTTCGGCGCCTTCATGTTCGTCAACATCTGGCAGAACAACCAGAACTGCGCGATCCACCACGTGAAGGCCTGCTACCAGGTCCGCGACCCGCTCGACCTCGCCCTGGTCGCGGCCGCGATCACCGGCGCCTGCTTCGGCTTCCTGTGGTGGAACGCGCCGCCGGCCCAGATGTTCATGGGCGACACCGGGTCGCTCTCGCTCGGTGGTGCGATGGCCGGCCTGGCGATCATGACCCGCACCGAGTTGCTGCTGCTGATCATCGGCGGTCTGTTCGTCGTGGTCACGCTGTCGGTGATCGTGCAGGTGGGCTTCTTCAAGGCCTCGAGGAGGTTCGGCATCGTCCGCTCGGTCTTCCGAGTCGGACCCGGACATCGGGTGTTCCGGATCGCGCCGCTCCAGCACCACTTCGAGAACATCGGGTGGGAAGAGGTGACGGTGGTCATCCGGTTCTGGATCATCACCGGGCTCTGCGTCGCCGGCGGACTCGGGATCTTCTACGCCGCCTGGGTCGCGGGCGCCTGATGCGCGACGTCGGAGGCCTCGGCCGCCACGACGACTGGTCCGACGTCACAGCCGTGGTCGCCGGCTTCGGGGTCAGCGGGTTCGCCGCCGCCGACAACCTCACCCACCTCGGTGCCTCCGTGGTCGCCCTCGACGAGAAGCCCGACGGCAAGGAGGAGCCGGCGCAGCTCCTCGGCGTGCTCGGCGCCGACGTCCGGCTCGGCGAGGGGGCCACCGAGACGCTGCCGGACGACGTCGACCTGCTGGTGGTCTCGCCCGGCTGGAAGCCGTCGGCGCCGCTGATCGAGCAGGCCCACGCGCGCGGCGTCCCGGTCTGGGGCGAGGTCGAGCTGGCCTGGCGGCTGCGCGCACCCGGTCCCGACGGGGCTCCCGCGCCGTGGCTCGCGGTGACCGGTACCAACGGCAAGACCACGACCGTCCAGATGCTCGACTCGATCCTGCGCGCCGCCGGTCTGCGCAGCGTCGCCGCGGGGAACGTCGGCCTGCCCCTGGTCGAGGCGGTGATGGACCCGGCGCCGTACGACGTGTTCGCCGTCGAGCTGTCCAGCTTCCAGCTCCACTACACGGAGTCCCTGAGCGCCGAGTCCGCGGCCGTGCTCAACATCGCCGAGGACCATCTCGACTGGTACGACGGACCGAACGGGATGTCGGACTACGCCACGGACAAGGGCCGCATCTACCAGCACGTGCAGCGCGCGTGCGTCTACAACGTCGCCGATCCCGAGACCGAGCGGCTGGTGCGGGACGCCGACGTCGAGGACGGTGCACGCGCGATCGGCTTCACTCTCGGCATGCCCGGCGTCGGGATGGTCGGGCTCGTCGACGACCTCCTGGTCGACCGCGCGTTCATCGCCGAGAGGCAGTCGAGCGCCGCGGAGCTGTGCCGCGTCGACGACCTGCCGAGCGCGGCCCCCCACGTGGTCGCCAACGCGCTGGCCGCCGCCGCGCTGGCGCGCGCGCACGGCGTACCCCAGGTGGCGGTGCGCGACGGGCTCCGCGAGTTCCGCTTCGACAACCACCGGATCGCCGACGTGGCCACGGTCGACGGCGTCCGGTACGTCGACGACTCCAAGGCGACCAACCCGCATGCCGCGCGGTCCTCGCTGCTCGCCTTCGAGCCGGTCGTGTGGATCGCGGGCGGCCTGGCGAAGGGCGCTCGCTTCGACGACCTGGTCGCCTCGACCCGGGATCGGCTCCGGGCCGCCGTCCTCCTCGGCCGGGACCGTGACGTCGTCGCGGAGGCGCTGGCGCGACACGCGCCGGATGTGCCGGTCATCCTCGTGGACGCCGACGAGACTGGCACCGGACATGCCGCCATGGAGCGTGCGGTCGTGGCCGCGCGGGACCTCGCCCAGCCGGGCGACACCGTGCTGTTGGCCCCGGGGTGCGCGTCGATGGACATGTTCGCCGACTACGCCGACCGGGGTGATGCGTTCATCGCGGCGGTGCAGGGGCTGACCGACCGACCGTGACCGCAGGCCCGACGTAGAGGGGATGCCGAGGACCGATGGCCATCGTGAGTCCCCCGGAGCGCTCGCGGCGTCGAGCCCCGCTGGCCGACGAGGTCGCCGCTCCGGCCAGGACGCCCGAGCGTTCGGGTGTCCGGTCGTGGTACGCCCTGCTCCAGGACGCTCTCGAGCGCCCGCTCACGTCGTACTACCTGCTCCTCGGTGCCTCCGCGCTGCTGCTCACCATCGGCCTGATCATGGTGTTCAGCGCGTCGAGCGTGTACTCCTTCGAGCACTACGACCAGGACTCCTACGCGGTGGTCGTCAAGCAGCTGACCTGGGTCGCGATCGGTCTGCCGTGTGCCTGGGTCGCCAGCCGCCTGCCCCAGCGCTGGGTGCGCCGGCTCGCCTGGCCGGGCTACTTCTTCTCGCTGGCGCTCCTGCTGCTCACGTCGTTCGTCGGCGTCACCCGCAACGGCAACACGAACTGGCTGGCCTACGGCCCGTTCCAGATCCAGCCCTCGGAGATCGCCAAGCTCGCGCTGGTCCTCTGGGCCGCGCACGTCTACGCCAACAAGGAGCGCCGGCTCCGCAACCTCCACCAGGTGATGATGCCGGTGGTGCCGGGCCTGCTCGTGGCGACCGGCCTCGTGATCTTCGGCAAGGACCTCGGGACCGCGCTCGTCCTCTTCGCGATCCTGCTCGGCATGCTCTGGGTCGTCGGCGCGCCTGCGCGCGTGTTCTCGCTGTCGTTCCTGGTGATCTCGGTGTTCGCCGGCGCCCTGGCCGCCACCGACCCCGAGCGGCTGACCCGGATCACGACGTTCACCGACCCGATGCGCGAGTACAACAGCGCGGGCTGGCAGCCCGCCCACGGGCTCTTCGCGCTGTCGAACGGCGGGCTGTTCGGGCAGGGGATCGGGGCCAGCCAGCAGAAGTGGGGCAACCTGCCGGAGGCGCACACCGACTTCATCTTCGCGGTGCTCGGCGAGGAGCTCGGGCTGATCGGCACGCTGCTGGTGATCGGGCTGTTCCTCACGATCGCCTATGCCGCGATCCGCGTCGCGCGGCGGACCAAGGACCCGTTCGTCCGCTACATGAGCTTCGGCATCGTCGTCTGGATCGTCGGGCAGATGATGATCAACGTGGGCATGGTGCTGGCACTCCTCCCGGTGATCGGCATCCCGCTGCCGCTGGTGTCCTACGGCGGATCCGCGCTCGTGCCGTCACTCGTCGCGCTCGGCATGCTGATCGGCTTCGCGCGGCGCGAGCCCGAGGCGGCGCGCGCCCGCGCCCAGCGGAAGAAGGGCCGCAACAGCGGAGTCACCGCCGGCAAGGTCACCGGCACCAGCCTGTGAGGGTCCTGCTCGCGGGAGGGGGCTCGGCCGGGCACACCTCGCCGCTCCTGGCCACCGCCGACGCGTTGCAGCGGCTCGCGCCCGGAGTCGAGATCACCTGCCTCGGGACGCGCGAGCGGATCGAGGCCCAGATCATCCCGGCCGCGGGCTATCCGCTCGAGTTCGTGCCGAGCGTGCCGCTGCCGCGCCGGCCGAACGTCGACCTCGCCCGGCTGCCGGGCCGTCTGCGGGCCGCGCGCCGGGCGGCGCTCGAGGTGGTCGACCGGATCCGCCCCGACGTCGTGTGCGGCTTCGGCGGGTTCGTCTCGGTGCCGGCGTACCTCGCCGCGCGCAAGCGCCGCATCCCGCTCGTGGTCCACGAGGGCAACACGATCCCCGGCGTCGCCAACAAGCTCGGCGCGCGCTTCACCGAGCACGTCGCCACGAGCTTCCCCGACACCGCGCTGCGGCACGCGACGTACGTCGGGCTGCCGATCCGCCGGATGATCGCGACCCTCGACCGCGACGCGTTGCGCGACGAGGCGCGGTCGACGTACGGACTGCGCGACGACCTGCCGGTGCTCCTCGTGACCGGGGGGTCGCAGGGCGCGGCGTCCATCAACCGCGCGGTGCTCGGCGCCGCGCCGGCCCTCGCCCGCGGTGACGTGCAGGTGCTGCACGTCACCGGCCCCGCGCACGAGACGGCAGCCCCCGACACCGGCGTGCCCTACGTCGTGCTCGGCTACGTCGAGCGCATGGACCTCGCCTACTCCGCGGCCGACGCGGTGCTGTGCCGCTCGGGCTCCAACACCGTCACCGAGGTCTCCGGCGTGGGCCTGCCGGCCGTGTTCGTCCCCCTCCCGATCGGGAACGGCGAGCAGGCCCTGAACGCGAGGGCCGTCATCGAGGCCGGTGGCGGGCTGCTGGTCGACGACGCCGACCTGACGTCGGACTGGGTCGCGTCGCACGTCGTCCCGCTCCTGCAGGACCCCGAGCGGCTGGAGGCGATGGGCGCGGCGGCGGCCGACCTGATCCCGCTGGACGCCGACGAGAAGCTCGCCCGGATGATCCTGGCCGCCGGCGGTGCCGGGTGAGGATCCCGGTCCCCGACGACATCCCGGCCGCCGCCGAGCTCGGCCGGGTCCACTTCGTCGGCATCGGGGGCGCGGGGCTCTCGGCGATCGCTCGGATCATGGCCCAGCAGGGCGTTCCGGTGACCGGGAGCGACGACCAGGACACGCCCTTCCTGCCGCAGCTGCGCGAGCTCGGCGTCCCGCTGCACCTCGGGTACGCCGCGGAGCACGTCGGCGACGCCGACACCCTCGTGGTCACGACCGCCGCCCAGGACGACAACCCGGAGGTGCGCGAGGGCCGGTCGCGCGGGCTGCGGATCCTCCCGCGCTCGGCCGGCCTGAAGTCGGTGATGGCCGGACGCCGGGTCGTCGCGGTCGCCGGCACCCACGGCAAGACGACGACGACGTCGATGCTGACGATGGCGCTGCGTGCCGCCGGCGCGGACCCGACGTACGCCATCGGGGGCGTGCTGGCGGCCACCGGCCGCAACGCCGACGCCGGCGCGAGCGACCTCTTCGTGGCCGAGGCCGACGAGAGTGACGGGGCCTTCCTGGTGTACCGGCCCGACGCGGCGCTGGTCACCAACGTCGACGCGGACCACCTGGACGTGTGGGGGAGCGAGGCGGACTACCACGCGGCGTTCGCCGAGTTCGTCGGCACCGTCGACGGCGGTGGCTTCCTGGTCGTCTGCTCCGACGACCCCGGGGCGCGCGCGCTCGTCGACGTCGCCCGCGCTCGTGGTCTCGAGGTGACGTCGGCCGGGTCGGGCGACGACGCCGACCTGCGGATGGTCCGCGTCGTGACGGAGCCCACCGGCACGTCGTTCGAGGTGCGGGCCGGTGACGAGACCCGGGGCACCGTGCGGCTCGCGGTGCCGGGCCGGCATTACGCGCTCGACGCCCTCGGAGCCCTGGCCGTCGGGCTCCGTCTCGGCCACGGCTTCGACGTCCTCGCGGCCGGGCTGGCGGCGTTCACCGGCACCGGGCGGAGGATGGAGCGCAAGGGTGAGGCCGGCGGGGTGCGGGTCTACGACTCCTACGCCCACCACCCGGCCGAGATCACCGGCGACCTCGAGGCGGCCCGCGCGCTCGCCGGCGACGGCCGGCTGGTCGTGGCGTTCCAGCCCCACCTGGTCTCGCGCACCCGCATCTTCGGCGAGGCCATGGGCGTGGCCCTCGGCGCGGCCGACGAGGTCGTCGTGCTCGACGTGTACGTCGCCCGGGAGCAGCCGGACCCGGAGGTGACGGGCCGCGTCGTGGCGGACGCCGTACCCCTGTCGGCGGAGCACGTCCACTACGCGCCCGGGCTCGACGACGCGGCTGCAGAACTTGCCCGGCACGCCCGGCCCGGTGACCTGGTTCTGACCCTCGGCGCCGGTAGCGTCACCGAGGTCGGGCCCCGGGTGCTGGCCCTGCTGGAGGTGTAGGCCGTGTCGCTGCTCACGCTGCCGCGCAACCCCCTCAAGGGGAGCGGCGGGCGCGACCCCGGGACGCGCTCGCGCCGGCGGTTCGCGCGACGCCAGTGGCTGCGCCGCTGGCTGGTCTGGCGCTACGTGATCGGCTCGGTGCTGCTGGTCGTCGTCACGGTCGGCGCGATCTGGCTGGTCTTCCTCAGCAGCGTGCTCACCGTCAAGCACGTCGACGTCGAGGGCGAGTCGCAGCTCACCCGCGACCGGGTCCTCGCCGCCGCGAACGTCCCGATGGGTGCGCACCTCGCGCAGCTGGACCTCGCCGACATCCGCACCCGGGTCACCGGGCTCGCGGCCGTGAAGAGCGTGGACGTCTCACGCGAGTGGCCGGACGGCGTCCTGATCCGGATCACCGAGCGGCACGAGGTCGCCGTCGTCCAGATCGGCGGCGAGTACCAGGCGATGGACTCCGACGGCGTGCTGTTCAAGAGCTACGCGCGACCGCCGGCCGCGCTGCCGCGGGTGGTGGCGGGGCCGACCATCGGCAGCGACGCGCTCGCCGAGGCGGCCCGGGTGATCGCGTCCCTGCCGCACGGGCTCGCCGCCCGGGTCGACCACGTCGGCGTCGGCGGCCTGGACCGGGTCACGCTGACCCTGCGGAGCGGGGCGACCGTCATCTGGGGGAGCGACGCCCAGTCGTCGCTGAAGGCCGAGGTCCTCGACCGGCTGCTCGCCCACCCGGCTCGCACCTACGACGTCAGCGTCCCGGGCCAGCCGGTCACCACCGGCCGGTGAGCCGGTCCGCGCAACTCGGCGGCCGGGCGCGCGGCGTGTCTGCGCCGATCGGGGCGGGCCAGTCCTTAACGTCGTCGGCAACACGAGGTTGACATAACTATAACCCTCCACTTGAGGGTGACGGTTGAGGAGCACCGCGTGTCTTCCCCAGCACCTGACAGCCGTTCGCCGTACCCCGGCGGACGGGAGACCAGTCGTCCGGCCGCCGGCCGGGTGCGATCACCGGAGGCTTGAAACGTGGCAGCAGCGCAGAACTACCTGGCCATCATCAAGGTGGCCGGCATCGGTGGCGGCGGCGTCAACGCCGTGAACCGGATGATCGAGGTCGGGCTCAGGGGGGTCGAGTTCATCGCGATCAACACCGACGCCCAGGCGCTCCTGATGAGCGACGCCGACGTCAAGCTCGACATCGGGCGAGAGCTCACCCGCGGGTTGGGGGCGGGGGCCGACCCGGAGGTCGGCGAGCGGGCCGCCGAGGACCACTCGGACGAGATCGAGGAAGTGATCAAGGGCGCCGACATGGTCTTCGTGACCGCCGGCGAAGGTGGCGGCACCGGCACCGGCGGCGCGCCCGTCGTGGCCCGGATCGCGCGCAGCCTCGGTGCCCTGACCATCGGCGTCGTGACCCGTCCGTTCGCGTTCGAGGGACGCCGGCGGGCGAACTCCGCGGAGGAGGGCATCGCCAAGCTCCGCGAGGAGGTCGACACCCTCATCGTCATCCCGAACGACCGGCTGCTCTCGATCAGCGACCGTTCGGTCAGCGTCCTCGACGCGTTCAAGCAGGCCGACCAGGTGCTGCTCCAGGGCGTCAGCGGCATCACGGACCTGATCACCACCCCGGGCCTGATCAACCTCGACTTCGCCGACGTGAAGTCCGTGATGGCGAACGCCGGGTCGGCGCTGATGGGCATCGGCTCCGCGCGCGGCGACGACCGTTCGGTGACCGCCGCGGAGATGGCCGTGTCGAGCCCGCTGCTCGAGGCCAGCATCGACGGCGCGCACGGCGTGCTGCTGTCGATCGCCGGCGGGTCCGACCTCGGGCTCTTCGAGATCAACGAGGCCGCCGCCCTGGTCGCGCAGGCGGCCCACCCCGAGGCCAACATCATCTTCGGGGCGACGATCGACGACGCGCTCGGCGACGAGGTGCGCGTGACCGTGATCGCGGCCGGCTTCGACGGCGGCATGCCGAAGCGCCGCGAGCACGACTCCGGGCTGCGTCGTCACCAGCCGCAGCAGACGCAGGAGCAGACGCTGGCGGCGGCCCAGGCGCTCGCGGCCTCGAAGGCCGAGCAGCAGCCCGCGGCCGAGGGGGAGCAGGAGCGCGAGAGCGTCCCCGCCGGTGCGCGGCAGACGCCGCCGCAGCGACCGCAGCTGCAGTTCGACGACGACGACCTCGACGTCCCCGACTTCCTCAAGTAACGACCGGCCCGTCGACCCTGTCATCATCGAGGAGTTGTACGCCGCACGTCTCACCCACGGCCCCGTCGAGCTGGCCTTCACCGACCGGCACGGCGGGGTCTCAGGTGCACCCTTCGACTCGCTCAACCTGGGCTGGTCCGGTGGCGACGACCCGCAGGCGATGGCCGAGAACCACCGGCTGCTCATGGACGACTTCGCCCCGGGAGACGGGCTCGAACGGCTGGCCGAGCTCGGTCAGGTGCACGGTGACCAGGTCGCCGTCGTCGGCCCGGAAGGTCCGCGCCACGACGTGCACGGGCACCTCCACGGCATCGGTGACGGACTCGTGACGGCCGAGCCCGGCATCACGCTGAGCGTGCGCGCGGCCGACTGCGTCCCCGTCCTCTTCGCCGATCCCCGCGCGGGCGTGATCGGCGCCTGTCACTGCGGACGTCCCGGCGTCGTCGCCGGGATCGTGCCGGCGACGGTCGAGGCCATGCGACAGCTCGGGGCGACGCAGATCGCGGCCTGGGTGGGGCCGCACGTGTGCGGTCGCTGCTACGAGGTGCCCGCGGAGCTGCAGGAGGAGGTGGCGGCCGTCGAGCCGGCGACCAGGGCCACCACGTCCTGGGGTACGCCGTCGCTCGACGTCGGTGCGGGCGTCCGCGCCCAGCTCGACCGCGAGGGCGTCGACGTCGTCGACGTGTCGCGGTGCACCCGCGAGTCGCCCGACCTCTTCTCCTACCGCCGCGAGGGGAAGCTCTCCGGCCGCCAGGCCGGCCTGGTCCGGAGGTCGGCGTGAGCCGCCGCGACGAGATCGCCGCCGGCCTCGACGGCGTACGCCGGCGCATCGCCGACGCCGCGTCCGCGGCCGGACGGGACGCCGACGAGGTGACCCTCGTCGTGGTCACCAAGTTCTTCCCGGCCTCCGACGTCCGGCTGCTGGCCGACCTCGGCGTCACCGACGTCGGCGAGAACCGTCATCCCGAGGCCGAGGACAAGCGGGCCGAGTGCGGTGACCTCGAGCTGCGCTGGCACTTCATCGGTGGGCTGCAGAGCAACAAGGCCGCGGTGGTCGCGTCGTACGCCGACGTCGTGGAGTCCGTCGACCGCGCCAAGCTGGTCACGGCTCTCGATCGCGGGGCGCACCAGCGAGCGCGCGAGCTCGACGTCCTCCTCCAGGTGAGCCTCGACCCGCCCGGTCGCGAAGGTCGCTCGGGTGCGGACGCCGACCAGCTGCCGGCGTTGGCCGACGCGGTCGACGAGGCCGGGATGCTGCGGCTGCGCGGACTGATGGCGATCGCGCCTCTCGACGAGGAGCCGCGGGCGGCGTTCCAGCGGCTCGCGGAGGTGCGCGCGTCGTTCCTCGGCGGGCGTCCCGACGCCACCTGGCTCTCCGCCGGCATGAGCAACGACTTCGAGGCGGCTGTCGGGGCGGGTGCGACACATGTGCGTGTCGGGTCCGCAATCCTCGGTGCACGTCCCTCGATCAAGTAGCGTCGAAGACACGACAGGGCTTCGCCACCACGACCACGGGCGGTGAGGTCACCGGGAAACCCTGGAGGATGGTTCGATGAGCGGCGCGATGCGCAGGATCGGCGAGTACCTCGGCCTGCTCGAGGACACCGGCGTCTACGACGACGAGTACGACGAGCAGGGCTACGCCGACGCGTCACGTCGGACCGCCGTGCCCGCGAAGTCCCAGCCCGCGCCGGTCGCCGACATCTCCCAGCGTCGTCGTGCGCACGCACCCGAGGCCGTGGCCGTCGCTCCGGAGCTGTCGCGGATCACGACGCTGCACCCACGCACGTACAACGAGGCACGCACGGTCGGGGAGAACTTCCGCGACGGCGTGCCCGTGATCATGAACCTCTCGGAGATGGACGACGCGGACGCCAAGCGCCTCGTCGACTTCGCCGCCGGCCTGGTCTTCGCCACCCGGGGCACCATCGAGCGCGTGACGCAGAAGGTGTTCCTGCTCTCCCCGCCGAACGTCACGGTGGCGGCGGAGGAGAAGCAGCGCATCGTCGAGGGTGGGTTCTTCAACCAGAGCTGACCGGATACCCCCTGCGACCTGCAGTGACATGGCCGTCCGTCCGGTGGAACCCGGCGAGTGCGGAGTCACGGTCCCGGTACGTGAGGGGCTATTGTTCGACCGAAGACGTGTCCGTACCGCAGAACTAGGGATTGGGTGAGGTCATGCCGCTGACGCCTGAGGACGTGAGTAACAAGCGGTTTACTCCTGTCCGGCTCCGTGAGGGCTATGACATGGGGGAAGTCGACCAGTTCCTCGACGAGGTGGAGGCCGAGCTCGCTCGCCTCACCCGCGAGAACGACGACCTCCGTACGAAGCTCTCCGCAGCGCAGAGCGGCGCCGTCGAGGCGCCCGCGCCGGCCCCGGTGCCGGAGGCGCCGGCTCCGGAGCCCGTGGCCGCCGCGCCCGAGCCGGAGCCCGTCCCGACGCAGCAGTCGCCGGCCGTCGGTGCCGTGGGCGCCGGCGTCGAGACGATCCGCGTCGAGACCGTGGGCGACGCCTCCAACGCCGCGGCACGACTGCTCGAGCTGGCCAGCCGCAACGCCGACCAGCTCGTCGAGGACGCCAAGGGCGAGGCCGACAAGATCATCGGCGAGGCCCGCACGAAGGCCGAGCGCCTCGAGAGCGAGTCGAAGTCGAACGCCGACAAGCTCGAGGCCGACGCCCGCGGGCGCGCGCAGTCGCTGGACGCCGAGACCGCCGAGCGCCGTACCCAGCTGTTCGGAGACCTCGAGCGCGAGCGCGACACCCTCTCGCACGAGGTGGACAACCTGAGGGCCTTCGAGCGCGAGTACCGCTCGCGACTCAAGACCTACTTCAGCCAGCAGCTCGAGGCCCTGGAGTCCTCGGGCACCGCGGACCCGACGACGCACGAGCCCGGGCTCTCGCAGCCGAAGCGGCTCCGCTCGGTCCTCGGCGACGACGAGGGCTGACCCGGACCCGGTCCGTCACGCGTCTTCCCGGCCGGTCGACACCTGCGGTGTCGGCCGGCCGTTCCGCGTCTCCTCCGGAAGGGTGAGACGCCGCACCACGTCGGCTCGGCGGCGCAGCCCGTGGCCGATGCCCAGGCGTGCCTGCTTTGAGCGGACCCGTCGCGGGCTATACCCTCCGTGGACGCACGGCACCTGCCGCGCCCCTCCATCCGCTTCCCACTCTCGCGTCCCAGGCCCCGGAAGGCTCGTCATGGCCCGCAGCACGACCCGGTCGCTGGCCGGCAAGGCCGCCTCCGCAGCGCGGAAGGCGGTGTCTCGGCGATCCACGACGTCCGGCACCCGCAACGGAGCCGCCGCCACGGCCGCCCGGTCCGCGAAGAAGGCGGTCGCGACCAAGGCCCCCGCCAAGCGGGCACCCGCCACGAAGGCCCCGGCGAAGAAGGCGGCGGCGAAGAAGGCAGCGACAAAGGCAGCGGCGAAGAAGACGGCACCCGCGAAGAAGGCGGCGGTCACGAAGGCGCCCGCGAAGAAGTCGGCACCGGCGAAGAAGGCCGCCGCGAAGAAGGCGCCGGTCAAGAAGGCACCGGTCAGAAAGGCACCGGTCAAGAAGACCGCTGCGAAGGCTCCCGCGAAGAAGGCCGCGCCGGCGAAGAAGGCCGCAGCGAAGAAGGCGCCGGCCAAGAAGGCTCCGGCCACGTCGGCCCCGACGAAGAAGGCCACTGCCAAGAAGGCCACTGCCAAGAAGGCCACTGCCAAGAAGGCCACTGCCAAGAAGGCACCGGCCGTGAAGGCGCCGGCCAAGAAGACTGCCGTGAAGAAGAGCGCCCCCACCCAGAAGGCGGCCGTCAAGGCGCCCGCGGCGAAGGCCGCGCCGGCGAAGAAGGCCGCCGCGAAGGCACCCGCGAAGAAGGCGGCTCCGGTGCGCGCCGTGGCGACACCGGCCGCCCCGCCGCCGAAGAAGGCACCGCCGCGGAGACGTCGCGGCAAGGTGAACCCCGCCGACCTGCCGGTCCTGCCGGGGGAGAAGCCGTGGACACAGGCCGAGCTGGACGAGGTCATCTCCGACCTCAACGACGACCGTGCCCGGGTCGTGCGCACCCTCACCGCGCAGGAGGAGGAGCTGGCCGGGCTCATGCGGGACGCCGGTGACGGAGCCGGGCACGACCAGGCGGACATGGGAGCGACGAGCTTCGAGCGCGACCAGGAGCTGACCGTGCTCAACAACGAGCGCGAGAAGCTCGCCCAGATCGACCGCGCACTGGCGCGGATCGCGGACGGCACCTACGGCATCTGCGAGTCCTGCGGGAACCCGATCGGCAAGGGTCGGTCCATGGCATTCCCGCGTGCCACACTGTGCCTGACATGCAAGCAACGCGAGGAACGTCGCTGAGTTCCACCGACACCGCCGAGTCGTCGTCCCTCTGCCCGTCGCGCCACCGGCTCACGTTCGCCCTCGTCGCCGTCGCGGCGTACGCCGTCGACCTCGGCACCAAGCTCCTCGCCGTCGCCCACCTGAACCCCGACGACCCGGTCGACGTGGTCGGCGGGCTGCTGCGGCTCGACCTGGTGCGCAACCCCGGGGCGGCCTTCAGCACGGGCACGTCGTACACGCTGCTGCTGAGCGTGATCGCGCTCGTCGCCGCCGGAGTCGTGATCCGGTTCGGCAGCCGCCTCGGCGACCGGACCTGGGCCGTGGGCCTCGGGCTGCTCCTGGCCGGTGTGTGCGGGAACCTGACCGATCGGGTGTTCCGGGAGCCCGGGTTCCTGCGCGGTCACGTCGTCGACTTCCTCGAGCTGCCGCACTGGCCGGTCTTCAACGTCGCGGACATGCTGATCGACGCGGCCGTCGTCCTGATCGTCATCCAGACCTGGCGCGGGATCGGGATCACCGGCTCTCGCCACCACCGGTCGTGAGCGGACTCGACGGGTCGGAGCTGCGGGTCGTCTCGGTCCCCGACGGGTTGGCCGGCGAGCGGGTCGACGCGGCGATGGCCCGGATGTTCGGCCTGTCGCGCACCCGGGCGGCCGCGCTGATCGCCGACGGGCTCGTGCACGTCGACGGCAGCGTCGCCGGGAAGAGCGACCGGGTGCACGCCGGCGCGATGCTGGAGGCCACGCTGCCCGCCACCGCCGACCCGCTCGAGGTGAAGCCCGAGCTGGTCGAAGGGATCCGGATCATCCACGACGACGACTCGATCATCGTGCTGGACAAACCGGTCGGCATCGCCGTCCACCCGTCGCCGGGATGGTCGGGTCCGACGGTGGTCGGCCACCTGGCCGCGGCCGGCTTCCGGATCGCGACCGGCGGCGCCTCCGAGCGCCAGGGCATCGTGCAGCGCCTCGACGTGGGCACGTCGGGGGTGATGGTGATCTGCAAGGGGGAGCGGGCCTACTCGGTGCTGAAGAACGCCTTCCGTCACCGGCAGGTCGACAAGGTCTACCACGCTCTCGTGCAGGGCTACCCGGACCCGCTCAGCGGCACGATCGACGCCCCGATCGGGAGGCACCCGAGGGCCGACTACAAGTTCGCCGTGATGGCCGACGGCCGGCACAGCGTGACCCACTACGAGACGCTCGAGGCCCATCGGTTCGCCTCACTGCTCGAGGTCCATCTCGAGACGGGACGCACGCACCAGATCCGGGTGCACATGAGCGCGCTCAAGCATCCGTGCGTGGGCGACCTGACCTACGGCGCGGACCCGACCCTCGCCCGCCGGGTCGGGCTCGAGCGGCAGTGGCTGCACGCCGTACGCCTCGGCTTCGAGCATCCCGACTCCGGTGAGCAGGTCGTCTACGAGTCGCCGTACCCCGCCGACCTGGCGCACGCCCTGGAGGTCATCCGTGACACCGACTGACGAACCGTCGGGCGGCGTACCCGCCGAGGTGTCGGTACGCCGAGCCGTGGCCGAGGACGGTCCGACCATCGCCCGGGTCTACACCGCCGCCCGCGCTGACGCCTTCCCCCAGATGCCGAGGGCCGTCCACACGCCCGAGGAGGACATCGCGTTCTACTCCCGGCGGATCACCGACGCCGAGGTCACCGCCTGGGTCGCCGAGGGCGAGGATGAGATCCTCGGCTTCGCGCTGTGCACCCCGACCTTCCTGGACGGTCTCTACGTCCGTCCCGACGCGAAGGGGCAGGGGATCGGGTCGCTCCTGCTCGACGTCGTGGAGGCGACCCATCCCGACGGCTACGAGCTGTGGGTCTTCGAGTCCAACGCCGGCGCGCGGCGGCTGTACCAGCGCCGCGGCCTGGTCGAGGTGGAGCACACCGACGGTGCGAACAACGAGGAGCAGGCCCCCGACATCCGGATGGCCTGGCACCCACCGTCATGAGCCGGGTCAGGAGAACGCCTGCTTCACCAACGCGGTGAGCTTCTTCGCCTCGGCCGAGCCGAGGGCGGTGACGGCGTACTCGGTCGGCCAGAGGTCGCCGTCGTCCAGCGCCGCCTGGTCGCTGAAGCCGACCGTGGCGTACCGGGTCTTGAACTTCGCGGCGGACTTGAACCAGCAGACCACCTTGCCGCTCTCCCGCGCGTACGCCGGCATCCCGTAGTAGGTCTTCACCACCGGGTCGGCGACCGCCTTCGTGACGATGGCGTGGAACCGCTCGGCGAGCTCCCGGTCCTCGCCCGGCATCTCGGCGATCTTGTCCAGGCAGGCCTGGGCCTCGTCCGCCGCCTTCGCCGCTCCCTTGCCGCCGGCGCGCTTGAGCTCCGCGGCGTGCTCCTTCATCGCGGCCCGCTCCTCGTCGGTCCAGCCGCCCGCGTCGCCGCCCTTGGTCGTCGTCTTCGCCATTTCGCTACCTTCCATTCCGGATCCCGATACGGGTCCGAGCCTAGGAAGTCTCCTCGTCGGTGGCTTCTCGAATCCTGACCGACTCGGCGCGGAGGTGGCGTGACGCTCACGGACTCGCTGGCGTCGCGCTGGTCGCCGGCCTGGACGATGGCCGCGGGGGCACTGGGGATCAGCACCTCGGCGGTCTTCCTCGACCTCTCCGGAGGTACGCCGGCCACCGCGACGTTCTTCCGTTGCCTCTTCGCCGTGCCGATGCTCCTGCCGCTGGTGCGCCGGGAGGCCCGGCGGGCCCCCACGCCCAGCCGTCGACAGGTCGCGTACGCCGTCGTCGCCGGCGTGCTCTTCGCCGGCGACGCCCTGTGGTGGACGCAGGCGATCGGCGAGGTGGGAGCGGGGCTCTCCACCGTCGTGGTCAACGCCCAGGTGGTGCTGGTGCCGCTCCTGGCCCTGGTCATCGACCGCGAGCCGGTCACCCGGCTGTTCCTGGCGCTGCTGCCGGTCCTGACCGTGGGGATCGTCCTCGCCGGCGGGGTCGTGGAGCAGGGAGTCGCCGGCTCCGACCCGGTGGCGGGGACCGCCCACGCCCTCCTGGCCGCGGTCTGCTACTCCGGCTTCCTCTACCTGCTGCGTCTCGGCGGCGGCCGGGGCGCGGTGGTCCAGACCTACGGGGTCGTGGTGGTGGCAGCGGCGACGACCGCCCTCGTGGTCGGCCCGTTCTGGGGCGGGCTCACCCTGACGCCGGGATGGGACCAGGTGGCCTGGTTCGCGCTGATCGCGGCCGTCAGCCAGGTGGGCGGCTGGCTCCTGCTGGCGCTGGCGAGCCCGCGCCTGCGCCCCGAGGTCGGTGCGGCCCTCCTCCTCCTGACCCCGGTCGGCTCCCTGGTGCTCGCGGCGCTGGTGCTCGGGGAGCGGCCGAGTCTCCTGCAGCTGCTCGGCTGCGTGCTGGTGCTGGTGAGTGCCTACCTGGTCTCGGCGCGGAGACGGCCCCGTCGGGCTCGGCGTACGCCGTGAGGGTGGCTCGCAGATCGCTCCCGGGAAGGATGGCTCCGGCGTACCCGAGTGGCTAGCCTGCGCTTGACCCGGGCAACCGTCGGGCGGGCTGGACCCGCTTCCGGGACCGGCCGAACACCAGGTGGTCACCATGGTTCGTCGCACACCCACCGTCCCGCGGGCCGCACGCCTCGCCGCCACCGCCACGGTCGCGCTGTCCTTCGTGGCGTCCGGTGCCGCGGCGAGCGGCGCCCCCGGCCTGAGAGCGGGTCTCGCCCCTGCGGTGGCCAAGGCCGGGACCGACGTCAACCTCAGCTCCAGCGCCCTGAAGGTCGTGTCGTCGACCGGCCACAAGCTCCTGGTGCGGGTGCTCGCGTTCCGGAGCAGCTCCGCGACCTCGATCGAGGTCGGTGTCGAGACCCGCGACCACCGCGAGCAGCACGCGTGGACGTTCCAGGCACCGGACTCGGCCTTCTCCCTCTCGCCGGCCGGGAAGGGGCGGGTCCACCTGACCTCGAAGCGGTCGGGGGGCTTCGCGACCATCTCCCTGAGGTCCAGCCCGGTCGGTCACGCCACCCTGTCGTCGTGCCACCAGAAGAAGGCGACCAGGACCCGTCACGTCGCCCTGACCGGGACGCTGCGGTTCAGGACCAGGTCGGACGGGAAGCACGCCTGGGGCAGCGTGGGCAGTGCGCACAAGTCGGTCCACTTCTCGACGAAGAGCAAGGTCACCTGGGTCAAGCCGGCCGCCTCGAACTGCCCGACCCCGGAGTTCCCGTGCCGCGCCACGTTCCTCTGGCAGGCCGAGAGCGTGCTCGGGGACGAGCTCGACCTCGTCACCTCCGACAACGTGGGAGCGCACGCCGAGATCGCCGGCGGGCGGATCGTGACGCTGGCCAAGCCTTCGGGAGCGACCCGCTCCGACATCGTCACCTTGCCGCAAGCGACGCCGAACCACCTGATCGTCGACCACACCGACGGTTCCGCGCAGCTGCAGGCGAGCTTCCGCGGCGGCACGGTGACGATGTCCTCCCCGGACCCCGCGATCAAGCAGACCACGCGCTGCGGGAAGGGCACGAAGAAGATCACCACGGAGTCCTGGCAGGGCCCCGTCGTCAACGGGACCGACCCGATCCGGGTGCCGGCCCAGATCTACGGTGGCTTCTCGACGGAGGACACGCCTCAGGCCGTCTTCGGCCGGATCAGGGTCCAGCACTAGGGCGTGCCCCGGCCCGGAGGGGGCACACCGGGACTGTCGGTGCGCCCTGCCAGGATCGAGAACGTGGTCGCGTAGGCTGGCGTTCCTTCCCCCAGCTGGTCCGCCCAGGCCGTGCCTCTGCCTGCCCGACCGCCTGACATCTGCACGCGCCGTAGCCGCTGAGGAGGACCTCCCCGCCCATGCCGTCCGGGTCCGCGTCCGCCGCCTCCAGCGGCGGCGACTTCGTCCATCTCCACGTCCACACCGAGTACTCCATGCTCGACGGGGCGGCCCGCCTGGACGACCTCTTCCGGCGTACCTCCGAGCTCGGGATGGGCGCGATCGCGATGACCGACCACGGCAACGTGTTCGGTGCCTACGACTTCTACAGCAAGGCGACCGCGGCGGGGATCAAGCCGATCATCGGCATGGAGGCCTACCTCACGCCCAACACCAGCCGCTACGAGAAGAAGCGCGTCCGGTGGAACGACGGTGGCGACGACGACGTCAGCGGCTCCGGCGCCTACACCCACATGACGCTGCTGGCCGAGAGCACCGCCGGCATGCACAACCTGTTCCGGCTCTCCAGCCGGGCCAGCATGGAGGGCTACTACTACCAGCCGCGGGCCGACCGCGAGCTGCTCGCCGAGTACGCCGAGGGCCTGATCGGGACCACCGGGTGCCCGTCGGGCGAGGTGCAGACCTGGCTCCGCATCGGCGACTACGCCAAGGCCCGCGCCAGCGCCGCGGAGTTCCAGGACATCCTCGGCAAGGACAGCTACTTCATCGAGCTGATGGACCACGACCTCGTGCTCGAGAAGCGGGTGCGCGACGGGCTCCTCCAGCTCAGCCGCGACCTGGCGATCCCGGTGATCGCCACCAACGACTCCCACTACGTGAGGCGCGAGGACGCACCCGCCCACGAGCACCTGCTCTGCGTCTCGTCCGGCTCGGTGATGAGCGACCCCAAGCGCTTCAAGCTCGACGGCGACGGTTACTACATCAAGTCGGCCGCCGAGATGCGCGAGCTGTGGGAAGGCAAGCACGGTCTGAAGGAGGCGTGCGACAACACCCTCCTCATCGCCGAGCGCTGCGAGGTGAGCTTCACCGAGGGCAACGGCACCTACATGCCGCGCTTCCCGGTCCCGGAGGGTCACGACGAGGAGAGCTGGTTCCGCCGCGAGGTCGAGACCGGGCTCGAGCGCCGCTACCCCGGCGGCATCCCCGCGGCGGTGCGATCGCGCGCGGACTTCGAGATGGACGTCATCCTCCAGATGGGGTTCCCCGGCTACTTCCTGGTGGTCGCCGACTTCATCAACTGGGCCAAGGACAACGGCATCCGGGTCGGCCCCGGCCGCGGCTCCGGCGCGGGGTCGATGTGCGCGTACGCGCTGCGGATCACCGACCTCGACCCGCTCGAGCACGGCCTGCTGTTCGAGCGGTTCCTGAACCCCGAGCGCGTCTCGATGCCCGACTTCGACATCGACTTCGACGAGCGCCGTCGCGGCGAGGTGATCCGCTACGTCACCGAGAAGTACGGCGAGGACCGCGTCTCGATGATCGTCACCTACGGCACGATCAAGGCCAAGCAGGCCGTCAAGGACGCCAGCCGCATCCTCGGCTACCCGTTCGCGATGGGCGACCGGATCACCAAGGCGATGCCCGCGGCGGTGATGGGCAAGGACATCCCGCTCAAGGAGATCTTCGACTCCGAGCACCGCAGGTACGGCGAGGGCTCCGAGTTCCGCTCGCTCTACGAGGCCGACCAGGACGTCAAGACCGTGGTCGACACCGCGATCGGGATCGAGGGCCTCAAGCGGCAGTGGGGCGTGCACGCCGCCGGCGTGATCATGTCGAGCGAGCCGCTGCTCGACATCATCCCGCTGATCCGCCGCCCCCAGGACGGCGCGATCATCACCCAGTTCGACTACCCGATGTGCGAGCACCTCGGGCTGATCAAGATGGACTTCCTGGGGCTGCGCAACCTCACCGTCCTCGACGACACCGTGAAGAACATCCAGCGCAACCGCGGCGAGACGATCGTGCTCGAGGAGCTCGCCCTCGACGACCCCGCGACGTACGCCCTCATGCAGCGCGGCGACACCCTCGGCGTCTTCCAGCTGGACGGCGGCCCGATGCGGGCGTTGCTGCGCTCGATGCGGCCCGACCAGTTCGCCGACATCTGCGCGGTGGGAGCCCTCTACCGCCCCGGGCCGATGGGCATGGACTCCCACAACAAGTACGCCCGCCGCAAGACGGGCCGGGAGCCGCTGGAGCCGATCCACCCCGAGCTGGCCGAGCCGCTGGCGGAGATCCTCGACGAGACCTACGGGCTGACCGTCTACCAGGAGCACGTGCTCGCCATCGTCCGGAAGGTCGCCGGGTACTCCCTCGGTCAGGCCGACCTGCTGCGCAAGGCGATGGGCAAGAAGAAGCGCGAGATCCTGGACGCCGAGTTCGTGCCGTTCGAGGCCGGGATGCTCGCCAACGGGTACTCCAAGCACGCGATCAAGACGCTGTGGGACGTCCTGGTCCCGTTCAGCGACTACGCGTTCAACAAGGCGCACGCAGCGGCGTACGGGCTGGTGTCCTACTGGACGGCGTACCTCAAGGCGAACTACCCCGCCGAGTACATGGCCGCGCTCCTGACCTCGGTCAAGGACGACAAGGACAAGATGGCGATCTACCTCAACGAGTGTCGCCGGATGAAGATCCAGGTCCTGCCGCCCGACGTCAACGAGTCCGACGCGACGTTCACCCCGGTCGGCACCGACATCAGGTTCGGCCTCACCGCCATCCGCAACGTCGGGGCGAACGTCGTCGACAAGATCGTCGAGGCGCGGGCGGAGAAGGGTCGCTACGAGCACTTCAACGACTTCCTCGACAAGGTCGACCCGCTGGTGTGCAACAAGCGGGTGATCGACTCGCTGGTCAAGGCCGGTGCCTTCGACGACCTCAAGCACAAGCGGCGGGCCCTGGTGGCGATCCACGAGCAGGCGGTCGACCGCTACTCCTCGATCAAGAAGGACTCCGGCGGCGGCCAGGACTCCCTGTTCGACGACCTGATGGGCGGCGACGCGCCGCCGATCTTCGACCTCGCGGTCGCGGTCCCGGACATCGACGAGTGGGACAAGATGACCCTGCTCGGGCACGAGCGGGAGATGCTCGGCCTCTACGTCTCCGACCATCCCCTGTTGGGGCTCGAGCACATCCTCCAAGGCGCCTCCGACTGCACCATCGGCCAGCTGATGCTGGACGAGGAGCGGCCCGACAACAGCCCGATCACGGTCACCGCTCTGATCACCTCGGTGCAGCGGAAGATCACCCGCAAGGGCGACACCTGGGCGGTGGTGACGATCGAGGACCTCGACGGCGCGATCGACGTCCTGCTGTTCCCCGGGACCTACCAGCTCGCCGGCAGCCTCCTGGCCGAGGACGCGATCGTGACCGTGAAGGGCAAGCTGTCCCGCAGCAAGGACCAGCCCGAGATCCGCGCCGAGGAGGTCACGCTGCCCGACCTCGAGGACGGCCCCGCCGGCCCGGTCGTGGTGAGCCTGCCCGTCACCCGCTGCACCCCGCCGGTGGTCGAGCAGCTCAAGGAGGTGCTGCGCACCCACCCGGGCGTGACCGAGGTGCACCTGCGGCTGCACAGCCGCGAGGACACCAAGGTTTTGAAGGTGGGCGACAATTTCAGGGTGGCCGCCGGAGCACCGCTGTACGCCGATCTCAAGCACCTGCTCGGTCCGGGCTGCCTGAGCGGATGAGCGAGCACGTCGACGGCGCGAGACCGCGGCTGTTCGCATCGAGCAGCCCGGTGCGGACGGTCCTGCTGGTCCTCCTCGCGTACGCCGCGCTGGGCGCGGTGGCGGGCGTGGTCTGGGAGACGATCTGGACCCCGCCGGGCCAGGTCGTCGCGCAGCACCAGGTCTTCTTCGACAGCTATGCCTCGCTCCGGCGGGTCTACACCGGCACCGGTCTCTACGTCCTGGTCGCCGCCGTCGCCAGCGTCCTGGTGTCGTTGGTGGTGGCCCTGCTCGCGCGGGGCCGCGAGCTGCTCACGCTCGTGCTGGTGATCGTCGGCTCGGCGATCGCCGCCGTGGTGATGCTCAAGGTCGGCACCATGCTCGGCCCGGGCGACCCGGCGAGCATCGCCCGGCACACCGTCGAGCGCACCCCGGTACACGGCCAGCTCACCGTGGAGGGCAAGACCCTCTGGGGCGTCAAGAGCCCCTACCTGATCTGGCCGATGGCGTCGCTGCTGGTGCTGGCGATGGTGTTCTTCGCCTGGCCGACCTCGCACCTGCCCCACGACCAGGGCGGCGCGCGGAGGACCGATCCTCGCGACACCGACGGCTACCTGGCCGGTGCCGGGGCGGGTCGTCCCCAGCTGTCCGAGCTGCCGCCCGAGCGGCGGCGGCTGGTCGAGGAGATCAACTCCGTGCGGTTCAAGCCCACCCGCATCCGCCGGGGCTACGACATGGGGACGGTGGACCGGTTGCTCGACCGGGCGGCCACGACGATCAGCCGTGGCGAGCCGGTGGCGCTGGTCCTCGACTCCCCGCTGCCCACGGTCAGCTGGCGTGAGGGCTACGACATGGCCCAGGTGGGGGCGTTTCTGGCAAGACTGCGCGAGTCGGCTGACGCCATGGATGCCCGCGGGTAGGCTCACGCTTCGCGTCGCATGGGAGACGCACGTCACGGGGAGATCGCAGATGTCAGAGCACCAGCCGCCTTCCGGCACGCCCGAGTACCTCGAGTCCGGGGGCGGATCGCCGATCGCGCCACCCCCCGAGCCGGCGACCGGCGAGCCCGCCGCACGTCGCAGCCGTCGCGGCTGGTGGATCGGCGGCGGCGTCGTCCTGCTGCTGGGCGCGGGCGCGGGTGCCTGGGCCGCGATGGGGTTCTTCCAGCAGGGTGCGCAGCCGGCGGAGGCACTGCCGGCGTCCACCATCGGCTACGTCAGCATCGACCTCGACCCGTCCGGCGGCCAGAAGATCGACGCGTTCCGCACGCTGAACAAGTTCCCGGCGTTCAAGGACGAGGTCGGCATCGACAGCGTCGACCAGCTCCGCTCCAAGCTGGGGCACGAGCTGGTCGCGCAGGCCGACTGCCCCGGCCTCGACTACGAGCAGGACATCGACCCCTGGCTCGGGGACCGGATGGCGGTCGCCGCCGTGCCGCTGGACGGCAAGCCGACGCCGGTCGGCGTCCTGCAGGTGAAGGACGAGGACCAGGCGCGCGCCGGCATCACGACCCTCGAGAAGTGCTCGCCGGGCGACGAGAAGCTCGGCTACGTCGTCAAGGACGGCTGGATGGTCTTCGCCCAGACGCAGGACCAGGCGGACCAGGTGGTCGTCGCGGCCGACCACGCCACGCTGGCCGACGACGCGACGTACCAGAAGTGGACCAAGGCTCTCGGCGACGCGGGCGTCGTGAACGCCTACGCATCCCCCGACGCCGGACGGGTCCTGGCCCAGCAGCTCGGCGGGATCCTCGGCGGCGGGATGCTCTCGCCCGAGCTCAGCACCGCGGAGCCGTCCGCCGCGACCCAGAGCAGCGCCTACCACTCGACCCTCACGACCTCTGCGGACGACCCGTACACCGCGGTGCTCTCGAAGTTCCAGGGCGGGGCCGCGACCCTCCGCTTCACCGGCGACGGCCTCGAGTTCGCCCTGGCCGCCGACGGCACCGGGTCGAAGCTGACCGACACGACCGGGAACACCGGCGGCACGCTCGTGCAGCGGCTGCCCACCGACACCGCGGCGGCTGCGGGCATCACGTTCCCGAAGGGGTGGCTGGACCGCGAGCTCGACCAGGTGTCCGGTGTGTTCGGCGTCTCCCGGGAGGAGATGAGCCGCGAGCTCTCCCAGGGGGCCGGGATCGATGTCCCCCAGGACGTCGAGACGCTGCTGGGATCCGGGATCGCCGTCTCGGTCGGGCACGACTTCGACTTCGAGGCCGCGGAGAACTCCGGTGACGGCAGCGGACTGCCGCTCGCGATCACCGTCCAGGGCGACCCGGCCGCGATCGAAGGCGTCCTGGACAAGATCCGCGCCAAAGTCGGGGACCTGCCGTTCCTCGGATCCGACTCCGCCGGTGACCTGGTCGCGATCGGCCCCTCGTCGACGTACCGCCAGACGGTGCTCAAGGGCGGCAGCCTCGGCGACGACGACGCCTTCCACGGGGTCGTCCCGGACGCCGGCGACGCGAGCTCGCTGTTCTACGTGAACGTCGACGCGCTCGAGCCCTCCATCGCCAAGGCCGCGGCCGGCGACCAGGACACGGTCGACAACCTCAAGCCGCTCCGCGCGGTCGGGATGTCGTCATGGAACGACGACGGCGTCGTCCGCTTCTCCTTCAAGGTCACCACGAACTGATCGTCCGGCGGCAGACCCCGGCTCTGTCAGTGGTCGAGCCGGCCCTTCGGTGGTCGAGCCGGCCCGGTCGGTGGTCGAGCCGGCTCTGTCGGTGGTCGCGCCGGCTCTTCGGTGGTCGAGCCGGCTCTTCGGTGGTCGAGCCGGCGCTTTCGGTGGTCGAGCCGGCGCTTTCGGTGGTCGAGCCGGCCCTTCGGTGGTCGAGCCGGCCCTTCGGTGGTCGAGCCGGCCGAGCCTCTGGGCGAGGCCGTGTCGAGACCCAGGCACCGTCACCGGGTTTCGACTCGCCTGACACGGCTTCGCAGGCTCAGCCGTGGGCTCGCTCGACCTGCGCGCGCCCACGCGCTGCCCTCGTCCCTCGCGCTCGCTGCGCGCTCTTCAGTTGGGTGACCAGCGGGTGCGCGCGATCTCGGTGGCCGGCAGCGAGGGGAAGACCCGCATCGTCCGCAGCTCGGCGCGCAGCGCGTCGGTGACCATCCGCAGCCGGTCCTCGGCGTCCTCCGCCTCGAGCAGGGCCTGGCGCTCGGCCAGGGTCAGCGGGGCGAGGGCGGCCAGCGCCCACGAGAGGTACGCCGGGTCGTGGGGGAGCTCCGCGCTCGGGGGCTCGCGGTCGATCTCGAGCAACGCCTCGCGGTAGGCGTCGTACGTCGCCCGCGCGGCGCCGGCGACGGCGTCGGGGACCGTGACGTCCTGCTCGGCCAGCGGGATCACCCGCCCCACCGGGTACGTGCCGGACGTGTCGAGGTGCTCCAGCTCGATCCGGTCGAGCCCGACCGCGACCAGCTCGAAGGTGCCGTCGGCGTTGGCCTCGACCTCGGTCATCTTCACCCGGCAGCCGATCCGGAACAGCCACTGCGCGCCGTGCTCGCCGACCTCGTAGCCCTCGCGGATGCCGACCGAGCCGAACACCCGCTCGGTCGGGTCCTCGACCCGGAGCAGGTGGTGGACCAGGGCGCGGTAGCGGTCCTCGAAGACCCGCAGCGGCACGCTCATGCCGGGGAACAACACGGTGTTCAGGGGGAACATCGGGAGCGTGTCGCTCATGAGTCGAGCCTAGCCGTGCAGCAGGTGGGCACCGCGCGAGCACACCGCGCGTCCCCTCCTAGAATTCACCGCATGATCTCGACAGGCTCGATCCGACGGATCAGGCGGATCGACCTGCGCGGCGGCGCGCCCGCGGACTACCGCGAGGTGGTGCCGCGCGCCGAGGTCGACGTCGACGCCGCGATCGAGACGGTGCGGCCGATCTGCGAAGCGGTCCGCACCCGTGGCGAGGAGGCGATCGCCGAGCTGTCGCAGCGCTTCGACGGCGTCGTGCCGGCGCGGTTGCGGGTGCCGCGGGAGGCCTTGGACGGTGCGCTCGCCGAGCTCGACCCGCAGGTCCGGGCCGGGCTGGAGGAGTCGATCGCGCGGCTGCGGCGTACCTGCGAGGCCGAGCTCGAGCACGACGTGACGACGTCGCTGGGACCAGGCGCGACGGTGACGCAGCGGATGGTGCCGGTCCGGCGCGTGGGGCTGTACGCGCCCGGCGGAGTCGCCCCGCTCGTCTCCAGTGTCGTGATGAACGTCGTGCCCGCGCAGGTCGCCGGCGTCCCCTCGATCGCGCTGGCCAGCTCACCGCGCCGGGAGCACGCGGGTCTCCCGGAGCCGACGATCCTCGCGGCCTGCGCGCTGCTCGGCGTGGACGAGGTGTACGCCGTCGGTGGGGCACAGGCGATCGCGATGTTCGCCTACGGCGCGGGGGAGTGCGAGCGCGTCGACCTGGTGACCGGGCCCGGCAACATCTACACGGTCGCGGCCAAGCGGCTGCTCAAGGGCCGGGTCGGCATCGACGCCGAGGCCGGACCCACCGAGATCGCGATCCTGGCCGACGACACCGCGGACTCGGCGTACGTCGCCGCCGACCTCGTCAGCCAGGCCGAGCACGACCCACAGGCCGCGAGCGTGCTGGTGACCGACTCGAGCAGACTCGCCGACGAGGTCGAGGCGGAGCTCGACAAGCAGGTCCACGCGACCCGCCACACCGAGCGGATCCAGGCCGCCCTCGGCGGTCGCCAGTCCGCGATCGTGCTCGTCGACGACCTCGACCAGGGCCTCGCCGTCGTGAACGCCTACGCCGCCGAGCACCTCGAGATCCACACCGCCGACGCGGCCGGGGTCGCGCAACGCGTCTTCAACGCCGGCGCGGTCTTCGTCGGGCCCTTCGCGCCGGTCTCCCTCGGGGACTACTGCGCCGGCTCCAACCACGTCCTGCCCACCGCCGGCTGCGCGTGCCACTCGTCGGGGCTGTCGGTGCGTGCGTTCCGCAAGGCGGTGCACGTCGTGGACTACTCACGCGAGGCGCTCGCCGACGTGGCCGACCACGTGGTCGCCCTCGCCGACGCCGAGGACCTGCCGGGTCACGGTGAGGCGGTCAAGGTCCGGTTCGAGCGATGAGTCCCGCCCCGCTCCGCGAGGAGCTGCGGGGGATCGAGCCGTACGGCGCGCCCCAGCTCGACGTCCCGGTCCTCCTCAACGTCAACGAGAACCCGTACCCGCCGTCGGCGGCGGTGCTGGCCGACATCGAGCGTTCGGTCGCCGAGGCGGCCCGCGACCTCAACCGCTATCCCGACCGCGAGTTCACCGCGCTCCGCGAGGCGCTCGCGGCGTACCTCGGACACGGCGTGCGGGCGGAGCAGGTCTGGGCCGCCAACGGCTCGAACGAGGTCATGCTGCACCTGCTCCAGGCGTACGGCGGGCCGGGCCGGCTGGCCCTGAGCTTCGCGCCGACGTACTCGATGTACCCGGAGTACGCGCGCGACACGCACACCGCGTGGGAGGTCGGACACCGCGAGGAGGACTTCACCCTCGACGCCGATCGCGCCGTCGCGCTGGTGCGCGAGCGCCGCCCGCATGTCGTGCTCCTCCCGTCGCCGAACAACCCGACCGGGACCGCGCTGGCCCCGGACGTGATCGGCGCCCTGTGCGAGGCACTCGGCGACGGCCTGCTGGTGGTCGACGAGGCGTACGCCGAGTTCCGGCGCACCGGCACCCCCAGCGCGCTCGAGCTGCTGCCGGCGTACCCGAACCTGGTCGTGACCCGCACGATGAGCAAGGCGTTCGCCCTGGCCGGTGCCCGGGTCGGCTACCTGGCGGCGGCGTCCGAGATCTGCGACGGGCTGCGGGTCGTCCGGCTGCCCTACCACCTGTCCGCGGTGACCCAGGCCGTCGCCCGCGCGGCGCTGCGGCACGCCGACGAGCTGCTCGCCGCGGTCGACCAGCTGCGCGCGGAGCGCGACTCGACCGTCGAGTGGCTGCGCGCCCAGGGGTTCACGGTGGCCGACAGCGATGCGAACTTCGTGCTGTTCGGGCCGTTCGCCGACCGCCACGCCACGTGGCAGCGCCTGCTCGACCAGGGCGTCCTGATCCGCGAGGTCGGACCCGACGGCTGGCTGCGCGTCTCGATCGGCACCGCGGCCGAGATGGCAGCATTCCGTCAGGCACTCACGTCCGTGACGTCGCTGCCCGACACAGAGCTGCCCGCCACAGAGGGGACCGTCCCATGAGCCGCACCGCCACGCTGGACCGGCAGACGAAGGAGTCGAAGGTCCACGTCGAGGTCGACCTCGACGGCTCGGGCCGCGCCGACGTCTCGACCGGGGTCGGGTTCTACGACCACATGCTGGTCTCCTTCGCCCGCCACGCGCTGGTCGACCTGACCGTCGCGACCGACGGCGACACCGACATCGACGCCCACCACACGGTCGAGGACACCGCGATCGTGCTCGGCCAGGCGCTGCGCGAGGCGCTCGGCGACAAGCAGGGAATTCGCCGGTTCGGCGACGCGACGGTTCCGCTCGACGAGGCGCTCGTGCAGTGCGCGGTCGACGTCTCCGGTCGCCCCTACTGCGTGCACGTCGGCGAGCCCGACGGCCAGGCGTACGTCGCCATCGGCGGCGAGACCGGCCCGTCGTACACCGGGTCGCTGACCCGGCACGTCTTCGAGACCCTGGCCTTCCACGCCCAGCTCGCGCTCCACGTCCGGGTGCTCTCCGGGCGCGACCCGCACCACCTGGTGGAGGCGCAGTTCAAGGCCTTCGCCCGCGCCTTCCGCGACGCCGTCGCGATCGACCCGCGCGAGACCGGCGTGCCCAGCACCAAGGGGACACTCTGACCAAACGCGTCGTGGTCCTCGACTACGGCTCCGGCAACCTCCGCTCGGCGGTCCGCGCCCTCGAGCGAGCCGGCGCCGAGGTCGAGCTCACCCCGGACCGGTCCGCCGCGGAGACGGCCGACGGGCTCGTCGTCCCCGGCGTCGGTGCCTTCGCCGCCTGCATGGCCGGGCTCAGCGCCGTCGAGGGGCCGCGCGCGATCGGCCGGCGTCTCGCCGGCGGTCGGCCGGTGCTCGGCATCTGCGTGGGCATGCAGGTGCTGTTCGAGCGCGGGGTCGAGCACGGGGTCGAGACCGAGGGCTGCGACGAGTGGCCGGGAGTCGTGGACCGGCTCCGGGCCCCCGTGGTCCCGCACATGGGGTGGAACACCGTCGAGGTCCCCGAGGGCTCGCGGCTGTTCGCCGGCGTCGAGCACGAGCGGTTCTACTTCGTGCACTCCTACGCCGCGCGCTCGTGGGACCTGCGCACCGACGGGCGCACCCGGGCGCCGTCGGTGACGTGGAGCGAGCACGGCGGCGACCGGTTCGTGGCCGCGGTCGAGAACGGCCCGCTCTGCGCGACGCAGTTCCACCCGGAGAAGTCGGGCGACGCGGGCGCGGCTCTCCTGCGCAACTGGGTGGAGGCGCTGTGACGCCGGGTCGACACGCCGTGGGCACGGCATGAGCACGGCATGAGCACGGCATGAGCAAGGAACGTGCGCGTCGCCGCGCCGAGCGCGAGCGCGAGGCGGCCGCCCGGGAGGCGGAGCGGCAGCGGGAGGCCGAACGCCGCGCTCGAGCCCGGGCCCGGCGCCGCGCGCTGACCGGATGGATCCCGCGGCCGCACCGGACACCGGGCGTGGTCGCGGCGCGCCGGCGCGCCGAGCTGAGGGCCGCGGTCGGTGTGCTGCTGCTGCTCAACCTCCTGGTCTGGTTCGTGCGCTCCGACTGGGCCGCGCGGCTGGGTGCCCTCGTCGTCAGCATCGTGGTGTTCCCCGTCGTCCTGCTGGCGGTGCGGAAGCCATGACCCTGCTCGTGATCGTCACCGGCGTCCCGGGCGCGGGCAAGACGAGCCTGGCGACCGTGCTCGCCGAGCGGCTGGGGTGTGCGCTCGTCTCGCTCGACGCGATCAAGGAGGAGCTCGCGCTCGAGGCCGAGGACACCCCGCGCGACTGGCTGCGCTACGACGCGGAGGCCGAGCTCGCCCATCGGCTCGAGGCCTTCGCCGGTGAGGCCGTGGTGGACATCTGGGTCGCGCCGCGGCGGGACACCGAGCGCGTGCGCGACCTCCTGAAGCGCTGGTGGGACCACGTCGTGGAGGTGCGGTGCCAGGTACCGGCGGACGTCGCGGTCGAGCGGTACGTCGCCCGGCCACGCTCGTGGCCGCACCTCCCGCCGGACGAGGACACCCTGGCCGGGATCCGGGACGCCGCCGAGCATCCCGAGGCGCTCGGCGCGCCCCGCACCGTCGTCGTCGACACGTCCCGCCCGGTGGAGATCGGCGACGTGGTGGCCGCCGTACGCCGCGAGACGGGCGCACGACCGCGGCGGCGCCGGCACTAGGGTCGGTCCCCATGTCGACGCACCTGGAGCTGCTGCCGGCGGTCGACGTGGCCGGCGGGCAGGCGGTCCAGCTCGTGCAGGGCGTGGCGGGCTCCGAGAAGCGGTTCGGCGACCCGGTCGAGGCGGCGCTGCGCTGGCAGGAGGCCGGTGCGGAGTGGATCCACCTGGTCGACCTGGACGCGGCGTTCGGCCGCGGCCACAACCGCGACCTGCTGGCGTCGATCGTGGACCGCGTCGACGTCCAGGTCGAGCTGAGCGGGGGGATCCGCGACGACGCCTCTCTCACCGCGGCGATGGCGACCGGCTGCCGCCGGGTGAACATCGGCACCGCCGCCCTCGAGCAGCCCGAGTGGTGTGCCGCCGCGATCGCCGCGTGGGGCGACCGGGTGGCCGTCGGGCTCGACGTCCGCGGGCGCACGCTGGCCGCGCGCGGCTGGACCCGCGAGGGGGGCGACCTCTACGAGGTGCTCGCCCGGCTCGACGCGGAGGGGTGCGCCCGGTACGTCGTCACCGACGTGAACAAGGACGGCATGCTCCAGGGCCCCAACCTGCAGCTCCTCCGCGACGTGTGCGCCGCGACCGACCGCCCGGTGGTCGCCAGCGGCGGCATCACCGAGCTCGCCGACCTCGAGGCGCTGATGACCCTGGTGCCCGAAGGTGTCGAGGGCGCGATCATCGGGACGGCGCTGTACGAGTCGCGGTTCACCCTCGAGGACGCGCTCACCCTGACCAGAGGTGCGGCATGAGCCTGGCGGTCCGGGTGATCCCGTGTCTCGACGTCGACGCCGGCCGGGTGGTCAAGGGCGTGAACTTCGAGAACCTGCGCGACGCCGGAGACCCCGTCGAGCTCGCCCGGCGGTACGACGCGGAGGGTGCCGACGAGCTGACCTTCCTCGACATCTCGGCGTCCCACGAGGGTCGCGCGACCACGCTGGAGATCGTCTCCCGCACGGCCGAGGAGGTCTTCATCCCGCTGACCGTCGGTGGGGGAGTGTCGTCGGTCGAGGACGTCGACCGCCTGCTGCGCGCGGGGGCCGACAAGGTCGCGGTCAACACCGCGGCCCTCCAGCGGCCCGAGCTCGTGCGCGAGGTCGCCGACCGGTTCGGGTCCCAGGTCCTCGTGCTCTCGGTGGACGCTCGCCGGACCACCTCCGACCCGACCCGCGACGCCGACTCGGGCTTCGAGGTCACCACCCACGGCGGCCGGAGGTCCGCGGGGCTCGACGCGGTCGCCTGGGCACGGAGGGGGGCCGAGCTGGGCGCCGGCGAGATCCTGCTCAACGCGATGGACGCGGACGGCACGAAGGCGGGGTTCGACCTCGAGCTGATCCGGCTGGTGCGCGCGGCCGTGACCGTCCCCGTGGTCGCCTCGGGCGGTGCCGGCGCCGCCACCGACTTCCCGCCGGCCGTGGCCGCGGGCGCCGACGCCGTGCTCGCCGCGACCGTCTTCCACTTCGGCACCGTGTCCATCGCCGAGGTGAAGACCGCGCTGGCCGACGCCGGATGTCCCGTGCGATGAGACCTCCCGCCGAAGCCGCCGCCCGAGCCCTGGTGGCCGAACGGTTCCCGGACGCCGTCCAGGCCTGGCTGGCCGGGTCCACGACCACGGGCCGGGCGACGGCGACCTCGGACCTCGACGTCACGGTGCTGCTCCGGGAGGGCGAGGCGCACCGCACGTCGCTGGAGTACGCCGGCTGGCCGGTCGAGCTGTTCGTGCACACGGCGGCCTCGATCGAGCACTTCGTGGCGAAGGACCTCGCACGCCGCCGCCCGACGATGGCCCGGCTGGTCGCGACCGGTGTCCCGCTGCTCGGCGAAGGGGAAGGCGCCGACGTCCGGCATCACTGCGCGATGGTGCTCGAGCGCGGACCCGGGCCGGTGGCGGCCGACGACCTGGAGCTGATGCGGTACGGCCTCACCGACCTGCTGGACGATCTCACCGGTGCGCCTCCGGGGCCGGAGGCCGCGGCGGTCGCGGTCGAGGTGTGGCGGGCGACGGCGGAGCTGGCGCTGGCCGTGGGCGAGACCTGGTGCGGCACGGGGAAGTGGCTGGTCCGCGAGCTGCAGACGCTCGACGAGCGGGAGGGCGCGCACCTGGTCCCCGCGCTCGACACCGCACTGCGGCGTGCGCTCTCCGGTGAGCGCGACTCGCTGGTCGCGGTCGCCGACGAGGTGCTGGCCCGCTGCGGAGGCCGCTCCTGGGCCGGGCTCCACCGGGTGGCGGACCTGCCCTGAACGCCCAGAACGGCGCCCGCATGGAGAGCGCGAGCGCCGTTCGTCGTGGCCATGGGCTTGGGGGGTGTGGCCACTTTTCAAGAAGGTAGCCACGGGACCGGGTCAGCGGGGATGACTTTGCAGAAACTTGACCTCCGCGGGGCGCCGGCCCCGGCCCGAGCCCGGAGGCGGTCTCGGCGTCGATTTGGTGGCACCGGCGGTCAGCTGCCGCGCGGAATGGCACCTCTGGCCCGCGTTCCGATGCGGATCGCGTAGCCCGGAGCCCCCGGACGACCTGTGAAAACTTTACCTTCGGGGGGCGGTCACCCGGCGTCCCGGACCGCTCGCGCCCGGTGGAAGACTGGCGCCATGGACCTCGACCCCGCCGTCGCCACGCGCCTGAAGCGGAACGAGGCCGGCCTGGTCGCCGCGATAGCGCAGCAGCACGACACCGGCGAGGTCCTGATGCTGGGGTGGATGGACGACGAGGCGCTCGCCCGCACGCTGGCCTCCGGCAGGGCGACGTACTGGAGCCGGAGCCGGGGGGAGTACTGGACCAAGGGCGACACGTCCGGACATCGCCAGTGGGTGCGCGCGGTCAGCCTCGACTGTGACGGCGACACCGTCCTGCTCCAGGTGGACCAGGAGGGTCCGGCCTGCCACACCGGCACCCGCACGTGCTTCGACGACGGCCTCGTGTGGGAGACCGACGCCTCCGGCCCCGATGGCCCCGCCGTCGATGGCTGAGGGCCGGCGTTGGTTCGGTCCGCTCGTCCTCGCGGGCCTGGCCGGCACCGGGGTGTGCGCCCTCGCGGGCGCCAAGCCCTGGGCCGCGCCCGACGGCGATGCCGGCTCGACACTCGCCGACCGGACCGGCGGCCACGTGCCGCTCGCGGCGGCACTCGGCCTGGTCGGTCTCGCCTGTTGGGGCGTGGTGCTCGTGACCCGCGGCCGGGTGCGGCGACTGGTGGTGGTGCTGGGCGCCGCGGTCGGTGTCGCGCTGGTGGCGACGGCCGTGGTCGGGCGCACCTCCGCCCTCGACTCGGCGCGCAACGCCACCGTCGACCTCGGCCGTACGCCGACCGGCGCGCACACCACGGGCTGGTGGTGGGTCGCCCTCGTGGCCGCGGTGCTCGCGCTCGCGGCCTCGGCGCTCGCGCTGCGGCACGCGGCCGGATGGCCCGAGATGGGGAGCCGGTACGACGCCCCCGCGGGCGGCCCGGCGGCGCAGGATCCGGCCGACATGGAGGACATCGACCTGTGGCGCGCCATCGACCAGGGGCGCGACCCGACCGATCCCGCTCCCGATTAGGATGCGGGTCACCCGATCCGCTCGGACCCGCTGACCCCCGGCTGAGGAGCCCTGCATGTCTGACAACCACGGCAACACCCCGGCCGCGTGGGCCGCGGTGGCGGTCGCGATGCTCGGGTTCGTGGTCGGCGGCATCGGGCTGATGTTCGACCCCGTGCGGATGGTGGTCTTCTGGGTGGGCGTCGCCATCGGCTGCGCCTCGCTGGTCGTGTTCGTGGTGATGGCCAGGATGGGGCTCAACGGCCCCGGTCACTGATGACCCTGACCGCGGCGCCACTCGACGTCCGGCCGCGGTCGGAGCGCCTCCGCTCACCCCTGCTGACGGCCGGGTCGCTCGCCGCCGCGACGGTCGCCCTGCACGTGCGCGACCCGCACGTCACCCACTCCTGGGGCATCTGCCCGCTCTACGCCCTCACCGGTGTGTACTGCCCCGGCTGCGGCGGGCTCCGCGGGGTCAACGACCTGACCAACGGTCACCTCGGCCAGGCCGCCTCGAGCAACCTCCTGCTCGTGCTGGCGCTGCCGTTCGCGGCCGCGCTCTTCGTCCGGTGGACCTACGGCGCCTGGACCGGCCGCGACGTGCGCGCCGTCCCGGCGCTGCCGAGGCCGGTGACCACCGGGCTGCTGGTCCTCGTGGTGGTGTTCACGGTCGCCCGCAACCTGCCGGGCAGCTGGCTGGCGCCCTGACCCCGTCGGAGGTCAGCGGCTCACGTAGTAGGCGATGAACAGGATCGAGAGCACGACGTCGACGTACCCGAGGATCTCGCCGGCCTTCGCCATCCCGCCCGGCCGACCCTCGCGCTGGGCCTGACGGCCGAGAACGATCGCGACGACCCCGAGCACGATGCCGCAGAGCACCAGGCCGACGATGCCGCAGACCAACGCCCAGACCGGCTTGCTGCTGGTCGCCTGGGCCGGGGGCGGAGCGCCGTACGGCGTGCCACCGGGAGGCGGCGGTGGCGGAGTGTCGTAGCTCATGTGATGTCCCCTTCCGAGCGCCGTCCGGTCGGACGACCCGGTGCGTGACCCTATCCGCGCGGCTCCTCGCCACGTCAACGAACGCACCCGCTCCGGTGCCGTTCGGGCTTCGGGCGGGTGGGGGTCGCGTTGGTGCCGCGTGAGAGGCTGGGCGGCGCAGTCCAGCGAAGGTGGGAGGCCCGCATGTCCGTGCTCGACGACATCGTCGCGGGCGTGCGCGAGGACCTCTCCCGCCGGCAGGCGACGACCTCGGAGGCGGACCTGAGGGCCCGCATCCTGGAGGTGCCGCCCGCGCTCGAACCCCTGCCGGCCTTCCGCGAGGACGGCTCCGCGGTGATCGCCGAGGTGAAGCGCCGCAGCCCGAGCCGGGGCCACCTGGCCGAGATCGACGACCCGGCCGAGCTCGCCGCGGCGTACCAACGAGGCGGTGCGGCGGCGGTCAGCGTGCTGACCGAGGAACGCCGCTTCGGCGGCAGCCTGGTCGACCTCGACGCCGTGCGCGAGGCGGTCGATGTCCCGGTGCTGCGCAAGGACTTCGTGGTCGACCCCTACCAGCTCCTCGAGGCTCGGGCCCATGGCGCCGACCTGGTGCTCCTGATCGTCGCGGCGTTGCCGGGTGAGGAGCTGCGCCGCCTCTACGACCGGGCCCTCGAGCTGGGGCTGACGCCGCTGGTCGAGGTGCACGACGAGCCCGAGGCCGAGCGCGCGGCCGAGCTGGGGGCGGCGCTGGTCGGGGTGAACGCCCGCAACCTCAAGACGCTCGACGTGGACGCCGCGACGTTCGGCAAGATCGCACCCCTGCTGCCCGACGACGCCGTCACCGTCGCCGAGAGCGGCATCGCCACGCCCGACGACGTACGCCGCTTCGTCGCCGAGGGCGCCGACGCCGTCCTCGTCGGTGAGGCGCTGGTCCGCGAGGGCGACCCCGAGGGCGCGGTCCGCGCGATGACGGGCGTGACCCGGTGACCTGGGACGCCGACGCGCGCGGTTGGTTCGGCGGCTCGGAGGAGGGCTGGGGCGGCCGCTTCATGCCCGAGGCCCTGGTCAGGGCGCTCGACGAGCTCACCGTCGCCTGGCAGGAGGCGATGGCCGACCCGGCCTTCACCGAGGAGCTGGCCACCATCGGCCGCGAGTACGCCGGTCTGCCGAGCCCGCTGTACGAGGCGACCCGGCTGTCCGAGCAGGTCGGCTGCCGGATCCTGCTCAAGCGCGAGGACCTCAACCACACCGGCGCCCACAAGATCCGCAACGTGCTCGGCCAGGCGCTGCTGACCCGGCGGATGGGCAAGTCGCGGGTGATCGCCGAGACCGGCGCCGGTCAGCACGGCGTCGCCAGCGCCACCGCCGCGGCGTACTTCGGTCTGGACTGCACCGTCTACATGGGCGCCGTCGACGTGAAGCGCCAGGCGCTCAACGTCGCGCGGATGCAGCTGCTCGGCACCAAGGTCGTCCCGGTCGACTCCGGCAGCGCCACCCTCAAGGACGCCATCAACGAGGCTCTCCGCGACTGGGTCGCCTCGGTCGACCACACGGCGTACCTCTTCGGGACGGCGGCCGGGCCGCATCCCTTCCCCAGCATGGTCCGCGACTTCACCCGCGGCATCGGCGACGAGGCGCGCGCGCAGTGCCTCGAGCAGTACGCCGTGCTGCCGCGCGGCATCGCCGCCTGCGTCGGAGGCGGGTCCAACGCGATCGGGCTGTTCACCGCCTTCCTCGACGACGACGTCGAGATCCACGGCTTCGAGGCCGGCGGCGAGGGGTTCGAGACCGGTCGCCACGCCGCCACGATCCAGGCCGGCGACCGGGGTGTGCTGCACGGCGCGCGCACCTACGTCCTCCAGGACGAGGACGGCCAGACCGTCGAGTCGCACTCGATCTCGGCGGGCCTCGACTACCCGGGGGTCGGGCCGCAGCACGCCTACCTCGCCGCGTCCGGCCGCGCGTCGTACAGCTCGGTGACCGACGCGGAGGCCATGGACGCGCTGGCGCTGCTCAGTCGCACCGAGGGGATCATCCCCGCGGTGGAGTCGGCGCACGCCGTCGCCGGTGCGCTCAAGGTGGCCGAGGCCTACGGCCCCGACGACATCATGCTGATCAACCTCTCGGGACGCGGTGACAAGGACATGGACACCGCGATCGACTGGTTCCACCTCGGTGACGCCGACGGTGACGGGGTCGCGGAGCCACTCGGGTGAGCGGCTCATGAGCGTCGCGACGGCGTTCGAGAAGGCACGGGCCGACGACCGCGCCGCTCTCGTCGGCTACCTGCCCGCCGGCTTCCCGACCGTGGACGGCGGCATCACGGCCATGCGGGCGCTGGTCGAGGCCGGCTGCGACGCGATCGAGGTCGGGCTGCCCTACAGCGACCCGGTCATGGACGGGCCGACGATCCAGGCCGCGGCGCAGCGCGCCCTCGATGGCGGGGTCCGCACCCGCGACGTCCTCCGCACCGTCGAGGCGGTCGCGGCGACCGGCACGCCCGTCGTGGTGATGACCTACTGGAACCCCGTGGACCGCTACGGGCCCGAGCGGTTCGCCGCCGACCTTGCCTCCGCCGGGGGCTCGGGTCTGATCACGCCGGACCTCACGCCCGACAGCGGCGAGGCCTGGATCGCCGCGGCGGACGCCCACGACCTCGACCGGATCTTCCTGGTCGCCCCGTCGTCGACCGACGAGCGGGTCGCCATGACCACCGCGGCCTGCCGGGGCTTCGTGTACGCGACGGCGGTGATGGGCGTGACCGGCGCGCGGGCGACGTCGAGCGACGTCGCGGGTCCGCTGGTGGCCCGGACGAGGGCCGCGATCCGTGAGCAGGGGAGCGCCCTGCCGGTGGCGGTGGGGGTCGGAGTCAGCAACGGGGACCAGGCGGCCGAGGTCGCGTCGTACGCCGACGGGGTGATCGTGGGGTCGGCCCTCGTGCGCTGCCTGCTCGACCACGACGACACCGCCGGCGGCCTGGCCGCGCTGACGGCGTTGACCGACGACCTCGCCCGCGGAGTACGCCGTGCGTAGGGGACTGGTGTCCACCCTCGTGCTGCTCCTCGGCCTGGCGCTCGCGGGATGCTCCAAGAGCGCGGCGAACGACTTCTCCGGCGTCCGGCTGCACGAGGTCTACCACGCACCCGCGACCGAGCTCACCGACACCGACGGCCGTCCTTACTCGCTGGCGAACAGCACGGACAAGCGGCTCACGCTGGTCTTCTTCGGCTACACCCACTGCCCCGACGAGTGCCCGACGACCATGGCGACGCTCGCCTCGGCCCTCCTCCAGCTCGACGACGCCGACCGGAGCAACGTCCAGGTCGTGTTCGTGACCACGGACCCGGCGCGCGACACCGGTCCGGTGATCCGCCGCTGGCTGGACCACTTCTCCTCGTCGTTCGTGGGCGCCACCGGCTCGTTGGCGACGATCAAGTCCGTGGCCTCCGCCGTCGGCGTCCCGATCGCGAAGGGCCGCCGCCTACCCTCCGGCGGCTACGACGTCACCCACGGCACGCAGGTCCTCGGACTGGACGGCAAGAACCAGATCCCGGTCGAGTGGACCCTCGGGACCACCGCGCCCGAGTTCGCCCATGACATCCACCAGCTGCTCTCCTGACCCTCGAGGACCTCGTGACCACGCTCTTCATCCCCAGCCCGTCGGAGGGTGTCTGGTACCTCGGCCCGCTGCCGCTGCGCGGCTACGCGTTGTGCATCATCGCCGGCATCATCGCCTCGATCTGGATCGGGGAGCGCCGCTGGGTGGCACGCGGCGGCACCAGCGGGGAGGTCACCGACCTGGCGTTGTGGGCCGTCCCGTTCGGCGTGGTCGGCGGCCGGCTGTACCACGTGATCACCGACCACGACCTCTACTTCGGCAGCGGGAAGTCGCCGATCGAGGCGCTCTACGTCTGGCGCGGCGGGCTGGGCATCTGGGGCGCGATCACGCTGGGTGCGGTCGGCATCTGGATCGGGGCCAGGAGCAAGGGCATCCGCGTCCCGCCCGCCCTCGACGCCCTGGCGCCCGGAGTGCTGGTGGCGCAGGCCATGGGCCGGTGGGGCAACTGGTTCAACCAGGAGCTCTTCGGCAAGCCGTCGACCCTGCCGTGGGCGCTGAAGATCGACCCGGAGAACCGGCCGCCCGGCTACGAGCAGTACGCGACGTTCCAGCCCACGTTCCTCTACGAGTGCGTCTGGGACCTCGGAGCCTTCGCGTTCGTGCTCTGGGCGGACCGCCGGTGGAAGCTCGGTCACGGCCGGGTGCTGGCGCTCTACGTCATGGCGTACACGGCCGGCCGGGCCTGGATCGAGATGCTGCGCATCGACACCGTCGAGTACGAGCACGTCCTCGGACTGCGCCTCAACGTCTGGACGTCCATCGTCCTGTTCTGCCTGGCGGCGGCGTACTTCGTGGTGGTCGGGCGCACGCGGCCCGGACGCGAGGAGGAGGTCTACACCGACCAGCGCCTCGCTCGCGAGCACGCCGACCGCGACGGCGAGCTGGTCGCGGCCGACGCGCCGACCTCCGGTCCGAACTCCGAGACCGAGGCCGCGTCGGACGAGGACGGGAAAACACGCAAGAAGTCGACCGATCCTCCCGACTGACCGGCGATCCTCCCGCGTACGACGCGGAGGGCCCCCCGTTTTCCCGAGCCTCTCCCCGGGGCTCGTGTCCGGGGATCAGGACGTCACGGAACGACGCCGTTCTCGTTGTTAGCCTGAGCGCGCTAGGGCCAACGCCGTCCCCTGCACGCCTCGCCCGATCGCCCGACCGTCGCCAGACGTCCGGGCGCCGACGACGGGAGCACCGGGATGCGCGAGCACCGCACCGGCCCACCCGCCCAGGGTCTCTACGACCCGCGCTTCGAGCACGACGCCTGCGGCGTCGCGTTCGTGGCCACGCTCACCGGCGAGGCGTCGCACGACATCGTGGTGCAGGCACTGACCGCGTTGCGCAACCTCGACCATCGGGGCGCGGCCGGCGCGGAGACCAACTCGGGCGACGGCGCCGGGATCCTGATCCAGGTGCCCGACGCGTTCCTGCGCGCCGTCGTCGACTTCGACCTCCCGCCCCTCGGCGCGTACGCCGTGGGCACGGCGTTCCTCGAGGGCGACGACGACGGTGTCGCCAAGACAAGGCGTCGGATCGAGGAGCTCGCCGACGAGGAGGGACTCGCGGTCCTGGGCTGGCGAGACGTCCCGGTCGAGCCGGTCAGCCTCGGCGCGACCGCGCGCAGCGTGATGCCCCGGATCAGCCAGCTGTTCGTCGGTGCCCAGGGCATGCCGCTGACCGGGCTCGCGCTCGAGCGGATGGTCTTCTGTCTCCGCAAGCGCGCCGAGCACGAGACGGACGCCTACTTCGCGTCCCTCAGCGGCCGCACCGTGCTCTACAAGGGGATGCTGACCACGGCCCAGCTGGAGACGTTCTACCCCGACCTCACCGACGAGCGGGTCGCGACCGCGCTGGCCGTCGTCCACTCGCGCTTCTCGACGAACACGTTCCCGAGCTGGCCGCTCGCGCACCCGTTCCGCTACATCGCCCACAACGGCGAGATCAACACGGTGATGGGCAACCGCAACTGGATGCGGGCCCGCGAGGCGCTGCTCGACTCCGACCTGATCCCCGGCGACCTGGACCGGCTGTTCCCGATCTGTACGCCGGGCGCCTCCGACTCGGCCAGCTTCGACGAGGTCCTCGAGCTGCTCCACATGGGCGGGCGCAGCCTGCCGCACGCCGTCCTGATGATGATCCCGGAGGCCTGGGAGAACCACGCCGAGATGGATCGGCAGCGGCGGGCGTTCTACGAGTTCCACGCCTCCCTGATGGAGCCCTGGGACGGACCCGCCTGCGTGGTCTTCACCGACGGATCGCAGATCGGTGCGGTCCTCGACCGCAACGGCCTGCGTCCGAGCCGGTACTGGGTCACCGACGACGGCCTCGTCGTGCTCGCCTCCGAGGTCGGCGTCCTGGACCTCGACCCCGGACGGATCGTCCGCAAGGGCCGGCTCCAGCCCGGCCGGATGTTCCTCGTCGACGTCGACGAGCACCGGATCATCGAGGACGACGAGATCAAGGGCGAGCTCGCCGCCGAGCACCCGTACGACGAGTGGCTGCACGCCGGCCTGATCAACCTCGACGACCTGCCCGACCGCGAGCACGTCATCCACACCCATGCCTCCGTCACCCGGCGCCAGCAGGTCTTCGGCTACACCCAGGAGGAGCTCCGCGTGCTCCTCGCGCCGATGGCCAACGCCGGCGCCGAGCCGCTCGGCTCGATGGGCACCGACACCCCGATCGCGGCCCTGAGCGACAAGCCGCGCCTGCTGTTCGACTACTTCGCGCAGATGTTCGCCCAGGTGACCAACCCGCCGCTCGACGCCATCCGCGAGGAGCTGGTCACCTCACTGGCCGGCACCATCGGCCCCGAGGCGAACCTCCTCGAGCCGACCCCGGCCTCGTGTCGTCAGGTGGTGCTGCCGTTCCCGGTCTTCGACAACGACGACCTGGCCAAGATCCGGCACATCAACCACGACGGCGACATGCCGGGCTTCATCACCCACGTCAGCCGCGGGCTCTACGAGGTCGACGGCGGCGGAGACGCCATGGCCCGTCGCCTCGACGAGATCTGCGCCGAGGTCTCCGGTGCGATCGCGGACGGCGCCCGGGTGATCGTGCTCTCCGACCGGCACTGCACCGCCGAGCTGGCCCCGATCCCGTCGTTGCTGCTCACCGGCGCCGTCCACCACCACCTGGTCCGCGAGAAGACCCGCACCCAGGTGGGTCTCCTGGTCGAGGCCGGCGACGTCCGCGAGGTCCACCACGTCGCGCTCCTGATCGGGTACGGCGCTGCCGCGGTCAACCCGTACCTCGCGATGGAGTCGGTCGAGGACCTCGCCCGCGACGGGTACCACGTGACCGTCGAGCCCGAGGTGGCGGTGCGCAACCTGATCAAGGGGCTCGGCAAGGGCGTGCTCAAGGTGATGTCCAAGATGGGGGTCTCCACGGTCGCGTCCTACACCGGCGCCCAGATCTTCGAGGCCGTCGGGCTCTCGCAGGCGCTCGTCGACCGCTACTTCACCGGCACCACGTCGAAGCTCGGCGGCATCGGCCTCGACGTCGTCGCCGAGGAGGTCGCCCGCCGGCACCGCACGGCGTACCCCCGTGGCGGGATCAGCCCGACCCACCGCGAGCTCGCCGTGGGCGGCGAGTACCAGTGGCGTCGCGAGGGCGAGCCGCACCTCTTCGACCCCGAGACGGTCTTCCGGCTCCAGCACGCCACCCGCGCCCGGCGCTACGACATCTTCAAGAAGTACACCTCCCGGGTCGACCAGCAGTCGGAGCGGCTGATGACGCTGCGAGGATTGTTCCGGTTCCGGGACGCCGCGGACACGGGCCGTCCGCCGGTCCCGATCGACGAGGTCGAGCCGGTCTCCGCGATCGTGCGGCGGTTCTCGACCGGGGCGATGTCCTACGGCTCGATCAGCAGCGAGGCCCACGAGACGCTCGCGGTCGCGATGAACCGCCTCGGCGCGAGGTCCAACACCGGCGAGGGCGGTGAGGACACCGACCGGCTCCACGACCCCGAGCGCCGCAGCGCGGTCAAGCAGGTCGCGTCCGGTCGCTTCGGCGTCACGAGCGACTACCTCACGAACGCCGACGACCTGCAGATCAAGATGGCGCAGGGAGCCAAGCCCGGCGAGGGTGGGCAGCTGCCGGGCCACAAGGTCTACCCGTGGGTCGCCAAGACCCGGCACTCGACGCCGGGGGTCGGCCTGATCAGCCCGCCGCCGCACCACGACATCTACTCGATCGAGGACCTCGCGCAGCTGATCCACGACCTCAAGAACGCCAACCCGTCGGCCCGCGTCCACGTCAAGCTCGTCGCCGAGGTCGGCGTCGGCACGGTCGCCGCCGGGGTGTCCAAGGCGCACGCCGACGTCGTGCTGATCTCCGGGCACGACGGCGGGACCGGAGCGTCGCCGCTGACCTCGCTCAAGCACGCCGGCGGGCCGTGGGAGCTCGGGCTCGCCGAGACCCAGCAGACGCTCCTGGTCAACGGCCTGCGCGACCGGATCGTCGTCCAGACCGACGGTCAGCTCAAGACCGGCCGCGACGTCGTGATCGCGGCCCTGCTCGGCGCGGAGGAGTTCGGCTTCGCGACGGCGCCGCTGGTCGTCAGCGGCTGCATCATGATGCGCGTCTGCCACCTCGACACCTGCCCGGTCGGCGTCGCCACGCAGAACCCGGTGCTGCGCGAGCGGTTCACGGGCAGGCCGGAGTTCGTGGTGACGTTCTTCGAGTACGTCGCCGAGGAGGTCCGCGAGCTCCTCGCCGAGCTCGGCTTCCGCAGCCTCGACGAGGCGATCGGCCAGGTGCAGGCCCTGGACGTGACCCGCGCCGTCGACCACTGGAAGGCCGGCGGCCTCGACCTGTCGCCGATCCTGCACGTCGCCGACGTGGGGGAGCAGTTCGCCGGCCAGGACCTCCGCTGCACCAGGACCCAGGAGCACGGCCTGGAGCGGGCCCTCGACAACGAGCTGGTCCGGATCGCCCGTCCCGCGCTGGAGAACCGCGAGCCGGTGCGCGCCCGGCTCGAGGTCCGCAACGTCCACCGCACGGTCGGCACCATGCTCGGCCACGAGGTCACCGCGAGGTACGGCGCGGACGGGCTGCCCCCGGACACCGTCGACCTGACCCTCGTCGGCTCGGCCGGCCAGTCGTTCGGCGCGTTCCTGCCGGGCGGGATCACGCTCCGCCTCGAGGGCGACGCGAACGACTACGTCGGCAAGGGTCTGTCGGGCGGGCGGATCGTGATCCGCCCGGACCGCGCGGCGACGTTCTCCGCCCACGAGCAGGTCATCGCCGGCAACGTCATCTGCTACGGCGCGACCTCGGGCGAGATGTTCGTCCGCGGCACCGTCGGCGAACGGTTCTGCGTCCGCAACTCCGGCGTGACCGCGGTCGTCGAGGGCGTGGGGGACCACGCCTGCGAGTACATGACCGGCGGGCGCGTGGTGGTGCTGGGGACGACCGGCCGGAACTTCGCGGCCGGCATGAGCGGCGGCACGGCGTACGTCCTCGACCTGCAGGAGCAGCGGGTGAACCACGAGCTGGTCGACCTCGGCCCGGTCTCCGAGTGCGTCGCCGAGGAGCTGCGCGCGCTCGTCGTACGCCATCAGGAGGAGACCGGCTCGGACCTGGCGACGACCCTGCTCGCCGACTGGCCGGGCACCGTGGCTCGCCTCACCGAGGTGATGCCCCGCGACTACCGGCGGGTGCTCGACGCGCGCGCCGAGGCGGAGCGCGACGGGCTCGCCGGCGACGACGTCGACAAGCGGATCATGGAGGTCCTCCATGGCTGATCCCCGAGGGTTCCTGCGGCACGACCGGGAGGTCGCCGAGCGCCGTCCCGTCGAGGAGCGGATCCACGACTGGCAGGAGGTGTACCCCGGTGGCCCCGGTCGGGCCCTGCTGCCGATCATCGCGACGCAGGCGTCGCGGTGCATGGACTGCGGCATCCCGTTCTGCCACCAGGGCTGCCCGCTCGGCAACCTGATCCCGGAGTGGAACGACCTGGTCTACCGCGACGACTGGGACGGCGCGATGGACCGTCTGCACGCCACCAACAACTTCCCCGAGCTGACCGGTCGGCTCTGCCCGGCGCCCTGCGAGACCGCCTGCGTGCTCGGCATCAACCAGGAACCGGTGACGATCAAGAACGTCGAGGTCGCGATCGTCGACCGCGCGTGGGAGTCCGGCTACGTCCGGCCGCGTCCGCCGGAGTGGCTCTCCGGCCGGACGGTGGCGGTGATCGGCTCGGGTCCGGCCGGGCTCGCCGCGGCCCAGCAGCTGACCCGCGCCGGTCACACGGTGGCGGTCTACGAGCGCGCGGACAGGATCGGCGGGCTGCTCCGCTACGGCATCCCCGAGTTCAAGATGGAGAAGGCGGTGCTCGACCGCAGGCTCGACCAGATGCGCCGGGAGGGCACCGTCTTCCGCGCCGGCGTCGAGGTCGGAGCCGGCGGCTCCGGGCTCACCGGTGACCGGCTGCGCGACCGGTACGACGCCGTGGTGCTCGCCATCGGCTCGACCGTCCCACGCGAGCTGCCCGTGCCCGGTCGCGACCTCGGCGGCATCCACCAGGCGATGGAGTACCTGCCGCAGTCCAACCGGGCGTCGCTCGGCCACGACCCGGTGCCGTCGGGGGACGGTGAACAGGTCACCGCCGCGGGCCGCGACGTGGTGATCATCGGCGGGGGAGACACCGGTGCCGACTGCCTCGGCACCGCGATCCGGCAGGGTGCGCGGTCGGTGACCCAGCTGGAGATCCTCGCCCGCCCGCCCGAGGCCCGGCCCGACCACCAGCCGTGGCCGACGTACCCGATGGTGTTCCGGGTGTCCTCGGCGCACGAGGAGTCGGGCGACCGTGTGTACGCCGTCTCCACCCAGCAGTTCCTCGGCGACGCGGCCGGCCGGGTCCGCGCCCTGCGGCTGGTCGAGGTGGACGCTTCGTTCCAGCCCGTGCCGGGCACCGAGCGCGAGGTCCCCGCGCAGCTCGTGCTCCTCGCGATGGGCTTCCTCGGCCCGGAGCGCGAGGGCCTGCTCGAGCAGCTCGGGGTCGACCTGGACGAGCGTGGTGCGATCGCCCGCGACGCGTCGTACGCCACGAGCGTGGACGGCGTGTTCGTGGCCGGCGACGCGGGTCGCGGGCAGTCCCTGATCGTGTGGGCGATCGCCGAGGGTCGGTCCGCCGCGGCCGCCGTCGACCGCTACCTCACCGGGGACACCAGCCTGCCCAGCCCGATCCCGCCGACCGAGCGACCGCTCGCGGTCTGAGCGCCCTCCCGGAGTCGCCGGGGTCCGGACGAACTCACGCGGGGGACGGTCGCTTGGAACGATCCAACACGCGCTAGGTTGAGCGTCGTGCGAAGAGCCAAGATCGTCTGCACGCTCGGTCCCGCGGTCGACACGGCCGAGCAGGTCCAGCGCCTCGTCCTGGCCGGCATGGACGTCGCCCGGCTGAACATGAGCCACGGCAACCACGCCGACCACCGCAAGCGCTACGACATGGTCCGGCAGGCGTCCGACGCCACCGGTCACGGCGTCGGGATCATCGCCGACCTGCAGGGTCCGAAGATCCGGCTCGAGACCTTCGCCGACGGCAAGGCGAAGCTGTCCCGTGGCGACGAGTTCGTGATCACCACGCGCCCGGTCGAGGGCGACCAGACGATCTGCGGCACGACGTACCAGGGCCTGCCCGGCGACGTCTCCCCGGGCGACCCGATCCTCGTCGACGACGGCAAGCTCCGGCTGCGCGTGGTCAAGGTCGAGGGCGACGACGTCACCACGCGGGTCGAGGTGGGCGGCCGGGTCAGCGACCACAAGGGGCTGAACCTCCCGGGTGTCGCGGTCAGCGTCCCGGCGCTCTCCGAGAAGGACGTCGCCGACCTCCGCTGGGCCCTGCGCACGTCGGTGGACTACGTCGCGCTGTCCTTCGTGCGCTCGGCCGCCGACGCCGAGGACGTACGCCGGATCATGCGCGAGGAAGGCATCCTGCTGCCGGTCATCGCGAAGATCGAGAAGCCGCAGGCGATCGACAACCTCGACGAGGTGGTCGACGCCTTCGACGCGTTCATGGTGGCCCGCGGCGACCTCGGCGTGGAGTGCCCGCTGGAGGACGTGCCCTTCCTGCAGAAGCGGGTGATCGACAAGGCCCGGCGCAACGCCAAGCCGGTGATCGTGGCGACCCAGATGCTGGAGTCGATGATCACCAACCCGGCGCCGACCCGGGCCGAGGCCTCCGACGTCGCGAACGCCGTCCTCGACGGCGCCGACGCCGTGATGCTCTCGGGCGAGACCAGCGTGGGGGAGTACCCCATCGAGACCGTCGAGACGATGGCTCGCATCATCTCCTCGACCGAGAGCCACGAGCTGGCGAGCATGGCCGCGATCGACTGGCAGCCGCTGACCCGCGGGGGTGTGATCGCGAAGGCCGCGGCCGAGGTGGCCGAGCGCGTGGAGGCCAAGTACCTCGTCGCGTTCACCCAGTCCGGCGACTCCGCCCGACGGGTCTCCCGCTACCGCGGCCGGGTGCCCGTGCTCGCGTTCACCCCGGAGGCGAAGGTCCGCTCCCAGCTCTCGCTGTCGTGGGGCGTCGAGACGTTCCTGACCAAGCCCGTGGAGCACACCGACGAGATGGTCCGCCAGGTCGACGAGGCGCTGCTGGAGATCGGCCGCGTCGAGCAGGGCGACCTGGTCGTGATCATCGCCGGCTCGCCGCCCGGCATCCCCGGGTCCACGAACGCCCTGCGCATCCATCGCATGGGAGACGCGATCAACGAGGTCGCTCCGGCGTACCGGCGCGTCTGACTCGCCTCAGGACTTGGGCCCGATGAGCCCGTCGAGCCGGCGGACGTCGTCGCGGCGCGAGACGGCGATGGCGTTCACCCGGGGCCGGCGCCACGCGACATCACACAGGTCGAGCGCCCAGGCGCACAGCTCGAGGATGTCGTCGGAGCGGTTCACGAACTCCCAGCGCGGGTAGTCGTACCGCCGCTTCTCACCCGCCACCATCCGGGTCGCCCAGTTCCTGGTGCGTGACCCGTCGGAGTGGAACAGCCCGCGCAGGAACTCGCCCGGACATCGCCGCACCAGCTCGCGCTGCCACTCCTCGAGCACGATCGGCCGCTCGTGCTTGCGCCCCGGTCCGTGCTGCGGGAACAGGCACGGCCAGTGCTTCCAGTGTGCTTGCACCACGACCGTTCCAGGAGCCCGGACCTCGAAGACCTTCATGGTCGGGCGCACCCGTCCGAGGACCGCTCGGACGTCGGCGATGATGCCTGGCAGCATGGCGTCGCAGGAGATCCGAAGTGCCGAGTAGCGCGCATGCTCGGACAGGCATCCGTCCCCGAGGTAGTAGCCGAGGAGTGCGGCGTAGGCCGACGGGTCGATCGCCTGCCCCCCGCAGCGCGGACATCCGCCATCGTGGGCCCCGCCGCCGGGGTTCGCGAGCCAGTCCCGCAGAGTCGACCTGCTCACCCCGAGCCTTCGGCTGACCGCGGAAAGAGAAGCACCGCTCCCGAGCGCGCGGAGCGCGTCGTCACGAACGCTGCGGGAGTACACGGCTCGAGGATGACGGGGCCCGCCGACGGAGCTGGTGCCCCGGGTGGGATTCGAACCCACACTGGATGGTGTTTGAGACCATGGCCTCTGCCGTTGGGCTACCGGGGCGACGGCGGCCCAAACTACCGGACCGGCGCTGGGGAATCCGCCCGGATAACCTGGCTCGATGACCACCCCGGAGGCGCGTCGCGTCGTCATCGCCGAGGACGAGGCGCTGATCCGGATGGACCTCGCGGAGATGCTCGGCGAGGAGGGGTACGCCGTCGTGGGGCAGGCCGCGGACGGGGCGCGGGCCGTCGAGCTGGCCGAGCAGGAACGACCCGACCTGGTCATCCTCGACGTGAAGATGCCGGTGCTCGACGGCATCGCCGCGGCCGAGCGGATCGCGCGCGCCCGGATCGCCCCGGTGGTCATCCTGACGGCGTTCTCCCAGCGTGAGCTGGTCGAGCGGGCGCGCGACGCCGGCGCCATGGCTTACCTGGTCAAGCCGTTCACGCGCGGTGATCTGGTGCCCGCGATCGAGATCGCGCTCAGCCGCTTCGGCGAGCTCGGCGCGCTCGAGCAGGAGGTGGCCGACCTCGGCGAGCAGCTCGCGGCGCGCAAGGCCGTCGACCGCGCGAAGAGCATCCTCCAGAAGGAGCTCGGTCTCACCGAGCCGGACGCGTTCCGCTGGATCCAGAAGACCGCCATGGACCTGCGGCGCAGCATGCGCGAGGTCGCCGACGGGGTCGTCGAGCACGGCGTCTCCTGGCCCTGAACGCCCGGACACGATTCGGGTCGGGAAGGGTCTGATGGCCTCCGCTCTCGATGCCTTTCCGCGGGATCTCGCGACCGATGGCGTCGACGCTGGTCCCGCGACAGCGACATTTGGTTGCAATCCAGCCTTTTGGGCGTCCGTTGCGGAGTCTCGCCCCTCCGGGGTGCTACCTTGCCCCAATCTCGACACAGCCGCCCCGGGGCGGCGGAGCCCTGACGGAGGACCTTTTGCACACCAAGACAACGCTGCGCACCCTGGCGGCGCTCGCGTCAGCCGGTTTGGCGCTGACAGCCTGCGGCACGACAAGCTCGTCGAGCTCGACCGCCGGCGACACCGGCGGCTCGGACTGCACCCAGGGGCAGAAGATCGCGTTCCTCGGAGCGACCACCGGTGACTACGGCGCCCTCGGCCTGAACATGGTCGGCGGGATCAAGCTCGCGCTCGACGAGTACAACCAGAAGAACGCCGACTGCAAGGTCAGCCTCCAGGTGTTCGACTCGCAAGGTGACCCGACGAAGGCCACCCCGCTGGCCGGCAAGATCATCAAGGACTCGTCGGTCATCGGCCTGGTGGGGCCGGGCTTCTCGGGTGAGTCGCTGGCGACGGGCAAGACGTTCGACGCCGCCGGTCTCCCCGTGATCTCGCCGTCCGCCACGAACGTCACCATCACCCAGCAGGGCTGGACCACCTGGCACCGCGTCATCGGTAACGACGACGCCCAGGCTGCGGCCGACGCGAAGTACCTCACGGACACAGCCGGCGCCAAGAAGGTCTTCGTCGTCGACGACGGCCAGGACTACAGCAAGGGTCTCGCCGACGCCGTGAAGTCGAACCTCGGCAGCGTCGTCCACGGCACGGACGTCGTCCAGGCCGGCCAGACCGACTTCTCGGCCACGGTCACCGCGGTGACCGGCTCGGGTGATGACGCCATCTTCTACGGCGGCTACTACCCCGAGGCCGGCCTGCTGTGCAAGCAGCTGCGCCAGGCGGGCTTCAAGGGCCTGTTCATGTCCGGTGACGGGTCCGAGGACCCCGCGTTCGTGAAGGCTGCGGGTGCCGCGGCCGCCAACGGCGCCATCCTGTCGGCTCCGGCCGGCCCGGCTCCGGCCGACTTCAACACCAAGTACAAGGCCGTCAACAACGTGGACGCCGGTCTGTACTCCACCCAGTCGTACGACGCGGCCAACATCTTCCTGGCCGGGGTCGCGGCCGGCGCCAGTTCCGACTACGCGGCGATGAACGACTTCATCGGCAAGTACACCGGTCAGGGCATCAGCGGTCCGATCGCGTTCGACTCGAAGGGCGACATCAAGCAGTCGGTGATCTACGCCTACGCGGTCAAGAACGGCAAGCTCGACACCGAGAACCCCTCGCCGATCGAGTGACCTCGTCCGCGTAGGTCGAGAAGGACTATCGTCAGCGGCTGCGACCGGGGGCACCCCCGGTCGCAGCCGCTGCACCCAGCCTGCGATAGGAGTGCCGTGCACCCCTCGACTCTTCTCGGCTCGCCCGCAGCACTGACGGTCACCGATCTGTACCATGGCTTCTTCGCGTACACGATCACGGGACTGGCGCTGGGAGCGGTCTACGCGCTGATCGCACTCGGCTACACGATGGTGTACGGCGTTCTGCAGCTGATCAACTTCGCCCACTCCGAGGTCTTCATGTTCGGGACCTTCGCGGTGGCCTGGGTCGTGGTCTACCTCCACGGCACCAATTCCGTCTCGCAAGGCCTGGGCTCGAGCCTCGGTCTGCTGGCCGTGGCGCTCCTGGCGGCGATGTTCACCTCTGGCCTCATCGCGCTCGGCCTCGAACGCATCGCCTATCGGCCGCTGATCCGGCGCGGCGCCCCGAAGCTGATCATCCTGATCTCGGCGATCGGCGCATCGTTCTCGCTGTCGGAGATCATGGGTCTGCGTGACCGGATCGCCGGGTGGTTCGGCCAGGAGGACAACCTGACCAACTACGTCTCCCAGGCGCGCAACGTCTACTCGATGCCGGTCACCATCGACCCGCACGGATTGTTCACGATCGGCAACTACAAGGTGACCGACGTCGACCTGCTGGTGATCGGTTCCGCCCTCGTGATGATGTTCGCGTTGGACTTGTTCGTGTCCCGCACCCGCCTCGGTCGAGGCATCCGGGCCGTGGCGCAGGACCCCGAGTCCGCGGCCCTGATGGGCGTCAACTCCACCCGGGTCATCCAGGTGACCTTTCTCATCGGCGGACTCATGGCCGGTGTCGCGGCAACGCTCTACATGCTCCGCATCGGCTCGACGCGGCAGAACGCCGGCTTCATCCTCGGCGTCAAGGCGTTCACCGCAGCGGTCATGGGCGGCATCGGCAATTTGCGCGGTGCCCTCGTGGGTGGGCTCGTCCTCGGCGTGGTCGAGAACTGGGGTTCGGCGGTGTTCGGGGCGAACTGGAAGGACGTGGTGGCGTTCGTGCTGCTCGTCCTGATCCTCCTCGTCCGGCCCACCGGCATCCTCGGTGAGTCCCTGGGGAAGGCGCGAGCGTGAGCACCGACACCCCCGACCACATGGTCAAGGCACCGCGGCCCAAGCGGCCGGCGCAGTTCAACGCTGCTTTCCTGCAGAACAAGTCGGTACGCCTGACGATGATCGTGGCCGGCATCGTCCTCGCCTACGCCCTCCCGCTGATCCAGCCACCGGTCATCACCACGCCCGACTCCGACTTCGGTGGCGTCATGGTCGAGGCCGCCTCGTTCGCGCTGGTCGCGGTCGGCCTCAACATCGTGATCGGGTACGCCGGTCTGCTCGACCTCGGGTACGTCGGCTTCTACGCCGCAGGTGCCTACACAACGGGCGTGCTCACGTCCGAGCACTGGCACTGGCCGTTCCTCCTGGCCCTTCCCTGCGCCGTCGTCGTCACCATGATCACCGGCGTGATCCTGGGCGCACCGACCCTGCGCGTCCGCGGCGACTACCTCGCGATCGTCACGCTCGGGTTCGGCGAGATCATCCGCATCACCATCCTCAACACCGGGTGGCTGGGCGCCTCGGCCGGCATCAAGGACATCCCGTCCCCGCCGAGCATCGGGCCCGACAACGTCGGGGCCACGAATGACGGGATCTTCCAGATCCCGCACCTCGCCTGGCGCGGGCTGACGCCGCTGATCGACAACGAGAACAAGACGCCGTTCCTCGTCTTCAGCGTCCTGGACGCCGTTCCCTACTACTGGTTGCTGCTCACTGTGCTCGTGATCGTGCTGCTGGCCGACTACCTGATCAAGGAGAGCCGGGTCGGCCGCGCGTGGGAGGCCACGCGCGAGGACGAGGACGCCGCCGAGCTGATGGGCGTCCCGACGTTCCGCTACAAGCTGCTGGCCTTCGCTCTGGGCGCCGCGATCGGCGGCATCGCAGGTTCGATGCTGGCCTCCGGGCAGTCGGGCTACATCAACCCCAACTCGTTCCTGATCCTGCTGTCCATGTTGTTCGTCTCCGCGGTGATGATCGGCGGCGCGGGCAACCGGTGGGGTGCCATCGCCGGAGGCGTGCTGGTTGCCTATCTGCCGGAGCGGTTCCGTGGCCTCAGCGACTACCGCCTGCTGATCTTCGGCATCTCCCTGATGCTCATCGTCACGTTCCGGCCGCAGGGCATCTTCCCGCCCAAGCGAACCAAACGTGTGATGAGGGCCCAGGCCGAGAGCGAGGGGCTGGAAGGCGAGGCCGTGGATGTCTGACAATGACAACGACAACGTCTCCGGCACCCGCCCCGACAGCCGGAGGGCGATCCTCGAGGTCGACGACGTCACGATGCGGTTCGGAGGCGTCGCGGCCCTCGACTCCGTCGCCTTCGACATCAAGGAGGGTGAGATCCTCGGGCTGATCGGGCCCAACGGCGCCGGCAAGACCACCTGCTTCAACGTGATGACCGGCGTCTACCAGGCGACGAGCGGCCAGATCCGCTTCGACGGCAAACCGCTGGCGAAGATGAAGCGACACAGCATCACCAAGCTCGGGATCGCGCGCACCTTCCAGAACATCCGCCTCTTCAAGTCGATGACCGCCCTCGAGAACGTCATGGTCGGGTGCGACGCCAACAGCAAGGTCGGGCTGCTGAACGCGCTGTTCCGCACCCCGCTGCACCGGCGTACCGAGGCCGCCTCGGTCGAGGCGGCGTACCAGCTGCTCGACTTCGTCGGCGTGGCCGGCCGGGCCGACGAGCTCGCCGAGAACCTCTCGTACGGCGACCAGCGCCGTCTCGAGATCGCCCGGGCGATGGCGACCAAGCCCAAGCTGCTCTGCCTCGACGAGCCGGCCGCGGGCTTCAACCCGGCCGAGAAGCAGCGCCTGATGGAGCTGATCCGCAAGGTGCGCGACCAGGGCTACACGGTGCTGCTCATCGAGCACGACATGCGCCTGGTGATGGGCGTGACCGACCGGATCGTGGTGCTGGAGTTCGGCCGGAAGATCGCCGAGGGCTCGCCCGCGGAGATCCGCGACAACCCTGCCGTGATCGCCGCCTACCTGGGAGTGGACGAAGAAGATGCTTCTTGAGGTCCAGGGCCTGTGCGTCAACTACGGGCACATCGAGGCCATCCGCGACGTCACGTTCGGCTGCGAGCAGGGTGAGATCACCACGTTGATCGGTGCCAACGGTGCGGGCAAGTCGACGACCCTGAAGACCATCTCCGGTCTGCGCAAGGTCCGCGAGGGCAAGGTCGTCTTCGACGGCAAGGACATCACCCACGCGGCGCCGTTCGAGCGGGTCAAGATGGGCATCAGCCAGTCGCCCGAGGGCCGCGGCTGCTTCCCCGGCATGACCGTGCGGGAGAACCTCGACATGGGCGCCTACGTGCGCACCGACCGCAAGACCCCGGCGTACCGGGAGGACCTCGAGCGGGTCTTCCAGCTGTTCCCCCGGCTCGAGGAGCGGGTGAACCAGGCAGCCGGCACCATGTCGGGCGGTGAGCAGCAGATGCTCGCCATCGGCCGGGCGCTGATGGCCCGGCCGCGGCTGATCCTCCTCGACGAGCCGTCGATGGGACTCGCTCCGCGGTTGATCCAGCAGATCTTCTCGATCATCACCGAGATCAACGAGCAGGGCACCACCGTGCTCCTCGTCGAGCAGAACGCCGCGCAGGCGCTGCGACGGGCACACCAGGCGCACGTCCTCGAGACCGGCGAGATCGTCCGGTCCGGCACCGGCGAGGAGCTGTCCGGCGACGACGCCGTGAAGGCCGCCTACCTCGGTGGCGACCTCTAGCGGAACGCCGCGACCAGCTCCACCAGCAGCGGAGCGACCACGAGCCCGGGAAGCAGGTCGGCGACCGCGATCTCCCGGATGCGCAGGAGGCGCAGCGCGACGCCGACCAGCATCAGCCCGCCGGCCGCCGTGATCGCGGCCAGCTCGGCATCGGGCAGGACGTCGCCCAGGGCGGCTCCGACCCCGGTGATCCCGCCCTGGACCACGAGCACGGTCAAGGCGCTGGCGCCGACGCCCCAACCGAACGACGCGGCGAACGCGATCGCGGTGAAGCCGTCCAGGGTGGCCTTCAGGTAGAGCTGGTCGGCACCGTTGCCGAGCCCGTCGGAGAGCGAGCCCAGGATCGTCAGCGGTCCGGTGCAGAAGATCAGCGACGCGGTCACGAAGCCCTCGATGAACCGGGCGCGCTCGGCCGAGCCGGACTCGCCCTGCAGCCGGCGTTGCAGCCAGCCGCCGAGGCCCTCCACGCGTTGCTCGAGACGCAACAGCGAGCCGACGATCCCGCCGACCACCAGCGCCCCGAGCACGATCAGGAGCGGAGCGTGCGGGCCGGCCTTGTCGGCGAGCGCGGGGTCGTTGACCGCGACGGCCGCGAGACCGGCGATCAACAGCGTGACGAGCCCGATCGCGTCGGTCACCAGATCGCGCGTCCGGGTCGGCAGCCGGTTGCCCGCGAGCACGCCGACCGACGAGCCGACGAGCACGGTGAGGACGTTGACGGCGGTGCCTGAACCGACGATCAACATTCCTCCTGGGACCCGGGGACAAAGCAGGGTTGCTGAGCGTAGTCTGCCCGTGCGGCATCAACGGGGGGACCGGATGGTGCCGCTCCTTCGTCGACCCGGAGGTCAACGGATGAACACGCCCCGCATGCACGCGGCGTCCATGCCTTCTCCCACCCGATCCTCGAGGGGGGCCGCATGAGCCGGTCCCCTGTGACGCTGCGCGACGCGACTCTCGCGGACGTCCCGCACCTGGCCGAGCTGTGGCAGCCGTTCCTGCGCCGCAGCAGTGACGAGCACCTTCACGACCTGGCCACCACCATCGAGCAGCTCGGCGATCGTCCGGGCGAGCGCCTCGTCGTCGCCGACCACGACGGCGAGTTCGCCGGTGCGGTCTACCTCCGCGCGGCGACGTACTCGCCGGTGAACCCCGAGCCGGTCCTCCAGGCGCACAACGCGATGGTCGTGCCCGAGCACCGACATCGCGGCGTGGGCAAGGCGCTCATGGAGTGCGCGGTCACCTGGGCCGAGGAGCTCGGCATCGGCCACGTGGGCACGGCGACCTCGTCCGGCTCCCGCGAGGCCAACCGCTTCATGGCCCGGCTGGCCCTCGGCCCCCAGGCGGTGCTCCGGCTGGCCCCGACCCCCGCCGTACGCGCGCGGCTCGCTGCCCGCTACCCGGCGGCCCGGCAGGTGACCCAGGTCCTCGCCGTACGCCGGTCCCTGCGGCACGCCCGGTCGCTCTCGAGCCGCTGACCCACAGTCACGGGGTCACGGGGTCACGGAGCCCGGAGCGCGCGTCAGCCTCGGTCGCGCGGCAGCAGCGCGCAGGTGATCCGGCAGGTGCAGACGCGTCGGTCGCGCTCGTCGGTGATCACGACCTCGTAGGAGGCCATGTTCCGGCCGAGGTGCAGCGGCGTCGCCACGCCGGTGACCAGGCCGCTGGTGGCGGCCCGGTGATGGGTCGCGTTGATGTCCACCCCGACCGAGATGCGGTCGGGGTGGGCGTGGATCGCCGACCCCAGGGAGCCGAGGCTCTCGGCGAGCACCACGGAGGCGCCGCCGTGGAGCAGCCCGTACGGCTGCGTGTTGCCCTCCACCGGCATGGTGGCGACGACGCGCTCGGCCGAGGCCTCCAGGATCTTCACGCCCATCTTCTGGTTGAGCGCACCCATGGCCTCGTCGTCACCCGCGATGAAGCCCGCGAGCAGGCGGTCGTCGTCCAGGGGAGTGCTCATGTCGTCATCCTGCCGGATCGGGCGGGGTCGGCTGTCGGTGGCTCTGGATAGAGTCGGCAGGTGCCCGACGCTGCTCCAGTGACCACCACCTCGACCGGCACCACGACCGGCACCCGACCAGCTCCCGACCAGCTCGCGACCAAGCCGAGGCTGCTGCTCCTCGACGGTCACTCGCTCGCCTACCGGGCGTTCTTCGCGCTCCCGGTCGAGAACTTCTCGACCACGACGGGGCAGCACACCAACGCGGTCTTCGGCTTCACCTCGATGCTGATCAACGTCCTCCGTGACGAGCAGCCGACGCACGTCGCGGTCGCCTTCGACAAGTCGCGGCAGACCTTCCGGCTCCAGGAGTACGCCGAGTACAAGGCGAAGCGGAACAAGACGCCCGAGGAGTTCTCCAGCCAGCTCCCGCTGATCAACGAGGTGCTGGACGCGCTGCGCATCCAGCACCTCGCGCTGGACGGCTACGAGGCCGACGACATCATCGCCACACTGGTGACCGAGGCCCTGGCCGAGGGCTACGAGGTGCTGATCCTGACCGGCGACCGCGACGCGTTCCAGCTCGTCACCGACGACTCCACCGTGCTCTACCCGATGCGTGGTGTCTCCGAGCTGGCGCGGATGACCCCGGACGCCGTCGAGGAGCGGTACGGCGTGCGGCCCGAGCGCTACCCCGACCTCGCGGCGATCGTCGGCGAGACCTCCGACAACCTGCCGGGCGTTCCCGGGGTCGGGCCCGGCTTCGCGGCCCGCTGGCTCAAGGAGTACGACGGGCTCGACGGCGTGGTCGCGAACGCCGACCTGATCACCGGCAAGAAGGGCGAGGCCCTGCGCGAGCACCTCGGCGACGTCATCCGCAACCGCCGGCTCAACCAGCTGGTGCGTGACCTCGACCTCGAGCTCGCGCCGGCCGACCTCGAGGCCCAGTCGTGGGACCGCCAGCTCGTCCACACGCTGTTCGACTCGCTGGAGTTCCGGGTGCTGCGCGAGCGGCTGCTGGAGTCGTGGGACGTCCAGCACGACGACATCGACGACTCCGGCTTCGAGCTGTCGGGGGCCGTGCTCGGCGGTGGTGAGGTCGAGACCTGGCTGACCGAGCACGCCGGCCCGCAGACGCGCACGGGCATCACGGTGCACGGAGGCTGGGGTGCCGGCACGGGCGAGGTCCGCGGCGTTGCGCTGGCCGCGGCGGACGGCCAGGCGGCGTGGGTGGACGCCACCGAGGTCACGCCCGGCGACGACGCCGCGATCATGGCGTGGCTCGGCGACCCGGCTCGCGACAAGGTGCTCCATGACGCGAACGGTCCGATGCTCGCGCTGGCGGCCCGGGGCTGGCCGCTGCGGGGGCTGGTCAGCGACACCGCGCTCGCGGCCTACCTCGTGCGTCCCGACCAGCGCTCCTACGACCTGGCCGACCTGACCCTGCGCTACCTCAAGCGCGAGCTCAAGCAGGGCTCGGCGGAGGGCACGGACGCCGGCCAGGAGGAGCTGCTGTTCGAGGACGAGACGAGCGGCGGCGGCATCGCTGAGACCGCGATGCTGCACGCGCGCGCCGTGCTCGACCTGGCCGACACCCTCGACGGGGAGATCGAGCAGACCGGTGGCACCCGCCTGCTGGCGGAGGTCGAGCTCCCGCTGGTCGACCTGCTCGCGACGATGGAGCAGACCGGCATCGCGGTCGACCTCGACCATCTCGAGTCGCTGGAGAGCCACTTCGCGACCGAGGTGCGCGACGCCGCCGCAGAGGCGTTCCGGGTGATCGGCAAGGAGATCAACCTCGGGTCGCCCAAGCAGCTGCAGGTCGTGCTCTTCGAGGAGCTCGGCATGCCGAAGACCAAGCGCACCAAGACCGGCTACACCACCGACGCCGACGCGCTGCAGGGTCTCTACGAGAAGACCGAGCACCCGTTCCTGATGGCGTTGCTCCGTCACCGCGACGTCAGCCGGCTCCGGCAGACGATCGAGGGCTTGCTGAAGACCGTGCAGTCCGACGGCCGCATCCACACGACGTTCTACCAGACGATCGCGGCCACCGGCCGGCTCTCGTCGGCCGAGCCCAACCTGCAGAACATCCCGATCCGCACCGAGGAGGGGCGTCGGATCCGCGAGGGCTTCGTGGTCGGCAAGGGCTTCGAATGCCTGCTGACCGCCGACTACAGCCAGATCGAGATGCGGATCATGGCCCACCTGTCCGAGGACGCCGGGCTGATCGCGGCGTTCAAGTCGGGGCAGGACTTCCACTCGATCACCGCGTCGCGCGTCTTCGGGGTGCCGGCCGAGGAGGTCACCCCTGGGCAGCGGGCGAAGATCAAGGCGATGAACTACGGCTTGGCCTACGGGCTCTCGGCGTTCGGCCTGGGCCAGCAGCTGCGGATCGACCCGAGCGAGGCGCGCGGGCTGATGGACGAGTACTTCCAGACCTTCGGCGGCGTGCGCGACTACCTCGCGGGCGTGGTCGACGAGGCCCGGCGCACCGGCTTCACCGAGACCATCCTCGGCCGCCGTCGCTACCTGCCCGACCTCAGCAGCGACATCCGCCAGCGGCGAGAGATGGCCGAGCGGATGGCGCTCAACGCTCCGATCCAGGGCTCGGCCGCCGACGTGATCAAGGTGGCGATGCTGCACGTCGACGCGGCGATCCGCGAGGCGGGGCTCGGGTCGCGGATGCTGCTCCAGGTGCACGACGAGCTCGTGTTCGAGGTCGCCGAGGGGGAGCGTGAGGCGCTGGAGGAGATCGTCCGGCGAGAGATGGGCGGCGCCGCCGACCTGACCGTGCCGCTCGACGTCTCGGTCGGCACCGGCCGCAGCTGGCACGACGCCGCGCACTAGCAGTGGCTTCCGCGGGCGGTGGGAGCCGGAGGAGCCCGAAGTTACTCAGGGGTTAGGCACGACCGCCCCGGCGTTATAGCCTCTGGCCCAGTCCGCGCGCCCCCGGAGCGCGGAGGGTCCCGGCGAGCCCGGGGCAGGTGCCTGGAGGGAGCGACATGCGCACCACCTTGCTGTCAGGAGCGGTACTCACGATCGGGTCGATCGTGCTGATCATCCTCAGCTCGAGCCTCGGCCTCGACGTCGAGACGGACGCGCTGATGGGTGCCGGCAGCGGTGCCGTCGTGGCCCTGATCCCGCACCGGAGCCCGATGCTGCGGCTCGGCGGCTTCCTCGCCGGCTTCGTCCTGTCGTGGTTCGGCTACCTCGTGCGCGCGGGCTTCCTGCCCGACACCGCGACCGGTCACGCGTTGGCCGTCGCGCTGGTCGTCGCGCTCTGCACCGTGGTGGCCGCGGTGAGCCGCGACCGCATCCCCCTGTGGAGCACGCTCCTCGGTGCGGCCGTTCTCGCGGGCAGCTACGAGACGACGTACATCGAGGCACCCAGCCAGGTGCTGAGCACGTCGATGTCGACGTCGACCAGTGTCCTGCTCGCCGTCGCGTTCGGCTTCTTCGCCGCGGCCCTCGTGGCCCCGCAGGTGCCCGACGAGCCGCGGGACGTCGAGCACACCCGGCCGGACCCGGACCCGTCGACGGAGAAGGGGGCCGGCGACACCTCGCTCGAGCCGATGATGAAGGAGGACGCCCGATGAGGCGCCTCGTGCCAGGTCGCATGTCGCGGCTCGCCGCGCTCCTGACCGTGACCGCCGTGGCCGGCATCGGGCCCGGCTCGGCGCTGGCGGCGACCACGGACACCAACGGCGTCTCGACGACGAACACCGAGACCGTGCAGACCTACCTGAACGCCGACGGCAAGATCGACACCTCGCGCATCTACGAGCAGCTGACCCTGACCGGCGAAGGCTCGGTGACGACCAAGAACCCCGTCGACACCAACGGCCTGCGCAACCTCGACGGGTTCGGTGGGCTGGACGCCAACGACGGCGTCGTCGAGCAGCACTTCGACGTGAACGGCGTCTCCCAGAGCCGGAGCGTCAGCACCTTCGACACCGCCAAGCTCCCGCTCTCGGTCGCGGTCGCGTACCAGCTCGACGGCAAGAAGGTCTCGGCCGACGACCTCGTCGGCGCCACGGGCGACGTCCAGGTCACCTACACGGTCAAGAACCTCACCACCAAGCAGGTGCCGCTGACGTTCACCGACGGCAACGGCGGGACGAAGACCGAGACCGGCAACGTCCCGATCCCGCTCGTCGGCACCGTCGTCTTCGACCTGCCGAAGAACTACACGAACGTCCAGTCGGTGGCGGCGAGCATGGGCGGCGACGGCCACGGCGGCACGCAGATGGAGTACCTGCTGACCCTCTTCCCGCCGATCGGCGGGGACACGGTGTCGTTCGGCTACACCGCCCACCTGACCGACGGCCTGGTCCCGCCGGTCTCGTTCACCGCGGTCCCGGTCGACCCGCTGACGAACCCGACGTTCACGACCGCCGCCGACAGCTACCAGTCGGGCGCCGACACCGGCGACAAACTGGCGGCGGGCGCCACCAAGATCAACACCAACCTGCTGCGGCTCCGCGACGGCGCCGGTCAGCTCCTGGCCGGACTGATCAAGCTCAACGACGGCGCCCACCAGCTGGATGCCGGGCTCTCCGGCCAGGCCGCGCCGGGTGCCCAGAAGCTGGCCGACGGCACCTCACAGGCGAGCGACGGAGGCCGGAAGCTCGAGGCCGGACTCACCCAGCTGCACGGTGCCCTCGCGACGCTGCCCAACACGCTCGCGCACAACAAGAAGTACCAGCTCCTGCTCGGTGCCCTGACGCAGATCGCCCAGGGCGTCGGGAGCCCGAACGACCCGCCGACCAAGAAGACCGTGCTCGGTGGGCTGAACGCCATCCAGCAGGGCCTCGAGGTCACCGGCTCGAACGACTGCCTCGCGGCCACGATCGCCGGCACCGAGCCCAAGAAGTGCGGGGCGATCGATGCGGTGAAGGCGCTGAGTCTTTCCCTCACCCAGGCACGCAGCAACACGATCGAGACTCCGCTCCCCCTCGGTGCGGTCACGGTGATCCCCGAGGGCTACATCAGGAAGCTGCTGGCAGACATCGGAGCCACAGCCGGCTGCCAGAGTGACGTCACGAGTCCTGACACGTGCCAGGAGATGGTTCAGAACCTCTCTGCGATGTTCGAGAACAACCCGACCACCCAGCAGCATGGTGCGTTCGACAAGCAGCTGGGGACCCTGCAAGACAGTCTGAACAAGATCGCGAGTCAGGCCGACAAGAAGCTGCTCGACCCCGGTGCCGGGCTGGACCAGCTCCGCGCCGGCCTGTCCAACCCGCACGCGGCCAAGGACTGCGCGGCCGCGCAGCGGACCAAGACCACGGCCGACGACTGCGGCATCAAGGAGGCCGCGCTCGCGGTCCGTGGCGGTGTCCCGCTGCTGGTCGACACCTTGCGCGCGCAGATCCTGGCCGGGCTGGGATCGCCCACGCCGGGCTGTGACCCCACCAAGACGCTCCGGTGCGGTGCCGCCGCGCTGGCCGACGGGCTCGGTCAGCTCGACACCGGTGCCCACCAGCTCTCCGACGGCCTGTCCACGGCCGCGGACGGCACCGGGCGGCTCGCGGACGGGCTCCAGCAGGCGCGCGACGGCGCACCTCGTCTCGAGAGCGGCGCCAACGAGCTCTCCGAGCGCGGCGTGGTCAAGATCGTCCAGGCCGGCCAGGACACCGCGCAGCAGTACGGCAAGCTCTACGCCACCCTGGCCGAGGGCGCGAAGCGCGCCCACACCGACGGCATGGTGTACGGCGCGCCGGCGAACTCGATGGGCCTGATGGCCTACGACTTCGAGATCAACGGCACCGACGGCCAGGGGACCCGCAACGTCGAGCGCCTGGTGCTGGCGCTTGTCCTCGGGGGCCTGGGGCTCGGCGCGTTCGCGCTCCGCCGGCGCTCGCCCGGGATCCTGCCCGGCAGGTGACCCCGGTCGGTCACGGGCCCCGGTCCACGGCGAACAGCGCCGTGCCCGGGGTGAGCCGGCCGCGCACCCGTGACCACCCGCCCCACACCCGGTCGTGGCCCTCGGGCCACTCCGGCTCGATCAGCGCGACGATCCGGAACCCGTGCCCGGCCAGCACCGCGACCCAGTCGCCGAGCGTCCGGTGGTGCTCGACGTAGGCGACCTGTCCGGTCTCGTCGTCGACCTCGACGTACGGCGTGCGGTCCCAGTACGACGAGGTGGCGGTCAGGCCGGCGTCCGAGGGGTCGTCGGGGAAGCTCCACCGTGTGGGATGGGTGACCGAGAACGCGAACCGGCCGCCCGGCCGGAGGACCCGGGCGACCTCGGCGACGGCGAGGTCGAGGTCGGCGATGAACTGCATGGCACCGAACGAGCAGAACACGACGTCGAACGAGCCGTCGGCGTACGGCAAGGCCGTCGCGGTCGCGCGCACGGACGGCACCACGATGCCGGTCTCCTGGTCGATCCGTCGGGAGTGCTGGAGCTGGCGCGCCGAGAGGTCCAGCCCGTAGGAGCGGCCGCCGTGCACGCGCACCCAGCGCGAGCACTGGCCGGCGCCGGAGCCCACCTCGAGGACGTCGCGCCCGGCGACGTCGCCGAGGGCGCCGGCGTCGTCCTCGGTGAGCCCCTCGGGTCCCCAGACGAACCCGGTGTCGCCGAGGAAGCCGCCGTGCGTGGCCTGGTACTCGTCGGCGTACCGGTCCCAGTCCGGGCCGTTGGCCCGGCGCGACTCCGCCTCGCTCACCGCCCGGCGCTCGACGCGCACCCGCTGCGGCAGGTGGTCCTCCACGCTCGCGACCCTACTGGCCGCGCGGTGGAGGCGGGTGAGCCGTACGAGAGCGGGGTTGGCACGATGACGACGTGGACCTCTCCTCCCTGACCCCGCTCACGGGTGGGTGGTCGGGACAGACGTTCCTCGCCGAGACGGCGGGGGAGCGCAGCGTGGTCCGGATCTACCCGCCCGGCCGGCGCGAGGACGCGGCGCCCGAGGTCGACGCCGCCGTGCTGAGGCTCGTCCGAGGCCTGGTCCCGGTGCCCGAGGTCCTGGAGGTACGCCGAGGGGACGTCGCCGCGGACCAGCCGGGGCTGCTGGTCACGACGTACCTGCCGGGGGAGCGCGGGGACCTCGTCCTGGCTCGACTTCCCGACGCCGCGACCGCGGCCCTCGGCGTCCACCTCGGCCACCTGCTGGCCGACCTGGCCGGGATGCCCACGCTCCGCGCCGGCCCGTTCCTCGACGCCGACCTCACCATCGGCGACTTCGGCGTCCCCGACGGGCTGCCGGGGTTCGTCGCTGACCGCGCAGACGCGCTCGGCTGGGAACCCGACCTGGTCCGCCGCCTCGAGGACGTGGCGGAGGACGCCGAGGCGCTGCTCGAGACCGTCGCCCGCACCTGCCTCGTGCACTCGGACCTCAACCCGAAGAACCTGCTCCTCGACCCGGAGACGTCGACCGTCACCGGCGTGCTCGACTGGGAGTTCGCGCACTCGGGCCACCCGTTCACCGACCTCGGCAACCTCCTCCGCTTCGACCGCCGCCCGCCGTACGTCGACGCGGTGCTGCGCGTCTGGTGTGAGCGGCGTGATGCGAACCCTGCCGCGACCCTGGAGCTGGCTCGCGCGGCCGACCTGTGGGCCCTGGTCGACCTGGCGGCGCGGCGTGGCCAGAACCCGGTCGCCGACCGCGCCCACGAGCACCTCATGGCGATCGCCCGGAGCGGAGATCTCCACGCGCTGCCGTAGCGAGGAAACGCACCCACATCGTCGATGAGCGGACGCGGTGTGCCGGTGTCAGATGATTCGTGTCGAATGGCGACCACCCCGTTCGTGGGGAGAGTAGATGGTGGACCCAGGAGTGCCGCCTCGACCAAGGAGCCGAACATGACCGAGTACCTCATCACCGCCAACGAAGAGTGGGTCCCCGACTACTCGGAGGAGCAGATGCAGGAGATGTCCCACGCGGTCAAGAGGCTGCGGGCGGAGATGAAGGCTGCCGGCGTCTACGTCTTCCTCGGAGGCTTGGACAGCTCCGCGCCGGTCTTCAGCGTGGACGCCACCAGCGGCAGCCCGGTCTTCACCGATGGTCCCTACACCGAGACCAAGGAGCACCTCGGTGGATTCACGATCGTCGACGTGCCCGACGAGGCAGCCGCTCGCATGTGGGCCGCGAAGGTGGCAGAGGCCTGCCTGTGGCCCCACGAGGTGCACCGCTTTCAAGTCCCAGGGCAGCCCGCCGAGGGCTAGGCGGGGTCTCCTCGCAGGGCCGTTCATGGGCGGTCATTTCGGCCGCTCATGCCGTCCATGCGCGGTCATGCCGACCACTCGGGCCACCCGTTCACCGGCCTCGGCCACCTTGGGCTTCGACGCGCGCCGCCGCAGCGCGCGTCCGTTCGTGCCGACAGGGCCGGCCCGATGGTTTGCGGACGCCTTTCGTCCGGAAGCGTCTCTAGGGTGGTGCCATGACGAGCACCTTCGGTTTCACGCCCGGCCGGCCACCCGCGTGGGACCTCGAGCGCTTCCTGCGCGGCGACGAGGTCGAGACGGCCGGGATCACCCTGGAACGCAACCGGCGCACGTTCGCGTGGAAGTGTGCCGACCTGGACGCCGAGGGGCTGGCGCAGCGGCTCGGCGCGTCGTCGGTGACGTTGGGAGGCCTGCTCAAGCACCTGGCGTGGGTCGAGGAGCACTACTTCCAGAACAAGCTCGCCGGGCGGCCGTCCATGGCGCCGTTCGACCAGCGGGACCTCGAGCAGGACTGGGAGGACTGGGCCTGGCGCACCGCGGCCGACGACGCCCCCGAGGCGCTGCGGGCGCTCTGGACCGAGACCGTGCATCGCTCCCGCGACGCCCTGGGCGAGGCCCTGTCCCGGGGTGGGCTCGAGCAGTCGACCCAGGACGGGATGAGCCTGCGCCGGCTGATGGCCGACATGATCGAGGAGTACGCCCGCCACACCGGGCACGCCGACCTGCTCCGCGAGCAGGTCGACGGCGCCACGGGGGAGGGCCCTCCGGGCGACTTCCCGGTTCCCTGACCCGCGCCGGCGTGGGCCCCGCGAGTTGGACTCGTCACACGCCGTCCGCGTAGACTCGCAAGGCGCTTGGAGTCTGCCGACGTCCCGGACGGAGCGGACACCGGCTCGCTATCTCAGCATCGTGGTCGGCTGGCGTCGACCGCGGAGGATCCCGATGGTAGTGACCGGGCTTCACGCGTGCCCGCCCACAACTCCATCCATCCAAGGAAACTCCTTCCATATGACGAGCAGCACCTTCGCCTACGCCGACACCGACGCGCCCCAGGTGGCGATCAACGACATCGGGTCCCAAGAGGACGTCCTCGCCGCGATCGACGGCACCATCAAGTACTTCAACGACGGTGACATCGTCGAGGGCACCATCGTCAAGGTCGACCGGGACGAGGTCCTGCTCGACATCGGCTACAAGACCGAGGGCGTCATCCCCTCGCGCGAGCTGTCGATCAAGCACGACGTCGACCCCAACGAGGTCGTCACGGTCGGTGACAAGGTCGAGGCCCTGGTTCTCCAGAAGGAGGACAAGGAGGGCCGGCTGATCCTGTCCAAGAAGCGCGCCCAGTACGAGCGCGCCTGGGGCACGATCGAGCAGGTCAAGGAGGAGGACGGCGTCGTCGAGGGCACCGTCATCGAGGTCGTCAAGGGCGGCCTGATCCTCGACATCGGCCTGCGCGGCTTCCTGCCGGCTTCCCTGGTCGAGATGCGCCGCGTGCGCGACCTGCAGCCGTACGTCGGCCAGACGCTCGAGGCGAAGATCATCGAGCTCGACAAGAACCGCAACAACGTCGTGCTGTCGCGTCGCGCGTGGCTCGAGCAGACCCAGTCCGAGGTGCGCCACGGCTTCCTGACCCAGCTCCAGAAGGGCCAGATCCGCAAGGGCGTCGTGTCCTCGATCGTGAACTTCGGCGCGTTCGTCGACCTCGGCGGCGTCGACGGCCTGGTCCACGTCTCCGAGCTCTCGTGGAAGCACATCGACCACCCGAGCGAGGTCGTCACCGTCGGTGACGAGGTCACCGTCGAGGTCCTCGACGTCGACATGGACCGCGAGCGGGTCTCGCTGTCCCTGAAGGCGACGCAGGAGGACCCCTGGCAGCACTTCGCCCGCACCCATCAGATCGGTCAGATCGTGCCGGGCAAGGTCACCAAGCTGGTGCCGTTCGGCTCGTTCGTCCGGGTCGAGGAGGGCATCGAGGGCCTGGTCCACATCTCCGAGCTCGCCGAGCGCCACGTCGAGATCCCGGAGCAGGTCGTCCAGGTCAACGACGACGTCATGGTCAAGATCATCGACATCGACCTCGAGCGTCGCCGCATCTCGCTGTCGCTGAAGCAGGCCAACGAGACCACGACCGCCAGCGACGTGGAGGAGTTCGACCCGACGCTCTACGGCATGGCCGCGACGTACGACGAGCAGGGCAACTACATCTACCCCGAGGGCTTCGACCCCGAGACCGGCGAGTGGCTCGAGGGGTACGACGAGCAGCGCAAGACCTGGGAGGAGCAGTACGCCCAGGCGCACGCCCGCTGGGAGGCCCACATCAAGCAGCAGGAGGAGGCCAAGCAGGCCGAGGTCGAGGCCGGAGAGGCCACTTCCTACTCCTCCGCCTCCGAGAGCGAGGTCCCGGAGGAGACGGACACCGCCGGGTCCCTGGCCTCCGACGAGGCGCTGCAGGCGCTCCGCGAGAAGCTCACCGGCGGCGGTTCCTGAGCAGGTCACGCGGCGACCGTCCGTAGGCCGGCAGCCGACCTGCTGACGAACACCGTCCGCCGAACGGCCCGTCCCTGAGGGGGCGGGCCGTTCGGCGTCCCGGGGAAACCGGATGCGGTACCTCCGGTCGTTCCGGGACCATGTCCGGATGCCGCTGCAGCCGTTCGACCCCGCCCACGCCGACCTGGTCGCGAGCTGGGCCGTCGGGGACGAGGTCGTCCGCGCCTGGTGCGCCGTCGAGGGCGATGCCGTGCCCGGTGACGTGGTGGCCGGCTGGTCCGCGGCCGACGACGTCGAGGCCTACCTGTTCACCGCGCCCGAGAGTGGCCCGCCGGTCGCGTACGGCGAGCTCTGGCTCGACGACGACGAGGGGGAGGTCGAGCTGGCCCGGCTCCTGGTCGCGCCGGAGCGTCGCGGGCAGGGGATCGGCCGCGTGCTCGTCCGCGACCTGGTCGAGCAGGCCCGGAGCACCCATCCGGAGCTGCCGGACGTGATCCTGCGGGTCCGGCCGGAGAACGCCCAGGCGATCAGCGCGTACGTCGCCGCCGGCTTCGTCGACGTACCCGCGGACGAGCAGGCGACCTGGAACGAGGGCCAGCGGTTCGCCTACCACTGGATGGTCCTGCCCGGCTGAGCCCGCCCGCTCGGGGTGCCGGACGCACGAAGGCCCGGACCTGGGCCCGGGCCTTCGTGGTCCCGATGTCTCCTACGGGGTCGGTGACCCCGTGACCACCAGCTCGGTGAGCGAGGAGTACTGGCAGCCTCCGAGCCCGCCGCCGGGGCAGTGCTCGTCCGACGCGAACGGCGGCGGGACCTGGTTGGCCTCGATCGTCGCTCGGACGTAGAGCACGCCGGTGGTGCCGTCCGTGGGAGACACCTGGGTGAGGTGCCCCACGCTGTCGGCATCGAACGTCGGGTCTGCGGCCGTGGTCCAGGACCCGTCCGCGCCGGTCGGCGAGGTCTCGATCTTGAGCTCACCGGTCGCCGAGCTCGCGCCCGTGCCACAGGTGGGACTCGGGTCCACCTGGAACCCGTTGACCTCCACCGGCTGCGGCAGCTTCACCACGATCGCCCGCGGCACGAACGTGTCGGTCGGAGCACCGTCCCCGCCCGCGTCCGTGACCCAGCTCGTACCGAGGTCGGTGTCGAACGCATTGCTGGGAGCGCAGCCGAAGTCGGAGAAGTCCGTCCCCTCCGCTTCCTCCACCGTCGCGCCGCCGGAGAGGCTGGACCAGTCGCGGGTGATCGCGAAGTCCGTCGCGTCGGCATCGGGGTCGAAGTGCTGCGCGGAGATCGCCTTCACGGGCTTGGCATCGCTCAGGTACCCGGGCGCGCTGGCCTGGACCTTGGCGTAGGTCCCGGTGACCAGTCCGACGCCGGCCGGGAAGATCGTGTAGCTCCCGTCGGACTCGGAGATCGCCGAGTTCTGCTCGCCCGACCCGGCCACCTGCACGAGTGCCCCGGCGACCGGCTGACCCGTGCTCGGGTCGGTCACCGTTCCTGCGATCACCCCGTCGTGGGCGCGGCTCTTCGCAGGAGGCATGTGGAAGTCGCTGGCCGGAGCGCTGTCGTCGGAGTCCAGCGACCCCGCGAAGAATCCCATGCCGCGGTGTGCGAACACGTGCCAGATGGCGTCGGTGTGCTTGCCGCCGTAGGCCACGAGGTCGGCACGCACGATGGCGTTGCGCATGTCGAGGAAGTCGGGATCCTCCGCCGACAGCGTCATCGCCCGCGTCACCAGGGTGTCGGTGACCTTGTGTCCCAGCTTGGTGCGCAGGTCCCACAGGGTCTGGCCCCAGATCTCGCCACTGCCGTGCACCTCGGCGCTCCCCACGACGTCAGGGAAGTCGCCGTACACGTAGCCACCCTTGACCGACGGGTCGAACCCGGAGGTGCAGCCCTTCGACTCGGCACCCACCGGGCAGTCGATCCCCATCGTGCGCGCCAGGTGTTGCCCGGCCGAGACGTACTTGCCGGAGAGCAGGGTGCCGGGCGTCTTGGTGTCCTTCTCGAAGCCCTTGGCCACCAGGTAGTCCATGGCGTACCAGTCGCTCCAGGCCTCGCCCATGGCTCCCGCCTGGACGCCGTTCAGCGTGGAGTTCCCGTTGGCGTCGATCACCAGGCGGTTGGACAGACCGTGGGTGTACTCGTGCAGCTGCACGGTGGCGTCCAGCGAGCCGGTCGTCGGGACGAAGGGGTCCTGCGCATCGGTGGCGCCGGGGGCGTGGAACAGGTACATCTGCATCCTCGGCGAGATGCCGTCCGGCGGGGTGTCCATGTTCGCGTTGTCGATGTGGTCGCTGTCGGGCATGCCGCTGTCGGTGTTCGCACCGTCGAGCGCGTTGAGCATGACCGGGTCGTGGCCCTGGGCCGAGAAGTTGCCGGCCGCCTTCGTGAAGGAGATCGGTGCCTTCGCCAGGTAGTCGTGGTACGTGCTGTCGAGGTAGAAGGCGTTGGTCGTGATCTCGTTCATGTTCTTGCGCCACGAGTTCGCCACGTTCGGGTTCCAGATGCAGACCCAGTGCGCGCAGAAGTGGGACGCGTTCGTGCCGAACCTGTGCAGCTTGAACTGCGCGCTGTGCTTGGTGCCGGGAACCGGGGTCTTCTCACCGGGGTTGATGGCGTCGTCGTCGTTGATGTCGGCGAACGCCGTGACCGAGGAACCCTTGAGGAACGTCGCGCTCCTCTTCAGCCAGCCGCGCTTGAAGAAGTTGACGACCTTCGCCTTGCCGCCGTGGGGCGCGCCCGGGTAGTTGTCGTAGACCTTGGCGTCGCCGTTGGCGTCGTCGGTGTTCGAGTGGCGGTACAACGTCGAGCCGTTCGCCGCGTCGATCACGTGCTGGTAGGCGCCCTTCGAGGTCTGGACGTACGTCGACCAGCCCGGACGAAGTCCGGACCGGGTGATGAACCAGACGCGCCGGGCGTAGTCGCCGTTGGACCACGTGGTGGCGGCCGAGGTCCCACCGCGCGAGGAGGCCACGGATGCCCGGGCGAGGGAGCCCCGGACGTTGCGAGCCGCGGTCGTGCGCGCGCTCGTCGCGCTGACCTTGCCCCCCTGAGGCGCGGCCTGGGCGAGCTTCGCCAGATGAGTCACGGGGCTGCCCTGGACGGCGAGCACGCGACCGTCGCGGGTCACCCGGACGATGAGGCCGTTGCCGAACACGGTGCGTCCGGCGGCCCGCTGGGTCCAGGAGAGGTTGTGGATGCCGAGCGAGTCGACGTAGTCCTTCCGCAGGTGCATCGTCCTCAGGTCGCCCCGGTGCAGGCCGAGGTCGGACAGGTGCGTGCGGACGTAGTGGAGGGCGATGGACCGGGCCGAGGCCGAGGAGCGACCGGTCAGGTAGCCGTTCAGCCTGCCGAAGTCACGCACGGTCCCGGTGAGGGGATCCATCGAGATGACGGCCTGGTTGCCGAGGTTCCGGTAGTAGGCCCGGACGGCCTTGGAGCGGGCACCGGACTGCTGACGCAGTGCGTGCGTGAGCTCGGCGCCGTGAAGCAGGCGGGCATCGTGGTTGGTGCTCGTGATGCTGCTGTGTGCATCGCCACCAGCACGGGTGGTGGGCTGCGCGGCTCGGCCGTGGGTGGCGGCTTGGCTGGGCAGGCCCGACATGCTGACGGCGAGAACCGTGCTGCCGATGACGACAGCCGTCAGCGCCTTGTTCCTGATCGAGGACACAGGGGAGTTCCCTTCAGAGATCGCCGGAGGTGAGGGGTGGCATCACCCCAGCACTCCGAGGTGACAAATGGAAGACCCTGCGTAAGGTTCACGACGTGCGGGTAGGTCTCACCGGCGGGGTCGCCTCCGGCAAGAGCTCGGTCTCTGCCGTGCTGCGCGAGCTCGGCGCCGTCGTGGTCGACGCGGACGCGTTGGCGCGTGAGGTCGTCGAGCCCGGCACTCCCGGTCTGGACGCCGTGGTGGCCGAGTTCGGACCCGACGTGCTGGCAGGCGACGGGACCCTCGACCGGGCGAGCGTGGGCGCGATCGTGTTCGCGGACCCGGTCCGGCGGGCCGCCCTCGAGGCGATCATCCATCCGCTGGTGCGCGCGCGTGCGGACGAGATCGCGGCCGCGGCTCCGGCCGACGCCCTCGTCGTCCACGACATCCCGCTGCTCGTCGAGACCGGCCAGGCCGCGAGCTTCGACGCGGTGCTCGTCGTCGACGTTCCCGAGGACGTCCAGGTCGAGCGGGCGATGTGCGAGCGAGGCTGGAACGAGGCCGACGCCCGGGCCCGGATCTCGGCGCAGGCGACGCGTCAGGAGAGGCTCGACGCCGCCACGCACGTCATCGACAACTCCGGAACGCGCGAAGACCTCCGCCGACGTGTGGCGGAGGTCTTCGCGGAGCTGACGGATGCCGTCAGCTGAGAGCCGGCTCTCAGGCGGCCAGATCCGGGTCGCCGAGGCGACGTAGCTTCTGCAGGGCCTCCCGCTCGAGCTGACGAACGCGCTCGGCGGAGATGCCGTGGCGGGCGCCGATGTCGGCGAGCTTGTGCTGGCGTCCGTCGAGCAGGCCGTACCGGGCGCGGATGATGTCCGCCGCCCGCTCGTCGAGCTGGCTCACGAGCTGGTCCAGGCGGGCACGGGACTCGACATCGAGCACGGTGTCGTCGGGACCCGGCGACGTCTCCTGCGCCATCAGGTCACCGAGCGACGTGTCGCCGTCGTCGTCGACCGGGGTGTCCAGGCTGACGTGGTCGCGGCCCCAGGCGATCAGGTCGAGCACCCGGTCGAGCTCCATGCCCAGCTCGCGGGCGATCTCCTCCGGCTCGGGCTCGCGGCCCAGCTGGCGCTCGAGGGTACGGCGAGCACCGCCGACCTGGTTGAGCTCCTCGACCACGTGCACCGGCAGCCGCACGACGCGTGCCTGCTGGGCGATGCCGCGGGTGATCGCCTGACGCACCCACCACGTGGCGTACGTCGAGAACTTGTAGCCCTTGGTGTAGTCGAACTTCTCGACCGCGCGGATCAGGCCGGTGTTGCCCTCCTGGATCAGGTCCAGCATCGGCATCTGGGCCCGGCCGTACTTCCGCGCGATGGAGACGACGAGCCGCAGGTTCGCGTTGATGAACTGGGTGACGGCCTTGCGGCCCTCCTCGGCGAGCCACTCGAGCTCCGCCTCGGTCGCGGTCATCGGGGCGCCGCCCTTCTTGCGGCCGACGCGTCCCTCCGCCAGCAGGTGCTCGGCGAAGAGCCCTGCCTCGATGGTCTTGGACAGCTCCACCTCCGCGGCTGCGTCGAGCAGTGGGGTGCGCGCGATCTCGTCGAGGTACAGGCCGACGCTGTCGCGACCCTCGATCTCGCGGGTCGCGCTGATGGTTCGTGCTGCCATGTCGCCCTCCTGTGCTGCGCGTGGGCGGCTACTCACCAGTAGTACCCACATGGACTCCAACGCACCGGGTGACGAGGGGATTCCCGTTCCGGGCCGTGTGGACCCTTCATCCGTCCAGACGAGTGGGGGCACGGCTGAGTTGCCTCCCCGCGGAACTCTCAGGGAGTTCTCAGCGAGCTCGCCCGCACGGCCGGCCGCACTAGGTGAGGGGCACGACCTCGGCGAGGCCCATCCGGTCCAGCATCCAGGCCAGGGTGAACGCATGGTCGCGCCAGGACCGGTAGCGCCCGGAGACCCCGCCGTGGCCGGCCGACATCTCGGTCTTCAACAGGACGTCGGGACGAAGGTCGTCGGGGCCGGTCGCGCGCAGCCGGGCCACCCACTTGGCGGGCTCGACGTACAGGACCCGGGTGTCGTTGACCGAGGTGGTGGCCAGGATCGGAGGGTACGCGCCGCCGTCGACGTTCTCGTACGGGGCGTAGCCGGCGATGTAGTCGTAGGTCTCCGCGTCGGCCTCGGGGTTGCCCCACTCGTCGTACTCCGTGACGGTGAGCGGGAGGCTGGAGTCCAGCATCGAGGTGAGCGCGTCCACGAACGGGACCTCCGCCACGAGCCCGCCGAACAGGTCGGCGTGCTCGTTGGCCGCGACCCCGATCACGAGCCCGCCGGCGGACCCGCCCTCTCCCACGATCAGGTCGTGGGTGGTCCACCCGGTCGCGACCAGGTGCCGGGCGCAGTCGGCGAAGTCGGAGAACGTGTGGCGCTTGTTGCGCAGGCGGCCGTCGTCGTACCACCGGCGGCCCATCTCCCCGCCGCCCCGCACGTGGGCGATCGCGACCGCCGCGCCGCGGTCGAGCAGCGACAGCCGGGAGACGGAGAAGGTCGGGTCGATCGAGATCTCGTAGGCGCCGTAGCCGTACAGGAGCAGCGGGACTGCTCGCTCCTCGCCGGCCGGGCCGCGTGCGCCGGCCCGGCACACCACCGAGAGGGGGATGCGCGCACCGTCCTCGGCGGTGGCCCACAGCCGGTGTTCCTCGTACGCCGCCGGGTCGTGGCCGCGCACCGGCTGGCGCTTGAGCAGCCTCAGGTCGCGGCTGCGGACGTCGTAGTCGTAGAGCGATGACGGCACGGTCATCGAGGTGTAGTGGACGCGGACGACCGGCTGGTCGAACTGGGCTCCGCCACCGCCGCCCACGGTGTAGAGCTCCTGCGGGAACTCGACCAGGTAGTCGTCGCCGGGACCGTCGTCACCGAGCTCGATGATGCGGAGCTGGGTGAGACCGCCGCTGCGCTGGTGGACGAGCAGATGACCGGCGTACGCGGAGACGTCCTGGAGCCGGACCCGCTCGTCGTGCGGGACCAGCGGCACCCAGCCCGCCGGGGGCGTGGGCGCGATCGGGGTCGTGCCCAGCTCGAAGTCCGGACCGGCGTGGTCGTGCAGGACCAGGAACCGGTCCTCGCCCGCGATCACGCCGTGCTCGAGGTGGTACTGCAGTCCTTCCTCGCGGGGGTGGAACACCACCCACTCCGCGTCCGGGTCGGTGCAGTCGAGGTAGTGGTTCTCCGTGGTGTTCTTCGACGCGGTCGCGATCACCAGGAACCGCTGGGTGCTGCTGCGGCCGATGCCGACCCAGAAACGCTCGTCCGTCTCGTGGAAGACCAGCTCGTCCGGGTCGCCGGAGCCGAGCCGGTGCCGCCACACCTTGTCGCGACGCCACGACTCGTCGACCGTGCAGTAGTAGAGGTCACGGCCGTCGGGGCTCCACACGCCGCCGCCGAGGACGCCCTCGATGCGGTCCGGGAGGAGGTCGCCGGTGGTGAGGTCCTTGACCTCGAGCACGTACCGCTCGTCGCCGACGGTGTCGGTGGAGAAGGCCAGCCGAGTGGTGTCGGGGCTCACCGAGACCCCGCCGACCGAGTAGAAGTCACGTCCGGCGGCCAGGGCGTCGTGGTCGAGCAGGACCTCCTCGCCCGGGAGCGCCGGCCGGTCCGGTCCCGCGTCCTCGTCCGGGGCCGGGGGAGCCCAGTCGTCCTCGTCGAGGACCGGCACCCGGCACAACGTGCCGTACTCGCGGCCCTCGAAGGAGCGGCCGTAGTACCACCATCCGCGGTTGCGCGACGGCACCGAGAGGTCGGTCTCCTTGGTCCGCGCCTTGATCTCGCCGAAGATCGCCTCACGCAGGTCGGCGAGGTGGTCGGTCGCGGCCGCGGTCCAGGCGTTCTCGGCCTCGAGGTACGCCGTCACCTCCGGCGTGCCCTTCGCCCGCAGCCAGTCGTACTCGTCGACGCGGGTCCGCCCGTGGTGCTCGGTGGTGACCGGTCGGCGCTGGGCAATGGGTGGGGCAATGGGTGGGGCGACGGGTGGGGCAACGGGTGGGGCGAGCTGGTCGGGCCGGGGAGTCGCGACCGGCTCGTCCGGGGCGGGGCTTGTCATGCTGCGGACCCTAACGCCGTCGCGGGAGAGGTGCCCGCTCGAGAAGTGTCCTAGCATCGCGGCGTGCTGGAGCTGCGTGACGTCCCCGCCGACCGGATCGCGGAGGTGCAGGCCGGGGCGGTCGAGCGGGTCACCGCCCGCCGGGTCCGGAGCCGGTTCCTGGAGCCCGAACGGGCCCGCCGCGAGGCCGAGGAGCTCGTCGAGCGCACCGCCGAGACATCGGCGTGGCTCGAGGCGGTCGTGGAGGGGAACGTGGTCGGCGAGGTCTGGCTGAACCCCGAAGGCGAGGAGCTCGTCGTCTCCGAGGTGGTGCTCGACGACATCGCCCGGGCCGGGGACCTGCTGGAAGGGGTCGTGGGGCGGGCTCGCGCGGAGGGGGCGCGGATGATCGGGATCGGCGTCGAGCCGGGCGACCCGACGCGGGCGGCGGTCGCCGCCGGACCGGGCTTCCAGCTCCGGGCGACCAACATGGTCCTGGCCCTGGAGCGGCCGATCGCCGACCCGGCGCCCCTGGTGCTGAGCCCGATGTCGGGGCCCGACTTCGAGGTGTTCATGAGCGGCGAGGTCGAGGGGTTCGCCCAGGAGCTGGCGTCCGCGGGCATGGACGTGGAGCGCGCCCGGGAGCGCAGTCGCACGCTGATGGGCGAGCTGCTCCCGTCGGGGATCGAGTCGCCGGGCATGGAGTTCCACACCGCGAAGGTCGCCGACGACGTGGTCGGCGACCTGTGGCTGAGCGTCGGCGAGACGATGGCGTTCGTCTACAACATCGTCGTGCGCCCGGAGCACCGCCGTCGCGGCTACGGGGCTGGGATCATGAACGCGGCGGCGCTCCGGTGTCGCGAGCTCGGCCATCCGGTCCTCGGTCTCAACGTCTTCGCGCACAACCCGAGCGCCCGGGCCCTCTACGACAAGCTCGGCTACGAGGTCACCCACGACTACCTGACGCTCGACGTCCCCGATGCGGGCTGACCCACCACGGTCCGTCGACCTCAATGCCGACCTCGGCGAGGAGGTCACCGACGACGCCGGTCTGCTGCGCGTCGTCACCTCGGCCAACGTCGCCTGCGGGTTCCATGCCGGGACCCCCGACATCATGCGCGCCGTCTGCGCCGACGCGGCTCGGCGAGGCGTCGTGGTCGGGGCACAGGTCTCCTACCGCGACCGGGAGAACTTCGGCCGGGTGCCGCACGATCTGCCCGCCGACCAGCTGCGGGACCAGGTGGCCGAGCAGGTCGAGGTGCTGTCCGCGATCGCGGAGTCGGAGGGCACGCGGGTCCGCTACGTGAAGCCGCACGGTGCGCTCTACCACCGGGTCACCGACGACGAGGAGCAGGCGGGGGCTGTGCTGGCCGGCTCCGGTGGCCTCGCCGTGCTGGGCTTCCCAGGGTCGCGGCTCCTCGAGCTCGCGGCGGCGTCCGGGCGCCCGACGTACCAGGAGGGGTTCCCGGACCGCGGGTACGCCGACGGGCGGCTGCTCGACCGGGGCCTGCCCGGCGCTCTGCTCGAGGACCCGGCGGCGATCGCGGCCCAGGCCGTGCGCCTCGCCCCGAAGGTCGCGTCGCTGTGCGTGCACGGTGACTCGGCCGACGCGGTCGCGCACGCGAGCGCCGTACGGAGGGCCCTCGAGGCGGCCGGCTTCGACGTCGCACCCTTCGTCCCCTGACGTCGTCGTTCTCCACAGCTGCGACGCGATTTCTGTGGAGGAAGCCGGGGCCGCTGTGGACGATGGGGACCCCCCTGTGGACGACACGCCGATGCCGGGAAATTGCTCGGAAATCTGTCGCCGAACCCCTTGCGCAGGTGGCTCGCGGGGGCATAGAACTCTCCTACCAACCCACCGCTTGCGGTGGGAAGGAACGGAGAAGAACGAAGGTCCAGATCGCGAGCTTGCTCGCGGCGTCCGGCCGGTGGCGGCCGACGGGACCGGAGGGCTTGTCCGTCGATCGGGTGCCACCGCGCGATCATCGAGGGGCTCTTGGTGCTCATACCATCGAGAGCCCCTCACCTTATTTCACGACCCCGTCACGAGCCGCTCACGAGGCCGCGGCAAGCGACCACCAGGGCGCGCAGGTCGACGAGCGTCCGTCCGACGAGGCCCTCGGCGAGTAGGGTGCGCGGCAGTCGGGAAGCCACTGCGTTCACGGGGGATGTCGATGCGCCTACCAGTCCTGCGTTCCACCGCTCTAGCGGCCGGTTCGGTCCTGCTCGCCCTGGGTGCCACCGGCCCCGCGGGCGCGCTGCCGGGCGGCCACGCGTCCACCCGTGCGCTGCACGGCGCGGCGGCCGGCCCCGACGCGGGCCGACAGCTGGGCCGGTGGACGGTCGCACCGGCGGGCCCCGGTGCCTACCGCCTGACCTGGCGCTCACCGACCCGCATCCCGACGACCGACGCGCCCGTGCAGGTGCGTCACGCGGGCTCGGTCGTCCTGGCGGGCGTGCACGCCGACGCGCACTCGGTCTCGGTCGTCGTCCACTCCTCGACGCGGCCCGACCCGTCGGCGTACGACGTCGTGCTCGGCACCAGCGTCCTCGACCGCCGCGGCGGCGGCACGGCGCCCGCCGGCACCGACCGCACGCCGTACCGCAGACCGGCGACGCGGGCCACGCTGAGCGACCCCGGCGACCCCGGCACCCACGCCGTCACCTCGTCGGACTACCAGCTCGCGCCGGTCCGGCTGCCCGGCATCAGCCGGCTCTCCGAGATGGTCGGGCACGTCGTGGCGCCGACCGACGCGACGGACGACTCACCGCTCGTGCTGTTCCTCCACGGACGCCACGAGCCCTGCTACACCCCGGTCCGCAAGCACCCGCGGCCGTCGCCCAAGCCCCACCGCGGCGGGGCCGCCAAGGCGCCCCAGGTATGGGCCTGCCCGGAGGGACAGAAGCCGGTGCCGAGCTACCTCGGCTACGACTACGTGCAGCGACTGCTCGCCAGCCAGGGCTATGTCACCGTCTCCATCTCGGCGGACGCGATCAACGCGCTCGACTTCCGGGCCGCCGACGGCGGTGCCGCGGCACGCGCCACGCTGATCCGCGACCACCTACGTGCGTGGGTCGGGTTCGTCGACGACGGCACGCGGCAGGCCGACCTGTCGAACGTCGTCCTGGTGGGACACAGCCGCGGAGGAGAGGGCGTCAACCGCGCGTCGCTCGACCTGCCGCGCGACGAGGGGTACCAGGTCTCCGGTCAGGTGCTGATCGGTCCCACGGACTTCGGGTTCCAGGCCGCTCCGGCGATGCCGACCGTCACGCTGCTGCCCTACTGCGACGGCGACGTGAGCGACCTCCAGGGCCAGAACTTCACCGACGACGGCCGCGACGTCACCGCCGACCCGACCTCCGACCTCGCCTTCCACAGCTCGGTGCTCGTGATGGGCGCGGACCACAACTTCTTCAACAGCGAGTGGACGCCGGGCATCTCGGTCGCTCCGTCGTTCGACGACTGGGGTGGGCAGCCCAACGCCACCTGCGGATCGAAGAACCCGGCCCGGCTCGGTCCGGGTCAGCAGCGGAAGGTCGGCAAGGCCTACATCGCGGGTGCGGTCCACCTCTTCGCCGACGGCGACGACTCGGTGCTGCCGATGTTCGACGGCAGCCCCGTGTCCGTCCCGTCCGCCGGCAACGCCGACGTCCGCACGCACGCCATCGGCGGCGGGATCGTCACCGTCCGGCCGGGCATCGACGGGTCGGCCGGTGCCGACGCGACGGCCGACGTACGCGTCTGCACGGGAGTGTCGGACTCCGGCCGGCCCGCGGCCTGCCAGAAGCGGGTCAGCTCCGTGCGGGCTCCGCACTGGCCCAGCGAGTTCTTCACCGGTGTGCCGGTCCGGCAGTTCCTCGACGTCAGCTGGACGTCGGCGGGCCAGCAGGGTGGCTTGGACCTCGCCCAGCCGTGGGACCTCAGCGGAGACAGCCGCCTCGACCTGCGCACGATCGTCGACCCGCGGCAGGGCCCGGTCCGCCTGGGCGTCTCGCTCACCGATGGTGACGGGCACACCGCCGTCCTGACCCCGGTGGCGAACGGGAACCTCGACCCGCTCCCGAGCGGCAGCTACTCGCTGGCGAAGCGGTGGGGCCAGGACCTCCGGGTGTCGCTCGCCGACGCCGACGGTGTCGACCTCAGCCAGATCACCCAGGTCGGGCTGGTGTCACGGAACGCCTCGGGCCGGGTGTACCTCGTCGACGTGTCGGCGACCCCGGACGCCGGGGTCTCGGCCGACCCGACGGCCCCGACGCCGGTGTTCAGCATCGACACCGTCCAGCAGCCGGAGGGAGACGGCACCGAGCCCGTGACGGTCGACGTCCCCTGGCACGTGACCGGCGACCTGGAGCAGGACGCGGTGGTGACGATCGTCCACTCCACCCCGTTCGGATTCGACGACGGCGCGGACACCGAGACCCTGGACATCCCCGCCCACACGAGCAGCGGCACGATCCAGGTCAGCTACACGCCCAACGACCTCGACGACCAGGGCAAGCAGCTGATCGGCCTCACGGCGTACGCCGTCAGTGGGATCGAGACCGATGACTACATCGGCGGTGCGTCGATCGTGGACGACGACCCGACGCCGGCGCTGACCTTGAAGACCGGTGCGCACCGCATCACCGCCGGCCACCGGGCCACCTGGACGTTGAGCCTGGCCCAGCCGGTCAACTACTTCGCGTACGCGATCGCGCGGCCGGTCAAGGCGGTCGACGGTCCGCAGCTGCGGCTCGGTGACCTGACCAAGCGCTTCCGGGACCGGTACTTCGGGGGTGGCCACGTCGACCTCGCCATGCCGCTGTACCGGAGCCCCCTCCGGTTCTTCGTCGAGATCCGGCAGGGGCGCGTGTCCAAGACGTTCTCCATCCCGACCAGGAAGCACCGGGGCGTCACGCGGGCGATCTCGCTCAAGTTCCGCGTCCCGCACTTCGACCTCGCGGACCCGGTCCGCACGGTCAAGGTGAAGCCGTCCCGGTAGTGGGTGGCCGGTGGGGATGCAGCTCCGCCCGGTCGGCCGCGCGGCGGTCCTCGTCGAGGTGGCCGACCCCCGGCAGGCCGTGAGCCTCGCCGCGTGGGCGCGTGACCGGGCCCTGGCGGCCGAGGTCGTGCCCGGGGCGGCATCCGTGCTGCTCGACGGCGTCGCCGACCGAGCCGCGCTCGGCGGCGTGCTGGAGGACTGGAGTCCCGGCGCGGCCGACGTGGGACCCGAGGTGGAGCTCGCGGTGACCTACGACGGACCGGACCTGGACGAGGTGGCCGAGCAGTGGGGGTGCGAGGTGGACCAGGTGGTCGCCCGCCATCAGGGGACGGCGTTCGTCTCCGCGTTCTGCGGCTTCGCGCCGGGCTTCGCCTATCTCGCCGGCCTCGAGGCGGAGGTGTCCCGGCTCGCGACGCCGCGCACGCGGGTGCCGGCCGGGTCGGTCGCCCTGGCCGGCCACTGGTGCGGGGTCTACCCGACCGAGTCGCCCGGCGGCTGGCGGATCATCGGCCACACCGACGCCGACCTCTGGGACCCCGATCGTGACCCGCCGGCCCGGCTGGCGCCCGGCACGCGCGTGCGCTTCGTCGCGGCATGACCCTCGAGGTGCGGGAGGTCGGCGCCTCGGTCCTCGTGCAGGACCGGGGCCGTCCGGGCTGGGCCCACCTCGGCGTGCCCCGGTCGGGGGCACTCGACCGGCCGGCCGCGGACCTCGCGAACCGGCTGGTCGGCAACGACCACGACGCGGCGTGCCTCGAGGTGCTGCTGGGCGGTCTCGTGCTCACCACTGACGTCGCGTGCTGGGTCGTGGCCACCGGCGCGCCCTGCCCGGTCGAGGTGGACGGGCGGCCGGGCGAGTTCGGTGCCCCGGTGCGGGTCGCTGCCGGTGCCGAGCTCCGGCTGGGTACGCCGACCACCGGGCTGCGGACGTACGTCGCGGTCGCCGGCGGGATCGAGGTCGAGCCGGTGCTGGGCTCCCGGGCCACGGACACCCTGGGCGGCCTCGGCCCGCCACCGGTCTCCGCCGGGACGCGACTGCCGGTCGGCTCGCCGACCGGGTCGCCCGTCGGCGTCGACACGCCGCGTCCGCCGTCGCCGGGTCCTCTGCACGTCAGCACGGGACCGCGGGCCGACCGGGTGGACGGGGACGCGGTCGATCTGCTCTGCCGCGCGGCGTACGCCGTCTCACCGAGCTCGGACCGGATCGGCATGCGCGTGGACGGCGATCCGCTGCCCCTGGTGGACGGTGGGGAGCTGCCGAGCGAGGGCATGGTGCTGGGCGCGGTGCAGGTGCCACCGGACGGCAGACCGGTCGTGTTCCTGGCCGACCATCCGACGACGGGTGGCTACCCGGTCGTCGCCGTGGTCGACGAGGTCGACCTGTGGCAGTGCGCGCAGCTCCGGCCGGGGGAGCCGGTCCGTTTCGCGCGCAGCCGCTGAGCGACCTCAGCCCGAGCGGCGCCGGAGCTCCTCGACGATCGCCGGCACGACCTCGTGCATGTCGCCGATGACCGCGTAGTGCGCCTTGGTCACCATCGGCGCCTCGGCGTCGGTGTTGACCGCCAGGATCGTCTTCGAGCTCGAGCAGCCGGCCCAGTGCTGGATGGCGCCGCTGATCCCGCACGGGACGTAGAGCTCGGGGGAGATCCGGCTGCCGGTCTGGCCGACCTGCTCGCTGTGCGGCCGCCAGCCGAGGCTGGTGACCACCCGCGAGACGCCGAGGGCGCCGTCGAGGAGCTTCGCGAGCTCGATGACGCCGTCGAAGCCGTCGGGCCCGCCTGCGCCGCGACCGGCCCCGATCACGACCCGCGCCGAGGTCAGCGCGCCCGAGCCCTCCTGCTTCGCCTCGCCGCGAGCGCTGACCCGCGCGACGAGGTCGGCCTCGGCCACCTCGGGGCTCTCCTCGTGCCAGACGGGGGTCGTCGGCTGGTCGGCCGGGGTGGCCGTCCACGCGTGGCCCGCCACGGTGAGCAGCGCCGGACGCTGGGCCAGGCGCATCTCCTCGAGCGCCGCGCCGCCCGCCACCTGGCGGGTCACCTCGAACGGCGACAGCCCCGAGAACGACAGCACGTTCGCCGCCATGGGGACGTCGAGCCGGGCGGCGAGGTGGGCGATCACCTCGTTGCCGCGCGGGCTCCCGGCCGCGGCGACGACCACGCACTTGGTGCGCTCGCGGATGTCCTGGAGCGCGGAGGCGAAGGCGGCGCCGGAGTACGCGTCGTACGCCGGACCGGTGACGTGGTGCACCTCGTCGATGCCCTGAGCGGCCAGCTGGTCCCGTGCCGCGTCCGGTACGTCGCCGACGACCGCCGCCCGGATCGCGATGCCCCCGCCCGCGGCGGCCAGGGCGCGCGCGAAGGCCACCGTCTCCAGGGAGATCTCGCTGACGCCGTCGGCGTCGCACTCGAGCCAGAGCAGGATCATCAGCGCACTCCGAGCTTCTCGAAGAGGTCGACGACGGCGGCCGCGGCCTCGGGTCCCTCGCCCAGGATCTCGACGTTGCTCGGTGCCGGTGGGGGCAGCGTGAGCCTGACCCGGCTCGAGCCCACCGGCTCACCGGCCGGGGAGCGCGTCTCGATCTCGATCTTCTTGGCGGCCATCCGGCCCTTCAGGGTCGGGTAGCGGGGCTCGACACCGCCCTCCAGGATCGTGGCGACCATGGGCACGGGCACCGAGTAGGTCTCCGGCCCGTCGGGACCGTCGACGTGCGCGGACACCACCCCGTCGGCGACCTCGAGCGTGGAGACGCCGTTGACGACCGGAAGGCCGAGGGCGTACGCCAGCCGGATGCCGACCTGGAAGTCACCGGTGTCGGAGGCGTCGTTGCCGAGCAGGACCAGGTCGTAGCCTCGACCGTCGTCTCCGTGCGCCTTCACCACCGCGGCGATCTCACGCGCGACGTCGGCCGGCCCGAAGGCCACGCCGTCGCCCTCGACGTGGACGGCCGCGCCGCAGCCCAGCGCCAGTGCGGTGCGGAGCTGCTCGCCGGCCTCGGCCGGGCCGAGCGTCAGCACGGTCGCCTGCCCGCTCGTGGCGTCGGCGATCCGGACCGCGAGCTCGATCGCGCACTCCTCGTGCGGGCTGACCGTGTACCCCGCCATCCGTCCGTCGACCGCCTGGCTGTCGGGCGTCAGGACGACCTGGCTCGAGGAGTCGGGCACGCGCTTGACGCAGACCAGCACGTTCACCATCAGCGCATCCGCTCGTTGGCCGGGTCGAACAGCGGGGTGGCGTCGACGGAGCCGACGACGACCGGGTAGAGCTCCTCCATGTAGGAGACCGCCAGCTCGGTGCCGATCACGGCCTGTTCCGGGGGCAGGTAGGCGAGCAGCACGTGCTTGCCGAGGGAAGGTGCGGAGCCCGCCGTGGTGACGTAGGGGTGGTGCCCGTGCCCGTCGGTGAGCGTGCCGCCGTCGCGGGTCAGGATCGGCTCGCCGCCGAGCATGTAGCGCTTCAGGCCGGACGTCGACGTGTGGTCCTCGACGGTGAGCGTGCAGAGCACGGTCTGGAGGGGCGCCTCGCGCTGGGCGAGGTACTTCTCCTTGCCGACGAAGTCGGCCGCCTTCACCTTGGGCCGCTGCATGCCGGCCTCGACGATGGACCGCTCCGCGTCGAGCTCCATGCCGTACGCGCGGTAGCCCTTCTCGATGCGGCCCGTGGTGCCGTAGACGCCGATGCCGACCGGGACGGTGCCGTGGCTGTCGCCGGTGTCGAGCAGGGCGTCCCAGAGCGCGGCGGCGTCGTCCATCGCGACGTACAGCTCCCAGCCGAGCTCGCCGACGTACGAGATCCGCGACGCGAGGGCGGTGACGTCGCCACCCGCCGTGTGCACCGTGATCTCCCGGCAGCTGAGCATCGGGAAGCCGTCGCCCGAGACGTCGGCGTCGGTGAGCGACGCGAGGATGTCGCGCGCCTTCGGCCCCCACAGACCGATCGTCGAGATCTCGTCGGTGCGGTCGGTCAGGGTGGCCCCGCCGACCAGGTGGTCGCCGAACCACTGCCGGTCGGCCGGGCCGTGGGCACCGCCGGTGACCACGCGGAAGTGGTCCTCGCCGAGCCGCATCACGGTCAGGTCGGAGCGGAAACCGCCGTTGGCGTCGAGCACCGGTGTGTAGATCACCTTGCCGACCGCGACGTCGCACTGGGCCACGCAGGTCTGCTGCACGCTGTCGAGCGCGCCCGGGCCCTCGATGTCGAAGATCTGGAACGCCGTGAGGTCGATGACGCCGGCCGCCTCACGCATGCGCAGGTGCTCGGCGTTGATGATCGGGCTCCACCAGCGGGAGTCCCACTCGTGCTCGCGGGGCATCACGGCGTCGCCGTACTGCTCGAGGAGCGGGGCGTTCGACTCGTACCAGTGCGGCCGCTCCCAGCCGGCGGTCTCGTAGAAGAACGCGCCGAGCTTCTCCTGCGACTCGTGCATCGGTGACTTGCGCTGGTTGCGGTCGGACTCGTACTGCTCCGACGGGTGGATGATCCCGTAGGTCTTGATGAACGACTCGGTGGTGCGCAGCCGGGTGTGCTCGCGCCGCAGCTGGTGGGGGTGGAAGCGCGCGATGTCGCTGTGGGCGACGTCGATCTCGCTGTAGCCCCACGTCATCCACTCGGCGACCGCGCGGCCGACGCCGGGGCCCTCCTTGATCCAGACCGCGGAAGCGGTCCAGAGGCCCTTGACGTGGCTCTCGCCGAGGATCGGCGACCCGTCGCAGGTCAGCGACAGGAGGCCGTTGATCGCGTACCGCATCTCCGCGCCGTCGGCGCCGAGCAGCTCGGGCATCAGCTCGTAGGCCTGCTCGAGCTGGGTGTCGAAGTCGTCGTCGGTGAACGGCAGCTCGGTGGGGGAGAGCTTGGCCTGCTCGATGGACGGGATGTCCTCGGGCTCCATCAGGATCGCCCGGTGAGCGTAGGAGCCGACCTCCATGTCGGCTCCGTGCTGGCGCTCGTAGCAGAAGGTGTCCATGTCGCGCACGATCGGGAAGGTGATCTCGCCCTCGTGCTCGGCCAGCTGCGGGCAGGGCCCGACGCTGATCATCTGGTGCACCGCGGGGGTGAGCGGGATGCTCACGCCGGCCATGTCGCCGATCTTGGGGCTCCACACGCCGCAGGCGATCACGACGTACTCGGCCTCGATCCGGCCCTTGTCGGTCTCGACGGCCGTGATCCGCCCGTCCTGCACGTCGAGCCCGGTGACCTCCGCGTTCGGGACCACGGTGAGGGCGCCCTTCTCGAGGGCGCTCTCACGCATGATCGTCCCCGCGCGCAGGGAGTCGACCACGCCGACGCCGGGCTGCCAGAACGCTCCGATGATCTGGTCCTTGTCCAGGAACGGCACCTTCTCCTGGACGAAGTCCGGGCTGACCAGCTCGCCCTCGATGCCCCAGGCCTTGGCCGACGACATCCGCCGACGCAGCTCCTCCATGCGCTCCTCGGTGCGGGCCACCTCGAAGCCGCCGGACTGCGTGAAGACACCCATCTCCTGGTACTGCGCGACCGAGTCCAGGGTCAGATCGGTGATCTCGCGCGAGTGGTCGGTCAGGAAGATGAAGTTCGACGCGTGACCCGTCGAGCCGCCCGGGTTGGGGAGCGGGCCCTTGTCGATCTGCACGATGTCGCGCCAGCCGAGCTCGGCCAGGTGGTGGACGAGGCTGTTGCCGACGATGCCCGCGCCGATCACGACGACCCGCGCGCGCTCCGGAACCTCTGCCATGGGTTACTCCTCACACGCCTCGTCCCGAAGCGCCCGTTCGTCCGATGTTGTTGCGTAATACGCACCGCTGTGCGTGATAAGAAACAGTTGGTCCCAGCGTCTTCGGTCCCGGACCCCGGTGTCAAGTTCCCAGCGGGGTCTCCCCGATCGCGTCGGCACCGAGGAGACGGTGCCGACGCGGCCGGGTTCCCGTGGTGAGGCCCGAGGGTGCCGGCGGGGCGGCTACGTGCCCTGCAGCCAGGCGTTGACCTTGTCCTGGTTCGCGGCGATCCACTTGTCGGCCGCCGCTGCCGGGTCCATGCCCTCCTTGGCGATGTACTCCGCCACCTTGTTCTGGTCGTCGTTGGTCCACTGGAAGTTCTTCACCAGCGTGACGTCGGGCTGCCCGGACTGGGACCACTTCGTCGAGACCACCTTGTTGAGGTGGTAGACCGGGTAGTCGCAGGCCACCTTCTCGGCGTTCGCGTCACAGCCCGGCGTGTACTTCGGCAGGTCGACGTGCACGAGCGGAACCTCGGAGAGGAACCACTGCGGCTCGTAGAAGTAGCCGATCACCCAGGTGTGGTTCTGCTCGGCCTGACGGAACGCCTGGATCAGCGCGTTCTCGCTGCCCGCGTACACGACCTTGAAGTTCAGGTGCAGGTTGTTGACCAGCGCCTCGTCGTTCGTGACGTAGCTCGGGTCGCCGTCGAGGAACTGCCCCTGGCTGCCCGACTCGGAGGTCTTGAAGTTCTCGGCGTACTTGTTCAGGTTCTTCCAGTTGGTGATGTCGGGGTGCGCCTTGGCCAGCCACGGCGGGACGTACCAGCCGATGATGCCTTGGTTCCCGGTCTGCCCGAAGTCCGTCGCGGTGCCGTCGCCGCCCGCGGACTTCATGTACTTCTTCGCGAGCTCGTCGTGGCCCCAGTTCTCCATGACCACGTCGACGGCGCCGGTACCGAAGCCGGCCCAGGAGATCTGCTCCTTCAGGTTGTGGTACTTCACCTGGCAGCCGAGCTTCTTCTGGGCGATCTCACCGACGACGTAGGCGTCCGCCTCGTAGCCGACCCACGGGTTCACGGCCATGTCGAGCGTGTCCGTGCACGTCGTGTTGCCGGAGCCGGTCGCGGTCGAGTCGTTGATGTTGCCCCCGCCGCACGCAGCCAGCACGAGTGTTGCCGACGCGGCCACAGCGAAGAGCCTGACGGCGCGCCACCTTGCTGTTCTCATTCCTTGCCTCTCCTTCACGACCCGAAGGCCACAACTCCCGTCCGGCGGAAACCGACGAGTCCCTAACTGGTGCCGACGCGCAGAGCCGCGCGACGGGTGATGCGGTCGAGCATGACCCCGAGGAGCACGATCGAGATGCTCGCGGCCAGGCCGCGCCCTTGCAGGTCACCCTGGGAGAACCCGGCGACGACGTCGTAGCCGAGCGCACCTCCACCGACGAGACCGCCGATGACCACCATCGACAGCACGTACAGCAGGCCCTGGTTGGCGGCCAGCAGGACGGCGCCCCTCGCCATGGGGATCTGCACCTTGCTGATGATCTGCCAGCGGTTCGAGCCCGATGCGGTCGCCGCCTCCACCGTCGTCGGCGAGACCCCGCGGATGCCGTCGGCGACGATCTTGATCGAGATCGGCGCCGCGAACGCGATCGCCGCGAAGATCGCCGTGAACCGGGTGGGTCCGAACAGCGCCAGCGCGGGGATCAGGTAGACGAAGGGCGGCAGCACCTGCAGCGCGTCGAGGACGGGTCTGATGATCCAGTCCGCCGTCCTGTTGCGCCCCATCCAGACGCCCACGACGAGCGCGATGATCATCACGAACACCGTCGCGACGAGCGTCATGTTGAGCGTGATCATCGCGTTGTTCCAGAGGTCGAAGACGTACAGCCCGCCGAGGCACACGACGACGCTCGCCGCGGCCCATCGACCGCCGAGCGCACCGGCGATGGCCAGGATGGCCGCGGCCGTGACGTACCACGGCGAGTTGGCGATCAGGTCCTGCATCGGGTTGAGGATGTGCAGGCTGATCTGGTCCTTGACCCAGCCGGTCTCGGTGTCGAAGGTGCTCGAGACCCAGTTGCTGAAGCTCTCGAGCTTCGCCGCGATCCGATCACCCAGCGTCGACTCCGGGAACCCGGCCGCCCACGTGTAGTAGTGCGACAGGTAGAGGCACACCAGCAGGGGGACGGCGGCGGCGCCCAGGATGCCGTACCGGAGCCGCCGGTTGTCGCCCGTCCGCTGGCGTCGCTCGGCGTACTCGCTGGCCGCGGTGGTCGTCCGGTCGAGCATGATCGCCATGATCACGATCGCCACCCCTGGCACGGCCGCCTGCCCGACGTTGTTGACTGTCAGGCCCTGCAGCACCGCACTGCCGAGGCCCGGCGCGTCCACGAAGGCCGCGATGATCACCATGGACAGGGCCGCCATCGTGGTCTGGTTGATGCCGACGATGATGGTGCGCCTCGCCATCGGGAGCTGGACCTTGCGGATCTCCTGGAGCCGGGTCTGACCGAGCGACCGGGTGGCCTCGAGCGAGGTCTCGGACACCGAGCGGATGCCGTGCGCGGCGATCCGGATGACCGGGGGGATGGCGAACAGGAAGGTGCACATCACCGCGGTCGAGGAGCCGATGGCGAAGAACAGCGCGAGGGGGAGGAGGTAGGTGAACGAGGGGAAGGTCTGCAGCACGTCGAGGATCGGTGTGATCACGGCGGTCGCGACCCTGCTCCGCCCCATCCAGACGGCCAGCGGCAGGCCGATGAGGACCGACATGGCGACGGCGAGGAGCGTGATGATCAGGGTGTCGATGCTGTCCTGCCAGAAGCCGAGGTAGCCGAACGCGAGGAACGACGCGGCGACCAGGACGGCGATGCGCCACCCGGCGACCGCGAGCGCGATCCACACCGCGATCGCGAAGACGCCCAGCCAGCCGATCTCCGGGTACGGGCGTGGGATGTCCGGTTGCGAGACGAGCGTCTGCAGCTGACCCACGAGCCAGTTCAGGAACGTGCCGAACTTGTGCAGGCCGTCGACGGCGAAGTTGTTCGCGTTGACGACGCTGTTGAAGCGGTTCAGCAGCCACTCGTGGACGCTGGTCGTCTCCTGCTCACCGATGACCAGGGTGTGGTGGTTCTTCGTGAACGACCACACGACGATCCACGCGACCACGATCCCGCCCACCAGCCAGCTGGCCCGGATGCGATCGCGCCACGTGCCCTCGACGACGTACGGCTGCTGCTCCTTGGTCTCGGCGACCTGTCTCTCGCCGGACTCGACCGTGGTCACGACGGCTGCCCCGCCCGCGGATGCTCCTCGGCGACGACGACGCGCAGGATCGCCTCGTCGTCGACGATGCCGACCAGCGTGCCGTCGTCGACGACGCGGACCGGGTGGTCCGACTGCAGTGCCGCGTGCGCGGCCTTCTGGACGACGGTGTCGGAGGACATCACCGGACCCTCCGAGGAGTCGTCGGGCCGCGGCGGCCGCATCACGTACTGCAGCGTGAGGACGTGCGACTTCGGCACGTCGCTGACGAAGTCGCGGACGTACTCGTCGGCCGGGTTGGCGACGATGTCGGCCGGCGTCCCCATCTGCACGACCTCGCCGTCGCGCATGATCAGGATCCGGTCGCCGAGCTTCACGGCCTCCTGCAGGTCGTGGGTGATGAACACCATCGTCGTCTTGAGGTCGGCCTGGAGCCGGATGACCTCGTCCTGCATGTCGCGCCGGATCAGGGGGTCGAGCGCCGAGAACGGTTCGTCGAACAGCAGCAGCTCCGGGTCGTTGGCCAGCGCCCGCGCCAGGCCGACCCGCTGCTGCATGCCTCCGGAGAGCTGGTCGGGGTAGGCCCTCTCGTAGCCCTTGAGCCCGACCATCTCGACCACCTCGCCGGCCTTGGCGCGGCGCTCCGCCTTCCCCATGCCCCGCACCTCGAGCCCGTAGGCGACGTTGTCGATGACCGTCCGGTGCGGCAGCAGACCGAAGTGCTGGAACACCATCGACACGTACCGGCGGCGGAGGTCGCGCAGCTTCGACTCGGAGGCGTTCGTGATGTCCTCGCCCTCGATCGAGATCGTGCCGGACGTCGGCTCGATCAAGCGGGTCAGGCACCGCACGAGCGTGGACTTGCCCGAGCCGGACAGGCCCATGACGACGAACACCTCACCCGCGGAGACGTCGAACGAGATGTCCTTGACCGCGGCGACGCAGCCGGTCTTCGCCAGCATCTCCGAGCGCGGCAGGTCGGCGTCCGACGAGCCGATCAGGTGGTCGGCCCGGCCCTTGGGCCCGAACACCTTCCACAGGTCCCCGACGTGCAGCGTCGGCTCCGAGACCGCGTCCGGCAGCTTGCCGGAGTCCTGCGGCGGTGTGTCGGTCTGCGTCATGACTGGCTCTCGCTTCCTAGAGACGCCCGGGCGGACGCCGGGTCCAGCGGCATGTTGTCGCGGTAGCGGTAGTACGGGACCTGGGCGGCCGGCAGCGGGGTGTGACCCGCGATCAGGTCGGCCGCCTTCTCGGCGACCATCATCACCGGGGCGTAGATGTTGCCGTTCGTGACGAACGGGAAGACGGAGGCGTCGACCACGCGCAGCCCCTCGAGGCCGTGGACGCCCATCGTCGTCGGGTCGACGACCGCGTCGTCCTCGGTGCCCATCCGGGCGGTGCACGAGGGGTGGAGCGCGGTCTCGGCGTCGCGGCGCACCCAGTCGAGGATCTCCTCGTCCGTCTCCACCGAGGAGCCGGGTGAGATCTCACCGTCGTTGTACGGCGCGAGGCCGGGCTGGTTGAGGATGTCGCGCGCGACCCGGATCGCCTCGACCCACTCCTTCTTGTCGGTCGGCGTCGACAGGTAGTTGAAGAGCATCGACGGGTGCTCGCGCGGGTCGGTGGAGCGGATCTTCACGTGCCCGCGGGTGTCGGCGTACATCGGCCCGACGTGCACCTGGTAGCCGTGGCCCTCGGCCGGCACGCTCCCGTCGTACCGGATGGCGACGGGCAGGAAGTGGAACATCAGGTTCGGGTAGTCGACGTCCTCGTTGCTCCGGACGAAGCCGCCGCCCTCGAAGTGGTTGGTGGCGCCGAGGCCGCGACGGTGGAACAGCCACTGGTAGCCGATCATCGGCCGGGCGCGCAGCCTGAGGCCGGGCGCGATCGAGACCGGCTGCTTCGACTTGTACTGGATGTAGACCTCGAGGTGGTCCTGGAGGTTCTGTCCGACTCCCGGGAGGTCGGCGACCACGTCGATGCCCAGGGCCTTCAGGTCGCCGGCGTCGCCGATGCCCGAGAGCTGCAGCAGCTGCGGGGTGTTGATCGCGCCACCGCACAGGATCACCTCGCCGGCCCGCACCGACCGACGCAGCCGGCCCGCGCGCAGGTAGTCGAGGCCCGTTGCGCGCTTCCCGTCGAACCTCACCCCGGTGACGAAGGCGAGCGTCTCGACCGTGAGGTTCTTCCGGTCCATCACCGGGTGGAGGTACGCGCGGGACGCCGAGAGCCGCCGGCCGCGGTGGAGGTTGCGGTCGAACCGGGCGAAGCCCTCCTGGCGGTAGCCGTTGACGTCGTCGGTCAGCGGGTACCCGGCGTCCTGCGCGGCCTGGAAGAAGGCACCGAACAGCGGGTTCTCGGCGGGACCGCGCTCGAGCACCAGCGGTCCGTCGCCGCCGCGCCAGTCGTCGGCGCCGGCCAGGCAGGTCTCCATCCGCTTGAAGTAGGGCAGGCAGTGCAGGTAGTCCCAGGACTCCATGCCCGGCTCGGCTCCCCACCGCTCGTAGTCGAGCGGGTTGCCGCGCTGGAAGATCATCCCGTTGATGCTGCTGGACCCGCCGAGCACCTTGCCGCGCGCGTGGTAGATGCGCCGCCCGTTCATCTCGGGCTCGGGGTCGGACTCGTACTTCCAGTCGTAGAACCGGTTCCCGATCGGGATCGTCAGGGCGGCCGGCATGTGGATGAACGGGTCGAAGCGGAAGTCCGAGCGACCGGCCTCGAGCACCAGCACGCTCGTCCCGGGGTCGGCGCTCAACCGGTTCGCCAGGGCGCAGCCGGCCGAGCCACCACCGACGATCACCACGTCGTAGGAGTCGCGGGCGCGCGATCCCGGGCTCATGCCTCCGCGCCCCCGAACCACTGCTGGACGGCCGGGTCGATGTTGTGCCAGATGTGCTTGGTCTCGCGGTACTCCTCGAGCCCGGCGTGCCCGAGCTCCCGCCCGATGCCGGACTGCTTGTAGCCGCCCCACTCCGCCTGCGGCACGTACGGGTGGTAGTCGTTGATCCAGACCGTGCCCATCCGCAGCCTGCCCGCCACGCGCTGCGCCTTGCCCGCGTCCTGGGTCCACACCGCACCGGCCAGCCCGTACGTCGAGTCGTTGGCGATGGCGACCGCCTCGTCCTCGCCTGCGAAGGTCTCGACGGTCAGCACCGGGCCGAACGACTCGTCCTGCGTGACCGACATCCGCGACGAGCAGCCGTCGAGCACGGTGGGCAGGTAGTAGAAGCCGTCGGCCAGCGCCGGGTCGTCGGGACGCTCGCCGCCGCAGCGCAGGACCGCGCCCTCGGCGATCCCGGCGGCGACGTACTTCTCGACCTTCTCCAGGTGCTGCGCGCTGGTGAGCGGCCCGGTCTCGGCGTTCTCGTCGAACGGTCCGCCGAGTCGGATCCGGCGGGCGCGGGCGACGACCTCCTCGACGAACTCGTCGTGGATCGACTCCTCGACGACGAGACGGGCCCCGGCGGAGCAGACCTGGCCGGAGTGCAGGAACACCGCGGTGAGAGCGAAGTCGAGTGCGACCTCGAGGTCGGCGTCGGCGAAGACGATGTTCGGGTTCTTGCCGCCCAGCTCCAGCGCCACCCGCTTCACGCTGTCGGCGGCCGCAGCCATCAGCCGGCGGCCGGTCGGCACGCTGCCGGTGAACGAGACCAGGTCGACCCGTGGGTCCGACCCGAGCGGGGCACCGGCCTCGGCGCCGGCGCCGAGCACGAGGTTGCCGACGCCGTCGGGCAGACCGGCCTCGGCGAGCAGGCGCATCAGGAGGATGGCGGTGTGGGGGGTGATCTCGCTCGGCTTGAGCACGAACGTGTTGCCGGCCGCGAGGCAGGGGGCGACCTTCCACGACGTCTGCAGGAGCGGGTAGTTCCACGGCGTGATCAGGCCGCAGACCCCGACCGGCTCGTGGACGATCCGGCTGACCACCCCGGGGTTGCCGGTGTCGACCATCCGCCCGGCGTCCTCGTCGGCGACCTGGCCGTAGTAGCGGACGACGCGGACCACGTCGTCGACGTCGTACTCGGACTCGACCAGCCGCTTGCCGGTGTCCAGCGACTCGGCGCGGGCGATCTCGGCCTTGTCCCGGACCAGGAGGTCGGCCAGCCGGAGGAGGAGGTCACCGCGCTCGCGCGCCGAGGTGTGCGGCCAGGGGCCGTGGTGGAACGCCTCGTGGGCAGCGGCGATCGCGGCCTCCGTGTCGGCAGCGGTCGCCTCGTCGACCTCGCCCACGTGCGAGCCGTCGGCCGGGCACCGGATCTCCCGACGCCCGCCCGCGAGCGCGCTCCGCCATTCACCACCCACCAGGATGTCCGGCACCGACTCCGCCTCCCTGTTGCACATGGCGCAACTCGGTGCCCCAGGCGCAACTGATAGCACAGAGAATGGTCGGGCCGGGAGCGCACGTCAAGGGTCGACGGGCCGTCCGTCGTGACCCAGGTCACAGGTGGGTCAGCCGACGGGGTCGTTCCAGCCGAGCCGGAACGAGACCTCGGCCGACCCGGCCACGACCTCCTTGAGCGCGGTCTCGAGGGCCTCGCCCCGCAGCCGGAAGCTCGCGCCGGAGACGCTCATCGAGGCGATGATGTCGCCATGGGCGTTGCGGATCGGCGCGGCGACCGCGGTCAGGCCCTGCTCGAGCTCGTCGACCGCCACGGCGTACCCCTGCTCGCGCACCTGGACCAGCTCCTGGAGCAGCGGTCCCTTCCGGGTGATCGTGCGGTCGGTGTAGCTCGGCAGCGAGCCGAGCAGCTGCTGGAGGCGCGTCTCGTCCAGCTCGCTGAGCAGGATCTTGCCGTTGCTGGTGGCGTGGAGCGGGATGTGCTGGCCGACCCAGTTGTGCGACTGCAGAGCGGACGAGCCGGCGACCTGGTCGAGGTAGAGCGCCGAGTGGCCCGAGAGCACCGCGAGGTTCACGGTCTCGCCGGTGGTCGCCGCGAGCCGCCGGCAGATCGGCCGGGCCTCCTGCACGACGTCGAGCCGCGCGGTCGTCGCCCCTGCGAGGCGCAGGACCCCGACGCCGAGGCGGTACTTGCCGCGGTCGCCCGTCTGCTCGACCAGGTCGTGGCACTCCAGCGTCGACATCAGCCGGAACGCCGTGCTCTTGTGGACGTCGAGCTCGGCGGCCACCTCGGTCACGCCGGCCACCCCGGCCCGGGCGAGCGTCTCGAGGATGGTCAGGGCGCGGTCGACCGACTGGACGGGCTCGACGGCACGGTCTTCCGACATGTCGCGCAGCCTAGCGCCGAGTTGCGCATTGCGCGACGACGTCTCCCTAGGCGCAACACGGTGCCCACCGCGGAGGTGGGCTCGCTGCTCAGCGGAAGACGACCGTGCGGCTCCCGTTCAGCAGCACTCGCGACTCCGCGTGCCAGCGGACGGCGCGGGACAGCACCTGGGCCTCGACGTCGCGGCCGGCCGCCACCAGCTGGTCTCGGGTGTGGCCGTGGTCGACCCGGATCACGTCCTGCTCGATGATCGGCCCCTCGTCGAGGTCGGCGGTCACGTAGTGCGCGGTCGCGCCGATCAGCTTCACGCCGCGGTCGTGCGCCTGGTGGTAGGGCTTGGCACCCTTGAAGCTCGGCAGGAACGAGTGGTGGATGTTGATCACCCGTCCGGAGAGCCGCCGGCACAGGTCGTCGGAGAGCACCTGCATGTACCGCGCGAGCACCACGAGATGGATGCCGTGCTTCTCGACCAGCTCGAGCAGCCGGGCCTCCGCGGCCGCCTTGGTGTCCGCGTTGACCGGGAGGTGGACGTAGTCGATGCCGTAGGCCTTGGCCAGCGGCTCCGCGTCGAGGTGGTTGGAGACCACGAGCGGGATGTCGACCTGCAGCGAGCCGGTGCTCTGCCGGAAGAGCAGGTCGTTGAGGCAGTGCAGGTGTCCGGAGACCATCACCAGGGTCCGGTACGGCGCCCGGGCGTCCCAGAGCCGGAAGTCCATCCCGAACGCGGCAGCGACCGGGGCGAAGTCCGCCCGCAGCTCCTCGGCGGTGGAGCCGGAGTCGCCCAGCTCGAAGCCCATCCGCATGAAGAAGCGCCCGGTGTCGAGGTCGTCGTACTGCTGGCTCTCGATGATGTTGCCGCCGCGCTCGACCAGGAAGCCGGTGACCGCGTGCACGATGCCCGGTCGGTCCGGGCAGACGATGGTGAGGACGAAGTCGCCCCCGGCGGCACCGCCGGCAGCGGAGGAGTCGGACATCTCGCTCGCTCTTTCTGCTGGGACGTGCGGCCGGCTCAGTCGCCGAGCTCGGTACGCCGGCGCTTGACGTACTCCGCGAGCTCCTCGCGGATCGCGTCGTCGAGCGGCGGCGCCTCGTAGTCGGTGAGCACCTGGCGGTAGATCTCGCCGGCCCGGGCGGCGGTGTCGTTGCCGCCGTTGCGCGACCAGCGCTCGAAGTTCTCCGACGACGACAGGAGGGGGCGGTAGAAGCAGTCGCGGAACCGCTCGAGCGTGTGCATCGCGCCCAGGAAGTGGCCGCCGTGGCCGACCTCGAGGTGCGCGTCGAACGCGAGCGACCCCTCGTCGATCTCCAGCGGCGTGAACTCGTGCTGCAGCATCTGCACGAGCTCGATGTCGACGATGAACTTCTCGTAGCCCGCGACGAGTCCGCCCTCGAGCCAGCCGGCCGAGTGCATCACCCAGTTCGTGCCGGCCAGGAACGTCGGCATCAGCGTCATCAGCGCCTCGTAGCCGGCCTGCGCGTCGGCGACCTGTGACGAGGTGAGCCCGCCGCCGGTGCGGAACGGCAGCCCGAAGTGCCGCGCGATCTGCCCGGTGCACAGCAGCCCGATCCCGGACTCGGGAGTGCCGAAGGTGGGGGAGCCGGACTGCATGTCGATGTTGGACAGGAACGACCCGAACACGACCGGGCACCCGGGGCGGATCAGCTGCGAGAGCGCGATGCCGGTCAGCGCCTCGGCCATCTGCTGCGCGAGGGCGGCGGGGATCGTCACCGGGGACATCGCGCCCATCAGGATGAACGGCGTGAGGACGACCGCCTGGTTGGCCTCGGAGTACTCGAACTGCGCCTCGAGCATCCGGGAGTCCCAGCGCAAGGGGGAGTTGCAGTTGATCAGCGAGATCGTCGCCGACGTCTGCTCGATGGTCTCGCGCCCGCCGAAGAGGATCGACGACATCGCGATGGTGTCCGCGGCGTTGACGCCCGACACGACGTTGCCCATGTAGATCTTGTCGGTCAGCGTCTGCAGGGCGAAGGTCATGTCGAGGTGGCGGCTGTCCAGCGGGGTGTCGTTCGGCTCGCAGATCACGCCGCCGGCCGAGTCGAGCACCGAGTAGGACTGCGCGAGCCGGGTGAAGTTCTCGAAGTCCGACATCGTCGCGTCGCGGCGTACGGCGCCCTCGCGGACGAACGGCGGTCCGTAGACCGCGCCGAACGCCATCGAGTCGCCGCCGATGTGGACGTCGTTGTCGTGGTTGCGGGCCTGGATGTCGAACTCCCGGGGCGCCTTGGCGACCTGCTCGAGGACGAACTCGGGGTCGAAGAACACCTTGTTCTCCTCGACCCGCTGGCCGGAGCGCCGGAACAGCTCCAGCGCCCGCTCGTCCATGAACTCCACACCGATCTCGCTGACCAGGCGCCGCCACGCCCCGTCGAGCTTCGCCATCGCGTCCTCCGAGAGCACCTCGTAGCGCGGCATGCGGTTGCGGAACATCGGTCCTCCGTCGTTAGGGCGTCCACGTGATACGCGACCGGCGCGGTCCTTGACCCGTGCTCGGGCCGCAGCCTAGCCTCATCATGTGGTTGTCAGTTCCACATCATGGAACACCTGAGGGACGGGACGCAACGGTGACGGAGCCGGCGAAGGGCACGCAGGCGGTCGAGCGCGCCGCCGCGCTGGTCGCCACCGCCGTGCGGGCCGACGAGCCGCTCGGGTTCGCCGAGCTGGTCGAGTCCTGCGACCTGGCCAAGTCCACGGCCTCGCGCCTGCTCACCGCCCTCGAGCGGGCCGAGCTCCTCGAGCGCGACTCCACCGGGTTCTACCGCGCCGGCCCCCTCTTCTGGCTGTACGCCGCACGGCACGACCGCTGGGACGAGCTGGTCCGCCTGGCCGGCCCGACCCTCGAGCAGCTCGGCGACGACACCCGCGAGACCGTGAACCTCGCGGTCGCGCAGGGTGAGCGGGTGGTCCAGGTCGGCCAGGTCGACAGCCAGTACATGCTGGGCACCCGCGACTGGACCCAGATCGACGTGCCGCCGCACGCCTCGGCCCTGGGCAAGGTGCTCTACGCCTTCGCCGCCCTGCCGGCCCCGCGCGGCCGGCTCGAGCGTCTGACGCCCCAGACGGTCGCCGACGGCGTCGGCCTGGAGCGACAGCTCGCCCAGACCCGACGACGCGGCTGGGCGGTGACCGTCGACGAGCTCGAGATCGGGCTGAGCGGTGTCGCCGTGCCGGTCCGCGCGGGCCAGGGCGAGGTCGTGGCCGCACTCGGGGTCTCCGGCCCCACACAGCGTTTCCAAGGCCGGGTGGACGAGGTGGGTCGGCTGCTCACCGACCGCGCTCGCGGGCTCTCCGCCCTGCTGGAACGAGGAAGCAACCAGGAACGACGTACCGGACGTGAAGGAAAGGAAGGGGCGGCATGACACCTGAGGAGATCCTCCAGGGCCTCTACGACGAGACGCTGGTCGGCAACGCTCCCCGCGTGCTCGAGCTGACGCACGAGGGACTGGCGCTGCAGATGGAGCCGCAGACGCTGCTCTTCGACGCGCTGATCCCTTCGCTCGAGGAGGTCGGCGCGAGGTTCGAGCGCGGTGACTTCTTCGTGCCGGAGATGCTGATCGCCGGCCGGGCGATGGCCGGCGCGATGGAGGTGCTGCGGCCCCTGCTCGCCGAGACCGGTGTCGAGACCATCGGCCGCTTCGTGATGGGCACCGTGCAGGGCGACGTGCACGACATCGGCAAGAACCTCGTCAACATCATGCTCGAGGGTGCCGGGTTCGAGGTGATCGACCTCGGCGTCCAGGTGTCGCCGGAGAAGTTCATCGAGGCGATCCAGCAGCACCAGCCCGACATCGTCGGCTTCTCGGCGTTCCTGACCACGACCATGCCGATGTTCAAGGCCAACATGAACGCCCTCACCAAGGCCGGCCTGCGCGAGACCGTGATCGTGATGGTCGGCGGTGCGCCGGTCACCCAGGAGTACGCCGACGCCGTGGGCGCCGACGGGTACGCCGCGGACGCTTCCCAGACCGTCAAGCGGGCGAAGGCCCTGCTCCACGAGAAGCGCTCGAAGGTGCCCGCATGACCGACGCCGCACCCTTCGAGACGCCTCGTTCCTCGGCTCCTCAGGAACCACCCAAGGAGACCGTGCTCCGGTCCGCGACCAAGGAGGTCGTGCTCGGGCACGGGCGACGCTTCTGCCTGATCGGCGAGCGGATCAACCCGACCGGCCGGCGCATCTTCCAGGAGCAGCTGCGCGCCGGCGACCTGTCGGCCATCGAGCGCGACGTGAAGGCCCAGGTCGAGGGTGGCGCCGACGTGCTCGACGTGAACATGGGCGTCCCCCTGACCGACGAGGCCGACCTGCTGGTCAAGGCGATCCGGATGGTGCAGAGCCTCACCGACCTGCCCGTGTGCATCGACTCCTCGGTGGTCGAGGCGCTCGAGGCCGGGCTCGCGGCGTACGAGGGTCGCGCGCTGGTGAACTCGGTGACCGCCGAGGACGACCGGCTCGCGGCGATCCTGCCGTTGGTCAAGAAGCACGACGCCGCGATCATCGCGCTGCCCAACGACCACGACGAGATCCCGATGCAGGCCGACAAGCGCATCGACCTGACGCGCAAGATCATCGAGGTCGCGACGACGGAGTACGGCATCGCGGCGGCCGACATCGTGATCGACCCCCTGGCGATGCCCATCGGGGCCGACACCTCGGTGGTCAACACGGCGCTCGAGACCATGCAGCGCATCCGCTCCGAGTTCGGCGTGAACATGACCTGCGGTGCCTCCAACGTGTCGTTCGGCATGCCCGGCCGGCACGTCCTGGGTGCGGCGTTCCTGCCGATGGCGATGACCGCCGGCCTGACCAGCGCGATCATGGACGCCCGCACGCCGGCCATCGTGGAGTCGGTCAAGGCGGCCGACCTGCTCCTCGGCCACGACGACTGGGGCATGGCGTGGATCGCGGCGCACCGCGCCCGTCAGGCGGCCGAGCAGACGGCGGCGACGGCATCGACGTGAGCGAGGACCCGGCAGAGGTCGACCGGCCGGACTTCTGGCTGGAGGACGTCCGCCGCGAAGGGCTGATCGCGCCGTCCGGCGTCGAGCCCGTCGCGCACGACGGCACCGGACGCGTGAAGCTGAAGTTCGCGGTGCACGACACCTCGGGCGCGGTTGCCGACCGCGAGGTCCGCGTGCCGCCCGGGGTCAGCGTCTTCGACTCCGCGTCGTGGAACGGCATCGCGATCGACTCGACGTGCGGCGGTCACGGCACCTGCCACAAGTGCAAGGTGCGGCTGTCCTCGGCGTCGCCGGTCACGCGGCACGACGAGCGGACGTTCACGCCCACCCAGATCGAGCAGGGATGGCGGCTGGCCTGCCTGGTGCAGGCGACCCGCGACCTCGAGGTCGAGGTGCCGCCGCTGACCACGCGGCCGAAGGCGGCCACGGTCGGCGTCGGCCGGCAGGTGATCCTGCGCCCCGCCGTGCAGAAGCGGTACGTCGAGCTCGACGAGCCGACCCTGTCCGACCAGCGGCCCGACCTGGTCCGGCTGCTCGACGCCATCGACGACCTGGAGCCGGTGCCCGACCTCTACGCCCTGCGGCGCCTGCCGACGGTGCTGCGGCAGTCGGGGTTCAAGGTCACCGCGGTCGTGGTCGACGAGGCGCTGGTCGACGTGGAGCCCGGCGACACCACGCAGACGCGCTACGCGATCGCGTTCGACCTCGGCACCACGACCGTCGTCGCCACGCTCCTCGACCTCGAGACCGGGACACCCGTCTCGGTCGCTTCGAGCCTGAACAAGCAGCAGCCGTTCGGTGCGGACGTGATCAGCCGGATCAGCGCGACCATGCTCGACCCGCGCGCGCTGGACCGGCTGCGCACGGCCGCCCACGAGACGCTGGCGATGCTCACCGGCGAGGTGTGCGCCGAGGGCGGGGTCGATCCCGCGCACGTCTACGAGGTGGCCCTCGCCGGCAACGCCACCATGACCGCGCTGGCGCTGGGCCTGGACCCCGAGCCGCTCGGGGTCGCGCCGTTCGTGATGGCCACCGCCCAGCCCGTCGACGTACTGGCGTCCGACCTCGGCCTGGAGCTGCACCCGCGGGCCCGCGCAGTGGTGTTCCCCGCCCTCGGGGCCTACGTCGGCGGCGACATCGTCGCCGGCATGCTCGCCACCGGGATGGACCGCGACAAGCGCACCCGGCTGTTCATCGACGTCGGCACCAACTGCGAGATCGTCCTCAGCGACGGCGACACCATCCTGTCGACGGCGGCGCCGGCGGGTCCGGCGTTCGAGGGCGGCGCGATCCGCTGCGGGATGCGCGCCTCCGACGGCGCCATCGAGGTGGTGCAGCTGCTCGGCGACGAACCTGTCGCGCTCCAGGTCATCGGTGACGTCGAGCCGAAAGGCCTGTGCGGCTCGGGTCTCGTCGACGCCGTCGCCGAGCTGGTGCGGGTCGGGCTGCTGGACGGCTCAGGCCGCTTCGTGACCGACGAGGTGGCCTCGGGCCTCGCGCCCGCGGTGGCCGACCGGCTCACCTACGTCGGCGAGGAGCGGGTCTTCGTGCTGCACCGGCCGACGGACGACGCGGCCCCCGAGGACTGCGTGGTGCTGTCGCAGCGCGACGTCCGAGAGCTGCAGTTCGCCAAGGCCGCCATCTCCACCGGGTGGTCGCTGCTCGTCGACCAGCTCGGGATCGACCCGCGCGACGTGCAGCAGGTGCTGCTCGCCGGGTCGTTCGGCAGCTACCTCTCACCGGCGTCGGCGGTCCGGATCGGCCTGGTTCCCCAGCTCCCGGTGCTGCGGATCGTCTCGGCCGGCAACGTCGCCGGCGAGGGCGCGAAGATGGCCCTGCTGTCGATCCGCGAGCGCGCCGGTGCCACCACGCTGCTCGAGGAGGTGACGTATGTCGAGCTCTCCGACCGCAGCGACTTCAACGACCGCTTCGTCGAGCAGCTGGCCTTCAGCTCCTGACGAGCGGGTCCCCGGCCGGTCGGGACGGGTCGCCCTCGTCGCCTGCGGCGCCCTGGCCCAGCCGGCGGCGACCATCGCCACCGCGGCCGGTTGGCCGCTCGACGTCCACCCGCTGCCGCCGTTGCTGCACAACGCGCCCCGCGAGATCGCTCCGCAGGTGCGGGCGCTGGTGGAGCGGCTGACCCCGTCGTACGCACGCGTCGTCGTCGGGTACGCCGACTGCGGCACCTACGGCGCCCTCGACGAGGTCTGCGCCGACCTCGGCGTACCCCGGATGGACGGCCTGCACTGCTACGACGTGTACGCCGGGTCCGCGACCGTCGAGCGGCTGATGGCCGAGGAGCCGGGCACCTACCTGCTCACCGACTTCCTGGTCCGCTCGTTCGCCCGCACGGTCGAGCAGGAGCTCGGCCTCGACCGCTGGCCCGAGCTCCGCGACGACTACTTCGGCCACTACCGGCGCGTCGTCTGGCTGGCGCAGCGGCCGGACGACCACGAGCTGCGCGCGCTGGCCGAGGAGGCCGCGCGCCGGATCGGGCTCCCGCTCACGGTGCTGCCGACGGGGGAGTCGGGTCTCGCCGACGCCCTCGCCCGCCTGATCAGCGACTGACGCGCTGGGTCAGCTGCTCGACGATCTTCGCCCGCCAGGCCTCGGTCTCGGCGATCTGGTTGAACGTGAAGACGTGCACGCCCTCGGCGCGCGCCTCCTCACCGCCGAGCGCGGGTGCGCACTGCTCGAGGAAGCGCTCGCCGGTGAAGCCGCCGGGCGCCGCGAGGCGCACGAACGTGCCCTTGTGCTTGGTCAGGAACCGGGTCGACTCGCCGACCCCGATCTTGGTGGCGGTGGCGAGCAGCTTGGCGCGGTCGATCGGCCCGGGGATGCCGAGGTACAGGGGCATGGTGACGCCGCGGGCGCGCAGCCGCGCCACCCAGCCGGCGACGGCCTTGGGGTCGAAGGTCAGGTTGCTGACGATGTGGGTGGCGTGCCGGCGCTTGTCCCACATCGACTGCACGGTGAGGTCGTCGCTGATCGTGGGGTGGGTCTCGGGGTAGCCGGTGATGCCGACCTGCTCGAACGGCCGGCCCAGGTCGGCGAGGTCCTCCAGGAGCGAGAACGCGTCGGGGTAGTCGCCCGCCGGGTCGGCGTCGCCCCCGGGCACGAAGACCTTGGTGATGCCCTTGCCGGTCAGGCGGTCGCAGATCTCGGCGAGCTCGGTCCGGCCGGTGACCATCCGCGCCGCGATGTGGGGGACCACGGTGTAGCCGTGGCCGGCCAGCCGCTCGGTCAGGTCGAACGTCGCCTCGAGGCCCTTGCCCGGCGACGCCGTGATCGTGACGGTCCGCTCGGTGGGCAGGTGCTCGAGCACCTTGTCCTCGGTCGAGGCCGTGGGCAGCACCTCGTACCGGGCGTTCTCCAGCAGCCGGAGGATCGTCGCCGCGTTCCTGCCTTTGTTGCGCATGACGCACTCCGTTTCGTGATACGCACCCCGCCCGCTCAGCCTAGGACGTCGGCGGCGCGGCGTACAGGGGAGCGAGCGGTCAGGTTGCCGGCGGCCGCCAGGGTGCGAGCGCCGGGTCGTCCGCGGGCAGCGACCGGACCGGGCCGGGCGGCGTCCCGGCGGTCTCGAACCGCACCGTGACGATGCCGCGGCCGGCGCCCCAGACCCACCCCCGGCCGTGCTCGTCGTGCACGACGTCCATGCCCGGCACCCAGGTGCGCTGGTCGGGGAGGTCGGGCAGGTCCGCGACCGGGTCGTCGTCCTCGGCGCCGTCGTCACCGAAGAGATCGTCCTGGATCCAGTCCGCGAGCCCCGAGACGCCGACCCCGAGCAGGCGTACGCCGCCGGTCAGGTCGAGCTCCCCGAGCAGGCCCCGGGCGAGGCGGGCGATCACCGGCCCGCCGTCGGTGGGAGCGCCGAGGGTCGTCGAGCGGGACAGCGTCGTGAAGTCGTGCAGCCGCACCTTGAGCGTGATGGTCCGGCCCGAGAGCCCGCTCTTGCGCAGCCGCTCGGCGACGCTCACGGCCTGGCGGCTGACCAGGCCCTCCATCAGCCGGCGGTCGGTGAGGTCGGTGTCGTAGGTGCCCTCGACGCTGACCGACTTGGTCTCGCGCTCGGGCACGACCGCACGGTCGTCCTGCGCCCGGGCCAGCTGGAACAACCCGTGCCCGTGTGCCTGGCCGAGCAGCCGCACGAGCTCGTCCTCGCTGATGTCCTCGAGGTCGGCGACGGTCGTGATGCCCGCCCGGCGCAGCCGCTCGGACGTCGCCGGACCGACCCCCGGAATCACGGTCACGTGCATCGGCCGCAGGAGCTCCCGCTCCGCGCCCGCGCTCACCACGACCAGGCCGTCCGGCTTGTCGAGGTCGCTGGCGACCTTGGCGATGAACTTCGAGGTGCCGATCCCGACCGATGCGGTCAGGCCACCGGTCACGTCGCGCACCCGCGACCGGACGTCCTCGGCCAGGGCTCGCACGCTCTCGTCGTCGTACGCCGCGAGCCCGGCCGGGCGGAGGTCGACGAAGGCCTCGTCGAGCGACATCGGCTCCACCAGGGGAGAGACGTCGCGCAGCACCTCCATCACCTTGATGCTGGTGTCGCGGTAGGCGTGGAAGCGCGGGTTGAGGAACGCCGCGTGCGGGCAGCGGGAGCGGGCCTCGCGGGTCGACATCGCCGAGCGGACGCCGTACCTCCGCGCCTCGTACGACGCGGTGCTGACCACCCCGCGCCCACCCACCCCGCCGACGACCACCGGCTTGCCCCGGAGCGACGGCTTGTCGCGCTGCTCGACCGAGGCGAAGAACGCGTCGAGGTCCAGGTGCATCACCGACGCCTCCGGACGCATGGCCGCAACATAGCGACGCCCGCCGACGCTGGGGCGGCACGGCCCGCCCTCCGTCCACATCGGCCCTCCACGACCGGTGCCTCCACAGGCCGGCGCGACGGGACCCCGGATGGTCGGCCGGGTCGAGGAGCGTCGGGGCATGACCACCACCCTCACCGCCCGTGGCCCGGAGGACCTGCTGGCCGCCGTGCCGGTCGTCCTCGGCTTCCATCCCGACGACTCCCTGGTGATGCTCACCTTCGGCGCCGAGCGCACCTTCCACGCGCGTCTCGACCTGCCGCCGACCCCGGAGGAGGACCTCGCCGAGGTGGTCGCGGCGGTGCTGGGGCCGAGCCGGAGGCACGCGGTCGAGTGCGTGGCCTTCGTCGTGTACTCCGGCGACCCCTCGCTGGCCGCGGCGCTGGCCGCCGCCCTGGTGCCGGCCTTCCTGGCGGAGGGCATCGGCGTCATCGACGTGCTCCGCGCGCACGAGGGCTGCTGGCGCAGCGTGCCGATCCGCGCGGGCGCCGAGGAGTCGCCGCCGGTGAGCTACGACGACACGCACCACCCGTTCAACGCGCGGGCCGTGTTCGAGGGCCGGGTCACCCTGGCCAGCCGCGACGAGCTGCGGGCCACGGTGGCGCCGGACGCCGAGCTCCGCCGGCGCTGGGGCGAGCTCCTCGGAGCCCGGCGGCCGGCGGGCCCCGACGGCGCAGCCCGGGTGCGCGAGGTGGTCACCGGCTGGGTGACCTCGGGGGAGGGGCCCGACGACGGCGGCGCCGCGATCGTGCTCGGCGCCGTGACCAGCGTCGAGGCGCGCGACGCCGCTCTGTACGCCGTCACGGACGACACCGTGGCGGACCATCTCCGGGTCTGGTCGGCGCTGCTGCGCGGCGCGCCCGATCCTCAGGTCCCCGACGTCGCGGCGGTCACCGCCTTCTGCGCGTGGCAGTCGGGCCACGGTGCGCTGGCGTGGTGTGCCCTCGACCGGTGCTTCGAGCTCGATCCGGAGCACCGCCTCGGTCGGTGCCTCGCGCAGTGTCTGGTGCGCGCCGTTCCGCCGTCGGCCTGGGCCGAGACGGGACCGTCCGACCCCGGCGCGGAGTGAACCCACCCGTTGAGTGCTTCCGCGGCGTCACGGGCGGCCCTAGGGTGACCCGCATGGGGGAGGACGTCGACGCCCAAGAGTTCTCTCGAGCCGATCGCACGCGCTATCGCGAGAAGGTGCACCGCTGCCTCGACGTGTTCGAGCGGATGCTCAGCGAGCACCAGTTCCACACCGACGACCCGATGACCGGGCTCGAGGTCGAGCTGAACCTCGTCGACGAGGCGGGCGACCCCGCGCTGAAGAACGCCGAGGCGCTGGCCGCGATCGCCGACCCGGCGTTCCAGACCGAGCTCGGCCAGTTCAACATCGAGATCAACGTGCCGCCCGCGTGGCTGCGCGAGTCCGGCCTCGGGACCTTCGAGGCCAACCTGCGCCGCTCGCTGAACGACGCCGAGGAACGGTCGGCCGCGGTCGGCGCCCACCAGGTGATGATCGGGATCCTGCCGACGCTCGCGCCGGGCCACCTCAGCCCGTCGCACATGAGCGCCAACCCGCGCTACCAGCTGCTGAGCGAGCAGATCCTGCACGCGCGCGGCGAGGACATCCGCATCGACATCACCGGCCCCGAGCGGCTGATCACGACCGCGGACTCGATCCTTCCCGAGGCGGCGTGCACGAGCACCCAGTTCCACGTGCAGACCTCGCCGGAGCAGTTCGCGGCGTACTGGAACGCCTCGGAGGCGATCTCGGCGGTCCAGCTCGCGGTCGGCGCCAACTCGCCGTACTGCCTGGGCAAGGAGCTGTGGCGAGAGACGCGGATCCCGCTGTTCGAGCAGGCGGCGGACACCCGCAGCGAGGAGCTCAAGGCCCAGGGCGTGCGGCCGCGGGTGTGGTTCGGGGAGCGCTGGATCAACTCGGTCTTCGACCTGTTCGAGGAGAACGTCCGCTACTTCCCGGCCCTGCTGCCGATCACCAACGACGAGGACCCGCTCGCGGTCCTGGAGGAGGGCGGCACGCCGGGTCTGGCCGAGCTCCGGCTGCACAACGGGACGATCTACCGCTGGAACCGGCCGGTCTACGACATCAACGACGGCACGCCGCACCTCCGCGTCGAGAACCGCGTGCTGCCGGCCGGCCCGACCGTCGCCGACCTGGTCGCCAACGCCGCGTTCTACTTCGGGGTCGTCCGTCATCTCGCCGAGAGCGACCGGCCGCTGTGGTCGCAGATGTCGTTCCAGGCCGCGGAGGAGAACTTCGAGACCGCGGCCCAGGACGGCATCGACGCCACCGTGTACTGGCCGGGGATCGGGGAGCTGAAGGCCACCGAGCTCGTGCTGCGCCGGCTGCTGCCGATGGCGCACGCCGGCCTCGAGGCGTGGGGGGTCGGCGCGGACGAGCGCGACCGGCTCCTCGGGATCATCGAGCAGCGCTGCCTGCTCGGCGTGAACGGCTCGAGCTGGTTCGCCGACCGGATGCACCGTCGCGCCGACCAGGACCGGTTCGACGCGTTGCGGGCCACGCTGCTGGAGTACCGCGAGCGCATGCACAGCAACGAGCCCGTCCACACCTGGGACTGATCCCGGCCCGCTCCTCAGCGGCTGCGGATCCGCTTCCACTCCTGGCGCAGCCCGGACCGCGGGTCGAACCAGCCGTGCCGCGTGACGACGACGTACGCCGGGTCCACGCCGCGCTCGGCGGCCGCGGCGGTGGTGGGGCCCAGCCACGCGGCGTCGGCGTCCTGCATCGACAGCGGTCCGGACCGGGTGAGCCACACCCACGGCGGGTCGCCGCGGGCGCGGAGGACCGAACCCACGATCTCGGTCCGGAGCCCGTGGTCCCACGACCGGTCGTCGGTGACCGTGGAGGTGGGACCGCCCGGCACTCCGACGTGGAGGACCGGTGGGACGTAGTGGCGGTGGTCGGTCGTCGCCAGCTGCAGCACCGCGGTCCGGAGCACCCGCCGGTCGCCGGGCGGCAGGGGTTCGCGGAGCACCGGCATCCGACCAGCGTGCCGGACCGTCGCCGCCGTCCGTGGTCCTCCTCCACAGGCGCCACCGGGGCTGCGAGCACGTCCGGGTCGGGCGTGGCAGGTGGGATAGGTTGCGGGAGGGTACGGGGGCCGGCGGACGTGACGGACCTGGAGGAGGACCCATGGGAGCGGTGGTCGTGGGCTACGTGCCCAAGCCGGAGGGTGAGGCGGCGGTCGACCAGGGCATCGCCGAGGCGAAGCTCCGCGGCACGACGCTGATCGTGGTGAACTCCCACCGCGGCGGACGCGAGTACGACGACGACAAGTCCGCCCGCTCCGAGCAGGACCTGACCGCGCTCGAGGAGAAGCTCCGGGCGTCGGGTCTCGAGTACGACGTGCGTCAGCTCGTCCGCGGGTTCGAGCCGGCCGAGGACCTGATCGGCATCGCCGAGGACTGCGACGCCGACCTGATCGTGATCGGCCTGCGCCGCCGCACTCCGGTCGGCAAGCTGATCCTGGGCAGCAACGCCCAGCGCATCTTGCTCGACGCGCCGTGCCCCGTGCTGGCGGTCAAGGTCGGCTGAGACGAGCACGCCCGGGCTTCTTGGCCCTGACCTCTGGGGTCTCAGCTCACTTCCCCGTTTCCTCGGACGTCCGAGGAAACGCGTCGACCCACCTCCGGTTGCTCCCGGGGCATGGGCGCGACTCGTGGTGCAGGATGACGTCATGACCATCCACATCACCGGCGACGCCCGCGCGGACGAGGTGCTCACCGACAGCCCGTTCGCCCTGCTGGTCGGGATGATGCTCGACCAGCAGTACCCGATGGAGCACGCGTTCCGCGGGCCGGCCAAGGTGCTGGAGCGGTTCGGGAGCATCGAGCCGTCGGCGATCGCCGCGGCGGACCCGGCGGAGTTCAAGGCGCTGTGCTCGACGCCGCCCGCGATCCACCGGTTCCCGGGGTCGATGGCCGAGCGCCTGCAGACGCTCGCGGCAATCGTCGAGACGCAGTACGGCGGCCACGCCGAGCGGCTGTGGACCGAGGCGACGACCGGCGCCGACCTGCTGAAGCGGCTCATGGAGCTGCCGGGGTTCGGCAAGCAGAAGGCCCAGATCTTCGTCGCGCTCCTGGCCAAGCAGCTCGACGTACGCCCCGAAGGGTGGGACCAGGTGGTCGGCGACTATGCGCTCGAGGGGTACCGCTCCGTCGCCGACGTGACCGACCCGGAGTCGTTGCAGAAGGTGCGCGACTTCAAGCAGCAGAAGAAGGCCGCGGCGAAGGCGGCGCAGGCCACCGCCTGACCCCCGTCGGCCGGACGCGACCACCCGGCGGGCCCCACGTCCCGAGCCGGGAGGAGGAGCGTCACCCAGGCGCCTCCCACTTCGTTGTCGTGACCATGCCCATGGCAGAATGACAGCGCGGCTCTTGACCAAACCGGGCCTTGCCGCGCCCACAATGTCCTTGACGAGAGGTGTTCGTGTCCTCGACCGCGCGCAAGAAGACGACGACGAGCCAGACCAAGACGGCGTCCAAGACGGCCACGAAGACGGCGAAGACGGCGACCAAGGCGCCCGCCAAGAAGGCGGCGACATCGAGGACGAGTCCGACGAAGTCGGATCCGACCGCCAAGAAGGCGCCGGCGAAGAAGGCCACGCCCGCCAAGAAGGCTGCCGCCGGACAGACCGAGGCGCCCACCACCGAGGCAGCCGCGGCCGTGACGCTGGACAACGTCGAGGTGGGCCCCGACGGCAAGAAGGTCCTGCCCGACCTGCCCGACGAGCAGTTCGAGAAGGACGTCGCCACCGACCCCTCGATCGTGGAGGACGAGAAGGAGGCGACCTTCGTCGTCTCCGACGCCGACGACACCGGCGAGCCCGAGCAGCAGGTGATGGTCGCCGGCGCGACCGCCGACCCGGTCAAGGACTACCTCAAGCAGATCGGGAAGGTCCCCCTGCTGAACGCCGAGATGGAGGTCGAGCTCGCCAAGCGGATCGAGGCCGGCCTCTTCAGCGAGGAGAAGCTCGGCAAGGGCGGCAAGATCTCGGCCAAGCTCGAGGAGGAGCTCGAGTGGATCGCCGAGGACGGCCGCCGCGCGAAGAACCACCTGCTCGAGGCCAACCTCCGACTGGTCGTCAGCCTGGCCAAGCGCTACACCGGCCGCGGCATGCTCTTCCTGGACCTGATCCAGGAGGGGAACCTCGGACTGATCCGCGCGGTCGAGAAGTTCGACTACACCAAGGGCTACAAGTTCTCGACGTACGCCACCTGGTGGATCCGGCAGGCGATCACCCGCGCCATGGCCGACCAGGCCCGCACCATCCGCATCCCGGTGCACATGGTCGAGGTCATCAACAAGCTCGCGCGCGTCCAGCGCCAGATGCTCCAGGACCTCGGCCGCGAGCCGACGCCGGAGGAGCTGGCCAAGGAGCTGGACATGACGCCCGAGAAGGTCGTCGAGGTCCAGAAGTACGGCCGCGAGCCGATCTCCCTGCACACCCCGCTCGGTGAGGACGGCGACAGCGAGTTCGGCGACCTGATCGAGGACTCCGAGGCGATCGTCCCGGCCGACGCGGTCAGCTTCACGCTTCTCCAGGAGCAGCTGCACGCCGTCCTCGACACGCTGTCCGAGCGCGAGGCGGGCGTGGTGTCGATGCGGTTCGGCCTCACCGACGGCCAGCCGAAGACCCTCGACGAGATCGGCAAGGTGTACGGCGTGACGCGCGAGCGGATCCGCCAGATCGAGAGCAAGACGATGTCGAAGCTCCGTCACCCGAGCCGCTCCCAGGTGCTGCGCGACTACCTCGACTGACGTGCCAGGCGCTCACGGCGCGTCCGTGCGCGTCGGACGTGAGCCGCGACTGCCGGTGCCGCGGGCCTGACAACGCCCGCCGGAGGATTGGTCTGGCGGGCGTTGCTGCCCAACCCCCGAAGGGCATGCGGTCCTACGGAGGGCCGGGGCGACCCCAGCTCATGGGGGGACTGGCGTCGCACGTACTCCGTGCCCCACTCCGGCCGGGCGCAAACGTGCGACCACCTCGACCGACGGGTCCGGCTAGCCTGCGGGTCGTGGTCCCCGCCATGCCTGCCGCGTTCGTGTTCGTCTGGCTCGGGGTCTTCGTCTGCCTCGGATGGCTGGGCTGGAAGGCCCAGCGGGAGGGCTGGTTCGTGGCGGCGTTCGCCTGGCTGTTGCTCGTGGGCCCGGTCTGCTGGCTGATGGTGGGGGCGGCGCGCTCCTGACGACCCGAGCGGACGTGCTCCGGGGCGCGGGCCCTACGAGCCGAAGGCCGCGTAGCCCTCCTGGTCGTCGCCGTGCACGGCGGTGAAGTCGCCACCGATCCGCACGCCGCCCGCGACCGCCTTCACCGCGAACACGCCGTCGACGCTGTTCGTGCCGGGGTCCCAGGCGAGCGGGGAGCCGGTGCCGCTGGAGAGGGCGGCCAGGTGCCGCCGTGTCGTCAGCACGGTCGGGCAGTCGAACCCCGTCGTCGGGTGGCCCGTGTTGCCGACGCAGATGTGGGCGAACTGACCACCGACGTACAGGACTCCCCCCAGCAGGGCCACGGAGTGGACGGCCCCGTCGGTCTGCTTCACCCAGCGGAAGTGGCCGCGCGTCGTGTACGACGCCGCGTGGCCACCCGCACCGTTCCCCGCGAGGTACAGGTCGTGCTTCGTGGCGACGATCTGGTCGACCGGGTACCGGGGGTGGTTCACGAGGTGCCGGACCCGTCCCCGTCTGGCGTCGAGCTTGGCCAGGTGGTGCTGCTTGCGCCGTCCGACCCGGGTGAAGTCGCCGCCGATGAAGACGCTCCTGCGGTCCCTGGACAGGGCGATGGTGCGCACGAAGCCGTTGACCCGCGGACGCCACGTCCGGAGGACCCGGCCACTCGTGGAGAGCGCAGCCAGCCGGGACCGGCTCTGCCCGTGGATCCTGGAGATCTTGCCGCCGACGTACAGCCGTGACCCGGTCGCGGCCAGCGCGAGGACCCGGCGGTCCGTGTTGGCCCGGAACGACAGCACGTGGCCGCTGCCGGCACGCACGGCGCCGAGGTTGCGTCGCGGGTGGCCCGCCAACCGCCCGAACCGGCCGCCGACGTAGATCCTCCGGCCGTCCGGGGACGCCGCGAGCGCGTTCACGGTGCTGTTCGCGCCGGGGTTCCAGCCGAGGAGCTGTCCGGTCACGGTCGAGAACGCGGCCAGCCGGTCGCGCGTGACCTCACCGGTCCCGGGCTGCCGACCCCGCCGGCCGGACCGACGTGAAGTCCCCGCCGATGTAGACCTTCGTGCCGACCGTGACGATGGCGTCGACCCGTCCGTTGGTCTGGTACGTCGAGGACGGGTTCTCGCTGACCGTGGCCGTCGTGGCGCCCGCCGGCCGGGCCACGAGCAGGCCGCTGGTCAGCGCCGCGGTGGCGATCGCTACCAGCGCGGCCCGCGGCGCACCGTTCTTCATTCCCATGTCTCCAGCTTCCTGTCGTGGTCCGCAGGCCATCCTGGCCGACGGGTCCCCGAGGCACATCGTCCGCAAGGGTAGGGATGATCGGGGCGAACGGCCCTGTGCACGGGCGCGTAGCGTTCCTCCCGTGGACCAGCGCTACGAGCAGCTGCGCGCGCGCCTCCTGGAGGCGATCGCCGAGCACGAGCGAGGCGAGCTCGACCACGCCGGCCTCCGGTCCACCGTCGAGGCCTTCCGGAACACCCTCGACGACGCCCATGCCGACGTCCGCCAGGCCCTGTTCGAGGCGGACATCGCCCTGGAGTACGCGGTGGACGGGCGCGCGCTCGACGACAGCGAGATCGCTGCCGCGCTCAAGCGGATGCGGCGCAACCTCCGGGAGGCCCTGCAGTGACCTCTGGCCGGTCGACGCGCGAGGACCGGCATGCGGTCACCGTACGCGCCCGCTCGGCCCATCGGGTGTCGACGGTCGCGGGGCAGCGGGCTTAGGGTCGAGCGTCTCTTACTCTCGGGAGGACTCGTGTCATCACGTTCTCGGTTGCGCGCGCTCGGAGCCATCTCCGCGGCGGGCGCCCTCGTCACCGGCGTCCTGATCGCCACCACGTCGCCTGCTCCGGCCGGCCATCCCGGCCCCGACAGATGGCGTGACTGCCTGTCGGGCTCGTCCGGCCGCCAGGCGACCTTCACCCGCGCCGCGGCCACCAGCGGCGTCCCGCGCGCGGTGCTGCTCGGCGTCTCCTACCTGGAGTCGCGTTGGGACGACCACGGCGCCTCGCCCAGTACGGCGGGTGGCTACGGCCCCATGCACCTCACCCACGTCGTCTCGTCCGAGCCGCGTGACTTCGACCGGCTCGGCAAGGGCGACGGCGGTCCCGCCGTTGCGTGGCCCCGCGTCCGTCGAGACGTCGAGGCTGACCACGGCCCAGGCCAGGACCCTGGACAAGTCGGCCACCCTGCTCGGCGTCCCGGCCTCCCGGCTCCGCACCGACTCCGTCGCGAACATCTGCGGTGGCGCGGCGCTGCTGGCGAGCTACCGGCACGGGTCCGGGCTCGACTCGTGGAGCGGCGCGGTCGCGCGGTACAGCACCGCGAGCGACCAGCCGACGGCCCTGCGCTTCGCCCGCCAGGTGTACGCCGTCATCCGGAGCGGCGCGTCACGCACCACGAACGACGGGCAGCACGTCCGGTTGACCGCGCACCGCGGCGCGCACGTCGACGTGGCCCGCGTGCGCGCTCTCGGGCTGCGGACACCGCGGCAGCACGCCCGGGTCGACTGCCCGCGCCGGCTCGGCTGCGAGTCGGTCCCGGCGCCCTACGAGCAGTACGGCGACACCCCCGGCGACTACGGCAACCACGACCTCGCCGACCGGCCGCACGACCTCAAGATCGACGACATCGTCATCCACGACACCGAGGGCTCCTGGGACACCGCGCTCCAGCTGGTCCAGGACCCGACGTACCTCGGGTGGCACTACACGGTCCGCTCCTCCGACGGGCAGATCGCCGCTCACATGGACCCGAAGGACGTCGGCTGGCACGCCGGCAACTGGTACGTGAACATGCACTCGATCGGGGTCGAGCACGAGGGGTTCGCCGCCCAGGGCGCCACCTGGTACACCGAGTCGCTCTACGAGAGCTCCGCCGCCCTGGTGCGCCACCTCGCCCACGAGTACGGCGTGCCGATCGACCGCGCCCACATCATCGGGCACGACCAGGTGCCCGGCATCACCCCGGCCAACGTCGCGAGCATGCACTGGGACCCGGGGCCGTTCTGGGACTGGGAGCACTACATGGCGCTGCTCGGTCACCCGATCCGTGGCGACCGGCACGGACACCGGCAAGGACACCGGCACGGACACGGGCACGGACACGGGCACGGACACCGGCACGGACACCGGCACAGCGACCTGGTGACGGTGAAGCCCGGGTTCGCCGACAACGTGCAGCCGGTCACCGGCTGTGACACCGACGGCACCTGTCCGGCCCAGGGGACCAACTTCGTCTACCTGCACCAGAGCCCGTCCGCGGACTCGCCGCTGGTGACCGACATCGGGCTGCACCCGGACGGCTCGCCCTCGACCACCGAGGTCTCCGACATCGGGGCTCGCGCGGCCGCCGGGCAGCAGCTGGCGGTCGCCGGGCGCTCCGGTGACTGGCTCGGTGTCTGGTGGCTGGGCGAGGAGGGCTGGCTCTACGACCCGCCCTCGCACCGGACGGTCGCACCGTCGGCCGGACGGGTCGTGGTCACCACGGGTGACCAGGCCGTCCCGGTCTACGGTCGCGCCTACCCCGAGGAGTCGGCGTACCCCGCGGAGATCCCGTACCAGACGGTGACGCCGCTGCAGTACTCGATCCAGCCGGGCCAGGCCTACGTGCTCGCCGACGCGCATCTGCAGACGGACTACTACTACGCGACGACGTTCGACTGTGCCGGCGTCGCGCTGGACTGCACCGACGTGGTCGGTCACGACCGGTACTACGAGATCTGGTTCGGTCACCGCGTGGCCTACGTGCGGGCCGCGGACGTCGACGTCAGGCACGGCTGAGAGGGCCGCGGCGGAGGCAGGACGCAGGAAACCCGCCGGCGTCTCGGGTCACCGGCGGGCTTCGGTCAAAGTGTAGGCAGGCCCGGCGGCAGGGGAAAAGAGTCGCCGGGCCAGTTGAGGCCGTTCGTAGGGGAGGACGGGACCAAGGTCCCATTCCGCCTGGTACGTCGGGGCCACCCGCACCTCGCGCGCCGCGGGGCGAATCGCGGCGCGCGAGGCGCGGGATGTCGGCCGTCGGAGGAGGATCGTCGACCGCCGCGGCGGTGACGACTCGACCTCTCAGTCGGGGGGAGGGGCCCACTCCGCGCGTTCGCGCACCTCGGAGTGGACCCCGGTCTGTGGCGGGTTCACATCCTGCGGCTGCCCCATGCGCGGTCGCAGGACGAACCCGCCTCAGTCCGTGGCTTCCTCGTACGTCGCCAGCAACGTCAGCGCGAGCGCCTCCGCGCCGGCCAGGGTCAGGCCACCGTTGGTGGTGACGTAGACCTTCGGCTCGGTGTCGACGGTCTGACCGTCGGCGTCCGTGGCCTCCATGTGCCGGATCTCCCAGCCCTCACCCGTGCGGGCGTCGCTCCAGTGCAGGGCGCGACCCTCCCAGCGCAGCTCGCGCTGGTGCGTGCTCTGCGTGACGCTGCACCACACGGGGCAGACGACCGCTGTCGACGACGCGCTGAGCGTCGTCATGACGCGCTCCCGAGGGCCGCAGCAGCGGCGACCGGGCGGGGGGATGAAGTCATTGGGGCCTCCTCTTGCCGAAGAGACGGGGCTCACACGGGGGTGTGACGGCGAAATCGAGAAAGTTTTTGCGTATTTCCCACCGCTCCCGGGCGGCTCACCGCCACCGACGGGTCGCACCGGTCGCTCGGTGGTCGGCCCAGCGCCATGGCCAGCGCCATCGCCCGCGAACTCGCCCGCGAACTCGCCCGCGATCTCGACAGCCTCGCGGCGGCAGGGGACCGCGCCCCGGCCGAGACCGACCGGCGCGCCGAGGAGCGGTGCTGAGGGAGGGAGCTCAGGACCTGCCGCGGAGCATGGTCCAGTGGTTCGCTCCGGAGGCGCGCTCGTACTCCAGCGAGTCGAGGACCGCGGTCGCGAGTGCGAGCCCGCGCCCGTCCTCCTGGAGCGGGTCGGTGGGCATCGCGTGGCCCCACGTGCCGCCGGGGTACTCCTCCCCGCTGTCGGAGAGCTGGGCCTCGAGCCGGTCGGGCAGCACCGAGAGCCGGAAGGACCAGCTGACCCGGCCCGGCGGGTGGCCGTGCTCGACGACGTTCCCGGCGACCTCGATCACGGCGGTCTCGAACATCATCAGGTCGCCGGGGGTCAGGTCGGGGTGCTCCTGTCCGACGCGCTCGAGCAGGTCGTGGAGCAGGTTCAGGCTCTCGGGGACGGCGAGTCCCTCGAGCAGGTAGTCACCAGTCACGGGACGCGTCCACCACCGTGGGGTGGACGCGCAGCACGCGGTCCAGGTTGGTCAGCCGGAGCACCGTCATCACCTGTTCGGGCACGTCGGCCAGGCGGAGGTCGCCGCCGCCCTGGCGGGTCGACTTGAGTCCCGAGATCAGGGCCCCGAGACCCGAGGAGTCGATGAAGGTCACCTGGCTGAGGTCGACCACGATCCGCGTCTGCCCCGACGCGACCGTCTCCTCGAGAAGGTTCTTCAGCGCGGGTGCCGCCACCATGTTCAACCGGCCGGTGGGCTGGAGGACGGCGGTGCGGGTCTCGGTCATCAGGGTTGCTCCTCCGATGTCGACGTGCGCAGGGGTCTGATGCAGGACGTCGGGTTGCCGGAAGAGTCCCGGACGACCGTCCCCCCGGTGTCGACCGTAGTGCTCCTGTGGCGCTTCCACCGTGGCGTCACTCCTGTTCTGAGGGCGACCGCCGGTCCAGCGGTCAGGTTGTGCCGGAAGGTCCCGGCGGCTGTGTGACTCGTGCGCAGGGGCCTGGGTCACGTGGTCTCCCGTCGCACGACGACGGCCGTGAGGTCGTCCGCCAACGGGGCGTGGGCGGCTGCCGCCAGGATCCGGTCGGCCATCTCGTCGGCGCTCTGCGAGGTCGCGACGAGCTGGTCCGCGGCGCGCAGTGCCTCGACCGGCTCGGCGAACGCGTCCAGCACGCCGTCGCTGACCACGATCAGGGTGTCGCCGGGCTCGAGCCGGGCCTCGTGGCTGGTCCAGATGCTGCCGGCCGCGGCCCCGAGCGGCAGGTCGCGGGAGCTGAGCAGCCGCCTCGACGTCCCGGGGCTGACCACCAGGGCGAGCCCGTGGCCGGCGTCGACGTACTCGAGGTGGCCGTGCTGCGGGCGCAGCCGGGCGGTGAACATGGTGGCGAAGGTGCCGGAGAAGTCGAAGTCCTCCTGCAGGCCCTCGGCCGTCCGGCGTACCGACTCCATCAGGGTGTGGGTGCGGGAGGTGACCCGCATCGCCGTGCGCAGCCCGGCCGCGATGACGCCCGCGGAGAGGCCCTTGCCCATCACGTCGGCGACGGTGACCTGCAGGAGGGTGTCGTCGAGGAAGTGCCAGTCGTAGTAGTCGCCGCCGACGTTGAACGCCGGCTGGCAGCGGCCGGCTACGTCGTAGCCGAGGACGTCGGGCGGTTTCTGCGGGAGCAGCCGGCGCTGGATCTCCATCGCCTGCACCGCATCGGCGTCCGCGGCCAGCTCGGTCTCGACCCAGCGCGCCAGGTCGTCGAGGAGCGCCGCCTCGCCGTGGCTGAGCGCGCGGGGCTGCTGGTCGACCAGGCAGAGGGCGCCGACGACCTGGCCTCCCGGCCCCGCGAGCGGCCAGGCGGCGTAGAAGACGATGCCGGGGTCGCCGGTGACCTGGGGGTTCTCCGACCACGCGGGGTCGACCCGTGCGTCCGGCACGACCAGGGCCTCGTGCGTCTCGATCGTGCGCCGGCAGAACGCGATGTCGAGCGGCACGCTGGTGCCGGCGTCGATGCCCACGCCGGACTTCACGAACAACCGGTCGTGGTCGATCAGGTTGACCGCGACGGTGGGCACCCCGAACAGCTGCTTGGCGAGCCGCACCACGCGGTCGAAGCGCTCCTCGGGAGGCGTGTCGAGGAGGCCGAGCTCGCGCACGGCCTCGACGCGTGCCTGCTCGAGTGTCTCCACGTCGGCGCCTTTCCTTGAGGTCGGCTTGACCCAGCCGACAGGGTAAAGGCCGGAGAGGCCCGCTCGTGGCGAAACCGGACGACCCGGTCGCGGGTCACACGGCGGGCGCTCTCAGCCGAGCGCGACCAGCACGACGGCCAGACCGCAGAGCGCGAGGCCCCAGGCCTGGATCCGGTGCACGTGCTCGCGGAGCACCAGGGCGGCCAGCAGCACCGTGAACGCCGGGTAGAGCGACGTGAGCACGGCCGACACGCTCAGCAGCCCGTGGTGGGTCGCCAGCAGGAACGCCATGGTCGCCACGCCCCCGAGCGCGCCGGCCAGAGCGCCGCCCCAGGCGACGCCCTCGCGCGGGACCCAGGTCGCGCCGACGAGCGTGGCGGCGATGGCGACCACCAGGACACCGACCACCTGGTTGAGCACGAGGGGCCAGAAGCCCGCGTCGTCGGCGACCTGCCCGAGGCAGGTGAACAGGGCGCCGAAGGCGAGCCCGGCGAGGACGCCGTCACGTGCGCCCGAGCCACCCGACCCGGCGTCCGTGGCCGGCTCCCGGGCCACCAGCCAGATGGCCGGGACGGCCGAGGCGATCCCCAGCCACACGAGCGGACCGGGGCGCTCACCGGTCGCCACGCCGACGACCACCGGGAGCACGACGGCCAGGACGCCGCTGACGGGCGCGACGACGCCCATCCGTCCCGACGCCAGGCCGCGGTAGAGGATCGCCGTCCCGGTACCGCTGCCGACACCGGCGGCGGCCCCCCAGGCGAGGTCGGTGAGCGTGGGGCTGCCGGGGTCGGCGACGGCCAGCAGCGCCGTGAGGAGGCCACCGCCCACGCCGCCCGTGGCCGCCACCGCCCACGGGCTCGCGCGCTTGCCGAAGATGCCTCCGATGAAGTCCGAGACGCCGTACGACGCGGCGCCCACCAGCGCCAGCAGGACCGCGATCACGTCAGCGCGACCCCGGCGATCCACACGCCCGTGGCGGCGACCGCGGCCACCAGCTCGATCAGGATGCCGGCGCCGACGGCCTTCAGCGCGGCCCTCGTCGACGCCCGGGCGCCGTCCGGCCCCACCCGCACCCGTTCGGCGAGGTAGACCCCGACCGGGAACCCGACGAGGACGCCGACGACGGGGATGACGAAGAACCCGACCACCGCGAGGACGCCCCCGACCAGCAGCGTGCGCGTGGGCACGGTCGCCTTCAGCCGGCGGCCGGGGACGGCGTACTTGACCACGGCACCGACGAGCAGGCAGAGCAGGGCGAGGGCCAGGGTCACCCACGCGCCGGTCGAGCCGACCTCGGTCGCCCAGATGACGAAGCCGAGCCCCACCAGGACGGTGCCCGGCAGGACCGGCACCACGATGCCGAACAGGCCGACCACGACCAGCAGGCCGCAGACGAGCACGGTGCCGGACATGGGCGCAGCCTGGCACACGCCACGGACGTGCCCGGGACGGCCGGGGGAACGGCGAGGGCCCCGGACCTCAGCGGTCCGGGGCCCTCGCCGAGGCTCTGCCAGTGGTCTGGGAGCCCGACGTCTGGTGCCTAGTGCTCCTCGTCCGGAGCGGCGGCGGTCGTGTCGCGGAGCCTGTCGGTCTCGTCGGTGACGTGCGCCGCGATCTCGCGGAGCTTGTCGCCGTGCTCCCGGGCGTGGTGCGCGCAGAACAACAGCTCGCCACCCGACTGGAGCTCGACTCGGAGGTAGGCCTGGGCTCCGCAACGGTCGCAGCGGTCCGCAGCGCTGAGCGCGGAACTCGTGGCAACTGCAGTGGTCACATCGGCCTCATTTCTTCTTCGTTCGGTGCCGGTTCCAACGTAGCCGGGGAGGTGAAGATTCCCATGACGCCCCCACTGCGACGTGTCGTCCGACACCCCCCGATCCCATCACGGACGACGTTCCCCCGTCTGTGAGTTTCCACCCCTCGGGAGGCGCCGGTCCGTGTCCGACGAATCTGTGGTGTTGAGTGTGACGGTTCCCGGTGTCGCCAGGTTCGAATTTCCCGAATTCGGTTGCCGAATCTTGTCCACTTCGTGATGTCGCAACGCTAGAGCACGTCCCTCCTCCACCCCGGCAGCGTGCCTGCGCCGCGGCTCGGCGTGTCGCCGGTAGGTTGGTGGTCTCGACCAGATCCATCGCTCGACCTGCAGGAGTCCCACGATCGCCGACAACACCTACAACGCAGCACACCTCCTCGTGCTCGAGGGTCTCGAGGCGGTCCGGAAGCGGCCCGGCATGTACGTCGGGTCCACGGACACGCGCGGTCTCATGCAGTGCCTGTGGGAGATCATCGACAACGGCGTGGACGAGGCCCTGGCCGGCGCCTGCGACCTGATCGAGGTCACCTTGCACCCCGATGGTTCCGCCGAGGTGCACGACCACGGCCGCGGCATCCCGGTCGACAAGGAGCCCAAGACCGGCCTCCCTGGCGTCGAGGTGGTCTTCACCAAGCTGCACGCCGGCGGCAAGTTCGGCGGGTCGTCGTACGTCGCGACCGGCGGTCTGCACGGGGTCGGCGCCTCGGTCGTCAACGCCCTCTCGGCCCGGCTCGACGTCGACGTCGACCGCACGCCCTCGCAGCAGGGCATGAGCTTCCGCCGCGGTGTGCCCGGGGTGTTCGACGGCGACGGGCCGAACGCGTCGTTCACGCCGAAGTCCGGTCTGACCCGCAAGGGCGGCCGGGTCTCGAAGACCAGGACGGGCACCCGCATCCGCTTCTGGCCCGACCGCCAGGTCTTCACCAAGGACGCGACGTTCGAGTGGGAGGGTCTGATCGGCCGCGCCCGGCACACCTCGTTCATCGTGCCGGGTCTCGAGCTGGTGATCCGCGACCTGCGGGGTGACCACCCGGTCGAGGAGAAGTTCCGCCACGACGGCGGCATCGCGGAGTTCACCGAGTTCCTCGCCCACGACGAGAAGATCAGCGACATCGTGCGGCTGCAGGGCGTCGACACGTTCACCGAGACCGTGCCGCTGCTCGACGAGAAGGGCCACATGACGCCCCAGGAGGTCGAGCGCGAGCTCGGCGTCGACATCGCGATCCGCTGGGGCACCGGCTACGACACCGAGGTGCGGTCGTACGTGAACGTCATCGCCACCCCCAAGGGCGGCACCCACGTCACGGGCTTCGAGGGCGCGCTCACCAAGACCTTCAACGAGGTCATGCGCTCCTCGAAGATGCTGAAGGTCAACGACGACAACGTGGTCAAGGACGACGTGCTCGAAGGCGTGACCGCCGTGGTGACGGTGCGGCTGGCCGAGCCGCAGTTCGAGGGCCAGACCAAGGAGATCCTGGGCACCCCGGCGGCGCGGAGCCTCGTCGGCAAGGTCGTGTCCACGGAGCTGAAGAAGTTCCTGACCTCGACCAAGCGTGGCCAGAAGGCCCAGGCCCGGATGGTGATGGACAAGGTCGTCGCGGCGTCCAAGACCCGGCTGGCCGCCCGCCAGCAGCGCGACAACCAGCGCCGCAAGAACGCCCTGGAGTCCTCCGCCCTCCCCGCCAAGCTGGCGGACTGCCGGGCGACCGACAACGTCCGGACCGAGCTGTTCATCGTCGAGGGCGACTCGGCCCTCGGCACCGCCAAGCTCGCCCGCAACTCCGAGTTCCAGGCGTTGCTCCCGATCCGGGGCAAGATCCTCAACGTCCAGAAGGCCTCGGTCGGCGACATGCTGAAGAACGCCGAGTGCGCCTCGATCATCCAGGTGGTGGGGGCCGGGTCCGGGCGCACGTTCGACCTCGAGTCACGCCGCTACGGCCGCATCATCTTCATGGCGGACGCCGACTCCGACGGCGCCCACATCCGCTGCCTGCTCGCGACGCTCTTCTACAAGTACATGCCCGACCTCATCCGCGAGGGCCACGTCTACTCCGCTGTGCCTCCGTTGCACCGGATCGAGCTCACCAACCCCAAGAAGGGGATGGACAAGTACGTCTACACCTACTCCGACGCCGAGCTGCAGCGCAAGCTCGCCGAGCTCGCCAAGAAGAACGTGCGCTGGAAGGACCCTGTGCAGCGCTACAAGGGACTCGGCGAGATGGACGCCAACCAGCTCGCGGAGACGACCATGGACCGCCGTCACCGCACCCTGCGCCGGATCACGATCGACGACGCCGAGGCGGCGAGCGAGGTCTTCGAGCTGCTGATGGGCTCCGACGTCGCCCCGCGCAAGGAGTTCCTCGTCCAGGGCGCCTACGAGGTCGACGTGGACGCCATCGACGCCTGACCTCGGGCCGGAAGGGAGTCGCTCATGGAGCTTGCCCGGAAGCTGGCCCGGGCGAACGAGCAGCTCTGGCAGGTACGCCGGCGCGCCGCAGGTCGATGACCACGACGTACGACGTGGTCGCCGGGATCGACGACGACGAGACGCGTGCGCTCTTCGAGGTCTACGACGCCGTCTTCGGCGACCAGCCCGACCACGCTGCCTGGCGGACCGGTGTCTGGGACCGGCATGCGGGGCGCGCCGGGTTCCGGCTGGCGAGGGCCTTCGACGGGGAACGGCTGGTCGGCTTCGGCTACGGCTACACCGGCGAGCGCGGCCAGTGGTGGACCGACCGGATGGCCGAGGTGCTCGCGCCGGAGGTGGCCCGGGCCTGGCTGGGCGGCCACTTCGAGCTGGTCAGCATCGGCGTTCTCGCGTCGCACCGCGGGCGGGGCCTGGGTGGAGGCCTCCTCGGTCATCTCACCGACGACCTGCCGCACGAGCGGTGGCTGCTGATGACGACCGCGGACGCACAGGACCCGGCCCGCCACCTCTACGCCCGTGCGGGCTGGCAGGTGGTCGGGCCGGGTCTGCGTGACGACCAGGTCGTCATGGGCCGTCGGCGGTCGTGACCGTCCGGGATCGGTGGGGTCAGATCCCGGCGGGGCAGTGCACCTTCGGGTTGAACATCGTGAACTGTCCGGCCGGGTTGTCGTACCAGACCCAGGCGTGCAGGGAGAAGAACGCCGGGAGCCCGAACCGGTTGCCGTCGGGCGTGAAGTTGAACCGGTGTCCGAACAGCTCTGGCCGTCCGGTCGGGTGGTCCACCCGCCAGGCGTCCTTGGTGACGAGGTACTCCAGGGCGGCGAGCTTCAGGTGCCCGTTGCGGACGAACCGGTAGACCAGCGCCTCCGGGTGCCGGAGCTGGATCTTGCCGTCGACGAGGGACGTGTTCGCGTAGTGCACGCCCATGCCCCCCATGCCCTTCATGTCGATGCAGGCGATGCCCTTGGCGTCCTTGAGCAGCCCGTAGCCGGCCTTCGTGGCCGCCTGGGTGCGGGTGAAGTCCTGGGTCGCGTGCCGGGCGATCGCGACGTCGTGGTCGGGACCCGCAGTGGCCGGCGCCGCGAGTGGAGCCAGCAGGGCCGCCGCGGCGGCCAGGACCACGGCCGCCAGCGTGCCCTTGGCCCGCATCAGGACCCCTCCTTGACCTCGTGGACCTGGTCGGCGACGAGGCCGTGCGCCTCCCGGTGGACGGTGTTCGCGGCGTCCGGCGAGGGCGCCTCCACCAGGCAGAAGATCGTGCTGTTGGCCTCGTCGACCCAGTAACGCTGGTAGTTCACGTCGTACTTGTCCTGGATCTGGAGGTCGGCCATGTGGGCCTTCGCGACGTCGTCGGCGCTGACCGGCCCGTCGAGGTGGTGCACGTCCATGTAGAGCGGCATCGGATGTCTCCTTCGGTGTGGAACTGCTGTACCAGCACCGTAGGAACGCGACCGTGGGTGGTTCATCGGGTGAACTACCCAGCTTCCCCAGGCAGCCTGCCTAGGTTGTGACCGGGACCAGTCCGAGCTCCCGGGCCCGCGCCGCGGCGGCCCCTCGAGACCCCACTCCGAGCTTGCCCAGCACCGCCGAGACGTGGTGGTCGACCGTGCGGGTGGAGAGCACCAGACGCGCGGCGATCTCGTCGTTGGTGAGCCCCTCGCAGAGCAGCAGCAGCACCTCGTCCTCGCGACGGGTGAGCCCGAGCGGGTGGCTGCGGGTGCTGGCGCGCGCCCCGGTCGGCACGGACCGGTGTCCCAGCTCCTTCATCCGCTGCCGGGTACGCCGGGCGGCGGCGTCCGCACCGAGCGCCTCGAACCGGGTGATCGCCTCGCGCAGGTGGTCGTCGCAGTCGGAGTCGTGCAGCGACAGCGCGGCGTAGTAGCCGCAGCCCAGCCGGTCCCAGTGGACGGCAGCCGCGGCATGGTCACCGGCCAGCGAGGTGGCCCACGGACCCGGCGTCACGGAGGCGGGACTGGCGCTGCCGAGGACGCGCTGCTCCCACACGCTGAGCTGGGCGTCGAGGAGGTACTCCATGGGCGTCATCACCCGACGGATCGCGGCGAGGTCCGCCTCCGCAGCCGCGTCGTCACCGGCGAGCCAGTGGACCTCGGCCCGGGCCAGGCGGGTCGTCGCGATCCACTCCGCCTCGGCCAGGTTGTCGGCCTCCGCGACGCCGGGATCGATGACCTCGAGCGCTCCCGGCTCACCGCGGCGCGCGCGGACCAGCGACAGGGTCACCTGCGAGGTCAGCAGGTTGACCGGGCTGGCCTCGGTGGCGAGCACCCGCTCGGCGATCGCCGCCGCCTCGTCCCACCGGCCGAGGTCGAGCAAGGCCATCGCCCGGTGGCCGCGCAGGCACGTGGAGAAGGTCGCGATGTCACGCTCGTCGCAGTAGGCGATGCCGTCGCGCCAGAAGCGCTCGCCCTCGGCGAACCGGTACTGCGCGATGAAGAACGTGTAGGCGTTGGCGTAGGCGCGCCCCGCCTGGGCCTCGCCGCCGGACTCCAGGCCCAGCCGGAGGGCCTCACGCATGCGCGGCGCCCAGTCCTGCCGGTTGACGAACAGCAGGAAGGCATGGTTGTTCACGACGTCGCTCTGCAGCGCGCGGTCGCCGAGGTCCTCGGCCATCCGCACCGCCCGGAGGAGCATGGCCTCGGCCGCCTCGGGGTCGCCGCTCCACAGGTCGAATGCGTGCGCGGAGAGCGCGCGGGCGAGCTCGGGATCGTCGCCCAGCGGCTCGAGGAGCTCGATCGCGCGGTCCAGGGCGGCGACGCACTCGGCCCCGCGGCACAGGCGCCACATCACCGACGACAGCTGGCGCAGGTCGTGGCCCTCGCGGCGTACCTCGCCGAGCTCGTGCCAGAGGCCGATCGCCTGCTCTCGCGCGTCCGCGGCGGCCGGCCACTGGTCCACGAGGGCCAGCACGTCGGCGTACCCGTCGTACAGCTCGGCGAGCTCGCGGTCCTCGGCGGGGGCATGCCGGAGCGCGCGCTCGTACTGCGCGACGGCCTCCCGGTGGGCGCCCAGCTCGGCCGCGCGACGCGCCGCGACCGGGGCGAACCGACGCACCAGGTCGGGCCGGCCGGCCGCCTCGGCGTGGTAGGCCATCCGGGCGTCGTCGTCGCAGTCCACGTCGATCAGTGCCTGGAGGAGGGCCTGGTGCCCGGCCAGCCGGCGGTGCGGAGAGACCTCGGACGCGATCGCGCGGCGCGCGAGCTCGTGCCGGAAGCGCAGCGTCGATCCTTCGGCGGTCAGCAGCCCGGCCGTGATCAGGTCGTCGAACGTCCCCAGGTCCACCTCGCCGGCCCGGGCCACCAGCTCCGGGTCCACCCGCCAGGAGTCGAGCGACGCCAGGTCCAGGGCCGTGCGGGCGACGACCGAGAGCCGGGCCGCCCGGGCCAGCACGGCGTCCCGCGCGGAGGCCGGCACCTCGGTGCCCTGCTCGCTGAGCACCTCCACGACGAAGAACGGGTTGCCACCGGTGAGCTCGTACAGCCGGTCGGGGGAGTACGACGTGCCCTCGGCCAGCCGGTGGACCGCCGCGGACGTGAGCGGCGGGAGGTCGATCCGGCGGGTGAAGCGCTGGCCGGTCAGCTCACCGAGGGCGAGGCGGAGCGAGTCGTTCGGGGCGAGCGCGTCGTCGCGGAACGTCACCAGCAGCAGGACCGGCAGCTTCGCGACGCGTCGCGCAAGGAAGCGCAGCAGGTCCAGGGTCGCGTCGTCCGCCCACTGGGCGTCCTCGACCACCAGCACCGCCAGCCCCTCGACGGCCGACGCGCACTGCAGGACGGCGTCGAAGATCTCGTCGCGGCCGGCCGCGCCCTGCACCATCTCGAGCAGGTTCCCGCCGATCTCGCGGGCGATGTCGTGCAGGGGCGCCAGCGGCCGGGGCGTGAACAGGCCGTCGCACGATCCCCACGCCCAGGTCGCCTCGGGCAGCCGCTGCTGGAGCTCCTCGACGAGCGAGGTCTTGCCGACACCGGCCTCGCCGGAGATCAGCACGAGGCGACCCGTGCGGGCACGGGCCTCGTCGGCGTACTGGAGCAACGACCCGAGCTGCGACTCCCTCTCGAGCAGCGTCACGTCTGGATTCTCCCCCCGGCCGGCGGCTACGTCCACGTGGGTCCACGGAGAGGCGTCCGGCGCCCCAGGGGATACGGGCCGGAAGGCGCGCGGGTTCGAAACCGGGTCAGGAGTTCCTGGTCACGCGTGCCGGGTCAGCCGGCCGGTGTCGACGTCGTAGAGGAAGCCGCCGACCTTCACCCGCTCCGGCACGAGGGGGTGCGCCCGCACCCGCTGGACGTCCTCGGCCAGGGCCGCGAGCTGGTCGGCCACGACGTGGAACGGCTGCCAGCTCGCGTCGATCCCGGCGGAGGCGGTGACCCGCTCGTGGAGCTCCGCCTCGGTGGCCGAGGCCATCGCGCACCGGGTGTGCGGGACCACCAGGATCCGTTCGACCCCCAGCAGGTGCACGCCGAGCACGAGCGCCTCCAGGGCCTGCGGTGTGACCCGCCCGCCGGGGTTGCGGAAGATCTTGGCGTCGCCGTGGCCGAGGCCGACCATCTCGAGCGGCACGATGCGGGAGTCCATGCACGTCACGATCGCGACGCCCGCGTGGGCCACCCCGTCGAACCCGCCCTCGTCGAAGTGCTCGGCGTACGCCGCGTTCGCCGCCAGCAGGTCGGCGAAGTCGTCGTCGCCTACTGCTCCATCCAGGGTTCCGCCCACGGGCGCGAGGGTAGCGCCCGCGTCTCGACGCCCGCGGAACAGCACCACGGCCAGCGCCGCGGCCACGACGGCGCAGACCGCCGCTCCCGCGAACACCGTGTGCTCCTGGGCGATGCCGGCCTCCCGCAGCAGGTGGTCGAAGGCGTCGCACCGGCTGGTGCCACCGCAGACCTGGGTGGGGGACGGCAGGTCACCGGCCTCGGCGTAGTAGCGGCGCAGCCCGATGGTGGTCAGCGCCGAGACGCCGACCAGCATGCCGACCATGCGGGCCACCACCACGCTCGCGCCGGCCAGGCCGTGGACGGCGGCGTCGGTGGCGGCGAGCACCGCCGCGTTCACCGGTGCCAGTGCGAGACCGAAGCCGAACCCGCCCACGACCAACGGGACGGTGGCCGGCCAGCCCGAGAGCGAGGTGAGGTCCCACCGGCTCATCCAGACGAACGCGAACGCCGCGAGCACCATCCCGGCGGCGGTGACGACACCGGCCGGGTGGCTGCGCGTCAGGTACCCGCCGACCACCGCGCCGACGGGGAGCGCGACCAGCAGCCGCACCAGGACGAGCGCCGCCAGCAGCTGGGAGTCCGGGTAGACCGTGGTGCGGGCGAAGATCGGGATGTCGATCAGGGCCGCCACCAACGCGGCCCCGACGAAGAAGCTGACCGCCAGGGAGCCCCAGGCCGGCGTACGCCGGAGGGCGCCGCGTGGCACCAGCGGCGCGTCGTCGGTGCGCAGGTGGCGGACGAAGACGACCGTGGCCACCGCCGCGGCCAGGAGGTACCACCAGCCCTGCGGCGCGAACACCTCCACCCGCGGGTCGGCCGTGGCGAACGCCAGGATCACGCCGCCCAGGGCAGCGGCCAGGAACAAGGCACCCGGCAGGTCGGCCCGCACCGCCGCCGACCACCATCCGCGCAGGTCGACCAGGGGTCGCCGCGCCGTCCAGCACCGCACCAGGAACAGCAGTGCCGCCCCCACCGCCACCAGGCCGAGGGGGGTGGCCCACCGGCCGGACCCGGTCACCGGGACGAAGAGCTGTCCCCAGGTGACGTCGGTGACCAGCCGCGTGGGTGCGACGACGACCAGCCCGGCCGTCCCGGTGGCGACCACCAGGAAGGCCAGCCCGGCCCAGTCCCAGGTGTTCCAGCCGCGGCGGTGGTGCGGGGCTCCCGGTCCCGGTTCGGCGTCCTGGCGCACCACGCGGAGCAGCACGGCGAGCGCCACGCCGACCGCGAGGTTGACCGCGAAGATCACCCGCCAGTCGGACACCGCCAGGATCAGCGCGCCGTAGAGCGGGCCGATCACGCTCCCGAGCTCCTGGACGGCCGAGACGACGCCGAGGGGTACGCCGCGGCGCTCGACGGGGTAGAGGTCGGCGACCAGCGCGAGCGTCGCCGGGACCAGGCCACCGCCGCCGACGCCCTGGAGGAACCGCCCGACCACCAGGCTCGACAGGTCGTAGGACGCGGTCGTCACCAGCGACCCCACGGCGAAGAGGACCAGCGCGGCGACGAGCACCGGCACGCGTCCGCGGAGGTCGGCCAGGCGTCCGATCAGGGGCAGCATCGCGACGTACCCGAGCAGGAACCCCGAGACGATCGGTGCGCCGCGCTGCAGCTGGTCGATCGGGATGCCCGTGGACGCCATCATGTCCGGCAGCGCGAGCACGACGACGTAGGTGTCGGCGGCGGCGAACGCGACGGCCACCGCGGCGAGCCCGAGCAGCAGCCGGGGGCTGTCCCTCATGAGTGCGTCATCGTCGCGTCACGGAGCGGTGATGTTCTTGCTCGTGCCGTAGTCGGTCAGCACCAGCGTGTAGCTGTTGTCGTCGTGCCCGCTGTAGAACTCGCCCTTCAGCTGCACCTGACGCAGCTCGTCGCCGGACGTCAGGGCGTACGTCGCAGCGAAGTCCCCGGTCGCCCCGGGGATGATCGCCGAGACGGCCGACGCCGGCACGGTTCCGGTGAAGGTCGAGAGCACCTCTTTGTTGTCGGTGCCGCCACGGATCTGCTTGCCGCTCGTGGCGCCGGTGGTCGCCGCGAGGATCGAGGGCACTCCGTGGTCGGAGCTGATCAGCTGGGCCGGGTCGGGCGCGCCGTAGTCGCCGGGGTCGACGTCGGACCAGCCGGGGGTGAGCGGGATCTGGGCGTAGACCGTGCCGCCCACCGACCTCACGGGGACCGAGAACGACCCGAGCGAGGTCACCACGCCCAGCGTGCCGTCGAAGGCCGGGGCGTCGGTGACCGTGCCGGAGGCCGTCTTCAGCCCCTCGACGCCGCCGGGCAGGTCGTCGGTGCGGAGCGCGACCGTGACCCCGCTGGTGTCCTCGAGCTCGTGCTGCGCCTTCTTCAGCGCCGTGGCCGGGTCCTCGTGGGAGCCGGAGCCACCGCCGCAGCCGGAGGCCAGGAGCAGGCACGCCAGGGCGGCCGGCGCGAGGCGGCGCAGCGACATGCGGGTCACCCTGTCACAGCTGGCTCGGCACCGGCCCCGCGCAGGCCGCGATCGGCTGCGAGCCCGGCGTACCGCTGCCGTCGCGCCGGCCGGTCGCCTCGGGGAGCTCGACCGGGGAGCCACTCGACGCGGCCGCGCGGGCCGGTGCGGCCCCGGCCCAGGCGAAGATCAACGCGTCCTCGCCCTTGAGGAACCGGTGGCAGCGCACGCCCCCGGTGGCCCGGCCCTTGCCGGGGTACTCGGCGAAGGGCGTCACCTTCACCGCGCCCGGCTCGGTGCCCGGCAGCGCGGTCGCCGAGCCGCTGGCGGTGACCACGACCGCGGAGGCGGGATCGAGCGCGCCGAACCACACGACCGACTGACCGGACGCGAGCTTGATGCCGGCCATCCCGCCGCCGCCGCGGCCCTGGGGACGCACGCCGGCGGCGCCGAAGTGCAGGAGCTGGGCGTCGGAGCTGACGAAGCAGAGCTCCTCGTCGCCGCTGTGCAGCTCGACGGCTCCGACGACCTCGTCGCCGTCCCGGAGGGAGATCACGTCCCACTCGTCCCTGCCGAGGATCTCCGGGTTGACCCGCTTGACCACGCCCTGCCGGGTGCCGAGGGCGAGACCGGGCCCGTCCGCCCGGAGACCGCACAGCGCGAGCACGCGCTCACCGGGCTGGAGCGAGCGCACGAGGTCGAACGGCAGGCCGCCCTGGAGGTTCGGGTGGTGGGCCGAGCCCGGCAGGGCCGGGAGGTCGAGGACCTGCAGCCGCACCACGCGACCGTGCGAGGTCAGGGCGCCGACCTCGCCGCGGGCGGTCGTGCGCACCGCGGACACGATCACGTCGTGGTTGGTGCGCGCGCCCTCGCCGCTGGGCACCTCGTCGGAGGTGGACCGGGCCAGCAGCCCGGACGACGAGAGGTAGGCGAAGCACGGGTCGTCGGCCACCTCGAGCGTCGCCGCGGTGGCGGCGACGGCGACGCCGGCGGACTCGAGCAGGACGGTACGCCGGGGCGTGCCGAACGTCTTCGCGACCTCGCCGAGCTCGTCGGAGACCACCTTCCGGAGCAGGTCCTCGTCGGCCAGGATCGCCTCCAGCATCTCGATCGTGCGCTCGAGCTCCTCCTTCTCCTTCTCCAGCTCGATGCGAGAGAACCTCGTGAGTCGCCGCAGCGGCATGTCGAGGATGTACTCGGTCTGCGTCTCGGTCAGGTCGAAGACCTGCATGAGGCGTTCCTTGGCAGCGGCGGCGTTGTCGGAGGAGCGGATCAGCTGGATGACCTCGTCGATGTCGAGGATCGCGACCAGCAGGCCCTCGACGAGGTGCAGCCGGTCGGCGGCCTTCTGGCGGCGGAACGACGAGCGCCGGCGTACGACGTCGAGACGGTGCTGGAGGAACACCTCGAGCAGGTCCTTGAGGCCCAGGGTGCGCGGCTGGCCGTCGACCAGGGCCACGTTGTTGATGCCGAACGTGTCCTCCATCGGCGTGAGGCGGTAGAGCTGCTCGAGCAGCGCCTCGGGCACGAAGCCGTTCTTCACCTCGATCACCAGACGCAGGCCGTGGTCGCGGTCGGTGAGGTCCTTGATGTCGGCGATGCCCTGGAGCTTCTTGGACTGCACCAGCGACTTGATCCGCTCCGAGACCTTCTCGGTGCCGACGCCGTAGGGGAGCTCGGTCACCACGATGCCCTTGCGGCGCCCGACGGTCTCGACGCGGGCGGTGGCGCGCATCCGGAACGTCCCGCGCCCCGACTCGTAGGCGTCGCGCACGCCGTCCAGCCCGACGATCATGCCGCCCGTCGGCAGGTCGGGACCGGGGACGAAGCGCATCAGGTCGTCGACCGTCGCCTGCGGATGGCTGACCAGGTGGCGGAGTGCCTGGACGACCTCCACCAGGTTGTGCGGCGCCATGTTGGTCGCCATGCCGACGGCGATGCCACTCGCGCCGTTGACCAGGAGGTGGGGGATCGCGGCCGGGAGCACGACCGGCTCGCGCTCGCGGCTGTCGTAGTTGGGCTTGAAGTCGACGGTGTCCTCGTCGATGGACGCCGTCATCGCCACGGCCGGGGGAGCCATCCGGCACTCCGTGTAGCGCATGGCCGCCGGTGAGTCGTCGGGGCTCCCGAAGTTGCCGTGGCCGTCGACGGTGGGCAGGCGCATCGCCCACGGCTGCGCCATCCGCACCAGCGCGTCGTAGATCGCGCCGTCGCCGTGGGGGTGGAGGCGTCCCATGACCTCGCCGACCACGCGGGCGCTCTTGACGTGGCCGCGGTCGGGGCGGACGCCCATGTCGTTCATCGTGAAGAGGATCCGGCGCTGTACCGGCTTCAGGCCGTCGCGGGCATCGGGCAGCGCGCGCGAGTAGATGACGGAGTAGGCGTACTCGAGGTACGACGCCTCCATCTCCTGCCGGATGTCGGTGTCGAGGATGTGCTCCTCGAAGTCGTCGGGGACGTCCTGCCGGGTGGTGCCACGGGCCATGCGCGCATTCTCCCCGGTGCTGCCGACGCCGCCGCACGGGCACGCCGCGGAGGCGCCGGTTGTTCCTCAACCAGACGGTTGACAAAGAGGCCGGCGGCCTGCTTGAGTGTCTTCAACCGAGAAGTTGAATACGCACCGAGGAGCTCACCATGGCCACCGTGATCGTCCAGGCCGTCGCCTCGCTCGACGGCTTCATCGCCCGTCCCGACGACCTGCCGGGGCCGATCTTCGACTGGTACGACGCCGGCTCCGTCGAAGGGCACTTCAACGACCCCGCGCACACCTACCACGTCTCGGCACCCTCGGCCGCCTACCTCGACTTCTCCGGCGTCCGGTGCCAGGTCATCGGCCGCCACCTGTTCGACTTCGTCGACGGCTGGGGCGGCCGGCCGATCGTCGGCGACCACGTGTTCGTGGTGAGCCATCGCGAGGAGCCCCGTGAGTGGCGGGCGCGCTACCCCGACGCGCCGTACACGTTCTGCACCGACGGCGTCGAGGACGCGATGCGCCGGGCGACGGAGCACGCCGGTGACGGTGCGGTCATCGTCAGCGCGGGCGAGGTGGGTGGCCAGGTCGTGGCCGCCGGGCTCGCCGATGCGCTCGCGATCGACCTGGCACCGGTGTTCCTCGGGCAGGGCAAGAAGTTCCTCGGCTCCTTCACCGACGAGATCGTGCTCGACGACCCGAGCGTGGTGGTCCAGGGCGAGCGGGTCCTGCACCTGAGGTACGCCCTGCGGCACTGAGCGACCGCTCGGGGTCTCCGGGGTCTCGACGGGCTCGACCGGCGCCGACGCCGATAGATTGCTGCGGTGACCGCAGCCGGCGCCGACGAGCACGTCGCCCCCCGCCACTGGGAGGCCGACGTGCTCCTCCGCGACGGCCGGACGGCCCACATCCGGCCGATCCGCCCCGACGACGCCGGCCTCCTCGTCGACTTCTACGGTCGGGTCTCGGACCAGTCGAAGTACTACCGGTTCTTCTCGCCGATGCCGCACCTCTCCCAGCGCGACGTCGCCCGGTTCACCCAGGTCGACCACGTACGCCGGGTCGCGTTCGTGATGATGCTCTCGGACCGGATGATCGCGCTCGGGAGCTACGAGGGACGTGCCGCGGACGGCACCGACCCGGGCTCCCTCCCGGCCGAGGTGGCCGAGGTCGCGTTCCTGGTCGAGGACGCCCAGCAGGGGCGGGGGATCGGCCAGCTCCTCCTCGAGCACCTCGCGCAGGCGGGACGGGAGCGCGGCATCGAGCGGTTCGTGGCGGAGGTGCTGCCGGACAACCACCGGATGATCCAGACCTTCCGCGATGCCGGCTACCGCCTCGTCAGCGGCTTCGAGGACGGCGTCATCACCCTCGAGTTCCCGATCGAGCCGACCGACACCGCGATCGGCGTGATGGCCGGCCGCGAGCACCGGGCCGAGGCGGCGTCCATCGAGCGCTTCTTCAACCCGGCGTCGGTGGCGGTCATCGGGGCGTCGCGCCGGCAGGACACCGTCGGCCAGGCCCTGGTGCGCAACCTCGTGCTCGGCGACTACACCGGCCGGGTGTACGTCGTGAACTCGACGGCCAAGGCGGTGTCCGGGCTGCCGGCGTACTCGACGGTCGGCGACATCCCCGGTGACGTGGACGTCGCGGTGGTGGCGGTGCCGGCCGAGGCCGTGCAGGACGTCGTGCTCGACTGCGCCGCCAAGGGCGTGCACGGACTGATCATCATCTCGTCCGGCTTCGCCGAGATCGGCGAGGAGGGACGCCAGCGCCAGCGCCGGCTGGTCGGCCTGTCGCGTTCCTACGGGCTGCGGGTGATCGGGCCGAACGCTCTCGGCATCATCAACACCGACCCGGAGGTCAGCCTCAACGCCTCGCTCTCCTCGCAGAAGCCGGCCCGCGGCCGGGCTGGGTTCTTCTGCCAGTCCGGCGCCCTGGGCACGGCGATCCTGGAGAAGGTCAACAACCGCGGCCTCGGGCTCTCGACGTTCGTCAGCGCGGGCAACCGCGCCGACGTGTCGGGCAACGACCTCCTGCAGTACTGGGAGGAGGACGACTCCACCGAGGTCGTGCTGCTCTACCTCGAGTCGATCGGCAACCCGCGGAAGTTCACCCGCATCGCGCGCCGGGTCTCGCTCCGCAAGCCGATCATCGCGATGCGCTCAGGGCGCACCACCCAGGGCGTGCCGATGGGGCACAAGGTGCGGACGATCGGCGCGCCCCCGCAGGCGGTCGACGCGATGTTCCGCCAGGCCGGCGTCATCCAGGTCGACACCCTCGACGAGATGTTCGACGTGGCCCAGCTGGTCGCCCACCAGCCGCTGCCGCGGGGACGCCGCGTCGCGGTCGTCGGAAACTCGGACGCGCTCGGGCTCCTGGCAGCCGACGCCGCCGCGGCGGTGGGTCTCGTCGTCACCCGCTCGGTCGCCCTGGGCGCCGACGCCACCGGACCCGACTTCGAGGACGCCCTCGACGCCGCCATCGACGACACCGAGGTCGACGCCGTGGTCGCCGTCTACATCCCACCCATCGACGTCTCCGGCGTCGAGGTCGCCGACGTGCTCGCGGCGGTGGGGGAGCAGTCCGACAAGCCGCTGGTCTCGTCGTTCCTGGGTGCGGAGGGAGTGCCGGAGCTGCTGAGGGTGCCGGACGTGGCCGGCTCGACCGCCGGACGCGGCTCGGTGCCGTCGTACCCCGCGGTCGAGGACGCCGTGCGGGCGCTCGCCCGCGTCGTCGAGTACGCCGTGTGGCTGCGCACGCCGAACGGCCCGACGCTCGTGCCCGAGCGGATCGAGCCGGGGGAGGCCAAGGGTCTGGTGCACCGGCTGCTGGTCGACCACCCGGACGGCACCGAGCTCGAAGCCGCGGACGTCACCACCCTGCTGGCGGCGTACGGCATCACGCTCTGGGAGGCACGGCCGGTCGCGTCGCTCAAGGAGGCCACGAAGGCGGGTCGCGACCTCGGCTGGGACGTCGTGCTCAAGGCCACCACCGACCGGCTCCGCGAGCGTCCCGACCTCGCCCACGTCTGGCGCAACATCGACCGCCCGGCCGAGATGAAGGACGCCTGGGAGAGCCTGGCGCAGCTGATCGACGACTCGGAGACGGCGGGCTTCGTGGTCCAGCGCAACGCCCCACCGGGGGTCCCGGTGAGCATCCGCAGCATGGAGGACCCGCTCTTCGGACCGGTCGTCTCGTTCGGGATCTCGGGCCCGCTGACCGAGCTCCTCGAGGACCGGTCCTACCGGATCCCGCCGCTGGGCGACCGCGACCCGGAGGCGATGACCCGGGAGATCAAGGCCGCGCCCATGCTGTTCGGCTACCGCGGGTCGGAGGTCGTCGACGTCGCACCGGTCGAGGACCTGATCGCCCGCGTCGCCCAGCTCCAGCACGACCTGCCACAGGTCTCCTCGCTCGACCTGTCGCTGGTGCTCGCCGGCGCCGACCACTGCACCGTGCTCACCGCGCGCGCCCGCGTCGACCCGGTCGCCGACCCGCGCTCCGACTGGTTCGTCCGCCGGCTCCCGGCCGCGGTGGAGGACACGCTCCCTGGCTGACTCGGGCGTGACAGACTCGCCCCATGCAGGGACTGAGGGAGGCGATCGACCGCACCGGGTACTACCCGGAGGTCGTGTCCGACGGTGTCATGCGGGCGGTCGCGGGTGAGGACGTCGAGGCGTTCTTCGTGCACCACGAGCCGACCTTCGACCGGGACGAGGTACGCCGCCACCTGACCGTCGTGGTGCTGACCCCCAGCCGGGTGATCCTGGCCCACACCGACGAGCACGAGGGCGACGACATGCTCCCGGCGCCGTACACCTCCACCTCGACCGAGGCGATCTCGCTGTCGTCGGTGAAGTCGGTCGTGGTGACCCGTATGGTCACCAACCCGACCGACGGGCCGACCCCGCCCGCCGAGGCCGTGCTCACGATCGGCTGGGGTGGTGTCTCGCGGCTGGACCTCGAGCCCGCCACGTGTGGTGACCCCGAGTGCGACGCCGACCACGGGTACACCGGCACGATGGCCGCCGACGACTTCTCGCTGCGCGTCTCCGCGGCCGCCGACGGCCCGGACGCCGTGCCCACCCTGCTGGCCTTCGCGGAGTCGCTCTCGGCCCGGACGCGCGGCTGACGTTGGCGCCTCGTGATCCCGGGTTCCTCGAGCCCGCGTACGGCGGGCGGTCGCTGGCCGACGTGCTCCCGGCCGTGTCCACCGCACTCGGTGCCCGGGTGCCGGCGTGGCCGACGCGGTCGACGACGCTGGTGCTCCCCGAGGCCCCGGCGTACGTCCTGTTCCTCGTCGACGGCCTCGGCGCCGACCTGCTCGCGGCACACGCCCATGCCGCGCCGTACCTCGCGTCCCTGCTCACCCCGGAAGCGACCGGTACTGCGGGGGTGCCCTCGACGACGGCCACCAGCCTGACGTCTCTGGGCACCGGACTGACCCCGGGCGCGCACGGCGTCGTCGGCTTCACCTCGCGGGTGCCGGGCTCCGACCGGTTGCTCAACGCGCTGTTCTGGGACAAGGACGTCGACCCGATCCAGTGGCAGCCGCACCCGACGGGCTTCCAGCTGCTGGCCGCCTCGGGCGTGCACGTCACCACGGTGAACAAGCGGGAGTTCCGCGGCTCGGGCCTGACCCTCGCCGCGCAGCGCGGCGGCGAGTGGGTGGACGCCGACCGCGTGGGCGAACGGGTGGCCGGGGCAGTGGCGTCGGCGGCCCTCCGCCCGTCGCTGACCTATCTCTACGACGGCGACCTCGACTGGACCGGTCACCGGTACGGCGTCGCCTCGGCCCAGTGGCTCCAGCAGCTGGCGATCATCGACGCCGAGGCGGAGCAGCTCAGGGACGCCCTGCCCGCGCACGCGCGGCTGGTGGTCGTCGCCGACCACGGCATGGTCGACGCTTCCGACCCCGCCCACCGGATCGACCTCGACGACGACCCGGCGTACCGCGAGGGTGTCGTGCTGGTCGGGGGAGAGGCGAGGTTCCGGCACGTCTACTGCGCGGCCGGTGCCGTCGACGACGTCCGCGCCCGCTGGCGCGAGCTCCTGACGGACGCCGCACTCGTGGTCACCCGCGACGAGGCGATCGGCTGCGGGTGGTTCGGCGACGTGTCGGCGCCGGTGCGGCCGCGACTCGGCGACGTCGTGGCCGCGGCGCGTGACGACTGGGGTCTGTTCGCCTCGGTCGACTTCCCCTACGAGATGCGCCTGGTCGGCCTGCACGGGTCACTGACCCCGGTCGAGATGCGCATCCCGATCCTGGTGGACTGACCGCGGTCCCGAGCGGTCTGCCCCTCGAAGACAAGCCGGGACGCCTCTGCGTCGTCGGCAAGTGAGCTGTCCTCAGCCGTCGCCGCCGGCGACCGGGCGTGCGGGGTCGGTGACCCACTCGCTCCAGCTCCCCGGGTACAGCGCGGCGTCGTCGAACCCGGCGAGCCGGAGCGCGAGCAGGGTCTGCGTGGCGGTCACGCCGGACCCGCAGTACGCCGCGACCGACTGGCCGTCGCGCACGCCGAGCGACTCGAAGCGGCGACGGAGCTCGACGTCCGGCCGGAACCGGCCCGACTCGTCGGTGTTCTCGGTCAGCGGCGCGTTGCGGGCACCGGGGACGTGCCCGGCCACCGGGTCGATCGGCTCGTGCTCGCCGCGGAAGCGCGGGGCGGCGCGCACGTCGATCAGCACGCCGTCGCGCGCCAGCGCCGGCAACCCGTCGGCCTCGACGACCGGCAGCCGGCCCGGGCGACCGTCCCAGTCACCGGCCGGAGCGTGCACCGGCTCGGTCGACACCGGTCGTCCGCTCGCGGTCCAGGCGGCCAGGCCGCCGTCGAGCACCAGCACGTCGTCGTGGCCGTAGTCGCGCAGCAACCACCACAGCCGCGCCGCCGCGGTGCCCGGCCCGTCGTCGTACGCCACGACCCGCGAGCCGCGGGAGATCCCGGCACGCCGGACGGCGGCGACGAAGCGGTCGGGGTCGGGGAGCGGATGGCGTCCGCCCGGACCGGGCGGTCCGGCGAGGTCGTCGTCGACGTCGAGGTACGCCGCGCCCGGGAGGTGTCCGGCGTCGTACCGCTCGCGTCCGGTCGCGCCGGTCAGCGCCAGGCGCGTGTCCACCACGACGGCGTCGAGGCCGTCCAGGTCGTCGATCCCGAGCAGCAGTCCGGGCCGGATCACCGCAACGGGCCGACGAACTTGCCCACCGTCACGTCGTCGACCTCGGGCCGTTGACGCGCGTCATGGATCGCGGCCCGCATCTGGTCCTTGAGCTGGTCGAGGGTGAAGGGGGGCTGCTCGTCGGGGTCGCGCCGGGGGTCGATCTCCTCCACGACCGCGACCTCGAGGCCGTCGACCTCGAAGCGTTCGATCGGCAGGAACACCGAGCCCGGCCGGAAGACGACCTCCTGCTCCTGCGGCCGGCTGCCGAGGGCGGCGATGTCGCGCCCGAGGCTGCCGATCACGGCGTACACCCCGTCGGTGGAGAAGTTCTCGGTGGCCACGCGAGGGTCGCGCGACGTCGCGACCAGGACACCGCTGGCCTGCGGGCGCTGGAAGCCCTCGCCCTGGCGCCCGGCGTACCCGCGGTAGCTGAGCCCGCGGTACGGCGGCAGCTTGTCGAGCGCGGACAGCAGGGCGTCCAGCTGCTCGGCCGGCGAGGCACTCATGGTGTCTCCTTCAGGTAGATGTCCCAGTATCCATCGGGGTTCCAGACCTTCCGCAGCACGTCGAACTCCGTGCCCTTGTCGAACAGCACCTCGGCCTCGCCCGTGCCGTAGTGCGCCAAGGAGGCGACGTCGTGGCCGCCGGTGCCGTCGATGTGCAGCATCGCGTTGCCGTCGGCGCGGAAGCCCTGGGCCACCGTCTCGCTGGTCGAGCTGCTCAGGAACGCCGGGTCGGAGAACCGGCCGGTCGAGTCGATGGAGTCGAGCACGCCCTGGGGGAGGTTGGTGCCGCGCAGCGTCTCCCCGGTGTACGTCGGGATCTTGGCCAGGCCCTCGGACACGGCCTTGCTGTAGGCCTCCAGCTCCGACCGGGTGGCCGTGCCGTTCGCGACCTTGTCGGCGATGCCACGCAGGTAGTTGTTGAGGTCGGTGTAGCCGGGACCGGTGTAGAAGTCGATGGCCTGCAGCTCGCGCTCGGTGAGTGCACCGGTGCCCTCGATCGCCTTGAGGTCGGCCGGGATGTCGCGGGCGAGGTCGTCGCCGACCGCGGTCATCGCCCGCACGAGCCTGGCGTCCACGAACTTCTCGAGCCGCACGACGACCTCGCCGATGCTCTCCACGGCGGTCCGGATGGTGGTGACCACGGTGCGGGCGAACTCCACCAGGTCCTTGAGGATCCGGACGACCTTCGACGCGGCGTTCGCGACCTCGGCGCCCTCGGCGGCCTGGGCCGCGCCCTCGCCGAGGCCGAGGGTGAAGAAGCCGAGGACCGCGCCGCCGGCCTCGATCGCGACGGTCCACTCGATGAAGCTCTTCAGCTCGTCCTCGACCTCCTGGTGGTGGTCGTCGACGGACTGGGCGTAGTCGTTGCAGGCGTTGCCGATCGCGGTGAACGCCTGGGCGATGGCGGTGATGTGACCGCGCATCTCGGAGCAGGCGGCCAGCACGTCGTCGATCTCGGGGGACTGCTCGGCCACGACGGCGCTCTCGGCGGCGTCGACGGAGTACTGGTAGCCGGAGAGCTTGTCGCCGGCGTTGACCCACGCCCGCCCGGCCGACCGCAGCTTGCCGGTGTCGGCATCCGGCCACAGCAGCCCCTCGACGTGGCCGGCGATCCAGTGCCACCAGCCGGGCTGGTCGCCCGTGCCACCCCGGGCGCTCGGGGGCGCCGGCGCGGAGAGCGACATCGTGCCGTGGTCGGGGTTCTCGTCACCGTCGGTCGGCGCTCCCGGGTAGATCATCGCGCCGTACTCGGCGCCCTTGTGGTTGACCAGCGACCCGTTCAGCAGGTTGGCCATGCTGGCGAGGGCGTCACCGAGCGTGCACCCGGCCTCGACGAGCTGTGCGGCGGCCGGGTCGTACTGTGAGGCCCACTCCTCGCCACCGGTGTCGGTGCCGGCCATGCCCCCGCAGGAGTAGACGGCGTCGGTCAGGGCGTTCATCAGGTCGACGACGCCGCGGTTGGCCCCGGCCAGCTCGGAGACGGCGTCGACGTACCCGGTGCCCTGCACGTCGATGGGGACGCTCATCGGACCTGCTTCCAGGTCTGCACGTTGGCGTCGGCCGCCGCTTGGTAGCTGGTGTGGGCCTGCCGGGCCGCGGCGTGCATCGCGACCAGGGCGCGGTGGACCTCGCGCGCGCCGTGGGTGAGCTTGGCGTGGGCCACCGTGTTGGCCCGGGCGGCCTCGCCCTCCCAGGTGACGTGGAGCTCGCCGTTGACCTTGTCGAGCGCCGCGAGCTGTCCGTCGAGCGTGCGCTGGAAGGCGTCGAGGCTGTCGATCACGTGCTGGAGCTCGTCGAGGTCGACCTTGTAGCGGACCGGCATCACGCCTCCCCGAGCCGGGCGTGCAACGCGTCGGCCGCCATCCGGCGGGACGCGTCGGTGCGGTCCAGGTCGGCGCGGACCACGCCGAGCAGGGCGTTCTGCAGGCCGATCCCGCTCAGGATGTCGTCCATGCCGCGGCACCACTGGCGCCAGGCCTGGCCGAACTGGTCGGCCGCCTCACCGTGCCAGCTGCCCGCCAGCAGATCCCCGACCTCACCCTGGACCTTCTGGTGCTCCTGCCGCAGTCCGTCGGCGATCTCCGCCACCAGCCTGGTCGCGCGGTCGAACGCCTCGTGGTCGATCTGGATGGTCACCCGTCACCTCCCGAGATGTGCGCAAGGAACCTCCCCGCATGCCGGGGCTCGCAAACGTCGGATCAGGATCCGAACGGCAGGGGCTCGGGCGAAAGCGCCACGGCGCGGGCCCGGGCGGCGGTCATGCGGCGGCGGTGGTGCTGCCGACAGAGCACCTCGTAGGCGACCTCGGCCGGAGGGCCCTCGTCGGAGTCGACGTCGCCGACCACGATCACCTCGCCCTCGACGACCATGACGCCGTCCTCGGTCCGGGCGTTGTGGGTGGCGCGCTTGCCGCACCAGCACAGAGCCTCGACCTGGAGGACGTTCATCCGGTCGGCGAGCTCGACCAGGCGCGCACTGCCCGGGAACAGGCGGGTGCGGAAGTCGCTGAGGATCCCGAACGCGAAGACGTCGATCTGGAGCTCGTCGACGACCTTGGCCAGCTGGTCGATCTGGGCGGGGGAGTAGAACTGCGCCTCGTCGCAGACCAGGTAGTCGATCCGGGCGCCGGCGGTCAGCGAGTCCACGACGTACCGCCAGAAGTCGAAGTCTCCCTCGACCTCGATCGCGTCGTGGGCCAGCCCGAGGCGGCTGGACAAGATGGCCTCGCCGGCGCGGTCGTGGGTGGTGAAGATGCGCCCGGACCGGCCCCGCGCCGCGTGGTTGTGGTTGGTCTGGAGTGCCAGCGTGCTCTTGCCCGAGTCCATCGTGCCGGTGAAGAAGTGGAGTTCAGCCATCGCGCGGGCGATTGTGCCACGCCCGCGACGACCCGCCGACACGTGGCGAAGCCCGGCAGCTGACCCCGAGCTGCCGGGCTTCGTCGACGACTCGAGGGAGTGACGAGTCGGTTGGTTCCGAGGAGCTCGGCCTCCCCGTGTCGGTCGAGCCCCCCGGCGTTCGCGCGTGTCTCTGAGCACCCCTCGGTCCAGAGCCAGAGCTCGAAGGTAGGCGCATCCGGAGTGCCGGAACCGGGGTTCGGCAGAGAAGCGACCGTTCGGTCGGAGGGGACTAGTCGCCCGGGGTCAGACGGCGCGGGGTCCGTCCTCACCAGTGAACGCACCCGACGAGGGGTGTCCACTGCACGTGCTCGATAAGAGCGCCTCAAGGGCACCGCAAGGACGCTAGGCGTGGTCCTCGTCGCCGGAGCCGAACATGATCTCGTCCCAGCTCGGGACGGAGGCCCGGCCGCGGGTCTTCTTGACCGGCTTCCTCGACGGCGGCTCGTCGCGGCGCGGGTCGTCGTGCTCGTCGTCGTCGTGCTCGTCGGCGTCGCTCACGTCGGCGTCCTCGGTCTCGGTCTCCAGGGCGGGAGCCGAGTCGAGGTAGGCCTCGACCGGCGCCTCGGCGCCCAGCGCCGCGGTCTCCTCGGCGCGGTCGCGGGCGACCGCGGGCTCGGGGTCCTCGCTGACCAGCTCGATGGCGTCGTCGCCGAGCGGCAGCTCCTCCGCGGGTACGGCGGACAGCCGGCGTCTCCGCGCGTCCGAGAGGTCGTCGCGGGCGGCCTCCTCGGCCGCCTCCTCCTCCGGTGCCTCCGCCACTTCGCCGAGCAGCCAGTGGGCGTCGTCGTCGTCGGCGACGACGTAGTTCCCCGGTGCGTCGAAGGAGAAGTGGGCCGCCCCGACGCGGTCGGTGGTCGTGTAGGAGCCGGTCAGCGTCCAGCGCCCGTCCTCGCGTCGCCAGGCGTCCCAGGTCACGGTCTCGGGGTCGACGTTGTGCGAGCGCAGGTGGCTGCCGACGGCGTCGCCCAGGGTGCGCGCGGTCGAGATCACGCCGACGTCGGCGGGCCGGCGGCGGATGGAGGCGCGCTGGGCGCGCTCGGCGACGTGCTGACGCTCGGCCAGCACGGGCGCGGCGTACGGCATCACCTTGTCGACGGAGGTGCCGGCGACCTGGGCCACGGACTCGGGGGTCTCCCCGGCCCGGATCCTCGCCTGGATGTCACGTGGGCGAAGCGTGGACTGCATCTGACTCTCCAACTGGCCGGTCGCTCCCTGGTCGTCACCCTGGTCGGGCCAGTCGCCCGCCACGGCCGTCCGGAGCCGGTCGTCGACGTCGACGGTGAACTCCACCCTCGCGTCGCTGACGAGCACGAGCTTCCGGCCGTCCTCGCTCACCCCGGTGAGCCTGAGGTGCACCATGGCCGTTTGCTCCCGCCCCGCTCCTGCCGTCCTGCTCCGGTGCGGCCGAGCCTACGCCAGCGGGGGTCCCCCGTCCGGTTGGCCGTGCGGCGCGCCACACCCCGATCCGAGCGGTCCGGTCAGGCCCCGAGCACCCGCCGCAGGTAGTCGTTGGCGAACACCCGGTCGGGGTCGAGCCGGTCGCGCAGGGCCACGAACTCGCCGAACCGCGGGTACGCCGGCGCCAGGTCGGCGGCGGTGCGCGTGTGCAGCTTGCCCCAGTGCGGCCGGCCGTCGTGGTCGCGCAGGATCGCCTCCATCGCCTCGAGGTACGCCGCGTGCGTCGCCCAGTCGGAGCGGTGATGGGTGTGGAAGGCCAGGTAGAAGGAGTCCCGGTCGTACGCCGTCGAGAGCGCGACGTCGTCGGCCGGGGCGACCCGGATCTCCACCGGGAAGCTGATCCGCCACCGCGACCTCTCCACCACACGCCGCGCCTCGCGCAGCGCGTCCAGACCGGCCGCCCGCGGCACGGCGTACTCCATCTCCCGGAAGACGACCCGGCGCGGCGACGTGAAGACCCGGTGCGCGACGTCGCTGTAGGTCCGCGCCGACAGGGCGCGGGCCGAGAGCCGGTTCATCCTCGGGATGACCGCGGGGGCGCGGTTGGCCGTCGCGGTGAGGGCGCCGAAGACCGTGTTGGACAGCAGCTCGTCGTCCACCCAGCCGCGGACGCGCCCGACGGGCCGGGCCTCGGAGACGTCGGCGTCGAGCCGGCTGTTGCGCTTGGTCAGCATCCGGTCGGTGTGGGGGAACCAGTACATGTCGCAGTGATGGCTTTCGGCCACCATCTCGTCGAACGACCCGAGGGCCTCGTCCCACGACATCGGCTGCTCGTCGGCCTCGAGCAGGAACAGCGGCTCGACGGCGAACGTGACCGTGGTCAGGATCCCGAGCGCGCCGAGGCCGACCCGGCCGAGGTCGAAGAGGTCGGCGTTCCCGGAGGGGGAGGCGTCCAGGATCTCCCCGGTGCCGGTCACCAGCTGGAAACCGGCCAGCTGGGCCGCCAGCCCGGCGGCGACGCCGCCCGTCCCGTGGGTCCCGGTGGACACCGCACCGGCCAGGGTCTGCTCGGCGATGTCACCCATGTTGTGCAGGGAGAGGCCGCGGCGCTCGAGCTCCTCGTTGAGCGCCTGCAGCCGGGTGCCGGCGTACGCCGTGACGGTCATCGCCTCGCGGTCCACCCCGACGATCCCGGACAGCCGGTCGGGTCGCAGCATCGTGTCGCCGGGTGAGGCGATGCCGGTGAAGGAGTGTCCGGTGCCGACCATCTTCACCGTGCTGCTTGCCTCGCGCGCCGCGACGACTGACGCGACGACGTCCTCGGCGGAGACGGGCGACCGCACCTCCCGGGGCTCGGCCGACTCCAGACCCGACCAGTTCTGCCACCGCACGCGCCGAGCCTAGGTCCTCGTCGTCGCATTCTCGTGCGAGGTGAACGCCGCGGCGGCCGCGACCAGTCCCGCGACGAGGGAGACGAGGTACGCCGCCGAGGCGCCGTGGCTGTCGATCACGTGGCCCGCGATGGCGGCGCCGGGAGCGACCCCGGCGACCGCCGCGGTCTCGACGAGCGTCATGCCTTCGGTCAGCCGCGAGCGCGGGACGTTCTTCTCGACCAGGGAGAAGCCGGCGATCCCGGTGGGGGCGATGGCGAACCCGGCCACGAACAGCCAGATCGCCATCACCGGCAGCGACCCGATCACGCTCAGCGGGATCATCGCGACGAACATCGCGACGGCACCCCACCGCAGCCGCGTGGAGGGGCCGACCCGCCAGTGCACCAGGCCGGTGATCACTCCCGCGATCAGGCTCCCGGCCGCCCAGATGGCCAGCAGGAAACCGGCGAGCCCCCGGTGTCCGTGCTCCGTGGCGAACGCGACGGTGGTCACCTCGGCCGCTCCGAACAGCGCGCCGAGCGCCACCCAGACCAGGCACACGGGGCCGAGCACCGCCACCCGGAGCCGCTGCACGCCGGCGCCACGGACGCGTGGGGCCGCCACCGGAGCGGTCGACCGCTGGGTCGCGAAGAACAGGGTGCCGGCCGTGCCGGAGAGGATCGCGATGCCCAGCGCTGCGACGGGGCTCCACGTCGTCGCGACGACCGTGATCACGATCGGGCCGGTGATGAAGACGACCTCGTCCACCGCCGACTCGAGAGCGTACGCCGTGTCGATCTCGTGGGCCTCGTCGAGCACGTGCGACCAGCGGGCACGCACGCACGCGCCGATCTGGGGGAACGCGCCTCCGGCGACCAGGACTGCGGTGAACGCCGCCCACTCCGGGCCGCCGGAGCGGACGACCACCACGAACGATGTCATCGCCACCGCGAACACCGCCGCCGCAACGACCAGGACCGGCCCCTGCCCCAGCCGGTCGACCAGCCGGGCCTGCGGGATCGCCAGCGCGGCCGCTGCCAGGAGGTACGACGCCGACAGGACGCCCGCGAGTCCGTAGGAGTGGCCGACGCCGGTGACCAGCAGCACGATCCCGATCGTGTCCATCGAGATCGGCATCCGCGCGACCAGCGCCGACCCGCTGAAGCGCAGGGCCCCGGGCACGCTGAGGACGCGGCGGTAGCGGTCGAACATCGGGCTAGTGCACCCGCAGCTCGCCGGCCCCGCCCCGCTCGCGGACGCCGGCCGAGCCGAACGAGGACGGCACCGCCAACGAGACGAGGGCCGCCATGACGCCGCCCCCCAGGGCGACGAGGTAGGAAGGCGACGCGCCCTGGGCATCGATGACGATGCCGGAGAGCCAGGCACCCGGTGCCAGCCCGGCAGCGAGACCGGTGTGACTGATCGCGATGCCCTCGGTCAGCCGGCCGGCGGGCACACCCTGCTCGATCCCGGAGAAGAGGGCGATCAGGGTCGGCGCGACGCCGAACCCCGCCACGAACAGGACGACGCCCATCACCGCCATCGAGCCGACGAACGTGGTCGGAGCGATGACGACGGCGAGCAGGACGCAGCCGGCCCGGACGCGCGCGATCGGGCTGCGCCGCCAGACCAGGGTCCCCGTGAGCAGCCCCGCCACCATGCTGCCGGCCGCCCAGCACGCGAGCAGGACGCCGGCGAGCGGCTTGGCGTGCTGCTCCGCGGAGAACGCCACGGTGCTCACCTCGGCCGCCGCGAACAGCGCCCCCAGCGCGAACGAGACGCACGCCAGCAGGACGACCGGGGTCCACGGCATGGCGGGTCGCGGCCCGGGCGTCTGCCGGGCCACGTGGGGGATCGGCTGGGTCCGCCGCTGCGCGGCCAGCAGCAGCGTGCCGGGGACACCGGTCACGAGGGCGAGGCCGAGACCGGCCCACGGGTGCCACTGGGTCGCGAGCACGGTCGCCAGGGTCGGCCCGATCACGAAGATGACCTCGTCGATCACCGACTCCAGGGCGTACGCCGTCTGCACATCGTCGGGACGCCCGGCGAGCACGTGGGACCAGCGGGCTCGCACGACCGAGCCGATCGGTGGGTACGCCGCGCCGGCCACGAAGGCGGAGGCGAACGACACCATCGTGGGCGAGTCCGCCTCGACGGACGTGACGAGACCGATCACACCGACGGCGTACGCCGTGATGACGATCGGGAGCACCAGCGCCTGGCCGAGTCGGTCGAACAACCGTCCCTGGACGACCGACGAGAGCCCGCTGGCGATCGTGAAGCTCGCCGACAGCGCGCCCGCCAACCCGTAGGAGTGGCCGACCCCGGTGACCAGCAGGACGATGCCGAGCGTCGAGATGGAGATCGGCAGGCGGGCGACGAAGGCGGTGAGGCTGAACCGCCACGCACCTGAGTGCGTCAGCACGGTGCGGTAGCGGGTGAACATCGTGCTCGGAGCGTAGGGCACCATGACGACATGCCCCCCTCTCCCGTCTCGCCGTACGACGCGCTGCTCCTGGTGTCCTTCGGCGGCCCGGAGAAGGAGGACGACATCGTGCCGTTCCTCGAGAACGTCACCCGCGGGCGGGGGATTCCGCGCGAGCGGCTGGAGGAGGTCGGCGAGCACTACGTCCTGCTCGGCGGCCGGTCGCCGATCAACGACCTCAACCGGGCGCTGCTCGAGGCGATCCGCGACGACCTGCGAGCCCACGGGATCGAGATCCCGGTCTACTGGGGCAACCGCAACTGGGACCCCTACCTGACCGACACCGTGACCCGGATGCGCAAGGACGGCGTGACCCGCGCGGCGTGCTTCGTCACCAGCGCCTACTCGTCGTACTCCTCGTGCCGGCAGTACCGCGAGGACCTCGCGGTGGCCGACGCCGCGGCCGGCGAGGGGGCGCCTCGCCTCGACCGGTTGCGGTCGTACTACAACCACCCCGGGTTCCTCGATCCCGTCGTCGACGCGGTGACCGCGGCCGTCGCCGACCGACCGGACGCCCGTCTGGTCTTCGTGACCCACTCGATCCCCGAGTCGATGAACGCCGGCAGCGGGCCGCAGGGCGGCGCCTACCTGGCGCAGCACCGCAACGCCGCGGCGTACGTCGCCGACCGGGTCGCGACCGTCACCGGGCGGGAGCACCCGGCCGACCTGGTGTTCTGCTCGCGGTCCGGGCCGCCGCAGGTGTCCTGGCTCGAGCCCGACGTCAACGACCACCTCGAGAAGCTCGCGGGCGAGGGTGTGCGGTCCGTGGTGCTGGTGCCGATCGGCTTCGTCTCCGACCACATGGAGGTCGTCTACGACCTCGACACCGAGGCCCTGGAGACGGCGCAGCGGCTCGGCCTCGACGCGGTCCGGGTGCCGACGTCGGGAACCGACGCACGCTTCGTGGCGATGGTCCGCGACCTGCTGGTCGAGCGCGCGGCCGTCGAGCGGGGCGAGGCCGTGGACCGGGTCGCCGTCGGCGGCGACCCGCCGTGCTGGGACCTGTGCGCCGCCGGCTGCTGCCCCAACCCCCGGGGCGAGCAGCCCGCCCTGGGCGGAGCCGCGTGAGCCCCACGTCCGAGGAGCTCCGCGACCTCGCGCTCGCCACGGCCCGGGAGGCCGGCGCCCTGGTCGTGCGGCTGCGCACCGAGGGTGTCCAGGTGGCCGGCACCAAGTCCAGCGACACGGACGTCGTGACCGAGGCCGACCAGGCCGCCGAGGCACTGGTCAAGGAGCGGCTGCTCGGGGCCCGACCCGAGGACGGGCTCGTCGGCGAGGAGGGTGACGACCTCCCGGGCACCTCCGGAGTGGTCTGGATCGTCGACCCGATCGACGGCACCGTGAACTACCTCTACGGCCTGCCGCACTTCGCCGTCAGCATCGCCGCCGAGGTCGACGGCGAGGTGGTCGCCGGGGTCGTCGTGGCCCCCGCCCTGGGACTGGAGTACGTCGCGACGCTCGGGGGAGGCGCGACCTGCAACGGCCGGCCGGTCCGCCCCCGGCCCGTCGTACCCCTGGGCGAGCGGCTGGTCGCCACCGGCTTCAACTACGAGCAGCCCGCCCGCGCGCGCCAGGCGGCGTACATGGCCCGGCTGCTGCCGCGGGTGCGCGACCTCCGGCGGCTCGGCTCCTGTGCCCTCGACCTGTGCGGGGTGGCGTCCGGCACCCTCGACGCCTACGTCGAGGAGGGGGCCCACATCTGGGACCACGCGGCCGCCGGGCTGGTGGTGTTGGAGGCGGGTGGCATCCTCGAGGTCGCCCGTTCGCCCGGCGGCAAACGGCTGCTGATCTGCGCTCCCCGGGACGGTTTCGCGGAGTTCCGGTCTGCGGTCGTCGACGCGGGGTACGTGGGCGGCGAGGGCCCCGCGACCGGCCCCGGAGCAGGGGAATAGCGGCGGGTCACCTTCTGTTCACGACACACGGTGCGGAACGAAGGTGCGGTCTCGACCGACTTCGGGCACAATCGGCGCGCCGACGAGCGGCGCTGCGCATCGGCTGCTGAGGATGGGGAGAGAAAAGACAGGAATGGCCACCGACTACGACGCACCTCGCAAGAACGAGGAAGACCAGTCAGAAGAGAGCATCGAAGAGCTCAAGGCGCGTCGACACGACAAGAACTCCGGCAAGGTCGACGAGGACGAGGCCGAAGCCGCCGAGTCCTTCGAGCTGCCCGGCGCCGACCTCTCGCACGAGGAGCTGGCGGTCGAGGTGATGCCGCGCCAGGAGGACGAGTTCACGTGCATGAGCTGCTTCCTGGTGCACCACCGCAGTCAGCTCGCCGACGAGAAGCGGCTGATCTGCCGAGACTGTGCTGCCTGAGCAGCCGACCGTGAGGCACGAACGGCCGGCGTGGGCTCGAGCAGATTGAGCGAGCGCGCGACCGAGCTCGCGAAGTCGTGACCGCGAGTCGAAATCCAGCAACGGTGTCCGGGGCAGTGCCCCGGGCACCGTTTTCGTTGGTTTCGAGACGGTCGCAGAGCGACCTCCTCAACCACCGACGGCGCGGTCGCAGGGCGACTCCTCAACCACCGAGGGCGCGGTCGCAGGGCGACCTCCTCAACCACCGAGGGCGGTCAGTCCTTCTGCAGCTGCGGGGGCAGGTGGCCGGCCGAGCGGCGGTAGTAGTGGGCGGCCCGGCGCTGGGCGAGCATCCGGGCGAGCGCCACGAAGGTCCCGCTGACGATCGCCCAGGCGACCGCCTCGCCCATCTGGACGTCGGGATCGGCCGGGTTCTCCGGCGGGTGCTTCCCGGTGGCGGCGCGCCAGCCGGTGTCGAGGGCCTTCTTCGCCAGGGCCGCCGCACCGAGCGCGGAGACGAGGGAGAAGACGGTCCAGATCTTGCTACCGCCGGAGTCAGCCATGTCGGCAGGCTATCGCGGGGCACCCGAGCCCGAGATCACCCGGATGGCGGCAGCCAGGTGCTCCGGGTCGCGGCTGCTGACGAGCCAGTACGGCGTGGGGTCCCGGTCGTCCCGGACGGTCACCCGCACGGCCCGCTTCAGGTAGGGCCGCAGCATCAGGTAGGCCCGGACGTCGGCTCCCGGCCCGGCGACGCGACGGGTCTCGGCCGCGTCGAGCGGCTCCGCGTCCGCGAGGAACTCGCCCGCGATCCGCGCCCGACCCGCCCGCAGCCAACCACCCTCGACGTCGACCCGCGGCGCGCCGTACCCGAGGAACAGCCCGGCCATCGCCAGCAGCAGGACCGCCGTGGCGGACCAGGCGGCGAGCGCCGGCATCGCCACCACGAACGCCAGCCAGAACGTCGCCACCAGCATCGTGCCCTGCACCCACCAGCGGAACGGCACGCTGAGCCGCTCGTGGTGGGTGGTCGGCGTCTCCGTCACATCGCACACCCAACCATGTCGGCATCGGGTCGCCGCCGGAGCGCCACCACGTCTCGACGACGTCACCACCACGTCAGCCACCACGTCGGCAGCCACGTCGCCACCGGGCCCCACGAGGTCGATAGGGTCCGGACGTGACCGAGTCCGGGCTGCCCGTCGCCGTGCTGCGGCTCGACCGCGGCCTCCCGCTCCCGGCGTACGCCCATCCCGGCGACGCCGGCGCCGACCTGATGACCACCGTCGACGTCACCCTGGCGCCCGGCGAGCGGGCGCTGGTCCCGACCGGCATCTCGATCGCCTTCCCGGAGGGGTACGTCGCCCTGGTCCACCCGCGGTCGGGCCTCGCCGCCCGGCACGGGCTGTCCCTGGTGAACACTCCGGGCACGATCGACGCCGGCTACCGCGGCGAGGTCAAGCTGCTGCTGATCAACCACGACACCACCGAGTCGGTCGAGCTGCGACGGGGCGACCGGGTGGCCCAGCTGGTCTTCCAGCGGGTCGAGCAGGCGGTCCTCACCGAGGTGGACGCCCTGCCGGAGTCGGTGCGGGGCAGCGGGGGATACGGTTCCACCGGAGGCTCCGCCGGACTGGCCGCCGGTCCGCGGGAGCCCGCCCCCCGCTCGTGACACACCTCTGGGAGTCGTGCTGATGTTCCGCCGTAGGTCTCGCTCGGAGCCGGACGAGCCCGGGCTGGCCGACATCGAGGACGAGTCCGCCGAGGAGACCGGCGACACCGGTCCCTGGGACTCCGAGGCCCTGCCCGACGACGGGACGGACCGGATCGACCTCGGCTCGCTGCGGGTGCCCCCGCGCGAGGGCGCCGAGCTGCGGCTCCAGGTCGACGAGGACACCGGGGTGGTGCAGTCGGTGATGCTGGCCGCGGACGAGGGAGCCCTCGAGCTGCGCGCGTTCGCGGCTCCGCGCAACGGCGACCTGTGGAGCGAGGTCCGTCCGCAGATCGCGGCCGACATCTCGCGGCACGGTGGCACCGCCACCGAGCGTGAGGGTCGCTGGGGCACCGAGCTGATGTGCCAGATGCAGGTCGTGCTCCCCGACGGGACCCAGGCCATGCAGCCGTCGCGGATCATCGGGGTGAACGGCGCACGCTGGTTGCTCCGCGCGACGTTCCTCGGAGAGCCGGTCGAGCCCGAGCAGGCGCAGGGCTGGGAGGACGCGCTGGCCGCAGTCGTCGTCCACCGGGGGAGCCAGGCGATGCCGGTCGGTGACGCGCTCCCGCTGGTGCTGCCGGACGACGCCCAACGACTCACCTGATCCTGGACCGACGAACTACTCTTGTGGCATGGGCGAGAAGAGCAAGCTGCGACGCACGATCAGCAGCTGGGCCAACGCCGACGACCAGCACGCGAAGGAGCTCCGGGCGACCACGAGGGCGGGTCACTGCGACCTGATCGCGGACTGCTCCGACCGGCAGCCGGTGCGGCTGCGGGGCACCCTCAAGACCGTCACTCTCCGGCCGCGGGGTGGCGTGCCGGCGCTGGAGGCCGAGCTGTTCGACGGCTCCGGCTCCTTGGTGCTGGTCTGGCTGGGTCGCCGCGAGATCGCGGCGATCACCCCGGGCCGGTCCGTCGAGGTGGAGGGCCGGGTCGGCCGGCACGGCGGTGACCGCATCATCTACAACCCGCGCTATACCTTGATGCCCTCCTGACCGCACGCGCCGAGCGCCTCGGCACGCCGCCGCCGGCCGCACGACCAAGGGACACCCCATGACCTCTGCGCCCCCGACGACCGACACCGTCGAGGCCCTGGTGCGCCACCAGCTCGGCGTGGCCCTCGGTGGACGACGCGGCATGGTCGAGGCGGCGGTCCCCACCCTGATGTTCACGGTGGTGTGGCTGACCTCCCGCGAGCTCGGGCTGGCCCTCGGTGCCAGCGTCGGCGTGGCGGTGCTGGAGCTGGTGGTCCGGCTCGTCCAGCGCCAGACCGTGAAGTTCTCCGTCAACGCGCTGGTCGGCATCGCGATCGGCTGGTTCTTCGTGCACCTGGCCGCCTCCCGGGGTGGCAGTGCCGACGACCAGGCGCTGGCGTACTTCGTCCCGGGACTGCTCTACAACACCGGGTACGCCGTGGTCATGGGGCTCACCTGTGTCACCGGGTGGCCGCTGGTCGGGTTCATGATCGGCAGCGTCACCGGCGACCCGACGAGCTGGCACGACGACCGCCAGGTGGTGCGGCTGTGCACCCGGCTGACCTGGCTGCTGGTGCTGCCCTGCGCGGTGCGCGCCCTGGTGCAGGGGCCGATCTGGATCGCCGGCCACTCGGGCTCGATCTCCGCCGACACCGCGGTCGCGGCGCTCGGCGTGCTCAAGATCGCGATGGGCTGGCCGCTGCAGCTGGCCGCACTGGGCGGGATGTCCTGGCTGCTCAGCCGCAACCACACCCCGCTCCAGCCCGGCGAGGTCACTCCCGCACGTGGTCAGGGTTGAGCAGCGACTCCAGCTCGTTCTCGACATCGGCCGAGACCACGAACAGCAGCTCGTCGCCGGCCTCGACCGGCTGCTCCCCGTCGGGCGGGTAGACCTGACCGTCGCGCAGGATCGTCACCAGCGCGACGTTCTCCGGGAAGGGGATGAGCCCCGACGGCTTCCCGACGTACGGCGAGTCCTCGGGCAGGGTGAGCTCGACGAGGTTGGCGTTGCTCTGGCGGAACGTGAACAGGCGGACCAGGTCGCCGACGGTGACGGCCTCCTCGACGAGTGCCGACATGATGCGCGGGGTCGAGACGTTGACGTCGACGCCCCAGGCCTCGTTGAACAGCCACTCGTTGTTCGGGTGGTTGACCCGCCCGACCGTGCGGGGCACGGCGAACTCGGTCTTCGCCAGCAGCGAGGTGACCAGGTTGACCTTGTCGTCGCCGGTCGCGGCGATCACGACGTCGCAGCGGTCGAGGTGCGCCTCCTCGAGCGAGGACAGCTCGCAGGAGTCGGCCAGCAGCCACTCCGCGTCGGGCACGCGCTCCGGCCTGATCGCGCGGGAGTCCTTGTCGATGAGCAGGACCTCGTGTCCGTTGGTGATCAGCTCGCGGGCGATCGAGCGACCGACGGCGCCGGCTCCGGCGATGGCGACTCGCATGGCCTCAGTCCTCCGGGCCTTCGTTGATGACCTTGTAGGCGCCGGCGGCGTTCTCCTCGCGCATGACCAGGTGGAGCAGGTCGCCCTCCTGGATCACGCTGTCGATCGTCGGCAGCATGCCCTCGCCGAGGCGGTCGATCCAGGCGATCCGCGACTTCGTGGCGGCCTGGAAGTCGACGGTGCGGCGGCCGACCCAGCTGGTGGGAGCCGGCACCTGGTCGACCCGGATCGTGCCGGAGGGGTCGCGGAAGTCCGGCTCGGCCCCGGCCGGCAGCAGACGCCGCAGCACCTGGTCGGCGGTCCACTTCACCGTGGCGACGGTCGTGATGCCGAGGCGCTGGTAGACCTCGGCGCGACCGGGGTCGTAGATACGGGCCACGACCTGGTCGATGCCGAAGGTCTCGCGCGCGACACGCGCGGCGATGATGTTGGAGTTGTCGCCGCTCGAGACGGCCGCGAACGCGTCTGCGCGCCGGATGCCGGCCTTCTCCAGGACCTCCTGGTCGAAGCCGTAGCCGGTGATCTTGTCGCCGTTGAAGCCCGGTCCGAGGCGACGGAAGCTGTCCGGCTCGCTGTCGATGACCGCGACGGTGTGGTTGCGCTCTTCGAGGTCGCGAGCGAGGGTCGAGCCGACCCGGCCACATCCCATGATCACGACGTGCACGGGGGAAACCGTATCCTGTCCCCTCGTGGGTGTCGGCGATGTCTCCAAGCGCATTCTGCTGGGCAGGAAGCTGCGGAGCTCCCAGCTCGGCGAGACGCTGCTTCCGAAGCGGATCGCCCTGCCCGTGTTCGCCAGCGACGCCCTCTCCTCGGTGGCCTACGCCCCCGACGAGGTCTTCCTGACCCTGTCGCTGGCCGGGGCGTCGGCGTACGCCTTCTCCTGGAAGATCGGCATCGCCGTGGCCGTGGTGATGCTCACCGTGGTGGCGTCGTACCGGCAGAACGTGCACGCCTACCCCAGCGGTGGTGGCGACTACGAGGTGGCGACGGTGAACCTCGGGCAGTCCGCCGGGGTCACGGTCGCCTCGGCGCTGCTGGTCGACTACGTCCTCACCGTGGCCGTGTCGGTCTCGTCCGGGGTGCAGAACGCCGCCTCGGCCATCCCCTGGATCTCCCACCACGAGGTGGTGGTCGCGGTCACGCTCGTCGTGGTGCTGGCGGCGATGAACCTGCGAGGCGTCCGGGAGTCGGGCGCCTTCTTCGCGATCCCGACGTACGGCTTCATGGTCGGCGTGATCGGCATGGCGCTGGTCGGCGCGATCCGGGCCTCGGGCGGGAACCTCCCCGACGTCGAGAGCGCCAAGGACACGATCATCCCGGCGTCCGGGTATCCCGACAGCGGTCACCTGACGGGTCTGGCCCTGGTCTTCCTGCTGGCCCGGGCGTTCTCCTCCGGAAGCGCCGCCCTGACCGGCGTGGAGGCGATCTCGAACGGCGTGCCGGCGTTCCGCAAGCCGAAGAGCCACAACGCCGCGACCACCCTCCTCCTGCTGGGCACGATCGCGATCACGATGCTGATGAGCATCGTCGTGCTGGCCCACAACATGGGTCTGAAGTACGTCGACAGCGTGTCCCGACTGCGGGACGAGCACGGGAACCCCATGCCGAAGGGCTTCGACCAGCCCACCGTGATGGCCCAGCTGTCCAAGGCCGTCTTCCACGGCTTCACGCCGGGGTTCTGGTTCGTCCTGGCGATGACCGGGATCATCCTGATCCTGGCCGCCAACACGGCGTTCAACGGGTTCCCGGTGCTGGGCTCGATCCTGGCGCGCGACGGCTTCATGCCGCGCGCGCTCGGCTCGCGTGGCGACCGGCTCGCCTACAGCAACGGCATCCTCGTGCTGGCGTTCTTCGCCTGCATCCTGATCGTGGCCTTCGACGCCCAGACCACCCGGCTGATCCAGCTCTACATCGTCGGCGTCTTCGTGTCCTTCAACCTCAGCCAGCTCGGCATGATCAGGCACTGGACCCGGCACCTCAAGACGGAGTCCGACCCGGCGGCCCGGCGGCGGATGTTCCGCTCGCGGGCGATCAACACGTTCGGTCTCGGCATGACCCTGACCGTCTTCGTGATCATCCTGCTCACCAAGTTCCTGGCCGGCGCGTGGATCAGCATCGTCGCGATGTGCTGCTTCTTCGCACTGATGAAGGGGATCCGCCGGCACTACGACAACGTCAGCCGCGAGCTGTCGGCGGACGACGAGGACCGCATCCTGCCGACCAAGGTGCACGCGGTCGTGCTCGTCTCCAAGCTGCACAAGCCGACGCTGCGGGCCCTGGCCTACGCGAAGGCGACACGGCCGAACGTGCTCGAGGCGGTCACCGTCGCCTCCGACGACGCCACCACCAAGGCGCTGGTGCAGGAGTGGGACGACCGCAACCTCGGCATCCCGCTGAAGGTCCTGTACTCGCCGTACCGCGAGATCGTCCGGCCGATCGTGGAGTACGCCGTCCAGATCCGGAAGGCCAACCCACGAGGTGTCGTCGCGGTCTACATCCCGGAGTACGTCGTCGGCCGCTGGTGGGAGCAGCTGCTGCACAACCAGACGGCGCTGCGCCTGAAGGGCAAGCTGCTCTTCACGCCCGGTGTGATGGTGACGTCCGTGCCCTACCAGCTGCAGTCCTCGGAGATCGCCCGCGACCGGGCCCGCCGCGACGTCGAGCGGGTCAAGGCCGGCGACCTGCGCCGCGGCACCGTCCGGTCGGGCGGTCAGGTGCCACCGAAGCGCCAAGTGCCCAAGTGACCCGCCGACCGCGCGAGCGCCGGGCCCGCGGCCGGTCGCACGTCGGTGAGCGGTTCGAGGCCGAGGTCGGGCCGGTGGCGCACGGCGGCCACTGCGTGGTGCGGCTCTCCTCGGTCGGGGAAGGCGCGGAGGGCCCGTCCCGGGAGCGGGTCGTCTTCGTGCGCCATGCGCTGCCGGGGGAGCGGGTCGTCGTCGAGGTGACCGAGGGCACCGACGGTGACCGGTTCTGGCGCGGCGACGCCGTCTCCGTGCTCACGCCCTCGTCGGCACGCGTGGAGGCGCCGTGCCCCTACGCCGGTCCAGCGCTGTGTGGTGGTTGCGACTTCCAGCACGTGGACCCGGCCGCGCAGCGCGAGCTGAAGGCCACCGTCGTGCAGGAGCAGCTCCAGCGCCTGGCCGGGCTCGACCTCGACGTCGTGGTCGAGGAGGTCCAGCCGTTGCTGCGCTGGCGGAGCCGGATGCGGTACGTCGAGCTGCCGGGAGGCGCGCGCGGACTCCACGTGCACCGGTCGGACGAGGTGGTCGAGATCGACGACTGCCTGATCGACGCCGGTGGCGCGCCGGGCGATGTCGAGTCCGTGGCGACGGCGTACGGCACCCGCGGGTTCCGCGTCGCGCCGGACGGCTTCTGGCAGTCGCACGTCGAGGCGCCCCGGGTGCTGGTCGAGACGGTGCTGTCACTCCTCGAACCCAGGCCGGGGGAGAGGGTGCTGGACCTGTACGCCGGCGTCGGCCTCTTCGCCGCGTTCCTGGCCGACGCCGTGGGGACCTCGGGTCGCGTGGTCGCCGTGGAGGGCTCGAGCGCGGCCTGCCTGGACGCCCGGTCGAACCTGCCGTCCTCGGTCGCCGTCGAGCACGGACGGGTCGACCGCGTGCTGGCGTCGGCGTACGACGAGCCCTTCGACCTGGTGGTCCTCGACCCACCCCGCGAGGGCGCGCGGCGGGAGGTGGTGACCCGGATCGTCGAGCGCGCTCCCCGGGCCATCGCCTACGTCGCCTGCGACCCGGCGGCCCTCGCCCGCGACCTGGCGACGTTCCGGGACCTGGGGTACTCGCTGGGGGCCTTGCGGGCCTTCGACCTCTTCCCGATGACGGAACACGTCGAGTGTGTTGCTTTGCTCGTTCAAACCGGCTCTGACCTGCGGTGATGCTGTTTGATCCCGTCCGCGTGTGGTGGCCGTGGGGCTCGCTTTGGGCTCACTTTCAGTGAGTGCCCCTGCCGGTTTGTGTGCAGTGACCGTTACGCCTTCGGCATGTGTGAGCGTCCAGCACGCCCACTGTGGTGCTCCGGATCGATTTCATTCGACGTGTCGGCGTTAGCGCACATGACATCAAATCTCTACGGCGGATCTGGTTGACCCCTCGAGCAACTCGACGCCAGTGGCCCGGATTACATTTCGTAGTTCTGATCGGGCAGCGGTCCTGACCTGCATCGATGCAGGGACCCGGGGTCTTGGGCCGCACTCGGGCCGCGAGGGGCCGAAAGGAGACACAAGGTGTCGGGCGCCCTGGGAGGAGCTCGACCACGTGGAAGGTGCTCATTTAGCGTGTTCGGCTCGGACCGACTCGCGACGGCATGGCACAACTCGAGTTATCTCCGCCTCCCGGCGGAGTGACACGGCTGCTTCGCGGCGATAGGGGCTAAGGCCGGACATGCCGTGGCACCTCGCGTTTGGGCGCACCGACCGGTGGGGGCGCTGGCGCAAAGCTTGCGGCAGCCTCCCTCTCCGAGTGCGTGAGTAATCTGAGCGCGGGGGAGTGCCGAGGTCCCCGAGGCTCGAGGTGAGTTCGAGCTCTGGTACCAGTACAGGTCGTAGTACTACTGATCTGGCGTGGTGCCAGACCGGCGTCGGTGCTCGAATTCGGGGGTCTTGGGCCGCGCTCCGGCCGTCAGGGGTCAAAGGAAGCAAGGTGTCCCAAGCCCTCGTGGCAGTACGCCTAACAGTCGCGCATGAGCGGCTTCGGGAGCCGTCGGGCGGCCAGGTCAGCGTGGCTTACGCAGGCTGACGATGGCCAACCAGGTCATCCACACGACGCTGAAGGCCCAAGACGCGATGATGAGCGTCGAGTGCGTAGCAGTGAAGCCGTCGGCTCCGGCCACCCAGCCCTGCGCCAGGTAGGCGAGGCCCGAGACTCCCATCAGGTAGGGAACGGGGCGCGGAACGGCCGAAACCCTGACGGCGGCCGCCGCGAACCCCAGCAATGCGAGTCCGAACGCGTAGGCGTGGTAGCTGCTTAGGCCCCACTCGAGCCAGCGCATCGACTCGGCGCTGGCGAACCGGGAGGACTTGTCGGCGGCTGAGGCGTGTTCCCAGGCGGCGTCGACCTGCTTGTTGCCGACGCCGTCGACGGCCTGCAGGACGCCGTAGATGGCCAGCGAAATAACGGCGAAGACCGCTCCGGTGCGCGCTGCGCAGGCGGGCTGGTCGATCTGAGCCTGGAAGGCGTAGTACAGGGCGACCAGACCGGCGACGACGACACCGACTGCACCGAACTGGAGCGCGTGGACGCCTTTCCAGTCCCAGCTGCCGGCGTACTTGGTGAAGATCGACCGGTGGTCGTTAGCGTCGCCGCCGGCGTGGAACTGGGTGATGAGGATGAACAGGAGCTGCCCGGTGAGGAGCGGCACGGCCGGGAGCCGGAGCCACGCCCTGGTGGGCTGGTCGGGGCGGTGCGGGGAGGTTTCTGGGCGGACGAGTCGCTGGTCGGTGGACATGTCGCTTCTCTCCTTTGCGCTTGTTGCGGCGGGAAGGTGGTCAGCCGGGGACGTGGTGGGCGGCGTGGTGCTCGGAGATGCCGGAGGCGACCCAGGCGGCGTCGTCCCCGACGAAACCGAGCAGAGCTGAGCCGCGTGTGTGCTGCCAGGGAAGCCCGATGAACCACAGGCCGGGCGTGCAGCTGCGGCCGCGGGTGTGCCGAACCTGGGCGCCGTCCCAGGTGTTCGGGATGTCGAGCCAGGAGTAGTCGGACCGGAAGCCCGTGGCCCACACCACGGTGGCGACGTCGTTGAGAACGGTCCCGTCGGCGAACCCGGCGGCGCGGCCCCCGGCGGTTGTCAGGCGTGGGTGAACCGTGATGCCTGCGGCGTCGACGTGGGTCCAGGTCGTGCCGATGACGAGTTCGCCACGTCGGCGAAACAGTGCCGCGACCGGTGAGGTGCTGGGCCGAGCGATGAGGCCGGTCTTGGTGAGCCACCAGAACAAGTCGCGTCCCAAGGGGCGTTGAGGCACGGTCTTCTGCCGGGTGCCGACCGCGATGTGGACCTCATGGGTCCGAGCGACCTCGACGGCGATCTGGAGGCCCGAGTTCCCGGCGCCCACGACCAGGACCTTCCCGTCCGGGAGGCAGGACGGATTCTGGTAGCTCGCGCTGTGCAGCTGGGTCAGCGACTCCTCGAACCCGGCAGCGGTGGTCGGGATGTTCGGCTGCTGGAACGGGCCTGTGGTAACGACGACCTGACGAGCCCACAAGGTGCCTTGGCTGGTAGCGATCCGGAACACCCCGAGACGCGGGTCGACGGGCTGGTCGACGCGTTCCACTCGGGTGTTCGGCATGACCGGGAGGTCGAACTGGTCGGCGTAGGCCTTCAGGTAGTCGGCCACCTGGTCCTTACCCGGGTACGTGCCGTCCCCGGCCGAGAACGCCATCCCGGGCAGCGAGGAGTGCTCGGCCGGGGTGAACAGGCGCAGGGAGTCCCACCGGCTGCGCCAGCTGTGACCGACCTCGGGACCGCTATCGACGAGCAGGAACCGGAGACCCTGACGGGCGAGGTGGTAGCCGACCGCAAGACCGGCCTGACCAGCGCCGATGATGAGGACGTCCAGCGGCGCGCGTGACGGCTCACGCGAACGGCCAGCCTGCGCGGCCTGGCCCGGCTGGCTGGACTGGTTGAGCTGGGTGGGTTGAGAGTCGAGTCCCGGGACAGACATCGGAGCGGCTCCATCGTGAGTGGTGGCTAGAAGACGCCGCCGACGCTAGGTACGACGACCACCAGATCGCGCCGGCAAAACCACCGGGATGCGGCCGCTCCCGTCCGAGGGGTGCCCGAGATGTGCGTGCCCGCCCCGCCGGTGTCGGGAGAGGGAAGGACGGGGGCGACTACCCGACCGGCCGGGACAACCCGGCGGTTCACCCGGCGCGAGGAATGGCCCTTGACCGAGACCGTCGGAACCAAGGCCGATTCGTCCAGAGCGGCCGCCCAGCCCGACTCGAAGGAGCCAGACCATGTCGCACCACACCACCGCGGCACCGCCCCACGGCAGCCACCACACACCCCATGCAGCCGACGCTGACGAAGCTGGCCGCGAGGGTGCAGCACGCAAGCCGTGGACCGTGCTCGCACTGATGCTGATGGCCCAGTTCATGGTCATCCTCGACGTCAGCGTCGTGAACGTCGCCCTGCCCACCATCGGCAAGTCGCTGTCGTTCTCCAGCGGTGACTACCAGTGGGTCGTCTCGGCCTACGTCCTGCTCTCCGGCGGTCTCCTGCTCTTCGGAGGCCGGCTCGCTGACCTCTTCGACCGGCGCACGATGTTCCTCACCGGCCTCGGCCTGTTCACGACCGCGTCCCTGGTCTCGGCAACCGCCTCATCCGCGGCGACGATGATTCTCTCCAGGGCCGCCCAAGGCGCCGGCGCAGCCATGCTCACCCCGGCGGCGCTGTCCATCATCGTGACCACCTACACCGGCAAGCAGCGCGCGACAGCCCTGGCCATCTGGGGCACCATCGGCAGCATGGGCATCGCCGCCGGTGTCCTGGTCGGCGGACTGCTCACCTCGGCGCTGGGATGGCGGTCCATCTTCTTCGTCAACGTGCCCATCGGCATCGTCGCCGCCGCCCTGGGCCTCCGATACGTCGCCCGCAGCCATGGAGCCGGCAGCACCCGCTCGGAGGTGAGCCTGGACATCCCCGGAGCCGCCACGCTCGTGACCGGTCTGCTGTCGATGGTCTACGCCATCGAAAGCGCCGGAACCCACGGCTGGACCTCGACCCAGACGATGGTCGGCTCAACCATCTCCACGGTGCTGCTCACCGCGTTCTGGCTCATCGAGCGCCACGTTCCCGCCCCGATGGTCCCGCCGGCCACCTGGCGCATCCGCTCGCTGATGTCGGCCTCGACGGTGATGGCGGTCATCACCGGCGGCATCGTCGGCGCCATCTTCGTCAGCTCGCTGTTCCTCCAGCAGGTCCTCGGCTCCTTACCCGTCGTCGCCGGCCTGCAGTTCCTGCCGTTGGCTGCCGCCATCACGCTCGGCGCAGCCGCCGCCTCCCACGCCATCGGCCACCTCGGCCCCAAGCCCCTGATGGTCGGCGGTCTGCTGGTCGTCGCCGCCGGCGCTGGGCTCCTGGCCACGATGGACGCCGACCCGTCGTACTGGACCGACGTGCTGCCCGGGTTCATCATCATCGGCCTGGGCACCGGCCCGATGTTCGTCGCCATCTCCATCGCCGCCATGGCCGGCGTCCGCCCCGAGCAGTCCGGACTCGCCTCCGGCGTGATGATGACCGGCCACGAGGTCGGCGCCGCCCTCGGCGTCGCCTCCCTGACGGCCATCGCCGGCGACCTGACCACCCGGGCCGGGCTCATCGACGCCTACCCGACGGTGTTCACCGCCATCGCCCTCGCCATGGTCGCCCTCTCAGCGTTCGTCGTCATCGCCGTCCCCCGCCAGCACGCCCCAGCCAACGCCGGCGGCCACGGATACGGGCACGGGCACGGACACGGACACGGACACGGCATGCACTAGCCGTCCGGCTCACCCGTGCCAGCACGCGGACTGGCCGGGAGGAAGACGCCGCGTCGACCTCCCGGCCTCCGCGTCCGCGGACAGCCGCCGGACAGCGCGACAAGTCACAGTCCTGGCGATCTTGCCGGCGCGACCAGGTGCCCACCGACGAGACGGTGGAAGCACACCTCAACCAGACCCACACCCGACCCCGACCCGACCGAGACCCGAACTGGAACCAGGTAGGCGATCATGACCACCACGCTCACCCGCACCGCCAAGCCGCTCATCCAGGCAGTCACCCAGGCGGCCGACAACTCCGGCCGGGACCCGCGACGGACCATCGCGCTGGGGCTGCTGGTCTCCGCGCAGTTCATGGTCATGCTCGACACCTCCATCGTGAACGTCGCGCTGCCCTCCATCCAGTCCGACCTCGGACTCGGCCCGGCCGGCGTCGCCTGGGTCGTCAACGCCTACGTGCTCGCGTTCGGCGGCCTCCTCGTCCTCTCTGGACGGGTCGCAGACCTGTTCGGACGCCGCCGGATGTTCGTCGGCGGCTCCGCTATGTTCACCGTGGGCACGCTCCTGGCCGCGGCAGCCTCGAACCAGTGGATGCTGCTGGGCGGGCGCATCATCCAGGGCGCGGGCGCAGCGGCCCTCAGCCCGGCTGCCATGTCGCTGCTGCTGCTGACCTTTCCCGGCCCCGCACGTGCCCGGGCGATGAGCCTGTGGGGCGCGGCGTCGGCCGTCGGCGGCGCCACCGGCGTGTTCCTCGGCGGTCTGCTCACCGGCGCGTTCGGCTGGCAGGCAGTCTTCCTGGTCACCGTCCCGGTGTCCCTGACCGGTGTCGTCCTGGCGCGACGGGTGCTCGAGGAAGGAGCACGCGGGGCCCGGCACCGGTTCGACGCGCTCGGCGCAGTCACCATCACCGGCGCCGTCGTGGCCCTCGTCCACGGAGCTCTCGGACTCGCCGAGACCGGGCTGACCGTGTCCGCGGCCGGCAGCCTCACCGCGTCGGCCGCACTCATCGGTGCGTTCGTCGTCATCGAGCGCCGCGCCACCGAACCACTCGTGCCCCTCGAGCATGTTCGCGGACCGGGTCGTGAGCACCGGCGTCGGGCTCGCCGTCCTGGGCGGCTCGGCCCGGGCCTCCACGTTTGTGCTCGTCGCCTTGTACCTGCAACAGGCGCTGGGCTTCGATCCCCAGCACGCGGGCCTGGCGATGGTCCCCACCTCGGTCACCGGGTTCGTGGTCTCACTGACCCTCCTGCCCCGGGTGCTGGGTGCTCTCGGACCGCGGCGCACCCTGGTCACCGGGATGGTCGTGCTCGCCGCCGGGCACCTGTTGCTGGCCTACGCGCCGTCCGGCGCCGGCTACGCGGTAGCGGTCCTCCCCGGCCTGCTCCTGGTCGCCACCGGAGTCGCCTTCAGCTTCACCCCGACCACCATGGTCATCGCCGGCGCGATGCCGGACGTGCACGCCGGGCTTGCCTCCGGACTCGCCGGCTCGGCCACCCAGGTCGGCTCGGCGCTGGGCACCTCGATCTTCACCGCCATCGGCATCGCCGTCGGCGGGACCGCGGCCGGCGCGCTGGGGCCGTCGGGGTTCACCGCGGCCTTCACCACAGCCGCGGTCGTCTCGTTGGCGACCGCGGCCCTCGGGTGCACCCTGGTCAGGCGACCTCGGGAGCCCCTTCACGATGCCACCACCGGCACGTCAACAAGCACGTCAACGAGCACGCAAGGAGCACGGTCATGAAGGCTCTCACCCAAGACCGATACGGAACCGCGGACGTCATGGAGCTGCGCGACATCGATCGACCCAGCCCCCAGCAGGGGCAGGTCCTAGTACGGGTCGACGCGGCCGGAATGGACCGCGGCGCGTGGCACCTCATGTCCGGAGAGCCCTACCTGATGCGGCTGTTGGGGTTCGGGCTACGCGCCCCCAACAACGCCGTACCGGGGACCAATTTCGCCGGCGTCATCGAGGACGTCGGGCCGGGCGTCACCGAGTTCAAGCCGGGCGACGAGGTCTACGGCACCAGCCGCGGAACCTTCGCCGAGTACGCGGTCGCACCCGTCGGGAAGGTCGCGCCCAAGCCCGCGAGGCTGTCGTTCGAGCAGGCGGCGGTCCTGCCCTACCCCGGCTTCGTGGCCATGCAGGCGCTGCGCGATCACGGTCACGTGCAGCCGGGTCAGAGCGTCCTGGTTGTCGGCGCGTCCGGCGCCGTCGGCACCATCGCCGTCCAGCTCTCCGTCGCGATGGGCGCCACAGTGACCGGCGTGTGCAGTGGCGCCCACTCAGACCTGGTGCGCTCGCTGGGAGCGGTCGACGTGGTCGACTACCGGACGGAGGACTTCGCGGACGGAACCCGCCAGTTCGACCTCATCCTCGACATCGGGGGCAGGACCCCGGTCGGGCGGCTCCGTCGGGTCCTCGCGCCGAAGGGGACGCTGGTCATCATGGGCGGAGAAGGAGACCGCTGGATCGGAGGCCTCCAGCGACAGGTCTGGGCCAGTGTCCAGTCGGCGTTCGTCTCTCAGAAGCTCGCAACCTTTGTCGCCAAGGAGGACGCCGCCGAGCTGCACCGCCTGAACGAGCTCATCTCCGCCGGGAAGGTCATCCCGGTCCTCGGACAGACCTTCCCGCTCCACAACGGGGTGGAGGCCATTGCGGCGTTCGAGGCCGGGCAGGGACGCGGACGCGTCGTCATCCGCCCGTGACCAGACGCCTCAGAGGCACCCCGGACAACCGTGCCGTCTCTGGTCAAGACGGTTGAACGGACCCGCGGTCGCGGGAGACGATGACCGCCCTATGGAGGGGGGCGTACGTGGACGGCCTTCGGTTCCATCTGCTCGGGCCGATGGAAGTCCTCGTCGACGGCACGCCGGCCATGCTGCCGGGAGCAGCCGAGAAGGCGCTGCTGGCCCAACTACTTCTCCTGCCCGGCCGGACAATCCCAGCCACCTTGCTCGTCGACCGGCTCTGGTCCGAGGCGACCCTGCCGGTCGACCCGATGAACGCACTGCAGATTCGGGTCTCGAAGCTGCGACGAGCGCTCACCGCAACGGGTGTCGAGGAGCTCGTGACACGTGACGGCGTCGGCTACCGCGCGAACGTCGAACCGTCCCAGGTCGATGCCGTCGACTTCGCCGACCGGATTCGGGCGGCCCGAACGGACACCACACAAGCTGCTGCCGCGGGTCGGTACGAAGTCCGGCATCTGGCCGCCTACGACGACGCGCTGGGCCTGTGGCGAGGAGAGCCGCTCAGCGACTTCGTGACCGAACAGTGGGCGACCACGGAGGCAGCCAAGCTCACCGAACTGCGCTTTGCCGCGATCGTGGAGCGCACTCAGCTGGCGTTGGCTCTCGGCCGGCACCTGGAGGTCATCGGCGACCTGGAGCCGCTGGTGGCCGAGGACCCGACCGTGGAGTCGCTCGCGGGGCTGCTCATGCTCGCCCTGTACCGCAGCGGACGCCAGGCCGACGCCCTCGAGGTCTACACCCGGACCCGTACCTTCCTCGACGAGACGCTCGGACTGGAGCCGTCGGTCTCCCTGCGTTCGTTGCACGAGCGGGTGCTCCGGCAGGACGAGTCACTGGGTGGAGGCTCGGACGGCGTTGCGACGCGCGTGGTCGCCTCGGTCCGAACCCGAGGAACCGAGGACCGTCAGGCTTCGACGAACCTCCCGGCAGTCCTGCGTCCGCTCATCGGCAGGGATGAGCAGCTGGAGTCCTTGTCCACGATGCTCGGCCAGGTCCGGCTCCTGTCCCTGGTCGGCCCCGGTGGGGCCGGCAAGACGTCTCTGGCACTTGCCACAGCCGTCCGCGCAACCGCGTCGTACGCCGACGGAGCGTTCGGCGTGCGGCTCGCCTCAGTGGAGACAGGCCATCAGGTCCCACTCGCTGTTGCCGACGCCCTGGGAGTTCCGTTGGACGGGAGCGGTGCCGAGAGAGACGTCCGCCAACGGCTCACCTCGTTCCTGGCTCGGCGCCAGGTGCTGCTGCTGGTCGACAACTGCGAACACGTGGTGGACGCGGCAGCCAGCCTCATCGACGACCTCCTCGGCGCATGCCCGAACGTCACCGTCCTGGTCACGAGCCGAGAAGCCCTCGCCCTCCCCGACGAGGTGCAAGTGACCGTGGCGCCTCTCGACACCCCACCGGACGGCACACCGGCCGGCCGCGTCCTGGAGTATCCGGCCGCACAGCTGCTCGCCGAGCGGGCCCGCGCGGTACGACCCGGCGCGAGCCGCGATGTCGGCGATGTCTTCGCGGCGGACGAACTGGAGGCGGTCGGCCACATCTGCCGCGCCCTCGACGGCATCCCGCTGGCCCTCGAGCTCGCCGCGGCCCGGCTCACGTCGATGTCACCCGGAGAGATAGCCGACCGGCTCGCCCAACGCTTCTCGTTCCTGACGTCCGGAACCCGAACCGCCGAAGCCCGGCAACAGACGCTGCGGGCCACTGTCGAGTGGAGCTATGCGCTGTTGAACGAGGTCGAACGACGGGTGTTCAACCGGCTGTCGGTCTTCCGGGGCGGCTGTTCCCTGACGGCCGCCGAAGCAGTCGTGGCCGACGACCTCGTGTCCACCGGGGTCGCCCTGGACACCATCGGCCGGCTCGTCGAACGGTCCATGGTGTGGGTCGAACGTGGGCGCACCACCCGATACCGCATGCTCGAGACCCTGCGGGAGTACGCCGCCGAGCAGCTGACCGCCGCTGGCGAGGCCGAGCCGATGGCCGGTCGGCACGCGGCCTACTTCCGGGCAGTCGCCGAGCAAGCCGAGGTTGAACTTCGGGGGCGCGGGCAACGTGAGGTTTTGCGGCTGCTGCGCGAAGAGCAGCCCAACATCCGGGCGGCCATCACCTGGCTGTCTCGACCCGGCGGTGACATCGACTCCGCCTTGGTGACAGCCGGGTCCCTCGGCATGTTCTGGCACCTGGGCCGACACCTGGAAGGCCGTGAGGTCTTGGGGCGGCTGATGGCAACCGGCGACGGTTCGCCGCCCGCCCGGGCCAGGGCCCTGCAGGCGGTGTCCATCGTGGAGCGGCCACGCGGATGCCTGGTCCACCCCCATCCCCGCTGCGCGGAGACCGCCGAGGAGAGCCTGTCCATCTTCACCGGCCTCGAGGACCCATGGCGCGCGGCACTGTCGAAAGTGCTGGTATCGGTGGAGGGGGTGACCGGCGCGTTCCGGAAGCGCTCCGATGCCTTCTTGAGCGACGCCGAACAGGAGTTCACACGCGAAGGCGACGCGTGGGGGAATGCCGTCATCGGCTTCGTGCGCCTGGAGACCGCGATGAAGGCCGGAGACGTCGAGGCAGCCCTCCAGCTCGGCCCGGCCACGGCATCCGCTTTCCGCCAGCTCGAAGACCCGTGGGGCCTGTCCGCGACGCTGTACCACTTCGGCTGGGGGCTGAGGCAGTTCGGCCGGCTCGAGGACGGGGCACGCATCCTGGAGGAGGCCATCGACGTGGCCGCCTCCGCCGGCCTATGGAACACGGTGCAGTGGGCGTACGCCGACCTGGCCATCGAGAAGGTCTACGTCGGCGACCTGTCGACGGCCCGCGACCTGTTCGACCGGGCCGCCAACGCCTCCCAGGAGGTCGGCGACGGAGCGGGCGAGGTGCTGGCCACCTACGGCTACGCACTCCTCGCCGAGGTGGACACCGCATGGACCGACGCCAGCCGCGGCTACCAGGAGTCCGCCGCCGGCTTCGAACGGCTGGGCACGCCGGTGTGGACCGGCCTGGCGTTCGCTGGGCAGGGCCGTTGCGCTGAAGAGCTCGGCGACGTAACCGCGGCGAGGGACCTGTTCGAGAGGGCCCTCGCAGTCGGACGAAAGCTGGGAGAGCCGAGCGTGACGGCGGCCTCGCTCGAGGGCCTGGGACGGCTGGCCCGGACAGCCGGGGAGAAGCAGGACGCTGACCGTATGGCGCGTGAGGCGGCCGAGATTCGGGTGCGGTTCGCGCGTCCGGCGCCTGCCCATGACGGTCGGGCGCTCGCCGAGGGCTAGCTCGAGCTGCGAGCGGAACCCGACGTGGGTTTGTCGCCTCAGATGGCGGGAACTGAGAGGGCCACCGGCAAGGCGGGGCGGCTGGCGCTGCCGCATCGCGGGCAGAAGGTCGACCGACTGCGGTCAATCTCCTGCCCGCACCAGCGCGGGCGAGGCGATGAGTCCACTCGAGAACGGACAAGGGACGTCGGGTGTGTCCGCGTTGTTGCCGTGTTCATGCTCCTGCCGTCCTTCCCGGCCGAGTTCGTGCGATGCGGGTGGCGGCGCGAGCCTGCCGGACACTCCGGCGGCGCTCGGCGGCATGGAGCCGGTGGTCGATCTCGGCGTGCGCGATGCGCGGGTCGAGCAGGTTCATGGCCGTTCCTCTCGGTGTGGCCGGGTTCCGGACCGAGGCCAGTTCACCGGCTGTTGATGCGATAAGAGTGGCCGCGACCGGTTTCCGGCCACCGTCCACTCGCTGCCCGCGGAGGCGCTCGGACGAGGTGTCGCGGCGCTGTCGCGGACAGCGGCCGGACAGCCGGAGGCATGACAGTGACCTTCCGAGCGACCCCTACCCGAGAGCGAGAGCCGATGCGCGAGCTGACCCTGCACGTTGGCGGCATGGGCTGCCGACGCTGCGTCCGGGAGGTCACCGCCAGGTTGAGGGACGTGCCAGGCGTTCAGACCGTGGTCGCCGATGCCGCCACCTCGACTGTGCGACTCAGCGGGTCCATGACCGTCGAGGCCGTCCTCGACGCGTTCACCGGGACCACCTACCAGCCCGACGTGGTCTGAACAGCGGCCCGACAGCGATCGGACAGTGGCCGCTGTGAATCTCGGGCCACTCGCAGCCGAAGCAGCTGCTTCCTCATTCAGAAGGGGCCCACCATGCCGTCCACCTCCGCCACCGCGGCGTCCAGCAGCAGGCGCTGGCTCGCGCTCGGGCTCATCGCCGCAGCCCAGTTCATGGTCATCATGGACACCTCCATCATCGGAGTCGCCCTCCCCGAGATCCAGCACGACCTCGGCTTCACACCCCAGAGCCTCAGCTGGGTCTTCAACGGCTACGTCGTCGCGTTCGGCGGGTTGCTGCTCCTCGGCGGCCGGCTCTCCGACCTGCTCGGAGCCCGCCGCGTCTTCGCCACCGGCTGGGTGGTCCTCGCCGCTGGGTCGCTGACCGCCGGTGCCGCAGGAACACCTGCAGTCGAGCTGGTCGGTCGCGCCATCCAGGGCGCCGGGTCGGCACTGGTCGCACCAGCCGCCCTCGCCCTGCTGTTCACCATCTTCGGTGCCACCCCCCGCGAGCTGACCAAGGCCCTGGCTGTCTACGGCGCCGCAGCCCCCGCCGGCGGCACCGCCGGCGTCTTCCTCGGCGGCGTCCTCACCCAGTTCGCGTCGTGGCCGTGGGTGTTCTTCATCAACGTGCCCCTCGCGGTGGCTGTCGTCGCCCTGACACCGTCGGTGATGCCGGCTGGCACCGCCCGCCGCGGGTCGGTCGACATCGCCGGGGCAACCACCGTCACCCTCGGGCTCGCCTCCATCGTGTTCGCCGTCGTACGGGCCCCGCAGGCCGGCTGGGCCTCCCCGTCCACTCTCGTCGCCGGGTTCGCGGGCCTGGCGCTGGTCGGAGTCTTCCTCGCCCTCCAGGCCAAGGCCACCGAGCCGCTCGTGCGACTCGGCATCTTCAGGGCCCCCAACCTGGCCGCCGCCAACGCCGCCCAGTTCCTTCTGGGTGCTGCCTGGATTCCGATGTTCTTCTTCGTCAACCTCTACCTGCAGCAGGTGCTCGGCCTCGGGGCGTTCGCCAGCGGCGCAGCCCTGCTCCCATTGACGGTCACCATCATGGTCGGGATGGTCACCGCCGCGCCGCGGCTCATCGCCCGGTTCGGCCCCAAGACCCCCACGGTCGCGGGCCTGGCCACCCTCGCCGCTGGCCTGACCTGGCTGTCCTTCATCCGAGCCGAGGGCAGCTTCCTGTTCGACGTGCTGCCGGCCAGCCTGGTCACAGCCGCCGGCATGGCGATGGCCTTCATCCCGTCACTCGGCCTGGCCCTGTCCTCGGCTGCCCCGCACGAGGCCGGCCTGGCCGCAGGCCTGGTCAACACCAACTACCAGATCGGCTCTGCCCTCGGCCTGGCCACCATGACGGCAGTCGCGGCGGCCTTCGGCAGCGACAGTCCCGCCGCCGACCTCGCCGGGCGGACCGACGGCTACTCGGCGGCGCTCATCGGGGCCGCAGCCATCGCAACCGTCGGCGCCGTCGTAGCCGCCGCCTGGCTGCGGACCCCAGCCGCTCCCACATCGGCCGAGGTCGCATCCGACGAGCACGTCGCCGCCTGACCGGCCAGTCGACCCCCGGGGCCAACCTGGCGATTTTCCCGGCGCGACCCGGTAACCCCACCACCGACGCTGGACCAACGAAAACCGCCCGTACCACCACACCGGAGGAGAACCCGATGTCCACCTTCCAGCAGACCTTCCAAGTCACCGGGATGACCTGCGGCCACTGCGTGACGGCCGTCAAGGAAGAGGTCGGCGCCATCGCCGACGTCACCGACGTCGCCGTCGACCTGCCCAGCGGCCGCGTCACCGTCGGCAGCGGTCGCGAGGTCACCAGCACCGAGATGGCCGCCGCCATCGACGAGGCCGGCTACCAGCTCGCCTCCTGACCAGCGCACCCCACCCGAGCGCCAGCACCTCCACGAAACCGAGGAACCGAAATGACCACGACCACCACCCCCGCAACCGGCACCACCCAGGCCGCTGAGTGCGTGGAGACCAGCCTGAACATCGGCGGCATGACCTGCGCGTCCTGTGTGCGGCGAGTCGAGAAGACGCTCACCCGCGTCGATGGTGTGGTCGCGGCCTCGGTCAACCTCGCCAACGAGACCGCCACCGTCTCCTACGACCCCGCCTTCACCTCCCTAGACGCCCTGACCACCGCGGTGGCCAAGTCCGGGTACACCGCAGCTCCCCGAGCCACGACCCCTCGCCCTCCCTCGGGGACCCCCGGACAGCCGGTGGCCGGCCCCACCCCCGAGCCGGCTGCCGGCACCGAGCCCGCCACCCAGCCCGCCACACAGCCCGCCTCCCTGGCCGTCGATCAGCCTGTCGACCACCCGGTCGACCAGCTCGACGCTCGCCGCGACACCGAGATCGCCCACCTCAAGCGCCGCTGGCAGGTCGCGCTGACCACCGGCCTGGCGCTGATGGGCGTCATGTACCTGCCGCTCTACATCGACACCATGGACTGGCTGATGCCACTCATCCTGGTCATCGCCACCAGCGTCCAGTTGTGGGCCGGCGCCGACATCTACCGACAGGCGTGGGCCGCTGCCAAGCACCGGGCCACCACGATGGACACCCTGGTCGCGCTCGGCACGGGCGTCGCGTTCGCCTACAGCGCCTTCGTCACCCTCTGGCCCGCCCAAGCCCAGTCCTGGGGCCTGCCGGTCCATCTGTACTTCGAGACCGCGCTCATCGTGGTCGCTCTGGTCCTGATGGGCCGCTGGCTCGAGTTGAAGGCCAAGAAGCGCACCGCCGCCTCCATCAAGACCCTGGTCGGGCTCGCGCCCAGCACCGCACGAGTTCTCCGCGACGAGCACCGAGGTGGACGTGCCCCTCGACCAGGTCGTCGCCGGCGACCTCGTCCGCGTCCGGCCCGGCGAGAACCTCCCCGTCGACGGCACCGTCATCGAGGGCGCCTCCTCTGTTGACGAGTCCATGCTCACCGGCGAGTCCGTCCCCGTCGACAAGAAACCCGGCGACCCGGTCATCGGAGCCACCGCCAACCGCACCGGCACCCTGGTGGTCCGCGCCGACGCCGTCGGCGCCGACAGCACCCTGAACCAGATCATCCGCCTGGTCGAGGAAGCCCAAGGGTCCCAAGCCCCGATGCAGCGGCTCGCCGACCAGGTCTCAGCCTGGTTCGTCCCCGCCGTCCTCCTCGCCGCACTGGCCACGTTCATCGGCTGGATGACCTTCGGACCCGGCACCGACCGACTGGTCCTGGCCATCGGCACCACCGTCGCCGTCCTCATCATCGCCTGCCCCTGCGCCCTCGGCCTGGCCACTCCGACCGCCGTCATGGTCGGCACCGGCAAGGCCGCCGAGCTCGGCATCCTCATCAGCGACGGCCAAGCACTCGAGACCGCCCGCAAGCTGACCGCCGTCGTCCTCGACAAGACCGGCACCATCACCAACGGCCGCCCCACCCTCGAGGACATCCAGACCGTCCCGGGCAACCAGCCCGGCCACTCTGGCTACGGCGCCGACGAGCTGCTCGCCCTGGTCGCGGCCGCCGAGGTCGGCAGCGAACACCCCGTCGGCGAAGCCATCGTCACCGCCGCCCGCGATCGCGGCCTGACCCTCGCGCCGGCCACCGACTTCTCCGCCCACCCCGGGCACGGCATCACCGCCCGCGTCACCTCGTCCGACATCGCTGTAGGCAACCAGGCGCACATGGCCACCCTCAGCATCGACACCACCCCGCTCGCGGCAGCCGCCGCCCGAGCCGCGGCGGCGGGCGGCACCCCGATGTACGTCGCCGTCGATGGCGCGCTGGTCGGTCTGGTCACCGTCGCCGACACCGTCAAGCCCGACGCCGCCGAGGCGCTCGCCCAGCTGAAGGCCCTCGGCCTGCAGGTTTGGATGGTGACCGGCGACAACGCCGCCACCGCCCAGGCCGTTGCCGACCAGGTCGGCATCGACCACGTCGTCGCCGAGGTCCTCCCCGCCGACAAAGCCGAACGCGTCGCCGTCCTCCAGTACGCCGGGCACGTGGTCGCCATGGTCGGCGACGGCATCAACGACGCCCCCGCGCTGGCCACCGCCGACCTCGGCATCGCCATCGGCACCGGCACCGACGTCGCCATCGCCGCCTCCGACATCACCCTGGTCGGCGGCAGCCTCCGAGGCATCGTCTCCGCCGTCGCCCTCTCACGCCGCACCGTGACCACCATCAAGCAGGGCCTTGCGTGGGCGTTCGCCTACAACATCCTGCTCATCCCGGTCGCCGCCGGCGCCCTGTACGGTGGCACCACCTGCTCCTGGACCCGGTTCTCGCCTCCGCGGCGATGGCGATGAGCTCGGTCAGCGTGGTCACCAACGCTTTGCGGCTGCGCCGCTTCCAGGCCCCAGCCACCGCCCACGACATCACCCACCGACCACTGCGCACACGGGTCGCCGACTCCGCCTACCTGGTCGCAGTCGCCGTGGTCGCCCTCGCGTTGGGCTCGGTGTTCACCTGGGCCAGCCGCACCGACCAGGCCGAGCGCGGCATGAACGGCGTCCTGTCTTGGTCCGAGGGCATGGGCATGCCGATGCGGCCTGCGATGAGCGTCATGGAAGAAGCCGACATCGCACCGGTCACCCCCGCCGACGCAGGTCTGACCGTGCATCTCATCGCCCCGGCCCACATCCACCCTGGGCAGGCCACCGAGCTGACCGTGCAGGTCCGCGATGCCGACACCGGCGAGCTCGTCGGCGACCTGGGCCGCACCCACCAGGTGTGGATGCACATGATCATCACCCGCACCGACCTCGGGACCTTCGCCCACATCCACCCCCAGCCGACCGGCACACCGGGCGTCTACACCGTCCAGGCGACCTTCCCGACCGCTGGCGAGTACCTGGTGCACTCCGAGTTCCGCCGCAACGGGCAGATGGGCGACGTCCTCGACACCCACACCGTCACCGTCGCCGGCCGGCAGCCAGCCGCAGCCACCGTGCCCGCCAAGGACGTCCGCAGCTGGACCGGCAGCGGCGTGCGCATCACCCTCCACGGCCGAGCCACCCTCGGCCAGGACAGCGACCTCGCCCTGAACTTCGCCCACGTCAACCCCGCCGGCCAGACGATCGGCGCCGTCACCGACCTGCAGCCCTACCTCGGAGCAGCCGGCCACGTGGTCGTGATGCGCGCCGACGGCACAACCTTCGCCCACCGCCACGCCGAAACCTTCGACAGCCACGGCCGACCGGTGCTCGCCCTGCTCGGAACGACTTTCGGTCCCGACCTGGACCTGCACCTCCGGTTCGACCGGCCCGGCGCCTACCGGCTGTGGGCACAGTTCGAGCTCGCCGACGGCACCGTCATCACCGCGCCGTTCGTCCTCCACACCCAGCTACCGGCAGGCCCTCCCGCCGCGCAAACCACCTCGACGACGTCCCACTGACCGCCCACTGACCGCCCGGTCACCCCTCAGGAGCCACCGCCATGACCCGCACCACCGGCGCCACCGACTCCGGAGCACTGCCGCAGGAGCAGCTCGGCCAGCCGTCGACCGGACCGGTCGCACGCATCGTCGCCGGGTCCGTGGCCGCCGGCCTCGCCGCCGCAGTCCTGCTCGTCGCCGTCGTCTTCCCCGGCGCCACCGAGGCCACCATCACTGGCTCGCTGCTCGTGGCGTTCGGGTTCGGCTGGGCCCTCCTGGGGTGGGCCACCAGCCGGTTCACCCACCATCCCCTGCGCTGGACCCGGGTACCCGCAATCGCGATGGCTGCTACCGGTGTCGCGCTCATCGTGCTCACCCCGCAGGACGCCGCGATGCAGACCATGAGCTGGGTCTGGCCTCTCCCGGCCGCCGCGCTCGCGGTCTACATCTGGGTCCAGGCCCGCCGCACGGTGCCCAGCCGCGGCCGCTGGATGCTCACCCCCATCGCGGCCCTGCTCTCCATCGCCGCCATCGGCGCCACCTACGAGAACATCACCGTTGCCCACGACCAGCGCACCTACAGCGCACCTGGCCAGACCTACGACGTCAAAGGACACCAGCTCTACCTCGACTGCCGCGGCCACGGCGGTCCCACCGTCGTGCTGTTCAACGGCATGGGAGAGGTCTCCGTCTCCTGGACCCGCATCGTGGACCAGGTCGACACCCACACCCGGGTCTGCGCCTACGACCGCGCCGGCCAGGGGTGGAGCGGCGACGTCAACACGCCTCAGGACGGCATCGACGCCGCCCGCGACCTGAACAGCCTCCTGCAGAAGGCCGGCGAGCACGGGCCGTTCGTCCTGGCCGGCCACTCCATCGGCGGCACCTACGCCCTGACCTACGCCGCCCAGTACCCGGACCAGGTCGCCGGCATGGTCCTGCTCGACAGCTCCAGCCCCTACCAGTTCACCGCCATCCCGGCCTACTCCGGCCAGTACCCCCTGCTGCGGCGCGGCCTGGCCATGATGCCCACGCTGGACCGGCTGGGTCTCGGTCGGCTGATTTCGGTCCTGTCGCCCTCCCACCTGCCCGAGCCGGCCGCGGACGTGGCCGACTCTCTGATGCTCTCCGCTCACGGTGCCCGCAACGGACGCGACGAGGTCTCGATGCTGCCCGAGGTCTTCGCCCAGGCCCAGGCACTCAGCACGCTGCACGAGCGACCTCTGGCCGTGCTGTCCGCCAAGGTGAACATCGACGGGATGGACGGCTGGACCCAAGCCCAGGATTGCCTGGCCCGGCTCTCGGGCAACTCGGAGCACTTGGTGGTCGACTCGTCCCACATGGGCCTGCTCGAGGACAAGGGCCCCGCCACGCAGTCGGCGGACGCCGTCCTCGAGGTCGTCGACGCGGCACGAACCGACACCACTGTGTCCGCGAAGTGACCGCCCGCAGCGGACGGGGTCTCTAGCCGAGGTCGAGGCCGACGAGCTCCCCGCGGGAAGAGACCCCCGTCTTGGAAAACACGTTCCTGAGATGGAAGTCGACCGTGCGGGTACTGACGAACAGCTGGGCCGCAACGTCTTTGTTCGACATGCCCTTCTGCACCAACTGGCCGACCTGGCGCTCCTGCGGGGTTAGCGACACCTCCGCGGTCTCGTCCCGCTTGCGAACGGTCTCGCCGGAGGCTCGAAGCTCGGTGGCGGCACGGTCGGCCCAGGGCTTGGCCTTCAGGGACTCGAACGACTCGAGGGCACCGCGCAGGTGCGTTCGAGCGTCGACGCGGCGACGGTTCCGCCGCAGGTACTCGCCGTAGGCGAGCTGGGTGCGGGCACGGTTGAACGGCCGGCCGGCTCGGCCTCCAGAGGTGGCCTGGTCGTGAAGCTCGAGAGCGCGCACGAAGTGCTCCTCCGCGGCCTCACCCTCGGACAGCAGTGCATGTCCGTGTGCAGCCAGCGCGCCGGCCCACTGCTCACCGGTCGCTTCCGCGAAGGCCGCGAAGTCCTCGGTCCACAGCCGAGCAGCCTCAGTCTGGTCGGCGCGAACGGCGGCTTCGATGCGGTCGATGCCGGCCATCCGCTTCTGGACGTCGTGGGTCATTTGGGCGAACCGGTGAAACGCCGACGCCGGTCGGGCGGCCTCGGTGATGGACAGGTGGACGCCGTGGGCCCAGTGGACGAGGTCGCGGAGGACCACGTCGAGCACCCCGGCCGCGCTGCGCGAGGTGGCGGCCTCCATCGGCGCGAATTCCTCGAACGCCTCGTTGTCGCCCCGGAGCGCCGCGAGGAGCATCAGTAGAGCTCTGGGGGTGTCGGCGAGGATGGGCTGTCGGGTGACCTCACCCAGCTGGATGGCTTCGGTGGCGCCCGTGGTCGCGTCGGACCAACGGCCGGCTGCGAGGTCGATCATCCCGAGCCGGGTCAGGGAGTACAGCACCATCACCGCGGCGCCACCGTTCCGCGCGCGGGTCAGCACCCGATTCATGTACATCTCGGAGCGGTCGAACTCGCCGAGGTGGAACGCGCAGATGCTCAGGTTTGGCAGGAGCTCGAAGTCCTCGGGTAGCTCCTCGTGGGCCGCGAACGCCCGTCGGTACGGTTCGGCGGCACTGGCGTAGTCGCCGGCCAGCACGTGCACACACCCTTCGAGCAGTCCCTGGTAGGTGCGCTCACGTGCCGGTGCGTCGTCCGCGGGAGCCGGAACCAGCGCGAGGACGTCGATGTCCGAGTGAGAGTCGCCGCCCCAAGGGGCGATGGATGCCCCTTCGGCACCGAGTTCGCGGGCACGCACCTGGTCGTGGGGTGCGGCGTCGAGGGCTGCCTCCAGCAGCATCCGGTTGGCCAGCTTCACCGACCCGGTGTTCCACTCCACACGTCCCCGCAGCCGGCGGACGTCGGCCAGCAGCAGGGGGTCCTCGGACTCGGCGATGGCCTTGTCGGCCAGGTCCCGTGCCCGGTCGGGGTGTGCCGACACCCAGGCCGCAGTGGCCGCCGCGTAGAGGTATCGGGCGCGCTCGCTCGAGGTGCTCTCAAGCTCTGCAGCGCGCTCCCAGGCCGCCGACGCCGCCTCATGGCCACCGCGACGCTCCGCACGCTGCGCGGCGTCGACCAGCTCGGCCACCACGGACTCATCCGGCTCGACCACGGACGAGGACCGGTGCCAGGCGCGTCGGTCGGCATCCTCGGTCCGGGTCAGCACCGACGCGAGCGCGGCGTGCACCCGGCGTCGTTCCGCACTGGGAGCGGCGGCGTACATCGCGGACCGGACCAGCGGATGCCGCAGAGTCAAGCGGCCATCGGACACCGCCACGAGTCCCGACTCCTCGACCTCGGCCAGCGCCCTGAGGTCGGCACCGAGAGCCTCGGCGGCGGCCAGAACTGTGGCCAGGCGAGCCGAGTCGTCGGCGGCGGCGACCAGCAGCAGCGTCTGCGCGCCCTCGGAGAGCCGGCGGGACCGGTCCAAGAACACCTGCTCGACCCGTTCAGTCACCGGAAGGTGTGGCGGCAGCGGTGCGGTGCCAGCCAGCTGACCCGAGCTCAGCACTGAGGGGAGCTCACGGACTGCCAGTGGGTTACCGCCGGTGTTCGCCAGCAGCAGCGCCGACACCTCGGGGGCGACCTCGGCTCCGGTCGCCTCCGCCAGCACCGCGGATACGGCAGCAAGGTCGAGCCCACCTAAGCGGAGGACCGGCAGGTCGGTGGTGTCGAGACGGCGCGGGTCGTTGTCCCGGGCAGCCCACAGCAGCGCGATCGGCTCGACGGCGATACGTCGTGCGACGAAGTGCAACGCGGCAGCCGATGCGTCGTCGAGCCAGTGCGCGTCATCCACGACGCCGAGGACTGGTGCGTGCTCGGCTGCGGCGGCGAGCAGGGACAGTGCGCCCATGAAGACCAGGAACCGGTCGCCGGCCTCGCCGGCCTCCTGCCCGAACGCCACCTTGAGCGCGTGCGCCTGGGGTGGAGGCACTGCGTCCAGCCGGTTCATCAGAGGCTGGAGCAACCGCTGCAGCGCAGCGAACGCCAACGGTGCCTCGGACTCGATACCCGAGGTCACCATCACGGTCATCTCGGCGTCCGAGGCCGCCCGCCGGGTGTCGGTCAGCAAGCTCGACTTCCCCGAACCGGCCTCTCCGAGCAGCGCCAGCGAGCCACCGCTACCTGTGCGTGCGGCCGCCAGCAGGTCGGCCAGAGCCGCCTGCTCGGTCTCCCTCCCGTGCAGCGCCACGCCCGGAGACTAACTGCTGACCGGGACCGCGATCGTTCCCTCACCAAGGACTACGGCGAGATTGAGCCGGCCCGCCGAATTCGGGGCCAACCACTGAGCCGGTGTCGAGCCGTGGGTTCGGTGCCCTCGGTGGGTCACACCCTGCCCGAACGGACTTGCGTGGGTGCTGTCCTGCGTGAGAGCAGTGCAACGCGCTTCTGGACAGCGTTCGGACAGCCACGGCGCGCACGCTGAGGATCTCCAACAGTCGGTTCCCGGTTTACAGCGCCGCTCTTGAGCCACGGACATGCCCGACCTAGGCAGACGAATGTTGGTCGGCCCGGCCTCCTCAGAAAGAAGAAAGCCCATGAAAGCGATCGTCCACGACACCTACCGAAAGGCGGATGTTCTCGAACTCCGGGACATCGGCAAGGTCCTGCAGGACACGTACGGCTCCGCCGATATCCGGACCGCGACGGGAGGCACACGATGAGGGTCTGCATCGTCGGAGCGTCCGGCAAACTGGGGCAGTACATGGTGCAGCACGCGTTGGATCGGGGCTACGAGGTGGTCGGCGTGTGTCGGCAGGAAAGCGTTGGAAAGCTCGACCGGTTCACGGGTCGTGTCACCGTGATCCCCGGAGCAACGGACGACCCTCAGGTCATCAAGCGCGCGGTCGCGGGGTGCGACGGGGTGCTCGTCGTGATGACCCCGGTTGGCGTCAACGGGTACTCGACGGGAACGACCCAGGCGGTGCTCGACTACGCACCTCCGGGGGCGCGCCTTGTGTTCTCGTGCGGGTGGCACATCACCCGCGACGGCCAGGACGTGTACTCGTGGAAGCTCAAGGTGATGGTGAACGTCCTCGGCCGGCTTGCGCGACTCGCTCGAAAGATCGATCTCGACGACCAGGTGGAAGCAAGCCGGCGGGTGTTTGCCAGCGACACTCGGTGGACAGTCGTGCGCGGCAGCGACCTCGAGGAGGGCGAAAGTCAGGGCCTGCCCGTCTGGAGCGAACACGTAGGCGATCCAATCCTGGCGAGCAACCTCACGCGTCGAGTGGACTTTGCCCTGTTCATGGTGGAGGCCCTCGAGAACGACGAGCTCGTCCATGAGGCCCCGGCGATCGTCGGCCGCGAGACGCCCTCGGCACTCGCCCGGGCCCGAGGGGGCGAGGGGGTCTACGGAGCGAGAGACCCCGGCCCGCTCTCTTCCTAGGACGCTGAGATCATGACGAACGAGCCCAGCACGTTCCCACGCCACATTGCCATCCTGCTATTCGACGGCGTCGAAGAGCTCGAAGCCGTCGGCCCGTGGGAGGTGCTGGCCCACTGGACCCGCAACCACCCAGGTGACGGGTGGGCCGTGTCTTGCATGTCCCAGGACGGTTTGCCAGTGACTGCAGCCAAAGATTTGGTTCTGGGCGCACACCACGCCATCGCGGACGCACCACCCCTGCACGTCCTCATATACCCCGGCGGCGAAGGCACCCGGGGCCTTCTGCGCGACCCCCAACACCTCGAGTGGGTCCGCACCCAACGCGCAACCGTCCCATTGATGACCAGTGTCTGCACTGGCGCGCTGGTCTACGCGGCTGCCGGGCTGCTCCACGAGCGGCCGGCGACGACCTACTGGGCTGCGATGGACGAGCTGCGGGGGCTAGACCCCACCGTGCAGGTCCGCCCAGCCGACCGCTGGGTCGACGACGGCGACCTCATCACCTCTGCCGGCGTCAGCGCCGGTATCGACATGGCACTGCACCTGGTCGCTCGTCTCGCCGGCCCCGAACGGGCCCGGCATGTCCGGCGCGGCATCCAGTACGACCCTCAGCCAATTATCTGACAAGGAAGGCGTCATGCGTTGCATCGACGCCAGCATCCAGAGCTCAACCTGGCGCGCGGGCCCTGCGGTGCGTGCTACGGCGGCGGGCCGTTGTCGTTGGTGACCGTCGGAGCCCGCTGACAGGAGGGCTCGGAATGGGCCCGGTTTGATTCGCAAAGCCTCGCAACACCGCTCCGGCTCCTGCAGTCCCGGGGGACGGCATCGCCGCAGGTCAGGGGCCGGTTCCACCTCCTGGACGCACCCGTCCTCAAAGGATCGCGTTCACGCTCAGGGCCGTCGCTGTCTTCCCGATGACGCACCACGTGGAGTGCGTGGCCCTGCTCAGTCGATCGCGATCATGACGTCGGAGGCCTTCACGACGGCGTAGGCCTCCGTGCCGGTGGCGAGCCCGAGCTCGTCGACCGCCTCGTTCGTGATCGCGGCCGTGACCGGGTGCCGCCGACTTCCATCACGACGTGCGCCGTGGTGGCGCCCTTGGTGATCTCGACGAGGGTCCCTCTCAGAATGTTGCGGGCACTGATCTGCATCTCGTACCTTCCCTGCTTCCTCGGCGGCATGAGCGAGTCTCGCGGTGGCGTCTCAAGCCGAGACCCGGTGGTCTGCGTGCTCCCATCCTCGCGCTGTGGCCGCCTGACGCACGAGAGCCCGCCCTCCGGAACCCGACGATGCCGGGTTCTCGGTCAGTCGTCCGCAGAGGTGAGCACCGCAAGATCGACGGGTCGTCGGGCACTGTCTCAGCGCGTGCCCTCCCGGGGTGCTGCTCGGCGAACCCCTTGCTCACGGCCGTCTCGCTCTGTGCTGGTCGGCTGCCAGGATGACGCCATGTTGCTGACGGTGGGGGTCTCCGAGTGGGAGCTCGAGGGAACCGGCAGCGTCCTGACCATCGGTGACCAGAGTGCGGTTCTGGCTCACCTTCGAGGAGGCCGACCGGGGAGCGCCGGCGGTCGAGCAGGTCGACGTGATCCGTGGCGTCGCCGTTCCGCTACCCGCGTGGCCGGGAGCTGAGTTCGGGCGGCACCCGGTCAGGATCGACATCGAGGGCGGTGCCCTGTACTGGGATGCCCCGGAGGAGGTCACCGGCCCGATCGACGTCGTCGGCACGATCAACACCAACAGCGTCGATGCTCCCGACGGGTTCCCGGAGACGTCGGGCGTTCTGCGCCGGGTCCGGATGGTGTGGAAGGACTTCGTCTTCGGTCCGGAGGCGGTGTGGCGAAGCACGGGAGAGGAAGCTCGCTACGAGGAGGTGACCTCGACGTACTTCCCGGTGCGCGAGCCGACGGCCTTCGATCAGGACGTCGAGGCAGAACTGGGCCGCCGAGCCCGTGCGGTCTACGACCGTGAGCTGGCTGCCGGGCGGTTGAGCCCTGGAGACGCGTTCCGGATCGGGCTGAAGGTCCCGGGCTCGAGCCGGAAGCTGCCGGTGGGGACGACGCAGACGCGATGGACCGGCGTTCTCATCGACCTCGACACTGGGCCGGACTCAGACAGGGACTGAGGGGCACCCGCATCGGCAGCTCCATGCGTTGTGCACAGATGTCATCGCGACCCTTGTTGATCGAACACGTGTTCGATACCATACGGGTATGGCCCTTTCGCTCCTCGAACCGATCCCGGCTCCGCCGGTGCCCGGTTCCGGGGTGCCCGGGCTGATCGCGCGCGCGGAGCGGTGTCTGAGCCGGGCCGGCGAGGCACCGTTGGAGGCGTTGAGCCAGGAGGCGCTCGCGGAGGCTGTCTGGGCGGTGGCCCGGTTGGAGTCGCGGGCGGCGTCCGTGCGGTTGGCGTTGTCGGCGGAGGCCGGCCGGCGCCGGGTGGCCGAGCAGACCGCGGAGACCGGGACCGACGCGTGGGTGGCGCGGCTGACCGGCTCGACCCGGGAGCAGGCGGCGGGGAGTCTGCGGATCGCGGGGCTGCTGGAGGAGAAGTACGCCGCCACCCGGCGAGCCTTCGCCGCCGGCGACCTGCGTGGGGACCAGGTGCGGGTGATCCTCAACGCCGCCGAGCAGGCCCCGGCCGAGGCGACCGCCGAGCAGCTCGCGCAGGCCGAGGAGTGGCTGGTCGGCAAGGGCACCGGGGCCGGCAACCGTGGTGGTCGGCCGATGGACCCCGCACGGCTGCGGCAGGCCGCGCGGCGGATGTTCGCCTGCGTCGATGCGGAGCTGGCGGCCCGGCACGAGGCGATCCTGCTCGGCCGGGAGACCCGTAGCGCCGAGGCCGAGACCTACCTGGCCTTGCACGACAACGGCGACGGGTCGTTCACCGGGAGGTTCCGCGTCCCCGAGCTGCACGGCCACCTGCTCAGGTCGGCGCTGGACCGGTTGACCGCGCCGCGACGGCTGTCGCGGGACCGGCACGGTGGCCTCGTGGTCGACGAGTCCGCGCTCGGGCACGACCACGGCGCCCACGTCTACGAGACCACCGGCGCGGCCTTCTGCGAGCTCCTCGAGCACCTGCCCGCCCTGGGCTGGCAGGGCCATGGCGCCAACGGCTGCGAGGTGCTGGTCACCCTCGACCTCGGCGCGCTCCTGACCGGGCTGGGTGCCGCGGGGCTGGACACCGGGGTCGCGATCACCGCCGGGGAGGCCCGGCGGCTCGCCTGCAACGCCGGCCTGGTCCCCGCCGTGCTCGACGGCGACTCCCTGCCGCTGGACCTCGGCAGGTCACGCCGCCTGCACTCCCGCACCCAACGCCGAGCCCTGGCCCTGCTCCACCACACCTGCGCCGTCGCCGGATGCAGCCGCCCCTTCGCCTGGTGCGAGATCCACCACCACCGCCTCTCCTGGCACCACGGCGGGCCCACCGACCTCGACAACGCCCTCCCCCTGTGCGGCCACCACCACCGCCGCGCCCACGACACCCACTTCCACCTCCGACAACGACCCGACGGCGAATGGACCCTCCGGCCACGCACCTGAGTCGCCACCGGCGACGGACGGCAGCCCGTCCGGAGCTCCGGTGGGCGTGGACCGGAGACTGCTCTAGCCTTCCGGAGCATGAGCTCCGAGGGTCGACCCCGCCGGCAGGCGGTCTCGTCGGAGGCCGCACCGCCGGCCTTGGGTCCCTACAGCCAGGCGATCGTCGCCGGCGGGTTCGTGTTCTGCTCGGGAACGGCCGGCATCGACCCCGAGACCGGACAGGTGGCCGAGGGGATCGAGGCCCAGACCGAACAGGCGTTGCGGAACCTGTCCGCCATCCTGGAGGCCGCCGGCGCGTCCCTGGCCGACATCGTGAAGACCACGATCTTCTATGCCGACGTCGACGACTTCGCCACGCTCAACGAGGTGTACGCGCGGTTCATGCCGGACCCACCCCCGGCCCGATCGGCGCCGGCGAACGTCAACCTCCCGCGCGGCCTCCTGGTCTCCATCGAGGCCATCGCGCAGCTGCCGGCCTGACGCCCGATCCGGCACGTCGCCCGCTGCGTGCGCTGGACGCCGAGGCACGGCGCGGCTCGGGTCCCACTAGGTTCCGTGACATGCCCGTCGCCCTGGTCACCGGTGGAGCCCGCGCCAACAGCATCGCCGCGGCGATCTCACCCCGTCTCGTGGCAGACGGCTGGGACGTCGCGACCAGTGACCTGACGCAGGGGGAGTACCCCTGTGACCTCGCCACGACCGACGGCCCCGACGCGCTGGTCGACGCGGTACGCCGGGATCGCGGTCCGATCAGCGCGCTGATCCTGAGCCACGCCCACGACGAGCTGTCGGGGATCCTGGACACGACGGCGGAGAGCTTCGACCGGCACGTGGCGGTCAACGCGCGGGCGAGTCTCCTCCTGATCGCGGCCTTCGCCCGCCAGGTTCCCGAGGACGGCGGGGCGGTCGTGGCCCTGACCAGCGACGCCACGACCGGCAACCTTCCGTACGGCGCGTCCAAGGGTGCCCTCGACCGCATCGTGATCTCCGCCGCCCGCGAGCTCGGCCACCTCGGGATCTCCGCCAACGCCGTCAACCCCGGGCCGGTCGACACCGGCTGGATGAACGACGAGACCAGGGAGACACTGGCCCAGGACCAGCCACTCGGTCGCCTCGGAAGCCCGGCCGACATCGCCGACGTCGTCGCGTTCCTGGTGTCGCAGCCCGGGCGGTGGGTCTCCGGACAGCTGCTGCACGTCGACGGTGGGTTCTCCGCACGCTTCTGACGACCGGGATCGGGACCGTCGGAGCGCTGTGCCAGGCTCGGCCCATGCCCTGCGACATCGTCGACGCGCGCGACCTGGCCGGCCAGCTCGAGGGGGCGACGATGGTCGAGCTGCTGCACTACACGAAGCTCGAGGTCGAGGGCCGCACGTTCGGCTACCTCTGGGAGCCGACCGTGACGATCGGGCTGCGGCAGACGATCGCCGAGCAGCAGGCGCTGGTGGCGGAGCGGCCGGAGGTCTTCGAGGTGCAGTTCACGGCGTACGGCTACGGCTGGGTCGTCGCGCACCTGGAGGGCGTGGAGCGCGACGAGCTGGCCGAGCTGGTCTTCGAGGCCTGGCGGCTGTCCGCACCCGCCGAGCTCGTCGCGGCGCGCGGGGAGAAGCTCCCGATCTGAGCCGGTGACCCGGATTGGCCCGACCGTGGCCCGGCCATGTATCTTGACGTCAAGATATCTACCCACCTGACGACGCGGCATGAGGCGGCGAGAAGATGGGTAGGAGTCGACCGGACGAGGAGATGTTGGCGGATGGCGAGCACGGACAGCTTCGGGGCCAAGGGCACGCTCGAGGTCGGTGACCAGAGCTACCAGATCTACCGCCTGTCGGCGGTCAGTGGCGACGACGTGCCGGACGGATCGGTCGACTCGCTGCCCTACTCGCTCAAGATCCTCCTGGAGAACCTCCTCCGCACCGAGGACGGCGCGGACATCACCGCCGACGACATCAGGGCGCTGGCGGCCTGGGACCCGGAGGCGGACCCGGACCGCGAGATCCAGTTCACGCCGGCGCGCGTGATCATGCAGGACTTCACGGGGGTGCCGTGCATCGTCGACCTCGCGACGATGCGTGAGGCGATGGCCGACCTGGGTGGCGACGCCACCAAGATCAACCCGCTCGCCCCGGCCGAGCTGGTCATCGACCACTCCGTGATCGCCGACGTCTTCGGTACGCCGGAGGCGTTCGAGCGCAACGTCGAGATCGAGTACGAGCGCAACCGCGAGCGCTACCAGTTCCTGCGCTGGGGCCAGGGCGCCTTCGCCGACTTCAAGGTGGTCCCGCCGGGCACCGGGATCGTCCACCAGGTCAACATCGAGCACCTCGCCCGCGTCACCTTCACCCGCGACATCGACGGGGAGCTCACGGCGTACCCCGACACCTGCGTCGGCACCGACTCCCACACCACGATGGTCAACGGCATCGGCGTGGTCGGCTGGGGCGTCGGCGGCATCGAGGCCGAGGCCGCGATGCTGGGCCAGCCGGTCAGCATGCTGATCCCGCGCGTGGTCGGTTTCAAGCTCTCCGGGGAGCTGCCCGAAGGCTCGACCGCCACCGACCTCGTGCTCACGATCACCGAGATGCTCCGTGAGCACGGCGTGGTCGGGAAGTTCGTCGAGTTCTACGGCGAGGGTGTGACCGCCCTGCCGGTGGCCAACCGGGCCACGATCGGCAACATGAGCCCGGAGTTCGGCTCCACCATCGCGGTCTTCCCGATCGACGAGCAGACCCTGGAGTACCTGAAGCTCACGGGCAGGCCGGACGACCAGCTCGCGCTGGTCGAGGCCTACGCCAAGGAGCAGGGCCTGTGGCACGACCCCGAGGCGTCGTCCTACGTGGAGCCCCGCTACAGCGAGCGCCTCGAGCTCGACCTGGCGACCGTCGTCCCGTCCCTGGCCGGACCGAAGCGCCCGCAGGACCGGGTCGAGGTCTCCGAGGCGAAGGACGCGTTCCGCGGCGCCCTCGCGGACTACGTGGACGGTGACGAGCAGCAGGAGCAGGGGTACGACGAGGCCGTGGCCGAGTCCTTCCCGGCCTCCGACTCGCCCAGCCACGTCGACGGGAACGGCGCTCCGCGGAAGCCCTCGGCCGCGCCGAAGGACGGCGGCCGGGCGAGCAGCCCGGTCACCGTGACCATCGACGGCCAGGAGGCCGAACTCGATCACGGAGCGGTGGTGATCGCGGCGATCACCTCCTGCACGAACACCTCGAACCCGAGCGTGATGATCGGCGCCGCGCTGCTCGCGAAGAACGCGGTGGAGAAGGGCCTGCAGCGCAAGCCGTGGGTCAAGACCTCGCTCGCACCCGGCTCGAAGGTGGTCAGCGACTACTTCGAGCGGGCCGGCCTCACGCCGTACCTCGACAAGCTCGGCTTCAACCTCGTGGGCTACGGATGCACCACGTGCATCGGCAACTCGGGCCCGCTGATCCCCGAGGTCAGTGCGGCGGTCAACGAGAAGGACCTCGCGGTCGTCAGCGTGCTGTCGGGCAACCGCAACTTCGAGGGCCGGATCAACCCCGACGTGAAGATGAACTACCTCGCGTCGCCACCGCTCGTGGTCGCCTACGCGCTGGCCGGCTCGATGGACGTCGACCTGTTCGGCGACCCGCTCGGCCAGGACCAGGACGGCAACGACGTCTACCTCAAGGACCTGTGGCCCTCGCTCACGGAGATCGAGCGCGTGATCGGCGAGGCGATCACGTCGGAGATGTTCACCGACGACTACGCCGACGTCTTCGCCGGAGACGAGCAGTGGAAGTCGCTGCCGACGCCCGAGGGCGACACCTTCGCCTGGGACGAGGACTCGACGTACGTGCGCAAGCCGCCCTACTTCGACGGCATGCCCGAGGAGCCCGAGCCGGTGTCCGACATCGAGGGTGCCCGGGTGCTGCTGAAGCTCGGCGACTCGGTGACCACCGACCACATCAGCCCGGCCGGGGCGATCAAGAAGGACAGCCCGGCGGGCACCTACCTCTCCGAGCACGGTGTGGAGCAGCGCGACTTCAACTCCTACGGCTCGCGCCGCGGCAACCACGAGGTGATGATCCGGGGCACCTTCGCCAACATCCGGCTGCGCAACCAGCTGGCGCCCGGCACCGAGGGCGGCTACACCCGCGACTTCACCGACGGTGGCGAGGTCGCCAGCGTGTACGACGCGAGCCAGCACTACCAGGAGGCCGGGACGCCGCTGGTCGTCCTGGCCGGCAAGGAGTACGGCTCCGGGTCCTCGCGCGACTGGGCCGCGAAGGGCACCGCGCTGCTCGGCGTCAAGGCGGTCATCGCCGAGTCCTACGAGCGGATCCACCGCTCGAACCTGATCGGCATGGGCGTGCTGCCCCTGCAGTTCCCGGGTGGCAAGACGGCCGACGACATGGGCCTGACCGGCGAGGAGACGATCTCGATCTCCGGGATCACCGAGCTGAACGACGGCACCACGCCCCGCACGGTGACGGTCAGGATCGAGAGCGAGGGCCGCGAGGACGAGTTCGAGGCGACCGTGCGCATCGACACCCCCGGCGAGGCGGGCTACTACCGCAACGGCGGGATCATGCAGTACGTCCTGCGGAACCTGCTGCGGAGCTGAGCGCTAGTACTCGTTGCCCGTCGGGAACCCGTACTGGACGGAGTACCAGACCGCGGACGTGAGCACGGCGGCCATGAACAGCGCGAAGAACACACCTCCGGCGACCGGGAGGAACCATCCCGGCGAGGAGTGGCTGCGGACGGCGAACACCTTGACCACGAGGGCGCCGTACACGGCGCAGCCGAGGAGCGCGTGCGCCAGCACGCGTGCCTCGTAGGTCTGGACGCCGAACGAGAGCAGGCAGTTGTAGGCCACCGGCAGGCTCACCAGCACCGCGACGTACCCGGTCGTGCGGTGGACGGGCCCGACCCACCCCGGAGCCGACCGACCGAGCTTGCCGTACATCCAGAGAGCCAGGAGCAGCTGCACGAGCAGCAGGACGCCGACCGCGAACGACAGCACGGTCTTCATCTGGATCACCGACCCGAAGCCGAGCTTCAGCGGCTCGGCACCACCCGGGTGGCGGCGGTCGTTCACGCCGAGCAGCACGGCGACCACCGCGCCGCAGAGCAGCGCGATCAGCGGGACGCGGCCCGAGCGTCGCGGTGAGGAGGCCGTCTGGTCCATCCCCCGCATGATGGCCCGAAATTCTCCGGTCGGACACCCCTCCTTCTGCTGCGCTCGGGGCGTGTTGTGTGTGGAATGAACCCGGCACCGGGAGGACACCGTGACCACACAGCTGACCGATCGGCTCCGAGACCTCGCGGAGGAGGCACCGGAGCCGCTCACCGCCGGGTCGCTGTGGCGCGACGGGCGTCGTCGCCACCGGCGTCGCGTTGCCGGGGCGATCGCGGTGGTCGGCTGCCTCGTCGCCGGCACGGCCGTGGTCGGCGTCGGCAGCTGGCGGAGCGTGCAGCCGGACCCCGCTGCGCCGCCCGCGACTCGCACGGGGCAGCTCCAGATCCCAGCTCAGCTGTACAACCCGAGCCCCTGGACGCCCACGACGCGTACGCCGGGACGGCTGGTCGCGCTGATGTCACAGTCCCGCGACCACTTCCCCTGGGGGTCGGACCGCAATGCGATCGTCGGGATCGCCGCCGGCTCGCAGACGTACCGCTTCCTCGACCTGCCCGGGCAGTCGCCCGACGCCACGGACCCTCAGCTGTCTCCCGACGGGCTCCATGTCGCCTACTGGATCGCCCCCGCCTCCGGCAGGGCGTCGATGAACCCGGGCGCATTGTCCGGCTTCGCCGTCCTCGACGTTCTCACCGGGGACGTCGAGAGGTACGAGGTCCCGACCCGATTCGGACTGGCGGTCCAGTCCCTGACCTGGCTTGACGCCGACACGATCGCGCTGGTCGCCGGCCACTTCGAGTCCGAGCGGGCCATGGACCTCTCGGCGCTCCAACGCACCTACGTCTTCACCCTGGGCAGCACCTCGGGACCCGTGACCCTCGCTGCCGAGGACGTGCGCCCGATCCCGGTGACGACCTCGCCCGCACAGGGATGCGCCCCGACGTGCCCCGGCACCTACGCCCAGATGTGGGGCGGTGGCCGTCTGATGCACGTGTGGGCCTCCGGTCACAGTCCGAGCAGCTACGACCTCCGGCTGTCCCGTCCCGCGCTCAGCGCGGCGTACGACACTCGTCGCGGACTGGTGGCGGCCACCAGGGGCCGGGAGGACGGTGACGGCCCGGTGCCGGCGCCGCTGATGTACGGCCGCGTCCGGGGAGACCGGGTTCGCTTCCACCAGGTCCCGGGCTCCCGCGAGTACGAGCAGGTGTTCACCTGGGTGGACGCCACGCACGTGACGACCTCGCGAGTCACGCAGAACGGCGTGGTCTACGACGTGGTCGACGTCCGGACCGGTGAGCGGCGCCAGCTGACCAGCAAGCCCTGGTACGCGTTCTCGATCGCCCAGGACGCCTTGCTGCGACCGATGACGGCCCCCGGCATCGCGCCGCCCACGCCGTGGAACCCGCGGCTGGTCTCGCTCGGTGTGCTGCTCGTGCTCGCCGCTGCGGGCGCTGCGCTGCTCCTTGCGAGGAGGTCCGTTGTCCGGACCTGAGCGCGACTTCGAGGAGTTCGTCGCGGCGCGTTCCGCGGCGCTGCTCCGCACGGCGTACCTCCTGACGGGCAGCCACCAGGACGCCGAGGACCTGGTGCAGACCGCTCTGCTCAAGGCCGTCCCGCGGTGGAGCAGGGTCCGTGAGCACGAGCCGTACGTACGCCGGATCCTGCTGCACGAGTCCGTCTCCCGGTGGCGCCGGCGGCGGTGGCGCGAGACCAGCACCGAGTCCCTGCCCGAGCTGGCGGCCGGAACCCCGGACGTGGACGCGAGGCTGGCGCTGAGACAGGCGCTGGGCCGCCTGGCTCCGCGCCAGCGGGCCGTGGTCGTCCTGCGCTACTTCGACGACCTCACCGAGGCGCAGACCGCCGAGCAGCTGGGCATCTCGGTCGGCACCGTGAAGTCTCAGGCCCGGGACGCGCTTGCGCGGCTGCGCGTCCTCGTGCCCGAGATCGACGGAGACGTCATCGGTCAGGCATGACTGCGGGGACGCCACCCGGTCCGGCCGCCTGAGCGACCCGGTCGGGTGACGTCCCCGCCCCGTCGGTCGTGCGAACTACTTCACTTCGGCGCGCATCACGCGCCAGAGGCCGAACGCCAGCGGGAGGACGAGCCAGAAGGCGCCGGTCACCGCGAGCTGGGACCAGTCCTGGGCCGAGAAGCCGCCGTCGTAGAGCTTGCCCTGGTCGTAGTTGAAGTCGACCCACGGCTGGGCCTTCTCGAACCAGTGCTGGTTGGCGGCGAGAACCATCGACAGGGTCGGGACCACGAACCAGTAGCTGAAGTACCCGACGATCGCGCCCGCGGAGTTGCGGGTCAGGACGCCGAGCATGAACCCGACTGTCATCCCGATCAGGTCGGCACCCACGATGTAGAGGATCGAGGTGAAGGACAGGTCCCACGTCGTGTCGAGGCCCTTGAGGCCGGTGGCGACGATGTTGCCGAGCGCGCCGACGGCCAGTGCCAGGGCCATGGAGGCGACCCCGATCGCGATGGTCACGGCGAACTTGGCCCGGACCACCCGGCCGCGGTGCGGCACCAGGGTGAACGTGGTGAGCCCGGCTCGCTGGCTCCACTCGCCGGTGACGGCGAGGATCGCCACGACCGGAAGCAGGATCGTCATCGGGACGCCGATCGCGCCGGCGAAGCTGTCGTAGGTCAGGTCGCTGTCGTTGGCGAACGCGAGCACCGCTCCCGTCGCGATCACGCCGGCGGCCACGATCGCGGCCATCAGCCAGAACCCGGACCGGGTGTCGAACGCCTTGCGCAGCTCCACCCCGAAGACGGTGCGGAACGGGATCGGCGCGTGCTCGGCACGCGGTTCGCGCTCGGTGACCTGGGTGCTCTCGATCGCGGGGTTGCTCATGGTGGCACTCATGCCGCCACTTCCTCTCGTGCGTTGTCCTTGGTGAGCTCGAGGAACATCTCCTCGAGGCCGGCCCCGTCGGCGGGGCGCAGCTCGGTCAGGGGTACGCCGGCGGCCAGGGCCACGCGGCCCACCTGGGCCGGGTCGGCGTCGGTACGGATCCCGCCCAGTGAGTGCTCGGCGGTGTGGCCGGCACCGGTCAGCGCGCTCGCCAGGGCGGCGACGTCGTCGGCGCCGGCGAAGGTGCCGGCGGCCTCGAGCAGCTCGCTCTTGGTGCCCGCCGCGACGATCCGGCCGTTGCCGATCACGACGAGGTCGTCGGCGATGACCTCGATCTCGTGGAGCAGGTGCGAGGACAGCAGGACCGTCCCGCCCTTGTTCGCGAACCCGCGCAGCAGGTCGCGCATCCACCGGATGCCGGCCGGGTCGAGGCCGTTGGCCGGCTCGTCGAGGACCAGCGCCTCCGGGTCGCCGATCAGAGCGGTGGCGATGCCGAGCCGCTGGCGCATGCCCAGCGAGTAGTCGCGCACCCGGCGGCCGGACTCCTCCTCGCTGAGGCTGACCAGGTCGAGCATCTCGTCGACGCGCTCCTTCGGGACGCGCATCGTGCGCTGGGCCAGGGTCAGGATCTCCCGGCCGGTGCGTCCGGCGTGCTGCGCCGAGGCGTCGAGCAGCACCCCGATCTCGCGGCCGGGGTTCGGGAGGTCGGCGTACCGGCGGCCGAGCACCGTGGCGGTGCCGGAGGACGCGGGCGTGAGTCCGACCAGGATCCGCATGGTGGTCGACTTCCCGGCGCCGTTCGGGCCGAGGAAGCCGGTCACGCGGCCGGGCTCGGCCCGGAAGGTCACGTGGTCGACGGCGGTGAAGCCGCCGTACTTCTTGGTCAGTGAGTCGAGGGTGATCATGACGAGGACTCTCGCGTCCGAGGCCCCTCGCCCACATCGGGGAGCACGCTGATCCGGTCCCTGCCCGCGACCCCGGGAACCCTGAGGCGTCTCGGGGTCACCCCTCAGGGTTCGGCCCGTCGGTCGAGCCTGTCGAGACCACGTCTACCGTGGCCGCATGCTCGTGGCGATCAGCATCAGCCCCTCCGGAGGAGACGACACGGGTGGCGTCAGCGCCTCCGTCGCCGACGCGATCCGGGTGATCCGTGACTCGGGGCTCCCGAACGAGACCAACGCGATGTTCACCAACATCGAGGGGGAGTGGGACGAGGTGATGGACGTGGTGAAGCGCGCGGTCTTCGCCGTGGCCGAGACCTCGCCGCGGGTCGGGCTGGTGCTCAAGGCCGACCTCCGGGCCGGTCACGACACCGGCCAGCTCACCGCCAAGGTCGAGCGCGTCGAGCAGCGGCTGGCGCACGGCGACGGGACGGACGGGCAGGGTTCCGGTGGACAGTGAGACCATCCGGGTCCACACCGGCGGCCGGGACACCGTCCACGACCTGACCGGCGCGTGCCAGGACTTCGTCTCGTCGTACGGCGCGGAGGCGTCGGGACTGCTCCACGTCTTCGTGCCGCACGCGACGGCCGGCATCGCGATCATCGAGACCGGAGCGGGCTCCGACGACGACCTGCTGGCCGCCCTCGGCGACCTGTTGCCCGCGGACGACCGCTGGCGGCACCGGCACGGATCGCGCGGGCACGGGCGCTCGCACGTGATGCCGGCGCTGGTGCCGCCGTACGCGACGGTGCCGGTCCTGGACGGGCGTCTGGCTCTCGGCACCTGGCAGAGCATCTGCCTGGTCGACCTCAACGTCGACAACGCCGACCGCGAGGTGCGGCTGTCCTTCCTGCCCGGCTGACCGCCCCTCCACACCCGGGAGAGATGAGGCGAGGGGCGGTCGCGCGGGCCACACCGCCGGCGTCCCGGCGTCGTGCGGCTCCAGCGAACCCCGATCGGGCCACCCTGGCTCTGTCACCGCGCTGACACTCGGCCGGATGCCGAGGGGCCGAGGTCGGGTGGCAGGGTGGTCCCGTGGCGACCACGCATCGCGAGCAACCCTGGTCCGACGACGCCCCCGAGCACGGCCGGATCCTCGTGCTCACGGACAACCCGATCTCCCAGGCGGTCGTCGCCATCGGCACGGCGGCCGGACGCCAGGTCGTGGTCCTGGCCGACGACGAGGACGGGCCCGGTCTCGCCTCGATGGTCCCGGCGGAGGGTGACGCAGTGGTGCTCTGCGACCACGACGCACCCGATGCGCCGGGCTTCCTGCGGGACGCCCTGGCCTCGCCCGCGTCGTACGTCGCGATGATGGCGAGCCGGCGCCGGGCCGAGGGGCTGCTGGCGGACCTCGAGGCCGAGGCGGTCCCGAACCTGGAGAAGCTGCACGTCCCGGCCGGTCACAACCTCGGCGGCAAGGCTCCGGGGGAGATCGCGCTGTCCGTCGTGGCCGAGATCGTCGCCGAGTCCTACGAGCGGCCCGGCGGCGCGATGCGCGGGCCGCGTTGACCGACCTCGCCTGGCCGGTCGTCGTGCTGATCGGCCTGGTCGTGGCGCTCGGCGCCTACGTGCAGGCGGTGGTGGGGCTCGGTCTCGGCCTCCTCAGCGCGCCGGTCATCGCCCTCGTCGAGCCGTCGCTGGTCCCGGTGCTGACCCTCTGGCTGGCCCTGCTGATCTCGGGGCTGAACCTGCTGGACGAGCACCAGCACGTCGACTGGCGATCCACCGCGTGGTCGTTGCCCGCCCGGGTGCCGGGGACGGTCGTCGGGGCGTGGCTGGTGGCGGCGTTCACGGAGGAGCAGATCGGGGTGGCCCTCGCGGTGATGGTGCTGGTGGCGGTCGGCCTCTCGGTCCACACCCTCGACGTCCCGCTGAACCCGGCGACGCTGGCCACGGCGGGTTTCGTCGCCGGTGCCACCGGCACGGCCACCTCCGTGGGCGGCCCGCCGATCGCGCTGCTCTACCAGCGCGGTGACCCGCAGGTGGTCCGGGCGACCATGTCGGTGTTCTTCTTCATCGGGGTGATCCTCAGCCTGACCGGGCTCGCGATCTCCGGCTCGCTCGACCGCGAGCCGTCCCTGCTCGCGCTGGCGATGTCACCCACCGTCGTGCTCGGGTACGTCGTCGGCCGGCGCACCCGCGACCTGGTCGACCGCGACGTCTTCCGCTGGGGCGTCCTGGTCGTCTGCGCGGTCTCGGCGGTGATCCTGCTCCTGCGCTCCGTGGCCTGACCCCTCCGAACTCCCACCTCGCGGCTCAGGAGTGGGTGAGGATGTCGCGACGAGAAATCAGGCGACGCCGCCGAGGCGCTCGGGACCGCGGTCGGCACCGTCAGGTCGCAGACCCGGGACGCACTCCGGCGGCTGCGCGAGGCCGTTCCGGGACTCGCCGACCTGCTCGTTTCCCCGTGAAGGCGACCGCCGCCCGGCTAGCCTTCCCCGCGTGTCCAGCCCCACCCCCCGCGCGGGCAACCCCAAGGTCAAGCGCGTGATCATCGCCCTCGGGGTGCTGGTGCTGGTCGCGCTCCTGGGCTACCAGTACCACCGGGCCAGCCAGCCCCCACGCGGGGGCGACCCGCACAACGACATCCCGGCTCTGAAGGCCACCAAGTACTACGACTTCACCGGCGGCGACCACCGGACGGACCCGATCAGGTACGCCCAGGTGCCGCCGGCCGGCGGCCCGCACGACCCGGTCTGGGACGACTGCGGGGCGTACGACGAGCCGGTGCGCAACGAGAACGCTGTCCACGACCTCGAGCACGGGACGGTGTGGATCACCTACCGCCCGGGCCTCGACGCTGCCGACGTCCAGAGCCTGCAGAGCCGGCTCCAGACGCTGAAGAGCGGCAAGTGGATGCTGTCGCCGTACCCGGGTCTCCCGTCCCCGGTCGTGGTCACGGTCTGGAACGCCCAGCTCGACCTCACCGGCGCCGACGACCCGCGCCTGCCGAGGTTCCTCGCCTTCTACGGTGACGGTCACACGGCGCCGGAGGCCGCGTTCGCCACCTGCAAGGGCGGGGAGCACTTCTTGGCGTCGGACAAGCCCTGACGGGTTTCCCGACCGTTCACAGGGACCCGGCCAGCCACTCCACGACCGCGGCGCCGAACCGCTCGCGCTCGTCGGTGACCAGCGAGTGGGTGGCGCCGTCGACCCAGCGCACGTCGGCCTCCGGGAGCACGGCGGAGAACCGGGCAGCGCCCTCCGCGCTGACCGCGCGTGCCTCCTCGGGCTCCGTCGCGAGCAGGAGCAGCACCGGGACCGACGCGGCCGCGATCGCGGACCAGGTCTCGCTCTGCCGCGACCGGGCGAGGTGGTACAGCGCCGGCCCGCGTGCCCGGCCCGGCGTACGGGAGACCAGGCCGCCGTCGTCGTCGGGCTCCATCCCCTCGAGGAAGGCGTCGACGAGCACGTCGTCCGGCTCGGTGTGGAGCATGTCCACGACGGCCTGCCGGTCGGGTAGCCGGAGTCGCCGCTCGTCACCCTCGGCGACCAGGTCCTCCATCGTGGCGGTCAGGTCGGCGCCGGGGGTGTCGGCGTAGTCGAGATGACCGCTGTCGACCAGGACCAGGGCCCGGACGCGCTCGGGGTGGGCAGCCGCCAGGTGACAGGCGATCGCACCGCCCCAGCTGTGGCCGGCGAGCACGAACCGGTCCCAGCCGAGCTCGTCGGCGAGCCGGGCCATCCGCTCGGCCAGGGCCGGCACGGCGTAGTCGTCGGGGTCGACCGGCGGCGAGCCGCCGTACCCGGGCAGGTCCGGCGCGGCGACGTCGTACCCCGCCTCGTCCAGCGGCTGGACGCCCAGTCCGAGGAACGCCGCCGACGACGCGGGACCGAGGGCGTGCAGGAACAGCAGCGGCGTCCCGCCGCGGGTGCCCCAGCGGCGCACGTACATCCCCGTCCCGCCCGGCCGGCCGCTCATGCGTCGCTCGGCTTCCGCTCGGCCTGCAGCTGACGCTCGGTGTCGGCGAACCCGACGCTGCGGTAGATGCGGATCGCGAGGTACTCGGGATCGGCGACCATCACCAGGGTGTGGGCACCGAGGTCGTCGAAGCCGTACCGGCTGACGCGGTGCACCAGCGTGCCGGCGAGCCCGCGGCCGCGGGCGTCCGGATGGGTCTTCACGTTCTGGAAGCGGGCCAGTCCGGGCGAGGCCGTGAACAGCCCCATGGAGGCGAGCAGCCGGTCGTCCTCGAACGCGCCCCACCACGCGCCGTGCCCGGCGTCGACGAGCCGGCGCTCGGCCGCGGCCCGGGCGGTGACGAACGCCAGGCCGTGCGTCCCCGGCTCCTCGCCGGCCATGTCCAGCTCGACCTGCTGCGCCCAGTCGTCGTCGGAGTCCAGCCGCCGGTACGTCGCCTCACGGTTCGGCCGGGCCGGCTCGTGCACCGCGGTGGCCGTCATCACCGACGACCACTCGGTCGACATCCCGAGCTCGGCGAACGGCGCCAGGTCGTCGGCGGAGCCCGACGTGCCGTCGACCCCGAAGGTGCGGTGGCGGGCGTCGGGGAACTCCGACTCGAAGGCGTCCAGCCACCCGCGCGCGGCATCGACGTCGCTCGGGGCGGACGCGAGCAGCAGGAAGTTGCCCCACCAGAACGTCGGGTTGTCGGGCGTGCGGACGACCAGATGGGTGCCGCGGTCCTCGACCGTGCTGCCGGAGTGCTCCAGCATCGCGAGGTCGGTGCGGAACGCGAGCGACGCGATATCCATGTGCGCACCGTAGGGGGTCGTGCGAGGGTCGGTCGCATGGAATTCGAGGTGCGCCCCGAGCAGCCGGCCGACCGGGACGACGTGCTCCGCGTGATCGCGGCGGCGTTCGAGGACCACGGGGAGCAGGTCGCGGACATCTGGGCGACGCTCGGGCGACACAAGCGGACCGGTCTCGTCGTGGAGCAGGGCGGGCACGTGCTCGGTCATGTCGGGCTCAGCCGCGCCTGGGTCGACGCCCGTCGGGACCTGGTCGAGGTCTGGGTGCTCTCACCGCTGAGCGTGCTGCCGGAGCGGCAGTCCCAGGGCATCGGGACGGCGCTCGTGGCGGCCGCGGTCGAGACGGCCCGGGGGAGCGGCGTACCCGTGCTGTTCCTGGAGGGCAGCCCGGACTACTACGGCGCACGGGGGTTCGAACGGGCCGACGGGCGCGGCTTCCTGCCCGCCGCGCTGGAGCGCACGCCTCGCGCGGCGTTCCAGTGCGTCTGCTTCGACGCGCTCGAGGAATGGATGGCGGGTCAGCTGATCTACCCCGACGTCTGGTGGACCCACGACGCGGCCGGCCTGCGCGACCCCCGGCTGGCCGGCATGTCGGTCGAGCCCGGCGAGCCCACCGCCGAGCGGCATTGACTCGAACACCTGTTCGACTGATCATGGACGCATGCTGGTCTCACCGCCCGGCTGGCCGCGCGAGGTCCGCCCGCCCGACGCTCCCGACTGGGAGCGCACGGCGTGCAACTGGCTGCTCGACCAGTGCCCACCCGACTTCCGCGCCTACCCGGCGCTGCGGCGCCATCCGGTGGTCCTCGCGAGGTTCGCGGTGCTGCACATCGAGGCCAACCAGGCCGCCTGTCGACGAGGCCTGAGCGAGGCCCGCGCCGAGCTCCGCGAGGTGGCCGACCTCGACATCATCGAGGCGGCCATCACCACGTGGCAGGCCGAGGACGCGCGTCTGCTCGGCGTACGCCGCGAGGCCGGGCTGGTCGAGGAGGCGCTGCGCGGCCGGCGCTACCGCGCCCGGCTCTGAGCCTTCCCCTCGGGCCGGCCTGTCGAGGCCATGGCCGAGGAGCACCGTGACCCGTCGGCACGGGTGGTCGTTGGACCTGGCACCCCGACCCGGAAGGCACGCCATGCGCCGACGCCACCTCGCCTCGCTCACCGCCACCGCTGCCGTGCTCGCGGCGGTCGTCGCCGTCCACGCCCCGGCCCAGGCCGCGAAGCACCCGCTGCGGTACGTCGCCCTCGGCGACAGCTACAGCGCCGCGTCGGGTGTGCTGCCGCCGGACCCCACCAGCCCGCTGTGCGCGCGCTCGACCTCCAACTACCCGCACGTGATCGCCGCGAAGACCGGCGCCCGCCTGACCGACGTCACCTGCGGAGCCGCGGAGACCAAGGACTTCCGGCAGAGCCAGTACCCCGGGGTGGCGCCCCAGCTCGACGCCCTGCGCCGGCACACCCAGCTGGTCACCATGACCATCGGCGGCAACGACAACGGCACCTTCATCGACGCGATCGTCGAGTGCGGGGCGGCCGGCGTCTCGACCCTCGGCCGGGGCAGCCCGTGCCGCGACCGGTACGGCAACCGGTTCCGCCACGACATCCGGCACACGACGTACCCGGCCCTGGTCACGGCGCTGCGGGCCGTGCACCACCGGTCGCCGCACGCCCGGGTCGCGATCCTCGGCTACCCCTGGATCCTGCCGAAGACGGACGGCTGCTTCGACAAGATGCCGGTGGCCAAGGGTGACGTGCCGTACCTCCGGCGCGTCCAGTCGACCCTGAACGACGCCGTGCGCCGGGCGGCCGCGAAGACGGGGTCGACCTACGTCGACCTCAGCCGGGTGTCCGAGGGTCACGACGCGTGCCAGCCGCAGGGCGTGCGCTGGATCGAGCCGGTGCTGCAGGGCACCAACCCCGTGGTCGTGCACCCGAACGCGCTGGGCGAGAAGCACCTGGCCCGGCGCGCCATGCGCGTGCTGCACCTGGGCTGAGGCTCAGCCCTCCTCGCCCGTCCGGCCGTCGACCAGCTCGCGGGCGATGTCGAGGTGGCCGGCATGGCGGGCGTACTCCTGGAGCAGGTGCAGCAGGATCCAGTGCAGCTGCGGAGCCGTCTCGGGGTCGCGGAACCTCCCGCCCGGCTGGGCGGTCTCGGTGAGCTCGTGCGCCTCGACGATCGACCTGGTGCGCACCGCCGCCTCGTCGAGCATCTCGCGCAGCTCCTCGACCGGCACCTCCAGCGTCTGCCAGCCGCCGCTCTCGACCGCGTCGCGCCAGGGGTCGTCGAGCTGCTCGCCGAGGAACCCCCACTGCAGCCAGCGGCGTTCGACGTTGACCAGGTGGTGCACCAGCCCGGACGGCGTCCACCCGGACGGCACGACCGAGCTCGTGAGCTCGGCGTCGGACAGCCCGTCGAGCTTCCCGGCGACCACGTCGCGGAAGAAGTCGAGGTAGTCCAGCAGCAGCCCGCGGAGGTCGTCGGTCGACGCCGGCTCCGGGAAGGCCGTGTGCGATGAGGTCACCCGAGCACCCGGCGGGCGAGGTCGAGGTGGAAGCGCGTGGAGAGCAGGAGGTCGTCGACGTGCACCCGCTCGTTCGCGTTGTGGTAGCCGGCCTCCAGCACGTGGTTCGGGGTGGCCCGGAAGGGGCTGAACCCGTAGCCGTGGGTGCCGCCCGCGGCGCGGAGGAAGTTGCTGTCGGTGAACCCCGTGCACATCGTCGGGAGCAGGGTCGCCGGGTCTCCGTCGGCCTCGAGGAACGCAGCGATCGCGGAGGGGACGACGCCGTCGACCGGCGACGCGGACGCGTGCACCATCGCCTCGGGCCAGTCGAGCTCGTAGGGCAGGTCGTCGCCGAGCAGGGCGCGGACGCGCTGCTCGACGTCCGCCTCGGTCGTCCCCGGCAGGATCCGGATGTCCACCTCGGCCGTGGCGCGCGCGGGCATCACGTTCCGCTTGTTCGAGGCCCACAGCATCGTCGGCGCGCAGGTCGACCCCATCAGCGACCGGATCGTGTGGCCGAGGCCGTCGTACAGGGAGTCCGCCTCCGCCAGCGCCTTCCCGAGCTCCGGCTCGTCGCGACCGAGCAGTGCCCGCAGCATGGCGACCGCCTGCGGCGCCGGGGCGGGATCGGGCAGGCCGTCACCCAGCCGCGGGATCAGCCGGGCGAGCAGGGGTACGGCGTTGCGGCCCAGCGTCGGGATCGAGGCGTGCCCGGCCTCGCCGACGGCCGTGACCTGCACCGGGTAGGTACCCTTCTCGCCGACCGAGTAGCAGACGACCTCGCGGCCGTCGGCGAGCGGGAGTCGCTCGCCGCCGCCCTCGTTCACGCTGTGGGTCGGCCGGATGTCGGTGCGCTCCTCGAGCAGCCAGCGCATCCCGACGTCGGCGTACCCGTCCTCCTCGTCGGCGACCGCGATGAACCACAGGTCGCCGGTCGGACGGAAGCCGCTCCGGCCGAGCTCCGCCATCGCGACGGCGCGGGCCGCCACCTCGTTCTTCATGTCGACCGCGCCGCGTCCCCAGAGCCAGCCGTCGTCGTCGACCACGCCCTCGAACGGCGGGTGTGTCCAGTCCCGCGGGTCGCAGGGCACGACGTCGGTGTGACCCACGAAGGCCAGCGACTCGGCGCCGGCCCCGGACGACTCACCGCGGATGCGCCCCACGACGTTCGCCCGGTCCGGGTCCCGCGCGACCAGCTCGGCCTCGACGCCGTTGCGCTGCAGGTAGTCCTGGAGGTACGCCGCGCACCGGGTCTCGTTGCCCAGCCCGGGCTCGCGGGCGTTGGTGGTGTCGAGCCGGATCAGGTCGCGGGCGACCTCGATCACCTCGTCGTGCAGGCGGGACTCGTCGGTCATGCCGGCACTCCCAGCCGGTCGAGGACCCAGGCGTAGATCTCCGCCTCGTACGCCAGGTGCTCGACGCGACCGGACGGGCCGACGTGCGCCCCGGCGCCGGTCTCGCAGCGGAACAGCAGGCGCGGCGACCACTCCGGGTCGGAGTGACGCAGGGCCGCGACCCACTTCGCGGGCTCACGCACCATCACGCGCGGGTCGTGCACGGCACCCGTGACGAGGAGGTCGGGGCGGCTGCCGGGCGCCGGCAGGTTGTCGTACGGCGAGTAGGCGAGCATCCAGTCGAACTGGTCGCGGACCCGTGGGTCGCCCCACTCCTCCCACTCGTTGGCCGTGAGCGGGATCGAGGCGTCGAACATCGTGGTGACGACGTCGACGAAGGGCACCTCGGCCACCACGGCACGCCAGCGGTCGGGGCGCTGGCTGAACACGGCGCCCTGGAGCAACCCGCCGGCGCTGAGACCGCGGGTCGCGATCCGGTCGCCGTCGACGAGTCCGTCGCCCGCGAGCCCGTCGGCCACGGCCGCGAGGTCGTCGAAGGTGTGCTGCTTGGTCGCCATGCTGCCGTCCAGCCACCAGCGGCGGCCGCCCTCGCCGCCGCCGCGGATGAGCGCGTGCACCCACACGACGCCGTGGTCGAGCAGGCTGGGCAGACCGGCGTCCCACTCGGGCTCGTCCACGGCCTCGTAGGCGCCGTACGCATAGACCAGCGCCGGCGCGGTGCCGTCCAGGGGCACGTCGCTCCGGCGCACGACCACCGCCGGTACGTCGGTGCCGTCCGGAGCCGGGAAGGTGCGGCGCTCCGCGACGTACGCCGCCGGGTCGAAGCCGGGGGCCTCCGCGCGGTGCACGTCCTCGAGGGCCCCGGTGCGCAGATCCACCGTCGCCCACACCGGCGGGTGGAGGTAGGTCTCGTCGCACACCGTCACCGAGGTCGCGTCGTACGTCGGGTTGCGCGCGAGTGCGAGGCAGCCCACGTCGTACCGCGTCCGCAGGACGATCCCCTCGCCGGCGAGGTCGTCGGGGCGGACGACCCGGAGCCGGTGCTGGCCCTCGGCGCGGTAGGCGAGCACGACCGCCTCCGCGAAGGCGTCGGCCCGGTAGAGCCGCTCATCGGGATGCTCGGGCCGCACCTCGACCCAGGCGGTGTGGTCCTGGTCGGCGTCGCGCGGCACCGGCGCGGACATCAGCCGGAACTCGACCGCGTCGTCGTCGGTGACGACGAGGAGCCGGTCGCCTGCGGCGCCCGGGGCGTGCTCGACCTCGTAGCGCACCCCTTGCCGGCGACCGCCCACCGATCGGGGCGGTGCCGTCGGGTCGTCGGCGGGGACCACCCAGGCCTCGTTGGTGACCCGGCTCTCGCCCTGGATCACCACCAGGGCGCCGGACCGGGTCGCCCGGACGGAGAGCTCGAAGCGCTCGTCGGCCTCCTCCAGCACGAGTGCGTCCGTAGTGGCATCGGTGCCGATCCGGTGGCGCCAGACCTGGTAGGGCCGGTACGTGTCGTCGTGGACGGTGTAGAAGAACCACTGCGAGTCGGCGCTCCACGCGCCGCCGTAGTAGCTGCGGGCCACGAGGTCGGCCAGGTCCGTGCCGGTGCGCAGGTCGCGGAACCGCAGCTCGAAGACCTCGTCGCCGGCGGTGTCCACGCTGTAGGCGAGCAGGTCCTCGTCGGGGCTCACGAGGGTCAGCCCCAGGTCGAGGTAACCGGTCCCGCGATCCTCGGCAGCGATGTCGAAAAAGAGCGATGACGATTCGGATTCTGTCGTTGACCCTGCGTCTGAATCATGATTCAGTCGCCAGAGTTCGGCGTAGTCGCTGTTCACGGGGTGGCGGGTCCAGTAGGTGAACCTCCTGCGGGACCAGCGGGCGGACTCGTCGACGGCCGGCAACCGGGAGAGCATTTCCGCCTTCAGGGCGGACCTGAGGGAGTCCAGATGGACAGTGGACGCGTCGTAGAAGGCACGTTCGGCGACGAGGTGCTCCAGCACGGCGGGGTCGTCCCCGCCCAGCCAGTGGAAGGGGTCGGGTCGCTCGACCCCGTGCTCGCGATGGGTGAAGGGGCGGAGCTCGGCGGACGGCGGAGCGGTCGGCGAGGTCGTCGTCGTACGGGGCACGGCGGTCACCGTACCGCCGGAGCCGTGCTGGTCGCGCTGGGACTCTTCCTGGCCATGCTGCTGCCGGGGCTCGCCGTCGGGGCGCCCGCCCAGGGCAAGGACAAGGTCGTCTTCCACGTCGCCGTCCTCGGCGAGGGCGTCGACTCGCTGAACCCGTTCCTCGGCTTCCAGGCCCCGTCGTACGAGATGTGGGGCCTCACCTACGACTACCTCGTCGGGTACTCCATGAAGGACATGTCGCCGGAGCCCGACCTCGCCACCAAGTGGACGACGTCCTCCGACGGCCTCACCTGGACCTTCACCGTGCGCAACGACGTGAAGTTCTCCGACGGCGTCCCGCTGACCGCGAAGGACGTCGCGTTCACCTACTCGCGGGTCCTCCAGAAGGACAGCGTGGAGGGCACCAACTGGCTGTCGTACCTGCAGGGCGTGAAGTCGGTGACCGCACCCGACGACACGACCGTCGTGATGAAGCTCGACAAGCCCGTCGCGACGCTGCCGCTGCTGCCCATCCCGATCGTGCCCGAGCACATCTGGAAGAACGTCAGCGAGAGCCAGATGAAGAGCTACGCGGCCGCCCCGACCGGGGGCAAGCCGGTCGTGGGCGAGGGTCCGTTCCGGCTGGTGTCGGGGACCGCCGACGGGTCGACGTTCAAGTTCGAGGCCAACCCGGACTACTGGGGCGGCGCACCGCACGTCGACGAGGTGATCTTCCAGTTCTACAAGAACGACGACTCCGCGATCCAGGCGCTGCGGACCGGCGAAGCAGACTTCGTGGAGGGCATCACCGCCCTCGAGGTCAAGAAGCTCGAGGGCCAGCCCGGCATCACGGCCCACAACGGGAACTCGCCCGGCTTCGACGAGATCGCCTTCAACTCCGGCTCGGTGTCGGACTCGAAGGGGACCAAGAAGATCGGGGACCCGGACCCGGCCGTGCTCGACCCGAAGTTCCGGCACGCGCTGGGCTACGCGCTCAACCTGCCGCAGCTGATCACCAAGGTGTACCAGGGCGCGGGCACGCCGGGCACGACGATCGTCCCGCCGAACTACACCAAGTGGCACTGGGAGCCGCCCGCCGACCAGAAGATGACCTTCGACCTCGACAAGGCCGGGCAGCTCCTCGACGATGCGGGCTACAAGCTGAACTCCAGTGGGCAGCGGACGGAGAAGGACGGCACGACTCCGATCAGCCTCCGCCTGGCCGCCCGCTCCGACTCACCGACGTCCCTGAACACGATGGACTACTTCGAGCACTGGCTGTCCGATCTCGGGATCAAGTCGCAGGTGTCGACGTACAGCTCGAGCCAGCTGACCAACGTGATCTACAAGGGCGACTTCGACGCCTTCCAGTGGGGTTGGTACGTCGAGCCCGACCCCGACTCGATGCTCAGCTACATGACCTGTGCGCAGCGCCAGCATTCCTCGGACTCGTTCTACTGCAACCCCGCCTACGACACGCTCTACAACGAGCAGCACGTGTCGACCGACCCCTCCCAGCGTGTGGAGCAGGTCAAGCAGATGCAGCAGATCCTGTACCAGGACTCGCCGTACCTCGTGACGGCGTACTCCTCGATCGGCGAGGCGGTGCGCAGCGACCGGTTCGCCTGCCTGGTGACCCAGCCCAACCCGGGTGGCATCTGGCTCGAGCAGTACGGCGTCTACAACTACATCCACATGAAGCCCGCCGACCAGGCCAAGTCCTGCGATGCCGCCCCCGGGCTGACCGGCGCGGTCAAGGCGACCAAGTCCGCCGGCGGCTCGTCGTCGAAGGGACCGTTCCTGATCGGGGTCGGTGCCGTGGTCGTGCTGGCGCTGGTCGGCGGCGGGGTCACGATGATGCGTCGCCGGACGACCGTCGAGGACCGCGAGTGACGGCGCCTCGCCGGTCGAGCCGCCTTCGTCGGTCGAGCCGCCTTCGTCGGTCGAGCCGCCTTCGTCGGTCGAGCCTGTCGAGACCCGGGCACCGGAGCACGCCATGAGCCTGGTCGCCGAGCCGGGACTGCTGGCCGAGGGCGAGGAGGCCGAGTCCCGACCGCGCGGCTACCTGTCGTACGTCGGGGTCAAGGTCCTCGGGTCGATGGGCAGCCTGTTGTTCATGCTGTTCGTGAACTTCTTCCTGTTCCGGGTCCTGCCGGGCGACCCGGCCCGCAGCCTCGGCCGCGGCCACCTGAACAGCCAGGCGCAGATCGACGCGTTCAACAAGACCTACGGCCTGGACCAGCCGTTGCCGCAGCAGTTCCTGACGTTCGTGAAGAACACGGTCCAGGGCGACCTCGGCATCTCGCTGCAGTACCGGCTCCCCGTCTCGCAGCTGATCTGGGACCGGCTCTGGCCGACCCTGTTGCTGGTCGGCACCTCGGCGATCCTGGCCACGCTGATCGGGGTCTACCTCGGGGTGCGCGGAGCCTGGAACCGCGGCGGGATGTTCGACAAGTTCTCGACCGGCACGTCGCTGACCCTCTACGCCATGCCCGAGTGGTGGCTGGGGCTGATCCTCATCGCCGGGCTCGGCGTCGGCTTCGCGTTCGTCCCCGGTCTCTTCCCGACGGGGGGCCTGCACTCACCGGACGTCGACCCCGGGTCACTGCACGGGATCCTGGACACCATCTGGCACCTGACGCTCCCGGTCGCGACGTTGACGCTGGCCTACCTGGCGGACTACTCCCTGATCATGCGCAGCTCGCTGCTCGACGAGCTGGGGGAGGACTATCTCCAGACGGCACGGGCCAAGGGGCTGCGCGACATCGTGGTGCGCAACCGGCACGCCGTCCGTAACGCGCTGCTCCCGACGACCACGGTGATCGCCCTCAACATCGGCTTCGTCGTCTCCGGGGCGATCACGGTCGAGACGGTGTTCTCGATCCCCGGTCTGGGGCTGCTGTCCACCGATGCGATCGGGGTCCCCGACTTCCCGGTGCTCGAGGGCACCTTCCTGGTGGCCAGCGCGGGTGTGATCGTGGCCAACCTCGCCGCCAACCTGATCTACGGCCTGCTCGACCCCCGGGTGCGGACATGAGCAGCGCGCCCGTCAGCGAGGCCGGCGTCCCGCGGCTCTCGGCCCGTCAGCTCAGCCGCCGGCGACGGATCGCGTCGTACCAGCGCACGTGGCGGGCGTTCCGCTCGCATCGCAGCGGCCTGATGGGTCTGGGCATCCTGGTCTTCTTCGTCGTGGTCGCGCTGGGTGCGCCGCTGCTGGCGAGCTCCAGCGGCCTGGACGTGACGCAGGCGAACGGGCCCGTGCTGGGCGCGCCGTCCTCGTCGTACCTCCTCGGCACCGACGAGAACGGGCGGTCGGTGCTGACGCTGCTGATCTGGGGCTCGCGCATCTCGCTGTTCGTCGGCCTCTCGGCGACCCTGATCTCGATGGTCATCGGCACCCTGCTCGGGCTGGTGTCCGGCTACTTCGGTGGCTGGATCGGACGCATCACCTTCCGGGTCACCGAGTGGTTCCTGGTCATCCCGTTCCTGCCGCTGGCGATCGCGCTGGCCGCCGTGCTCGGGCGCGGTCTGCTCAACATCGTGATCGTGATCGGGGTGACCTCCTGGCCGGGCACGGCCCTGCTGATCCGGAGCCAGACCCTGTCGATCCGGGAGCGGGCGTACGTCGAGCGGGCGGAGGCGATCGGTGCCGGACGGTGGCACCAGATGGGGCGCCACGTGCTCCCGAACGTGATGCCGATGGTGTTCGCCAACACCACCCTGACCGTCGCGATCGCCATCCTCTCCGAGACGACGCTGAGCTTCCTCGGGCTCGGCGACCCGACCCGCACCTCGTGGGGCACCATGCTGGACGGCGCCTACCGGACCGGCGCCATCACGACGGGCTGCTGGTGGTACGTCATCCCGCCCGGCGTGTGCGTCGTGCTCGTCGTGCTCGCGTTCACGCTGATCGGCCAGGCACTCGAAGAGGTGCTCAACCCGCGCCTGAGGGCCCGTCAATGACGGCCGACGCGACCGCGGACCCCGCCGCGCGACCGGCCTCGGGCGCCGAGCTCCTGGACATCCGCGACCTCCACGTCACCTACTCCACCGGGGAAGGGGAGCTCCCCGCCGTCCGGGGCGTCGACCTCCGGGTCGCGCGCGGCCAGATCGTCGGTGTGGCGGGGGAGTCGGGCTGCGGCAAGTCCACGCTCGCCAGCACGATCCTGCGGCTCCAGCCGACGAACGCGACGGTGACCGGTGAGGTCCTGTTCGACGGCCGCGACGTCCTCACGATGCGCTGGGGCGAGCTGCGCGCCGTGCGCTGGGCCGGCGCCTCGATCGTGTTCCAGGGAGCGCTGCACTCGCTGAACCCGGTCCACCGGGTCGGTGCGCAGATCGCCGAGCCCCTGCAGGTGCACACCCCAGGACTCGCCGACGCCGCCGTCGAGCGACCGGATCGCCGACCTGCTGGAGCAGGTCGGGCTCGACCCGGGCCGGGCGCGCAGCTACCCGCACCAGCTCTCCGGTGGCCAGAAGCAGCGGGTGATGATCGCGATGGCCCTGGCCTGCGACCCCGAGCTGGTGGTGGCCGACGAGCCGACGACGGCGCTCGACGTGATGGTCCAGGCGCAGGTGCTGAACGTGCTCTCCGACCTCGTGCGCGAGCGCGGCGTCGGGATGCTGATGATCAGCCACGACCTGTCCGTGCTCGCCGACCTCTGCGACCGGATCACGGTGATGTACGCCGGTCGCGTGGTCGAGGAGGGACCGGCCGAGAAGGTCTTCTCCGCCCCGCTGCATCCCTACGCCGGCGCCCTGTCGGCGGCCTTCCCGCGGATCGGCGACCCGGCGGCACGCTTCTCGCCGGCCGGTCTCCCCGGCGACCCGCCCGACCCGCGCAACCTGACGCAGGGCTGCTCCTTCGCGCCACGCTGCCCACGCGCCGCGGAGGTGTGCCTGCCCGCCGAGCCGCCGCTCGCGTCGTACGCCGACGACCGAGCGGCCGCCTGCGTACGGATCGGTGAGCCCCTGTCGTCGGTCGAGCCGGTCGAGACGACGACGTCCGACGAGGCCACGTCGTGACCGCCGAGCTGTCGGTCACCGGGCTCCGGGTCGAGTTCACGACCCGGTCCGGACGCGTCGCGCGGGCCCTCGACGGAGCCGACCTCGTGGTCCGCGCCGGCGAGGTCGTGGCCCTGGTGGGGGAGTCGGGCTCGGGCAAGACCACGCTCGCCCGCAGCCTGGTCGGGCTCACCCGCCCCGTCGCCGGCGAGGTGCGCTGGGACGGCAAGCCCATGAACCGCTCCGCGCGCGGGCTCAAGGCGTTGCGGCGCCACGTCCAGCTCGTGCTCCAGGACCCGAGCGGCGCCCTGAACCCGCGGCAGACCGTCTACGAGTCGGTGGCCGAGGGGCTCCGGGTCCACAAGCTGGTCAAGGGCTCGGACAAGACCGAGACCGAGCTCGTGGCGGAGGCCCTCGCGGCGGCCGGGCTCCGGCCACCGGAGGCGATGTTCCTCCGCTACCCGCACGAGCTGTCGGGCGGACAGCGCCAGCGCGTCCTGATCGCCGGTGCCCTCGCGGTCCAGCCGCAGCTGCTGGTCGCCGACGAACCCGTCTCCAGCCTCGACGCGTCGATCCGCGGCGAGATCCTGGCGCTGCTCCTCCGGTTCCGTGAGGAGCTCGGCCTGGGCGTCCTCGTGGTGACCCACGACCTCGGCCTGGCCTGGAACATCGCCGACCGGATCGCGGTCATGTACCTCGGCCGCGTCGTCGAGTCGGGCCCCACCGAGGCCGTGCTCACGGCGCCGCAGCATCCCTACACCCAGGCCTTGCTGTCGGTCGTCCCGGAGATGGAGCGGCTGACGCCGATCGTGCTGCGCGGCGAGATCCCCGACCCGACCCGCATCCCGTCCGGGTGCCGGTTCCATCCGCGGTGCCCGGCGCTGGCGTCGGGCGAGGCGGACGCCGCGGGTGTCGGCGACGCGTGTCGCGGTACGGCGCTGCCGATCCTGCCCGCGGATCCGAGCGGTCACCGCTCCGCCTGCCATCTCGTGGCGGCTCGAGGGGGTGCGGTGCCGGTCGGTCCGACCGATGCAGAACCCGACGTGGAGGAGGTGTCCCCGTGACCCTGCAAGCCGCTCTCCCGCGTGAGCTGTACGTCGATCCCGCCGCCTGGGAGCGGGAACGTGAACGCGTGCTCCTCCGCGAGTGGACCTGCGTCGGCCGGGTGGCGGACCTCGGGCTCCACGAGCCGGAGCGCGTCGCGGTCGTCGAGGTCCTCGGCGAGTCCCTGGTCCTCACCTCGGACGCCGGCGGCGCCCTGCACGCGGCGTACAACGTGTGCCGCCACCGTGGCTCCCAGCTGTTCCCGACCGAGCCCGGCTCGGCGCCCCAGCTCTGCGGCGCGAAGTCGATCCGGTGCCCGTACCACTCCTGGACCTACGCCCTGGACGGCACGCTCCTGCGCGCTCCGCACACCGACGAGGGCGAGGTCGACCCACCGGAGTTCTCGCTGCACGTCGTCGGGGCCGAGCAGTGGGGCGGCTTCGTCTTCGTCCACCTCACGCCCGCCGGCGCACCGCCGTTGGCGGCCGGCGTGGGCCGGGCGGACGGGACCCTCGCCCGCTACGACCTCGCCTCGCTGATGACCGGGCTGACCCTCACCTACGAGGTCGCGGCGAACTGGAAGGTGGTGGCCGAGAACTACAACGAGTGCTACCACTGCGGGCCCGTGCATCCCGAGCTGTCGCGGCTGGTGCCGCAGTTCGCCGGCGGTGGGCGCGGGCTCGACTGGGACGCCGGCATCCCGCACCGCGAGGGCGCGTGGACGTTCACGATGAACGGCACGACCGACCGGGCGCCGCTCCCCGGGCTCGACGACGACGAGCGCACGCGGCACAAGGGCGAGCTCGTGTACCCGAACCTGATGCTGTCCTGCTCGGCCGACCACGTGGCGGCCTTCACGCTCCAGCCGCTGGCGGTCGACCGGACGGCGATCGAGTGCCGGCTGCTCTTCCACCCGTCGGAAGTCGACAAGCCGACCTTCGACCCCTCGGACGCCGGCGACCTCTGGGACCTGGTCAACCGACAGGACTGGGCGATCTGCGAGTCCGTCCAGCGCGGGATGTCGTCGCGTGCCTACACGCACGGGTGGTTCGCGCCGATGGAGGACGACTCCGCCGACATCCGGCGCTGGCTGCTGCCCCGGCTGGGCTCGCCGGTCGAGCCTGTCGAGACCGCGGATGGATGAGTCCGGCACCGGTGGTTACGAGACGGTCGCAGAGCGACCTCCTCAACCAGCGGTGGACGTCGACTACGTCGTCGTCGGGCTCGGTGCGCTCGGCTCCGGCGCGGCGTGGCAGCTGGCGACCCGGGGCCACTCGGTGGTCGGGCTCGAGCAGTTCGAGCTGGGCCACTCCCGCGGCGCGTCGCACGACACGTCGCGGATCCTCCGGCACAGCTACCACACGCCCGGCTACGTCCGCCTGACCTGTGAGGCGTACGACGACTGGGCGAGGCTCGAGCAGGAGTCCGGCGAGTCGCTGGTCACCGTCGTCGGGGGGCTCGACCTGTTCCCGCCCGACTGCGTGATCAGCCCCGACGAGTACGTCGCGTCCTTGCGTGAGGTGGGCATCGCGTTCGAGGAGCTCGACACCGACGAGATCCGCCGGCGCTGGCCGCAGTTCCACCCGCCCGCCGGCACCCTCGGGCTGTTCCAGGAGCGAGGTGCGATCGTCCCCGCCGCGCGGGGCACCTCCGCGATGCAGCGGCTCGCGAGCGAGGCGGGCGCCACGCTGGTCGGTTCGTCGCCGGTCACCCGGGTGACCGACCACGGCACGCACGTCGTCGTGGAGGCCGGCGACACGGCGTACACCTGTCGCGGCGTGGTCGTCGCCGCCGACGCCTGGACCAACCAGGTGCTGTCCGGGCTGGGAGTGGAGATCCCGCTGACGGTCACCCTTGAGCAGCCGACGTACTTCGCCCCTCCCGACCCCGCGGCGTTCCGCGACATCCCGTTGTGGATCTGGATGGACGAGCCGTCCTACTACGGCTTCCCCTGCTACGGCGAGGACACGGTCAAGGCGGCCCAGGACTGCGGCGGGCCGGTCGTCGACCCGGACGACCGGACGTCGGACCCGGACGCCGAGATGCGGGAGCGGCTCGCCGCCTTCATGGGGTCGCTGCTGCCGGGCAGCGGGCCGGTCGTGCGGTCGCTGCGCTGCCAGTACACGCTCACGCCCGACCGGGACTTCGTGCTCGCGCCGGTCCCCGGTCATCCGTCGGTGGTCGTCGGGCTCGGGTCCGCCCACGGGTTCAAGTTCGCGCCGACGTTCGGGCGGATCCTGGCCGACCTGGTGTCGACCGGCGGGACCGGCTCCGACGTCTCGGCCTTCGGCTTCGACCGGCCGGGCCTCACCGACCCGGCGTACCAGGCGAACTGGATGGTGTGACCGCGCGCCGTCGGCGACCACGCGTGCCGGACCGGCAGACTGAACCGCGCCATGGCTCCAGCAGGACACCCCGCCGAGGAACGGACCGGCGGCGAGCGCGACGTCCGCGAGATCAGCGCGACCATGAACCTCGCGCTGCGGATCGGCGAGCTCCTGCTGTCGTCCGGCGCGGGCGCGAGCGACGTCAGCGCCGCGATGCGGAACGTCGCGTGGGCGTGCGGGTTGCGCGGCTACACCGCGGACGTGATGTTCACCGAGCTGACGATGAGCCAGCAGCCCTCGTCGGACGAGCCGGCCCTGATCCAGATCCGGCAGGTGCGCTACCGCGAGGTCGACTACGGCGACCTGACCGACGTCGACCACCTGATCCGCGACCTCGTCGCCGGCGACATCGACCGGGCCGAGGCGACGTCCCGGCTCAACCGGATCACCTCCACCGGTCACTCGCGACCGCGCTGGGCGGTGACCACGGCCCTCGGCGTGATGGGCGGTGGCGTCGGGCTGGTCCTCGGCGGCGACGCGCTGGTGGTGCTGGTGGCCGCCGTGGCCGCGATGCTCGTCGACCTGATGCAGCGGCGGATGGGTCGGCGCCGCCTCCCGGCCTTCTACCAGCAGGTCGCGGGTGGCCTGCTCGCGACGCTGCTCGCGGTCGGGGTCGACGCCACGGCCGCGAACGTCTCACCGAGCCTGGTCATCTCGACCAGCATCATCATGCTGCTCGCCGGCGTGAACTTCCTCGGCGCGATCCAGGACGCCCTGACCGGCTTCCCGGTGACCGCGGGTGCCCGGATCCTGGAGGCGTTCCTGGGGACCGCCGGCGTCGTGGCCGGGGTGAGCGGCGGGCTGAGGGTGGCCGACGTGCTGGGTGCCGACCTCGGCCGGCTGAACCCGGGCGCGTACTCGCTGGCCGATCCGCCCGCGATGGTCGTCGGCGGTGCCGTGGCGGCCGCGGCGTACGCGTTCGCGGCGTACGCACCGGATCGCGCGCTGGCCCCGATCGCCGTCGTCTCCGCCGTCGCCGTCGGGCTGTACGCCGTCGCCTACGACCGTGGGCTCGGCATCGCCTGGTCCTCGGCCCTCGCCGCCCTGCTGCTCGGCCTGGTCGCCTATCCGGTCGCGGCCCGGACCCGCATCCCGACGCTGGTCATGGTGGCGGCCGGCATCACGCCGTTCCTGCCCGGCCTCTCCATCTACCGCGGGCTGACCCTGCTCGCGACGAACTCCAGTGCCGCCCTCGTCGCGATGGTGACCGCCGCGGCGATCGCGATCGCGCTGAGCTCCGGCGCGATCCTGGGCGAGTACCTCGCCCAGCCGATCCGCCGCGAGGCGCGTCGCCTCGAGTCGAAGCTGGCCGGGCCACGGCTCGTGGGCCCGCACCTCGGGGCCGGGCTCCGCCGCCGCCGGCGGCGGAAGTCCTCGACCACCGAGGGCCGGTGACCCCAGGCGACGGTGCGGGGCGCGTCTCGGCCCGCGCGCAGCGGGACCATCCCGTCACCATCCCGGCGCCGTCTCGGCGCGGTCAGGACTCCGTCTGCAGCGCTGCGACCTCGTCGCGTGCGGCCTGGACAGCGGCGTGCTGCCGACGGACGACCTCCTGGAATCCGGGGCTGAGGTCCTGCTGGAGCGCCTTCTCGTACTCGGACAAGGCGTGGTCCTCGCCGGTCAGCACGGCTTTCAGGACGCCACCGGGGTCGTCGCCCGTGAGGGCGTCCTTCAGCGTGATCCAGCCCCGGTGCAGTGCTGCCGCGGCTGTCCCGCTCTCGTCGACGTCCTCGCCGTAGTCCTCACCCAGGGCGATGATCTCGCCTTGGAAGCCGCGACGCTGCTCCGACAGCCGGTGCAGGATGGCAGCCCATTCCGGGTGCTCCCCGTCCTGCAGCTTCTCGGCCGCCCGGGCGAAGCCCCGCTCACCGTCCTTGAGCGTCTCGACCAGTTCCTGGGCAACCTGCTTGTCGTCCGACACGGTGTCTCCTCACGGCTGATGACCAGCGACCGAGCCGCCGTACCCTCTCGTGGCCCTTTCAAGCGCCTCGGACGCATCGCCTCGGCTCGGGCCCCCGGGGTTTGTCCCGGTCCCTGGGGGTTACGGGTGCTTCGTGGACCTGACACTCTCGCTGACGGTCGACGGTGAGCACCACGACGTGGTCGTGGACACCCGATCGACCCTGCTGGACACCCTGCGCGAGCGACTGAGCAACACCTCGCCGAAGAAGGGCTGCGACCACGGGCAGTGCGGGTCCTGCACCGTGCTGGTCGCCGGACGCCGGCAGCTGTCCTGCCTGGCGCTGGCGGCGTCGTACGACGGGGCCGAGGTCGTCACCGCAGCCGGACTGGGCGACGGTGGAGCGCTGCACCCGGTGCAGGAGGCCTTCCTGGCTCACGACGGATACCAGTGCGGGTACTGCACGCCCGGCCAGGTCTGCTCCGCGGTCGGTGTGCTCGACGAGGTGGCGTCGGGTCGACCCAGCCACGTGACGGAGGTCCTCACCAGACCGGCCTCGCTGGAGGACTTGACCGACGACGAGATCAGGGAGCGCATGAGCGGCAACCTGTGCCGCTGTGGCGCGTACGCCGGGATCCTGGCCGCGGTACGCGAAGCGGCCGGCGCATGAGGGAGCTGACCTACCTGCGCGCCGAGTCCCCCGAGCAGGCCGTGGCGGCGGTCGCCGGCGACCCGGAGGCACGCTTCCTGGCCGGCGGCACCAACCTCGTCGACCACCTCAAGCTCGGGATCGACGCCCCTGGCACGGTCGTGGACGTCAGCCGGCTGTCGCTCGACGCGGTCGAGGACGTGGATGGCGGCCTCCGCATCGGTGCCAACGTGCGCAACAGCGACCTGGCGGCACACGCCCGCGTCCGCGAGGAGTGGCCCGTCGTGGCGCGTGCCTTGCTCGCCGGAGCGTCGGGCCAGATCCGCAACCAGGCCACGACCGGCGGCAACCTGCTCCAGCGCACGCGGTGCGTCTACTTCCAGGACCGCACGACCCCGTGCAACAAGCGCGAGCCGGGCACCGGGTGCTCGGCGATCGGCGGCTACGACCGGTACAACGCCGTCCTCGGTGCGAGCCCGGCCTGCGTCACGGTGCACCCCTCCGACTTGGCCGTGGCCCTCGCTGCCGCCGACGGGGTGGTGCTCACGCTCGGGCCGGACGGCGAACGCCGCATCCCGGTCACGGAGCTGCACCGGCTGCCGGGGGACGAGCCCGACCGCGACACGGTGCTCGCGCACGGCGAGCTCGTGGTCGCCGTGGAGCTGCCCGCGAGCGAGTCGCTGCGACGGTCGACGTACGTGAAGGTGCGCGACCGCGCCTCGTACGCCTTCGCGCTGGTCTCGGTGGCCGCCGGTGTCGACCTCGACCCGGACACGGGCGACGTGCGCGACGTGCGCATCGCCTGGGGTGGAGTCGCCCACAAGCCGTGGCGGGCCGTGCGGGCCGAGGAGGCGCTGCGGGGACGACCACTGACCGAGAGGGCGGTCCGTGCGGCGGTGGACGATGAGCTGGCGGACGCCCAGGCCTCGGCCGGGGCGGCGTACAAGCTCGCGATGGTGCGCAACACCACCGTGCTGGCGCTGCGCCGCCTCGTCCCCGAGCTGGAGCAGGAGCAGGCGTGAGCGAGCAGCCGACCACCCCGATCGTGCCGCGGTCGATGGGCACCGAGCTACGCCGTGTCGACGGTGTCGAGAAGGTCACCGGAAGGGCGACGTACGCCGCGGAGCAGCCGGTGCCCCCACCGCTGACGTGCTGGCTGGTGCAGTCCACGGTGGCCAAGGGGCGGGTGCGCGAGGTCGACCGGACAGCGGCTCTCGCGCACACCGGGGTGGTCTCGGTGCTCGACCACACCGACGCCCCGCGCATCGAGGGAGCGGACAACCGTGAGCTCGCGATACTCCAGGACGACCGCATCGACTTCCGCGGTCAGATCGTGGCGCTCGTGCTCGCGGAGACCGCGGAGTCAGCCCGCGAGGGCGCGCGTCTGGTCCGGGTGAGCGAGGTGGCCGAGGACTTCACGGCCGAGCTGCGCGAGGACAACGCCACGCATCGGCCGGACCAGGTCAACCCCGACCAGGAGACCGACACCGACGAGGGGGACGTCGACGGGGCGCTCGCCTCCGCCGCCATCGTGGTCGAGCAGACGTACCGCACGGCCTACGAGTTCAACAACCCGCTGGAACCGCACGCGACGACGGCGCAGTGGGTCGACGAGGGCGGACGCGAGACGCTCACGATGTTCGACTCGACGCAAGGGGTGCACGGCGTCGTCTCGGCGCTCGCCCCCCTGCTCGGCCTGGACGAGGAGCAGGTGCGGGTGCGTGCGCCGTACGTCGGCGGCGGGTTCGGCAGCAAGGGCGAGGCGCATGCCCACGTGATGGCGGCGGCCCTCGCAGCGCGCACCACGAACGGTCGGCCGGTCCGGCTCGCGGTCACCCGGCAGCAGATGTTCGCGCTCACCGGCTACCGCACGGCCACGATCTCTCACTTCCGGCTCGGTGCCGACCCGGACGGGAGGCTGACGGCCATCGAGCACCGGGTGCAGGAGCAGACCTCGGCCGCCCGTGAGTTCGCCGAGCAGACGGCCTCGCCCACGCGGATGATGTACGCCGCGCCGAACCGGCGCACCAGCCACCGGCTCGCGGTCCTCGACGTGGCCGTGCCCTCCTGGATGAGAGCTCCCGGGGAGATGCCCGGCATGTTCGCGCACGAGGTCGCGATGGACGAGCTCGCCGAGGCCTGCGGCCTCGACCCGATCGAGCTGCGAAAGCGCAACGAGCCGACCATCGACCCGGAGACGGGGAAGCCCTTCGACACGCGGCGCCTACTCGAGTGCTTCGACAGGGGTGCCGACCGGTTCGGCTGGGACGCACGAGCCGGCGAGTGCCGGGCCACTGTCGACGGCGAGTGGTGGGTGGGTACGGGTGTCGCGGCAGCGACGTACCCGGCGATGCGGATGCCGGGGAACGTCGCCCGGGTGGAGGCCCTCCGCGACGGCCGGTACGCCGTCGCGATCGGCTCGGTGGACATCGGCACCGGCGCCCGGACCGTGCTCACCCAGATCTCCGCGGACGCGCTCGGGGTCGAAGCCGATGCCATCGACCTGGAGATCGCCGACTCGACCCTGCCTCCCGCCACCGTCGCCGGGGGGTCGTCCGGTACGAGCTCGTGGGGCTCGGCCATCGTGGCCGCGGCCCAGAAGCTGCTCGCCGACCACCCTGGTGGACCCCCACCGGGCTCCTGCGTGGAGGCGGGAGCCGCCGAGGGCGAGGACGCCGACAGGTTCGCGTTCCACTCCTTCGGTGCCGTGTTCGCCGAGGCGCGGGTCCACCGGTGGACCGGCGAGATCCGCGTCCCGCGGCTGCTCGGTGTCTACAACGTGGGCCGGGTCGTGAACCCGACCACGGCGCGGTCCCAGTTCCTCGGCGGGCTGGTGATGGGCCTCTCGGCGGCCCTGTTCGAGGACGGGGTGCGTGACCCACGGTTCGGGCACGTCGTGACCCAGGACCTCGCGACGTACCACGTGGCCAGCCACGCGGACGCGCTCGGGATCGAGGCGGAGTGGCTGGAGGACGCGACGCCCACCTTCACGCCCATGGGATCGCGCGGCATCGGTGAGATCGGCATCGTCGGCACCGCCGCCGCGGTGGCCAACGCCACGTACCACGCGACGGGTGTCCGGGTGCGGGAGATCCCGATCACCGCGGACGACTTCGTGTCCTGAGGCGGCGCGGCCTCACGCCCGCCCGGTGTGCCTCTTGTTGCGACGACACCGTCCGTCGTCTCGCGCAGCAGGTCGAGGTGACCACAGTGCCGGGCGTCTCCTCGATCATGTGGAGCATCGCGAAGCGGAGCGTGAAGTCCCTGTCGTCGCCGCGGGCGGGTCGTCGAGGTGTGGGCGTACGCCTGCTGGGGCTCGGAGGCCCGGCGAGCGCGGGGCGGAGTACCGCGAGTCGATCCGGACCGTCGCCGACGTGTGCGCTGGAGCATGTCGGCGTGGATCGCCCAGCCGACACCCGCGGTGGTCTCGGAGAAGTGCTCACCGCCCGGCTCGAGACTCCGTTCTTGGAAGTCGCCGTCGAGGAACGGCAACGTCAGCGACGGCGTCCGCAGCGTCATCGAGAGCGGCGCCGGCGGAGCGGCTGGGGCTGAGAGGGCGGGCGATCGGGTCGCCCGGGCTTCGCGCGGGACGCCGACGCGGCGCGGAGCGCACCCACGCTCTGGAAGTCGGGCGCAACCGATCGCCGTCTGACATCGTTTGAGTGGACATGGGTCCAGACGCGGCGTCGGACGTCGCCTTCACGGAGTTCGCGACCGCGAGCCGTGCCCGCCTGCGCAGCACGGCGTACCTGCTCTGCGGTGACTGGAGCCGCGCCTCCGACTTCGTGCAGGAGGGTCTGATCCGGGTGTACGTCGCCTGGCCCCGGCTGGTGCGGAGGGGCGGTGAGCTGGCCTACGCACGCAAGGCGGTCGTCAGCGCGTTCCTCGACGCCAGCCGGAAGCGCTCGAGCACGGAGCGGCCGGAGGCCCAGCAGCGCGACCGGTCGTCCGGCGAGGACGTCGCTGCGATGGTCACCGATCGTGCCGCGCTGATGTCCACCCTCGCCCGGCTCCCCGAGCGTCAGCGGGCGTGCGTCGTGCTGCGCTACTTCGAGGAGCTGGACGTCCGCGAGACCGCCGCCGTGCTCGGGTGCAGCGAAGGAACCGTGAAGAGCCAGACCTCGCGAGCGCTGGCAGCGCTCAAGGCCATGTTCGAGGACGCCACCCGCGCGGAGCTCCTCGTCGGTGGAGAAAGGAACCGTACGTGATGACCGAGCTCCAGGACCTCATGCAGCGCAACGTCGCCGAACCTCCGCAGGACGACCTGGACCTGCGCGAGGTCGTGGCACTGGGACGACAGCGACGGGTGCAGACCCGGCGTCGACGGGCTGCCGGCGCCGGAGGCTCCGCCGTCCTCGCGGCGGCCGTCGTGGTGGCCGTGGTGGCTGCGGGCCAGGGACAGCATGGATCCCACCGCCCCGGGCCCACCGGCGTACCGCCCGCCTCCGGCGGTGTGACGCTGCAGCTCTCGGACGCCACCCCGGCCGTGGCCGGCCGCGACTACGAGGTGCTGGCGTCACACACCGACCAGCGCCTGGCGCTGGGCGACGGGCAGTACTTCGACGGTGTCACCGACGACGGCAAGATCCTGCTCCGCGACGGCCCGACCGCCGACGACGTGACCCCCCATCTGGCGCTGATGGACCCCGCGACAGGCGCGAAGGACCCGCTCCCCGATCTGGACATCGGGCAGGACGACACCATCCCCGTCGAGCTCGGAGCCCACCGTCTCGTCCTGCTCAGCCAGGGTGGCAACGGGATGACGGGGCCGCTCGTGGGACACCTCTTCGACCGCGACACCGGGCAGTGGCGGACCGTGAGGTGGCCGAGCCTCCCGGACGTCGCCGGGCCGGGTGGGGTGATGGGACCCGACGGTCGGCTCTACGTCTCCGTTCCGGCCACCCGGGGGACCGTTCCCGACGACGCGTGGCCGCTGGGCCACGGCAAGGAGGCCGACGACGCCGGCGCCGGGGGCGACACCTCGGAGCTGTGGTCGGTGTCGCTCGACGGCTCCGCCGACGTCCGCGACGAGCACCTGTCGGTCGGTAGCGTCACGTTCACGCCGTCCTCCATGATCTGGACCGACCGGACGAACGGTGCGATGGGCCTCGTCCACGTGCGGACCCTGGCGACCGGTGAGGAGCACTCGTTCGACCCCCACGCCGGCACGACGTGCAACCTCCTCGGCCTGTCGGCCTGGGACGACCGCATCGTGCTGGACGAGTACTGCGGGACCGCGACCGATGGCACCCGGGACGACCGCATGCAGATCCTCAGCACGGACGGCGACCCGGTCGCGACCATCCAGGACAGCGGCATCGGTGGCGGGATCTTCGGTCTCGGCGGGGACGACCACGTCGTCACGGTCTACTCCCTGGACCCCGGACGGGTCGGCACCTACGTCTTCGACCTCGCCACCGGCCACTTCCTCCACATCGCCGGCGCGATGAGCAGGTGGTCGTTGGGCGGTCCCGCCCCGGGCGGCGACTTCCTCTGGCAGACCTCGGCCGACCACGGCGCCGGCGCGACCCAGTGGCTCGGGAGACTGCTGCCCTGACGGAACGGCTCGCCGAGTGAGGCACCGCTCACCAGCATGTGCGTGCGCGGACAGCGGCATGTGAGTGCGCTGCCTCAACAGGTTCGATGATCTCGGCACCCAGCGATCCGCAGGGAAGAGCCCATGCCGACACAGACCGTGCGGTCCTCGTGGTCAGTCGTCAACAGGTGAGATCGAGCAGCCGATCCGCTGCAAGTCGTCGGGCACTATCTCCTCGACCGTTCGGTGGTGCGGGTGCTGCGCGACGAAGTCTGCGGGCACGAGTGTGAATGGGAACCGGTCATCGCGATGAACCACCTCGTGCCCCTCGACGGTGATCTTGCCCTTCGGCCCGCCGACCCAGTGCAGGTCGATCACCCTTGGCGGGTACGTCCCGTGCACCACTGTGGTCGCGGTGCCGAGCACGGGCAGGTCGACCTCGCTCGTCTCGAGGCCATCGGTGGTGAGGTACCACGCGCCGTCATATGTGAAGTCAACGTGCACCTTCTTGGATGAAGTGCTGCCCAAGTGGCCCACAAGGCCGTTGATACGCACCTTCGCGTACGGCCCGTTCGCATCGAAGCCGCACTCGGTGATGTGCTCGCCGAGCACACGTGTGTTCAGCGTCCAGATGCCGAGCCCTAGGACGACGATGCCGAGGAGCCAGCGGAGCGCTGTGGCGCGGCTCGGCACGGCGAAGGTTTCCCATGACGGCTTCTCGGCTGCCGGCTGCCTGCCACCCATGGCGCGAAGCGTACGAAACCCGAGCGCCACCGTGACCGCTCTGCGCGAAGTCTTCACAGAACCTCGACATGACGCACGCTCATCTGCACGAGCGTGCACCGGCCACGGGGGCATGAGATTGCATTTCGCCACGCATCGGAACGAGAACCCAAGGCGGAAAAGGGCTCGCGTTGGCCTCCACGCAGTTCTAGCTTCGCAGGCATGGTCGCAACGCTCGAAGCAATAGTTCTGGAGGTTCCCAGCGCAGCGGAAGCGGCCGCTTTCTGGGCAGAGCTGCTGGGCCGACCGGTCGTGACGGGCCGAGACAGCCTCCTCGTGCCCGGCGACGCCGTGCAGGTCGGGCTTCGCTTCATTTCCTCCGAGACCGAGCAAGCCGGTCCACGCCGGTTACATCTCCACCTGACGAGCACGAGTCCGCAAGACCAACGCGACACCGTCGAACGCATCGTCCAGCTCGGCGGTGAACACATCGATACAGGACAGGACCCTGACGACGAGTTCGTCGTGCTAGCTGACCCCGGCGGCAACGAGATCTGCGTGATCGAGCCGGGCAACAACTTCCTCGCCGGCACCGGATACCTCGGCGAGATCACGTGCGAGGGGTCCCGAGCGGCCGGGTTCTTCTGGCGTGACGCACTCGACTGGCCGCTGGTGTGGGACCACGAACAGCAAACGGCCATACAGTCGCCCCTCGGCGGCACCAAGCTGTCGTGGGACGGTCCCCCTGCACCCAAGCAAGGAAGAAGCCGTCAGCGTTTCGATCTGGTCGCCGCAGAGCCGACCGAGGAAGCCGAGCGACTGGTCGCACTGGGCGCGACCGTGCTGTCGCGCACCGACGACGGATTCGAGCTGGCAGACGTGGACGCCCATGAGTTCGGCCTGGCCCGATTCAGTCAGTCCGCACCAGCCGGTTGAAAGGAGAGAATGCGCCACCGCTTGCGTTCACGAACGACCGAGTTCCACCTCTCCCCGGCATGAGCCGGCGACACACAGCGGCATGGCCGGCCGTGTGCCCGGCCCCGACCACAGCGTTGGTCGGGGCCCAGGCGACTACTCCCAGGTGACGGTCCCTTCTAGGACGGGGGATGGTTGACGGTCACGAACGTCGTGGCGGACTGCGCGCCGAGGGTGGTGGTGACCTGGCCGAAGTACACCTTGCTCGCGTTCAACCCGGAGTAGGTCCCGGTGACGCTGAACGTCCCTCCGTTGGTCACCGGTTGGCTGACGGGACTCAGGTCGAGGTTGCCGGCATCTGTGTTCGGCACGGCCCACTCGGTCAGGGTGTAGTCGCCACCGCTGGCGGCGACATCGAAGCCGTCGACGACGACCCAGTAGTCACCGGCCGGGATGTCGCCGAGTATCTGCTCGTCTGGCGAACCCGAGGCGGACACGGCCACCAGTGGGTCGGTGTTGGGGTCGAAGGCAGTGCCGTCGTTGGCGAACAGGTACAGGTCGAGGTCGTTGGACCCTGTCTTGTGGTCGAGGTCGATCCGCGACACTGCCGTGTTGGTCGGCACCGTGAAGGGGGTGACGTCGGCGTTGGCGAGCGTCCCTCCGTCACCCTGGACGGTCCCCGGGGCGGGCGTTGCCCCGAGCAGGCCCTGGACGGTCGACGTGACGGTGCCGTTCGCACCTGCCTTGCCGTCGATCTCGACGCTGCCCGAGGTGCCGCTGCCCTGGACGGCAGGCGTGACCGAGAGCGCGAGCGGCTTGGCTTCCACCGGGATCCGTACCCGGTGCCTGCTGCTCACCAGGGACACGAAGCCCGACGCGAACGACCCGACGCCACCCGCGGTGGCGAGCCTGATCCGGATGACCCGTGTCTTGCCTGCACCGATGGTGTAGCGGGCCGTCTTGTGGAACGAGCCCTTGCTCTTGAACGAGACCGCCACCCGCGACCCGCCGGCGTACGACGCACGGTAGGTCTCCCGGTGGCCGGAGATGTTCTTCACCCTGCGGGTGAGCGTGACCGATGACACCAGGGAGGAGACCTGGATCGAGGGTTCGTTGAGGTCGTAGCCGGGGATGCCGGCAACCCCGGAGTTCGTGTTGACGCCCTGGCCCTCCAACCACGCCAGCCAGTCGTGAACGCCGGCCGGGAAGACCAGGCCAGGGTCGGCCAGCTTCAGCGGGCTGACCTGGCCGGCGCCCTGGCTGAAGGCGTCCCTGACCTTGTGCCCGGAGGCGTCGACGGTGTCGTGCGCGGTGGTCATGAACATCGACCGCAGCACGGCGGGCGTGAGGTGGGGTCGCTTCCCGAGCGTCCACGCAGCGAGTCCGGCGATGTGCGGTGTCGCCATCGACGTCCCGTCGTAGAAGTCGAAGTGAAGACCGGCGTTCGAGGGTGGTGCCACGGCCGCGAGCACCGCGACACCCGGTGCTGCCACGTCCGGCTTCAGGACGTCGGCGTCGATCTGCGACGGTCCCCTCGAGGAGAAGTCGGCGACCTGCGGCCGGGGTGCACTCTTGTGTGCCGTCTTGTTCCCGAGGACCAGGCGCGCGTGCGCGGCGCCCTTGCGGTGGATGTAGGCCAGGATCGTCGTCCGGCCCGCCTGGTGCACCGATACCGAGGGAAGTCTCGACGACAGCGGTACGACGTCGGGCTGGTCGACATCGCCGATGATGACGCCGGCCGCGTGGACCCGCTTGACCTCGGCGAGCTTCTGGACGAACAGGCTGGTCCCTCGGTCACACAGCACGATCGTGCCGTGAGCCTTGGCACGGCTCAGCGTCCCGGTCCCGCACTCGGCGGCGGTTGCTCCGTCCGAGCCGGTCGGCTTCCGGCTGACGTTCTTGGCATACACCAGTCGGCCCGACGTGCCGTCGGCGGTGAAGCTGACCCCGAGGATCTTCTTCCCGTTGCCCAGCACCACCGTGCCGTCGGAGTTCTGCCAGGTGCTCGCCGCGGCGGTGGTCACCCAGGGGCTGACGTTGGAGGCTGTCGCCGACGTCGGACCGTCGTTGCCGGCAGCCGCGGCGATGAAGACACCCGCGGCGGCCGCGTTGAGGAACTCCACCGCGATGGGGTCGATGATGTCGGTGTCGCCCCCGGTCGGGCCGACCGAGTAGTTGATGACGTCGACGCCGTCGCTGACGGCTTGGTCGATGCCCGCCATGATGTCCGAGGTCGCGCCCGTGCCCTCCGTCGGGTCGGCTGCGGACGCCCACAGGACCTTGTACGTCGCGATCTTGGCGGCGGGCGCGATCCCGGTGATCCGCCCGACCGCCTGGTGGTAGATCTTGGCCTTGACGCCGTAGTCGCCCGCCGAGGTCGAGGAGGTGTGCGAGCCGTGCCCGACACCGTCACGCGCGGACGCGAACTCCGCCGGCGACCACTGGTTGCGGGGCGTGAACTGCAAGAACCCGTCGTCGTAGTAGCGGGCCGAGATCACCTTGCTGTTGCACGTGCTTGCCGGGAACCGCTGGCCCTTCTGGCACAACCCGTGGAAGTTCTTGCCGTCGGCCTTGTGGAAGGCCGTCTTGTGGGTGTGCCCGACGAAGATCGGACCGGGGTTCTTCTTGCCGACATGCTTGCGGTGCTGGAGCCGGTGGCCGGCGAAGGCCGCGTTCTCCGGCCAGATGCCGGAGTCGATCACTCCGACGACCACGCCCTTGCCCGCGGTCTTCGGGTTCCAGCCGTGGGCGGGATGTCCGTGGTGAGTGAGTCCGAGGAACTCCGAGGTGGCGTGCGGGCCGACTGTCGGCACCCGGTCGGCGTGCACGAGCCGGTCCCGCGCCACGGTGAGCACGCGCGGGTCCTTGGCCAGCCTCCGCGCCTGGGTGGCGGTGAGGTGTGCGCTGAACCCGTTGGCCGCCACGGTGTAGCGCTGTCGCACCGAGACCGAGTATCGCCGGGCGATGTCACCTTGCCGTCGGACCAGGTAGCTGCGGTACGACGCCACTGCCGGCGTCCCGGCTCGGAACGAGCCACCGCGGGAGGTGGCGGCGAGACCGGTGATGCCGCCTCGGTAGGTGGCCGCGGGAGACTGCTTCAGCAGCACGACGTAGTCGCCGGACCGGAAATGGCCGGCGGCGAGCACGCCGCGTGACGCCGACGGGCTCTTCTCGCCTCGACTCTGCGGCGAGGAGGCGTCAGCGTGCCCAGCTCCGCTCACCACCAGGGTCCCGGCCACCGCGATCAGCGACACGACTCGACGACAACTCGACCTTGAACCCATGTCCGGCCCCTCTAGATGTGACAGCGCTGAGGACACTAGACATTCGGGTGGTTGTGTCCGTCAACCCTCTCGTCCCGCCAATGCACGCGGGCCCGGTCGGGGAGGACGTTCCCGCGGCCCGGGCCGCATCGACATCACGGGGGCGTCGTCCGCCATGCACCCATCGCATGAGAGTGCGCCGGACGGCGCGCGAGCGACCGCTCATCGGCACGGGCGCGCACGGACAGCGGCATGAGCGGTCGTTTGGCCGGGTCAGTGCTCGGTGACTGTCTGGACGGCGCTCGCGAGGCATTCGGCCATCGTCGCTTGCACCGACCGCACGCTCACCGACTGCGCCAGAGCCTCGAACATCTCGTCGTGGAAGACGAAGAAATAGTGGTTGAGCCGCTCATGCCACCCAGCCTCGTGCATCGGGTGAACCGAGTTGATCGCCTCCTCATCTCGAATCCAGTCGGAGTTGTGGATGACGTGCGGCGCGTAGACCTGAAGGCCCTTGTTGTACAGCGGGTGACCATTGAGCGCCTCGTCGTTCGGGCCGCCGAGCTTCACCGCGTGGCAGCGCGAAAAGGTGAACTCCAGCATGCCTGACGGCGCTTGGTCGCTGGCCGAAACGGCGGTCGCGTAGGTGCCGTCCCAGTTCGGATCGACCACGGCGGCGCGACAAAAGAGCATGGCCGTCGAGCCGTTCGACACAAGGTGAGGCAGCGGCGCTCCGGTGTCCCAAGCCACGCCGAGGTCGAGGGGCTCCGCCCATGCGTCATGGCGCGCTGCCGCCAACTGGCGCTGAGACTCCTGAAGGCTCGCCCACGCATCGGGTGAGTATCCCGACGCCAGACGTTTCGGTGCCTGCTTGACAGCCCGCTCCAAGTCACGATTCACCGGCGCAGTCTCGCACCATGGCGGCTCGATTCGGGTGCAGTCGGCGACCGCTCATCGGCATGTGAAGGCGTTGGTGCAGTTCGCCGTCTCCGGGCTTTGGGCGATGTGCAGGCGCGGGTGGTCAATCGCGATCAACCTCGCTCGGTCTTCGCTGACCTAGGCTGACAGCGTGACCACGTGGGCCGACGTCGAGCGAATCGCGCTCTCCTTGCCCGAGACCGCGCGCGGTGAGGCGCACTCCGGCGAGCCGGCTGTGCTCGTGCGAACGAGGATCTTCGCCCGATCACGGGAAGCGAGCAAGGTGCTGCAGTTCTGGGTAGCCGACGAACGACTGGTACAGGGATACGTAGAGTCCGATGGCAGTACGTTCCGGGGAGCTCGGGGCTACTCCCGCACGGTCGTGATGGCCAGGCTCTCGGGTCTCGACGAGAGCGACCTGCGTGAAGTGCTCGTCGAATCGTGGCAGGCGCGGACAACGGCGACGTTGCGCAAACAGTACGCCGATCTCGCCTGAGCGCCTCGGGGCTGCAAACCCTGACCTTGGAGCCGCACGCACCGACGACCTCCCGATCGCTGCGACCGCCGAGCCGAGTCACGGTCCGGGTGCCTGACGCGACAGAACCACACACTCACATCGGCATGACAGTGCCCCGGACAGCGGCATGAGCGGGCGCTTTCGGGTCTAGCCGTGGTTGACGAAGCCGAAGCGGTCGGCTTGGCCGGCGGCGAACCATCCACTGCCGCCGCCGAGTCGCTCGCGGTACGCCGAGCGGACCAGGGGCCGCCCGGTTGGTGAGTCCAGCTCGACGAACACGCCCTCTACGTCCGTCGGCGATCCCTCGAGTGCGTGGCCCAGACTGTCGACCGTCCACGCAACGTCTCCCGGCGGGACCGTGAACCTCACCGCCAACGCGCTGTCGAGCGGATGCAGGATCTCGACCGACCCCACACCCAGCCCGTATCTGTCGGCGATCCTGGCCACCCGGCGACGCAGCTCATCGTCCGACGGCGAGTCGAACTGCTGGCCGACTCGACCGTCACCCCCCAGCTGAAACCTGTGGACTCGCCCGTTCGGCGTCCGATCCACGATCTGGCCGGACACCGCGGGTGCCAGATCCTTCTGGTCAGTCCGGACCAATTCGCCGACGGCCCCCAACACCAACTCACCCAGCCAGACCTGCTTCACCCCACGACCCCTGTCGCTGTCCAGGCGCACCCGAATGCACGGAGAATCGCAGTACGTCGGGTTGGGATGGGCGACCACGCCAGCGCCTCGCACCATCGGGTCTCCCAGCGACGCCATCACACGCGCCACGGCGACCTCGGGAGCCAAGCCCCTCTGCGGGTCGTCGGCCCCGCCCGCGGTTCCGCTGTCACACGCCGTCACACAGAGCGCGACTATCAAGAGCCCTGCGCAGAGGCGACCGCGACCCATCACTGGCTCCCTCCTGACTGTGTGGAGCCTGGTCCAGAGCCAAGCGTCCGGCAATCAGAGTTATCCAACCGATACCCGGCGACGACAACAATTGACTCACAAGGGAGTGCAGCCCCGTTTTGTTGCGGGCCACGGGAGCAAGCGCCCTGGGCGTTCAGGCAATCACCTTCGCGCTCATACCCATCTCCCTTGGGGTTGTTCCTTATGTGGGCCCCGAACACGAGGCCCGGCGACGCCGCGAACGCCGTGCGTGGACAGCGGCATGAGCGGTCGTTTCGAGGGTCGCTGGGTCGAGCCCAGGAGTGTCTTACTGTGCTGAACGTGAGCCATGAATGGGTCCCGACGCGACTACGAGACCCGTTGGCGGTCTTGGTCGATGCTTGCGAAGAAGAGCCCGCCATCCTTGCCGCGTGGGTCGGGGCTCTCTTGCCCGAAATACGGCAGACAACTGGAGTGACATCGACCTGCACCTGCTCGTCCAAGACTCGAAGTCGTTCGGCAACGCCATCACCGAGTGGTTCACCCGGGCGATGCCAGCGGTGTATGCCGACGGTATCCCCGGGGTAGAAGGTGGCTTCATCTTCGTGACGCCGGACTGGCTCCACGTCGACGTGATCGTCCATGGCAGCCATGACTTCAGCCAAGATGGATACCCGGCCCGGGTGTTGCTCGATCCCCAGGGGCTCGTCCGCGAAATCTCAACGTCTGGCGAGGAGATGGTGGGCGAGCCGTATCTCCCGGACGGGCAGATCCAGCTCTTCATCTACTTCATGGGTGTGACAGTCACGGTGATCCACCGTGAGGAGTGGCTTGCCCTCGCCCAAGGCGCTGCGGGCTTCAGGGACTCGCTGCTCATCCCGCTCATGCTCGCGGAGAACGGTGTTCGGAAGACCGACGGGCCAAGCGCCTTAACCGCTACCTCACGCCAGAGCAGATCGCAGCGATCGAAGCGATTCTCTCGGTCGGAGCAACTCCCGAGCAGCTGATCAAGGCACATGCCGCCATCGCGCAGGAGTACCTCACACGCGCCAGGCGTCTGGTCGCTCAGCTAGGAGAACCATGGCCCGATGCCTTCGAACGGGCCTCCCTCGACCTATGGCGGCGCGAGCTCGACATCGAGCTGGAATGAGGGGTTGGCGCGCAGGCTCATCGGCGCGAGCCAGCCCGGAAAGCGGCATGGGCGGTCGCAGCGACTCGCCGTGCGGACCGACCTAGGGCGTCTTGGGCACGTAGTTGGTGGACTCGATGTGTACGCCGTTCGCCGGGTTGAGGAAGGTCCACATCCGACACTTCGGAGACTCGTATCTGGCAAGCAGCGAGGCGGATGGTTGGCCACCTAACGGCATCATGCAACCGGGTTGGCTGAACGCCCAGACCCATGTCCGTCCGCGTTGGCTCTGCAGGACTCCGGATTGAGCTGTCGTGTCTGAACGAAGGTGTTGACCGTCTTCCCACCTGGCCCACGCCCGGTCCGCGCTGACGTGGGAGAAACCGCCTGGGAACGCTTCAGGCAAGAAGATCTCCCCTTCGCCGAAACGCACAGGCGCATCAGAGCCGGTGTCGCGGGGCCAAGCGCGCCACGCAAGCAGGCCCACGACGCCAAGGGCGATGGCCGCAACGAGTACTAGATCTCGCCTATGCATGAAAGAAGTGTTCACTCGAACCTCCCGGACTGGTACGTCCGTCGCTAAGTCGTGACGTCAGTCCAGCTGCGACCGCTCATCGGCATGAGCGGTCGCACGGAAGCGACGTGTGAGGGCGTTTTGACAGCGCCTCGTCCGTCGGCCGAACATCAGCGATGCTGTGAACCAGTTTCGATGAGGGAGGAAGCCGTTGTTCGTCGTCATCGGTCTGTGGGAGTTGGACCCAGCTCTACGGGAGATACAGCGGGGGGCGCTGGAGGACATCGTCGCTGGAGTGGGTCGGGCCCCCGGCATCGTCAAGGGATACTGGGCCACGGAGGCCGCAGATCCCGCCCGGTCGCATACCTTTATCGTCTTTGCGGACCGGGAGTCGGCCGAGGCGTTCGCGCGAGATGTTCGCGGCAACTTCGAGAATCAGACGCGAGCAGGGGTCAAGAACATCAGTCTGGAGTTGGCGGAGGTCTCAGCAACTACCTGAGAGGGATGAGACACCTGCTCAACGGCATGTGCGTGCGCGGACAGAGGCATGAGCGGTCGTCGCATCCGGCATGATGCCGCCGTGGCCATGACATCGACGGACTTCCTCGAGCGCTTAGGAGGGACGTACCGGAATGCCAGCCCGTTGTGGCCGGGCACCTGGCGGACAACGGCGGCCTCCTGCTGCACCTGCTCACAGCCGACCTCAGGCGCTTCGCGGTTCAGTCCTTCGACGCAGGCCAGAAGGGCGGCAGGGACAGGCTTCTCGCTCTCGTAGACCCTGCGCTTCGCGAAGGAACCGACGACGTCCAGAACGCGATGGCGGTGTCGTTCGTCGGGGACGCTGGCTGGTGGGATCCGTCGTCGCAACCATTCATTGAAATCTGGCCCGCGGGATTGCGGGCCGAGGTCGATAGGCAGCGGAGCCAGCCGCTCCTCGGCATGAGCGGTCGACTCCACGTGGGCTCAACCGTGGACGGGCCTTGCGACTACCCCCGGTCGCTGGGGTCGGCGGACGGCGGGTCCAGACGCATCCTTGTCTCATCGCCGTCACGTGCGACCGGCCTCAGTCCAAGGCGGTCATAGAGAGCACGGGCGCGAGGGTTGTCGGTCTCGACCCCCAGTTCAAGGGGAAGGCCCGCGGCACCTGCCTCAGCGATGAGAGCGCGGATCACCTGAGTGCCGATCCCTTGCCCCTGAGACGTCGGCATCACCTGGATGCCCGCGATCTCGACGAGATTTCCGGGTCGCACGACGCGAAGTCGGCCAACAGGGAGGCCGTCGACCTCCAGCACAGCCAGGGATGAACAGGGCTCAGCCCCCATGATGTGTTCACGTGTCCACTCGGCGTACCCGATTCGGAACTCCGCCTCGTCTTCGTCGGCTGGCCAACGGTCTTGGTCTTTCACGGTGGAGACCGCAACCTCCGTCAGAAAGGCGATGTCATCGTCGGTCGCCGGGCGGATGTGAACGCGCACGGTCCACAGGACATCACCGGTTCAAGGACCGAACAAGCCAAAATGCGCCGCGACCCCGTCCGCCCCGAGACACACCTGGTCCGCCCGCTCATCGGCAGACGCGCGCAAGGACAGAGGCATGTGAGGACGTCCAAGTCCACCAGCTCAATGCGCTACAAGCACCAGAAAGCTGTGGTCATCTGCAAGCATGAGTCATGGTCATCACGGGACTGTTGGCGCTGCTGGCTCTCGCCCTGTCGCTCGCGGTCCTGACGGCGCTGGGGGCGCACGAGCGTGGGCTGTCGATCGCGCTCTCGGCGGCTGCCGGCGCGTTCTTCCCGGTCACGTGGACGGTTTGGTACGTGCGGGACGAGCATCCTTACCGGAAACTGCACGGCCGCGCTCCTTGAGCGGACGGCGGCATGAGCGTGCGTTTCAACTTGATCACGCCGATGATGAAGTCCGCCGTGGACCAGCACACTGTCCGGCATGAAGCGGCGTTGGTTCGGGGCCGGCGCTGTCGTCGTCCTGCTGGTGGTGATCGGACTCGGCGTGCACGCCTCCGTCGCCGACCACAGCGCGGGCAGCCCCAACGCAGAGCGGGCCGCCGCCCTCAACGCGGCGCACCAGGTCCAACGGACCGTCAAGGGCGCGTTCCTCGTGGCCACCTACCCAGCGACACCAAGCCCTGATCGTCACCGCGGACGCCACCTCGGGGGTGCCGTGCCTGATAGGCGCGTCATACGGCGTCGCCGCTGACCCGGAGCCCGGCGAGCTCTACCTCTACGGGCCGCGCCAGGATCTCGTGTCGGCTCAGTAGTGGACGTACCGCTCGCTCTGGGCAAGGTCACCGCCACGAGCGATCGTTTGCCCCTCCGACGCGGAGGGAACTGTCTTCCGTGTGTCGGACAAGGGGATCTGGGTCGTGGCGCTCGCTCTGGTGGGCCTGTTCTTCACTGTGGTCATGCCACCTGTGATGCGTCGGATCCTCGTGCCACCACGGCCGACAGAGGCCGGCCAGGCGGCCCTGCGGAAGGGCATCGTCGGAGCACTTGTCGCGGTGTGGATCGTTCTCGCTGTGCTGGCGATCGCCGTCACGCCGGGCAGCCATGCGGGGTAACCGCACACGGATCGCGGCGTGAGCAGACGCTTTCGCTCAGCCGGGCAGACGCCCGCGGATGGCCAGGACGTCCTACGGACTTCGCCCGGCCGCGGTCCTGACGCCCTTCGTTTGCCTGACGGTCCGGGGGGAACGATCTGGGTATGACCGCCGCCATCGTGGCTCTTGTGATCGTCACGATGGGTGGGTCGGCGTTGTTCCTCTGGTACGCCGAGTTCAGGGTGCTGAAGGACGGTGCGGCACAGCTCGGCCAGAAGATCCCTGGCGCTCGGCGGCGCGCCATCCTCAGCCTGATCGGCTTCATCGGCTTCATCGCCGTCGAAGTCGGGCTGTGGTTCCTCGGGAAAGCGATCGGTGGACCGGCGCTCGGTGGTGCTCTCGTGGTTGCCGGGATCATTGGCTGCTTCATCATCGGGGTCATCGCCGGGATAGGGGACGACGCTCGGCGTCGACAGTCGTCGTCTTGACTTGTGCGTCGTCCGGCTGGCTGGCGGGTTCCGTTCCTCCCTAGCCCGCACCCGCACAGGTGCGCGTGCTCGGCCGTTACAACCTCGATCGCCGATGCGTCGTTCGCTGTCAGTGGGACGGTGTGGTAGCTGCTCACCGAGCAGCCCTGTCGAAGGGCCGACGGCCGGGCTGAGCGTGTGAGCGACCTGGTCTAGGAACGGGCATCCGACTCGACATGGACCAGCACCGTTCCCAGCAGAACGATCCCGCCCACACACGCCGACCCGGACGACCGATCCATCTGAGCGCACATGGGCATCGAGACGACGAGCCTGGCCCTGCCGCGTCGCGCCGCCACGAAGGTCGTGCTTCTCAGGTCCGATCCGTACTCCCTCTGGCTGGTGCGCACACGTCGGTTCTGCGGCCTCGTGATCACCACGCGCGCGCAGACGCCGAAGGACCGGACCACCAGGGTGCTGCCCACCGGCATCGAGACGTGGACGGCCTTCCGGGTGGATCTCCGTACGGCCCGCTGCCGGTCGCCGACGATCGCTGTCGTCCTCGGGAGGAAGCACGGAGGGACATCCCCCGCCACCTGGGTCGGGTGGTCTCGCGAGTGGCTGCCAGGCAGATCGTGGCTCGACTCGTGGCTCGACCGGCTTCCCTGATCGTTGGCGGACCCACACGCGACGAGCAGCATCGCGGCGCACACCGCCGCCAGCCAGCGCCACACGGGTCCTCCGATCGCCCACGACTGGGACGTCAGCGGGTCGAGGAGGGTTCCACCCCGACATCCGGCGGGAGCGGCCTCACGTGCCGACGACACCGTCCGTCGCCTCGCGCAGCAGATCGAGGTGACCACAGTGCCGGGCCGTCTCCTCGATCATGTGGAGCATCGCGAACCGGAGCGTGAAGTCCATGTCCTCGCCGCGGGCGGTGTCGTCGAGGTCGGCGTCGGCGATCGCGCGGCGAGAGCTCGCACACTCCTCGACGTACTCGGCCACGACCGCGGCCAGGGTGTCGCCGGGCTCGATCCGGAAGTTGCCGTGCAGGTCGTCCTCGGGCCACGGCCAGGTCACGTCGAGAGCGGCGAAGTCGATGCTGAACCAGAAGCGCTCCGTCCCGGCCAGGTGCTTGACCACCGTCGCCGGCGTGAGCGTCGACGGCGGCACCGCGGCGGTGAACGCCTGGGCGTCGGAGAGACCGGCCACCTTGGTGACCACGGTGGCCCGGTAGAAGTCGAGCATGCTCTCCAGCATCGCCCGCTCGGGACCGCGGTCGATCGGTCGGGAACGCTCGATCGGCGTCACGTCGGTCACCCCGACAGCCTAGGCAGCCCTCGCGGCCTGCGGAGGCCCGGGCGAGCGCGTCACGGCGAGGCTCGGCGCGGGATCGACTCCTTCCAGCTCCGCTCGCTGACCGACTCGCTGTCGAGGACGGCCTGGGTCCAGATCGACACGTCGTACGTCGTCGGGGTGATGTCGAGCCGCATCGTCGACCGGACCGTGACGTCGATGCCGGGCCAGCTGAGGTCGTAGACGGTGTTGGCGTACGCCTGCTGGGCGAACGTCCGGGTGTCCACCGACACCTCGCCGAGGTAGAGCTCGTGCGCCGTCCCGCCGTACGGCGTGGAGTAGCGCGAGTCGATCCGGGTCGTCGCCGACGTGGTGCGCTCGAGCACGTCGTGGTGGATCGCCCAGCCGACGCCCTCGGTCGTCTCGGAGGAGTGCTCGGCGCCCGGCTCGAAGCTCGGCTCGGGGAAGTCGCCGTCGAGGAACGGCAACGTCAGCGATGCCGTCCGCAGCGTCATCGAGAGCGGGGCCGGGGGAGCCACCGTGTTCGGCCAGTCGGCGCCGGCCACCGAGACGCGCAGGGTGTTGCCCGGCGTCCACTGGTAGGCGCACGCGTCGAGCACCACCTCGACCTTCACCTCGCGGCCCGGCACCAGCGGTGACGGCTCACCGTGCACGCCGTCGCGGAAGGCGAGGTCCAGCGTGCCGCGCGAGACCAGGGCCGAGGTGCCGTCGGGGAAGACGTCGCAGAGCTTGACCGAGATCGACGCCTCCGGCTCCGTCGACCACAGCCGCGCCCGGAACACCGGGTGGCCGACGACCGGATCGGGCGGCGGCTCGACCTCCCAGGTCAGCGAGCGCTCGTCGTCGATCCGCTGGTCGCCCGACAGTCCCCACGGCAGGTGGCCGGCGCAGTCGATCCAGGCCGTGGTGCCGACGTCGGGGGCGACCTCGAGGGTCACCGGTGCGGAGAGGTCGAGGGTCGCCTCGTTCACCGGCGGGACCGACGGCAGCGTCACCCAGTGGCCCTCGTGCAGGTCGAGGTCGATCGCGGGCTTGGTGGACCCGCGCACGAACACGTCGCAGCGGTCCTCGTGCTCGCCGGTCCCGCGCAGCCAGTGGTCGAACCAGCCGGCCAGCTCGCGCTCGAAGTCGATCCGCGGCCCCGGCATCGCGGTCTCGGGGTCCGCATGCGCCCAGGGTCCCGCGAGCAGCCGGTGGGGTACGCCGTGCCGGGCGAGCTCGGCGACGGTCCGGAAGGAGTTGTTGCGGTAGCCGTCGGCCCAGCCGGCCACGACCATCACCGGGCAGCCGATGCGCTCGTAGCCCGACGTCGTACCACCGACCCGGACCGACCCGTGGTCCCAGTACGGACCGTGCCGGTTCTCCCGTAGCCACGTCAGCAGCCACGGCTCGTTGGTCGCGATCCGCCGCTGCCACTCCTCCTGCCATCCCTCGCCCCACACCGCGGGCACCGGCGGCAGCACGCACATCGCGTTCATGTAGTGGCAGTAGTCGACCAGGTCCACCAGCCGCAGGGCGCCACCTCGCCAGTGCACGTCGTCGGTCCAGCGGTCGTCGGTCGCGAAGATCGCACAGATCGCCTTCAGCTCGGGCGGCCGCTCCATCGCGATCTGGAGCGAGTTGAAGCCGGAGTACGACGTGCCCCACATCCCGATCTGGCCGTCGCACCACTCCTGCGCGGCGAGCCAGGTGAACGCGTCGGGCAGGTCGCGCTGCTCGGCCTCCGGGTACTCGTCCACGGCGTCGCCCGGCGACGACCCGGTGCCACGCACGTCGATGCGCGCCACGGCGTACCCGTACTTCTCGCAGAGACTCCGGTACCCGTCGGCGTACGACGACGTGAGGTCGTCCTTGCGGTAGGGGAGCGCCTCCACCAGGCAGGGCTGCGGACCGGCCGACTCGTCCGGGAGGTACAGCGTCGCGGCCAGCCAGGAGCCGTCGCGGACCGGGACCCGGACCTCCTGCTCCCTCATGAGGCGTCGGTCGAGCCGGTCGAGACCACGGCACCGGCCAGCCGGAGCACGTCGTCGTTGTACGCCGACTCGACCGTGTTGCCGTCGCGGCCGGTGACCGTCGTCGCGGTGAACATCGAGTTCAGCACCGCCTCCTCCGACGCCTCGACGACCGCCGTGAAGAGCGGGTCCAGGGCCCGCCCGGTCATCACCGGCGTGCCGTCGGGCTTGCCGTCGCGGTCGAGCCGCATCCCGGTGCCGAAGGCCATGAAGATCTCCCCGCTCCCGTGGTGGGCCACCGAGCCCGCGCGACCGAGACCCAACCCGACCCGGCGGGCCAGGCGCGCGCACGACGCGCCGTCCACCGGCGCGTCCGTGACCACGAGGCCGATGCACGACCCCGCCGGCTTCCTCTCGCCGGTCGAGGTGTTCTCGCCGGTCGCGCTGCCCTCGTCGGTCGAGCCCGTCGAGACCGCGGGTCCCAGGGCCCGGCCGACGTGCACGCCGTTCACGGTCAGCTCCTCGCGGGCCCCGAAGTTCGTCATCAGCAGGACCGCCACCGTGTGCTCACCGACGACGCGGGACGCGGTGCCGATGCCGCCCTTGAAGCCGAGGCACGACATCCCGGTGCCCGACCCGACGGCACCCTCGTCCGGCGGTGTCGAGGAGCCGCGGGACGCCAGCGCCGCGTCGTACGCCGCCACCACGTCGTCGTGCTCGACCTGCATCCGCCGGGCGTCGTTGAGCCACGAGTCGTCGCACTCCGCGACCACCGGGATGATGAAGTCGACGGCGCTGGACGGGTTGACCTCGAGCTCGATCCGGCAGGCGGAGTCGTAGACGCGGCCCAGCTGGAGGGTCGAGGTGAGGTACACCGGCGTCTCGGCCGAGGCCCACTCGGCGGCGGTGATGAACCCCGTGCACTCGCCGGCGCCGTTGAGGACCGCGCCGCCGGCCGGGACCGGCCGGCTGAACGCGTCCTGCGCCAGCACCAGGCAGGTGACGCCCGTGCGAGCGACTCCGCGACCCGCGGGCGGGGCGGGCTCGTCACGGCTGACGGTGGCGTGCCCGAGGCCGACCCCGGCGACGTCGAGCACGGAGTTGGTGGGTCCGGTCGGGAGGGAGCCGATCACGATCCCCAGGTCACGGGCACGCGGCATGGCCTCATCCAACCAGTCGCGCAGGCCTTCGGTGGTTGAGGAAGGCGCCCTGGCGCCTGTCTCGAAACCGCCGGCGCGTGCCTTCGGTGGTTGAGGAAGGCGCCCTGGCGCCTGTCTCGAAACCGCCGGCGCGCTGCTGCCATGCTCTGCCCATGCCCACTGCCGTTGTGTGGTCGCCCGAGACGCGACGCCACGAGCCCATGCGCGAGGTGTGGGTGGGGGTGCCGACCGAGGGCACCGAGCTGCCGGAGCGTGTCGACCGCATCCTCGCCGCGCTCGACGGCCGGCCCCGCCTCGAGGCCGAGCCGCACGACGACGACGTGCTGCGACGCGTCCACGCGCCGGCGTTCGTCGACCACCTCGCGACGGTCCACGCCGAGTGGATGGCGGGGCCCTACGACGAGCTCGTGGGCCAGGACCGGGTGGTGCCCTACGTCTTCCCGACGCCCGCGATGACCCAGGGCATGCCACCCACCCGGGCGGCGGCGACGCACGGCCGGGCGGGGGAGTTCGGCTACGACACGATGACCCTCGTCGGCCCCGGCACCTGGGAGGCGGCGCGGGCCGCCGTGGACTGCGCCCTCACCGCCGCCGACCTGGTCGCGCGCGGCGAGTCACGGACGGCGTACGCCCTCTGCCGCCCGCCCGGTCACCACGCCACCCGCGACGGGTACGGCGGCTCCTGCTACCTGAACAGCTCGGCCATCGCCGCGCAGGCGCTGCGCGACGCCGGGCACGGGACCGTCGCCGTCGTCGACCTCGACGCCCACCACGGCAACGGCACGCAGGCGATCTTCTGGGAGCGCGGCGACGTGCGGTACGGCTCGCTCCACGTCGACCCCGCCGCCGGGTGGTTCCCCCACTACTTCGGGCACGCGTCCGAGACCGGGAGTGGCGAGGGGGTCGGCGCCACCCGCAACCTGCCGCTCGCCGAGGGCACCGGTGACGAGCCGTGGCTCGAGGCGGTCCGCGAGCTGGCCGACTTCGCCGGCGGCGCCGACGCGCTCGTCGTCTCGCTCGGGGTGGACGCGGCGGCCGACGACCCCGAGAGTCCGCTCCAGGTCAGCGCGGACGGCTACCACGCGGCCGGACGGCTCCTCGGGTCGCTCGGTCTGCCCGCGGTGGTGGTGCAGGAGGGCGGGTACCACCTCGACACCCTCGGTGGCCTGGTCGCCGCCTACCTCGACGGTCACGACGGCTGATCCCGCATCGCCCGCCGGGCCAGCACGGCGGCCAGTGCGGACATGCCGGCGAAGACCGCGGTCACCGCGACGAACGCGTCGCGCGGCGAGGCGCCGGCCATCGACAGGTAGCCGGTGCCGAACGTCGCGACCCCGAGCACGCCCGACAGCTGGGCGGTCGTCGGGAGGAGACCGCTCAGGTCGGCGGCACGCTCGGGCGGCACGTGGGACGTGAGGTGTCCCATCATCGCGGTGAACGCGGTGCCCAGCCCGAGACCGCCCACGCCCAGGAGCACCATCAGCCACCAGCCCGGCAGCCGCCGAGGAGCAGGCTGACGCAGATGGCGCCGTGAGCGACCGCGAGGACCAGCGGCCCGGCGAGCCCGGCGACCCGAGGGGTGCCGGTGTCCGTGCGGGGCAGCCGGCGGACCAGTGGTCCCGCGACCCCGAAGGCGGCGACCCACGAGACCAGGGCGAGGCCCGAGTAGAGGGCGGAGTGGCCGAGGCCGCCCTGGAGGTAGAGGGCCAGCACGAAGAGCATCGCGAAGTACGTGGTGAGGGCCGCGCCGTAGCTCAGCAGGCCCCAGCCCACCGCCGGCCGGGTGAGGAGCCGGAGGTCGACCAGAGGGTGCCCGCCCGTGTCCGCGACCCGGCGCTCGACCAGGACGAAGCACCCGAGACCGACCGCACTGCCGGCCAGGCACGCGTCGCCCCAGACCGGCCAGCCGAGGTCGCGACCGAGGACCAGCGGTACGACGGCCAGCGTCACCGAAGCGGAGAGCAGCCCGACCCCTCGGAGGTCGAGGCCGTCACGCCGCTCGGCGTCGCGAGCGGTGACCGGCACCGCGTACGCCGCGAGTGCGAGCAGGGCGATCCCCACCGGCACGTTGACGAGGAAGACCGGCCGCCAGCCGGAGCCCGCGAGGTCGAGCGTGACCAGCACCCCACCGAGCACCTGCCCGACGACCGCGCCGGACGACAGGGCGACGGCGTACCAGCCGAAGGCGCGCACCCGGGCCTCGCCGGCGAACAGCCGCTGGATGCCGGTGAGCACCTGCGGCACCATGACGGCGGCGGCCGCACCCTGGCAGACCCGGGCGACGATGAGCGTCGCCGGCGTCGGCGCCACCCCGCACAGCAGCGAGGCCGCCGTGAAGCCGGCGAGCCCGGCCAGGTAGAGCCGGCGGTACCCGTGCAGCAGCCCGAGCCGGGCGCCGGTGATCAGCAGCACGGCGTACGCCATGGCGAACCCGGACACGACCAGCTGGAGCTCGCTCCCGCTCGCGCCGAGGTCGTCGTGGATCGCCGGAGCGGCGACGTTCGCGACCGCGGTGTCGACGTTCGCCAGGAACTGACCCGCGACGAGGGCGAGCAGCGCGAGCGACGACCGCGGCGCCGTCGACCGGTCCGAACGGTCGGACCGGTCCGACCGGGCGGAGCGTGGGAACGCCGGGGAGAGGGCCATGCCTCCACCCTGGGCGTTGTGACGGTCGACTACTGGCGGCTATCGGACGTCGCGCGCCCGGGCCCCCCGGACTCGAGGGCGTCTGCGTGCCGGCTGTTGGCGGTGCCCCAGAGGTCCACCATCGAGGCGCCGCCATGGCCGTCGCCCTCGTCGATGATCAGCTCGCTCCGCGGCCAGGCGCGGTGGAGCTTCCAGGCGATGACGGCAGGGCCGCTGATGTCACGCCGTCCGTGGATCAGGGTGCCCGGGATCTCGCTCAGCAGGTCCGCCCGATCGAGGATCGGCGGGTCGAGGAAGCCGTCATGCGTCCAGTAGTGCGTCGTGAGCATCGAGAAGTTGTGGCGGAACACGGGATCGTCCCAGCGCGGGTCCGGGTGGAACCCCCCGGTCCCGATGGAGATGTGGTGGTCCTCCCACTCGGCCCAGGCCCGGGAGGCGGCGTCCCGGACCTCGGGGTCGGGACTCTGCAACAGCCGTGCGTACGCCGCGACCAGTCGGCTCTCCCCGCGGACGTAGCCGATGTCGGCGGCCTCGGCGTGGCTCGCGAACCGGTCCCACGCCTCGGGGAACACCGCGCCGACGGTCTCGGTGATCCAGTCCACCTCGGCGCGGCTCGTGGTCGTCACCGCCATCAGGACGATGCCCGACACGGGATCGGGATGTGCCTGGGCGTAGGCCAGCGCCAGGGTCGCGCCCCAGGAGACGCCGTTGACCAGCCAGCGATCCACGCCGAGGTGCTTTCGCAGGAGCTCGAGGTCGCGGACCAGGTGTGCGGTCGTGTTCTGCTCCAGGTCGTAGCCGGGAGCGCTCACGTGCGGTCGCGAGCGTCCACAGCCGCGCTGGTCGAGCGCGATGACGCGGAACCTGGCCGGGTCGAGCTTCGTGCGGTAGCCGCCGGCGCCGAGGGTGCCGCCCGGCCCACCGTGCAGGTACAGGGCCGGGATGCCGGTCGGGTTCCCGGACTCCTCCCAGTAGATCTCGTGCCCGTCGCCGGTCGGGAGCAGACCGGAGGCGCGCACCGGCGAGGCTTCGAAGAGCACCCCCCGCACGTTACCCATGCGGCACCCGGGCCACCCTGTGCCGCCCGAGCCGTCGTTTTCGCGGTGCCGCGGACCTCTTCCCGATTCCGCCCGCGTGGGAGATGCTGACGCCCGTGCGCCTGCGGCTCCTGGTCCCGTTGCTCACCGGGGCCGTGGCCCTCGGACTCGCTCCCTCCGCCGTCGCCCATCCGGGCCCGACGCCGGACCGGCACCGGGTGGTGCAGGCCCGGGTCGAGCGGGGGACCCAGCCGATCACCGTCGGCGACCTCACCCTGAAGCCGTGCGGCGTGGTCTCCCACGCCTACTGCGGACACATCGACCGCCGGTGGGAGCCAGGACATCCGGCGGCCGGCTCGGTCCGGGTCGGCTTCGCGTTCGTTCCGGCCCGCGACCAGACGCGTCCCGCCCTGGGCACCTACGTGCCGCACGAGGGCGGTCCCGGCTACGCGACGACCTTCAGCGGCGCGTCGTACGCCGCGATGTACGGGCCGAAGCTGCTGCGCCGGCACAACCTCCTGCTCGTCGACCAGCGCGGCACCGGCCGGTCGGAGGCGCTCGACTGCCCCGACCTGCAGAACCTGAAGATCGCCTACTCGGTGGCCGCCGGCCGGTGCGGCCGCAGCCTCGGTCCCCGCAGCGACGATTACACGACCGTGCGCTCGGTCAACGACCTCGCGGCGGTGATCCGGCGGCTGGACCTCGGCAAGGTCGACATGTACGGCGACTCCTACGGCTCGTTCTTCGTCCAGGTCTTCGCCGGACGCCACGGGGACCTGCTCCGCAGCCTGGTCACGGACGGTGCCTACCCGGCGTACGGCGAGACCGGGTGGTATGCCACCCAGGGGCCGGCGATGCGCTCCTCGTTCGTGAAGACCTGCCGGCGATCGCCCGCCTGCCGGCGTCAGGGGCCGGGGTTCCTGCCGACGGTCCGGCGCGTGCTCCACCTCGTGCGTCGCCACCCGTGGCACGGCACGTCGCACGACGGCGACGGAAAGCGCATGCGGGTCACGGTGAACGCGGAGACCCTGACCATGATCGCCTTCGACGCGACGTACGGGTATCCCTTCTACCGCGACTTCACCGGCGCGCTCCGGTCCGCCCTGCGGGGCGACCGGGTGCCGCTGTTCAAGCTGGTCGCCGAGGCCGAGGGTGGCGGCACGAACGCGGGACCGGTCCGCCCCTACAGCGAGGGTCTGGACGCCGCGGTGGCGTGCCACGACTACCCGCAGCTGTACGACATGACGGCGTCGCCGAGCACCCGGCTGCGGCAGTACCGACGGGCGCTGGCCCGACGGACGGCCAGCCACCCGGCCACCTACGGCCCGTTCACGGTGCGGGAGTACGCCCGCTCCGACTGGCAGGAGCTCGACTGGTGCACCCGCTGGCCGAAGGCCGCGGCGAGCAACCCGGCGCGGCCGCCGCGGCCCCGGGGCGGCCACTACCCGGACGTCCCCACGCTGGTCCTCAGCGGTGAGCTCGACTCGATCACCACACCGGCCGAGGGAGCCATGGTGGCCCGGCAGTTCCCGCGGTCGAAGCAGATCCTGGTGCGGAACAGCTTCCACGTGACCGCCGTCGCCGACACGGACGGGTGCGCGGTGCGGATCCTGCGCCGTTTCGTCCGTACGCCGACGCACTGGCCCCGGCACCGGTGCGCGGCCGCGGTGCCACCGATCCGCACCCTGGGGTCCTACCCGCGGAGGCTCCGCGGCGTACCGGTCGCGCCGGGCCGCGGCTCGGCGCTCGCGCGCCGGATCGCCCCGGCGTCGGCCCTGACCGTCGCCGACCTCTTCGACCGCTGGTACAGCAACTACTCGGGCCACTCGCCCGGACTGCGCGGCGGCCGTTGGAGCTACACCGGCGACCGCACCACCGTCTTCCACCTGCACCACGTCCGCTTCGCAGCGGACCTCGCGGTGAGCGGGACGGCGACCTGGCACCTCTACCGCAACGCCGTCTCCGTCGACCTGAAGGTCGTCGCGCACGGTCGCCGGGGTTCCCTGCACGGGACCTGGCTCACCCGGGCCCGCGGTGCGCGGGCCACCCTGCACGGCGTGTTCGCCGGACACCCCGTGCGCGCGACCTTCCGCGCACCGTGATGATGGGGGCGTGACCTCGAGGATCGCCGCCGCCGTCCTCGTCGACGCGCGGGGGTGGCTGCTGCTGCAGGAGCGAGACGAGAACGCGCCGGTGAACCCCGACACCTGGTCGCTCGTCGGTGGCGGTGTCGAGGACGGCGAGACGGACGACGAGGCCGTGGTCCGCGAGCTCGCGGAGGAGACCGAGCTGACCGGCATCGACCTCACCCACGTCGACTCGTTCTCCTACTACTGCGACGACTGTCACGAGGACCACGAGGTCGCGCTGTACCTCGCCCTCACCGACCTGACCGACGACGACGTGGTCTGCCACGAGGGCCGGCAGATCGTCTTCGTCGACCCCCGCACGATCGACACCCTGCCCTGGGGACGGAACCTCGTGCACGCGCTCCCGCGCGTGATCGGCCACCCGGCGTACGTCGAGCGCTTCGGCCGGCCGGATCCGCACGCGTTCGGCTGCGTGATCCTGGTCGACGCCGAGGGTCGCGTCCTGCTCCAGGAGCGCGACGAGCACGCCCCGATCGACCCCGACCGCTGGGGCCTCTCCGGTGGCCACCTCGAACCGGGGGAGGAGCCCGAGGACGGTGCCTACCGAGAGGTCGAGGAGGAGACCGGTGTCCGGCTCGCGCCGGGGACGCTCGCAGCACTACGCGAGCCTCGCGGTGTTCCACCCGCGGTACGGGTCCGTCGACCGGGTGCACGTCTACGTCGCCCGCGTCGACCTCACCGACGACGACATCGACTGCCGGGAGGGCCGCCGGATCGTCTTCGTCGAGCCGGCCGTGGCCCGCGACCTCGACCTGACCATGACCGGGGTGCTCGCCGTCCCGGCCTTCCTCGACTCCGACCTCTATCGCCGGTTGGCGGGCTGAGGCAACCGCTCGCGGGCTCGCACCCGTCGTACGGGTGACAGGGGAGGAGGACGCATGCGGCAGGAGATCCGGGACTCCGAGTTCAGCGAGTACGTCGCCGCACACCGCGCGCGTCTCGTGCGCACCGCGCGGCTGCTCACGGCCGGTGACCACGATGCGGCCGAGGACGTGGTGCAGGCGGTCCTCACCCGGCTGTACGTCCACTGGCCGCGCGTCCGCCGCACCGAGGACCCGGTGGGCTACGGCTTCCGCTCCCTGACAAACGCGTTCCTCGACGAGCAGCGCCGCGCTCATCGGCGTCGCGAGGTCGTCACCGACGACACGCCCGACCGCGTCGAGGCGGCGTACGACCTCGAGACACGGTCGGTGGTGCTCGAGGCGCTGCGTGACCTCGCCCCGCGCCAGCGGGCGGTGGTGGTGCTCCGCCACTTCCTCCAGTACGACGTCGCCGGCACCGCCCAGGTCCTCGGGTGCACCGAGGGCACCGTCAAGTCCCAGAACGCCAAGGCGCTCGCCCATCTGCGCGAGCGGCTCGGCGAGCCGATCACCCAGGAAGGACCGAACCCATGACCGGACTGACCACCCTGCTCGAGGACGCGGCGACGCACCCCGAGACCGTCGACGTGGCGGCCGACGTACGCCGCGGGCACCGCGCCCTGCACCGCCGACGGGTCCGCGTCGCGACCGGGCTCACCGGCGGTCTGGCGGTGGTCGGTGTGGTCGGCACCGCGACCGTCCAGCACCTGACGCAGACCTCCACGGTGCAGGTCGCCGACCAGCCCTCCGGGCCCGTGCACACGCGGTACTTCGACGCACCGCCGCCGCCGGACGGCTGGAGCGTCGCGGCGGTGGGAGAGTCCTTCCTGACGCTGGCCCGGGACGGCGCGCCGGACCCGAACCCGCAGGTCTTCGAGCACAAGATCGCGGTCATCCTCTACTCGCCCGGGCAGGACATGAGCTTCGGGTCGACCGTCCGGTACGACGGCCGGACCTTCTACGACAACGAGCGCAACGAGGGCTACCCGATCCTCGCCGTCCAGCTGGACGACGGGCGCTGGCTGCAGCTGCAGTACCCCGACTCCGTCGGTCTCGAGAAGTCGCAGATGATCGCCTACCTCGACGGCGTGGTGGTCAAGCCCGCCGCCACGGGCAGCGGAGGGTGACCCCGCGGGCGTGATGCGCCCGTCTAGACTCGGTGCGACCCCGAGACCGGACGAAGGGACGTCATGGGCCTGCTGGAGCGCGTCACGTCGCCCGCCGACCTGCGCGACCTCTCCGACGACGAGCTCGACTCCCTGGCCAGCGAGATCCGCGACGAGCTGGTCCGCACCTGCGCGCCGCGCGGCGGCCACCTCGGCCCCAACCTCGGCGTCGTCGAGCTGACCCTGGCAATCCACCGGGTCTTCGACTCGCCGCGCGACCGCGTCGTCTGGGACACCGGCCACCAGGCCTACGTCCACAAGATGCTGACCGGGCGGGCCACCCAGTTCGACACGCTGCGCACCGAGGGCGGCCTGTCCGGCTACCCGAACCGCACCGAGTCCGACCACGACCTCGTCGAGAACTCCCACGCCTCGACCTCGCTGTCGTACGCCGACGGCCTCGCGAAGGCGTACTCCCTGCGCGGTGAGGACCGCCACGTCGTCGCCGTGATCGGCGACGGCGCCCTGACCGGCGGCATGGCCTGGGAGGCCCTCAACAACATCGCGATGGCCAAGGACCGCCGGCTGGTCATGGTCGTCAACGACAACGGCCGCTCCTACCAGCCGACCGTGGGCGGCCTCGCGTCCCACCTGGCGACGTTGCGCACGAACCCGCGCTACGAGGAGATGCTCGACCTGGTCAAGAAGCGGCTGAACAAGGTCAAGGGTGTCGGCCCCGCCGTGTACGACGCGCTGCACGCGATGAAGAAGGGCATGAAGGACGCCCTGGCGCCGCAGGGCATGTTCGAGGACCTCGGGCTGAAGTACGTCGGCCCGATCGACGGGCACGACCGGCACGCCGTCGAGCAGGCGCTGGCCCAGGCCAAGAGGTTCGGCGGGCCGGTGATCGTGCACGTGATCACCCACAAGGGCTTCGGCTACAACCCGGCCGAGCGCAACGAGACCGACCAGTTCCACCAGGTCGGCGCCTTCGACGTCGAGACCGGCGAGCCGAGGTCGGCCGCCCGCATCTGGACCGACTACTTCTCCGAGGAGATGGTCGCGCTCGGGCAGGAGCGGCCCGACATCGTGGGCATCACAGCCGCGATGCTGTACCCGGTCGGGCTCGACCGCTTCGCCGCGGCGTACCCCGAGCGCACCTTCGACGTCGGCATCGCCGAGCAGCACGCCGTCACCAGCGCCGCCGGGCTCGCCATGGGTGGGATGCACCCGGTGGTCGCGATCTACTCGACGTTCCTCAACCGCGCCTTCGACCAGGTGCTCATGGATGTGGCGCTGCACGAGTGCGGCGTGACGTTCGTGCTCGACCGCGCCGGCGTCACCGGCACGGACGGTGCGAGCCACAACGGCATGTGGGACCTCTCGATCCTCCAGGTGGTGCCGGGTCTCCGGATCGCGGCTCCGCGCGACGGTGCCCGCGTGCGGGAGCTGCTGCGGGAGGCCGTCGACGTGGACGACGCGCCGACCGTGGTCCGGCTGCCCAAGGGCTCGCCGCCCGAGGACATCCCCGCCATCGACCGGGCCGGTGGCTGCGACGTGCTCGTCCGCCGCGGGCGCAAGGACGTCCTGGTCGTGGGCATCGGCTCGATGGCCGTCGTCTCCGTCGAGGTCGCCGAGCGGCTGGAGGCGCAGGGCATCGGTGTGACCGTGGTCGACCCGCGCTGGGTCAAGCCGCTCGACCCGGCCCTGGTGGACCTGGCCCGCGACCACCGGCTCGTGGTCAGCATCGAGGACAGCGGCCGGGTCGGCGGCGTCGGCGCCACCCTCCTCCAGCTCCTCAACGCCGAAGGCGTCACCACGCCGTTCTCGCTGCACGGCATCCCGCAGGAGTTCCTCCAGCACGCCGAGCGGCAGGCGATCCTCGACCGGATCGGGCTCAACGCGCAGACCATCGCCCGCGGCATCGTGGAGCGCCTCGCCGCCGAGAGCGGCGACCCGCTGACGGTCGCCGAGCAGGCCACCCGCGACTAGCGCGTCGCGGTCGTCGTCGGGCCGCTCGGGAGGACGACGTCGGCGTCGGTTCCGACGTCCGCCACGGCGACGGTGCAGTCGTTCGTGGAGACCCGGCACCGGAGGATCGAGACCGGTCCGCCCGGGGCCCCGGTGCGGTGACCCACGGCCGCGATGGTGTCGGCGCCCAGCCACTGGTACGGCGTGACGTCCTCGAAGCCGGGATGCGCCGGCTCCTGGGCGTGGCCGTCGCTCGAGGCGTAGACCGTGAACCGACCCCCCTCCGCGGTGAACCAGTGGCGCGCGTCGGGGGCGAGGTCGCCGGTGCCGACGTTCCGCACCTGCGGTGCGCCCGGGACCATGTCTGTCCTCAGCGGAACCTGGTAGCGGTCGTGCGGCCGGGGCAGCCCGGCGTCGATCACGGCCATCCCGTCGCCGGCACGGACGAGAACCCGGTCTGCCGCTGCGTCCTGGATCATGGAGGGACCCGTCGTGTGGATCGGCCATCCGACGTACTCACCGTGCGGCGGGTCGTGGTGGACCACCTTGGTCACGACCCCGTCCGTCAGCCAGAGGTAGCCGCCCCAGGTGGCCTGGACCCGGGGCGACGAGCCATCGCGACGTCCGTTCGTGAACTGTGAGTTGACGTTGTTGGGAAGGCCACGACGGCTGGCGTACCCGGGGTAGAGCGAGAAGGTGTGCGGGGACAACCACGCGACCTGCCGGCCGTCCTCGCCGGCCACGAGCGAGGTCGAGGCGTCGTGCAGGTCGCCGATCCTCCGGACGTCGCCGTGCGTCTCCGCGTAGACGTGCTGCTGCTGGTCGGTGAACACGAACCCGTCGGTGGATCGCACGAACGACGCGATGGGCATGCCGACGTCGACCTGGGTGTCGCCGGAGTGGATGACACTTCCCACGGCATAGGTGACCGGCCGGGCACCGGCGTCCACGGGCTGCGGATGGCGTCCACCGAGTCCCTGCGAGGCCACCGCCACGCTTCCGGCGATCGCGAGGACGCCGACCACGCCTCCGGCCAGGGCCGCGCGGCGCCGGCGTACCCGCCGCCGGCCGCTCTGGACGATCGCGTCCAGGTCCACCTCCCAGGTCGGGAGGGCGTCGGCCTGACGGTTCAGGGTCGTCTGCAGCGGTCCGGTCATGGGATCACCTTCTTCTGGTCCGGCGTCGAGGAGTGCGAGACCAGGTCGACGTCGTCGCCGAGCAGGTCGCGGAGCTTGCCGAGGGCGGCCGAGACCTGGCTCTTGACCGTGCCGACGGCACAGCCCATCGCCTCGGCCGTCTGCACCTCGGTCAGGTCGGCGTAGAACCGGAGCACCAGAGCTGCCCGCTGGCGCGGAGGCAGCTGTCGGACCGCCTGCCACACCGCGTCCTGCTCGGCGACCCACGTCTCCGGTCCGGCGAGGCCGCGGGTGTCCTCCGGCAGGTGCTCGGTGGGCCGCTCGTTGTGCCAGCCCTTCCGGCGGAACCACGAGATCGCGGTCGTCGTGATCGCCTTGCGGCAGTAGGCCTCCGCGTTGGCCTTGTCGCGCAGCCGCGGCCACGCGACGTAGGTGCGGGTGAGCGCCTCCTGCACGAGGTCCTGGGCGAGCTGGCTGTCGCCGACCATGAGGTACGCCGCCCGGTGCAGCGCACCGGAGCGTGCGAGCGCGAACTCGGCGAACTCGGACCGGTCCCCTCGAGCCATCACGATCCTCCGTCCCGAGCGGTTCTCGGCTTCCGCCTCACTGCCTGGACGAGACGGTGCCACGAAAAGGTTCGGCGGGGCACTCGACTGCTGACAGCGACCCGCCGGTGCGGCAGGCTGACCCTGACTTCGAGGGGGCCCCGATGAGGGACGAGCCGGCTGGGACCGTCCTGTGGATGATCCGCGGTGCGTGGGTCACGATGGCGATGCGCGGGGCGGCCGCCCTCGGGTTGTTCGACGTCCTCTCCGTTCCCCGCACCCTCGACGAGGTGGCGGACCGGACCGGCTCCGACCCGCCGACGCTCTCCCGGCTGCTGCGCCTGCTGGTGGATCTGGGGCTGGTCGAGCGGGTCGACCCCGACACGTACCGCACCACGCCCGCCGGCGACACGTTGCGCGACGGGCACCCGAGCAGGATGCGCGACCTGCTCCTGATGCAGGCCACGCTGCCGAACCTCGCCGCGTGGGGTGCCCTCGACGACGCGGTGCGCCACGGCGCGGGCGTCTTCGAGCAGGTGAACGGGAAGCCGATGTGGGCCCTGCTGGCCGACGACCCCGACACCGAGCGCCGGTTCAACGCGTCGATGGCCCGTCGCGCCACGGGGCAGGTGACGGCGCTGCTGGCGGCGGCCGACCTCACCGGAGTCTCCACGCTGGTCGACGTGGGAGGTGGCAGGGGCGCGATGCTGGCCGGGCTGCTCGAGGCGGTGCCCGGACTGCACGGCCTCGTCGCCGACCGGCCCGCGGTCGCGGACGAGGCGACGGCGGCGCTCGCGGCGGCCGGACTCGGCGATCGCGCGACCGGCGTGCCCGGTGACTTCTTCACGTCGGTGCCCGAGGGTGGCGACGTCTACACGATCTCGAACGTCCTCCACGACTGGGACGACGGTGACGCGGTCAGGATCCTGCGCACCGTGCGGGCCGCGATGCCCGACCACGCGCGCCTGCTGGTCGTCGAGCACGTGCTCGACGCGCCGGGTCGGTCCGCGGAGGAGCTGCGTGACCTCCACCTGGTCGACCTCCACATGCTCGTCCTGTTCGGGGCGCGCGAGCGCACCCAGGCGGAGTACGACGACCTGCTGACCGAGTCCGGCTTCACCCCGAGCCGGCTCGCGGAACCGGCCTCCGAGTGGAACGTCCTGGAGGCCCGTCCGGCGGGGTGACGGTCCGGAATAGGCTGGAGGGTGAGGACGCTGCACCAGTCCTCCGATCCGAGAGGTTCCCGTGCCCGATCCCGACCGGCTGGTCCACATCGTCGACGACGTGCCCGAGCTCGAGGGCGTCCACGACCTCGCGATGGTGCTCGTGCTCGACGGGTTCCTCGATGCGGGCAACTCGGCTGCGATCGCGGCTCGCCACCTCGCCGGGGAGTCCGGTGGCGGCCGGGTGGTGGCGACCTTCGAGGTCGACGAGTTCCACGACTACCGCGCCCGACGGCCGGCGATGTCGTTCGTGCGCGACCACTACGAGCAGTACGACGCGCCCCGCCTGGTCGTCCGCCTCCTCGCCGACGACGCGGGCACGCCGTACCTGCTGATGCACGGTCCCGAGCCCGACAACAAGTGGGAGGCCTTCGCCGCCGCGGTCCGGCACGTCGTCGAGCGGCTCGGTGTGGACCGGGTGATCGGTTTGGGCGCCGTGCCGATGGCGGTCCCGCACACCCGGCCGATCGCGATCACGCACCACGCCAACAACCCCGACCTGCTGGCCGCCGACAGTCCGTGGCGCGGCGAGCTGCGCATCCCCTCCAGCGCGCAGGCACTCCTCGAGGTGCGGCTCGGCGAGGCCGGGCACGACGCGACCGGGTTCGTCGCACACATCCCGCACTACCTCGCCCAGCTCGACTACCCCGAGGCGTCGGTGTCGCTGCTCGAGCACGTCGAGCGGGCCGCCGGCATCGCGGTCGACCTGACGACCCTGCGCAGCGCCGCGCAGGAGCGCGACGAGGAGATCGCGACGTACCTCGAGGCCAACACCGAGGTGCTCGAGGTCGTGCAGGCGCTCGAGCAGCAGTACGACGCGTTCTCCCGCGCCGAGCAGGAGGGCAGCAGCCTGCTCGCGGAGAACGAGCCGATCCCGACGGGCGAGGAGATCGGCCGGCAGTTCGAGCAGTTCCTGGCCGGCCTGGACGGACCCGAGGCCGAGAGCTAGGCGTGGCCTGATGCCCTCCTCCGCCGCGGAGCTCGTCGAGCTCCTCGACATCGAGACCCTGGACACCGACCTCTTCCGGGGCAACAGCCCGGACACCGACCGGCAGCGCGTCTTCGGCGGCCAGGTGGCCGCCCAGGCGCTGATCGCCGCCATCCGGACGGTCGACGACGGCCTCGAGGTGCACTCGCTGCACGCGTACTTCCTGCGCCCGGGCGACACGACCATCCCGATCATCTACGACGCGGAGCGGATCCGGGACGGCCGGTCGTTCGAGACCCGGCGGGTGGTGGCGCGCCAGCACGGGCACCCGATCTTCTACCTGACCGCGAACTTCCAGCGCCCGGAGGACGGCTTCGACCACCAGGACGCGATGCCCGACGTGCCCGGCCCGGAGCACGGGCTCACCTTCGCCCAGCTCGCCGAGCTCACCTCGGGCGACAACCGGGCGGCGATGGAGTTCGCCAAGGAGTGGGCCGCCCTCGACACCCGCTACCTCGGCAACTCGGCGCATCCCGGTCACACGAACCTGGCCGAGGACACCGACCGCCCCGCCCGTGCGCAGGTGTGGGTGCGGATCAACGGGGAGCTCGGCGACGACCCGGTGCTCCACACGGCGGCGTTCACCTACGCCAGCGACCTGACCCTGCTCGGCGCGACCGTCGTGCCGCACGGTGTGACGATCGGGTCTCCGCAGCTGATGCCGGCCTCGCTCGACCACACCATCTGGTTCCACCGGCCGTTCCGGGCCGACCGCTGGTGGCTGTACGACCAGTGGTCGCCGTCGGCGCAGGGCGGTCGCGGGCTCTCGCTGGCCCGGGTGTTCACCGAGGACGGCACCCTGGTGGCGACGGTCGCGCAGGAGGGGCTGATCCGCCGGCGTACCCACTGAGCCGGGGTTATCCGCTCGCCCGTGTCCCGGGCCGCACCTAGCATCGCAGTGGTGACCCCAGGCGCGCGTGTCTCTCGTGCCCGGGAGACGGTCGACATCGCGTGCGACGAGTCCGGCTTCGTCGGCGGCTCGCTCTTCGGTGGCACGCGGGTGTTCGCCCACGCGAGCCTGCACCTCGATCCGGAGGTCGCCGCCGACCTGGTGGACGACCTCCGGCGACGGCTCGGTGCCGACGACGGCGAGCTCAAGGCGTCGCGGCTCAACCGGCCGTGGGCGGCCCCCGTCGCGGCCTGGCTGTGCGCACCCGACGGGCCCCTGCAGGGCGTGGCGGTCGTCCACGTGACCGACACCCGGCTCTTCGGGCTCGCGCGCCTGGCTCAGGTGGTGCTGGCCGACCCGGCTCCCGACGGCTGGTGGAGCGCCCGGGAGGAGCCGGACAGCTGGGGCCACGCGCTCCGCCTGCACGCCGCGCTCGGGGAGCTGCCGGCCGCAAGCGAGCGCGACCTCCTGATGGCCGCGCGCGACCTGCTCTGGATCCGGCGCCGCCGACGGCTCGGCGCGACCACCGACACCTGGGCCGAGGTCGTCCACGCCGCGGCGAGCCGGGTCGCCGACCCCGGGCAGCGCCGGTACCTCACCACCTGGGCGTCGCCCGACGCCGTACGCCGCGCCCGCGAGTACGTCGAGTCGCCCCCGGCCTCGCCGCTCTCGGAGCCGCTGCTCCCCGCGCTGCGCTGGGCGGTCCGGCACTGGAGCGAGCACGGTGACGTCAACGTCGTCCACGACGAGCAGTCCGTGCTGACGCCGGCGCGGGTCGAGGCGATCGCGGACGAGCTCGCGGCGGCGCACCCCGGCCGCAGGATGGTCGGCTTCAGCCGCGTCGACTCACGCGACGACGCCCGGGTGCAGGTCGCCGACCTCGTGGCCGGCGTCGTCCGGCGTACCCTCGAGGACCAGCTGAGCGAGGGCCGACCGCTTCCGGCCGGGTCCGTGTCCCATCTGGTGGCGGAGGACTCGATCGTCCTGCCGAGCGCCGCCGGAGGTCAGAGCTCGAGCCGGAAGAACACCAGCCAGCCGGTCATCGCCTCGGGCACGTCGTAGTAGGGCTCGACCTCCTCGAAGCCGAGGTCCCGGTAGAGGTCGATCGCCTCCGTCTGCCGGACGCTGGTGTCGAGGTACATCTCGCGGTAGCCCGCCTCCCGCGCCCGCTCGATCACCGCCGTCGCCAGCGCCCGCCCGACCCCGCGGCCGCGGGCGGTGTGGGGGACGAACATCCGCTTCATCTCGCACGAGCCGTCGCCGAGGCGTTTGAGCGCGACGCAGCCGGACGCCAGGCCCGCCTCCCGGCACAGCAGGAGCGCCCCGTCGGGTGGTGCGTAGACGCCGGGCAGGCCGTCGATCTCGCGCTGGTACGCCGCGTGGTCGAAGTACGCGTCGATGAGATGCAGGTCCTCGCTGTGCCGCTGGCGGTGCCACTCCACGAACGCGGTGAAGAGACGGCGTACCTCCTCGAGGTCGCTCTCGCTCTCCGCCGGCTGCACGTGCATAGGTCATGGTCCCCCAGTGACCGGGAAGGTGGACAGGCCCCCCGGGACTAGGGGGCTGCCCGGGTGCGGCCCACCACGTGCGGTGCGCCGCTCTTCGCCGACGTGAGCGCGAAGACGATGCCGGCGTCCGGACCGTCGGCCACGGTGTCCTGCCCGAACGCGACGGTGCCGGGCAGCAGGATCGGCTTCTTGAACGCCGCGTCGACGGTGACGGCGTCGGGCAGGCGGTTCTCCAGGGCCGCGACGCAGCGGGCCAGGCTCCACATCCCGTGCGCGATCTGGCGCGGGAACCCGAACGCCTTGGCGGTCAGCGGGTAGAGATGGATCGGGTTGTGGTCGCCCGACACCGCGGCGTACCGCCGGCCCACGTCGCCACCGAGCCGCCACGTCACGCGCCCGGGCACCACGTCCGTGGGGCCGCCTTCGTCGGTCGAGCCGCGTTCGTGGGTCGAGCCGCGTTCGTCGGTCGAGCCGCGTTCGTGGGTCGAGCCGGTCGAGACCCCGCCGCCTCTCCGCAGGTACGTCGAGGTGCTCTCCCAGACCCGCTCGCCGTCCACGCTCGCGGCGGCCACGAAGTCGACGGCCCGGCCCTTCGGGTGCGCGCGGACCGGTGAGGAGTGCACCTCGATCTGGAGCGTCTCGCCGATCGCGACCGGCCGGTGCTGGGTGATGGTGTTGGCGAGGTGGAGCGTCCCGATCGCGGGGAAGGGGAACTCCGGCGACGTCAGCACCGCCATGTGCAGCGGGAAGGCCAGCACGTGCGGGAAGGTGACCGGAGCGGTGTCCTTGACCGGGAACCCGCAGACCGCGGCGTACGACGACACGTGGTCGCGGGTGACCGTCGCCGTCCGGAGCTCGTGCAGGGCCGAGGGGTCGCCGCCGGTCTTCCGCACCCCCGGCAGCTGGTTGAGGACCGGGATGGAGGGGAGGGCCGCCTTCAGCAGCGTGGTGTCCACGTCAGGCGCCCAGCACGTCGTCGGTCGAGCTCGTCGAGACCATCACGCCCCCAGCATCATCTGGCCGCACACGCGCACGACGTTGCCGTTGACAGCGGTGGAGGCCGGGCTGGCGAACCAGGCGACCGTCTCCGCGACGTCGACGGGCCGGCCGCCCTGGCTGAGCGAGTTCAGGCGACGCCCCACCTCGCGGGTGGCGAACGGCACCGCCGCGGTCATCTGGGTCTCGATGAAGCCGGGGGCGACGGCGTTGACCGTGACGCCGTTCTCGAGACCGTCCTTCAGCGAGTCGACCAGGCCGATGACGCCGGCCTTGGAGGTGGCGTAGTTGGTCTGGCCGACGTTCCCCGCGATGCCCGCGATCGAGGCGACGCCGATGATCCGGCCGTTGTCGTGGATGACCTTCTGCGCCAGCAGCTCGCCGGTGATCCGCTCGGGGGCGACGAGGTTGACGCGGAGCACCGAGCTCCAGCGGTCGTCGTCCATGTTGGCCAGGCGTCTGTCGCGGGTGATGCCGGCGTTGTGCACGACGACGTCGACGCCGTCGTGCTCACGGGTCAGGTGCTGCGCGATCCGCTGAGGGGCGTCCTTGGCCGTGATGTCGAGCGTCAGGTAGTCGCCCTCGAGCTCGGTGGTGAGCCGGATCAGGTCGTCGGCCGCCTGGGGTACGTCGACCCCGACGACGGTCGCGCCGTCGCGCGCCAGCACCCGGGCGATCTGCTCACCGATCCCACGGGCGGCTCCGGTGACCAGGGCGACCTTGCCGGCGAGCGGCCGCTGCCAGTCGGGGTTCTCGGCCGGCTCCTGCTGCGACGTCCCGATGCGGATCACCTGGCCCGAGACGTAGGCCGACTTCGGCGACAGCAGGAAGCCCAGGGTCGAGCCGACCGCACCCTCGGCACCGGCGGCGACGTAGACGAGCTGCGCCGTGCCCCCGCGGCCGACCTCCTTGCCGAGGCTGCGGGTGAAGCCCTCGAGCGCGCGCTGGGCGACCCGCTCCTCACCGCCGACCAGCTCGGGCGGCGTGCCGAGCACGACCAGGCGGGCGCACGTCTCCAGGCTGCGCATGAGCGGGCCGAAGAACGCGCGGAGGGCGACCAGCTGTGTGGGGTCGGTCAGTCCGGTCGCGTCGAAGACCAGGCCCCGGTAGCGCAGGCCCGCGTCGGCGGTCGACGTGGTCTCGATGCCGAGGCCGTCGAGCAGCCGGGGCAGGCCCTCGACGATCCGGCCGGTCCCGCCCAGGGCGACGGTCCCGTCCACGAGCGGCGAGCCCGCGGCGTACCGCGCGAGCCGGACCGGGTTCGGCAGCCCGAGGTTCTTCACCAGGAGCTTGCCGATGGAGGAGGACGCGAAGTCCTGGTAGCGGTCCGTCATGGCGTCCTATGTAACTCGCTGTGTAAATGCACGTCCACTTTTCGTGACCTGACCCTCATTCCATTGGGCGCGGCGGCCTCTCCGGCCAGGATAGGAGCATGACCAGCACCAGCCGCCCGCGGCGTCGCGTCGCCGTCCTCGGGGGCAACCGGATCCCGTTCGCCCGCTCCAACACGGCGTACGCCGAAGCCTCCAACCAGGAGATGCTGATCGCCGCCCTCGACGGGCTGGCGTCACGCTTCGGCCTGGAGGGGGAGCGGGTCGGCGAGGTGGTCGCGGGAGCGGTGCTCAAGCACTCGCGTGACTTCAACCTCGTCCGCGAGTCGGTGCTCGGCTCCAAGCTGGCCGCCGAGACTCCCGGCATCGACCTCCAGCAGGCCTGCGGCACCGGGCTGCAGGCGGCGATCCACGTGGCCGACAAGATCGCGCTCGGCGTGATCGACTCCGGCGTCGGGGGAGGCGCGGACACCACGTCCGACGCGCCGGTCGCGATCAGCGACAAGCTCCGGAAGAAGCTGATGAAGGTCAACGCGGCGCGCGACACCCGCGGCAGGCTCACCGCCCTCGCCCGGATCCGGCCGACCGACCTCGGGCTGGCGATCCCGCAGAACGGCGAGCCCCGCACGAAGCTGTCGATGGGCGAGCACGCCGCCCTGACCGCGCTCGAGTGGCGCATCGGTCGTGAGGAGCAGGACGAGCTCGCCGCCGCCTCGCACCAGCACCTCGCGGCGGCGTACGACGCGGGGTTCTTCGACGACCAGGTCACGCCGTTCCGCGGCCTGGAGCGCGACTCCAACCTGCGGCCCGACGCGACGGTCGAGTCGCTGGCCAAGCTCACGCCGGTGTTCGGCAAGGGCGAGGGCGCCACGATGACCGCGGGCAACTCGACGCCGCTGACCGACGGTGCGTCGGCGGTGCTGCTCGGTTCCGAGGACTGGGCGTCCGAGCGCGGGCTGGAGCCGCTGGCGTTCCTCGTCGACCACGAGACGGCCGCGGTCGACTTCGTGCACGGGAACGAGGGCCTGCTGATGGCCCCGGCGTACGCCGTCCCGCGGATGCTCGAGCGCAACGGGCTGAGCCTGCAGGACTTCGACTTCTACGAGATCCACGAGGCGTTCGCGTCGCAGGTGCTCGCGACGCTGAAGGCGTGGGACGACCCGGTGTTCTGCAAGGAGCGGCTGGGCCTCGACTCGGTGCTCGGCGAGATCGACCGCACCCGGCTGAACGTCAACGGCTCCTCGCTCGCGGCCGGCCACCCGTTCGCCGCGACCGGCGGCCGGATCCTCAACGTCGCCGCCAAGCTGCTCGCGCAGAAGGGGTCCGGCCGCGCGCTGATCTCCATCTGCGCCGCCGGCGGGCAGGGCGTGACCGCGATCCTCGAGCGCTGAGTCCTCCGGTGGTCGAGGAGCGCGTCCTGCGCGCGCCTCGAGACCACGTCGCCGAGGACCTCGCCACCGGTCCCGGTCAGCCCTGCGCCATCGCGAGGGCGGAGGTGAGCAGGAGCGACTTCACCTGGTCGGCCCCGACCGACCCGACCTTCGGCACGCCGGGGGACGCTTCGTCGATGACCAGCCCGACCCGCGCCAGCTGGAGCCCGCCGAGGCCGGTGGCGTAGAGGGTGTTCGCGAGCAGGACCGGGTCGGCGACGGTGAAGTCCCCGCTCTCGGCGCCGGCCTCCAGCGCCGAGCGGAGGACGGCCAGGCACGACGCGATCGCGCGTCCGAGGCGCAGCATCGCACCCTCGGAGATCTCGTCGAACAGCTCGGTGCCGGTCCGCCGCATCAGGCTGTGGGCGCAGTCGACGAAGGCCGGGTGCGCCACGCCGTAGTCGACGAACGCCGAGACGATCGCGGCGAGCTGCTCGCGCGGCTTCTGCTCGGACTCCGCCGCCCTCGCCAGGGCCGCTCCGAGCTCGTCGAGGTAGCCGACGAGGGCGAGCGCGAACAGCTCCTCCTTGCCGGTGAAGTGCCGGTAGACGATGGCCCGGTTGATGCCGACGGCCCGGGCGATGTCCTCGATCTGCGCCTCGGCCACCCCCCGGTCGTCGAAGAGGGTGCGGGTGGCGGCCAGGATCGCCGTCTCCCGCGCCCTCCGGCGGGCGGCGGTGGAGCTGCGGCGCGACTCCGGCACCGGCGGGGTCGCGGGCGGCGTCCGAGGCATGGCCGCATCGTACGACGACTGCAACTCCGAGTTGCACACCTGTGACGGCTCTCGGCCTCCTCCCGCTCGAGCCGTGAGCAACGACACCGCCCGGATCCCGAGCCAGGTCCACGAGTCCGAGGCTCCGACCCGCAAGACTGGCGGCATGAGGATCCTGCAGTACGTCGTGATCGCCCTGCTCGGGGTGGCGCTCGTGGTCACGAGCATCGGCTGGTACCTCAGCGCGCACCCCGGTGGTGAGCGCTTCGAGTCCTGCCGGTGGGACGGCAGCACCGTGGTGCTCGGCTACAGCTACTCCTCCGGCGACACCGTGAGCACGATGGTCCACCCCGACGGCGACCACGTGGTGGCCCAGCTGCGCGTCGACAGTCCCGGCGGCGACCGAGCGGGAGTCGGTCTGATGGGAGAGGCGCGGTACCCGGTGTCGAGCGGCCCGCTGCCGGTCGAGTACCCGAACGGCAAGCAGCTGAACTGCCCGACCCACGGCTGACGGGGTCGACCCACAGCCAACGGATCCGGTCGGTCAGAGGAAGCGCTTCAGCACGTCGAGCGCCTCGGTCGGGACCGTGACCGCGATGCCCTGCCCGATGGCGCGCAGGCGCCACGCGTCCGGGCGCTCGGGGTCGCGGAACATCTTGGCCATCATGAATCCCGTGCGCGGCACGCCCTGGGTCAGCGTGAAGCGGGCGAGCTCCTCGTCCTGCTCGTCGACCAGCCGGCAGTAGGCGTTGTGGACGAACTCCAGGCTGTGTCCCTGGTAGCTGCTGACGACGAACAGCAGGGTGTCGACCCGCGGGTAGACCTGGGCGAGGTCGATCGAGACCTGCTCGTCGTCGCCCTCGCCGCGGCCGCTGATGTTGTCGCCGAGGTGCCGGACGGACCCGTCGCGGGTCTCGAGGTGGTTGAAGAACGCCAGGTCGAACAGCTGGTCTCCGGCGTACTGGATCGCCGACGCGTCCAGGTCGACGTCCGGGGTGTTGGCGCCGGACAGGGCTCCGGCGCCCGGCTTCTTGTCCCAGCCCAGGCCCATGGTCAGCTTGCCGAGGGGGCTCCCGTCCTCGCGGGCCAGCGCCATCTCGTCGCCACGCTGCAGCTCGATCACGCCAGCGAACCTACCCGGCGGCCAAGGCCCGGACGGTCTCGATGGTGTCGGCCTCCTCGACCGACTTGTCGTCGCGGTAGCGGACGACGCGGGCGAAGCGAAGGGCCAGGCCGCCGGGGTAGCGGCTGGAACGCTGGAGCCCGTCGAAGGCGATCTCGACGACCTGCTCGGGGCGCAGGGGGACGACGTAGGAGTCGCGGATCGTGGCCGGCTCGACGGCGAGCTCGGTGAAGCGCTCGGTCTGCCAGGCGAGCATCTCGTCGGTCATGCCCTTGAACGTCTTGCCCAGCATCACGAACCCGCCGGTGTCGGGGTCCCGCGCGCCGAGGTGGATGTTGGACAGCCAGCCCTGGCGGCGGCCGTTGCCCCACTCGACGGCGAGCACGACCAGGTCGAGGGTGTGGACCGGCTTGACCTTGACCCAGCCGGCGCCGCGCCGGCCGGCGGCGTACCCGATGGAGAGGCTCTTCACGACGACGCCCTCGTGCCCGCGCGCGAGGGCGTCCTGCGCGAACGCCTCGGCCGCGACGGGGTCGTCGGTGACCAGTCGCGGGACGCGGTGCTCCGCGGGGACGACCGCGTCGAGCACCTCCAGCCGCTCGGCCCCGGTGGCGTCGAGCAGGTCGCGGCCGTCGGCGTGGAGGACGTCGAAGAAGTACGGCGTGACGGCGACGCCGTCGGACATGGCGGTGCGGGAGGCGGTCTCCTGGAACGGCCGGGGCCGGCCCCCGTCGTCCAGCGCGATCGCCTCGCCGTCGAGCACGAGGTCGTCGCCGGGCAGCGACCTCGCGACGTCGACCACCTCCGGCAGGCGGGCCGTGATGTCCTCCAGGCTGCGGGTCGCCACGACGATGTCGTCACCGCGGCGGTGGACCTGGATCCGGATGCCGTCGAGCTTGGTGTCGACGGCGACCGGGGTGCCCGGCTCGCCTCCCGCCTTCGTGACCGCCGCGGCCACGTCGGGCGCGGTGGAGGCGAGCATCGGTAGCACCGGGCGCCCGACCTCGAGCCCGATCTCGGCCAGCGCCTCCTCGCCGCCGGTCATCGCGGCCACCACGATCGGGACGGTGCCGCCCGCCAGCATCGCCGCGCGGCGTACGACGGTGAGCTTGACGCCGGAGGCTGCCGCGATCGCCTCCTGCACGAGGGCGTCCAGGGCGCCCTGGCGGACGTTGCCGGTGATCACCCCGCGCAGCCAGCGCTGCTCGTCCTCGGTCATCCGCCCGAAGAGCTCGCGCACGCCGGACGCGCGCAGCTCCTGCGACCCGGCGCCGGACATCGCGGCGAGCCGGTCGAGGGCGGCGTCGACCTCCACCGCGGAGACGGACGGCTCGGCGGCCGGGTCGGGGAGCGAGCTCAGCCCGCGCCAGCCGACGCCGGTGCGGCGCTGCCGGATCGTGCCGCCGAGGTACGCCGTGACCACCGGCAGCTCGTCGACCCCGGCCTCCGCCAGCCGCTCGGCGATCGCCGCGACCTTGGCCTTGCGCGATCGGGTGGCGGCCACGACCCCCGACGTCTCCACCAGGTCCCGCAGCAGCATGCGGTCATCCTGCCCGAGCCTGCCGACGGTCGGGGGCCTGGGCGGGCCGGATGGGGCCGGGCGGGGGCCGGATGGGGGCGTGTAACCGACCGCTGAGGCTCTTCTCACCCCTTGTGGCCCGGCGTGTCGGCCCCCGAAGGGTCGGTTACACGCCTCCACCCAGCACGCCGCCGCCGCGGCCGCTACTCGCCGACGAGCGTGCGCACCTCGTACAGCTCGGGGAAGAACGTGAGGTCGAGGGCGCGGCGGAGGAAGTCGACGCCGGACGAGCCGCCGGTGCCGGTCTTGTGGCCGATGGTGCGCTGCACGACCTGGAGGTGGCGGAAGCGCCACTGCTGGAAGTTGTCCTCGACGTCGACCAGCTCCTCGCAGGTCTCGTAGACGCCCCAGTGCCGCTCGGGGGCGGCGTACACGCCGGCGAACATCTGCACGAGCTCGGGGTTCGACCGGTACGGCTGCGTCCAGTCGCGGTCGAGGCACGCGGCGGGTACGGCGTACCCCTGGCGGGCGAGGTGGGCGAGGAACTCGTCGTACAGCGACCGCTCGTGCAGCAGCGTGGTGAGCTCGGCCTGGGCGGTCGGGTCGTGCGCGAACACCTTGACCATGTCGGCGCTCTTGTTGCCGAGCAGGAACTCGACCTCGCGGTACTGCGCGGACTGGAAGCCCGACGAGGTCGCGAGGAAGGGCCGGATCTCGGCGTACTCCGACGGGGTCAGCGTCGCGAGCACCGACCACTGGTCGGTGATCGTGTGCTGGACGTGCTTGACGCGCGCCATCCGCTTCAGCGCCGGGGCGAGGTCGTCGGTGGCGAGCAGCGAGCGCGCCGAGCGGAGCTCGTGCACCAGCAGCTTCAGCCACAGCTCGGTGGTCTGGTGCTGGACGATGAACAGCAGCTCGTCGTGCTGCGGAGGGTCGCTGAGCGGCTGCTGCGCGGACAGGAGCTGGTCGAGCCGGAGGTAGTCGCCGTACGACATCTGCCGGCTGAAGTCGCGCTCGATCGCCTCCTCGAGTGGCCGATCGTTCGTGGTGTCGCTCACGTCGCCGACCTTACGGCGTCCCCTGTCCTCGACGTGGCCGCGGCGTACGTCGTTAGGGTCCGCGACATGGATGCCGATGTGATCGTCGTGGGCCACGGTCTCGCCGGGCTGACGGCCGCGGCCGAGGCGGCCGACGCCGGTCGACGCGTGGTGCTGGTCGACCAGGAGCCCGAGCAGTCGCTCGGCGGACAGGCGTTCTGGAGCCTGGGCGGGCTGTTCCTCGTCGACACCCCGGAGCAGCGGCGGATGGGCGTCCACGACAGCCACGACCTCGCGCTCTCGGACTGGATGGGCAGCGCGCAGTTCGACCGCGAGGAGGACCTGTGGCCGCGCCGCTGGGCCGAGGCGTACGTCGACTTCGCGGCCGGGGAGAAGCGGTCCTGGCTGCGATCGATGGGCCACCGGGTGTTCCCGGTGGTGGGCTGGGCCGAGCGCGGCGACGGGCGCGCCGACGGCCACGGCAACTCGGTACCGCGCTTCCACATCACGTGGGGCACCGGTCCCGGGCTCGTCGAGCCGTTCGAGAAGCGGGTGCGTGCGCACGCACAGAACGGGCGCATCCGGTTCGCCTTCCGGCACCGGGTGGACGGATTGGTCGTCGACGGCGGGGCCGTGACCGGCGTCCGCGGGAAGGTGCTGGCGCCGGACGGCATGGACCGTGGCCGGGCGTCGAACCGCGACGAGACCGGGGACTTCGAGCTGACCGCCCAGGCGGTGGTCGTGTCCAGCGGCGGGATCGGCGGCGACCACGACCTCGTGCGCCAGGCGTGGCCCGCGCGGCTCGGCACCCCACCGGCGTTCATGGTCAGCGGAGTGCCGGCGCACGTCGACGGCCGGATGATCGGAATCTCGCGGTCCGCGGGCGCCGAGGTGATCAACGAGGACCGGATGTGGCACTACGTCGAGGGCCTGCGGAACTGGGACCCGATCTGGGACAACCACGGGATCCGGATCCTGCCGGGGCCGTCGTCGATGTGGTTCGACGCCGCGGGCCGGCGCCTGCCCGCGCCGTACCTCCCGGGGTTCGACACCCTCGGCACGCTGCGCCACCTCCGGGAGACCGGCTACGACTACTCGTGGTTCGTGCTGACCCAGAAGATCATCGAGAAGGAGTTCGCGCTGTCCGGCTCCGAGCAGAACCCGGACCTGACCGGCAAGGACGTCAGGCTCCTGCTCGGCCGGGTGGTCGGCGACGGGGCGCCGGGTCCGGTGGAGGCGTTCAAGGAGCACGGCGCGGACTTCGTCGTGGCCGAGACGCTGACCGACCTCGTGCGCGGGATGAACGAGATCGGCGGCCCGGCCCACGGTGGGGCCGTGCTCGACGAGGCCGTGCTCCGTCACCAGATCGAGGCCCGCGACCGGCAGCTCGACAACCGGTTCACCAAGGACACCCAGGTCGCCTTCATCCGGCAGCACCGTGCCTACCGCGGCGACAAGCTGGTGCGCGTCGCCTCCCCGCACAAGATCCTGGACCCCAGGAACGGCCCGCTGATCGCCGTCCGCCTCCACATCCTCACCAGGAAGACGCTCGGCGGCCTGGTCACCGACCTGTCCGGCCGCTGCCTGACCGCGACCGGCGAGCCGGTCCCCGGTCTGTACGCCGCGGGCGAGGCCGCCGGTTTCGGCGGCGGCGGGATGATGGGCTACAACGCGCTCGAGGGGACCTTCCTCGGCGGCTGCCTGTTCTCCGGTCGGACGGCCGGCCGCGCCGCCGCCGCAGCCGTCGGTGGCTGAGGACGCGTGCCGAGCAGGTGTCGGCTGGGCGCCGTAGGTTGGGCGCGTGACGGACGGGCAGCGGCGGGTGTGGCGTCCCGACTGGCCCGTCTCCGTGCTGGGAGCGCTGCACGGTCTGCGCCGCGGGTCTGGTGACCCGACGTTCCGCGTCGTCGGTGCGCACGTCTGGCGCGGCATCCGCACCCCCGACGGCCCGGCCGCCCTCCGGCTCGATGCCTCGCCTCGCCGCGCGGAGGTCGAGGCCGAGGCCTGGGGACCGGGTGCGACCTGGGCGCTCGACCGGGTGCCGGCGATGCTCGGCGCCGACGACGACCCCAGCGGGTTCCGACCGGACCTCCATCCCCTCGTCGCCGAGGCGGCGCGGCGCCGGCCGCACGTCAGGTTCGGCGCCACGCACCGGCTGTGGGAGGCGCTGGCGCCGGCGGTGATCGAGCAGAAGGTGACCGGGCAGGAGGCCTTCGCCGGCTTCCGCCGCCTGGTCCACCGGTACGGCGAGCGGGCACCCGGGCCGGGCCGCGACCTGCGGCTCTGGGTCCAGCCGAGCGCCGAGACGGTTCGCCGCATCCCGTCCTGGGAGTGGCTGCGGATGCACGTGGACCCGGCGCGCTCCCGCACGCTGGTCCGGGCGGCGGCCGTCGCCGACACCCTCGAGCGCCTCACCCCGGACGACGCCGACGCCAAGCTCCGCACGCTGCCCGGTGTGGGGGAGTGGACCTCCGCCGAGATCCGGTCGCGGGCCTTCGGCGACCCCGACGCGGTCAGCTTCGGCGACTTCCACATCGCGAAGGACATCGGCTGGGCCGTCACCGGCACGCCGTTCGACGACGACGAGCTGCGCACCTTCCTCGAGCCCTGGACACCGCAGCGCAACCGCGTGGTCGCCCTGATCCACGGGTTCGCCGGCGGGAGGCCGAGACGCGGCCCCCGCATGGCGCCGCGCACCCATCTGCCGGTGCGCTAGCGGGCGCTACGGTGACGCTCTCGGGTCGCCGCCCTCCCGGACCCTGGAGACCACATGTCGACCGACCGCACCGACGCCCAGCTCGGGGAGCGGCTGGACGCCGTCCTCGCGGAGGCCTGTCGCGCCGCCGCGACCCCCGGAACCCAGGCGGCCCTGCTCCGCGACGGCGCCGTCCTGTGGACCGGCCGCCACGGCGTCACCGACCTCGCGACGTCCGCGCCGGTGACCGACGGCACCTGCTTCTGCCTGGCGAGTCTCGGCAAGACCCTGGTCGCCGCGCTCGCCCTGCGGCTGGCGGAGGACGGACGGCTCGACCTCGAGGCACCGATCTCGCGGCTCCTGGGTGCCGAGGTGCCCGGCTCCGACACGGTGACCGCGCAGATGCTGCTGGCGCACACGTCGGGCTATCCGGACCTCTACGACGCCCCGGAGATCGCCGCGCTGATGCAGCCGGACGCGGACGAGCCCGGCAGCGGCGCGGCGTTCGACCCGGATCGCCCCTTCACCTGGGAGATGCTGCGGCCGGGCATCCTCGAGCCGGTCGAGCCCGGGCAGCGGTGGGAGTACTCCAACGCCGGCTACATCGTGCTCACCGAGATGCTGGTGCGGGTCCTCGGCGGCGCGGACGGCCTGCAAGCCGCCTGGGACGCGATGGCCGGCGAAGTGGACGAGCGGCTGACCGACGACCTGCTCACGATGGACCGGGCCGCGGTCGGTCCGCTCGCGCGCGGTTACGACCGGCGCGAGGACGGCACGCTGGTCGACCCGTACGCCGCCTACGCGCCGGCCGGTGTGCCGACCGACCTGTTCGGGCTGCCGTTCGGTGACGGCCTGTTCGCGGGCACCGCGGTCGGCGTCGGGATGTTCCTCGACGGGTTGTTCGTCCGCGGGTCGCTCCTCGCCGAGACGACGCTCGAGCAGATGACGGCCGTCACCCCGCAGGCGGCGGCCGCCGACGACGCCGGCGACCTGGCGACGTACGGGCTCGGCACCTTCCGCGTCGGACCCGGCCATGCCTGGCAGGGGCACAACGGGACCTATGCCGGGTTCACGACGCGGGGTGCCTCCGAGCGGGAGGGCGGCCGCACCCTCGTCGTCCTCACCAACGTGGTCGGCGCGCAGCACGCCGCCAGCGCCGTCTGGGACGCCCTCGCCGCCGAGCTGACGGGCCTCAGAGCAGCGGACGCAGCGGGTTGAGCACGAACTCGGTGAACCGGCGGTAGAGGTCGCGCGCCTCCCACTCGGCCTCGGTCAGCTCCAGGCAGTTCGACTCGTCCACGCGGAAGATCTCCTCGAGCGAGCCGGCCAGGCCGGCGTCGATGATCTCGACGTTGATCTCGTAGTTGCCGGTCAGGCTCAGCCGGTCGATGTTGGCCGTGCCGACCGTCGACCAAGTGCCGTCGATGGTGGCGGTCTTGGCGTGGACCATCGCGTCCCGGTAGCGCAGCACCTTCACGCCGGCGTCCAGCAGCTGGGAGAAGTAGCCGCGGGAGATCCAGTCGGAGACCACGTGGTTGGACTTGGCCGGGATCAGGAGCCGGACGTCGACTCCCCGTCGAGCGGCGGCCGTCAGCGCGTCGGCGAAGTCGGGGTCGGGGAGGAAGTACGCCGTGGTCAGCCAGATGTTCCGGCTGGCCCGGGCGATCGCCTCCAGGTACATCGACCGGATGGGGAACATCCACAGCCGCGGCACGTTCCGGTGGAAGCGGATCGTCGGCTCCCAGCTCGACGCCGTCTCGAGCAGGAGCGGCCGCTCGCTGGGCCGGAAGCGGCGCCGCCGGTTGAGGTTCCAGAAGTCGGCGAAGGCGCGCTTGAGGTCCCACACGCCCGGCCCGGTGATCCGCACGTGGGTGTCGCGCCACTCGGTCGCGTACGCGTCCCCGATGTTGTAGCCCCCGACGAAGCCCACCGAGTCGTCGACGACCAGGATCTTGCGGTGGTCGCGGCCGTAGCGGCGCAGGTCGAACGGCCGCCACCCCGCGGCGTACACCGGGTAGCGGAGCACCTTGATGCCGCCGTCGAACCGCTTGAAGCGCGGGGAGACCACGAGGTTCGCGAACGCGTCGTAGATCAGGAAGACCTCGACGCCGCGCGCGGCCGCCGCCTCGAGGGCCGTCTTGAACCGCTGCCCGACCTCGTCGGCCTTCCAGATGTAGGTCTCCAGCAGGATCTGCCGCTGGGCGCCGTCGATGGCCGCCAGCATCGCGTCGTACAGGTCCTGGCCGAAGGTGTACGTCGTGACCTCGCCGTCGCCGACCGGGACCGTGCTCGGGGGCTCGGTGGGGAACGAGACCGCGCGACGCTTGCCCCGCCGCCGGTAGGAGTCGACCAGGGTCATCCCGATCGCCATCAGGAACGGCGCGGCCACGATGCCGATCAGGACGCGTCGCACCAGCGGCAGCCAGCGGTCGACGGACGATCGGGTGCGCACCTCGCCAAACTACCCATCGGCCGGGCCGCGGGCTGACCGGGCGACGGCGCCGCATGGCAGGATCGCTGCCGATGAAGGGCTTCAGGGGACATCTGCGGCTCGGCGGCTTCTGGACGTGGTGGCGCACTCTGCTCGCCGTGCGACGCCGGTACGCCGGGGTGTTCGGCCGGCAGCCACGGCTGCTGCGGCCGCGGCGGCACACCGAGCGGATCCTGCGCCGCAAGCTGTTCGAGCGCGACCCGAGGATGCCCCGCCTGGCCGACAAGATCGAGAGCAAGGCGTTCGTCGCGGACCGCATCGGTCCGCAGTACGTCGTCCCGATGATCTGGTGCGGTGAGGCGCTGCCCTCGCGGCGGGTGTTGCGGGCCTGGCCGCGGCCGTTCGTGCTCAAGGGCGCCCACGGGAGCGGCTGGAACGTCTTCGTCCCGGCCGACGGACCGGTGAACTGGGCCCGGATCGAGCGGCTGGCGGACCGCTGGCTGGCGTCGACGTACGGCGGGCACGCCGGCGAGTGGCTCTACACCCGGATCCGGCCCCGGCTGCTGGTCGAGCCGCACCTGGGTGACCCGGCCACGCGTCCGGTCGACTACAAGCTGTGGACCTACCACGGCCGCGTCCACTACGTGAACTGGATCGCCGGCCGCGGGACGCCGGCGTACGGCGGCCGGGTGATGGACCGCGAGTGGAACGAGGCCTTCCACAACGGGTCCATGCCTCTGGCGCCGCGGCTCCCCGCGCGGCCGCCGACCCTCGACACCATGATCTGGATGGCGGAGCGTCTCGCGGTCGGCTTCGACTTCGTCCGCGTCGACCTGTACGAGGTTGATGGCCGGCCACTCGTCGGCGAGCTGACCTTCTACCCGATGTCCGGCTATCTCCCGCTCGAGCCCCCGGGCACCGACCTGGAGCTGGGGCGGCTGTGGCGCAGGCCCCGACACGAGCGCCTCCCGGCGATGCCGCGTCCCGCGTCGGTACCCGTGGTCCCGGCGGAGTCCGTGCCCGAGGAGAGGGTCCTCACCCGCGCCGGCACGCGCAGCGGCTAGGCACCGTGCACACGTCGGTCCCGACGCCGTGGTGGTTCGTCGCCGCGGTCGTGCTCGTGCTGCTCGTCGCCGCCGACCTGGTCGCCGTGGCCCGACGCGACGAGCGCCCGAGCCTGCGCACCTGCCTGTGGTGGGTCACCGCGAACGTCACCGCCGCGGTCCTGTTCGGCCTCGCGCTCCTGGTCGCGGAAGGCCACGCCGGCACGGAGTTCTTCGCCGGCTACCTCACCGAGTACAGCCTGAGCGTCGACAACCTGTTCGTGTTCCTCGTCATCATGAACACCTTCGCGGTGCCCGCCTTCGCCCGCGACCGGACGCTGCTGATCGGGATCGTCCTGTCCTTCGTGATGCGGGCGGCACTCATCGTCGGCGGCACCTGGCTGGTCTCGGCGGCGTCGTGGACCTTCTACCTGTTCGGGCTGCTGCTGGTCTACACGGCCGTCGGCCTCCTGCGGGAGTCCGAGGAGGACGTCGAGTTCCAGGAGTACGCCGTGCTGCGCCGGCTGCGTCGCTACCTGCCGATCTCGCCGGCGTACGACGGCGACCGGCTGCGCACGCGGGTCGACGGCCGGGCGATGTGGACCCCGCTGGTGGCCGTGGTCGCGGCGATCGCGGTCGCCAACGTGGTCTTCGCGCTGGACTCCATCCCCGCGATCCTCGGGCTGACGCAGGACGCCTTCGTGATCCTCACCGCGAACGCGTTCGCCCTCCTCGGCCTGCGTCAGCTGTTCTTCGTGGTCGAGGCGCTGCTGAGCCGGCTGGTGTACCTCCAGCCCGCGCTGGCCCTGGTGCTCGCGTTCATCGGGGTGAAGCTGGTGCTCGAGGGTCTGCGCGGCTCCCACGTCGAGCACCTCGGCGGTGTGCCCGTGCCCGAGGTCGGCATCCTGCCCTCCCTGGCGTTCATCGTCGTGGTGCTCGGGGTCGCCGCCGTCGCCAGCCTCACCATCGGCGCCCGGGAGCGAGACCCCGTGGACTGACGAGGGCGCCTCGCCGCGAGGTCGTGGGAGGATCGACCGCGTGTCGGACGGAGCGGCGATCGGGAGTCCCGGGTGGTGGCGCACCGTCCGGGTCGCCAACCGGCGCTGCTGCGAGTTGTTCGGCCGGCGACCGGACCTGCTGCTGGCGCGACGCCACTCCGAGCGGGTCCGGCGCGCGAGGCTCTTCCAGCGGGACCCCCGCCTGCCCGTGCTGGCCGACGGGATCGAGGCGCAGCCGCGGCGGGGACGGGTCGAGCGCCAGGTCGACCGGTGAGCGGTTCCGGACTGCCGGTCGCCACGGACTGGTTCGGGGTCGAGGAGGTCGGCGAGGGCGTGACCCTGCTGACCGAGCCGCACCTCAGCGACCTCGTGTCGGCGAACCTGTGGTGGATCCGCGGGCAGCGCCACGACGTCCTCGTCGACACCGGGCTCGGCGTGGCCTCCCTCCGGGAGCACCTCCCCGACGTGCTCGGCCACGACACGCTGGCCGTGGTCAGCCACACCCATCTCGACCACACCGGCGGCGCGCACGAGTTCGAGCACGTGGCGGTGCATGCCGTCGAGGCCGGCGCGATCGCGGCACCCCCGCCTGCGAGCCTGCACGCGCGCACCGAGCTGGAGCTGCTCGGGCTCGCGATCCCCGACCCCGACGCCCTGCCGGAGTGGCTGCTGAAGGCGGTACCGGAGCCCGGCTACGACGAGGCGGCGTTCGCGATCCGCCCCGCCACGGTGACCCGGACGCTGGTCGACGGAGACGTGATCGACCTCGGCGACCGGCGGCTGCGCGTCATCCACGCACCCGGCCACACGCCCGGCAGCATCCTCCTGTACGACGAGGACCTCCGCTGGCTCTACACCGGCGACGTGCTCAACGACAGCCCGGTGTTCGACGAGATGTTCGGCGCGGACATCCCGTCGTACGTCGAGTCGATGCGCCGGATGCGCGACCTCGACGTCGCGATGGTCCGCCCCGGCCACGACAGCTCCTTCGACGGGGACCACATGCGGGAGCTGATCGACGCCTACCTCAGGCTGCGGGCCGGCCGCTGACCCGCGATCGGCGCAGGATCCTCCCCGCGATGAACTTCGCGTCCCGCGCCGCCCCGCCGACCAGCATGGAGTAGAAGCCGCGCTGGAAGAGCAGGCCCATGAAGTAGAGGCCCGGCAGCTCCTCCATCACCCCGCCGGCGTCGCGTGGCCAACCGTCCTCGCCCACCGGTGACGGGTGGATGAACGAGAAGTCCTGCCGGTAGCCCGTGCACCACACGATGTTGGTGACGTCGAGGACCGTGCCGTCGGCCAGGGCCGGCTTCCCGTCGACGACGTCCGTGGTGCGCTCCTCCGACCGGTGCACCCCGGCCGCGTCCAGGTGCCGACGCTTGACCCGCACCAGCGGCGCGTTGCGCGCGCCCGAGCGGATCCCGGCCTTGGTCTTGCGGCCCGGAGGCGTGCGCTCGGTCAGCACGTGGTTCCAGGCGAACCAGATCACCGGGAAGGTGGCCCTCCCCTTGAAGCTCTCGATGTCGATCGGGATCTCGGAACGCACCGTGCCGGACACCCACACGTCCCGGCCCGCATGAGCGAGCTCGAGGGCGATGTCAGCGCCGGACTGGCCCAGCCCGACCACCAGCACCGGTCCCGGCAGCAGCTGGTCGGGCCGACGGTACTCGCTGGAGTGCAGCTGCCGGATCCCCGGATCGATACGCCCGGCGATCTCGGGGACCCGTGGGTGAGTCTCCCCGCCGGTGGCGACGACCACGTTGTCCGCCAGGTAGGCACCGCGGTCGGTGACCACGGTCCAGCCGCCGTCGGCGTCCTGGGTGGTCGAGACGACGGCGACGTCGCACTCGACGCGCAGGCCGTGGTGCCGCACGTACTCCTCGAGGTAGTCAGCGAGCTCACCGGCGGTCGGGAACGCTCCGGGACGACCGGGGAACCGCAGGCCGGGCAACCCGTCGTGCCGAGCCGGGGTGTTCAGCACGAGCGAGGCGTACCGCCGGCGCCACTGGTCGCCCACCCGAGGATGGCGCTCGAGGACCACGCACGCGTGGCCGGCGCGCGTGAGGTGGTACGCCGTGGAGAGGCCCGCCTGGCCGGCGCCGATGACGACGGTCGTGACCCGCTCGGGAGCGTGGTCGCCGACCGTGGGCGTGGTGGTGGTCTCGGAGGTGGTCTGGGATGTCGTGGTCTCGGTCATGCCCGCGACGCTAGGAACCCGGAGCCCCTCACCGCGTCGGGCGAGCTGCCCAACTGCTGCCTGCGGCACTGGGTACTTCTGTGCAGAGCCGGCTCGGCGCCGGCTCACACCAGGTGGTGGTCGTAGGCGTACGCCGTCGCCGCGGACCGCGAGCCGATGCCGAGCTTGGTGTAGATGTTCGACAGGTGCCGGGCCACGGTCTTCTCGCTCAGCACCAGCTCGGTGGCGACCGACCGGTTGGTGTGCCCGGCGGCGACCAGCCGGAGCACCTCCACCTCGCGCGCCGTCAGCACGCCGCTCCGGGAGGGCGTCGCGCCCAGGCGGTCGAGGTCCGGTCGGGCGCCGAGCCGGAGGAACGTCTCCCGTGCCGCCTCGTGCTCCAGGGTGGCAGCCGGCTCGTCGCCGAGCCGGCGACAGGCGTCACCGATGCGTACCCGGACGCGGGCCGCGTCGTACGGCATGTCGAGGCCGGTCCAGAGCTGGAGCGCCTGACGGAGGTGGGGGAGGGCAGCGCCGGGATCCTGCTCCGCGAGCCGGACCGCACCTTCGGCCTCGGCCGCCCGCGCCAGGTGGACCGGCGGCAGGTCGGAACCCGCCCCCAGCTCGTCGGCGGCCGCCCGTGCGGCGTCGACGTCGCCGGCCGCCAGCACCGCCTCGACGTAGCCGGCCAGGATGTCGGCCCGGTCGATCCGCAGGAGCTCGGCGTGCAGTCGCCGGAAGGTGGTCACGGCCTCGTCGACCCGTCCCTGGGCCAGGCGCATCAGGGCGAGCCCGGGCTCGGGCTGCCGGCCGAGGGAGTTGGCCCGGCGGTAGGCGTCCTCGGCGTCGGCGTACTCACCTTGGAGCCGGCGCACCTCGCCGAGCTGGTACCACGCGTCGCCGATGGCCGGGCCGCCGATCCGCGCGCAGGCGATGCGGGCCTCCTCGACAGCGCCCGCCCAGTCGCCCCGCATCGTCTTGAGCTGGCTGCGGTGCACCAGGCACTGACCGCGGTAGGGCACCAGGCCCGACTGGGCGTCGCACCAGTCCGAGAGCACGCCGGTCCACTCCTGGGCCCGTGGCAGGTCGAGCACGCTCATGCAGGCGCCGATCACCGAGCAGTAGGCGAGCCCCGCGACCGTGGGGTACGGGTTGCCCGACGAGACCGTCAGCATCACCTCGTCGAAACAGGCGAGGGCGTCCTCACGACGTCCCTGCCGCAGCAGCGCCCACCCGACCACGAGTCGTCCGAGGATCTCGAGGTTGGTGTCGCCGTGCAGCTTCCCCACTCGGGCGGAGGCGGCGGCCAGCGCCAAGCCGTCGTCGACCCGTCCCGCCTCCACCATGCCCCGGGCCTCGACGACGTCCGGGAACGCCGCGGTGGCACCCTGCACTCCGTGCTCGTCGAGGATCGCCCGGCATCGGGCCATCCAGGCGCCGCCTCGGCCCTGTTCGCCGGCGTTGAACAGGATGAAGGCGTGCCAGAACGCCGTCTCCGCGGCCTCCGGCCAGCGTTCCTGGTCGACCGCCATCCGGTGCGTACGGTCGAGGACCTCGACGCTGGCGTCGTCCTCGCCGGTCATGTAGAGGGACAACCCGAGCAGCTGGAGGTCCTCACCGGACAACGGCTGCTCCGCGTCGGCCGCCCGGAGGCACTGGGCACAGACGTCCCAGCGACGCTCGGCGTACGCCGCGCGCCCACGCTCGAGACTCGTCCGGCCCACGGCCAGAAGGTACTCGTCCATCCTCGTGCCGTGACCAACCACGGTGACCCGGCCGCCGTACGCCGGACCGGGTGTCGGTGGCCGCCCGTAGGCTGGAGGCATGCGACCCGTGACCGACCTGGAGCGCCGCGTGGCGCCGTTCGAGGTGGTCTCCGACTTCCAGCCGAGCGGAGACCAGCCGGCGGCGATCGAGGAGATCGTCCGCCGGATCAAGGGCGGCGTCAGCGACGTCGTGCTGCTCGGCGCCACCGGCACCGGCAAGACCGCGAGCGTGGCGTGGGTCGCCGAGCAGATCCAGCGGCCGATCCTGGTCCTCCAGCCGAACAAGACCCTGGCGGCGCAGTTCGCCAACGAGCTGCGCCAGCTGTTCCCGCACAACGCGGTGGAGTACTTCGTCTCCTACTACGACTACTACCAGCCCGAGGCCTACGTCCCGCAGACCGACACCTACATCGAGAAGGACTCCTCGATCAACGAGGAGGTCGAGCGGCTGCGGCACTCCGCCACCAACTCCCTGCTCACCCGGCGCGACGTGATCGTGGTGTCGACGGTGTCCTGCATCTACGGCCTCGGCACCCCGCAGGAGTACGTCGACCGGATGCTGAAGCTGAAGGTCGGTGACGAGCGCGACCGCGACTCGATCCTGCGGCGGCTGGTCGAGATCCAGTACACCCGCAACGACATGACCTTCACCCGCGGCACCTTCCGGGTCCGCGGCGACACCCTCGAGATCTTCCCGGTCTACGAGGAGCACGCCGTGCGGGTCGAGTTCTTCGGCGACGAGGTCGAGCGGCTGATGACGCTGCACCCGGTGACGGGCGAGGTGATCAGCGAGGACGACGAGCTCTACGTCTTCCCGGCCACGCACTACGTCGCCGGGCCCGAGCGCATGGAGCGGGCGATCAACGGCATCGAGAGCGAGCTCGAGGAGCGGTTGGCGACGTTCGAGCGCCAGGGCAAGCTGCTCGAGGCGCAGCGCCTGCGCATGCGCACGACGTACGACGTGGAGATGATGCGGCAGGTCGGGTCCTGCGCCGGCATCGAGAACTACTCGATGCACATCGACGGACGCACCTACGGCACGCCGCCGAACTGCCTGCTCGACTACTTCCCGGAGGACTTCGTCCTCGTCATCGACGAGTCGCACGTCGCGGTCCCGCAGGTCGGCGGGATGTACGAGGGGGACATGTCCCGCAAGCGCAACCTCGTCGACCACGGGTTCCGGCTGCCCAGCGCGATGGACAACCGGCCGCTGAAGTGGGAGGAGTTCCTCGAGCGGATCGGGCAGACGATCTACCTCTCCGCGACGCCGGGCAACTACGAGCTGGACAAGGTCGGGGGCGACGTCGTCGAGCAGATCATCCGCCCGACCGGCCTGATCGACCCCGAGGTGGTGGTGAAGCCGACCAAGGGCCAGATCGACGACCTGATCCACGAGATCAACACGCGCACCGAGAAGAACGAGCGGGTCCTGGTCACGACGCTGACCAAGAAGATGTCGGAGGACCTCACCGACTACCTCCTCGACGCCGGGATCCGCACCCGCTACCTCCACTCCGAGGTCGACACCCTCAAGCGCATCGAGCTGCTCCGCGACCTGCGGCTGGGCGACTACGACGTGCTCGTCGGCATCAACCTCCTGCGCGAGGGCCTCGACCTGCCCGAGGTGTCGCTGGTGTCGATCCTCGACGCCGACAAGGAGGGCTTCCTCCGGTCGGACAAGTCGCTGATCCAGACGATCGGCCGCGCCGCGCGCAACGTGTCCGGTCAGGTGCACATGTACGCCGACAAGATCACGCCCTCGATGGAGTCCGCGATCGACGAGACGAACCGTCGCCGCGCCAAGCAGGTCGCCTACAACACCGAGCGCGGCCTCGACCCGCAGCCGCTCCGCAAGAAGATCGCCGACATCACCGAGATGCTCGCCCGCGACAGCGAGGACACCCAGGCCCTGCTCGCCACCTGGGCCGGCACCGAGGCCAAGGGCCGGGCCGGCGGCGTGAAGCCGCGGCAGGGCCAGCCCGTTCCGGCGCTCGGCCAGCTCAGGGCCGGGGAGCTGGCGCCGGACATCTCGGGGCTGCCCAGCGCCGAGCTGGCCGCGCTGATCCAGGAGCTCACCGACCAGATGAAGGGCGCCGCCGCGGAGCTGCAGTTCGAGCTCGCCGCCCGCCTCCGCGACGAGATCAGCGACCTGAAGAAGGAGCTGCGGCAGATGATGGAAGCCACGAAGTAGATCTGGTGGATGCCACGCAGATGCGCGCCCACTGCGCCGGCAAGCCGGGCGCCTGGGCCGACAACCCCTGGGACCATCCGCACCCGGTGTTCAAGGTGGGGCCGGGGGAGCGGGGCAAGATCTTCGCGTTCCTCGGCAGTGCCGGCGTCGGGGTGAAGGCCGCGCGCAGCCGGGAGGTGGCCGACGAGTGGCTGCAGCGGTATCCCGACGCGGCCTCGGTGATGGCCTACATCGGCCGGTCCGGGTGGAACGACCTGGCGTTCGCCGGGATCCCCGACGACGAGCTGCTCGAGGCGGTCGACGAGTCCTACCGGCTGGTCGTCGAGGGACTGCCGAAGAAGCTGCGACCCGAGGGCTGGGACACGGCCTGACGCCCGCACGCCTTCTCGGTGGTCGAGGAGGTCGCTCTGCGACCGTCTCGAGACCACCCGGAGCGTCAGGCTTCCTCCGGCTTCTCCTGCTCCGGCAGGATCGACGCATCCGGGGAGGACTTCGAGGACTTGGACGACTTGGACGACTTGCCGGACTTCGGGGTGGGCGGCTCGAGGGCCTTGGCCTGCTTCCGCTCGAGCTTCTCGACCCGGCTCTGGATGATCGACTGCTTGCTGGCGCCGACCCGCAGCAGGTTCCCGACGGTCGGGATCAGCACGAAGATCGGCCAGACGAACCCGTCGTGCCCGGTCATGAACCAGATCGCCCAGCAGATCAGGTTCGGGACGAGGAACGCCATGAAGGCCTCGCGCAGGTTGTCGCGGTAGTGCGCCACCGCCTTGCGCTGCAGGTCCTCGCGGGACGACAGGTCCAGCGCGGGGACCGCGGCGTCGACCATCAGGTCGTGGAGGGGCGGCACCAGGTCGCCGTAGGTCTTGGCGGCGTCGACCTGGGTGGTGCGTTCGTCGAGCTCGTCGCGGTCGATCCGACCTTCGGCATAGGCCTCGGCGAGGGCGTCGTGGACCACGGCCCGGTCCCGGTCGGAGGCCCGCACGCCGGCGTACGCCGGGTCGCGCGGGTCGTGCTCGAACCGCCGCCAGAGGCTGCCGTTGCTCGCGGTGGTCACCGGGTCATCGTAGGGCGATGTTCGACGCGTGCGGCCGTCACCAGGTCGGTCGACCGCCCGGAACCCGTCAGCGTGCCCTCGACCACGCCGCCGTCCCGGTCGGAGGCGTGCAGCATCACCCCCGGCTCGACCACGAGTGCGACGTGGTGCGCGGGTCGTTCCGGACGGGCGAAGAAGTAGAGGTCACCGCGCCGTACCTCGTCCACGGGCACGGCCGGGAGCGCCGCCGCCTGGTCGCGTGCGTCCCGCGGCACGACGGTGCCGAGCGACCGGTGCACCAGGTGCACCAGGCCCGAGCAGTCGATGCCGCGGGCGTGCAGCCCTCCCCAGACGTACGGCGTGCCGAGCAGCGTCCGTGCCTGCTCGACCGGGTCCTCGGCGTCCGGCGGGAAGCTGCCGGCCGGCACGTGCAGCGTCGGTTCCTCCGCCGCCTCGGGACCGAGCCGGTCGGCGTCGACCCACCCGGGGTAGCCGCGGTCGTCCAGCGACGACGGCTGCCAGGGCACCACGACCTCGACCCGGCCGTCCCGCTCCACGCCGGTGGTCACCACCGGCTCCCCGGCCAGCGTCTCGGTGACGCGGTCGTCGCGCTCGGTCCCGGTCGAGGCCCGCCAGACCGGGGCGACGTCGGCCGAGACGAGGCGCAGGGTCACCCCACGACCTCCGCCCACGCGGCGGCCGCGATCCGGGCGATGCCGGCCTCGCGCTCCTCCTCGGTGCCGGGCGCGGAGACCAGGACGGCGAGCCCGACCGGCGGGAGGCCCGGGGCGCGGACCAGGGCCACGTCGTGGTTGACGCTGCTGATCCAGCCGGTCTTGTTGCCGACCACGAGTCCCTCGGGCAGGCCGGCCGGGATGCCGTTGCGGTACTCCTGCTCCCGCAGCGTCTGCTCGCACGCGGCCGAGGCCTCCGGCCCCGCCAGGCGGCCGTCGGCGAGCGCCACGACCAACCGGGCCATGTCGTCGGCCGTGATCAGGTTGTCGATGCCGTTGTCGCGCGCGGGGTAGTCCTCGATCCCGCGCACGATGGTGGTGCGCTCGGAGCAGCCGGCGTCGGCCAGCACGGCCGCGACCTCCGAGGTGCCGACCTCGTCGAGCACCAGGTCGGTGGCCAGGTTGCCGGACACGGTGACCATCCGGTGGACCAGCTCCCGGAGGGTCACGTCGGTGCCGAGCGCGGCCCAGGTGGCCGGGTCGGAGTCCTCCTCCGGGTCGAGCGAGAACCGGTGACCGGGATGGCGCGAGGCGAAGTCGTTGTGCACGCGCACCGGCCGGTCGAAGTCGAGCCGGCCGCTCTCGGCGAGCCGGTGGGCGGCCACCAGGATCGGCAGCTTCATGATGCTGGCGGAGTAGTGGCGGGCGTCCGGCTCGACCGACACGCGGGGTCGGTCCTCCCCGGACATCCGGGCGACCACCGAGACGGTGCCGTCCTTGCGGACGGAGTCGACGGCGGCGGAGAGCGTGTGACCGGTCTGCGACGAACCCACCCCGGCATCGTAGGCAAAGCCGGGGTCCGGGCGGTCCGCGGGCATACGATGCCGACGGCGTGACTGGGAGGGAGACCCGCACACGTGAGCACGGCGAACCGCTGGCTGACGATGCTCGTCGTCCTCCTGCTGGTCGCGGTCGGGCTGGGTGCGGCCCTGGTCTGGCGGACCCACGGCGACCGTGCGGACGCCGCCACCCAGCAGCAGCGGTACGGCGCGGTGCTGGCCGCAGCGGACGCCGAGGTCACGGCGTTCGTCAACCTGCGCTACGACCAGGCCGCGGAGTCGGTCGACGCCGTGGCCCACGGTGCGACCGGGGAGTTCCGCGACCACTACGCGCGGTCCGCGCGGAAGGTGATCCGCGTGCTGCAGCGCAACCGGTCGCTGATGACCGGACGCGTCGTCTGGTCCGGGGTGTCCGCGGTCAGCCCGGACCGGGCGACGGTGATCGTCGCGACCACCGGCACGGTCTCCAACCGGCGCAGCGACGGGGCGGCGCGGCCGCGGGACTTCCGCTTCCGGGTCTCCCTCCAGCGGCTGGACGGTCGGTGGCTGACCTCCGACATCGAGTTCGTCGGGGACTCGCGGTGACGGCCCGGACGACGGCGGCCCTCGGCGCCGGCGCGCTGGTCCTGGCGGCCGTGGCGGCGGGGGAGGCGTGGTACCTCTGGGGCACGTCCGACCCGACCCCGAGTGCGACCCGGCCGGTGGTCGTGGGCGACATCGACGCCCAGACGGCGGTCGACACCGCGGCCACCGACGCGGCCGCGATCTTCAGCACCTCGTGGCGCTCCTACGACGCCCACCTGGCCCGGGTCACCTCGCTGATGACCTCCGACATGGCCGGCCGCTACCGCACGCAGGCCGAGCGCGTGCGTGGCCAGGAGGTCGGCCGCCGGGTCGACACCACCACCCGGGTCGCGGCGCGTGGCGTGGTCCGGGCGACGACCGACGAGGTGCTGGCGCTGCTCTTCCTCGACCAGCGGACGACCACGGGCGACAGCCCTCCGGCGTACGCCGCGCGTCGCGCGCTGGTGACCATGGTCCGCACCGAGCAGGGCTGGATGGTCGCCAACGTGCAGACCCGATGATCAATGGAAGAGTAGGGCGCGTGCCACACCACGACACCGACCTGGCGATCATCGGCGCCGGACCGACCGGCCTCTTCGCCGCCTACTACGCCGGGTTCCGCGACCTCCGCGTCGCCGTGATCGACTCCCTGCCCGAGCTGGGCGGCCAGGTCACTGCGATGTACCCGGAGAAGCAGATCCTCGACGTCGCGGGCTTCCCGTCGGTCAAGGGCCGCGACCTGGTCGACTCGCTGGTCGAGCAGGCCAACACCGCGGAGCCGGCGTACCTCCTCGACCGCACCGCGACCGGGCTCGCCGGCGCCGACGACGGCGTCACGGTCACCCTCGACGACGGCAGCGAGGTCCGGGCGAAGGCGCTCCTGATCACCGCGGGCATCGGCAAGTTCAGCCCGCGTCCGCTGCCCGCGGGCGACGGCTGGCTGGGCCGTGGCATGGAGTTCTTCGTGCCCAGCTTCGCGCCGTACGCCGGCAAGGACGTCGTCATCGTCGGTGGCGGCGACTCGGCGTTCGACTGGGCGATCCATCTCGAGCCGGTCGCCCGGTCGATCACCCTGGTGCACCGGCGGGACGCCTTCCGGGCGCACGAGCGCTCGGTGCAGACGGTCCGCGACTCGAAGGCCGAGATCATCACCAAGGCGCAGGTGACCGGCCTGTTCGGGGAGCCGACCGTGGCGGAGGTCGAGATCACGGTCGACGGTCAGGAGCCGGTACGCCGTCCCGCCCAGGCCGTGGTCGCCGCGCTCGGCTTCGTCGCCGACCTCGGCCCGCTCCAGCAGTGGGGGATCGAGGTGGTCAAGCGCCACATCGTCGTCGACTCGACGATGCGGACCAACCTCCCCCGGGTCTTCGCCGCGGGCGACGTGACCGAGTACCCCGGGAAGGTGCGGCTGATCGCCGTCGGCTTCGGCGAGGCCGCGACGGCGGTCAACAACGCCGCCGTCGCGATCGACCCGACGGCGCACGTCTTCCCCGGTCACTCGAGCGAGGGCAGCTGATCGCGGGCCCCGGACGACCGGTTAGGGTCGTCCCTACTGGCCGGTAGCATCCGCGACGGCCCCGTCCCCGGAAGGCGGTCCCGCGTGCGCGTCGCCCTGCTGTCGTACCGGAGCAAGCCGCACTGCGGCGGCCAGGGCGTCTACGTCCGGCACCTCAGCCGGGAGCTGGTCAACCTCGGTCATGAGGTCGAGGTGTTCTCCGGTCAGCCCTACCCGGAGCTCGAGGACGGGGTCCGGCTGACCCGGGTGCCGAGCCTCGATCTCTACCGCGAGCCCGACCCGTTCCGGACGCCGCGCCTGGACGAGTACCGCGACCTCACCGACGTCCAGGAGGTCGCGACCATGTGGACGGCGGGCTTCCCGGAGCCGCGCACGTTCAGCCGGCGCGTCCTCCGCGCCCTGCGGGAGCGGGCCGGCGAGTTCGACGTCGTCCACGACAACCAGACGCTGGGCGCGGCCCTGCTCGGTGTCGAGGCGGCCGCCCGGGTCCCGCTGGTGGCATCGGTCCACCACCCGATCAGCGTCGACCGCCGGATCGACCTGGCGACCGCGGAGAGCTGGCACAAGCGCGTGTCGCTCCGCCGGTGGTACGGCTTCGTCCGGATGCAGGCGCGGGTGGCCCGCAACGTCCGGACGGTGCTGACGCCCTCGGAGTCCGCGAAGAGTGACGTCGTCCGCGAGTTCGGGGTCGACCCCGGCCGGGTGCGGGTCGTCCCGCTCGGCGTCGACGACGGGTTCCGGCCGCCGACCGAGCCCCGGGTGCCGGGACGGATCCTGGCGATGGCGAGCGCCGACGCCCCGATGAAGGGCGTCGCGACGCTCCTCGAGGCCTTCGCCAAGCTCCGCACCGAGCGTCCGGAGCTCGAGCTGCTCCTGGTCAGCCGCCCGCAGCCGGGCGGGCGGACCGAGCGGCTGCTCGACGAGCTGGCCATCCGCGACCACGTGCGCTTCGTGCACGGCATCGACGACGCGGCCCTGGTGTCGCTGATGGGCTCGGCGGAGGTCGCCTGCGTGCCGAGCCTCTACGAGGGCTTCTCGCTGCCGACCGCGGAGCTGATGGCCACCGCGACGCCGCTGGTCGTGTCCCGGGCCGGCGCCATCCCCGAGGTCGTGGGCCCCGACGGGCTCTGCGCCGACCTGGTGACGCCCGGCGACACCGGTGAGCTCGCCGCGCGGGTCGGTGCCCTGCTCGACGACCCGGCGCGACGCGCACGGTACGGCGCCGCCGGCCGGCGGCGGGTGCAGGAGCTGTTCAGCTGGCGGGCCACCGCCGCCGCGACCGCCGCGGCGTACGACGAGGCCGTCGCGGGATTCCGGAAGGGCGCTCCGTGCTGACCGTCGACTTCGACCGGCTCGGGCTGCGGCCGGGGGAGCGCGTGCTCGACCTCGGCTGCGGGGCCGGGCGGCACGCCTTCGAGATGTACCGCCGTGGCGCGGACGTGATCGCCCTGGACCAGGACGCCGACGAGCTCGGCGGGGTGCGCGACATGTTCGCGGCGATGGCCGCCGCCGGTGAGGTGCCGTCCGGTGCCGCCGCCGACGTGAAGGAGGGCGACGCGCTGTCCCTCCCGTTCGCCGACGGCGAGTTCGACCGGGTCGTGGCCGCCGAGATCCTCGAGCACGTCCCGGCCGACCTCCAAGCCCTGGCCGAGGTCGCACGGGTGCTGCGTCCGGGCGGGACCGTCGCGATCACGGTGCCGCGGTGGTTCCCCGAGCTGGTCTGCTGGAAGCTCTCGCGGGAGTACCACGAGGTGCCGGGTGGCCACGTCCGCATCTACACCGACGCCGAGCTGGTCACCAAGGCCGAGAGCGTCGGCCTCGTGTACGAGGGGCGCCACTACGCCCACGCCCTGCACGCGCCGTACTGGTGGCTCAAGTGCGCCGTCGGCGTCGGCAACGACGAGCACCCGCTGGCGCGCGCCTACCACCGCCTCCTGGTCTGGGACCTGATGAAGCGGCCCCGGGTGACCCGGTGGGCCGAGCGCGCGCTGGACCCGGTGCTCGGCAAGAGCCTCGTCGTCTACCTGCACAAGCCCCGGGAGCGAGGGGACGACGATGGGCGGTGAGCTCCTCACCCCGGCCCAGGTGGCCGCGTCCGGGGCGGCGATCGAGTCCGTGCAGGAGCCGGACGGCGCCCTGCCCTGGACAATCGGCGGCCACACCGACGTGTGGAACCACGTGGAGGCCGCGATGGCGCTCCTCGTCGCGGGACGCCTCGCCGCCGTGGACCGCGCGTGGGGCTGGGTCCGTACGACGCAGCGGAGCGACGGGTCGTGGCCGATGAAGGTCGTCGCCGGCGTCGTCGAGGACGACAGCGGCGAGACCAACATGTCGGCGTACGTCGCGGTCGGCGTCTGGCACCACTGGCTGGTACGCCGCGACCTCGGCTTCGTCGTCGCCCACTGGCCGGTGGTCCGCCGCGCGCTCGACTACGTCTGCGGGCTGCAGCTGACGTTCGGGGGGATCGCCTGGTCGCAGGAGTGGCACGACGGCCGCCCCGCCGACGTCAACCGCGAGGCGCTGCTGGCCGGCTCCGCGAGCACCCACCAGGCCCTGCGCGCCGGGCTGACCCTCGCCGAGCTCCTCGACGACCCGCAGCCCGAGTGGGAGCTCGCGGCCGGGCGGCTCGGTCACGCGCTGCGGGAGCACCGTGACCTCTTCCTCGACAAGTCGACGTTCTCGATGGACTGGTACTACCCGGTGCTGGGCGGCGCCGTGCGCGGAGCCGCCGGGCGGGCCCTGATCGACGCCCGCTGGCACGACTTCGTGGTGCCCGGCCTGGGCGTCCGCTGCGTCGACACCAACCCCTGGGTCACCGGGGCGGAGACGTGCGAGCTCGCCCTGGCGCTCGACGCCCTCGGTGACCGCGACCGGGCCCGGGCGGTCTTCGGAGACGCCCAGCACCTCCGCCAGCACGACGGGTCGTACTGGACCGGCTACGTCTACGCCGACCAGGTCAACTGGCCCGCCGAGCACACCACGTTCACCACCGCGGCGGCCCTGCTCGCCCACGACGCGCTTGCGGGCGTCACCGGCGGCGCAGGCGTGGTCCGCGGCACGGGTCTGGTGCCCGATCCCGAGCCGATGGCTCTGGAGTGCGGCTGCGCGTCAGTCGACTCCTTCGCCGGCCGCGCCTGAGACGCGTCGCAGCACCCGCAGAGACCCGACCGCCTCGACCTCCTCGAAGGCGCCGGAAGCCCGAGCCCGGAGGTACACGTCGTAGGGCGGCCGCCCGCCGTCGGCGGGATCGGGGAAGACGTCGTGCAGGGCGAGCACCCCGCCGGACATCACCCACGGCGCCCATCCGGCGTAGTCGGCGTGCGCCGGGGCCTCGCCGTGACCGCCGTCGATGAACAGCAGCGCCAGGGGAGTCCGCCAGTACGCCGCCACCGTCGACGACTCGCCCACGACCGCGACGACGACGTCCTCCAGGCCCGCGTCCTCGACCGTCCGCCGGAAGAAGGGGAGCGTCTCCATCCGGCCGGTGCGAGGGTCGACGAGGTCGGGGTCGTGGTGCTCCCAGCCCGCCTGGTTCTCCTCCGACCCCCGGTGGTGGTCGACGGTGAAGACCACGCCACCCACCTCGCGGGCGGCGGCGCCGAGGTAGACCGCGGACTTGCCGCAGTAGGTGCCGACCTCGAGCACCGGTCCACGCGCGAGGCACCCGCGCGCCAGGCGGTGCAACGCCAGGCCCTCCTCGTCCGGCATGAAGCCGCGCGCGGCTCGGGCGCGCGCGAGGAGGTCGGGATCGGTCATCGCCCGCGCGACGCTACCGGTCGGGAGGCGTGTCCCTCGAAGTCGGGACGACTGCCCCTGACCAAGGGGGCGGCCGGGGTCGGATAGTGAGGCCACCGAGGGAGTCCAGAGGGGGACGAGATGGAGCGACTGACCGAACGCGAGCGTGAGGTGCTGGCGCTGATCGCTCGCGGGATGTGCAACAGCGAGATCGCCGGCGAGCTGTACCTGAGCCAGGCCACGGTGAAGACCCACGTGGCCCGGGTGCTGCGGAAGATGGGGCTGCGCGACCGCACCCAGGCGGTGGTGGCGGCGTACGACCTCGGGATCGTGCGGCCGCGGAACGTCGACCCCACGGCGCAGGTGCTGCTCGCCTGGGCCTAGGGAGGGCGGATCTATGCTGCCCGCATGGCATCTCGTGCATCCAACTTCTGCATCGACGCCGCCGACCCGTACGCCCAGACGATGTGGTGGGCCGAGGTGCTGGAGGACTTCACCGTCGACGACTCGTGGGCGATGAAGCCCGACGACGACGAGTGCGGGCTGTCCGGCCCGGACAGCCGCTACCTGCTCTTCCTGAAGGTGCCGGAGCCCAAGTCGGTGAAGAACCGCATGCACCTCTGCCTGCGGCCCACCGACCGCACGCGGGACGAGGAGATCGACCGGATCCTCGGTCTCGGGGCCACCCTCGTCGACGACCTCCGCCAGGGCGAGCGCGGCTGGGCGGTGCTCGCCGACCCGGAGGGCAACGAGTTCTGCGTGCTCACGCCGTACCGGCCCTCGACCGAGGTCTCGGCATGATGAGCGGCCGCTCCTGTCAGTACACCTAGGGCCGGAGCCGGCCGAGGGTGAGGTCGCGCGCGTCCGCGTACCTCGCGCGCACCGCGGAGCCACCGGCCACCGGGTCGCACCTGGTCCAGCCGCGCGCGGCGCCGGCCCAGGCCGGTGGGTCCCCACCGGGCTGGAGGACCCACGCCGCCTGTCGGGCCGCGCCCAGCGCGACGTACTCCTCGGCGGGCGGGACGTCGATCGGTACGCCGAGCACCTGTGCGCCGATCTCGCGGACGGCCGGTGACGCGGCCGCGCCGCCGACCAGCAGGATCCGGCGTACCTCGGCACCCTGGGCGCGGAGAGCATCGAGCCCGTCGGCGAGGCCGCACCAGAGCCCCTCGACGGCCGCCCGGGCGAGGTTGGCCGGCGTCGTGCTGCTCAGGGTGAGGCCGAGGAACGACCCGGTGGCGTCGGGCCGGTCCGGCGTGCGCTCGCCCTGCAGGTAGGGCACGAGCACCACGCCCTCCGCCCCGGGCGGAGCGGCCAGCGCCAGGTCGCTCAGCCCGGCGTGGTCCACGCCGAGCAGGCGCGCCGTGGTGTCGAGCACCTCCGCGGCGTTCAGCGTGGCGACGAGCGGGAGGAACCGGCCCGTGGCGTCGGCGAAGCCGGCGACGGCGCCCGACGCGTCCTGCGCGGGCACCTGCGAGACGGCGGTGACGACACCCGACGTGCCGAGCGAGACGACGACGTCGCCGGGCTCGGCGCCGAGACCGAGGGCGGCTCCGGCGTTGTCGCCGCATCCGGGGCCGAGCGACCACGCGGCAGCCGAGCCGGTCCCGACGACCTCGTCCGGAGCCGCGACGCGCGGGACCTCGGCCTCGTGACCGAGTGCGCGGGCCAGCACGTCGGGCAGGTACTCACCGGTGACGGTCGACCAGTAGCCGGTGCCGCTGGCGTCGCTGCGGTCGGTGACCACGACAGACGGGCGCCCGGCGAGCCGCCAGGTCAGCCAGTCGTGCGGCAGGCACACCCGCGCGACGCGCGCTGCGGCCTCCGGCTCGTGCCGGGCGAGCCAGCGGAGCTTGGTGACCGTGAACGACGCGACCGGCACCACCCCGACCCGCTCGGCCCACGCCGGTGCCCCGCCGAGCTCGGCCGTGAGGTCCGTCGCGTCGCCGGCGGAGCGGGTGTCGTTCCACAGCAGCGCCGGCCGGACGACCTCACCGTCCCCGTCGAGGGCGACCATGCCGTGCTGCTGGCCCCCGACCGAGACGGCTTCCACGTCGTCGAGGCCACCCGCGCCGGTGACCGCCTCCTGCAGGGCCGACCACCAGTGGTCGGGATGGACCTCGGTGCCGTCGGGATGAGCGGCCCGGCCGCGCCGGACGACGTCCCCGGTCTCGGCGTCGACGACGAGGACCTTGCACGACTGAGTCGAGGAGTCGACCCCGGCGACGAGGCGCACGCGTCAGCCCCGGACGCCGTAGAGGTGCTCGAGGGCGAGCTGGTCCAGTGCCTCGAAGGCCATCCCGCGCGACGCGGCCTCGTCCGGGTCGAAGGGCTCGCTCCGCAGGTCGGCCAGGGACTCGCCGTCGGTCAGGGTGGGCGTGGCGAGCTCGTCGACGCGGGCGTTGCGCAGCGCCTCGCGGACGTCGGGGTCCGCGCGGAACGCGAGCGCCTTGTCGCGCAGGATCAGGTAGTTGCGCATGCACGCGGTGGCCGAGGCCCAGACGCCGGCCTCGTCCTCGGTCCGCGGCGGCTTGAAGTCGAAGTGGCGCGGCCCGTCGTAGCCGCCCGACTCGAGGATGTCGACGGTCCAGAACGCGCCGCGGACGTTGCCGGCGCCGAACCGGAGGTCCTGGTCGAAGCGCGGGCCGGTCTGCCCGTTGAGGTCGACGTGGAAGAGCTTGCCGTGCCAGAGCGCCTGCGCGAGACCGTGCGCGAAGTTCAGGCCCGCCATCTCCTCGTGCCCGACCTCGGGGTTCACGCCGACCAGCTCCGGGTGCGCGAGCTCGTTGATGAACGCGATCGCGTGACCGACCGTGGGCAGCAGGATGTCGCCTCGGGGCTCGTTCGGCTTCGGCTCGATCGCGAACCGGATGTCGTAGCCCTGGTCGAGCACGTACTGCCCGAGGACGTCGAAGGCCTCCTGGTAGCGGGCGAGGGCCGCCCGCACGTCCTTCGACGCTCCGGACTCGGCGCCCTCGCGCCCACCCCACGCCACGAAGATGCGGGCGCCCAGCGCCGCGGCCAGGTCCAGGTTGTCGGCTGCCTTGCGGAGGGCGAAGCGACGGACGTCGCGGTCGTTGTTGGTGAACCCGCCGTCCCGGAAGACCGGGTGTGAGAACAGGTTGGTGGTCACCATCGGGACGCCGAGCCCGGTCTCGTCGAGGGCGCCCCGGAGGGAGGCGACCGCGGCCTCACGAGCCTGCTGGTCGGCGTCGAACGCGAACACGTCGTTGTCGTGGAAGCTGACGCCGTAGGCCCCGAGCTCGGCCAGGCGGCGGACGGCGTACGCCGGGTCCATCGGCGGCCGGATCGCGCCGCCGAAGACGTCGACGCCCTGCCAGCCGACGGTCCACAGGCCGAAGGAGAAGCGGTCCTCGGGGCGGGGAGCGGGTGCTGGGTCGGTCATCTGCGGTCCTCGTGGAGTGGGTGTGTGGTCCAACCGTTCACGCCTGCGTGATCAAATCGTTACCTATTCGTTCGGCGATCCAACAAAGTCACCGAAGCTCAGGGGTAGAAGTCCGAGGTTAGCCTGGTTATGTTGTCGTCCACAACATTCGGCGTGAGGGCGGTCACACCCCTGAGAGCGGCCGCACAGGCACGTCCGAGCAAGAAACAGGAGGGTCGATGGCAACATCGAAATGGGCACCGGTGGTGGCCCTTGCGACGGCGTGCACGTTCGTTCTCGCGGGTTGCGGAAGCAACGACAGCAGCAGCACGACCGGCGGCAGCGGCGGAACGAAGGGGAAGGTCGGAGTCATCCTCCCGGATGCCACGACCTCGCCCCGTTGGGAGAACAACGACCGGCCGGACCTGACCAAGGCGTTCGACGCCGCGGGCATCCAGTCGGACATCCAGAACGCCGGTGGTGACACCAGCAAGTTCGGCCAGATCTGCGACTCGATGATCAACGAGGGCGTGCAGGTCATCATGATCGTCAACCTGGACCCCGACTCCGGTGCGGCCTGCTTGCACAAGGCCACCCAGGCCGGCATCACCAGCATCGACTACGACCGGCTCACGCCGGGCGGCGGCGCGTCGTACTACGTGTCGTTCGACAACGTGAAGGTCGGCGAGCTGATGGGTCAGGGACTCGAGAAGTGCCTGTCCGACGAGGGCAAGAAGACCGCCAACATCATCTACATCAACGGCGCGGAGACCGACAACAACGCGGCGCTGTTCAAGGACGGCTACGCGAAGGCGCTCAAGCCGAAGCTCAGCTCGGGTTCCTACAAGCTCGTGGGTGACGTGTCCGGCGAGTGGGACGCCAACAAGGCGGCCGACGCGTTCGACGGTCTCTACACCAAGAACGACGGTCACATCGACGGCATCATCTCCGCCAACGACACCATGGCCGGCGGCATCATCGCCCGGCTCAAGGCCAACGGCCTGGCGGGCAAGGTGCCGATCACGGGTCAGGACGCGAGCATCGAGGGTCTCCAGTCGATCCTGGCCGGCAACCAGTGCATGACGGTGTACAAGAACACCGCACTCGAGGCCGAGCTGGCGTCGAAGCTGGCGATCGACGTGATCAACGGCGACAAGTCCGCGGCCGACGCCTTGGCCACCGGCAGTGTCGAGGACCCGACGACCCACCAGCAGGTGAAGTCGGCTCTCGCCACCCCGGAGGCGATCTTCAAGGACAACATCAAGAAGCCGTTCGACGACGGGTTCGTGGCGGCGTCGGACGTCTGCACCGGTCCGTACGCCAAGCTGTGCTCGCAGGCGGGCATCAGCTGACCTCGTGACGGTGCCGGCCCGGCGGTCCTCCGCCGGGCCGGCACCACACGTTCCCTCGCGGTCCGACCTCGTCCGATCCTCGTCGGACCGCCCGTCCGTGCCGCCGATCCGGAAGGTCCTCGCATGACCGCCACCGACACCGAACGGCCCGCGGCGGGCACCGGAACCCCGGTGCTCAGCCTGCGCGGCATCGAGAAGAGCTTCGGAGCCGTGCACGTGCTCCGCGGCGTCGATCTCGACATCTTCCTCGGAAAGGTCACCGCCCTGGTCGGTGACAACGGCGCCGGCAAGAGCACCCTGATCAAGGGCATCGCCGGCATCCACGGCTTCGACGCCGGTGAGTACAGCTTCGAGGGCAAGAAGGTGAGCGTGCACAGCCCGCGCGACGCCAACGCCCTCGGGATCGAGGTCGTCTACCAGGACCTCGCCCTGTGCGACAACCTCGACGTCGTCCACAACATGTTCCTCGGCCGCGAGATGCTCAAGGCGGGGTTGCTCGACGAGGCGACGATGGAGCGGCGCGCCCGCACGACCCTCGACGGTCTCTCGGTGCGCACCCTGCAGTCGGTGCGCACCCCGGTCGCGGCCCTCTCCGGCGGGCAGCGGCAGACCGTGGCGATCGCCCGGTCGGTGCTGTGGAACTCCAAGGTCGTCATCCTCGACGAGCCGACCGCGGCGCTGGGCGTCGCCCAGACCGAGCAGGTGCTCGCGCTGGTACGCCGGCTCGCCGACGCCGGGCTCGGCGTGCTGCTGATCAGCCACAACCTCGTCGACGTGTTCCAGGTCGCGGACGAGATCGCCGTGCTCTACCTGGGGACCCTCGTCGCCCAGGTCAAGACGAAGGACGTCACGCAGAACCAGGTCGTCGAGCTGATCACGACGGGTCAGGCCACCGGGCACACCTCGGGCACCACCGACGGGAGCGCGTCATGACGACCGAGACCCCGGCTTCGACCACGGAGCCGCAGCCGGAGACTCAGACGATCAAGGGCGCCTTCGACGACTACATCGTCCGGGTCCGCGGCGGCGAGGTGGGGGCCCTGCCGGCCCTCGGCGGCCTGGTCGCGCTGGTGATCGTGTTCACATTCCTCTCCGGGTCGAAGTTCACCAACGCCTTCAACTTCTCCAACCTGATCCTCCAGGGCTCGGCGTACGCCGTGTTCGCGATGGGGCTGGTCTTCGTCCTGCTGCTCGGTGAGATCGACCTCTCGGCCGGCTACACCGGCGGGGTCTGCGCCGGCGTCGTCGGCAAGCTGATGACCGACCACAACGTCAACTGGGTCCTGGCCCTCGTCGCCGGACTGGTGTTCGGCGCCGTGATCGGTCTCTGCATCGGGCTGCTCGTCGCCAAGCTGGGCATCCCCTCGTTCGTGGTGACTCTGGCCGGGTTCCTAGCCTTCCAGGGAGTGCTGCTGCTCCTCACCGGCGCCGGCGGGACGATCGGCTACCGGGACTCGCACGTCCTGGCGATCATGAACAAGAACATGCCGCTCTGGCTGGGCTGGGCGTTCGCGGTCATCGCCATCGCTGGGTACGCCATCCTCGGGTTCTTCCGCCGCCTCGCGCGCGCACGAGCCGGGCTCCCGACGCCGGAGATGCTGGTGTGGGTCGCCAAGACGGTCGTGTTCGCGGCCGTGATCCTGGCCGCGACGGCGTACCTGTCGAAGGAGCGCAGCAGGAACGTGTTCCTCGCCTCGCTCAAGGGCGTGCCGATCGTCGTGCCGATCGTGGGCCTGCTCCTCGTGCTCCTCACGTTCCTGCTGACCCGTACCGCCTGGGGTCGGCACGTGTACGCCGTCGGCGGCAACGCCGAGGCCGCCCGCCGAGCCGGCATCAACGTGGCCTGGGTGAAGATCTCCTGCTTCATGATGTGCTCCACGCTGGCGGCCATCGGCGGCGTGATGCTGGCCAGCCGGACCAACTCGGTGAATCCCAACACGGGTGGGTCGGACGTGCTGCTGTTCGCCGTGGGGTCCGCCGTGATCGGCGGCACCAGCCTGTTCGGCGGCAAGGGTCGTGCGCTCGACGGGTTGCTCGGAGCGAGCGTGATCGTCGCGATCACCAACGGCATGACACTGCAGGGCCAGTCGCAGGGACGCGTCTACATGATCACGGGAGCGGTGCTGCTGCTCGCGGCCTCCGTCGACGCGATCAGCCGGCGCAGGGCCGCGGCCTCGGGGCGGGTCTGAGCGGGTCTCGGGAGCCCACTCATGCCGAAGAAGACCGGGATCAGCCACGAGGAGCTGCGGCGCGTCAACACCAGCGCCCTGCTCACGTGGGTGCACCACCACGGTCCGACCACGCGGGCACGGCTGACGAACGAGCTCGGGCTCAACCGGAGCACGATCGGCGGCCTGACCGCGCTGCTGGCGGAGACGGGGCTGGTCGAGGAGCTGCGACCCGGGCCGGCGGACCACCACGGGCCCGCCCAGGCCCGGCGGTCCGGTCGGCCCTCGCTCGTCGTGTCCCCGCGGTCGGACGTCGGTGTGCTCGTCCTGATGCTCGACGTCGACCGGATCGTCGCCGGCCTGGTCGGGCTCGGGGGAGACCTCTGCGAACGCCGTGAGCGTCGGCACCAGCCGGGCGTCCACGAGGTCACCCAGGTGGTGGACTCGGCCGCGCAGATGTGCCGGGACGTGCTCCGGGCCAGACCGGACATGGCGGTCCTCGCGGTCGGGGTCTCGGTGCCCGGGCTGGTGCGTTCCTCGGACGGTCTGGTCCACTTCGCGCCGAACCTCGGGTGGACCGACGTGCAGTTCGTCGACCTCCTGTCCGAGGCGCTGGGGCTGGAGGTGACCGTCGGCAACGACGCGGATCTCGGCGTCCTCGCCGAGCACCTGTACGGCGCGGCCGTCGGCTCGTCGGAGGTCGCCTACGTCGGGGGCACGGTCGGTATCGGTGGCGGGTTCCTCGTGCACGGGCAGCCGCTCGGCGGGGCCGAGGGCTACTCGGGCGAGGTCGGCCACCTGACCGTCGACCCGCGCGGCCAGGAGTGCCGCTGCGGGGCGCACGGGTGCTGGGAGACCAAGATCGGCGCGAACCGCCTGCTGGCGTCGGCCGGCCGGCTGACCGGTGGCGGCTCGACCGCGGTCGAGGAGGTGATCGAGGCCGCCGTCCATGGTGGTGACGCGCAGGCGGCGGCGACGATCGACGACGCCGCGTACTGGCTCGGCTTCGGGCTACGGGCGCTCGTGCGGCTCCTCAACCCGGAGGTGATCGTGCTGGGTGGCTACGTCGGCCAGGTGCTCGAGGCACGTCGGCACCGCGTGCTGGAGACGCTGCACGAGCGCGATGGGATCGACTTCGCCCAGAACGTGTCCGTGCGGGAAGGTGCCCTGGGCCTGGACGGTCCGATGCTGGGAGCGGCCGAGGTCGCCCTGGCGCCGCTGCTGGCCGACCCGGTCAGCGTGATGCGGGCCTACCGCGGCGAGGAGACGGGCGGCGGCCCCGGACGGCACGGCGCGGCCTGACCGGGTGGCGGCCGCGCCCGGCGTCACGGCGTCGTGGTGCCGTAGACAGCGAGCTCGGTCAGGTCGGTGAAGCTGCAGCCGAAGGGTCCGCCCCCCTGACCACAGGTCGCGAGGTAGCCGGCCGGGTCGTCCGCCGTCTGGTTGCTCTTGATCGTGAACTTGACGTACCGGACGCCGGGCGCCGTGCCGTTGAGCTGCACCAGCTGGCCGATGTCGTCGCCGTCGAACGCCGGGTGCCCGGACGTGTCGAACGGCGTCCAGGTCGCTCTGTCCGGCGAGGTCTCGATGGTGTAGTCCTGCACCGCCGTGCTGAAGTCGTCACCGCAGGTGTTCGACGGGTCCACGCCGAAGCCGGTCACGTCGAGGGTGCGGTGCAGGTCGACGACCATGTGCTTGGGCACGAAGCCCTGGCTGGCATCGGTGGACGTGCCGGGGCCGGCGTTGCTGCTCCAGCCGGAGGCTTGGCTGCCGTCGATCGCGGCGTCGACCCCGCACCCGGGGTACTGGTACGCCTTGGTGGTCACCGTCGCGCCCGTGCCCGGGGCGGCCCAGTCCTTCCGCGGTGTGAAGTCCTTGGTCACGGTGCTCCCCGAGGTGACCGTGACATCCGTGCTCGCGCTGTAGCCGTGCCCCTCGACCTGGAGCTTGAGGTAGTGCCCGACCGGGACGTTCTCGAGCGTGTAGTCGCCGCTCGCGTCGGTCACCGCGGTCGGGTTGGTGAACCCGGCGCCCGCGAACTTCAGCGAGACCGTCTCGCCCTCGAGGTTGTCGCCGGAGTCCTGGTCCTTCACGTTGCCGGTGATCGTCCCGGTGGTGGCGGTCGCCGGTGGCAGGTCGAAGCTGGCGGCCGGCTCGGTGTCGTTGCCCCCGAGCGAGCCGGCGTAGAAGCCCATCCCGCGGTGCGCGAACACCTGCCAGATCGCGTGGTGGTGCGCGCCGTTGTCGACGGCCGTGTCGGCCACGAGGATGGCGTTGCGCATGTCGATGAACGACGGGTTGTACGACGCGAGCTCCATCGCCCGGGTGACCAGCGACTCCGTCTTCTTCGAGCCGAGCCGGTCGCGCAGGTCCCACAGCGTCTGTGACCAGATCTCGCCGTCGGCGTGGACCTCGGGACCGCCGGCCACGTTGCCGTAGTCGGCGTAGGTGTAGCCACCCCTGTGCTTGGTGGTGCCGCCCTGGCAGAGGCTGGCGGCGTTCTGGTCGACCTTGCAGTCGATCGGCTCGGTGCGGTCGTAGTTCACGCCGATGCCGTCGTACTTGAAGATCCGGATGTCGGCCTTGTTCTTGCGGTCGCGCTGGAGGCCCTTCTTGACGAGGTAGTCCAGCGCGTACCAGTCGCTCCACGCCTCACCCATCGCGCCGGCCTGGACGCCGCCGAGCGTGGTGCGCCCGCGGACGTCGACGTTCAGCCGGTTGGACAGGCCGTGCGTGTACTCGTGGTAGACCGTGTCGGCCTCGTCGCCCACGTTGGTGGGCGACCACGGGTCGCCGTTGAGGCCGTACGGCGTGTGGGGGTAGTGCTGCAGGTACATCTGCATCCGCGGGCGCTGCCCGTCGGGAGGCGTGGACATGTTCGCGTTGTCGACGTGGCCGCCGTCGGGGAGGCCGATCCGCCTACCGCCGGGGCCACGCTGCGTGTTCGCGCCGTCGTCGGTCTGGGTGGCGACCGGGTCTCCGGCCTTGCCGTGCCGGGAGTGGTTCTTCAGCTGGAAGTTGCCGGCGGCCTCGTTGAAGCCGATCGGGGCGGCCTTGAGGTGGTCGTGCCAGTTGTTGACGAAGTAGAAGACCTGTGTCGCGTTCTGCGCGCGGTTCTTCCGCCACGAGAAGCCCTTGTTCGGGTTCCACGAGCACGGCCACGGCTTGCCGCAGAACTTCTTGGCGAACTTCAGGTGGAACGGGACGAGCCGGTAGCCCCAGGAGTGCCCCCGCTGCGGGTGCACCTCCTCGGTCCGCGACGGCCGGTTGTTGTCGTTCACGTCCGAGTACGTGTGCGAGTTGTTGCCGCTGAGGATGCGGGCGTGCTTCCCGAGCCAGTGGCGTGCCGTGAAGTTCACCCGCACGTGGTGCCCGCCCCTGCCGGCGCCGGGGAAGAACTTGTACACGCGACCGGTGCTGTTCTCGTACTGGGTCAGCGGGGTCCGCTGCAGGACCTTCCCGGTGACCGCGTCGATCACCGTGGTGGCCGGGGTCTCCGACGACGTGACCACGGTCTCCCAGGCCGGACGCAGGCCGTCGGGAGCCTGGAAGAGCACCTTCGTGGCCCGGTCGTCCCCGGTGACGCCACCGGGGGCCACGGTGCCGCGGGTGCGGGCCAGCGCCGAGCCGGCGGTGATCGTCCAGGCGGACGCCGGCGGGACCTTGTCGGCCTGGGCCGTGGTGTGCGGGATGCCGCCGACAGTGAGCAGCCGTCCCCTCTTGTCCACCGAGGCGGTCAGGCCGTTCTTGCCCATGGGCTTGCCCTTGAGCTTCTGGATGAAGAAGAGGTGGTGGGTGCCCACGATGTCGGTGTAGTTGCGCTTCAGGTGGAGCGTCTTCAGGTCCGCGACGACCAGACCGAGCTCCGTGTGGTGCGCCCGCACGTAGTCGAACACGATCTTCTTCGACGACGCGTGACTGGGGCCGGTGAGAGTGCCGTCGAGGTTGCCCTGCCACCGAACGGTGCCGGTCGAGCCGGAGATGTCGGTCACCACGCTGGTGGGCGGCGAGACGGTGCCACGACGGTCCGCCGTGCGCTGCGCGACCCGGCCGGCCGTGAGCAGGGCCTGCGCCTGGACGCGGCCTCCCTGGTCGGAGACGTCGACGTAGGGGTCCTTGGCAGCGTGGCCGACCGATGCCCGGGTCGAGTGGTGGGCGGCACCGGCGGCACCAGCGGCACCTGCCACTGCCACTCCCGCTGGCGTACGACGTACCCGCGGCCAGGCCCGCGGCGGTCAGCGACGCGACCGCCACGAAGGCGAGACCGGCCCGTCGACGAGACGAGCTGAGCTGGTGGATCATCGTGCCCCCCTGTCAGGACCGTCCCCATGACGGCCGCGCTCACTCTATTCAGCGGGGGCGCGAGTGCAAGGACCAGATGGTCTCGAACCGGTTACAGGTCCGGGGCACCACGGGTCACGCGCTCACGCGGTGGGGCCGAACTGCTCCACCCGGATCAGCTCGGTGGAGACGCCCACCTCGCCGAGCAGTCGAGTGGCGTACGACGCGAACCCGACCGACCCGCACACGTACGCCCGCTCGACGTGGGCGACCAGCGGCGCCACCTCGGACGGGTAGGGCGGGGCGGCGACGCGTGAGTCGTGGTTCTCGCGGGTGAGCGCGACCAGGGCGCCGGCGTCGCCGAGCTCACCGACGTACGGGAGCTCCAGGGCCGTGCGGCCGACCGCCACGACGCGAAGCCGGTGGAGCAGCCCGAGGCGGGTCGCGTGCCTCAGCATCGAGACGAGGGGCACGACTCCGGTGCCGCCACCGATGGCCACCGCGGTGACGTCGCCGGTCCAGGTGAACCAGCCCCCGATCGGCCCGCGCAGCTCGAGCACGTCGTCCACCCGGACCTCGTCGTGCAGGAACCCCGACACCTCGCCGCCCGGCAGGCACTCCACCATGAGCTCCACCAGCGGGTCACCCGGGTCGGAGGCGATCGAGTAGGAGCGCTGCGCGGTGTAGCCGTCCTCGGCCCGCAGGCGCACGATCGCATGCTGCCCGGGCAGGCCGGGGGTCCACGCGGCCGGCTCCAGGCGCAGCCGCACCAGCCGGTCGGCGATCCGCTCGACCTCGGCGACGCGGGCGGTGGTCCAGCTCGTGGCGAACGGCGACCCGTCCGCGAGGTCGTCGCGCCGGGCGGTCACGGGTCGCCCTGGTAGCGCTGCTCCATCCACGGGTCGCCACGGTCGTGGTACCCGTTCTGCTCCCAGAAGCCGGGCCGGTCGAGCGCCATCAGCTCGAGCCGGGTCACCCACTTGGCGGACTTCCAGAAGTAGAGGTGGGGGACGAGCAGCCGCGCCGGCCCGCCGTGCTCGATCGGCAGGGCCCGACCGTCGTACGCCCAGACGACCCAGGCGCGGCCTCCGGTCACGTCGGCCAGAGGCAGGTTGGTCGTGTAGCCGGTCGTGGAGTGCGCCATCACGAACGCGGACTCGGCGCGCGGACGAGCGATCTCCAGCAGCGTGTCCACGCTGACCCCGGAGAAGGTCGTGTCGAGCTTCGACCACGTGGTCACGCAGTGGATGTCGCCGAAGTACGTCGACCCGGGCAGCGCGTGCACCTCGCGCCAGGTCCAGGTGGTCGGCCGCTCGACCAGACCGTCGACGGTCAGGGTCCACTGCTCGGCCACGAGGTGCGGTGTCACCTCCGCGGTCAGCGTCGGCCAGTCGGAGCCGGTGTCGTACTGCCCCGGCGGCAGGCGGCCCGGCCGGCCACGTCGTGCCCGGCCGGTGAAGCCCCGGGTCGCGGCGAACCCGTCGTCGGTCACCCCGGGTCACCAGCCGCGCTCGCGCCACTCTCCGAGATGCGGCCGCTCGACGCCGAGCGTGGAGTCGTTGCCGTGTCCGGGGTAGAACCAGGTCTCGTCGGGGAGGACGTCGAAGAGCCGGTCCGAGACGTCGCCGATCAGCTGCTGGAACCGCTCGGCGTCGCCCTGGGTGTTGCCCACACCACCGGGGAACAGCGAGTCGCCGGTGAAGAGGTGCGGCCGGCCGGAGCCGTCGTCGTACAGCAGGCAGATCGACCCCGGGGTGTGTCCGGCGACCGGGATGACCGTGAGCGAGCAGGTGCCGACGGGGATCCGGTCGTCCGCTCCGACCCGCTGGTCGACGGCGACGCCGGTCTGCTCGGTGATCGCATCGGCGTCCGGCTCGCCCGCGACGACCGTGGCCCCGGTGGCCCGCACGACGTCGGCGAGCGCCCGGTGGTGGTCCCAGTGCTGGTGGGTCGTGACCACGGCGGTCAGGCCGGCGTCCCCGACCAGCTCGAGCAGGCGCGGCGCCTCGTCGGCGGCGTCGATCAGGACCTGGTCGCCGGTGTCGAGGCAGCGCAGGAGGTAGCAGTTGTTCGACATCTGGGGGTCGACGGCGACCTTGGTGATCTCGAGCCTCCCCGCCGTCCGTCGTTGGGCGTCGCCTCCCGGGGAGACCTCGCCGGTGTAGTCCTGCGGGCCGGGCTGTGCGGTCACCGGGTCACCAACCTTCGATCGTGGGGAGCTCGCCGTGCGAGCCGGACAGGGTGTCGGGCACGGCCCGGCCGGTGAGCCACCAGGCGAGGTCGGCGGCCGGACCGGTGACGATCGGCACGGCGTACTCCGCGTCGCCGTCACCGAGGACCCAGCTGCGCTCCGAGTCGAGCGGCCGGACCTCGAACGCCTGGTCGGGACCCAGCCGCCTGGTCATCGCGCCGATCAGGTGCTCGGAGAACGCGAGCGGCCACTGGGAGTACGTGTAGCCGGCGTCGAGGTCGACGTGGTGGATCTCCAGCTCACGCAGCCGCATGCCGGGGACGGACGACGCCCGCATGGTGCGGCCGCCGGGCGTGCGCTCGACCTTGGCCTGCCACTGGTCCTCCGGCATCGCGCCGATCGCATCGGCGAGCGTCGTGGTCGCCCCCATCAGCCGCTCGCGCACCTCGCTCGGCTCGGCCCGGGCCAGCTCGGCGATGTCGCGGCCGCGCTGCTCGTCGGAGTCGTACATCGTGCGCGGGACGTCCTCGTCCTCGTCGGCCACGACCCCGTGCAGCAGCCGAGCCAGGGCCTCCGCGTTCAGGGCGAGGTGGGCCACGACGTCGGCCCGCGACCAGTCGGGGAGCAGCGAGGGTGCCGACCAGTCGTCGCCGTGGAAGGAGTCGACGGTCCGCAGCAGCCGGGCGGCGGCATCCGGGACGAGGCTTGCCGCGAGCTCGCGCTCGGCGGTCCGGTCGGCGGCGGCCCGATCGGGGGTCATGCGTCCATCCAACACCACCGTCCGCACTCCGGATCGTGCGTGACGGACGGCGAAACGGGTGAGGTGCGGGCTGGCGCGACCTTCTAGGATCGAGACTGTCGGTGGGCCGTGTCAGGCTTGCGCCGGCAGCAGGCGCGGGCGAACATGTGTTCGAACGCCCTCATCCGACGACCCAGCCAAGGAAGCACGTGGCCGACCAGCTCATCATCCGGGGAGCCCGGGAGCACAACCTCAAGGACATCTCGCTCGACCTGCCGCGCGACTCCCTGATCGTGTTCACCGGTCTGTCCGGCTCGGGCAAGTCCAGCCTGGCGTTCGACACGATCTTCGCCGAGGGCCAGCGGCGCTACGTCGAGTCGCTCTCGGCGTACGCCCGGCAGTTCCTGGGCCAGATGGACAAGCCCGACGTCGACTTCATCGAGGGCCTGTCGCCGGCGGTCTCCATCGACCAGAAGTCCACGTCGCGCAACCCGCGATCGACGGTCGGCACGATCACCGAGGTCTACGACTACCTCCGCCTGCTGTACGCCCGCGCCGGCCGGCCGCACTGCCCGGTCTGCGGCGCGCCGATCGAGCGGCAGACGCCCCAGCAGATCGTCGACCGCGTGCTCGGCCTCGAGGAGGGCCGGCGCTTCCAGGTGCTGGCGCCGGTGATCCGCGGCCGCAAGGGGGAGTACGTCGAGCTGTTCCGGCAGCTGCAGACCGACGGCTTCTCCCGGGTCCGGGTGGACGGAGAGATCCACACCCTCGACGACCCGCCGAAGCTCGACAAGCAGCGCAAGCACACCATCGAGGTGGTGGTCGACCGGCTCGCGGTCAAGGCGTCCTCCAAGCGACGGCTGACCGACTCGGTCGAGACGGCCCTGCGGCTGGCCAACGGGCTGGTGATCCTCGACTTCGTCGACCTCGGCGCCAAGGACCCGGGCCGTGAGATGAAGTTCTCCGAGCGGATGTCGTGCCCCAACGACCACGACCTCGACACCGACGAGCTCGAGCCGCGGTCGTTCTCCTTCAACAGCCCGTTCGGCGCCTGCCCGGAGTGTCACGGCCTCGGCACGCGGATGGAGGTCGACCCCGACCTCGTCGTCCCCGACCCCCAGGCCACCCTGGGCGAGGGTGCGATCCAGCCGTGGAGCCAGGCGCACGTCGCCGACTACTTCCTGCGGCTGATGGGCGCCCTCGGCGAGGAGGTCGGCTTCGACCTCAACACGCCCTGGGAGAAGCTGACGGCCAAGGCCCGCAGGAGCCTGCTCGAGGGCCACCCGACCAAGGTCCACGTCGTCACCACCAACCGCTACGGCCGGCAGCGGGCCTACTACGCCGAGTTCGAGGGCGTGCGCAGCTACATCGAGCGGCGGCACGGCGAGGCCGAGTCCGACACCAGCCGCGAGCGCTTCGAGGGCTTCATGCGCGAGGTGCCGTGCCCGGCCTGCGGTGGCACCCGGCTCAAGCCGGTCAGCCTCGCGGTGACGATCGGTGGCAAGTCCATCGCCGAGGTGTGCGCCCTGCCGATCAGCGACACCGCCGGCTTCCTGCGCGAGCTCGAGCTGAGCACCCGCGAGAAGCAGATCGCCGAGCGGGTGCTGAAGGAGATCCAGGAGCGGCTGAACTTCCTGCTCGACGTCGGCCTCGACTACCTCTCCCTCGACCGCCCGAGCGGGTCCCTGTCCGGCGGCGAGGCGCAGCGCATCCGGCTCGCGACCCAGATCGGCGCCGGCCTGGTCGGCGTCCTCTACGTCCTCGACGAGCCGTCCATCGGGCTGCACCAGCGCGACAACCACCGGCTGATCGAGACCCTGCTCCGGCTCAAGGACCTCGGCAACACCCTGATCGTCGTCGAGCACGACGAGGACACGATCCGCACCGCCGACTGGGTGGTCGACATCGGGCCCGGCGCGGGTGAGCACGGTGGGCAGGTCGTCCACTCCGGCCCGGTGAAGGGCCTGCTCAAGCACCGCGACTCCCTGACCGGGCTCTACCTCTCCGGTCGCAAGGAGATCCCCGTCCCGTCCGTACGCCGGCCCCGCGCCAAGGGCCGCGAGCTCACCGTGGTCGGGGCCAAGGAGCACAACCTCCAGGACATCGACGTCACGTTCCCGCTCGGCCTGTTCGTCTCGGTGACGGGGGTCTCCGGCTCGGGCAAGTCGACCCTGGTCAACGACATCCTCTACACCAGCCTGGCCAAGCAGATCTACAACGCCCGGGCCGTGCCGGGGCGGCACAAGCGGATCAACGGGCTCACCCACGTCGACAAGGTGATCCACGTCGACCAGTCCCCGATCGGACGCACCCCGCGCAGCAACCCGGCGACGTACACCGGGGTCTTCGACCACATCCGCAAGCTCTTCGCGTCGACGCCCGAGGCGAAGGTCCGCGGCTACCTCCAGGGCCGCTTCTCCTTCAACGTCAAGGGCGGCCGCTGCGAGGCGTGCTCCGGCGACGGCACGATCAAGATCGAGATGAACTTCCTGCCGGACGTCTACGTCCCGTGCGAGGTGTGCCACGGCGCGCGGTACAACCGCGAGACGCTCGAGGTGCACTACAAGGGCAAGACCATCGCCGAGGTGCTCGACATGCCGATCGAGGAGGCGGCCGACTTCTTCCAGGCCGTCCCCGCGATCTCACGGCACATGCAGACCCTGTGCGAGGTGGGTCTGGGCTACGTCCGGCTCGGGCAGCCGGCCACCACGCTCTCCGGTGGCGAGGCGCAGCGGGTGAAGCTGTCCAGTGAGCTGCAGAAGAGGTCGACCGGCCGCACCGTCTATGTGCTGGACGAGCCGACGACGGGGCTCCACTTCGAGGACATCCGCAAGCTGCTCGACGTGCTCTCCAGCCTGGTCGACAAGGGCAACTCCGTGCTGGTGATCGAGCACAACCTCGACGTGATCAAGACCTCCGACTGGATCATCGACATGGGTCCCGAGGGCGGGTCGCGCGGCGGCACGGTGATCGCCGAGGGCACGCCCGAGGAGGTGGCGGCCCACCCGGACAGCTACACCGGGCAGTTTCTCGCGCCGCTGCTCGCCGGGGGACGCACCGGCTGAGCCCTCGTCCGAGGGTCCTGGCACCCGACGTGCCCGAAGGTCCCACAGCGAAAACTCAGGCGACCTGGCTAGCGTCGGTGGTCCCCGACCGACCAGCCCGCCCCCGCCGACACGAGGAGCCTCCCCGTGACCGACCCCCTGTTCAGCCGACGCCGTGTCCTCACCGGGGCCACGGTGGGTGGCCTGGCGCTGCCCCTGCTCACCGCGTGCGGGGGCGGCGGCTCGTCGACCGGGTCCGCCGGCGACCCCGCGGCCACGACGGGCGGCGACGGAGGCCACCAGCAGCCGGGCTCGGGTGCGCAGCCACTGGTCGCCACCCGTGACGTCGCCGTCGGTGGTGGCGTCGTCCTCGCCTCGCAGGACGTCGTGGTGACCCAGCCGACCAAGGGCACCTTCGAGGGGTTCTCGGCCACCTGCACGCACGAGGGCTGCATCCTGGCCAACGTCGCCTCGGGCACCATCAACTGCGGGTGCCACGGCAGCCAGTTCTCGATCACCGACGGGTCCAACGTCGCCGGCCCGAACGGCACGCCGGCCGGCTCGGTGGCCGCGCTGCCGCGGCGACCGGTGAAGGTGAAGGGGTCGAACATCGTCCTCACCTGAGCCGGGTAAGGCTTTCCCGGTTCCGAGGACGAGGCCGACGGGCCCTCCCTAGCCTGTGCGGACCACCACGAGGGGTCGCACATGTTCCGCAGAGTCCGCCTGCTCGGGGCCACCGTCCTGGTCACCGCCCTCGCGGCGACCGGAGCGAGCGCGCTCGGCTCGCCCGGCAGCGCCGCGACGGGAGCCTCGGTGCACGTGCACGGGAGGCTGCTGGTGGCCGCAGCCCGAGGTGCCCGGCGGCCGTCCGGCGTACGCCGTGGCGCTGGCCGGAGGCGACCTCGTCCCGGTGGCCGGCCACTTCGCGGCCGGCGTACGCACGGGTGCGGTCTTCGACGGGCGACTCGGGCTCCCGGCCGATGTCGTGTCGGCCCTGAGCCGCCGCGGCGAGTCGGGTCCCACGGCCGCGCTCCGCGTCGTCGACACGCGTTCGCTCACGCTCCCGGTCGTCGGGTCGCCCTCGGTCACCGCGCAGGCGACCGCGCAGAGCCTGACGCCGACGACGCACCAGCAGTTCGTCGCCGCCGTCGACAACCTGGGGTCGCTGCAGACCGACGGCGAGCTGCTCGCACACGTCAGCGCGGTGGGCGACTACTGGACCGGCGAGTCGAACGGCGCGATCGCGGGGATCACGGTCCCCGCCACGGTCACCCACTACGACACCGAGCTCCCCACGACCGACTGCGGGCTGGGCAACGACTTCTGGGGCATGCTCCAGGAGGCCGAGAGCCAGTTCCCGTCGCTGGACCTGTCGCAGAGCACCTCCGACCAGCTGGTCCTGTTCGTGCCGCAGGGGTGCCAGTCCGGCGGGGTCGTCGGCGAGGGCACGGTGGGCAGCAGCTTCGCCAGCGGCGGTGCCCTGATCGTGAAGGCGACGCCGGCGATCGAGGGCACCTACGCCCACGAGACCGGCCACAACTACGGCTTCGAGCACGCGAACGCCCGCGTCGGCAGCCGCTCGCTCGAGTACTACGGCGTCTACGACGTGATGGGGTTCGCGCTGAACGGCTTCAACCAGCTGACCGCGCTCAGCACGCCGTTCCGGGTCTTCCAGGGCATCACCGACCCCGGTGAGATCCACGACGTCGACCTGGGCGACCGCTCCGCACCCGTGCACGCCGACGTGACCATCGCGCCCCGCAGCGACGACTCCGGGGTCCGGAGCGTGCGGGTGCGGGACCCCGACACCGGGGAGGACCTGTACCTCGACTACCGCTCGGGGACCGGGCAGGACGCCGGCTCCTTCTACGCCGACCCCGGCGGGTTCCACCTGACCTACGACAACGACTCGGGCAAGAAGCTGTTCTACGCACCCGGGGTCACGGTCAACGCCGTCCACGACGGCAGCGGGGACGACGTGCTGGCCGACGCCTCGGGCGACACGTCGTTCGGCGCGGGCAGCACCTGGGCCGACGCCTCCGGCCGGCTGACGGTCACGGTCACCTCGGTCGGCCCGGCCGGGGCCGACGTCCAGGTCGACTTCCGGCCCGCTCACGCGCTGGCGTCGTCCAAGCCGAGGATCACGGGCTCGGCGAAGGTCGGCCGGACCCTCACCGCGAGGCACGGTCACTGGACGCCGGGCACGACGTTCTCCTACGCCTGGTACGCCGGCGGGAAGAAGATCAAGCACCGGTCCACGTCGAAGCTGACGGTGACCAAGGCCCGGCGTGGCACCCACATCACCGTGAAGGTCACGGGGTCGAAGCCCGGCTACTCGACGCTGACGAGGACCTCGGCGAGGACGGCCAGGGTCACCTGACGTCACCGGCCCGCCCGCGTGGGAGCATCCGGACGTGGATTGCGACCCGCTGGACGAGGCGCCGCTCCTGAAGGCCTGGGTGGACGCGCAGCGGCGAGTGCGCACCGGTGACCTGCGTCCGTTCACGACGCCGGGGCACAAGCAGCGCGCCGTCCTCGGCGGCGAGATGGTGGTCGGCGACCTCCCGCTCTACGGCGGACTGGCGTCCATCCGCGGTGCCGACGCGCTCCTCCGGCACGGAGAGGAGCGGACCGCCGCGCGGTGGGGAGCCGACTGGTGCCGGTACTCGGTCGGCGGCTCGACCCATGGCAACCAGGCGCTGGCGATGGCCGTCGGCTCGCCCGGCGACACCGTGATCGTGGACCGGACCTGCCACCGGTCGCTCCTGCTCGGGCTGGTCCTGGCCGGGCTGCGTCCCGTCTGGGTGCATCCCCCCATCCACGAGGCGACCGGGGTGCCACTCGGGATCCCGGCCGACACCGTGGCGGAGGCGCTGGCCGAGCACCCGGACGCCCGGGCCGTCTTCGTCACCAGCCCGTCGTACGTCGGGACCGGGGCGGACGTCGGGGCGCTCAGCCGCGTGACCCGCGCGGCCGGCGTCCCACTGGTCGTCGACGCGGCGTGGGGCGCGCACCTGGGCAGCCACCCCGAGCTGCCGCCGCACCCGTTCGTGGCCGGGGCCGACGCCACCGTCACCAGCGCGCACAAGACGCTGCCCGCCCTCAACCAGGGCGCGGTCGTGCTCGCCCGCACCGACCTCCTGGCGCCCGACCGGCTCGACCGGGCCATGGAAGCGACCGCCACGACGTCTCCGTCGGGCGCGATCCTGGCGAGCGTCGACGGTGCCCTGGCGCTCCTGGCGGAGCGCGGCGAGGAGCTGGTCGGCGCCCTTCTCGCGCGGGTACGCCGGGCTCGCGAGGTGCTGAGGGAACGGCCGGGACTGCTCGCTCCCGACGAGGCCACGTTCGGCAGCGGGTTCGACGCGGCCAAGCTCGTCGTGCTGCTCGCCGGCACCGGTGCCGACGGGATCGCGGTCGACTCCGACCTCGCGGACCAGGGCTTCACCGTGGAGATGGCCGACCGCGACCTGCTGGTCCCGATGGTGACGATCGCGGACGACGACGAGCGTCTCGCCGGGTTCGTGGACTCCCTGGTGGCGACGGTCGAGCGCCATCGGGGCGAGCCGCGACCGGTCCAGGTCAACGCCGCCTGGTCGGTGCGCGCGGAGCAGGTGCTGACCCCCCGGGACGCGTTCTTCGCCGAGCGGGAGCCGGTCCCGTGGCAGGACGCGGCGGGTCGGGTCTGTGCGGAGGTCGTCGCTCCGTACCCACCCGGCGTACCCGTGCTCGCGCCGGGGGAGCGGATCACCGAGGACGCGCTCGTGGGCCTGAAGCGGGCCCGTGCGGGAGGCGCGCGGATCGCGTACGCGGCGGACCCCACGCTGGCGACGGTGCTCGTGGTGAGAGGGGATGTCGGGGGCGGCCCGTAGGGTTGAGGACGTGGCAGACCCGGCTTCCTACCGGCCGAAGGCCGGCGAGATCCCGACCCAGCCGGGCGTCTACAAGTTCCGCGACGCCCGCGGGCGCGTGATCTACGTCGGCAAGGCGAAGAACCTCCGTGCCCGGCTGTCGTCGTACTTCCAGGACATCGGCAACCTCCACTCCCGCACGGCCGCGATGGTGACCTCCGCCGCCGCCGTCGAGTGGACGGTCGTCAACACCGAGGTCGAGGCGCTCCAGCTGGAGTACAGCTGGATCAAGGAGTTCGACCCGCGCTACAACGTCAAGTACCGCGACGACAAGTCGTACCCCTGGCTGGCGGTGACGGTCGGCGAGGAGTTCCCGCGGGTGATGGTGGGTCGCGGCGCCAAGAAGAAGGGGACGCGGTACTTCGGGCCCTACAGCCACGCCTGGGCGATCCGCGAGACCGTCGACCAGCTGCTCCGGGTCTTCCCGATGCGCTCCTGCTCGAACGGCGTCTTCAAGCGGTCCGGGCAGATCGGCCGGCCCTGCCTCCTGGGCTACATCGACAAGTGCTCCGCTCCCTGTGTCGGCGACATCTCGGCCGAGGACCACCGCGCGATCGTCGACGACTTCTGCGACTTCATGGCCGGGCACACCAACACCTTCGTCAAGCGCATCCGCACCGAGATGCTCGCGGCCTCCGACGAGCTCGACTTCGAGCGCGCGGCCCGGCTGCGCGACGACCTCGGCGCGATCGAGAAGGCGCTCGAGAAGCAGGCGGTGGTGCTCGGGGACGGCACCGACGCGGACGTGATCGCCCTCGCGGAGGACCCGCTCGAGGTCGCGGTCCAGATCTTCTACGTCCGCGGCGGACGCATCCGCGGTCAGCGCGGCTGGGTCGCCGACCGGGTCGAGGAGGGCGGCACCGCCGAGCTGGTCGAGGACTTCCTGCTCCAGCTGTACGCCGGCGCCGACGACGGCGACGAGGGCGCCGTGCCCCGCGAGATCCTGGTGCCGGCCCTGCCCCCGGAGCACGAGGTCTTCGAGGAGCTGCTCTCGGAGCGCCGGGGGAGCCGGGTCCGCATCCGGGTGCCGCAGCGTGGCGACAAGCGCACCCTGCAGGAGACCGTCGCCCGCAACGCCGGCCAGGCGCTGATGATGCACAAGACCAAGCGCGGCACCGACCTGACCGCCCGCAACCAGGCGCTCGAGGAGATCCAGCAGGCGCTGGGGCTGGACGAGGCGCCGCTGCGCATCGAGTGCTACGACATCTCCAACCTCCAGGGCACCGAGGTCGTCGCCAGCATGGTGGTCTTCGAGGACGGGTTGCCGCGCAAGGGGGAGTACCGCCGGTTCATCATCAAGGGCGTCGAGGGTCAGAACGACGTCGCCTCGATGCACGAGGTGATCACCCGCCGCTTCCGCCGGCTCCTCGACGAGCAGGCCCGCTCGACCGAGGTGGCCACCGAGTCCGGCCCGATGCTGGTCGACCCCGAGACCGGACGGCCCCGCAAGTTCGCCTACGCACCCGGGCTGGTCGTCGTGGACGGCGGACCGCCGCAGGTGGCCGCGGCCCAGGCGGCGCTGCGCGAGCTCGGCGTCGTCGACATCCCCGTCTGCGGGCTGGCCAAGCGGCTCGAGGAGGTGTGGCTGCCGGAGCAGGAGGACCCCGTGATCTTCGCTCGCACGTCGGAGGGCCTCTACCTCCTCCAGCGCGTGCGCGACGAGGCCCACCGCTTCGCGATCACCCACCACCGCTCGCGCCGCTCCAAGTCGATGGTCGAGAGCGTGCTGGACGACGTACCCGGGCTCGGGGAGGTACGCCGGCGGACCCTGGTCAAGCACTTCGGGTCGCTGAAGAAGCTGCGTGCCGCCGAGGTCGACGAGATCGCCCAGGTGCCCGGCATCGGCCCGCGCACCGCCCTGGCGATCAAGGATGCGGTGGGACGCGCGGACGGTCACACTGGCCGTCAGGTCGTGAACACGGCCACCGGCGAGATCCAGGAGGAGTGATGGCCGAGCCGCCGTTGGACGTGCCGCCCGAGCACGCCGGCGAGGTCGTCGTCGTCACGGGGATGACCGGTGCCGGCCGCAGCACCGCGGCCAAGGAGCTGGAGGACCTCGGCTACTACGTCGTCGACAACCTCCCGCCGTCGCTCCTCCGTGACGTCGTCCGCCTGGTCGACGAGAGCCGGGGATCCATCCAGCCGATCGCGGTCGTCGTGGACGTCCGGTCGGGGGCGTTCTTCGACTCGCTGCAGGCCAACCTCGCCCAGCACGCCGTCGGCCGTGACACGACCTTGATCTTCCTCGACGCGACCGACGAGGTGCTCGTCCGCCGGCAGGAGGCCGCCCGCCGGCCGCACCCGCTGCAGGCCAGCGGCCGGCTCATCGACGGGCTCCGCCGCGAGCGCACCGCCCTGGCCAACCTGCGCGCGAACGCCGACCTGGTCATCGACACCTCCGACCTGAACGTCCACCAGCTCACCGACCGGATCGCGGAGTCGTTCGGCACGCCCGACACGATGCGGCTGAAGGTGACCCTGATCAGCTTCGGCTTCAAGTACGGCATCCCCGTCGACGCCGACTTCGTCGCGGACATGCGCTGGCTGCCCAACCCCTACTGGGTGCCGCAGCTGCGCGGGAAGACCGGCCGCTCGCCCGAGGTCAGCGCCTATGTGATGGAGCAGACCGGTGCCCGGGAGTTCGTGGACCGGTACGTCGAGCTGCTCGCCGGCGTCGCGAAGGGCTACCTGCGCGAGGGCAAGCGGTTCATGTCGGTCGCCGTCGGCTGCACCGGCGGCAAGCACCGCAGCGTCGCGATGGCCGAGGAGGTCGCCCGTCAGCTGCGCGAGGCCGGGTACGACGTCGGGACCGTCCACCGCGACCTCGGGCGGGAATGACGGTGCTCGACGACGGCTCGCCGTACCACCATCGGGTCACGGCGCTGGGTGGTGGTCACGGCCTGCACGCCTCGCTGTCCGCCCTCCGGCGGCTGCCCGTCGACCTGACCGCGGTGGTGACCGTCGCGGACGACGGGGGCTCGTCGGGCCGGCTGCGGTCGGAGTTCGGGGTGCTGCCGCCGGGTGACCTCCGGATGGCGCTCTCCGCGCTGTGCGGCGACGACGAGTGGGGAGTGACCTGGGCGCGGGTGCTGCAGCACCGGTTCGCCGGCACCGGCGAGATGAACGGCCACGTCACCGGCAACCTGCTGATCGTCAGCCTCTGGGAGCTCCTCGACGACCACGTCGCCGCCCTCGACTGGGTGGGGCGACTGCTCGGCGCGCGGGGCCGGGTGCTGCCGATGGCGCTCACCCCCCTCGAGATCACCGCCCAGGTCAGCGGCCTGTACGCCGAGAACCCGGAACGGCTCAGCACCGTGCGCGGACAGGTGGCGGTGGCGACCTCCGCGGGCACGATCGAGGCGATCTCGCTGCTCCCGGAGGACCTGCGACCGTGTCCCGAGGCGGCCGCGGCCGTCCGCGCGGCCGACCTGGCGGTGCTCGGCCCGGGGTCGTGGTTCACGTCGGTGCTGCCACACCTGATGATGCCGACGCTGCGCGAGGCGCTGGTCGAGACCGGTGCCCACCTCGTCGTCGTGCTCAACGTCGGGCAGGAGGACGAGACCGCGGGCTTCCGGGCGGCCGACCATCTCCGCGTGCTGCTCGACCATGCACCCGACCTGCCGGTCGGCACGGTGCTGGTCGACCGGCGGGAGAGCGGTGACCTCACCGACCTCGAGCGGCTCGTCCGCACGTGCGGTGCGCGGCTGCGGGTCGTCGACGTCGCCCGCGACGACGGGTCGCCGCGTCACGATCCGGCGAAGCTGGCGGCGGCGTACGCGGACGTCCTCGGCGAGCTCTGATCCCCTTCGTCGGTCGAGCTCGTCGAGGCCGCGCGCCGCCGTCTCACCTGTCATCCGACCGGATTTCGAGACGCGTCGCGCAGCCCGTCGCAAGCTCCGCTCGGTTCGCGTCGACCCTCCTCAACCTCCTCGCTCTCCGGATCTCGCGACTTCGCGCCACGTCCGCGCTCGGAGGTTGTTGACGTACGTGGCAGGATCGGCGCCATGGCCATGACGGCACAGGTGAAGGCGGAGATCGCGAACACCACCATCACCAAGACCTGCTGCCGCAAGGCCGAGGTGTCGACGATGCTGCGCTTCGCCGGCGGCCTGCACATCGTCAGCGGCAAGATCGTCGTCGAGGCCGAGCTCGACACCGGCGCGGCCGCGCGCCGTCTCCGCAAGGACATCGCGGACGTCTTCGGTCACCAGAGCGACGTCGCGATGGTGCAGGGCAACGGCATCCGCAAGGGCAGCCGCTACCTGGTCCGGGTCACCCGCGACGGCGAGGCGCTGGCCCGGCAGACCGGTCTGCTCGACAACCGCGGACGCCCCGTGCGCGGTCTGCCGCCGGCCGTGGTGTCCGGTGGCGCGTGCGACGCGGTGGCCGCGTGGCGTGGAGCCTTCCTGGCGCACGGCTCGCTGACCGAGCCGGGGCGCTCGTCGTCGCTCGAGGTGACCTGTCCCGGTCCCGAGGCGGCCCTGGCCCTGGTCGGGGTGGCGCGCCGGCTGGGCATCCCGGCGAAGGCGCGCGAGGTTCGGGGCGTCGACCGGGTCGTGATCCGAGACGGTGACGCGATCTCTCAGCTGCTCACCCGGCTCGGGGCGCACGAGGCCCTGATGGCCTGGGAGGAGCGCCGCATGCGCCGCGAGGTGCGGGCGACGGCCAACCGCCTCGCGAACTTCGACGACGCCAACCTCCGCCGCTCCGCCCGCGCGGCGGTCGCCGCCGGGGCACGCGTCCAGCGGGCGCTGGAGATCCTCGGTGACGAGGTGCCGGACCACCTGAAGATGGCCGGCGGCCTGCGCCTGGAGCACAAGCAGGCCAGCCTGGAGGAGCTCGGTCAGCTCCACCAGCCGGTGCTCACCAAGGACGCGATCGCCGGCCGCATCCGGCGGCTCCTGGCGATGGCCGACAAGCGGGCCGAGGAGCTCGGCGTCCCCGACACCGAGGCCTCGCTCACGCCGGAGATGCTCGCGGAAGAGGACTGACGCCGAACACCCGACCGGTGCGAGCGGCGCGGACGATAGAGTCGAAACGTGGGTGACTGAACGCCCGCGTCCTTTTGTCCGACGGGTGACCGAACGCCCGTGTTCACGACCGAGGAGCATCACATGACCGTCCGCGTAGGCATCAACGGCTTCGGCCGCATCGGCCGCAACTTCTTCCGTGCCGTCCGGGCACTCGACCAGTCCGGAGGAGCCGACCTCGAGATCGTCGCTGTCAACGACCTGACCGACAACGCCTCGCTCGCCCGGCTGCTCAAGTTCGACTCGATCCTGGGCCGGCTCGACGCCGACGTGACCGCGACGGCCGACGAGATCCGCGTCGGCGACCAGGTCGTGAAGGTGTTCGAGGAGCGCGACCCGGCCAACCTCAAGTGGGCCGACGTGGGCGTCGACGTGGTCGTCGAGTCGACCGGGTTCTTCACCGACGCCACCAAGGCACGTGCCCACGTCGACAACGGTGGCGCCAAGAAGGTGATCATCTCCGCGCCGGCGTCCAACGAGGACGTGACCCTGGTGATGGGAGTCAACGAGTCGACGTACGACCCGGACGCCCACACGGTGATCTCCAACGCCTCGTGCACCACCAACTGCCTGGCACCGATGGCGAAGGCCCTGAACGACGAGTTCCAGATCGTGCGCGGCCTGATGACGACCGTCCACGCGTACACGGCCGACCAGAACCTCCAGGACAACATCCACAAGGACCCGCGGCGCGCCCGAGCGGCTGCGATCAACGTCGTCCCGACCTCGACCGGCGCAGCCAAGGCGATCGGCCTTGTCTTGCCCGAGCTGAAGGGCAAGCTCGACGGCTATGCCCTCCGCGTCCCGGTGCCGACCGGCTCCGCCACCGACCTCACCTTCGAAGCGGGCCGCGAGACCTCGGTCGACGAGGTCAACGCCGCGGTCGAGAAGGCCGCCGACGGCCGGATCCTCAAGTACTCCACCGACCCGCTGGTGTCCTCCGACATCGTCACCGACCCGGCGTCGTGCATCTTCGACGCGCCGCTGACCAAGGTCATCGGCAACCAGGTGAAGGTCGTCGGCTGGTACGACAACGAGTGGGGCTACTCCAACCGGCTCGCCGACCTGATCACGTACGTCGGCAAGACGCTCTGACGGTGGCCCCCCTGTCCGACCGGCTGGGCGACGTGCGGGGCAAGCGGGTCCTCGTCCGGTCCGACCTGAACGTCCCGCTCGACGGCAGCACGATCACCGACGACGGTCGCGTGCGCGCCAGCGTGCCGACCATCGAGGAGCTCGCGGAGGCCGGTGCGCGCGTGGTCGTGGTCGCGCACCTGGGCCGCCCGAAGGGGGAGCCGGAGGAGCGCTACTCGCTGCGTCCCGTGGCCGCCCGTCTCGGCGAGCTGCTCGGCCGGAAGGTGGCGTTCGCGGAGGACACCGTCGGGCCGTCCGCTCAGCACACGGTGGACGGCCTGGCTGACGGCGACGTCGCGGTGCTGGAGAACGTCCGGTTCAACCCGGGCGAGACCAGCAAGGACGACGACCAGCGTGGCGCCTTCGCCGACCAGCTGGCCGGGCTGGCCGACGCGTTCGTGTCCGACGGATTCGGGGTCGTGCACCGCAAGCAGGCCAGCGTGTACGACGTCGCCCTGCGGCTGCCGCACGCGATGGGGCAGCTGGTCGCGACCGAGATCGACGTTCTCCGCCGGCTGACCACGGACCCGGCGCGCCCGTACGTCGTGGTGCTGGGCGGGTCCAAGGTCTCCGACAAGCTCGGCGTCATCGACAACCTGCTCGGCAAGGCCGACCGGCTGCTGATCGGCGGCGGGATGGTCTTCACCTTCCTGGCCGCCCAGGGGCATGAGGTCGGGAAGAGCCTGCTGGAGGACGACCAGATCGACACCGTCCGCGGGTACCTCGACCGCGCCGACGAGTCGGGTGTCGAGATCCTGCTGCCGACCGACATCGTGGTCGACACCGAGTTCCCCTCCGGCGACCGCGAGCCGCAACCACGCGTCGTACCGGCGGGCGAGATCCCGTCGGACAGCATCGGCCTGGACATCGGGCCCGAGTCGGGGCGCGCGTTCGCGGCCGCCATCGGTGACGCGCGGACCGTGTTCTGGAACGGCCCGATGGGCGTCTTCGAGACCCCCGCCTTCGCCGACGGCACGAAGGCCGTGGCGCAGGCACTGACCGAGGTCGACGGGCTGTCGGTCGTCGGCGGCGGCGACTCCGCGGCGGCCGTCCGGCAGCTCGGGTTCGACGAGAGCGCCTTCGGGCACATCTCCACCGGCGGCGGTGCCAGCCTCGAGCTGCTCGAGGGCAAGGAGCTGCCGGGCATCGCCGTCCTCGAGCGCTGAACCTCCGTCGGCGGACCCCGTCGAGACCACGGCCACCTGAAAGGACCACCATGGCCTCCCGCATCCCGCTGATGGCGGGCAACTGGAAGATGAACCTGACCCATCCCGAGGCGGTGGCGCTGGTCCAGAAGCTCGCCTGGATCCTGGCGGACAAGAAGCACGACTTCGCCCGCACCGAGGTCGCCGTGATCCCGCCGTACACCGACCTGCGCTCCGTGCAGACCCTGGTCGACGGCGACCGGCTGGCGCTGCGGTACGGCGCGCAGGACGTGTCCGTGCACGACTCGGGCGCCTACACCGGCGAGATCTCCGCCGCGATGCTGGCCAAGCTCGGCTGTTCGTACGTCGTCGTCGGGCACTCGGAGCGCCGCCAGCACCATGCGGAGTCCGACGAGCTCGTGAACGCCAAGGCGCGTCAGGCAGCGGCGTCGTCGATGACGCCGATCGTCTGCGTGGGCGAGGGCCTCGACGTACGCCAGGCCGGGGAGCAGGTCCCGTACACGCTGGCCCAGCTCGACGGGTCGCTGGCCGGGTTCAAGCCGGCGGAGATCGCCTCGCTGGTCTTCGCCTACGAGCCGGTCTGGGCGATCGGCACCGGCGAGGTGGCCACTCCTGCGGACGCGCAGGAGGTCTGCGCCGCCATCCGGGGCCGGCTCCGCGAGACCGCCGGGGACGAGGCGGCCGACGGCTGCCGCATCCTCTACGGCGGCTCGGTCAAGGCCGCCAACATCGCCGGGATCATGGCCCAGGCGGACGTCGACGGCGCCCTGGTCGGCGGCGCCAGCCTCCAGGCCGAGGAGTTCGGCGGGATCTGCCGCTTCTACGACATGCCCACCCTGTGACGGCGGTGGGCGCCGGTCCAGACCGGCCCGTGGGCCGGTTCTGGATGCCCCGAAGGGTGACGTAGGCTATGCCCTCGTGACCACCGTCTTCACCATTCTGCTCGTGATCACGAGCTGTCTGCTGGTGCTCCTCGTGCTGCTCCACAAGGGCCGCGGGGGCGGGTTGTCCGACATGTTCGGCGGCGGTGTGTCCAGCTCGCTCGGGGGATCCTCGGTCGCGGAGCGGAACCTGGACCGGTTCACGATCGGTGTCGGGTCCATCTGGTTCGCCTGCGTCATCGCCCTGGGCCTGTTACGGGCCTACTCCTGAGAGAAAGGTCCGTCGGAAGTGGCTGGTGGAGGGAACGCGATCCGTGGGAGCCGGGTCGGTGCTGGACCGATGGGCGAGGCCGAGCGCGGTGAGGCCGCGCCACGGCAGGCCGTCACCTACTTCTGCTCGCACGAGCACCGCTCGGTGGTGACCTTCGCCGTCGATGCCGTGGTGCCCGACTCGTGGGACTGCCCCAAGTGCGGGCTGCCGGCGAGCCTCGACTCGGAGAACCCGCCGCCGGCGCCGAAGATCGAGCCGTACAAGACGCACCTCGCCTACGTGAAGGAGCGCCGCTCCGACGCCGAGGCCGAGACGATCCTGGACGAGGCGATCCAGCTGCTCCGCAGCCGCCGGAAGTCCGGGGAGATCATCTTCTGAGACACGCAGTCGCGCGCCTGAGGAACGAAGGCGCGGCGTGGGCGTGGCCAGGTTGAGCAAGCGACGCGACTGAGGGACGAGGTCGCACGAGCGCGTCGAAACGCGGTGACAGTGCCTGGGGCCTTCGGGTCTCGACTCGGTCTCGCCTAGCGGCTCGACCGGCTCGACCATCGAACGGGAGGCTCGAGCATCGAACGGGAGGCTGGAGCATCGAACGGGAGGCTCGAGCATCGAACGGGAGGCTCGAGCATCGAACGAGAGGCTCGACCACCGAACGTGGCGTCAGGGCACCTGCGACGCCGACTCGCGGTCGAGGAACCAGATCGTCTCCGCCTGACCGCGGACGCCGGCCGCCGGGATCTCGTGGACGTCCGGCGGGTCGGCCGCGAGGGCGCGGCCCACGGCCGCGGCCTTGTCGGACCCGCTGACCACGAACCACACCTCGTGGGACCGGGCGAGCGCCGGGAAGGTGAGCGTGACCCGCTCGGGCGGCGGCTTGGGGGAGCCGGTCACCCCGGCCGTGACCGCGTCGTCGAGGTCCAGCTGGGGGAAGCCGGGGAAGAGCGAGGCGATGTGGCCGTCCGGCCCGACCCCGAGCATCAGCAGGTCGAAGGCACCGCGGTCCATGGCCCGGACGGTGTCGGCGTACGCCGCGGCCGCGGCGTCGACGGTGTCGGCGTCCGCCGTGGACGGGATCTCGTGGATCCGGGCGGGGTCCACCGGTAGCACGTCGAGCATCACCGCTCGGGCCGAGACGGCGTTCCGGTCGTCGGAGTCGGGGGCGACGTACCGCTCGTCGCCCCAGAAGAACTCCACCCGGCTCCAGTCGACGTCGCTGTCCGCACCGAGTCGGGCGATCTCGCGGTGGATCTTCTCCGCGATCGTGCCGCCGGTGAGCGCCACCTGCGGCACCTCGCCGTCTGCCTGGTGCACCGCGAGCAGCCGCAGGAAGGCGCCGGCGACGGTCGTGGCGAGCTCGTCGGCCGAGTCGTGGACCTCCACGCGAGGGACCGGTCGCCCGTTCACGACAGGCGCAGCTTCATCAGCTTGCGCGCCGTGGCGGCGTACACGTCGTCCTCGTCCAGCCGCCGCAGCTCCTCCGCGAGCAGCTCCGGGAGCTGGCGGCGCTTGAGCGCCACGGGCCGGTCCGGTCGGTCGGGCGAGGAGTACGTCGCGAGGCGTCCGTCGCGCCGCGAGATCACGATCGGTCCCTCCTTGGTGTCGAGGCGGACCTCGGTGATGCCGGGCCCGTTGGAGCCCTTCCGGTCCACGTGCACCTTCAGCCGGTCGGCCAGCCACGCGACCAGCAGGTCGGCGCTGGGGCTGATCCGCTCGGCGGTCACCGAGCCGCCGGTCACCTTGAGCGGCTGCTGGTCCAGCGCCGCGGCCAGCAGCGCGCGCCACGGCGTGATGCGGGTCCAGGCCAGGTCGGAGTTCCCCGGGTGGTACGACGCACACTGGACGTGGATCGCCTTGCCCTTCGCCCGCGTGGCCGCGGCGGCATCGGTGATCCGGCGTTGCGCCAGGCTGCCGAGCCGGTCGGACGCCGGGTCCTCGGGCGGGTCGGAGGGCCACCAGATCGCGACCGGTGAGTCCGGCAGGAGCAGCGGCAGCACCACCGACTCGGCGTGCTTGACCACCTCGCCGTGCAGCCGGATCAGCGCGGTCTCGCCGGTCCAGCCGGCTCCGGTTCCGACCTGCGCGTTGATCTGGGACGCACCGCGGGCGTTGCCGAGGATCACGCCGAGCACCCGGGCCGGGTGCTCGTGCGAGGCCTGCCGCGCGACCTGCATCGCGTCGTCCGCGGTGTCCTCGTCGACGACGATGACCAGGGTCATCACCATGCTCATGGCCGGGCTGCCGGCGCGCAGCCGCGAGGCCACGAACTCGGCGGCGATGCCCGCAGCGTTGGTGTCGATGAGCTCGATCACGGGATCCGTCCCCTCATGGCCGCCTCCAGGCGCGGCCGTCGCGGGCCAGCATCGCGTCGGCGGAGGCCGGCCCCCACGTGCCGGACTCGTAGGCCTCCGGCCTCCCCTTCTTCGCCCAGTGGTCGAGCACCGGGTCGAGGATCTGCCATGCCCGCTCCACCTCGGCGTGCCGCGGGAACAGCGGCGGGTCGCCGAGCAGGACGTCGAGGATGAGCCGCTCGTAGGCCTCGGCGCTCGACTCGGTGAACGACCCGCCGTAGGCGAAGTCCATGTTCACGTCGCGGATCTCCATCTGCGTGCCCGGCACCTTCGACCCGAACCGCAGGGTCATGCCCTCGTCGGGCTGGATCCGGAGCACCAGGGCGTTGTGGGTGAGCTCCTCGGTCGCCGCGCGGGTGAACGGCAGGTGCGGCGCCGGCTTGAACACCACGGCGACCTCGGTCACCCGGCGGCCGAGGCGCTTGCCCGTGCGCAGGTAGAACGGGACGCCGGCCCAGCGGCGGTTGTCGACGTGCAGCGTGACCGCGGCGTACGTCTCGGTGGCCGAGGTCTTGCGGACGCCCTCCTCCTCGAGGAAGCCGGCGACCTTCTCGCCGCCCTGCCACCCGGCGGCGTACTGGCCGCGGGCGGTCGTCAGGTCGAGCCGGCGGGGGAGCCGGACCGACTGGAGCAGCTTGAGCTTCTCGATGCGCAGGCTGTCGGCGTCGAACGACGTCGGCTCCTCCATCGCCACCAGCGACATCAGCTGGAGCAGGTGGTTCTGGATGACGTCGCGGGCCGCGCCGATGCCGTCGTAGTAGCCGGCCCGGCTGCCGATCCCGATGTCCTCGGCCATCGTGATCTGCACGTGGTCGACGTAGTTGGAGTTCCAGATGGGCTCGAACATCGCGTTGGCGAACCGGGTCGCCAGGACGTTCTGCACGGTCTCCTTGCCGAGGTAGTGGTCGATCCGGAAGATCGAGCCGCTCGGGAAGACCGAGGCCAGCGTGGCGTTCAGCTCGCGGGCCGACTCCTCGTCGTGGCCGAACGGCTTCTCGACCACCACCCGACGCCAGGAGCCGGGGGCCGGCTCGGCCAGCTCGTGCTCCTTGAGCTGTCCGACGACCTGTCCGAAGAACCCCGGGGGGATGGCGAGGTAGAAGGCGTGGTTGCCGCCGGTGCCCCGCACCTCGTCGAGCTCCTCGAGGGTGCGGCGCAGGGTGCTGAAGGCCTGGTCGTCGTCGAACGTGCCGGGCACGAACCGGAAGCCCTCGGCGAGCTGGTTCCACACCTCCTCGCGGAACTCGGTGCGGGCGTGCTGCTTGACCGCGTTGTGCACCACCTGGGCGAAGTCCTCGTGCGCCCAGTCGCGCCGGGCGTAGCCGACCAGGCTGAAGCCCGGGGGCAGGAGGCCGCGGTTGGCGAGGTCGTAGATCGCGGGCATCACCTTCTTCTGCGACAGGTCGCCGGTGACGCCGAACAGCACCATCCCGCACGGACCCGCGATCCGCGGCAGGCGGCGGTCGCGCGGGTCGCGCAGCGGGTTGACCCAGCCGTCGGATCGCGTTCATGAGCGGCGGTGCGCGCGGTAGTAGGTGATCAGGGCCCGGGTCGAGGCGTCCTGGTCGGCCAGCGCCGCCTCCTCGCCGGCGATCGCCGGCGCGAGCTCCTGGGCCAGCTGCTTGCCGAGCTCGACGCCCCACTGGTCGAAGCTGTCGATGCCCCAGACGGCGCCCTCGGTGAAGGTGATGTGCTCGTAGAGCGCGACCAGCTGGCCGAGGACGGACGGGCTGAGCTCGCCCGCCATGATCGACGTCGTCGGCCGGTCGCCGGTGAAGACCCGGGCGGGGACGATCGCCTCGGCGGTCCCCTCGGCGCGCACCTCGTCGGCGGTCTTTCCGAAGGCCAGGGCCTTGGTCTGGGCGAAGAAGTTGGCGAGGAACAGCTCGTGCACGTCGGTGTCGCCGTCCCGCAGCGGGTACGCCGGGTTCGCGAAGGCGATGAAGTCCGCCGGGATCAGCCGGGTGCCCTGGTGGATCAGCTGGTAGAACGCGTGCTGGCCGTTGGTGCCCGGCTCGCCCCAGAACACCTCGCCGGTGGACGTCGTGACCGGCGTACCGTCCCAGCGCACGCCCTTGCCGTTGGACTCCATCGTGAGCTGCTGGAGGTACGCCGGGAACCGGTGCATCAGCTGGGAGTACGGCAGCACCGCGTGGCTCTGGGCGCCGAGGAAGTTCGTGTACCAGACGTTGAGCAGCCCCATCAGCAACGGCACGTTGCGCGCGGGCTCGGTCGTCCGGAAGTGCTCGTCCATCGCGTGGAAGCCGGCCAGCATCTCGGCGAACCGCTCCGGGCCGATGGCCACGGCGAGCGAGGTCCCGATGGCGGAGTCCATCGAGTAGCGACCACCGACCCAGTCCCAGAAGCCGAACGCGTTGGCCGGGTCGATCCCGAACGCCTCGACCTTGTCCAGAGCCGTCGAGACCGCGACGAAGTGTTTGCGGACGGCCTCGCCCGAGTCGTGCCCGCTCAGTCCCTCGAGCAGCCAGGACCGGCAGAGCCGGGCGTTGGTGAGGGTCTCGAGCGTCCCGAACGTCTTGCTCGAGACGATGAACAGCGTGGTCGCCGGGTCGAGCCCGGACAGCGTCGTCGCGGCGTCGGTCGGGTCGATGTTGGAGATGAACCGGCACTCCAGCCCGTCCTGCCGGTACGGCGCCAGCGCCTCGTAGGCCATCACCGGGCCGAGGTCGGAGCCGCCGATGCCGATGTTGACGACCGTCCGGATCCGCTCGCCGGTGACGCCGGTCCAGGTCCCGCTGCGCACGTCGTCGGCGAAGGCGTAGACGCGGCGGAGCACGTCGTGCACCTCGGCGACGACGTCCTGGCCGTCGACCTCGAGGCTGAACCCCTCCGGGTCGCGCAGCGCCGTGTGCAGCACCGCGCGGTCCTCGCTGACGTTGACGTGCTCCCCGGCGAACATCGCGTCGCGCCGGCCGGCGACGCCGACCTGCTCGGCGAGGTCGAGCAGCGCGGCGAGCACGTCGTCGTCGAGCAGCGACTTGGAGAGGTCGACGTGCAGGTCGGCCGCCGGGAAGCTGAGACGGTCGGCCCGGCCGGGGTCGGCCGCGAACCAGCCGCGCAGGTCGGCCTTGAAGCCGTCGGCCAGGCCGAGGAGCCGGGCCCAGGCCTCCGTCGAGGTCGGGTCGACGGGGGCCTCGGTCACTCCTCTCCCTTCCGGGCGGCCTCGAGGGCCTCGGTCACGGAGGACAGCAGCTCGTCCCAGGCCGTGATGAACTTCTCGACGCCCTCCTTGATCAGCACCTCGATCACGTCGTCGTAGTCGATCCCGGCGTCCGCGAGCGCCTTCATGGTGGCCTCGGCGTCGGCGTAGTTCGGCCGCACCTGGTCGCCCTCGATCTCGCCGTGGTCCTCCACGGCGTGGAGGGTCTTCTCCGGCATCGTGTTCACGGTGTTCTCGACCACGAGGTCGTCGACGTACATCGTGTCCTTGTAGTCGGGGTTCTTCACGCCGGTCGAGGCCCAGAGCGGCCGCTGCTTGCGGGCGCCCGCGGCCTCGAGGGCGGCCCAGCGGTCGCCGGTGAAGAACTCCTCGTACGCCTGGTAGGCGAGCCGCGCGTTGGCGACCCCGGCCCTGCCCTTGAGGGACGCATCGGCGTCCGACGCGTCGAGCCGCTTGTCGATCTCGGTGTCCACTCGGGAGACGAAGAACGACGCGACCGACTGCACCTGGGAGAGGTCGTGGCCGTTCTCCTGCGCCTTCTCGAGCCCGGTGACGAACGCCTCCATGACGTGGTGGTACTGCTCGAGACCGAAGATCAGCGTCACGTTCACCGGGATCCCGGCGGCGAGGGTCTCGGTGATGGCCGGCCAGCCCTCCTTCGTGCCGGGGATCTTGATGTAGAGGTTCGGCTCGCCCACGGTCTCCCAGAGCTCGGCCGCCTCCTTCACGGTGCCCGGGGTGTCGTGGGCGAGTCCGGGGGAGACCTCGATCGAGACACGGCCGTCGACCGTGTCGCTCGCGTCGTACGCCGGCCGCAGGACCCGGCAGGCGTCGCGGACGTCGTCGGTGGTGATGACGCGCACCGCGCGGTCGGTGTCGGCGCCCTGGGACGCCAGCTCCCGGATCTGCGGGTCGTACCGCTCTCCCTCGGAGAGTGCGGACTGGAAGATCGACGGGTTGCTGGTGACGCCGACGACGTGCTGGTTCTTCACCAGGTCGGCGAGGTTGCCCGTCTCGAGCCGTTCACGCGAGAGGTCGTCGAGCCAGATGGAGACTCCCGCATCGGAGAGCTGCTTGAGGCGGTCGGTCATGTTCCCCTCCAGTTTTCAGTGGGTGGCGCTCCGGATGCTGTCCTGGGCCGCCGCGGCGACGGCCTCGGCGGTGATGCCGAACTCCTGGTAGATGCGCGCGTAGTCGGCGGACGCGCCGTAGTGCTCCAGCGAGACGATCCGGCCGTGGTCGCCCACGACCTCGCGCCATCCCTGCCCGACGGCCGCCTCGACGGACACCCGGGCCTTCACGGTCGGCGGGATGACCGTCTCCCGGTACGAAGCCTCCTGGGAGTCGAACCATTCCCGGCACGGCATGGACACCACGCGCGCCCTGACGCCGTCGGCGGCCAGCAGCTCGCGGGCCTTCACCGCCAGCTGGACCTCCGACCCGGTGCCGACCAGGACGACGTCGGGCAGCCCGCCGTCGACGTCGAGCAGGACGTACCCGCCCCGGTGGACGTTGCTGGTGTCGGAGAACCCGTCCTCGCCGCGCGGGTACGTCGGGACGTTCTGCCGGGTGAGGACCAGGCCGGTGGGCCGGTCCGGGTGCTCCAGGATCGCCTGCCAGCAGGCGGCGGTCTCGTTGGCGTCGGCCGGGCGGACGATGTCGAGGCCCGGGATCGCGCGCAGCGCGGCGAGGTGCTCCACCGGCTGGTGGGTGGGGCCGTCCTCGCCGAGCCCGATGGAGTCGTGGGTCCAGACGTAGGTGACCGGAAGGCCCATGATCGCCGCGAGCCGGACCGAGCCGCGCATGTAGTCGGAGAAGGTGAGGAAGGTGCCGCCGAACACGCGCGTGCCGCCGTGCGCCGCGATGCCGTTCATGATCGCGCCCATGCCGTGCTCGCGGATGCCGAAGTGGAGCACGCGGCCGGCGAGCGGGTCGGCCCGCCACATCTTCGTGGCCCGGTCACCCGGCAGGAAGGAGGGGACGCCCTCGATCGTCGTGTTGTTGGACTCCGCGAGGTCGGCCGAGCCGCCCCAGAGCTCGGGCACGTGCTCGGCGATCGCGTTGATCACCGTGCCGGACGCCTTCCGCGTCGCCATCCCCTTCTCGTCCGCCTCGAAGGTCGGCAGGTGGTCGGCCCAGCCCTCGGGCAGGGCCCGCTTCTGCAGCCGGTCGAAGAGCTCGGTGTCGGCCGACGGCTTGCGCGCCCACGCGGCGTACTCCTCGTCCCACGCGGCCTGTGCGGCCTTCCCGCGCTCCACGGCCTGGCGGGTGTGCTCGAGGACGCCGGTCGGGACCTCGAAGGTCTTCTCGGGGTCGAAGCCGAGCACCTTCTTGGTCGCCGCGACCTCGTCGGCCCCGAGGGCCGAGCCGTGCGCCTTGCCGGTGTTCTGTGCGTTCGGCGCGGGCCAGGCGATGATCGTGTGCAGCACGATGAAGCTGGGCTTGTCGGTGACGGCCTCGGCCTTGCGGATCGCGTCGTAGAGCGCGGGCACGTCCTCCTGATACTTCGTGCCGCCGTGGGTCCAGTCGACGTGCTGGACGTGCCAGCCGTACGCCTCGTAGCGGGCACCGACGTCCTCGGAGAGCGCGATGTCGGTGTTGTCCTCGATCGAGATCCGGTTGTGGTCGTAGATCAGGGTGAGGTTGCCGAGCTGCTGCACGCCGGCGATCGCGGAGGCCTCCGCGGACACACCTTCCTCGATGTCGCCGTCGGAGCACAGCGCGTAGATCTGGTGGTCGAACGGCGAGCCGCCCAGGGGCGCGTTCGGGTCGAGCAGACCGTGCTCGCGGCGCGCGGCCATCGCCATGCCCACGGCGTTGCCGATGCCCTGGCCGAGCGGGCCGGTGGTGGTCTCGACGCCGGCGGTGTGGCCGTACTCCGGGTGGCCCGGGGTCTTGCTGCCCCAGGTGCGCAGCGCCTCGAGGTCCTCGAGCTCGAGGCCCCAGCCGCCGAGGAACAGCTGGATGTAGAGGGTCAGGCTGGAGTGGCCGCAGCTGAGCACGAACCGGTCGCGCCCCGGCCAGTGCGGGTCGGCGGGGTTGTGCCGCATCACCTTCTGGAACAGCAGGTACGCCGCCGGCGCGAGGCTCATGGCCGTGCCGGGATGGCCGTTGCCGACCTTCTGCACGGCGTCCATGGCGAGCACGCGAACGGTGTCGACGGCCTTGTCGTCCAGCTCGTTCCAGTCGAGCTTGGCGGGTCTCGGACTCACGCGGATTTCCTTCCCGAACACGTCGGACGGATCCCCCCGAAGGGGACTGCTCAGCCGTCTCCGAGCCTACTCACCCCGGGAGATACACTGCGAGGCGCCTGCTCCCCTTCACCGTCCCTTCACCCGCCCGTACCCGAGGACCCTGTGTGACATACGTCGGCCACCGAGCACCGGCCGCGTCGAAGCCGGATCTCCCTCGGGCCACCGACCGGGCGGGCCTCCGCGACGTGGTGGCGGCGTACGTCGGCCTCACGAAGCCGCGGGTCATCGAGCTGCTGCTGCTGACGACGGTGCCGGTGATGTTCTTCGCGGCCGGCGGCGTACCCGCCCTCGGGCTGGTCGTCGCCACGGTCGTCGGCGGGGCGCTCTCCGCCGGCTCGGCATCGGCGCTCAACTGCGTCTACGACCGCGACATCGACGAGCAGATGCGCCGCACGCGGCGCCGGGCGATCCCGCGCCACATCGTCACACCCGCGGCCGCGCTGGTCTTCGGCGTCGTCCTCGGCGTCCTGGCGACCGCGATCCTCTACGTCTGGGTCAACCCGCTGTCGGCCGTGCTGTCACTGCTGGCGGAGTGCTTCTACCTCTTCGTCTACACGATGCTGCTCAAGCGGCGGACGACCCAGAACATCGTCTGGGGCGGCCTCGCGGGCTGCTTCCCGGCGCTGATCGGCTGGACCGCGGTGACCGACCACCTGGCCTGGCCCCCGGTGGTGCTGTTCCTCGTGGTCTTCTTCTGGACGCCGCCCCACACCTGGGCCCTGGCGCTGCGCTACCGCGAGGACTATGCCGGGGTCGCCGTGCCGATGCTGCCCGTGGTGGCTCCCGCGGAGGTCGTCGGGCGCCAGATCGTCCTGTACAGCTGGGTGATGGTCGCGACCTCGCTGCTGCTGTGGCCGGTCGCCGGCACCGGGCCCGTCTACCCGGCGGTGGCGGCCGTCCTGGGCGCGGTGTTCCTGGTGCAGGCCCACCGGATGTGGGGGCGTGCCCGCGGCACCGAGGACCTGAGCGAGATCCGGCCGATGGTGCTGTTCCACGCCTCGAACCTCTATCTCTCCCTGCTGTTCGTGGCCGTCGCGCTCGAGCCGCTGCTCCGCTGAGACCGCGCCTCCGCGAGGGCCGGCGTACCTGGGTTTTTCTGAGGAATTCGACGGCGAAGGCAACCGAACGGACCTACGGTTCGTCTGTAGAGGTACGACGGTTGGCCTGCCCACGGGGGTGCAGGCCAACCGTCGTCCACGTCCGGCCCTCGGCGACGGGGTCCAGGACGGTGACCAGCAGCCAGGTGGCGGCGGCGACGACCAGCCCGGCGCCGAGCATGTGCAGCATGACGACCCCGATCGGCAGCCCGGCGAAGTACTGCACGAACCCGACGACCGCCTGCATCACCTCGACCGCCGCGAGGGCGGCGACCGGGCGCTGGTCGCCCCCGGTTGCGCGCAGGGCGAAGCCGAGCCCGACCGTCAGCCCGATCAGCAGGAACACGAGGTCGGCATGGAACTGGCTGACGTCGAGCGGGTCGAGACCGTTGCGCGGGGAGCTCGCGTCGCCGGCATGGGGCCCCGAGCCGGTGACCGCGGTGCCGGCATAGAGGACCGCCCAGGTCACGGCGTACGTCGTCCACGCGAGCGTCGGCACGACCCCGGTGGCCCGCGCGCTCGGCGGGTGGTCGAGCCGGTGCAGGAACAGCACCGCCAGCGACACGATCCCGAGCGAGAGCACGAGGTGGAGCGAGACGACCCAGGGGTTCAGGTCGGTGAGCACCGTGATGCCGCCGAGCACCGCCTGCGCCGGGATCGCCAGCGCCAGCACGACCGCGAGCCGCAGGAGGTCGGGCCGGCCCAGCTGCCGGGCGCCGAGGCGCGCCGCGACGAAGGTCGCGACCGCGATCGCGACCAGCACGAACGTGAGGGTGCGGTTGCCGAACTCCACCAGCTGGTGCGGGCCGATCGTGCCGTGCGGCGTGAACGACGAGTCGGTGCAGCGCGGCCAGGTCGGGCAGCCGAGGCCGGAGTCGGTCAGGCGCACCGCACCGCCGGTCACGATGAGCAGCAGGTTGGCGGCGAGCGTGGCCCAGGCGAACCGCCGCAGCCACACGCTCACTCCCACGCCGGCCGTCATCATTCCCACCGGAACGTCCGGGCAGTGAGGGCGGTCCCCAGGGCGCCCCAGACGACGAGGACGCCGAGGTCCCGCCAGCCGATGCCGCCGTCGAGGCAGGCGTGGCGCATCGCGTCGCCGAGGGCGCCCGAGGGCAGCCAGCGCGTGACGTGGCCGAACGCGCCGTACGACGAGCTGGGCAGCACCACGGCACCGGCGGCGAGGAGCAGGAGGTAGACGAGGTTCGCGGCGGCCAGCGTCGCCTCGGCGCGGAGCACCCCGGCGAGGAACAGGCCGAGCGCCGCGAAGGCGCCGGTCCCGAGCACGAGGGCGAGGAGGCAGCCGAGGAAGCCGTCGGCCGGGTCCCAGCCGAGCAGCAGCCCGACCACCGAGATCACCGCCACCTGGAAGACCTCGACCAGGAGCAGGGCGCCGACCTTGCCGGCGAGCAGTCCGGACCGGGGGAGCGGCGAGGAGCCGAGCCGCTTGATCACGCCGTACCGGCGCTCGAAACCGGTGGCGATCGCCAGGGACGTGAAGGCCGTCGACATCACCGCGAGCGCCAGCACCCCGGGCGTGAACACGTCGACCGGCCGGTGGGACAGGCCGAGGTCGACGTGGTCGGCGCCCTTCACGCCGCCGACCAGGACGATCACCGGGATCACGACGGCCAGGAGCAGCTGCTCGCCGTTGCGCAGCATCAGCCGGGCCTCCATGGCGGCCTGCGCCGCGACCATCCTCGGGAACGAAGCGGCCCCGGGCCGCGGCGACAGGTCGAGCGTGCTCATGACGCCAGCTGCCGTCCGGTGAGCTCGAGGAACACGTCCTCGAGCGTGCGCTGACCCAGCGTCAGCGACTCCGGCAGCACGTCGTTCTCCTCGCACCAGCGCGACACGACGGCCAGGCTGGACGCGTCGGCGGGCCCGGTCACCACGATGCTCAGCTCGTCGAGCATCGTCACCTCGACCCGATCGCCGAGCGCACGGCGCAGCGAGGCCGGTGCGTCGGGCGGGAACGGCTTGGTCACGACGAGCCGGATCGTGGCCGAGCCACCACCCCGGGTGAGCTCGAGCGGTGACCCGCTGGCGATCATCCGGCCGTGGTCGATGATGTGGATGCGGTCGGCCAGCCGCTCGGCCTCGTCCATGTAGTGGGTGGTGAGCACGACCGTCACGCCGGCCGTGCGGAGCTCCTCGAGCAGCTCCCACGTGGTGCGCCGGGCGGCCGGGTCCATCCCGGCGGTCGGCTCGTCGACGAACACGATCTCGGGCCGCCCGACGATCGCCAGGGCCAGCCCGAGCCGCTGCTGCTGCCCGCCGGAGAGTCGCCGGTACGGCGTGCGGCCGCACTCGCCGAGACCCAGCCGCTCGGACAGGGCGTCCAGGTCGAGCGGATGGGCGTGGAGCCTGGCGACGTGTCGCAGCATCTCGTCGGCCCGGACACCGCTCCAGGCGCCGCCGCCCTGCAGCATCACCCCGATGCGAGGGAGCAGGGCCCGCCGGTCGCGCACCGGGTCGAGCCCGAGGACGCGGACCGACCCCGCCTGGGGCGTGCGATAACCCTCGGCCGTCTCGAGAGTGGTGGTCTTGCCGGCGCCGTTCGGCCCGAGGACCGCGGTGATCGTGCCGCGCACGACCGTCAGCGAGAGCCCGTCGACCGCGACCTTGTCGCCGTACCGCATGACCAGCCCGTCGATCTCGACGGCCGGCCCGGCCGAGGGATCGAGCGGTGCTGACACGCGCCAAGTGTAGGAACGCGGCTAGGCCTCGACCATGTCGGGCTCGTCGCCGTCGGTCTGGAGGGTGTCGAAGACGGCGGGCGGCTCGCGCCACACGTCGGCACGCGGGCTCTGGATCTCGCGCCACACGCGCTCCGGGGTGCACGGCAGGTCGACGTGCTTCACCCCGAGGTGCTTCAGCGCGTCGACGACGGCGTTCTGCACCGCCGGTGTCGACCCGATCGACGCCGACTCGCCGATGCCCTTCGCGCCGATCGGGTTCACCGGGGTGGGGGTCTCGGTGTTCGAGGCCTCGAGCTGGATCCCGTCCGCGGCCGTCGGCAGCGCGTAGTCGGCGAAGGAGCTGGTGATCGGCGTGCCGTCCTCGTCGTACACCATCTCCTCCCAGAGCGCCTGGCTGATGCCCTGGATGCCGCCGCCGTGCTGCTGCCCGGCCACGATCAGCGGGTTCACGATGCGACCGCAGTCGTCGACCATCACGTGCCGGAGGGGGCGCACCTGCCCGGTCTCGACGTCGACCTCCACGATCGAGACGTGCGCGCCGAACGGGAACGTCGCGCCGTCCTGCGTGTAGTCGGTGTCGACACCGAGGCCACCGTCGTGCTCGTGGGCGTACGCCGCGAGCTCGGGCCACGAGATCCGGCTGCCGGGGACGCCGGCGACGCCGAAGCCGTCGTCGTCCAGGACGACGTCCTCGGGGTTGGCCTCGAGCATCCGTGCCGCGACCGCCAGCGCCTGCTCGCGGGTCTCGCCGGCGGCCTTGCTGACGGCGTTCCCGCCGAGCTGGAGCGAGCGCGAGCCACCGGTACCGCCGCCCGTGCGGACGATCGCGGTGTCGGACTGCCGGTAGCGGATCCGGTCGAGCGGGATCCCGAGCGTGTCGGAGACGATCATCGAGAACGACGTCGCGTGGCCCTGCCCGTGCGCGGACGTGCCCGCCATCACGGTCGCGGAGCCGTCCTCGTGGATCTGCACCGAGCCGAACTCGGACCCGCCGAAGCCGGTGATCTCGACGTACGTCGACATCCCGATGCCGAGGAGCCGCGACTCGCCGGCGTCGATCCGGCGCCGCTGCTCGGCTCGCGCGGCGTCGACGTCCGCGATCCTGAGTGCCTCCTGCAGCGGCAGCTCGTAGTCGCCGACGTCGTAGGTCTGGCCGGTGATCGTCTCGTACGGGAACGCGTCCTTCGGGATCAGGTTCTTCCGGCGGATCTCCTCGGGGAGGATGCCGAGCTCCTGGGCGGCGACGTCGACCACCCGGTCGATGGCGGCTGCGGCCTCGGGGCGCCCCGCGCCCCGGAAGGCGCCCACCGGCGAGGTGTTCGTCATCACCGCGACCGCGTCGAAGCGCAGGCGGGGGACGACGTACGGACCCGGAGCCATGATGTACGTCGGCCCCACGGCCAGGGCGCCGCCGAAGCCGGCGTACGCCCCGCACTCGCCGAGTACCCGCATGCGGAGCCCCGTGATCGTGCCGTCGTTCTTCACCCCGAGCTCGACGTACTGCACCTGTCCGCGGCCCTGCATCGAGAGCATGGCCTCGCTCCGGGTCTCGGCCCACTTGACCGGCCGGCCGAGCGTGCGCGCGGCGATCGCGATCGCGGCGTGGTCGGAGGTGGATCCAGCCTTCCCGCCGAACGCGCCGCCGACGTGGGGCGCGACCACGCGGACGTGCTCGGCATCGAGGCCGGTCGCGTCCGCCAGGAGGTCGCGGGCCAGGTGGGGGTGCTGGGTGGAGATCCAGACCTCGATCCCGTCGCTCGTGGGGCTGACCAGGATCGCGTTGCCCTCGATCGGGGCGACCGCGATGCGCTGGTTGACCATCCGCACCCGGGCCACGTGGTCGGCGTCGTCCAGCACGTCCGAGGTGTCCTTGGCGGCGCGGACCGTCGCGACGTTCGAGCCGATCTCCTCGAACTGCAGGGGAGCGCCGTCGGCGAGCGCCTCCTCGATGTCGGTCACGGCCGGCAGGTCGTCGTAGTCGACGTCGACGAGCTCGGCGGCGTCCACGGCCTGGGCGCGGGTCTCGGCGACCACAAGCGCGACCGGGTCCCCCGCGTAGCGGACCTTGTCGACCGCGAGCGCCGCGCGCGGGGCCTGCTTGTTCACGTTCGCGAAGCTCTTGATCGCCTCGCGCCCGAGGTCGTCGGCGGTGTAGACCGCCAGCACCCCGGGGGCTGCGGCCGCCTCGGCCGTGTCGATGCCCGTGATCCGAGCGTGCGCGAAGGGGCTGCGGACGAACACGGCGTGCGCCTGGCCGTCGAGGTGCATGTTGTCGACGAAGGTGCCCTGACCCAGCAGCAGCTCCTGGTCCTCGACCCGGCGTACCTGTGTCCCAAGGATGGATCCCGGCATGGGACGCACCCTATCCCCGAACCGGCGACGCTCTCCGGAAGGGCCGGGGCCGGGGGCACAGGGGTTAGGAGACCCTTACTTGAACCGATCCAGACATTAACGGCACACTGGCGTTGTGGAATTCACCGACCAGGCAGGTGCCGCCCCCGGCGCCGCCGACCAGCCGACCCGGGAGCGGGTCGTGCGGTCGATCCTGGTCGACGGTCCGTCCACGGCCGCCGACCTGGCCGAGCGGCTCGCGCTGACCCCGGCCGCCGTACGCCGCCACCTCGACCACCTGCTCGACCAGGGCGTCCTCGAGGCGCGCGACCCGCGACCGACCACGAGCCGCGGGCGCGGCCGCCCGGCCAAGGTGTTCGCGATCACCGACGCGGGGCGCGAGCACTTCGACCAGCAGTACGACGACCTCGCCGTCCAGGCGCTCCGCTACCTCGCCGAGACCGGTGGCGACGACGCCGTGCTCGAGTTCGCCCGGCGCCGGGTGGAGTTCATCGAGCGCGACTACGCGACCGTCATGGCCGCCGAGCCCGACCTGACCCCGGCCGAGGCGCTCGCCAAGGTCTTCTCCAGCGAGGGGTACGCCGCCTCCGTGCGGTCGCTGCCGCTCCTCGACGGGCTCGCCGCGGCCGAGCAGCTGTGCCAGCAGCACTGCCCGGTCTCCCACGTCGCCCAGGAGTTCCCGCAGCTGTGCGAGGCCGAGACCGAGGCCATCGGCCGGGTGCTCGGACGTCACGTCCAGCGGCTGGCGACGATCGCCCACGGCGACGGTGTCTGCACGACCTGCATCCCGCACACCACCCAGACCTCGACGAAAGTAGGCGCTCGATGACGTCCCCTCACAGCATCGCTCCGTCCGACGGCTCGACCAAGGTCGAGCAGCTCAACCCGGAGCTGAAGGGCATCGGCCGCTACCAGTTCGGCTGGGCCGACCGCGACGACGCCGGGTCCGTCGCCAAGCGGGGCCTCAACGAGGACGTCGTGCGCGACATCTCGGAGAAGAAGAGCGAGCCGCAGTGGATGCTCGACCTCCGGCTGAAGGGCCTGAAGCTCTTCGGCCGCAAGCCCATGCCCACCTGGGGCTCGGACCTGTCGGGCATCGACTTCGACAACATCAAGTACTTCGTGCGCTCCAGCGAGAAGCAGGCGGCCTCGTGGGAGGACCTGCCCGAGGACATCAAGAACACCTACGACCGGCTCGGCATCCCCGAGGCGGAGAAGCAGCGTCTCGTCGCCGGTGTCGCCGCGCAGTACGAGTCGGAGGTCGTCTACCACTCGATCCGCGAGGACCTCGAGGCGCAGGGCGTCATCTTCAAGGACACCGACACCGCGCTGAAGGAGCACCCGGAGCTCTTCCAGGAGTACTTCAACACCGTGATCCCGGTGGGCGACAACAAGTTCGCCGCGCTCAACACCGCGGTCTGGTCGGGCGGCTCGTTCATCTACGTGCCGAAGGGCGTGCACGTCGACATCCCGCTGCAGGCCTACTTCCGGATCAACACCGAGAACATGGGCCAGTTCGAGCGGACCCTGATCATCGTCGACGAGGACGCCTACGTGCACTACGTCGAGGGCTGCACGGCGCCGATCTACTCCAGTGACTCGCTGCACTCCGCGGTGGTGGAGATCATCGTGAAGAAGGGCGGCCGCTGCCGCTACACGACGATCCAGAACTGGTCGAACAACGTCTACAACCTCGTCACCAAGCGCGCGACCTGCGACGCCGGCGCGACCATGGAGTGGGTCGATGGGAACATCGGCTCCAAGGTGACGATGAAGTACCCCGCGATCTACCTGCTCGGCGAGCACGCCAAGGGCGAGACCCTGTCGATCGCCTTCGCGGGCGAGGGCCAGCACCAGGACGCCGGCGCGAAGATGGTGCACGCGGCACCGCACACCTCGTCGTCGATCCTGTCGAAGTCCGTGGCGCGCGGCGGTGGCCGCACGTCGTACCGCGGGCTGATCCAGGTCAACGAGGGCGCGCACGGCTCGAAGTCCAACGTGCTCTGCGACGCCCTGCTGGTGGACCAGATCTCGCGCTCGGACACCTACCCCTACGTCGACATCCGCGAGGACGACGTGTCCATGGGCCACGAGGCGAGCGTCTCGAAGGTCTCCGACGACCAGCTGTTCTACCTGATGTCGCGCGGCATGGCCGAGGACGAGGCGATGGCGATGATCGTGCGCGGCTTCGTCGAGCCGATCGCCAAGGAGCTGCCCATGGAGTACGCGCTCGAGCTGAACCGGCTGATCGAGCTCCAAATGGAGGGGGCAGTCGGCTGATGTCTCTTGTCCAAGACGCGCTCGAGGTCGAGCGCGTCGAGTCCCACCTGCACCCGGAGCCGTCGTACGACCTGGCGGACCACCCCGAGCCCACGGGGCGTGAGGAGATCTGGCGGTTCACGCCGCTCAAGCGCCTGCGGGGACTGCTCACCGCGACCTCGTCGGCCGACGAGTTCTCGCTGGCCGGTTCAGCGAGTTCCCTGAGGGCGTCGTCCGGCCGCGCTCGCAGCCACGAGGACACGCGGGCACTTGGCGGGGTCGCGCCGATGGACCGGTTGGCGGCCCTGGCCGCCGGCGGGTTCCCGAAGGGCGGCGAGGTCGTGCACGTGCCCGGCGGGCGCGAGCTCTCCCGTCCGGTCCGGCTGGTGCTGACCGGTGACAGCGTCGAGAAGACGGTCCTCGGGCACGTGGTCTACGAGATCGGCGCGCACGCCCGGGCGACGATCGTCGTCGAGCACCGTGGCAGCGCCACCATGAACCTCTTCACCCAGGTGCTGGTCGGTGACGGCGCCCAGGTCGACCTGATCAACGTCTACGACTGGTCCGACGACGCGGTCCACACCGAGCAGCTCAACCTCACCGTGGGCCGGGACGCGACCCTCCGGGCGTTCGAGGTCGCGATCGGAGGCGACCTGGTCCGCACCTCGACCAACGTCGACTACGCGGGACCCGGTGGCTCCTTCGAGGGCCTCGGCCTGTACTTCGCCGACGCCGGTCAGCACCTCGAGCACCGGCTGTTCGTCGACCACACCGCGCCCAAGACCCGGAGCCGCGTGACCTACAAGGGCGCGCTGCAGGGCGAGGGCGCGCACACGGTCTGGATCGGCAACGTGCTCATCCGCAAGATCGCGGAGGGCATCGACACCTACGAGGAGAACCGCAACCTCGTGCTCACCGACGGCTGCCAGGCCGACTCGGTGCCCAACCTCGAGATCGAGACCGGCGAGATCGCGGGTGCCGGCCACGCGTCGGCGACCGGTCGCTTCGACGACGAGCAGCTGTTCTACCTCCGCTCGCGGGGGATCTCCGAGGACGAGGCTCGGCGCCTGGTCGTCCACGGGTTCTTCAACGACCTGATCCGCAAGATCGAGGTGCCCGAGCTCCGGGAGCGGCTCGCGGCGGTCGTCGAGGCGGAGCTGGCCAAGAACGTCCTTCGAGACGCCTCGTCCCTCGGCTCTTCGGGAACCATCCTCGAGGAGCTCGCATGAGCTTCGAGAGGGCCTGCTCGCTGGACGAGCTCCGCGACGGCGAGGCGCTCGGCGTCACGCTGGGCGACCAGGACGTCGCGGTCGCCCGCGAGGGCGACGAGGTGTTCGTGGTCGAGGACACCTGCTCCCACTCCTACGTGCCCCTGAGCGAGGGCGACGTCGAGGGCTGCACGGTCGAGTGCTGGCTGCACGGCTCGCGCTTCGACCTGCGCACCGGCAAGCCGACCGGGCTGCCGGCCACCGAGCCGGTCGCCACCTTCCCCGTCGAGGTACGCGGCACGGACGTGTACGTCGACGTCACCACCACCCTGAACGGAGTGTCACCCCAATGAGCACCCTCGAGATCAAGGACCTCCACGTGTCGGTCGCGACCGACGACGAGGAGAAGGAGATCCTCAAGGGCGTCACGCTGACCATCAAGGACGGCGAGACCCACGCGATCATGGGCCCGAACGGGTCGGGCAAGTCGACGCTCGCCTACTCGATCGCGGGCCACCCGAAGTACACGATCACCTCCGGCTCGGTGACCCTCGACGGTCAGGACGTGCTGGCGATGACCGTCGACGAGCGGGCGCGGGCCGGGCTGTTCCTGGCGATGCAGTACCCCGTCGAGGTGCCCGGTGTCTCCGTCGCGAACTTCCTGCGCACCGCCAAGACGGCGATCGACGGCGAGGCGCCCAAGCTGCGCACCTGGGTCAAGGACGTCAACGGCGCGCTCGACCAGCTGAACCTGGACCCGTCGTTCGCGCAGCGCTCGGTCAACGAGGGCTTCTCGGGCGGTGAGAAGAAGCGCCACGAGATCGCCCAGCTCGAGCTGCTGAACCCGAAGCTGGCGGTGCTCGACGAGACCGACTCCGGGCTCGACATCGACGCGCTCAAGATCGTGGCCGACGGCGTGAACCGGTTCCGTGCGCAGGAGGGCAAGGGCGTCCTGCTGATCACGCACTACACGCGGATCCTGCGCTACATCGAGCCGGACTACGTGCACGTCTTCGTGGCCGGCCGGGTCGCCGAGTCCGGCGGTTCGGAGCTGGCGGAGGCGCTCGAGGCCGAGGGCTACGAGAAGTACCTCGAGGCGGCGGTCTGACCATGGCCATGGTGGAGGGCCTGCTGCCCGATCTGGACGTCGTCCGCAAGGACTTCCCGATCCTGTCGCGCGTGCTCGCGGACGGGCACCCCTTGGTCTACCTCGACTCGGCGAACACCTCGCAGAAGCCGCAGGTGGTCATCGACACGATGGTCGACCACCTCGAGCGGCACAACGCCAACATCGCCCGGGCGATGCACCAGCTGGGTGCCGAGGCGACCGCGGCGTACGAGGACGCCCGCGACAAGGTGGCGGCGTTCCTCGGCGCGCCCGACCGCGACGAGGTGATCTTCCTCAAGAACGCCTCCGAGGCGCTGAACCTCGCGTCGAACACCATGGCGTGGCCGGGGGAGCGGCAGGTCGGTCCCGGCGACGAGATCGTCATCACCGAGATGGAGCACCACTCGAACATCGTCCCGTGGCAGCTGCTCTGCGAGCGCACGGGCGCGACCCTGCGGTGGTTCGGCCTGACCGAGGACGGCCGGCTCGACCTCTCGGACGTCGACGGGCTGATCACCGAGCGCACCAAGGTGGTCTCCCTGGTCTGGGTGTCCAACATGCTGGGCACGATCAACCCGATCGGCGAGATCGCCCGGCGCGCCCACCAGGTCGGCGCCGTGGTCGTCGTCGACGGCTCGCAGGCCGCGCCCCAGCTCCCGATCGACCTGTCGGCGATGCCCGACGACGAGCGTCCCGACCTGCTGGCCTTCACCGGTCACAAGGTGGTCGGCCCGACGGGGATCGGCGTGCTGTGGGGTCGCCGGGCCGTGCTCGACCAGCTGCCGCCGTTCCTCGGTGGGGGCGAGATGATCGAGACCGTCACCATGGAGGGGTCGACGTACGCGCCGGTCCCGCACAAGTTCGAGGCCGGTACGCCGCCGATCGTCGAGGCGGTCGGTCTGGGCGCGGCCGTGGACTACCTGTCGGTGCTCGGGATGGAGAACGTCCACCGCCACGAGCAGGCCGTGACGGCGTACGCGCTGGAGGCGCTGCAGACGGTTCCGGGGCTGACCGTGCTCGGGCCGACCGACGCGACCGAGCGCGGCGGGGCGATCTCGTTCGAGATCCCCGGTGTCCACCCGCACGACGTCGCCACGGTCCTCGACAGCCGCGGCATCGCGGTCCGCGCCGGCCACCACTGCGCCAAGCCCGCCCACGCCAGGTTCGGCGTGCAGAGCTCGACCCGCATGTCGTCGTACCTCTACACGACGCCGGCCGAGATCGACGCCCTCGTGGACGGACTGGAATACACCCGTCACTACTTCAAGTTGAGTTGAACGTCATGACAACGGATCTGGATGCGCTGTACCAGGAGATCATCCTCGACCACTACAAGCACCCGCATCACCGAGGGCTCCGGGAGCCCTTCGAGGCGGAGGTGCACCACGTCAACCCGACGTGTGGCGACGAGGTGACCCTGCGCGTGCACCTGGCGGAGGGGAAGGTCGAGGACGTGTCGTACGACGCACTCGGCTGCTCGATCTCCCAGGCGTCGGCGTCCGTGCTCACGGACCTGGTGATCGGCAAGCCGGTCGACGACGCCATGCGGATCCACGACGAGTTCCTGACCCTGATGCAGGGCAAGGGGCAGGTCGAGCCCGACGAGGAGGTGCTGGAGGACGGCGTCGCCTTCGCCGGCGTCGCCCGGTTCCCCGCCCGGATCAAGTGCGCCCTGCTGTCCTGGATGGCCTGGAAGGACGCGACCACGACCGCCCAGGCCCCGTCGGTCGAGACCAAGGAGAACGCGAGATGACCACCAGCCCGCTCGACCCCTCGACGAGCCCAGGACACCGCCACGGCGACCTGCCCGAGGTCCCGGAGGCCACCGGTTCCGCGGGAGCCGGTGGGTCGACCACGACCATCGAGGACGTCACCGAGGCGCTGAAGGACGTCGTCGACCCCGAGCTGGGGATCAACGTCGTCGACCTCGGCCTGGTGTACGGCGTCCACGTCGACCAGGACACCAACGCCGTGATCGACATGACCCTCACCTCGGCCGCCTGCCCGCTCACCGACGTGATCGAGGACCAGACGAACACCGCCCTGGAGGGCATGGTCAACGACGTGCTGATCAACTGGGTCTGGATGCCGCCGTGGGGCCCGGACAAGATCACCGACGACGGCCGCGAGCAGCTCCGCGCCCTGGGCTTCAACGTCTGACCGGTCCTTTCGGATCAGCCATCTGACCCGATCGGATGTCCGAGCGGACATACCTGGTCCGATCGGGCCCGCGAGGCCGCACCCCGGAGTTACGGTTCCGCGCATGAGTTCACTCGGGGGACCGTACGGAGCGCCGGCCCCCTACCCGCCTCCGCAGCCCGGTCGGGGCTCCGACATCCCGACGTGGATGGTCGTGACCGCCCTGGTGGTCACGGTGGCGATGACCGCGACCCTGGTGTTCGCGATGTTCCATCGCGGTGACGAGGCGCCGACGACGGTGAGCCCACCCGGCAAGACGTTCCCCGCGCACTGGAACAAGCGGATCGCGCCGCTCGCCCGGATCGCGGCCCGGCAGCGCGGCCTGGAGTTCGCGCACCCGGTGGCGGTGCGGTTCCTCTCGCCGAAGTCGTTCTCGAAGACCGTCACCCGGGACGACGACGAGCTCACCCGCGGCGACCGCCGCGACATCGAGAACGCGACGGGCCTGCTCCGGGCCCTGGGCCTGATCAGCGGGAAGGTCGACCTGTTCAAGCAGGAGAACGACCTCAACAGCGGCGGGATCCTCGCCTACTACTCCTACCGGGACCAGCGGGTCACGGTGCGCGGTCACGCCCTGACGCCCGCCGTGAAGTCGACGCTCGTCCACGAGCTCACGCACGTCCTCCAGGACCAGCACTTCCAGATCGGTGACCGGATGAAGCAGCTCCGGCACGAGGGGAACGACACCGCGGAGTCGGTGTTCGACGCGATCATCGAGGGCGACGCCGTGCGGGTGCAGAACCTCTACCGCAGCTCGCTGAGCCCCCACCAGCGGGCGAGGCTGGACGCGGCGCAGAAGAAGGAGGACGGCGCGGGGCAGCACCGGATCCGCAAGGTGCCGCCCGCCCTCGTCACGATGATGGCGTCGCCGTACACCCTCGGGCAGGGCCTGGTGGAGACCGTCGCGGCGAGCGGTGGCAACCGTGCCGTCGACCGTCTGTTCCGTCACCCGCCCACGCACGAGACCGCTCTCCTCGACCCGTACCGCGTGATCGTGCACCAGACCGGCGCGCGTCACGTCGCCCGTCCGGCGCTGGAGCACGGGGAGAAGAAGTTCGACTCCGGCGAGCTCGGCGTCCTCACCTGGTACTTCATGCTCGGCGAGCGGATCCCGCTCACCGAGGCGCTGGCCGCCGCCGACGGCTGGGGCGGCGACTCGTACACGGCGTACGACGCGCACGGGACGTCGTGCATGCGCGCGTCGTTCGTGGGTCGGACCAGGGCCTCCACGGACCGGATGTACACCGACCTCCAGCACTGGATCGCCGACGGCTCCGCGTCGACAGCCTCGGTGAGCCGCCACGGAACCCGGCTCGGCTTCCGGTCCTGCGACCCGGGCTCCGCCGGCGCAGCGCACGCCGACACCACCAAGGCGGCGATGTCGCTCGTGGCCACCCGGGCCGCCCTGGCCGCCGGCCTCACCAAGCGTGGTCTGCCGGCCATGGCTGCCCGGTGCCTCGCCGGTCGCATGGTCGACACCTGGTCGGTCGGTGAGCTGAACAGCCCGACGTTCGGCACCGACGACCCGGCGACCCGGTCCCGGCTCCAGGAGCTGGCGGTCACCTGCCACTGAGGGAGCGGTTCCGGGCACCGCCTAGGCTCGTCGGTATGAGCGATGACGCCCCGCGGGTCCCGGACGACACCCTCTCCTTGAGCAACGGCGGCCGGATGCCGCTCCTCGGCTTCGGCACCTGGCAGATCAAGGGTGCCGACGCCGAACGAGCCGTGTCGGCGGCGTTGGAGGCGGGCTACCGCCATCTCGACACCGCCCTCGTGTACGGCAACGAGGGTGAGGTCGGCCGGGCGCTCGCCGAGAGCGGCGTACCGCGTGAGGACGTCTTCCTCACCACCAAGTGCCCGCCGGACCGGGCGGGAAGCGGCCTCGACACCGTCCGCGAGAGTCTCGAGCGGCTGCGCACCGACCACCTCGACCTGTGGCTGATCCACTGGCCCGGCGACGGGTCGGCCAACTCCGACCTGTTCGGCGAGTTCGTGGAGGCCCGGGAGGCCGGTCTGGTGCGCGACATCGGCGTCAGCAACTTCGACGGCGCACTCCTCGACGAGGTCACCAAGGCGACCGGGGTGACCCCGGCGGTGAACCAGATCGAGTGGAGCCCGTTGCTGTACGACGCCGAGGTGGTCGCCGACCACCGCTCGCGCGGCATCGTGCTGGAGGGCTACAGCGCGCTGCGCGGCGGCACGCTGGAGCACCCCGCGATCGTGGCCATCGCCGAGCGGCTCGGCCGTACGCCGGCCCAGGTGATCATCCGCTGGCACCTCCAGCACGAGATCGTGGTGATCCCGAAGTCGGTCGACCCGGAGCGGATCCGCGCGAACGCCGACGTCGCCGGGTTCACCCTGACCGACGAGGACATGGCCTCGCTCGACGCGCTGGGCGGCTGAGCCGGCCGCCGGAATTTCGCGGGCGCGACGGGCATGGGGGCTGGGAGACTGCGCCCATGCAGCTCGAGCAGCACCTGGACGGGCTCCGTCGGGCGGTGGAGGCGTTCAGCCGGTTCCGCGACGACGGCGGGGCTCGAGGCCGCCGTTCCCACCACTCCTGACTGGGACGTACGCCGACTGGTCGCTCACCAGGGCCTCGTGCACCGCTGGGCGACCGGGCACCTGCTCGGTGAGCAGGTGGACCCGGACGCCGTCGAGCGGGAGGGACTCGACGCCGCCGATCCGGTGGCGTGGCTCCGCGCGGGCGCGGACCGCCTCCTGACCGCGGTCGAGGAGGCTCCCGACGACCTCGAGGCGCTGGTCTTCCTGGCCGACGCCCCGACGCCGAAGCGCTTCTGGGCCCGGCGCCAGTGCCACGAGACCACCATGCACGCCGTCGACGCGCTGTCCGCCGTCCTCGGTCGCTACCCGCACGCGGCGGACACCTGGATCGACCCGCAGGTCGCCCTCGACGGGATCGACGAGCTGCTCACCGGGTTCCTGCCGCGGCCCCGGTCACAGCTCCGGGCCGACGAGCCGCTCACGGTCGCGGTGCTGCCGGACGATGCCGACCAGCGCTGGCTGATCGCGATCAGCAACCAGTCGCCGGTGACCGCCCGCGGCCTGGGCGACGACGACGCCGACGTGGTGCTGCGGGGATCGTCGGTCGCCCTCTACCTGACCCTGTGGAACCGCAGCGACGAGGTCAGCGACGAGCGTCTCGAGCTCTGGGCCGAGGGCGCCCGGGTCACGTGGGGCTGACGGCCCGTGGTCGAGGTCTTCCTTCCCGCGGAGCGGGTCGTCCGCTGGGCGGAGAACTTCGCGACGCGGCACGGTGAGACGTCGCTGGAGACCAGCGACGGCGCCCTGACCGGGCACGCCGTGGACGGCTCGTCGTTCGTGGCGCGGCTGCCGTTCGCCACGGCGTACGACGGACCCGCCGAGGCGCGTGCGTTCGCCGAGGCCGTCTCGGCGCCGGGGCGGTGGGGGATGCTGCTGGTCCGCAAGGGCGGCTTCGCGGTCGCCCGGCTCGCCGGCGACCGGCTGGAGGAGCACAAGATCGGGCAGCGCCACGTGCAGGGCCGGACCAAGGCCGGAGGCCAGAGCCAGCAGCGCTTCGCGCGCCGACGGGACAACCAGGCGCGGCAGGCCTACGAGGCCGCGGCCGAGCACGCGGCGCGCATCCTCGGCGGGTCACCGATGCCGGTCGTGACCGGGGGAGACCATGCGGCGGTCGAGGAGGTCCTCGCCGACCCGCGCCTGCGTGGGCTGAGCGTGACCGGACCCTGGCTGGCCGTCCCGGACCCGCGGCGGGCCGTCCTCGACGCGGCGATCGCGGACGCCCGGTCGGTGCGGGTCGAGGTGGTGAACGCCTGAGAGTCAGGCGGCGCGGGACAGGGCCCGGGTGCCGGTGTGGTCGACGAGGTAGAACACGCCGTACGGGTCGCGCCAGAGGTAGATGCCGGCGAAGGGTTTGCTCGGCGACCGAGGTGCGCCTCATCGGGGCCGTCGTGGAACTGCTCGGACCAGCTGGTGCAGACGGGGACGGGCGCGTCGCTTGCCCCCAGGGGTGCCTGCTGCGAGGTTGATGAGTCCTTGGTTCTGCGAGAGGAACAGCGATGCGCATCCACTTGTCCACGGCGGTCGCCACGATGAGCGCCGCTGCGCTGGTGGTGGTGGGTCTCGACTACACGACCTACGCGGTCACCGGCAACAGCCTGTTGCTGGGACGGACCAACCATGCCGACAGCCGGACCGCGATCGTTCGCAAGGGCAGTGGAGTCGCCTTGTCCTTGACGTCACGACGTGGGTCACCGTCCTTGCGGGTCAGCTCCTCTGCCCGCGTGCATCGGCTGAACGCGGATCTTCTCGACGGCCGAGACGCATCGGATCTGGCCACGCGCGCGGTCAGCTACCGGGCCGGCAAGCGCGGTGACGTCGTCCCCGGGGCGGGCTTCTGGAGCGTCGACGTTTCGCCGGGCGTCTACCAGGTGAGCTTCAAGGCGTTCGTTGTCCCGGACGCGGTCCCACAAGGGGAGACGGTCGATGTGATCTGCGGGGTCGCCGACCTCAACACCCTGGGACCCAACACCCGGGTGTACACCGCCGACTCCGCGACGTACTCGAACGGCTTTCCGACGCTGATGTCGGGTGCGGGCACGGTCCGCATCGGTGAGCACGCTGACCCCGGCATCGTGTGCACGACCTCCACCAACGGCGACTTCACGCTGTTCAAGGCAGTCACGGCATCCTTCACCCACGTGGACCACCGGACCGTCCAGACCGCGACGCCGGTCCCGAACCCACAGCCACGCGCAAGCCGCCCGTTCGCCCTGCTCCACCGCTGAGCCCCTCTCGGGCGCGCCGGCGCTGCGGTCGTGGACGTCTGAGAGTCACGCGGCGCGGGACAGAGCGCGGGTGCCGGTGTGGTCGACGAGGTAGCACGCGCCATACGGGTCCCGCCAGACGTAGATGCCGGCGAAGGGTCGCTTGACCGCCCACCGCCCGAACGTCTTGAGGCGGTGGTGTGGTGTGGACATCGGCCCGTAGTTGCCCACCCTCGACTGCCCGGCGCCGACCGCACCCGGGCCGTGCTGGAACGGCTCGGTGTGGTCGATCTGGTCGGGATCGAGGCTGCAGGAGAACGGGAAGGTGTCGGCCGGCGTCATCAGACGGACGGCCCGTCGATGTCGGTCGGGGATCTCGTAGGCGTCGACCGGCGCTTGGCCTTCGATGTCGAGGACCGGGCGAACGGTGACCTTCGCGTGGGGGCTCAGGTGGTCGCGGACCCATGCCTCGGTCACCGGGCCGCATCCCTCGACCCGAGCGATCCCGTCGGAGGGCCCGCCCGCGTACAGGTGGGCGTGGATCACGACCTGGGGCAACAGCGCTGTCCAGTCGACGTCGGGTCGGTCACGCCTCGCTTGCCAGGCCCTGATCAGCTCGGCAGCGAGGTCCGGTCGCGAGAGGACCGGCAGCGCCTTCACCCGGCGCCGGTCGACGGTGTCGTCGTCCCCGAGGTCGCGGAGGATGTCGGCGATCCGCTGCAGGGCCGCGTCGAAGACCGCCACGGTGGCGAAGGGTGCCCGGATGTAGAAGCCCCGCAGGCCGTGGTCGTGCTCCTCGGCGCGGGTCGGACGCGCCATCTGGTGCTCGGCCGCCTGGCGCTCCCGATCAGCGGTGGTCGTCCGGGCGACCAGCCGGGCCAGGTAGACGCGAAACCTCACCGGCTTCGACGCGGCGCCACAGCTGGGGCAGCCGGTGGCAGATGTCGGGGCCGTCGGCCATCAACAGCTGCGCCGAGACCGTGGACACGCCCAGCCGGGCGCCCAGCTCCGCCGCCGCGAACTCGGTGACCTCCGGCGTGCCCTCGCCGCCGAGTCTCCGGGCTCGCTCGCGGCCAGGCCTCCGACCCTCCTCCGGGTCGAGCGAGTCGCGGTGGTGGAGATAGGCGTGTTGCACGGCGGCCCTGAGGATCTCCGCCTCGACCCGGTCGCGCGTCGCGGCCAGACCCTGGACATGGTCGAGCAGCCCCCCGCCCGTCATGTCCTCGATCGCCACCACATCCATATGGCCATCCGAACATGGACCACCGACACTCGATCGCCCGCGCCGAGATCCAGGCTCAGTCGGGGACGGGCAGCGGACGGCCGGGGACCGGACTGGCGACCACGATCGACGACACGGTCTGACCGTGCACCAGGAACCGGTCGAGCACCTCCTCGAGGCCGGCCACGGACGCGGCGTGGACCTTGATCAGGAAGCAGTCCTCGCCGGTGATCCGGTGGCACTCGCTGACCTGCTCGGTGGCGACCGCCAGCTCCGCGATCCGGCCGAGCTGCCCGGGCGCGGGGCGGAGGCGGACGTACGCCGACACCGGCAGCCCGAGTGCGGCGGGGTCGACGTCCATCCGGAAGCCGGTGATCACCCCGGAGCGCTGCAGCCGCTGGACCCGCTCGCTGACGGCGGGTGCCGACAGGCCGACGCGGCGCCCGAGCTCGGACATGGACAGGCGCGGATCGGCGTGCATCTCGCGCAGGAGGCGCCGGTTGGTCTCGTCGAGCTGGTCGTGGAGCTGCAGGTCTGTCATCGGTATCACCTTCGATTCCCAAGCAGAACATGTCGAACGCCTGCGATCAACCCTTCAAACGGAACCTTGACCCTCCGATCATGGAATGATGCCGAACCGCATCCACGAGCCCACGCCGGGCCTCACCGGCCACGACGCGAGAGCCGCCGTCGGGCCGTCGGCGCTCGGTGCCGTCCTGCTCGGCGCCGGCTTCCACTACCTCGGCCCGTCCTTCGCGGTCCTGCTGTTCGCGCACGTCGACACCCTCGGGGTCGCCTGGCTCCGCCTCGCCTCGGCCGCCATCGTGTTCGCGGTCTGGCGCCGCCCGTGGCGGACGCTGGCGGCGGCGCCGGCCGACGAGCGGCGGGTCATGGTCGCGCTGGGCGTCGTCCTGGCCGCCATGAACGCGGCCTTCTACCTCGCCCTCGACCTGGCACCGCTGGCCACCGTCGCCAGCATCGAGTTCCTCGGCGTGGTCGCCCTCGCGGCGTACGGCGTCCGCTCGCGCCGCAACACCCTGGCGCTCGGTCTGGTCTGCGGGGGTGTCGCCCTGCTCACCCAGGTCAGCCTGGCCGGCAGCGTGGCCGGACTCCTGTGGGCGGCCGCGAACTGTGTGGGCTTCGTCCTGTACGTCGTGCTCGGCCACCGCATCTCCGGGCCCGGGGGAGTGGACCGCCTCGCCGTCGCGGTCGTGGTCGGCGCCGTGGTGGCCACGCCGTTCGGGCTGCTGCCGGCGGTGCCGGCGTTCGAGCACCCGGCCTGGCTGCTGTGGGGGATCGGGGTCGGGATCTGCTCGACGGTGATCCCGTACGTCGCCGACCAGTGGGCGATGTCCCGCCTGCCGCGCGCCAGCTACGCGCTGATGCTGGCGCTGCTGCCGGTCACCGCCACCGTGTGCGGACTGGTGGTGCTCGGCCAGGTCCCGCACCACCAGGAGCTGGTCGGCATCGCGCTGGTGGGCGCGGCGGTCGCCCTGCACCGGCCGGCGGAGGCCTCGTCATGAGGAAGGGGAGGACGCGGTGGTGATGCGCTACGCGCAGGTCGGCCGCAGTGGGCTGGAGGTCTCGCGACTCGTCCTCGGGATGATGAGCTTCGGCGACACCTCGCGACGCCGGTGGCACCTCGACCTCGACGCCGCGCGCCCGCTGGTCCGCCGCGCCGCCGAGGCCGGGATCACGGCGTACGACACCGCCGACGTCTACGACCGCGGCGCGAGCGAGGAGGTCACCGGGCAGCTGCTGCGCGAGCTGTTCCCGCGTCGGGAGGACTACGTGCTGTCGACGAAGGTCTACTACCCGATGTCGGACGCGCCGGGTGACCGCGGTCTCTCGCGCCGGCACGTCCTCGCATCGATCGACGCGTCGCTGCGTCGTCTGGGCACCGACCACGTCGACGTCTACTACATCCACCGCTGGGACCACGCGACGCCGATCGAGGAGACCATGGAGGCGCTCGACACCGTCGTGAGAACGGGTCGGGCGCGTTACCTCGGTGCGTCGAGCATGTACGCCTGGCAGCTCGCGAAGGCCCAGCAGGTGGCCGAGCGGAACGGCTGGCACCGGTTCGTCGCGATGCAGAACCACTACCACCTCGCCTACCGCGAGGAGGAGCGCGAGATGGTGCCGCTCTGCCTCGACCAGGGACTCGGCGTCCTGCCGTACAGCCCCCTCGCCCGCGGCCTGCTCGCCGGCACCCGCACCCGGGGTGGCGGTGGCATGACCACCCGCTCGGGCAACGACCCGGCCGCCGGGACCCTCTTCACGGACGCGGACTTCGACGTCGTCGACGCCTTGGTCGACGTCGCCGTAGACCTCGGGCGGCCCCCGGCCCAGGTCGCCCTCGCCTGGCTGCTGGGTCGGCCCGGCGTCACCGCACCGGTGGTGGGCGTGACCAAGGCCCACCACCTCGAGGACGCGCTCGCCTCGCTCGACCTCGCGCTCGGCGCGGACGAGTGCCGTCGCCTGGAGGCGGCGTACGTGCCGCACGCGGTGGCGGGCCCCGAGTGAGGCTCAGTCGCGCAGGTGCTCGCCGAACGCGATCGGCTCGCGGGTGAACAGGTACGTCGCCCAGTTCAGCTTGGTGACGGTGCCGTCGGCGTCGCGGGTGACGCGCAGCAGCTCGCCACGCTCGCGGCCCGCGACGTCGCGGTAGACGCCGTCGCTCACCTTGACGAACCGCGAGGGCGCGAGCTTGGCGGCCGCGGGCTTGTCGATGCGGGCGTGGAGCTCGCCCTGCTCGACCCAGAAGGCGAACGGCTGGCCCTCCGAGAACCACCTGCCGAGCAGGCCCCGGAACTCGTCGGGGATCTCGGTCCCCGGCCGCCACGGCTCGGGATCGACCGGGTCGTGCTCGACGACGTGCTCGGCGAGCTCGATCGCGAACGCGTCGGGCGGCACCGGAGCGCTGTTGTTCATCAGCACGATGCCGCCCGTGCCGGACTCGCGGTGGGTGAAGACACCCGTGATGTGACCCGGCATGCCGCCGGTGTGGCCGACGTACGTGCGACCGGTCGGCGTCCGGACCAGGAAGAAGCCCAGGCCCATCGCGGCGTTCCAGCTCTCGGTGGAGAGCAGGATCTGCGGCTGGCACATCTCCTCGATCGTGTCGGCCGAGAGCAGCTCGCCGGGGTCGGCCACGAACGCCGACCACGTCGCCAGGTCCTTCGCGGTGCTGGCCAGTCCGCCGCACGGGGCCAGCGCCTTCAGGTCCATCACCGGCTCGGGCCGGGGCACGTCGTCGTACGGCGCGACGTAGTAGCCGCTCACGTGCGGGCCGTCGTCGAACCCGTTGGTGGTGCGGGTCATCTCCAGCGGCCGGAGGAGCCGGGTGCGCAGCGACTCCTCCCACGACCGCCCGTCGAGCTCCTCGATGAGCTGGCCGAGCATCGCGTAGACGACGTTGGAGTAGTGCCAGTGGTCGTGCGGCCGCAGCACACGCTCGACGTCGTCGAAGTCGCGTCGGAGCTCCTTGGCGCTGGGGTTCTCCAGCGTCTCCCAGACGTCGCCGAGCGGCTCGCGCGCCATGCCCGACACATGGGCCAGGCACTGCCGGATCGTGATCGGGTGCGAGACCTCCGGCACGTGGTCGCCGAGCAGGTCGTCGAGCGAGAGCCGGCCCTCGTCGCGCAGCTGCATCACCATCACCGCGATGAACGTCTTGGTGTTGGAGGCGATCAGGAACTGGTCGTCCGCGCTCGGGGCTCGTTCCTCGCCGACGTCCGCCTGACCGACGCCCTCGCCCCAGAGGTGGCGGCCCTCGCGGCACACGGCGGCGTACAGCCCGGGCACGCGTCCCTCGCGCTGCTTGTCGAGGGCGATGCGATGCAGGGAGCGGGTGGTGGCGTCGAGGAGATCGGTCACGAGCCGACCCTAGAACACCGCGGTCACTCGGCCTCGAGCTCGCGGCGTCGGGCCGCCCAGCCCTCGGCGAGCTTGCCCATCTCCACGTCGACGTAGCGGAGGAACTCCGCGCTCAGCCGGATCCGGTGGTACGCCGCGTCGCCGGGCTCGTGGTCCTCGAGCGCGGCGTCGAGGGCCCGCAGCAGGGGGGCGTAGAGACGGTCGCGGCGGACCATCATCCCGTGCCAGGCGTCGTCGTCGACGACGTACACGTCGCGGCGAGAGCCGGGCTCGCGCTCGCGACGGATCAGCTGCAGGTGACCGAGGTACTTCACCGCCCCGGACACCGCCGCCGCGCTCACGCCGAGGCACGCGGTCAGCTCCGCGGAGGTCATCCGGCCGTCGTCGTCCATCAGCAGCGCGGAGAAGACGCGCGAGGGGAGCGAGGGGAGTCCCGCGTCGGCGAGGGCGGCCCCGAACTGCTCCACGGAGCGGCTGGTCATGATCACATGGTAACAAGCCTTCTGAAGTTTCAGGATTTACTGAAGGCAGCGTATCGTCGGAGGCGTGAGCGAGCGCGACGTCATCGAGATCAGCGGCCTGGTCAAGACGTTCGGCCCGACCCGAGCCCTCGACGCCCTCGACCTGTCGGTGAGCACCGGCGAGGTGCACGGGTTCCTCGGTCCGAACGGGGCCGGCAAGTCCACGACGATCCGGATCGTGCTGGGGCTGCTGCGCAAGGACGCGGGGGAGGTGCGGCTCCTCGGCGGTGACCCGTGGTCCGACGCCGCCGGCCTCCACCGGCGGCTGGCCTACGTGCCGGGCGACGTGAGCCTGTGGCCCAACCTCAGCGGCGGCGAGGTCATCGACATGTTCCTGCGGATGCGTGGCGCCCCGGCGGACCATCCCTGGCGGGCCGAGATGCTCGAGCGCTTCCAGCTCGACCCGACCAAGAAGGGTCGCGCGTACTCCAAGGGCAACCGGCAGAAGGTCGCCCTGGTCGCGGCGTTCGCCGCTCCCGCCGACCTGCTGATCCTCGACGAGCCGACCTCGGGCCTCGACCCCCTCATGGAGGAGGTGTTCGCCGAGTGCATCGCGGAGCGCAAGGCCGACGGCACCACGGTCCTGCTCTCGAGCCACATCCTGAGCGAGGTCGAACGGCTCGCGGACCGGGTGACGATCATCCGTGAGGGACGGGCGGTCGAGTCCGGCTCGCTGGCCGAGATGCGTCACCTGCACCGGTCCAAGGTGCGGGCCGAGGTGGTCGGGACGGTGCCGGACCTGGCCGGCGTACCCGGGGTGCACGACCTGTCGGTCGACGGTCCGGTGGTCACCTGCACGGTCGAGCCGGACGGCCTCCCCGCCGTGCTCGGCGCCCTGACCGCGGCCGGCGTCCGGACCCTGACGAGCACGCCCCCGTCCTTGGAGGAGCTGTTCCTCGACGCCTACCGGCGGGACCCCGTGGCATGACCGGACTCGGCCTGCTGACCCGGTTCTCCCTGCGCCGGAGCCGGGTCCTGATCGGTGCCTGGACGGCGGTCCTGACCCTGATGTGCTACGCCTCCGCCGCGGCGACCGGCAGCCTGTACGCCACGCCGGCAGACCGCGTCTCGGCCGCCGAGTCGATCAACGCCAGCTCGGCCCTGGTCGCGCTGTACGGGCCGATCCTCGACGTGCACAGCCTCGGCGAGCTCGCGATGACCAAGACGACCGTCACGTACGCCGTCCTGGTGATGGCGCTGGCGATCGCCTTGGTACGCCGGCACACCCGCGTCGAGGAGGAGTCCGGCCGCGCCGAGCTGCTCGGTGGTCTGGCCGTGGACCCGCGCGCGCCCCTGGTGAGTGCGGTGGCCGTCGGGGCCACCGCGTCCCTGCTCGTGGCGGTGCTGGCCGGGCTCGCCGACATCGCGGGCGGACTCCCCGTCGCCGGGTCCCTGTGGTTCGCCGGGTCGTGGCTGGGTCTCGGCCTCGTCGGCACCGGCATCGGCGCCGTCTGTGCCCAGCTGTCGGCCAACGCGCGGACCTGCGGCGCGGTCGCGGCCGCAGCGGTGGCCGTGCTCTACGCGGTGCGGGCCCTCGGTGACACGACCTCGGCGGCCTGGCTCGGCTGGCTGTCGCCGTTCGGCTGGTCGACCCGGCTTCGTGCGTGGTCCGACCCCCGCGGCTGGGTCCTCCTGCTCGACCTGGCACTCGCGACCGTGCTCGTCGGCGCCGCGGTGGCCCTGCGCGCCCGGCGCGACCTGGGTGGCGGCCTCCTGCCCGACCGCCCCGGCCCCGCGACCGGCTCACCCCGGCTGGCGGACGCGCTCGCCCTGAACCTCAAGGTGCACGCCACCAGCCTCACGGTCTGGACCGCCGCCTGCGCGGTGCTGGGTGCGCTGCTGGCGGCGATCGTCCCGGGCATCGGCTCGATCCTCGACTCGGCCGGCACCCGCGAGATGATGGAACGCCTCGGCGGGGTCGGTGCCCTCCAGGAGACGCTGGTCGCGGCGTTCGTCTCCATCGGCGCGATCGTGATCACCTGCTTCGTGGCGACCGTCGTCGGCCACGGGGGAGCGGAGGAGCAGGACGGCCGCACCGAAGAGGTGCTGGCGACCGCGACCACTCGGTCGACGACGTTCGCGGCCGTCGCCGTGCTCGCTCTCGGCGGTGCCCTCTGGCTCATGCTGGTCACCGGCGCGTCGATGGCCCTCGGCACCCTGGGTGCCGACGTCTCCGCGGGTTCGGTCCTCTCGGCGGCCCTCGTGCAGGTGCCGGCGGTGTGGGTGGTGGCCGGCCTGGCCCTGCTCGCCGTCGCCGTCCGCAGCACGTGGGCGCTCGCCGGCTGGGTGCTCGTGGTCGCCTTCTTCCTGCTCGGCCCGCTCGCCGAGCTGCTCCGGCTCCCGGGCTGGGTGGCCGGGCTGTCGCCGTACTCCCACGTGCCGAAGGTGCCGGCCGAGGCCTTCCACCCGACCCCGGAGCTCGCCCTGACCGTGCTCGCCACGCTGTTGGTCGCCACGGCATGGTGGCGCTACCGAGAGCGCGACATCGGCTAACGTCCGAGCCATGTGGGAGCCCGATCCCGCCTGGCTCGCCCTGACCGGCGGCACGGGCACCTCGACCGTCGGCGTCTGGCGCACGGAGCGCGCCGGACATCCCCTCGTGGTCAAGCGGCTCGGCCAGCCCGGGCCCGACGACCCGCCGGAGTTCTCCGAGCCGCACCACTTCGCGTACTGGCGCCGGCAGGCCGACGTCGCGATCACCGGGGCGACCAACGAGACGCCGGGGCTGCGGGCCACCCCGACCGACGTCGTCGAGGACGCGGACGGCATCACGCTCACCAGCGAGTGGGTCGAGGACGCCGCGCTGAACGGGCTGTACGTCGCGCACGCGATGGGGCGCTTCGCGGGCGCCGACCTCGGCCGTCACCAGTGGCTCGCGGTCTCGCAGCTGCGCGACCGGCTGCGGCAGGTCGAGCGCCGGGGTGGCTGGCCGACGCTCGCCCGGACGACGGTCGCCGACGTCGCCGACCGGCTGTGGTCGCGCCGCGAGACGCTGCTGCGCGAGCTCGACGCCCTGCCGCACGTGCCGCAGCACGGCGACCCCGCGGCCCAGAACCTTCCGGGCCGCCTCGGCGACGACGTGGTGGCGATCGACTGGAGCACGCTCGGGGTCGGGCCGGTCGGCGCTGACCTCGGCCTGTTCCTGCAGAACGCCCGCGAGGACGCCGAGCCCCTGTTGGACGCCTACCTGATGGGGCTGCCCCACGGCGTCGCGACCGGCGAGGAGGTCGCGCTCGGGATGCGGGTCAGCGCGGCGTACACCGCGCTCTCGCGGGCCGAGTGGGCGCTCGCCCGGGTCGCCGGGGGAGAGGGCGCGCTGGCCGGCAAGTACCGCCACCCCGCGGTGGCGCCGTACCTCCGCCGCCTTCAGCGGCAGTTCCCCCTGATCGAGTCGCTGCTGTGAGGTCGAGCCGCGGGTTCTGACCTGTTGAGGCGCGGGTTCTGACCGCCATGCCCGGCGACAACCCGCGGCTCAACCGGCGACAACCCGCGGCTCAACGGGCGACAACCCGCGGCTCAACGAGAGGGGAGCCGGCCGTCGCGGGGGAGCACGGGTACGTCGACCTCCACGGTCTCGGGGTACTTCAGGCCCACGCCGGTGTTGAGCACCACCACCCGCTCGTGCTCGGCGATCCAGCCGCTCTCGCGCAGCTCGCGGGTGGCGGCCAGACAGGCGGCGCCCTCGGGGCAGATCCAGGTGCCCTCGGCGGCGGCGAGGTTGCGGAGCTCGGCCAGGATCGCCTCGTCGCTGACGGCGATCGCGGTGCCGCCGGACTCGCGCACGCCCCGGAGCACCAGGAAGTCGCCGAGCGCCTTCGGCACGTTGATGCCGAACGCGAGCGTGTGCGTCCCGTCCTCGAGCGTGCTCTCGTCGAGCCCGGCCTCGAACGCCTTCACGATCGGTGGGCAGCCCGTCGACTGCACGGCCACCAGCCGCGGCAGCCGCTCACCGATCCAGCCGAGCTCGCGCAACTCCAGCATCGCCTTGTGGATGCCGATCAGGCCCACCCCGCCGCCGGCGGGGTAGAGGATCACGTCCGGCACCTCCCACCCCAGCTGCTCGGCGATCTCGTAGCCCATCGTCTTCTTGCCCTCGATGCGGTAGGGCTCCTTGAGGGTCGACACCTCCTGGTAGCCACTCCGGTCCTCGACGGCCGCCTTGACCAGGGCGCCGGCGTGGTTGATCAGGCCGTCGACGAGATAGAGCTCGGCACCGGCCGCGACACACTCGCGGCGGGTGATCTCGGGGGCGTCGACCGGCATCACGACGAGGCTGCCGAGGCCGGCCCGCGCGGCGTACACCGACCAGGCGGCGCCGGCGTTGCCGTTGGTGGGCATCGCCACCGCCGTGACGCCCAGCTCGCGCGCCCGGGACACCCCCACCGCCGCACCCCGGGCCTTGAAGGTGCCGGTGGGGATCAGCCCCTCGTCCTTCATCAGCAGACCGGGTACGCCGACCTGTGCGCCGTACGCCGGCAGGGGGAGCAGAGGCGTCATGCCCTCGCCCAGCGTGGTGACGTGCACGGGGTCGCGCACCGGGAGCACCTCGTGGTAGCGCCACAGCGTCGGCGGTCGTCCCGCGATCTCCTCGCGCGTGACCGCCGCGCGCACCCGGTCGAGGTCGTAGCGCGCCAGCAGGGGAGCCCCGACCTCGCTCACGCCCTGCACCCGGTCGGCGTCGTACGTCGACCCCGTCCGCGAGCACTCGAGGTGGGTGAGCCAGGAGTACGGCGTGGCGTTGGCCGGGTCGGTCACCCGGTCGAACCTAGCCGCCGCGTCAGGACAGACCGGTGATGGTCCCGTCGGGGGCAAGGTCGATCTTCCAGGCCGACGGCTCCTTCGGCAGCCCCGGCATCGTCATCACGTCACCGCACACGAGCACGACGAACCCGGCTCCGGCGGCCAGCCGGACCTCGCGCACGTTCAGCTCGTGCCCGGAGGGTGCGCCGAGCAGGGTGGGATCGGTCGAGAAGGAGTACTGCGTCTTCGCGATGCACACCGGCAGGTGGCCGAACCCGTCGCGCTCGATGCGCTCGAGGCGGCGCCTGGCCTTGGCGTCCCAGGTCACCCCGCTCGCTCCCCACAGCGTGGTGGCGACCGCCTCGGCCTTCTCGGTCAGCGACGCCTCGTCGGGGTAGGTGAAGGAGAAGGTGTACGGCGAGTCCTCGTCGAGGAGCTGGAGCACGCCCTTGGCCAGGTCGGTCGCACCCTCGCCGCCGTCGACGAAGTGCGTCGCAGGGAACGCCTGGACGCCCTCGGCGCCGACGAGCTCGACCACCTTGGCGATCTCGGCGTCGGTGTCGGTCGGGAAGCGGTTGATCGCGACCACCACGGGGATGCCGTAGGAGTTGCGCACGTTGTCGAGGTGGCGGCGTACGTTCGCGAACCCGTTCTCGAGCGCGTCGAGGTCCTCGGTGCCGAGGTCCTTGAGGCCGACCCCACCGTGGTACTTGATCGCCCGGACCGTCGCGACGAGCACGGCGGCATCAGGGCGCAGCCCCGACTTGCGGCACTTGATGTCCACGAACTTCTCGGCGCCGAGGTCGGCGCCGAAGCCCGCCTCGGTGACGACGATGTCGGCGAGCCGGAGGCCGGATCGCGTCGCCATCACCGAGCTGCAACCGTGGGCGATGTTGGCGAACGGGCCCCCGTGGACGAACGCCGGAGCCCCGCCGAGGGTCTGCACGAGGTTGGGGGCGAGGGCGTCGCGAAGCAGGGCCGCCATCGCGCCGTCGGCCTTGAGCTCGCGCGCGGTGACCGGCTTCTGGGAGCGCGACCAGCCGATCACGATGTCGCCCATCCGGCGCTTGAGGTCCTCCCACGACTCGGTGAGGCAGAAGATCGCCATCAGCTCGGAAGCCACGACGATGTCGAAGCCGTCCTCGCGCGGGTAGCCGTTGGCAGGCCCGCCGAGAGCGATCGTGATCTGGCGGAGCGCCCGGTCGTTCATGTCGACGACGCGCTTCCAGGTGACACTGCGGACGTCGATGTCGAGCTCGTTGCCGTGGTGGATGTGGTTGTCGATCAGGGCGGCGAGCAGGTTGTTCGCCAGCGCCAGCGCGGCGAAGTCGCCGGTGAAGTGCAGGTTGATGTCGTCCATCGGCACGACCTGGCTGTAGCCGCCGCCGGCGGCACCGCCCTTCATGCCGAAGACGGGACCCAGCGACGGCTCGCGCAGGCAGGCCACCGTCTTGTGGCCGAGCCCGTGCAGCGCATCGGTCAGCCCGACGGTCGTCGTGGTCTTGCCCTCGCCAGGAGGAGTGGGGGAAAGCGCCGTGACCAGGACCAGCTTGCCCAGCGGCCGGTCGGCCAGCGAGCTCAGGTACCCCAGGTCGACCTTGGCCTTGTAGTGGCCGTACGGGACCAGGTGTTCCTCCTCGATCCCGAGCGTTTCCTGCGCCACGTCCCGGATGGGTCGCAGCGTCGCGGCGTTGGCGATCTCGATGTCCGACAGCACTGTCGCGGGCCTCCCTCGTCGTTCCCAGGGTGCACCGTAACGGAGAACCCCTCCGCGATGCCCGCCGCTACTGCTCGACGTTCTGGCCGTTGAAGGTGTTGCAGGCGTCGAGCGTGCCGTTCTGGTAGCCGACCTGGAACCAGTGGACGCGCGACGCGGACGACCCGTGCGTCCACTGCTCGGGGTTCACCTGGCCCGAGGTCTCCTTCTGGATCGTGTCGTCGCCGACCGCCTTGGCGGCCGCGATCGCGTCCTGGATGTCCTGGTCCGTCAGGTCCTGGATCAGCACGTTGCCCTGGCTGTCCTCGGTCTGGGTGGCGCTGCGGGTCCACATCCCGGCGTAGCAGTCGGCCTGCAGCTCCAGCCGCACGGAGTCGCTGTTCGGGCCCTGCTGCGTCTTCACCTTGCTCATCGTGCCGAGCAGGTTCTGGATGTGGTGGCCGAACTCGTGGGCGATCACGTAGGGCTCGACGAACGCCCCGGACGGGCCGTTGAGCTGCTGCTGCAGGATGTCGTGGAAGAACGACGGGTCGAAGTAGATCGTCTGGTCGGTGGGGCAGTAGAAGGGGCCCATCTGCGACGACGCCTGGCCGCACCCGCTCGGCGTGGCGCCGGAGAAGGTCACGATCGAGGACTCGGGCCGGAAGGCGGTGCCCGACTGCTGCTGCAGGGTGTCGCCCCAGTAGTCCACGAGCGAGTTCTCCACCGCGACCACGCCGCAGGTGCCGGGGTGGTCGTTGGCGTCCTGACCGGTCTGGCAGCTCTGGTACGCCGTGGAGTCGCCGCCCTGGAACCTGGAGGCGTCGTACCCGCTGAGTCCGCCACCGGTGACCGCGCCGGTGAGGTCGACCCCACCGCACGCCTTCAGCAGCAGGATCACGACGATGATCAGCAGGAAGCCGACGCCGCCGCCGGCCTTCGTCCCGCCCGGCATCGGGATGCGCATGCCGCTGCCGCCGCCGAGACCCCCACCGGCTCCGCCGCCACCGCCGCTCCGCACCCGGCTGGTGTCCAGCCGCGCCTTGGGGTTGAACCGCATCGTCGGCTCCTCGAGAGGGGTCGGGGGGCAGCGAGGTGGCTGGCCCGGCCGCCCTAGACTAACCAGCAGCATGATCAGTGCCCAGCAGCTCGAGGTCCGGGCCGGGGCGCGGTTGCTGATGCACGACGTCTCCTTCCGGGTCGGGCCGGGGGACAAGGTGGGACTGGTCGGGCGGAACGGTGCGGGCAAGACGACGCTGACCCGAATCCTCGCCGGCGAAGGCCTGCCAGCGTCGGGCCAGGTGACCTCGACCGGGTCCGTCGGCTACCTCCCCCAGGACCCCCGCACCGGAGACCCGGACGTCCCGGTGCGCGAGCGCATCCTGTCCGCACGCGGCCTGGACGCCGTCGTACGCCGGCTGCGGGACGCCGAGCAGGAGATGGCCAGCGACGACCCGGCCACGCGGGACCGCGGGATGAAGCGCTACGAGCGGGCGGACGCCGACCTGCACGCCGGCGGTGGGTACGCCGCCGAGTCCGAGGCCGCGCAGATCGCTGCCTCGCTCGGCATCGAGGACCGGCTGATGACCCAGCCGCTGCGCACGCTCTCGGGCGGCCAGCGCCGTCGGGTCGAGCTGGCCCGGATCCTGTTCTCGGGCGCGGAGACCCTGTTGCTGGACGAGCCGACCAACCACCTCGACGCCGACTCGGTGCTCTGGCTCCGCGAGTTCCTCAAGGCGCACAAGGGCGGCCTGGTGGTGATCAGCCACGACACGGCGCTGCTCGAGCAGGCCGTGACCAAGGTGTTCCACCTCGACGCCAACCGCCAGGAGATCGACGTCTACAACATGGGCTGGTCGGCGTACCTCGCCCAGCGGGAGTCCGATGAGCGCCGTCGGAAGCGTGAGCGCCTCAACGCCGAGCGCAAGGCCGACGCGTTGCTCGACCAGGCCGCGAAGATGCGGGCCAAGGCGACCAAGGCGCAGGCCGCGCACAACATGATGCGCCGGGCCGAGAAGATGCTGAGCGGCGTCGAGGCCGAACGCCGCGGCGACCGCGTGGCCAGGATCACGTTCCCCGACCCCGCTCCCTGTGGGCGTACGCCGCTCACGGCGTCCGAGCTCTCGAAGTCCTACGGCTCGCTGGAGGTGTTCACCGACGTCGACCTGGCGATCGACAAGGGTTCGCGCGTCGTGGTGCTCGGGCTCAACGGCGCGGGGAAGACCACCCTGCTCCGGATCCTCGCCGGCATCGACCCGCCCGACACCGGCGTGGTCACGCCCGGGCACGGGCTGAAGCTCGGGTACTACGCCCAGGAGCACGAGACCCTCGACATCGCGCGCACGGTCCTGGAGAACATGCGGACGGCGGCGCCGTCGCTGTCCGACACCGAGACCCGCTCCGTGCTCGGGTCCTTCCTGTTCTCGGGCGAGGACGTCGACAAGCCGGCCCGGGTGCTCTCGGGCGGTGAGAAGACCAGGCTGGCGCTGGCCATCCTGGTCGTCTCCAGCGCCAACGTGCTGCTCCTCGACGAGCCCACGAACAACCTCGACCCCGCGTCGCGCGAGGAGGTGCTCGCCGCGATCCGCAGGTACCAGGGCGCCATCGTGCTCGTCACGCACGACGAGGGCGCGGTCCGCGCGCTCGACCCCGACCGCGTGCTGATCCTCCCCGACGGCGTCGAGGACCTCTGGAACGACTCCTACGCCGACCTGGTGTCCCTCGCCTGACCGCGACCCGGATGTCGGGACTCCCTCCTAAGGTGACCGCATGACCCCCGAGGAGCTCGCGGCCGTCGGCCTGCGCTACGACGTGAGCGACGCCGTCGCGACGGTGACCCTGTGCCGGCCGGACGTGCGCAACGCCCAGACGCCGGCGATGTGGCGCGGTCTGGCCGCGATCGGTGAGCAGATCCCCGACGACGTCCGGGTGGTCGTCGTCCGCGGTGAGGGCGTCAGCTTCTCGGCCGGGCTCGACCGGGCGATGCTCGACCCGGCCACGGCGGCCGGCGACCCGGAGTCCGTGGTCGGTCTGCTCGCCCGCAGCGACGCCGAGATCTCGGAGGCCGTCGACGGCTTCCAGCGCGGCTTCACCTGGTTGCGCGATCCGCGCTTCGTCTCGGTGGCGGTGGTCCAGGGCCATGCCATCGGAGCCGGGTTCCAGCTCGCGCTGTCCTGCGACCTCCGCGTCCTGGGGGACGACGCGCTGCTCTGCATGAAGGAGCCGGCGCTCGGCCTCGTGCCCGACCTGACGGGAACAAAGCCGCTGGTCGAGATCGTTGGCTACCCCAGAGCGCTGGAGCTCTGTGCCACCGCCCGGATGGTCGGTGCGGCCGAGGCTCTCGAGATCGGGCTCGCCACGCTGGTCTGTCCGGTGGCGGACCTCGACGCGGCGCTGGCCGACCTGGTGGCCGCCCTGACGGCGCCGATGGCCGGGGCGGTCAGGGAGACCAAGGCGCTCCTGCTGGGAGCGTCGGAGCGATCGCTGGAGGAGCAACGACGCCTCGAGCGCGAGGCCCAGATCCGGCGGTTCCGTGAGCTCGCCGAGCTGATGGCCACACCGAGCTGATCCGGAGGGAGAGACCATGTCGATGATGGGACCCTCGGCGTGGCGCACCCTGCACTCCGACCGCGGCATCCTCGAGAACAAGATCGAGCGGCGCACCCTGCGCCGCGTGATCGGCTTCTCGCGTCCCCACCGCAGGCTGATCGGCCTGTTCCTGGTCGGCACGGTGATCGACGCCGGGCTCGTCGTCGTACCGCCGCTGCTGATCAAGAGCCTCGTCGACGACGGCATCCGCGGGCACGACGTCTCGGTGGTCGTCTGGCTGGCCGCGGGCATGGCCCTCGCGGCGGTCGCGGACGCGCTGCTGGGCCTCCTCACCGGCTACCTCTCGAGCCGGATCGGTGAGGGCCTGATCTTCGACCTCCGCACCCAGGTGTTCGCGCACGTCCAGCGCCAGTCGCTGGCCTTCTTCACCCGCACCCAGACCGGTGCGCTGGTGAGCCGGTTGAACTCCGACGTGATCGGCGCGCAGAGCGCGTTCACCTCGACCCTGTCCGGCACCGTCTCCAACATGGTCTCGGTGCTCGTCGTCGGCGTCACCATGCTGTTCCTGAGCTGGCAGGTGACGATCCTCTGCCTGCTGCTGTTCCCCCTGCTGCTGCTCACGTCACGCTGGGTCAGCGGCCGGATGGCCGTGCTGACCCGCAGCCGGATGGACGGCAACGCCGACATGGCGACCGCGATGACCGAGCGGTTCAACGTCGGCGGGGCGATGCTGCTCAAGCTCTTCGGCCACCGGCAGACCGAGGACGTGCGGTTCGCCGAGAAGGCCGCCAACGTGCGTGACCTCGGCATCCGCATCTCGCTGCTGACGCGGTTCTTCTTCGCCGCCATGACGCTCGTGCCGTCCCTGGCGACCGCCCTGGTGTACGGCCTCGGCGGCTACCTCGCCATCCACGGCCACCTCTCGGTCGGCACGCTGATCGCGCTCGGCACCCTGCTGCTCCGCCTGCTCGGCCCGCTCCAGGGATTGTCGAACGTGCGGGTCGACATCATGACGGCTCTGGTCAGCTTCGACCGCGTCTTCGAGGTGCTCGACCTGCCGTCACTGATCCAGGAGAAGCCCGACGCCGTCGCCCTCCCGCGCACGGCCTCGTCGCTGGAGTTCGACGACGTGTCGTTCGGCTACCCGAGGGCCGACGAGATCTCGCTGGCCTCGCTCGAGGGCGTAGCCCGCACCGAGTCCCGCGACTCGGGTGAGGTCCTGCACGGCGTCTCGTTCGCGGCCGAGCCCGGGCAGATGATCGCGCTGGTCGGCCCGTCCGGCGCCGGCAAGACCACGGTCACCCACCTCGTCGCCCGGTTGTACGACGTGTCCTCGGGGACGGTGCGCGTCGGCGGGCACGACGTCCGCGACGTGACGCTGCAGTCGCTCGAGGACGTCGTGGGCTACGTGACCCAGGACGCCCACATGTTCCACGACACCATCCGGGCGAACCTCCTCTACGCCCGGCCGGACGCGACGGACGACGAGATCTGGGCGGCTCTGTCGGCAGCGCAGATCGCACCGCTGGTCGACGCCCTTCCCGACGGGCTCGAGACGGTGGTCGGCGACCGCGGCTACCGGTTGTCCGGCGGCGAACGGCAGCGCCTGGCCATCGCCCGGCTGCTGCTCAAGGCCCCCGCGATGGTGGTCCTCGACGAGGCGACCGCCCATCTCGACAGCGAGTCCGAGGTCGCGGTCCAGCGCGCGCTGGACGCGGCGCTGGCCGGGCGCACCTCGCTCGTCATCGCCCACCGGCTCTCCACGGTCCGCGACGCCGACCTGATCCTGGTCCTCGAGTCGGGCCGGATCGTGCAGCGCGGCACCCACGCCCAGCTGCTCGCGCAGGGCGGGCTGTACGCCGACCTCTACCGCACCCAGTTCCTCCCCGACGTCCGGCCGTTGCCGGCGGCAGCGGGCGACGACTGACCGCCGGTCGTCCGCGCGGCTACAGCGCGGGCATGAGGTCCGCGGAGCCCGGTGGCGCGGAGAAGTGCCCGAGGCTGACGCCGGAGCGACACACCTCGCCCGTCGTCGCGTCCGTCCTGATCGTCACCCAGTTGTCCGGTCCGGTGACCGATCCTTCGGGGAGGCCCCCGTTGGCGATGTGGGGGAAGTCTCCGACCAGCTCGACGACGAGCTGTCTGTCCCCGGGTCCACATCCGTAGGTGGTGACCGAGGTCTGGTCCCGCCCACCGACGACTTCCGCCACGGCCGCCGTGACCGTCGCATCCTCCTGCGCCATCTCCTTGCGCGCGATGCCGACGGCCGCGACGTACTGCTCGGGCGTCAGCGAGCCGCGGTCGGAGGCGGAGACCTCGTGCACGTCGCGGTCGACCAGCACGACGACGGCCACGGCCGCGAGCACGAGTGCGGGCACGAGCCACGCGAGGACCCAGGACTCTCGGGATCGTGCGGGTGCGCGTCCCACGGCGTCCTCGGTCACGGGCCACAGGATAGGTGGCCGGGCCACGCCACGTCGGGGCCCGGTTGGCTAGGTTCGGGCCATGGACCTCGGACTGGCCGACCGTGTGTACGTCGTCACCGGCGGAGGACGCGGGCTCGGGAGGGCGACCGCCGACGTGCTCGTCGACGAGGGAGCACGGGTCGTGCTGTCCGGCCGGTCGGAGGACTCCCTGAAGCAGGCCGTGGACGCCCTCGGCGACCACGCGGCGTACGTCGTGGGCGACAATGCCGACGCTCAGACCCCACGGCGGCTGGTCGACGCCGCACTGGAACGGTGGGGACGGCTCGACGGTGCCCTGATCAGCGTGGGGGGTCCGCCCACGGGCACGATCGCCTCGACGACGGACGAGCAGTGGACGGCGTCGTTCGCGTCGGTGTTCCTCGGGGCGGTGCGCACGGCTCGCGAGGTGGCGGCCGAGCTGGGCACCGGCGGGGCGATCGCCTTCGTGCTCTCGACCAGCGTGAAGGGCCCGCTGACCGAGATGGCCATCTCCAACGGGCTGCGCCCCGGGCTGGCGATGGTCGCCAAGCAGCTCGCCGACGAGCTCGGGCCACGCGGCATCCGCGTCAACGGGCTGCTGCCGGGCCGGGTCGCGACCGAGCGGGTCGCCGAGCTCGACGCGCTCCAGGACGACCCGGCGGCCGCGAAGGCGGGCGCCGCGGAGCGGATCCCGCTCCGGCGGGACGGCGAGCCCTCAGAGTTCGGCCGTGCCGCGGCGTTCCTGCTCAGCCCCGCGGCCTCCTTCGTCAGCGGCGCCATGCTGCCGGTCGACGGCGGTGTGATGCGGGCGCTCTGAGCCCGGGGGAACGCCACCGGCGGGCACGCGCTTGGCCGGCTGCTGGGCCCGGCGCTGCGCCCCGCGGCCGGTGACCTCCTCCCACGCCAGGTAGCCGTAGCCGAACAGCGCGAGGATCCCGAAGAACCACCACTGCAACGCGTAGAAGAAGTGCGGGCCGTTGCTCAGGTCGGGCGGGTCCGGCCTCGCCAGGGGCGTGGCCGGCCGCGGCGTCTCGGTGAGCAGCTGGACGAAGCCGCCGTACGTCGGCACGCCGATCGCCGGCTCGATCTCGGTGCTGGAGATCGAGCGGGCCGAGGCGTCCACGACCTGGGCCGAGCTCCCGCTCGCGTTCTGCCGCACCCAGCCGGTGACCGTCACCCGGCCGCTCGGGGGAGCCGGCACCTGAGCGGGGTCGGTGAGTCCCTGGTTGGGGGTCGACAGCCAGCCCCGGTCGACGAGGAGGGCGGTCCCGGACCCGGTCACCAGCGGCACGACGACGTCGACGCCCGGGCTCCCGTCGCGGGTCTGGTAGCGGATGATCACGGTCTTCGAGGCGTCGTAGGTGCCGGTCGCCGACACCCGCGCGAACTGCTCGTCGTCGGGTGGGTCGACACCGTGCCGCAGCACCTGCTCGACGGGCACCGGGTCGGCCTTCTCGTTGGTGCGGATGATCGCGTTCCCGGTCTTCTTGCCCTCGAGGCGGTGCCACTGCCATCGACCGAGGAGGAGGCAGGCGTAGGCGAGGACCAGCACGGTCAGCAGGAGCAGCACCCAGCGTCGGCTGAGGAGGAAGCGCAGGCTGCTTCCACCGGTCGGCACCGTTCGAGGCTATCGGCCGAACGGTGAGCGACGTGGGGTTCGGGCACCTCAGCGCCTAGACTCGGGACAGTGAGCATGCAGCGACCGCTGGCCGACGCGTACGGCCGCGTGGCGACCGACCTCCGGGTCTCGCTGACGGACCGCTGCAACCTGCGGTGTTCCTACTGCATGCCGGCCGAGGGTCTGGACTGGCTGCCGCACGCGGAGGTGCTCACCGACGACGAGGTCGTCCGGCTGATCGAGATCGGCGTACGCCGGCTCGGGATCAAGGAGGTCCGGTTCACCGGTGGCGAGCCGCTGATCCGACGCGGCCTGGTCGACATCGTGCAGCGCACCCGTGCCCTCGGTGACGATCTCGAGCTCTCGGTCACGACCAACGGGCTCGGCCTCGAGCGGATGGCCGGCGCGCTCGTCGAGGCCGGCCTGGACCGGGTGAACCTCAGCCTGGACACCCTCGACCCCGCGCGCTTCCGGACGATCACCCGGCGCGACCGGCTCGACGACGTGCTGCGCGGCGCCAAGGCCGCCCACGAGGCCGGGCTGACCCCCGTCAAGGTGAACGCCGTCCTGCTGCGCGGCATCAACGACGACGAGGCGTGCGACCTGCTGGCATGGGCGGTTGCCCACGAGTACGAGCTGCGGTTCATCGAGCAGATGCCGCTCGATGCCCAGCACGACTGGCACCGCGACCAGATGGTCACCGCCGACGAGATCTTCGAGCGGCTCGGCCGCGAGTACGCGCTGACCCCGGCCGAGGAGCCGCGCGGGAGCTCGCCGGCCGAGCTGTTCCTGGTCGACGGCGGCCCGGCGACCGTCGGCGTGATCGCCTCGGTGACCCGGCCGTTCTGCGGCGACTGCGACCGGGTGCGCCTGACGGCCGACGGCCAGGTGCGCAACTGCCTGTTCGCCCGCGAGGAGTCCGACCTGCGCGGTGCCCTTCGCGCGGGTGCCGACGACGACGAGCTCGCCGACCGCTGGGTGAGGGCGATGGCGACCAAGCTGCCGGGCCACGGCATCAACGACCCGTCGTTCCTGCAGCCGGACCGCCCGATGTCGGCCATCGGCGGCTAGGGCCGTCCCCGGCGCCACCCCATCCCGATCGCCGCCGGCTCCGGACTACTGTGGAGAGCCTCGGACTTAGGGTGGAACATGGCGCGCTCGAAGCACGGGTCGGAGACCCCGATCCGCATCACGACGGCGTCCGCCGGTGCCGGCGCCGACATCGACTCGCGCCAGAAGCGCTACGTGATCACGATGGGCATCCGCACCCTGTGCTTCCTCGCCGTCGCGGTCCTGGCGATCAGCCACGCCGGGCCGGGCTGGCTGCCGTGGATCTTCATCGCCGGGGCGGTGATCCTGCCCTACGTGGCCGTGGTGATGGCGAATGCCGCCGACACGAAATCGGATGGATTCGAGCTACGCGACGGCTCATCGCAGGACAGACAGCTGCCCGGAGGCACGGATTCCGAATGAATTCGGCGCCCGGGCGGGGTTGGAGTCCCCTCCGCGTCGTGCAACAATCGCCGACGTGCTCGCCGGGTTCCCCGAGCTGGTGAGCACCGACGAGTGCCGGAAAGCTTCCCCCGTGGCTGTCTGGCGCTCGTCGTCATTTCGGCCCGTAGAGTCCGCTGGCATGAGCAACCGCACCTACCGCGTGACCGAGATCGTCGGCACCTCGCCCGACGGCATCGACGAGGCCATCCGCAACGCCGTACGCCGCGCCAGCGCGACCCTGCGGCACGTGGACTGGTTCGAGGTCACGCAGGTCCGAGGTCAGATCAAGGACGGCGACGTCGAGCACTTCCAGGTCGGCATGAAGATCGGTTTCCGGCTCGAGGACGAATGACGCTAGCGTCGGCGCCGTGAACGACCCCCGCTCCGTCCTGGTCACCGGCGGCAACCGCGGCATCGGTCGCGCGATCGCCGAGGCGTTCCTCGCTTTGGGCGACCAGGTGGCCGTGACCTCGCGGTCCGGTGGAGGGCCCGAGGGCGCCCTTCACCTGACCTGCGACGTCACCGACGCCGACGCGGTGGAGCGGGCGTTCGCGGACGCCGAGTCGGCCCACGGTCCGGTCGAGGTGCTGGTCGCCAACGCCGGCATCACCGCCGACACCCTGTTGCTGCGGATGTCCGAGGACGACTGGTCCTCGGTGATCGAGACGAACCTGACCGGCACCTTCCGGCTGGCGAAGCGCGCGACCAAGGGGATGCTGCGGCTGCGGCGCGGCCGGATCATCCTGATCTCGTCGGTGGTCGGCCTCACCGGCCAGGCGGGACAGGTGAACTACGCGGCGTCCAAGGCGGGTCTGGTCGGCATCGCCCGGTCCCTGACCCGCGAGCTCGGCTCGCGCTCGATCACGGCGAACGTCGTGGCGCCGGGCTTCATCGAGACCGACATGACCGCCGTCCTCACCGACGACCAGAAGACCAGCATCATGGGCCAGGTGCCGTTGCAGCGGTACGGCACGGTCGAGGAGGTCGCCTCGGCGGTCACCTGGCTGGCGTCGCCGGGCGGCTCCTACGTGTCCGGCGCGGTGATCCCGGTCGACGGCGGCCTCGGCATGGGTCACTGACCGCCGGCGAGCCCCGCGAGACCACGACGCAGACGAAGGAGCAACCATGAGCGGCATCCTGGACGGCAAGCGGATCCTGGTCGCGGGGGTGACCCTGGACAGCTCGATCGGGTTCGCCACGGCGAAGGTGGCCCAGGAGCAGGGCGCGACCGTGCTGATCTCCAACTTCGGCCGGGCGTTGGGCATCACGCGCCGGATCGCCAAGCGGCTCCCGACCGAGCCACCGGTGCTGGAGCTCGACGTGACGAACCAGGAGCACCTCGACGGCCTCGCCGACGCGGTGCGCGAGCACGTCGACGGGCTCGACGGGGTCGTCCACTCCATCGCCTACGGCAACCCCGAGACGATCCTGGGTGGGAAGTTCCTCAGCGGCCCGTGGGACGACGTCGCCCAGGCGGTGCAGGTGTCGGCGTACTCCTTCCAGGCGCTGACGGTCGCCTGCCTGCCGCTGATGGGCCCCGGCGGGAGCATCGTCGGGATGACCTTCGACGCGTCCGTCGCGTGGCCCGGCTACGACTGGATGGGCTTCGCCAAGGGCGCCCTCGAGTCCTGCAACCGCTACCTCGCGCGCGACCTCGGGCCGAAGGGCATCCGCTGCAACCTGGTCAGCGCCGGCGCGCTGAAGACGCTGGCGGCGAAGGCGATCCCGGGCTTCGAGCTGTTCGAGGAGGAGTGGGTCAAGCGGGCACCGCTCGGCTGGGACCTCGACGACCTCGAGCCGACCGCGCGGACGGTGGTCGCGCTGCTCAGCGACTTCCTCCCGAAGACCACCGGCGAGATCGTGCACGTCGACGGCGGCTACCACGCGATGGGCGCGCAGCTGGTCCAGCCCGGCGACGAGTAGCGGAGCCGCTCGCGTGACGTCGCTGGTCGAGCTGCGGGTCCTCGAGGGTCCGAACCTCTACTTCCCGCGTGCGGCGATCAAGCTCACGGTCGACATCACCGGGCTGGCGTCGGCGCCGACCGCCACCGTGGAACGGCTGGCCCGCCGGATCGGGCTGTCGGCGGCACTGCCGGGTGAGCCGGACACCGGTTTCCGTCAGCGGTTCGCGCTGCGCGCGGTGGCGCGGCTGGTCCGGGCGATCGCGCACGAGTCCGGCACCGTGCGGCTCGCGGTGCGGGTGCGGCCGACCAGCGACCCGCACCAGATCGTCGTGGCCTACCCCTGGCGGCACCGCGACCGGGCCCAGGAGATGGGGCGGGCGGTGGCGGCCGTGCTCGACGCGGTCCCGGGGGAGGACGTCGAGAACGCCGTCAGCCAGGCGGCCGAGCGGGTCGTGGCCTCCGAGCAGGGCGACGTCCCGCAGACGATCGTCCCGAGGATCCCGGTGGTGGCCGTCACCGGCACCAACGGCAAGACGACGACCAGCCGGATGATCGCGCACGTCGCCCGCACGGCGGGGAAGGTCGTCGGCTGGTCGAACACCGACGGCATCTACCTCGACGGCGAGCTCGTGGAGGCCGGCGACTACTCCGGCCCGAGCGGCGCGGGGCGCGTGCTGGGCCTTCCGGGCGTCGAGTTCGCGGTGACGGAGACCGCGCGCGGCGGGATCCTGCTCAAGGGCATCGGCCTGACCCGCAACGACGTGTCCGTGGTGACCAACGTCAGCGCCGACCACCTCGGGCTCCACGGCATCGACACCCTCGACCAGCTCGCCGAGGTGAAGGCCGTCGTGCCGCGGATCACCCGGCGCCAGGGCTGGGCGGTGCTGAACGGCGACGACCCGCGCGTCTACGCGATGCGCAACGTCATCCAGGCCCGGCCGTGGGTGTTCTCGCGCGACCCGAGCTCACCGGCCATCCGCGAGACCCTCGACGCCGGGGGCCGGGCGACGACCGTCATCGACGGCTGGGTCTCCGTGCTGCGTCCCCGCCGGGACGCGGACCCGCTGGTCGAGCTCGCCGACGTCCCGATGACGCTGGCCGGGCTGTCGCGCTTCAACGTCGAGAACACCCTGGCCGCGGCGTCGGCGGCGCTGGCGGCCGGCATCTCGCGGTCGACGGTCGTGAAGGGACTGCGGTCGTTCCGCGCGGACCCCGAGCACAACCCCGGCCGGATGAACATCTTCAGCGTCCCGGTCGCCGGCGGCGACGCCTCCGTCGTCATCGACCTGGCCCACAACGAGGCGGGGCTGGAGGCGCTGCTCGAGGTCCTGCACGGCATCCGCCGCGTCGGGTCCCGCGTGCTGCTCGGTCTCGGTGCCGTCGGCGACCGCACCGACGACCTGATCGGGCGGCTCGGTGAGATCGGGGCGATGGGGGCGGACGTCGTCGCGATCGGGCACAAGCAGAAGTACCTGCGCGGACGCACGCTCGAGGAGCTCGAGGGTCTCCTGCGAGCCGGTGCCGAGCGCGTCGGGGTCACCGAGGTCGCGGCGTACCCCACGGAGGTCGCGTGCCTGGCGGCCCTCGTCGACGAGGCGCGACCGGGTGACGTGGTCGGCCTGATGTGCCACGCCGAGCGGGACGCCGCCTACGCCTGGATCGCCGAGCACGGCGGCACGGCCGACGAGCCGCACCGGCTGGCCGAGAAAGTGCGGGCCGCGCAGGCCTGACCGGTCAGCGGACCACGACCGGCTCGAGGAGCCGGTGAGGCTGCCGGAGGGCGACCGAGACCGGGTCGTCGCGCACGGTCGGGTCGGCTCCCGGGCCCGGACGCGCCTCGACGTCGGCCGCCTCGGGCGCCCGCCCGCAGGTCACGCAGTGGCCGTCGGGGCCCAGGTCGCCACAGCCGACGTGCCGGTAGAGGCGACGCGGTGCTCCCGGCGAGGTGAGCTGGTCGCCCCACTGGAGCAGCGCGAACAGCGCGGGCCACAGGCGGATCCCGACCTCGGTGAGCTCGTACTCCGGGTGGCCGCCCTCGCTGCGGGTCAGCAGCCCGTCGGCCACGAGGGTGTCGAGCCGGGTGCTGAGGACGGCGCGGGAGATGTCGAGGTGCGCCTGGAAGTCGGAGAACCGGCGTACGCCGAGGAAGCAGTCGCGCAGGATCAGCATCGTCCAGCGCTCGCCGACGAGCTCGAGCGCCCGCGCCAGCGAGCAGTCCTGCCGCACGTAGTCGGTGCCGAGGGGCATCGCGGTCCTCCGTCGTCCACACTGTCGGGAACAAACCCGTTGGTCTGATGGTCGAACTATATGCTAGCGTGCTTTCAGTTCGATCACCAGACCACATGGAGCCGTCATGGACGCCGCCCGCCGTACCCTCCTGAGCGCCTCGCTCGGGACCCTGATCGCGATGGTCGCGTTCACCGCGCCGTTGTCGACCGTGAACCCGACCGTCGCCGGGCTGGACGCCGGTGTCGCGGGACGCACCTGGATCCTGAGCTCGATGAGCATCGGGCTGGGCGCGTTCCTGCTCACCGCCGGCCGCGTGGCCGACGACTACGGCCGCCGCCGCACCTTCGTTGCGGGCGCGCTGGTCCTCGCTGCCGGTGCGGCACTCTCGGCCGTGGCGAACGACGTCGTGGTCTTCGTGCTGGCCCGGGTCGCCCAGGGCATCGGGGGTGCCGCGCTGATCGCGGCGAGCCTCGGGATGCTGGCCGCGACGTTCCCCGACCCGCGTCGCCGGGCTCACGCGACCGGGATCTGGGGTGCGAGCCTGGGGGCCGGGATCGCGGTCGGACCGCTGCTCTCGTCGGGGCTCACCCAGCTCCACTCCTGGCGCGACGTGTACGCCGTGCTGGTGGCGGCGGGCGTGGTGATCGCGGCGACGGCGTCCGGATGTGACGAGTCGCGTGCGCAGGGCCGCGCCCGGCTGGACCTGCCCGGCGTCACACTGCTCGCGCTCGGGATGAGTGCGCTGCTCGCGGGCCTCACCGAGGGTCGCGAGGGCTGGGGGCGTCCGCTGGTGGTCGGGCTGCTCGTCGCCGGCGTCGTGCTCCTCGCCGGGTTCGTGGCGGCCGAGCTCCGGTCCGACCACCCGATGCTGGACCTCGGCCTGTTCCGGAGGCCGGCGTTCGCGGCCGTGACCCTGGCCGCCGTCGCCAACGGTGCGGGCGTGATCGCGCTCTTCTCCTACCTGTCCGGCTTCGTCGGTGTCGCCTTCGGGTGGTCGGCGTGGGGAGCCGCCTGGCTGATGCTGGTCTGGTCCGCCCCGAGCGTCGCGACCGCCCTGGCCGCCCGGCGGCTGCCCGAGCGCTGGACGGGACGCGGGCGGATGGCCGCGGCCCTGACCATGATGAGCGCGGGGACTGCTGCTGATGGGCGGCGTCTCCGCGGGGAGCGGTCCGGTGCGGTTCGTCCCCGGTCTGGTGGTCGCCGGCATCGGCAGCGGCTTCCTCAACGCCGCGCTCGGTCGCGAGAGCGTCGCCAGCGTGCCGGCCGGCCAAGGCAGCCTGGGCAGCGGCGCCAACAACACCGCGCGCTACCTCGGGTCGGCCCTGGGCGTGACCGTCGTGTCCCTGGTCGCTGCTCCCTCGGGGGTCCCCAGTGCCGGCTCGCTCGTGGCGGGGTGGAACCACGCGGCCCTGGTCACGGCCGCGGTGTCCCTGGTCGGCGCGGTGGGGGTGGCGCTGGTCGGCGAGCGGGCGCCCGCCGTCGACGCGCTCCCGGAAATGGAGTCGACCCGGGAGATGGATGCTGCCTAGGGTCCTGCCCATGGTGACGTGCATGGTGACCTGCATGGCGATGGTGCGCCGTGGCCGCGGCCCCGCCGCGGTGCGGTCCACGGAGGACGTGGGGCTGGCACCCGCTCAGGCCTGAGTGGGCCGAGCGCCTGGTGGCGTCCTCGCCGGTGCGGCCCGGAGACGTCGTCGTCGACCTCGGGGCGGGCGACGGGGCGCTCACCGCACCGCTCGAGCGGGCGGGCTGTCGCGTGCTGGCCGTCGAGCTGCACCCGGGTCGCGCGGCGGTACTGCGCGCGCGCTTCGGCGACACGCGCGTCGCCGTCCTCGAGCTGGACGTCGGGTCGTTCCGCTGGCCCGGCCACCCGTTCCGGGTGGTCGCGAACCCGCCGTACGCCGGCATCAACGCCCTGGTCCGACGCCTGCTGACGGTCCGGCAGCTGCGCTCCGCGGACCTGGTCGTCGCCGAGGGGCCGCTCGCGGCCTCCGTCGGCGGTACGGCGACCGGCTCGAGCTCGGCGAGCGGGTGCCGGCCGGTGCGTTCCGGAACCGGCCACCGGGCGGGTCGCGGGTGGTCCGGATCCGCTGACAGTGGACCAGTCTACTGCCACGGAACCGGCCCATCCGTCTGGTCCGGATCGCGCCTAGGGTGGAGCCATGACCACGACCCGGAGCGACACCCTCCACGCCGTCCCCACCCGCCTCGACGTCGACGCCGCCGTGCCGGCGTACAGCAAGGCGATGGCCCATCTCGACACGACCGCGACCCGCGAGCTCGACCGGGTGGGCTTCCCGCCGGGGCTCCGCGACCTGGTCCGGCTCCGGGCGTCGCAGATCAACGGCTGCGTCTACTGCGTCGACATGCACAGCAAGGACGCCGCGACCAACGGGGAGCCCGCCCAGCGCATCCACGCCGTCGCGGTCTGGAACGAGTCCCCCTTCTTCACCGAGCGCGAGCGTGCCGCCCTGCGCTTCGCCGAGGTCGTGACCCGCGTCGCCGACACCCACGTCCCGGCGGAGGAGTACGACGCCGTCGCCGCGCACTGGTCGCCCGACGAGGTCGGCGCGCTGCTGGCGCTGATCGTCACGATCAACGCCTGGAACGCACTGGCCGTGGCGAGCCGCGCCTGGGAGCCGGTGCTGGCGGACTGACGGGCCCTTCGCCGCGTGGAGCTCCATGTGACCCTCGCCGGTCCGGGCGACCCCGCCACCCGGGTCGCCCGGATCTACCAGGCCCTGCGCGAGGCGGTCGTCGACGGGCGTCTGGGCGCGGGTGACCGGGTGCCGGCCACCCGCGACCTCGCCCGGCAGCTCGGGGTGGCCCGCGGCACCGTCACCGCGGCGTACGACCGGCTCACCGCCGAGGGCTTCCTGGAGTCGCGCCCGGGCTCGGGGACCTATGTGGCGGACCTCGCCGGCGACGCCGCGCCGGGCCGGAGGCGTGCCCGGCCCGGCGCGGTGCGCCCGCTCCCGCTCTGGGAGGTCCCGCCCGCGGCTCCCGGTCCCCGTGACCGCCGGCTCCACGACCTCTCGATCGGTCTGCCCGACCCGGCCCTGTTCCCGCTCGAGCTCTGGCGCCGGCTGGTGTCGGCCCAGCTGCGCCGGTCGCGGCTGGAGGAGGCGACGTACGGCGGGCGCGGCTCGTTCCGGCTGCAGCGCGAGATCGCCCGGTTCCTGGGCCTGTCCCGATCGGTCGTCTGCGCCCCGGACGACGTCGTGGTCACCGCCGGTGCGCAGCAGGCAGTCGACCTGGTCGCGCGCGTGCTCGTCGCGCCGCGGACCGTCGTCGCGATGGAGGACCCCGGCTACTTCGCGGTCCGGCGCCTGTTCGAGACCCATCGCGCGGTCGTGCGCGGCGTCCCGGTCGACGCCGAGGGCCTCGTGGTAGACGCGCTGCCGTCCGACGCACGCCTGGTGTACGTCACGCCGTCGCACCAGTTCCCGACCGGTGTGCCGATGTCGATGCCGCGACGGGTGGCGCTGCTGCGGTGGGCGGTGCGGCACGATGCGGTCGTCGTGGAGGACGACTACGACAGCGAGTACCGCTACGCCCAGCAGCCCGTCGAGCCGCTGCAGAGCCTCGACCGGGACGGACGCGTCGTCTACGTCGGCACGTTCTCCAAGTCTCTGCTTCCCGCCCTCCGGACCGGGTTCCTGGTGCCGCCACGGTCCCTGCTGCCGGCGCTGCGCGAGGCCAAGCGGGTCACCTCGTGGGAGGGAGACCTCACCACCCAGGGCGCGATGGCGGAGTTCCTCGCGGAAGGTCACCACGCCGCCCACGTCCGTCGCGCGACGCGCGTCTACCGGGAGCGCCGCGACCGGGTGCTCGAGGGGTTGGCCGGGCTCGACGACGTGCTGGAGGTCGTCCCCTCGGTGGCCGGTCTGCATGTCGCGGCACGGTTCCGCGACGCCGAGGTCGACGACCGTGCGGTGGTACGCCGGGCGGCCCGGCGCGGCGTACAGGTGGAGGCGCTCTCGGACCACCACCGCGACCAGCCGCCGCGCCCCGGCCTCGTGATCGGCTTCAGCGGCATCGACGCCGAGGCGGTCCCCGACGCGATGAGCCGGCTCGCCGCGGCGGTGCGCGGCTAGGTCGCCGTGGCCTCGGCGGGCGTGTAGTCGGGGTCGGCCGCCGGGGCGTCGGGGTTGTCGCCGGAGCCCGCCTGCGCCTGGTTGGACCAGGTCTCGAGCTCGCTCATCACCCGGCCGTGCTGGTCGACGCAGATCACGACGAGGTCTCCGGGGTTGGCCCGCGAGAGGGCGTGACGGACCGCGTCGATCTCCTCGAGCACCACCTCGACCTGCTTGCAGCGCGCGCCCTCGGACATCGCCTTCTTCACGCCCTCGGCCACCAGGGTCGATGTCTCCCCGCGCTCGCGCCTGCGGAGCGCGTCGTCCTCGCGGACGATCACGACGTCGAAGTGCTGGGCCGCGACCGCACCCAGCTCGCGCATGTCCTCGTCCCGCCGGTCGCCGGCCGTGGCGACGACGCCGATCCGTGAGAGCTTGCCGAGCTCGGAGGCCGCCGAGAGGGACTCGCTGACCCGGTCGACGAAGTCGCCGAGCATCCGCATGCCCGGGGCGTTGTGGCAGTAGTCCACGACGACGTGGATGCCGTTCACGTCGACCTCGTTCAGCCGGCCGGGGGACAGGTAGTAGTTGGTCGAGAACGTGCGCAGACCCTGCCGGATGTCGTGGAGCGGCGCCCCGGCGGCGAACGCGGCCGCGGCCGCCGCCAGGCTGTTCTGGACGTTCATCCGGGCCCGGCCGCTGAACGTCGCCGGGAGGAGATGGGTCCAGGCGAGCTGCATCTCGCGACGGCCGTGCTTGACGACGATCATCTCGCCGCGGTCGGACGGGTTGAGGATCAGCGCCTTCCCGCCGCGGCGACAGTGGGCGTCGATCATCTCGCGAACGTCGGAGCCCGGCTCCTCCATGGAGAACCACACCACCTGCCCGGAGCACCGGCGCCGCATCTCGCGCACGAGCGGGTCGTCGGCGTTCAACACGGCGTGGCCGTCGCGCGGCACGGCCTCCACGACGACGGCCTTGACGTCGGCGAGCTGCTCGACGGTGTCGATGCCGCGCATGCCGAGGTGGTCGGGCTGGACGTTCAGCACGACGGCGACGTCGTTGCGCTCGTACCCGAGGCCCTCGCGCAGGATCCCGCCGCGGGCCACCTCGAAGACGGCGAAGTCGACGCGAGGGTTCTGCAGCACCATCCGGGCGCTGCGCGGACCCGACGCGTCCGCCTTGATCAGGAGCCGCTCGTCGATCACGACGCCGTCGGTCGAGGTCATCCCGACCTTGCGCCCCATGCCCTTGAAGATGTGGCTGATCATCCGTGCCGTCGTGGTCTTGCCGTTGGTGCCGGTGACGGCGACCACCGGGATGCGCGACGGCGCGCCGGGCGGGAACAGCATGTCGATCACCGGCTTGGCGATGAACTGCGGCTCGCCGATCGTCGGGTGGGTGTGCATGCGGAACCCGGGCGCGGCGTTCACCTCGCAGATCGCACCACCGGTCTCGCGCACCGGCTCGGTGATGTCCGGGCAGATGAAGTCGATGCCGGCGATGTCGAGCCCGATCATCCGGGCCGCCTCCTCGGCGATCTCGACGTTCTCCGGGTGGGCCTCGAAGGTGCGGTCGATCGAGATGCCGCCGGTCGACATGTTGCCGGTCAGTGCGAGGCGGACGGTCTCGCCCTCGCCGGGCACCGAGGTCAGGCTGTGTCCCTGGGCCGCGAGCACCTCCGTGGCGGCCGCGTCCACCTTGATCCGGGTCAGCACCTTCTCGTGGCCGACGCCGCGTCGCGGGTCGGCGTTCGTGAGCTCGACCAGCTCCTCGACGGTCGACCTGCCGTCACCGGTGACCGACGCCGGGACGCGCTCGGCGATCGCGCACATCCGGCCGTCGATGATCAGGCACCGGTAGTCCTTGCCCGTGATGAACGACTCGACGATGCACACGCCGCGCCGGGACTGCTCCTCGGCGACCGGGTACGCCGTACGCACGTCCTCGTCGGTGCGGAGGTCGAGGCAGACCCCGCGCCCGTGGTTGCCGTCCAGCGGCTTGACCACGACCGGGAAACCGATCCGCCGGGCGGCGGCGACCGCCTGGTCGGCGCTGCCGACGGACTCCTGCTTGGGCACCGGCAGCCCGGCCGCGCCGAGCAGCGTCGTGGTGAGGTCCTTGTCGGAGGCGACGTCGACGGCGATCGAGCTGGTCTCCGACGTCATCGTCGCCCGGATGCGCTTGGCGTGGACGCCCTGGCCGAGCTGGACCAGGGAGTACTGGTTGAGCCGGATCCAGGGGATGTCGCGGCTCACCGCCTCGTCCACGAGGGCCTGCGTCGACGGGCCGAACGCCGTCCGCTCGGCCCGGATGATGAACCGCTCGAGCTCGTCGTCCCAGTCGAACTCGGGGTCGGCCTGGACGAGGTGGTTGACCAACCGGGCGGCCAGGCGCCCGGCCGCGAGGCCGACGTTCTCGTCCTGGTAGCCGTAGATCACGTTGTACCGGCCCGGCTCGCCCTTGACCCCACGGGTCTTCCCGCGGCGGATGTCGTGGCCGACGACCTGCTGCAGGCCGAGCGCGCAGTGCTCGGTGACGTGGCCGAGCCAAGTGCCCTCGTGGAGTCGCTCGACGAAGCCGCCCTTGCGACCCCGTGAGCACGAGTGCTGCGCGACCCCGGGCAGCGCCTCGACCAGGTGATCGGCGAAGCCCGGCAGCTTGTCGGTCGGGAACTGCTCGAGCCCGCCCAGGTCGACGACCAGATGGATCGCCCGCTCGTAGGACCACACGTTGGGTCCGCGGTAGACGCGGGTCTCGACGATCTGGAGGTCGGGGGTCGGGCGTTCGCTCACCAGGTGTCTCCGTCCTGCTCGTCGGATGCCTCGTCCGTGGCCAGGTCGTCGCCGGCACGCCGGCCAGTCTGGCGGGACCTGCGGGTGCGGGCCAGCCGCCGGCGGAGGTGGGAGGGGCCGACGTCCCCGGCCGCGATGTCGCGGGCCATCTGACGCAGGTCGGCCTGGGCCTCGGCCAGCTCGGCCGCGTCGCGGGCGTTGACCTGTGAGACGTGGGCGACCAGGGCCCGGTCGGTGAGGTCGTACGCCGCTCCGGCCGGGAGGACGTGGAGCAGGATCCCGCTCGCCAGGAGCGGGGAGGACCGCTTCGCCTCGTAGGCGTTGGTGACCAGGCGGGCGGGGTCCAGGACGGTGACCGCCCCGCGGCCGGACACCCGGAGCACCTCGTGCCCGTCCTCCACGGTCACCGTGGCGCAGGTGTCCTCGTCGACACCGATCCCGAGCAGCTGGGGCGACTGCGAGACGATCATCAACAGCCGGCCGTACCGGTTGCGTTGGTCGAAGTGCTGGTCGATGACCGTGGTGCCGAGCAGGCCGAGCCCGGCCGCGACCTGGGTCATCCGCTGCTTGGGCGTGACGCCGGGGCCGCCGAAGGCGACCATGTGCGACGACTGGATGCTCGCGCCCGCCGACGTCCCGCCGACGACCGCGCCACGGACGTGCGCGCGCACGACGGCGTCCCCGACCGGCGTGCCGCAGATGACCGCCGACAGCTTGAGCTGGTTGCCACCGGTCATGAAGACGCCGGTGGCCTCGTCGACCACCTTCACCAGGTCGGGGTCGTGGGCCTCCTCGCGGCTCTCGGGGCGGCAGGCGGTGACCTCGCCGGCGCCCAGCCGCCGGAACAGCGCGTCGTACACCTCGACGACCTCGTCGCCCAGGCTCGAGGCGGTCGGGATCACCACGATCCGGGCGTCGGGACCGCCGCACGCAGTGACGAAGTCGGTGAGGATCGTGCGCTTGTGGACCTTGTCCTCGGCCCCGCCGATGATCATCAACGGGCCGGGACCGGGCGACGCCGGGTGCTGCTCGTCGGCGACCTCCTGACTGACGGGCGGCATGACAGGGAAGGCTAGCCGGTGCCAGAGTGCCGGTGTGAGCGAGCAGTCCGAGCTGCCCGTGCGCCAGCTGGTGGTGATGCGCCACTCGAAGGCGGAGCCGGGAGGCGAGACCGACCACGTCCGCGCGCTCAGCCAACGTGGCTGGGACGACGCGCTCGAGGCGGGTCGGTGGCTGGCCGACCGCGGGCTGGTCCCGGACGGTGCCCTGGTCTCGTCCGCGCAGCGGACCGCGTCGACGTGGCTGGCGGTCGCCGAGGGTGGCTCGTTCGACGTGGAGCCGACGTCCTCCGACGGCCTCTACACCGCGGGACCCGAGACCGCGCTCGACCTGGTCCGCGAGACCGGTGACGACGTCCACGCCCTCGTGGTGATCGGCCACAACCCGACCATCGCCTACCTCGCCCAGCTGCTCGACGACGGCACCGGCGACGAAGGGGCCGGGCAGGAGATGGCCGTCGGCTTCCCGACCGGTGCGCTCGCGGTCTTCGAGGTGACCGGGTCCTGGTCCGCCCTCGACCTCGCCTCCGCCCGGCTGGTCGCCTTCCACGTCGGGCGGGCCTGAGCCGCGCTATCCCAACGGGGGCGCGGGAGTGACGTAGCCGTGCTCGAGGTCGAGGGCCTCGATCTCCTCGCGGGTGATGCCGAGGAGGTAGAGGATCGAGTCGAGGTACGGCACGTTCACCGCCGTGTCGGCGGCCTCGCGGACCAGTGCCTTGGCGTTGTAGGCGATGCCCAGGCCGGCGATCTCGAGCATGTCGAGGTCGTTGGCGCCGTCGCCGATGGCGACTACCGACTCCAGGGGTACGCCGACCTGCTCGGCGAAGTAGCGCAGCGAGGCGGCCTTGCCCGCCCGGTCGACGACATCGCCGACGATGCGGCCGGTGATCACCCCGTCGACGACCTCCAGCTCGTTGGCGCGGGCGTAGTGGATGCCCAGCTCGTCGGCCAGCCGGTCGGTGATCTGGCTGAAGCCACCCGACACCAGGGCGAAGCGGTACCCGAGCCGGCGGAGGATGCGCACCAGCGTGCGGGCGCCCGGGGCCAGCGCCAGCTCGTCGTACACGGCGTCGAGTGCGGTCGCCGGGATGCCTGCGAGCAGGGCCACCCGCTCGCGCAGGGACTCCTCGAAGTCGAGCTCGCCCCGCATCGCCTGCCCCGTCAGCTCGGCGACCTCGGCCCGGTGTCCGCTGTGGGAGGCCAGGAGCTCGATCACCTCGCCCTGGATCAGGGTGGAGTCGACGTCGATCACGATCAGCCGCATCGCCCGCCGCAGCAGGCTCGCCGGCTGGACCGCGATGTCGACCCCCTGCGCCGCCGCCTCGACGGAGAGCAGCGCCCGGAGCCGGTCGGGATGCGCGCCGGAGACGTGCAGGTCGATCGCGGTGACCGGGTAGCGCGCCATCCGCTCGATCCGGTCGATGTTGGCGCCGCAGTCGGCGATCCGGCCCGCGACCGCGGCCATCGCCGCCGCCTTGAGGGGCGCGCCGATCACGGTGACGTGCGACCGGCCCTCGCGCCGACCGCGGTTGTCTCCCGAGCCGCGGTCGACCTCGACCTGCATGCCGAGCTCCGCGGCGGTCGCCTCGACGGCGTCCCGGAGCTTCTTCCAGTCGCGCGGCGCGGTCACCAGGATGCCGAGGATCAGGCGGCGCCGGAGCACGATCTGCTCGATGTCGAGGACCTCGACCCCGGCGCGGGTGAGGGTCCGGAACATCGCCGAGGTGACCCCCGGCCGGTCCTTCCCGGAGACGGTCAGCAGGAGGGTCTCCGGCAGCTGGCCCGGCAGGTGGCCCGGCAGGTGGTCCGTCATGGCTGTTCGAGGCTACCGAGACCGGCCGGGACTGTCGGTGGGTGCCCGTAGCGTGTCCGGGCATGGCAGACCAGTCCGCACGACCCCGACACCACACCTTCGACTACGTCGAGCTGGCGGCTCCCGACATCGCGGCCGCCAAGACCTTCTACGCCGATGCCCTGGGCTGGAGCTTCACCGACTACGGACCCGACTACTCCGGCATCCGGCGCCCCGACGGCGACGGCGAGATCGGCGGGCTCGACCCCGCGCGTCCGGCGGGCCCGGGCCTGCCGCTCGTGGTGCTCTACAGCGACGACCTCGACGCGACGCTCGCCTCCGTGCGCGCCGCGGGCGCGACCATCGACGAGGAGCCCTTCGAGTTCCCGGGCGGCCGCCGGTTCCACTTCACCGACCCCGCCGGGAACGCGCTGGCGGTCTGGCAGGAGGCCTGAGCGAGCCGCCCGGTCCGCCGGTGCCCCGACGCGGTAGCGTCCGGGCGAGGCCGACCTACGGTGTCGGCCCCGTGCGAGACCTACGGAGGTCTGATGTCGTTTCCTGACGCAGTCAAGATCTGCTTCAACAAGTACGTCGACTTCAACGGGCGGGCGCGCCGCTCCGAGTTCTGGTGGTGGGTGCTCTTCACCTTCCTCGTCGGGATCGTCGCGGGGATCATCGACTCGATCCTCGGCACCCGGAACTCCTCCGGCACCGGCCTCATCGGTGGCCTCGCCGACCTCGCCCTCCTGCTGCCATCCCTGGCAGTCGGCGCCCGCCGCCTGCACGACACCGGCCGCTCCGGCTGGTGGCTGCTGTTGTGGTTCCTGTGCTTCATCGGCTGGATCATCCTGATCGTCTGGTACTGCATCGACAGCCACCCCGACAACAAGTACGGGCCCTCGCCCAAGGGCTACGCGGCCCCCGGCGGCCCCGGTGGGTATGGCGGTCCGGGTGGCTACGGCCAGCCGCCGCAGGCTCCGCCGCCGCCGAGCGGCCCCGACTACGGTCAGCCTCCGACGCAGTAGTCCCGGCGAGCGCACACGCCGCGACGCGTCCCCGGAGGTCTAGCCAGGTGGCCAGACCTCCGGGGAGCACGCGGCGACGAGCCCGCGGCGTGCGGCGGCTGCCAACGGCTGGAGAGCGCCCTGCCGGGCCGCGACCTCGTGGGCGCTGACCGTGCCGCCCTCGTCCTCGAGCGCGAGGTCGACGATCGCCCGGGCGTGGAGGGACCGCGCGGCCAGGTCCGCGCACCGGGCCGGCGTGCCCGGGGGTGGAGCGAGGCGCGGCGGGCGGTGGAGGTCCATCAGCGCGTCGGCCGCCTCGGGACGCCAGCGGGCGACGTCGAGGGCGGCCAAGGTGGTCGCCGCCTCCTGGAGGGCGAGGCGCAGCCCGCGGTCGGCCTCGCCGACGTCGACCAGCTGCCGCGGTGACGCGGCGTACGCCGTCCACTCGACGGCCGCGCCGACCCGGCGGGGCACGAGTCCGACCCCGCCCGCCACGACGGCCTCTCCGGCGTCCAGGGCGGCGGTGCTGAACGCGGCCGGCCCGCCGATCCCCACCGGGTCGCCGGGCACCGGCAGGGCCAGGCCGAGCGAGCCCGCGCCGGCGATCCGGAGCTCGGCGAGGGCCCGAGCCAGCGGCACCGAGCCCTCGACGTCCGGGAGTCCCGCCACGACGTGGGTCGCGTCGTCGAGCAGGACCGCGTCCAGCACGAGGTCGGTCACGGCGTGACCGCTCAGCCACGCCGATCCCCACCACGCCAGACGCGCCGAGACCGGGAGAGCGGCGTTCACGCCACGAACACTAGGGTCGGTGGCATGGTCGCGGTGATCGAGTTCGCCGACGTGACCGTGCGACGGGGATCGGCGACGCTGCTCGACACGATCTCGTGGCGGGTCGCCGAGGGCGAGCGGTGGGTGGTGCTCGGGCCCAACGGCGCCGGCAAGACCACGCTCCTGCAGGTCGCGTCGGCGCAGATGCACCCGACCGACGGCGTGGCCGGGATCCTCGACGAGGTGCTCGGCACCGTCGACGTCTTCGAGCTGCGTCCCCGGATCGGTCTCACGAGCGCCTCGATCGCCGAGCGCATCCCGCGCGACGAGCTCGTGCGCGACGTGGTCGTCAGCGCGGGGTACGCCGTGATCGGGCGCTGGCGGGAGGACTACGACGACCTCGACCACGACCGCGCCCGCGCGCTGTTGGCGTCGGTGCGCTCCGACCACCTCATGGACCGCACGTTCGGCACGCTGAGCGAGGGCGAGCGCAAGCGCGTCCAGATCGCCCGGGCGCTGATGACCGACCCGGAGCTGCTGCTCCTCGACGAGCCGGCCGCGGGCCTGGACCTCGGCGGGCGCGAGGACCTCGTCTCGACGCTGTCCACGCTCGCCCTGGACCCGAGGTCTCCGGCGACGGTGCTGGTGTCCCACCACGTCGAGGAGATCCCGCCCGGCTTCTCGCACGCGATGCTCCTGCGTCAGGGCCGGGTCGTGGCCTCCGGACCGATCCGGCACGTCGTGACCGAGGAGTACCTGACCGAGACGTTCGACATGCCGCTGGTCCTCAGCTTCGAAGGAGGCCGGTGGACCGCCCGGAGGCGCACGCGTCGCCGGCACTCCGACTGAGCACCGCGCAGGGGAGCGGGAGATAGGCTCTCAGCGTGGAGTGGCTCGGCAATCATCTGTGGGCCGCCTGGTTGGTCCTGGCGGTCGCCTTGGGTGTTGCCGAGATGGTCAGCCTGGACCTGATCCTGATCATGATCGCGGTGGGCGCCGTCGTCGGCGCGCTGGCCGCGATCGTGTCGCTCCCCGTCGTCCTCCAGGTCCTGCTCGCCGCCGGCAGCTCCGCCGCGATGCTCGCCCTGGTCCGGCCCAACCTCGTCCAGAAGCTCCACCAGGGCCCCGACCTGGTGACCGGCATGAACAAGCTGGTCGGCCAGCAGGGCGTGGTCACCGAGGAGCTCTCGGCCCACCACCCCGGACGGGTCAAGCTGGCGGGCGAGATCTGGTCGGCGTGCCCGTACGACGACTCGCTGACGATCGCGCCGGGAGCGACCGTCGAGGTGTTCGCGATCCGCGGTGCCACGGCGTACGTTCACCCGGTCGGCGAGCTGATGCCCTGAGAGCTTCGGAGGACTCTCCGACGCAGACCTAGAAGAAGGAGCGACCATGGAGGTCGTCTACGCACTGCTCGCAGTGGTGGTGCTGTTCGTGATCGTGATGCTGGCGCGCACCGTGCGGATCATCCCGCAGGCGCGGGCCGGGATCGTCGAGCGCTTCGGCAAGTACAAGGAGACGCTGCCGGCGGGCCTCAACATCGTCGTCCCGTTCGTCGACAAGGTGCGCTACCTGATCGACCTGCGTGAGCAGGTCGTCAGCTTCCCGCCGCAGCCGGTGATCACCGAGGACAACCTCGTGGTGTCCATCGACACCGTCATCTACTTCCAGGTGACCGACCCGATCGCCGCGACGTACGAGATCGCCAACTACATCCAGGCGATCGAGCAGCTGACCATGACCACCCTGCGCAACATCGTCGGTGGCATGGACCTCGAGGAGACGCTGACCAGCCGCGACCAGATCAACTCCGGCCTCCGCGGGGTGCTCGACGAGGCGACCGGCAAGTGGGGCATCCGGGTGAACCGGGTCGAGCTGAAGGGCATCGACCCGCCGCCCTCGATCAAGGACTCGATGGAGAAGCAGATGCGCGCGGACCGCGAGAAGCGCGCCACCATCCTCACCGCCGAGGGCGGACGCCAGGCCGCGATCCTGACCGCGGAGGGCGAGAAGCAGTCCGCGATCCTCTCCGCCGAGGGTGCGCGCGAGTCGCAGATCCTGCGCGCCCAGGCCGACCGCGAGGCCGCGATCCTGCGGGCCCAGGGTGAGGGACAGGCCATCCAGACCGTCTTCCAGGCGATCCACGACGGCCAGCCGGACCAGTCGCTGCTGGCCTACCAGTACCTCCAGATGATGCCGAAGATCGCGCAGGGCGAGGCGAACAAGGTCTGGGTCATCCCGTCGGAGATCACCAAGGCGCTGGAGGGGCTCGGCTCCTCGGTGCACGAGATCGCGGGCATCCCGAAGTCGTCCGGCGGTCCCCGCACGCGCGTCGACATGGGCTCCACGGAGCCGGTCGAGATCAAGGCCACCACCGACGCCGCGCTGTCGAGCGCCGACAAGGCGGTCCAGGACGCCATCGCCGAGGCCGAGCACGCAGCCAACCCCGGACGCGGTGCGCACGCGGCCGACCAGGGTGGCGCGACGGGCGGGGCGGCCGGGGCGGACGACGTACCCGACGCGCCGCTCCCGCCCAGCGACGGTGACGACTCCACAGGAGCTCCTCCGGCGCAGTGACCTTCCTCCAGATGGTGGCGGTGCTCGTCGCGGGCATGGCCGCCGGGACCATCAACGTCGTCGTCGGGTCGGGGACGCTGATCACGTTCCCCACCCTGCTCGCCTTCGGGGTCCCTCCGGTCACCGCCAACGTCTCCAACACCATCGGTCTGGTGCCCGGCGTGGCGTCGGGGGTGGTCGGGTACCGCCGTGAGCTCCGTGGACAGCGGGCCCGCGTGGTCCGGCTCGGGTCCGCCTCGGTGGCCGGCGGCATCGTCGGGGCGATCCTGCTGCTCTGGCTGCCGGCCGGTGCCTTCTCGGCGATCGTCCCCGCGCTGATCGTGGTGGGCCTGGTCCTCGTGGTGCTGCAGCCGCGCGTCTCGGCCTGGGTCGACGCGCGGCACGAGGGCGCCCCCGGCGAGTTCGGCCCGTGGTGGGTCTGGCCCACGGTCTTCGGCACCGGCGTGTACGGCGGCTACTTCGGGGCGGCCCAGGGCGTGATCCTGATGGGGCTGCTCGGCATCGGCATCGCCGACAGCCTGCAGCGCCTGAACGGGGTCAAGAACGTGCTCGCCGGTCTCGTCAACGGCGTCGCCGGCCTGATCTTCCTGGTGGTGGCGCACGTCGACTGGACCGTCGTCGGCCTGATCGCCGCCGGGTCGATCGTCGGCGGTCAGCTCGGGGCCACGGTGGGTCGGCGCCTGTCCCCGCTGGTCCTCCGGATCGTGATCGTCGTCGTCGGCCTGGTCGCGCTCGCGACGTTCCTGCTGGACTGACCACCGTGAGCACCTACCTGATGCCGCCGGAGCAGGCGCGGACCCTCGTCTCCGCCCTCGACTCCCACGGCGTCGCCGCCTGCGTCGGCGGGGGCTGGGCCGTGGACGCCCTGCTCGGGCGGCAGACGCGCCAGCACTCCGACCTCGACCTGTGGGTCGAGGCCGGGGACCTCGAGGGCCTGTTCCGGGCCTTCGCCGGTGAGGGGGTCGACCGGGTCCACCCCTGGCCGGGCGACCGGCCGTGGAACTTCGTGCTGCACGACGACGTCAGCCGCCGCGTCGACCTCCACCTGTACGAGCGTCTCGGCGACGAGCGGCTCCACTACGGCAGCGTCCTGAGCCCCTTCCACTTCGGCGTCGACGACGTGTCCGGTCGCGGCGAGATCGAGGGCCTGGCCGTCCGGTGCGAGCGCCCGGAGTTCGCCCTGGCCAACCGCACCGGTTATCCGCCCCGTGACGTCGACCGCCTCGACGTCGCCCTGCTCTGCGAGCAGTTCGGACTGCCGGTGCCTCCGGACTTCCGCTGAGGGCCGCGACCTGGTGGTCTCAGTGGTCGTGCCGGTGGCTCTCGTCGAGCACGCGGCGCACCATCGGCTCGAAGAAGGACAACGGCTCGGAGTCGTAGTCGGGGTCGAAGGAGTTCTGGTCGTAGTTCGCGCAGAAGTCGACGGTGGCCTGGTAGTGCTCGTGGTCGCGCCAGCGGTCGCGGGCGTGGCGATCCATCCCGAGATGGTGGAAGTAGTAGTACCCCTGGAACACGCCGTGGTGCTTGACGATCCAGTAGTTCTTCTCGCTGACGTAGGGCCGGAGCATCGCGGCCGCCACCTCGGAGTGGTTGGCGGGGGCCAGGTGGTCGCCGATGTCGTGCAGCAGGGTGCAGACGACGGTCTCCTCGTCCTCACCGGCCCGATGCGCACGCGTGGCCGCCTGGAGTGAGTGGTCGAGCCGGGAGATCTGGTAGCCGGCGGAGTCCTTCATGGTCAGCAGCCAGCCCAGCACGCGATCCGGGAACGACCGGAGCTCCTCGACCTCGATCCGGTCGAGCAGGGCGTAGTCCTCGGCGCTGCCGTCCTCCATCCGGGTGAAGGAGACGACGTCGGTCATGCACACCTCCTGGGGCGCGGGGTCGCGAGTCCCATCATGACCGACGCGCCTGCGGCGCTACCCGTCGACGTACGCCGTGAGCCAACGGCCGAGCTCGTCGAAGGAGCGCGCACGTGGCTCCGCGCGGGAGAGGAAGACGTCGTGGCGGGCACCCTCGACGCCGACGTAGGTCACGTGCCGGCCCAGCGACGAGGACCAGCGCCGGATCTGCTCGACGTCGAGCACGATGTCGGTGGAGTGGACGTCCTCGCAGAGCTCGGTGGGCGACGTCGAGCGGGCACTCGACAGCACCAGGGCCGGGAACCGCAGGTCGAGGCCGCGGTGCACGGTCGTCTGGCCGCGGCGGATCGCCGCCAGCCACCCGGCGTACGCCGGCCACGACGCGATCGGCTTCCAGTCCAGGTCGAAGTCCCACTCGCCCTCGTGGTCACGGTGCAGCGACCGGGCGTAGAGACCGGTCACCGTGCGCGGGATGACCCGCATCGGCTGCCGCTTCGCGACCTGCTGCACGACCGGCGTCAGGCCGAGGCGGACCCACGCCTTCCCCTGGAGGTCGAGCCACGGCGCGTTCAGCACGATCCCGCGCGCCTCGACGCCACCGGCATCGGCCCAGAGCGGGACGACCAGGCCACCCGTGGAGTGACCGCTGAGCACGACGTGCCGGTGCCCCGACGTCACCCGGTCCCAGGCGAGGTCGAGCTCCGGGTGGTAATGCGCGAGGTCGGCCACGTAGTTGGGCGTCTGGTGGGGCAGGATCGACCGGCCGTACTTGCGCAGGTCGAGGGCGTAGAAGTCGTAGCCGCGCTCGGTCCACCACTCGGCGTAGGCGGTCTGGAAGAAGTAGTCGGCGAACCCGTGCACGTGCAGCACCGCGCGGTCCGTCGGCTGCCCGGCCGGCCGGTGCACCAGCGTCGCGACGACGCGTCCCTCGTCGTCGTCGGGCAGGTCCAGGGTCTCCGCGGTGTACGGCGGGCCCAGGATGTCGGCTGCGTCGTCGCCCGCGGTCATACGCTCATCCTGCCAACCCCACCCCGACGCCGTGGGTCAGGCCGAGCCGAGGACCACCCAGCGGTCGCCGCGTGCGCGCCAGACCATCCCGACCAGCCGGACCACGATGAACGCGGTCAGGCCGGCCCAGACCCCGCCGATGCCCCAGCCCCAGTGGGCGGCGGCGAGGGTGACCGGGACGAAGCCGCCGAGCGCCGCGATGATCGTGATGGTGCGCATGAACGCGACGTCGCCGGCACCGATCAGCACGCCGTCGAGCCCGAACACGACGCCCGCGGCGGGGAGCATCACCACGAACCACGGCCAGAGCAGGTGCGCCTGGTGCCAGACCGACGGGGACGACGTGAACAGCCGCGGGATCAGCCACCAGCCGGCGGCGTACGACGCGGCGAAGGCGGTGCCCGCGCCCGCGCTCCAGCGGGCGACCTGGACGGCCAGCCGGCGGGCCGCCGTCGGGTTGCTCGCGCCCAGGGCGGCGCCGACCAGGGACTGCGCCGCGATCGCGAACGAGTCGAGCAGCAGGGCGGTGAACTCCCACAGCTGCATGCCGATCTGGTGGGCGGCGATCTGCGCGGTCCCCATCCGGGTGGCGACGCCGGCGGCGACCATGAACGCCGCCTGGAACGCGGCTGCCCGGACGATCAGGTCGCGACCGAGGACGAGCTGCGCGCGCATCACCTCGGGGTGGGGTGCCAGCGACGTCCCGGCCTCGCCGCCGGCCTCGCGGTGCAGCGCCCGCAGGAAGAGCACCGCCGCCACGACCTGGGCGCCGAGGTTGGCCCACGCGGAGCCGACCAGGCCGAGTCCGAAGGTGTAGACCAGCAGGGGAGAGGCCGCGGCCGACAGCCCGTTGGCCGCGAGCACGATGACGACCGGAGCGCGGGTGAGCTGCACGCCGCGCATCCAGCCGTTGCCGGCGAGGACGAGCAGCACCATCGGCATGCCGCACAGCGCGATCCGGAACCACTGCTCGGCCGGGTCGTGCAGCGACGACGACCCGGTGAGCAGCCCCACCAGCGGGTCGGCGGCGAGCTGACCCACGAGGACGACGGCGATGCCGATCCCGACCGCGAGGTACGACGCTTGCACGCCCTCCGCGACCGCCCGGTCGCGTCGTCCGTTGCCGAACCAGCGCGCGGCCCGGGCCGTCGTGCCGTACTCCACGAAGGTGCCGACGATCGCGAGCAGCGCCATCAGCGTGGTGCCGACGCCCAGCGCGCCCAGGGCCCGGGCGCCGAGGTGGCCGACGACGGCGGTGTCGACCAGGAGGTAGAGCGGCTCGGCGGCCAGCACCAGGAACGCCGACGTCGCCAGCGCGAGCATCCGCCGGACGGTGACCCGGTCGGCAGACGCGTCCGGGTCCGACACCGGGAGAGGCTCCGAGGTCACCCGACAGGGGTATCAGGCACTGCCGACACGGCGACGACCACCCCGGGCCGCGGCGACCAGCGCCTCGAACAGCCGCGCGTCGTCACCCACCTCCGGGTGCCACTGGACGGCGACGCAGAACCGTGCGCCGGGCAGCTCCATCGCCTCGATCGAGCCGTCGTCCGCCCAGGCGGTGGCCTCGAAGCCCGGGTGGGACTCCACGGTCTGGTGGTGGTGACAGCCGACGCGGACGTCGTCGCCGATCAGTGTCCGGACGACGGAGCCCGTGGCGGTGGTCACCCGGGTGTCGCCGAACGTGTCCGCTCCGGGGTTGTGCTCCTCGTGCCCGACCAGGTCGGGGGTGTGCTGGTGCAGCGTCCCGCCCGCGGCCACCGCCATCAGCTGCATCCCCCGGCAGACGCCGAGGGTGGGAAGGCCGGCGTCGTCCGCGGCACGCAGCAGCGCCAGCTCCCAGGTGTCGCGGTCCTCGCGCCAGGTGACCGTGTGCGGGTCGGGCTCCCGGCCGTAGCGGTGCGGGCCGACGTCGGCGCCACCCGTGATCACCAGCCCGTCGAGCCGGGTGACGACCTCCTGGGCCACGTGGTCGGAGCCGGATGCCGGTGGCAGCAGCACAGGCACCCCACCGGCCGCGAGCAGGGCGTCGGCGTACTGCGCATGGAGCACGTCGGCGGTGGTGCTCCACACGCCCCACTCCGCGCGCTCGCGGTACGTCGTCAGGCCGATGACGGGACGTTGCTCGGACACGGGCTCAGAGGGGGGTCACGTACGCGCCGGAGATGCCGCCGTCGACGAGGAACGTGTTGGCGGTGATGAACGACGCGTCGTCGGAGGCGAGGAACAGCACCGCGCCGGCGATCTCCTCCGGCTCGCCGAAGCGTCCCATCGGCACGTGAATCAGGCGGCGGGCGGCGCGTTCCGGGTCCTGGGCGAACAGCTCCTCGAGCAGCGGGGTGTTGACGGGCCCGGGGCACAGGGCGTTCACCCGGATGCCCTCGCGCGCGAACTGCACGCCCAGCTCGCGGCTCATGCTGAGCACACCGCCCTTCGACGCGGAGTAGGAGATCTGCGAGGTCGCCGCACCCATCACGGCCACGAAGGAGGCCGTGTTGATGATCGAGCCGCGCTTCTGCTCGAGCATGTGGGGCAGGGCGGCCTTGCAGCACAGGTAGACCGAGGTCAGGTTGACCTCCTGCACCCGGCGCCAGGCGTCGAGGTCGGTGTCGAGGATCGAGTCGTCGTCGGGCGGGCTGATGCCCGCGTTGTTGAACGCGATGTCGACGGCCCCGTAGGTGTCCTTGGCCGTCTGGAAGAGCGCGTCCACCTGCTCCTTGTCCGTGACGTCGACGTGCACGTACGTCGCGTGCTGGATGCCGCCGAGATCGGAGACCGTCCGGGCACCGCCGGCGTCGTCGATGTCCCCGATGACGACCTTCGCGCCCTCCTCGGCGAACCGGCGTACCGTCGCCAGGCCGATCCCGGAGCAGCCGCCGGTGACGACCGCCACCCGGCCCTCGATGCGTCCTGCCACTTCTGGTTCCTTTCAGGTCGCGATGAAGACGTTCTTCTCCTCGGTGAACGCATACGGCGCGTCCGGGCCGAGCTCACGACCGAGGCCGGACATCTTGTACCCGCCGAACGGCGTCCAGTAGCGGACGCTGGCGTGGCTGTTCACGCTGAGGTTGCCGGTCTGGACCGCACGCGAGACGCGCAGGGCCCGGCCGAGGTCCCGGGTGAAGATCGAGCCCGACAGCCCGTAGTCCGAGTCGTTGGCGAGCGCGATGGCCTCGTCCTCGTCGTCGAACGGCATCACCGCGACCAGGGGGCCGAAGACCTCCTCGCGCCACACCGGCTCGGAGACGTCCTTGGTCTCCGCGACCATCGCCGGCAGCCAGAAGCCGTCGCCGTGGGGGACGTCGCCCCGGAAGGCGATGGTGGTGCCGTCGACGTACCGCTGGACCGCCTCGCGCTGCCCGGCCGACACCATTGGTCCCATCTGGCTCGACTCGTCGGCGGGGTCGAGCACCCGCCACTCCCGCACGGCCGTCTCGAGCCGGCCGAGGAACTCGTCGTACGCCGACCGCTGGACGAGGATGCGCGAGCGGGCGCAGCAGTCCTGGCCGGCGTTGTCGAAGACGGCGCCCGGCGCCGCGCTCGCCGCGGCCGCGACATCGGCGTCGGCGAACACGATGTTGGCGCTCTTGCCGCCGAGCTCGAGCGTCACGTGCTTCACCTGCTCGGCGCAGCCGGCCATGATCTGCCGCCCGACCTCCGTCGAGCCGGTGAACACGACCTTGTGCACGGCCGGGTGGGTGACGAACCGGTTGCCCACCACGGAGCCCTTGCCCGGGACGACGGTGAACACGCCGGGCGGGATGCCCGCCTCCAGCGCGAGCTCGCCGATCCGGATCGCGGTCAGGGGGGTGATCTCGGCGGGCTTGAGCACGACCGTGTTCCCGGCCGCCAGCGCGGGAGCGAAGCCCCAGCCGGCGATCGGCATCGGGAAGTTCCAGGGCACGATCACCCCGACGACGCCCAGCGGCTCGTGGAACGTGAGGTCGACGCCACCGGGGACCGGGATCTGCTTCCCGACCATCCGCTCCGGGGCGGCCGAGTAGTAGTTCAGGACGTCGCGGACGTTGCCGGCCTCCCAGCGCGCGTTCCCGATGGTGTGCCCGGCGTTCTCGACCTCGAGCCGGGCGAGCTCCTCGTTGTGCGCGTCGACGATCGCCGCGAAGGCGCGCAGCAGGCGCGCCCGCTCGCCCGGGGCGACGTCACGCCAGGCCGGGAAGGCCTCGTGCGCCCGCTCGATGGCGGCGTCGGTCTCGGCCTCCGAGGCCGAGGGGACCTCGCGGAGCTCGCGTCCGGTGGCCGGGTTGACGAGCGTGGTCGTCACCTCTCACATCCTCTCGAACGAGCGCGACAGCTCCCAGTCGGTCACCGCCGCATCGAAGGCCTTCAGCTCGACGTCGGCCATGTTCGTGTAGTGGTCGACGACCTCGTCGCCGAACGCCGTCCGGGCGAGCTCCGACGACGCCCACGCCTCGCGGGCCTCGCGCAGCGTGTGGGGCACGTGCGGCTTGTCGGAGTGGTAGGCGTTGCCCTTCAGCTCGGGCTCGAGCTCGAGCCCCTCCGCGATCCCGTGCCGGCCGCCCGCGAGCATCGCCGCGAGGGCCAGGTAGGGGTTCACGTCCCCGCCGGGCACCCGGTTCTCCATGCGGGCGCTGGGGCCGTGGCCGACCAGACGGACGGCGCAGGTTCGGTTGTCCTCGCCCCACGCGACCGCGGTCGGCGCGAAGGAGCCGTCCGCGAACCGCTTGTAGGAGTTGATGTTGGGTGCGTACAGGAGCGTGAAGTCGTGCATCGAGGCGAGCACGCCGGCCACGAAGCTGTCGTACATCGCCGACCGCCCCCCTCCGTCCGTCCGGTCGCCGTCCCAGAAGACGACGTCGCCGTTCGTGCCGCGCAGCGAGAGGTGGATGTGGCAGGAGCTGCCCTCGCGCTCGTTGTACTTCGCCATGAACGTCACCGACTGGCCGCGTTGGGCGGCGATCTCCTTGGCGACGGTCTTGTAGACGCTGTGGTTGTCCGCGGTGACCAGGGCGTCGGCGTACAGGAACCCGATCTCGTGCTGCCCGAAGTTGCACTCGCCCTTGGCGCCCTCGACGTCCAGCCCGGCGGCGAACATCGTGTTGCGGATGTCGCGCAGGAGCGGCTCGGCGCGGGTGGTGCCGAGGATGGAGTAGTCGACGTTGTACTGGTTGACCGGCTCGAGCCCGCGGTAGCGCAGCCGGTTCGCCTCCTCGTACGGCGTGTTGAACGCGATGAACTCCAGCTCGGTGCCGGCCAGGGCGACGAGGTCGTCCTCGGCGAGGGCGTCGAGCTGCGCCTTGAGGATCGACCGCGGCGACTGGACGACCGGCCGGTGGTCGAGCCAGACCAGGTCGCACTGCACCATCGCGGTGGCCGGGAGGTGGGGGAGCAGCCGGATGGTGTCCCAGTCCGGCACGAACTCCATGTCGCCGTAGCCGCGCTCCCAGGAGCTCATCGCGTAGCCGTCGACGGTGTTCATGTCGATGTCGACGGCGAGCAGGTAGTTGCAGCCCTCGGTGCCGTGCTCGACGACCACGTCGAGGAAGTACCGGCCGTGCAGCCGCTTGCCCTGGAGGCGTCCCTGCATGTCGGTGAAGGCGAGCACGACGGTGTCGATCTCACCGTTGTCGATCCGCGTCCGCAGCGCCTCCAGGGTCAGGTACCGGTCGTTGGGTGGCATGGTCCTCCCTCGTCCTCCATCCGTTCAGCCGAGCAGGCCGCGCAGCAGCGCCGCCGTGTCGTCGCAGTGCTCTTCCATGGTCTGGTGCGCCTTGTCCGGGCGTCCGTCGAGGACGGCGCGCAGGATGCGCTCGTGCTGTCGGTCCGAGTGTGCGATGTTCACGTCGTACACGGGGATCTGCAGCAGCATGTCGTGCAGCGCCGCCTGCACCCGGGTGACCGCGTCGATGATGGACGGCGACCCGGTGACCGAGGCGAACGCGAGGTGGAACCGGCTGTCGGCCTGGCGGTGCGAGGCCGACCCGGAGGCCCGGGTCACCGCGTCGTACGCCGCCGTCAGCAGCGCGCGCTGCTTCTCGGTGAGGTCCAGGGCGGCGGCCGTCGCCACCGCGCCCGGCTCGACGATGCGCCGGAAGGTCAGGCTGTCCAGCCACGTGCTGAGCGTCTCGGCGGACGGCGCCTTGGCCCGCGCGCGCGGCCGGCGCGGCGAGTAGGTCACCGTGCTCCCGCCGCCGCGACCGCGGCGGGTCTCGACCATCCCCGCGGTCCGCAGGGCGGTGATCGCCTCGCGCACGGTCGCCCGCGAGACGTTCATCCGGTCGGCCAGCTCGCGCTCGGACGGCAGCGTGGTGCCGTTCGGGTGGACCCCGAGCCGGATCGCGGTGGCCAGCTGCTCGACGCAGGCCTCGAACGCGTGGTGGCCGCGGACCGGCCGCAGCACGACGCGGGCCAGGTCGGGGAGCCCTCCGTCGTCGAGGGGCGAGGCGGTCACGCGGGTCAGTGTGGCAGGCGCGCGGCTGCTGTCAATGGTCTGGGTTCAGACCTAATTCGGCTCTCACCCTTTACGACGGATTCCGCGCGGGTCTAGCCTCCGGCCAACCGGTTCCGCTTCCGAAAGGGACATGTCATGGCCGAAGCGTTCGAGGCGACCCCCGGGGCCGCCCCCGAACTCAGCGACGACGAGAAGCATCTGGCCAAGCTCGGGTACCGGCAGGACCTGCACCGTTCCTGGTCGGGATTCTCGAACTTCGCGATCTCGTTCTCCATCATCTCGATCCTCGCCGGCTGCCTCACCAACTTCGGGGCCGGCTTCAACAACGGGGGTCCGGTCTCGATCTCGTGGTCGTGGCCGATCCTGGGCGTCTTCATCCTGATCATCGGCTTCACGATGAGTGAGCTGGTGTCGGCGTACCCGACCTCGGGTGGCATCTACTGGTGGGCGTCCAAGCTCGGTGGCCCGCGGGCCGGCTTCTTCACGGGCTGGCTGAACCTGATCGGGCTGGTCGCGGTGACCGCCGGCGTGGCCTACGGCTGCGCGACGTTCATCGACCTCACGCTCGACACCTACTCGTCGAGCTGGGCGGGCGGCTACTCGCTCACCCGGGTCTTCATCATCTTCCTGGTCGTGCTGGCGGTGGCGGCGACGCTGAACATCTTCAGCGGGCACCTGATGGCGCTGCTCAACAACGCGTCGGTGTGGTGGCACGTGATCGGCGCGGCCGCGATCGTGCTGATCCTGATCTTCGTGCCGGACCACCACCAGTCGTTCAGCTACGTGTTCGGCCATCGGTTCAACAACTCCGGCTGGGCGCACGGGAGCACCGGGAACATCGGCTACTGGTTCTGGATCCTCCCGTTCGGCTTCCTGCTGACGCAGTACACGATCACCGGGTTCGACGCCTCGGCCCACCTCTCGGAGGAGACCGAGTCGGCGGCCAAGGGCGCCGCGAAGGGCATCTGGCGGTCGATCTTCTACTCGGTGATCGGCGGCTACATCCTGCTGCTCTGCGTGGTGTTCGCGATCCCCAACGGGACCAACGGGAAGGCGGACGACGCCCTGGCCGGCCTCGGCGTCCAACCGATCTTCGTCGGCGCCATGGGAACGCACTGGGCCGGCACCGTGCTGCTGGTCTCCTCGATCGGGCAGATCTTCTGCACGGTGTCCTGCATGACCTCGGCATCGCGGATGACGTTCGCGTTCAGCCGGGACGGTGCCATTCCGGGCTCGAAGCGCTGGTCGGCCCTGACGCCGACCCGTGTCCCGGCGAACGCCGTGATGCTGGTGGGGGTCTGCGCGGCGATCCTGACCCTGCCGGCCCTGTTCAAGGTCGATGTGAACGGCACGCCGGTGCCACTGGCGTTCTACGCCGTCACGTCGATCGCGGTGATCGGGCTCTACCTGGCGTTCGCGATCCCGATCTGGCTGCGGTTCCGGCACGGCGACAAGTTCGAGGTCGGCTCGTGGAACAACGGCAACAAGTACAAGTGGATGAACCCGATCGCGGTGGCCGAGATCATCATCGTCTCGCTGTTCCTGATGATGCCCACGACGCCGGCGGCGAGCATCTTCAGCAGCCAGTTCTCGTGGAAGTTCGTGAACTACGCACCGATCGTCACGATCGGCGCCCTGATCCTGCTCGCGATCTGGTGGCAGGTCTCGGCGAAGAACTGGTTCACCGGGCCGAAGCACACCATCGACGAGGCCGTCCTCGAGGCGTTCGGCGAAGACAAGCTGACCGCCGACTGAGCGCGCCACCGGAGTGACCGACGAGCAACCCGCACTGGACCGCCTCGCCTGCCTGGCGGGGCGGTCCTGGCGTGTGGACGATCTGCCGGGCGGGCTGACCAACGTCAACCTGCGCGTCCGCAGCACCGACGCCGGCGAGCCGCTCGACGTGGTGGTGCGGTGGACGCGCGGGAACGCCGAGCTGCTCGGCATCGACCGCGAGGCCGAGCACGACAACGCGGTGGCGGCGTACCAGGCGGGGGTCGGTGCCGAGGTGCTGGAGTACCGCCCCGACCTGTCGATCACGGTGATCTCGTTCCTGACCGGGGCGTCGCTGACCGACGACGACTTCCGCGACCCTCGGGTGCTGACCCGGGCCGCCGACGCCGTACGCCGGCTCCACCGGGGCCCGCGCTTCACCGGCGACTTCGACATGTTCGCGCGGCAGGCGGGCTACCTCGACGTCGTCCGGGAGCACGGGATGTCGTTGCCCGCGGGCTATGCCGACCACGCCGCCGCCTGGGACGACGTACGCCGGGCGCTCGCGGCCGCACCCCGGCCGACCGTGCCGTGCAACAACGACCTGCTCGCCGCCAACTACATCGACGACGCCCACTGGAACGGGCAGGGCCGCGTCTGGCTGATCGACTACGAGTACTCCGGCAACAACGACGCCTGCTTCGAGCTCGGCAACACCACGACCGAGTGCAGCTTCAGCGAGGACCAGGTCGACGCCTGGTGCGAGGCGTACTTCGGCGATCCCACGCCGGCGGACCGCGCGCGCGTGCGCGTCCAGGCCCTGTGCAGCCAGTACGGATGGGCGCTCTGGGGCTTCATCCAGGAGGCCGCGAGCCCGATCGACTACGACTTCCACTCGTTCGGGATGGAGCGCTACGAGAAGGCCGCGGCGACGTTCCGGGGCGGTGGGCTGCCGCGGCTGCTGGAGCAGGTGGCTTCCTCCGGTGGCTGACCTACCGGCCCGCGCCCAGGTGGTGGTGATCGGCGGGGGAGTGATCGGCTGCTCGGTCGCCTACCACCTCACCAGGCTCGGCCGGACCGACGTGCTCCTGCTCGAGCAGGGACGGCTCTCGGGCGGCACCACCTGGCACGCCGCGGGCCTGGTCGGTCCCCTGCGCGCGACCGAGGCGGGGACGCGGCTCGTGCAGTACTCCGCGGAGCTCTACGCGGCGCTCGAGGCCGAGACGGGTCTCGCGACCGGGTACCGCAACGTCGGCGGCGTGATCGTGGCGCGTACGGAGGACCGGATGACCCAGCTCCGGCGTACGGCGGCCAACGCGGTCGCCTACGACCTCGAGTGCGAGGTGGTCTCACCCGAGCGCGCCCAGGAGCTCTGGCCGCCGATGCGGGTCGACGACCTGCTCGGCGCGCTCTGGCTGCCCGGCGACGGCAAGGTCAACCCCGCCGACCTGACCCAGGCGCTGGCCCGCGGGGCGCGGCAGGGCGGTGCGCGGGTGGTGGAGAAGGTGCGGGTCACCGGGTTCGACGTCGCGGAAGGGCGGTCCGGGTCGCGGGTGACGGGGGTCCGGACCGACCGCGGCCCGGTCGAGTGCGAGGTGGTGGTGAACTGCGGCGGGCAGTGGGCGAAGGCGCTCGGGGACCTCGCCGGCGTGACGGTCCCGCTGCACTCGGCCGAGCACTTCTACGTGGTGACCGAGGAGGTGCCGGGGACGCACCCGGACCTGCCGATCATGCGCGACCCCGACGGCTGGACCTACTTCAAGGAGGAGGTCGGTGGCCTGGTCGTGGGTGGCTTCGAGCCGGACGCCAAGCCGTGGCGGGCGCCGTCGGACCTGCCGTACCCGTTCGAGTTCCAGCTGCTCGAGGAGGACTGGGAGCACTTCGCGCCGCTGATGGAGGAGGCGGTCACCCGCATCCCCGCGCTGGCCGAGACCGGGATCCGGAAGTTCTACAACGGACCGGAGTCCTTCACCCCGGACAACCAGTTCCTCCTCGGCCAGGCACCGGGTCTCCACGGGTACTTCGTGGGCGCCGGGTTCAACTCCGTCGGCATCGCGTCGGCCGGCGGTGCCGGGCGCGCCCTCGCCGAGTGGGTGGTCGCGGGCGAGCCGACCAGTGACCTGGTGGCGGTCGACGTCCGCCGGTTCGCGCCGTTCCACGGCGACGAGTCCTGGCTCCGGTCGCGCGTCGCGGAGATCCTGGGCCTCCACTACGAGGTGCCCTGGCCACTCCGCGAGCCCGAGACCGGCCGCGACCAGCGCCTCTCGCCACTCCACGACCGACTGGCCTCGCGGGGCGCCGTCTTCGGCAGCCGGATGGGGTGGGAGCGGCCCCTGGTCTTCGCGCCGCCGGGTGCTCCGCCGACGCCGGACACCTGGGGCCGGCCGGGGTGGCTGCCGTGGTGCGTCGAGGAGCAGCGCGCCACCCGGGAGCGCGTCGCGGTGTTCGACCAGACGTCGTTCTCGCTGTACGACGTGTCGGGGCCGGACGCGCTCGCCTCCCTGCAGTGGATCTGTGCGGCGGACGTGGACGTCCCGGTGGGTGGCTGCGTCTACACGCCGTTCCTCAACGAGCGGGCGACGTACGAGGCGGACCTGACGGTCACCCGCACCGGCGCGGAGGCGTTCCTCCTCGTCTCGAGCTCGGCCACCACGATCCGTGACCTGGACTGGATCGAGCGGCACCTGATCACCGGTGGCGACGTCGCCGTGCGGGACCGCACCGACGAGCTCTCGGTGATCGGGGTGATGGGACCGCGCTCCCGCGAGCTGATGGGCCGGGTCTCGAGGGGCTCGGCCGACGGAGGCACCGACTGGACCGACGAGGCGTTCCCGTTCGCCACCAGCCGGGAGGTCGTCGCCGGCGGTATCCGGCTGCGCGCGACCCGGATGACCTACGTCGGCGAGGTCGGATGGGAGCTGGTGGTCCCGGTCGTGGACGCGCCGGGCGTGTACGACGCACTCCGCGCTGCAGGCGACGATCTCGGGCTGGCGGACGCGGGGTACCACGCCATCGAGTCGCTCCGGCTGGAGAAGGGCTACCGGGCCTTCGGTCGCGACCTCAACCCCGACCTCACGCCGGTCGAGGCCGGGCTGGTCTTCGCGACGGCGCTGCGCGGTCGCGGCGGCAGCGACAAGGACTTCCTCGGCCGGGGGTCCCTCGTCGCGCACCGCGATCGGCTGCGCGATGCCGGTGCCCGTCGGCGCCTGGTGTCGTTCGTGGTCGTGGACCCGGAGCCGATGGTCTGGGGTGGGGAGCTGCTCCTGCGCGACGGTGCGCCGGCCGGCCAGGTGACCAGCGCGGCGTACGGCGCCACGGTCGGCGCGAGCGTCGGTCTGGCCCTGCTCCGCGCCGACGGGCCGGTCCGCCAGGATGACCTCGACTCCTCGGCGTTCGAGATCGACCTGGCCGGTGAGCGGTACCCGGTGCGGGTCTCGCTGGCCGCCCCGTTGCGCTGAGCCGATGAGGACGAGACCGGAGGTGGTGACATGAGCACGGAGATCGACTGGGCCGAGGTCGCGGCGCGGCTCGCGCCGGCCCGGAGCTACTGGCTGGTGACCGTCACCCCGGCCGGGGCGCCGCACGCCGCACCCGTCTGGGGCGTGGTGGTCGGGGACGACCTGTACCTCTACTCCGAGCGCAGCACCGTCAAGGCGCGCAACCTCGCGGCCGAGCCGCGGGTCGTGGTGCACCTGGAGAGCGCCGAGGACGTCGTGATCGTGCACGGCGTGGCCGAGGACGTGGGGCATCCCGCGGCGACGGCCGAGGTCCTCGAGGCGCTGGTGGCGAAGTACCCCGACCCCGACGACGCGCAGTACCTGCCCACGGAGGACCCGGACTTCGACGTGCTCTACGTGATCCGGCCGGAACGGGCGATGATCTGGCGGCTCGACGACTACGACAGCTCACAGCGTCGCTGGCGCGCCTGACCCGGGTCTCAGACGCCGGCGTAGATGTCGCGGATCACGTCCTCGATGTCCGGCTCGTGGATCGACAGGTCGGCGACGTCGTACGCCGCCGCCACCGCGGCCACGATCGGCGCGGCGCTGTTCCCGGCCGGGAAGCTCAGCCACTGTCGCGGTCCCTCGACCCGGCGGGTCTCGGCGCCGGACACCGAGATCGGCGGTGCCTCGTCGACCAGGTCGACGACCAGGGTGCGACGTGACTCGCCGCGCCGGTGCAGGTCGGTGAGGGGCCCGTCGAACACCGCCGTGCCGTGGTCGATCACGATCACCCGGTCGCAGAGGGCCTCGATGTCCTGCAGGTCGTGCGTGGTCAGCATCAAGGTGGTGCCGCGCTCGGCGTTCAGGGTGCGGAGGAACTCCCGGAGTCGGCCCTTGCTGACTACGTCGAGGCCGATCGTGGGCTCGTCGAGGTAGAGGATCTCGGGCTCGTGCAGCAGGGCGGCGGTGATGTCGCCGCGCATCCGCTGCCCCAGGCTGAGCTGGCGGACGGGCGTGTCGAGCAGGTCGCCGAGGTCGAGGAGCTCGACGTACTCCGCCAGGGTCCGCCGGTGCCGGTCCGGGTCCACCCGGTAGATCTTCTGCAGCAGCTCGAAGCTGTCGCGCAGCGGCAGGTCCCACCACAGCGTCGTCCGCTGACCGAACACGACGCCGATCCGCCGCGCCAGGTGGGTGCGCTCGCGACTCGGCTCGAGCCCGGCCACCCGGAGGTGCCCCGACGTGGGCACCAGGATCCCGGTGAGCATCTTGATGGTCGTCGACTTGCCCGCGCCGTTCGGGCCGATGTAGCCGATCATCTCGCCGGGCTCGACCTGGAACGAGAGGTCGCGGACCGCCTCGACCTCGGTGCGGGTACGCCGCAGGCCACGCCCGCCCGCCCCGCGCTTGCGGACCACGAACGTGCGGCCGAGCTCACGGACGTCGATCAGACTCATGGGGCTCTCCTGACGGGTGTCGTGCCGGGGTGGATCCGGACGGGGTGGTTCCGGACGGGGTGGTGTCCGCGTAGGACGAACGTTCGTCCTACCGCGCGAGGGGTCGCCGGCGCGGCCTGTGGACGGCGGGCCAGGCGACGCCCGTCGGTCTGGTGGGATGACGAGGTGCCACGCCTGATCGACACCGACCTCCGCACCACGGACATGGTCACCGGCGTCAACCGCGTGCTGGCCGCGCACGGCATCCCGGGGTTGACCATGCGGACGATCGCCCGGGAGAGCGGCATCAGCACCGGCTCGCTGATCCACCACTTCGAGAGCCGCGAACGCATCCTGCGAATCGCCGCCCACCGCACCGGTCGAGCGCTCGTCTCGGCCGCCGAGTCGGACTCGCTGTGGATCGGTCTCGACGCCTTCCTGCCGGGTGACGAGGAGACGAGGAGACTGACGCGTGCCTGGCTCGCCTGGTGCGAGCTGTGGCGGAGCGAGTCCTGGCTCGAGAGCACGGTGGGCGAGCTCCGCGCCCGTGAGCGGGACTCCCTGGCGGAGCTCCACGAGCGCCCGCGCTCCGACCCGGCCCTCGACCTGGTCGTGGCCGTGCTCGACGGCCTGCGCGGCGCGGTCTGCGCGCCCGTCGCAGCGATGCCGGTGGCCCGGGCGCGCGCCCTGCTGCGCACGGCGGCCGAGGGCGCGCTCGGCCGATCCACGTGACCCATCTCAGCTCCCGGTGGAGGTGTAGTGGCGGACGCCGGAGCGCCAGACGAGGCCCGCGAGGAGCAGGGTCACGGTGGCGACGACGGGGGAGAGCACGGCGAACCAGGACGGCATGCCGAACGGGTCGGGGCGGTCGAGGAGGTAGAGGCAGGGGTACCAGTTCACGAAGGCCACCGGGATCAGGAAGGTCAGCCCCTTGAGGACCTCGCGCGGGAAGATCGTCATCGGGTACTGCGTCATGGTGTTGCCGCCGTAGGTGAAGGCGTTGGCGAACTCGGTGGAGTCCAGCGTCCAGAACTGGATGCACGAGAAGCCCACGAAGAGCGAGAAGAAGATCGCGCAGGCGGAGACCAGCATCACCACCGTGAGGGCCACCTTCGGCACGGTCCAGTCCACCCACCACGCGCCGTACCCGAAGACGACCACCGCCTGGGTGATCCGGCCGAGCCGGCGGACCGCGAACTTGTCGGCGCACACCTGCACCAGCAGCGGCACCGGCCGGGTCAACATCGAGTCGAGGCTGCCGGTGCGCACGTGGACGCCGACCTGCTCCACGCTGCCGATCACCAGGTCGCCGATGCCGATGCCGATCCCGCTGGCGCCGTAGAGCAGGGCGATCTCCTTGAGGCCGAACCCGCCGAGCGCGGGCACGGTGTGGAACATCAGCGCGAGCCCCACGAAGTCCAGGAACGTGATCAGGGCGCTGGAGAGCGTCAGGATCCAGAACGACAGCGGGTAGGCCCACGACGACCGCACCCACATCCGCGCGATCCACACGTACTCCCGTGGCGCCTCGCGAAGCTCAGCCACCCTGGACCACCACCTTCCGGGTCGCCGCACCGAGCACGGCTTGGCACAGCGCCAGCAGCACCGCGACCCAGAGCACCTGGACGGCGAGGCCGCTCACGATCCCGGTCCCCGTCCGGTGACCGAGCCAGATGTCGGCCGGGGTCTGGAGGTACGACGCCCACGGCAGCGCGAGCGCGATGGAGCGCAGCGGTTCGGGGAAGATCACCAGCGGCAGGGTCATCCCGCTCAGGAAGATCGCGAGCACGCCCGACAGCATCCGGACGCCGGTCTGGTCGAGCATCCAGAACGCCGTGCAGGCGACCAGGAAGCGGACCGCGAAGCTGGTGACGACCGCGAACAGCAGGCTGACGACGAACGCGAGAGCGGCGACCGCGTTGTCCGGCAGGGCGATGTCGAAGAGGACGAGCCCGAGCACCGTCGGGGCGACACCCCGGGTCAGCACGTGGTACGTCGCCCGGCCGAGGTCACCGGCGAGGTACCAGCCGATCAGGCCGACCGGCCGGTACAGGTCGATCGCCACGTCGCCGGTGCGGATGCGCTCGGCGAGGTCGTCGGTGGTGCCGCCGCCCCACAGCGCGACGGTCATCAGCAGCGCCTGGCCGAGCCAGACGTAGGTCACCGCGTCGGTGGCGTCGTAGCCGCCGGCATGACGGTTCTGGTGCCACAGGGCGAGGTAGGCGTAGCTGTAGATCACCCCGAACACGGAGTTGGTGAAGATCCCCGCAAGCGTGGCGGTGCGGTAGGTGCTGAAGCGGCGGAACGACCGCGCGGCGACGGCGGCGTAGAGCACCCGGAGCCCTCCTGTGGTCGAGCGGTCGTGGTCGGTCGAGCTGTCTTCGGTGGTCGAGCTGTCTTCGGTGGTCGAGCTGTCTTCGGTGGTCGAGCATGTCGAGACCCGACCCCCGAACCACCTGCGCACGCCAAGTGACCCCGCCTCACGAAAAGGCGGGGGTGTCGGACGTGCGCGATGTGTGGTTGTGGGCCGCCCAGTCTCGCTCAACCGAGACCGGGCGGCAAGTGGGTTCAGTGCTGGTAGGTCCCGACGACGATCGCCCGGCCGGCGGTCTTGAAGGCCAGGTTGAAGCTGAGCACGGCGTTCGAGACGGAGTCGTCGACCCCGAGGCTCTCCTCGGTGACCGCGTGGACGACGAAGAAGTAGCGGTGGACCTGGTCTCCCTCCGGCGGAGCGGCACCCATGTAGCCGCGCGTGCCGCCGTCGTTGACCAGCATGAAGGCGTTGCCCGGCAACGAGGCGCCCTCGGCGCCGGCCCCGGCGTCCAGCGAGGTGACGTCGGCCGGCAGGTCGACCAGCGACCAGTGCCAGAAGCCGTTCGGCGTCGGTGCGTCCGGGTCGTAGCAGGTCACCGTGAAGCTCCGCGTGCCCTCGGGCGCGTCGCTCCACGAGAGCTGCGGAGAGGTGTTGCCGAACTCGGCCACCTGGTCGTCCTTGAGGGGTTGCCCGTCGGTGACGTCGTCGCTGGTGACGGTGAACGACGGGACCTTCGGGAGAAGCTCGTACGGGTCGGGCTTCACGGGACGATCGAGACTCATCGGTACTCCTGACTCGCGGACGTGGCGGGACATTCGCAACCTACCCTCCGATGGCCGGCCTCGGTGGTCGAGGAGGGCGCCCCGACGCCCGTCTCGAGACCACGGTTCCGAGGAGTGGGCGACCCGGGACCGGTGGCGCGGGTCGCCGGATCATGGGTGCCGTGACCGACCATCCGCCGTACCCCTCCGGGCTCCGCCTCAGCGGGCGCCGGGTGGTGGTCGTGGGGGGCGGGCAGGTGGCGCAGCGTCGCATCCCGGGACTGCTCGCGGCCGGGGCCGAGGTCGTCGTCGTCTCTCCCCAGGTCACCCCCGCGATCGAGGGGCAGGTGCTGGCGGGCGAGGTCGCCTGGGTCGAGCGCGGGTTCGCCGACGAGGACCTCGCGGACACCTGGTACGTGATCGCCGCGACCGACGACCCCGGCACCAACGAGCGGGTCAGCAAGGCGGCGGAGGCCGGGCGGGTGTTCTGCGTGCGCTCCGACGACGGCACCAGCGCCACCGCGTGGACGCCCGCCGTCGGCCGGTACGACGGGCTCACCCTGGCCGTGCTCGGTCGGCGCGAGCCGCGGCGTACGGCGGCGGTGCGGGACGCCATCGTGACCGCGCTGCACGAGGGCACGGTGGCCGCCAGCGAGCGGCGCCCGTCGGTCCCCGGCGTGACGTTGGTCGGCGGTGGACCCGGACACCCGGAGCTGATCTCGGTGGCCGGGCGGCGGGCGTTGATGGAGGCGGACGTCGTCGTCGCCGACCGGCTGGCACCCCGTGAGCTGCTCGGGGACCTGCCGGCGACGACCGAGGTGGTCGACGTCGCCAAGCTCCCGCGTGGGAGTGCCGCACGCCAGGAGGAGATCAACCGGCTGATCGTCGCGCGCGCGCTGGCAGGCCAGCGGGTGGCCCGCTTCAAGGGCGGGGACAGCTTCGTGTTCGGCCGGGGGTTCGAGGAGATCGAGGCGTGCCGGGCGGCCGGCGTCGCCGTGCACGTGATCCCCGGGCTGTCGAGCCCGCTCGCGGTGCCGGCCGTCGCCGGGATCCCGGTGACCCACCGAGCCGTCGCGCACGACTTCACCGTCGTGTCCGGCCACCTGCCGCCGGGCCATCCCGAGTCGCTGGTCGACTGGGACGCCGTCGGCCGGCTGCGCGGCACGCTGCTGCTGATGATGGCGGTCGAGAACGCCGCGGCCATCGCCACCACCCTCGTCGCGGCCGGCCGCGAGCCGACCACACCCGTCGCCGTGGTGTGCGACGGGTCCATGCCGGGGGAGAGGACCGTGCTGACGACCCTGGGCGGGCTCGGCGCAGACCTGGACCGGCACGGCGTACGCCCGCCGGCGATCATCGTGGTCGGTGACGTGGTGGCGGTCGCCCATCCGCAACACTTCTCCTCGTGACCGACCGGCCCCGGCGAGGAACCGCATCGTGGCCGAGCTGACCGAGGTCACCGACGCGGAGGACCCGCGGCTCGCCGACTACCGCGACCTGCGCGACGTCCAGCTCCGCACGCACCTGGAGGCCGAGCACGGGCTCTTCCTCGCCGAGGGCGAGAAGGTCGTCCGTCGTGCGGTCGAGGCCGGCTTCGCCGCGCGCTCCTTCCTGATGGCGGAGCGCTGGCTCGACGGCCTCGCCGACGTCCTGGCCGGCAGCGACGCACCCTGCTACGTCGTCACCGAGGCACTGGCCGAGCAGGTCACCGGCTTCCACGTGCATCGCGGCGCCCTCGCCTCCCTCGCGCGCCGCCCTCTTCCCGGCGTCGACGACGTGCTCACCGGGGCCAGGAACGTGCTCGTGCTCGAGGACGTCGTGGACCACACCAACGTCGGTGCCGTCTTCCGCTGCGGAGCCGCGTTCGGCTTCGACGCCGTCCTGCTCGCGCCGCGGTGTGCCGACCCGCTGTACCGGCGCTCGGTCAAGGTCGGCATGGGCGCGGTGTTCACCACGCCGTGGACCCGTCTCCCGGACTGGTACACCGCCCTGCCGGAACTGTCGGCCCGCGGCTTCACCACCGTCGCCCTCACGCTGGCCGAGGACGCCGAACCGATCGAGCGGGCCGTCCACGGGCTCGACCGGGTCGCGCTGGTCCTCGGATCGGAGGGCCACGGGCTCTCGCCGCGCTGGGAGGGGTCGGCCGACCGCCGGGCGGTCATCCCCATGCGCGCCGGCATCGACTCCCTCAACGTCGCGGCCGCCGCCGCGGTCGCCTGCTACCTGGTCGCCGGTCGCTGACCTCGCCGCATGGTGCTCACCCGGAGGGGTACGGGCGCAACCGACGTCTGAGGCAGGACCGGCCGGGCCCAGGCGCACCCGACTCGGAAGGGGAATGCGGTGTCACGTACGACCGCCACGGAGTCCTCCACGGATGGCGGACACAACCTCAGACGCGACGTGGGGCTGATCGGCCTGCTGTTCGCCAGTGTCGGGTCGATCATCGGGTCGGGCTGGCTGTTCGGCGCCATGAACGCGGCCATCGTCGCCGGACCGGCCGCCATCATCTCGTGGGCGATCGGCATGGTGATGATCCTGCTGATCGCGCTCACCTTCGCCGAGCTGGGCACGATGTTCCCGGTGTCCGGCGGAGTCGTCCGCTTTCCGCACATCGCCTTCGGGTCGTTCTCGAGCTATCTCTCGGGCTGGATCCTCTGGATCGCCTGCGGCACCGTGGCGCCCATCGAGGTCGAGGGAGCCCTCCAGTACGCGACCAAGTACGCCGACTTCACCACCAAGCACCTCGTCGACGGCGAGCCGGTCTACACACTGACGGCACTCGGCTACGTGTCCGCCGTGATCCTGATGGCGCTCTTCGTCCTCATCAACTACTTCGGCGTCGCGTGGTTCGCCAAGGTGAACACGGTGCTCGTGTGGTGGAAGCTCGCCATCATCACCGTGGTGGTCATCGCGTTCTTCCTGACGCAGTTCCACGGCTCCAACTTCTCCTCGCAAGGGTTCGCCCCGGCGGGCGCGGAGGGGATCTTCACGGCCATCGCCACCTCCGGGATCGTGTTCTCCTACCTCGGCTTCCGGCAGGGCATCGAGCTGGCGGGCGAGACCTCCAACCCTCGCAAGTACGTGCCGATCGCCGTGGTCGGCTCGGTCGTCCTGACCGGCGTCATCTACATCGGCCTGCAGGCGGCCTTCATCGGCGCGCTCAACCCGAAGGACTTCGCCGACGGCTGGGACAGCCTGGCCTTCACCAACGACTTCGGTCCCCTGGCCGCGGTGTCGACCGCTCTCGGCCTGAGCTGGCTGGCCACGCTGCTGTACGCCGACGCCATCATCTCGCCGGCCGACACCGGCCTGATCTACACGACGGTGACGTCCCGTGTCTCCTACGCCATGGGTCGCAACGGCAACGCTCCGGACCAGCTCGCGAGCACCAACCGGCGGGGCGTCCCGCTCGTCGGACTCATCGTCGCGTTCGTGCTGGGACTGGTGGTCTTCCTGCCGTTCCCGAGCTGGCAGCAGCTGGTCGGCTTCATCACGTCGGCCACGGTGCTCTCGTTCGCAGCCGGACCGCTCGTCGTCGCCGCCCTGCGGCGTACGTCGGCGGAGATGGAGCGGCCCTTCCGCGTCCCCGGTGGCGACGTCATCCCGTTGCTGGCGTTCGTCTCCTCGAACCTGATCGTGATCTGGGCCGGCTGGACGGTGAACTGGAAGCTGTTCATCACCGTCCTGATCGGCCTCGTGCTCCTGGCGGTCCAGGAGGCCCTTCGCCAGCGCACACCACCGCTGGAGATCCGGTCCGGCATGTGGATGATCGTCTGGCTCGGTGGCCTGGCCGTCCTGTCCTTCTTCGCAGGTGACCTCGACGATGCGGCGCGGATGGGCTTCTGGACAGGCGTGGTGCTGACGTCCGTCTTCAGCGTCGTCGTCTACTTCTACGCGATCGCCTCGCGCCTGTCGCAGGACAAGATGCAGGGGCACATGGACGACGTCGCGAAGGAGGCGGCGATGGAGGACGAGGCGCTCGGCGGCGCCCACTGAGACCTGCGGTCGTCAGTCCTCGGCGGCGGGAACCGCCGGCCACTCCTCCGGGTAGTGGTCGGCGACCTTCTCGTGGTTCTTCTGCAGCCGTTTGCGCCAGCGCGTGGACAGCCGGTCGCCGAACACCGTGCCGAACGTGTGGTCGGTCTCGTGCTGGAGACAGCGCGCCAGCATCCCGTCGCCGCCGAAGGTCACCGACGAGCCGTCGAGCGCGGTCCCGGTGACCGTCGCGAAGTCGGGGCGGGCCAGCGGCACGTAGCCGCCGGGCAGCGACAGGCAGCCCTCCTCCTGCTCGTCGAGCCTGCGGTCCTTCCCCTCGGGCAGCGTGATCTCGGGGTTGCACACGACGCCGACGGTGCGCTCGCCCGAGGTGTCGTGGCAGTCGAAGACGAAGACCCGGAGGTCGACCCCGACCTGGCAGGCGGCGAGGCCGACGCCGTCGGCGGCGTACATCGTGGCGACCAGGTCGGCGACCAGGTGGCGCAGGTCCTCGTCGTACGCCGTCACGTCGGCCTGTCGGCGGTGCATGACCGGCGTACCCCAGCGAGCGACCGGACGCACCGAGCCCCCCTCGGGCAGGGGACCGTACGGCGCGTGCAGCGCCTCGGCCGGGTCCAGGGGCATGCGCAGATCTTAGGGAGACGACGGACGACGCCTGTGACCGGGAGCACCCCGGCCGGCGGTGGTCCCGAAATGTAACTCGGAGTTACATTGTGGCCATGCTCCTCCTCAGGCACCTCCGTCCCGGCGGCCGGAACGGCATCGCGCGCGACGAGACGCGCGACCCGATCGGGTACGCCGTGGCGGCGATGAGCCGACTGGCTCGGAGCGACCTCCTCGACCGCCTCGGGCTCCGGAAGCAGGCGGAGCAGGCCGTCTTCACGGTGACCCGCGGAGGGTTCCGCACCGCGACCACGGCAGGCCGCGCGTTCGCCCGGGCCGGGAAGCGCGGGCAGCAGGGTCACCGGGCCGCACCCACCTCGTCGCGCGGGGTCTTCGACCTGACCCCGACCGAGGACGAGCAGATGCTGGTCGACGTCGTCACCGAGATCGCGGCGGAGGTCCTGCGGCCCGCTGCCGCCGACGCCGACGTGGCCTGCGCGGCGCCCTCCGAGGTGCTGAGCGCCTGCACCGAGGTGGGCGTGCCCCTGCTCGGGGTCCCCGAGTCGCTGGGCGGCATCTCGGAGGAGCGCGCCGTCGTGGCCGGCACCCTGGTCGGCGAGGCCCTCGCCCGGGGAGACCTCGGGCTCGCCGTCGCCGCGCTGGCACCGGGAGCCGTGGCGACCGCGATCGCGACCTGGGGCACCGACGAGCAGCAGCAGACCTATCTACCGGCGTTCACGGGCGCCGACGTGGCGGCCGCCGCACTCGCGCTGACGGAGCCGCGTCCGCTCTTCGATGCGCTCGACCCGCGGACGACGGCCCGGCGCGAGGGTGGCGACCTGGTCCTGGACGGCGTGAAGTCGATGGTGCCGCGGGGGGCCGACGCCGAGCTGTTCGTGGTGGGCGCGCGCCTGGACGACCGGAACGTGCTGGTGATCGTCGAGGCGGGCGCGGACGGTCTGTCCGTGGAGGCCGACCCCGCGATGGGCGTGCGGGCAGCGTCGCTGACCACGCTGACGCTCGAGGGGGTCCGGGTGCCCGAGGGCAACGTACTCGGAGCGGCCGACGGGACGACGTACGCCGAGTGCGTGCGGCTCTCGCGCCTGGCCTGGTGCGCGCTCTCGGTGGGGGTCGGCCAGGCGGTGCTCGACTACGTCACGCCGTACGTCAAGGAGCGGCAGGCGTTCGGTGAGCCGATCGCCCACCGGCAGTCGGTGGCGTTCATGGTCGCGAACATCGCGATCGAGCTGCAGGCGATGCGCCTGCTCACCTGGAAGGCAGCGGGTCGTGCCGCGGCAGGGCAGGAGTTCGCCCGCGACGTCGCGCTCGCCCGGAAGCTCTGTGCCGACAAGGGCATGCAGATCGGGCTGGACGGGGTCCAGCTCCTCGGTGGCCACGGCTTCGTCAAGGAGCACCCCGTCGAGCGGTGGTACCGCGACCTGCGAGCCATTTCGATCATGGAAGGCGGGGTGCTGGTCTGATGATCTCCCTCGACGACCCGAAGAAGCTGGTGCCGCTGCGCGACCAGGCGCACCAGGTGGCGATGAACATGCTGCGGCCGATCAGCCGCAGGTACGACCGGGCCGAGCACGAGTACCCCCAGGAGCTGGACCTCCTCGCCGCGATGATCGACGGGCTCTCGGAGTCCGGTGCCGGGAACGGCGCCGGGGCCGCCGGCGTGAAGCGCGACGACAGCGAGGACGAGCCCGGTGAGCGTGGCCGGGTCAGGAACGGCACGAACCTCGCCTCGGTGCTCGGCATCGCCGAGATGTGCTGGGGTGACGTCGCGCTGCTCCTGTCGCTCCCGCGACAGGGTCTCGGGAACTCCGCGATCGCGTCGGTCGGCTCGCCCGAGCAGCAGGAGCGGTTCGGTGGGATGTGGGCCTCGATGGCGATCACCGAGCCGGAGACCGGGTCGGACTCCGCGAGCATCCGGACGACCGCGGTGCGCGACGGAGACGAGTACGTCCTGGACGGCGAGAAGATCTTCGTGACGTCGGGGGAGCGGTCTGATGCCGTCGTGGTGTGGGCGACGCTGGACCGGGACCTCGGCCGGGCCGCCATCAAGTCGTTCGTGGTGCCGAAGGGCACGCCGGGGATGACGGTGGAGCGGCTGGAGCACAAGCTCGGGATCAAGGCGTCGGACACGGCCACGCTCCGGTTCGAGGGCTGCCGGGTCCCCGCCGAGAACCTCCTGGGCTCCCCGGAGATCGACACGAGCCAGGGGTTCGCCGGCGCGATGGCGACGTTCGACAACACCCGGCCGCTGGTTGCGGCGATGGCGGTCGGCTGCGCCCAGGCGTCGCTCGACCTGACCCGCGACCTGCTCGGGGAGGCGGGGGTGAGCGTCGACTACGACCGGCCGGCCGTGACCCAGAGCGCTGCGGCCGCGCGCTTCCTCCAGATGGAGGCGGACTGGGAGTCGGCGAGGCTGCTGATGCTGGAGGCCGCGTGGATGGCCGACAACCGTCGCGCGAACGCGATGGAGGCGTCCATGGCGAAGGCGAAGGCCGGCCGGATGGCCTCCGACGTCACGCTGGGCTGCGTGGAGCTGTGCGGGTCGGTCGGCTACAGCGAGGGCGAGCTCCTCGAGAAGTGGGCCCGCGACTCCAAGATCCTCGACATCTTCGAGGGCACCCAGCAGATCCAGCAGCTGATCGTGGCCCGCCGCGTCCTGGGACTGTCCAGCACCGAGCTCAGGTAGCGCCGCCGGTAGCCTCGCGCGGGTGACCGATCTCGGCGCCCTCGTCCATCGCTTCTACGACGAGCTGTGGAACGCCTGGGACGACGTGGCCGTGCCGGAGGTGCTGCATGCCGGGCTGCGGTTCCGCGGCTCGCTCGGCCAGGTGACCACCGGCCTGGAGGAGTGGCGCGGCTATCGCGACGGCGTACGGCGCTCGGCACCTGACTTCCACAACGAGGTCGTCGACCTCGTCGTCGCCGGGGACCGGGCGGCGGCTCGGCTGGCGTGGTCCGGCACCCACGCCGGACCGCTGCTGGGAATCGCGCCGACCGGGCGCGGCTTCCGGTACGAGGGAGCGGCCTTCTTCACCGCGGCGGACGGGCTTCTGACCGAGGTCTGGGTCGTCGGTGACCTCGGCCCGCTCCACGCGCAGCTCACCTGAGCCCGGTCAGCGGTTCAGGCCGGCCAGCGCCAGCACCTCGTCGGGACCCTGGATGCCCCGCACCCCGACGAACACGGTGCTGACACCGAGCTCGCCCAGCCGCGCGTAGCGCTCGTGGTGCTGCTCGGCCGTACCGGCATGGGTGCGCTGCGCGAACGCGGCCGCCGACGTGCGGCCGCGCAGCCGCTCGACCTTCGCCCAGGTGTCCTCGCGGTCGTGCCCGACGACCGGCAGGTCGAGCACGGTGACGGCCACGTCGTCGCGACTCCGGCCCGCGCGCTCGAGGTGGCGGTCGAGCACGGCGAGCTTCTGCACGAGCACGTCCTCGCCGGACGGCAGGTTGCAGGCGTCGCCGAGGCGGGCCGCGATGTCCAGCGTCCGTCGCTCGCCGTTGCCGCCGACGATGACCGGGATCTCGTGGGCCGGCCGGGGGTACGCCGTCGTCTCGGGGAGGTGCACCCGGTCGCCGGCGTACGCCTTGGTGCCCGGCGCCCACAGCGCGCGGCAGGTCTCGATGCCCTGCTCGAGCAGGTCGAGGCGATCGCGTGCGGACGGGAACGGCACGGCGTACGCCGCGTGCTCGCGCTCCCACCACCCCGCCCCGATGCCGAGGAACGCCCGCCCGCCGGAGAGGGCGTCGAGGGTGGCCGCCGCCTTCGCGGTGACCCCGGCCGGGCGGAACGTCACCGGCGTGCACAGCGTGCCGACCTCCAGCCGGGTGTCGAGGCCGGCGACCAGCCCGAGGGTCACCCACGGCTCCGGGATCGGCTGCCACGCCGTGTCGACCTGGGGGATCTGGATCAGGTGGTCCATCAGCGCGATCCCGGTGAACCCGGCCTCCCACGCCGCGAGCGCCATCGACCTCACCCACGCCCCGGGCTCGTCGCCCCAGGGGAACCGGGACAGCTGCAGCACCACCCTGACCCCGTGCGCGGCGGTCGGCACCGCCGTGGTGCTCCCGACGTCCTCGGGCGCCCCTTCCCGGTTGCCCAGCGCTCCCGAACCGTCGGCCGATGACACCACCTCGACGTGGTCCCAGCCCTCGTCGGCGAGGGTCGCGAGCACCGCGGCCGAGCGCCGGACCTGCTCGGCCAGCACCGGCGCGGGGACGGGCCGGTCGCGGAGGGCGTTGCGCCGGCGGCACTCGTCGCCGGGGGTGTCGAGCAGGACGGCGGCGGCGGGCAGCCCGGCGGCGCGGGCGGCGTCGCGCCAGGCGATCCGGCGGTCCGCGTCGAGACCGAGGGTGTCGACGACCGTGCTCAGCCCGCGCGAGAGCCGGGCCGCAACGATCCGCTCGAGCAGGTCGAAGGCGTCGGCGGAGGCGTCGAGGTCGGCCGGTCCGGACCCGACGACGCCGCGGAGCTCGTCGGACGAGACGACCTCGGCGCGTCGGTAGCGTTCGAGCGCCCACGTCGACTTGCCGGAGCCGGCAGCTCCGACCAGGACGACGAGCGCGGGATCGGGCAGGGCCACGTCAGCCGAGGCTCTCGACGCGTGCCGCGTCGCCGGGCGTGGCGACGAGGTACGCCGGCTCCGCGTGGCCGCCACGGGCGAACGCCGACGTCACGGCCGCCTGCACGCTCTCCACCGCGGACTCCGGTACGAGCGCCACGGCGGAGCCTCCGAACCCCCCGCCGGTCATCCGCGCACCCAGGGCGCCGGCCGCGCGTGCCGTCCCGACGGCGAGGTCGAGCTCGGTGCAGGAGATCTCGAAGTCGTCGCGCATCGAGACGTGGGAGGCGTCCAGCACCGCGGCGAGTGCCTCCCAGTCGCGGTCGCCGATGGCCCCGACCGAGGCCAGCACCCGGAGGTTCTCGGTCACGACGTGGCGCGCGCGCCGGCGGAGGACCCGGTCGGTCATCCGCTCGACGGTCTCCAGGGAGACGTCGCGCAGCGACGCACGCCCGAGTGCCTCGGCGGCCGCGGCGCACTCGCGTCGACGGTCGCCGTACGAGCCGTCGGTGAGCGTGTGGCTGACGCGGGTGTCGATCACCAGCAGCACCAGGCCGGCGTCCTCGATCGGCAGCTCCACCGAGATCGCGCTGTCGTCGGCGAAGTCGAGCAGCAGGGCGTGGCCGGGCTCGGCGAGCATCGCGATGGACTGGTCCATGCCCCCCGTCGGCGCGCCGACGTAGTCGTTCTCCGCGCGGATGCACGCGGTCGCGAGGCGGCGGCGCTCGACCCGGTCCGCCAGGTCGAGCTCCAGCAGGCCGGCCACCGCGACGGCGACGGAGCACTCGAGCGCGGCGGAGCTGGACAGCCCCGCCCCCAGAGGTACGTCGGAGTCGATCGAGACGTCGAGCCCGGGCACGTCGTAGCCGTCCTCCCGGAGGACCGACACCACACCCGCGACGTACGCCGCCCAGCCGTCGGGCGGGTCCTCGACCTGGCCCTCCCAGGCATCGTCCTCCTGCGCGCTGGACACGCTCAGGACCCGGTCGCCGCGGGCCGTCACCGTGACGGTCGTGCGCTGGGGGAGGGCCACGGGAAGGCAGAGCCCGCGGTTGTAGTCGGTGTGCTCACCGATCAGGTTGACCCGACCCGGTGCCGAGGCGACCAACGGTGACATGGGCGCAGCCTAGGGCTCCCGCGCTGCGCGGTCAGCCACGCGACGTGTGGGCCGTCCGGCCCTTCACGACCCCGACGAAGGCCTGGATGACGTCGTCGTCGCGCTCGCGCAGCCAGACCAGGGCGACCGTGGTGGGGGGCAGGTCGTCGACCGGCCGGTGGACGACGTCCTTGCGGTGGTGGAGCCGCGCCACCGACATCGGCACGATCACGACACCGGTGCCGGCCGCGACGGCCTCGACGGCCTCGCGCTCGGTCATCGGCGGCCAGGCCAGCTGAGGCTCGGTCGGGCGCCAGCCGGACGGGTGCGGCCGCACCAGCTGCTCCCCGGCGAGGTCGTCGAGGGTGACGGTCTCGGCGGCCGCGACGAGATGGTCGCGTCCCGCGACGACGACGGGGATCTCGTCGTACAGCCGCACGACGTGGAGCCCCTCGGGGTCGACGGGTAGCCGCACCAGCGCGACGTCGACCTCACCTCGGCGTACGACGTCCTCCTGCTGGTCCTCGGTCACCGGGACGAGCGTGAGCGGCTCGCGACGACGGCTCCGCCACGCGGACGCCCACTTGTCCGGCGTCGTCCCGGTGACGAAGGCGAGGCGCAGCGGCTCGGGCATCGGGCGGGCCTCAGCCGAGGCTCGAGATCCAGTCGGCGACGGTCACGACGTCGGCCTGGCGCGGGAAGACCTTCTCGGTGAGCACCCGGTGCACCTCGGCATCGCCGTCGCCGCAGGCGTCGGCCAGGACGGTGAGTCCGTAGTCGCGGTCGGCGGCCTCGCGCAGGGTCGAGAGCACCACGCCGCTGGTCGCGATCCCGGTCAGCGCGAGGTGGTCGACACCCAGGGACCGGAGGACGACCTCGAGGTCGCTGCCGGTGAACGCGCTGACCCGTCGCTTGACCACGACGATCTCGGACGCGAGCGGCTCGAGCTCCGCGGCCACCTGGGTGGCGGGGGAGTCCACGCCCATGTCGCCACGCGACGCAACGGCCGCGAAGGACTTGTTGCGCGGACTCGCCTCCGGCGTCCCGTCACGGAACCCGATGCGGACGAACACGACCGGCAGGTCGTGACCGCGAGCGGCGTCGAGCGCGGCCCCCGCGCGCTCGAGCACCTCCGGAGTGCCCAGCCGCTCGACGATGCCGGTCTGGAAGTCCATCAGGAGCAGGGCAGCGGGCACGGCGACCTCCGCGTAGGGCGACGGGACGCCGCCACCCTACGCGGAGGAAGTCTCCGGTCAGCTGCGGGGCAGCGTGATCGTGACCCGGCGGTTGGCCTTGCGGCCGTGCGCGGTCGCGTTGCTCGCCACGGGGTGGGCCTCGCCGTGTCCGACCGACACGATCGAGACGTCCGCCCCCGCGAGGTGCGACTGGAGGTACGCCGACACGGCGTCCGCCCGGTGCTGCGAGAGCACCCGGCCGTACGACGCGGAGCCGAGGCTGTCGGTGTACCCGTCGACGTAGATCTTGCCGCTGAGGCCGTCCTTGACGACCTGCCGCGCGACGTGCGAGATCGCGGTCTTGGCCTGCGTCGAGAGTCGTGCGCTGTCGAAGCCGAAGGCGAGGTCGGACCTCAAGGTGACGTTCGGCTTGCGGTTCGGCGCGCTCGCGACGGACGAGTGGGTGACCGTCGGCTCCTGGCTCGTGCTCGCCGACGCCGAGGTCGACGGCGAGACCTGGGCGCTCGGGGTGACCGAGGGCGTGACCGACGGCGCGACCGACGCGGACGGCGACGTGCTCGGCGAGCCCGCACCCGCCGCGAAGGACGGCACCCCGCGGTCGCGCACGTACCACGCGCCACCGCCCAGGAGAGCTGCCAGCAGCACCAGAGCCAGCAGCCGGCGCCCACGACGGCGCCGCCGCGGCGGTGCCTCGGTGGCAGGCTCGGACGGCGTCGTCGTCACCGCCGGCATCACGTCGATACCGGCCAGCGTGTGCGTGGTGAACTCGGCGGCGATCGGCGCGATGAAGGCCGACTGGATCTCGCACAGCGACATCTCGAGCGGGTCGACGTGCATCCCGAGAGCGCGCTTCACCAGCGCGGCCGGGAAGCTGAGCGTCACCTCGTGCACCTGCAGGTCGTCGTGACGCACCGTCACCCGCACCGGCAGGTTGAGTGCGGCCGCCGGACCCTCGCCGAGGTCGCGCCAGAGCTGGAGCTCGGCACCCGCCGTCGGTTCCGGCACGTCGTACATCGGATGATCCGGCGCAGCACCGATGCCGAGCTCGGCGAGGTCGTCGCCGTCGTCGATCTCGAGCTCGTCGGACTCGTCGGCATCGCCGACGTCCGGCGTCGCGTCCAGGACGCGCGCCTCCTCGATGACCAGGCCGAACCCGATGCGGCGTGTCCGGGACTCGTACACGAGCCCCGGGAAGCGGTTGCGCGTCTGCACGAGCATCGCTTCGATCTGGTCGAGTCCCGTGCAGGACCAGCCCATCGCGTCCGCCGTCACCGTCGTCGACTCGCAGCAGGCGGCCAGGACTCCCTGGTCGTCACCCGCTTGCAAGGCGTCGAGCAGCGCGGCAGCCGGACTCAGTCTCGATCCGTTGTCAGCTCGTGGTCGGACAGCCTCGAGCACTGGCGCTTCAAGCGCACTTCCCCCCATTTTCGCAATCCCCCTTTGCGAATCCCCGGCCGCCATGGTGCGTGCCCGCGTGCCCGAACACAACGGGGCGAAGGTCCCGAGCCGTGACGGGTGGGGCAGATGTGACTGGTGGGGCTGACGGTGAGCAAAATTTCCGCAATTCCACGCCGCCGAGGCCGCAACGGTGTCCGAGGGGGGACTTGAACCCCCACGCCCTAATACGGGCACTAGCACCTCAAGCTAGCGCGTCTGCCAATTCCGCCACCCGGACGAGTGCGCAGGGAACTCTAGCAACCGAGCGCCCCGTTCCTCACATCGCCCACGGCTCCGCGAGTGCCAGGATGGAGGGCATGGCAGACGACCGCGAGCGCACGTCGTACGACCCCTCCCACGACCCGGCCGGAGAGGTGGTGGAGCTCTGCCGCGACCTGATCCGGATCGACACCAGCAACTACGGCGACGACTCCGGGCCGGGGGAGCGCAAGGCCGCCGAGCACGTGGCCACGCTCCTGGACGAGGTGGGGATCGCGAGCGAGCTGTTCGAGTCGGAGTCGGGGCGGACCTCGCTGGTCGCCCAGTGGGGTGGCACGCCCGGCGGTGAGGGCGCGCTGCTCCTGCACGGTCACCTGGACGTCGTGCCGGCGGCCGCCGAGGACTGGCAGGTCGCCCCGTTCTCCGGCGAGATCCAGGACGGGTACGTCTGGGGTCGCGGCGCGGTCGACATGAAGGACTTCGACGCGATGCTGCTCTCGGTCGTGCGGGCGCGGGCCCGGTCGGGCCAGGTGCCGGAGCGACCGATCGTGCTCTGCTTCACCGCCGACGAGGAGGCGGGCGGGCATCTCGGTGCCCAGGTGCTGGTGGAGGAGCACACGGAGCAGCTCGCCCACTGCACCGAGGCGATCGGCGAGGTCGGTGGGTTCAGCGCCACGATCCGCGGTCGCCGCTTCTACCTGATCGAGGCCGCCGAGAAGGGCATGGCCTGGATGAAGCTGACCGCGCGGGGCCGGGCCGGCCACGGGTCGATGATCAACGACGACAACGCGGTGACCCGGCTGACGGAGGCGGTCGCCCGCATCGGCGCCCACGAGTGGCCGGTCCGGCTGACCCCGACGATGCAGACGCTGCTCGCCGCGGTCGGCGAGATCGCCGGCACGGAGGCGACGCCCGAGAACGCCGACGCCCTGGTCGAGGAGTTCGGCGGCGCGGCCCGGATGATGGGGGCGGTCATCCGGAACACGGCCAACCCGACCATGCTCGGCGCGGGCTACAAGGTGAACGTGATCCCGACCGAGGCGACCGCGCACGTCGACGGGCGCTTCCTGCCGGGCTTCGAGGACGAGTTCTTCGAGACCATCGCGTTCCTGTGCGGTGAGGGGATCGAGCGCTCCTACGTGTCGCACCAGCAGCCCTGGGAGACGCCGTACGACGGTGACCTGGTGGACGCGATGACCCGGTGCCTGCTGGCGGAGGACCCCGAGGCCACGGTCGCGCCGTACCTGATGAGCGGCGGCACGGACGCCAAGCACTTCAACAAGCTCGGGCTGCGCAGCTACGGCTACACCCCGTTGCGGCTGCCGGCCGACCTCGACTTCACCGCGCTCTTCCACGGCGTCGACGAGCGGGTGCCGGTCGACGCGCTGGAGTTCGGGGCGCGGGTCCTCGACCGCTTCCTCGAGCAGGTCTGACGGGGCCGACGACTCAGGTCAGGGTCGGCCGCATCCGGATGATCTTGCGGCGCAGGACCACTCGGCGCGTGCCGTCGGGCGAGACCCGCACGCGGTCGAGCTCCCACCCACCGTGCTCGGCGCGCTCGACCAGCATCCGGGTGACCACGTTGCGCGAGAAGTCGCGTGCGATCGTGAGCTTCTCGAACTCCCACTCCACCCCGCGGGACAGCGGACGAGGCAGGGCTGCGGGCATCCGTCAGTCCTCCGAGACGTCGTCCAGGGCGGCGGCGATCTCCGGCGGCAGCGACTTCTCCTCGACCTCGAGGGCGCCGAGCAGCTGCTTGGCGGTGCGGGCGCCGACGATCGGGGCGGTGACGCCGCGCTGGTCGCGGACCCATGCCAGCGCGACCTCGGTCATCGACCAGCCGAGACCATCGGCGGCCTTCGCGACCGCCTCGATGATCCCCTGGCACCGACCGTCGAGGTAGCGCTCGATGACCTGGCCGTAGGAGTCGGACGCGCCACGGGAGTCCGACGGGATGCCGTTGCGGTACTTGCCGGTCAGGACGCCGCGGCCCAGCGGCGACCAGGGCAGGATGCCGAGGCCGAGCGCCTGGGCCGCCGGGACGACGTCGGTCTCGATCCGGCGGTTGACGAGCGAGTACTCCATCTGGGTCGAGGCGATCGGCACGCGTCCCGGCACCGCGCGCTGCCAGGTGGCGGCCTGGGCGGTCTGCCAGCCGGTGTAGTTCGAGATCCCGACGTACGACGCGCGGCCGGTCGCGACCGCGTGGTCGAGGACGCCGAGGGTCTCCTCCAGCGGGACGCCGTCGACCCAGGTGTGGACCTGCCAGAGGTCGACGTGGTCGACACCGAGCCGGCGCAGAGATGCGTCGAGGTCGGCCAGCAGCCGACCTCGTGAGGCGTAGACCTCGCGCTCGCCGCGGCGGCGCGAGATACCTCCCTTCGTCGCGATCACGATCTCGTCCCTCGCGACGACGTCTCCGACCAGGCGGCCGACCAGCTCCTCGGCCGCGCCGTCGGCGTACCCGGCGGCGGTGTCGACGAGCGTGCCGCCCGCCTCGGCGAAGGCGATCAGCTGGTCGCGGGCCTCGTGCTCGTCGGTCTCCCGACCCCACGACATGGTCCCCAGGCCGAGCCGCGAGACCGTGAGGCCCGTGGCACCGACCGACCGCTGTTGCATGCGGACAAACGTAGCCCCTCGCAACGCGCCGGAGTGCCGCGACCCGGAACGTGGGAGAGCGTCCTAGCCTGGTCCCCGCGAGCCGTCCGGGCCCGACGTCCCCGAGCCGAAAGCACCCGATGAACTACTTCGACGCGATCGTCCTCGGCATCGTGGAAGGCCTCACCGAGTTCCTTCCCGTCTCGAGCACCGGCCACCTGACGATCGTGGAGAAGATGCTCGGTCTCGAGGTGGACGACCCGGCCGTCACCGGCTTCACCGCAGTGATCCAGATGGGCGCGATCGTCGCCGTGATCGTCTACTTCGTGCGCGACATCTGGAACATCATCCGCACCTGGGTGCTCGGCCTGGTGAAGCCGGAGTACCGCGGCCATCGCGACTTCCGGATGGGCTGGTACGTCATCGTCGGCACCATCCCCGTCGGCATCGTCGGCCTCCTCCTCAGGAACGTGATCAAGGACGACCTGCGGAGCCTCTGGGTCGTGGCGATCGCCCTGATCGGGTGGAGCGCGGTGATGTGGGCGGCGGAGCGCGTCGCACAGCAGGACCGCTCGGAGAAGCGGCTCAACCTCACCGACGCGGTCGTCGTCGGCATCGTCCAGTGCGTCTCGCTGGTGCCGGGCATCTCGCGCTCGGGCGCCACCATCTCGGCCGGACTGTTCCGCGGGCTCGACCGGGTCGCCGCGACGCGGCTCTCGTTCTTCCTGTCCATCCCCGCGCTCCTCGCCGCCGGCGTCTTCGAGCTCAAGGACGCCCTCGGCGGTGACATCGGGGTGGGGGAGACCCTGGTCGGGACCGTGGTGTCCTTCGTGGTCGCCTACGCCTCCATCGCCTGGCTGCTCCGGTTCGTGGCACACCACCCGATCACGTGGTTCGTTCCGTACCGGGTGGCCCTGGGCGCCGTCCTCCTCGTGCTGCTGGCGGGCGGAGTCATGTCGGCGACCTGACCTCGGTGCCCTGCCGCGGGAACGACTCAGAGCCAGCCGGAGCGCTTGAACCAGACCCAGAGCAGGACGACGAGGCCGGCCATCAGGGCCAGTGCGTAGGGATACCCGTAGGTCCACCCCAGCTCGGGCATGTGGCGGAAGTTCATGCCGTAGATCCCGGCGATCAGGGTCGGGACGACGACGATCGCGGCGCCGGCGGAGATCCGGCGCATGTCGGCGTTCTGCTGCACCGAGATCTGGGCGAGGTGGGCGTCGAAGGCCGTGGACAGCAGCTGGTCGAGGCCGTCCACGGTCTCGGCGACCCGGTTCAGGTGGTCGAGGACGTCGCGGAAGAAGGGGGCGGAGGCCTCGTCGATCCCCGGCACCGACCCGGTGGCGAAGCGTCGCATCGGCTCGCGGAGCGGCAGGACCGCGCGACGCGCCTCGGCGATCTCCCGCTTCAGGGTGTAGATGCGGGCGGAGTCGTTGGTGCGCTGGGCCGAGAAGACCGACGTCTCGACCTCGTCGACGTCCTCCTCCAGGGCGTTCATCACCGACAGGTAGCCGTCGACCACGCGGTCGCACACGGCGTAGACCACGGCGGACGGTCCGTGGGTGAGCACGGTCGTCTTCGCCTCGAGGTCGCGACGGGCGCTGTGGAGCTCGGAGCCCGACCCGTGCCGGACGGTGATCACGAAGTCGTCGCCGACGAACATGTTGATCTCGCCGGTCTCGACGGCGTCGTTCTCGTCGACGTACCACAGCGACTTCAGGGTGAGGAAGAGCGTGTGCTCGTAGCGCTCGAGCTTCGGTCGCTGGTGGGCGGTGAAGGCGTCCTCGACGGCGAGGGGGTGCAGGCCGAACTCCTCCTCGACCGTCTGCAGCTCCTCCTCGTTCGGCTCGTGCAGACCGACCCACACGAAGTCGCCGGGCTCGGTTGCCAGCTTGCGGACCCGGCCGAGCTCGCTGGGTGGGAGGTCGTCGACGATGCGCTTCCCCTGGCGGTAGACGGCGCTGTCGACGATCACGGCGACCACGCTAGTCCCGTGCCGACGCCGCGGTACGCCGCCACGCACCGCAGCGGACCGCGGCCCCGGCCCGATCGGGCCGGTCACTAGTCTCGGGCCATGGCCACGGTGATCCTGCTCCGGCACGGCCGCACGTCCGCGAACGCGTCCGGGACCCTGGCCGGCCGCACGCCGGGCGTGCACCTCGATGACGTCGGCCGCAGCCAGGCCGAGCGGGCGGCGGAGCGGCTGGCCGTCGTGCCCCTGGCCGAGCTGGTCACCAGCCCGCTGGACCGGTGCAAGGAGACCGCGAAGGCGGTCTCCACGCGACAAGCCGCGAAGGTCCGGCTGCACACCGACCGCGCGCTCACCGAGTGCGACTACGGCGAGTGGCAGGGCCGCAAGCTGGGCGAGCTGGCCCGGCTGGCGCTGTGGAAGACGGTGCAGACCAACCCGTCCGCCGCGACGTTCCCGGGCGGGGAGTCGCTCGCGGAGATGCAGGCCCGCGCGGTCTCCGCCGTACGTCGCCGGGACGCCGCCGTCACCGCCGCCCACGGCGCCGGTGCGGTGTGGCTGGCCGTGAGCCACGGTGACGTGATCAAGTCCGTGATCGCCGACGCGCTCGGCCTGCACCTGGACCTGTTCCAGCGGATCCAGGTCGACCCGGCGGCCATCTCCGTCATCCGCTACACCGAGGCGCGCCCGTACGTGCTCGCCTCCAACACCCACGAGGGTGACCTGTCGTGGCTGGTCCCGAGCAAGAAGAGCACCCGGAGGAAGGCCGACCACGGCGCCGCCGTCGGTGGCGGGGCGGGACCGGGGACGTCCGCCTGACCGGTTCTCACGCGCTGCATAAGGTGGAGACATGCCGGTGATGCACGAGTTCGACCCGCCCGAGCGCTTCGTCGCCGGCACCGTGGGGGAGCCGGGCGCGCGGACGTTCTTCCTCCAGGCGCGGTCGGGGCCTCGGATGGTCAGCGTCGCGCTGGAGAAGCAACAGGTGGCCGTGCTCGCCGAGCGCATCGACGAGCTGCTCGACGAGGTGATGGCCAGCAGCGGCAACGAGACGCTGATCCCGGCCGTGGCCCCGGTCGGGCTGGAGGACTCCGAGCCCCTGGAGCAGCCCATCGACGAGCAGTTCCGCGCCGGCACGATGACGCTGTCCTGGGACCCGGGCCTGGCCCGGGTGGTGATCGAGGTCTTCCCCCTGACCGACACCGCGGAGGAGGAGGACGAGGAGCCGGAGGAGTCCGAGCCGGCCGAGGTCTTCCTGGTCCGGCTCGAGGCCGGCCCGGCACGCGCCTTCGTGAAGCGGGCCGAGCTCGTGATCGAGGCGGGACGCCCCGACTGCCCGTTCTGCGGCAACCCGATCGACCCCGACGGGCACCTGTGCGTCCGGGCGAACGGCTTCCGTCGCCGCGACCCGGCCTGAGTCCGAACGATGGACGTCGCCGATGGCCCCGCTGACGGTTCCGTGATGGAGGAGAGCCTCCTCACCGAGGAGCTCACCCTCCACGGGCGGCTCCTCCCGGCGTCCAACGCGACCTTCGTCGGAGAGATCGCCGAGCGCCGCGTCGTCTACAAGCCGGTCGCCGGCGAGCGCCCACTGTGGGACTTCCCCGACGGCACGCTGGCCGGCCGCGAGGTGGCGGCGTACCACGTCTCGCAGGCGCTGGGCTGGGACATCGTTCCGCCCACCTTCCACCGGGACGGCCCGCACGGGCCGGGCATGGTGCAGCTCTGGCAGGAGCCCGACCCGGTCCAGGAGGCCGTCACGATCGTCCGCGACACCGACGTTCCGGAGGGATACCTCTACGTGTTCGAGGGCCTCGACGACCGTGACCAGGTCGTGTCGCTCGTCCACGAGGACACCGCCGAGCTGCGCCGGATGGCGGTGTTCGACGCCGTCGTCAACAACGCCGACCGCAAGGGCGGTCACGTGCTGGCGATGACCGACGGCCATCGGTACGGCGTCGACCACGGGCTGACCTTCCACGTCGAGCCGAAGCTGCGCACGGTGCTCTGGGGCTGGGCCGGCGACGTCCTGACCGACCCGGACCGCGCCTGCCTCGAACAGCTGGCCGACCGGCTCGACGGCGACCTGGGGGAGTGCCTGCTGGAGCTGATCACCCCGCACGAGGTGGAGGCGACGCGTCGCCGGCTGAAGCGGCTGCTGCGGGTCGGCACCCTCCCCGAACCCGGCCAGGGGTGGCGGGCCATCCCGTGGCCGCCGTTCTGACACGGCGTCCGGTCGTCCGGACCCCTGCCGTAGTCTCCGGCGTATGCGCGCATGGCCTGCTCCGGACCTGCCTGCCCTCTCGGTGACCGCCCCTGCGGTGCGCGTGCACGACACCGCCACGAACGCGCTGGTGGAGACGCGACCGGAAGGCCCGGCGCGGATGTACGTCTGCGGGATCACGCCGTACGACGCGACCCACATCGGACATGCGGCGACCTTCGTCGGCTTCGACCTGCTGAACCGCGCGTGGCGCAACGCCGGCCACGACGTGGTCTACGTCCAGAACGTCACCGACGTCGACGACCCGCTCTTCGAGCGCGCCGCGAAGGTCGGCGTCGACTGGCGGGAGCTGGCCGCGCGTGAGACCGAGCTGTTGCGCCAGGACATGGCGGCGCTACGGATCCTGCCCCCGGAGCACTTCCCCGGCGCCGAGGAGTCGCTCGACCTGATCGTCGACCTGATCCGGCGGCTGCAGGACGCCGGTGCGATCTACGCGGTGGAGGACGACCTCTACTTCTCCGTCGCGGCCGACCCGGCCTTCGGTGAGGAGTCCGGGTGGACCCGGAACCAGATGCTCGCGGTCCTGGCGGACCGCGGCGGCGACCCCGACCGTCCCGGCAAGAAGGACCCGCTGGACTGCCTGGTGTGGCGCGCCCAGCGGCCCGGCGAGCCCGCGCTGGAGAGCGTCCTGGGGCCCGGCCGGCCCGGGTGGCACGTCGAGTGCACGGCGATGTCGCTGCACCTGCTGGGCGAGCGGTTCGACGTGCAGGGCGGCGGCACCGACCTGGTCTTCCCGCATCACGAGATGTGCGCGTCGGAGGCCCAGGTGCTGACCGGGACGCCGTACGCACGGGCCTATGTCCACGCCGGCATGGTCGCCTACGACGGCGAGAAGATGTCGAAGTCCAAGGGCAACCTGGTCTTCGTCTCGCAGCTCCGCAACAGCGACGTGGACCCGATGGCGATCCGGCTCACGCTCCTGCGCCACCACTACCGGTCCGACTGGGAGTGGACCGACGACCTGCTCTGGGACTCGGTCGACCTGCTCGCCACGTGGCGTCGCGCGCTCGCGGTGGGAGCCGGTGCGCCCGCGGCGCCGGTCGTCGACGAGGTCCTCGGCGCCCTGGCCGCGGACCTCGACGCGCCGGCCGCGGTCGCCGCGGTCACGGCATGGGCGTCGGCGACGCTGGGGGAGGACGGGCTCGCGGACACCAGCGACCCGGACGCCGGCGCGACGATCAGGTCCCTGCTGGACGCCGCGCTCGGCGTGGCGCCCTGAGCGTCGTCACGACCGGCACGTCCGTCACCGTGCCTCGCAGAGGTGTCGCACCTCGGCCCGGCAGGTGTCGCGGCCCGGACCACCCCAGACCACGTCGCGGCCGCCGCCGCCGTCGATGACGTCGTCGCCACCGAGCGCGTGGACGACATCGGCTCCGCCGACGGACGAGATCACGTCGTCCCCGGCCGAGCCGCGGATCCGGTCAGCCCGGGCCGAGCCGTGGAACGCCTCCACGCCCGACCACACCAGCCGGCTGTCCCGCCAGCGCGCCATCTGGCGCCCGAGGTCCGCGTGCAGGCCGAAGTAGAGGCCTGCGAGGCCGATCACGTCGTTCCCCGGTCCGCCGCGGAACACGGCGTCCACGGGGTCGACGTCCCAGACGCGGCCGGCGCTGTAGAGCGACTGGATCCGGAACGTGTCGTCGCCGCTGCCACCGGTGAACTCCGTGCCGCCGTCCGGAGTGCTCATCTCCTCGAAGGTCAGCAGGACGCGGTCGGCACCGGCGCCACCGTGGACCGTGCCCTGGTCGGTCACGTAGACCACGTCGTCCCCCGGTCCCGCGTGCACCGCGCCACCCGGGCCCAGTTCCACGTAGTCGTTCCCGGCGCCCAGGAACGCCCTGCTGAAGCCGCCCTCGAGCACGTCGTCCCCCGGCGTCCCGAGGAACGTCGTCCGACGTCCGGGGCCGCTGTAGGTCTCGAACGACGCGAACGCCACGCTCATGCCGTCGGGAACCTGCGCAGTCCCGGCCGACGCGTCGATGGTCATCGAGGCGGTCCCGGTGAGGCGCGCGTCGATCTCCAGCCCGTCGCTGCCCTCGCCCCCGTCCGCGACGTCGGCGTCCCGGCTGACCCCGGTGACGTCACCGTAGGTCCCGTTGGAGACGTCGACGTCGTCGTCGCCCAGGTCGCCGAACACCCGGTCGTCCCCACCGTTGCCGAACACGGAGTCGTCACCGCCGTCACCGTGGACGAGGTCGTCCCCGCGGAGCCCCTGGATCCAGTCGTCCCCGTCGCCACCGTTGAGCACGTCGTCACCCGGCCCGCCGCAGATCAGGTCGCGTCCGCCTCTGCCGTCCACGGTCACGCCGAGGTGGCCGTTCGCGTCGAGGACGTCGCCCTGGTCGGTGCCCGTGACCACCTGGCCGTCCTGCGTGGCGCGGACCGTCACGCCTCCGGTGTCGTGGTGCTCTCCGATGCAGGGGTCATCCCCACGGTCGCCCGCGTGAGCCGGGACCGCCCAGGCGGCGGCGACGGTGACGAGGGAGGCGGTGAGGACCGCGACGGTGCGGCGCAGGTTCGTTGGTTCGGTCATGACGGGCTCCCCGAGTCGGCACGGCTGCACGCCGGCGTGTGCAGCGTCTGACGCGGGGGAGACCGCCTCGGTTCGGTCGGGGCGGGTCGGCCGGCTCAGCCGTCCTCGGTACGCCGCTTCAGGTAGCGCTCGAACTCCCGGGCGATCGCCTCGCCGCTGGCCTCCGGCAGGTCGGCGGTGTCGCGGGTCTCCTCGAGCGCCCGGACGTAGTCGGCGACGTCCTCGTCCTCCTCGGCCAGCTCGTCGACGCCGCGCTCCCACGCGCGGGCGTCCTCGGGGAGCTCACCGAGCGGGATGCTGCACTCGAGCAGCTCCTCCAGCTGTCCGAGCAGCGCCAGCGTCGCCTTGGGGCACGGGGGCTGCGCGACGTAGTGCGGCACCGCCGCCCAGTACGAGATCTCGGGGACGTCGAGCCGCACGCACGCGTCCTGGAAGACCCCGACGATGCCGGTCGGCCCCTCGTACGTCGACTGCTCGAGCTTGAGCCGGTCGACGAGGTCGGGCTCGGTGGCGGTGCCGGTCACCGGGATCGGCCGGGTGTGCGGGGTGTCGGCCAGGAGAGCGCCGAGGGTGACGACGAGCTCGCCGCCGAGGTCGTCGCAGGCGGCCAGCAGCTCCGCGCAGAACTGCCGCCACCGCATGTTCGGCTCGATCCCGCGGATCAGGATCACGTCGCGGTCGAGCTCGGGAGGCGAGGCGACGGCGATCTGGGTGCTCGGCCAGGTGATCCGGCGATGCCCGAGCTCGTCGCTGCCGACGACCGGCCGGTTCACCTGGAAGTCGTAGAACTCCTCGGGGTCGATCGCCCCGATGACCCGCGCGTCCCAGACCTTGAGGAGGTGGTCGATGACGGCCGACGCGGCGTCCGCGGCGTCGTTCCACCCCTCGAAGGCCGCGATGACGACCGGGTCCACCAGGCCGTCGATCTCCTCGATCTCGATCACCCGACCACAGTAGTCATCGGGGTGTGACGTCCGCGCCAGGACGAGCCGCCGTGCCCGCGGGGATTTCACCGTGCTCTGCTCGCGGTGTCACCATGCGGGAATCCGGTCCATCGGTCGGAACGGGGTTCCTAGGCTGGTGGTCGATCGAACCGAGGGAGTCCCGTGAAGGCGCCGACGGGGACGCATCGTCCCGACGCGACAGCGGAGCTGGCAGAGCTGCTCCGCGAGCGGATCCTGGTGCTCGACGGGGCGATGGGCACGATGATCCAGGGGCACCGTCTCGACGAGGCGGCGTACCGCGGAGAGCGGTTCGCGTCGTACGCCGGAGACCTCGCGGGCGACAACGACCTGCTCTCGCTCAGCAACCCGGACGTGATCCGCACGATCCACCGGTCGTACCTCGACGCGGGCGCCGACATCATCTGCACCAACACGTTCAACGGCACGCGGGTCTCCCAGGCCGACTACGGCCTCGAGGACCTCTGCTACGAGCTCAACGTGGCCGCGGCGACGCTCGCGCGCGAGGCTGCCGACCAGGCGTCGACGGTCGACCGGCCGCGGTTCGTCGCGGGCTCGCTCGGCCCGACCTCGAAGACCGCGTCGATCTCGCCCGACGTGAACGACCCGGGCGCCCGCAACGTCACCTTCGACGAGCTGGTCGCGGCGTACCTCGAGGAGGCCCGGGGACTGGTCGACGGCGGCGCCGACATCCTGCTGATCGAGACGATCTTCGACACCCTCAACGCCAAGGCCGCGATCTTCGCGGTCGAGACGCTCTTCGAGGAGCACGGGCGGCGCTGGCCGGTCATCGTCTCCGGCACCATCACCGACGCGAGCGGCCGCACGCTCTCGGGTCAGGTGACCGAGGCGTTCTGGAACTCCGTGCGCCACGTGCGCCCGCTGGCCATCGGGCTCAACTGCGCGCTGGGCGCCGAGGAGCTCCGTCCGTACGTCGCGGAGCTCTCCCGGGTCGCCGACACCTTCGTCTCGGCTCATCCGAACGCCGGGCTCCCGAACGCCTTCGGGGAGTACGACGAGACGCCCGACCACATGGCCGAGGTGCTCGGCGAGTTCGCCACGAGCGGTCTGGTGAACATCGTGGGTGGTTGCTGCGGGACGACCTCGGAGCACATCGCGGCGATCGCCGACGCCGCCAAGGGCGTCAGCCCGCGGGCCGTGCCGCAGGTGCGGCCGGCGATGCGGCTGTCCGGGCTGGAGCCGGTGACGATCACCGAGGAGAGCCTCTTCGTCAACGTCGGCGAGCGGACCAACATCACCGGCTCCGCCCGCTTCCGCAAGCTGATCAAGGACGGCGACTACGACACAGCGCTGTCGGTGGCCGCCCAGCAGGTCGAGAACGGCGCCCAGGTCATCGACGTGAACATGGACGAGGGGATGATCGACGGCGTCGCCGCGATGGACCGGTTCCTCAAGCTGGTCGCGTCGGAGCCCGACATCTCGCGCGTCCCGGTGATGGTCGACTCCTCGAAGTGGGAGGTGATCGAGGCCGGCCTGAAGTGCGTGCAGGGCAAGGCGATCGTGAACTCGATCTCCCTCAAGGAGGGCGAGGAGGCGTTCGTCGAGCACGCCCGGCTCTGTCGCAAGTACGGCGCGGCCGCGGTCGTGATGGCGTTCGACGAGAACGGTCAGGCGGACAGCCTGGAGCGGCGTACCGCCGTGTGCGAGCGGGCCTACCGGATCCTCACCGAGACCGTCGGCTTCCCTGCCGAGGACATCATCTTCGACCCCAACGTCTTCGCGGTGGCGACCGGCATCGAGGAGCACGCGACGTACGGCCACGACTTCATCGAGGCGACACGCTGGATCAAGGAGCACCTGCCGGGCGCGCTGGTCTCGGGCGGCATCTCCAACGTCAGCTTCTCGTTCCGCGGGAACAACCCCGTGCGTGAGGCCATCCACGCGGTCTTCCTGTACCACGCGATCGACGCCGGCCTCGACATGGGCATCGTCAACGCCGGCGCCCTGACCGTCTACGACCAGGTGGACGCCGAGCTCCGCGAGCGGATCGAGGACGTGGTCCTGAACCAGCGGCCAGACGCGGCGGAGCGGCTGCTGGAGATCGCCGAGCGGTACAACGTCGCGGCCGGCGAGGTCGACGAGGCGGCCGAGGAGTGGCGCGAGCTGCCGCTGCGGGAGCGGATCACCCACTCGCTGGTGAAGGGGATCGACGCCCACATCGAGTCCGACACCGAGGACCTCCGGCGGGAGATCGAGGTCGCGGGCGGACACCCGATCGAGGTGATCGAGGGCCCGCTGATGGACGGCATGAATGTCGTGGGCGACCTGTTCGGCGCGGGCAAGATGTTCCTGCCGCAGGTCGTGAAGAGCGCCCGCGTGATGAAGAAGGCGGTGGCCCACCTCATCCCGTTCATCGAGGAGGAGAAGGCCAAGGACCCCGCGCTGGCCAAGCAGAAGGACACCAACGGCACGATCGTGACCGCGACCGTCAAGGGCGACGTGCACGACATCGGCAAGAACATCGTCGGCGTCGTGCTCCAGTGCAACAACTACGAGGTGATCGACCTCGGCGTGATGGTGCCGGCCCAGAAGATCCTCGACACCGCGCGCGAGGTCGAGGCCGACGCGATCGGGCTGTCCGGCCTGATCACACCGAGCCTCGACGAGATGGTGAACGTCGCGACCGAGATGCAGCGCCAGGGCTTCACCCTGCCGCTGCTGATCGGGGGAGCCACCACGTCGCGCGCCCACACGGCGGTCAAGGTCGACCCCCGGTACGACGGTCCCGTGGTCTGGGTGAAGGACGCGTCCCGCTCGGTGCCGGTCACGGCCGCGCTCCTGCACGAGACCAACCGCGAGCGGCTGATGGCGGACGTCAAGGCCGACTACGACTCGCTGCGCACACGTCACGCCGCCAAGAACGACCGGCCGCTGGCCACCCTGGAGGAGGCTCGGGCAGCACGCACGCCCATCGAGTGGCAGGGCTACCGGCCGCCCCGGCCCCACCTGCTGCTGCAGCAGGACCACGACGTCTCGCCGATCACGGGCCGACCCGGCGCGACCCAGCACGTGCGGGTCTTCCGCAACGTCGACCTCGGCGAGCTGCGCCGCTACATCGACTGGCAGCCGTTCTTCAACGCGTGGGAGATGAAGGGCTCGTTCCCCGACATCCTCGAGGACGCGGAGTCCGGTGAGACCGCGCGCCGGCTCTACGACGACGCCCAGCAGATGCTCGACCGGCTGGTCGAGGGCCGGTGGCTGACCGCGAACGGCGTGGTCGGGCTGTTCCCCGCGAACGCCGTCGGCGACGACATCGAGGTCTACCTCGACGAGCAGCGCGGTGAGGCGCACGCCGTGCTCCACCAGCTGCGGCAGCAGGGCGCGCACCGGCCCGGCGTACCCAACCGGTCGCTGGCCGACTACGTCGCGCCCAAGGAGACCGGCATCAAGGACTACGTCGGCCTCTTCGCCGTGACCGCCGGCGTGGGGACCCAGGAGAAGATCGCCGAGTTCAAGGAGGAGCTCGACGACTACTCCGGGATCCTGCTCGAGTCGCTGGCCGACCGCCTCGCCGAGGCCTTCGCCGAGCGGATGCACGAGAGGGTGCGGCGCGAGCTGTGGGGATACGCGCGCGACGAGCACCTCGACATCCGGCAGCTGATCAAGGAGCAGTACCACGGAATCCGGCCGGCTCCGGGCTACCCGGCCAGCCCCGACCACACCGAGAAGAAGACGCTGTGGGACCTGCTCGACGTGAGCGCCAACACCGGCATGGAGCTGACCGACTCGATGGCGATGTGGCCGGGCGCGTCGGTCTCCGGCATCTACTTCAGCCATCCCGAGTCGCAGTACTTCGTGATCGGGCGTCTCGCGCCCGACCAGGTCGCCGACTACGCCGAGCGGAAGGGCTGGACCCTGACGGAGGCGGAGCGGTGGCTGTCCCCGAACCTCGGCTACGACCCCGAGGACTGAGCGGATGAGCGCGGACGCCACGTCCGGTCCCGCGGGGCGACGGATCGACTCGTACGCCGCCGTCCTGTGGGACATGGACGGCACGCTGGTCGACACCGAGCCCTACTGGACGGTGGCCGAGCTGGCACTCGCCGCGCGGTACGGCGGCACGTGGTCGGCCGAGCGGTCCCTGGAGGTGATCGGCTTCGACCTGCTCGACGCCGCGCGTCACATGCGCCGGGGGATGGGGATCGACCTCTCCCCGGAGCAGATCGTCGACGAGATGCTCGACGACGTCATCGACCAGGTGGAGCGCGAGGTGCCGTGGCGGCCGGGCGCCCGCGAGCTCCTGGACTCGCTGGGGTCGGCCGGGGTCCCGTGCGCGCTGGTGACGATGTCCTACACGCGCTTCGTCAAGCCGATCCTCGAGGGACTGCCTCCGGGCACGTTCCCCGTCGTCATCACCGGCGACACCGTGGCCCGGGGCAAGCCGCACCCCGAGCCGTACCTCGCCGCCGCCCGCGACCTCGACGTCCTTGCGAGTGAGTGCCTGGCGATCGAGGACTCCGACACCGGCGCCACCTCCGCCGTCTCGGCGGGCTGCACGGTGCTCTGTGCGCCCCTCCACGCCGGCGTGCCCGCCGGCCCGGGACGGGTCTTCACCGACACCCTGGTCGGCCTCTCCGCGTCCTCGCGGCTGCCCGGCTGACGGCGGTTCGGCCCGAATCGTTGTCCGATCGGGACCTGGCCGCGGCCCGGTGGTGATGGACCCCACCCCCACCAGGGACTATGTTCTGCGGACGAACGCGCCCGGTCGGAGTGGGGCTCGGCGCTGGACATCTGAATCGACGAGGGGATGACTCGTGATCCGACACAAACTCGTGGCCGTGGTGGGCGCTGGTGCGCTGGCCGTGGTCCTGGCGGCCTGCGGTGGCAACAGCGACAGCGGCGGCACCAGCACGAACACCGGGGGTGGCGGCACCGGTGACCCGTGGATCCTCGGCACCACCGACACGGTGACGGCGCTGGACCCGGCCGGTTCCTACGATCTGGGCTCGTCCACGATGGAGTACAACGTCTACCAGACCCTGGTGACGGTCCCGCCCAACTCGACGAAGATCGTCGGCGACGCCGCGAAGTCGTGCACCTACAACAACCCGAAGACGCTGACCTGCACGCTCAACTCGGGCGAGAAGTTCTCCAACGGCGACCCGCTGACCTCCGAGGACGTGAAGTACAGCATCGAGCGCGCGATCAAGATCCAGGACCCCAACGGCGCCGCGATCTACCTGCTCGGCAGCATCACCGACACCGCCAAGGACGGCACGGTCACCCTGAACAAGGGCGCGATCGAGACACCGGACCCCCAGACGGTGGTCTTCCACCTCGACCACCCGGACACCACGTTCCAGTACGTCCTCACCTACCCCGGTGCGGCCGCGATCGTGGACCACAACGTCTTCCCGGCCGACAAGAAGCTGGCCGACGACCAGGTGATCGGGTCGGGTCCGTACAAGCTGGACCAGTACAAGGCCGGCAACCAGGCCGAGCTCTCGCTCAACCCGAACTACGTCGGACCCAACAAGGGCCAGACCTCTCAGGTCTTCATCAAGTACTACTCCGACACGACCGCGCTCGCGCTGGCCGCGAAGAACGGCGAGGTCGACGTCGCGTGGCGCAGCCTCGCGCCCACCGACCTGTCCAACCTGAAGACGGACTCCAACGTCACGGTCGCGACCGGCAAGGGCTCCGAGATCCGGTACTGGGTGTGGAACCTCAACGGTGGCATCGGCAAGCAGGCCGCCGTCCGCCAGGCCGCGGCTCAGATCATCGACCGTGAGGCCATCGCGAAGGACGCCTACGACGGCACCGTCGACCCGCTGTACTCGATCGTGCCGCCGGGCTACGGCGGGGCGAACGAGGCCTTCAAGACCAAGTACGGCGACCCGGACCCGGCCAAGGCGAAGCAGATCCTGCAGGACGCCGGCATCAGCACACCGGTCAACATCACGGTGGGATGGACGCCGACCCACTACGGCCCGAGCACCGAGGACGAGGCCAACGAGGTCCAGCGACAGCTGGAGTCGAGCGGCCTGTTCAAGGTGACCCTGAAGAGCACGGAGTGGGAGCAGTACCAGACCATCTACAAGCAGGGTGCCTACGACATGTGGATCCTGGGCTGGTTCCCGGACTACCCGGACGGTGACGACTACCTGTCGCCGTTCATGGTCGACGGGGGCTTCTTCGCCAACGGCTACCACAACGCGCAGGTGAACAAGCTGGTCGCCAAGGAGCAGGGCACCAGCGACCAGGCCAAGCGGCAGCAGATCTTCGGGCAGCTGCAGGACATCGCGGCCAAGGACGTCCCGTTCATCCCGTCCTGGGTCGGCCAGAACACCGCGGTGTACGGACCGGGCATGAAGGGCGTCGAGGACACCCTCGACCCGTCGTTCATCTTCCGGTTCTGGCTGGTCACCAAGAACGGCTGACCGACCGACAGCACACGGTCATGGGGAGAGGCCCCGAGGTCTCTCCCCATGACCCATGTCAGGAGGGCCTTGCTCAATGAGTCGTGGTGGATCGGGCTCGCTGCCGCGGTACATCCTGCAGCGCATCCTGTTGGTGATCCCGATGATCTGGGTGATCCTCACCCTCGTCTTCCTCCTCCTCCGCGTCGCACCGGGTGACCCGGTCTCGGCGGCTCTCGGTGGCAAGCTGGATCCCCAGGACCTGGCGCGGGCCCGGGAGAAGCTCGGCTTCAACCGTCCCCTGATCGCGCAGTACTGGGACTACCTGTCCTCGGTGGCGCACCTGGACTTCGGCACGACGTTCAGCGACAACCAGCCGGTCCTCCGGGTGGTCCGCGACAACGGTGGGGCCACGCTGAGCCTGACGCTCTCGGCGTTCGTGGTCGCGCTCCTGGTCGGCATCCCCCTCGGGCTGCTGGCCGGGCGCTACCGCGACTCCTTCGCCGACGTCGTGATCCGGCTGTTCGGCATCGTCAGCTACGCCGCACCCATCTTCTTCATCGGCTTCCTCCTGCAGGTGTACGTCGCCCCACGGCTCGGCCTGCCCACCTCCGGCGACTCCAGCCCGATCACCGGCTTCGAGGTCAAGCCGAAGACCCACATCCTGCTGATCGACGCCTTCCTCAGCGGGAACGGCGACGCGATCAGCGACGTTCTGAAGCACCTGATCCTGCCCGCCACGACGCTCGGGCTGCTGATCTGCGGGGTCTTCATCCGGCTGGTGCGCGTCAACATGCTCCAGACCATGCAGGCCGACTACGTCGAGGCCGCCGAGGCGCGCGGCATCAAGACCGGCAAGGTGACCTGGCGGCACGCGTTCCGCAACGCCCTGGTGCCGGTGATCACGGTGGTCGGGCTCCAGTTCGCGCTGCTGCTCGGTGGCGCGGTGCTGACCGAGACCACGTTCAACTGGCCGGGCCTCGGCCAGAAGCTGGTGTTCTACATCAACAACCGCGACTACGGCGCGGTACAGGGCATCATCACGGTGTTCGCGATCGCGGTCGTGCTGATCAGCCTGCTGGTCGACATCATCAACGCCCTCATCGACCCGCGGGTGAGGTTCTGATGCGCGGGATCCTGCACACGCTGGCCAGGCCCTTCACCGAGACGGCGGGGCTGGCCCGCTGGATGCTGGTCATCGGCGTGCTCCTCACGGCCGTCTTCCTCGTCTGTGCGGTCTTCGCCCCCTGGATCGCCCCCTACGGCTTCGCCCAGACCGCGTCCGGCGGGGTCCAGTTCCCCAAGCTGGGTCACCCCGGCTCGACGCACCCCTTCGGCACCGACCGGTTGTTCTTCGACGTCCTCTCCCGGGTGATCTGGGGAGCCCGCACGGCCCTCGAGGTGGTGATCCTCTCGATCGTCGTCTGCGTCGTGGTGGGGGTGCCCGTGGGCATCGTCTCGGGGTACTACGGCGGCTGGCTGGACCGGATCCTGGTGCTGATCATGGACGCGCTGTACGCCTTCCCCTCCTTCCTGCTCGCGATCGTCTTCTCGTTCCTGCTGACCAACCTCCTCGGTGGCACCGTCCTCGCGGTGTCGTTGTCGCTGTCGGTGATCTACATCCCGCAGTACTTCAGAGTGGTCCGGAACACGACGTTGAGCGCCAAGGAGGCGACGTACGTCGAGGCCGCGCGCGCGATCGGGGCCAGCGACCTCGCGATCATGCGGCGCTACCTGTTCGGGAACGTCATCCAGAGCGTGCCGGTGCTCGGCACGCTGAACGCCGCCGACGCCATCCTGACCCTGGCCGGCCTCGGCTTCCTGGGACTCGGCATCCAGTCGACCGACGCCGCCGAGTGGGGGCACGACCTCAACCGGGCCCTGGCCGACGCCGGTGGCGGCGTCTGGTGGACGGGGCTGTACCCCGGACTGGCGATCGTGCTGCTGGTGACCGGGCTGACCCTGGTCGGGGAGGGCCTCAACGAGACCCTGAACCCGACGTTGCGACGGCGGCGCCTGCTCCCGGTCGTGATGCCCGCTCGGGAGCAAGCTCCCCCTGCCCAGGAGGAGCAGAGCTGACATGGCCATGGACCTGACCGACGTGTCGGTCGTCTCGCAGCCCGAGGAGCCGGTGATCTCGGCGCGCGACGTGCGCGTCTGGTACGGCACGACCAGGGGAGCCATCCGGGCCGTCGACGGCGTCAGCTTCGACATCGCACCGGGGGAGACCCTGGGCCTGGTGGGGGAGTCCGGCTGCGGCAAGTCGACGCTCGGCCGCGGCCTGATGGGGCTGCTGCCGGAAGGCGCCAAGCGGGACGGCGAGGTGCTGTTCCGGGGGCAGGACATCTTCTCGCTCAGCCCGAAGGCCGCCTACCGCCTGCGTGGTCGCGAGCTCGGGATGATCTTCCAGGAGCCGCTGACCCGGCTGAACCCCTTGATGCGCATCTCCCAGCACTTCGAGGAGACGATCAAGCAGCACGAGCCCGACCTGTCCAAAGACGAGATCCGCGACCGTGCCCTCGAGGTCCTGCGCCTGATGGGCATCCCGCCCACCCGCTACCGGTCCTACCCGCACGAGTTCTCGGGTGGGATGCGGCAGCGGCTGATGATCGCGCTCGCGCTCGTGCTGCGGCCCGCGTTCGTGGTGGCGGACGAGCCGACGACGGCGCTCGACGTCCTGGTCGAGGCGCAGATCGTGCAGATCCTCAACGACCTGCGCCGCAACTTCCAGACGGCGCTGCTGCTGATCACCCACAACGTCGGGATCGTGGCCGAGGCGTGCGACCGGGTGGCCGTGATGTACGCCGGCCGCATCGTCGAGCAGGGCAAGGTCGCCGACGTCTTCCGGAACCCGCAGCACCCCTACACCCGCGAGCTGCTGCGGTCGACCATCTCGCTGACGACGACGGGCCTCAACTTCATCCCGGGAGCACCCCCGGACCTCGTGGACCCACCGGACGGCTGCCGGTTCCACCCACGGTGCCCCGACGCCATGAACGTGTGCGCGACCAAGAACCCGGTCACGATGGAGCGTCCCGGTGGCGGCACCGTCGAGTGCTGGCTCGTCGGGCCCGACGACCAGGTGCCCGCCGGCGGGAAGCAGCCGCTCAAGCAGGAGGAGCTGACCGTTGCCGACGAAGCCTGACGTGGCGCCCCAGACCGGGGCCGCGACGACGCCTCTGGTCGAGGTGCGCGACCTGGCCGTGCACTTCGAGCTGCGCGGCGGGACGCTGTCGCGCCTCCTCGGGCGTGACACCGGCACGATCAAGGCCGTCGACGGGATCAACCTGTCCCTGCGTCCCGGCGAGGTCGTCGGCCTCGTCGGAGAGAGCGGCAGCGGCAAGTCGACGCTCGGGCGGGCCCTGCTCGGCCTGGTGCCGGCCACCGAGGGATCCGTCCGGCTGCGTGACCGGGACCTCTCCGGAATGAGCCGGCGACAGCTGCGCGCCATCCGGAGCGTCGTGCAGATGGTCTTCCAGGACCCGAACGCCGCGCTGAACCCGTCGATGACCGTCGAGGAGGCCGTGGGCGACGCGCTGCGGGTGCACGGCATGAAGTCGGCGACGGAGCGTCGCAAGGGGGTCATCGAAGCCCTCGAGCGGGTCGGGCTCTCGCCGGTGGAGCTCTTCCTCACCAAGTACCCCCGGGACCTGTCCGGCGGGCAGAAGCAGCGGGTCGTGCTGGCGCGCGCGATCGTGCTCGACCCCGAGGTGCTGGTCGCCGACGAGCCGGTGTCCATGCTCGACATGAGCGTGCGCGCGAAGATCCTGCAGCTGATGCTGGACCTCAAGCAGGAGCTCGGGCTGACCTACGTCTACATCACCCACGACCTGGCGACCGCCAAGTACTTCTGCGACCGCATCGCGATCATGTACCTCGGCCGGGTGGTGGAGATCGGCCCGACCGAGGAGATCTTCGCCCATCCCCGGCACCCCTACACCAAGGCCCTGCTGGCGGCGATCCCCGACCCCGACCCCGACTCGTCGCTGCCGCGCGACCTGCCCCGGGGAGAGATCCCCGATGCCGCCCAGCCGCCGCTGGGGTGTGCGTTCCACCCGCGTTGCCCCGAGGCGGTGCACAACTGCGGCTGGGAGTCGCGCGACCTGCGGGCGCTGATCGAGGAGCACTGGCTGCGTGCGGATGCGGCGTACGACGAGGAGCGGCGCGTGATCGGCGACCTCGAGCACCTGGACGCCCCCTCGACCAGCGCGACGGTCGGTGCGGGAGGCAGCGCCGAGGTGCGCGCGATCCTGGACCGGATGAGGGCCGAGGACACGACCGAGCCGCTGTGGTCGGGCGTGACCGCGGTCGAGGACGCCGGCTCCGGTGTCGAGGTCCTGTTCGAGCCGGCGGCGCCGCCCGCGCTTCGCCCGGCCGGAGGCGTCGAGGTGGCCTGCGTGCTCTATCCGGGGCCCGACCCCGCCGGAGGCTGAACCCCGGCCCTCGGCAGGTCGTAGTACCAGCGACCAATGGTGACCCCGACCCGCGGGGGCGGATCCTGGTGTCCTCAGCCACACCCCCGAGGAGCTCGACATGGTCACCCGCCGTGCCCTGGCCGCCGTCGCGGCCGCCGCGTTCACCCTGACGGCTGGCCTGCTGTCACCGGCGGCCGCCGACCACGGCGGCGGGGGCGACGACGTCCGCACGAGCGGGCACTGCTCGGGCCACGCGCACTGGAAGCTCAAGGCCAAGCCGGACGACGGCCGGATCGAGGTCGAGGGCGAGATCGACAGCAACGCCTCGGGGCAGACGTGGACCTGGAAGCTCAAGCACGACGGCAGCGTGTCCGCGCACGGCAGCAAGAAGACGAGCGGCCGGAGCGGGTCGTTCGAGATCGAGCGCCGGATGACCAACCTCTCCGGCAAGGACCACTTCGTGTTCCGAGCCGAGCATCGTGGACAGGTGTGCCGTGGCACCATCTCGTACTGAGTGAGGACGCCCGGCCGCCGCTGCGGGGCCATCGACCACGACGCAGGCCACACCCTGCCGCCCCCGGAAGGAGCGCCGAGTGATGGCTCTGCGGCGTCCCTGGGCGAGCCCCCTGGTGCAGTTCGTGACCGCGAGCCTGCTGCTGTTCGGGATCACCTGGTGGGCGACCGGGATCTTCTCGCAGCGGGCGGCGCGGTCCGAGGCCGTGGCGGACGCACGGATCACCACCGACGTGCTCGCGAACTCCGTGGCCGAGCCCGCGATGCCGAAGGGGCTGGTCGACGGCGACCCCGGGGCGATCGACCGGTTCGACCGCGAGGTGCTCGACCGCCTGATGGTCGGCGACGTCCAGCGGATCAAGATCTGGCGCGCTGACGGCACGATCGTCTACAGCGACGAGACCCAGCTGATCGGCAAGAGGTTCACGCTGGACGACGAGCAGCTGACCGTGCTGCACACCGGCGACACCGAGGGCGGGTTGTCCGAGCTGCAACGACGGGAGAACGAGTTCGAGGACGAGGAGGGCGGGCTCCTCGAGGTCTACACCCGGATCGAGTCGCCGGAGGGCCAGCCCCTGCTCTTCGAGGCGTACTACTCCGTGCAGGCGGTCAAGGAGCGCTCGGCCGAGGTGCTGACGCCGTTCCGGCGCATCACGGCGGGGGCTCTCCTCGCGCTGCTGCTGCTCGGCGTACCGCTGCTCGGGGTGCTCACACTCCGGCTGACGCGGGCCTCGCGGGCGCGGGAGAGGTTGATGCGGCGCGCGGTCGACTCCTCCGAGGGCGAGCGGCGACGCATCGCCCGCGACCTCCACGACGGCGTGGTGCAGGAGCTGGCCGGGACGGCCTTCGCGTTGTCGGGGACGGCACGCGAGGCGTCGATCTCTCCCGAGCTGCGCGAGGAGCTGATGGGGTCGAGCCAGTCGCTGCGGCGTTCGCTGCGTCAGCTGCGGTCGCTGCTGGTCGAGATCCATCCGCCGGGGCTCAACGCGACCGGGCTCGGGGCCGCTCTGGAGGACCTGACCTCCTCCGCGGCGTCCGCCGGGATCGCGACGTCGGTGTCGGTGACCGGCGTCGAAGGTGCGCCGGACCACGTCGTGACCCTGGTCTGGCGCGTCGCGCAGGAGGCGATCCGCAACGCGGTGCGTCATGCGCACGCCTCCGAGCTCGCGGTCGAGGTACGCGGCGACGAGCGGCAGGTCCGGCTGACGGTCCGAGACGACGGAGTCGGGTTCGACCCGTCGCTCGCGGTCTCCGACCAGTCCTACGGGCTGCGCGGGCTGCAGAGCCTGGTCGAGGACGGCGGTGGGCGGGTGCAGGTGGAGTCGAGTCCCGGAGCGGGTACGACGGTGCGGATGGCGGTGGACCGACGATGACGGACAGGATCCGCGTGGTGATCGTGGACGACCACGCGATGCTGCGCGCCGGGCTCGAGCAGCTGCTCGGCGGCGAGCCGGACATCGAGGTGGTGGGCAAGGCGGCGTCCGGCGAGGAGGCCATCACCCTGGTGCGCGAGGTGCGGCCCGACGTCGTGCTGATGGACCTGCAGATGCCGGGTGTCGACGGGGTCAGCGCCACGCGCGCGATCGTGGGCGAGGAGCTCGCCGACGTCCTGGTCCTCACGTCGTACTCCGACGCCGAGCGCATCGTCGGCGCCCTGGACGCCGGCGCCCTCGGGTACCTGCTGAAGGACGCCGAGCCCGACGAGGTGCTGCGTGGCATCCGGGCCGTCGCCCGCGGGGAGTCGCCGATCGACCCGAAGGCGGCCCGCGAGCTCCTCGGGGCCCGGCGTACGACGTCGGCCGCGTCGGTCGACCTCACCCCGCGCGAGATCGAGGTCCTCGTCCTGGTCCGTCAGGGACTGGCCAACAAGCAGATCGCCCGGCGGCTCGGCATCTCCGAGCGCACGGTCAAGGCGCACCTCACCTCGGCCTTCCAGCGGATCGGGGTCGTCGACCGCACCCAGGCCGCGCTCTGGGCCGAGCGCAACGGGATCGGCTGACCCAGCGTCGCGTCAGTCGACGTCGGCGGGGGTGAGCTCGCCGGGGTCGCCCGTGCGGTCGGGCAACGGGGGAGGAGTGCCGCCGAACTCGGGGCAGACGGACTGGAAGGAGCACCAGTCGCACAGCCGGGACCGGTTCGGACGCCAGTCCCCGGACTCCTGGGCCCGCACGATCGCCCGCCAGATCGCCTCGACCTTGCGCTCGGTCGCGAGCAGGTCGCCCTCGTCCGGGACGTAGCGCAGCATCTCGCCGTTGCCGAGGTAGACCAGCTGGAGCATGGCCGGCACCACACCGCGGGTGCGCCAGATGACCAGGGCGTAGAACTTCATCTGGAAGAGCGCCTTGGCCTCGAACATCTCGCCGGGCGACCTGCCGGTCTTGTAGTCCACGACCCGGATCGCGCCGTCCGGGGCGACGTCGAGGCGGTCGACGAAGCCGCGCAGCAGCAGCTTGGAGTCGAGCAGCGCCTCGACGTACATCTCGCGCTCGGCCGGCTCGAGCCGGCGCGGGTCCTCGAGGGTGAAGTAGCGGTCGAGCACCGATCGGCAGGAGGTCAGCCACTCGGCGACGTCCGGCCCTTCCTCGGTGAACAGCTCGGCGAGCTCCGGCTCGGCCTCGAGGAGCGCCGCCCATGTCGGCTGGAGCAGGTCGCGGGCCTGCTCCGGCGTACGCGTCGGCGCCGGGAGGTCGAACAGGTCCTCCAGCACCTTGTGCACGAGCGTGCCGCGCAGCGCATCGGCCGACGGCTCCTCCGGGAGGTGGTCGATGGTGCGGTAGCGGTACAGCAGCGGGCAGGTCATGAAGTCCGAGGCCCGGCTCGGTGAGAGCGCGCCGAGCACGTCGACACCGTCCACCGCGGTGGACCGCAGCTCGGCGGGCGTCGCCGGTGTCGGATGTGTCGTGCTCACCCTCGAGAATCTAGGCGACACCACCGACAACCACCGGTACGCCGCGCGCCGTCGTCCCGCCGATCCGGCACGAACCGTTCGGCTAGCCTCGGGACATGAGTGACGACCGCGCTCCCCGCGGCCCCGCCCCACGTCCTCCCGGGACGTTCAAGGTCGGGTCGGTGGCGGGGAGCGACGTGCTCGTCAGCGGCTCGTGGTTCCTGATCGCGGGCCTGATCGCGCTGATCACGGCGCCCGCGATCGAGCAGGCGGAGCCCGGCCTCGGCGGCCTCAAGTACGTCGCCGGGCTCGCCCTCGCCGTCCTCCTCTACCTGTCCGTGCTCGCGCACGAGGCCTCGCACGCCTACGTCGCGCGCCGCTACGGCCTGCCGGTCTCCCACATCACCCTGCAGTTCTTCGGCGGGATGACGGCGATCGAGGGCGAGCCGGACAGCCCCCGACAGGAGTTCTGGGTCTCGGTCGTCGGGCCGCTCTCCTCGCTGGCGGTCGCGCTGGTCGCCTTCCTGGCCTTCCTGGTGGCGCCCGGCGGCCTGATCGGCCTGGCCCTGTCCGGGCTCGCCTGGACGAACCTCTTCGTCGGCATCGTCAACCTCGTCCCCGGCCTCCCGCTCGACGGCGGGCGCATCCTGAAGGCCGTCGTGTGGGGCGCCAGCGGCGACACCCACCGCGGCACGATCGTCGCCGCGTGGGTCGGCCGGGTCGTGGCGCTGCTGGCGCTGGGGTACCCCTTTCTCACCGCCCAGATCCTCGGCGGCCGGCCGAGCGTCATCGACTTCGTGTTCGCCGGCGTGATCTCGATGTTCCTCTGGAGCGGGGCCACGTCGGCCCTCGAGTCGGCCCGGGTGCGGTCCCGGTTGCCGTATCTCGTGGCCCGCGACCTGGCCCGTCGTACCCTCACCGTCCCCGGCGACCTGCCCCTGGCCGAGGCGGTACGCCGCGCCCAGGAGGTGCAGGCGGGCAGCATCGTGACCGTGACCTCGGCCGGTGCCCCCGTCGGCGTCGTGAACGAGGCAGCGCTGCTGTCGGTGCCGGTGGACCGGCGAGCCTGGGTGCCCACGTCGTCGGTGGCCCGCACGCTCGAGGACGGCCTGCAGCTCCCGGCCGGCATCGGCGGCGAGGACCTGATCCGGGCGATCAGCGCCCGTCCCGCCGGCGAGTACCTCCTCCTCGACGTCGACGGCAGCATCTTCGGGGTCCTCGCCACGGCGGACGTCGACCGCGCCTTCCGCGCCACCGCCTGAGCGACGACGCATCCCGATAGCCTCCCGGCATGGCCGACGCTGTGCACCCCGATGTGCACCCCGATGTGCACCCCGACGTGCCCCCCGACGCCTGGTCGGGCGTGCACCGGGGACCGCTGCGGGCGGGGGAGTGGGTGCGGCTGACCGACCAGAAGGCGCGGCGCCACAACTTCGAGCTGGTGCCGGGCAAGCGGTTCTTCTCCAACCGCGGCCACCTCGAGCACGACGACCTGATCGGTCGGGAGGAGGGCTTCACGATCAGCTCCTCCGCGGGAGGCGAGTACCTCGTGTTCCGCCCCCTGCTCAGCGAGTTCGTCGTCTCGATGCCGCGGGGCGCGGCCGTGGTCTACCCGAAGGACGCCGCCCAGATCGTGGCGATGGCCGACGTCTTCCCGGGCGCGGACGTCGTGGAGGCGGGGGTCGGGTCGGGCGCCCTCACCTGCTCGCTGCTGCGTGCCGTCGGTCCGCACGGCACGGTGTCGTCGTACGAGCGTCGCGAGGAGTTCGCCGACGTCGCCCGGCGCAACGTCACCCAGTTCTTCGGCGGCGACCATCCGGCCTGGCGGCTCACCCTCGGCGACCTGGCCGACCAGCTCCCCGCCTCGGGCCACCGCGCCGACCGGGTCATCCTCGACATGCTGGCGCCCTGGGACTGCCTCGACGCGTCGGCCGGTGCTCTCCGCCCCGGCGGGATCCTGTGCGCGTACGTCGCCACCACGACCCAGCTCTCGCGCTTCGTGGAGTCCGTCCGGGTGCACGGGGGCTTCACGGAGCCGCAGTCGTGGGAGTCGCTCGTGCGCGACTGGCACGTCGAGGGGCTCGCGGTGCGCCCCGGGCACTCCATGATCGGCCACACGGCGTTCCTGGTCACCGCACGCAGGATGGCTCCCGGTGAGCGGCCGCCGGTCAAGAAGCGCCGGCCCGCTCCCGGCGCCTACGGTCCCGACTACCTCGGGCCGCGACCACCCGGCGTACCCGAGGAGCCGGCCGCCGAGTGAGGGGCCGAGCAACAGGTCCGGTGATCGCCGCGACTCGCGAATTCTGAACCGTGAGATCAAATCGTGAGAAACGCGACCCGATTCTCGCGTGCGCGCAGGTTCCGGACGAGTAGGGTCGAAACAGGAGGTGAGATCGATGAGCAGTGGTCAGGACGCCTCGAGAGCCGCGTCCGATGGTGCAGGACGAGGCGCGCGCGAGCTCGCCGAGCAGGTGCACCACCTCGAGTCCGAGGTCGAGGACCTGAGGCGACGCCTGTCCGACGCCCCCGGCCACTCCCGCGGTCTCGAGCTGCGCCTGGCGGACACGCAGCGCTCCCTGTCGGCCGTCACCTCCCAGAACGAGCGCCTCGCCCAGACCCTGCGCGAGGCCCGCGACCAGATCATGAAGCTGAAGGAGGAGGTCGACCGGCTCGCCCAGCCGCCGGCCGGCTTCGGCACCTTCATCCAGCGCAACGAGGACGACTCGGTCGACGTCTTCACCGGCGGCCGCAAGCTGCGTGTGAACGTCAGCCCGGCGGTCGACCTCGACACCCTGGTCAAGGGCCAGGAGGTCATGCTGAACGAGGCGCTCAACGTCGTGGCCGCGCTCGCCTTCGAAGAGGTCGGCGAGGTCGTGATGTTCAAGGAGCTGCTGGCCGACGGCGAGCGTGCCCTGGTCATCGCCAACGCCGACGAGGAGCGGGTCGTCCGGCTGGCCGACCCCCTCAAGGCCGACACCCTGCGCGCCGGCGACTCCCTGCTCCTGGACCAGCGAGCGGCCTACGCCTACGAGCGCGTGCCCAAGTCCGAGGTCGAGGAGCTGATCCTCGAAGAGGTGCCCGACATCGCCTACGAGTCGATCGGTGGCCTGGTGGCCCAGATCGACGCCATCCGGGACGCCGTCGAGCTGCCGTACCTCCACCCCGAGCTGTTCACCGAGCACCAGCTGAAGCCGCCCAAGGGTGTGCTGCTCTACGGCCCTCCGGGCTGTGGCAAGACCCTGATCGCCAAGGCGGTCGCGAACTCGCTGGCCAAGAAGGTCGCGGCGAGGACCGGCCAGGAGGGGAAGTCCTACTTCCTCAACATCAAGGGCCCCGAGCTGCTCAACAAGTACGTCGGTGAGACCGAGCGCCACATCCGCCTGGTGTTCCAGCGGGCCCGCGAGAAGGCCAGCCACGGCACGCCGGTGATCGTGTTCTTCGACGAGATGGACTCGCTGTTCCGCACCCGCGGCTCCGGGGTCTCCTCCGACGTCGAGAACACCATCGTCCCGCAGCTGCTGAGCGAGATCGACGGCGTCGAGGCGCTGGAGAACGTCCTCGTGATCGGTGCCTCCAACCGCGAGGACATGATCGACCCCGCGATCCTGCGGCCCGGTCGCCTCGACGTGAAGATCAAGATCGAGCGGCCCGACGCCGAGTCCGCACGCGACATCTTCAGCAAGTACCTCCTGCCCTCGCTCCCGCTGCACGGCGACGACCTGGCGGAGTTCGGTGGCAACCGCGACGCGTGCGTGGACGAGATGATCCAGGCCACGGTCCAGCGGATGTACACCGAGACCGAGGAGAACCGCTTCCTGGAGGTCACCTATGCCAACGGTGACAAGGAGGTCCTCTACTTCAAGGACTTCAACTCCGGCGCGATGATCCAGAACATCGTCGACCGGGCCAAGAAGATGGCGATCAAGGACTTCCTCGAGCACGACCAGCACGGCCTGCGGGTGCAGCACATGCTCCAGGCCTGTGTGGACGAGTTCAAGGAGAACGAGGACCTGCCGAACACCACCAACCCCGACGACTGGGCCCGGATCTCCGGCAAGAAGGGCGAGCGGATCGTGTTCATCCGCACCCTGATCACCGGCAAGCAGGGCACCGAGCCGGGCCGGTCGATCGACACGGTCCCGAACACGGGCCAGTACCTCTAGCCCGCACCCGCGCCGGCCCGTGGACGGCGGGGCCATGTGGGCGACGCGTAGGCTCGGCCCGTGACCGTACGACGGGTGATGGGCACCGAGATCGAGTACGGCATCTCGGTGCAGGGGCAGCCCCATGCCAACCCGATGGTGGCCTGCTCCCAGGTCGTCAACGCCTACGCGAGCGCGACGATCAAGGCACGCCGGGCCCGGTGGGACTTCGAGGAGGAGTCGCCGCTGCGCGACGCCCGCGGGTTCGACCTGAGCCGCCAGCTCGCCGACCCGAGCCAGCTGACCGACGAGGACCTCGGTCTGGCCAACGTGATCCTCACCAACGGCGCACGGCTCTACGTCGACCACGCCCACCCGGAGTACTCCACGCCCGAGGTCACCACGCCCCTGGACGTCGTGCTCTGGGACAAGGCGGGGGAGCTGGTGATGCTCGACGCGTCGCGGATGGCGGCGCAGACCCCCGGCGCGACCCCGATCAACCTGTACAAGAACAACACCGACAACAAGGGTGCGTCGTACGGCGCCCACGAGAACTACCTGATGCCGCGCTCGACGCCGTTCAGCGACATCGTCCGCCACCTGACGCCGTTCTTCGTGAGCCGCCAGGTCGTGTGCGGGTCCGGGCGGGTCGGGATCGGACAGGACGGCCGCGACCACGGGTTCCAGCTCAGCCAGCGGGCGGACTACTTCGAGGTGGAGGTGGGGCTCGAGACGACGCTCAAGCGGCCCATCATCAACACCCGGGACGAGCCCCATGCGGACCCGGAGAAGTACCGCCGGCTCCACGTGATCATCGGTGACGCCAACCTGGCCGAGGTGTCGACGTACCTGAAGGTCGGGACGACCGCGCTGGTGCTGGCGATGATCGAGGACCGGTTCATCACCACCGACCTGTCCGTGGACGGACCGGTGGCGGCCCTCCGTGCGGTCTCCCACGACCCGACCCTGCGGGAGCAGGTCACGCTCCAGGACGGGCGCCGGCTGACCGCCCTGCAGCTCCAGGAGGAGTACCTCGAGCTCGCCCGCAAGTACGTCGACGACCGGCTGGGCTCGGACGCCGACCCGCAGACCGTCGACGTGCTCGAGCGCTGGGAGTCGGTGCTGACCCGGCTCGCGCAGGACCCGATGCTGTGCGCGCGCGAGCTCGACTGGGTGGCGAAGCTGAAGCTGCTCAACTCCTACCGGGAGCGCGACGGCATCGACTGGGACAACGCCAAGCTCCAGCTCATCGACTACCAGTACAGCGACGTACGGCCCGAGAAGGGCCTCTACCACCGGCTGGTCCAGCTCGGCCGGATCGACCGTCTCCTCACCGACGACGCCGTGGAGCGCGCGATGTACCACCCGCCCGAGGACACCCGGGCGTACTTCCGGGGTCGGTGCCTGGAGAAGTACGCCGACTCGGTCGCCGCCGCGTCGTGGGACTCGGTGATCTTCGACCTGCCCGGCCGTGAGTCGCTGCAGCGGGTCCCGACGATCGACCCCCTCCGCGGGTCCAAGGCCCACGTCGCCGCCCTCATCGACCGCTGTGACACCGCCGAGGAGCTGTTCCGCGCCCTGACCCGGTGAACCCCTAGCGCGGGACCCGGCGGCGCGACCGTCACGTCCTCGCGACCCGCCCGAGCCAGCGAGTCGGCCACGAAGCCCGTCGCCTTCAGCTCGTCGACGAGGTCGTGCAGGAAGTCGAGCGTCGCGGCGTGGTGCGTGCGGCGGGTGGCCACGGCCTGCCGGATCTGCGTGAACGCCGGCTCGACGATCCGGTGACCCGGGTGCGACTCCACCCAGGCAGCCGTCGGCTGGCGGATGCCCGCGCCCACCTCCAGACCGTCGTCGACGAACACCGCGACGCCCTCGTCACCGCGGACCACCTCGGCGGTGGCCAGCCGGCGGGTCAGGAACAGGTCGTAGGCGGACCCGCGCTTCACCCCGACCCGCACCCCGTGCCGGTCCACATCTCCCGGGGAGCGGATCGCGCTCTGCTCCGGCACGACGTACACCCCCTCGATCAGCGCGTACGGCGCGGTGAACGCCAGGTCGGCCTCCCGCTCGGGCTCGATCGCGAGGAAGGCGACGTCGACCACGCCGGCGGCCAGTGCCTCGGCGGACTTCCGGGCGGCGTCGACGCAGAAGAACCTCGGCTCCACCCCGAGCCTCGAGGCGATCGCCCGCGCCAGGTCGACCGACACCCCGGTGGGCTCGAGCGGGGTACCGGAGGCGAGGACGGCGTTGCCCAGGTTGATGGCGGCCCGGAGCACGCCCTCGGGGACCAGGTCGCTCACGACGTCGTCGGAAGCGGCCCTCATGCCGCCCACCCTAGGTACCTCGGACCCGCCCTCGTCCCTCGGGCCGAGCGGCTAGGGTGAATGCATGGCCCAGGAGCAGAAGCAGCCTCGCAAGTCCGGCGAGGCCGACGAGGTCACCGACGTCGCGCCCGAGTCCGACGTCTCCGAGCGCAAGGAAGCGCTCGACGACGACATCGACGCGATCCTCGACGAGATCGACGACGTGCTCGAGACCAACGCCGAGGACTTCGTGAAGTCGTTCATCCAGAAGGGCGGCCAGTAGGGGTGGACGACTCCCGTCTGTCGGCGTCGTTCATGACGCCGGGCACCTCCAGCTTCGCCGACTTCCTGGCGTCCCAGTCGCCGGACCTGCTGCCGTCCCGGCGCGCCGTACCTCAGGGCCACGCGGGCGACCTCGCACCGCACGGCACGACGATCGTGGCGGCGACGTTCCCCGGCGGCGTGGTGATGGCCGGCGACCGGCGCGCCACGATGGGCAACATCATCGCCCAGCGCGACATCGAGAAGGTCTTCCCGGCCGACGAGTACTCCTGCGTCGGCATCGCGGGTACGGCGGGTCTCGCCGTCGAGCTGGTCCGGCTCTTCCAGACCGAGCTCGAGCACTACGAGAAGATCGAGGGGATGACCCTGTCGCTGGACGGCAAGGCCAACCGACTCGCCGGTCTGATCCGCTCCAACCTCGGGATGGCCATGCAGGGCCTCGCGATCGTGCCCCTGTTCGCCGGGTTCGACCTGTCCGCGGGGCAGGGACGCATCTTCAGCTACGACGTCACGGGCGGTCGGTACGAGGAGACGGCGTTCCACTCGGTGGGCTCGGGGTCGCTGTTCGCCCGCGGGTCGCTGAAGAAGCTGTACCGCGAGGACCTCTCCGAGAACGACTGCGTCACGGCGCTCGTGCAGGCGCTGTACGACGCCGCCGACGACGACTCGGCGACCGGCGGTCCCGACCTGACCAGGCGGATCTTCCCGGTCGTCCTGGTGATCACGGCCGAGGGCGGTCGCCGGCTGCCCGACGCCGACGTCGCCGAGATCGCGGCCTCGGTGCTCGCCGGCCGGATGAACCGCCCCGACGGCCCGGCCGCGGCCCTGACGTGATCGTGTCTCGACCGGCTCGACAGGCTCGACAGCAGGAGAAGCCATGAACTCACCCCACGGCGTTCTACGCCTCCCCCGCTCCGCTCCTCCGCCGAACAACGCCGGGGGGGCCCCGAGATGAGCATGCCCTTCTACGTCTCGCCCGAGCAGCTGATGAAGGACCGGGCGGACTTCGCCCGCAAGGGGATCGCCCGGGGACGCTCGGTGGTGGCGGTCCAGTTCGCCGACGGGATCCTCTTCGCCTCCGAGAACCCCTCCCAGGCGCTGCACAAGGTCAGCGAGATCTACGACCGGATCGCCTTCGCGGCGGTGGGCCGCTACAACGAGTTCGAGAACCTCCGGATCGCCGGCGTCCGCCTCGCGGACATGCGCGGCTACGCCTACGACCGCCGCGACGTCACCGGCCGCGGCCTCGCCAACGCCTACGCCCAGACGCTGGGCACGATCTTCAGCAGCGGCGGGGAGAAGCCCTACGAGGTGGAGATCTTCGTCGCCGAGATCGGCGACAGCCTGGGCGACGACCAGATCTACCGGCTGACCTACCAGGGCCAGGTCACCGACGAGCACCAGTACGCCGTGATGGGTGGCGCCGACGACGTGGTGGCGGCGTACCTCGAGGAGCACTACACGGAGAACGCCACCCTCGACGAGGCCCTGCACCTGGCTGTCGCCGCGCTGGGGCGCGGTGCGACCGAGAACGGCACGCCCGCCGTCGACCGCGTGATCCCCGCCTCGGACCTCGAGGTCGCCGTGCTCGACCGCACGCGCTCCCAGCCGCGGAAGTTCGTCCGCCTGGTCCCCGCGCGCCTCGAGGCGCTCCTCGGCGACCGTGGACCGACGACCGCGGCCGCTCCCGAGAAGTCCGAGCCCTCCGGGCCTTCCGAGGCCGCGACGGCCGCCTCCGAGACGGAGATCGACCCCACCGACCTTCCGGGCGAGCCCGGCGACGGTACGCCGGACGCCTGACCGAGCCGAGGAATTCCGTCCGCCGCGCGCACCAGCACGAGCCAGATCAGGGTGCGGGTCCTAGGCTGACCACGTGGATCGGCGGATCTTCGGCATCGAGAACGAGTACGGCGTTACCTGCACGTTCAAGGGCCAACGCCGGCTCAGCCCGGACGAGGTCGCGCGCTACCTCTTCCGCAAGGTCGTCAGCTGGGGCCGGAGCTCCAACGTGTTCCTCCGCAACGGCGCCCGGCTGTATCTCGACGTCGGCAGCCACCCCGAGTACGCCACGCCCGAGTGTGACGACGTGGCCGAGCTGGTCACCCACGACAAGGCGGGGGAGCGGGTGCTCGAGGGTCTGCTGAAGGACGCCGAGCAGCGACTCCACGACGAGGGGATCGCCGGGGAGATCTACCTGTTCAAGAACAACACCGACTCCGCCGGCAACTCCTACGGCTGCCACGAGAACTACCTGGTCAGCCGCTCCGGGGAGTTCAACCGTCTCGCCGACGTCCTCATCCCGTTCCTGGTGACCCGCCAGATCATCGTCGGCGCCGGGAAGGTGACGCAGACCGCGCGGGGTGCGTCGTACGCCGTGAGCCAGCGTGCGGAGCACATCTGGGAGGGCGTCAGCAGCGCGACGACCCGCTCGCGCCCGATCATCAACACGCGGGACGAGCCGCACGCGGACGCCGAGCGGTTCCGACGCCTCCACGTGATCGTCGGCGACTCGAACATGAGCGAGACGACCACCATGCTCAAGGTCGCCAGCTGCGACCTGGTCCTGCGGATGATCGAGGAGGGCGTGGTGATGCGCGACCTCTCGATGGAGAACCCGATCCGCGCGATCCGCGAGATCAGCCACGACGTGACCGGCCAGCGCAAGGTCCGGCTGGCCAACGGCCGGGAGGCGAGTGCGCTGGACATCCAGCACGAGTACCTCTCCAAGGCCCGCAACTTCGTCGACCGGCGCGAGATCTCCACCCCGCTGATCGAGCAGTGCCTCGACCTCTGGGAGCGGGGCTTGAAGGCCGTCGAGTCCGACGACCTCGGCCTGGTCGACCGGGAGCTGGACTGGGTGATCAAGTGGAAGCTCATCGACCGCTACCGCAACACCCACGGCCTGCCCCTGGGACACCCGCGGATCGCGCAGCTCGACCTGGCCTACCACGACATCCGGCGAGACCGGGGCCTGTACTACCTGCTCGAGCGTCGCGGAGCCGTGGCGCGGGTGACCTCGGACCTGAAGATCTTCCAGGCGAAGTCGGTCCCGCCGCAGACGACCCGGGCGCGGCTCCGGGGCGAGTTCATCCGCAAGGCCCAGGAGCGGCGGCGTGACTTCACCGTGGACTGGGTGCATCTCAAGCTGAACGACCAGGCGCAGCGCACCGTGCTGTGCAAGGACCCGTTCCGCGCGCACGACGAGCGGGTGCAGCGCCTGATCGACGGGATGTAGCGTCTCGGGCCACCGGGATTCCGGGCGGCAACCGGGCGACGGCTAGGGTGATCGCTCCGACCCGTCTTCTCGTGAAGGGCCTGCTGTGCACACCCGAACCCACCTCCGACTCCTCTCGGCCGCCCTGGTGGCGGTCGCCGTCACCCTGGCGGGGTGTGGAGGCAACGACAGCAGCAGCGGCAGCAACGACAGCTCGTCCAAGAGCGGTGGTCTGGGGTTCGACTCGATGACCGTCAGCGGCGACGTCGGGAGCGACGCCACGATCAAGTTCAGCGGCGCGGTGACCGACTCGACGGAGACCACCAAGGTCCTCACGCAGGGCAGCGGCGACACGGTCAAGACCGGCGACTCGCTGATCCTGCAGACGGTGATCGCGGACGGCACCACCCAGAAGATCGTGGCGAGCTCCTACCAGGACCATCAGCCCCAGGTCGTGAGCCTCTCCAGCCAGGTGCAGAAGGTCTTCCTGGACGCCCTGTCGGGCCAGACCATCGGGTCGCGGGTCGCCGTCTTCGCCCCGGCGGAGACCTTCTTCGGGTCCACCGGCAACCCCCAGCTGGGCGTCAGCCAGAAGGACCCGGTGCTCATCGTCTTCGACCTGGTCGGGGAGCCGCTCACCAAGCCCACCGGCAAGCAGCACGCTGCCCCCTCCTGGGCCCCGAAGATCGAGAAGACCAAGGGCGTGGTGTCGGGACTCGACTTCGCGAAGACGCCCAAGCCGGACGGCAAGCTCCGCTCCGCCGCCCTGTACGACGGGAACGGCGCGGTGGTGAAGAAGGGCGAGACAGTCTTCGCCCGCTACCTGGGGGAGGTGTACGACGCCAAGTCTCCCTTCGACCAGAACTTCGACGGCGACTCACCTCTGGGCGTCCGAATGCAGACCGGTCCCGGCGGCGTGATCGCCGGATGGGTCAAGACGCTGGTCGGCCAGCACGTCGGCAGCGAGGTCGTGATCGCGATCCCGCCGAAGGACGGCTACGGCAAGAAGGGCTCGCCGCAGGCCGGCATCAAGGGCACCGACACGCTGTACTTCGTGGTCGACATCGTCGGGGCCGCCTGAGCAGGATGTGCGCCATGCCGTTCCGGAGCCGAGGGTGAGCACCTCCAAGACCGAGCGCCTGCTCAACCTCCTGATCATGCTGCTGGTGCAGCGGCACTACGTCTCCAAGGAGCGCATCCGCGAGATCCTGTACGCCGACGCCCCGTCGACCGACGCGTTCGAGAAGACCTTCGAGCGCGACAAGGAGGAGCTCCGCAGCCTCGGCGTGCCGATCGAGGTCGGGCAGATGGACGCCTACTTCGACGACGAGCCGGGCTACCGCATCCGGGCCGACGAGTTCGCGCTCCCCGAGATCAGCCTCGAGTCCGACGAGGCCCAGGTGGTGGCCCTCGCCACCCGGGTGTGGGACCACGCCCGCCTGGCCGAGGCCACCACGGACGCCGTCGGCAAGCTCACGGCAGCGGGCCTCGACCTCGACCTCGGGGCCCTGGAGATCGCCCAGCCGCGGCTGAGCGCCGACGAGCCGTCGTTCGACGTGTTCTGGGAGGCGACCCTGTCGAAGCGGCCGGTCACCTTCGACTACCGCCGGCCGGGCTACGACCAGCCGCTGACCCGGCACCTCGAGCCCTGGGGCGTCGTCCGCTTCTCCGGACGGTGGTACGTCGTCGGGCAGGACACGGACCGCGGCGAGGAGCGGGTGTTCCGGCTGTCGCGGGTGGTCGGGCCGGCCACGATGAGCGGTCCGCCCGGGTCGTTCGTCGTCCCGCTGGGCACGGACGTCCGCGAGGTCGCGCGTCGTCTCGCACCGGCGACCCCGTCCGAGGAGGCGGTCGTCCTGGTCCGTCCGGGCGCGGCCGCGGTGCTCCGGCGTACGGCGTCCCGGGTCGAGGCCGACGTGGCCGGGCCGGACGAGCAGACTCCCTGGGACCGGCTGTACCTGTCCGGCGGCGCCCAGGCCGACGAGCTCCTCGCGTTCGGGCCGGACCTGTACGTCGAGGCACCGGCGGCCCTGCGCGACGAGGTCGTCGCCCGGCTCCGGTCCGCTGTGAAGGCCACCAGATGAGGACGCCGTGAGCACCGCCACCGCCGGCGCGGCCAAGGACCAGGTCGCCCGCCTGCTGCGCCTGGTGCCCTACCTGCACGCCCGTGACCAGGTCTCCCTGGAGGACGCCGCCCGGGCCCTGGGTGTGCCGTCGGCCCAGCTCGAGAAGGACCTCCGCGTCCTCTTCCTGTGCGGCCTCCCGGGCGGCTACCCCGACGACCTGATCGACGTCGACCTGGACGCCCTCGAGGGCGAGGGGGTGATCCGGGTGTCCAACGCCGACTACCTGGCGCGTCCCCTCCGGCTGACACCCACCGAGGCCAGCGCGATCATCGTGGCCCTGCGAGCGCTCCGGGCGGGCTCGACCAAGGCCACCCGTGAGGTCGTGGACCGCGCCCTGGCCAAGCTCGAGGCGGCTGCGGCGGGCAGCACCCCGCTGGTCGACCCCGGGGACGACGTCCCGGGCACCGTGCTGTTGCGAGCCCAGCTCGAGGACGCCGCGCTCCGGCGCAGGCAGGTACGGATCGTCTACTACGTCCCCGCCCGGGACGAGGAGTCCGAGCGGGTCGTCGACCCGTACGCCGTCGTCTCGCACCACGGCGTGGCCTACCTCGACGCCTACTGCCACAGCGCGGAGGCGCCCCGTCTGTTCCGGCTCGACCGCATCCACGAGGCCACGGTGCTGGACTCCGAGATCAGCACCGAGGCGCGGGAGCCGCGCGATCTGTCCGACGGCGTCTTCGGAGGCGAGGAGGCGACCCCGGTGACGCTGCGGCTGCAGCCCCAGGCCCGCTGGATGGAGGAGTACTACGCCGTCGAGGAGGTCCGGCCCCGCCCGGAGGGCGGCTCGGAGGTCGACCTGCTGGTGGGGGACGAGCGGTGGCTCCAGCGGCTCCTGCTGCGCCTCACGCCGTACGCCGAGGTCCTCGCCCCGGCCCACTACGGTGACGGCGCGGCCGAGGCCATCCGCCGCGCTTTGACCCTGTACGAACCACCCGCGGGCTAGACTGCGAAGGTAAAGACCCGCCTCACGTCAGGACACACACCACATGTCATCCCTGCTGATCGGCGATCTCGGTACGCCAGAGCTCCTCATCATCCTGGCGATCGTCATCCTGGTGTTCGGCGCGTCCAAGCTTCCCGAGCTGGCTCGCGGCAGCGGCCGCGCCCTGCGCATCTTCAAGGCCGAGACCAAAGGTCTCACCGACGACGATGACGACACGGTCAAGACCGAGTCGCAGGTGACGCTCGAGGCCCGCCAGGACGCCGAGCGTGCGGCGTTCGAGGCCAGGCAGGCCGCCGAGCGCGAGGCGTCGCGTAGCGACGACTCGACCGCCTGACGGCCCCTGAGCGAGAGCGGCCGGTCCCGTGTCCTTCGTCGGTGTCGTCGACGTCCTGCGCGGGAAGCCGCGCAACCCCGTCGGCCCCGACGGCCGGATGGCACTGTCGGACCACTTCCGTGAGCTGCGCGCACGGCTGATCCGCTCCGCCCTGATCCTGGTGGTGCTCTTCTTCGTCGCGTTGTTCTTCTACAACGAGCTGTTCAACCTGGTCATGCACCCCTACAACAACGCCCGCGAGCAGCTCGGGCAGGGCACGCGCACCACGGCGTACATCCAGGGTGCCACCGGGCCGTTGCTCCTGCAGATGAAGCTGTGCGGGGTGGCCGCGCTGGTCGTCGCGAGCCCGTACTGGCTGTACCAGGTGTGGGCGTTCATCCTGCCCGGGCTGCACTCCAAGGAGAAGCGCTACAGCCGGATGTTCGCGGCGGTCGCCGGCCCGCTGTTCATCGTCGGTGTCGGCGTCGGCTACTACGTCCTGCCCAAGGGGCTGGCGGTGCTGATCGGGTTCACCCCGGCCAACGTGCAGAACCTCGTCGAGTTCGACTCGTACTTCTCGTTCTTCGTGCGCATGCTGCTGGTCTTCGGGGTCGCCTTCGAGATCCCCCTGTTCGTCGTCCTGCTCAACCTGGCCGGGGTGGTGCGCGGGCGCACGCTGGCCAAGTACCGGCCCTGGATCGTGATCGGCACCATGGTCTTCGCGGCCGTGGCGACGCCGTCGACCGACCCGTTCTCGATGCTGATGCTGGCGATCCCGATGCTGATCCTCTTCATGATCTCCGAGGTGATCGCACGCGTGTCCGACCGCGTCCGGGGGCGCGACCAGCGCGGCACCGACCAGTGGGCGGACGACCAGCTGTCCTCGCTGTGAGTCCTCACGAGGCTCCGTCGTACGACGAGAGCGACCCGTTCGACCTGCCCGAGTGGCTGGGGGAGTGCGAGGTGACCTGGGCGTCCGCGGGCTCGTTGACCCGGGACCACCGCGTCGCGGGCGTCCTGACCGCGTCGGGGCGCGAGCCACTGCCGTGCGACCTGCTCGCCGTCGACGACGCCTACCCGGAGCCGGTGGCGGCGGATGCCGTCCGCGTCCGGGTGCACCAGGTATGGCGGCACGGTGAGGTCCTGCTGGCCCGCGACGGCGGCCGCCTGGTCCTGCTCGTCCCCGGGGCCCGGCTGGACGCCGAGACGGTCCTGGAGGCGATCGCCCGGCTGGCACGCGCCGTCGGGGCAGCCCCCGGGACGTACGCCGTACGACTCCGGGTGGGGCGGACCGACCGGTAGTCTGCGCGCGTGCCGCCCAGGGAGATCGCCCTGCTGACGAACCCCACGTCCGGCAAGGGCAGAGGCGGCAAGGTGCGGGACCGCGCGCTGGGCCGCCTGCGGTCGGCCGGGCTCGACGTCCGCAGTCTCCAGGGGCGCGACGCCGCCGAGGCGCTCGACCTGGCGCGGCAGTGCGTCACGGACGGGGTGGACGCGCTGGTCGTCTGTGGAGGCGACGGCATGGTCCACCTCGCCGTCCAGGCCCTCGCGGGCACCGGTACGCCGCTCGGGATCGTGCCGGCGGGCACCGGGAACGACGTCGCCCGGTACTTCGACCTCCCGCGCAAGGACCCGGACGCCGCCGTCGACCGCGTCGTGGCCGGCCGGACGCGGACGATCGACCTGGCCAGGAGCGGGGAGCAGTACTTCGTGACCGTGCTCGCGGCCGGGTTCGACGCGGCGGTGAACGAGCGGGCGAACCGGATGACCTGGCCGAAGGGCCAGATGCGCTACAACCTCGCCACCCTGGCCGAGCTCCGGGTGTTCGAGCCGCTGCCCTACACCCTCCAGCTCGATGATCGGCAGGTCTCGCTCGAGGCCATGCTGGTCGCCGTGGGCAACGGCCCGTCGTTCGGGGGCGGGCTGCGGATCACCGAGGGAGCGGTGCTCGACGACGGCCTGCTCGACGTCGTCGTCATCAAGCCGATCACGAAGCCGGACCTGGTCCGCACCTACCCGAAGCTGTTCAAGGGCACGCACATCCACCACCCGCAGTACGAGCACCATCTCGTGCGTTCCGTGACGGTCGCCGCCCCCGGCATCGTCGCCTACGCCGACGGCGAGCGCTTCGGCCCGCTGCCCCTGACCGTCGAGTGCGCCCCGGGGGCCCTTACCGTTCTGGCATGAGCTCCCACCCGGTCTTCGACGCGTTCGCGGGCCTCTACGAGTTCGGGCTCGACCCGTTCCAGGTGGAGGCCTGTCACGTCGTCGAGGAGGGCAAGGGGGTCCTGGTCGCGGCACCGACCGGCTCGGGCAAGACCGTCGTCGGCGAGTTCGCGGTCCACCTCGCCCTCGAGACGGGGCGCAAGGCCTTCTACACGACGCCGATCAAGGCCCTGTCCAACCAGAAGTACCACGACCTCGTCGCCCGCTACGGCGCCGGGCGCGTCGGGCTGCTGACCGGCGACACGACGGTGAACGGTGAGGCGCCGGTCGTCGTGATGACCACCGAGGTGCTGCGGAACATGCTGTACGCCGGCTCCGGGACGCTCACGGGGCTCGGGTACGTCGTGATGGACGAGGTGCACTACCTCGCCGACCGGTCACGCGGTGCCGTGTGGGAGGAGGTGATCATCCACCTCCCCGACTCGGTGGCCCTGGTCTCGCTCTCGGCCACGGTGTCCAACGCCGAGGAGTTCGGCGAGTGGCTCGAGACGGTCCGCGGCGACACGGTGACGATCGTCGAGGAGCGCCGGCCGGTCCCGCTCTACCAGCACGTCCTGGTCGGGCGGCGGATGCTCGACCTGTTCGCCACCTCCGACGTGGACGCGGCCGCGGGGTTCGTGAAGGAGGGCGCCCCGGTCAACGCCGAGCTGGTCCGGATCGCCCGGGACGACTGGGCGAGCACCCGCGATGCGCGACCGGCGTACGCCGAGGTCGCGGCCCCAGCGAGGGGGGAGGCGACAGGTCGGCAACGGCCGCCGGGTCTGGATCCCCAGCCGGGTGGACGTGCTCGACCAGCTCGACGCCGCCGGCCTGCTGCCGGCGATCGTGTTCATCTTCAGCCGGGTCGGCTGCGACGCGGCGGTCGAGCAATGCCTCCGCTCGGGGATCCGGCTGACGACCCCGGAGGAGCGCGACGAGATCCACGCCTTCGTGGAGCAGGAGTGCGCCGACCTCCCGGACCAGGACCGCGACGCCCTCGGCTACGCCGACTTCCTCGACGGGCTCACCCGAGGCCTCGCCGCGCACCACGCGGGCATGCTGCCGGCGTTCAAGCAGTGCGTCGAGCAGCTCTTCCAGAGGGGACTCTGCAAGGCGGTCTTCGCCACCGAGACCCTCGCGCTCGGCATCAACATGCCGGCCCGCACGGTCGTGCTGGAGAAGCTCTCGAAGTGGAACGGCGAGACCCACGCCGACATCACCCCCGGTGAGTACACCCAGCTGACCGGCCGCGCCGGTCGCCGGGGGCTCGACGTCGAGGGGCACGCCGTCGTGCTCTGGCAGCCCGGGATCAGCCCGACCGAGGTGGCCGGGCTCGCGTCGACGCGTACCTACCCGCTCCGCTCGAGCTTCCGCCCGTCGTACAACATGGCGGTCAACCTGGTGCACCAGGTCGGCCGCGAGCGGGCGCGGGAGCTGCTCGAGATGTCGTTTGCGCAGTTCCAGGCGGACAAGGCGGTGGTCGGCCTCGCCCGGCAGCTGGCCACGAGCCAGGACGCGCTGGCCGGGTACGCCGAGGCCGCGACCTGCGAGCGCGGTGACTTCATGGAGTACGCCGCGCTGCGGCAGCGGGTCTCGGAGCTGGAGAAGAACGCCGCTCGTGTCCGGCGCGCGGACCGGCGCGAGGAGGTGCTCGCCTCGCTGGCGCAGCTCCACCGCGGCGACGTGATCCGGGTGCCCGGCGGCAAGTTCGCCGGGTACGCCGTCGTCCTCGACCGGGGCACGTCACCGGACGGGCCGCGGCCGCAGGTGCTCACCGCCGAGCGGCAGGCGCGGCGGCTCAGCGTCGTGGACTTCCCCGCGCCGGTGACCGCGTTGAGCCGCCTACGGATCCCGCGCCAGTTCAACCCCCGCAACCCGCAGATGCGGCGCGACCTGGCCTCGACACTGCGCAACGCCACCCACGACCTCGCCCCGCCGCCACCCGGCCGCGAGCGCACCGATCCCGTCACGACCCGGCACGAGCGCGAGGTCGAGGACCTGCGACGTCAGCTGCGCGAGCATCCCTGCCACGACTGCCCCGACCGGGAGGACCACGCCCGATGGGCCGACCGGTGGGTCAAGCTGGACCGGGACGCCAAGACGCTGCAGCGCCGCGTCGAGCAGCGGACGAACACGGTGGCCCGGCAGTTCGACCGGGTCTGCGACGTCCTGGAGGCGCTCGGCTACCTCGCCGACGACGACGTCACCGACCTGGGCCGGCCTCTGCGTCGGATCTACTCCGAGCTCGACCTGGTCGTCGCGGAGTCGCTGCGCCGGGGCGTGCTGGACGGTCTGGGCCCGTCCGGACTGGCGGCCGCGCTGTCCACGCTCGTCTACGAGGCCCGGCGCCCCGAGGACGTCGTCTCCCCGCGCGTGCCGGGCGGCGACACCCAGCGGGCCATCGACGACCTGGAACGGCTCTGGCGGCAGCTGTCCGAGGTCGAGCGCGACCACCGACTCGACTTCCTCCGGCGACCGGACGCCGGCCTGGCCTGGGCGGCGTACCGCTGGAGCGAGGGCGACGACCTCGGGGAGGTGCTCGACGAGAGCGACCTGACCGCCGGCGACTTCGTGCGGTGGATCAAGCAGCTGATCGACCTCTGCGGCCAGGTCGCCGACGCCGCCGGCCCCGGCCCGCTGCGGGAGAACGCCCGCGACGTCATCCGCCACATCCGGCGCGGGGTCGTGGCCGTCGCACCCATGGAGGACTGACGTGGCCGACACCGACCTGCTGGTGATCGGGGCCGGGCCTTACGCGTACTCCGCGGCGGCGTACGCGCAGGCCAGGGGGATCGGCACGCGCATCGTGGGCCGGCCCATGGGGTTCTGGCGCGACCAGATGCCGTCCGACATGTTCCTGCGCTCAGGTCGCGACTGGTCGCTCGACGCGGAGGGGGTCCACTCGTTCGCGGCGTACTTCGAGGACCGTGGGCTCGGCCCGGAGGAGCACGACCCGATCCCGATCGGGGTCTTCCTCGACCACACCGAGTGGTTCCGAGAGCAGAAGGCGCTCGCGGTCGAGGAGGTGCTGGTGAGTCCCTCGCGCACGCCGACGGTCGGTTCGAGGCGGCGATGAGCGACGGGAGCACGGTCAGGAGCACCAAGGTCCTGGCCGCCCCGGGCATCGCGCACTTCACCCAGCTGCCGGAGTGGTACGACGAGGTCCCGGCCGACCGGCGTACCCACACCAGCGAGCGGGTGTCGTTCGACGATCTCGCCGGGGCGCGGGTCGCGGTCATCGGGGGCCGCCAGAGCGCGTACGAGTGGGCGGCCCTGCTCTGCGACCACGGCGCGGCGCGGGTCGACGTGGTCCACCGCCACGACACCCCGGCGTTCGAGAAGGTGAGCTGGGCCTTCGTCGACCCGTACGTCGAGCAGACGCTCCAGCACCGGGGCTGGTGGCGAGGCCTCCCCGAGGAGCGGCGGCGCGCGATCGCCCTGGAGTTCTGGCAGGTCGGGCGGCTGACGCTGGAGCACTGGCTGACGCCACGGCTGGACCCGGCGATCGTCCGGTCGCGCCCCCGGACCCACGTCACGGCCGTCGACGCCGATGACCCGGACGTCGTCCGCCTCGCCCTGTCGGACGGCGACCTGCTGGAGGTCGACCACGTGGTTGCCGCGTCGGGCTACCGCGCGGACCTCTCGGCCGTGCCGTACCTCGCCGGCGTGCTCGACCAGGTCTCGGTGACCGACGGCTTCCCGGACCTGTCGCCGGGCTTCGAGACGACGCTCCCGGGGCTCTTCGTGACGGGGTTCGCGGCCACCCGCGACTTCGGGCCCTTCTACGGGTTCACCAAGGGCTGCCCGTCGGCCGCGCGGATCGCGGTCGACGAGATGATGCGCTGAGCGGTCTCAGCCGGCCAGGGCCGCTCGAAGCCGCTTCACCGGCGAGTCGAGGTTGTAGCGCTCGGCGAGCTCCTCGAGCCGGGCCGGGTCGCGGGGCTCTGTGGGGAGGGTCGCGTCGTACGCCGGCAGGTCGATGTGGCGGGCCACCGCGACGACCTCGGGCGCGACACGGAGGTACTCCGCGGCGTCGAGGATCTTGCGCCGGGGACCGGGGGAGATCTCCGACTCGGGGTCGGCGGCCGCGGCGACGATGCCCTGCAGGTCACCGAACTTCAGCAGCAGCGACGCCGCCGTCTTCTCGCCGACTCCGGCCACTCCGGGAAGCCCGTCGGAGGCGTCGCCGCGCAGCGTGGCGAAGTCGGCGTACTGGCTCGGGAGCACGCTGTACTTCTCGACCACCACCTCGTCGGTGACGCGCTCGTGGTTGCCGACCCCTCGCGCGATGTAGAGGATCCGCACGTCGCTGGCGTTGTCGACGAGCTGGAACAGGTCGCGGTCGCCGGTGACGACGTCCACCGGCATCGGCGCGCCGGTCGCGAGGGTCCCGATCACGTCGTCCGCCTCGTAGCCGTCCGCCCCGACGACGCACAGCCCGACCGCGTCGAGCACCTCGAGGATGACCGGGACCTGGATCTCGAGCGGGTCCGGCACCACCTCGATGTCGGGCCTCGCGCCGGGGATGGCGCGCTCGACGCGATGGGCCTTGTACGACGGGAGCAGGTCGACCCGCCACTGCGGCCGCCAGTCGTTGTCCCAGGCGCAGACCAGGTGGCTGGGGCGGTAGTCACCGACCAGCCGGCTGATGAAGTCGAGGAAGCCGCGAACGGCGTTCACCGGGGTCCCGTCGTCGGCGGTGACCTCGGGCACGCCGAAGAACGCCCGGAAGTACATCGATGCCGAGTCCAGGACCATCATCCGCTTCTCGCCCGCCACGGGCGAGAGCCTACGCATGCCTGCCGGTCCGGACGATAAGGTCGACGGCGTGGAGGAGACCGATCGCACGATCGTCCGGCTGCTGGCCGCCGACGGCCGGATGTCCTTCACCGACCTCGGGAAGGCCACCGGGCTCTCGACGTCCGCGGTGCACCAGCGCGTCAAGCGCCTGGAGAAGCGTGGCGTGATCAACGGGTACGGCGCCTCGATCAACTACGAAGAGGTGGACCTGGCCCTGACCGCCTTCGTCTCGATCACGCCGATCGACCCGAGCCAGCCCGACGACTACCCCGAGCGGCTGCGGGACATCCGCGCCATCGAGTCGTGCTGGTCGGTCGCGGGGGACGAGTCCTACATCCTCAAGGTGCGCGTCGAGACCCCGCACGCCCTCGAGGACCTGCTGGCCCGCATCCGCTCCGACGCGAACGTCTCCACCCGCACCACCATCGTGCTCAGCACGCCGTACGAGAACCGCGCCGTCACCGGGTAGCCGTCAGGCCTCGCGCGTGGACCGGTGTCTTTCACAGTCGCGCAGCAGGTGAGCCGCACGCTCCAACCCGGCGCCCGGCTCCATGGTCGAGGTCATCGGGACGGCGCGCGGATCCACCGGCGAGGCGGCCAGGCGGGCCGGTGCGATCGTCACCACGCCGTCGACCCGGAGCAGCCGGATCCCGAGCAGACGCGCGAGCAGATGGGTCTCGACCAGAACGCCCTCGGCCAGCCGTCCGTCGGCGTCAGGAGCCAGTGCGGTTCCGCTGGTCATCGATCTCCGAGACGCGGGAGGCCAGGCTTCCCGACGACCCGTAGTCCTCGAGCCTCTTCGCCGCACGACCCGCGAGCTGCCGAATCTCCTCATAGCGCTCCTTCCCGGCTTTTGCTCCGAGGACGTAGCCGACTGCCAGCGCCCCCAGCGCGGTGAGCCTCATGAGCCCTCCACGCGCCGCCGGATCGCCGAGGTGACGGCGCTCGCCGCCGAGAGGGCCACCACGGCGGCTCCGGCCGCCACACCGGCGCGGAGCAGGCCACGATCCGGCTGGGGGAGCGCGTCCACCAGCTTCTCCGTGGTGGACCGGTGCCCGATCAGGTGCCGTGCCTCGCGCGCCAGGTCCGTCGTGATCATCGCTTCTTCTCCAACGCCGACACGAGCTGCTTCTTCGACATCGACGACCGGCCCGCTACGTCGCGCTCCTGGGCGAGGTGGAGCAGGTCGGACTTCGACATCGAGGCGAGACCACCGGTCTGTCGCGTCGTGCGGTTCACGGTCCGGGTGACCGCGACCGCCTCCTTCTCGGTCCGCTGGTGCAGCTGGCGCGCCTGCGTGACCGCCTGGTCCGCCTGCTTGCGGTCGGTCTGTGCGGCGGCGCTGATGCGCTCGGCGTCGCGACGCGCCTTCTCGGCCGCCTCCTGAGCGAGGGTGGCCGCCTCGTCGGCGAGCTCACGGGCTCGGGCCAGCCGTTCGGTGGCCTCGGTGAAGCGCTCGTGTGCCTCCTGCTGGGCCCGCTCCGCCTCGGCGCGCGTCGCTTCGATGCGCTCGGCCGAGAGCTGCTCCTGCTCGGCGAGAGCCCGTTCCGCCTTGTCCTCGGCCTCGCGACGCGCGCGAGCGACCCGCTCGTCGGCCTCCCGCCTGGCCTCGCCGACACGCCGCTGGACCTCACCGGAGATCTCGCGCCGCACCTCGTCGAGGCGCTTCTTCTCCTCGGCCTCGACAGCGTCCACGTGCTGGGTCAGCTCGTGTGCCCGCTCGGCGGCCTCGACGGCCCGGTCCTCCGACGCCTGGGCCTCGTCGGCGCTCTCGCGGGCCCGGGTGAGGCGGTGCTCGACCGAGTCCTGGCCCGGCATCGCATCCCGGACCGCGTCACCGGCCCGTTGCACCAGCCCGCGAGATCCTCCGTCGGACGGGGCACCCGGTGTGGACCCGTTGCCGCCACTGTCGTGCGGCAGGGCCTTGCCCACCAGCCACGAGGCGTTGCGTGGGATGTCCTTGGCGCCGCCCGCCAGAGTGCCCAGCAGGCCGGTGGCGCCGTTCTTCTTGCGTGCCACGTCGATCTCCCTCCCGTGGAGATGACTGCGCTCCCCGCAGTCGGTCTCTCGGTGACGCGGTCTCCCGCCGCGCCATGGGGGACGACGTACCCGACGACCGTGACCGCATGCATCAGGCGGCTACGGCCCGCGGGAAGGGACGCCTCAGTGGGCCTGGAGGGCGGCGGTACGCCGGGAGGCCTCGGCGACCTCGGCGGCCCGGAGGGCCGACTCGTCGAGCTTCCCGTGCTCGGCCCACCAGGCCTGGCCCTCGGCGGGGAGGGTGTGGATCGGGTCGTAGTACTCGTACTGCCGGGTGAGGGCCTCGGGGTCCTCGGCCTCGATCGAGGTCCGGTAGTTCTTCGTCCAGTACGAGATGCCACGGACGGCGTCGTAGTCGGAGAGCTGGTGGACCCAGCGCTTGCCGACGAACGGCACGTCGCAGACGATCCGCGGGGTCGCGAAGCCGGGGAGGTAGCCCATGATCGCGTGCTGGAGGCGCTGGGCGTCGGCGACCGACACCCGCCAGTGCTCCGAGAACGGGATCATGTCGCACATGTAGAAGTAGTACGGCATGATCTGCGCGCCATCGAGCAGCGCGAAGCACAGGTCGAGCAGGGCGTGCGGGTCGGCGTTGACGCCGTTCAGGATCACGCCCTGGTTGCGTACGTCGCGGATGCCGGTGTCGAGCATCGTGCGGGCCGCCTCGGCGACCAGCGGGGTCACGGAGTTCGCGTGGTTCACGTGCGTGTGGATGGCGACCGAGACGCCGCGCTCGCGCGAGATCTTCCCGATCCGGGTCATCCCCTCGACCACCTCGGGCTGGAGCCAGTGCTGCGGCATGCCCATCAGCGCCTTGGTGGCCAGCCGGATGTCGCGGATGTTCTCGATCTCGAGCAGCTCGGTCAGGAACGACTCGAGCCGGGGCCACGGCATGTTGGCCACGTCGCCGCCGGAGACCACGACGTCGCGGACGCCGGGTGACTCACGCAGGTAGTCGAGCATGGCCCCGAGCCGGTCGTTGGGCTTGCCGACCAGCTTGAGCTTCTCGATCTGGGGGGTCGAGTTGCCGACCAGGTCCATCCGGGTGCAGTGGCCGCAGTACTGCGGGCACGTCGGCAGCAGCTCGGCCAGCACCTTGGTCGGGTACCGGTGCGTGAGCCCCTCGGCGACCCACATGTCGTGCTCGTGCAGCGAGTCGCGGGTGGCGTGCGGGTGGGACGCCCAGTCGGTACGCCGGTCGCTGAGCACCGGGAGCATGTAGCGGCGCACGGGGTCGGCGTAGAACGCCTCGGTCAGGGAGCCCGCGCCGGCCGGCTCGACCTGCGGGGCCATCGTGTTCATCATCTGGGGCGGCACGAGCATCGACATCGTCGCCCGCTCCGCCTGGTCCCGCTCGAGGTCGGCGTAGAAGGACTCGTCGAGCAGGTCGCCCATCAGCTCGCGGAGCTGCTTGAGGTTCTTCACGCAGTGCGCCCGCTGCCACTGCACGGAGGCCCACTCCTCGGCGGTGACGTCCTTCCAGCCGGGGAAGCGGGTCCAGTCGGGCTCGACCAGCTCGACCCGTCGGTACGGGTACGGCTGACCGGTCTCAAGACCGAGGGAGGTCTCGATGCTCATCGCGGTGTGGCTCCTTGGTCGGCGGGCGGACGGCGTACGGGTGGACGGCGTGCCGGTTGTGAGGCTCGCCGCTCTCATGTCAGAGTAGGCGGAGAACGTGCGGTGAGTCCAATACAACGCCGCAGATTCTCCCGTATTTCAGGCCATCGAGCGGAGGAAGCCCTCGAAATGTCGGTGCCAGCAACCGATTCCGGATCCCGGGTCACGGACGAGCCCGTCGTGGGCGACCCGACCGGTCTCCACCGCGTCCTCGACGACGCGGTCGTGCTGCCGCAGGCGGCGCACCGGCTCGACACCCGGCGGGAGATCTGGCCCGACGAGGTGCGGGTCCGGGTCGAGACCCTGAACCTCGACGCGGCGTCGTTCCGGCAGCTCGAGACCAAGCACGACCACGACGGCGACGCGGTACGTCGTGAGGTGCTCGAGATCATCGGCTCCCGCGGCAAGATGCAGAACCCTGTCACCGGCTCCGGCGGCATGCTGATCGGCACCGTCGAGGAGGTGGGTCCCGACTCGACGCTGGGCCTCGCGGTCGGCGACCACATCGCCACGCTGGTCTCGCTGAGCCTGACCCCGCTGGTGATCGAGGACGCCCTGGAGCGCTGGGACGGCCGGGGCGAGCGGGTGCCCGCCGACGGGTACGCGATCCTCTTCGGCCGGTCCATCGCCGCGAAGATCCCCGACGACCTCCCGCCGGAGCTCAGCCTGTCGGTGATGGACGTCTGCGGCGCGCCGGCGCTGACCCACCGCATCGTGGCGCAGTACGAGCAGCCGGTGGTCGCGGTCATCGGGGGTGCCGGCAAGTCCGGGTCGCTCAGCCTGGCCGCGGCCGCAGAGGCCGGCGCGCAACGCACGGTCGGCGTCGTCCCGAACGACGAGGAGGCCGCGCTCCTGCGCGACAGCGGTGTCGCGGACGCGGTCGTCGTCGCCGACGCGCGCGACCCGATCGCCCTGCGCGACGCGGTCGCCTCCACGGGGAGCCTCGCCGACATCACCGTCGTCTGCGTCGACGTACCCGGGTGTGAGGGCGGGGCCATCCTGGCGACCGCCGAGCGCGGCACGGTGATCTTCTTCTCCATGGCGACGTCCTTCTCGGCGGCCGCCCTCGGGGCCGAGGGCCTGGCCGCCGACGTCACCATGCTGGTCGGCAACGGCTACGCGCCGGGCCACGCGGCGTACGCGATGGACCTGCTGCGGTCCCACGACGGCGTACGCCGCCTCTTCGAGCGGAGGCTGTGATGGCGGCGCGCACCCGCGGCAAGCTCGACCTCGACCCGGCGACCGTCCGCCGCGCCCGGTCCCTCGCCCGCAAGGTCGGCCGGCCGATCGTGAAGATCGCCCAGCAGCACACGACCGTCTCCGTCGAGCGGGCGACGCTGCGGCTCGCCGGCCTCGGGGGTGCCGACGCCGAGGGCACGCCCTGGGTGAACCGGCTCGTCGACGTGGTGCGCGCCGACGTCGGGCTCGAGCACGGCGTCGCCCTGCCCGTCTGGGACGCGCTCCGGCGGGCCGAGGGAGCAGACCTCCGCGAGCTCGCCGAGAAGGCCTCGGCCGGATCCGTGACGTTCCGCCTGCCGGAGGGTCAGGACGCGAAGCGGGCCCGCACCGCAGCGGCTCGGGCGGTGGGCGGCGGCATCAAGCGGATCGACGGCCGCCGCCGCGAGCGTGAGCGGCTGGTCAAGCGCATCGGCGACGCGCCCCAGCAGCCGTGGGTGTACCTCATCGTCGCGACCGGTGACATCTACGAGGACATCCCGCAGGCGCAGGCGGCCGCTCGTGAGGGCGCGGACATCATCGCGGTCATCCGGTCGACCGGGCAGAGCCTGCTCGACTTCGTGCCCGAGGGCGCGACCCGGGAGGGCTTCGCGGGCACCTACGCCACCCAGGAGAACTTCCGGCTGATGCGGGCCGCGCTCGACGAGACCTCGCGTGAGCTCGGCCGCTACGTCCGGCTGACGAACTACGCCAGTGGGCTCTGCATGCCGGAGATCGCGACCATGGCCGGTCTCGAGCGGCTCGACATGATGCTGAACGACTCGATGTACGGGATCCTCTTCCGCGACATCAACCCGATCCGCACCTTCGTCGACCAGCGCTTCAGCCGTCAGATCCACGCCCGCGCCGGCATCATCATCAACACCGGCGAGGACAACTACCTCACGACCGCCGACGCGGTCGAGGCGGCGCACACCGTCACCACGAGCCAGCTCCTCAACGAGTACTTCGCCAAGGAGGCCGGCCTCGAGGACTGGCAGCTCGGGCTCGGTCACGCCTTCGAGATCGACCCCGACATCCCGGACTCGTTCCGGCTCGAGCTCGCGCACGCGATGCTCGCCCGCGACCTCTTCCCCGACGCCCCGCTGAAGTGGATGCCACCGACCCGGCACATGACCGGCGACGTCTTCCGGGGGTACCTGCTGGACGGGTTCTTCAACCTGGTCGGCGCGCTGACCGGCCAGGGCATCCTCCTGGTCGGGATGATGACCGAGGCCGTGGTCACGCCCTGGCTGTCGGACCGCGACCTGGCCCTGCAGAACGTCCGGTACGTGATGAACGCCGCCGGCAACCTCCGCGAGGACTTCCGCCCCGAGCCCGAGGGCTTCATCGCCCAGCGCGCCCGGCAGGTGCTGTCCGAGACGATCGACCTGCTCGAGCGGATCGCCGACGAGCCCGGCAGCGCGCCGCTGCTCGAGGCGATCGCGGACGGCACCTTCGGCCTGATGAAGCGTCCCGCCGACAAGGGCAAGGGTCTGGAGGGCGTGTCGAAGAAGGCGCGCGACTACTGGAACCCCGCCGGCGAGATCCTGGCCCTTCGAGACGGCGCCGGCGCGCCTCCTCACGAACCGGAGCAGAGATGACGTCCCCGATCCGTCCGTACGGCGACACGACGGGCGACGGCATGGTCCAGCTGAGCTTCACCCTGCCGATGCCGCACTCGAAGGTCGCCGAGGGCGCCGCCGTCCAGCTGGCCAACAAGATGGGCATGGACCCCGCGCTGGTCGTGCACGCCAAGCAGATGGGGGAGGAGTACACGTTCTTCGTCGTCTACGGCCGGGTCCACCATCTCGTCGACCCCACCAAGGTCGAGGTCGTCGAGCGCGACTACCCGCTGCTGACGCCCAAGGAGGCCAACGCGGCGATCAAGCGCGCCCTCCGGCGGCGTCTGGTCGTGGTCGGCGGCTGCATCGGCACCGACGCGCACACGGTCGGCATCGACGCGATCCTCAACATCAAGGGCTTCGCGGGGGAGAAGGGACTCGAGTACTACCGGGAGCTCAAGGTCGTGAACCTCGGTGCCCAGGTCAGCGTCCCCGAGCTCGTCGAGAGCGCGCGGGAGGAGAAGGCCGACGCCGTCCTCATCTCGCAGGTCGTGACCCAGCGCGACGCGCACCTGCTCAACACCCGCGAGATGTCGGCGGCCTTCCGCGAGTCCTACCCACCCGACAAGCGACCGCTGCTCATCGTCGGTGGGCCGCGCTTCGACGAGACCATGGCCGGCGAGCTCGGCGTCGACCGCGTCTTCACCCGGGGTACGACGCCGGGCGAGGTCGCGTCGTACCTCGTGCATCGCCTCGCTCCCGTGCCCGGCACCGAAGAGCGGCGGGCGAGCTGATGGCGACGAAGAACGGCCAGGACGTCGGGACGAGGGTCGTGCATCGTCGCTACGTGCCGTACTCCGACGCCCACTACGCCGGCAACCTCGTCGACGGCGCCTACAGCCTCAAGCTGTTCGGCGACGTGGCCACCGAGATGTGCATCGTGACCGACAGCGACGAGGGCCTGTTCGCGTCGTACTCCGACGTGCAGTTCAAGGAGCCGGTCCGGGCCGGCGACGTCCTCGAGATCGTCTGCGAGCTGGTGAAGGTGGGCACCCGGAGCCGCGTCCTCGAGCTGTCGGTGGTCGTCGTCGCGCGCGGACGTCCGAGTGACGCCGAGCCGGGCGCGGCGGACGTCCTCGACCCCCCGCTGGTGGCGACGACCGCCACCGGCACCGTGGTCGTCCCGGGCTCCTCGAGCCGAAGTTAACGCCCGTTCACCTGGTCGGCGTGTCGACGCCGGACACGCCGCGATTCCGGGCAAAATGGCGGTGAACTTCTCGCGACCGGACTGTGTCTGACCTGCACCTTCCCGCGTCTGCGCAGGTCAGCGAGCGCTTGACAAGAGGCCGCGCGGTGACCAAAGTGCCGCCCATTCGCTCAGGCAGTCGCGGGTCACGACCGTCGTCCGAGTGACCGGTTCCCCCGGTGGGAGACCGTCCATCGGGAGCCGGTCCGCGGAGCGCGGTTCATGGCCCGCGAGAGCGAGACCGGAGGGGTCGTGGTCCCCCTAGACAACTTCCGGGGGCGCGGCAGCCAGTCGTGGTCCGGTCGGCCCGAAGGGCCGCGCACCCCTCCGGTCAGGCCTGAGCGAGCACGGCTCCGCGAAGGCGGAGCCTTCGCGAAGCCGAGCGGAGCGAACTGCGCAGCGGCTCGCCGCCAGCAGGCCTGACAGTCACCCGGCCACATCCAGCGATGCCCGCGCGAACTGCGCAGCGGCTCGCCGCCAGCAGGCCTGACAGTCACCCGGCCACATCCACCCGATGCCCGCGCGAACTGCGCAGCGGCTCGCCGCCAGCAGGCCCGACAGTCAGCCCCCGGCTATCTTCTGCGCATGTGGAAGCGCTGCCTCGCCGCCCTCGTGGCCGGGGTGGCGCTCGCGGTCTCGTTCCCGGAGATCCACGCGTTCTGGCTGCTGCCGTTCGCGGTGGCGGCGTTCTTCGTGGTCACCGACGGACTGCCGATGCGGCGGGCGTGGGTGCCCGGGCTGGTGTTCGGTGGCGCGTTCCAGGTGAGCCTCCTGTGGTGGCTGCACGTGGTCGGCACCGTGCCGTGGCTGGGGCTCTCGCTCACCCAGACCGTCTGGTACGGCGTGCTGGGCGCGGCGGTGGTGCCGCTGCGGCGGCTCCGGTGGTCGCCGCTGTGGCTGGCCGCGGCCTGGGTCGCGATGGAGTCGATCCGCTGCACGTGGCCGGCCGGTGGCATGCCCTGGGGCCGGCTGTCCTACGCCGTCGTCGGCACCCCGGTCGCCGACTCGCTGCCCTACCTCGGGGCGACCGGGGTCAGCCTGGTCCTGGCCCTGGCGGGCTCGGTGCTGGCCGCGGCGTACCGCGGGCAAAGGCGTCCCCGGATCGCGCCCGTCGTGGTCGCCGTCGGTGTGCTGGCCGTGGCGTCCGCGCCGGAGCTCGCGCCGTACGCCACGCAGGCCGACGGGAGGATCGACGTCGCCGCCGTGCAGGGCGACGTGCCGGGCAACGGGACCAACGTGCTGGCCCACTTCCGGCAGATCACCGACCAGCACGAGCAGGAGACCGGGCGGTTGGCTTCCGACGTCGGCGCGGGCCTCACCCCGAGGCCGGACTTCGTGGTCTGGCCGGAGAACTCCACGGCCGTCGACCCGTTCGAGGACCCGCAGATGAAGGCCGACATCCAGGGCGCCCTCGACGTCATCGACGTCCCGATCCTGGCCGGCGTCGTCGTGGACGGCGGCCGGAAGCACGTGCTCAACCAGGGCATCGTCTACGACCCGGTCACCGGCGCCGGAGACCGGTACACCAAGTGGCACCCGGTGCCGTTCGGCGAGTACATCCCGTGGCGGTGGCTCTTCGGCAGCCACCTCGCCCAGCTCAACCAGGTGTCCCGCGACATGGTCAGCGGCACCCGGGTGGAGCCGCTCGACGTCGCCGGCACCCGGGTGGCCGACGCGATCTGCTTCGACGTGGCCTACGACGACGGCCTGTACGCCCAGCTCTCGCACGGCGGCCAGATCGTGGTCGTGCAGACGAGCAACGCGATGTTCATCCACACCTCGCAGATCGACCAGCAGTTCGCGATCAGCCGACTGCGCGCCATCGAGACCCACCGCTACGTCGTGGTGGCGGCGATCAACGGCGTGACCGGCGTGATCGCCCCCGACGGGTCGGTGGTGGAGTCCGTGCCGGCTCGCACCCAGGCGTACGTCGACACCACCGTGGCGCTGTACGACACGGTGACCCCGGCGGTGCGCCTCGGGGCGTGGCCGGGCCGGGTCTGCGGCGGCCTGGTGATCCTGGGGTGGCTGCTCGCGTGGGGCCAGTATCGTCGGACCCGCCGCAGCGCCGCGGCCTCCGTCTCGGCGGAGCCCAGCTCGCCGACCCCGTCCCCGGCGGACGCCGTCGTCGTCGCCTCCACCGACAGGACCCCCGCATGACCAGCCCGGACCGATCGCCGCTCGGACGAGTGGTGATGGTCGTGCCGACGTACAACGAGGCCGACAACCTCGGGTGGGTCGTCGGACGGCTCCGGGAGGCCGAGCCCGACGTGCACGTGCTGGTGGTCGACGACAGCTCGCCGGACGGCACCGGCAAGCTGGCCGACGAGCTGGCGGCCGCCGACGACTCCGTGCAGGTGCTGCACCGGAGCGCCAAGGAGGGCCTCGGGGCGGCGTACAAGCACGGCTTCCGGGCGGCCCTCGACGCGGGATACGACGTGATCGGGGAGATGGACGCCGACGGATCCCACCAGCCCGAGCAGCTCCATCTGCTCCTGGACGCCCTGCACGACGCCGACCTCGTGATCGGGTCGCGGTGGGTGCCCGGGGGGAGCGTCGTCAACTGGCCGTTCCGCAGGGAGCTGCTCTCGCGCGGCGGGAACCTCTACGTCCGGGTGCTGCTCGGGGTCTGCGGTGCGCGACGGCACGGCCGGCTTCCGGGTCTTCCGCAGGACGGCGCTGGAGGCGATCGACCTGGACTCGGTGCAGAGCACCGGCTACGTCTTCCAGACCGACCTGGTCGTGCGCTGCCTGCGCGCCCGGCTGCGGGTGCGCGAGGTGCCGATCGAGTTCGTCGAGCGGGTGCGCGGCGACTCCAAGATGACCGGCCAGGTCGCGGTGGAGTCGTTGCGGCGGATCACGACCTGGGGGCTGCGCGAGCGCCGCGAGCAGCTCACCGGACGCCGGAGGCGGGCATGAGCTCCTCCCGAGCGCCGGGCCGACGTCGCCGGGGCTTCCCGTGGTGGGCCCTGGTCGCGGCGTTCGTCCTGGTGCCGATCCTCGAGATCTACGTGATCATCCAGGTCGGCCAGGTGATCGGCGCGCTGTGGACCATCGTGCTGCTGATCGCCGACAGCATCTTCGGCAGCTGGTTGGTCAAGCACGAGGGACGCCGCGCCTGGGAGGCGCTGACCGTCGCGATCCAGTCCGGCCGGATGCCGGCCAAGGAGCTCGCCGACGGCGCGCTGATCCTGGTCGGCGGCACGCTGATGATCAGTCCCGGCTTCGTCACCGACGTCTTCGGGATCGTGCTGATCCTGCCGTTCACCCGGCCGGTCGCACGACGTCTGCTGACCCGCGTCGTCGCGCGACGGTTCCTGGACGCACGACGCCCCGGATCCGGGCCGCAGGGGCCCGTCATCCGGGGCGAGGTCGTGGACGACGATCGTTAGCGGGGCGGCCGTGCGGGCGCGCTCGCCGCGGCGCTCACGCCTTGCTGCGAACCCGTCGCTTGGAGTTCGCGCGGTGCAGGTGGGCAGGACCGATCTCACCGTCCCGGAGCAGCTCGAGCCGCTCCTTGAGGATGTCCTCGAGCTCCTTCTCGGAACGACGCTCGAGCAGCATGTCCCAGTGGGTGCGGGCCGGCTTCTCGACCTTCTCCTCCGGACGGATCCCCGACGTGCTGAGAGCCTCGGCGCCGCAGCGCGGGCACTCCCAGACGGCCGGGACCTCGGCCTCCACCGACATGGTCACCTCGAACTCGTGACCGTTGACGCAGCGGTAGCCGCTCTGCTGACGAGCCGCGAACTCGATGCCGCGCTCGTCCTCGAAACTCTGTCCTCCCAGCCGCGCGCCACGAAGTGTGCGCTCTGCCATGAAGGTCACCTCCAGCGTTCTGTAGCCCCCGGTACGCTTCCCGAGGCGTACATCAACAAGACTTCCGTACCCCGTGTTCGTGTTGGGCACACATCACGGATTTCCTGTCCTGTTCAACGCACGCGGGTCGCGCTCTGTTCCACCATGATGACGCGACCCCGGTCACATCGGTTCGGTTTCCGATGCAGATTCGCCACCTTTTTTCGCCCGACACGCTCGCGCCAGGCGTACGCCGGTCACACGACGGCCGGTTCGGCGTTCCCCGCCTCCCGGATCCCGCGGGAGGCGTCGAGGCGCAGCAGGAACGCCGCGCCGAGCACGAAGAACACGATCAGGGCGACGATCGCGGGCCGGTAGGAGCCGGTCACCTGGAAGACGACACCGAACAGGAACGTCCCGAACCACGACGTCCCACGCTCGCAGGCGTTGTAGAGGGCGAAGTACTCACCCTCCCGACCGCGGGGGATCAGCAGGCTGAAGAACGAGCGCGACAGTGCCTGGGTGCCGCCGAGGACGACGGCGATCGCGACGCCGGCGAGCAGGAAGGCCGCGACGTTCTTCCGGGGGAGGAACATCGCGAGCACGACGATGGCCATCCAGGCGTAGGTGCCGTACAGGATGCAGCGGTAGGCGCCGTAGCGCTGGGCGAGCCGGCCGAACAGCAGGGCGCCGCCGAAGGCCACGAACTGGATCAGCAGGATCGTCGCGATCAGCACGCTGTCGCCGAAGCCGAGCTCCTTGGAGCCGTACGTCGACGCCACGCCGATCACGGTCTGGATCCCGTCGTTGTAGAACAGGAACGCGACCAGGAACGTCAGCGTCATCGGGAACTGCCGCATCTCGCGCAGGGTGGTGAACAGCTGCCCGAACGAGCGCCGCAGCAGCCCACCGGACTCGGGGACCACGGCCCGGGCCGGGTGGTCGCGGAGCCGGAGGAGCGGGATCAGGGTGAAGCCGGCCCACCAGAGGGCCGCGGAGAGCAGGGAGAGGCGCACCGCCGGCTCCTTGTCGAGCCCGACCGCGTCGTGGGCGAGCACCACGACCAGGTTGAGTGCCAGGAGCAGCCCGCCGCCGAGGTAGCCCCAGGCCCACCCGCGCGACGACACCCGGTCGCGCTCGTCCTCGGTGGAGATGTCGACCAGGATCGCGTAGTAGCTGACCAGGGAGCAGCCGGCCAGCATGCTGCTGACCACCACGGCGAACGCGCCGATCTGCCAGTGGTCGCCCGACATGAAGAACAGCAGCGCGGCGAAGAACGAGCCGCTCCAGGCGAAGGCCGCCATGTGCCACCGCTTGCGGGACGAGCGGTCGACGAGGGCGCCGACGACCGGCAGCAGGAACGCGCTGGCGATCGTGGCGAAGCTGGTCAGGTAGAACGGGAGCGACCCGGCGGCCAGGTGCAGCCCGAGCAGGTCCACGGTCTTGTCGCAGGTGTCGTCCGCGGAGCTGCCGCATCCCGCGGCCCGGCCGGCGACGGTGATCATGTACGGCGCGAAGAGGACGCTGAGGACGGTCGTGTAGTACGCGGAGTTGGCCCAGTCGTACCAGTTCCAGGCGCGCTGCTCCCGGGAGCGCCACAGCGGCTCGAGGTCGACGAGCTCGGGGTGCTCGCTCACTCGTCGCTCCGCTCGAGGTCCGGGTCGTGCCAGAGACCGCGCCGGCGCAGGACGTCTCGCAGCAGGTCGGTGCGGTCGGTCATCAGGCCGTCGACACCGCGGTCGAGGAGCGCGGTCATCTCCGCTGGGTCGTCCACGGTCCACACGTGCACGTGCAGCCCGGCCGCGTGGGCGCGGCGTACCAGCCGGGACGAGGTCAGCACCAGCGGACCGCGCCGATGGGGGACCTGGAGCGCCGCGGGCGCACCGCGGGTGACCCGGCGCGCGAGGGCCGCCGGGAGAAGGAGGTACGCCGCCACCTCGCCGGGGGAGGCGGCGGTGGCGACCCTCGGGCCCACCAGCCGCCGGAAGCGACGCAGGCGTCTGCCGGAGAAGGACGCGACCAGCACCCGGTCGTGCAGGGAGTGCTCGGCCACGAAGTCGGCCAGGGGCGCCACGGCGGCCGCCGACTTCAGGTCGATGTTGAACCGGGCGCCGGGGAACGCCGCGACCAGCGAGGCGAGCGTCGGCACGCCCTCGCTGCCGGCGACCCGCACCCGGGCCAGCGCGACGTCATCGAGCGTCTCGAGGCTGCCCGCGCCGTCGGTGACCCGCTCGAGGAGGGCGTCGTGGAACGCCACGAGGGTGCCGTCCCGCGTCGCGTGGACGTCGGTCTCGAGGTAGGCGTAGCCGAGCGCCACGGCGTGGGCGAAGGCGGCGTACGTGTTCTCCAGGCCCAGGAGCTCGGGATGGCGGGCGCCGCCGCGGTGGGCGAACGCCAGCACCGGAGCCCCGTCGTCGAGGAACGGGTAGCCGGTGTGCATGACGGCTGCGCCCGGACCGTCAGAAGTCGCGGAAGGTCTCGATCTGGGCGCCCAGCTGGTTCAGGCGCTCGGCGAGGTCCTCGTAGCCGCGGTGGATGACGTACGTCGACCTCAGCACCGAGGTGCCCTTGGAGGCGAGCATCGCCAGCAGGACGACGACGGCGGGCCGCAGCGCCGGAGGGCAGACGATCTCGGTCCCGGTCCAGCGGGTCGGGCCCTCCACCATGACCCGGTGGGGGTCGAGCAGCTTGACCTGGCCGCCGAGCTTGTTGAGCTCGACGAGGTAGATCGCGCGGTTCTCGTAGACCCAGTCGTGGATCAGCGTCTGACCCTCCGCGACGGCCGCGATCAGGGCGAAGAACGGGAGGTTGTCGATGTTCAGGCCCGGGAACGGCATCGGGTGGATCTTGTCCAGCGGCGCCTGCAGGGTCGACGGCCGGGTGGTGAGGTCGACCAGGCGGGTGCGGCCGTTGTCGGCGACGTACTCCGTGGAGCGGTCGTAGCGGAAGCCCATGTCCTCGAGGACGGCCAGCTCGATCTCCAGGAACTCGATCGGGACCCGGCGGATCGTGATCGACGACTCGGTGACGATCGCGGCGGCGAGCAGCGACATCGCCTCGATCGGGTCCTCGGCCGGCGCGTAGTCGACGTCGACGTCGATCTCCTCGCGACCGGTCACGGTCAGCGTCGTGGTGCCGACCCCCTCGACGTCGACACCGAGCTTCTGGAGGAAGAAGCAGAGGTCCTGGACCATGTAGTTCGAGGACGCGTTGCGGATGATCGTGGTGCCGGTGTGGAGTGCGGCGGCCATCAGCGCGTTCTCGGTCGTGGTGTCGCTGCGCTCGGTGAGCACGATCGGCCGGCTCGGCTCGATCACCCGGTTGACCGTGGCGTGGTAGTAGCCCTCGGTCGCCTTCACCTCGAGACCGAACGGGCGCAGCGCGGCCATGTGCGGCTCGATGGTGCGGGTGCCGAGCTGGCAGCCGCCGGCGTACGGGAGCTCGAAGGTGTCGGCGCGGTGGAGCAACGGGCCGAAGAACATCAGCACCGACCGGGTACGCCGCGCGGCGGACTCGTCGATCGAGCTGAGGTCGAGCTCCTTGGGCGGGACGATCTCGAGGTCGTCGCCGATCCAGCGGGTGTGGACGCCCAGGCTGCGGAGGACCTCGAGCAGCCGGTTGACCTCCTCGATCCGCGCGACCTTGCGCAGGGTGGTCTTCCCGCGGTTCAGCAGGGAGGCGCAGAGCAGCGCGACGCCGGCGTTCTTGGAGGTCTTGACGTCGATCTCGCCGGAGAGCGTGGTCGGCCCGGTGATCCGCAGGTGGGTGGGGCCGGCGCCGAGGGCGACGATCTCGGAGTCGAGCGCCGAGCCGATCCGCGCCACCATCTCGAGGGAGAGGTTCTGATGACCCTTCTCGATCCGGTTGACCGCGCTCTGGCTGGTCGCGAGCCGCTCGGCGAGCTGTTGCTGGGTGAGACCACGGTGGGTGCGGGCGTCGCGGATCAGCTTCCCGATGCGGCCCTTGAAGTCCTCCGACATGTGACCACGGTATCTCATGTGTGAGATAAGTCCACTCTCCCTGTGTCGCGTGTCCGGTGGGTGAGGATGTCCGACATGACGGTACCCAGAGCGGACGGGGGAGCAACGTCGGGGCCCGGCGTCCGGTCGGGCGTCCGGTCGGGCGTCCGCGCGCGAGGCGGGCGTCGATGATCCGGGCCGTCGTGCTCGACATCGGGTCGGTCCTCGAGGTGATCGACGACAGCGTCTTCCCGGCACCCTTCGAGGAGCGGCACGGGCTGGACCCGGGAGCGGTCGCCGCGGCCAGCGACTGGCCGCGCGACGCCATGCTCGGCGAGATGACGGTGGCCGAGACGCGCGCCCACTGGCAGGAACGGCTCGGCCTGTCCGACGCGCAGGCCGACGAGCTCGTGGCCGACTCCTGGCGCTGGTACGTCGGCACCCTGGACCGGCGGCTGTTCGACTGGTTCGCCGGCCTCCGCGACCGGGGGCTGCGCACCGGCATCCTGTCGAACTCGGGGCCCGGCGCCCGGGAGGCCGAGCGACATCACGGCTTCGAGGCGGTCACCGACGCCCTCGTCTACTCGCACGAGGTCGGCCTGAAGAAGCCGGACCCGGCCGTCTTCGAGCTCACCGCCTCACGGCTCGGCGTCGAGCCCGCCGAGGTGGCCTTCCTGGACGACGTACCCGCCAACGTCGACGCTGCCCGCGCCGCCGGCTGGCACGCGGTGCTGCACCTGGACACCGAACGCTCGATCGCCGAGATCGAGGCCCTCATCGACGCCGGTGGGTGACGAGTGCCGGCTCCCGCGCACAGGTCGCGGGAGCCGGCAGCACCCGGGTGAGACCGGGAAGCGTCGCTCCGGGTGTCCCGTCAGCGGGAACGCGCACTCAGCAGCCGACTGCCCGGCATCTCGCACGGGGCGCAGTCACAGTGCTCGTCGCACACCAGGAAGGTGTGCATCGCGTGCCCGCATCGGGGGCAGGGCAGATCATGCGAGAGCGGTTGGTCGTTGTCCCTGACCGTGTCCCACATGGCTGACTGCCTTTCCCCCAACGGTTCACCCGGAGTGACCTCCATGTTTCACCGGCGACCGGGGCGCGACTGTCAGAAACGCGGCAAATGGTCACAACGTGCTACGGAATCAGGACCATCGACCCGCCGCATGGTGCGGATGGCTCACGCGGCGAGTGTCCGAATGGCGCGGCGGGTCGCGAACCACAGGCACAGCAACGACATGGCCAGCCCGCACGCCAGCGTCGCGACGAGGACGTTGCTGGCGTGGACGACGGCGCCGAGAGCCGGGACCGAGAGCGGGATCAGGGTCATGTCGCCGAGGCTCGTCACCGAGGACACCCGGCCGAGGTGGGAGGAGTCGATCGCCCGGATGAACGCCGCGCTCAGCCACACCGAGGCGGCGCCGGCGGTGAAGCCGAGCACCGACATCGCCAGCACCAGCATCGGCCGCCAGCCGATGCCCACGGCCGCGATCGCCAGTCCCTGCAGGACCAGCATCCGGAAGCCGGCGGCGGCGCCGTACGTCGGCTGCCAGCGGATGCCCACCACGCTGCCGACGATCGCGCCCGCGGCCAGGCAGGCGTCGGCGATGCCCAGCCAGTGCGCGCCCCAGCCGGAGCCGCTGACGCGCAGCGCCACGCCCAGTCCGGCGACCGGCGTGACGAACACGTTGAGAGCCGTCAGGCCGATCACGAACAGCTTGGCCGTGTCGTGGTCGCGGAGGTACCAGAACCCCTCGGTGAGGGTGTCGCGCCACCGGTCGTGGACCGCCCGCGGCAGCCGGAAGCGCGGTCGGACGACGAGCAGCAGGACCGCGGCGATCACCACGAACGTCACGGCGTCGACGAGCATCACCGACACCAGGCCGCCCCACGCGACGAGGACACCGCCGAACGGGGCGCCGAGCAGCTTCATGGCGCGGCCGCTGATCTGGTTCCAGCCCTGGACCGTGCCCAGGTCCTCACCGGCGACGATCTGCCGGACGAGGGTCATCCCGGACGGCTGGGTGAGCCCGGTGGCGACCCCGAACGCGATCGCGATCGCGAGGAGCACCGGTGCACCGTGCAGCCCCGAGCTCCACACGGCGGCACCGGCGACCAGGACCGCCGCCTGGCCGAGCTGTCCGGCGACCAGGAGACCGCGCGGGTCGTAGCGGTCGGCGAGGACGCCGCCCACCAGCACCAACAGGGCCTGGGGCAGCATCTCGGCACCGAGGACCACCCCGGCCAGGACGGGGGAGAGGGTGTGGGCCGCGGTCCAGGCGAGGGCGACGTTCCAGGCGTAGTCGCCGAACCACGAGAGGCCGACGGCGCCGAGCCAGACCAGGACCATCGGGTCCTTGCGCACCGGCGGCGGGGCGGGGCCGATCAGCTCCGGCTGGGTCGTGGTCCCGCTCATGGCCGCACCGGCTCGCTGGGGAAGACCCGGGCGATCGCGCGCACCGGGCGGCGTACCACCTCCGGGTGCTCCTCGGCGGCTGCCATGCACTCGGCCGACCACTCGCGGAACAGCGCGCTCAGGCGGCCGGCGAACTCGCGGACCTGCTCCTCGGTGGCGGGCACGTAGGTGTCGGTCGAGCCGGCCGCCGTGCGCCACTCGGGCGTGTCGTCGGCCGCGTGCCGGAGCCAGCCCTGGATGGCGCGCACCTGGAACCGGAAGTTCTCCAGCTCCGCGGTCTGCGCCACGCGGCGCCCGAGGGAGCCCTCGTCGAAGTCCTCGACGCTCCACACCATCGAGCGCGACCTCAGCCGCCACCAGCTCTCCCGGGTGTCCCGGGCGAGCTCGGGCGCGGGCTCGACCAGGTCCTGCTGGTGCAGCACCTTCAGGTGATGGCTGACCGATCCCACGGCCATGCCGGTGGCGGCCGCGAGCTGCCCGACGTTCGCCGGTCCGTCGACGCCGAGGAGCTCGGTCAGCCAGCGCCGGATCGGGTGGTGGAAGGCCACCAGCAGCTCCGCGAGCTCCTCGGAGGGCGAGCGGTCCGCGCTCGCCTTCGGTGCCGAGGCGAGGTGTCGCTCGGCGGCGGTACGTCGGGTCATGGCGCCAGCCTGGCCCCGTCACCGGCGGTCGTACAAGAGTCCTTGTATAACTCAGAGCCAGCCGGGCCCGGCGCCGCCGACCGTCTCGAGGAGGTGTCGCGCGACGTGCTCGGCGTTCGCCCGGTGCACCTCGAGAGGGACCGGCGGCAGGTTCTCCTCCCAGTCGATCAGCGGTGACCCGCGCAGCTGGAGCATCCGCGCCGGGCGGCCGAAGAGGAACAGGTGCAGGTGTGCGCCGCCGTCGCCGTACTTGGCCAGCTGCACCCGGCCCACGCTCGGCAGCGACTCGACGCCCGCGGACACGGCGACGATCAGCCGGCCCATCTCGGCGGCGAGGTGCTCGGGCACGGTCGGCAGGTCGCAGTGCTCGCGGGGGCCGAGGTGGAGGCCGATCGGGAGCTTCATGCCGGTGTCCAGGGTGAGCTGCCAGCGCTCGTTGCTCCACACGAGCCACTCGTCGAGGTCGGGGGCGGGAGGTCCGGCGCAGTAGCAGTCGGCGGGGTCCTCGCCGCCGCGCGGCGGTTCCTCGTCGGCGAGCGGCAGGAGCGGCTTGAGCCGGAGCGAGTCGATCTCGAAGGGGTAGATGTCCCACCCCGGCATCTCCTCGACGGCCACCGGGAGCCGTCCGTCGGCGCCGGTGGCGGCCTTGACGCGGGCGTAGAAGTCCTCGGCTGACTCGGGTTCCATGGCGTCATCCAACACCCCGCTGCGGGTGCGGCCCGGGTGGTGGCGGACCTCAGACCAGCGTGCCGAGCCACCACCCGAGGACGCCGGCGGCGAGCCCGGCGGCCAGGCTGAGGCCGGCGTTGGCCAGGGCCAGGACGGGGCGACCCTCCTCGTGCAGCCGGACGGTCTCGTACCCGAAGGTCGAGAACGTCGTGAACGCGCCGCAGAACCCGGTCCCGACCAGGGTCACGACCCACGTCGTCCCGGCGGCGACCGTGAGCCCCAGCACGAAGGAGCCGACGACGTTCACGGTCCACGTGCCCCACGGCACGTCGGTGCCGTGGGAGCGCTGGACGGTGAGGTCGGTGAGGTAGCGCGCGGTGGCCCCGACCGCGCCGCCCAGCAGCACCAGGAGGACCGTCATCGGACCACCGTCTCGGTGACCCGGAGCCCGACGACCACGGCGAGCAGACCGAGCAGCAGCGTCCCGAGCAGGTACGCCGCCGCGAGGCCGGCGTGGTCGGCGGCGACCATCGTCCGGGTGTCGACGACGTACGTCGAGAACGTGGTGAACCCGCCCAGGACCCCGGTGCCGACGAACGGGCGCAGCAGCCGTCGCCGGGGCCAGCGCTCGACGACCAGGACCATCAGCACGCCGATCAGCAGGCACCCCACCACGTTGGTCAGGAACGTCGCCCACGGGAACCGGCCCGGGTCGTGGGGGAGCGCCTCGGCCAGCGCCCATCTCGCCAAGGCGCCCAGGGAGCCCCCCAGTGCGACGGCGCCGACGACGGTCGTGTGGATCCGCGGCGGCGGGAGGTCGGCCTCGCGGGTGACGTCCGGGTCGACGGGGAACCCGGGGAAGGGGTCCGGGTGCTCGGGGACCGCCGGGTCGGGCGGCTCGGGGGTCTCGGACGCGGGCATGGCGGGCTCCTACCGGTCAGGTAGGGACTGTTGGCGGACCTGTCCGCGGTTCACATCCGGATCGCACCGGTGTCGGCGAGCCCCACCGCCGAGAGCCGTCATGCTAGCGACCGCCGTCCCTCTGGAACGACGACCACGTCCGTGCCAGGGTCGAGGCAAGCGATCCACGACACCCCAGGAGGGTCAGACGATGGCCACGTCGGTCTCGGAGAACCAGTCGCACGACGGCGCCTCGGCGATGCCGCCCGTCGTCAGCGCGGAGGAGTGGCAGCAGGCACGCGACGCCCTGCTGAGCGAGGAGAAGGAGCTGACCCGTGCGCTGGACCGCCTGGCCGCCCGACGGCGACGCCTGCCGGCGGTGCGACTCGAGCAGGACTACGTCTTCGAGGGTCCCGACGGATCCCGCACCCTGCTGGACCTGTTCGGCGAGCAGGAGCAGCTCGCGGTCTACCAGTTCATGGACGTGGGCCCCGACGCCTTCTGTCCCGGTTGCACCGGCTTCACCAACAACGTCGCCGACCTGCCGACGCTGGCCCGCGAGGGCGTGGCGTGGGCGACGGTCTCCGACATGCCACTGGCCCAGATGCAGGGCTACTGGGCCGAGAAGGGCTGGGACGTCCCGTTCTACTCCTCGCACGGGACGACCTTCTCCGCCGACTGCGGTGCCGGCGGCGGCTTCCTGCTGAGCCTGTTCCTCCGCGACGGCGACCAGGTCTACCGGACCTACTCCACCGGTCAGCGCGGCGTCGACCGCCTGCTCTTCGTCAACAACGTGCTCGACCTCGCGGTGTTCGGCCGCCAGGAGGACTGGGAGGACTCGCCGGAGGGCTGGCCCCAGCACCCGACGTACGGCTGAGGGCTCACGGACGCCACTGCGGCGGTGGGTCCTCGCCGACCCGGCCGTCGACGGCCTCGCGCAGGAGGTCCAGGTGGCCGGTGTGCCGTCCGTACTCCTCGAGGAGGTCGAACAGGATCCGCCGGACGCTCGCCTTCGTCCCGTCCTCCAGGGTGACCGCCGAGTCACCGTCGAGACCGACCCGGGCGAGGGTCTCCGCCGTCGAGGCGCGGGCGCGCGCCACGGCTCCGTCGTAGAGCGCGTACAGCTCGGCCGGTGGCTGGTCGGCCGCCGAGGTGAACTCCCAGTCGTCGTCACCGTCCCAGCCGTTGTCGTCCCAGACAGACGGCATCGGTGTCCCGGCGATCTTCACGTGGGCCGCGTAGTCCTCGTTCACGGCGAGATGCTTGACCAGTCCGGCGACGGTCAAGCTCGTCGAGGCGGACGCGGCATGGATCTGGTCGGCGTCGAGACCGTCGGCCTTCCAGCGGAAGGTCGCGCGGAGCCGGTCGAGCGACCCGAGCAGGTGCTCGGTCTCGGTCCCGGCGAACGGTGGCTCCCACGGCGGGTACTGGTGGTCGGGCATGCCTCCGACGCTAGGGTCGTATCCGGACGTTCTCCTTCCGGATGCGGAGGCAGTCTGTGGTCGTGCACGACGCGAGCCCCGCCGCCAGGGCGCTGCTGGTCCTGGAGCTGATCCAGAGCTCGCCCGGGATCACCGCCGACCGGCTGGCCGAGCGGCTGGGCCTCAGCGACCGCGCGGTCCGCCGGCACGTCGCGGTACTGCGCGAGGCAGGCATCCCGGTGGAGTCGACCCGGGGTCGGTACGGCGGCTACCGGATCGGCCGGGGGATGCGTCTGCCGCCGCTGATGTTCACGCCGTCCGAGGCCCTCGGCCTGGTCATGGCCGTCCTCGAGGGGCACCCGGCCGGGGAGGAGGACCCGGTCGGACAGGCGCTCGGCAAGATCGTGCGGGCGCTGCCGGAGTCGCTCGCGCGACCCGCGGACGCCGTACGACGCGTCCCGGCGCGCGGCTGGCAGGTGGTGGTGCCGGACGTGGAGGTGACAGCGCAGCTGGTCCAGGCCTCCGAGGCGGGCCGGCGGGTCCGGCTCCGGTACGGCATCGACGACGAGCGGGAGTGGGAGGTCGAGATCGATCCCTGGGCCGTGATTGTCCGGCACCGGCGCTGGTACGTGCTCGGGTGGTCGCACGGGAAGGGCGCGCGCCGGGTGCTGCGGGTCGACCGGGTACGCCGGGTCGAGGTGCTTCCCCAGGAGTTCGAGGCACCGTCCGACCTCGACGCCCTCGGGGCGCTGGAGGACCAGCTGTCGCGGGGCTGGAAGTACGACGTCGAGGTCGTCATCGACGGCTCCGTCGACGACTGCGGGCACTGGCTGCCGCGGAGCTTCGGCCGCCTCGAGGAGGTCGACGGCGCGACGACCCGGCTGGTCGCCACCACCGACGACCCCGACTGGTACGCCGCGGAGCTGGCCAAGCTGCCGTTCGCGTTCCGGCTGGTCGGCTCGCCCGAGGTGCGTGCGGCGATGTCGGTGCTAGCCCGGCGGCTCCTCGACGCCTCGGAGCCCACCTGACCCGGGATCGTCCGACAACGGCACCCACAGGATCTCCTGGAGGCTGAGCCGCTGCCGTGACGGCGACTCGTCGGCGGACGGCGGCTCGACCTGGGAGTCCGGGCTCCCGATGGCGGCCATGGAGGTGACCTCCCAGTGCGCGGGGACGTCGAAGTCCGCGGCCAGGCCCTCGCGGTCGAATGCTCGGAACTGCCGAACGCCGAGTCCCATCGACTGCGCCTGGAGGGTGAGGTGGGCGACCGCCTGGCCGAGGTCGTAGTGGGAGAACTCCGAGTACTCCCAGTCGGTGCTCTCGACCAGCCGGTGCGACAGGTTCGCGACCAGCAGCGCCGCCGTCGGTGCCCACCGGCGCGCACTCGGGTACAGGTGCTCGACCAGGCGAGCGTGGATCGGGTCACCACGCCGGCCGACGACGAACGCCCAGGGCTGGCTGTTGCCGGCGGAGGGCGCCCACCGCGCACCCTCCAGCAAGAGCATCACGTCGTCCATCGTCAGGACGTGCGAGTCGTCGAACCGCAGGGGACTCCAGCGACGGGAGAGCAGCGGATGCAGACGTGGAGGTGGCACCCACCCAGCCTGCCATCGCGCCGGATCGGTCGCGGTGGCCGAGTGGCCCGGCCACCGCCCCTTGCCGACGGATGCACCCGTCCCTAGCGTGACCGCAGCGCGGTGGAAGGGAGGGCGGGTGACGTCCGGTCGGAGAGCGGTACGTCGCGTCGCGGCCGCGGTCATCGCGCTCGGAGCACTCGTGGCGACGGCCGCAGTCCTGCTCGTGGCCGGCCCGCCGGCGTACGCCGACACGAGCCCCGCGGCCCGGCAGCTGGCGAAGACCTACAGCCCGATCGTGATGCTGCGCGACTTCCACGCCGGGTGCGGGGACGGCGAGCACTTCGTCCCGATGCGCGTCGACGCAGCTGCTCGACAACCCGGAGGTCGCGCTCCGCCAGGTGGGCAACCGGGACGCCGTCATCGAGTGGGGCCCCTCCGCCTCGGACCTCGACGGGCGAGGCACCGGCACCTACCTCGACCTGCCCGGCGACGCGCTGGCGCCGGGCTGCATCTATGCCGACGACAGCGCGAGGTACACGCCGCTCTCGAGGTCTTCGGTGTACGCCCACGTCACCACCCAGGCGAGCCGGCCGGGCTACGTGGCCGTCCAGTACTGGCTGTACTGGTACTACAACGACTGGAACGACAAGCACGAGAGCGACTGGGAGTTCGTCCAGGTCCTCTTCAAGGCACCCTCGGTCGACGCGGCGCTCGAGACGCAGCCGGTCGAGGTCGGCTACGCCCAGCACACCGGCGGCGAGACCGCCGCGTGGGACTCCGAGAAGCTGGAGAAGGAGGGCACGCACCCCGTCGTCTACTCCTCGGAGGGATCGCACGCGAGCTACTTCGAGCCGGCGCTGTTCCTCGGCCGGAGCGCCTCCGAGGGGTTCGGCTGCGACAACACCCAGGAGCCGAACACCCGGGTCGTCCCGCAACCGGTGCTGCTGCCGGACCGGCCCTCGGGACCCGACGACACGTTCGCCTGGCTGGGGTTCGACGGGCGCTGGGGCGAGCGGCACTCCGGACCCAACAACGGCCCCGACGGCCCGCTCGGGAAGCCCCGCTGGCGCAACCCGGTGACCTGGGAGGAGAACCTCCGGCCCTCGTCGTTCGTGATCCCCGGCGGCAGCGACACCCCGCCGCAGGTGGTCGGCACCTTCTGCTCCGTGGTCGGCCGGGGCTCGGTGCTCTACGTGCGGTACGCCGCACAGCCGGGCGCGGTGCTGGGCACGCTGGGCGTGATCGCGCTGGCGCTGGTCTTCCTGCTGCGCCGCACGCGGTGGGACAAGGTGCCGCCGTACCCGGTGGTGATGCGGCGGCGGTCCGGGGAGATCGCGCGGTCCGCGGTGGACCTCTACCGGCGTCACGTGCCGACGTTCCTGGTCGTCGGCCTGCTCGCCGTACCGGTGGGACTCCTGGCGACCCTCGACGTGGTGGTGCTCCAGCACCTGCCGGTGATCGGCACCGTCGTCCGGGTCTCGACGGAGCAGGCGCCACCGGGCAACCGCATCCTGTTCTCGTCCTGGGTGGCGACGAGCTTCTGGCCGCTCACGGTGCTCCTGACGTCGGCCACGGTCGCGCACCTGATGGACGACGCCGGGAGCCCTCCGAGCCCCCGACGTGCCTGGGCCGCGCTCCGTGCCGTCGTGGCGCGCTGGCGGGCGCTCGGGTGGACCTACCTCCCGGCCGCGGTGGCGATCGTCCTGCTGTCCTGGACCGGTGTCGGTCTCCCCGTGGCGGCCTGGCTGACCGTGCGGTTCCAGTACCTCGGACAGATCGTGATGCGCGAGGACCTCAGCGGCTCGGCTGCCCGGGCCCGCGCAGGTGAGCTGGTCCGACGCCGCTGGTGGCACACCGCTCTCGTGGCGCTGGCGGTCTGGGCCGGCATCCACGCGATCGGCGTCCTGCTCGGGCTGGTGATGCTGGTGTGGTTCACCTCCCTGCCCCTGTGGACGATCACCGCGACGGTCTTGGTCGCCCAGGTCGCGCTGACGCCGCTGGGGGCGGTCGCGCTCACGCTCCTGTACGGCGACGCCGCCGCTCAGCGGGAGGAGGAGGAGGCGGCCGGTGTGATCAGCCCGCGAGCAGGGCTCCTCCGTTGACGTGGAGCACCTGCCCGGACAGGTGCCGGCCGGCGGGCGACAGCAGATGGGCGACGAGCGCGGCGACGTCCGCGGGCCGCCCCGCACGCCCGGTGAAGGTCTCGCCGAGCAGGCGCTCGTGGCGCTCCGGGGTCATCGCGCTGCCGAAGAACTCGGTGTCCGCGGTGTATCCCGGTGCCACGACGTTCGCGGTGACGCCACGGGGTCCCAGGGCGCGCGCCAGGTCGCGCACCCACGGTGTGAGCGCGGCCTTGGCGGCACCGTAGGCGCCGCCGCCCCGCGTGGCGGCGATCGAGCCGAGTGCGACGACGGCGGCACCCTCGGTCAGCCGGTCCCGGAGCGCCTCGACCGTGAGGACGGCGGTCAGCACGTTCGTCCGCCAGGACGCCTCCCAGGACCTCGCGACGCCGGCCAGCCCGGGACGCGCCGAGGAGGCACCGACCCCACCTGCCACCAGCGCCAGCCCGGCGACGGCGCGGTCCCCGACGGCGTGGGCGAGGCGCTCGGCGCCCGGCGGCGCCGACAGGTCGGCGTCGACGAGCAGGGGAGGGGAGTCGGTGTCCAGCTCCCGGGCGGTCTCCTCCAGAGCCGCGCACCGGCGGCCGACCAGCACCAGGGTCTCCGGTCTGACCGCCAGGGCATGGGCCACGGCGCGTCCGATCCCGGAACCGGCACCGGTGACGACAAGCAGGCGGTCGGCAGAGATGGTGGTCATCCCACACAGTTTAGCGCTAAAGTAATACCGTGTCGAAGGGGCGAGGAGACGCAGTGGGGGAGATCGTCGCGGCGTGGCGACGCGAGCGCCCGGACGACGACGTGTCGTCGATCCTGGTCGTGACCCCGATCTGGCGGCTGGCAGCCGCGCTCCAGGCAGCCCGGGCCGCGGCGCTGGCCGACTTCGGTCTGGACCAGAGCCGGCTCGACGTTCTGGGCGCGCTGCGCCGCGCGGGGTCGCCGTACCGCCTCTCCGCCGGTGAGCTCACGCGGAGGTGCCGGGTCACGCCGGGAGCCACCACCCAGCGCGTGCAGCGGCTGGAGCGGGACGGCTTCGTCGAGCGGGTGCCGGACGAGCAGGACCGCCGGACCGTGTACGTCGCACTCACGCCGGGCGGCTCGGCCAAGCTGGACGAGGTGTTCGCCGCGGTGATGGCGGCCGACGAGCGCCTGTTGGCGCCTCTCTCGAGACGCGACCGAGCAGCCCTCGAACGGATCCTGGGCGGCTGGCTGGTGGCGGCCGGCCTCGACACCGCGGCGCCGTCCTGAGCAGTCCTAGGGTGGGTCGGTGCTGCCCTCACCGACGTCGCGCCTGAGGTTCCGCGAGATGGTGCCGGACGACCTCGACCGGCTGGCCGCGGTCCTCGGCGCTCCCGACCCGGTGCGGCCGCACCGGCGGACGCGGACCCGCGAGGACACCGAGCGCTGGATCGCCTGGAACCAGGAGAACTACCGCACGTACGGCTTCGGGCTCTGGGCGGTCGAGACGCACGAGGGCCGGTTCGTCGGCGACTGCGGGCTGACGATGCAGGACCTCGAGGGCGAGCTGCACCTCGAGGTGGGCTACCACGTGGCTCTCGACCTCCGTGGCCAGGGGCTCGCCTCGGAGGCGGCGGCGGCGGTGCGACGGGCGGCCACCGAGGCGGGGGAACCGCACCTGGTCGCGATCATCCGACCCGAGAACCTGCCGTCGCAGCACGTCGCTCAGAACATCGGGCTGACCCTCGAGCGCCGGGTGTACAAGAACGGCGGCGACGTGCTCGTCTTCGGGGCGGACCTGCTGCGGGTCGTTCCTGCGGCGCCCGACCTGCTGGCGGAGTGGCGCGCCGTCCACAACGAGATCATCCCGACGTCACCGCTGAGCGAGGACGAGGTCGCCGAACGGGCGACCCGGCACGTCCTCACCGTGGCCTTCGTCGGCGACACCGTCGCCGGGTGCGCCACCGTGCGTCCCCCGGTGGGGGAGCGGGGCACGGCCACCGTCATCGTCCGGGTGCTCGAGCCGTTCCGGCGGCGCGGCCTCGGCACGGCGTACCTCGGGCGCACGCTGGCCGATGCGCGGGCGCTGCTGCCCGGCCGGATCGAGACCGTCGTGCTGGAGTCGAACGCCGAGGGGCTCCGGTTCGCCCGCAAGCACGGCTTCGTCGAGCACGACCGATACGTCGTGGAGGGCCAGACCGTCCCGTTCGTCGACCTGCACCTGGAGTCCTGACACCCGCCGGCGGTGCCCCGGTGTGGCAGCCTTGACGACATGGGCGCCACGGACGAGCAGCGGCTGAAGGACCTCGTGCTGCTGCGTCGCGTGCGCGACCGGATCGACCGCGAGTACGCCCAGCCCCTGGACGTCGAGGCGCTGGCGCGCGGCGTCCACATGTCGGCAGGCCACCTGAGCCGGGAGTTCAAGCGGGCGTACGGCGAGCCGCCGTACTCCTACCTGATGACGCGGCGGATCGAGCGGGCGATGGCGTTGCTGCGCCGTGGCGACCTGAGCGTGACCGAGGTCTGCTTCGAGGTCGGCTGCTCGTCGCTCGGGACGTTCAGCACCCGGTTCACCGAGCTGGTCGGGACCTCGCCGAGCACCTACCGCGAGCAGATGGCCGCCGAGACGGCGGAGGCCGGCGGGGAGACTCCGTCGTGCATCACCAAGCAGGTGACCCGGCCGATCCGGACGCGATCGGTCAGGAATGGAGAAGCACCCGTGGCCGGCCGCCCCTAGCGTTTCGGCCATGGACATCACGATTCACTCGAGCTTCCTTCCGCAGACCGACCCGGAGGCCTCCCTCGCCTTCTACCGCGACGCGCTCGGCTTCGAGGTACGCCTCGACGTCGGGCAGGGCACGATGCGGTGGATCACGGTGGGCCCGCCGAACCAGGCCGACACCAGCATCGTCCTGCACCCGCCGGCCATCGATCCCGGCATCACCGACGACGAGCGCCGTACCGTCTCCGAGATGATGGCCAAGGGCACCTACGCCGTGCTGCTGCTCGCCGCGGACGACGTGGACCGCGCCTTCGAGGAGGTCGCCGGCCACGACGTCGAGGTCGTGCAGGAGCCGACCGACCAGCCGTACGGCATCCGCGACTGCGCCTTCCGCGACCCCGCGGGGAACCTCGTGCGTATCCAGCAGCGCCCGTCGGCCTGAGTGGCCGAGCACGATGTGTCATCCGGGGCTCCCTCCCGACGTGCGGGCCGCGGCGACCAACGGTCCGCGTGAGAACCAGGCCGACCGTCGGGTGACCGCGACGGCGACCGCGACCCGGCCGCGGAGGCCGGACCGGCGCCGACCCCGGCGCCGTAGGTTGACCGCATGCCTCCGACGCCCGACGCCGCCGACAGACACGACCGCATCCGGGTCACCGGAGCGCGGGTCAACAACCTCCAGGACGTCAGCGTCGAGCTGCCCAAGCGGCGGCTCACGGCGTTCACGGGGGTCTCGGGATCCGGCAAGAGCTCGCTGGTGTTCGGCACGATCGCGGCGGAGTCGCAGCGACTGATCAACGAGACCTACAGCGCCTTCGTCCAGGGGTTCATGCCCACGTTGTCGCGACCCGAGGTCGACCATCTCGAGGGACTGACGACGGCGATCATCGTGGACCAGGAGCGGATGGGCGCGAACCCGCGCTCCACCGTGGGGACCGCGACCGACGCCAACGCCATGCTGAGGATCCTGTTCAGCCGGGTCGGCCGGCCCCACATCGGGCCGCCGACCGCGTTCGCCTTCAACGTCCCCACCCGGGTGGCGAGCGGGATGATGAAGACGCAGGCGGGCCAGGGCAGGACCCAGGTGGTCAGGCAGCAGGTCTACCTGGGCGGGATGTGCCCGACCTGCGAGGGCATGGGCGCCCTCAACGACTTCGACCTCGGTGAGATCTACGACGAGACCAAGTCGCTCGCCGAGGGCGCGCTGCTCGTGCCCGGCTACAGCATGGACGGCTGGTACGGCCGGATCTTCAGCGGCGCCGGGCTCGACATGGACAAGCCGATCGGGAAGTACACGCAGAAAGAGCTCAAGAAGCTCCTGCACGGCGAGCCGGAGAAGATCAAGGTCGAGGGCGTCAACCTCACCTACGAAGGGGTCCTGACCAAGATCCAGAGGTCCATGCTGACCAAGGACGTCGAGGCGATGCAGCCGCACGTCCGGCGGTTCGTCGAGCGGGCGGTCACCTTCACCACCTGTCCCGCCTGCGACGGCACGCGGTTGAGCGAGGAGGCCCGCTCGTCGCGGATCAACGGGAAGAACATCGCCGAGCTGTGCCAGATGCAGATCGGCGACCTCGCCGACTGGCTCAGGGGAGTCCGGGAGCCGGAAGTCGCCCCGCTGGTCGCCGGGCTGCAGCACCTGCTGGACTCGTTCGAGGAGATCGGGCTCGGCTACCTGTCACTGGACCGCCCCGCCGGGACGCTGAGCGGCGGGGAGGCCCAGCGGACCAAGATGATCCGGCACCTCGGGTCGTCGCTGACCGACGTGACCTACGTCTTCGACGAGCCGACCATCGGACTCCACCCGCACGACATCCAGCGGATGAACCAGCTGCTCCTCCAGCTGCGCGACAAGGGCAACACGGTCCTCGTGGTCGAGCACAAGCCGGAGACCATCGCCTTGGCCGACCACGTCGTGGATCTCGGGCCGGGCGCCGGGACCACCGGCGGCCAGATCACCTACGAAGGCACCTTCGAGGGCCTCCGGAGCAGCGACACCGTCACCGGGCGACACCTCGACGACCGGGCCTCGCTCCGGGCCGACGTGCGGGAGCGCTCGGGCGTCCTGGAGGTGCGCGGGGCGACCACGCACAACCTCAAGGAGGTGGACGTCGACATCCCGCTCGGCGTGCTGTGCGTCCTCACCGGCGTGGCGGGCTCCGGCAAGAGCTCGCTGGTGACCGGGTCCGTGGCAGGGCGCGAGGGTGTGGTGGTCATCGACCAGGCCGCCATCAAGGGCTCCCGCCGCAGCAACCCCGCGACGTACACCGGCCTGCTGGAGCCGATCCGCAAGGCGTTCGCCAAGGAGAACGGCGTCAAGCCGGCGCTCTTCAGTGCGAACTCCGAGGGTGCCTGCCCCACGTGCAACGGTGCCGGCGTCATCTTCACCGAGCTCGGGGTCATGGCGACCGTGGAGTCGATGTGCGAAGAGTGTGAGGGGCGGCGTTTCCAGGCGGCGGTCCTGGAGTACCGGTTCGGGGGTCGGAACATCGCCGAGGTGCTCGAGCTGCCCGTCAGCGAGGCGCTCGGGTTCTTCGGGGAGGGGCCCGCGACGCTGCCCGCTGCCCGCACGATCCTGGAGCGGCTGGCGGACGTGGGGCTCGGTTATGTCAACCTCGGCCAGCCCCTGACGACGCTCTCGGGCGGGGAGCGGCAGCGGCTCAAGCTCGCCACCCAGATGTCGGAGAAGGGTGACGTCTACGTCCTGGACGAGCCGACGACCGGGCTGCACCTCGCCGACGTGGCACAGCTGCTCGGGCTGCTGGACCGGCTGGTCGAGTCCGGGAAGTCGGTGATCGTGATCGAGCACCACCAGGCCGTGATGGCCCACGCGGACTGGATCATCGACCTCGGACCGGGCGCCGGGCACGACGGGGGAACGGTCGTCTTCGAGGGCACCCCGGCCGACCTGGTCGCGTCCCGGTCGACGCTCACCGGCGAGCACCTCGCGGCGTACGTCGGCGCCTGAGGCTCAGGCCGCCCTCTCGTCCTTGCGTGGCCGGCCGGGGCCGCGCTTGCGGGGGACCACCTGTCCCTCCTCGAGCAGCTCACCGCCCCACACCCCCCAGCGCTCGCCCCGGGCGATCGCGGCCGCCAGGCAGTGGTCGATGGCGGCGCAGTGGCGACAGATGCGCTTGGCGCGCTCGACCTCCTCGGGCCGGAACGAGAACCAGAGGTCCGGGTTCTCCCGGCAGGGCCAGGCGTAGTGGCCCAGCCCGGGGCCCACGCCGACCAGCCGGGCGTCGAGGTCGTCGAAGGGCGTCATGCGGTCACCCCCGAGAGCTGGGGCCGCCGGGAGCGCGCGTGGCGCCTCCCGGCTCGGGCCTGGGCGACCAGCCGGGCCTGCACGGCTTCGCGCAGCCACTGGTCGATCCGTGCGTGTGCCTCCATCGTGTGGACGTCGGGATACATGGTTCTTCCTCCGTGGGTTCCGAGGTTGCGCCCAGCCTCCGCCGATCGGCCGCGGAGAACATCGGCACGCTGGCGGGTATCCCGCGCGCGATCGGGGTCACCGGGTGCCCGAGGGCCGGCGGTACGACGCCGGAGGGTCGCCGAGGCCACGGCAGACCCGGCCGAGCATCCGCCACCTGGCCGATGAAGTCGTCCGGCGAGCCCGGTTGAGTGCAGGCATGGAGGTGCACATCTGGCTCGACCAGTCCGAACCCCCGGTCGGCCGGCTCACGGTGACGAGCCCGGCGGGGGAACCCGCAGCCGGGCCCGCGTCGACCCCGTTCACCGGGTGGCTCGGTCTGCTGCGAGCGCTCTCGCACGCCGTCGACCTCGCCGGAGACCCCCCGCATGTGCCGGAGATCTGAGCACGCCACGCGCCAGGAACCGACGTAGCATGACTCGCATGCTCGGGACGTCGCGCGAGCCCACCCTGCGTGGCCGGGACGACGAGATCGGCGAGCTCCGCTCGGCCGTCGACCGCGCCGTGTCCGGCCGGCTCTCGGTGGTGGTGATCGAGGGCGAGGCCGGGATCGGCAAGACGCGCCTGATGGCGCAGGCGCTGCAGACCGCGGGCGGGCGTGACTGCCAGGTGGCGACGGCGAAGGCCGAGGAGATGGAGCACGGTCGGCCGTTCGGGGTGATCGCGGCCGCCCTGGGCTGCGCACGCGACGCCGCCGACGAGCGTCGCGCCGCCATCGCACACCTCATCTCGGCCCACGACAGCCGCGACCACGGTGCGCTGACCGTCAGCAGTGACCCCGGACTCCAGTTCCGCGTGGTGGACGCGCTGTGCGACCTGGTCGAGTCGCTGGCCCTCGACCGACCGCTGGTGCTCGGGCTCGACGACCTGCAGTGGGCCGACCCGTCCAGCCTGGTCACCCTGGGTGCCCTGGCCCGGACCGCCGTGGGGCTGCCGGTGGCCATCGTGGTGTGCTGCCGGCCCTTCCCGCGGCCACCCGCGATGCAGCGCCTGCTCGACTCGCTGGAGCACGCGGACCTGCGGCGGATCGGGCTGAGCCAGCTCGGGGACGGTGACGTGCGGGACGTCGTGGCGGAGGTCGTCGGGGCCGCGCCCGGCCCCGGGCTGCTCGGGGTCGTCGCCGGCGCTGCGGGCAACCCGCTCTTCGTGACCGAGGTCCTGAACGCCATCATCGAGGAGGGCAGCCTGCGTACGACGGACGGGCACGCCGACGTGAGCGGGTCGGACCTGCCTCCGTCGTTGCCCTTGACCATCCTGGGTCGGCTCAGCTCACTGCCGGACGAGGCCATCCAGGTGCTGAGGGTCGGGTCCTTGCTGGGGTCGACGTTCTCGACCACCGAGCTGGCCACGGTCCTGGCCAGGCCGCTCACCGAGCTCATGCCGGCGGTCGAGGCGGTCCTGGCCTCCGGGGTGCTCGACGAGCACGGGGTGCTCCTGCGGTTCCGTCACGACCTGATCCGTGAGGCGGTCTACGCGGACATGCCGTCGAGCCTGCGCGTGGGGCTGCACCGGGAGGCGGCTCTCCGGCTCGCCGAGGTGGGGTCGCCGGCGGCTCGCGTGGCCGACCAGTTCGCGCGCGGCGCGACGACCGGCGACCCGGAGGCGATCGACTGGCTGACCCGGGCGGCGCGCGAGGCGGCGTCGACGTCTCCGGAGACCACGGCCGAGCTGCTGGAGCGAGCCGTCGCGCTGATGGAGGCGTCGGACCCTCGCCGCGACCAGCTCCTGGTGGAGCAGGCCGACAGCCTGATGTCGGCCGGCCGCGTGACCGAGGCCGTCACCACGTGCGAGTCCGTCGTGAACCGGGCCTCCGGCCGCCACGTCGCCGCCCCGGCACACCTCCGGCTCGGCGCGGCACTCATGGTCAACGGCAGGCCGGCCGAGGCGCTCCGTGCCTTGGAGACGGTCACGGGGTCCCCGGGTGGCACCGAGGAGATGGAGGCGCTCGGCTTCTCGGAGGCCAGCTTCGCGAGCCTGTGGCTGGGCGACTTCGACGGCGCGGTGAAGGCGGCCGAGCTCGCCGAGTCGCTGGCGAGCCGGTGCGGCCACGACCGCGCCGCGACCGGCGCCCTGGCCACGCGGTCGGTCGTCGCGTGCCTGCGCGGGTACTTCTCCGAGGCGATGACGCTCAGCGACGAGGCGGTCGGCGTGGCCGACCACAGCCCCGGTCGGGTGGGCCACGCCTTCCCGGTGTACGCGCCGCGTGGCTGGCTCCTCATGGAGCATGACCAGCACGAGGCAGCCGGTCACGCCCTCAGCACCGGCCGCCAGATCTGCGAGGAGCTGGGCGTGCGCTGGCCGCTGGCGACGTACCAGGCGTACCTGGCCGTCGAACGCTTCGTCGTCGGGGAGTGGGACGACGCCGTGGCCGAGCTCGAGGCGGGCATCGCCCTGGCGGAGGAGACCGGCGTCACCTACGCGGTGAAGCCCAGTCTCAGCGCGCAGGCCACGATCCGGATGTACCGCAACGACCTGCCGGGCGCCTGGCGGTCCATCCGGGACGCCGAGGCAGTCGCGGACCGGGGATCGCGCCTGTTCGACTACCGCGTCCTGCTGGCGCGTGCCCAACTCCTCGAGGCCGAGGGCAACGCCACCGAGGCCTACACGGCGCTGGCCGACCGGTGGCGGATCTGCCGTGGCGTGGGCATGGCCGTCGACTACCCCGCCGTGGGGCCGGACCTGGTGCGGCTGTCGCGCGCCGCCGGCGACCTCGGTCTCGCGACGGAGGTGGCGGCCGCGGTCGAGGAGGTCGCCGAGCGCAACGAGGTGCCCTGGATGACCGGGTCGGCACTGCGCTGCCGCGGTCTGGTGGGCGACGACCTCGATGCCCTCGTCCGGGCGGCCGATGCGTACGCCGAGGGGCGGCGTCTGCTCGAGGTCGCCCTGACCTGCGAGGAGGCGGCGGCGCTCGCCGCACGGCGTGGGGACGTCCCGCTGGCTCGCTCGCTGATGGAGAGGGCGGGGGAGGTCTACGTCGGGCTCGACGCGAGTCGCGGCGTGATGCGGGTCGACGCCGGCCTCCGCTCGCTCGGCGTACGACGTGGACGGCGCGGCGCCCGCCAGCGGCCCCAGCGTGGCTGGGAGAGCCTGACGCCCACGGAGCGCACGGTGGCCGACCTGGTCGGCGAGGGCCTGTCCAACCCGCAGATCGCGGAGCGGCTGTTCGTCTCCCGGCGCACCGTGCAGACCCACGTGGCCCACATCTTCACCAAGCTCGACATCGCCTCCCGCGCGCAGCTGGCCGCCCAGGTCGCGGTGCACGAGGGTCACTCCGGCGGCCGGGTCGCCGCCCCGCGGTAGTCCGGGACGACCGCGCCCCGGGTCTCAGGGGCAGTCGTCGACGAGCGCGTCCGCGAGCCCGTTGACCGAGCGCTGGGGCGTGAGCCGCTCACCCACCCAGTTGTTCCTGATCCGGATCAGCGTGGTGCCGGAGCCGGCCACGGTCACGGTGTTCCCACCCCAGCCCATCATCTCCGGCAGGTACGTCGTGCAGCCCTCGTCCGACCGCAGGCGCCGGATGTGCCAGTCGTCGAGGTAGTAGTGGGTGCCGTTCTCGGAGGCGGGCAGGGCGGCCGGCGCCGGCGCCGGACGCGGCAGCAGCCGGTCGACGAGCCGACGGTCGAGGATCTGGCGCCCGTGCCAACGACCATGATGGTCGACGAGGGCGCCCAGGCGCGCCAGGTCGTCGATGGTGGGGTAGTAGCCGTACGCGAGCAGCGGATGTCCGGCGGAGCGCGGGTGGCCGGGTTCGATGGTGCTGTTCGTGGGGGCGTAGAAGATCCCGATCCGGCGGTAGACCTCGCGCCTCAGCATCGTCCCGATGTCGGCGTGCCGGCCGGCCCTGGCCCGCAGCAGCTGCTCCTCGACGACGCCGAGCAGGTAGGCGTCCTGGTCGCGGTAGTTGTAGACCGTCCCGGGCCGCGTGAACCTCCGGTAGTCGAGGGCCTCTCGTGTCTTGTGGCGCTCCGAGCGCGCGACGTACCACCGCTGGTAGTCGCACAGGTAGCACGTCGGGCTGCCGGCCGGGCCGTGCCCGGAGGCCATGTCCGCGAGGTCCTGGACGGTCACCCCGTGCCAGCTGCGTGGCTGGCGGCCCGGGAGCACGTGGCGGACGCGCAGCGTGAGGATGTGGCGGCCGTACTTCTGGGCGAGCCGCAGCAGGGCGACGCCGAGCATCGCCGACTTGGTCACCGACCACACGCCGTACCGCACGTCGCGGCAGTAGGGGAACGGTCCCGCCGCCGTCGGACAGCTCGTGGCGTAGACGGTCCCGTCGACGTACGCCGCGCTCTGGACGACGTCGGGGAAGGTCCGGAAGGCACGCAGGGCGCCACTGCCGGCGCGGTCCCGCAGGGCGGAGAAGGGGCGGTGTCGCAGCCGCACCGACTGCGTGCGCTCGAAGGCGCGCCGAGCCGGCCGGGCGCCGAGGACGTGTCCGCCCAGCGAGGCGCGGGACGTGCCCCACGCGGTGAAGTACTGGGGCACGAGGTACGGCGAGGTCTGCTGCACGATCTGGAACCGCACCGGTGACACGTGGTGCCCGCGGTAGAGGAACAGGGCGATGCCGGTGTGCGTCTCGCCCTCGATGGAGTTCACCAGCTCGAACGGGAACGAGGCGCGGTGCCAGCCGTGGTCACCCGGCTGCGTCCAGCGTTTGCCCGGCTGCACGAGGAGGTCCCAGTAGCTGCGGGTGTGCGGGAGGGACCCGACGCGGATCACGTCCTGGGTCGTCGGGACCAGGTGCCGCCCGACGCTCACGAACGGCAGGTGCGCCGCCGGGAACCGCAATGTGCTTTTGCCGAGGACCGGACTCGCGATCCGGTGGTGGTCCCGGCCGTCGCTGCGGACCCTCATCCGGGCACCGGCGAAGCGCAGCGTCCCTCGCAGTGGCGGAGCCCCTGTCGCGTCCGGTGGCGCGGCGAACCTGGCGTTCCTGGTCAACGAGGACGGTGCCAGCCCCCGGTGGAGCTGCCGGAAGGTGATCGGCTTCGTCGACACGTGACCGCCCGGAGGTGTCGTGGCCTCGGCGGGTCCGACCTGGCTGGAGACGAGCCCCGGCGCCAGGACCACACCCGCGATCACTCCGGAGACGACCTGACGCCCGCGCAACGGCATCCTCGGATCGTTCCAGTCGACTGAACGGCCAGTCAATGGTCGGCGGCGGTGCGCTCACGTGGGGATGCCATCTGGTCACGGGACGTGATGCCGTCGGTCAACGTCGAGACCGAGTGCCCGTGGAACTGGGGAGCTCGACGGTGTCTCCCTCCGTGAGTCCCGCAACGTCGGCAGGCCCTCCGGGCACCAGGCCGGTCACCCGGCCACTGATCAACGTCACGGGGTCGAACCCGAGGTCCAGTGAGGGCACCCGGACCTCGATCATCTCGAAGCGCCGCCCGAAAGCGGTCGGCGCGGGCCGACCGCCGCCGACGAAGACCAACGAGTCGAGTCTCCGCCGTTCGTCCCCGGCCAGTGTTCCTTCGACGATGGTGCACCACTCGTGCACGCCGATCCGCTCACCGTCGCGACGGCGGCGGGTCGCTTCGACCACGATGTCGTCCACCGAGCGCTTTCCCGAGGTGGCGGCGTCGAGGCGGGCATCGAGATCAGCCAGGTAGAACATGCCGCGCGTGTAGGGGAGCCAGTGCGCGAAGAAGTCGGAGAAGAACAGCGGCTCGGCCTCATCCATGGTGAGGTGGCGTCGGGGGTTCGCATAGCCGACCCGTGCCTCCAGGTTGACCGCCTGCAGGAACGCCTCTTCCGCGATGAGCCCTGCGCGGAGGGGCACCACGAGTGAGTAGTAGTCGGCCGCGCCTTCGTTGAACCATCGGACCTCCTCCTCGGGACCGTCCAGGCGCAGCCACTCGTGCACGAGCTCGTGAGCGAGGGTCTCGTAGATCTTCGTCGGGTCCAGTGGCTTCTCGGGATTGACCGCCATCACGAAGGACGCGGGGTGGGCGGAGCCGTTCAGGCCCCGGTGTGGGTGCGGCCGGAAGAAGGCCCGGAAGGGGTGGGCCGGAACGTCGAATGTGTCCGACATCGCCCGGTAGGTCTGTCCGAGCCGCTCCATGAACGCCGCGACATCGATCCCTGGTGGTGTGAGCCACCAGATCGACATCTGTCCGTCACGAAGGTGTCGCTCGGCGAGGTCCCCGCACATCATGTAGGTGTCGCCCAGGCGTTCCAGTCCTCGGCCGCGCACGTCGCCGTTCTCGCCGGTTCCCTCGCCCCAGCTGGTCACCGCCATCCAGTCGGACGAGTCGGCTTCCGCACGGACGTCCTCCCAGCGCAGCTCGAAGGTGAGGTCCTCGGGCCTGGGTGGGAGCACCAGGAAGCACTTCAGCGCGCCTGAGAGGCCGCCGGCCTCGCGGCGCAGCTCCAGGGGAGGGGTCGCTGCGAGCGGCTCCGCCTCGTGGGGTCGAGCCAGGTAGTCGACGATGATCGCACCGGCGCTTGCTCGCCGCGCGGCCCACTCGCGGACCGGGACGCCCTCCTCGTCGTCGTGATCTGAGGCTACGACCTCGAGCCGGCCGTGGTCATCGCTTGTCGCCAGTTCAGCCTCTGACAGCTCAATCGACGGAGCTCCCGCGATCGACGACGGCAGCCGCGCCACCACCTCGCCGGCCTCGACGTCGACGCCCGTCAGACGCCAGCCCACGCGGAGCCCATCCGGCTCGACCCGGAACCGGACCGAGAGGTGCTGCTGCGCCTCCACCCCTGCACGACTCCCCATCATCGACCGCCCGTCATCGAGAGTTCATCGGGATCGCAGGACGTCATACGGTCGGTGTCGTCTATGGCTCTGTGCGTATGACGTCCCGGAAGGACCTCGGCACGCGGGAACGCCCCTGGCCGGTTCGCCGATAACCGACATTATGTCAACTCATGCGGAGAAGCGACCGGCCTCACTCGCTCCCCCGAGGAGAGCCCCACCGCCCCGACACGCCGGGTTTGCATGACGGCGCGAAGCGAGGAATGGTGGAACGGGTCCTGCCAGCAATCGACCAAGGAGAGAGCAACTGTGCTCACCCTGACGGAGAACGCCAGCACGATCGTCAAGGACATCGCCGCCCAGCAGGGCGGTCCCGAGTCCATCGGGCTGCGGATCAGCAGCGAGGACCCGCAGCAGGGTCTGATGGTGACCGCGGCCCAGCAGCCGCATCCGGGCGACCAGACCATCGAGTCGCACGGTGCCGTGGTGTACCTCGATCCCCCGGCCTCCCAGCAGCTCGAGGACCAGGTCCTCGACGCGTCCGTGGACGAGGCGGGCCGCGTGCAGTTCGCGCTCGCGCCGCAGTCCTGAGGGACACGGTCCGACGTACGACGACCCCGGGTGCCCACGTGGCGCCCGGGGTCGTGTCGGGTCAGCCCAGGCCGACGAGGTCGCGTCCCTGGGCGATCAGGTCGTAGCGGAACGCGGCCCAGATGACCACCACGGCTCCGACGAGCCCGACGACGGTCACCACCGTGGTGTGGACCGGCTTCTCCCGGGCCTTCTCCCAGGCGATCGCGCCCTTCTCCTGCATCGGCCGCAGCCACCGGCGGGCGAACTCGAACTCGCGGGACCACAGCCACAGCCCGAGCAGGATCGGCGGGATCGTCAGGGGTCCCGGCAGCACGATCAGCACCAGGCCGGTGATGATCAGCAGCAACCCCGCCACGAACACCACGACGCGCCTGAGGGTCCGGGACATGCCGACTGTCTAGCAGGTGGCCGGAGGCGCCGCCGTCGGATCGTCACCAGCACTCTCCTATTCTCGACGCCGTGCGCATCCGTCCCGCCCTGCCCGTCGTCGCCGGCGTCCTGCTCCTCGTCCTCACCGCCTGCGGCGGAGGCTCGTCGAGCCAGACCGCGGAGGACCCCGGCACGTCGCCCAGCCAGAGCGAGTCCAGCTCGAGCAGCTCCGGCGGAGTGACCTGCGACTACCCCGCCGACTCGCAGTCGGCGACCCGGAAGGTCGACCCACCGCCCCAGACGCCCGACGTCCAGGGGAAGGTCGCGCTCACGATCAAGTCCTCGATCGGCGACTTCGGCGCGACCCTGGACGCCGACAAGACGCCGTGCACCGTCAACTCCTTCGTCTCGCTCGCGAAGCAGCACTTCTTCGACAACACGCCGTGCCACCGGCTCACGACCACCCCGGTGACGATCTTCATCCTGCAGTGCGGTGACCCGTCGGGCACCGGCACCGGAGGCCCCGGCTACACGATCCCCGACGAGCTGTCGGGCAGCGAGACCTACGGCTCGGGCACGTTGGCGATGGCCAACACCGGCCAGCCGGACACCGGCGGGTCGCAGTTCTTCATCGTCTACCGGGACACGCCGCTGCCTCCGCAGTACACCGTCTTCGGGCAGGTGGACGCCGCCGGCATCAAGGCGGTGCGGAAGATCGCCAAGCAGGGCACGGACAACGCGTCCGCTCAGGGAGACGGGCACCCGAAGGTCTCCGTCACCCTGGACAGCGTCACCGTCGGCTGAGCCCCATCGCGGCCGGCTACTCCTGCCGGTAGGCGATGGAGGTCCCCAGCTGGAGCGTGCGGCCGACGCTGCACAGCCGGTCAGCCGTCTGCTGGATGGCACGCGGCAGCACCTCGCGGGCCCGGTCGCCGGCCTCCCCCTCCGGGAAGCGGACCGCCAGCGTGACCTCGAGGTCGACGAGGTGCCAGCCACCCTCGTCGCGCACCTTGTGGCCCTCGACGTGGACGTCGAACGTCTCGGGTGTCGCGCGCTTGCCGGTGATCAGTCCGACGTCGATCGCCGTACACCCGGCGAGGGCGGCGAGCAGCAGCTCCACCGGCGTGAAGTCGGGGTCGTCGCCGGACCCCACCGGCAGCACTCCCCCGCGCGCGTTGACCGCCTTGTACCGACCCTCTCCGATCTGCGTCAGGTCCAGCTGGCGCAGGGTCTCGTCGCTCATGCCGACACGGTAACCGCCGGGGACTGACCTAGGCTGGGGCCGTGACCGACCTGGCCCGCCGGACGGGACCCGTCTCCCGTGTGCACGTCTCGGAGCACACCGGCGAGGGCGAGCACGGCCGCGACGACCAGGTCGTCGCCGAGGAGCCGCTCGAGATCCGGGTCGCCTGGCCGGGCTCGGAACCGCAGCGGGCCTGGGTGACCATGCGGACGCCGGGCCATGACTTCGAGCTCGCAGCGGGCTGGGCCTTCCACGAGGGCCTCGTCGGCGCCGGAGGTCTGACGGAGGTCGCGTACTGCACCGAGGAGGACCTCACTCCCGAGCAGGAGTTCAACGTGGTGACCCTCCGGGCCGCCGGGCCGGTGGACCTCGGGCACCGGCACGACGCGATGTCGGCCGGGTCCTCCGCGTGCGGGGTGTGCGGCAAGGACAGCATCGAGGCGGCCCTGTCGACCGTGCGTGGGACGCGGTGGGGCGGTCCCGAGCCCGACCCGGACGTCGTACGCCGGCTCCCCGTGATGCTGCGCGAGGAGCAGTCGGTGTTCGCCCGCACCGGCGGCGTGCACGCGGCCGGGCTGTTCACCGCGGACGGGGAGCGGCACGTCGTCCGCGAGGACGTGGGGCGGCACAACGCCGTCGACAAGGTGTCCGGGGCCCGGCTGCTCGCCGCGGAACAGCCCGCGGACGCCTACCTCGTCGTCAGCGGACGGGCGGGCTTCGAGCTCGTCCAGAAGGCGGTCGCCTCCGGGGTCGGGTCCCTGGTGGCCGTCGGTGCGCCGTCCTCCCTCGCGGTGCACCTGGCCCGCGAGGCCGGGCTCGGGCTGTTCGGCTTCACCCGCCAGGAGCGCACCGTCCGCTACGCCTGACCGCCGAGCCGGCGTCGTCCACAGGCCGGCGGCGTGGGACCGCCGAGGTGTCGGCGTTCGAACCTAGGTTCGACCTGTGCGGATCCTCCACACCTCCGACTGGCACCTGGGACGCTCGTTCCACCGGGTCGGCATGCTCGAGCACCAGGCGGCGTACGTCGACCACCTGCTCGACGTCGTCGCGTCGGAGGCCGTGGACCTCGTCGTCGTGGCGGGCGACGTCTACGACCGCGCCCTTCCCCACGTCGACGCCGTACGCCTCGCGGACGAGACCCTCGCCCGGCTGGCGGCCTCCCGCGCGCGCGTGGTGATCACGTCGGGCAACCACGACTCGGCGCAGCGGCTCGGCTTCGGGTCGCGGCTGTTCGACGCCGCGGGCGTCCACGTGCGCACGGCGGCCTCGTCGGTGGGCACCCCGGTGGTCCTGGAGGACGACCACGGTCCGGTCGCGGTGCACGGCCTCCCCTACCTCGATCCCCAGGCGCTGCACGAGCCGTGGCAGCTGCCGACCCGCACCCACGAGGCGGCCCTCGCCGAGGCGATGCGCCGCGTGCGCGCCGACCTGGCCGCCCGACCCGGGCGCTCGGTCGTGCTGGCGCACGCGTTCGTGGCGGGTGGTCTGCCCAGCGAGTCCGAGCGCGACATCAGCGTCGGCGGGGTCTCGGTCGTGTCGTCGGCGTTGTTCGACGGCATCTCCTACACGGCGCTCGGTCACCTGCACGGGCGCGCCGTCCTCGGCGAGACGCTGCGCTACAGCGGGTCGCCGCTCGCCTACTCCTTCTCCGAGGCCGGCCACACCAAGGGCAGCTGGCTGGTCGACCTCGGTCGCGCGGGCGTGACCGGGGTGACGTTCGTCGAGGCGCCGGTGCCGCGGCCGCTCTCGGTGCTCACCGGCGAGCTCGACGTGCTCCTGAGCGACCCGGCGTACGCCGCGGCCGAGTCCCACTGGGTGCAGGCCGTCCTCACCGACCCGATCCGTCCGGACCGTCCGATGGAGCGGCTCCGTGCGCGCTTCCCCCACGCCCTGGTGCTCTCGTTCGCGCCGGCGGGCGAGCCGGCACCCGGCGTCGTGGCCGGTCCGGCCCGTGGCCGCACCGACCACGAGGTGACGCTGGACTTCGTGGGGGCGATGCGCGGGGCGCCCGCGACCCGCGACGAGGCCGCGCTCCTGCAGCAGGCCTGCGACGCATGTGCCCCCGACCCCGACGCCGACGTGCTGGTCGCGACCCCGTCCGGTGGGAGCCCCTGATGCGGCTCCACCGGCTCACGGTCACGGCCTTCGGCCCGTTCGTCGACGCGGCCGAGGTCGACTTCGACCCGCTCACCGACGCCGGGCTCTTCCTGCTCTCCGGGGCGACCGGGTCGGGCAAGTCGAGCGTGCTCGACGCCGTCTGCTTCGCGCTGTACGGCGCGGTGCCCGGCGACCGGCAGGACGCCGGCCGGCTGCGCTCCGACCAGGCGCCGCCGAGCCTCGCGCCCGAGGTGACGCTCGAGGTCAGCCTCTCGGGCCGCCGGTTCCGGATCGTGCGCTCCCCCGCGTGGGAGCGACCCAAGAAGCGCGGCAGCGGCACGACCCGCCAGCAGTCACGGGTCACGGTCAGCGAGCACGTCGCCGAGGAGTGGGTCCACCTGACCAGCCGCCTCGACGAGGCGGGCGACCTGCTCTCGGGACTGTTGGGGATGAACCTCGACCAGTTCTGCCAGGTGGCGCTGCTGCCTCAGGGGCACTTCCAGGCCTTCCTCCGGGCGAGGCCCGACGAGCGCCAGCGACTGCTGGCGCGGCTGTTCCACACCGGCCGGTTCGAGCGTGTCGAGGCCTGGCTGCGCGACCACCGGCTCGCGCTCCGGCGCGTCTCCGAGGAGCACGCCCAGACCGTGGGAGACCTGGTCAGCCGGCTGTCCGAGGCCGCACACCACCCGGTCCCCGACGGGTTCGACGAGCCGTCGGCGGTCGTCGGCGACGCGGTGAAGCAGTGGGCCGAGGAGGTGCGGACAGAAGCGTCGGCGCGACGTGCCGACGCGGCCGACGACGCCGAGCAGGCGACCGTCGTCCACGAGTCGGCGGCGGCGGCACTCGCGGCCGCACAGGAGCTCGCGCGGTCCCGGTCGCGCGTGCTGGCAGCGGCCGAGACCGCGGAGCGGCTCGAGCGCGGGTCCGAGGCGCATGCCGCCGACGTCGCCCGTCTCGACCGCGCCCGACGTGCTGCCGGCGTGGTCCCGCTGGCGCGGCTGGTCGACGAGCGCCGGCGTGCCCACGACGACGCCGAGCGACGCGCCACCGTCTCGCGGACGACCGCCGCGGAGCACGGCATCGACGTGGCCGCGCTCGCCGGCGAGCTGGAGCGCACCTCCGAGGAGCTGGCCACGCTCACCGCACTCCTGCCCGCCGAGCACCTCCTGGACCAGCTGCGCGAGCAGGAGACGTCGCTCCTCGCCCAGGTCGAGGACGTCGACCGGGCGGACGACCTCTCGCGCGCGGAGCTGACCTCCCTCGCAGCGCTCGACCTCGAGCTGCGCGAGGCAGTCACGGAGGCAGACACGGCGGCCCATGCCGTACCCGCGGCCGAGGCGGAGCTCGAGCACCTGCGCACGGTGGCCAACGCCCACGACGAGCTGGTCCGGCTGACCGCCGTCCTCCAGGGGGCAACGGCCGAGCACGAGGTCGCCCGACGTGCGGTGGTCGACCTGCGCGAGCACCTGCTCGACCTCCGCGAGCGCCGCATCGCCGGGATGGCGGCGGAGCTCGCCGGCGACCTGGTGGTGGGTGGCGACTGCCCGGTGTGCGGCTCGGTCGACCACCCCCATCCGGCGCGTCCCTCCGAGGGACATCCCGATGCCGAGGCGGAGCGCGCGGCACAGCGGGCCGTGGACGACGCCCAGGCGGTCGAGCTCGCCCTCCAGCTGCGGGTGCGCGAGCTCGAGGCGTCCGTGGCCGTCGTGCGTGAGGGCGCCGGCGACACCGATCCCGCCGAGGTCCGGCGTGCCCTCAGCCAGGCGCAGGTGACGCTCGCCGAGCTCCGTGCCCGCGCTTCCCGGTGCGACCCGCTGCGCGCTCGTCTCGAGGAGTGCGCGGCCAGGTCGTCGGAGCTGGGCGTGGCGACCGCGGAGCGCCGGGTGCGCGCGGCGGAGCTGACCACGTCGTTGGAGCACCTGCGCTCCCGCCGGAGCGAGCTGGAGGTCGAGGTCTCCACCGCCCGCGGCACCCACCCCGAGCTCCGGGCAGCGGTCGAGACCCTCTCGGCCCGGCGCGACGTGCTGCGCGCGGTGCGCGACGACGTCACGGCGCTCGAGGCCGCCGGTGACTCCCTCGCCGAGGCGACGACGGCGTTGGGCCGAGCCGCCCTCGAGGCCGGGTTCGACGGCGCCGACGAGGCCCGCGATGCTCTGCTGCCGGCCGACGCCCTCGAGGTGCTCGAGCAGACGGTGCAGGAGCACCGCACGTCCCTGGCCTCGGCCCGCCAGGTCCTCGACGAGCCGGACGCCCTCGCCCTGCTGACCACGCCGGCTCCCGAGCTCGCGACTCTCGACACCGCCGCTCGGGTCGCCGCCGAGACGCTGGAGGCGTGCCGTACGACGGCCGCGATGACCAGGCGTACCGACGAGCGCGTCCGCGGGTTGGCCGAGCGCCTCGATGCGGCCCTCGCCGCCTGGGCTCCGGTGCGCGACAGCCTGGCCCTGGCCACGTCCGTCTCGTCGTTCGCCGAGGGCAAGGCGCCGGACAACCGGCTGCAGATGCGCCTGTCGGCGTACGTCCTGGCCTTCCGGCTCTCCCAGGTGGTGGCCGCGGCCAACGCCCGACTCGCCCGGATGAGCGACCAGCGCTACTCGCTCGAGCACGTCGGGCGACGCGGTGCCGGCGAGAGCCGCGGCGGGCTCAGCCTGGTGGTCCGGGACGACTGGTCCGGTGAGTCCCGTGACCCGGCGACGCTGTCGGGAGGCGAGACGTTCGTGGTGTCGCTCGCGCTCGCGCTCGGGCTCGCCGACGTCGTGGCGCACGAGGCCGGCGGGGCGGACCTCCAGACGTTGTTCGTCGACGAGGGCTTCGGCTCGCTCGACGCCGAGACGCTGGACGACGTGCTCGACATCCTCGACTCGCTGCGCGAGAACGGCCGGGCGGTGGGCGTCGTCAGCCATGTCGCGGAGATGCGCGACCGCATCCCGACGCAGCTCGTGGTGAGCAAGTCGCGCGCAGGGTCGACGCTCGCGGTGGTCGGCTGACGGGTTAGGTTCGAGCCCATGGCCGGTCTCGACCCCACCTTCACCGCGCTCCCCTACCGCGCGCTCGCCGACGCCGCACTGCAGCGGGCCCGCGATCTCGGCGCCAGCCACGCGGACTTCCGGTTCGAGCGGGTCCGGTGGCAGGACGTGCGGGTGCGCGACGGCGCCCTCCAGGGAGCCGCGGACGACGTCGACCTCGGGTTCGCCGTGAGGGTGATCCACGACGGCGCCTGGGGCTTCGCGTCGGGGGTGCACCTCGGGGTGGACGAAGCCGTCCGGGTGGCCGAGGCAGCAGTCGAGGTGGCCAAGGTCTCGTCGGCGCTCACCACGGTCCCGGTGGAGCTGGCCCCGGAGCCGGCGTACGACGACGTCACCTGGGTGTCGTCGTACCTCCGTGACCCGTTCGAGGTCTCCGTGCACGACAAGACGGACGTGCTCGCCGGCTGGACCGAACGCCTCCGCGCGCACTCCGCCGTGCAGCACGCCACGGCCGAGGTGCTGCAGGTGCACGAGAACAAGTTCTACGCCGACCTCACCGGCACCCGGACGACCCAGCAGCGCATCCGCATGCTCCCGACCTTCACGGCCATGGGCTCCGACGACGAGCGCGGGGTCTTCGACGACATGACGTCCATCGCTCCCCCGGTGGGCCGCGGCTGGGAGTACGTCGACGGGTCGGCGGCCGACGGCGCGTGGGACTGGGACTCCGAGCTGGCCGAGGTGCCCGAGCTGCTCGCCGAGAAGCTCGCCGCACCCACCGTCGAGGCCGGCACCTACGACCTGGTGGTCCACCCGTCCAACCTGTGGCTGACCATCCACGAGTCGATCGGCCACGCGACCGAGCTCGACCGCGCCCTCGGGTACGAGGCCAACTACGCCGGCACCTCGTTCGCGACGATCGACAAGCTCGGGTCGCTGCAGTACGGCTCGAAGGTCATGCACGTCACCGGCGACCGCACGGTCGAGCACGGGCTCTCGACCGTCGGGTACGACGACGAGGGCGTCGCCACCCAGAGCTGGGACATCGTCCGCGACGGCGTCCTGGTCGGCTACCAGCTCGACCGGCCGATGGCGCACCTGCACCCGGAGCTGAACGACCGCCGGTCGAACGGCTGTGCCTTCGCCGACTCCCCCGGTCACATCCCGATCCAGCGGATGGCGAACGTCTCCTTGCAGCCCGGCGCCGAGGACCTCAGCACCGAGGACCTGATCGGACGCGTCGAGCGCGGGCTGTACGTCGTGGGCGACAAGTCCTGGTCGATCGACATGCAGCGGTTCAACTTCCAGTTCACCGGGCAGCGCTTCTACGCCATCCGCGACGGCCGGCTGGCCGGGCAGGTCCGGGACGCGGCGTACCAGGCGACGACGACGGAGTTCTGGGGCTCGATGGAGGCGGTCGGCGGGCCGGGCACGTGGGTGCTCGGCGGCGCGTTCAACTGCGGCAAGGCGCAGCCCGGTCAGGTCGCGGCGGTGAGTCATGGCTGTCCGACCGCCCTGTTCCGCGACGTGCGGATCCTCAACACCGACGCGGAGGGGGCGCACTGATGGCTGCCACGGTGACCACCACGGTCCAGGACCTGGTCGAGCAGGCGCTCGCCTCCTCGGACGCCGACGACTGCATCGTGATCGCGCGCCAGCACACGGGCGCCAACCTGCGCTGGGCGAACAACACCCTGACCACCAACGGCCAGATGCGCAGCGTCGACGTCACGGTCATCTCGTTCGTCCGACCGGCCGGTGGTCCTGCGGCTGCGTCGGTGTCCGGCAGCGCGACCACGGTCGAGCAGGTGCGCGACCTGGTGGCCGCGGCCGACGCGGCTGCGCGGGCCGCGGACCCGGCCACGGACGCCCAGGACCTCGTGGGCGGGACGGCGGCAGACGACTGGGACGAGCCCCCGGCCGAGACCGACGTCCACGTGTTCGACACGTTCGCGCCCGCGCTCGGCGAGGCGTTCGGCCGGGCCCGGTCCGGCGGTCGCGTGCTGTACGGGTTCGTCTCCCACGACGTCAGCACGACGTACCTCGCGTCGACGACGGGGCTGCGGCTCCGGCACGTCCAGCCCACCGGTCACTACGGGTGCACCGGCAAGACCGGCGACCTGACGAACAGCGCCTGGGTCGGCGGGGCGACCCGCGACTTCGTGGGCGTCGACGCGCTCGCCCTGGAGGCGGAGCTGGCGACCCGCCTCGGCTGGGGCGCGCGGCGGGTGGACCTGCCGGCCGGGCGCTACGACACGATCCTGCCGCCGAGCGCGATCGCCGACGTGATGATCGACGCGTACTGGTACGCCGGGGCACGCGACGCCCTGGACGGTCACTCGGTCTACAGCCGCCGGGGCGGCGGCACCCTGCTGGGTGACCGGCTCGTCCGTCCCGGGGTGACACTCGCCTCCGACCCGGCGTACCCGGGGCTCGAGTGCGCACCCCACGTGATGGTGGGGTCGTCGGGAGACGACCGCTCGGTGTTCGACAACGGGCTCCCGCTGGGACGCACCGACTGGATCCGCAACGGGACCCTCACGTCGCTGCGCCAGACCCGCGAGACCGCCGCGCTGACCGAGCAGCCGGTCACGCCGGAGATCGACAACCTCGTGCTGGAGGTCGAGGACGGCTCCGGCTCGGTCGACGACCTCGTCGCCGGGACCGAGCGCGGGCTGCTGCTGACCTGCCTGTGGTACATCCGCGCGGTCGACCCGCAGACGCTGCTGCTCACCGGGCTGACCCGCGACGGCGTGTACCTCGTCGAGGACGGCGAGATCACCGGCGCGGTCAACAACTTCCGGTTCAACGAGAGCCCGGTCGACCTGCTCCGCAGGTTCAGCCACGCGTCCGCGACCGTGCCCGCGTTCAGCAGGGAGTGGGGCGACGACTACTTCTCGCGCACCGCCATGCCCGCGCTCCGGGTCCCCGACTTCAACATGTCGAGCGTCTCCCAGGCCATGTGAGGCTCTCCGGTGGCCGACCCCGTCCGGCAACGGGCTCCGGTCAGCGCCGGACGATGCGGAACCTCGGGGACGTCCCGATCGAGTGGTAGCCGTCGTCGGTGAGCACGCGCGCGACGTACTGTCCCGGTGGCAGCGACCGGACCGATCCGTACCCGAGATAGTTCTGCCGCCCCAACGTCAGCGACCCCTCGACCATGGTGCGCGTGTAGCGGTAGATCGTGTACCCACCCGGCCCCGCACACCGGGCGTGGCACGGGAACAGGCTGACCCAGTCGAGGTTGTTCCCCGGTGCTCGCGTCCAGCTGACCCGGATCGCGCTGCCGGCTCGATAGACGCGCCGGTCGGTCGTGATCCTCGCCGGGCGGTGCGGCCGGTAGACCCAGATCGGCGCGCTGGCCTCGGTCTTGCCCGTCGCATCGTCCCGGAGGACGACTCGGTAGTGCCCCGGCCTCAGGTGGGAGGTCCGCACCTGGACGACGGCGTTCCGCCGACCACGGGCGTTGACCTGGCGGGTGAGCTGGTGGGGTCGCCCGACCCGCCTGAGACCGATCACCTCGCCCGGGAGCCCACGCGCGTGGAAACGCACCCGCAGCGGACCATGGCCGAGGACGACGCGCCGCTGGTGCGGCGTCACGTTGAGGGGCGCCGGAGCCGGTGTCAGGTCGAACGTCGAGACCACGCCGCGGTGGTCCGTCGGGTACGGCGGCGTGACCGCGATGTCGACCTGGGGGTTGCCCCGCTCCCCCACCAGCCGGCTCGAGACCGTGGTGGCCGGACCGTCATGGAGCACCCAGTCGATCCGGTCGGAGAAGTCGTGCTTGCGCGTCTCGGGACCACCGGGTGACCAGGTGTAGCCCGGGTCCTGCACCGGATCCGGGTGCACGTCGCGGTAGGAGTCCTCGAACCCCGCGTCGGCCAGCGCCTTGCTCGCCGGCCAGCGCACGACGTACGGGACCTTCGGGCGCTTGTGCGCGACCGCCGCGGTCCAGTCGAGGTACGACGGGCTGTTGAAGTCACCGGTGAGGAAGAGCGGGACCCCCCGGTCTGCCAGCCGCGGCAGGCGGCGTAGCAGTGGTGCCAGCGCGCGGACGCGCAGGCGCCGCTCGAGCGCCAGCACGCGCTTCTTCGACCAGCCCGCCTGCACCCGGTAGGGCCCGTACGGCGTCGACGGCAGGTGGGTGTTCGCCACCGCGATCACCCGGCCCGGTACCGGCTCGACGTAGGTGAACAAGCCCTGGCTGTGCGGCGGGTCGAGGATCGGGAACCTCGAGATGACGTGAGCGCGCGGGCTCCCGTACCAGCCGAGCAGATGGGCCAGCTTCCGAGTGTTGTTCTCCGCCTCCTGGACCCCGACGACGTCGGCGCCGCTCTTCTCGATGACGTGCGCGAGCCGGTGCAGCGCCCGGGGGCAGCCGTTCGGGACGGCGCAGAAGTCGCCGGTGGACAGGTCGTAGTCGTCCCCGCCGTAGAAGATGTTCTGCGTCATCACCGACACCTGCACGGTCGGCGACAGCCCCGGGCCTCCGGGCGCGGGCGTGGCCGACGCCCCCGCTCCGGGCGATGCCGTGATCACCCCCGCCACCACGGCGAGTGCCACCGAACCCGAGCCGACCAGCCTGGTCATGCGCATGGGGTCGAGTATGTCCCCCCTGACTGAACAGTGGAACAGTCCGGGACGGCCGTCCCGCTCAGCCGGTCCTGGGCGCCGTCGCCTCAGGCGTCGTCCGGTGCCTCAGCGAACGCCTCCGGCGGCGGGCACGAGCAGACCAGGTGGCGGTCGCCGTACGCCTGGTCGATCCGGGCGACCGGGGGCCAGTACTTGTCCGGGTCGGGACCGGTCGGGAACGCGGCGACCTCGCGGGGGTAGGCCCGGTCCCAGTCGCCCACGATGGCGCGGGACGTGTGCGGGGCACCGCGCAGCGGCGACTTCTCGACGCTCCACTCCCCTCGCTCGACCTGGTCGATCTCCGCGCGGATCGCCAGCATGGCGTCGCAGAAGCGGTCGATCTCGGCGAGGTCCTCCGACTCCGTCGGCTCGACCATCAGCGTGCCGGCCACCGGGAACGACATCGTCGGCGCGTGGAAGCCGTAGTCGATCAGCCGCTTCGCGACGTCGTCCACGGTCACGCCCGAGGTCTTGGTGAGCCCGCGCAGGTCGAGGATGCACTCGTGCGCGACCAGCCCGCCGTGCCCCTTGTAGAGCACCGGGTAGGCGTCGTCGAGCCGGGAGGCGATGTAGTTGGCGGCCAGCACGGCCGTCGCGGTCGCCCGCCGCAGCCCCTCCGCGCCCATCATCGCGATGTAGGCCCACGAGATCGGCAGGATGCCCGCGGAGCCGTACGGCGCCGCGCTGATCGCCCCGATGCCCTCGCGGTGCTCGGGGTCCGGGTGTCCGGCATGCGTCGGCAGGTACGGCGCGAGGTGGGACCGCACCGCGACCGGGCCGACCCCGGGCCCGCCGCCACCGTGCGGGATGCAGAAGGTCTTGTGCAGGTTCAGGTGCGAGACGTCGCCGCCGAACTCCCCCGGTCGGGCGTAGCCCAGCAGAGCGTTCAGGTTGGCGCCGTCGACGTACACCTGGCCGCCGGCCTCGTGCACGATCGCGCACAGCTCGGTGATCGTGTCCTCGTACGCGCCGTGCGTCGAGGGGTAGGTGACCATGATCGCCGCCAGCGACTCGCGGTGCTCGTCGCAGAGACGTCGCAGGTCGTCGAGGTCGACCGCGCCGTCCTCGGCGGCCTTCACGACGACGACTCGCATGCCGGCCATCACCGCGGAGGCGGCGTTCGTGCCGTGCGCGGACGACGGGATCAGGCAGACGTCGCGGGTGGCCCCGTCGTTCGCCCGGTGGTACCCACGGATCGCCAGCAGCCCGGCCAGCTCGCCCTGAGACCCGGCGTTCGGCTGGATCGAGACGCGGTCGTACCCGGTCGCCTCGGCGAGCCAGGACTCGAGCTGGTCGATCAGCTCGCGGTAGCCCGCCGCGTCGGCAGCCGGCGCGAACGGGTGCAGGTCCGCGAAGCCCGGCATCGAGACCGGCTCCATCTCCGTGGTCGCGTTGAGCTTCATGGTGCACGAGCCGAGCGGGATCATCCCGCGGTCGAGCGCGTAGTCGCGGGCCGAGAGGGTGCGCAGGTAGCGCAGCATCTGGGTCTCGCTGCGGTGGCTCGAGAACACCTCGTGGGTCAGGTACGGCGTCGAGCGCTCGAGACTCTCGGGCAGGGAGAACCCGTCGATCCAGCCACCGATCTCGTTTTCACCTGCGATCGCCTTCGCGGCCGCGGCGACGGTGGCGTCCGAGGCCGTCTCCCCCACACTGACGCCCACGTGGTCGGCGTCCACGAGTCGCAGGTGCAGGCCACCGTCGCGTGCACGCGCGACGGCGGCGTCCGCTCCCCCCGGGACGCGCGCGAGCACGGTGTCGAAGAACTCGGTGTGCACGACCTCGATCCCTGCGGAGCGGAGCATCTCGGCCAGGCGATGGGCGCGACGGTGGATCCGCTCCGCGATGCCTTGCAGGCCTTCAGGGCCGTGGTACACGGCGTACATCGAGGCGACGACGGCGAGCAGGACCTGAGCGGTGCAGATGTTGGAGGTCGCCTTGTCCCGGCGGATGTGCTGCTCCCGCGTCTGCAGGGCCAGCCGGTACGCCGGTCGGCCCTCGGCATCGACCGACACCCCGACCAGGCGCCCCGGCAGATGGCGCTCGAGTCCTGCCGCGACGGACATGAAGCCGGCGTGCGGGCCGCCGTAGAACATCGGCACGCCGAACCGCTGCGACGACCCCACCACCACGTCGGCCCCGAGCTCGCCGGGCGCCTCCAGCAGGGTCAGCGCGAGGAGGTCGGCGGCGACGACGGCCAGGGCTCCCCGCTCGTGGACCGCGTCGATCACCGGACGCGGGTCGAGGATCCGCCCGGACGCACCGGGGTACTGCACGAGGACCCCCGACACCTCACCGTCCGGCAGACCGTCGGCGAGGTCGGCGACCACGACGTCGATCCCCATCGCGTCGGCCCGGGTGCGCAGCACCTCGATCGTCTGCGGCAACGCATCGGAGTCGACCACGAACGGCCCGCTGGCGGTGCGCTTGGCCCGCCGGACCAGGGTCATCGCCTCCGCGGCGGCCGTCCCCTCGTCGAGCAGGCTCGCGTTGGCGGTCGGCAGGCCGGTCAGGTCGCCGATGACGGTCTGGAAGTTCAGCAGCGCCTCGAGCCGGCCCTGGGAGATCTCGGGCTGGTACGGCGTGTAGGCCGTGTACCAGCTGGGGTCCTCGAGCACGTTGCGGCGGATCACGGCCGGGGTGATCGTGGCGTGGTACCCCACGCCGATCATCGACTCGGCCGGGCCGTTCGCCGCGGCCAGTCGGCGCAGCTCGCGTGCGGCGTCGTACTCCGACAGCGGCTCGGGGAGGTCGAGGGTCCGCGAGGCGATCTTCGGCGGGACAGCCGCGGCCATCAGGTCGTCGAGCGAGTCGAAGCCGACCCGCTCGAGCATCCGGGCGAGATCGTCCGGACGCGGTCCGACGTGGCGGTCGGCGAAGACGGGCTGCTGGCTCACGGGTGGCTCCTCGACTGGATCGTCAGATTCGCCTCCCCCTCTGTCGTCCCGGCGCGTGGTGGTCCGGTGCTCCAGAGTTGCCTGACCCGCACGGTCCTGGCGCCTGAGAGGTTCCGGGGAGGGGTTGCCCCTTCGGCGCTCCGTTTCCGGACGGAGGTCACCGCCCGGGCGAAGACTCTCCCGTGCGGGATCGTCAGCGTCCCCACTCTAACGCGGTGGCTTCTGAGACCGCGCATGCTGGACGGTGCGGTCGCGAAGGGCTCCCGACCCGGAGGCCGGCGACACGTGTGCGGCCCGCGGCGGCCGCACCGCCTGCCAACCTGGGCCCGCCAGCGTGCGGCCGCCGCGCCGCCACGTGTCGCCGGCCACCGGCCGGCAGCCAGACGCGCCCGCGCGGCGCCGCGGGGTCCCACGCCGTCCGGGGCTCTAACCGAGACGGCGGGCGCGGCGCGCGGCGAGCTCGTCGTTCGCGTGGGCGCCGTGGTCCTCTTCGGCCGTGCGCTCGCTCGGGAGCTCCGAGAGGGTGCCCTCGATCTCCCGCCAGACGCCACCGATGGCGATGCCGAACACGCCCTGGCCGCCCTGGAGCAGGTCGATGACCTGGTCGTCGCTCGTGCACTCGTACACGGAGGCCCCGTCACTCATCAGCGTCACGCGGGTCAGGTCGTCGGTGCCGCGGGCACGGAGGTGCTGGACGGCGGTGCGGATCTGCTGCAGCGAGATGCCCGCGTCGAGCAGCCGCTTGATCACCTTGAGCAGGAGGATGTCGCGGAAGGAGTACAGCCGCTGCGAGCCGGAGCCGGTGGCGCTGCGCACGGACGGCTCGACCAGGCCGGTGCGTGCCCAGTAGTCGAGCTGGCGGTAGGTGATGCCGGCGGCGTTGCACGCGGTCGGGCCGCGGTACCCGGTGTCGCTGGGCAGCGGGGAGACGTCGTCGGCGAAGAGCAGACCCTGCTCCTCCGCCGCCTCGGCCGCACGGACCGCCTCGGTCTCGTCGGCCGGGCTCTTCGTCCCGCGCTGCTCGGTGTCGGACACTGTGACCTCCGTGGTGGAACCTCGTGTGGTGTCTCTCCCGGGGAACCGTACGGCGCAAGCCACATCGGTGGAGTTACAACGAGGACAGTTCAAGGTAAGCCCGCGCTGCACCCCCGTCAAAGAGCGAGGCGGCGTGTCGCAACCCTCAACCTCAGGCTGAGGCTGATGGCACCGCTCGGCCAGGTGGCTCTGAGCAGGCTCAGCGGGTCTCGAAGTCCTCCGGCGAGACCTGGTCCAGGAACTCGCGGAAACGCTCCACCTCGTCCTCCTGCTCGGCGGGAGCATCGAGTCCGGCCTCGGCGAGCACCTCGTCGGCACACAGGATCCGGCTCCCGGTGCGCAGCGCGAGCGCGATCGAGTCCGACGGACGGGCGCTGACCTCCACGCCGGAGGCGAGCACGAGGATGGCGAAGAACATGCCGTCCTTGACCTCGGTGATCCGGACCTCGGTGAGCTCGTTGCCGGTCGACTCGAGGACGTCCTTGAGCAGGTCGTGCGTCAGCGGACGGGGTGGTACGACGCCCTGCTGGGCGAAGGCGATCGCCGTCGCCTCGACCGCCCCGATCCAGATGGGCAGGTAGCGCTGGCCCTCGACCTCCCGCAGCAGCACGATCGGGCTGTTCGACGGCATCTCGACCCGGACACCCAGGACGTCGACCTCGCGCATGCCTCCACAGTACCCCCGGCCGGAGACCGCACTCCGGCCACCGAGGCACCCGCCCGCGACCCGCCGCCACGGGTCTCAGCGACCGCGCAGACCCGCCTTGACCAACGTGGCGTGGAGCCGCACCGAGAGGGCCGCGATCTCGCTGACCGTCTCCTCCGCGCGGCCCCGGGCCGCCGCGTCCCGCCCGCGCTTCTGGGGGGCGACGACCTGCTCGACCAGCCCGACCTCGCGGTCGGCGGCGGTCTTGAAGGCGCGCAGGTGACGGGGCTCCAGCCCGAACTCCGCGAGCTCGCGGGCCGTCGTCGCGATCACCAGCGCGTCGGTGTCGTAGTGGCCGGTGCCGGCGCGCGGCGTGATCAGGCCGAACTGCTCCAGCTGCGTCAGGAGGTCCTCGGAGACCTCGGCGATCTTCAGCAGCTCTTTGCGCGAGAGCCGCAGGTTGTCGCGCCGCAGGAACGAGTCCGGCGACGGCGTCCCGTCGGCGGACAGCGCCACCGTCGGCACGGTCGGCACCACCTGCTCGAGCGGAGGCGGCGCCATCCCGCGGTCGATCGCGTCGAGGTGCTCGCCGATGACCCGCAGCGGGAGGTAGTGGTCCCGCTGCATGCGCAGGATGTAGCGCAGGCGGTCGATGTCCTCGACCGAGAACTTCCGGTAGCCGGCCGGGGTGCGCTCGGGCTTGATCAGCCCCTTGTCCTCCAGGAAGCGGATCTTCGGGATCGTCACCCCGGGGAAGTCGGGGCGCAGGACGTCGAGGACCTCACCGATGTTGTGGCGTACCCGGCCGGAGGCGGCGGCACTGCCCTCCACGGTGCCGGTCACTCTTGCGGGGCTGCGGCGCGGTCGTGGGCGGGCTCGTGGCCCTGGAAGAAGACGAGGCGGTACTTGCCGATCTGCACCTCGTCGGTGTCCTTGAGCACGACCGTGTCGATGCGGTCGCGGTTGACGTAGGTGCCGTTCAGGCTCCCGGCGTCCGCCACCGTGAAGGTGTTGCCCTCGCGGGTGAACGTCGCGTGGCGGCGGGAGACGGTCACGTCGTCGAGGAAGATCTCGCTGTCGGCGTGCCGCCCGGCGGTCGTGACGTCCTTGTCGAGCAGGAACCGACTGCCGGCGCCGGGTCCGCGCTGCACCACCAGCAGCGCCGACCCCACGGGCAGGGCGTCGACCGCCGCGGCGTCCACCGGGTTCAGCTGCCGGTCGGAGGAGATCTCGGCACCGGAGCCCGCGATGCTGATCGTCGCGGTCGAGTCGCCGCCGCCCGGCGGGACCTGCTCGTTCACCAGGGGTGAGCCGCACTGGGAGCAGAAGCGCGCGCCGTCGGGGTTCGCGTTGCCGCAGTTGGTGCAGTACGGCATCGGCGATCGTCTCCTGTCCGAACCCTCAGGGAAGGGCTGAGGTTGATGGTTCCTGCGAACTTACCAGGCACCTTCCAGGTGCCGGGAGACTTCACTCGGGACGCGGACACCGGCCGGCGAACGCGTCGGCCGGGTCACTCCCCCAGCGTCGCCTGGTACGCCGCGGCGTCCAGCAGTCCGTCGACGGAACCGGCGTCCGCGGGCACGACCTCGTAGAGCCAGCCGCCGCCGTACGGGTCGCTGTTCACCAGCTCCGGGGTCGTGTCGAGGCTCTCGTTCACGGCGACCACGTCGCCGTCGACGGGCGCGTAGACGTCGCTCACCGACTTGGTGGACTCGAGCTCACCGCAGGCCGCGCCGGCGGTGACCGTCTCGCCGACCGCGGGGAGCGACACGTACACGATGTCGCCGAGCTGGTCCTGGGCGTAGTGGGTGATGCCGACGCGCACCGACCCGTCGGCCTCGCCGGGCGTGCGCACCCACTCGTGCTCCGCGGTGTACTTCAGGTCGTCGGGGTACACGGCTCTCCTCTTCCTCAGCGGCGTGGACTGCCGCCCAGCGTCAGGTCTGCACGACCGGGCTGGTGTCGGTCGGACTCGTGGGCAGGCTACCCGTGGTCACTGGGGCTGGGCGTACCGCGGGGTGGTCGGCTGCCGGACCGCGGTGATGTCCAGGGAGTCGAGCCGTTCGAGGTCGACCGTCGCGTCGGCGTCGCTCTTGAACTGGGCGATCGGTCCGTCCACCAGCTCCAGCGCCCCGCTGAGCGTGTGGGGGTCACCGATCGCGTCGAAGACGTACGGCGAGGTGACCAGCGTGCCGTCGATGGTCAGGCCACCCGGTGCCGTCTCGATCGCGCTCTGTGCCACGAGCCGCACCTTGCCGTTGACCTGCATCGCCTCCGCACCGGCCGACCGCAGCTCCTCGATCGTGTCGAGGACGGTGTCGACGTCGATCGGGCGGGGACCCTCGGTGACGGTCAGCCGGATGCCCGGGCCGGTGGCCGGCACCCACCCGGCCATGATGCTGAGCTCCTCGGCCTGCTTCTGCGCCGCCGCGATCGCCGCGCTCTGGGCCTGCCGGTTCTGCTCGAGCCGACGCCGCGACGCCTCGAGGCTGTTGATCTGCGTCTGCGCCCGCTCGGAGGTGTCCGACAGCCCCGAGAGGACGTCGACCAGATCCTGCTCGCGGTAGCCGGCGTAGGTGTTGTCGGTGGTGTTCGTCCGGACCTGGGTGATCGCGGCGAACCCCAGGACGGCCAGCAGGACGCCGACGACGATCTGGCCACGGGAGGGGCGGAACAGCGCCTCGCGCAGGCGTTCCCGGCCGGCCTCGTCCGCCGACCCGGACCCGTTCGACGAGGGGTCCGCGGGAAGGACGTCGGGAGCCTCGACGTCGTCGGGCTCGTCAGGCATGGAAGAGGTACCGCCGGATCTGGGCGACGTTGGAGAAGATCCGGATGCCGAGCACCACGATCACGCCCGTGGACAGCTGGCCGCCGACGCCCAGCTTGTCGCCGAGGTAGACGATCGCGGCCGCGATCACGACGTTGGAGAAGAAGGAGACGACGAAGACCTTGTCGTCGAAGATCCCCTCCAGATAGGCGCGCAGGGCACCGAAGACGGCGTCCAGCGCCGCGACCACCGCGATCGGGAGGTAGGGGTCGAGTCCCGACGGCACGTCCGGGGTGAAGATCAGCCCGAGGATGACACCCACCAGAAGTCCGAGCGCGGCGATCATGACCCGTTCTCCCCCGTCTGCGTGTTCCCGTCTTTCCCGGTCGCGACCTGCGCGTCCCGGAGCTGGGGCGGCGGCGCCGCCGGCAGCGACATCGTGCCACCGTTGCGGACGTCGAACCGGAACCCGAGGCTGTCCTTGAGCGCGTACCACTTCTCGCCGATGGGGCTCGACAGCAGGCTCGCGGGCATCGTGTCGGGACTGCCGACGACGTCGAAGACGTACGGCGGGCTGATCGGCACGGCGTTCACCAGGATCCCGATGCCGACGTTGCGGAACGCGCTCAGGACGGTCAGGCGTTGGCCGTTCACGCTGATCGCCTCGGCGCCCGCGGCCCAGAGCGCGTCGGTGAGCAGGGTCAGGTCGGAGTCGCGGACCAGCTGGCTGCCGGCGCTGTCGGGCGCACTGCTCACCGTCACCTGGATACCAGGACCCTTGACCGCCCCGAAACCCGTGCGGACGCCCAGTCTCTGGAGGCGGGCCTCCTCCGCCTGCATCTGGGTGCGGAGCCGACTGGTGCTCGTCTGGAGCGCGAGCACCTGGGTCTGCTCGCTGTGCACCTGCTTCAGGAGCTTGCTCAGGCCGTCGCGACGGAGGTTGATCTGCTGGACGAGAACGTCCCGGCTGGCGTCGGAGGCCGAGGCGTTGCGGCTCGTCTGCACCGCGGCGACGGTGACGAGGAGCCCGAAGGCCAGCAGCACGAGGCCCGCCGTACGCCGCGGCACCGGGTGGGTGGACGCGGAACCTCCCCTCTCTCGCCGGCGGGCCGCGACGTGCTCGTAGTCGGCGTCGAGCGACCTCTGGGTGATCAGCGACAGCAGAGGCACGGTGACGTGCTCGGGAAGGTCGGGGCCGCTGCGGCGGGACCGCGGACCGGGAGCGACGGGCGCCTCAGCCATGCGCCACCACCCGGCGTTCGGTGGTCTTGACGAGCTTGTAGACCTGGTAGGCGTAGAGGATCCCGGCCCACCAGTAGAGCCCGATCCCCCAGCCCGCGAAGGCCCAGCCGAACACCTTCGCCAGCGTCGCCGTCGCGCCGGTGCCGTCGCCGAGGAGCAGGAGCGGGAAGGCGTAGAGCAGGTTGAACGTCGCGGCCTTGCCGAGGAAGTGGACGGGCAGCGCGCTGTACCCACGCGTGCGCAGGATCGGCACCAGCCCCCACAGGAGCAGGTCGCGCAGCGGCAGCAGGATCGCGAACCACCAGGGGACGATGTCGCGCAGCGCCAGGCCGATGACGACCGCGAGGATGTACAGCCGGTCGGCCACGGGGTCGAGCACCTGACCGAGCTGGGAGGTCTGGCGGAGCCGCCTTGCGAGGTAGCCGTCGAGGTAGTCGGTGATCCCGGACGCCGCGAGCAGCGCGAGCGCCCAGCCGTCGGCCTCCGGTCCCAGCACCAGCCACAGGAACAGCGGGACGCCGAGCAGGCGGAGGAAGCTCAACGCGTTGGGGACGGTCCAGATGCGCGCCTCGTCGCGTGCCGCATCGTCCGCCACTACCGCCTGCACCTTCCCCGCCCGGTTCGCCCCGGACACCTTATCCGGCGGGATCTCATCGTCCGGCGCTCACTCGTCGGCGCCTCGCTCGGCTCCCGGGTACGCCGGGAGCTCGAGGTGAGCGGTGTCCCGGATCTCCCCCACCAGCTCCTCGATCACGTCCTCCAGCGTGGCGACCCCGACGGTGCTGCCGGCGGCGTCCACCACGCGAGCCATGTGAGCGCCCCGACGCTGCAGCTTCTCCAGGGTGTCGTGCAGCAGGTCGTCCTTCTGCACCGGCGCGAACGGCCGGATCCACTTGTCCTCGACCGGCCGGTTGCGGCGCGCCTCGTCGGTCTCGAGGACGTCCTTGATGTGCAGGTAGCCGACCAGCTCCTCGTCGTCGCCGACCACCGGGAACCGGCTGAAGCCGGTGGCCGCACACAGCGCCTCGACGTCGGCGCCGGTCGAGCCGCGGCGTACGGTCTGCAGGGTCGCCGGCGGCATGAGCACGGTCTCGACCGTCTTCTCGGTGAAGCCCAGGGCGCCCGACAGCCGGTCGTACTCGCCCTCCTCGAGCAGGCCCTCGCCGCGCGACTCCTCGACGAGAGCGGCGACCTCTTCCCGGGTGTACGTCGAGCTCACCTCGTCCATGAGGCCCACGCCGACGACGCGGAGCACTCCGGACGCCAGGGTGTTGACGGCCGCGATCACCGGCCGGGTCACGGACACGATCGTCCAGATCGGGGTCCCCAGCACCAGCGCCGCGCGGTCCGGACCCGCGAGGGCGATGTTCTTCGGGATCATCTCCCCGAGCACGACGTGCAGGTAGACGACGACGGCGAGCCCGATCGTGAAGGCGATCGGGTGCCGGAGGGACTCCGGGGCATGCACGGCGTGCAGCACGGGCTCCAGCAGCCGCGCGGCCGTCGGCTCGGCGACGGCGCCGAGGACCAGGGAGCACACCGTGATCCCGAGCTGGTTGACGCCGATCACCAGCGACATGTTCTCCATGGCGCGGAGGGTCGTGCGAGCGAGCCGCGACCCGGCCTCGGCGCGTGGCTCGATCTGGCTCCGTCGCGCGGAGACCAGGGCGAACTCGGCCGCCACGAAGAACGCGTTGCCGAGGAGCAGGAGGATCGCCAGCAGGACCGACGTGGTGGTGCTCATGCGTCCGCCCCCCCACCGTCGGCGTCCGCCGTCGAGCCGTCCAGCACCCGCAAGGACAGCCGGTCGATCCGGAGGCCGTCCATGTGCTCGACCGTGAGCAGGGCCAGGCGCTGCCGCTCCGGCTGGTCGGGGTCGGCACGGTCGGGCACCGGGACCTCGGCCACGTCACCGCGCGCGGGCACGCGGCCGAGCACCTGGAGGACCAGCCCGGCGATGGTGTCGTAGTCCTCGTGGTCCGGCAGCTCGATGCCGGTGAGGTCCTCGACCTCGTCGGGCCGGAGCAGCCCGGACAGCGACCACGAGCCGTCGCTGCGCCGGCGTCCCCTCGCACCGAGCCGGTCGTGCTCGTCGGCGATGTCGCCGACGATCTCCTCGATGACGTCCTCGATGGTGACGATGCCGGCCTGGTCGCCGTACTCGTCGAGGACCACCGCGAGCTGGCCCTCGTGGCGCAGCAGGGCGAGCAACGGGTCGAGGCGCAGCGAGTCCGGGACGACGATCGGCCGGGACATCAGGTGCTTGACCTTGGTGGTCTGGCGCTCGGTGATCGGCAGCGCCACCGCGTGCTTGACGTGCACCGTGCCGATCACCGTGTCGTCGTGGTCGAGCACGGGGAACCGCGAGTGGCCGGTCTGCCGGGCCAGCTCGATCACCGCCCACGCCCGGTCGTTGGCCTCGAGGCTGACGGTGCGGACGCGCGGCGTCATGATCTCGCCGGCCGTGCGCGTACCGAACTCCACGGACCGCTCCATCAGCTCGGCGGTGTCGGCGTCGAGGGTGCCGACGTCGGCGGAGCGCGAGATCAGCGACGCGAGCTCGGTGGAGGATCGAGCGGACCGCAGCTCCTCCTGCGGCTCCATCCCGAGGCGTCGGACGATGGCGTTCGCCGATCCGTTGAGCACCCGGATCGGACCCCGCACCACGGCGGTGAAGACCCGCTGGAAGCCCTGGGTGGCTCGTGCGGTCTCCATCGGACGGGCGATCGCGAGGTTCTTCGGGACCAGCTCGGCGAAGATCATCGTGACCAGTGAGCTCACCGTCAGGCCGATCGCGACGGCCACCGGCTCCACGGCGCCGTCGGGCAGGCCCACCCCGTGCAGCGGATCTCGGATCAGTCGCGAGACGGCCGGCTCGGCCAGGAAGCCGATGGCGAGGTTGGTGATCGTGATCCCGACCTGGGCACCGGAGAGCTGCGTCGACAGCGTCCGCAGGGCCTTGAGGACACCCGCCGCGGCGGCGTCACCCTCGGCGGCCGCCCGGGCCACCTTCGGACGGTCGACGGTGACGAACGAGAACTCGGCCGCGACGAAGACCCCCGCGGCGACGACCAGCAGGATGGAGAGCCCCAGCAGCAGCCATGCGGTCAGCACGCGAACACACCCGGGCCGAAGGAGCAGGACGAGGGGCGACTGTCAGAGCCGTCCATGGGCGGGTCGGGGTCCTTGTCGAGGGAAGTCTCGGAAGAGGCGTGTGTCGGGAGACTCTACAGAGTCGGCCCCGGCCGGCCGAGTCGGGCGACGGGTCACTCGGGCAGCGGGTCCTCGTTGGCCACCAGCCAGTCCACGACCGCCAGCAGGTCGGGGTCGTCGGTGGTGACGCCGACCTCGTCGGCGAGGCAGGACGTCAGCGTGTCGACGGTGTCCGAGTCGGTCGACCAGCCGGTGGCCAGGTCGTCGTCGCAGGTCGCCCACGCGTCGTCGTACGCCGTGACCTGCTCGGCCGTGAGGTCGGCCAGCTCGTCCGGTAACGGGTCGGGCAGGACCGGCGGCTCCGCCGGCTCCGTCGGCGTGGGCGTCGGGGTGGGCGTGGGCGTCGGGGTGGGCGTCGGCGTCTGGGTCGGCGTCGGCGTGGGGCTCGGCGTGGGGCTCGGCGTGGGGCTCGGCGTGGGGCTCGGCGTGACCCCGGGGTCGCCGACGCCGGCCGACTGCTGGTCCGTGGACGGGCCTGGCTGGTCACCGTGGTCGGGACCCTGGTCACGACCCGGCAGGCCGACGTCGGAGAGCGGGCCGAGTGCCTCGGTCGTCGTACCCGGCACCAGGACGCTGCTGTCGCGGTAGTCGGCGGCGATCGTGAGCACGCGGGCGGCGTACGCGTCGCTGTGGTTGTAGCGCAGCAGCGCCCGTCGCTGCCCGGCCTTGGTCGCCAGGTCGTCGTCGCCGGCACAGAGGTAGACGGCCGATCCGAGCGCCGCGTCGTCGATGTCCTGCACGTCGCGGCGTCCATCGCCGTCGCCGTCCACGGCGACCGCGGCCCAGGTGGACGGCAGGAACTGCATCGGTCCGACCGCCCGGTCGAAGCGGGAGTCGCCGTCGAGCCGCCCGGCGTCGGTGTCCGCGACCTTCGAGGTGCCGTGGCGTCCGTCGAGCCGCGGGCCGATGATCGGCGGGTGTGCGATCCCGTCCTGGTCGAGGTGGCTCCCGCCGACCTGGCCGTGGTCGGACTCGACGTCGCCGATGGCCGCCAGCAGGGCCCAGTCGAGACCGCAGGACGGGTCCGCGGCGCCGATGACGACTGCCGAGCGCTGGTACGCCGTCAACGCCACGACCGGGATGTCCGTCGCACCGACGGCCACGGTGTGCGACGCCGGCTTGGACAGGGACGCGGGTTGGTGCACCTGGCGTCCGGTCGGATGAGGCAGCTGCACGGGCGGAACGGTCGGCGTGACGGCGGCCGGTCCCTCGGGTGGGGCGGCGGCGCCGGCCAGGACGTCACGCGCCGGCTGACGCCCGCCGCCGATCAGTGCCGCGGCGAGGACAGCGACCAGGCACGCAGCGAGGCTCGCCCGGACGGGTCCGCGACTCAGTGCGCGCCAGCCCGGGAGGCCCCGAGAACGTTGGCTTCCCCCGTACATCGTGCTGTCGACGTTAATCCCCGATCCGTGCCCTGCCTACCCCGATTTGGGTCACGACCCGGTGAAGGCCCGGTGACGACCGGGAGACGACCCCGGGGCCATTCCCCGATCGCCGGGCGCGACCGGCCGAGCACCTCCGGTGAAAATGTGCGTCGAATCGGCCACGCGGCCCCGGTCATCCCCTAGGTTTCTCCTTGACCTCTGACATTTCGCCGCCGGTCCGGGGGGTCCGCGGTCACGCACGAGTGGAGCCCCCCATGGACTCAGCCCCCGCCATGGACACCGCGGCCATCGGTCCCGACGCGGACCAGCCGGAGACCCGTTCGACCGCCCGCAGGGCACTCCTGGCGGGTGCCGGTCTCGTCGCCGGAGCCGGGCTCGTCGCCCAGACGGTCCCCGAGGCGGCCGCAGCCGCCGGGCACCACCACGGCACGAAGCTCCTCGGCACCCAGGCCCGCCACCTGGTCGGCCGCTTCTCGTACGGCGTGACCCCGGCGCTGGCACGCGAGGTCGCCGAGAAGGGCGGCGCCCGCGAGTGGTTCGAGTGGCAGCTCAGCCCGCACCACGTCCACGACTCCCGGGGACGTGCCCTCGACCGTGCGTTCCCCCAGCTGCGCTGGTCGCCGCGGGCGGTCTCCGACGCGAACGAGAGCGGCAAGCTCTACGGCTGGAACCTGATGGCCGACTACCAGACCTGGCTGTTGCTGCGACGGATGAGCAGTCGCCAGCAGGTCCTGGAGGTGATGACGGAGTTCTGGGAGAACCACTTCAACGTGCCGGTGAGCGCGGACGGCGTCTACACCTGGCGGGCCCGCTACGGCCACGCGATCCGGGCCCGAGCCCTGGACTCCTTCGAGTCGCTGCTCCAGGCCGTGAGCGTGCACCCCGCGATGGGGATGTACCTCGGCAACGCCGTGTCCGACAAGGACCACCCCAACGAGAACCAGGGCCGCGAGCTCCTCGAGCTGCACACGGTCGGCCTCGCCGCCGACTACCACGAGCACGACGTGGTCGACTCGGCGCGGATCCTGACCGGCTGGCGCGTGGACCTCTGGGACACCTGGGCGGCCTTCTACGACCCGGGCTCGCACTACCGCGGTCACGTCAAGGTCCTCGGGTTCCACCGGAAGAACCACGCCGCGAACGGCAAGCAGCTCACGCGGGAGTACCTGCACTACCTGGCGCACCATCCGGCCACCGCCCAGCACATCGCGACGAAGCTGGCGACGGCGTTCGTCTCCGACCGGCCGCCCCGGCGGCTGGTGAACCACCTCGCCCGTGTCTTCCGGGCCAACGGGACACAGATCAAGCCGGTGCTGCGGGCCTTGGTCGACTCCGCCGAGTTCAAGCACTCGGTGGGCCAGGTGATCCGCGACCCCGAGAACGACCTGGTCGCGAGCTACCGGCTGCTCGACATCCACGTCACGAAGCCGAAGAACATCCACGACACCGACCGTGTGCACGCACTGGTGTGGCAGACCAGCACGATCGGCCAGGAGCCGATGGCCTGGCCCGCGCCGAACGGCCGTCCGATCGTGGGCGCGGCGTGGAGCTCGCCGTCGCGGGTGATGGGCTCGATGTCGACGCACTACTCGATGGCCAACGGCTGGTGGCCCACGGACGGGATCCGGTACCGGACGCCGGTCTCGTGGCTGCCCTCGAAGTCGGTGCGCTTCGACCACCTCGTCGACCACCTGTCGCAGCAGATCCTGCACCGGCACGCGGACCAGCGCCTGCAGCACGCCTGCCGCACCGCCCTCGGCATCGCCGCGCACGAGCAGATCACCCAGGAGCACGCCCTGATCCAGTGGGAGTTCGGCCGGCTGCTCTCGACCTTCCTCGACTCCCCCGACTTCTTCCGGCGGTGACTGCCATGGACCCGATCTGCCTCCCCTCGGCCGAGGACGCCTGCTGCCCCGAGTTCGCCGACATGAGCCGGCGCAGTCTCCTGCGAGGGGCACTCGCCCTCGGCGGCGCCACCTTCCTGGTCGGCAACGCGACCGTCTCCGCGTCGGCCGCCGGACTGACACCTGCCTCCGCCGTGCTGGTCGTGCTCTCGTTGCGCGGCGGTGCGGACGGCATGTCGCTCGTCGTGCCGCACGGCGACGACGGCTACTACCAGGCCCGGCCCACCATCAGCATCCCGCCGGGTCAGCTGCTCGCGCCGGATGAGCAGTTCGGCCTGCACCCGAACCTCGCGCCGCTGATGGACCTGTGGAACGCCGGCAAGCTCGCCGCCGTCCATGCCACCGGCCTGACCGTGGCCAACCGCTCGCACTTCTCGGCCATGGAGGAGGTCGAGGAGGCTCATCCCGGCTCGACCAAGCGGATCGGCTGGCTCAACCGGCTGGTGGGCGCCAGCACCACGCAGCACAACCCACTGCTGGGCGTCGGCGTCGGAGGAGGTACGCCGCCCACGGAGATCTCCGGGCCGGTCCCCCTGATGACCCTCTCCGACCTCGACAACGCACAGATCGCCGGCGACTCCGGCGGCCCGAAGGACCCGCGCCGCAAGTCGCTGCACGCGATGTGGGACCACGACCACAGCTCGATGGGCCTGGCCGTGAGGTCGACGATGAAGGCGATCGACGACCTGGCTCCGGCCAAGGCCGCGACCAACACCGGGGACTACGGGAGCTCGGGGCTGGGCGCCGCGCTCTCCACGGCGGCCCGGATCATCCGCGGCAACCTCGGGGTCGAGGTGATCACCGTCGACCAGGGCGACTGGGACATGCACGTGAACCTCGGTGACCTGAACAACGGGGAGATGCTCGGCAACGTCGCCGACCTGGCGAAGGCGCTCGCGGCGTTCTTCGGCGACCTCGGCGACCAGGCCGACAAGGTGACGCTGGTGACCATCAGCGAGTTCGGACGGCGTACCCAGGAGAACGGCGACCGCGGGCTCGACCACGGGTGGGGCAACGTGATGTTCGTGGCCGGAGCCGGCGTGAACGGCGGCGCGTACTACTGCAAGGAGTGGAAGCCGCTCGCGGACGACCTCCAGAGCGACCTCCACGTCACCACGGACTACCGCAACGTCCTGCGGGAGATCGTCGCGGCCCGGTTCGCGTCGGCCAACACCTCGAAGGTCTTCCCCGGGCTGAAGCCGCACACCCTGGGGTTCATGACGACCTGATGTCCCCCGGGTCGCCGGCGGGATCGTCCGACTCCTCCGGTCGGAAGCGGTAGCCCATCCCCGTCTCCGTCAGGAGGTACGCCGGTCGCGCGGGGTCGGGCTCCAGCTTGCGGCGGAGCTGCGCGAGGTACAGGCGCAGGTAGTTGGTCTCGGTGTCGTAGCCCGGACCCCACACCTCGTGCAGCAGCTGCTGCTTGGTGATCAGCCGGCCCGGGTTGCGCACGAGCACCTCGAGCACGCCCCACTCCGTGGGCGTGAGCTTCTGGTCCTCCCCCGTCCCGGAGGCCGGTCGGATGCGGTGCGCGGCGAGGTCGACGATCCAGTCGCCGAGCGCGACGCTCGGGGTGTGGTGCGGCGAGACCCGGCGCGAGACGGCGCGCATCCGCGCGAACAGCTCCTCGATCCCGAACGGCTTGGTCACGTAGTCGTCCGCGCCCGCGTCGAGGGCCGCGATCTTCTGGATCTGCTCCGTCCGCCCGGTGAGCACGATGATCGGCGCGGTGGTCCAGCCGCGGAGCCCGACGATCACCTCGGTGCCCTCGATGTCCGGCAGTCCCAGGTCCAGGATCACCAGGTCCGGTGGATGCTGGCCGGCGACCTTCAGGGCGCTCCGCCCGTCGCGCGCCACCAGCACGTCGTACCCCCGCGCGCGGAGGTTGACGACGAGCGCGCGGACGATCTGCGGCTCGTCGTCGACCACGAGCACCCGGCTCATGCCGCCTCCTCGACCAGCGGCAGGGTCACCGTCATCGTGAGGCCGCCACCCGGGGTGTCCTCGGCGGTCAGGGTGCCGCCCATCGCCGTGGTCAGGCCCTGCGACAGCGCCAGGCCGAGCCCGACGCCGGCGGTGGTGTCGCGGTCGCCGAGGCGCTGGAACGGCGCGAACATCCGGTCGCGCTGCTCCTCGGGTACGCCGGGTCCACGGTCCACCACCCGGATCTCGACCGAACCGGCGTGACAGCTCGCCGCGACGAGCGGCGGCCGGTCGGGCGGGCTGTAGCGCAGGGCGTTGCCGAGCAGGTTGACCAGCACCCGCTCCAGCAGCACCGCGTCGGCGTACGCCTCCGGCAGCGTCTCGGAGACGTCGACGACGGTCCGCCGCCCCTCCGGGCCGACCGCGTCCAGCACCAACGGCACGAGCTCGTCGAGGGCGACAGGTGCCAGGCTGACACCCAGCGCCCCCGCCTCGAGCCGGCTCATGTCGAGCAGGTTCTCGATCAGGCGGGTGAGTCGGTCGAGCGACTCGTCGGCCGTCTCGAGCAGCTCGTCGCGCGCTTCGTCCGACCACTCGACCTGGTCGCTGCGCAGCGAGGTGACGCTGGCCTTGGCCGACGCGAGCGGGCTGCGCAGGTCGTGGCTCACCGCGGCCAGGAGGGCCGAGCGGGTGCGGTCGGCCTCGGCCACGACCGTCGCCTTCGCGGCCGCGTCGGACAGCTCGGCGTGCTCGTGCACCACGCCCGCCTGCGCCGCGAAGGCCATCAGCAGCCGGCGGTCCGGGTCGCGGACCTGACCGCCGACCCGCACCAGGAGCCGTTCACCCACCGGCAGGTCCGTGACCGCCTCCTCGGTGTCGTCGCCCACGCGCGCGATCGGGGTCCAGGCGCCCTCGCCGTCGCGCTCGAGCAGCTCGACCGAGGCCAGGCCGAACGTCTCGCGGGCGCGGCCCAGGATCTGTGCGATCGACGTCTCGCCGCGCAGGATGCCACCGGCCAGCCCGGCCAGGATCGCGGCCTCCGCCTGGGCCCGGCCCGCCTCCGTCGTACGCCGGACGACCCGTTCGACGAGGACCGACACCAGCGCGGCCACCGCGACGAAGAAGAGCAGCGCGAACGCGTTGTTCCGGTCCGCGATCGTGAAGGTGTGGCGCGGCGGGGTGAAGTAGTAGTTGATCAAGAGGCTGGCCGCGACGGCCGTGGCGAGGGCCGGCCACAGCCCGCCGATGAGGGCGACCCCGATCACCACCGCGAGGTAGAGCAGGAGGTCGCTCGGCAGGCTCAGCTCGGGGTCCAGCTGCCAGAGCACCAGGGTCAGCAGCGGCAGGGCGACCGCCGCGAGGACGGCGCCCTGGACCCGGCGACGGAGGCTCAACGCGGTCGTGAGCCCGGCGACCGGCACGGACAGGCGCACGCGGGGAGACGACGCGGCCTCGTGCGTCACGAGGTGGACGTCGATCTTCCCCGAGAGCCGGGTCACCCGGGCCCCGATCCCCTCACCGGCCAGGAACGTCTCCCACCGGCCCCTGCTGCTCGCCCCGATCACGATCTGGGTGGCGTTCTCGGCGCGGGCGAAGTCGAGCAGCGCCACCGCGACGTCGTCCCCGACCACCTGGTGCCACGAGCCGCCCATGGACTCCGCCAGCCGGCGCTGCCGCCCGAGCTCGGCGGGGTCGATGGCGGTGAGACCGTCCCCCTTGACGACGTAGACGGCCAGCAGCTCCGACCCGGTCGTGCGCGCGGCGATGCGACTGGCGCGCCGGAGCAGCGTCTCGCCCTCGGGTCCGCCGGGGAGGGACACGACGATCCGTTCGCGGGCCTCCCAGGGCTGGTCGATGCCGTGCGCGGCGCGGTAGCGCTGGAGTCCCTCGTCGACGCGTTCGGCCACCCAGAGCAGGGCGAGCTCGCGCAGCGCGGACAGGTTGCCCACCCGGAAGTAGTTCGACAGGGCCGCGTCGACGCGCTCGGCCGGGTAGACGTTGCCGTGGACCATCCGGCGACGCAGTGCCTCCGGCGCGATGTCGACGATCTCGATCTGGTCGGCGCGACGGACGATCTCGTCCGGGATCGTCTCCTTCTGCTCGACGCCGCTGATCTGCTGCACGACGTCGTTGAGCGACTCGAGGTGCTGGATGTTGACGGTCGTGATCACGTCGATGCCGGCGTCGAGGAGGCTGTCGACGTCCTGCCAGCGCTTCTCGTGCGTGCTGCCGGGGATGTTGGTGTGGGCGAGCTCGTCCACCAGCGCGACCGCCGGACGCCGGGCCAGCACCGCGTCGAGGTCCATCTCCTCGAAGGCGGCGCCGCGGTAGGTCAGCCGCCTCCGAGGCACCACCTCGAGCCCGACGAGCCGTTCGGCGGTGTGCTGACGCCCGTGGGTCTCGACGAACCCGACCACGACGTCGGTCCCGCGGTCCAGCCGTCGCCTGCCCTCGTCGAGCATCGCGTAGGTCTTGCCCACCCCGGGTGCCATCCCGAGGTACACACGCAGGCATCCGCGGCTCACGTGCCCAGTGTCCCGGTCACTGCCCTGCCTGCGCGAGCGCCAGGTTCAGCTCGAGCACGTTCACCCGTGGCTCACCGAGGAACCCGAGGATGCGGCCCTGGGTGTGGTCGTCGACCAGCTTCTGGACCAGGGCGACGTCGAGGCCTCGCGCGCGGGCGACGCGCGCGACCTGGATGCCGGCGTACGCCGGGCTGATGTCGGGGTCGAGCCCGGAGGCGCTCGAGGTCACCGCGTCCGGTGGGACCTCGGCCGCGGAGACACCGTCCTCCCGGGCGATCCGGGCACGCGCCTTCTGCACCGCCTTCACCAGCTCGGGCGAGTTCGGGCCGAGGTTGGTGCCGCCCGAGGCCAGCGCGTCGTACGACGACGCCGAGGGCCGCGGCTGGAACCACTCGGGCCCCTGGAACTCCTGGCCGATGAGGGACGAGCCGACGTCCGTGCCGTGCACCTGGACGATCGAGCCGTCGGCCTGGTCGTGGAAGGCCAGCTGCCCGACCCCGGTCATCAGCAGCGGGTAGGCGAGGCCGAAGACCACGGTCATGGCGAGCAGGATCCGCAGGCCGGCGAGGCTCTGGCGAAGGGTGTTCATGGGTCACCTGATTCCGGGGACGAACTGGACGAGCAGGTCGATCAGCTTGATCCCGACGAACGGGATGATCAGGCCGCCGACGCCGTACACGAGCAGGTTGCGGCGCAGCATGGACGCCGCCGCGGACGGGGTGTAGCGGACGCCCCGCAGGGCCAGCGGGACCAGCGCCACGATCACCAGCGCGTTGAAGATCACCGCCGAGAGGATCGCGGACGAGGGGCTGTGCAGGTGCATCACGTTGAGCCGGTCCAGCCCCGGGTACACCGAGGCGAACATCGCCGGCAGGATCGCGAAGTACTTCGCCACGTCGTTGGCGATCGAGAACGTCGTCAGGGCGCCGCGGGTGATCAGCAGCTGCTTGCCGATCTCCACGATCTCGATGAGCTTGGTCGGGTTGGAGTCCAGGTCGACCATGTTGCCGGCCTCCTTCGCCGCCGACGTCCCGGTGTTCATCGCGACACCCACGTCGGCCTGGGCGAGCGCCGGCGCGTCGTTGGTGCCGTCGCCGGTCATCGCGACGAGGCGGCCCCCCTCCTGCTCGCGCCTGATCAGCGCGAGCTTGTCCTCGGGCGTGGCCTCGGCCAGGAAGTCGTCGACACCGGCCTCGTCCGCGATGGCCTTCGCGGTCAGCGGGTTGTCGCCGGTGATCATCACCGTGCGGATGCCCATCCGGCGCAGCTCGTCGAAGCGCTCGCTCATCCCCTTCTTGACGATGTCCTTGAGGTGGACGACGCCGAGCACCCGCGCGTCCGAGCCGTCGAGCTGCGCCACCACGAGCGGCGTACCGCCACCGCCGGAGATGGCGTCGACGAGCGGCCCCAGGTCGGCCGGCGGGGTGCCGCCGTTCTCGCGGACCCAGGCACGGACGGCGCTGGTCGCTCCCTTGCGGACGCTGCGCGAGCGACCGTTCTCGGAGAGGTCGCAGCCGCTCATCCTGGTCTGCGCGCTGAACGGGACGAACGTCGCGTGCTCCAGCTCGCCCGCGGCCCGGTCGCGCAGCCCGAACTCGCGCTTGGCGAGCACCACGATCGAGCGACCCTCGGGGGTCTCGTCGGCGAGGCTGGAGAGCTGGGCCGCGTCCGCGAGCTCCTCGGCGCTCACGCCGTCCAGCGGCAGGAGCTCCACGGCCTCCCGGTTGCCGAGGGTGATCGTGCCGGTCTTGTCGAGCAGCAAGGTGTTCACGTCGCCCGCTGCCTCGACCGCGCGGCCGGACATCGCCAGCACGTTGCGCTGCACCAGTCGGTCCATGCCGGCGATGCCGATCGCGCTCAGCAGGGCTCCGATCGTGGTGGGGATCAGGCACACCAGCAGCGCGGTCAGCACGATGCCCGTCTGCGCGGCACCGCTGAACGTCGCCAGCGGCTGCAGGGTCACCACCGCCAGCATGAACACGATCGTGAGGCTCGCCAGCAGGATGTTCAGGGCGATCTCGTTGGGGGTCTTCTGGCGGGCCGCCCCCTCGACCAGGGCGATCATCCGGTCGAGGAACGTCTCGCCCGGCTTGGCGGTGATGCGGACGACGATCCGGTCCGAGAGCACCCTGGTGCCGCCGGTCACGGCGGACCGGTCGCCACCCGCCTCGCGGATCACCGGCGCGGACTCGCCGGTGATGGCCGACTCGTCGACGCTGGCGATGCCCTCGACGACGTCACCGTCGCTGGGGACCAGGTCCCCGGCCTCGCACACCACGCGGTCGTCGACCTTCAGGTCGGCGGCCGGCACCCGGCGCTCGGCACCCTCCACCAGCAGCCGGGCGTGGGTCTCCTGCCGGCTGCGGCGGAGGGTGGCCGCCTGGGCCTTGCCGCGGCCTTCGGCGACGGCCTCGGCCAGGTTGGCGAAGACGACGGTGGCCCACAGCCACACCACCGTCAGCCAGGCGAACGCCGACGAGTGCTGGAACGCGAGCACGGTCGACAGGGCCGCACCCGCCTCGACCACGAACATGACCGGGTTGCGCGCCATCGTGCGGGGGTCGAGCTTGGCGCAGGCCGCCGGGAGCTGGGTCAGCAGCATCCTGACGTCGAGCAGGCCGGCCCCCACCCGGTGGAGCTCGGCTGTCTCGGGGGCGACCGTCTGGGCCGTCATCGGGTGACTCCTTCCGCGAGGGGTCCCAGCGCCATGGCCGGGAAGTAGGTGAGGGCCACGACGATGAACACGACTCCCACGAGCATCGAGACGAACAACGCGCGGTGCGTGGGCAAGGTGCCGTCGGTGGCGGGGACGGGCCGCTGCTGCGCGAGCGAGCCCGCGAGTCCGAGCACGAACAGCATCGGCAGGAAGCGGCCGACCAGCATCGCCAGTCCCCCGGTGACGTTGTAGAAGCTCGTGTTCCCGGTCAGGCCCGCGAACGCGCTGCCGTTGTTGTTGGCCTGCGAGGTGAACGCGTACAGGACCTCGGAGAGCCCATGGGGTCCGGCGTTCAGCATCGACGCCCTGGCCGAGGGGAAGGACATCGCGACGCCGGTCCCGATCAGCACGACGGCGGGAGTGGTGAGGATGTAGAGGGCCGCGAACTTCACCTCGCGCGCCTGGATCTTCTTGCCGAGGTACTCCGGCGTACGTCCGACCATGAGGCCGGCGACGAACACCGTGACCACCGCGAGCACGAGCATCCCGTAGAGGCCGGAGCCCGCGCCACCGGGCGCGATCTCTCCGAACATCATGTTCAGGATGGGAACGCCGCCACCCAGCGGCGTGAACGAGTCGTGCATCGCGTCGACGGAACCGGTCGACGTCAGGGTGGTCGCGTTGGCGAACAGGGCCGAGGACGGTACGCCGAACCGCACCTCCTTGCCCTCCATGGACGCGCCCGCCAGCTGCAGGGCCGTGCCCGAGTGCTTCGCCTCGAAGGTCATGACCAGGGCGAGCGTGGCGCCGAAGATCACCGCCATCGCCGACAGGATCGCCCAGCCCTGGCGCTTGTCGCCGAGCATCCTGCCGAACGTGCGCGGCAGGGCGAACGGGATGAGCAGCAGCATCACGATCTCGAGGAAGTTCGTGAACGCGTTGGGGCTCTCGAACGGGTGGGCGGAGTTGGCGTTGAGCGGCCCTCCCCCGTTGTTGCCCAGGTCCTTGATCGCCTCCTGGCTCGCGAAGGGCCCACCCGGGAGGTGCTGGGTGCCGCCGGACAGCGTGTGCACGGTGTGCGGGTCGGAGAGGTTCTGGATGGCACCCGCCGCGATCAGCACCACCGTGCCGACGACGGCCAGCGGCAGCAGGATGCGCACGCACCCGCGGGTCAGGTCGACCCAGAAGTTGCCCACACGGTTCGTGCGCGAGCGCGCGAACCCGCGGACCAGCGCGACCACGACGGCCATCCCGACCGCGGCCGACACGAAGTTCTGCACGGTGAGGCCGGCCATCTGGACCAGATGGCCCATCGTCTGCTCGCCGAGGTAGTTCTGCCAGTTGGTGTTGGTCACGAACGACGCGGCGGTGTTCCAGGCGAGGTGCGGCTCGACCGGGTCGAAGCCGAGCGACCACGGCAGCAGCTGCTGGACCCGCTCCAGGGCGTAGAGGAACAACACCGAGACCAGCGAGAAGCCCAGCACGGACCCGGCGTACGTCGGCCAGGTCTGGTCGGCGTCGGGGTCGACCCGGCAGACCCGGTAGAACCAGCGTTCGGCGCGCCAGTGGGTGGTGGCCGAGTAGACCCTCGCCATGTAGTCGCCGAGCGGGACGTGCGTGACGCCCAGCACGACCACGAGGGCGAGGACCGTGAGCAGCCCGGCGGCCGTGTCGCTCATCAGAACCTCTCCGGGAAGAGCAGCGCCAGGACCAGGTACCCGGTCAACAGCGCGGCCAGGACCAGACCGATCAGGTTGTCGACGCTCACAGCCGCTCCAGCCCCTTCAGCACGAGGACCAGGACGGCGAACACCAGGATCGTCAGCGCCACCATGGCGAGATCGAGCACCACACACCTCCAGACGGGAATGCATCGACTCCATGTCAGCGCGCTGGAGGCGTGGACGGTGCCGTCCTAACGCGTTCCTGACGACGGTCGACGGCTTCCTGACGCGCCACTGACGCGCCCTCGACCGGACCGGTCGGCCGATCCGTTCTCAGCGCACGGTGATGCGCGCGTCGGCGCCCGCCCGAGGTACCAGCCGACCGACGACGCGGTGGCCGGGGAGCTCACCGGCGACCAGCAGGCCCCCCGAGGTCTGGGCGTCGGCGAGGAGCAGGAGCTCGTCCTCGGGCACGGTGGAGTCGACGTACGGGCGGACCCAGTCCAGGTTGCGTCGCGAGCCGCCGGGCACGAACCCCTCGGCCAGCGATGACCGCGCACCGTCGAGGTACCCGACCGAAGCCGCGTCGATCTCGGCGTCCACACCGCTGGCCCGGCAGAGCTTCAGCAGGTGACCGAGGAGGCCGAAGCCGGTCACGTCGGTCGCGCACGTCGCGCCGGCGCCGAGGGCGGCCCGCGAGGCGTCGCGGTTGAGCTCGGTCATCACGGCGACGGCGTCCGGGAACGTCTCCCCCGTCGCCTTGTGCCGGTTGTTGAGGATGCCGAGGCCGAGGGGCTTGGTGAGGGTGAGCGGCTGGCCCGCCTGCCCGGAGTCGTTGCGCAGGAGCCGGTCGGGGTGCGCGATGCCGGTGACCGCGAGCCCGTACTTGGGCTCCCGGTCGTCGATGCTGTGGCCGCCGGCCAGGTGACACCCGGCCTCGGCGGCGATGTCGGCTCCGCCGGCCAGGACCTCCGCGGCGAGCTCGAACGGAAGGAGGTCGCGCGGCCAGGCCAGCAGGTTGACCGCGAGGAGCGGCTCGCCGCCCATCGCGTACACGTCGGAGAGCGCGTTGGCCGCCGCGATCCGGCCCCAGTCGCGCGGATCGTCCACCACGGGGGTGAAGAAGTCCGCGGTCGCGATCACCGCACGGTCCCGGTCGATCCGCACCACGGCGCCGTCGTCGCCGTTCTCGAGCCCGACGAGCAGGTCACCGGTCGCCCGCCCTCCGGACAGCTCCCCCAGCACCTGCTCGAGCTCGCCCGGAGGGATCTTGCACGCGCAGCCCCCGCCGGCGGCGTACCCGGTCAGGCGAGCCGGAAGCTCGAGCGTCATGTGTCGAGGCTAGGTCAGGTGCTCGCGAGCGGCCGTTCCCGGGCGCGCTGCTCGGCACGTTCGCGCTGCGGCACGACGGTGTACTTCGGGTCGCGGGCCGATGCCAGGCCGGCCTCGAAGATCCCGAAGCGGGTCATCACCGACGCCGCGACCACGGTCGCGCCCGCGAGCGCGGACACCGCACGTGAACGCCGCCCGAGCAGCAGCGTCGCGCCTGCCGCCACGGCCGTCAGGGTCCTCGAGACACTCATCAGACGGCCGGGTTTGCCGGTCCGGTACGGCTCCGCGACCATCCCGACGCGCTTGAGCAGCGTCTCGGCCGCGACGATCTCCAGAACTGCACCCGCGACCGCCATACGCCGGGCAGGCCCCGCCTGTGCGCAGGGGGTGAAGAGCATCGCCAGACCACCCGCGGCCGTGGCTCCGGACCCGGCGAAGACGAACGGCAGCTCGCGATGGGCCTCGTGCCACGCCGGCACGGCGGTGTTCGCGAGGAGGGCGGCCGTGTACGTCGCGAGAGGCGGGCCGAGGACCGCCGCACCGCCACCGGCGAGCCGACCCAGACGCGGGAGCCGTCCGCTGACGTGGGAGGCCGCGGCCGCGGCGGCGAGACCGCTGAAGGGCGCCAGGATGAAGGACCCGACGGACAGCGGCGACGTCGGCTTGAACACGCGCAGCATGTTCAGGAAGCGCTCCGGTCGGCCGAGGTCGTGCACGAGCGCGACGGTGCCGGCCGCGGCACCGCCGGCGGCGGCCAGGCGAGCGACCCGCTCGAGCTGCGGGAGGTCGCCGACCGCTGCGCCTTCGGCCAGCACCGCGGAGGCCCCTGCCAGGCCGCCGAGGAACAGGTAGAGCGGGACGTCCGGCGTCTTCCAGGTCGGGGTCTTGATGATCTGCCGGCCGTAGTACGACTCGAACTCCGGTCGTTCCCGAGGAGCCGAGGGACGAGACGTCTCGAAGGGGGCAGGGACCATCAGCCGCTCTCCGCGGGGGCTCATCGCCGACGCCCCAGGAACGACGCGACGCCGACCGCCACGACCGCGGCGGAGGCAGCGCCGACGTGCTTCCAGATCGACGCGAGATCGCGGGTGGTCACCACCGGGTCCGGTGGCAGGCCGTACACCTCCGGCTCGTCGAGCAGCAGGAAGAACGCGCCGTCCCCGCCGACGCCGTCGTCGGGGTCGCGACCGTAGAGACGGGCGACGTCGACCCCCTTGTCGTGGAGCTCGGCCAGCCGGGCGTCGGCACGCTCCCGCAGCTCGTCGAGCTCGCCGAACTGGATCGACTCGGTCGGGCACGCCTGCGCGCAGGCCGGCTCCTGTCCTTCCTTGAGGCGGTCGTAGCAGAGCGTGCACTTGAAGGCCCGGCCGTCCTCGGGACGCAGGTCGATCACGCCGTACGGGCACGCCGGGACGCAGTACCCGCAGCCGTTGCACACGTCCGGCTGGACGACGACCGTCCCGAACTCGGTCCGGAAGAGCGCGCCGGTCGGGCACACGTCGAGACAGGCCGCGTGGGTGCAGTGCTTGCAGACGTCGGACGACATCAGCCACGTGACGCCGCCGTCGCCGGACTCGGCGGACTGGTCCTCCCCCTGCGGCGGCGTGCTGCCGGGCATGCCCAGGTCGACCGTCGCCGGCTTCTCGACGAACGCCACGTGTCGCCAGGTGTTCGCGTCGAGCTCCTGGGTGTTGTCGTAGGACATGCCGGTCAGGAGATAGCCGTCCTCGGGCACCTCGTTCCAGGTCTTGCAGGCGACCTCGCAGGCCTTGCAGCCGATGCAGACCGACGTGTCGGTGAAGAAGCCCATCCTCGGCGGGTGCTCGGCGTACCCGGCGTCGCCGGTGACGTCGTCGAGGCGGCCGGAGAGACTGCCCATCAGCTGTCGCCCTCCTCGATGCCGGCGCGGCGCCGGTACTCCGCGACGTACGCCGTCAGCGCACGTCCGCGCGGACGGCGACCGGGACGGACGTCACAGGTGCCGACCTTGTCCTGGATGTAGACGTTGGGGTCCATCTGCACGTTGACGAGGTCGTTCTGGGAGTCGCCCCGCGAGATGCCGTTGCCGCCCCAGTGGTACGGCAGGCCGACCTGCTCGACCCACCGGTCGCCGAGCCGCAACGACCGCATCCGGTCGGTGACCAGCACCCGCGCCTCGATCGCCGTGCGGGCCGTGACGATCGTCGCCCAGCCGCCGTGCTCGAGCCCGCGCTCGCCGGCCAGCCGGGGCGAGATCTCGCAGAACGGCTCGGGCTGGAGCTCGCTGAGGAAGGGAAGGGTCCGGCTCATGCCACCCGCGGTGTGGTGCTCGGTGAGCCGGTAGCTGGTGAAGACGTACGGGAAGACGTCGCTCTCACTGGGGTTGATCGGGTTGCTCGCCTGGTCGAGCACCCGGCGTCCGGGGTTCTTGTCCTGGCCGTACAGCGCGTTCGCCACCGGCGACTCCGGCGGCTCGTAGTGGGTGGGCATCGGACCGTCGGCGACACCGAGCGGTGCGAACAGCCACGCCTTGCCGTCGGTCTGCATGATGAACGGGTCGCGGCCGCCGATCGCGTCGGGACCCCGCGCTCCCTCCTCCGGCACGTGGTCGGGAGGCCGGTCGGGCACGAAGTCGGGCACGTCGGAGCCGGTCCACTTCCTCTCCTCGGCGTCCCACCAGATGTACCGCTTGCGCTCGCTCCAGGGCTTGCCGTCGGGGTCGGCCGAGGCGCGGTTGTAGAGGATGCGGCGGTTCGCGGGCCACACCCAGCCCCACTCGGCGGCCACCAGGTCCTGGTCCCAGTGCGGCTTCCGTCGCCGCGCCTGGTTCAGCTCGTCGGCGTACACGCCGCAGTAGATCCAGCAGCCGCACGACGTCGAGCCGTCCTCCTTCAGCTCGGTGTACGCCGAGAGCGCCGCGCCGTCCGGACCCGTCCCGTTGATCTCGCGGAGCACCTGCTCCCCGTCGGGCTCGCCCTTCTCGTCGTACGGGTAGCTCCAGGCGAGGTCCAGCAGCGGTCGGTCCATCTCGTCGGTCGAGCCGGCGAGCTTGGCGCGGATGCGGTTGCCCAGCTCGACGTAGAACCACAGCTCGCTGCGGCAGTCACCCGGCGGCTCGACCGCCTTGTCGCGCCACTGCAACATCCGCTGGGTCTGGGTGAAGGAGCCCGCCTTCTCGACGTGCGACGCGGCCGGCAGGAAGAACACCTCGGTGCCGATCTCGTCGGTGACCAGCTCGCCGGTCTCGATCTCGGGCCCGTCCTTCCAGAACGTCGCCGACTCGATCAGCTGGAGGTCGCGCACGACGAGCCACTCGAGGTTGGCGAGGCCGAGCCGCTGCATCTTGCCGTTGGCCGAGCCGACCGCGGGGTTCTCGCCGACCAGGAAGAAGCCCGGGCAGCGGCCCTCGATCATCGCCTTCACCGTCGTGTACGTCGAGTGGTCGCCCGTCAGCCGGGGCAGGTAGTCGAAGCAGAAGTCGTTCTCGGCCGTCGCGGCGTCGCCCCAGTAGGCCTTCATCAGGCTGACGGCGTACGGGCGGATGTTGCCCCAGAACCCCGCCTTCCCCTCGTCGTCGTCGACCCACTCGTCCAGCGACTGGTGCAGGTCGGCATGCGGCATCGGGACGTACCCGGGCAGGATGTTGAACAGGGTCGGGATGTCCGTCGAGCCCTGGATCGAGGCATGGCCGCGCAGTGCCATGATCCCGCCCCCGGGGCGCCCGATGTTGCCGAGCAGGGCCTGCAGGATCGCAGCAGCCCGGATCATCTGGGCGCCCACGCTGTGGTGCGTCCAGCCGACCGCGTAGCAGACGGCGCTGGTGCGCTCGCGCCCGCTGTTGGTCGTGAGCGCGTCGGCCACCCGCCGGAACTGGTCCGGCGAGATCCCGCACACCTGCTGGACCATCTCCGGCGTGTACCTCGCGTAGTGCCGCTTCAGGATCTGGAAGACGCACCGCGGGTGCTGGAGGGTCTCGTCTCGCCGGCCCTTCCAGAGCACCGGCGCGCCACCCGAACCGTGGGTCTCGGACTGGGCCGCCTGGTGCGACTGCTTCGCGCGCGAGCCCTCGCTCTCGTCCTGCTCGAGGGCCTCCGCGCTCTCCCGGTCGTCCTCGGACATCTCCTCCGGCGGCTCGTAGTGCCAGGTGAGCGGGTCGTAGTGCCCGGCCTCCTCGTCGAACCCGGAGAAGAGCCCGTCGAGGTCCTCGGTGTCCTGGAACCCCTCGTCGATGATGTTCGCCGCGTTCGTGTAGGCGGCGACGTACTCGCGGAAGTCGAGGTCGTTCGACACCACGTGGTTGATCAGCGCGCCCAGGAACGCGATGTCCGAACCGGCCCGGATCGGGACGTGGATGTCCGCCACCGCCGAGGTGCGCGTGAACCGCGGGTCGACGTGGATGATCGTCGCGCCCTTGCGCTTGGCCTCCATCACCCACTGGAACCCGACCGGGTGGGCCTCCGCCATGTTGGATCCCTGGATCAGGATGCAGTCAGCGTTGCTCAGGTCCTGCAGGTTGGTGGTGGCCCCACCGCGGCCGAACGAGGCACCCAGACCGGGCACCGTGGAGGAGTGTCATATCCGCGCCTGGTTCTCGATCTGGATGGCGCCCATCGCCGTGTAGAGCTTCTTCATGAGGTAGTTCTCCTCGTTGTCGAGGGTCGCTCCTCCGAGGCTCGCGATGCCGAGGGTGCGGCGCGTGCGCTTGCCGTCGCTCTCCCACTCCCAGAACCGCCGGCGCGTCTCGATCACCCGGTCGGCGATCATGTCCATCGCCGTGTCGAGGTCGAGGTCCTCCCACTCGCGCGCGTGCGGCCGGCGGTAGCGGACCTTCGTCATCCGGGTCGGCGAGGTGACGAGCTGGAGCGAGGCGCTGCCCTTCGGGCACAGCCGGCCGCGCGAGATCGGGCTGGCCGGGTTGCCCTCGATCTGGGTGACCTTCTCGTCCTTCACGAACACCTTCTGCGCGCAGCCGACCGCGCAGTACGGGCAGATCGAGTCGACCACACGATCGGCCTGGGAGGTCCTCGGCTCGAGGGTGCGACTCCGTTCGGACTGCGCCGCCTCGCCGCGACCGAGCCGGTCGCGACCCGAGAGCTGGCGCACCAGCGACCACTCGCCGATCCGGGACGTCAGGGCCACGGGCTCCACGTATCCCTCCGGCTCCGGGTTCAAACCTCCAGCCGGACCCGGGTCGAGGAGGACGCCCGACTCGGTGGTCCAGGAGGACGCCCGACTCGCTGTCGAGGCGGTCCCCCGACTCGGTGGTCGAGGAGGTCGCTCTGCGACCGTCTCGAGACCCGGCAGACGTCTCGCGCTCGCCGACCCGGCTGGGTGCGACCGCAGATGCCCGATGTGGTTTCGAGACGCCTCTCTCGTCCGCTCTCTTCGTTCGCGTCCGAGCCGACGCTCCTCAACCCGCTGCCCTGATCGCTGCCCGCGCGAGCGCGGGCAGCGGGGCAGCGGAGGCGGACGGGAATCGAACCCGCCTGACCGGGATGCCCGGTCACTACGGTTTTGAGGACCGCGCCCGTCACCAGACGAGGTACGCCTCCGCGGGCAGCCTACGAGGCCGGCGAGAGAGGATGGGAACGTGCCGGACCCTGACCCCCGCCGCCGTACGCCGCGGACCGATGTCGTGCTCGACGACGCGCGGCTCCACGACGCCGTCGAACGGCTGGGCCGACCGACGGTGAAGAAGGCCGTGGCGACCGCCCTCCAGCGCGTCCGCGACGGCGAGCTCGCGGCCGACGGGGTCGTCGACCACGTCGTCGCCGGCCTGCCCGCGGCTGCCTCCTCGCTGCGGTCGGTGGTCAACGCCACCGGGGTGGTGGTGCACACCAACCTCGGCCGGGCTCCGCTCTCCGCGGCGGCGGTGGACGCCGTGGTCTCGGCCGCGGGGCACACCGACGTCGAGCTGGACCTGCTGTCCGGCCGCCGGGGGCCGCGCGGTCGCGGCGCCCTGGCCGCCCTGGCCTCGGCCGTTCCGGACGCGGGCGGGGTCCACGTCGTCAACAACGGGGCCGCCGCGCTCGCCCTGGTCGCGTGCGCCCTCGGCGCCGGTCGCGAGGTGGTCGTCGCCCGCGGCGAGCTGGTGGAGATCGGGGACGGGTTCCGCATCCCGGAGCTGCTGGAGTCGGTCGGCGTCCGGATCCGCGAGGTCGGGACGACCAACCGCGTGCACCTGGCGGACTACGAGTCGGCGGTCGCGCCCGACACGGCGTTCGTGCTCAAGGTGCATCCGTCCAACTTCCGGGTCGAGGGCTTCACCTCCTCGGTGCCGGTCGACGGGCTCGCCGCCATCGGAGTGCCGGTCGTCGCCGACATCGGCTCCGGGCTGCTCGCACCTCATCCACGCCTGCCGGACGAGCCGGACGCCGCCTCGACGCTCCGGGCGGGCGCGAGCATCGTGACGGCGTCGGGCGACAAGCTCCTCGGCGGTCCCCAGTGCGGCCTGGTGCTGGGGGACGCCGCTCTGGTGTCGCGGATCCGTCGGTTCCCCCTCGCCCGGGCGATGCGCGTCGACAAGCTCATCCTGGCCGCGCTCGAGGCCACCCTGGTCGGGCCGATGCCGCCGGTGCCGGCCGCGCTGGGCGTGCGCCAGGACGACCTGCTGGCCCGTGCACGACGGATCGCCGATCGCCTGGGGCGCGACCTGGCGGAGGCGACGACCACCGAGGCCGCCGTGGGCGGCGGGGGCGCTCCCGGCGTCGTGCTGCCGAGCGCCGCCGTCACCCTCCCGCCGCTGCTGGCGGACCCGCTCCGCACCGGGGAGCCCCCGGTCGTCGGCTACGTCGCGGGCGGGCGTCTGCACCTCGACCTGATGACCGTGCCCGCCTCGGACGACGACGTCCTCGTCGACGCCGTACGGCGCGCCGTGGACCCGGAGCGCGCCTGAGGTGCACGTCGTCGCCACCGCCGGGCACGTCGACCACGGCAAGTCCACGCTGGTCCGCGCGCTGACCGGACAGGACCCCGACCGCCTCGACGAGGAGCATCGTCGGGGTCTGTCCATCGAGCTGGGCTACTGCTGGACCGAGGTCGCCCCGGTCGGAGACGTGGCGTTCGTCGACGTCCCCGGCCACGAGCGGTTCCTCTCCACGACGCTGGCCGGGCTCGGTCCCGTCCCGGCCGCGATGCTGGTCGTGGCGGCGGACGACCCCTGGATGCCGCAGGCGGCCGAGCACCTCGCCGCGATCGACGCCTTCGGCATCCGGCACGGGGTCCTGGTCGTCACGCGGTCGGACCTGGCCGATCCGGGCCCGGCCCTGTCGCGCGCCCGGGACGAGGTGGACCGTACGTCGCTGGCCGGCTGCCCGGCCGTGGTCGTCAGCGGACGCACCGGCACGGGACTCGACGAGCTCAGGTCGGCCCTGGCCGGCGTCCTCCTCGACGACGCGGCGGACCCGCACGGCGACGTCCGGCTGTGGGTCGACCGGGTGTTCTCCGTCGCCGGCGCCGGCACGGTGGTGACCGGGACGCTCCCGGCCGGCACCGTGCGCGTCGGTGACGAGCTCTCCTTCGGCGACCGGCTCGTGCGGGTGCGTGGTCTCGAGTCGCTGGGGCGCGACGTCACCGAGATGACCGGTCCGGCCAGGGTGGCGCTGCGTCTCGGCGGCCGCGCGCCCACAGGACTCGCGCGCGGTGCCGCCCTGCTCACGCCGGACGCGTACGCCGAGGTCCGCGAGGTCGACGTCCGGCTCCGCGACGGGACCGGGCTGCCGGAGCTGCCGCTGCTCCATGCCGGCAGCGCGCACGTGGCGGTGCGAGCCAGACCCCTGGGTCACCGGCACGCGCGGCTGCGCTTCGCCGCTCCCCTTCCGCTGCGGCACGGCGACCGGGTCGTCCTCCGCGACCCGGGGAGTCGCCGGCTCTGGGGAGCCGACGTGCTGGACGCCGACCCGCCGGCCCTGTCCCGGCGAGGGGCCGCGCGCGCCCGTGCCGAGGAGCTCGAACGGCTCGAGCCCGGCGTCGCCGGCGAGCTCGCCCGTCGCGGCGCCGTGCGCCGCAGCACGCTGCGCCGGCTCGGCGTCGACACCGACGACCTTCCCGACGGAGTCATCGCGGCCGGGGACTGGCTGGTCTCCGAGGAGCAGCACGCGACCTGGTGCGAGGCCGTCCGGCGGGCGGTCGAAGGCTCCCCCGACGGCCTGACCCCTCCGGAGGCGACCCGGGCGGCCGGCCTGCCCGATCCCGACCTCCTGCCCGCCGTCATCGCCCCTCCGGTCACCGCGCGGGGAGGCCGGCTCGTGGTGGAGTCCGACCTGCCCGCCCACCTCCGGCTCGCCCTGGAGGCGGTCCGCGAGGGTCTGGCCCGGTCCCCGTTCCGCGCCCCGGACGCCGAGCGTCTCGCGGAGCTCGGTCTGGATCCTCGGGACGTGGCCCGGCTCGCCCGCGACGGACACCTGCTGGCCGTGGGCGGCGGCGTCGTCCTGCTCCCCGGCGCCGACGACGCGGCGTACGACGTGCTGGCCGCGCTGCCCCAGCCGTTCACGACCAGCCAGGCGCGCCAGGCCCTCGACACGAGCCGACGCGTCGTGCTGCCGCTGCTGGGGCACCTCGACCGCACCCGTCGGACGACGCGGCTGGCCGACGACACTCGATGCGTCATACGCAACGGCTGACAAATGACGCAACATCCGGTGGCGATTCTGCGCTCCGGCAGGATTACGATGGCGACGCCCGCCACCACCTGCTCGACCACCCGCTCAGGAGCCGCCGGAATGACGACCGCGTCGACGACCGACCGGGTCACGCTCGTGCGCGCCATCGCGTCCCAGCACCTCGCCGAGCGCGGCCCGCTGATGCCGGTGCTGCACGCGGTCATGGAGGAGCTCGGCCACGTCGCCCGGGAGGACGTCGAGACGATCGCCGACGTGCTGAACCTGTCGGTGGCCGAGGTGCACGGCGTCGTCAGCTTCTACCACGACTTCCGCACCGAGCCCCCGGCCACGCACACGCTCGCGCTGTGCCGGGGCGAGGCCTGCCAGTCCGTCGGCGCCGAGGCGCTGTACGCCGGCACCCAGACCCGCGCGGGCACCCTCGGGGCCGGTGTCGAGGTCACCGAGGTCTTCTGCCTCGGCAACTGCGCACTCGGGCCCTCCGGCACCGTGGACGGCCGCCTGCACGGTCGCCTGTCGGCCGAGCGACTCGACTCGCTCACGGAGGGATGGCGTTGACAGGTTCCGCTGGCCGGGTGTTCGTGCCCGGTGACGCCGCTGCGGTCTCGGTCGGCGCCGACGACGTGGCGGCCGCCTTCGAGACGGCCGGCGCGCACGTCGTGCGCAACGGGTCCCGCGGGATGCTCTGGCTCGAGCCACTGGTCGAGGTGGAGACCGACGCCGGGAGGGTGGGCTACGCGAACGTCACGACCGACGACGTCGCCTCCGTGCTCGCGGGCGACGCGGAGAGCATCGGCGTCGTCGACGAGCACCCGTGGCTCACCTCGCAGCGCCGGGTGAGCTTCGCCCGTGTCGGCGTGGTCGACCCATCGTCGATCGCCGACTACGAGGCGCACGGCGGCTGGGCCGGGCTGCGGCGAGCGCTGTCCCTGTCCCCCGCGGAGGTGGTCCAGGAGGTCACCGACTCCGGGCTCCGCGGACGCGGCGGCGCGGGCTTCCCGGCCGGCATCAAGTGGAAGACCGTGCTCGAGGCGGCCTCCGACCTGAAGTTCGTGGCCTGCAACTTCGACGAGGGAGACTCCGGCACGTTCGCCGACCGGATGGTCGTCGAGGGCGACCCGTTCACCCTCGTCGAGGGCATGACCATCACGGCTCACGCCGTCGGTGCGAGCGAGGGCTACGTCTATGTCCGCTCCGAGTACCCCCACGCGATCGCCGCCCTGCGGCGCGCCGTCGACGCGGCGTACACCCACGGCTACCTCGGCCAGGACGTCCTCGGCTCCGGGCTGACCTTCGACCTGCACGTCCGGGTGGGCGCCGGCGCCTACATCTGCGGCGAGGAGTCCTCGATGCTCGAGAGCCTCGAGGGCCGCCGCGGCGAGGTGCGCGCCAAGCCGCCGATCCCCGCGATCAAGGGGCTGTGGGGCCGGCCGACCGCGGTCAACAACGTGCTGACCCTGTGCGCCGTGCCGATGATCCTGGCCGACGGTGGTGCGGCGTACGCCGAGCTGGGCACCGGCCGGTCACGCGGCACCCAGGTCTTCCAGCTGGCCGGCAACGTGCGGCAGGGCGGCATCGTGGAGCTCCCCTTCGGCGTGAGCCTGCGCGAGCTCGTCGAGGAGTACGGCGGCGGCACGCTCTCGGGTCGTCCGGTGCGGGCGGCACAGGTCGGCGGCCCCCTCGGCGCCTACGTCCCGGCGACCGGCTTCGACGTGCCGATGGACTACGAGGCCCTGGCCGAGAGCGGGGCGATGCTCGGTCACGGCGGCATCGTGGTGTTCGACGAGACCGTCGACATGGCCCGGATGGCGCGCTTCGCGATGGAGTTCTGCTCGATCGAGTCGTGCGGCAAGTGCACGCCGTGCCGGGTGGGGTCGACCCGTGGGGTCGAGGCGATCGACCGGATCATCGCCGGGCAGGACGTCTCCGCCAACCTCGTGCTGCTCGACGACCTGTGCGAGACCATGGTGAAGGGATCCCTCTGCGCGATGGGCGGGCTGACGCCGATGCCGGTCCAGAGCGCGATCCGGCACTTCCCCGAGGACTTCGAGCGCGACCAGACCCAGCAGAGCGGAGCACCGGTATGAGCCTTCTCGACGAGCCGAGCATCTGGTCGCCGGAGATCGACTTCGGCACCCCGGCGGTGCGAGACGTGGAGGGGACCGTCTCGGTCACCATCGACGGCCGCCCGGTCGACGTACCGGTGGGCACGTCGGTGCTGCGGGCGGCGACCGAGGCCGGCGTGTCGATCCCCAAGCTGTGCGCCACGGACTCGCTGAAGGCGTTCGGCTCGTGCCGCATGTGCCTGGTCGAGGTCGACGGGGCCAAGGGCGTGCCGGCGTCGTGCACGACCCCCTGCGCCGACGGCATGGTCGTCAACACCCAGACCGAGACCGTGCGCGAGCTCCGCCGCAACGTCATGGAGCTCTACCTCTCCGACCACCCGGAGGACTGCGACGGCTGCGCCCGGGGCAACTGCGAGATCCAGTCGCTCGCGGCCACGGTCGGCTCGGCCGAGGTCCGCTACGGCCGGCCGGAGTCCCGCGACCAGGTCGCCCACCCGCACCCGGTCGACGAGTCCAACCCGTACTTCGCCTTCGACGCCGCCTCGTGCATCGTCTGCTCCCGCTGCGTGCGCGCCTGCGCCGACACCCAGGGGACCTTCGCGCTGACCGTCGAGGGTCGCGGCTTCGACTCCACGATCAGCGCCGGCGGCACCGACTTCCTCGCCTCCGAGTGCGTCTCGTGCGGCGCCTGCGTGCAGGCCTGCCCGACCTCCGCCCTGCAGGAGCACTCGATCGTGCAGCTCGGCATGCCGACGCGGTCGGTCGAGACGACCTGCGCCTACTGCGGTGTCGGCTGCACGTTCCGCGCCGAGGTGCAGGGCGAGGGCGACGACGCGCAGGTCGTGCGGATGGTCCCGTCGAAGAACGGTGGCGCCAACGAGGGCCACAGCTGCGTGAAGGGACGCTTCGCCTACGGCTACACCAGCCACCGCGACCGCCAGATGTCGCCGATGGTGCGTGACTCGATCGACGACGAGTGGCGCCAGGTCTCGTGGGACGAGGCGATCTCCCGGGTCGCCGAGGGCTTCAAGGGCATCCAGGCCGAGCACGGCACCGGCGCGATCGGCGGGATCTCCTCGAGCCGGTGCACCAACGAGGAGGTGTACGTCGTCCAGAAGATGGTGCGGGCGGCGTTCGACAACAACAACGTCGACACCTGTGCGCGCGTCTGCCACTCCCCCACGGGCTACGGCCTCAGCCAGACCTTCGGCACCTCGGCCGGCACCCAGGACTTCGCCTCGGTCGAGCAGGCCGACGTCATCCTGCTGATCGGCGCCAACCCGACCGACGCCCACCCGGTGTTCGCCTCGCGGATGAAGCGCCGGCTGCGCGAGGGCGCGGAGCTGATCGTGGCCGACCCGCGGCGGATCGACCTGGTGCGCAGCCCCCACGTCGAGGCGACCCACCACCTCCCGCTGCTGCCGGGATCCAACGTCGCCTTCATCAACGCGATGGCTCACGTGATCGTCTCCGAGGGCCTGCTGGACGAGGAGTTCCTGCGCGAGCGCTGCGAGGACGTCGACGAGTACCTCGCGTTCGCCCGCGACCCCGGCAACTCGCCGGAGGCGACCGCTGAGGCGACCGGGATCGACCCGGAGACGCTGCGGTCGGCCGCGCGCCTGTACGCGGGCGTGCCCAACGGCGCGATCTACTACGGCCTCGGCGTCACCGAGCACTCCCAGGGCTCGACGATGGTGATGGGCCTGGCCAACCTGGCGATGATCACCGGCAACATCGGTCGCCCCGGCGTGGGCGTCAACCCGCTCCGCGGGCAGAACAACGTGCAGGGCTCCTGCGACATGGGCTCCTTCCCGCACGAGTTCCCCGGATACCGGCACGTCGGCCGCGACGAGGTGCGGGGCATCTACGAGGAGCTCTGGGGCAAGAAGCTGGACCCGGAGCCCGGGCTCCGGATCCCCAACATGTTCGACTCCGCGCTCGCCGGCACCTTCCGCGGGCTCTACGTGCAGGGCGAGGACATCGCCCAGTCCGACCCCAACACCCAGCACGTCGAGGCGGCTCTCCGGGCGATGGACCTGGTCGTGGTGCAGGACCTGTTCCTCAACGAGACCGCCCGCTTCGCGCACGTCTTCCTGCCCGGCACGTCCTTCCTGGAGAAGGACGGCACCTTCACCAACGCCGAGCGCCGGCTCGGCCGGGTGCGTCCGGTGTTCCGGTCGCGGGTCGGCAAGGACGAGTGGCAGGTGGTGTGCGAGATCGCCACCGCGATGGGGTTCCCGATGAGCTACGACTCGCCCGCGCAGATCATGGACGAGATCGCGGCCACCACGCCGACCTTCGCGGGAGTGACCTTCGCGCGGCTCGACGACGAGGGCTCGATGCAGTGGCCGGTCAACGACGCGGCACCCCACGGCACGCCGACCATGCACATCGGCGAGTTCGTGCGCGGCAAGGGCCACCTGGTCCCGACCTGGTACGTCCCGACGACCGAGCGCACCAGCCGGAAGTTCCCGCTGCTGCTCACGACCGGGCGGATCCTGACGCAGTACAACGTCGGCGCGCAGACGCGGCGTACCTCCAACAACGTGTGGCACCCGGAGGACGTGCTGGAGATCCATCCCTCGGACGCCGAGCTGCGCGGCATCTCGACCGGCGACCTGGTCGACCTGTCGAGCCGCGTGGGATCCACGACGCTGCGTGCCCTGGTCTCGGAGCGGATGCCGGCGGGCGTCGTCTACACGACCTTCCACCACCCGGTGACCGGCGCCAACGTGGTCACGACGGAGAACTCCGACTGGGCCACGAACTGCCCGGAGTACAAGGTGACCGCGGTCCAGGTCGGCGTCGCCAACGCGCGCGGTGACGCGGCCGTGACCGAGGCACGCCTGCCCGCGGACACCCACGCATGAACGTGCCCGCCGAGGCGCGGATGGGCAACGACATCGCCCGTCAGTTCGCGCACCTGCCCGCCGCCGAGGCCGCCGAGGTGGTCGCCGGGCACATCGAGAGGTTCTGGGACCCACGCATGCGCCGCAACCTCGAGGCACTCGCGGCGTCCCACGACGACTCACTCGACCCGGTGCTCGTCGACGCCGCCGGGCGGCTGGCGGCGCACGCCTCGCAGTCCAAGCCGGACCCGCGCTCCTAGCCGTCGAAGGGGTGCGTCTCCGGCTGCGTCAGGAGGCGACCTCGTCGCGGACGGCCACCCAGGGGGCCGTGATCCCGTGCTCGACGGCCCACAGCACGGCCTGCGTGCGGCTGCTGACGCCCATCGCCCGGTACGCCGTGCGGATGTGCGACTTCACGGTGTTCATCGACAGCTCCAGCTCGCGGGCGATCTCCTTGTTCGGAGCGCCCGCGGCGATCAGCGCCACCACGTGCGTCTCGCGCGGAGTCAGCCCGATCGCCGGGGTCGCCTGCGGCTCGGCCCGGTGCCGGAGGTCGACTGCGACGATCCGCTCGCCGGCGTGCACCTTCTCCAGCGCGGCGACGAGCTCGACCGCCGGCAGCTCCTTGGCCAGGTAGCCGTCGGCCCCGCCGAGCATGGCGCGCTCGATGAACCCGTCGCGGCCCTCCCAGGTGAAGACCGCCACCCGGGCGGTGCCCGGCGGTCTGGTCACCGTGGCGGGAACGCTCGGGTCGTCGTCGGCCCGACGCGTGAAGGGGTCGACGAGGGCGACGTCGGCGATCTCGTCGCTGTCGGCGGTGGTGGGGAGGACGGTCACCCGCTCGGCGTACTCGGCGAGGAGGTGAGCCAGTCCGGCGTGCACCAGCTCACACTCGTTGACGAGGCGTACGCGCACGGGACGGTCGAATGGCACGCCCGTCCGTACCCCCCAGGCACCCCGGCATGCACCCATCGGGCGCTGGCTAGGCTCGGATCATGCGGAAACCGCCGAAGCAGGTCGTCATCGCCGTGGTCGCCGTCGAGGCCGCCTCCGCCGCGTTCGCGTTCCGCGACCTCGCGCGGCGTGGCGACGACCAGGTCCGCGGCCCGAAGCTCCTCTGGAGGGTGCTGATCGGGGTCAACCCCGGCAACTCCCTGGCCTACTGGGTCTTCGGCCGGCGCTGACCCCACGACGGGGTCGGGCCGCGGATCATGAGCGGGTGACGGACGCCCGGGTCAGCCGTCGAAGGCCGCGCGCACGGCGGCCATGTCGGCACCGCCGAGGCCGCGCTCCGAAGCACGACCGTAGAGCGTCTGCAGGGCCGCGAGGAGGTCGTCGGGGAAACCGTGGTCCCGGGCGGCCTCCACCATCAGCCCGACGTCCTTGACGACGCTGTCGAGCGCGAACGCCGGCTCGGCCCAGGCGTGCTCCAGCATCGAGGCCCCCTTCCCCTGGGCGTACGCCGAGTCGCTGGCGCCACCCCGGATCGCCTCGAGGAAGAGACCCGGCTCGAGGCCCAGCGCCTCCGCCAGGCCCAGGCCCTGGGCGGTGGCGGCGCAGAGCGACGCCACCCAGGAGTTCACCGCCAGCTTCAGGGCGCTCGCATCACCGAGCCGGTCGCCGAGCTCGATGGTCCGTGCTCCGATCGCGTCGAACGCCGGCCGCGCGCGGCTCGCGCTCTCGGGGGGACCCGACACCAGGACCGTGATCGCGCCCTCCTCGGCCGGCTGACGGGTGCCGAGCACGGGGGCGTCCAGCAGCCGGTCGCGCACCGGTCCGGCCGCCTCGGCGATCCGACGCATGCCCGCGGGCCCGACGGTCGTGCTCTGGGCCCACACGGCGTCGCCGCCGAGGGCGCCGGCGATCTCGGCCGTCACGTCGAGCACGGAGTCGGCGTCGTACAGCATGGTGAAGGCGACGTCCGCGCCGAGCAGGGCGTCGGCCACCGCGCCGCAGGCGGTGATCCGTTCACCCGCCACGGCCTCGGCGCGCTCGGGCGTGCGGTTCCAGACGGTCACCTCGTGGCCCTCGCGGGCGAGCGATCGGGCCATCGCGGCCCCCATGATCCCGGTTCCGAGGACGGCTGCATGCATGTCTCGATGCTGCCATCCGGCCGGAAGCGCCGGTCGCGGGGTGGGTGTCCGGGCGGTCGGGAGGGCGAGGTCTCACTCCCGATGGTCGTCGTCGTCCTCCGGGACCGGGGTCGCCTGCTCCAGCAGGTCTGCCTCGTCCACGTCGTCCCGGCCGTGGATCTCGATGACCTCCTCGTCGCCCACCGAGGTCTGTTGCTCGGCGATGTCGGCGTCGTCGGCGTGGTCGAACGGGCTGCTGGTCATGATCGTCTCCGCGTGCCGTGGGGATGGAGGTCTCCAGTGTGCGCGGCGTCGGACGATGCGTCACGGACCGGTCTCGATCCGGTGACGAGTCGCACCGGCCACTCCCCGACCCGCGGTGCGCTCCCTACGTTCGGACCATGAGCGAGCGGGGCACGGCCCGGGACTTCGACTTCTGGATCGGCGACTGGGACGTCTTCGGGCCACAGGGAGGTCAAGCGGGCACGAACTCCATCACCCGGGTGCTCGACGGCCAGGCCCTCGCCGAGCACTGGCACGGCGCCGGCGGCGTCGAGGGACACAGCCTCAACGCGTACGACGCCTCCACCGACCGGTGGCACCAGACCTGGGTCGACTCCACCGGTGGCGTGCTGCTCCTCGACGGAGGGCTGGTCGACGGCGCCATGGTGCTCGAGGGCTCGGTCGTCGTCGCGTCCGCGGCTCCCCCGCAACGCCAGCGCATCACGTGGACGCGCGAGGCGGACGACGTACGCCAGCACTGGGAGACCTCGGATGACGACGGGGAGACCTGGCAGACGGCGTTCGACGGTCTCTACCGCCGCGCCGGCTGACGCGAGGTGACCCGGCGCAGCCGGTCGTGCGCGAGGGCGGCCCGCGCGGCGTTCATGCCCGGGGCGCCGTGCACTCCCCCACCGGGATGGGCGGACGCCGACCCGAGGTAGAGCCCGCCGATGCCGGTCTCGGCGCGACCCGAGCCGGGAACCGGCCGGAGGACCAGCTGCTGGTGCAGCTGCGACGTACCGCCGTTGATCGAGCCCCCGACGAGGTTCGGGTTGCGCGCCTCGAGCTCGTCGGGCCCGAGCACGCGCCGGGCCAGGATCCGGTCCCCGAACCCGGGGGCACGGGCCTCGAGCCGTGCCTGGATCCGGTCGGCGAAGCGCTCACGTTCGTCGTGGTCCCAGCGACCGGAGATGCCGTCGTCACCCGCGTCGCCCGCGGTCTCGCGGGGCACGTGCGTGTAGGCCCACAGCGACTCGGTGCCCTCCGGGGACCGGGTCGGGTCTGTGGTCGTCATCTGCCCGGCGAGCAGGAACGGCCTCGCCGGGACCAGGCCCGACGACACCTGGCCGAGCGCCTCGGTCATGTCCGTCAGGTCGTCCGCCACGTGCACGGTCCCCGCGGCGTACGCCGGGGAGGTCCGCCACGGGACGGGAGCGCTCAGGGCCCAGTCCACCTTCACGGTCCCGGGGTCCCACTGGAAGCGGCGCATGCCACGACGCACGCGGCGCGGCAGGTCGTCCTCGGCCAGCAGTCGCTCGTAGAGGATCGGTGCCACCACGGCCGCCACGACGGCCCGGCGAGCCTCGATGCGTGTCCCGTCCTCGCTCTCGACCGCCACCGCCCGGCCCCCGTCGACGACGATGCGGCGGGCCGGTGTCGCGCGGCGGATCTCGCCACCCCTGCTCTCCAGCCGGCGAGCCAGCGCCGCCGTGAGCCGGCCGGCGCCACCCTCGGGGACGGGGAAGCCCACGGTCTGGCCCAGCATGGTCATCAGCAGGCCCATCAGTCCCGACCCGGGCGCGTCCAGCGGGATGTCGGCGTGGCCGGCGTTGCCGGCCACCAGGAGCCGCGCTCCGTCGCCGCGGAACGGCCAGAGGGTCGGGTCGGCGGCCGGGGTCAGGAAGGTCCGGACGACGTCCAGTCCCCCGGCCCCGGGGAGCCGGCCGAGGAGCGCGAGACCCGCTCGCACGGGTGGGAACGGCGTGAGCAGCGCGTGCACGACCTGGTCGCCCACGCGGTCCCACAGCCCGCACAGGTCCAGCCACGCGTCTCCGTCGCCGGGAGTGTCCTCCTCGAGGAGCTTCGCCGTGCGGTCACGATCGCGGTGGAGGAGCGCCCAGCTGCCGTCACCGCGCACGTGCCCGAGCACGCCCGGCGCATGACGCCAGACCAGGCCGTGCTCCTCGAGGCGGAACGACTGGATCGCCGCGGACGCCGCGGCGAGCGGGTAGAACGAGCTGAACGTGTCGTGCACGAAGCCCGGATGCACGTCCTCCGCACTGTGCACCGCCCCGCCCACGTCGGCGGCTCCGTCGAGCACGAGGACCGACCAGCCCGCGTCGACCAGCCGGTTGGCCGCGACCAGGCCGTTCGGCCCGGCTCCGACCACGACCGCGTCGTACGACGACAAGCCGGCTCACCCCCTCCGTTCCGCGAGCCAGGCGAGACGCCTCAGGCACTCCCGGTTGCGCCAGACGAGGACCGGTGCCCGCAGCGGCTTGGGGACGAGCTTCGCCGGGCCGTCGACGACGTCCTCGACCAGCCGCACCCGCGTGCGCGCGCCCTGCGCCTCGAGGTGGACCGCAACCCGGGCCACGCCGCCCGGCCAGGCCCTGGCGTTCATCTCGATCAGGGTCTCGGGCGTGCAGCTCAGCACCTCGGTCTCGTCGTTCAGCACCGCCGGCCAGAGTCCGACGGAGTGGTGGATCTTCGAGCCCGGGTCGGGCCAGGTGGCGTCGACGTCCCGGACGCGCGACGCACCCACCACCCAGAGCGGGTAGAGCCACCCGTCCGCGAGCACCCGCCACACCGAGTCGGGCGGGGCATTGACTGTCGTCTCGACTTCGATCACGAGGGGACGTACCCGTCCCGGCGCGCGTGATGCCTCATCCGGAATGTCGCGGGCGGGCTCACCCGGCGCTCCCCGTCCTGCGTGCCGACCGACCGCGCAGGATCAGGCCCGCGGCGACCATCACCACACCCAGGGCGAAGTGCAACCAGTCGTCGGCGCTGTCCAACGGCACGAAGTTCGCCTGACTGCTCTTGTCGATCACGAGGCCGTAGAGCCACAGCACCAGGTAGACGGCTCCCCCGACGGTCAGGTAGGTCACCGCCCCTCCCGGCGTACGCGCCAGGGCCAGACCGACGACGGCGAAGAGCAGGTGCACGATGTTGTGCAGGACCGAGACCTCGAACAGGCCGAGGAGCTGGGCGTCGCTGTGGTGACCGGCGAACGTCATGTCGCCGTAGTGCGTGGTGATGCCTGGGATGAAACCCAGGATCCCGACGAGCAGGAACGCCAGCGCGATGACGGTCGCGGCCGTCTGGGCGGGCGTCGCGGTCATCCCCCTTGCGGTCCCTCCGCGGATGGTGGTCATGGTTCTTCCTTTCGGCCACAGGCTGATGGGACCCGTTGGTACCCGGGCCCCTCCCCGACATGCGTGTTCGGCCCGCTCGCATGGGTACGGGGCGGGATGACCTCGATCCCCGGCGCCGAGAACGCCCTCACGTCCTTGTGGCTCGACCGCCCGCCCCTGCTGACCGACCACGAGCTGGGCGACCGCTACGACGACGTCGTCGTGGGCGCCGGCATCACGGGTCTCGTCACGGCGCTGCTGCTGGCGAGGTCCGGGCGCCACGTGGCCGTCGTGGAGGCACGCGACGTCGGAGCGGTCACGACCGGCAACACGACCGGCAAGGTGTCACTGCTGCAGGGCACCCGGCTGTCGCGGATCCTGGATCGGCAGAGCGAGCGGGTGGCCCGCGCGTACGTCGAGGGCAACCGCGAGGGTCAGGCGTGGCTGCGACGCTTCTGCGACGACCACGACGTGCCCTACCAGGTGCGTACGGCGGCGACGTACGCACCGGACCGCGACACGCTCGACGCGGCACGCGGGGAGCACGAGGCCGCTCGGCAGCTCGGCCTCGACGTGGTCTGGCGCGATGACCTGGACGTGCCGTTCCCCCACGCCGGCGGCACGACGCTCGACGACCAGTTCCAGGTGGACGCGATGGACGTCCTCGACGCCTTGGTCCGCGAGCTCCGTCGAGAGGGTGGCGTGGTGGTGACCGGACGGCGCGTCGTCGGTGCCGCCCTCACCGGCGCGACGGCGGTGACCCTGGACGACGGGGCTCAGGTGGCGGCCGAGAACGTCGTCCTCGCGACAGGCACCCCGGTGCTGGACCGCGGGCTCTACTTCGCCAAGCTCGAGCCGCAGCGGTCGTACGCGCTGTCCTTCCGCCACCCGTCCCCGCCGGAGCTGATGCTGCTCTCCGCGGGGCCGCCGACGCGGTCGGTCCGGGACGCGCCGTCGGCCGACGGCCCCCTGCTCCTGGTGGGCGGCGAGGGGCACACCGTGGGTCGCGCGCGGTCGACGGCGGCGCATCTCGACGCGCTGCGCGACTGGTCGCACGAGTGGTTCCCGGGCGTCGAGGAGACGCACGCCTGGTCGGCCCAGGACTACTCCTCCCACGACGGACTGCCCTTCGTCGGCACGCTGCCCCGGGGCCGTGGCCACGTGTACGTCGCCACCGGCTACGGCAAGTGGGGCCTCACCAACGGCGTCGCGGCCGCGCTGTCACTCACCAAGCAGATCCACGGGCACACCGCCCCCTGGCAGGCCACGATCTCGCGGCGGATCACGCGACCGAGTGGTGCGTTCGAGATGGCTCGGCTCAACGCGACGGTCGGCGTACACCTCGTCGGAGACCTGGCGATGGCCGAGCTGCGTGCGCCTCGGCAGCCCGCCGAGGGCGAGGGCGTCGTGGGCCGCCGCGGTCTCCTGCCGGTCGGCGACTCCCAGGTGGAGGGGCGGCGCTGCGCGGTGGTCGCCATCTGCTCCCACCTGGGCGGCACCCTGACGTGGAACGACGCCGAGCGGTCCTGGGACTGCCCGCTCCACGGGTCCCGGTTCAGCGCCGACGGCGAGGTGCTCGAGGGGCCCGCGACCCGTCCGCTCCGCACCGTGCCACCGTCCCCCGCCTGACCAACGGCGCGTGGGCGTGAGATCGGCGGGCCGGGGTACCGAGGAGGTGCGGTGCTCGACGATCCGTCGCCGCCACCGCTGACGGACATCCCCAGAGCCAGGAGACCTCATGCCCGACGTCGTCGACCTCATCGTCCAGGACCACCGCGAGCTCCAGCGCATGTTCGAGGAGCTGAAGTCCGATCCCTCCAAGCGCAAGACGCTGGCTCCGGTGATGAGCACGCTGTTGTTCGCCCACAGTCGCGCCGAGGAGTCGGAGGTCTACCCCCGTGCCCGCGCTGCCGGCGGCGAGGACGACGTCGAGCACAGCCAGGAGGAGCATCTGGTCGCCGACCAGCTGGCGGAGCGGTTGACCGGTCTGGACCCCGAGTCCGACGAGTTCGGCAGCGTCCTGGAGGAGCTGGTCCACGCCGTGACGCACCATCTCGAGGAGGAAGAGGAGTCGGTGCTGCCGCACATGCGCGAGCGGATGAGCGCCGACGACCTGACCGAGCTCGGCGAGCGCTTCCTGGCCGCCCGGGCCGAGCACCTCGGCGACCAGCCCGACGACATGACCAAGAGCCAGCTCGAGCAGCAGGCGCGCAACATCGACCTGGAGGGCGCCTCGTCCATGAGCAAGGACGAGCTGAAGGGCGAGCTGGAGGACCGGGCCGACCTCTGAGCCGCGGGCGGGCTCGGGTCAGGCCGGCCCCGCCGTCTCGGGCGCGCCGTCCTTGCCGTCCTCGCGGAGGAAGAACGAGACCTTGCCGTCGGCCTCGAGGATCGCGAGGTCGACGCGGCCGAAGTCGCGGATGCCCTGCTGGCGCGCCGCGACGGCGAGGTCGGTGTCGCTCAGCTTCTGCTGACGCAGCGACTGCTCGACCAGATGGCCGTCCCGGATGACGATGACGGGGCGGCCGTCGACGAGCGGCCGCACCCGCGGGAAGCGCCACTGCACCCAGTTCAGGCCGGCGGTCAGCACCGCGAACACCGACACGGCCAGGATCCCCCCGGTCAGGGAGTAGTCCTGCTGGGTGACCGCCTGTTGCACGAGGTCGCCCATGGTCACGTAGAGCAGCAGCTGGAACGTGCTCAGCTCGCCCAGCGTGGTGCGTCCCACGGCGCGCGTCACCGCCCACAGGAAGCAGAAGACCACCACGGCCCGGATCACGATCTCCACGTCGTCAGCTCCTCACTGCTCACCGCTCACGGCCACAGCCACGTCGAGTAGTCGGTCCGGGCGACCAGGTGGTGGTCCCGGACGACCGCGACCCAGCCGGAGCGGCCGACCTGGCTCCCGGGCTGGATGTAGGCGTCGAAGTACACCCGGAAGGTGTTGCCCGGCGGCGCGGTGAAGGTCAGGTAGTACGTGTCCCCCTCGCGCGTCTCGTCGCTCGGCTGCGGTCGGAAGCCCTGGCTCTCGAAGAGGTCGAAGTAGTGCCCGTCGACGGCGAGCTCCAGCTCCTTGCCGAACCCGCCGGGGTGGGTGACGGTCACCTCCCAGGGCACGTCCAGCCCGGCCCGGGCCACCCGGGGGTAGATCACGTCCACCCGGTAGCCCTCGGCCTCGGTCGAGGCCGTCGACGCGTGCACCCCGAAGACCGTCAGCAGCCCGGCCACCAACAGGAGGGCGAGGAGACCGAGCATCGCCCGCCGCGCCCAGATGGTCGCCGGGCGGTTGGCGGTCGGGATGTCGTCGAGCGTCGACCGGGTCGGCGCGGCGGTGCTGGCCATGTCAGCCGCTGTCCGCGCTTCGGGGCGACGTGGTCGAGGTCAACGACGTTCCTCCTCGTGACGGGTGTGCCCGTCGTACCCGCGAGAAGGGCGGTCATGCCGACCGCACCACCGGCCCGGTGGTGCGGTCGGCGGGTCCACAGTGAGGCGTACGCCGCGTGCGCCGAGCCCTCAGCCGGCGTTCCACGCGATCAGCTGGATCGGACCCGGGTTCGTCGCCTCGTCGTTTCCGCCGTTCGCCACCACGAACTGGGCACGTCCCTTCACCACCACGGCGGCGACGTCGTTCGCGTCGCCCCCGGCGGACGGTGCGGTGTAGGGGACGAAGGTCCCGTTGGGCTGCTGGACGTAGACGAGGTCGTCGGGGTTGCCACTCGAGCCGGCCGAGGCGATCTGGCCGTACACGTCCATCCGCCCGTCGCCGTTGATGTCCCCGACCGCCACCGACCAGCCGTCGCCGGCCGAGGTGATGTTGGGCCCGAGCCGGACGGACGTGGTGCTCAGCCCGGTGGGCGTCCCTCGCCGGTAGGCGAAGCCCGAGTTGTCGGAGTAGACCAGGTCCCGGATCCCGTCGTTGTTGAGATCGGCGACCTGGGCGCCGTTCATCACCGGGAAGGAGCGGACCTTGCTGCGGGACAGCTCGGTGAAGCTCCGGTTCCCGTTGTTGCGGTAGAAGAAGGGCGTCTGGCCGGGAAACCCGAGCGTGAGCAGGTCGAGCGTTCCGTCACCGTTCTCGTCCCAGCTGATCGCCCCGCGGTCCCCGGTGTTCGGCTGAGAGACGTCGAACTCGTGAGCGGCACGGAACCCGAGCCAGCTTCCGCTCGCGTCGTCCCCGCGGTTGACGTACACCTTGGACTGCTCGATGTACGGGTAGCCCGACATGGTGTTGCACGTGTCGCCGGGGTCATTGCGTTCCTTCTGCGCCCCGAGGAAGAGATCCGGCCACCCGTCGCCGTTGAAGTCGGAGAACACCACGTGCCGACCTCGGGTGCACGGCTCCCCCACGCCCGCCTTGGTCGCCTGGTCGCGCCACACGCCCGGTGAGGTCTGGAGATAGAGCTCGTTGTTGATGCCCTCGCCCTTGTAGCGGTTGCTGGCATAGCGACCGGCCGAGCTGTACAGGTCCATGAGCCCGTTGTGGTCGACGTCGGCGAAGGCACAGGCGTGCCGGTCGACGAGGCTGCCTTGGGGGCTGGGCCGGGGCGAGACGACGTTGGTGGCCAGCTTGACGAAGTTCCCCGCGGCGTTCTGCGTGTAGAGCGCGCCCGCGTTCTTCATGTGCAGGCTGACGTGGAAGTCGGCCCGGCCGTCGTTGTTGACGTCGGCGACACACACGTCCCATGAGGGTGTCGACGGGTAGTTGATGCCGGCGGCAGCCGCTCTGTTGGTGAGCTGCGGCGATGCTGCGCCGACCGGGCCGGGATGCCCGATGAGGACCGTCGTCCCCACGACGATGGGGATCGCGAGGGCGGTGCTTCTGCTTCGTAGGCTCCCGAGAAGATGTTGTTTCCTCATGGTGCTGCCTTCCTTCACGCCCGGCCCGGTGCCGAAGCGCGATGCCGCCTCTGGCAGGAGCGAGCGGCGGCGCCGCCGGGAGCTCAGTGAGTCACTCGACTCCTGGTAGGAGTCCCCCTGAGCCTCTTCGGTTCGCAGCGCCGAACGCTCTGGCGAGCCGCGATGCGCCCCTCGGCACACCTCCGGCCACGAACCGCCCTCATCGTGGCACAGTCGGCAGGCGTCTCTCTATGTGCTTTCAGCGGCCACCGGCCTAGGCGTCTCGACGTTGCAGCGAGACGACGGCGGCGGTCAGGCCCGCCACCACCCAGAGCAGCATGACGCCCAGTCCGACCCACGGAGACAGGGCGTGTGGCTGGGGCAGGTTGGTGGAGAAGCTCTGGCCCGCGCCCGTCGGCAGGTACGCCGCGATGTAGGTGCCCCAGCTGCGGAAGACGAGCTCGAAGAGCACCGGCAGGATGAGCACGATGGCGAGGGTCGCGACCAGAGCACCGGGGGTGCTCCGCACGATCCAGGCCACCGAGCTGCCCAGGAGCCCGACGAGCGTCAGGTAGACGCCGGTCCCGATGACCACGCGCAGCGTGCTCGGGTCGGCCAGCGAGTACGTCGCCCGATGGCCGGACAGCACGGACTGCGCCACGAGAAACGCGACCACGGACGCGGCAACCATGGCGATCGCCACCACCACGGTGAACACCACGGTCTTGGCGACGAGGACCGGCCAGCGTCTCGGTACAGCGGCCAGGGTGGCCCGGATCATGCCCGAGCTGTACTCCCCGCTGACCACCAGGACGCCCAGGGCGCCCATCAGCAGCTGGCCCAGGTAGTAGCCCTGGAGGGGCCCGGAGGCCACGAGGTCCTCTGGATCCTGCCCGGCCGGGTTGCGGGTGTTGTACGCGATGATCGCGCCGAAGACGACCATGCCCGCCATGGCCGCGCCGAGCACCAGGAGCGTGGAGCGGAGGCTGCGGAACTTGAGCCACTCCGACGCGATGACCCCGCCTTGGGTGACCGGCCCGTCGACGGTGCCCTGCACGGTCGTCCTGGCTACGTGCCCTCCGGCGACCTGGGCGCTGGTGCTCACGCGGCGGGCTCCTGGTTCTGGTCGAGGGTGACCGCGTCCGAGTCGCGGTAGTCGAGGTGCTCGCGGGTGAGGGCGAGGTAGGCGTCCTCGAGCGACGCCGTCCGGGGCGAGAGCTCCCACAGCACCACGCCGGCCTGCGCGGCCAGGGTGCCGATCTCCCTGCTGGAGACGCCCTCGACGAGAAGAGCGCGGGTGACGCCGTCCCGGCGGTAGGGATCGTCGCTGCTCAGGTCCTCGGCCGTGACGATGGCCGAGGTGTCGCGCAGGTGCTGGGACAGCGCGTCGAGCTCCGGGGTGACGACTCGCACCGAGGCGGAGGCGGCATCGCGGATCAGCTCGGTCATGGTCTGGTCCCGCAGCAGACGTCCCTTCCCGATCACGATCACACGATCGGCGGTCATGGTCATCTCGCTCATCAGGTGGGAGGAGAGGAACACGGTGCGACCCTCGGCTGCCAGGCCGGTCAGCAGGGACCGGATCCAGCGGATGCCGTCGAGGTCCAGTCCGTTGACCGGCTCGTCGAGGACGAGAGTCTCGGGATCTCCCAGCAGGGCAGCGGCGACCCCGAGCCGCTGACCCATGCCGAGCGAGAACCCCGAGACGCGCTTGTCGGCGACGTCGCTCAGGCCCACGAGGCCGATGACCTGCTCCACGCGCTTCTTGCCGATGCCGCTGGTCGCCGCCAGGGCCCGCAGGTGGTTGCGGGCGCTGCGTCCGGGATGCACCGCCTTCGCCTCGAGCAGGGCGCCGACCTCGTGCAGGGGCGCCCTGTGGTCGGCATAGCGCTTGCCGTTCACCAGCACCGAGCCGCCGGTGGGGCGGTCGAGGCCCATGATCATCCGCATGGTCGTGGACTTTCCCGAGCCGTTCGGCCCGAGGAAGCCGGTGACCAGTCCCGGTTTCACCGTGAACGACAGATCATCCACCGCCCGGGTGTCGCCGTACTTCTTCGACAGCTCACGCGCTTCGATCACGACGTACGACCTCCATGGGTTGTGATGCTCACCGTCAGCCTGCGTTCGCCACCGCGAAGTACCCAGCGGTCGACGTACTCACTCACGCTCGAGCTCGGGCCACTCCGGCAGCGGCTCCTCGTCGAGCCCGCGACCGGCACCGTGCGCGGCATGAGCGCCCTCCTCGTCGGAGTGGGTGAGGGCGACGTACGCCACGAGCGCGGCGAAGAGTGCGAGCCCGATGGCCGTGACGACGCCGGTCGTCCACCCGAGGCCGCCGTGCGCACGGGACACGGCCAGACCGTCCGCCACGCTCGCACCCAGCGGTCTGGTCAGGGAGTACGCCGCCCAGAAGCAGATGACCGCGCTGACGCCCAGGCGCCAGGCGATGATCGGGACCGCCATCAGCACACCGAAGACGACCGCAGACCACCAGTAGCCCAGGTGCAGGTTGGTCGCCGTGGTGTCGCCGAGGGCGGTGCCGAGCCCGAAGGTGAGCAGCACGGTGGCCCAGTAGAAGCGCTCCCGGCGACTGGTCGTGATCGAGTGGACCGACAGCGTGCCCTCGGAGCGCTGCCACCAGGAGAGCAGTCCGGCGAGCAGGACGAGGTAGACGCAGGCGTCGACGTAGTACGGCGAGCCCAGTGCCACGTGCGGGCCGTCGGCGATCATCGTGCCGAACACCGCGACCATGAGGACGGTGACCCAGTAGCGCAGCGGGTGGTACGTCGAGGCCCGGGTCTGCCACCGCAACGAGGCGAAGAAGCCACCGACCCCGATGACCCCGGCGGCCACGAGGTTCCAGGTGCCCATGAAGTCCGAGGCCGTCTCGCCGATCCCGGTCGTGAGCAGCTTGATGACCCAGAACACCACGAAGACCTCGGGCACCTTGGGTGCGAGGAAGGAGCGGTTCGGCGCCGTCACTCCTCCCACGGTAGGAAGGCCAACCTGACCGCAACCTGACCGAGCACGCGTGTGCCCGGCCCACAGAACGACGTGGCGCCTTCGTGTCCAGGTCGTCCTCACCACCTCGGGGGTCACCGAGCCGCAGCCCCGGTCGCGGCCGGCTGGCAGCGCTCGGTGTGCCGCTCGTGGACGCTGCCGCGCTCACTCCCCCGAGGTGTACTGGTCGACCTACGCCCGTCCGACCTCGGCGGGGATCACCGCCGCCCAGACGCTCCGGGGGCGTCGGCCAACGGGACGACGTGAGAGGCAGCAACTCACTCTCATGCCGATGAGCGGTACGTGCCAGGTCTACATGCAGGACCAGATGGCGTGTGGTGCCGGCCGGAACACGAGCGTCTCGGGGATCTGGTCGCTCCTGAAGACCGCCCGCCTCTCGGCGGGTCGCGTCAAGGTGCCCCGGATCGTTTGCGGCCATCCTTCCGGGGCTGTGTACGGCTCTCCACCGTCACGGGCCTGAGTGCGCCAGGTGATTCCATCGATCCTGGTGAACTCCACTCCGCAATGTGCACTGACCGAGAACGTCGCACGGCTGCCGACGGGGAAGGAGTACTGAGGTGAGAGCTGCCTGCTTTCAGTCCCCGGGTCGTGCGCCGAGCCGCAGCCCACGAGCGCGAGTCCCGCCGCGCTCAGCGTCAGAGTCCGCCGACATGCTCTGAGTTTCAGACTTGGAGCAGTCCGTTGCCAGCAACTTGACCAGATCGAAACGCACTCAACTGCCGCTGTCCGCGCGGTCATGCCGATGAGCGGTCGACGGTGTCCGCGCACTCAGAAGCTCACAATCGCCTTCCAGATGATGAGTGCATAACAGACCAGACCCAGGATCGCCATCGCGGGAAAGAGGATGCGCACTGCCATCTGGTCCGCCCGCGCTTCAGCATCCTGCTGGGACTCCCCGAGCCGCCTCGGGACGACCGCTGCTCCGCGAAAGAGCCTGAACCCAGCCCGAACCGAGAACAGCATCGACATAACGATGACCACGATCAGGACGGCCCAGAACACCAAGAACTCGAATCTGCTCGCGTCGCCACGCGCGGGCCACCTTCCGAGGTGCCGGGCCGCCCAGCTCCCGTCACAGATCCACCGTCTCCGTCCAGCAGCCTCGACGTCCTGGCCCGAACTGGAACAACGCCCGCCGGAGACTCTCCGACGGGCGTTGCGGCTGTCCTCGGGTGCTACCAGCGAGTCATCCGTGGTACTTGATGGTGACCGCAGTCCTGGTGCCGGACTTGTTGAGGTTCTTGGCTTCGAGGGTTCCGTGTGCATGCTTGAACTTGCCGGTCCCACCGATCATCGTGCCCGCAAAGGTGGTATCGGACGTGGAGTGCAGGTGGAAGTACATGAAGCCACCCTTGGCGTCGAAGGCCACATCGATCTTCACCGAACCGGTCTTCGGGTTGAAGGAACCGTTGAGGGTGTCGAACCCGATCTTCTGATGTGCCTTGTTGTAGTCCACATCCGACTGGCCGAAGCTCGTCTTCCCGAAGTTGATGCTCTTCACCTGCACGGACGTGAACCTCAAGGTGTGAGTTGCCTTGTCCGAGCTTCCCAGAGCCGGAACCAGGACAGCGCTGGTGCCGAGCAGGCCGGCCGTAGCAACCGCCGCGATAGACAATCGAGTCTTCATATATCCCCCAGGTGATCCAAAGCCCGCCAGGTTGGCAGGCTTCTTCGCATACTGCTCCCGGCCGTACCTGACGGCAAGTGGAACCGAGGGAGTGCAGAGAAGCGAGCACCGAACCCCACAATCCGGCGGCGTTGTCATGCCCAACGAACGCACTCTTGTGCCGATGAGCGGACGCAACCGTCGAGGAAAGCACTCGGATCCAGCGTCAAGCGAGTCGTCGCGTGTCAACCGAGGGCACCTCCCCGAGCGATCACCGATCAGACCTGATTCTCGCGACGCAGGTCGCTCTCAACGAGAGGTCACGATGGACGGACGGAGCGGTAGGTCGACTCGAATGGCCGCGGCCGCGCTGGCCGTCGCCGGGGCACTGGCCGGATGTGGGTCATCGTCGTCGTCTCCATCCGCTGCTCACACCGTGCACACCGAACCGACGGCGCGAGCGACGCATCGTCCCGTAGCGAAACTGCCGGGGATCGCGGACCTGGCCCACGTACCCGGTGCGGTCAGTGGCCGGACGCTCGGCCCGGGCTACTGGCTCACCATTGCAGGAAGGTATGCGTGGGTGGCCGACGAGGCAGTGGGTCTCCAGCGCTTCGACCTGCAGACCGGAAACCGCGCCGGTTTCCTGCCCCTCAGCGAAGACTTCTGCCAGGGCATGCAGTCCGGGTTCGGGGCTCTGTGGGTCAGCGTCTGCGGGAAGCCCCGGGTGCTCCGTGTCGACCTGGGCACCGGAAGAGTCCTGGCAACCGTCCCGGTGTCGGCAGGTTTGGCGGACGAGGGATCACTGGCGTTGACCAGTGATGCTGTGTGGGGATTGACCCGTACCGGCCAGCTCGTGCGGATCGACCCACGCACCAACACAGTGGTGGGACACGTCCCGGCACCCTCAGGGGCGTCTGCCCTTCGTGGGGGATACGGCAGCATCTGGGTAACGGGCTCGGCTGGCGTGACCCGCCTGGATGCCGCAACCGGCAAGGTTGTCGCCCGCATCCCGACCCCGTTCCCCGTTGGCTTCCTAGCCGTGGGTGAGGGAGGCGTCTGGGCGCTGAGCAGCGATGGGAAGGTGGCACGGATCAACCCGGCCAATAACCACCTAGGGGCTCAAATCCTGGTCGACCAGGTTCCCCTCGACGGGGGTGACATCGCTATTGGCGGGGGTTCCGTGTGGGCTCGGGTCAGTGGCTCCCTCGTGGCCCAGATCGACCCACACACGAACACGGTGGTGAGGCGGTACGGCCCCGCCAGCGGCAGTGGCAGCGTCGGCGCAAACGGTCGCACAGTGTGGATCTCCATCGAGAACCAGCAACGCCTGTGGCGCGCCCCGATCCGGCACTGAGATCTGAACTGCGCATCGAGGAGGCGCGTCCACCGGCCACGAGCGGGGCAGTTCGGTAGCGCACTCTCACGCCGATGAGCGGTTGCTTAGGTAGGTGGCTGCGTTCCTCGGCCGAAAGTGGTCCCAGTCCGTCGCGCGCCCCTTCGCGTCCCCTGAACCTAGCGCTGGGCGTCCCAACAGAACGCGACGCACGTGCGCACCCTCGATCCCAGCGGCCCGCCACTGCACTTCGCCAACGCCTTTCCGCTCAGCAGCACCATCGCACCCGAGCACACCCGCCACGTCGGAGGGCAGCATCATCCACAGCAGAAATGCGCGCCCTTGCAGCCGACCTCGGCGGTCGGTTCTCGCTCACGACTGCTATGGTGCCCGCGCCTCAACGTCAAACGGCTGGGCCAGATGCGCGGATCTTGCCGACAAGGCCGATCGAGCGCGTGCCATACGAACGCTCATGCCGCTGTCCGTGCGCGGTGGCGCACCCCCGATGTGACGAGTGGTCACCATCTCACGACGAGAGGCACCGTCCGGCGTGGCAGTCCGGTCGGGGCCTCAGTCGTCTGACCCGGGCAAACACCCTGGCCCCAGAGTCGGGCTGACAGGATTTGAACCTGCGACCCCTTGACCCCCAGTCAAGTGCGCTACCAAACTGCGCCACAGCCCGATGCCCGCGGCGCTCGGCCGCTGAGCGGAGTGAAGGCTACCGCAGGGCCTCGAGGCCCTCGGCATCGGCGGCGCCGCTCAGGAAGTTCTTCCGTCGCGACTACCCGGCTCCCAGCGGACTCACAGGTTCCTCCGAGGAACGCGCGGCTAGATGGATCCATCCGACGAGGAGGACCCATGGACGACCGGCCCGAGAGCCAGGAGCAGCAGCCACAGCCGCGCGACGTGCCGCACGACATCCACGCCGAGAACCTCGCCCGCCACGGCGCGCCCGTCCCCCCGCCGCCGGCGTTCCAGCACATGGGGCCGGCCGCGCCCCCTCCGCGGCGCCGCATGCCGCGCCTGCTCGCCGCCGGCACCGCACTGGCGGTGGTCGCGGTGGCGACGGGCGCCGGGTTCGCGCTCGGACGGCTCGACGACCACTCCCAGCCGAGCGCCGGCGCACCGGCGGCAGGCAACGCCGGACAGGCTCCGGGAGGAGAGCAGTTCGGTGGAGGTACGCCGTACAGCGGCACCAGCCCGTTCGGCGGTACGCCGTTCAGCGGCCCCGGCGGCTCGGGATCGCCGTCCGACTCCTCGAACGACGGCACGCCGGCCAGCGACAGCCAGCTCACCGGCCTGGTCCGGGTCACGGCGACGCTGAAGTACGAGGGCGGCGCGGCGGCGGGCACCGGGATGATCCTGACCAGCAACGGCGAGGTGGTCACCAACCACCACGTGGTCGAGGGCGCCACCCAGGTGCGCGTCACCGTGATGAGCACCGGCACGACGTACGCCGCCACGGTCATCGGCACCGACGCGAAGGACGACGTCGCGGTCCTCCAGCTGCAGGATGCGAGCGGCCTCCAGACGGTGACCACCGACAGCGACGGCATCTCGGTCGGCGACGCGGTCACCGCGGTCGGCGACGCCGGCGGCGACACCTCGACGTTCACCGCCGCCAATGGGAAGGTGACGGCCACCGACCAGCACATCACCACCTCGAGCGAGCCCGGGCACCCCGGCGAGAAGCTGCGCGGACTGATCGAGATCAGTAGCGACGTGATCTCCGGAGACTCCGGCGGCGCGACGTACGACTCCCAGGGCGAGGTCGTGGGCATGACGACGGCCGCGTCGTCCGGCTCGCGCGACGTGGTGGGGTACGCGATCCCGATCGCGAAGGTGGTCAGCATCGCCGGCGACCTCGAGAACGGCACCCAGAACACCCGCTACGAGTACGGGTCGCCGGCGTTCCTCGGTCTCGGCCTGACCGGCACCGGCACCCGGGTGGCCGAGGTCTACCCCTCGACGCCGGCCGCCCGGGCCGGTGTGACCGCCGGTGACACGATCACCCGGATCGGGGCCACGCGAGTGCGGAACGCCACCCAGCTGCGCGCCGCGGTGCAGGCGTTCTCGCCCGGCGACAGCGTCCGGATCGCCTGGACCGACACCGCGGGGACCTCTCATGTCGCCTCGGTGACCCTGATCGCAGGCCCGGTCGCCTAGCGCATCCCCAGCATTGGGGTTTGAAGGATCGGACCCGAGGGAAGAGGATCGACGTAACGCCCCACTTGGCGAGGCTCAGTCGTCCGGAGGGCGGGACCCCACAAGGACGTGCCGCATGTCGAACTTGACCATCGCGAACATCTTTCTGTTCTTCGCGATCCTCTGCATGGTGCTCAGCTTCTCGGCCGGGCTCTTGCTCTACTTCGTGTACTCGATCGGCGCCACGGCGATGGCGGGTGCCGTCCGCTACCAGCAGCTGCCGGACAAGGACAAGAAGGAGTCGAAGGTCCGCCGGCACTGATTCGCCGACCGACGAACCTCTTCTCGGGCTCGGGCGGAATGTCGCGCGCTCCGGCCCGGTTGGGCCGGACGACAGCCTCATCCGACCCCAGGAGGACCCATGCCGACCCGTACTGCCCGCACCGCGTGGACCGGGACGCTCCAAGAGGGCTCAGGCCAGGTCGAGCTGGCCAGCTCCGGCCTCGCGACGTACGACGTCTCGTTCCCCAAGCGCGCCGCTGAGGACGCCGACGGGACCACCAGCCCCGAGGAGCTGATCGCGGCCGCCCACTCGTCGTGCTACGCCATGCAGCTGTCCGGGAACATCGGCCGGGCCGGCGGCACACCGGTGTCGCTCGACGTCCAGGCCGACGTGTCCCTCGGGCCCGACCCCGCAGGTGGCTTCCACCTCACCGGGATCACGCTCACGGTCCGCGGCGAGGTCGAGGGCCTCGATGCCGCCGGGTTCCAGCAGGCGGCCGAGGAGGCCAAGGCGGGCTGCCCCGTGAGCAAGGCGCTGACCGGCGTCGAGATCACCCTCGACGCGGCCCTGAAGGACTGAGCGGGCCGCTCCGGCGACCCCTCACTGGGCCTGGGCGCTGCCCTTCGACACCTTGAGCGACGAGGTGTCCACGGCGACGAACTGGCGGGCTGGGATCTCCTTGAGCTGCTCGATCAGGGAGTCCGGCCACCGGGCGTTGCGCTCACCCTGGAAGTACCACGGCGAGCCGTTGTCGGCCAGGACGAGCCCGTAGGTCTTCATCGCCCGGACCACGGCCATCGCCCGCTTGCCGAAGCCCGCCGGGTGGTACGACGAGCGCAGCCGGAAGCGAGCGCCCATCGGCGGGTACGTCAGGCTCTTCTTGTCTCCCGCGTCGTGACGCGCGGGCCAGATGTGGTGGGTCGACGTGACATCGGTGGTGAAGCGGATGGCGTGGTCGACGTGGCCGGCCTTCACCTCGTTCCACCGGAGCAGCCCCGGGAGGATCGGCAGCCCGGCCGCGTCGGCCGACGTCCAGCCGTTCGTGCGGAGGTGGTTGGAGTCCAGCTGCCACACGGCACCCGACCCGGCGCGCCACTTCCCGCCGCTCTTCCGGGTCGCGAACGTCTCGTAGAGCCTGCAGGCGCCCTTGTCCACGATGATCGCGTGGCGGTCGCTGCCGCCCTCGATCCGGGTGTCCGCCCCGAGCGGGTAGCGCACCTTGTCGCTCTCACGGCCGTACTGGAAGTGCACGTGCACCCGCTGGTGGGAGTGCGCGACCACGGTGATCGGGATGCCGTAGTTCGGACCGTGCCCGAACGACGGGCCGAAGTCGGGATGCAGGTTCACACCCTTCGACATGTGCGACATCCAGGCCTTGCTGTGCCGGTCGACCGGCAGCCCCTTGATGCTGGTGTTCCAGTAGTTGTCGGCCGGGAAGACCGGGCACGACGTACCACCGACCGGCCGCGCGGCGTCGGGCGCGGAGGTGCGACCACTGGCGACCCCGGCGTACGTCGCGCCACCGACCGCCAGCGCGGCCACGGCACCGACGGCGGTGAGCCGCCGGGTCGGGAGCGTCCTCATGCGGTGTCGGGCCGGCCGCCGACGGCGACCGCCACTCCCAGTCCGATCATCGACATGCCGCCCACCGTACCGAGAGTGCGGCCGCGTTGCGGGGAGGCGTTGAACCAGCGTCGCAGCTGGCTGGCCAGCAGCGCCCACAGGCTGTCGCTGCAGAGTCCGATCGAGACGGCGATCAGGCCGAGGAGCAGCATCTGCAGGCTCACGTGACCACCGCTCCGGTCGAGGAACTGCGGCAGCAGCGCCACGAACATCACGTAGCCCTTGGGGTTGGTGAAGCCGACCATGAACCCCTGCCGCAATGCCGTCCACGGCCGCAGCGGCGAGGCGGTCCGGCCCTCGGCGCTCACGCTGATCGCGTGCCGGTGCCGCAGCGCCTGCACGCCGAGGTAGACCAGGTACGCCGCACCGGCCACCTTCACCACCTCGTAGACCAGGTCGGAGGTCGCCACCACCTCGCCGAGCCCGAGCACCACGAGGAGCAGGGCCGCCAGCAGGCCGAGCGTGTTGCCCACCACGTTGGTGAGCGCGACGGTCCGGCCGTAGGTGAGCGCCCGGGCGACCGTGAAGACCACGCTCGGACCCGGGATCGCGATCACCACGAGTGCGACCAGGCCGAACGCCAGCACCTGATGCATCGTGACCATGCCCCGATCGTCTCACCCCGCCCGCCCACGTCGCCCCGGAATTCCGGTCGGTGGAGCCCATCGGTGGTTGAGGAGGTCGCTCTGCGACCGTCTCGAGACCGAGGGGCCGGGACGAGCTCAGCGCCGGCGCTTCTCGCGGACCCGCTGGCTGATCACGATCGGCGTACCGGCGAAGCCGAACTCCTCGCGGAGCCGGCGCTCGATGAAGCGCTCGTACGCCGCGTCCAGCTTCCCGCTCGTGAAGAGGGCGAACATCGGCGGGGCGACCGACGGCTGGGTGCCGAACATGATCTTCGGCTGCTTGCCGCTGCGCACCGGGTGCGGGTGCTCGGCGACGAGACGGCCCAGGAACGCGTTCAGGGCACCCGTCGTCACCCGGGTCTCCCAGCCGGCCAGAGCCTTGTCGAGCGCCGGCACCAGCCGGTCGACGTGCCAGCCGGTGCGTGCGGTGACGTTGATCCGCGGCGCCCACTGCACCTGCACGAGCTCCAGGTCGATCTCGCGCTCGAGGTAGTGCCTCCGGTCCTCGTCGACGAGGTCCCACTTGTTGAAGGCGATCACCAGGGCGCGGCCGGCGTCCTTCACCGTCTGCAGGATCCGGACGTCCTGCTCGGAGATGCTCTGGCCGGCGTCGAGCACGAGCACGGCGACCTCGGCCCGGTCGATCGCGGTCGAGGTGCGCAGCGAGGCGTAGTACTCGTGACCGGAGGCCTCCTTGACCCGCTTGCGGATGCCGGCGGTGTCGATGAACCGCCACTCGCGTCCACCGAGCTCGACCAGCTCGTCCACCGGGTCGACCGTGGTGCCGGCCACGGAGTCGACGACGACCCGCTCGGCGCCGGCCAGCTTGTTCAGCAGCGAGGACTTCCCGACGTTCGGCTTGCCGACGATCGCCACCCGCCGCGGTCCGCCGACGTCCTCCCCGAAGGCCTCCGCGGGTGGCTCGGGGAGCGCCTCGATGACCGCGTCCAGCAGGTCGCCGGAGCCTCGGCCGTGCAGGGCGGAGACCGGGTAGGGCTCACCGAGGCCGAGGTTCCACAGTCCGTACGACTCCGCCTCGGCCCGCTCGTCGTCGACCTTGTTGGCGGTCAGGATCACCGGCTTGTCGGCCTTCCGGAGCACCCGGACCACCGCCTCGTCGGCGTCGGTGATCCCGACCGTCGCGTCCACGACGAACAGCACCGCGTCGGCCAGGCTGACCGCGATCTCGGCCTGCGCCTTGATCCGCTCCGCCAGACCGCGCGCATCGGGGTCCCAGCCGCCGGTGTCGACCACCGTGAAGGCACGGCCCGCCCAGGTGGCGTCGTACGACACCCGGTCGCGGGTGACGCCCGGCACGTCCTCGACGACGGCCTCACGCCGGCCGAGGATCCGGTTGACCAGGGTGGACTTGCCGACGTTCGGGCGGCCCACGACGGCGAGGACGGGCACCGGGCCGGTCGGCCCGTCGGTCGGGTCGTCGGTCAGGTCGTCGATGCTCATGAGATGTCCTTGGCCTCGTCGCCGGGGATCGGCCCCGGCATGGTCTGACCGGTCAACGCCAGCCCGGCCGCCAGCTCTTCCAGCATCCGGGCGTGGAGTGCCTCACTCGTGGCGGCCACCAGCGCCCTGGTGCGCGGCCACGGGCTGCGGCCGACCCGGAACGGCGCGCCGTAGACCAGGTCCAGCACGGTACCGCGAGCGGGCATCGCGTCCTTGCCGCCACCCTTCGGGCGGGTGCCGAACATCATCAGCGGCACGATCGGGGCACCGGTCACGAGGGCGAGGTACGCCGCGCCGTGCTGGAAGCGGGTCAGGTCACCCGCGCCGCGGTTGCCCTCCGGGAAGATGCCGACCGCTCCCCCGTGCCCGAGGACGTGCAGGCAGGTCCGGATCGCCCGGAGGTCGGTGGCGAAGCGGTCGATCTCGATCTGCCCCGTCACCCGCAGCACCGGTCCGAGCCGGCCCGCGAACATCTCCTCCTTGGTCAGCGCGTGCACCGGGCGCGGACCGACGATCGCGAGCAGCGGGCCGTCGATGACGCCGGTGTGGTTGGCGGCGACGATCACCGGCCCCTGGGGCGGCACGTTCCCGGTGCCGTGCTGCCGGACGTCGTACCACCGGCCGATCAGCCACCGGCTCGCCGGCCGGCCGCCGTGCAGCAGCCAGGTGGGTGGATGACGATGACCCCGGTGCCACCTGCTCGGGGCCGTCATCGCGCGTCCTCGACCATCCTCACGATGAGGTCGACGACCTCCTCGAGCGTGTACGGCGTGCTGTCGACGTGGACGGCGTCCTCCGCCATCGTCAGCGGCGAGGCGGTCCGGGTGGAGTCGATGCGGTCGCGGGCCAGCAGCGAGGACTCGGTCGCCGATGACGTCGGCACCGCCCTCCTCGGCGGCGCGTCGGGCGGCGCGCGCGGCGGCGTCCGCGGTCAGGTAGACCTTCACGTCGGCGTCGGGTGCCACCACCGCGCCGATGTCGCGGCCCTCGACCACGATCCCCGCGCCGTCGAGGGCGTCCGTGATCGCCGCGCGCTGGAGCACCAGGAGGCGGGCGCGCACCTGGGGCACCGCGCTCACCGGCGAGACGGCGCCGGTGACCTCCGGGGTCCGGATGGCGGCGGCGACGTCCGTCCCGTCCACGGTGATCGTCGGGTGCTGAGGGTCGGTCCCGGCCACGATGCTCGGCTCGCCGCAGCGCTCGGCGACCGCGGCCGGGTCGTCGACCGGCACGTGGTGGCGGAGCATCCACCAGGTCATCGCGCGGTACATCGCGCCGGTGTCCAGGTAGCGCAGCCCCAGCCGGCCGGCGACGCCCCGCGAGGTGCTCGACTTGCCCGAGCCCGACGGACCGTCGATCGCGACGACCACGCCGGTGCGTGCGGGAGCGCTCACGGAACCGTCCTGCCTGATGGTGGGGTGCGCCGTCTCGCCGTACGCCGTCGGCGACGCGCAAAGGCTGAGCCTACCGGTGGGTCTGCCAGCCTCGGGATTCGAGAGAGACCTGCAGGTGCTCCGCCCGCGTCTCCTCGACGACGAGCTCGACCAACCCGGTGTCCCGGCCCGGGTCGTGGTCGATGTGGACGTCCTCGATGTTGACGTCGCTCGCGCCGGCGTCGGCGAACAGCCGGGCCAGCTCGCCCGGATGGTCGGGCACCGAGACGAAGACCGAACCCGTCGGCCGGGTCGGTCCGCCGTGCTTGCCGGGGATCGCACGGGTGCCGGCGACGCCCCGCTCGAGGATCGCGCCCAGCGGTGCCCGGTCGCCGGTGCTGACCGCGTCGATGAGGACGTCGAGCTGGTCCCGCACCTGGGTGAGCAGGCCGGCGACGGCCGCGGAGTTCCCGGTGACGATCTGCTCCCACAGGGCGGGGTCTCCCCCGGCCACCCGGGTCACGTCGCGCACGCCCTGCCCGCTGAGCGCGAGGTGGTCGGCCGGTGCGTCCGCGAGGCGGCCGGCCACGAGCACGGACAGCAGGTGAGGCAGGTGCGACGTACGCGCGACGGCCTCGTCGTGCTCCTCGGGCGTCAGGCGTACGACGGTCGCCCCGGCGAGCCGGGCCAGCTCCTCGACCGCAGCGGTCGCGGTCTCCGACGACGACCCGTGCGGCGTGACGGCCCACGGCCGGGCGTCGAACATCGTCGCGCTCGCCGCCAGCGGTCCGGAGCGCTCGCTGCCCGCCATCGGGTGCCCCCCGACGTACCGGTCGATCCCCGCCACACCCTCCAGGGCCCGCAGGGGCGCGGTCTTCACGCTGCCGACGTCGGTGACGAAGCCGTCCGTGGTGGTCAGCGCGCGCTCGATCTCGGTCCCGAGATGGTCGGGCGGGACCGCCACGACGACGAGGCCGACCGGCTCGCCGCGGTACGGGTGCCCCGCGCCCAGGCCGCTGGCGGTCCGCAGGTGCTCGGGGTTGCGGTCGGTGAGGAGCACGTCGACGTCCCGCCGCCTCAGGGCCAGGCCGAGGGAGGTGCCCAGGAGCCCGGTGCCGACGACCAGGACCGGTTGCGGGAGCTCACTCATCGGCGGGGCCGGCGTCCGGCACGGTGCGCACCCGGGCGAGGTCGCGCCGCAGAGCGGCGGCGCCGTGGAGGTAGACGTGGGTGATGTCGGCCCGCGGGAGGTCCGTGTCGACGTGCGCCATCATCCGGACCACCCGTGGCATCGAGCCCTCGACCTCCAGCTCGCGCGTGCAGATCAGCGGCACGTCGGTGAAGCCCAGCTGCCGGGCGGCGTACGCCGGGAACTCCGAGACCAGGTCGGTCGTCGCGGTGAAGATGATCGAGATGAAGTCGTCGACGCCCCATCCGTTGGCGTCCATCACCTCGGTCACCATCTCGGTGACCCGCGCCAGCATGTGCTCGCGGTCGTCGACGTCGAGCTGCGTCGCTCCCCGCACCGCTCTCACTGCCACGCCACGACCCTAACGGCGACGCCCGATGGCGCCCGGCGGCTGTCCGTCGCGCGGTCAGAGGCTCGCCGCGTCGAGGAGCGCGCCCAGCTCGTCGTTGCTCAGGTCCCGCATCTCGCCGACGCCCAGGCGGCCGAGCGTGACCGGCCCGATCGCGGTCCGGGTCAGCTGCGTCACGGGGTGCCCCACGTGGTCGAGCAGCCGCCGCACGATCCGGTTGCGGCCCTCGTGGATCACCAGCTCGACGATCGAGCCGTCCCGCGCGGACCCGCGCCCGCCGACCAGCTTCACCGACGACACCGTGACCGGGCCGTCGTCGAGCACGACGCCGGCGAGCAGCTGCTTGACGGTGCTCGGGTACACCACGCCCTCCACGGCGGCGACGTAGGTCTTGTCGACCTCGTACGACGGGTGGGCCATGCGCTGGGCGAACTCACCGTCGTTGGTCAGCAGCAGCAACCCCGCCGTGTCGGTGTCGAGCCTGCCCGACGTGGAACAGCCGCTCCGGACGGTCGGCGACCAGGTCGGACAGGGTCCGCTCGGCGTGCGGGTCGGACATCGTCGAGGTGACGCCGACCGGCTTGTTCAGGACCAGGTAGACGTTCGGCGAGATCGGCGGCAGCCGCTGCCCCGACACCCGGACCACCGCCGTGGTCGGGTCGATCTTCGTGCCGAGCCGGGTGACCGGCTCGCCGTCGACCGTCACCTCACCGGCCAGCATCAGCTCCTCGCACTTGCGCCGCGAGGCCACGCCGGAGCGGGCGAGGAGCTTGTGCAGCCGGACGAGCCCGTCCTGGTCCCGCTCGACGTCGGGTCCGCTCACTGGTCTCCGGCCGGCGTACCGCTCTCGTCGGAGCCGGTCGGCACTACCATCGAGCCGCCCAGCTCCTCCTCGAGGTCGTCGAGGTCGTCGAGGTCCGGGAGGTACGGCGCGAGCTCCGGGAGCTCCTCCAGCGAGGTGACACCGATGCGCTCGAGGAAGTACGACGTGGTGCGGTACAGGTAGGCGCCGGTCGAGTGGTCCTCCCCGGCCTCCTCGATGAGCCCGCGGGTGACCAGGGTGCGGATCACGCCGTCGACGTTCACGCCCCGGATCGCCGAGACGCGGGCGCGCGACACCGGCTGCTTGTAGGCCACGACGGCCAGGGTCTCCAGCGCTGCCTGGGTCAGCCGCGCCTGCTGGCCGTCGAGGACGAACGCCTCGACCACCGGCGCGAACTCCTCGCGCGTGTAGTAGCGCCAGCCGCCGGCGACGTTGCGCAGCTCGAAGCCCCGGCCCTGGTCGGCGTACTCCGCGGCGAGCTCGGCCAGGGCGGACTCGACGTCGGCGACCGGGGCGCCCACCGCCGCCGCGAGCGTGGTCTGGTCGAGCGGCTGGTCGGCGATCATCAGCAGCGCCTCGAGGGACGGCCGCAGCTCGGCGACCGCGACCTCCAGCACGTCCTCGGTCATGGGGTCTCCTCGGGATCGGCGTTCTCGGAGGTCGGGGTGTCGGCCTGGGTGTCGACGTTGTCGACCTGGGTGTCGGCGGGGTCCTCGGGTGGCGGCTCCGGGGCGCCCTCGAACTCGTCGATCCGGAACTCCGCCACGGACTCGGCGTCCTCGCCGCCGGTCCACCGGACGGACAGCTCGCCGAGCGGCGAGACCTGGTCGAAGGCGACGGCGTTCTCGCGGAAGAGCTCCAGGAGCGCGAGGAACCGCGCCACCGTGGTCATCATGTCCGGGGAGTCGCCGCACAGGGCCCGGAACGTCATCGTGCCGGTACGCCGCAGCCGCTCGACGACCAGCGCGGCCTGCTCGCGCACGGACACCGCGGGCGCGTGGATGTGCTGCAGCGACAGCTCCGGCTCGGGCTTCGGCTCCAGGGCCTTGGCCGCGAGGCCCGCGAACGCCTCCAGGCCGATCCCGATCAGCACCTCGGGCAGCAGGCCGGCGTACCGCTCCTCCAGCCCGACCACCCGCGGATGACGCAGCGACTCACCCGCGAGACGCTGCTCGAGCACCGCCGCGACCTGCTTGAACGCGCGGTACTGCAGCAGCCGAGCGAAGAGCAGGTCCCGCGCCTCCAGCAGCGCGAGGTCGTCCTCGTCCTCGATCTCGCCCTGGGGCAGCAGCCGGGCCGACTTCAGGTCGAGCAGCGTGGAGGCCACCAGCAGGAACGACGAGGTCTGCTCGAGGTCCCAGGTGCCGTCACTCGAGGCGGCCTTCACGTGGGCGATGAACTCGTCGGTCACCTGGTGCAGGGAGACCTCGGTGATGTCGAGCTTGTGCTTCGAGATCAGGCTCAGCAGCAGGTCGAAGGGGCCCTCGAAGTTGTCGAGCCGCACCTCGAAGGCGGCCGAGGCCGCGGAGGTGGGATCGGTCAGGGCCTCCGACCCGGCGGGGTCGGACGCGGTGGCGAGAGTCATCGGCGGTGCTTCAGTCCTCGATCAGGCGTGACACCAGCATGCTGTCATGCCCGTGCTCCTCCAGGTCCGCCAGGACCAGGGCGACGGCCTCGCGGACCAACCGCCCCCGGTCCACGGCCAGCCCGTGGTGGCGCCGGAGCTCGAGGCGGGCGTGCTCGAGGTCGAGCAGCTCGTCGGCGGTGACGTAGATCGTGATCTTCTCGTCGTGCCGCACCCGGCCGCTCGGACGGCGTCGGTCGTCCTCGTCGGGAGTGGCCGTCGGGACGGCCCGCACCCGCCGCTCTCGCGGGGCCGGGGTCGGCTCGCCGCGCGAGGTGTCGGTGGGGCGGAACAGGTCGTCGGCGGCGGGCAGGTTCACACGTCGAGGCACCGCAGCGCCACCTCCTTGGCCAGCTGCCGGTAGGCCTCCGCGCCGGTCGAGGTCGAGGCGTACGACGTGATCGGCTCACCGGCGACCGTGGAGTCCGAGAACTTCACGGTTCGCCGGATCACCGTGTGGAACACCTTGTCGCCCCAGGCCTGCACGAGACGCTCCATGACCTCGCGGCTGTGCAGCGTCCGGCCGTCGAACATGGTCCCGAGCACCCCGTCGATCTCCAGGCGCGGGTTCAACCGCTCCCGCACCTTGTCGATCGTCGTCTTCAGCAGCGCGACGCCGCGCAGGGCGAAGTACTCGCACTCCAGCGGCACGATCACGCCGTCGGAGGCGGTCAGCGCGTTCACCGTCAGCAGCCCCAGGGACGGCTGGCAGTCGATCAGGATGACGTCGTACCGCTCGATGGCCGGGCCGAGCACCCGCTGCAGCGTCTGCTCGCGGGCCACCTCGTGGACCAGCTGCACCTCGGCGGCCGAGAGGTCGATGTTCGACGGCAGCAGGTCCATCCCGGGTACGCCGGACGGGACGACGACGTCGTCGAGCTGCGTCTCGCGGTCCATCAGGAGGTTGTAGACCGTCTGCTCCAGGTCGTGGGGGTTGAGGCCCAGCCCGACCGAGAGCGACCCCTGGGGGTCGAAGTCGACCAGCAGCACCTTCCGGCCGTACTCCGCCAGCGACGCACCCAGGTTGATCGTGGTCGTGGTCTTGCCGACCCCGCCCTTCTGGTTGCACATCGAGATGACGCGCGCGTGGCCGTGGCTGGTCAGCGGCTTCGGGTCCGGGAACTCCGGCAGCGGCCTCCCGGTCGCACCCATCGTGACGTCGCCGGCGTCGGTCTCCTCGACGAGCGGCTCGGTCATGGTCACCGTGGTGACCACCTCGGTCACGACCTCCTGGGCCGGCATCTCGGGCCGGACGAACGGCAACGGGTGGCTCGTCTCCACGTCCGTCGCTCCCGAGGTCGGCGGATCCGGGTCCTCCGTCGGGACCGGGACGGGGGGTGGAGCCTTCGGTGGCATCGCGGGTGCGTCGGATCCGGAGTGGCCGCGTCCGAAGATTCCGCTCATGTGGGGTGCTCTCCCGGTCTCGTGTGTGGGCAGTCCGTCGGTCTCGTCGAGGTCGACTGCGAGTGGCTATTTGTCGACTTTGCGACATCGTGCCCCGAGGTACGGCGTGAGCGTAGGAGGGCGCGCCGAGCACCCTCAACCGGTTCCGGGATTCCCCCAGGGTGTGATCGCAATCTGTGCACAAGATGTGCACGGCCCCGCCGCGGACTGCACAGGCGGGCGGCGCCTTGTGCAGAAGGTTGTGCACATCCGGTCCGGACCAGGGGCCTCCGTCGGGCCGGTCAGTCGCCCTCGGTCAGCCCGGGGCGCTCGAAGAGCCGCAGCCGTGGCCGGCCCGGGTGAGGCGTCCGCCGCAGCCGCCCGCGGCGCGACCGGCGCGCGGCCGACCGCGCCATGTCGGCGGCGCCGATCACCCCGGCGTTCGGGCCCAGCTCCGCCTGCGCGATCACCGGCTCGGTGCGGTGGCCGCGACCCGTCAGGGACCGCGAGAAGGCCTGCCGCGTCGGTCCGACGAGGAGGTCACCGGCCTCGGAGAGGCCGCCGCCGATGATGATGCAGCCGGGGTCGAAGGCCGCCGCCATGCCGGCCAGGCCCACGCCCAGCCAGCGTCCGACGTCGGCCAGCAGCTCCACCGACAGCGGGTCGCCGTCGCGCGCGGCCTGGGTGATCTGGGGTCCCACGAGCGCGTCGGCGTCCCCGTCCACGAGGTCCCGCAGATGCCGGGCCATCGGGGACGAGGTGCGCACCAGCTCGCGGGCGTCCCGCACGAGGGCGTTCCCGGAGGCGTACTGCTCCCAGCAGCCCCGGTTGCCGCACTCGCACCAGTGGCCCTCCGGCACGACCTGCATGTGGCCGAACTCGCCGGCCATGCCGTTGGCTCCGCGGTAGACCCGCTGGTCGAGCACGAGCGCACCGCCGATCCCGGTGCCCAGCGTCACGCAGAGGACGAACCGGTGCCCGCGACCCGCCCCGAAGCGGCACTCCGCCAGGGCCATGGTGTTCGCGTCGTTGTCGACCACGACCGGGAGCCGGACCCGCTCCGCCACCCGGGCTCGCAGGGGCTCGCGCCGCCAGTCGAGGTGCGGCGAGAACATCACCACCGTGCGGGTGACGTCGACGAACCCCGCGGCTCCGATGCCGACCGCCGCCACGTCGTACTGCCGGGCGAAGCCACCCACGACGTCGACGATCGTGTCCTCGACCTTGCGGACGTCGTGCCCCTCGGTGGGGCGGCGGTCCACCGCCAGCACCTCTCCCGCGGGGTCGACCAGGGCGCCGAGCACCTTCGTGCCGCCGATGTCGATGCCGACCGTGAGCGGCTCCCATCGGGAGCCGCGGGCGCGGCGCGGCAGGACCTCGGACATGCGCTCCAGGCTAGCGATCACGCCCCCTGCAACCGGCGTGAAAGCGCTGGTAGGCGCGGTGAAACCGCCCTGAAACCGGTCTCCCCCACGCTGGAGCACATGAACGAGACCACACCCGCAGTCCGGGCCGAGGGCCTGGTCAAGACATTCGGCGAGCAGCGAGCCGTCGACCACGTCGACCTCGAGGTCAGGCGTGGGGAGGTCTTCGGTGTCCTCGGACCCAACGGGGCCGGCAAGACCACCATGCTGAAGATGCTCGCCACTCTCCTTCCCATCGACGACGGGCACGCCGAGGTGTTCGGCCACGACGTACGCCGTGAGCCGCACGTCGTGCGCCAGCTGCTCGGCGTGACCGGGCAGTACGCCTCGGTCGACGAGAACCTCACCGCCACCGAGAACCTGATGCTGTTCGCGCGGCTCCAGGGCGTCCCCAAGCCGGACGCGCGCACCACGTCGGCGTCCCTGCTCGAGCAGTTCGACCTGACCGAGGCCGCGAACAAGCCGATCTCGGCGTTCTCCGGCGGCATGCGCCGGCGCCTGGACCTGGCCGCCAGCCTGATCACCCGCCCACCCCTGATCTTCCTCGACGAGCCGACCACCGGCCTGGACCCGCGGACCCGCGGGCAGATGTGGGAGACGATCCGCGACCTGGTCGCGAACGGCTGCACCGTCCTGCTGACCACGCAGTACCTCGACGAGGCCGACCAGCTCGCCGACCGCATCGCGGTCATCGACCGGGGCGTGAAGGTCGCCGAGGGCACCTCCGACGAGCTCAAGTCGTCGGTGGGCCGGTCCACGCTCACCCTGGGCCTGGTCGACCCGACCCAGATCTCGGCCGCGGCCGAGCTGGCCGGGCGGATGATCGGCGAGGAGCCGACCCTCTCCCCCGAGTCCCGCCGGCTCTCCCTGCCGCTGCAGCGCAGCGATCAGGCCGTCGACGTGCTGGTGACCCTGCGCGAGCGGGGCATCCATATCGACTCCGTCACCGTCCAGAAGCCGTCGCTCGACGAGGTGTTCATGGCCCTCACCGGCCACGGCGCCGGCAGCGACGACGAGCCCGAGTCCACATCCACCGAGCTGGAGGCCATCCGATGACCGCACTCACCGCCGCTCTCCGCGACCCCGCCGAGGGCCTGTCCACCCACGTCGGCCTGCGGGAGACCGTCGGCCAGACCATGACGCTCGCCTGGCGGGCCACGATGAAGATGCGCCGGAACTTCGAGCAGCTCTTCGACGTGACCATCCAGCCGCTGCTCTTCACCGCGATGTTCGCCGGCATCTTCGGCGGCGCAGTCTCCGGCAGCGTGAGCGGCTACCTGCCCGTGATCATCCCCGGCCTGGTCGGCCAGACCGTGATGACCGCCTGCGTCGCGACCGGTGTCCAGCTCCGCGAGGACATGGACAAGGGCGTCTTCGACCGGTTCAAGGTGCTCCCGATCGCCCGGATCGCCCCGCTCGCCGGGCCGATGGTGGCCGACACCCTCCGCTACGCGATCGCCGGCACGCTGACCTTCCTCACCGGCTTCGCCATGGGCTACCGCCCCGGCGGCGGGGTGGTCGGGGTGCTCGGAGCGATCGTGCTCGGCATCGTCGCCGGCTGGTCGCTGGCCTGGATCTTCACGTGGTTCGGCACGATCGGGCGCAGCGCCCAGGGCGTGCAGGGCATCTCGCTGATGGTGATGTTCCCGCTGACCTTCCTGTCGAACGCCTTCGTGCCGACCAAGACCATGCCCGGCTGGCTGCGCGCCTTCGCCGACGTCAACCCGGTCTCCCACGTGATCTCGGCGATGCGGGCCCTGGCCAACGACGGCCGGATCACCGCGGACGTCGGCTGGGCGCTGCTCGGCTTCGCCGTGATCATCGCGATCTTCGCCCCGCTGTCGGTGCGCAGGTTCAGCCGGAAGATGTGAGGTCGGACCCCAGCACCTCGGCCAGCACCCGCTCGGCCTCCTGACGCAGCTCCCGGCCCTGGCGGTCGTCGTACTCCTCGAGGACGGCGGCCAGCCGGCCGGGGGCTGCTTCGTCGGCGATGGCGACCATCGCGCCCCAGGTCATCGCGGGGAACCAGCTGTTGTAGCCGAACTGGCGCGCCAGCGCGATCAGCCGGATGGCCGGACCGGGGTCGGGCGAACGCTCGCACCGCACGAGCCACTGGCCCAGCGCCGCGAAGGCCATCCCGGTGACCGGGTAGTCCACCACCGCGTCCGGGATCGTCGCGAAGCGGGCCAGGAGGGTCCGCGTCTCGTCCGCCAGCCGGGCTCCGCGCGCGCGGGCGGCCGCGGACTCGGCGAACCGCGTGTGCACGCCGAGGTCGGTCGCCAGCGCGATCAGCGTCCAGGGCTCGAGCCCGTTGGTGGACACCTCCGAGAAGCCCCATCCCCGCGTCATCTCCAGGCAGCGGTCGAACGCGGCGAGGCCGCCCTCCACGTCACCCCTCAGCAGCTGCACCTCGGCCCGCGCCTGTGCCGTCACCAGGCCGGCGGTCAGGTCGGACGGCGGGACGTCGCCGATCTCCTCGAACAGCCGCTCCGCCTGGTCGAGGTCTCCGCGACGTACCGCCGACAGGGCGAGGCCTGCCCGCATGCTCGCGGCGTCCTCGTGTGCGTGCAGCCGCTCCAGGAGCGGGATCGCGACGTGGGCGTGGCGCGCCGCCCGGTCGTGGTCCTCGTCGTTGAGGGCCTGGGTGGCCGCCTGGGTGTTCAGCGAGGCGATCTCCCAGGTCGTGGTCTCCTCGTCGACCATGGACAACGCGCGTTCGAGGTACTCGGCGGACTCCTGGAGGGCGCCTTCGTTCTCGGCGAGGATCGAGGCCCACTGCCAGGCCATGGCGACGGTACGGCGGTCGGGGTCGTCGGTCAGCGTCAGCACGGCCTTGCGGCGGTCCGTCGGGCCGGGCGCCACCAGGAACATCGCCCGGGCTACCCGGCTCCAGGGCTGGGTCGGCTCGGGCAGGCGACCCAGGATGTTCGCCAGCTCCTGGACGCCGTCCGGCCGCAGGAAGCCGAGATGGACCAGGACCAGCGCCACCGCCTCGACCGTCACCTGCTCCAGCTCGGGAGGCGGCACCCAGTCGAGCAGCACCTGCTCGGCGAGATCCGCCATGGCCAGGAAGCGCGGGAAGTTGCCGGTCACCGACCAGAGGCCGCCCAGCGCCCCCAGCAAGGGCACCGCGCCGGTCGCGTCCCCGGCGAGCAGGCGCTGACGCAGCACGTCCGCCAGGTTGGCCTCCTCGACGTACAGCAGGTCGACCGCCTCGAGCTGGTGCGGGCCGAACAGGTCCGGACGGAGCCGGGACGTGAGCCCGACCGCCCAGGCCGTCACGGCGTCCTGGACCGCCGTGACGTCACCGGCGTCGGCCCGCCGGAGCGCACCGAACTCACGGACGGTCTCGAGCATGCGGTAGCGGACCGCCCCCCGGTGCTCGCCGACCGTCAGCAGCGACTGGTCGACCAGGGCCTCGACCAGGTCGGCCCCCTGGCGACCGAGGAGCTCCCGGGCCCCCTCCAGGGAGAAGCCGTCCTGGAACACCGAGAGCCAGGCGAGAGCACGCTGCTGCTCGGGCGCGAGCAGGTCCCAGGACCAGGCGATCACCGCGGTCAGGGTCTGGTGGCGCGCCGGTGCGGACCGGTCGCGGCCGCGCAGCAGCTCGAAGCGGTCGTCGAGCGCGCGGCGTACCTCGTCGGCGGACATGGTGCGGATGCGGGCCGCCGCGAGCTCGACGGCCAGCGGCAGCCCGTCGAGCCGCTCGACGATCTCGGCCACGACGTCCTCCGGCAGCTGGGCGTCCGGGCGTACGGCGAGGGCGCGCCGGCGGAAGAGCTCCGCGCCGTCCGCCGTCGCCAGCTGGCTCAGCGGGAAGACCCGCTCCGCGGCGATGCCGAGCGGGGCCCGGCTGGTCGTCACGATCCGGAGGTCGCGCGTGGTCACCAGGAGGAACGCGACCAGCGACGCGACCGCGTCGAGCACGTGCTCGCAGTTGTCGAGCACCAGCAGGGTCGGCACGGAGTCGAGCTCCTGGGCGATGCGCGCCCGTACGTCGGCCTGCTGCGCGGCCGTGAGGGTACGCCGCCCGGTCACCGACTGCCGGACCCCGAGGGCCGAGCCCACCTCCGACACCACGTCGGCCGGTGAGGAGATGCCGACCAGCTCGACGAAGTGCACCCGGGGCTGGGTGGCCTCGCGGGCGAGGACGTGGGCGACCCGGGTCTTCCCGAGCCCGCCCGGGCCGAGGATCGTGGTCAGCCGGCCGGTGCGCACCTGGCTCCGCAGGCCGGCGAGGTCCTCGGCCCGGCCGAGCAGGTCGTCGGCGTCGAACTGCACCCCGCTGCGCACCGGGGCGTCGGACGCGAGCAGGCCGCGCTGCACGCGCTGCAGCGCCGGGTCCGGGTCGACCCCCATCCGGTCCGCCAGGTCACGCCGGTAGGACTCGTAGCGGGCCAGCGCCGCGGGGACGCCCGCGGTGGCGGCCTCGCTGCCGAGCAGTGCCTCGAGCACCTCCACGTCGTCGGGGTCGTCCTCGTGCACGCGCGCCAGCCGACCCACCGCCTCCGCGTCGCGCCCGCTCCGGGCGAGGGCCAGCGCATGCGTCCGGACCAGGCCCGGGGCGAGTGACCGCGAGCGCCGGCGTACCTCGGCGAGCGGCCCGTCTCCCCCGCCGGCCGCGACCTCGCAGACCAGCGCGTCGGCGGCAACGGCCCGGTCGAGCGCGCGATCGGGGTCGTCGTCCACGAGGGCCTTGCGGGCGGCCTCCACCAGCGACTCGAGCGCCCAGGCGTCCACGGCGTCCTCGGCGAGGCCGAGACGGTAGCCGCCGTCGTACCGCACGATGACGTCCTGGCCGCACTGCGCCCGCACCCGCGAGACCTGCACCTGCAGCGCCTTCGTGCGCGGCGCCTGGTCGGTCCAGACCTCCTCGAGCAGGCGGGCGTCCGACAGCCCGGTGCGGTGGAGAGCGAGTGCCGCCAGCAGGTCGGCCGAGCGCGCCCCGGTGATCGGCGCACCGTCGAAGGAGACCTCGCCGAGGAGGCGGAGCGCGATGGTCATGCGGCGACCCGCGCGCGTCCGGGAGCGCAGCCGGAGGCTGCGTGGGGTGAGGTCACCCGGCCAGCATAGGAACCGCGGGCGACACCGTGCCCGTGCGTCGAGACCGGGTACGGAGCAAGATGGACGCGTCGCCGGACCCGAGGAGGCCTCTGTGAAGAGCACCATGCAGGACGCCCAGCTCACGATCGGCTCGGTGATGAGGCACGGCACGACCGTGCACGGCGACTCCGAGGTCGTGACCGCGACCGCCGACGGCACGCGGAGCAGGACGTACGCCGAGGTGGGCCGGCGTACGGCGCAGCTGGCCCACGCCCTGCGCGGGCTCGGGATCGACGGCGACCAGCGGGTCGCGACGTTCATGTGGAACAACGCCGAGCACCTCGAGGCCTACCTGGCGGTCCCCGCGATGGGATCGGTGCTCCACACGCTCAACATCCGACTGTTCCCCGACCAGCTCGTCTACATCGCGAACCACGCGGACGACCGGATCGTCATCGTCGACGACTCGCTGGTGCCGCTGCTCGCCCAGCAGCTGGCCAAGCTCGAGACGGTGACCCACGTCCTCGTGTCGGGGCCCGACGCGGCGTCCGCCGACCTCGACTCCCTCCGGGCGGCCGGCAAGGAGGTGCTGCTCTACGAGGACGTCATCGCCGACCAGCCGGAGACCTTCGACTGGCCCGAGGTCGACGAGCGCGACGCCGCCGCCATGTGTTACACGAGCGGCACCACGGGCAACCCCAAGGGCGTGGTCTACAGCCACCGCTCGGCGTGGCTGCACTCGCAGGCGGTCTGCACCGGCAACGCGGCCGGCATCGACTTCCGCGACCGCGTCCTCCCGATCGTCCCGATGTTCCACGCCAACGCCTGGGGTCTCGCCTACTCCGCGATGATGACCGGCTCCTCGCTGTGCATGCCCGACCGCGGGCTCCAGGCCGAGCCGCTGGTGCGGTTCATCCAGGCCAGCCGCCCGACCGTCTCCGGCGCGGTGCCGACGGTGTGGAACGACGTGCTCGCCTACCTCGACGGGCACGAGGGCGTCCGCCTGGACTCCCTGCGGCTGATCCTCTGCGGCGGCTCCGCCGTGCCGGTGGCGCTGCAGCAGGGTCTCGAGGAGCGGCACGGCCTGCACATCCGGCAGGCCTGGGGCATGACCGAGACCTCGCCCGTCGCGTCCGCTGGCCTCGTGCCGGTCGGCGTCGAGGGCGACGCCCAGTGGGCCTACCGCGCCACCCAGGGCCGGCTGCTGTGCGGCGTCGAGGGCCGGATCGTCGGCGACGACGGCGCCACGCGTCCCTGGGACGGCACTTCGGTCGGCGAGCTCGAGGTCCGCGGACCCTGGGTCACCAGCGAGTACTACCGCCCGGACGACGCCCAGGAGGCCGAGCAGAAGTTCCACGACGGGTGGCTGCGCACCGGCGACGTCGGCCACCTCGACGAGCTCGGCTACATCACGCTGTCCGACCGGGCCAAGGACGTGATCAAGTCCGGCGGCGAGTGGATCTCCTCGGTCGACCTCGAGAACGCGCTGATGGGCCATCCCGACGTCGTGGAGGCCGCCGTCGTCGGCATCCCCGACGAGAAGTGGCAGGAGCGACCGCTCGCCACCGTCGTCGTCCGCGAGGGCGCCGCGGTGACAGCCGAGCAGCTGCGGGACCACCTCGCGCAGACCTTCGCGAAGTGGCAGCTCCCCGACGCCTGGGCGTTCGTCGACCAGGTCCCGCGGACGTCGGTCGGCAAGTTCGACAAGAAGGTCGTCCGCCAGGGCTTCGCCGACGGGCGCTACGACGTACGCCGGGTGACCGGGCTGACGGGCTGACGGCACCGGACACGACGACGCCTCCCGGAGCGAGGTCCGGGAGGCGTCGTGCCGAGCTGGGTCAGGCGGTGCGCTGCGCGGCAGCGAGCCGGGTCAGGGCGAACTCCGTGATCCGGATCAGGGCGCGCTTGGCCGAGTCGGTGTCGCGAGCGTCCAAGGTGATCAGCGGTACGTCGTCGGGCAGCGCCAGCGCCTCGGCGACCTCGTGCAGCGGGTACTTCGACCCGCTGTCGAACTCGTTGACCGCGACGATGAACGGCACGTCCTTGGACTCGAAGTAGTCGAGGGGCGCGAACGCCGCGTCGAGCCGGTTGGTGTCGACCAGCACGATCGCACCGATCGCGCCACGCACCAGGTCGTCCCACATGAACCAGAAGCGCTTCTGGCCCGGCGTACCGAAGAGGTACAGGACGAGGTCCTCGGCCAGGGTGATCCGGCCGAAGTCCATGGCCACCGTGGTCGTCGACTTGGCCGGGGTCTGGGCGAGGTCGTCGACACCGACGGACTCGTTGGTGACCAGGGCCTCGGTCCGGAGCGGCACGATCTCCGAGACGGACCCGACGAGGGTGGTCTTGCCCACGCCGAACCCGCCGGCGATGACGATCTTCGTCGACGCGGCGGTGCGGCTGACGCTGGGGGGAGCGCTAGAGAGCACGGAGTCCACGGAGGGTCCTTTCGAGGAGGTCGAAACGTTCGTCATGGGTGGAGTTCTCGGTCAGGGTCGCCTGGACGTGGACGAAGCCCTGCTGGACGAGATCCCCGAGCAGCACCCGGACGACGCCGATCGGGCGTTGCACCAGGGCGGACACCTCGGCCACCGACCGGGTGTCCAGAACAGCGATGATCTTGCCCTGGACGTCCTCGCCCCAGGCGCGACGTGTCGCGCTCGGGTCGAGCCGAAGCGTCGCCTCCAGGGGCAGGTCGACCGCCGGGCGGGTGCGCCCTGCGGTCAGTGCGTATGGTCGGACGATGCGCGCAGCCGGAGGGCTGGCGTGCATCTCCTCGACCTCGGGCTCTTCTGCCATGTCACTCCCTAGACCCCATGCACCCGAGCCTGGGCCTGCACCATCTGACCGACACGCTCGACGAGGAGGGCCATCTCGTAGCCCACCTGGCCGATGTCGGCCGTGGCCTGGGTCAGCACCGCGAGGTGCGACCCGTCACCCACGCTCATCAGGAGCATGAAGCCGTTCTCCATCTCGACGATGGTCTGCAGCACGGGGCCGCCCTCGAAGAGGCGGGCCGCGCCGGTCGCGAGGCTGGCGAGCCCGGACGAGACCGCCGCCACCTGCTCCGCGCGTTCGGCGGGCAGCCGGCTGCTCGCGGCCATGAGCAGGCCGTCCGCGGACACCAGCACGCCGTGAGCGGCACCCGGGACGCTGTCGACGAACCGGTTCACCACCCAGTCGAGCTCTCGGGTCTCGGTCTCGACTGCGGTCATCTCTGCCTGGAGGCTCTCGGTCATGCCGGTCCTGTCTCCTCATGCGCATAGTCGTCGGTGATGGGTTGTGCTGCCGCGGCCGCCCGGCCCCGGGACACGCCCGCCGCGTGAGCGGCGAGACGGTTGCGGATGGCCTCGGGGTCGCGGACGACCTTCGAGGGTTCCTGTGAGACGCCACCGGGCACCAGTCGGCCACCCGGACGGCGCACCGGGAGACCGGTACGCGTGGTGCCCTCGGCCTCCGCTGCGTCGGCGTGCTCCGCGGCGTCGAAGCCACGGTCCACCTCGTTGGCGGCCCACGTCTGCTCGGCCGCCTCCTCCTCGTCGCTCAGCCAGTTGGAGCGGAGCTGACCGAAGATGGTGGAGTCCTCCGAGTCGTCGTGCTCGGCCACGAACTCGCCCTCGAGGGCGGACGCGGCCGGCGCGGCGGACAGCGGACGACGGATCTGCAGGCGGACCGGGGCGTCGGGCGCCGGAGCGACCTGCTCCTCGACCGGCTCCTCGTCGGCGCGGGCGACGACCGGCTCCGGCGCGGAGTACGCCGGCTCCTCGGTCTCCTCGACGACCGCGGCCGGCTCGTCGTACGCCGGCTGCGTCGCGACCGCACTCTCCTCGCTGGGAGCGTCCCACACGGCGACCGGGGCCGGCTCGGCCGAGGCCTCGTCCTGCGCCGGCTCGTCGAGAGCCTCGACGTCCGCCGGCGCCTCGCTGTCCTCGGTGGTCTCGTGCGCCTCGGCGTGCACCTCGGCCGGCTCCGGCTGCTCCTGCTGCGTCTCGTGCTCGAGGGCCGCGACCTGGTCGTCGGCGACCCAGGGGTCGGCCTCGGCGATCTCGTCGAGGGACTCGGCCTCGGCCGCGGGGTCCTGACGCTCACCGCCGAAGACGGGCGTGACGACCTCGGCGAGAGGCTCGTCGGACTCGTCGTGATGCTCCCAGGTCGCGGGTGCACCCAGCGGCGTGGCGACCGGCGCGGCCGGCGCGGTCGAGGTGACCGGCTCCTCCGTGCCCGGGAGCTCCGTGGGCTCGAAGCCCGGCGGAAGCTGCGGATCCGGGGTGGCGTCGAACATGCCGACCGGTGCGGCCGGGACCTCCTGGGCCGGGCCGGGGGTCTGGCCGGGGCGACGCCGCGGCAGTCCGGTGACGGCCGCGATGGCCTCCTCGATGCGCTCGAGGTAGGGGTCGTACTCCTCCTCGGGCTCGTCGTCGACGACCGGTGCGGCCAGCTCCTCGGGCTCCTCCGGCGCGTCCAGGACCGAGACGTGCTCGACCGGCTCGTCGGAGACCAGCACCGAGTGGGGCAGCATGATCGAGGCGATGATGCCGCCGCCGTTGGTGTTGCGGCGCAGCTTGACCCGGAGCCCGTGCTCCTCGGCCAGGCGGCTGACCACGAACAGACCCATCCGGCGGGCGGTGTCGATGGTGACCTCGCCACCGCTCTTGAGCGACTCGTTGGCCTGGGCGAGCGCGTCGCCGGCCATGCCGAGACCGCTGTCGATGACCTGGATCTCGACCTTGCCGTCCTCGTCCAGGGCCTGGATGGTCACCGGGCTGCCCGGAGGCGAGTACGACAGGGCGTTGTCGATGAGCTCGGCCATCAGGTGGACGATGTCGGACGCCGCGCGGCCGACGATCATCCGGTCGGGAGCGGCGTCGATGCGCACCCGCTGGTAGTCCTGGACCTCGGACACCGCGGCGTGCACCACGTCGGAGACGCTGAGCTCCTCGAAGCCCGCCGTGCGGCCGGGTGCACCGCCGAGGATCACCAGCGACTCGGCGGTCCGGCGCATCCGCGTCGCCAGGTGGTCGAGGCTGAACAGCTGCTCGAGGCGCTGCGGGTCTTCCTCGTCCTGCTCCAGCGACTCGATCAGCGCGAGCTGCTGGTTGACCAGGGTGGTGTTGCGACGCGACAGGGTGACGAACATGGCGCCGACCTGCGACCGCAGCTGGGCCTCCCCGGTCGCCAGGCTGACCGCCTGCTTGTGCATGTCGTCGACCGCGCGGGCGAGCTGGCCGAGCTCCTCGTGGCTGTGCACGGGGATCGGGGTGATCTCGTCGGGCTCCTGGCCGTTCCGGATCCGGGCGATCGTCTCGGGCAGGGTCACGTTGGCGACGTCGAGGGTGCCGGCACGCACCTTGCGCAGCGGCACGATCAGGGCGCGGGCGATGAACAGCGCCAGCAGCAGCGACGCCAGCAGGGCGACCAGGATGATCGCGGCGTCGGTCAGAGCCCGCGACCTGGTGGAGGACGCGTTGGCGTCGAGCTTGCTGTGGATGTTGCGCATCAACCGGGCGTCGAGGCCGTCGTACACGCGGAACTGCCGAGGCGTGGCGACCAGGTCGCTGGCCTTGTTGCTCGTCGCCTCACCGAGTCGCGTGAGGTTGTTGGCCGTCAGCTGGCTGATGCGGCGACCGCCGACGTAGGCCTTGATGTTGTCGAGGGCCGAACCCTCGACGCCGATCTCGGCGGCCAGCCAGACCGAGTCGAGCAGCGACGGGTCGGTGTCCTGGCTCTGGATCAGCAGCTGCTGCTTGACCAGCGACAGCCGGCCGTTCAGCGACTGGATCAGGCCCTGGACCGTGCGGTCGGGGGTGCCCGCGGTGTTCAGCGTCGAGTTGATCAGCTCGGTGGTGAGCCGGCTCATGTCGCTCAGCTGCACGGACGGCGTGGCGGTGATACCAGTGCCGCCACCGCTCTCGAGCGTGTCACCGATCTGCATCATCTGCGTGATGTAGCCGCTCTGGTCGGCGGTCAGGTCGGCGTTCGCCGCGGCACGCTTCAGGGCGGCGGCGGCGGTCGAGTACTCCGTCTTCGCGTCGGTGTCGCTCAACCTGGTGGAGAGGGACGCCGGCAGTGCGAGCCGCTGGGTGGCGGCCAGGTAGTTGATGGTCGGGTCGAGGACGGTGGCGCGCTGCTGGTTGGTGTTGTAGGTGCTGGCGTCCTGCAGCTCCGAGCGGACACGGAGGCCGCCGAACACGGCGGCGAGCACGACGGGGATCGCGAGCACGGCCACGACCTTGCGGCGGACGGACCACTCCGTCACACGGAAAGTTGAGAACGCGCCCGCTCCTGCGTTCCGGCGATACTTCCTCAACGCTGCTCCCATGAGTCTCGAGTCAAACCCGCATCCCCGAACGAGACCGGCAATGGTCGGGCTGTGCGGCCCGGCGCAGCCACGATATGAGTCGGACAGGACCCCCGACTGCCGTTTGGCAAAGAGATAGACCGAACGGGGTGCCGCCATGGCCCGATGTGACTAGTCCCTGTGTCAGCGCGCTCGCGGATGAGCAACGGCGAACACCTCCCTCAAGTTGTCCACTGTGACCAGCGTGTAGATCTGTGTGGTGGTCACGGACGCATGCCCGAGGAGCTCCTGGACCACGCGGACATCTGCTCCCCCCTCGAGCAGATGCGTCGCGAACGAGTGTCTCAGCGTATGGGGGGAAACGTCACGGGTCACCCCTGCCCGGTCGGCGGCCTTGACCAGCACCGTCCAGGCCGACTGGCGGGACAACCGGCCGCCCCGGGCGTTCAGGAACAGCGCCCCCGCTCGCTCGGACGTGCCCACGGACGCCAGCTCGGGGCGTGCCCGGGTGAGGTAGGCGTCCAGCGCGGCCAGCGCGTAGGAACCGATCGGGACGATCCGCTCCTTGCCGCCCTTGCCACGCAGCACGACGGTCCCCTCGACGCGGTCCACGTCGTCGACGTCGAGCCCGACGGCCTCGCTGATCCGCGCCCCGGTGCCGTAGAGCATCTCCAGCAGCGCCCGGTCGCGGAGCGCCAGCGTGGTCCCGGCGGAGCCGGCCGCCTCCAGGATGGACTCCACGTCCGCGAGCGGCAGCGCCTTCGGCAGCCGCCGCGCGGGAGCCGGCGGACGTACGCCGGCGGCCGGGTCCGCGGTCGCGAGGCCGTCCGCGACGCAGAACCGGTGGAACCCCCGGACCGCCACCACGGTCCGTCCGGCCGAGGTCGCCGAGAGAGGTGGATGGTCGGCATCCCCTTCGCGCAGCCGCATCAGGAACGACGAGACCGCCTGCTCGTCGACGCGGTCCACGTCGTCGATGTCGCGCTCGGCGAGGAAGTCGGCGTACCGCCGCAGGTCCCGCCGGTACGACGTCAGCGTGTTCGCGGCGAGCCCACGCTCGACGGCCAGGTGGTCGAGGTAGGTACGCAGCGCAAGGGGAAGAGCTGCCACGGTGCTCCGGGGGTAGGACGGTTCAGGCGACGCCGGCGAGGACCTCGTCGAGGTCCACCGCGTCGATGCCGGTCGCCTGCCCAACGGGTGCGTTGGTGAGGCGGCCGTCGTGGGTGTTCAGCCCGAGCGCCAGGGAGTGGTCGTCGCGGCAGGCCTGCACCCAGCCCTTGTCCGCCAGGGCGACGGTGTAGGGCAGCGTGGCGTTGGTCAGCGCGTAGGTCGAGGTGTTCGGCACCGCGCCCGGCATGTTCGCCACGCAGTAGAAGATCGAGCCGTGCACCTCGTACGTCGGGTCGGAGTGCGTCGTGGCATGCGTGTCCTCGAAGCAGCCTCCCTGGTCGACGGCGATGTCGACGAGCACCGACCCGGGCTTCATCTGCGAGACCAGCTCGTTGCTGACCAGCTTCGGGGCGGCGGCGCCGGGGATCAGGACGGCACCGATCACCATGTCGGCCTCCATCACCTGCTGCCGGATGGCCAGTTGCGACGAGGCGAGCCCGTGCACGCGGTTGTTGTAGCGCCAGAACGACATCCGCAGCTTGTCGAGGTCGGTGTCGAGCAGGGTCACGTCCGCCCCCATGCCGAGGGCGATGTTCGCGGCGTTCTGTCCCGAGACGCCCGCGCCGATGATCACGATCTTGGCGTTCGCCACGCCGCCGACGCCGCCCATCAGGACACCGCGGCCACCCTGGCCCTTCATCAGCGAGTGCGCGCCCACCTGCGGCGCCAGGCACCCGGCCACCTCGGACATCGGGTACAGCAGCGGCAGCCCGCCGGAGGGCAGCTGCACGGTCTCGTAGGCGATGCCGGTGACCTTGCGCGAGAGCAGCTCCTCGGTGAGCGGCTTGTCGGCAGCGAGGTGCAGGTAGGTGAAGAGGGTCAGGCCCTCGTGCATCCGGTGGTACTCCTCGGCGACAGGCTCCTTCACCTTGAGCACCATCTCGGCGTTGTCCCAGACCTCGTCGGCGCTGTCGAGGATCTTCGCGCCCGCCGCTTCGTACTCGCTGTCCTCGATCTGCGAGCCGACGCCGGCTCGCCGCTCGACGTACACGTCGTGGCCGTGCGCGGTGAGCTCGTGGACCCCGATCGGGGTGATGGCCACGCGGTACTCGTGGTTCTTGACTTCCTTGGGAACGCCGACCTTCACAGGGCTCTCTCCTCGTGCGCGGCCCGCCTCGGCGCGGGGCCACCGTCCCCGACAATAGCCACCTGTGACCCCGGCCACCCTCCTGGCCCGGACTCAGGACCCGTGTGCGGCCTCCTCCGCGCCACGCATCGTGCGCAGCACGTTCCGGCAGGTCACCTTCGCCAGGTCCTCCGTCGACCAGCCACGGTCGAGCAGCGCCGCCAGCAGCCGGGGATAGCCGGTGACGTCCTCGAGCCCCTCGGGCAGCCAGTCCACGCCGTCGTAGTCGCCGCCGAGGCCGATGTGGTCGATGCCGGCGACCTCACGGATGTGCTCGAGATGGGCGACGACGTCGGCAAGCGTCGAGCCGGGGCGCGGGTGTCCACCCTCGAACCTCTTCCGGACGTCGGACAGCTCGGAGAGGTCCTTCGGGTCGACCCCCTCCGACCTCGCGTACTCCTGCATGGCGCGGTACCACTCGCACGTCTCCTGGTTCACGAACGGCGGCACGAAGGTCACCAGGCAGGTGCCGCCGTTCTCCGGCAGCCGGGCCAGCACGTCGTCCGGGACGTTGCGCGGGTGGTCGCACACGGCGTACGCCGACGAGTGGCTGAAGATCACCGGCGCGCTCGTGGTGTCCAGGGCGTCGCGCATCACGTCGTGGCTCACGTGGGAGAGGTCGACGAGCATGCCGATCCGGTTCATCTCCCGGACCACCTCGCGGCCGAAGTCGCTCAGCCCGCCGAGCACCGGCTCGTCGGTCGCCGAGTCGGCCCAGGACACGTTGTCGTTGTGGGTGAGGGTGAGGTAGCGGATGCCGAGCCGGTGGTACATGCGCAGCACCGCCGGCGACTCCCCGATCTGGTGACCGCCCTCGGCACCCATCAGGCAGGCGATCCGGCCGGCCCGCCAGGCCGCCTCGACCTCGTCGGCGGTGGTGGCGAGCGCGAGCTGGTCGGCGTACCTCTCGATCATGCGGTACGCCGCGTCCACCTGCTCCAGCGTGGACGTCACCGAGCGCTCGCCCTCCTGGCACGGGACGAACACCGACCAGAACTGCGCGCCCACGCCGCCCTCGCGGAGACGGGGCAGGTCGGTATGGGTCTTCGTCTGCCGCTCCCCCACGTCGTACGCCGCGAAGTCGTAGCCGTTCAGCTCGCGCATCGTCCACAGGAGGTCGTTGTGGCCGTCGATGACCGGGTGGGCCTTCAGCACGTCCGCGACCGTCTCGTCGGCTGTCGTCACAGCAGTCCTTTCGCCTCGGCGAGCAGCAGCGCCTGGACCAGCGGTCCGTCGCCGACGTCGCCGGCCAGGGCGGCCGCGCGCAGGTCGTCGACGGGCACCCAGTCGCTCGACATGTCGGCCTCCTCGTGCGTCCGCTCGAAGTCGTCCTCGACCACGCGGAGGTCGCGGGCGAGGAAGAAGTGCATCACCTCGCTGCTGATGCCCGGGCTCGACCAGGTGGTCCCGAGGTGGGCCCACTCCCCTGCCTCGAGGCCGGCCTCCTCCCGGAGCTCGCGCCGCGCGGTGTCCTCCGGTGCCTCACCCTCGGCGTCGAGCAGCCCGGCGGGCAGCTCGACGAAACGGCGCTGCGCCGGGTGGCGGTACTGCCACAGGCAGAAGGCCCGGCGCTCGTCGTCCACGGCGAGGACGATCACCGCGCCCGGGTGCTCCAGCACCAGCCGCGGGAACGTCGGCCCGTCCTCGCCGGGCGCGTGCAGCTCGTCGAGACGAAGAGCCATCACCCAGTCGGTGCGGTAGAGGTCCTCGCTGCGCGTCACCGGCCAGGACTCGTCGACGTCCCTCAGCTCGCGCGCCATGCGTCGACCGTACCCAGGCCCTCCAGGTCAGAGACGACCGGACTTCACCACGCGGCTGAGGAACTGCTGGGTCCGCTCCTCGTGCGGGTTCTCGAAGATCTGCTGCGCGGTCCCCCGCTCGAGGATCGAGCCCGCGTCGAGGAAGCACACCTGCGAGGCGACCTCCTTGGCGAAGCCCATCTCGTGCGTGGCCAGGAGCATGGTGAGTCCGCCGTGGGCCAGCTCGCGCACGATCTCCAGGACGTCGCCGACGAGCTCGGGGTCGAGCGCCGCCGTGATCTCGTCGAGCAGCATGACCCGCGGCTGCATCGCCAGAGCCCGCACGATCGCCACCCGCTGCTGCTGCCCACCGGAGAGCATGTCGGGGAAGGACTTCGCCTTGTCCTCCATGCCGACCGACGCCAGCAGCGCCATCGCGCGTTCCTGCGCCTCTGCCTTGCGCACCCCGCCGACCCGCGTCGGCGCCAGCATGATGTTCTCCAGGACCGACATGTGCGGGAACAGGTTGTAGCTCTGGAACACGATGCCGACATCGCGTCGCAGCGCGTTCAGGTCGACGCCCGCTCCCGTGACGGTGTCGCCGTCGATCCGGATCTCGCCCTGGTGGATGTCCTCCAGGGCGTTGACGCACCTCAGCAACGTGGACTTGCCGGAGCCGGACGCGCCGATCAGGCAGACGACCTCGTGCCGCTCGACGTCGAGGGACACGCCCTTGAGCACCTCGTGCTCGCCGTAGGACTTGTGGACGTCGTCGATCTCGAGGAACGCCATCGCTACTTCCCCGCCTTGCGTGCGGCGTCACGGTCGATCAGGTAGTCCACGAACCGCGCCTGCGGGATCGTGATCACGATGAAGAAGATCGCGGCCAGCACGACCGGCGAGATCTTGAAGTAGGTGTTCTGGTAGAAGGTCGTGGTCAGGAAGACCTCGGCCACCGCCGCGATGGACAGCAGCGCGGTGTCCTTCTGCAGCCCGATGAAGTCGTTGAGCAGGGGCGGGATGACCCGTCGGACCGCCTGCGGCACCAGGACCGTGCGCAACGTCATCGAGTAGCTCAGGCCGAGCGACCGAGCGGCCGCCCCTTGGCTGGGGTGGATCGAGGCCAGGCCGGCGCGGTACACCTCCGCGACGTACGCCGTGTAGGTGATCGTCAGCGAGATCGCACCGAGGAGGGCGCCCGGCCAGTTCTGTGCGGCGGGGATCGCCAGCGGGGTGCCGAAGACGATGATGTAGATCAGCACGATCGCCGGGACGGCTCGGAAGATGTCGCAGTAGAGCACCGCGATCAGCCGCAAGGGCGCCCCGGCCCGGCCCGGCAGCAGGCGCATGATCGCCATCACCAGGCCGAAGATCAGCACCCCGACCTCCGCCACGCAGGCGACCCAGATGTTGGTCCAGAACGCCTGGAGACTGTCGCTGAAGGCGTGCCCGATCGGTCCCCAGTCGAAGAAGGTGTCGGCGACCGCGCCGTCGTTGCCGAAGACGAACTGAAGGAGGCCGACCACGACCACCCCGGCCCCGGCGTACCCCATCGCGATCTGCGCGTCCTCGCGACCGCGAGCCGCACGCCGTCGCGCCTCGACGATCTTGTCCTCGGCGAGCAGGGTCGCCCGGGCCCGGATCGCACCCACCGCCTTGACGCACGCCCACCACGCCAGGGCGCTCGCCAGCACGATCAGGACCGCCGCGATGGTCGAGACGGCGCTGTTGTGGTTGTACGAGCGGATCAGCGAGCCCTCGTACACCGCCCCCGCCGTGGCGACGACCGTCAGGACGAGGGCGATCGTCGCCTGCTGGGTCACCCCCGGCGGCGGGGCGGGCTCAGGACTCGGCTGGAGCTCGTCGGTGACGAGGCCGGTGGACGACATCCCGCGCTACTGCACGGTCCACATCGGCACGTTGTTCGGGTCGCCACCGAAGGCCGGACCGAGGTAGGTCTTCGAGAGGTTGTCGAGCGTGCCGTCCGAGATGAGTGTCTGGATGCCCTTGTTGAGCTCGGCCTCGTTGGACGAGCCCTTGGGGTAGATGGCGCCGTACTTCTCGCCGGTGCTGTACTGCCCGACCACCTTCAGCTGTCCGTTGGACGCCTTCGCCTCGGCCAGCACGATCGCGGTGTCGAGGAACGCGGCGTCCGCCGAGCCGGAGAGCACGCTCTGGTACAGCGCCTGGGAGTTCGGGTAGACCTTCGGGGTCACCCCGAGGGTGTCCTTGAGGAAGGTGACCGACGTCGTCCCGCTGTACGCCGCGTCGCGCTTGGTCTTGATGTTCGACTCGCTGACGTCGGAGTCGGACTTGACCAGCACGCCGACGTTCGAGTCGAAGTACGGCTTGGAGAAGTCGACGACCTTGGCCCGCTCCGGGGTGATCGAGATCTCCGCGAGGGCGAGGTCGAAGTTGCTGGTGTGCCCGGCGGTGAGCTGGGCGAAGTTCACGTTCCGCACGGTGACGGACTTCAGGCCGGCCATGTTGGCCAGCTCGGCGGCCATGCAGTACTCGTAGCCGCTGGTGATGTTCGACGGGGTCTTGCCGTTCCACCAACCCTGTGCGGGCAGTGTCGTCTCCACGGTGAGCGTCCCGGACTTGGCCGGGGTCAGCTTGATGCTGTTGGCCTTGCTGGTGATCTTGCAGTCCCCGAAGCTCGCCTTCGAACCGCCTCCGCAGGCTGCGAGCGATCCGGCAACGAGGAGAGCGCTCACGAGTCCGATGGCGCGCTTGAGCATCATGCGTGGAAGTCCTTCCGACGGGCCGAGCCAGAGGTGGCTACCCCGCACAGTGGTCTTCGCAAGCGGTGGAGTCAAGGACATCGTCCACGGGTTCCCGCATCGATCCGGCCCCGGATCGGTCGAAATCGTCAGCGATACGGTGGCGCCATGACCGACATCGCGAGCCTCACTCGGGAAGAAGCCGCGCAGCGTGCGGCCCTCATCGACATCGAGCGGTACGACGTCCACGTCGACCTGCGCGGCCTCTACGACGGGGGGCTGTGGGCGGCCACGTCCACGGTCTCCTTCACCTGTCGTGAGCCGGGCGCGAGCACGTTCGTCGACTGCATCGGCGAGGTCTCCTCGGTCACCCTCAACGGAGAGGCGCTCGATCCCTCCACTGCCGCGCGAGGGCGGGTCCCCCTGCCCGGCCTGCGCGCGGACAACGTGCTCGTCGTGTCGCACACGCAGGCCGACACCGGCTCCGGTACGTCGATCCTGAAGACCGTCGACCCGCTCGACAAGCTGGTCTACGTCTGGTCCACCTTCGAGCCGGACCGCGCCCGCTACGCCTTCGCCTGCTTCGACCAGCCCGACCTCAAGGCCCCGCACGGCTTCGTGGTCGACGCCCACGAGACCTGGACGGTCACCAGCAACTCGGCACCGGAGCGGGTCGATGACCTCGACGGCGACCAGGGCGGCGGCCGGCGCTGGACGTTCGGCGACACCCCGAAGCTGTCGACGTACGTCACGGTCGTCAACGCCGGACCGTTCCACGAGCTCCGGTCCTCGCGCGGTGGCTACGACCTGGGCCTGTACTGCCGGCAGTCGCTGCGGCAGTTCCTGGAGCGCGACGCCGAGGAGCTCTTCGACCTCACCGACCGCGGGCTGGCGTTCTTCGGCGAGCGCTTCGGCCAGCCGTTCGCGCAGGAGCGCTACGACCAGGTGTTCGTGCCGAACATGGGTGGCGCGATGGAGAACTGGGGATCGGTGACCTGGACCGACAGCGTGCTGTTCCGGAGCACGCCGACCTACGGCCAGCGCGCCGTGCGAGCCCAGATCCTCCTGCACGAGATGGCCCACATGTGGTTCGGCGACCTGGTCACCATGCGCTGGTGGGACGACCTCTGGCTGAACGAGGCCTTCGCGTCGTGGGCCTCCAACTGGGCCGGCGTCAACTGCACGGAGTTCACCGACGAGTGGGCGACGTTCCTGGCCGGGAACAAGATGGGCGGCTACCGCCAGGACATGTCGCCGGCCACCCACCCGATCCGCGGCGACGTACCCGACGTCGCCCAGGCGATGGCCAACTTCGACGCGATCACCTACGCCAAGGGCGCCAGCGTGCTCAAGCAGCTGATGGCGTTCGTCGGCGAGGACCGGTTCGTCGAGGGACTGCGCCACTACTTCGCCGAGCACGCCTGGGACAACACCGTCCTCGCCGACCTGATCTCGGCGGTAGGTGACGCCGGCGACCGCGACCTGGCGGACTGGACGGTCGCCTGGCTCGACCGCGCCGGCACCGACGTGCTCCGGCTCGACGGCGGCACGATCACGGCCACGTCACCGGACGATCAGGAGCCGCGGCCGCACCGGATCGACGTCGGCTCGTACGCCGTCTCCGCCGACGGGCTGGACCTCGTCGGCACGACGTCCGTCGAGACGTCCGGCAGCTCGACCGCGGTGGACCTGCCCGAGGCGGACCTGCACCTGCTCAACGCCTCCGACCACACCTTCGCCGCCGTCCGCCCGGACGACGCGTCGGTGCGGGTGCTCCTGGAGCGCGCCGCCGACATCCCGGCCGCCGTCGACCGGGCCCAGGCGGTGGTGACCGGCTTCCAGATGCTGCTGGAGGGCGACCTCACCGCCGACGAGCTCTTCGACTGCGTGCTCGACGTCCTGGCGCGCGAGAAGAGCCCGGCCGTCGTCGAGCCGTTCCTCAACGTGGCCCTCGAGATCGCCCAGCGGTGGGTGGCAGGCGACCGGGTGTCCGCGGCGCTCGAGCGCCTGGCCGAGGTCGCCGCCCGGCTCGCGGACGACCCGGACCAGACGACACCCGCGCTGCGCACCCTGGCCGCCTCCGCGTCGTCGCCCGAGCACCTCGCCCGGCTGGACGAGGCCGCCCGGACCGACGTCGACCTCGCCTGGCGGGTCGCGACCCGGCGCGCCGCCCTCGGTCAGTACGACGAGGAGGCGGTCGAGTCCCTGCTGGCGCGCGACCCCGACCCCGACGCCGGTGTCCGCGCCCTCGCCGTCCGGACGGCCCGGCCGCACAGCGAGGCCAAGGACGAGGCCTGGGAGGAGCTGTTCGAGAAGCGGAACATCCCCGGCGGTCCCATGCTCGGTGCGATGGTCCGCGCCTTCTGGCAGCCGCAGCAGCACGACGTGCTGCTGCCGTACGCCGACCGCTTCCTCGACGAGATCCCGGCGCTGGCCGGCGGCGGGATGCTCGCGGTGTTCGGACTGATGTTCGGGATGTTCCCGCAGGTCGGTGACGAGGAGTTCGTCGCGCGGGCCCAGGACATGGCCGCCGACCCGGAGTGCGACCCGACGGTCCGGGCCGCTCTGCTGATCGGCACCGACACGCTGGCCCGGATGGAGCGCTCGCGGGCCGCCTGACCGTCAGGCGTACGCCGGGGCCGCGGGGTCGTCCTCGGGCTCGCGGCGGAGCTTCGACTCGTCGATCGGGAAACGCTCGGCCTTCTGCCGCTCGATCGCCGCACCGATCAGGCCGGCGAACAGGGGATGCGGGCTCGTGGGCCGCGACCGCAGCTCGGGGTGGGCCTGGGTCGAGACGAAGTACGGGTGCTCGTCGCGCGGCAGCTCCACGAACTCGACCAGGTCCAGATCCGGGTTGGTGCCGGAGAAGACCAGTCCGGCCGCGGCCAGCTGCTCGCGGTAGTGGTTGTTCACCTCGTAACGGTGCCGGTGGCGCTCCTCGATCCTGGCGTCGCCGTAGGCCTCGCGCACGATCGAGCCGGTCAGCAGGTCGGCCGGGTAGAGACCGAGGCGCATGGTCCCGCCGAGGTCGCCGGCGCCCTCGACGTACGACTTCTGCTCCTCCATGGTCGCGATCACCGGCTCGGGGCAGTCGGGGTCGAACTCGGTGGAGTCGGCCTTCTCGAGCCCGGCCACGTTGCGGGCGTACTCGATCACCATGCACTGCAGACCCAGGCACAGGCCCAGGGTCGGGATGCCGTTCGTGCGCGCGTAGGTCAGCGCTCCGATCTTGCCGTCGAGCCCGCGGACGCCGAATCCGCCGGGAACGAGCACGGCGTCGACGTCGTGCAGGTGTCGATGGGCACCCGCGGTGTCGGCGCACTCGTCGGCCGGCACCCAGCGGATGCGGACCGCGGAGTCGTGGGCGAACCCGCCGGCCTTGAGGGCCTCGGCCACGGAGAGGTAGGCGTCGTGCAGGTCGATGTACTTGCCGACCAGCGCGACGGTGACCTCCTCCTTCGGGTGGTGCACCTTGCGGAGCAGGTCGTCCCAGGTCGACCAGTCGACGTCGCGGAACGGCAGGTCGAGGCGGCGTACGACGTAGGCGTCCAGGCCCTCGCGATGGAGCACCTTGGGGATGTCGTAGATCGACGGCGCGTCGGCCGCCGTGACGACGGCGTCCTGGTCGACGTCGCACATCGACGAGATCTTCTTCTTGATGCTCTCGGGGATCTCCCGGTCGGCGCGGCACACGATCGCGTCGGGCTGGATGCCGATCGAGCGCAGCGCGGCGACGGAGTGCTGGGTGGGCTTGGTCTTCAGCTCGCCCGAGGGCCCGATGTAGGGGACCAGCGAGACGTGCAGGAAGAAGCAGTTGTCGCGTCCGATGTCCTGGCGGACCTGGCGCGCCGCCTCGAGGAACGGCAGCGACTCGATGTCGCCGACCGTCCCGCCGACCTCGGTGATCACGACGTCGGGACGCTCGCCGCCCTCGTCGGGGTCGGCCATGGCCCGGATGCGTGACTTGATCTCGTCGGTGATGTGCGGGATCACCTGGACGGTGTCGCCGAGGTAGTCGCCGCGCCGCTCCTTGGCGATGACGCTGGAGTAGACCTGACCCGTGGTGACGTTGGCGCGCTGGCTCAGGTCACGGTCGAGGAACCGCTCGTAGTGACCGATGTCGAGGTCGGTCTCCGCACCGTCGTCGGTCACGAAGACCTCGCCGTGCTGGAACGGGTTCATGGTCCCGGGGTCGACGTTCAGATAGGGGTCGAGCTTCTGCATCGTCACGCGGAGGCCGCGTGAGCTGAGGAGTCGGCCCAGGCTGGAGGCGGTGAGCCCCTTGCCGAGCGAGGAGGCGACGCCCCCGGTGACGAACACGTGCTTGGTGATGGGCGCCTGCTTCACGGAGTTCCATCCTACCCGAGGGGTACCGCGCCGTCCGCGCCCGACGCTCCGAAGGCGCCTCCCGGCGACCTCCAGGCCCGGATCAGGCCGAGCACCGCGGACACCCGGCCGGCGTTGGTCTCGCTCCCGTCCACGGTGGTGACGTGGCGGGTCACGCCGTCCGCGTCGAGGCCGGCGAGCGTCGTGTCGCGCGTGGGCGCCACCGCCACCACGCCGCGAGCTCCGGCGGCGAGGCCGCTGAGGAAGCCGTCGGCGATGGCCTGGTCGACCGAGGAACCGAGGACGACCAGGACCAGGGGTGCGGTCTGCGGGTCGCCGCTCGGGACGGTCAGGAGATGGGCGGCCGCGAGGCTCTGCCGCACGGCCGACGCGTCGTCGCCGGCCGGACGAGCGGCGTTCCCGGTGGTGGCCACCGCGGCGGCCACGAGCTGGCCGATCCGCGGGTAGGTGCTGGTCCCGTGGTCGATCCCGTGCACCTGCTTGGACAGCTGGAGCCCCAGGGTGTCGACGAGGCTCTTCTGCTCGGCATCCACGAGCTGGCCGTGCACGGCGTACGTCGCCGAGACCTGGCCGCCCGCGGCCTTCACCTGGGAGGTGAGCGCCGTGACCGTCGCCGGGTCGGCGCCGGGCAAGGTCACCAGCGCCACCGGACGCCGCGAGAGTCCGTGTGCGAAGAGCCGTGGGCCGACCGCGGCCGCGAAGGTGTCGGCGAACGTCGAGGCGGGGGCCCGCGTCACCACGCGGGGGGCGGGCGACGCGTCCGAGCGGGTGTCGTCGAGCGGACCGGCCCCGAGGGCGACGCCGGTGGCCAGCGCCAGCAGCACGGCGGTCAGCGGTACGGCATAGGAACGGGAACGGATCACGACAGCCTTCCCCCGAGGAGCTGGTCGAGGTGGTCGTGCAGGTCGAGGACCCACTGGTGGCCCACGTCGGTGGCCGCGATCGCCGCCGCGACCGCGATCAGGCCGATCAGGAGCACGAGGTAGGCGTGCCGGGCCCGGAGCTGGCCGGAGTAGAGCATCGGGACCGCTGTCGCGTCCACCAGGCGGGATCCCACCTTGAGCCGGGTGACGTACCCGCTGCCGAGGCCCTCGCGGCTGCCGTCGAGGAACTCCCCGAGCGAGGCGCGGAGCCCGACACCCACCAGGGGCGTCGCGCCGGACGCGTCGGCCAGCAGCAGCGCGGCGTCCGCCTCGGTGGCGGTGGTCTGCATCGCCGTCGCCCGGACGCCCATCCGCTCGAACCGCTCGCCACCGGTGCGCAACCCACCGGGCGCCTCGGTCACGACCACGTCGCGGCAGGCTCGCAGGGCCTTCGCCGGCGGGAGCTCCTCGGACCGCGCGTCGAGCACGACGACGTCCGGACTGAGACCCGCGGACCGGGCCACGGCCAGGCCGTCCCCGGTGGCGATCACGACCGGCTTGACCTCGCGGAGGTAGCGCCGGATGCGGCGCAGCTCGGCGTGGTCGTCAGGTCCGTGGGCGACCACGACCACGGGCCGCCCGCGCAGCCGGGTGCGCAGGCGGGGCACTCCTTGGCCGTGGAGCACCAGCGCCTCCTCGCGGCGCAGGAACTCGGCACTGTTGTGGATCAGGGTGTGGAGCTGGCTGGACAGGCCCGTCTCCGCGGCCGCGAGCTGCTCGGTCACGTCGTCCGGGGTCACCTCGCGGCCCTCGGCCACCAATTGGTCACCGAGGAGCACCGACCCTCCGCTGACCGCGACCTTCCGCCCGTCGGAGACCGCCGACAGGAGGTCTTGTCCGTCGACCCCGTGAGCCAGGTCGACCATCCGGATGCCGGCGTCGACGAGGAGCTGGGGACCGCGCGGCGGGAAGCGCCCGGAGATCATCGGTGACCGGTTGACCACGGCGACCACGCCGGCGTCCACGAGCGCCTCGGCGGTCGGGCCGTCGAGGTCCACCTGGTCGAGCACGGCGATGTCGCCCGAGCGGAGCCGGGGAAGCAGCGCGGTGGTCCGGCGGTCGGTCCTGGCGGTGCCGGTCACGCCGGCGGCGGTCGGGGGACGCGTCCTGAGCTTCACCACCGAGTCATCGTGTCAGCCGTCCCGCTCGCAGTCCGGCAGGCCGACCACCCGGCGCGTCGCCCACGGAGCGGGTCAGGAGGTGGCTCGGCCGGCGGACTCCAGGAGCTCGCGGGCGTGGGCCAACGCGGTCTCGGACTCCTCCATCCCGGCGAACATCCGGGACAGCTCGCGCTCGCGTCCGGCGGCGTCGAGCACGGTCAGCCCGGAGGTGGTGACCGACCCGTCGCTGGCCTTCTGCACGACCACGTGCCGGTCGGCGTACGCCGCCACCTGCGGCAGGTGGGTGACGACGAGCACCTGCGCGCTCTGCGCCAGGGCCGCGAGGCGGCGTCCGACCTCGACCGCCGCCTTGCCGCCCACGCCGCTGTCCACCTCGTCGAAGACGAAGGTGGGCACGGGACTCGTGCCCGCGAGGGCCACCTCCAGGGCGAGCATCACCCGCGAGAGCTCGCCGCCCGACGCACCCTTCGCGAGCGGGCGGGGCTCGGCGCCGGTGTTGGCGGCCAGGAGGTACTCCACCTCGTCCACCCCGGACGACCCGAACCGCACCCGGGAGCCCCCGATCTCGAGACCGTCGTCGGCCGGCGACTGCCGCACGGTCACCTCCAGCACCGCGTGGGGCATCGCCAGCAGGTCGAGCTCGCCGGTGAGTGCCTCCGACAGGCGGCGTGCCGTCGTCATCCGCGCCTGCGACAGCTGTTCCGCCGCCGCTCCCAGGCGCGTGCGCAGGTCGTCGCGGCGCTCCCGGAGGCGGGTGATCCGGTCGTCGGTGTCGTCGAGCTCGGTCAGCCGGGCCGCCGACGACTCGGCCCAGGCGAGCACGTCGGCCGCGGTCTCGCCGTACTTCCGGGTGAGTGCGACCAGCGCCGCCCGGCGCTCGGAGACCGCCGCCAGCCGGGCGGGGTCGGTCTCCAGCCCGTCGGCGTACGACGCGACGTCCGCGGCGACGTCGGAGAGCAGGTAGGTGACCTCCGCCACTCGGTCGGCCAGCCCGCCGGCCGCCGGGTCGAACTCGCGCACGCCGTCGAGCAGGGTGCGCGCCGCGGCGACCGCAGCGAGTGCGTCGGGGTTGCCCTCGTCGGAGGAGAGTGCCTCACGCGCCGACTCCGCCGCGGTGCGCAGGGTGTCGGCGTGCCCGAGGCGCTGCTCCTCCTCGGCCAGCGAGCCGTCCTCGCCGGGCTGTGGCGCGACGGCCTCGATCTCCGAGAGCCCGAACCGCAGCAGGTCAGCCTCCCGCGCTCGCTCCCGCGCGTTCGCGACGACCTCCTCGAGCTCGCGCTCAGTTTCGCGCAGGTCGGCGTACAGCGTGCGGTAGGCCGCCAGCGACCCCGCGGTCGCGTCCCCTCCGTAGGCGTCGAGCGCGTCGCGCTGGGCGCGCGGCTGGAGCAGTCGGTGCTGGTCGGACTGGCCGTGCACGGCGACCAGTGGCTCGGCCACCTCCGCCAGCCGCGAGACGGGCACCGACGCCCCACCCACGAAGGCCCGCGAACGGCCCTCCGCCGAGACGTTCCGGGCGAGCAGGACGGTGTCGCCCTCGACCTCTCCCCCGGCCGCGTCGACCGCCGCGGCCACCACCGGCAGCTCGCCGACCCGCAGCGAGCCCTCCACCCGGGCGCTACGGCTCCCGGAGCGGACCGCCCCGCTGTCCGCGCGGCCACCGAGCAGGAGGCCCAGCGCGGTCACGACCATGGTCTTGCCCGCCCCGGTCTCGCCGGTGATCACCGTCAGGCCCGGCCCGAGCTCCAACGTCGCCGACTCGATCACGCCCAGACCGGTGATCCGGAGCTCCTCAAGCATCCCGGCCCTCGCCTCGGCGCCGCCGCTCCCCGGCGCCGCGCCAGCCCTCGATGGAGAGCCCGAACTTCGCGACCAGCCGGTCCGTGAACGGCGCCTCGTGCAGCCGCACCAGCCGCACCGGCCGCTCGCCCCGGCGTACCTCGATCCGTGCGCCCGGCGGCAGCTCCACCGTGCGGCGGCCGTCGCACCACAGCACCCCGGAGGCTTCGGCCGGCGCGATCACCTCGACGGCGAGCACGGAGGTCGGCGCCACGACCAGTGGGCGGGCGAACAGCGCATGCGCACTGATCGGCACCATCAGCAGCGCCTCGACGCCCGGCCAGACCACCGGCCCACCCGCGCTGAAGTTGTACGCCGTGGAGCCGGTCGGCGTCGCGCACACCACGCCGTCGCACCCCCAGCGCGACAGCGGCCGCCCGTCCACCTCGACGACGACCTCGAGCATGCGCTCGCGTTCGGCCTTCTCGACGCTCGCCTCGTTCAGGGCGAAGGTCCGGGTGACCAGCTCGCCCTCGTGGACGACCGAGACGTCGATGGTGAGCCGGTCCTCGGCGGTGTAGCGGCGACCGACGATCGCGTCGATGGTCGCCGAGACGTCCTCGTACTCCGCCTCGGCCAGGAACCCGACGTGCCCGAGGTTCACACCGAGGATCGGGGTCCCGCTGTCGTGGACGACCTCTGCAGCACGCAGGATGGTCCCGTCGCCGCCGATCACCACGACGAGCTCGCACTCGGCGCTGGGATCGCCCTCGCCCGCGAGCGCGACGCGCGGGTTGTCGGAGAGGCCGAGTGCCTCCGCCTCGTCGGGCAGCAGCCGGACCTCGATCTGGTGCCCGGTGAGCGCGTCGACGAGCTCGCACGCGACGTCGCGGGCCTGGGCGCGACCGGGATGGGTGAGCAGGAGCACCCGCCGTTGGTCGGTCACGAGTTCACCTTCTCATCCGGGTCCCCCGACGGGACGGCGGACACAGCCGCGCGGATCTCGTCGGTGCCGACGGCGCTCGGGCCATGGCGGAGCCACAGGAAGAACTCCACGTTGCCGGACGGTCCCGGCAGGGGGCTCACCGCGACCGCCCGAGCACCCCAGCCTCGCTCGGCCGCCGCGCCGGCCACGGTCTCGACCGCGTCCGCCCGGACCGCCGGATCGCGCACCACCCCGCCCTTCCCGACGCGCGCACGCCCGACCTCGAACTGCGGCTTCACCATCAGCACCAGGTCACCACCCTCGGAGACCACGCTGATCAGGGCGTCCAGCACCAGCGTGAGCGAGATGAACGACAGGTCGCCCACGACCAGGTCCACCGCCTCGCCCACCGTCTCCGGCTCGAGGCCTCGCACGTTCGTCCGGTCGTGGACGACCACCCGCTCGTCCTGGCGGAGCCGCCAGGCCAGCTGGCCGTACCCCACGTCGACGGCCAGCACCTCCCTCGCCCCGTGCCGCAGCAGCACGTCGGTGAAGCCGCCGGTGGAGGCACCGGCGTCCAGGCACCGTCGTCCCGCCACCTCCAGTCCCTGCGGCTCGAACGCCGCCAGTGCGCCGGCCAGCTTGTGCGCACCGCGCGAGACGTACTCCTCACCTCCGGGGATCGCCGGGTCGGCCGCGACCAGGAGGGCGACATCCGTCGTGACGCCCGTCGATGGCTTCGTGGCCCGCGTCCCGGACACGGACACCCGCCCGTCGGCGATCAGCTCCGCCGCGTGGTCCCGCGAACGGGCCAGACCACGCCGGACCAGCTCGGCGTCGAGCCGCAGGCGTCGCGGCACCACCGTCAGGCCGGGTCGCCCGGCTGCTGGCTGCTCTGCGCGCGGTCGGCCTCGTCGGCCGGTGGGGCGTCGAGCGCGGCCCGGAGAGAGTCGTGGGCACGTTCGAACGTCGCGAGGTGCTCCTCCAGGGGCACCTCGTCGAGCCGGTCGACGTCGGACAGCACCTGGTCGACGGCGGGTACGCCCGTCGTGGTCGGGCCGCCGACGTCTGCCTCGGGCGTCGGGTCGTCCGGCTCGGACTCGCCCGAGTCCGGCTCCTCGAAGCCCGTCGGCGGCACCTGCTCGGTCATGCGGGAAGGCTACCCCGGCGAACCCGGCCCGCCCGGCTCGGTCACCCCGGCCGGGTCGGCCGCCCCGCCGGACCGGTCCAGATGGTCCCACCCCGCCGCGGCCACCACCGTCCACCAGGCATCGCGTTCCTCGGGACCGGTCCCCTCGCCCTCGACCTCCAGCCGACCCTCGTCGACGCGCGCCCGCCATGCGCCCGCGGACCACCAGGCACCGTCGGCCGTCGCCTGCAGCCCCGGCCGGCCCAGGGCCGTCAGGTCGTGCCCGACCCAGGTCGGCCGTTCGTCGGTCTCTGCTGCCAGCAGGTCGCCCAAGGAGCTCACTCCCGTCATCACCAGGAGCGAGTCGGTGCCGGCCTCGGTCGCACCCGCGATGTCGGTGTCCAGCCGGTCGCCGACCATCAGCGGATGGTCTCCACCCACCCGTCGCAGGGTCTCGTCGAGAAGAGGTCGCCGCGGCTTCCCCGCAACCTCCGGGGTCACCTCGGCGAACTCGCTGATCAGGCGGACCAGCATCCCGTGGCCGGGTGCCAGTCCGTTGTCGGTGGGCAGGGTCAGGTCGGTGTTGGTCGCGATCCACGGCAGCCCGTTCCGGATCAGCGTCGCGCCCTGCATGATCACCCGCCACGGCAGTTCCGGCGCGTACCCGGACACCACGGCGACGGCTCGGGGGTCCCCCACCTCGACCGGCTCGAGGCCGGCCTCCGCCAGCGCCTCGACCAACCCCGGAGCGCCCAGCACCGCGACCGGCGCTTCCGCGCCGTGGGCCTCCAGCGCCAGCCGGGCGGCCGCCTGGGCCGAGGTCACCACGTCGTCGGCCACCGCGTCGATCCCGAAGTCCCGGAGCTGGCCGGCCACCTGCTCCGGCGTCCGCGACGCGTTGTTGGTGATGAACGCGATGTGGGCCCCGCCCTGTCGTGCGTGGGCGATGCTCTCCGGGGCGTGGGGGATCGGGTGACCGTCGACGTAGACCACGCCGTCGAGGTCGAACATGAGCAGGTCGTAGGCCGTCGCCAGGCTCGCCGCGCGAGGTCCCGCCATCGTCCAGCTCCTTGGTCGTTGCCCCTACGATGCACCGATGGAGTCCGGTCGCCCCGCGGTTCCGCCGTACGTCGCCGGCCCACTCCAGCTGCTGCCCTTTCGGGCCTACTCGCTGGCGCCGCGACGTGTCGGGGACCCGGCGTCCGCTCGTCTCTTCGCGAGACCCTATCGCGGGGTGCCCCAGCGCCTGGAGACGTGGTGCAAGCGGGGTCTGGCCAGTCGCGACCAGGAGCCGTCGCTCTACCTGCACGAGTACTCCGACTCGGGGCTGACCATCCGCGGTCTCGTCGGATGCCTGGACATCTCGCGGACGACGACGTCCCCTGCGGACGGTCGGGTCTTCCCGCACGAGGACGTCCACCCCAAGCAGGTGACCGAGCTCGCGTCCCGGATGGCGACCATGTGCCTGAACCCGGCCCCGATCCTGCTCGTGCACCGTGGCCCGACCTCGATCCGAGACGTCAGCCGGAAGGTGCGCATCGTCTCGCCGGAGCGCGAGTTCGTCGACCACGCCGGTCAGCAGCACCGCATCTGGCCGATCACGGAGGCCCACCACGTCGCGGAGATCCGGGCCGGTCTGGCGGACTCCCGGCTGCTGGTCGCGGACGGGCACCACCGGTACGCGGCGTACATCGCGCTCCACGCCCGGGAACCGGTCGAGGCTCATCGCAGCGGCCTCGCCATGGTGATCGACCAGGACGAGACGCCGATGTTCCTCGGCGCGATCCACCGACTCTTCCACGGAGTGAAGCTCCAGGACGTGCTGGACGCGGCCTCGGCCGCCGGCGCACACGTGCGCACGGTCGGGGCGGCCGGGGAGGAGGGTGAGGCCGTGGCCGCGCTCGCCCCGGACACCCTCGTGCTCACCGACGGCCGGGCGTGGGCCACGGTCAGCGTGGACCTGCCCGAGGGCACGGCGATGGTGCAACGCCTCGACGACGTGCTGCTGACCGGACTGAGCCGCCGCCCTCCCCGTGTCGGGTACGCCCACTCGGTCGCCCAGGCGCTCGAGCAGGCCAGGCCCGGCCGCGTGACCGCAGCGCTCCTGCCGGCCGTCGAGCTCGACCTGGTGATGGACGTCGTCCGCTCCGGAGCTCTGCTCCCGGAGAAGGCGACGTCCTTCCAGCCCAAGCCGAACCTCGGGAACTTCATCCGTCCGCTCGACGGATGAGCCGGGCCGAGGCGACCTCCACCTCGCAGCGCGACACCCGCCCACCCCCGGTGGGCGCGAAGAACCGCCGGCGCAGGCTGCCCCTGACCTCGACCAGGTCGCCGGACCGCCAGGTCGCGACGGAGCGCGCCGGCCGCTTGGTCCACACCACGCAGTCCAGGGCGTCGACCGTCACCCGGGACGCGGCCGAGGGCGGCCGGCCCACGATCACCCGGAACTTCCACAGCTCGGACCCGCTCGGCAGGGTCTGCTCCTCGGCCGGCTGGGACAGCCGGCCGACCAGCGTCACCTCGTTGACCTCTTCTGGACTCGCCTCGTTCGTTGACACCGTGGTCACCTCCTGGCGTGCCAGCCTCGGCGCGACCGCGGACGGACACCGCGGCGGGCGACCGGGGCTGTGGACAGCCGGCGTCCGAGTGCGGAATGTGGACGGAAAGCGGTCCGCTATCGCTCGGGAAGAGGCCCAAATGCCAAAAGGGCCACCATGACGGTGGCCCTTTTGGGGAAGTATGTTCGGCGGCGTCCTACTCTCCCACATCCTGTCGGGTGCAGTACCATTGGCGCTGGCTGGCTTAACTTCCGGGTTCGGGATGGGTCCGGGTGTTTCCTGGCCGCTATGGCCGCCGTAACGTTGTGAACCATTGTGTTGTTGTCGGGTTGTTTGTTGTTACCCGTGGTGACCCGTGTGCACCCCTGTGTTGATGGGGTGGTGGGTTTGTTGGTTCAGATTCTGGTTAGTGGACGCGGTCGTGTGTGTGACGGGTGTTTGTCGTGTGTTTGTCGGTGTCAGCCCTGTTTTGCGGTGGGCTGGTGTGGTTTGTGGGTGGGTGTGGGTGACAAGCCCTCGGCCTATTAGTACCGGTCGGCTGGGCATTGCTGCTGTACACCTCCGGCCTATCGATCCCGTGGTCTGCGGGTGGCCTTACCCCATCGTGTGGGTGGGAAACCTTATCTTGAAATGTGCTTCCCGCTTAGATGCGTTCAGCGGTTATCACGTCCGGACGTAGCTAACCAGCGGTGCCCCTGGCGGGACAACTGGCACACCAGAGGTTCGTCCATCCCGGTCCTCTCGTACTAGGGACAGCTTTTCTCAAGTTTCCTGCGCGCGCGGCGGATAGGGACCGAACTGTCTCACGACGTTCTAAACCCAGCTCGCGTGCCGCTTTAATGGGCGAACAGCCCAACCCTTGGGACCTGCTCCAGCCCCAGGATGCGACGAGCCGACATCGAGGTGCCAAACCATCCCGTCGATATGGACTCTTGGGGAAGATCAGCCTGTTATCCCCGGGGTACCTTTTATCCGTTGAGCGACCACGCTTCCACTTGCCGTGGCCGGATCACTAGTTCCGACTTTCGTCCCTGCTCGACATGTCTGTCTCACAGTCAAGCTCCCTTGTGCACTTACACTCGTCACCTGATTGCCAACCAGGCTGAGGGAACCTTTGAGCGCCTCCGTTACATTTTAGGAGGCAACCGCCCCAGTTAAACTACCCATCAGGCACTGTCCCTGGCCCAGATCATGGGCCTAGGTTAGACATCTAATACGACCAGAGTGGTATTTCAACGTTGACTCCACACACACTGGCGTGCATGCTTCACCGTCTCCCACCTATCCTACACAAGCCGTACCAAACACCAATACCAAACTATAGTAAAGGTCCCGGGGTCTTTCCGTCCTGCCGCGCGTAACGAGCATCTTTACTCGTACTGCAATTTCGCCGAGTCCATGGTTGAGACAGCGCCCAAGTCGTTACTCCATTCGTGCAGGTCGGAACTTACCCGACAAGGAATTTCGCTACCTTAGGATGGTTATAGTTACCACCGCCGTTTACTGGGGCTTAAGTTCAACGCTTCACCCAACCGCTCCGAAGAGCGGGTGCGGGCTGACGTGTCCCCTTAACCTTCCAGCACCGGGCAGGAGTCAGTCCGTATACATCGTCTTGCGACTTCGCACGGACCTGTGTTTTTAGTAAACAGTCGCTTGGGCCTGGTCTCTGCGACCCTCCCCGCTGCCTCCAGCCCAGCAGAACTGGATGGATTGACGGTTCGGGTCCCCCTTCTCCCGAAGTTACGGGGGCATTTTGCCGAGTTCCTTAACCATGGTTCTCTCGATCGCCTTGGTATTCTCTACCTGATCACCTGAGTCGGTTTGGGGTACGGGCGGCGCATGGCTCGCTAGAGGTTTTTCTTGGCAGCATAGGATCACCCACTTCGCCCGTACGGGCTCCGCGTCAGATCTCACACGTCACATCCAAGTGAGGACGGCGGATTTGCCTACCGTCCGTGCTACGTCCTTGCCCACAGACAACCATCGCTGTGGCTGGGCTACCTTCCTGCGTCACCCCATCGCTTGACTACTACCGGTTCGGGTCCCACGCTCCGCCAACCCCTGCTCACGGTCCGAAGACCACAGCTGAGGGCTGGTTTTGGGTGGTTAGCATCACCGGACTCGTCAGGGGCGCCATGTTGCCGGTACGGGAATATCAACCCGTTGTCCATCGACTACGCCTGTCGGCCTCGCCTTAGGTCCCGACTTACCCAGGGCAGATGAGCTTGACCCTGGAACCCTTGATCATTCGGCGCCGATGTTTCTCACATCGGATTCGCTACTCATGCCTGCATTCTCACTCGCGTCGCCTCCACCCCTGGATCACTCCGGGACTTCACCGGCGGCACGACGCTCCCCTACCCATCCACACACCTGAACCACACCCCCACAAGGAAGGCACGGCTGGGTACACGCGTGAATGCCATAGCTTCGGCGGATGACTTGAGCCCCGCTACATTGTCGGCGCGGAATCACTTGACCAGTGAGCTATTACGCACTCTTTCAAGGATGGCTGCTTCCAAGCCAACCTCCTGGTTGTCACTGCGACTCCACATCCTTTTCCACTTAGTCACCGCTTAGGGGCCTTAGCTGATGGTCTGGGCTGTTTCCCTCTCGACTACGGAGCTTATCCCCCGCAGTCTCACTGCTGCGCTCTCACTTACCGGCATTCGGAGTTTGGCTAACGTCAGTAACCTGGTCGGGCCCATCGGCTATCCAGTGCTCTACCTCCGGCAAGAAACACGCAACGCTGCACCTAAATGCATTTCGGGGAGAACCAGCTATCACGGAGTTTGATTGGCCTTTCACCCCTATCCACAGGTCATCCCCCCAGTTTTCAACCTAGGTGGGTTCGGTCCTCCACGTCGTCTTACCGACGCTTCAACCTGCCCATGGATAGATCACTCCGCTTCGGGTCTTGATCGTGCTACTCAAACGCCCTCTTAGGACTCGCTTTCGCTACGGCTCCCCCACACGGGTTAACCTCGCAACACAACACAAACTCGCAGGCTCATTCTTCAAAAGGCACGCCATCACCCACCACAACCCCAAAGGGTCGCCCAGGCTCTGACGGATTGTAGGCACGCGGTTTCAGGTACTATTTCACTCCCCGCCAGGGGTACTTTTCACCTTTCCCTCACGGTACTTGTCCGCTATCGGTCATCAAGAAGTATTTAGGCTTGACGGGTGGTCCCGCCGGATTCACACGGAATTTCACGAGTTCCGTGTTACTCGGGAATGCGCTCACGAAGCGTGCAGCTTACACCTACGGGACTATCACCCTCTACGGCGCCGCTTTCCAACGGACTTCAACTTCACCACACGTTGCTCACTTCGCAACCCATCAGCAGCTGGGTAACAAACACACCCCACAACCCCCACACAGCAACCCCTGCCAGGTATCACACTGCATAGGTTTAGCCTCCTCCGCTTTCGCTCGCCACTACTCACGGAATCACAATTGTTTTCTCTTCCATCCGGTACTGAGATGTTTCACTTCCCGGAGTTCCCTCCACACACCCTATTTCATTCAGGCGCAGGTAACTGGACATGACTCCAGCCAGGTTTCCCCATTCGGACACCCCCGGATCAACGCTCGGTTGCCAACTCCCCAGGGCTTATCGCAGGCTCCTACGTCCTTCATCGGCTCTTGATGCCAAGGCATCCACCACATGCCCTTCACAGCTTGTCACACACACCACCAACCCAAACCCCCACCCACCAGAAAACCAGTAGGAGCAAGATCCAGGCAAGCAATGCACACAACACGCCACAAAGAACCACACAACACGCCCCGGGCCAATCAAACCCAACAAGCGTGCAACAAACAAAACAAACAAACAACAATTCCGCGACCCACCCACCCCACACCACTGGTTCCCCAGTACTGCACGGGCACGCCGGCCACGAAAGATGCTCGCGTCCACTATCCAGATCTCAAACAACAACCCCACACCACACCAACCCCGCCAACAGCGGGGCCGGCCTAGCCGGGCCACTGAGCCACCACCCCCAACCACCACCCCGCCTGCACACGCCGAGCACACGCCGGCACACAGTGCACAACTGGCACCGCTGGTACAGGCTGCCGGGCTGGTGGGCCCGGGGGGTGGGTGGGTCTGATTTCTCAGAACCCCAACAGCGTGTCTGCCGATGAAAGTGGTAGCTGGTTTGTTTCCACGTGTCTAAGTCACCACCATGCGCCGGTGCGCGAACGGCACCGGTCGGGGTGTGTGCTCCTTAGAAAGGAGGTGATCCAGCCGCACCTTCCGGTACGGCTACCTTGTTACGACTTCGTCCCAATCGCCAGCCCCACCTTCGACCACTCCCTCCGGTAAACCGGTTGGGCCGTGGGCTTCGGGTGTTGCCGACTTTCGTGACGTGACGGGCGGTGTGTACAAGGCCCGGGAACGTATTCACCGCAGCGTTGCTGATCTGCGATTACTAGCGACTCCGACTTCATGGGGTCGAGTTGCAGACCCCAATCCGAACTGAGACCGGCTTTTTGGGATTCGCTCCCCCTCACGGGATCGCAGCCCTTTGTACCGGCCATTGTAGCATGCGTGAAGCCCTGGACATAAGGGGCATGATGACTTGACGTCATCCCCACCTTCCTCCGAGTTGACCCCGGCAGTCTCCCATGAGTCCCCAGCCGCCCCGTCACCCCGAAGGGCAGGGAACGCTGCTGGCAACATGGAACGAGGGTTGCGCTCGTTGCGGGACTTAACCCAACATCTCACGACACGAGCTGACGACAGCCATGCACCACCTGTACACCGACTAAAAGGGGCTCTATCTCTAGAGCTTTCCGGCGCATGTCAAACCCAGGTAAGGTTCTTCGCGTTGCATCGAATTAATCCGCATGCTCCGCCGCTTGTGCGGGCCCCCGTCAATTCCTTTGAGTTTTAGCCTTGCGGCCGTACTCCCCAGGCGGGGCGCTTAATGCGTTAGCTGCGGCACGGAACCCGTGGAATGGATCCCACACCTAGCGCCCAACGTTTACGGTGTGGACTACCAGGGTATCTAATCCTGTTCGCTCCCCACACTTTCGCTCCTCAGCGTCAGGACATGCCCAGAGAACCGCCTTCGCCACCGGTGTTCCTCCTGATATCTGCGCATTTCACCGCTACACCAGGAATTCCGTTCTCCCCTGCATACCTCCAGTCTGCCCGTATCGAAAGCAAGCCACCAGTTAAGCCAGTGGATTTCACTCCCGACGCGACAAACCGCCTACGAGCCCTTTACGCCCAATAATTCCGGACAACGCTCGCACCCTACGTATTACCGCGGCTGCTGGCACGTAGTTGGCCGGTGCTTCTTCTGCACATACCGTCACCACCACCACACGTGATGGCAGCTTCGCCTGTGCTGAAAGAGGTTTACAACCCGAAGGCCGTCATCCCTCACGCGGCGTTGCTGGATCAGGCTTCCGCCCATTGTCCAATATTCCCCACTGCTGCCTCCCGTAGGAGTCTGGGCCGTGTCTCAGTCCCAGTGTGGCCGGTCACCCTCTCAGGCCGGCTACCCGTCAAAGCCTTGGTAGGCCATTACCCCACCAACAAGCTGATAGGCCGCGAGCACATCCCCCACCAGAAAAACCTTTCCACCAACACACCATGCAGCAGTTGGTCATATCCGGTATTAGCCACCCTTTCAGACAGTTATCCCGAAGTAGAGGGCAGATCACTCACGTGTTACTCACCCGTTCGCCGCTCGAGTACCCCCCGAAGGAGGCCTTTCCGCTCGACTTGCATGTGTTAAGCACGCCGCCAGCGTTCGTCCTGAGCCAGGATCAAACTCTCCATCGAAACTTCAACCATAAGCCGAAGACACTCGACAAAAAACAAAACCTGACAAAACACGATCAACTAGCAAACAATCGCCAGAATCATCGTTCGTCAACTCAAAAAAACCACCCACCCCCACCAAAACAGGCCCAAAGACCCACAGGGATGGACGGAGGTTCAACATACAAACCAATTCATCGACAAACACACTGTTGAGTTCTCAAAAATCAGACGCGCACCACAGCGGCCTCGAGAGGAGGCGGCTCGGGGGCAACCTACGAAAACTTACCGGTCGGCGCCCGGAGGCGTCAAATCCGTTCCGGCTCGTCGTGTCGCTCTCGCGACGGGCCTGCAGAGGCCCTCCACTACTGCGACGGGGGTCGAGACTACCCGGCTCTGCCGAGGCTGCCCAAACCGGCGTCAGGGGCCCGGCTCCGGAGCCGCCACGCGGTAGCCGAAGAACGTCGGTGAGGCCTTCGCGCACCACGCCACCAGGACCATCACGAGCAGGCCACCGACCCCCGCCGCCACCGCGGTGCCGACCACCGCCGCGGCGCCGCCGTGCACGACGTCCGCGATCCGGGGGCCGCCGGCCACCACGACGATGAACACCCCCTGCAGACGCCCGCGTACGGCGTCCGAGCCGGCGCTCTGGAGCATGCTGTTGCGGAAGGCCGAGGACGCCATGTCCGCCGCCCCGCCCACGACCAACATCAGCACGGCGACCAGCAGCATCAGGTGCCGGGCGTGCGGCGCCAGTCCCACCGCTCCCCCGAACCCCGCCATGGCCAGGCCCCACAGCAGGATCGCGCCGATCACGGCCCGGCCCTGGCGGCGTACCCGCGAGACCCAGCCGCTGAGGATGCCGCCGAGGACCGCGCCGGCGGGGATGCCCGCGAACAGGAGGGCGAACGCGAGGCCGCCCTCCGCGGGGCCGCCGAAGCTCTGGTGGGCCACCTGCGGGAAGAGGGCGCGAGGCATGCCGAAGACCATCGCGATGATGTCGACCACGAAGCTCATCAGCAGCACCTGGTGACCGCGGAGGTAGGCGAACCCGTCCAGCACCGCGCGCAGCCCCGGCGCTCCGGCCGGCGCACCGTCGATCGGCAGCGGGGGCAGCCGGATCACCGCCCACATCGTGGCGAACAGGGTGCAGGTGTCGACGGCGTACAGGGCCGAGAACCCCAGCACCGGGATCAGCGCTCCCCCGACGAGCGGGCCGGCGATGGCGCCGGCCTGCATCACGGTCATGTTGAGGGCGTTGGCGGCCGGGAGCTGGTGGGGCGGCAGCAGCCGCGGCAGCACCGCGCTCCGGGTCGGCTGGTTGATCGCGAAGAACGCCTGCTGGACGGCGAACAGCCCGAGCAGCAGCCACACGTCGTTCGCTCCGGCCGCCGCCTGAGCCCAGAACGCCGCGCTGGACAGGATCAGCCCGACCGTCGTGACCCGGAGGATCGAGCGCCGGTCGAGGACGTCGGCCAGCGCCCCGCCCCAGAGCCCGAAGACGACCAGGGGGACGAGCCCGAAGACGCCGGTGAGGCCGACGTACGCCGAGGACCCGGTGATCGCATAGATCTGCGCCGGGACCGCCACGACCGTCAGCTGCGCTCCGACGACGGTGACGATGTTGGCCGACCAGAGGCGGCGGAACGCCGGGTCGGCCAGCGGGGTGGTGTCAGCCAGCAGCGCACGGACCCCCACCCGCGCGACCCTACGACCCGGACCTGAGGCGTGACGCGGGGCGGTACGCACTCACCGTCGGCTCGTCGTCGAGGTAGAAGCGCCACGGCCGGTCGGCGGCCTCGCGGAGCCCGACCCTCGGACCGGTGCGCACAGCTCCTCGCGACTCGCCGGGCACGAGCGTCAGCGGCGGCACGGAGAGGTCGTGACCGTTGTGGTCGCGTCCGATCGCCAGCGCCTGGCAGAGGCGGGCGGGGCCGCGCGCGAGGTCGCGGTCGGCACGCGCCGCCGGCCGTCTGTCCCGAGCCGTCTCGACGCCCTCGACGATCTCGCCGGCGCGCAGCAGGACGGCGCTGGCGCGGCCCTCCGGGCCGCAGACGACGTTCGCGCACCAGTGCATGCCGTAGGTGAAGTACACGTAGAGATGGCCCGCCGGGCCGAACATCACCGCGTTGCGCGGCGTCGTCCCGCGGAAGGCGTGCGAGCCCGGGTCGTTCGAGCCGTCGTACGCCTCGACCTCGGTCAGCCGGCAGGCGACGTCGCCGTGCCGCAGCACGGCGCCCAGCAGCATCGGCGCCACCTCGAGGACCGGTCGCTCGAGGAGTGCCCGGAGGTCAGCCGAGGGCGGCACGGGCGCTCTCGGACCGGGCGACGAGCTCGGCCAGCTGCTCGCGCACGCGGACCGGCGCGGTGCCACCGCGGCCGTCGCGTGACGCCACGGAGCCCTCCACCGTGAGCACGGTCCGCACCTCCGGCGTGAGGTACGCCGACACCTCGGCGAGCTGGTCGTCGTCGAGCTCCGGGAGGTCACAGCCGAGCTCCTCGCACCGGCGTACGGCGGCTCCGGCGATCTCGTGTGCCTCGCGGAACGGGACGCCCTCCCGGACCAGCCACTCCGCCACGTCGGTCGCCAGCGAGAAGCCCTGCGGTGCCAGGGCCGCGAGGCGGCCGGTGTCGAAGGTCAGGGTCGAGACCATGCCGGTGACGGCCGGGAGCACCACGAGCAGCGTGTCGACGGAGTCGAAGACCGGCTCCTTGTCCTCCTGGAGGTCGCGGTTGTACGCGAGGGGCAGCCCCTTGAGCGTCGCGAGCAGTCCGGTCAGGTTGCCGATCAGGCGGCCGGACTTGCCGCGGGTCAGCTCGGCGATGTCGGGGTTCTTCTTCTGCGGCATGATGCTCGACCCCGTCGAGTAGCCGTCGTCCAGCCGGGCGAAGCCGAACTCCGCGGTCGTCCAGATCACGACCTCCTCCGCGATCCGGCTCAGGTCCACGCCGGTCATCGCCGTCACGAAGCAGAACTCCGCCACGAAGTCGCGCGCCGCCGTCCCGTCGATCGAGTTGGCACTGGAGGCGGAGAAACCGAGCTCGCGGGCGACCTCCTGCGGGTCGAGCCCGAGGCTCGAGCCGGCCAGCGCCCCGGAGCCGTACGGCGAGTCGCCGGCCACGCGGGCGTCCCAGTCACGCAGCCGGTCGACGTCGCGGAGCAGCGGCCAGGCGTGCGCCAGCAGGTGGTGGGACAGGAGCACGGGCTGCGCGTGCTGGAGGTGGGTGCGGCCCGGCATGACGACGTCGAGGTGGGCGCGCGCCTGGACGGCGAGTGCGTCGACCAGGTCGAGCAGGAGCGTCGAGATCGCGGTGGCCTGGTCGCGGAGCCAGGCCTTGAGCAGCGTCGCCACCTGGTCGTTGCGACTCCGCCCGGCGCGGAGGCGCCCGCCCACCTCGACACCGACCCGCTCGATGAGGAGCCGCTCCAGAGCGCCGTGCACGTCCTCGTCGGAGGCGGCCGGGCGCAGCGACCCCGCGGCGTACGCCTCGCGGAGCGCGGCCAGACCGTCGACCAGCGACGCGTGGTCGTCGTCGGTGAGGAGTCCGGCGCGGTGCAGGGCGTTGGCGTGCGCCACCGAGCCCGCCAGGTCGTAGGGCACGAGCCGCCAGTCGAAGTGCGTGGAGCGGGACAGCGCCTCGAGCTCGGGCGACGGACCGCCGGCGAAGCGGCCGCCCCACAACGTGCCCTCGTTCGTGCTCACAGCCCCACCGCCTCGACCGCGAGACGCGCCATCTCGGGAAGGTCGGGACTGGCGATCTCGGCCGGCAGCCCCTCGGGCCCGAACCACCCGGAGTCGAGGACGTTGCCGACCTCGAGCGCCTCGAGCCCGTCGAAGCTCACCGTCACGTCGTCGACGCGGACCGCGAAGAAGTGGGAGTCGTTGACGATGTCCCAGCCGTTCCACGAGAACGCGTGCTGAGCGCGGTGGTACGGACCGACCAGCTGCTCGGGACGTACGCCGATCCCGGTCTCCTCGAGGAGCTCGCGGACCGCGGCCTCGGACAGGCTCTCGTCCTCCTCGGTGGCGCCGCCGATCGTGAACCAGTACGGGTGGGCCGGTCGCCGGGGGTCACAGCCGAAGAGCAGCAGCACCTCGCCGTCCCGGTTCACCGGGACGACGCGGGCCGTCGTACGACGGAGCGGCTCGGGCACGTGGTCTTCCTATCAGTCCGGTCCTCCGCCGAGTCGTCGCGTGACGACTCGGCGCTCTCACGGTGTCACTTCTCGCCGGCTCGACGCGTTCTCGCGGTCGCCGATCGCCGGGTCGGCGGCGTACGGCGTGCACGAAACGCCGGGTCGGCGTCAGTCGGTGCCGGACTCCATCGCGGCGTTGTCGAGGGCCTCGTCCTCGGTGCCGCCCTCGAGCGCGGGGTTGGCCGCGATCCGCCGGCCACCGCCGACGGGGAGCTCGCCGAGCAGGATGCCGTGCTCCACGAGCACGGTGCCCTGGTCGAGGGGCTGGCCGGCGTACAGCTCGAGCTTGGAGCGGGAGTCGGCGATGTCGAGGTTGCGCAGGGTCAGCTGACCGATCCGGTCGGTGGGGCCGAAGGCGGCGTTCTCGACCCGCTCCATCGAGAGCCGGTCGGGGTGGTAGGAGAACGCCGGCCCCTCGGTGCGCAGGATCGAGTAGTCCTCACCCCTGCGCAGCCGCACGGTCACCTCGCCGGTGACCACCGACCCGACCCAGCGCTGCAGCGACTCGCGGAGCATCAGCGCCTGGGGATCGAGCCAGCGACCCTCGTACAGCAGCCGGCCGAGCCGTCGTCCCCCCTCGTGGTAGCCGGCGAGCGTCGCCTCGTTGTGGATCGCGTTCAGCAGCCGCTCGTAGACCACGAAGAGCAGGGCCATCCCCGGCGCCTCGTAGATGCCGCGCGACTTGGCCTCGATGATCCGGTTCTCGATCTGGTCGCACATCCCGAGCCCGTGCCGGCCGCCGATCTCGTTCACCGCCTGCACGAGCCGGACCGCGCCGTCGGCGCCGTCGTACGTCGTGCCGTTCACGGCGACCGGGCGGCCGCGCTCGAACCGGACCGTGACGTCCTCAGGCTCGATCGCGACGGCCGGGTCCCAGAACCGGACGCCCATGATCGGCTCCACGGTCTCGAGCGAGACGTCGAGGTGCTCCAGCGTCTTCGCCTCGTGGGTGGCGCCCCAGATGTTGGCGTCGGTGGAGTACGCCTTCTCGGCGCTGTCCCGGTAGGGCATCCCGTGGGCGGTCAGCCACTGGCTCATCTCGTGGCGCCCGCCGAGCTCGCCGACGAAGGCGGCGTCCAGCCAGGGCTTGTAGATGCGCAGGTCGGGGTTGGCGAGCAGCCCGTAGCGGTAGAACCGCTCGATGTCGTTGCCCTTGAACGTCGAGCCGTCGCCCCAGATGTCGACGCCGTCCTCGTGCATCGCGCGGACCAGCATCGTGCCGGTCACGGCCCGGCCGAGGGGCGTGGTGTTGAAGTACGCGCGGCCGCCGGAGCGCACGTGGAAGGCGCCGCACGCCAGCGCGGCCAGGCCCTCCTCGACCAGCGGGCCCTTGCAGTCGACGGCACGCGCGATCTCGGCGCCGTAGTCGGACGCGCGGCCGGGTACGCCGGCGATGTCGGGCTCGTCGTACTGCCCGAGGTCGGCGGTGTAGGTGCACGGGACGGCGCCCTTGGCGCGCATCCAGGCGACCGCGACGGAGGTGTCGAGACCGCCGGAGAACGCGATGCCGACGCGCTCGCCGACGGGGAGGGAGGTGAGGACCTTGCTCACAGAGGATCTTTCGTCGGAGGAGGAACGGGCTGGGGTCAGGGCGCCGGCTGCTGGGCCAGCGCCAGGAGTCGTCGGGCGATCTCCTCGCCGCCCCGCGGGTCGCGGCTCATCACCAGCACGGTGTCGTCGCCGGCGATGGTGCCGAGCACGTCGGGGTACTCGACCTTGTCCATCGCCGAGGCCAGGAACTGGGCGGCGCCGGGTGGCGTGCGCAGCACGACCAGGTTGGCGCTGGCGTCGGCGCTCACCAGCAGGTCGGCGAGGAGCCGCCCGAGCCGGTGCCCGGACGCGGCGGTCTCCCCGGGAGCCGCGGGACGCCGGTCGCCGCCCTCGGCCGGGACGGCGTACACCAGGGCGCCGGAGTGGCTGCGCACGCGCACGGCGTCCAGCTCGACGAGGTCGCGCGAGAGCGTCGCCTGGGTCACCTGCACGCCGCGCTCGAGGAGCAGGTCGAGGAGCTCGGGCTGCGAGCGCACCTCGTGGCCGGCCAGCAGGTCGACGATCAGCTGGTGCCGGGAGCTCTTGGTCGAGGGCCGCCGGGCCGCCTGGGTCACCCGGGCACCTCCTCGAGGGTCGCCGACTTCTCCAGGAGCCAGGTGATGACCGCCTTCTGGGCGTGCCGCCGGTTCTCGGCCTCGTCCCAGACCACGCTCTGCGGTCCGTCGAGGACGTCGGAGTCGATCTCCTTGCCGCGGTACGCCGGCAGGCAGTGCAGGACGATCGCGTCCGGCGCCGCCAGCCGCATCAGCTCGGCGGTCACGGTGTAGTCCGCGAACGCCGCCAGCCGCTCGGCCGACTCCTCCTCCTTGCCCATGGACACCCAGGTGTCGGTGACCACGACGTCCGCACCGGCGGTCGCGCTCTTCGGGTCGTCGGTCACCTCGGCGGTCGCGCCGGTCCAGGCACCGATCGCGCGGGCGCGCTCGACGTACTGCGCCTCGGGCTGGTGGCCCTCCGGTGCGGCGATCCGCACGTGCAGCCCGGCGGTCGCGCCGGCCAGGAGCCAGGAGTTCCCCATGTTGCAGGCGCCGTCGCCGACGAACGCGACCGTGTGCCCGGCCAGCTCGCCCTTCCGCTCGCGGATCGTGAGCAGGTCGGCCAGCAGCTGGCAGGGGTGGAACTCGTCGGTGAGCGCGTTGATCACCGGCACGCCGGCGTGCTCGGCCATCTCGTCGAGGGCGCTCTGGGCATAGGTCCGCCAGACGATCACGGAGGCCTGCCGACCCAGGACGCGGGCCACGTCGGCGACGGACTCCCGCTTGCCGATGCCCGCCAGCGAGCCGTCGACCATCATCGGGTTGCCCCCGAGCTCGGCGATCCCGGCCGCGAAGGACGCCTGGGTCCGCAGCGTGGGCTTGTCGTAGATCGTCGCGACGGTGCGTGGGCCGGCCAGGCTGTGCGAGTCGTACGGCGCCTGCTTGAGCGAGGCGGCCAGGTCGAGCACCTCGGCCTGCTCCGCGGGGCTCAGGTCGTCGTCGCGGAGGAAGTGTCGGGTCATGCGCGGGCTCCCTTGTCGTCTGCAGAGTCGTCGGCTGTGTCGTCGGCCGTGTCGTCTGCATCATCAAGGATCGCGGCCCACGCGGCCAGGAACGCAGCCGCCTCGTCGTCGCCCAGGACCAGCGGCGGAGCCAGCCGCACCGTGTGCGGGCCGGTGGCGTTGACGATGAACCCGTGGTCCCGGGCCGCCGCCACCACCCGAGGGCCATCGACGGTCACGTCGATCCCGATCAGCAGCCCGCGCCCGCGCACCTGGGTCACGCGTGCGTCCTGGGCGAGGCCCCGGCGCAGCCGCTCCCCCAGCGTCGTCGCGCGGGCGAGCAGGTCCTCCTCGAGGATCGTGTCCAGCACCGCCAGCGCGGCGGCGCAGGCCACCGGACCGCCGCCGAACGTCGTCCCGTGGTGGCCGGGCTGCAGCAGGTCCCCCGCGGCCCCGAGCCCGATGCAGGCGCCGATGGGAAGGCCGCCGCCGAGACCCTTGGCGAGGGTCACCACGTCCGGTGCGACCTCCGGGTCCGCGGCGGCGCACAGCCACGAGCCGGTGCGACCGATCCCGGTCTGCACCTCGTCCAGCCAGAGCAGGGAGCCGTGCTGCCGGGTGATCCGGCGGGCCTCCGCGAGGTAGCCGACGGGCGGCTCCACGACTCCCGCCTCGCCCTGGATCGGCTCGAGCACGACGGCCGCGGTCTCGTCCGTGACGGCTGCGGCGAGCGCCCGTGCGTCGCCGTACGGCACGAAGGTGACCCGGCCCGGCAACGGCTCGAACGGCTCGCGGTACGCCGCCTTCGCGGTCAGCGCCAGCGCGCCCATCGTCCGGCCGTGGAAGGAGCCCTCGGCCGCGACCACGTGGGTGCGCCCGGTACGCCGGGTCAGCTTGAGGGCCGCCTCGTTCGCCTCGGCGCCGGAGTTGGTGAAGAACACCTTGCCGGCAGATCCGCCCGGTGGTCCCTGGTGAGCAGCCTCCTCGGCCCTTGGGGGGCCAGTGAGGCCGAGGAGGCGCTCGGCCAGGGTGATCTGCGTGTCGCTGGCAAAGAAGTTCGAGACGTGGCCGAGGGTCGAGAGCTGCCGGGTGACGGCCTCGACGACGGCGGGGTGGGCGTGACCGAGGGAGTTTACGGCGATCCCGGCCAGCAGGTCTACGTATTCGCGGCCGTCCTCGTCCCAGACCCGCGCGCCCTTGCCCCGGGTGAGGACCAGCTGAGGTGGCCCGAACGTGTTCATCAGCGCGGCGGCGTACCGCTCCTGGCTGGTGGCCGGCTGCGTCATCGGGTCACCCCCGCGCCTTCCTGGTCTTGGTGGCCACGCCCGGGAGCACCTGGGTGCCGACGCCGTCGTCGGTGAACAGCTCGAGCAGCACCGCGTGCGGCTCCCGGCCGTCCACGACCGTCGCCCGCGGGACACCACCGCGCACCGCCTGGAGGCAGGCGCCCATCTTCGGCACCATGCCCGCCGCCAGGGTCGGCATCAGTGCCGCCAGCTCGTCCGGGCTGATCTCGCCGATCACGTCGTCGCTGGCCGGCCAGTCGCGGTACAGGCCCTCCACGTCGGTGAGGACCAGCAGCTTCTCCGCGCCCAGCGCGACCGCGAGCGCGGCGGCCGCCGTGTCGGCGTTGACGTTGTGCACGACGCCGTCCTTGTCCGGCGCCACGCTGGAGATCACCGGGATCCGGCCGGCCTCCACCAGGTCCAGGACCGCCTCCGGCCGCACCTCGGCGACCTCGCCGACGAGCCCGAGGTCGACCTCCTCGCCGTCGACGACCGTGTTGGTACGCCGCGCGGTGAACAGCCCGGCGTCCTCGCCCGAGAGGCCGACGGCCAGCGGCCCGTGCTCGTTGACCAGCCCGACGAGCTCACGCTGGACCTGCCCGACCAGCACCATGCGGACGACGTCCATCGCGGGTGGCGTCGTCACCCGGAGACCGCCGCGGAACTCCGACTCGATGCCCAGGCGGTCGAGCATCGCCGAGATCTGTGGTCCCCCGCCGTGGACGACGACCGGCTTGAACCCGGCGAACCGCAGGAACGCGACGTCCTCGGCGAAGGCCCGCTTGAGGGTGTCGTCGGTCATCGCGTTGCCGCCGTACTTCACCACGACGACCTTGCCGTGGTACCGCTTCAGCCACGGCAGGGCGCCGGCGAGCGTCGCGGCCTTCGCCGGGTCCGGCCCGGATGCCGTCGGTCGCGGTCGCAGTCATGTCGTCGGTCGTCGTCATGAGCTGTACGCCGAGTTCTCGTGGACGTAGGCGTGGGTCAGGTCGTTGGTCCAGACCGTGGCCCGCGCGTCGCCGGCCTTGAGGTCGACGGTGACCGTGACCTCGCGCGGGGTGAGGTCCACCGTGGCGGGGTCCGCCGCCGGGGTGGACTGCCGGCAGACCCAGACCCCGTTCATCGCGACATCGAGGTCCGCGGGGTCGAACGCCGCTCCGGTGGTGCCGATGCTGGCCAGGACCCGGCCCCAGTTCGGGTCGTTGCCGAAGACCGCGGCCTTGAACAGGTTGCTCCGGGCGATCGACCGGCCGACCTCGACCGCGTCGTCCTCGCTCGCGGCATGGAGCACGGTGATCGCGATCTCGTGGTCGGCGCCCTCGGCGTCGGCGAGCAGCTGCATCGCGAGGTCGGTGCAGGCCCTGGTCAGGGCGTCGGTCAGGTCCGGCAGGCTCGGGGTGATGCCGCTCGGCCCCGCTGGCGAGCGCCGTGACGGTGTCGTTGGTGGACATGCAGCCGTCGGAGTCGAGCCGGTCGAAGCTGACCCGGGTGGCGGCCCGCAGGGCGGTGTCGAGGTCGTCGACGCTCGCCGCCGCGTCGGTGGTGAGCACGACGAGCATCGTCGCCAGCTGGGGTGCGAGCATGCCCGCGCCCTTGGCCATCCCCCCGACCGACCAGCCGGCGCCCTCGACGACCACCTGCTTGGGGACGGTGTCGGTGGTCATGATCGCCCGCGCCGCGTCGTCCCCGCCGTCCGCGCCCAGCCCGGCGTACGCCGCGTCGACGCCGGCCAGGACCTGCGCCCGGTCGTTGGCCAGCCCGATCAGCCCGGTGGAGCAGACGACGACGTCGACCGCACCGATCGCCAGGTGGTCGGCGACCCGCTCGGCCACCGCGTGCGTGGTCTGGAAGCCCTCGGGTCCGGTGTAGCAGTTCGCGCCGCCGGAGTTGAGCACGACGGCCCGGACGATGCCGTCCTTGACGACCTCCTTGCTCCACAGCACGGGGTTGGCCTGGCAGCGGTTGGCGGTGAAGACGCCGGCACTCGTGTACGTCGGGCCGTCGTTGACCACCAGTGCGACGTCCCGCCCGCCGGACGACTTGAGCCCGGCCGCGACCCCGGACGCCCGGAAGCCCCGGGGGTGGGTGACGCTCATGCGGATCCCTCCCGTCCCACCGCCACCAGCCGGCAGGTCGTCCCGTCACTTCGGAGGGGTTGCAACCCCCACGAAGCGCAGGGATCCCCGGACGTCCGGGGATCTCGGCAGCCCCTCACGGCGCGACCCCGACGGCGGTCAGGCCGAGGGTCTCGTCCAGGCCGAGCGCGAGGTTCATGGACTGGATCGCGCCGCCGGCGGTGCCCTTGGTCAGGTTGTCGATCGCGCCGACCGCCACGAGCCGGCCGGCGTTCGCGTCGACGGCGACCTGGAGGTGGCACGCGTTGCTGCCGTGGACGGCCTGCGTCTGCGGCCACTCGCCCTCGGGCAGCACCTCGACGAACGGCTCGGCGTCGTAGGCCTTGAGGTACGCCTCGCGCACCTCGGTCGCGGTCGTCCCCGGCGTGAGCGGGGCCGAGCAGGTCGCCAGGATGCCGCGCGGCATCGGCACCAGCAGCGGCGTGAAGCTGACGGAGACCGGCTGGTCGGTGAGTCCCGCGAGGTTCTGCACGATCTCGGGGGTGTGCCGGTGCCCGCCCCCGACGGCGTACGCCGTGACGTTGCCCATCACCTCGCTGCCGAGCAGGTGCGGCTTGAGCGCCTTCCCCGCACCGCTGGTGCCCGACGCCGCGACCACGACGACCTCCGGCGTCACCAGGCCCGCGGCGACGGCCGGAGCGAGGGCAAGGGTGGACACGGTCGGGTAGCAGCCCGGGACGGCGATCCGCCGGGCGGCTCTGAGCACGTCCCGCTGGCCGGGCAGCTCCGGCAGGCCGTACGGCCAGGTGCCGGCGTGCTCCCCGCCGTAGAAGACCGACCACTGCCCGGCGTCGCGCAGCCGGAAGTCGGCTCCGCAGTCGACGACGAGCACGTCGTCCGGAAGCCCCGCTGCGAGCGGGCCCGACTCTCCGTGCGGCAGCGCCAGGAACACGACGTCGTGGTCGGCCAGGGTCGCGGCCGAGGTGTCGGCCAGGACGCGGTCGGCGAGCGGGGTCAGGTGGGGCTGGAGCGACCCGAGCCGCGCTCCCGCGTTGCTGCCCGCCGTCACCGCACCGACCTCGGCGAGCGGATGCGCCAGGAGGAGACGCAGCAGCTCGCCACCCGCGTAGCCACTCGCACCGGCGACCGCGACCCTGATCGGACTCATAGCATGATCATACGGAATACATGCATGTTCATGCTAACCGGGGTCCGGCTGACGTCGCCCCGGCGGGGAGCGGATCGGGGGTCGCGTCTGTCGGAGGTCGCGACTAAGTTCGCTCCATGGCGCGACTGGACCACCCGACGTACCTCCGGCACATCGACTCCGAGTCGCAGCGGTTCCGCGACGTGCTGGCCGACTGCGACCCCCGTGCCGACGTCCCGTCCTGTCCCGACTGGCGGGCCGACGACCTGCTCTGGCACCTCGGGGAGGTGCAGCACTTCTGGACGTGGATGGTGACGAACCGCCCGAAGGACCCCGACGCGTACGACGCACCCGAGCGGCCCGGCGACCACGCCGGGCTGCTGTCGTTCTACGACGCGCAGCACACCGGCCTGCTCGACGCTTTAGGCAAGGCCGAGGCGACCGACGAGGCCTGGACCTGGTCGCAGGACCACACGGTCGGGTTCATCGCCCGACGGCAGGCGCACGAGGCCCTGATCCACCGCCGCGACGCCGAGCTCGCGGCCGGCGACGTCTCGCCGTTCCCGGCCGACCTCGCGGCCGACGGTGTCGACGAGGTGCTCGACGTCATGTACGGCGGGTGCCCGCCGTGGGGTGAGTTCTCACCGCTCCCCCACTACGTCCGGCTCGACCTGACCGACACCGGTGACCGGGTCTGGGTGCAGCTCGGGCGCTTCCACGGCACCGACCCCGAGGGCATCGAGCACGAGGAGGACGACCTCCACGTCGTCGCCGACCCCGGCGTCGAGCCCGACGCGGTCATCTCCGGCACCGCCGAGGCCCTCGACGCGCGCATCTGGCGCCGCTCCGACGGCGCCGAGACCCACCTCGCGGGCAGCCTGGAGATCGTCGACCGCTTCCGGGCGATCATCCACCAGCCGATTCTCTAGCTGGCCAGCCAGTCGGCGAAGGAGTCGAAGCCGAACGGCCGGCCCAGGAAGTCCTCCACCAGGTCGGCGGCGTCCTTGCGCCCGCCCTGGACCAGGATCCGGTCGCGGTACCGGGTGGCGACCTCCTCGTTGAACAGGTCGTCGGGGTCGAACGCCGAGAACAGGTCCTTCGCGATCACCAGCGACCACATGTAGGTGTAGTAACCGCTCGAGTAGCCCGCGAGGTGCCCGAAGCCGGCGTGGAAGTGGGTGCCGTCGAGCGGCGTCACCATGGAGTACTCGCGCTGCAGCGACCGCGAGAGCTCGGTCATCGCGTCGCCGTCGGCGGGCACGTCCTGGTGGAAGCGGTAGGACACGGCCGCGTAGAACATCTGCGAGCGGGCCTGGAGCCCCTTGGCGAAGTCGTCCGCCTCCTTCATCCGCCGGACCAGGTCGGCGGAGATGGCCTCGCCGCTCTCGTCGAGGGCGAAGCCGGCGAGCACGTCGGCGTCCCACGCCCACTCCTCCAGCAGCTGGGACGGCGCCTCGACGAAGTCCCACTCGGTGGCGACGCCGGCGAAGCGGGTCCACCGCTGGTCACCGCCGAGGACGTGGTGGATCAGGTGCCCGAACTCGTGGAACAGCACCACGACGTCGCGGTGCTCCATGAGCCCGCGCGGGAAGTTGCAGACGAGCACGCCCTCCGGCACCTGCCGGCCGCGCACACCGTCGGTGAGCGTGAACTGCGCGGCGTGGTTGAACTTGTTCGGGCGCGGGTGCAGGTCGAGGTGGATCCGGCCGAGCGAACGGTCGCCGAGCGCCACGTCGTACGACGTGACGTCGTCGTGCCAGGTCGGCACGTCGACCGGGGTGTAGCTCAGCCCGAACAGCCGACCGGTGACGTCGAGCAGCCCCTGGCGGACGCGCTCGAAGTCGAAGTAGCGGCGCACCTCCTGGGCGTCGACGTCGTGCTGCTCCATCCGCAGCACCTCGAGGTAGCGGGTGGAGTCGCCGGCGTCGAAGACCTCGGCGTCGGGCCGGTCCTGCCGGATGCGGTCCAGGAGCTTGTCGCGGTCGCGCAGGGCCGACGCCTCCGCGGCCTTGCTGATCTTCTCGATGAACGTGCCGATGGCGTCGCCGGTCTCGATCATCTTGACCTCGGAGTCGTACGTCGGCCACCCGTCGTACCCGAGGATCGTGGCGAGCTCGCGGCGTACCGAGAGCAGCTCGGCCAGGACGTCGTCGTTCGCCGGCCAGCCCTGGTTGGAGAAGGCCTGCTGGACGGTGACGCGGGCGTCGCGGTCGGTCGCGAACTGCAGCATCGGGAAGACGTCCGGGTAGTCCAGCGTCAGCTCGACGAGGCCGTCGTCGGCGACCGGGTGGTCGTCGATCCAGTCCTGCGGGAGCCCGTCGAGCTGCTCGGGCCGCACCCTGACCGTGGTGTGGTCGTCGCGGATGTTGCGCTCGAAGGTCTGGCCGAGCTCGGTCAGCCGCTCGTTCAGGGCGCGGATCCGGTCGCGGACCTCGGGCTCCTGGTCGACTCCCGCCCGACGGAAGTCGCGCAGCGAGAGGTTGCGGACCCGCTCGCCCTCGTCGTCGAGGCCCGAGACCTTCTCCTCCGCGTCGTCGACCACCATCAGGTCGTAGACCTCGCGGTCCAGCGACAGGTCGGTCTGGAGCCTGGCGGCCTCCATCTGGGCGCGCTCCGCCTGGTCGCGGATCGCCTCGTCGGGGTGGACCTGCTGGATCAGGCTGCTGGCCGCGAAGGCGTTGCCGAGCGCGAGCGTGACCTGGTCCCAGCGGTCGAGGAGGTCGGCCGCGCGGCGCGGGCGCTCCTCCTTGATCGCCGCGACGAGGTCGCGGGCGCGCTGCAGCTGGTCGGTGGTGCGGCTCGTGAGCCAGGCCGCCCAGGCATCGGTGCCGGCGTCGACGGCAGGCATGGTCACGGGTGCGAGATCGGTCACGGCGGTGACGCTACAGGCGACCACCCGCCGCGGCTCCGGAGTTCGTCGTACCGATCAGGTAACGCCCTGTCGGCACGGGGCGACTCAGCGCCGACCCAGCGCCGACTCAGCGCTGGACCGCGCCGACCGCCTGGGCCGCCGAGGCGACCGCCGCGTCACGGGCGGCCGCGGTCTCGGCCTCGGTCAGGGTGCGGTCGGGGGCACGGAAGCGGAGGGCGAAGGCGAGGGACTTCTTCCCCTCGCCCACCTGCGGACCGGTGAAGACGTCGAAGAGCCGGATGCTCTCCAGCAGCTCCCCGGCACCGTCCCGGAGTGCGCGCTCGACCTCGGAGGAGAGCACGGCCTCGTCCACCACCAGCGCGACGTCCTCCTTGGCCAGCGGGTGGTGCGAGACGACCGGTGCCGGCGGGATCTCGACGGTGCGCGCCATCAGGGCGTCGAGGTCGATCTCGAGGACACCCGTGCCGCGGGGCAGCCCGTAGGCGCGGCAGACGCGCGGGTGGAGCTCCCCCGCGTGGCCGATCTCCTCGTCGCCGAGCAGGACCAGCCCGCAGCGGCTCGGGTGCCAGGGCATCCGGGACACCGGACGGATCCCGACCTCGACTCCGAGCTCGGCCGCCAGGTCCCGCACGACCTCGAGCGCGTCCGTCCAGTCCGCGGTGCGCCCGTCTCCCCACCAGCCGTCGGGGTCGCGCTCGCCGGTCAGGACCGCCGCCAGGAACAGTGGCTGTGTCGGGATCGCGTCGAACAGCTTCTGCAGCTCGGCCTCGCTGGGGCGCCACTCGACGCCGTACACGGGTGCCGGGCCGCGGTTGGTGGGGAAGGCCACCGTCCCGGTCTCGAACAGGGAGACCCCGGTGGCTCCGCGGCCGAGGTTGCGGGCCGCCGCGTCGAGGAGCCCCGGCAGCAGCGTGGTCGTGTACAGCGGCTTCTCCGACGACAGCGGGTTGGACAGGCGTACGGCGCGGCGCAGCACGTCGTCCTCCGGCAGGCCGAGCGCGTCGAACGTCTCGTCGCCCACGAACGGGAAGCTGACCACCTCGATGCAGCCCAGGCCGGCCAGGGTGCGCCCGATCCGGCGCCGGAGCCGTTGCTCGCGGGTGAGGCCGCGACCGACCGGGGGTACCGGCACCACGGAGGGCACCTGGTCGTAGCCGACGATCCGGACGACCTCCTCGACCAGGTCGTAGGGGTCGGTCACGTCGGGACGCCACGGTGGCGGCACCACCTCGAGCGTCCCGTCGCCCGACACCTCGCAGCCGATGGCACGCAGGTTCGCGACGACCCGGTCGGCGTCGACCGGCAACCCGGCCACCTCCCCCGGGAGCTCGGTGCGCAACGAGATCGCCGCGCGTGGCGGCGGGGTCCCCACGACGGTCACCCCCGGGGTCACGGTGCCCCCGCCGTACGTCGTGAGCAGCTCGGCGACCCGGTCGGCGGCCACCTCGCAGATCGTCGGGTCGACGCCGCGCTCGTTGCGCCGGCCGGCCTCGGAGGTGATCCGGTGACGCTTCCCCGTGCGGAACATCGAGACCGGGTCCCAGTGCGCGGCCTCGATCACGACGGTCGTGGTCGCGTCGGACATCTCCGTGGTCGCACCGCCCATCACGCCGCCGAGCCCGATGGCGCCGGAGTCGTCGCAGACCACGAGGTCCTCGGTGGAGAGCTCGCGCGTCGTCCCGTCCAGGGTGGTCAGCCGCTCGCCGGGCGTCGCGCGGCGTACCACCAGCGTGCCCTGGAGACGGTCGCCGTCGTAGCCGTGGATCGGCCGTCCGGTCTCGAGCATCACGTAGTTGGTGACGTCGACCGCCAGCGAGATCGGCCGCATGCCGGCGAGACGGACCCGGTTCGCCAGCCACTCCGGCGACCTGGCCGCCGGGTCGAAGCCGGTGACGGTGCGGGCCACGAAGACCGGGCAGCCGTCGGGGTCCTCGACGCGCACCGGGTACCCCGCGTCGTTCGCCGCCGGCGTCTCGCGCAGGCACGGGTCGGTGTACGGCGTGCCGAAGGCCATCGCGGCCTCGCGGGCCACCCCGCGCAGCGACAGGGCATAGGCCCGGTCCGGGTTGATCTCGAACTCGATGACCTCCTCGCCGAAGCCCAGCACGGACCGCGCGTCGTCACCCGGCTCTCCGGCGTCCGCCGGCAGCACGATGATCCCGGTGTGGTCGTCGCCGATGCCGAGCTCGCGTGACGAGCAGATCATCCCGGCCGACACGTGGCCGTAGGTCTTGCGGGCGGAGATCTCGAAGTTCCCGGGCAGCACGCCCCCGGGCAGCACGACCACGACCAGGTCGCCCGGCGCGAAGTTGTGGGCCCCGCAGACGATGCCCTGCGGCTCACCCGTCCCGTTGGCGTCCGCCACGTCGACCGTGCACCAGTTGATCGTCTTGCCGTTCGTCTGCGGCTCCGCCTCCATCGTGAGCACGCGGCCGATCACCAGGGGCCCGGTGATGTCGGCTCCGGGCCGCTCCAGCGACTCGAGCTTCAGCCCCAGCGCGGTGAGCCGGCGCGCGAGCTCCTCGGAGGACAGGTCGGCGGGCAGGTCGGCGTACTCGCGGATCCAGGAGACGGGCGCGCGCATGAGGGTGGTCCTTCTGTACTGATCGACAGGTGTCGGTCGAGGCTAGACAAGGTCGCTGGGGGCCGGGCGCCCGGTCACCACTCGGTGCCGAACGCCGAGGCGAATCGCGCGTCGCCCTCGAACAGGGCTCGCAGGTCCTCCGCTCCGCTGCGGAACATGAAGGACCGGTCGATCCCCATGCCGAACGCGAAGCCGCGGTAGCGCTCCGAGTCGATGCCGCAGGCGGCCAGCACGCGCGGGTTCACCACACCGCAGCCGCCCCACTCGATCCAGCCCTCGCCCTTGCAGGTGCGGCAGGTCTCGACGGCACCCGCCTCGCCGCGGCAGACGAAGCAGACCATGTCGACCTCGGCCGAGGGCTCGGTGAAGGGGAAGTACGACGGCCGGAAGCGCGTCGTGATCCCGTCACCGAACATCTGCTGGGCGAAGTGGTCGAGGCTGCCCTTGAGGTGGGCCATGGTGATGCCCTCGTCGACGACCAGCCCCTCGACCTGGTGGAACATCGGCGAGTGGGTCGCGTCGAACGGGTCGGTGCGGAACACGCGGCCGGGGCAGATCACGTAGATCGGCGGCGTGCGCTCCAGCATCGTGCGGGCCTGCACCGGCGAGGTGTGGGTGCGCAGCACCAGGTGGTCGTCGGCCGGCTCGGTCCAGAACGTGTCCTGCATCGTGCGCGCCGGGTGGTCGGGGCCGAGGTTGAGCGCGTCGAAGTTCAGCCACTCGGCCTCCAGCACCGGGCCCTCGGCGATCTCCCACCCCATCGCCACGAAGAGGTCGGCGATGTAGTCGCTCATCAGGGTGAGCGGGTGGCGCGAGCCGCGCGGGTGGCGCCCGGTCGGCAGCGTGACGTCGACCGTCTCCTCGACCAGCATCCGCTCCTCGGCCTCGGCCTCGAGCACCGAGGTGCGCTCGGCGACGGCCTCGTTCACGGCGGCGCGGGCCTGGCCCACGCGCTGCCCGGCCTCCTTGCGGGCCTGCGGCGGCAGGGCGCCGATCTCGCGGTTGGCCAGGGCCAGGGGCGAGCGGTCGCCCGCATGGTCGAGCCGGGCCTGCTTGAGCCCGGCCAGGTCGTCCGCGGCGGCGATCGCGGCCAGCGCCTCGTCGCGCATCGCGGCCACCTGCTCCGCCTGGAGCGGCGTGACCTCGACCGGGTCGTAATCGGAGTTCGGGCCCGACATGGATGCCTTTCGCGATGGACGGACGGTACAGAGTCTAGGAAGCGTGTGCCGGTGGCGGCGAACCGTTTCACCCGCGCCGCGTCGTCGGCCCGGCCGGGCTCAGGCGTCGCTGATGAACGCCGGCCACGTCGTGACGATCCGGGCACCTCCGTCCGGGGCGTCGTCGATCGTCACCGTGCCGCCGTGGGCGCGGACCAGGCCGTTGACGAGGTACAGCCCGAGACCGGAGCCCCCGCGCTGCCCGGTCGTCCAGAACTTGGTGAACGCGCGTTGCCGGACCTCGGGCGGGATGCCCTCACCCGAGTCGTCGACCCGGACGACGACCCGGTCGTCCTCCTGCTCCGCCGACACCGTGACCGGGTCGGACCCGTGCCGGATGGCGTTCTCGACCAGGTTGGTGAGCACCTGGGTGAACTTGTCCGGATCGGCCCAGATCTCGGGGAGGTCGTCGGCCGCCCGGAAGTCGATCCGTTGCGGCGCGCCGGCGCGGACGCTGTCGATCACCCGACTCGTGAGCAGCGGTACGTCGCAGTTGCGCGGGTGCATCGCCAGCCGGCCCGTGTCCAGACGCGCCACGTCGAGGAGCTCGGTGATCAGACGACTGAGGCGGTCGGAGTCGGCGTGGACCGTGGTCAGCATCAGCCGCTTCTGGTCGTCGTTGAGCCGGTCCCACCGGTTCAGCAGCGCCTGCACGAAGCCCTTCACCCCGGTCAGGGGCGAGCGCAGCTCGTGGGCGACCGTCGCCACCAGGTCGGACCGGTCGCGGTCGAGGCGGGCGCGCGCGCGGCCGGAGCGCAGGCTCACTGCCACGTCGGTCACGGGTCCCCGGGCCGGAGCCCGGTGGATGCGTGCGGTGACGAGCACCTCCTCACCGGACGGCGTGATCCAGGACTGCTCGGGCACGCCGGTGCGGGTGACCAGACCCGCGTACGGCTGCGTGCAGGCGACCCAGGTCGCACCGTCCTGGTTGGTGATCGTGAGCACGTCGGCCAGCCGTTGCCCCTCCGCGGCGTCCTGCGTGATGCCGAGCAGGGATGCCGCGCGGTCGTTCACGAGCCGGACGATGCCGGCCTCGTCGGCGATGACGACACCGTCGGGCAGGGAGTCGACGGCCTGCCGGGCGTCCACGACCATGTGGGCCGCGACGTCCTCGGGCTCGTCGGGCGCGGCGGGCGTGCCCTGGTCGTCGCGAGCGGCTGTCACGCACGACAGGGTAACGGCGCGTCCTGGCTCGTGAGCCGCCGAGCGGCGACGCCGGCAAGGCGGCGCGGCGGGCATCGTCGTGCCGGGCGACCGCCACGGCGAGAGTGCTGTGGGCGGCCCCTCCCCCCGGCGGGGCCGCACCGACAACATGGGTGGACAGCCCCTCCCCCGCAGGGCCCGTCCGAGGTCCGGGATCCGTGATCCGCGAACATGTGTAAGATAGTGCCGGTATCCACCCTCCACAACTGATTTCGCAGTTTTCTTCAAACTTTGCTTTGAAAAGAGTGCGCCCATGCTCGTTTCGGAGCTCGCGGAGCGCGCCGACGTCCCGCTGGCCACGGTGAAGTACTACCTGCGCGAAGGCCTGCTGCCGGCGGGCGAGACGACCGGCCCCCGGCGGGCGGAGTACGGCGACGCCCACCTGCGTCGCCTGCGGGTGCTCCGGCTGCTCCGTGAGGTCGGCGGCGTCCCGGTGACCAGCCTGCGGCAGGTCGCCGAGGCGCTCGACGACGAGTCGCTCGCGGTGCACGACGTGATGACCCTGGTGGCCGACGTGATCACGGCCGGGCCCACGCTGGCCGCGGAACCGGAGTCCCTGGCCGTCGTCGACGACGTGCTCGCCGCGATCGGCTGGGACGGCGTGCGCTCGGAGTCGATGGACCGGCTGCGCCTGGCCGCGCTGGTCTCGTTGCTGAACGGACCCGGCCCGCTCGCGGCGAGCGTCGAGGTGCTGACGTTCTACGCCGCGCTGGCCGACCAGCTCGCGCGGGCCGAGGTCGCCATGATCGACCACGAGACCCAGCGCGAGGAGCTCCTCGAGCAGCTGGTCACCGGTTCCGTGGTGTACGGCCAGGTCTTCGCGCTCCTGCGCCAGCTCGGCCACGAGCACCATCACCAGGTGCGCACGGCCGCAACCGAGCCGGCTCGGGCGGGGACGTCACCGGCTCCGGGCTAGGCGCTGCGACGCACGCGGGCGGTCTCGTGCAGGCAGATCGCAACCGCGGTCGAGAGGTTGAGGCTCTCGGCGCCGCCCTCGATCGGGATCCGCACCCGGTGGTCGGCCAGGGCCGCGACCTCGGGCGGGAGCCCCCACGCCTCGTTGCCGAAGAGCCACGCCACGGGTCCGCCGAGCAGGTCTCCCGTGTCGTCGAGGCTGCGTTCGCCGTCGCCGTCGGCGGCCAGCACGACCAGGCCGGTCTCTCTGGCGGCCGTGACCGCGGCCGAGACGTCCGGCTCGAGCGCGACGGGCAGCTGGAAGGCGCTGCCGGCACTGGCCCGCACGGTCTTCGGGTTGTAGAGGTCGACCGAGTGGCCGGCCAGCACGACGGCCTGCACCCCCAAGGCGTCCGACGTGCGGATCAGCGTGCCGGCGTTGCCGGGGTCGCGGACGTCGGCGGCGATCGCCACCAGCCGCTCGGCCGGGCCCTCGTCGCTCGAGAGTGCGTCGGCGAGCGGGACGTCGAGGAACGAGCAGACGGCGACGATGCCCGCCGGACTGACGCTGTCGCTCAGCGCGGCGAGAGCACGCTCATCGACGTACGCCGTGAGCGGCGCCGCCGCGACCAGCGCGGCGTACTGCTCTGCGGCGGCGGGGGTCACGAACACCTCGACGGCCGCGCCACGCGCCACCGCCGCCTCGACCGCGTTCGGGCCGTCGGCGAGGAACAGCCGCCGCTCGGTTCGCACCGAACGACGGCTGAGCTTGCGGGCCTCCTTGACGCGGGTGCTGGCCGCGGTCAGGGGGGCAGCCACCGAGGCCTCAGGAGGCCTTGGGGGCGTTGACGTCCTCGGGAAGTGCGCTCTTCGCGGTCTCGACCAGCGCGACGAAGGCGGGCTCGTCGTTGACGGCCAGGTCGGCCAGGATCTTGCGGTCGACCTCGACGCCGGCCAGGTTGAGCCCCTGGATGAACCGGTTGTAGGTCATCCCGTTGGCCCGAGCAGCCGCGTTGATGCGCTGGATCCAGAGCCTGCGGAAGTCGCCCTTGCGCGCCTTGCGGTCGCGGTAGCTGTAGACCAGCGAGTGGGTGACCTGCTCCTTGGCCTTGCGGTACAGGCGCGAGCGCTGGCCGCGGTAGCCGCTGGCGCGCTCGAGGGTGGTCCGGCGCTTCTTGTGGGCGTTCACTGCCCGCTTGACGCGTGCCATGGTTCGTTACTCCTTGTGTGGTTCTTCAGGCTGTGGGCGGGAGCCGGCTATCGGCCGAGCAGCTTCTTCGCGGCCTTCGCGTCGGCGTGCGAGACCTCGACGTAGCCGCTCTTCTGGCGGTGCTTCTTGCGGCTGCCCGTGGTCGGCGCCGACGCGAACGCAGCGCCGGACTTGCGTCCGGTCTGCAGCCGGCGGAGCTTCCCGGTCCCGCTCACCTTGAACCGCTTCTTGGCGCCGGAGTGCGTCTTGTTCTTCGGCATCGTTCCTCTTCCTTACCTCGGTACGTCGTGTGGTGCGCCCTCGTGCGGGCGGCGGCCTCCGTCGTGCTGGTCGTGGCGCTCGTCGCAGCTGCGTGCATGCGTCGTCTGCTCCACGCAAACTCGATGTGACTTCGTTCTTCTCCCCTGCCGAGCCGGCGACGAGGTCGCCGGCTCACGAGATCGAGTCGTGAGCTCCGCTCACGCCTCGATCTCCGGGTCGAGATTCTCGCTGCGTCCGCGTTCCTTCTTCTGGGCGACCAGCCGGCCCGCGTTGGCGGCGGTGCGCTGCTCGTGCTCCTCGGCCTCGTCCGCCGCGCGAGCCGCCATGCGCTCGGCCTTCGCGGCCTCCATGTCGACCTTGGCCTCGGCCTTCTTCTTGTGCGGCCCGAGCACCATGATCATGTTCCGGCCGTCCTGCTTGGGCGCGGACTCCACGAAGCCCAGGTCGGTCACGTCCTCGGCCAGCCTCTGCAGCAGCCGGAAGCCCAGCTCGGGGCGGTGCTGCTCGCGACCGCGGAACATGATCGTGATCTTGACCTTGTCGCCGGCCTTGAGGAACCGCACGACGTGACCCTTCTTGGTCTCGTAGTCGTGCTGGTCGATCTTCGGCCGGAGCTTCATCTCCTTGATGATCACGTTCGTCTGGTTCCGGCGGGCTTCACGGGCCTTCTGGGCGTTCTCGTACTTGAACTTCCCGTAGTCCATGAGCTTGCAGACCGGCGGACGTGCCATCGGGGCGACCTCGACCAGGTCGAGGTCGGCCTCCTGGGCGAGCTTGAGGGCCTCGCCCGTGGGGACGATGCCGACGGTCTCGCCGTTGGGTCCGACGAGCCGGACCTCGGGTACCCGGATCCGGTCGTTGATGCGCAGCTCGGTGCTGATGTGTCCTCCATGTTGTCGGGAGTGTGTCGTGCGGCGGGTGACCCTGGTGCCGGTGAGGGTCCCGCCCCCATACGACGAGAGCCCCCGCGCGACGCGCGGAGGCTCGTGGATCACACCGGGTCGCGGAACACCTGTGACCAGGTGTCACGCACCGTGGTGCGGACCGGACCCGACGACCTGATCGTGCCTCGGTCGGTGCGGGTGGGAGTGAGCCTCCACTTGTCGGACCGAGTGCTCCCGCGAAGAAGACGCCCGGTCGGTCGTGACAAGGGTAACAACGGGGACGCGCGGGTGGCTATTCCTGACTCACCCAGGCCAGGCCACCCTCCGCGCGGACCAGGGTCCAGCCGCGGGCCAGGGCGTCCAGCACGTCGCCCTCGACGGCGAACGTCGTGGGCCCGGCGACGTCGAGGACCAGTGCCGCGGCACCCTCCTGGATCGCCGAGCGCGCGGCCAGGGCGGCCGTCACCGGTACCGGTCGGGCGTCGCCGCGCCACGCGGCCAGCGTGTCGAGGCCGCTGAAGGCCAGCAACGCCTGCCGTCCGTCGTGGCCGGTCAGCAGCGCCGTGGCCATGTCGCTGGTCTTCTCGCGGGAGAGACCCCGGTCGTCGACCTCCACCTCGCCGAGCATCGCGACCACCGGCACCAGCAACCGCGCGGCCGGCAGCGCGAGGAGCACGTCGGCCTGGCGGGCCGGGTCACCGGCGTACGCCGCCAACGCCGCGCGCAGCGCCGGGTCGCCGGTGCCGTCGTCACCTGCGAACCCCGGATCGGGGATCCCACGGGACCCGGCGATCGGAGAGGACATGCGGACGATCGTGCCATGCTGGATGCGTGAACGACGTGTCGTGGGGGGCGCTGGCCCTGGCCCTGACGGCCCTCGGAGGGATCTACACCTGGTGGGCCCTCCGCCACCGCGGCTTCGCGGCCGCGGTCCGCGCGGCCGGCTTCACCCTGCTGCCGTTGGCCGCCTGGATGACCGGTCTCCTGCAGGTCTTCGGCACCGTCACCAACGCGTTCCTCCACTTCTTCACCCGGCTCGTGTTCAGCCCGCTGGTCTGGCTCGGCGTGATCGTGTTCGTGGTGGCGTTCGTGCTGATCGGTGCGTCCAACTTCGTGACCCGGCACCAGGAGCCCGCACCCGACAAGCGCAAGCAGCGCGGCAGCAAGCCGAAGGCCGTCGGCCCGGCGACCAGACCCGACCCCCTGATCGACGACGAGATGGCCGAGATCCAGGCGATCCTGAAGAAGCGCGGAATCTCCTGATGGGCGAGCACCTCACGGGCGACTCCCAGGTCGCCCGCAACCGGTTGTGGGCGCGTCTCTCGGCCGCCGTGGCGGCCCTCGACCCGCCGCCACCGACTCCCCTGATGGTCGTCGACCTCGACGCCTTCGACGCCAACGCGGCCGACCTCGTCCGGAGGGCGGCCGGCAAGCCGATCAGGCTGGCCTCGAAGTCCGTGCGGGTCCCGGCCCTGATCGAGCGGGCGCTGGCGACGCCGGGCTTCCACGGGGTGCTCTCCTACACGCTGCGCGAGGCCCTCTGGCTCGAGCGCCAGGGACTCGCGGACGACGTCGTCATCGCCTACCCCACCGTGGACCGGCCCGCGCTGGCGGAGCTGGTGGCCTCGCCCTCCAGCGCGTCGCACATCACCCTGATGGTCGACGACGTCGCGCAGCTCGACGTCGTGGACTCGATCCGTTCCTCGCAGGCGGTGCGCGTCCGGGTGGCGCTCGACATCGACGCCGGCCTCCGCGTCGGCGGGCAGCACGTCGGGCCGAAGCGCTCGCCGCTCTACGACGTCGAGAACGTCCTGCAGCTGGCCCGCCGGATCACCGAGCGTCCGGGCTTCACGCTGGTCGGGGTGATGACCTACGAGGGCCAGGTCGCCGGTGTCCCCGACGACGTCCCTTCGCAGCGCGCGAAGTCGCTCGTCGTACGCCGGCTCAAGGCCGCCTCCCTGTCGCAGCTGGCCGAGCGCCGCCAGGCGATCGCGGCGGAGCTGTCCGAGCTGGTGGAGCTCGAGTTCTGGAACGGCGGCGGCTCGGGCTCGGTCCAGGCAACCGCCGCCGATCCGACCGTCACCGAGGTCGCCGCCGGGTCCGGGCTGATGGTGCCGGGTCTCTTCGACCACTACCAGTCCTTCGAGCCCCGGCCGGCCGCGTTCTACGGGCTCCCCGTCACGCGCAAGCCCTCGGATGCGATGGCGACCGTGCACGGCGGCGGCTTCATCGCCTCCGGCACGACCGGCGCCGACCGGGCCCCGATCCCATGGGCACCGCCCGGGCTGCACCTGACCTCCCTGGAGGGTGCCGGCGAGGTGCAGACGCCGCTCACCGGTCACCCGGCCGCGCTGCTGCGCATCGGCGACCTGGTCTGGTTCCGGCACGCGAAGTCCGGAGAGCTGTTCGAGCACACCAACTCCGTGCGCCTGCTCGCCGGCGACGCGTTCGTCGACGAGGTCCCGACGTACCGGGGGTGCGGAAACGCGTGGTGAGCGCGCCCGCGAGCAACGCCGCGCGGGTCCTCGCCGTGGCGCGCTCACGGGAGCCGTCCCTCGGCGGTGGCCGGCTGGTCTGCGTCGACGGGCCGGCCGGCTCCGGGAAGACGACGCTCGCCTCCGAGATCGCCTCGCTGAGCGAAGGCGCGCCGGTCGTGCACATGGACGACCTCTACGAGGGGTGGGGCGGCCTCGCCGACGTGGACGAGCAGCTCGGCACGCTGCTGCGCCCGCTGGCCGAGGGGCTCCCCGGCTCCTACCGGCGCTGGGACTGGTCGAGCAGTGCGTGGGCCGAGACCGTCACCGTCCCACCCGCTCCCCTGGTGGTGGTCGAGGGTGTCGGCTCCGGCTCGGGTGCGTTCGCCGGGCTGGTCACCGTGCTGGCGTGGGTCGAGGTGCCGGCCGAGCTCCGGACGGCCCGCGGCCTCGAGCGTGACGGCCCGGGCGCGGCCGGCCACTGGCGGCAGTGGGCGGTCGACGAGCAGGAGCTGTTCGCGCGTGAGCGCACCCGCGAGCGCGCCGACCTCGTCCTCGACGGACGTGTGGGCTCTCTCGGCTGACGCTCCGGCCGGTGTGCCAGGGTCGGGACATGGAGCCGCGCATCTCGTTCGTCACGCTGGCCGCACGCGACCTGTCCGCGACCCGGCGGTTCTACGTCGAGGGACTCGGCTGGACGCCGGAGCTCGACGTCCCGGGTGAGGTGGTGATGATCCGGGCCGGCGAGCACCTGATCCTGTCGCTGTGGGACGAGGCGCACTTCGAGGCGGAGGTCGGCCGGATCGGCCGCGGCGACGGCGTACCGCCGTTCACGCTGGCCCACAACGTCGCCGGCCGCGACGACGTCGACCGCGTCCTCGAGGACGCCCGGCGGGCCGGCGCCGACGTCGGCGAGGCGGCTGAGCGCGACTGGGGCGGGTACACCGGCTACTTCGCGGATCCCGACGGCGTCCGCTGGGAGATCGCCTGGAACCCCGGCCCCGTCGGACAGCTCGTCGTCCCGGACGTCTCGGCGGACTAGTCTCCGGCCCCATGACGGCCCTGTCGGGAGAGCAGTACGAGTTCGCGGCCGGGCGCTACCGCGCCGTGGTCACCGAGTGCGGTGCGACCCTCCGCGTGCTCGAGCACGACGGGAGGCCGCTCGTGCACGGGTTCGACGCGGACGAGATGTCGTCGGCCGGGCGCGGGCAGCTGCTGATGCCGTGGCCCAACCGGATCCGCGACGGCGCCTACTCCTTCGACGGCCGCGAGCTCCAGCTCCCCCTGAGCGAGCCGGCCAAGAACAACGCCTCGCACGGCCTGGCGCGCTGGGCCGCCTGGTCCCCGGAGGAGCACGGCGCGTCCTCGATGTCGCTCAGCTACCGGCTGATGGCGCAGAGCGGCTACCCGTGGACCGTCGACCTGCACGTGCTCTACGACCTGTGCGCCGACGGCCTGACCGTGACCCAGACCGCGACGAACCTGAGCGACCGGCCGGCGCCGTACGCGTCCGGGGCGCACCCCTACCTGATCGCCGGGCCGGCTCCGGTCGACGGCTGGGAGCTCACCCTGCCGGCCTCGCTGCGGCTCATCGCCGACGAGCAGCAGATCCCGGTCGGCGAGGAGGACGTCACCGGTACGCCGTACGACTTCCGCGTCGCGCGTCCCCTCCGCCGGACCGAGCTCGACGACGCCTTCGGGCAGCTGGAGCGTGACGACGACGGCAGCGCCACCGTCCAGGTGCGCGACCCGGAGACCGGGCGAGGCGCCGCGCTCTGGGTCGACCGGCACCACCCGTGGTTGATGGTGTTCAGCGCCGACGTCGGCTGGGACCCGCCCCGTCAGGCACTGGCGGTCGAGCCGATGACGGCCCCACCGGACGCGTTCCGGAGCGGCCGCGACCTGGTCACGCTCGCGCCGGCCGGCGAGCCGGGCGACGAGCTGTCAGTCAGCTGGGGGATCCGGGCGCTGGAGTGACTCCGCGGCCGTCCGCGCCAGGAGGCTGCGCAGCTCGCGGACGGCGTCGCGGGCGCGGTCGCCGTCGGAGGACTGGATCCCGAACGTCGGGCGGCTGGTGCCGTCGGCGAGGTCGAGCGTGGGCCACGGCGCACCCTGCGGCAGGTGCACCGCGAGCACCTCGGCCCACTCGTAATGGTGCGTGCGGTAGCCGTTGACGACCTCGAGGCCCCGCGCCGTCGCCGTCACCCGGCATCGATACAGACCCCAGGCGACCGCGAGACCCATCGCCGCGATCAGCACCAGCGTGGCCTGCTGGTAGGGCGTCACCTTGGCGCGGACGTCCGCCCCGACGGCGATCCAGCCGGCCACGCACACGATCGCGAGCAGCCCGCCGAAGAAGACCACGGCCAGCCGCACGCCGAGGGGGCGCCAGGTGCGGGGCAACGACGGCTCAGAGACGGCAGGCATGGATGTCGGTGACCAGGATCGCGCGCGCTCCGACCTCCCAGAGCTCGTCCATGATGCGCTGGGCGGTGGCCCGCGGCACCATCGCGCGGACGGCGAACCAGCCGTCGCGATGCAGCGGAGAGACGGTCGGGCTCTCGATGCCGGGGGTCAGGGCGACCGCCTCGGAGACGCGCTCGGAGGGCACGTCGTAGTCCATCATCACGTAGCTCCGGGCGACCATCACGCCCTCGAGCCGGCGCCGGAACACGTCGAGGCCCGGCGGCGCGGCTCCGCCGCGGGTGACCAGGACGGCCTCGGACTCCAACAGTGGGTCGCCGAAGGTCTCCAGCCCGGCCTTGCCGAGGGTGCCCCCGGTCTCGACGACGTCGGCGATGACGTCGGCCACGCCGAGCTGCACGCTCGACTCCACGGCCCCGTCGAGGCGGTTCACGGTCGCCTCGATGCCGTGCTCGGCGAGGTGCTGCTGGACGAGCCCGACGTACGACGTGGCGATGCGGGCGCCCTGCAGCTGCGTGGCATCGGCGTACCGGCCCTCCGGTCCCGCGAACCGGAACGTGCTGCGTCCGAACCCGAGCGCCATCACCTCCTCGGCCTTGGCGCCCGAGTCGAGCAGCAGGTCGCGGCCGGTGATCCCGACGTCCAGGGTGCCCTCACCGACGTAGAGCGCGATGTCACGCGGTCGGAGGTAGAAGAACTCCGCACCGTTGTCGAGGTCGACGAGGGTCAGCTCCTTGCCGTCCTGACGCTGCCGGTAGCCCGACTCGCGGAGCATGTCGGCGGAGGCCTGGGCCAGGGAGCCCTTGTTCGGGACCGCGATCCGGAGCAGGTCCCTCTGCTTCGAGGTGGTCATCGGGTCCTCACAGGTGGGCGTAGACGTCATCGAGGGTGAGTCCGGTCGCGAGCATCAGCACCTGGGCGTGGTACAGCAGCTGGCTGATCTCCTCCGCCGCGCGGTCGGCGGTCTCGTGCTCGGCGGCCATCCAGGACTCCGCGGCCTCCTCGACCAGCTTCTTGCCGATCGCGTGGACGCCGGCGTCGAGCTGCGCGACGGTGCCGGAGCCGTCGGGACGATGCTCGGCCTTGTCGGTCAGCTCGACCCACAGCTGCTCGAACGTCTTCACCCGAGAAGGGTAGTTCTCGGTTGCCGTGCCCGGCCCACCCCGTCCAGGGTGGACGGCATGAGAGACAGCGCAGCCGGATCCGCTCCGTTCGAACGGCTGAGCTGGCCGGTCCGCACCGAGCGAGTGCTGATGCGGCCGATCACGACGTCGGACCTCCCGGCCATCCACGCGATCCGGTCACAGCCCGCGGTCGCGATGTGGCTCAGCGGCACGGCGGCGTCGTACGACGTGTTCGTCGAGGAGTGGACCGGGTCGGACCGCTTCGAGACGACGCTGGTCCTGGAGCTCGACGGTCGGGTCATCGGCGACGTGTTCTTGAAGATCACCCAGGCCTGGGCGCAGCGCGAGGTGCTCGACCGGGCTCAGGACACCCAGGGCGACATCGGCTGGCTGGTCGACCCGGAGTACGCCGGTCGGGGGATCGCCACCGAGGCCGCCGGCGCTCTGCTGAGGCTCTGCTTCGAGGAGCTGGGGCTCCGCCGGGTCACGGCCGCCGCCTTCGCCGACAACGCGGCATCGGTGCGGGTGATGGAGAAGCTCGGGATGCGCCTCGAGGGCCGCGGCGTCCGCCAGGCGCTGCACCGCGAGCGCGGCTGGGTCGACGGGGTCCACTTCGCCGTCCTGGTCGAGGAGTGGCGCGCGGCCTCCGGCTCGAAACAGCGTTGACCGGCCCCGACCCGGTGGAGAGGGTGGCCCGGTGACCTCCGACCAGCTCTCGTGGCCCCGACGTACCGAACGACTGACCTTGCGCCCCGCTGTCACCGCCGACCTTCCGGCGGTCTTCGCCGTCCGCTCCCGCAAGGACGTCGCGGAGTGGATGCCCGACCAGCCGGCGTCGTACGACGACTGGCTGCTGCGGCTCGGCCGGGGCGGTGCCGTCGACCGGATGCTGGTGATGGAGCTGGACGGGACCGTGATCGGCGACCTCTACCTGCACGTCGAGGACGCCTGGACCCAGGTCGAGGTGAAGGAGGACGGGAAGAACGCGCAGGCCGAGATCGGCTGGTGCCTCTCGCCCGACCACCAGGGGAAGGGCTACGTCAGCGAGGCGACGGCCGAGCTGGTGCGGCTCTGCTTCGAGGACCTGGGCGTACGCCGGGTGGTCGCGAACGCCTTCGCCGACAACGGTCCGTCGCTCCGGGTGATGGAGCGTCTCGGCATGGTCTGTGAGGGCCGGTTCCGCAGGGACTCCCTGCACCGCGACCACGGCTGGGTCGACGGGGTCACCTACGCGCTGCTGCGCGACGACTGGAAGAGGTAGTCCCTGACGCTCCCGCTCGGGTGGGCGTCCGGTGTGGACGGGAACGTCAGGGACAACCGGTCAGGTGGCGGTCACGGCATGCCGACCTGCACACCGGTGTGCAGGGGGCGCTGGTACAGGGCGTCGGGGTTCGGGAGCTGCACCGGCGAGGTGGGGACCGTTGCGGGTGCCGGGGAGCCGGAGTCGTGCTGCGCGACGCTCACGCCGGCGAAGGCGATGGCGGCGATGAACGCGGCGGCGACGGCGGTTCCGGCGATCGGACGCTGGCTGATCGATGCGGTGGTCATGGGTGTTCCTCCGGGTTCGTGGGCCGGATCCTCCGGCCTCGATGACACCCACGCTCGGGCTAAGACACCCGTCGCACATCAGGAAGATTCCTCATCCTCACCACGTGGAGGAGCCTCAGGTACGCCGTCAGCCGAGGAGGTCGCGGGCGTCTCGGAGCCCGCGCAGGGCGAGCGCGGTGTGGAGGGCGGCCGCCGTGGCCTCGTAGCCCTTGTCCTCGGTCGACCCCTCGAGCCCGGCCCGGGCGAGCGCCTGTTCGTCGTCGTCGCAGGTGAGCACGCCGAACCCGACCGGGGTCCCGGTGTCGAGGGCGACCCGGGTGAGCCCGTCGGTCGCGGCCGAGCAGACGTAGTCGAAGTGCGGCGTCCCGCCCCGCACGACGACGCCGAGCGCCACCACGGCGTCGTGGGTGCGCGCGAGCTCGGCGGCGACGACCGGGAGCTCGAAGGTGCCGGGCACGCGGACCTCGGTCACGTCCGTCACGGAGTACGCCGCCAACGCGCGCCGGGCGCCGTCGAGCAGCCCGTCCATCACCTGGGTGTGCCACCGGGCGGCGACGACGCCCACGGAGAGGTCGCTGCAGTCCACCGGTTCGTCGGCCGGCGCGCCCGCACCGCTCATCGGGCGACCCCGGGTTCCTGAGGAGCCGAGGGACGAGGCGTCTCGAAGGGTGGTTCCTGAGGAGCCGAGGGACGAGGCGTCTCGAAGGGTGGTTCCTCGAAGGACTCGCCGGATGCCCCGGCGCCGTCGGCCGGGAGGTCCGGGAGCTGGTGTCCCATCCGGTCGCGCTTGGTGCGCAGGTAGCGCAGGTTGTGCGGGTTGGGGCGCGGCGTCAGCGGTACCCGCGCGTCGACGGTGACGCCGAAGTCGGCCAGCGCCTCCGCCTTGTCGGGGTTGTTCGTCAGCAGCTCGACCTTGGTCACGCCGAGGTCGCGCAGCACCTGCGATGCGGCGCCGTAGTGGCGCGCGTCCGCCGGGAGCCCGAGGTCGAGGTTGGCGTCGACGGTGTCGCGGCCGGAGTCCTGGAGCGCGTACGCCTCGAGCTTGGCGACCAGGCCGATCCCCCGGCCCTCGTGCCCGCGCAGGTAGACCACGACGCCACGGCCGGCCGCCACGACGCGTTCGAGCGCCTCGTCCAGCTGCGGACCGCAGTCACAGCGCTGGGAGCCGAACACGTCGCCGGTCAGGCACTCCGAGTGCACCCGGGTCAGGATCGCCTCGTCGGCACCGGCCGCGGCGAGGTCGCCGTACACCAGGGCGAGGTGCTCGGAGTCGTCGATCGTCGAGCGATAGCCGTACGCCGTGAACTCGCCGTGGCGGGTCGGCAGGAGCGTCTCCGCGACCCGCTCGACGAGCTCCTCGGTGCGGTGCCGGTAGCGCACCAGGTCGTCGATCGAGATCAGGGCCAGCCCGTGCTCGTCGGCGAACTCCCGGAGCTGGTCCCCGCGCTTCATCGTGCCGTCATCGTTGACGATCTCGACCAGGACGCCGACCGGCGTCAGGCCGGCGAGACGCGCCAGGTCGACGGCCGCCTCCGTGTGCCCGCGCCGGCTGAGGACGCCGCCCTCCCGGTAGCGCAGCGGGAACACGTGGCCGGGCCGGGTGACCTCCCAGGGCTCCGTCGCGGAGTCGGCGAGCACGCGGGCCGTGTGGGCACGGTCGGCGGCGCTGATCCCGGTAGAGACGCCGTCGCGGGCGTCCACCGAGACCGTGAACTGCGTGCGCATCCGGTCGCGGTTGTGCGGGGTCATCAGCGGGATCTCGAGCCGGTCGAGGAGGTCGGCCGGCATCGGGACGCAGATCACGCCGGAGCTGTGCCGGATCGTGAACGCCATCAGGTCCGGGGTGGCCTTCGCGGCGGCGAAGATCAGGTCTCCCTCGTTCTCCCGGTCCTCGTCGTCCATGACCACCACGGCCCTGCCGGCGGCGATGTCGGCGATGGCCCGCTCGACGCTGTCCAGGGCGAGGCCGGGTCCGGGGGTCATACGAGTGCCTCCTCGCGCTCGGGCGCCTCGCGCCGGGAGGCGCGCAGCCAGACGACGAAGCCCCAGACCACCAGGGCGCCGTAGATCACGAACAAGACGGCCGACGGGTAGTAGGTGAAGTGCCAGAGCACGGGCACGCCGACCAGGTCGACGGCGATCCAGGCCAGCCAGAAGTCGTTCCAGCCACGGGCCATGGCGTACGTCGCCACCATCGAGCCGACGAAGATCCACGCGTCGGACCAGTAGTACCAGCGCGGCGCGGCGTACCCGGCACCGATCGCTTCGAAGAGCCACTGGCAGACCACCACGCCGGCCGCGGCCGCGACCAGGTAGCCGACACGCTCACGGCCCGTCGCCCAGCGCGGTGTGATCGCCGGTGCGTCGGCGGCGCGTTGCGCCTTGACCTGGTTCCACCGCCACCAGCCGTAGACGCTGGTGATCACGAAGAACACCTGCCGGCCGGCCTGACCGAAGAGGGGCGGCTGCGACTGGCTGGAGTCGAACGTGGCCGCGATGAAGACGCTGAACAGCAACACGTTCCCGACGATGCCCACCGGCCAGGCCCAGACGCGACGACGCAGTCCGCCCACCGCGGAGGCGAAGCCGAACGCGTTGCCGACGATCTCGCGCCAGGTGATGTGGTGGCCGGAGAAGTCGAGGCCCGCGTTGTAGAGCGCGTGGATGCTCATGCGGGAGTCCCTTCGAGAGTCCTGAGCGCCAGCTGACGTGCGACGTACTTGCCGATCACGTCCACCTCGAGGTTCACCGCGTCGCCGGGCTCGCGGAAGCCGAGCGTGGTGCGGCGCAGGGTCTCGGGGATCAGGCTGACCGTGAACCCGTCCTCCCGCGCGTCGACCACGGTCAGGCTCACACCGTCGACGGTGACCGAGCCCTTGTCGACGAGGTACGGCGCGAGGTCGGCGGGCATCGAGATCGTCACGACGTCCCAGTGCTCCCCCGGCTCCCGGCGTACGACGTGCCCGACGGCGTCGACGTGGCCCTGCACGAGATGACCGCCGAGTCGCGAGCCGACGGTCGCGGCGCGCTCGAGGTTGACGCGGTCGCCGGGAGCGAGGGAGCCGAGACCGGTCTTGGCCAGGGTCTCGGCCATCACGTCGGCGGTCCAGGTCAGGTCCCCGCGCTCGGCGACGGTCAGGCAGCAGCCGTTGACGGAGATCGAGTCGCCCGGACGCGTGTCCTCGAGCACGGTGGCGGCGCGGACGGTCAGCCGGACGGCGTCCGACTGCCGCTCGACGGCCTCGACGGTGCCGAGCTCCTCGACGATGCCGGTGAACATTCAGGTCCCTTCCGCCGCGGTGCGGCTCATGGTGATGCGTACGTTGACGTCGTCCCCGTCGTTCAGCGGCTCCAGCACGGTGACGTCGGTCACCGGGAGGTGCAGCGCCTCGGAGATCGTGGTGATTCCCAGGTCACCGACGGCCGACCGGCCGTCGCCCAGGAGCATCGGGGCGACGTACGCGACGGCCTCGTCGACGAGGTCCGCCTGCAGGAACGCCGCCGCCAGGGTCGGCCCGCCCTCGAGGAACACGTGCTGGCGGTCGCGGGCGAAGAGGTCCTTCAGCGCCGCCTCGGGGTCCCGGGTGCGCAGGTGCACGGTCTCGGCGGCGTCGTCGAAGATCCGGCGCCCCGGGTCGAGGTCGCGCTCCCCCATCACCGCGCGCAGCGGCTGCCGCGCGAGCGGCACTCCCGCCTCGTCGCGCACACTCAGATGAGGATCGTCCACGGCGACGGTGTTGCTGCCGACCAGCATCGTGTCGCAGAGCGCCCGGAGCCGGTGCGTGTCGAGACGAGCCGCGTGGCTCGACACCCAGCGGCTGGTGCCGTCGGCGGCGGCACTGCGTCCGTCGAGGGTCGTCGCGAACTTCCAGGTCACGAAGGGCCGCGCGTGCTCGACCGCGAACGTCCACACGTGGTTCAGCTGCCGTGCCTCGTCGACGAGCAGCCCGGTCTCGACCTCGACCCCGGCGGCCCGGAGGGTCTCGGCCCCGCCGACCGCGACCGGGTTGGTGTCGCGCTGGGCGATGACCACCCGGCGTACGCCGGCGTCGACGAGCGCCTGCGCGCACGGGCCGGTGCGGCCGGTGTGGTTGCAGGGCTCCAGGGTGACCACGGCGGTGGCGCCGCGCGCGGCGGGACCTGCCTGGGTCAGGGCGTCGACCTCGGCGTGCGGGCTCCCCGCGCCGCGGTGGAAGCCCTCGGCCATGGTGCGTCCTGCGGCATCGAGGAGCACGCAGCCCACGCGGGGGTTGGGACCGAGGGGCACGCCGGCAGTGGCCGCGAGAGCGAGGGCGCGGAGCATCGCCGCGCGCTCGACGGCGGCGCGCTGGCTCTCGCTGGCGGTCGCGCTCACGGGTGCAGCCCCTCCGGTCCGGTCGCGGACTCCGGGGCAACGACGTGACCGGCGGACTCGACACGCTGCCTTCGGTGTCGGCCACCGAGCACCGCCGCGTGCGCTTCCCATCCGGACTATGACCGTCGGTCCAGGACTTGCGAGCGAAGCCAGAAAGCCTCGATCGATCACCTGGTCAACCGGCTGCTGGCTGCAGCCGGGTCGCGGACTCCTGGGCGTTCACCCAGTCACCGCCGGTGCGGAGTTCCACCGCCCCCAGAGCACGCGAGCACTTGGCTCTTGTTGCTGACCAGCGTACGCCCCGGCGATCGGGAGCGGCACATGGCGTCCGTCACGCCGGGGCGGCGCCGCTCGCCTTCTGGCGCAGCGCCGCGATCATCGCGTCGGGGTCGTCGGCGTCGAACACCGCGGACCCCGCGACGAACACGTCGGCCCCGGCCTCGGCACAGCGCGCGATCGTCTCGAGGCTCACCCCGCCGTCGACCTGGAGCCAGGTCTCGACGCCGTGCTTGTCCATCAGCTCGCGAGCGCGCCGGATCTTCGGCAGGCAGAGGTCGAGGAACTTCTGTCCGCCGAAGCCGGGCTCCACCGTCATGATCAGGACCATGTCGAGCTCGGGCAGCAGGTCCTCGTAGGGGTCGATCGGCGTCGCCGGCTTCAGGGCCATGCTGGCGCGGGCACCCAGCGCCCGGATCTCGCGGGCCAGCCGGACCGGGGCGGCCGCCGCCTCGACGTGGAAGGTCACGCTCGTGGCCCCGGCCTCGACGTACGCCGGTGCGTTGCCGTCGGCGTCGGTGATCATCAGGTGGGCGTCGATCGGACGAGGCGTCGCCTTGCTCAGGGCCTCGACCATGGTCGGCCCGAAGGTGAGGTTGGGCACGAAGTGGTTGTCCATCACGTCGACGTGGATCCAGTCCGAGCTCGGGATCCGGGCCAGCTCCGCGCCCAGGTCGGCGAAGTCGGCGGTGAGGATGCTCGGGGTGATCTGGATGCCCACGGCGCCGATCCTAGGGGCCGCCGCCGCGCAGTCGGTCCAGCCGGGCGGCCAGCGCCGCCGCCCGGTGGGTGTTGCCGTGCAGCTCGGCGTACCGCTCGCCGTACGTCGCCAGCAGGGCGTCGTCCAGCCGGCGGACGGCACCGGGCGGGTAGCGGTAGTCCATGCGGTCACGGATGAGGTCGTCGTCGACGGCGCGGAGCACCTCGCCCAGCTCGTCGAGGGAGGTGATGCCCAGCTCCAGGAGCAGTCCCGAGATCCAGGAGTAGTGGTCGCTGCGCGACCAGCCGGCGTCGGCGTACTGGCCCGCGAGGAACGCCGCCAGCTCGCGGGCCTCGAGCCGCGGGTCGTCGGCGTCGGCCCCGGCGACGTGCTCGGCCTGGGACACCGGCCCGCGCAGGCGGTTGCGGATGGTGGTGAACTCCTGGTCGGCCAGCTCCAGCAGTCCCGCGGCCAGCGTGAAGCGCCGGTCGAAGTCGTGGGCGTGCTCCGTCGGGACCGTGCCCTTGTAGCGGATGTCGTGCTCGAACTCCGCCCAGGCGTGCTGGAGGACGGTGCGGATCTGCACCTGGATGTTGCGTCCGGGCAGGTGGGCGTACGCCGGCAGGTTCTCCCGCGCCGAGTCCAGCGTGATCTGCAGGTGGCGACTCGCGTAGCCGAACCTGCCCTCGCTGGCGGTCTCGCGACCCAGGTCACGGTCGTCGCGGACCACCACCTGGTCGGCCAGCAGGTCGGCCACCGCGTCGACGTCGTCGCGGACGTAGGTGATGACGCGGACGCCGATCTGGTCACCGATCTCGCGCAGCGGGTCGGTGTAGAGACGCACCCCCTCGACCGCTCGCGTCGCCTTCTCGGCGAAGGACGCGATGCTCTTGGTCCGCCCCGAGACGGTCAGGTAGTTGATCCCGGCCTCGTCGAGCAGGTTGGTCACCAGCGCGAGCGCCTCGGCCCCGGCCAGGAGGCGGTCGTCGTGGCCGGCGGCGTACGTCGCGACCGCGGTGAGCGCATCGTCGTCCGCCGCCGGCGGCTCGTGGGCCGGCAGTCCCAGGTCGATGCCGAGGCGTGGGGTGACGATGTAGCCGGTCTCGACGTCGCCGTACGTCGTGACGTCGTCCGGCCGGCGTGCCGCGAGGAGCGCCACGTAGGCACAGACGACCGCGTCGACCTGGTCCTCCACGTGACGGAGGTCCACCTTGCGGGTCGCGCCGGCGGCCGCGGCGCGCAGGAGCTCCCACGACTCGCCGAGCCGGAGCGGCGGATCGGCCGCACCGAGACGGTCCACGTGGCTCATCAGCAGGAGCATCTGCTCGCGGAGGAGCTCCAGGTCGCGACCCGGTTTGTTCTTGTACTTCAGCGTCCGCGACAGTCCGAACATCGCCACCGTGGCGGGGTGCGGGTAGACCTCGAGGGCGCGCCGAGGGCGTCCGGATCGGGGGTTCATGTCGAGGCCCAGCAGGGCGCAGAGCCGGGCACCGCGGGTGCCGTCGGCGAACTCCGGCTTGCCGGTGTTGCTGGGATGAGCGCCCGCCTCGAACGCACGGAAGTCCCGGTTCAGCGCGGCCTCGGCCGGTCGGTTGCCGGTGGGGTTCACCACGATGAGGGGTGCGTCCAGCGCCACCAGGCACGACCCCGCGACGTACGGCTCGAGCGCGGCGACCACGTCGTCGTCGGTCCGCCCGGACGACACGTGCACCAGGCGTCCCTCTGCGTCGAGCACGGCGATGCCCGTGGGCTTCTGCTCGCCCCAGGCGAGGTCGATGCCGACCAGATGGCCCGGGTCAGGCACGGGTGCCCGGATCGTCCAGGAGGCAGCCGTCGTCGGGCGGGTGGTCCGGCCGGACGGTGAGCTCCGCGGGCTCCCTCATGTCGGGTCGCCCTCCGTTCGGTCGAGACGGGTCCAGGTCAGGTCCGCGCCGAGGAACGTGTGGACGTAGCCACACGACGTGCACACGGCACCGTCGGCCTGCTTGTTGAAGCCGGAGTTGGCGAACCCCGACGTCGTGAGCTTCATCGTCCGGTGGACGAAGGTGTCACCCTGGCACACCAGGCAGGTCAGGCGTCGGCCGGCCACGTCGACCCGCTCGGAGACACCCTTCATCGTTCCTCCTGATCGGTCTGCGGATCGTCGCCGTCGCCGCGGCCGGTGGTCGACGTGAGGCCGTTCGCCTCGTCGCGGTCGGCCCACTCCCGTAGCGGCTGGATGTCGAAGACATGGTCGTCGATGTCGGCGTGCAGGTCACCGATCTCGGCGTACCTCGCCGGAACCGTGTGGATCGTGAAGTCGTGCGGGTCGACGTCGTCGACCTCGTCCCAGCGCACCGGCGTCGAGACCCGGGCGTCCGGGAACCCGCGGACGGAGTACGCCGCGGCGATGGTGTGGTCGCGGGCGTTCTGGTTGTAGTCGACGAAGAGATGGTGCGGGTCCCGGTCCTTGCGCCACCACAGCGTCGTCACGTCGTCGGGCATCCGCCGCTCGACCTCACGCGCGAAGGCGAGCGCGGCCCGGCGTACCTCCTTGTGGCCGTGGTCGGGCTTGATCCGCACGTAGACGTGGAGCCCCTTGCCGCCGCTGGTCTTCGGGTAGCCGACCGCACCGAGCTCGTCGAGGATCTCGTGGACGACGCCGGCGACCCGCTGGACCTGGTCGAACTCGCTGAGCGGCCCCGGGTCGAGGTCGATCCGCCACTCGTCGGGCTGCTCCGGCTCCTCGCGCCGGCTGTTCCAGGGGTGGAACTCGACGGTCGACATCTGCACCGCCCAGATCACGGCGCCGAGCTCGGTCACGCAGAGCTCGTCGGCGGTGCGACCCCAGCGCGGGAAGTAGAGACGGACGGTCTCGACCCAGTCGGGCGCACCCGCCGGGAGCCGCTTCTGGTGCACCTTCTCCCCCGCCAGCCCGGTCGGGAACCGGTGCAGCATCGTCGGCCGCTCGAACAGCGCATTGACGATGCCGGGGCCGACCGACAGGTAGTACTCGACGAGGTCGTGCTTGGTCGCACCGCTCGCGGGGAAGTAGACGCGGTCGGGGTTGGTCACCTTGACCACCCGGTTGTCGACCTCGATCTCGACGAACGGCGACGCCATGCCGTCACCGTAGTCAGGAGGACTCCCCGGGTCTCGAGGGGCTCGACCGGCGTCCCTTCCTCACGGTTGGTCGAACGTTCGTTCCAGCGCCGGTCACGCCCGGCGGAGCAGCGCCATGAACATCGCGTCGGTGCGGTGGCGGTGTGGCCAGAGCTGAGCGGTCCCGGCCAGGGGTCCGCCGCAGTCGGGGACATCGGCGCGCAGACCGGAGGCCGCGGTCAGCAGGCCCGTCGCATCGGCCAGCTTGAGGTCGTCGCGGCCGACCAGCACCGAGCCGAGCACGTCGCGGGTCTCGGCGAGCGCGGGCGAGCAGGTCGCGTAGAGGACGACGCCGCCGGGGCGGACCAGGTCGAGGGCGTGGTCGAGCAGGGCGCGCTGCAGCGGGACCAGGTCGCGGAGGTCCTCGGCACGCCGGCGCCAGCGCGCTTCGGGGCGGCGTCGCAGGGCGCCCAGGCCGGTGCAGGGAGCATCGACCAGCACCCGGTCGAACGACGCGGCCGGCCACGGGGGCGCCGTACCGTCCTCGACCGTCACCGCCTCGACGCCGGCCGGCATCGTCGCTCGAGCCTCGTCGAGACCCAGCGCTCGGCGGACCAGGTCGGCGCGGTGCGGCTGGCGCTCGTTCGCGACGACGCGCGCCCCGCGGGCAGCGGCCAGGGCGGCGAGCAGGGCGGCCTTGCCGCCCGGGCCGGCGCACAGGTCCAGCCAGCGCTGGTCGGCGCCATCGAGGGGTGCCGCGGCGAGGACGTGGGCGACCAGCTGGGACCCCTCGTCCTGGACCCCGGCGCGTCCCTCGGCGACCGCCGGGACGTCGGCGGGGCTGCCGCCGGAGGACACGACGCCGTATGGCGACCAGGCCGTCGGCTCGCCGGGCAGCTCGTCGACGGTCGACCGCCCGGGCCGCGCCACCAGGGTGACGGCGGGCGGTTCGTTGTCCGCCGCGAGCAGGGCCTCGAGCTCGTCGGGATCGCCGGATGCGGCAAGCGCCTCGCCGAACGCCTCGACGACCCAGCGCGGATGGCTGTACGCCGTGACCGCGAAACCGACCGGGTCCGTCGCGGCATCGGGCGCCACGCGCCGGGTCCACGCGTCGCGGTCGTGCGCGGACACCGAGCGGAGGACCGCGTTGCCGAACCCGGCCGCCCCCGGCCCGACCTCCGAGCGCACCAGGTCGACGGTCGTGCTGATCGCGGCGTGCGGCGGCACCCGCATCGACAGCAGCTGGTGACACCCCAGCCGGAGGGCGTCGAGCACCTTCGCCTGCACCTGCGCCAGCGGCCGGTCGAGGCAGGCGGCCAGGACCGCGTCGTACAGCCCCTGCCAGCGGATCGTCCCGCTCGCGAGCTCGGTGGTGAACGCCGCGTCGCGACCGGTCACCCGACGCCGGGCGAGCGCGTCGGGCAGGGCGAGGTTGGCGTAGGCGCCGTCGACACGCACCGCCTTCAGGACGTCGAACGCCGCTCGCCGGGCCGGGTCGGGCCGCGGCATCAGGACTCGAGCTCGCCGGCCAGGAACCTCTTCGCCAGCGACTTCGGCGCCACGGCGAGCCAGGCGTCGGTCAGCACCTCACGGAGCTCGTCGAGGTCCACCTCACCGATCCGGCTCTGCTGGAGCAGGACGGCGTTGTAGCTGCGGAAGTGGTCGATGGTGAAGAACGGTCCCTCGGCCTCGACCAGCGCCGCCTTGTCGTCGGCGTTCGCGGTGCGGATGACCAGGAGGTCCTGGTACTCCTCGCCGGTGTCCGGGTCGATCGCGTCGTGCCGAGGGGCTCGCGCGAGCACGAATCCGCGCGGCTTGGGCTTCTGTCGCACCAGGTACGTCGGTCGGTCGCCCCAGGAGGTGCCGAGCTCGACCTCGGGCAGCGCGATGCAGATCTGGTGGATGTCGGCGACCCGCGCCTTCCGACTCATCCGAACCCCTCCCCGCCGCTCAGTCGCAACCCGCGCGCCCAGTCCGCCGCCGGCATCGGCCGTTTGCCCACGGCCTGCACCTCACCGAGCCGCAGGGCGGCCGTGCCGGTGCCGACGACGACCGCGTTCTTCCCGGCGGCGATCTCGCCCGGCGGGAGCTGGCCGTCGGCCGGCGCGAGGGGGCCCAGCTTGACCCGCTCCCCGTCGTACGTCGTCCAGGCGCCGGGTGCCGGCGTGCAGGCGCGCACCTGACGGTCGACGGCCGCGGCCGGCTGCGTCCAGTCGACCCGGGCGTCCTCGACGGTGATCTTCGGCGCCAGCGAGACGTCCTCCCCCGACTGCGGCCGCGCCTCGAGCGAGCCGTCCGCGATCCCGTCCAGGGTGGCGACCAGGAGCCCGGCTCCGCCCTCGGCCAGCCGCCCCAGCAGGGCGCCCGCCGTGTCGTCCGGGCGGATCGTCTCGGTCATCACGCCGTACGTCGGCCCCGCGTCGAGCTCGCGGACGATCCGGAACGTGGTCGCGCCGGTCACGTCGTCCCCCGCCCAGATCGACCGCTGGACCGGGGCCGCACCCCGCCAGGCCGGGAGCAGCGAGAAGTGGAGGTTGACCCACCCGTGCGCCGGGATGTCGAGCGCCGACTGCGGCAGCAGGGCGCCGTAGGCCACCACGGCGCAGGCGTCCGGAGCCAGGCCGCGCAGCCGGTCCTGGAACTCGGGGTCGCGCGGATGCTCCGGCTTGAGCACGGGAAGCCCGAGCTCCGCGGCGGCGTCGGCGACCGGGGACGCGGTCACCCTCCGGCCGCGCCCGGTCGGGGCGTCCGGCCGGGTGACGACGCCGACGAGCTCGTGAGGAGAGTCGGCGATGGCACGCAAGGAAGGGAGGGCGACCTCGGGCGTGCCGGCGAAGACGACCCGCATCAGAGGCTCAGACCCCCGGTCGGGTGCGGCGAGACCTTGACCGTCGGGCTGCCGGCCAGGCCGAACCACTCCGACTCGCGGATCTCCTTCATCGCCTGCTTGCGCAGCTCGGGCGTGAGCCGGTCGATGAACAGCACACCGTCGAGGTGGTCGGTCTCGTGCTGGATCGCCCGCGCGAGCAGCTCGCTGCCCTGGATCGTGACCGGCTCGCCGTACATGTCGAAGCCCTTCGCGACCACCGACAGGGCCCGCCGACAGTCGATGGTGAGCCCCGGGAGGGACAGGCAGCCCTCGTCGCCGTCCTGGGTCTCGTCGCTCAGGTCGAGCACGGGGTTCACGAGGTGGCCCACCTCGTCCTCGACGTTCCAGGTGAACACCCGCAGCCCCACGCCGATCTGGGGCGCGGCGAGCCCCGCGCCGGGCGCCTCGAGCATGGTGTCGGTGAGGTCCTGCACCAGACGTCGCAGCTCCTGGTCGAAGTCGACCACCTCGATCGCCTTCCCCCGCAGGATCGGGTCACCGAAGAGTCGGATCGGCTGGATGGCCACGCGGCGAGTCTAGGAGCCACCACCCCGCAGGAGACGTCCGGGAGCAGCACCCGGGCGACGAGCGGGTCTCAGGTGATCGTGATCGGGTCGACCTGGATGCGCACCGGGTCCAGCTTGCGCGCGGAGCGCAGGCGATGGACCTCGCCCAGCGCCCGGGACAAGGCGGCCGCGTGGGCGCGCGGCACCCGCACGACCACCCGGGACTCCCCTTCGTCGACCTCGACGGGCCCGAGCACCTCGGTGCCCGGCGGGTGCTCGAGCAGCGTGAGGGCGTCGTCGACCGCCCCCGGCTCCCCGGTGACGGTCGCGATCCGGCTGGCCGGCGGCAGGTGCGCCTCGGAGCGGACCTCGGCCTCGCGCCGGGCGAAGCCGGCGGGGTCCCACCGCACCAGCGCCTGGAGCGCGGGGTGGGCGGGCTCCCCGACCACCAGCACCTGCGCCCCGGGCGCGGCCAGGCCGGCCGCGCCGAGCCAGCGTCGCAGCGCCTCCTCCTCGGTCCGCAGGTCGGGGCGGGCCAGCGCCAGCCAGGTGTCGAGCAGGACGACGGCGGCATATCCCGTCGCGGCGACCGGCTCGGCGCCGGGCGTGGCCACCACGATCGCCGGCCGGTCGGGGACGGTCTCCACGACGTGGTCCCCACCCGAGGCGACCACCGGGATCGCCGGGAAGGCCCGGCCCAGCTCTTCGGCGGTACGCCGCTCCCCCACGACCGGCGCGCGAAGGCCCCGGTGTCCGCACTCCGGGCACGACCAGGCGTCCACCACGGTGCCGCACCACCGGCAGGCGGGTGGGACGGCCGGTCCGCTCACCGCCAGGGGGCCGCTGCAGGCAGCACACCGGGCGGGCGTGCGGCAGCGCTCGCACGCCAGCGTCGCGGCGTACCCGCTCCGCGGGGTCTGCACGAGCACAGGACCGCGGCGGAGCCCCGCCTCCACCGCGTCGTGCACCTGCGACGGCATCCGGGTGGCTCGCGTGAGCGGGTCGCGCTCGAGCTCGCGATCGGTCGCGCCGGCGATCGAGACCGTGACCGCGGCCCGGAGCGCGTCTCGCGGGGGCACGATCTCGTGGGCCCAGCCGTGGGTGAGCAGCTGGTCGGCCTCGACGCTGCGGGCGAAGCCTCCGACGAGCGCCGCGGCCCCCTGGAGCTGGGCGCGGGTGAGCAGGACCTCCCGGGCATGGGGGTACGGCGCGCGCGGCTCGGCGTGCAGGTCGTCGCCGTCGTCCCAGATCGCCACCAGGCCGAGGTCGGCGACCGGCGCGAAGGCCGCCGCGCGGGTGCCCACCACGATCCGCCGGGTGCCGCGGGACACGGCCAGGAACTCGCGGTAGCGCCGCGCCGGTCCGGCTCCCGCCGTCAGCACGACGTGGTGACCGGCCCCCAGCAGGTCGGTCAGGGCGGCGTCGACCCGCGCGACGTCGCGCCGGTCAGGAACCACCAGCACGCTGCCGCGGCCACCGGCCAGGGTCAGCGCGGCCGCCGCCGCCAGGAGCCGGGGCCAGTCCTCGCCGGGCAGGGCCGACCAGACCGCGCGCGGTGCCCCACCGGCGGCGAGGTGGCCGAGGAACGCCTCGGCCGCCGGGTACGCCGACCACGTCTCCCGCGCCGCTGGGACGTCGACGCTCAACGGCTCTTCCGGCGGCGACGGCTGCTTCTCGGTCGTCGCGTGACGCGGCGGCACCGCGAGGCGCAGCACGTCGGAGCGGGTGCCGGCGTACCGCTCGGCGAGCACGCCGGCCAGCTCGGCGATCGCCGGATGCAGCACCGGCTCGGCGCTCACGACGCGTTGGAGCGGGCTCAGCGTGCCGGTGTGGTCGGTGTCGGCGGCTCGGGCGACGACGAAGCCGTTGAGCGACTTCCCGGCGAACCGCACCTTCACCCGGGCGCCGGGCACCGCGGCGTCCGCCATGGAGGCCGGCACCGCGTAGTCGAACGACCGGTCGAGGTGCGCCAGGGGCGTGTCGACGAGCACCTGCGCCACCGGGTCGTGCTCGGCCGCGGGCTCGACCTGGCGCACCCGCTTCGGCCGCGAGGCACGCACCGCCGCCCGCAGACCCGGCAGGGTCTCGGGGGCCGATGCCTCGTGGTCCGTCACGGCGGCTGTTCTACCAGCCACCGCGGACCGGATCAGGTCGTGACCGGTGCGGTGGCCGCGGAGAACGCCGCGGTGTGACGGCCGCGGGAGGTCGCCGTCACCTTCACCGTGATCCGGGTGCCGAGGTCACCCTCCTGGACGGTGTACGACGGTCCGGTCGCGCCGGCGATCCGGACGCCGTCGGCGAACCACCGGATCTCGGTGCTGGTGGCGTCCGGCCGGGACCAGCTCCCGGGGGTGGCGGTGAGCACGCTGCCGACGGTCGGGGTCCCGGTGATCCGCGACGCCTTCCGTGGCACGGGGCCGTGACCACAGGTGTAGACGCGGATGTCGTCGAGGTACCAGCCCTGCTCGATGCTGTTGTTGTCGGTGCTCATCACGAAACGCGGAGCGACGACGTGCCCGGCGTAGTGCCGCAGGTCGAGGCGGCTGGCCAGGTAGCCGCGGCTGTCGCGGCTGAACCCGAGGCGGCCCGGCGAGGGGTTGTCGAAGCCGTGCTGGATCCGGTCCCGAGGGCCGTTGACCCAGCGCCGGTGCTCCGCGGGTCGGGGTCCGTGCCCCCGGGTGGCGTCGGCCACGTCGACCAGGCCGGCGTCGTAGTTCAGGTGCTTGCCGTCGAACCTCGTGGCCGAGTCCAGGAAGCGCCACTGCTGGAACCAGAGGAACGCCGGACGACCGACCGGGAGCGCCACCGGACGCATGGTCAGCGGACTGACGGTCACGTCCTGGGGCTCGATCGAGAACCACGAGCGGTGTCCGGACGTCGCGTTGGCGGACACCGGCGGGAACACCGTGGAGTCCGGGGCGCGCACCCACGTGGGGCCGGCGTCGAACTTGCTCCGCGGGGCGCCGCGCTCGGAGTCGAACAGCACCCGCACCGGGCCGGTGCCGCGAGGGCACGCGAGGGGTGCGTCCGGCGGCTGCTTCGCCCGCGGCGGGGACGTGCGCATCCGGGTCGCCACCGTCGCGGTGTGCACGCTGTGACAGTCGGCCCGGGTCATCCCCACGATGTGCCGACGAGCGAGCCGCGAGCAGCTGTGGTCCAGCACGGCCGCGAGGTCGGCGTAGTCGCTGCCGGACACCAGGTGCTGGATCACGTCGAGGTACAGCGTGGCCGACTTCCGCAGCGACTTCCCGTCGATGCCACGCATCCTCCGGCCGTCCTGCCGCCCGCCCTGCGAGATCAGGTAGAACGCCCGGTTGCCGACCCCGCTGTCGGTGTGCACGCCACCGTTGTCGACGTCACCCGCCGGCGCGTACCGCTTGCTGGTCATCGAGTCCGGTTGCCGGAACCTGCCGGGGAAGCGCAGGCTGCGGATCGCGCCGTGCGGCAGGTCCTCCCCGATCAGCCAGCTCGTCGCCGAGTCGTGCGGGCCGCGGTGCCGGTGGTCGATGATCTCGCCCATCACGTCGGCGAGGGACTCGTTGATCGCACCGGACTGGCCCCAGTAGAAGAGGTCGGAGCTGTGCTGGACGACCCCGTGGGTCATCTCGTGCCCGACCACGTCGTCGGCCGACGCGTAACCCTGGCCGTAGAACATCCCGACGCCGTTCCAGAACGCGTTCTGCAGCGGACAGGCCGACGCCGGCTGGAAGGGGTCGCAGTAGCGCACCGTCGAGGACAGGCTGAGGTGGTCACCCTCGTCGACCCCGAGGAGCCGGGTCAGGTCGAGGTCGCCGATCCGGCGGTAGAACCTCGAGACGACACCGGCCAGGTCGAAGGCGTGGTTGACGTCCCGCACGTTGCTCGCCGGGCCGTGCTCGGTGCGCGCGAAGTCCGTGGTGCACGGGACGTCCGGCTCGTCCATGAAGTCGTGGTTGTCGCAGACCACCCGGTTGAGCTGCTCGACGAGGTCGAGGTCCAGCACCACGCCGCCGGTGCGGTCGTCGACGAGCACGAGGCGATGGAAGGCCGCCCCCGCCTGCACCTCGACCCACCAGACGCCGCGGGCGTGCGTGGTCGGGTCCGCGGTCCGGCGTACGCCGAGCACGGCCGGGTCGTAGAGACGGCGCTCGGGCGGGCCGGCCTGCAGCCGGGGGTGGCGGCCCTGTGCGGCGAGGCGCTTGGCCTCGACCGCCAGCGCCTCGCTCCGCGCCTCGTCGGCGGAGTACGTCGCCTCCGGCACCGATGCCCGGGAGACCGAGGCCGTGACCGAGGCCAGCTGTCGGTCCGGCCGCAGGTCGACCGCGACGGCACCCCCGATCACGGGCAGCCCGTCCCGGAGCTCGGTGAAGCGCGCGACGGTGTCACCGGTGACCGTCCGGGCTACCGTCCCCGCGACCAGACGGGTGCCGGGGTCCGCGACGCCGACCAGCGCGCCGTACCGGTCGAGGTGGGCGAGCGCCGCGTCCCGGACCGAGGTGTCGGGGGTGACGACGGGGTCGTACGCCCCGGTGGCGTCGACGACGCGAGCGACTCCGTCCGGCCCGCGGCTCACCCGCACCGCACCGCGCGAGTCGGCGGACAGCCGGGCCAGCGCCCGGTCGCCCGCGGAGCGGGCCGAGGGGGCGCTCGGGTGCGGTGCCGCGCCGGTCGGGCTCGCGCTCGTGGTCAGCGCCGCCGAGGCGGTGGCCAGGGCCAGCACGGCCCCGATGGCAGTGGTCCTGGGAGTCACGGGCTCGCCTCCGGACGGCCGGTGCGACCGTCGTCTCGGGGCAATCTAGCCAGCCGGACGGGTCCGCGTGGTCACGAACCGGTCACGGTCGCCGGTGCACCGCGGCCGGGCTCACCCTCGCGACCTCGCCGCGGCGTCAGTCGGCGAGCCCGGTCGCCTTCCGGAGCGCCTCGACCCGGTCGGTGCGCTCCCAGGTGAACTCCGGCAGCTCGCGCCCGAAGTGGCCGTACGCCGACGTCTTGGCGTAGATCGGCCGGAGCAGGTCGAGGTCCTCGATGATCGCGGCCGGCCGGAGGTCGAAGACCTCGAGCACGGCCTTCTGGATCTCCTCGTCGGGCACGACCCCGGTGCCATAGGTCTCGACGAAGACCCCCACGGGCTGGGCCTTGCCGATGGCGTAGGCGACCTGCGCCTCGCAGCGCTTCGCCAGCCCTGCGGCCACGACGTTCTTGGCCACCCAGCGCATGGCGTACGCGGCGGAGCGGTCGACCTTCGACGGGTCCTTGCCGGAGAAGGCGCCGCCACCGTGGCGCGCCATGCCGCCGTAGGTGTCGACGATGATCTTGCGGCCGGTGACCCCGGCGTCGCCCATCGGGCCACCGACGACGAACCGGCCGGTCGGGTTCACCAGGAGGCGGTAGCCCTCGGAGGGGATGTCGAACATCGCGAGCACCGGGTCCACGACGTGCTTCTTCACGTCGGGCTCGAGGGTGTCGGCGAGGTCGACGTCGTCGGCGTGCTGGGTCGACAGCACCACCGTGTCGACGCGCACCGGCCGGTTGTCGGCGTCGTACTCGATGGTGACCTGCGTCTTGCCGTCCGGGCGGAGGTAGCTCAGCGTGCCGTCGTTGCGCACCGACGTGAGCCGCTCGGCCAGGCGCTGGGCCATCACGATCGGCAGGGGCATCAGCACGTCGGTGTCGTCGCACGCGTAGCCGAACATCAGGCCCTGGTCGCCCGCGCCCTGCTTGTCCATGGCGTCGACCGAGCCGGTGCGCGACTCGTGGCCGGTGTCGACGCCCTGGGCGATGTCGCCGGACTGGCCGCCGATCGCGACCATCACGCCGCAGGTCGCGCCGTCGAAGCCCTTCTCCGAGGAGTCGTACCCGATCGCCAGGATCCGGTTGCGCACGACCTGCTTGATGTCGACGTACCCGGTGGTGGTGACCTCGCCGGCCACCACGACCAGTCCCGTGGTCAGCAGGGTCTCGACCGCGACCCGGCTGTGGGGGTCCTGCCGGAGCATCTCGTCGAGGACGGAGTCGCTGATCGCGTCGGCGATCTTGTCGGGGTGCCCCTCGGTCACGGATTCAGAGGTGAAGAGGCGTCCGGTCACGTGTCTGGTGCTCCCTGCGGTATCGGGGTCGAGCGGTGGGTCTGGTCGAGCGTCCGGGTCACGATAGCGGGCACTCCCGCGCCGGGTGACATGCCGGTCGGGGGTCGGTCAGCCGGCTCCGGCCGGGCCGAGCCGCCCGGCGACCTCGTCCCACACGGCGTGCGCGAGTGCCGTCTTGGTGCCCGGAGGGACGTCGCGAGTGCTGCCGTCGGCACCGAGGATCACCGCGGCGTTCTCCTCGGCCCCGAACACCGCTCCTCCGCGTACGTCGTTGACCACGAGCAGGTCGCAGCCCTTGCGCTCGAGCTTGAGGTGCCCGAGGTCGAGCACCGACCCCGTGTCGTCGCCGGTCTCGGCGGCGAACCCGACCACGACCTGGCCGGGACGGGTGCGGTGGTGGGACAGCTCGGCCAGGATGTCCGGGGTCTGGGTCAGCTCGAGGGCCGGTGCGGTGCCGTCGGCGTTCTTCTTGATCTTGGTGTCGGTCGACGAGACCGGGCGGAAGTCGGCCGGCGCGGCCGCCATCACGACTGCGTCGGCGGAGCCCGCGGCCGAGATCACCGCGTCGCGGAGCTCCTCGGTGGTCTCGACCCGGACGACCTTCACACCCGCGGGGTCGGGCAGCGACACGTTGGCCGCGACCATCGTGACCTCCGCCCCGCGGGCGACCGCCGCCCGCGCCAGCGCGAGACCCTGGCGGCCGGAGGACCGGTTGCCCAGGAAGCGCACGGGGTCGAGCGGCTCGCGCGTGCCGCCGGCGGAGACCACGACCGTGCGACCGACGAGGTCGCCGTCGCCGAGCCCGTGGGCGAGGACGTCCTGGCAGAGCGCGAAGATCTCGTCGGGATCCGGCAGCCGCCCCTTGCCGGTGTCGACGCCGGTGAGCCGGCCCACGTCCGGCTCGATGACCAGGGCGCCGCGCTCCCGCAGCGTCGCGACGTTGGCCTGGGTGGCGGCGTGCTCCCACATCTCGGTGTGCATCGCCGGCGCGAACACGACCGGGCAGCGCGCGGTCAGCAGGACGTTGGTCAGCAGGTCGTCGGCCCGACCATGTGCGGCTCGCGCCAGCAGGTCGGCGGTCGCCGGCGCGACGACGACGAGATCGGCGGACTGCCCGATCCGCACGTGCGGCACCTCGTGCACCGACTCCCAGACCTGGGTGCGCACGGGCTTGCCGGAGAGGGCGGCCCAGGTGGCCTCGCCCACGAAGTGCAGCGCGGACGGGGTCGGGACCACCGTCACGTCGTGACCGGACTCGGTGAACCGGCGCAGCAGCTCGGCCGCCTTGTACGCCGCGATCCCGCCGGCGACACCGAGCACGACGGAGGGGGATGGCCGACTCCCCACCTCCGGGGAGGCGCCCGGAGGCCGTCGAGACGCCTCGTTCCCTTCGAGACGGGCTCCTGCGTCGCCCTCCTCAGGATGCCGCCTCGGCTCCTCAGGAGAACCGGCCCCGGGGGTCATGGTCGTGCGGTGCGGCTCACTCGGCCTTGAAGCCCGCGTCGAGGGCGGCGGCCTTGCGGGCCTCCTCCTCGGCGGCCAGCTCGGCCGGGTCGACGTCCTCGCAGGTCAGCAGGTCGTCGTTGATCTCGCGGAGCGCGATCGACAGCGGCTTCTCCTGGACGTGGGTCTCGACGAGGGGGCCGACGTACTCGAGCAGGCCCTCACCGAGCTGGGAGTAGTACGCGTTGATCTGCCGGGCGCGCTTGGCGCTGTAGAGGACCAGCTTGTACTTGCTGTCGGTCTTCGTCAGCAGGTCGTCGATCGAGGGGTTGGTCACGCCCTCGGCAGCAGGAGTGGGGGCAGACACGCCACGGCCTCACAGAGAGAGTCGGAGTCAGGAACGGCCAAGGTGGCCGACCATCAAGGCTACCAACTCCTCGGCGGCATCGTGAATTTCCGCGTTCACGATGGTCACGTCGAACTCCGGCTCCGCGGCCAGCTCCAGGCGGGCGGTGGCCAGACGCCGGTCGCGTTCGGGCCCGGTCTCGGTGCCGCGGCCCTCGAGCCGGCGGATCAGCTCCTCCCAGGTCGGGGGCGCGAGGAACACCATCAGCGCCTCCGGCATCGCGGTGTGCACCTGCCGGGCGCCCTGGAGGTCGATCTCCAGCAGGGCGAGGCGGCCGGAGGCGAGCGCCTCGTCCACGGGGGCACGTGGGGTGCCGTAGCGGGCGGCGCCGTGGACCACGGCCCACTCCAACAGCTCGTCGTCGGCCACCATCCGGTCGAACTCCGTCTCGGAGACGAACCAGTAGTGGACGCCGTGCACCTCGCCCGGCCGGGGTGCGCGGGTGGTCGCGGAGACCGAGATCCAGACCTCGGGGTGGTGGGTGCGGATGTCGGCCGAGACCGTCCCCTTGCCGACGGCGGTGGGTCCGGCCAGGACGGTCAGCCGAGAACGCCGGGATGCAGCCCCGGACCCGGGCCCGGACTCGGTGTCGGGTCCGGTCACTCGCCGGGAGCGAACTCGCGCTCGAGCGCCGCGACCTGCTTGGCCCCGAGACCGCGCACGCGGCGGCTCTCGGCGATGCCGATGCGCTCCATCAGCTGCCGGGCGCGCACCTTGCCGACACCCGGCATCGAGCACAACAGGTCGACGACCCGCATCTTGCCGATCACCTCGTTCCGGTGCCCCTCATGGAGCACGTCGGAGATCGAGGCCCCGGAGTTCTTGAGGCGGTTCTTCACCTCGGCGCGTTCGCGGCGCGAGGCCGCAGCCTTGTCGAGGGCCGCCTGGCGCTGCTCCGGAGTGAGCGGTGGGAGGGCCAAGGCACGTCCTTTGTCCAGCGTCGTCCGACGGGGGCGTCGGCAGGGCGACAATCTAGTCAGCATCGTCATCGAGCGGCAACGGGACCCCGACGCGGTCTACATCTCGAGTGGCGTGTGGCACACGTCCAGCACCTCTTGCTGGACGCGCGAGAGAGCCGCCTCCGTGTCGGAGGCCGCGAGCTGGGCGGCGGCCCTCCGGATCTGCTGACGGTCCTCGCTGCTCAGGTCGTGCGGCGGCTGCTTCGGGTCGTACGTCGCGGGGTCGACGTGGGCGTTCGTCAGCGCCGTGTCGAGAGCGCGGACCCGGGTCACCACCAGCTGCCAGTCGTCGGCGACGTCGTCGGGCGCGGCGGCCCGCAGGTCCTCGAAGATCGGCAGCGCCTGGATCAGGGCGCTCGGACCACCGGTGGTCGTCAACGACCCGAGCCGCCCCTGGTGCTCCTGCACCCGTTGGCAGTAGCTCGAGCCGGACCCGCACCCGGCCAGCAGCGGCAGCACGGCCATGGAGAGTGCGGTCGCGACCGCCCTCCTCGCCGTGAGCACCGGAGCCGCCATCGGTGACGTCCTAACCGGCCAGCTCGCGGAGGCGCTCGTTGTGACGGTCCGCCGCGGCCGCCAGGCCCTCGGGGCCCTCGCGCAGGAGGTCGCGGGACGTGCTCGGCAGGACCCGCCCGATGCTCGACCCGAAGACCCGGCGGAGGTCGTCCACGGTGCCGCCCTGGGCGCCGTACCCCGGGGCCAGCAGCGGCCCGCCGATGTCGAGGTCGTGCTCGCCGGGCTCGATGGTGGCACCCACGACGGCGCCGAACGAACCGAGCGGGTCGGCGCCGTGGTTGAGGTCGCCCAACCGGCCGAGGACCACGTCGGCGACGGAGCCACCGGGCGTGCGGGCGCCCTGCACCTCGGAGCCCTCGGGGTTGGAGGTCAGCGCGAGGACGAAGACGCCCGCGTCGTGCTTGCGGGCGGTGTCGACCATCGGCTCCAGCGAGCCGAACCCGAGGTAGGGACTGGCCGTGATCGCGTCCGCGGCCAGCGGCGACGACGGGTCGAGGTAGGCGTCGGCGTACGCCTGGCTCGTGGAGCCGATGTCGCCGCGCTTGACGTCGAGCAGGACCAACGCGCCGGCGGCCCGGCTGGTGGCGACCACGCGCTCGAGGACCGCGATGCCGACGCTGCCGAACCGTTCGTAGAACGCCGACTGCGGCTTCACGACGGCCACGCGTGGCGCCAGGGCCTCGGCCGCCGTCAGCGCGAACCGCTCGAGGCCGGCGAGGTCGTCGCCGAGACCCCACTCGCGCAGCAGGCCGGCGTGCGGGTCGATCCCCGCGCACAGGGGTCCGCGGTCGTGGATCGCGGCGTGGAGGCGGGCTCCGAAGGTGGTCATGGGTCCTCTCCTGGCGGGGGGTCGTGCGCGGCCGTCGGGGCCTCGCGGAGTTCGTCGGCGATCCGGAACGCCGTGGTCGGGTCGTGGAAGAGGGCGGTCCCGACCTGGACCGCCCGGGCGCCGGCGGCCAGGAAGTCCCGTGCGTCCGCCGCGTCCATGATGCCGCCGCACGCCACCACCGCGACGTCCGGGACCGCGGAGGCGACCTCGCTCACGCAGCGCAGCGCCTGCGGGCGGATCGCCGGACCACTGAGCCCACCGGACCGGCCGTCGGGCATCGCGGCCGGCAGGGCGTTGCCGACCACGACGGCATCGGCGCCGGCACCGGCGACCGCCCGGGTCGTCTCGACGACGCGGGAGACGTCGCTGCGGAGCTTCGCGAGCAGCAGCACCCCCGCCCGCAGGTCGCGCCGGCAGGAGCCGACGACGCTGGCGGCCTGGTAGGGCTCGCGGGCGTCGAGCTGACCGCTGCCGACCGGGTCGGGCACCGAGAGGTTGACCTCCACGGCCACGACCCGCTCGGCCCGGCCCACGGTGCGCGCGAGCTCGGCGTACTCCCCCAGCGAGTGGCCGGCGATGCTGACGACGACCGGGACACCGGAGTCGAGGAGGAAGGGCAGCTCGTCACGGAGGAAGGCCTCGACGCCCGGGTTCTGCAGCCCGATCGCGTTGACCAGCCCGCTCGGCGACTCGACCAGGCGCGGCGGCTCGCCGCCGGGACGGGCGAGCCGGGTGACCGAGCGGGTGACGAAGCCGCCGAGCGACGCGAGGTCGCCGTACGCCGCGAGGTCCCGGCCGGTGCCGCCGCAGCCGGAGGCGACCAGCACGGGGTTCGGGAACGGCCAGGCGTCCGTCATGCCAGGGCCTCCCAGTGGACCCGGCCGGCCCGGAACACCGGTCCGTCGACGCAGGCGCGGACGACGTGCGGAGCGCCGCTGTCGTCGAGGACCGGCACCGGGCAGCCGTGGCAGAGACCCGTCCCGCAGGTGAGCGGTCGCTCGAGGGCGACCTGGCAGGTGATCGCCGTCCCGGCGACCGCGTCGGCGGCACAGCGCTGCGTGGCCGCGGAGGCCGCGACGTAGACCACGTCGGCCTCCGGGAGCGCGCCGAGCACGGCCGCGGACAGGTCCCCGACCACCACCTCGACCTGGCCGACGCTCCGGCGTGCGGCCAGGGGCTCGAGCACGTGGGCGTCGTCGGCGCCGCCCAGCACCAGCCGGACGCCGCAGCCACGCTCGCGGAGCCGCTCGGGGAGCGTGGTCAGCGCCGCCGCGGCGTACCCCTCGCCGACGAGCAGGCAGCGCGCCGGCTCGCGTGGAACTGCGAACGGCCGTCCCAGGGGACCGGTGACCGCCAGCCTCGACCCCACCGGGTGAGCCGCCAGCGCGCTGCTCCCGGCGCCGCGGTGCTCGACCACGATCTCGACGACGGCGCGGTGACCGCCCATGGGGCCGACTCGGTGGATCCAGAACGCTCGCCGGGCCAGGTGGCCGTCCCCGACCGACACGGCGAGGAAGCTGCCGGGCCGCGAGCGCTCCCCCACACCGGGAGCCACCAGCGAGAGGTGGTGGTAGGCGCCGACCGTCTTGGTCGCGATCACCTCGGCGGTGACGTGCAGCGGGCCGTGGTCGGGCCCGTCCGCGGACCCGGTCATCCGGGGAGCCCGCGGACGACCCGCCGCGGCCAGAGCGGGCCGCCGTAGACGAAGGCGGTGTAGGCCTGCACCAGCGTCGCACCCGCCCGCAGCCGGGCCAGGGCGTCCTCCGCGCCGGCGAGCCCACCGACCGAGACGATCGCGATCCGCGGGTCGTGGGCGCGCAGCAGGCGCAGCACCTCCATCGACCGCTTCCGCAGCACCGGCCCGGACAGCCCGCCCGCCCCGAGCGCCTCCACCTCGTCGGCCGGCGTGCGCAGACCGTCGCGCGAGATGGTGGTGTTGGTGGCGATCAGCCCCTCCAGGCCGCGGTCGCGCGCCAGCTCCGCCACGGCGACGACGTCCTCGTCGGCCAGGTCGGGCGCGATCTTCACGCACAGCGGGATCGGCCGGAGGGCGGCGTCGTCGGCGACCCGGCGTACCTCGTCGAGCAGGGGGCCCAGCCGGTCGACCGCCTGCAGCGAGCGCAGGCCCGGCGTGTTGGGCGAGGAGACGTTGACCACGAGGTAGTCGGCGTACGGCGCGAGCAGGCGCGCACTGGTCGCGTAGTCCGACAGCACCGCGGCCCGGTCGTCTTCGGGCACGACCTTGGACTTGCCGATGTTGATGCCGAGCACCGGCCGGCTCCGGCCGTCGGAGCTCACGTTGACCCGGCGGCGCCCGTCGAGCCGGTCGAGGCGCCGGGATCGCCTGGCGAGGCGCTCGGCCACCGCCTCGGCGCCGTCGTTGTTGAAGCCCATCCGGTTGACCACCGCGTGGTCCTCGGGCAGCCGGAAGAGTCTCGGGCGCGGGTTGCCCGGCTGGGGCAGCGCCGTCACCGTGCCGACCTCGACGAAGCCGAAGCCCAGCGCACCGAGGGCGTCGACGCCGACGGCGTTCTTGTCGAAGCCGGCGGCGAGGCCGAGCGGGTTGGGGAACGTCAGCCCCATCGCCTCGACCGGTCGTGACGGGGTCCGGACGACGGCTCGGGCCAGCGGACGGCCGGAGCGGATCGCCCGGAACCCGAGGCGATGTGCACGCTCGGGGTCGACCCGCGCCAGCGCCTGCCGGAACAGGACGTCGTACGCCGTCATCGGCTCACGGTTCCTGAGGAGGTTGCGCAGCAACCGTCTCGAAGGGCGGTTCCTGAGGAGGTTGCGCAGCAACCGTCTCGAGGGGTCGGGCGGCCCAGTCCTGCAGCGAGCGCACCCCGATGTCGCCCCGGATGCGGGCCTCGATCCCCTGGACGGCGGCGCCGAGGCCCTGGACGGTGGTGATGCAGGGGACGTTGGCACGCACGGCGGCGGTGCGGATCTCGTAGCCGTCGACGCGCACCGATCCGCCGCTCCCCGAGGAGCCGTGCGGGGTGTTCACGACGAGTGCCACGTCTCCGTCGGCGATCAGCTGCACGGTCGTCGGCTCGCCGTGCGGGCCGGGGCCGTCGAAGTGCTTGCGGACCACCGTCGCGTGCACGCCGTTGCGACGCAGCACGTCGGCGGTGCCCTGGGTCGCGAGGATCTCGAACCCGAGGTCGGCCAGCACCTTGATCGGGAAGATCATCGAGCGCTTGTCGCGGTTGGCCATCGAGACGAAGACCTTGCCCGACGTCGGCAGGGGGCCGAACGCCGCCGCCTGCGCCTTCGCGAACGCGCGCCCGAAGTCGGCGTCGAAGCCCATCACCTCGCCGGTGGACTTCATCTCCGGGCCGAGCACGGTGTCGACGTAGCGGCCGTCGGGCTGCCGGAACCGGTTGAACGGCATCACCGCCTCCTTGACCGCGATCGGCGAGTCACCGGGCAGGGTGCCGCCGTCGCCGGCGTGGGGCAGGAGCCCCTCGGCCCGCAGCTGCTTGATCGAGTCGCCCATCATCACCCGGGCGGCGGCCTTGGCGAGCGGGGTGGCGGTCGCCTTGGAGACGAACGGGACGGTACGGCTGGCGCGCGGGTTGGCCTCGAGCACGTAGAGCACGTCGGACCCGAGGGCGAACTGGATGTTGATCAGCCCGAGGACACCGACTCCGCGCGCGATCGCTTCGGTGGCCTCGCGGATGCGGCCGATCTCCTGGTCGCCGAGGGTGATCGGCGGCAGCGCGCACGACGAGTCGCCGGAGTGGATGCCCGCCTCCTCGATGTGCTCCATCACGCCGCCGAGGAACAGCTCCTCGCCGTCGAACAGGGCGTCGACGTCGATCTCCACGGCGTCGTCGATGAACCGGTCGACCAGCACCGGGTGCTCGGGGCTGATCGCCGTCGCCCGGGCGATGTACCCCTCGAGCGCGGAGTCGTCGTACACGATCTCCATGCCGCGCCCGCCGAGGACGTACGACGGGCGCACGAGCACCGGGTAGCCGATCTCGGCCGCGATCGACTGGGCCTCGTCGTACGACGAGGCCATGCCGTGGAGCGGTGCGGTCAGCCCGGCCTCGTGGAGCACGCGGCCGAAGGCGCCGCGTTCCTCGGCCAGGTGGATCGCCGCGGGCGTCGTGCCGACGATCGGGACTCCCGCGTCGGCGAGACCCTGGGCCAGGCCGAGCGGCGTCTGCCCGCCGAGCTGGCAGATCACGCCCGCGACCGGACCGACCGCCTGCTCGGCGTGCACCACCTCGAGCACGTCCTCCAGCGTGAGCGGCTCGAAGTACAGACGGTCCGACGTGTCGTAGTCGGTGGAGACGGTCTCGGGGTTGCAGTTGACCATGATCGTCTCGAAGCCCGCGCCGCCCTCCCCTTGTCCCAGCGCCATCGAGGCGTGCACGCAGGAGTAGTCGAACTCGATGCCCTGCCCGATGCGGTTGGGGCCCGAGCCGAGGATGATCACCGCCGGTCGCTCGCGCGGCGCGACCTCGGTCTCCTCGTCGTACGACGAGTAGTGGTACGGCGTGGCCGCGGCGAACTCGGCCGCGCAGGTGTCGACGGTCTTGTAGACCGGCCGGATGCCCAGCGCGTGCCGGATGCCACGCACGACGTCGGCGCTCATCCCGCGGATCTTGCCGATCTGCCCGTCGGAGAAGCCGTGCCGCTTGGCGAGACGGAGGAGGTCCGGGGTCAGCTCGGGTGCGGCGGTGACCTCGGCTGCGACCTCGTTGACCAGGGCCAGCTGGTCGACGAACCACGGGTCGATCCGCGTGGCCTCGAAGACCTCCTCGGGCGTGGCCCCGGCGCGGAGCGCGTCCATCACCACCTTGAGGCGGCCGTCGTGGGGCACGGCGGCCTGCTCGAGCAGCCGCTGCTTGTCGAGCTCGACGTACTCGCGGTGCCAGTCGAAGACCGCGTCGGGGCGCTCGAGCGAGCGCAGCGCCTTCTGCAGCGCCTCGGTGAAGCTCCGGCCGATCGCCATCGCCTCGCCCACCGACTTCATGTGGGTGGTCAGGGTGGGGTCGGCGCCGGGGAACTTCTCGAACGCGAACCGCGGCACCTTCACCACGACGTAGTCCAGGGTCGGCTCGAACGACGCGGGCGTGCTCTGCCCGTCGGGGCGGGTGGTGATGTCGTTGGGGATCTCGTCGAGGGTGTAGCCGATCGCGACCTTCGCGGCGATCTTGGCGATCGGGAAGCCGGTGGCCTTGCTGGCCAGCGCGCTGGACCGGGAGACCCGCGGGTTCATCTCGATCACCACGACCCGGCCGTTGTCGGGGTCGACGGCGAACTGGATGTTGCAGCCGCCGGTGTCGACGCCGACCTCGCGGATCACGCCGATCGCGATGTCGCGGAGGCGTTGGTACTCGCGGTCGGTCAGGGTCAGCGCCGGCGCGACCGTGATCGAGTCGCCGGTGTGCACGCCCATCGGGTCGACGTTCTCGATCGAGCAGACGATGACGACGTTGTCCGAGCGGTCGCGCATCACCTCCAGCTCGTACTCCTTCCAGCCGAGGATCGACTCCTCGAGGAGCACCTCGGTGGTCGGGCTGAGCGACAGCCCGAGCCCGGCGATGCGGTGGAGGTCCTCCTCGTCGTAGGCCATCCCCGAACCCGCGCCGCCCATCGTGAAGCTGGGCCGGACCACGACGGGGTAGCCGAGGGCCTCGACCGCGGCCAGGCAGTCGTCCATGGAGTGGCAGATCGCGGACGCCGCCACCTCGGCGCCCCACTCCGCCGGCAGGCCCTCGACGACCCGCTTGAACGACTCGCGGTTCTCGCCCTTCTCGATCGCCTCGATGCTCGCGCCGATCAGCTCGACGCCGTACTTCTCGAGGACGCCGTTCGCGGCCAGGCTCATCGCGCAGTTGAGCGCGGTCTGCCCGCCGAGGGTGGCGAGCAGCGCGTCGGGCCGCTCCTGCGCGATCACCTGCTCCACGAACTCCGGCGTGATCGGCTCGACGTACGTCGCGTCCGCGAACTCCGGGTCGGTCATGATCGTGGCCGGGTTCGAGTTCACCAGGATCACCCGGAGGCCCTCCTGGCGCAGCACGCGGCACGCCTGGGTGCCGGAGTAGTCGAACTCGCAGGCCTGCCCGATCACGATCGGCCCGCTGCCGATCACCAGGACGCTGGCGATGTCGTCGCGCTTCGGCATCAGGCGTCCTCTCCGTTGAACCGCGGGTTCTGACCCGTCGAGCCGCGGTCAGTGACCGCGGCTGAACGGGTCAGAACCCGCGGTTCAACCTGGCCCATCAGGTCGCAGAAGCGGTCGAAGAGGTACGCCGCGTCGTGGGGGCCGGCGGCGGCCTCGGGGTGGTACTGGACCGAGAAGGCCCTGAGGATGCCCGCCTCGTCGCGGAGCTCGAGGCCCTCCACCACGTCGTCGTTGAGGCAGACGTGGCTCACCGTCGCCTCGCCGTACGCCGTGCTGGTGGCGGTGTCGAGGGGCGCCCGGACCGCGAAGCCGTGGTTGTGCGCGGTGACCTCGACCTTGCCCGTGGTGCGGTCGAGGACCGGCTGGTTGATGCCCCGGTGGCCGTAGGTGAGCTTGTAGGTGTCGAAGCCGAGCGCCCGCCCGAACAGCTGGTTGCCGAAGCAGATCCCGAAGTAGGGCAGACCGTGCGCCAGGGCACCGCGCAGCAGCTCGACCTGACCGGTCGTGGCCGCCGGGTCGCCCGGGCCGTTGGAGAAGAACAACCCGTCCGGCTCGACCGCGAGCACGTCGTCCAGCGTCGCCGTCGCCGGGAGCACGTGGGTCTCGACGCCGCGCTCGGCCAGCATCCGCGGGGTGTTCGCCTTGATCCCGAGGTCGAGGGCGGCGACGCGGAACCGCGCAGCCTCGGTGGTCGAGCCTGTCGAGACCGCCGAGACGACGTACGCCTGGCTGGTGGAGACCTCGTCGGACAGGTTCGCGCCCGCCATCTGGGCGGAGTCGCGCACCCGCGTCAGCAGCGCGTCGGCGTCGGGCTCGGTCGTGGAGATCCCGACCCGCATCGCCCCGCGCTCGCGCAGGTGGCGGGTCAGGGCACGGGTGTCGATGCCGGAGATGCCGACCACGCCCTGGTCGCGCAGCGCCTCGTCGAGCGACCGGCGGGAGCGCCAGCTCGACGGCACGCGGGCGGGATCGCGCACGACGTACCCCGCGACCCAGATCCGCGTCGACTCCGGATCCTCGTCGTTCATCCCGGTGTTGCCGACGTGGGGAGCGGTCATCACCACGACCTGACGGTGGTACGACGGGTCGGTGAGGGTCTCCTGGTAGCCCGTCATCCCGGTGGCGAACACCGCCTCTCCGAAGGTCTCCCCCTCGGCACCGAACGACTCACCCCGAAAGGTCCGGCCGTCCTCGAGAACCAGCAGGGCCGGTGCGTTCGAGACATGCGGCGGCACGCCGTACCTCCTTCTCCGCCTCACGGGACGGATCGTTAAAGGATGTCGAGCGTTGCCGACCCTAGCAGCCGTCGGTCCGTACGCCGGACTCCGCGCCGGAGGTCGAGATGTCGGCGTGTAACCGACCCTTCGGTGCGCGACACGCCGGTGCGGACCCGGCGTGTCGTCCCGCCAAGGGTCGGTTACACGCCGCCGACCGCCGACACGAACGCCGCGATCTCGGCCAGCGTCCTCGGGTCGCCCTCGAGCTGGGGCAGGTGTGCGACGCCGGGGAGCTCCACGACGCGCGCTTCCGGGATCGACGCGGCCGCGTGGGCGACGCCCTCCTTGAGGTACTGCAGGTCGAGCTCGCCGATCATCAGCAGGGTCGGGACGGTGATCTCCCCGAGCCGGTCCCAGGCCTCGACGGTGTCGCCCTTCTCCCCCGGGTCCTCGGCCTCGAGCGCGATCCGGTTCATGTCCAGGAACAGCTCGCGCGCGGCTCCGACCACGCGTCCCCGCGGGGCGAGCGGTCCGTCCAGCCAGACGTGGGCGTCGATCTCGTTGACCTCGTCCAGGTCGCCCCGCTCGTACGCCGCCTCGCCCTGCTCGCCGAGGGCCTCGACCTCCGGCTCGTAGACGTGCCCCGGTCCGCCGCTGACCGCCGGTGCGATCAGGGCAAGCGCGCGCACGCGCTCGGGATGGGTGAGCGCGAGGTGCAACGACACCCGGCCACCCATGGAGCAGCCGACCACGACCGCCTGGTCGACGTCGTAGGCGTCGAGCACGGCGACGGCGTCGTCGACGCTCGACCAGCCGTCCTCGGGCTCGTACGTCGTCCGTCCGTAGCCGCGCTGGTCGTAGGTGACGCACCGGTGGTCGGGAAGCCGGTCGACGACGTGCTGCCAGCTGCGCTGGTCGGTGACCCCGGCGTGCACGAGCAGCACCGTGGGGTCGCCGCTGCCGTACGCCTCGGCGGCGAGCACGGCCTTGCCTGAAGAGATCTGCATCGCAGGTCAGTGAAGCGGTTCGCCGACGACCGGCTCAACAGGTTTACGTCGGTGGCCTGGTCTACGGTCGCGTCCATGCCGGACCCGGAGGCGATCCACCTGACTCGGCAGGAGGCGCGACAGATCGCGGTGCGGGCCACCCTGCTCGACGCCGACCGGCCCACCGACCTGATGGCCGTCGTCCAGCGGCTGACCGCGCTGCCGGTCGAGCCGACCCGCGCCATCGCGCCGAGCTACGACCTGGTCAGCTGGTCGCGCCTGGGGTCGGCGTACGAGCCGGAGGACCTGGACGACCTCCTGGCCGCCCGAGACCTCTACGAGGACGGCGACGGCATCCGGCCGATGGCCGACCTGCGCCTGCACCTCGCCGACATGGCGTCCTCGCCGCCGTGGGAGGAGACCCGCGACTGGATGGAGGCCAACGAGCTGTTCCGCAACGAGATCCTCGACATCCTCGACGCCGACGGCCCGCTCCCCTCCCGCGACGTGAAGGCGACCGCGCAGGTGCCGTGGCACTCGTCGGGGTGGAACGTCGACCGCAACGTCCGGATGATGCTCGGCTGCCTGCTCGGGCGTGGCGAGGTCGCGGTGAACGGGCGTAAGGGCAACCAGAAGATGTACGACCTGGCCGAGCGGGTCTACCCCGAGGGTGTCGAGGCGGTGCCGCGCGAGGCAGCCCGCGCCGAGCGCGACGCGCGACGGCTGCGGGGCCTCGGCATCGCCCGGCCGAAGGGGACGGTCCTGCCGGGTGAGCCGATCCACGTCGGCGACGCGGGCGCGCCGGCCGTGGTCGAGGGCACCGACGGCGAGTGGCGGGTCGACCCCGCCCAGCTGGGGCATCCCTTCGAGGGCCGCACCGCGCTGCTGTCGCCGTTCGACCCCGTGGTGCGCGACCGGGTGCGGATGGAGGACCTGTTCGAGTTCACGTACGTCCTCGAGATGTACAAGCCCGCGGCGAAGCGCCGGTGGGGGTACTTCGCCCTGCCGATCCTGCACGGCGACCGCCTCGTCGGGAAGCTCGACGCCACCGCGGACCGCAAGGTCGGCCGGCTGTTCGTCGATGCCGTCCACGAGGACCTGCCGTTCACGACCGAGATCGCAACGGCCGTCGACGAGGAGATCACCGCGCTGGCCGACTGGCTGGGGCTGGTGCTGGAGCGCTGAGCCGCAGCTCCGCCCCGTCCCACCGTCGCCGGAACCACCGGTCGTGCGAGGCCACGACCACGGTGCCCGGCGTGGTCCGGAGTGCGTCCTCGATCTCGCCCGCGAGGGCCAGGGACAGATGGTTGGTCGGCTCGTCGAGCAGGAGCAGGTCCGGCGCGTGCGCGATCGCCACGGCCAGCCCGAGCCGGCGCCGCTGACCGACCGAGAGCAACGCGACCGGTGTCGCGTGCCGGTCCGGCGGCAGCAGTCCCAGCTCGCGGAGCGGGACGCGCGCGGAGAGCTCCTCGCCGACCAGCCCGTCGTACGTCGCCTGCGCGGTGCGGCCCGGGTCGCGGAACCTCACGTCCTGCGCCAGCTCGGCGACCCGGTGCGCGGTGACGACCACCGATCCGGACGTCCGCTCCAAGCGGCCGGCCAGCACCCCCAGCAGGGTGGACTTCCCCGAGCCGTTCGCGCCGGAGACGAGCAGGTGCTCGCCCACGGTGACGTCCAGGCGGTCCAGGGTCAGCCGGCCGGCGACGACCAGGTCGCGGGCCTGGACCACCCGGCCCGTGGCGCCGGCGCCTCCCGTCAGCTCGGACCGCAGCCGCAGGGGCGGTCGCGGCTTGCGGACCTGCTCGCGCTCGTCGACCTCCAGCCGCCGCTCGGCGTCCTTCTTCCGCCGCGACAGGGTCCGCTCGACCCGCGCGCCCTTGAACCCGTAGATGAACTTGTCGTTGTCCCGCGGCGGCCGGTCGTGGGCGATGGCCGAGGTGCCGATCCGGGTCGCCGCGCGCAGCCGGGTCAGCTCCTCCTGCTGCTCGGCGTAGGTCTCCTCCCAGCGCCGGCGTGCCGCCGCCCGCTGCTCCTCGTACGCCGTCCAGCCGCCACCGAACCGGCGGCCACCACGACCGTCGGTGCCCAGCTCACCCTCCGGCCGCGGGTCGAGGTCGAACAGGTCGGTGCACACGTCGTCCAGGAGCACCCGGTCGTGGCTGGCGAGCAGCACGACGCCGGGGAGGTCGCGGAGGAACCCGGTGAGCAGGTCGATCGCGTCGTCGTCGAGGTGGTTGGTCGGCTCGTCCAGGAGCAGGCACTCGGGTCGCGTGGTCATCAGGGTGGCCAGCGCCAGGCGGGTGCGCTGGCCGCCGGAGAGCGTGCCGATCCGGCGCATGGGGTCGAGCGCCCCGAGCCCGAGTCGCTCGGCGGCCTCCTCCGCCCGGCGGTCGACGTCCCAGGCGTCGTGGGCGATGGCGCGCTCGAGCGCCTCGGCGTACGCCGTCTGGGTGGGCTCGTCCGCCTCGTCGGTCAGCTCGAGTGACAGCCGCTCGACCTCGCTGACCATCCGCCGCAGGGGGACCAGCGTGCGGGCGAGCACGTCGCCGATCGTCTCGTGGTCCCCGAAGGCGGGCTCCTGGCCGAGCATCGCCGGATCGGCCGGTCGTTCGACGGTGCCGGTGACCAGGGCACGTGATGGCAGCGTGCCCGCGACGGCGCGGAGCAGGGTGGACTTGCCGGAGCCGTTCTCGCCGACGAGACCGATCCGCCGGCCCGGCTGGACGGTCAGGTCGATGCCGTGCAGCACCTGGCGGCTGCCGAACCGGACGTCGAGGTCGCGGACGTGGAGAGCAGGGATCGTGGGTGCGGACATGCGGGAGCCTTCGCCGGTGCGGAGGGAGACTCGCCGGGCGGTGCCGCGGGCGCGAGTCGGGTCAGCGAGCGATCCACATGATGCGCCCACGGTAAGGGGCGCCGGGCTCGTGGCCAACTCGGTTTTCGGGAAGCGGCGCCAGTAGGGGGCGCCCACCCTCAGAGCGCGTGCAGGAACTCCACGAGGCCCGCGAAGTACGCGTCGGCGTCGTCGACGAGCGCGAGATGGCTGCCGCCCGGTGAGTGGTGATAGCGGCCACGGGGCCGCTCTGCCCTGTGGGTGGTGGCGAAAGAGCCCCAGGACCCGATCAGTAGGCCGAGGCACCTCGGAGCGGGCCGGGGCGGCCGTCGGGGTCGTGGACGACGTCCAAGGGGACCTTCGCCCACATCCGGGTGAACCGGGACAACGGGGGCAGGGGGATCGGCCGCAGGCGACCTGACGGCCGGTCCCCCACCCGTCCGCCGTCGTGCCAGGCCTGCAGCCGGGCCGCGCAGGCGGCGTACGCATCGAACATGCCGGCGGGCTCGCGGCAGTCGGCCATCGCCTCGTGCAGGCCGTGCTCCGTCACCTCGCCCAGCCGGTCCAGGTGCTCGGCCCCCAGCGTCAGGCGCAGGTCGCGTGCGTAGTCCGCGTCGAGCACCACCGCGGTGAGCTCGGAGTCGTGGGTCCAGGAACGACGGTTGAAGTTGTCCGAGCCGGTGCTCGCCCAGAGGTCGTCGATCACGCACACCTTGGCGTGGACGTAGACCGGCGTCCCCGCATGGTTCTCGAGGCCGTAGGCCGCCACCCGGCCCGGCGCGACGTCCATCAGCCGCCGGATGGCGCGCTCGCGACCGAGGAGCTGTGGCACGCGGTTGAGCCCGGCGATGTCCGGCACCAGCGGGATCACCACGATCACCCGCAGCTCGGGCTGCTCGCGCAGCGTGCTCTCGAACATCCCCGCGATGTCGTGCCCCCAGAAGTACTGGTCCTCGACGTAGACGATCTGCTCGGCCCGGGCGATCGCCTTGGTGTAGCCACGGGCCACGCTGCGCTCACCGCCGCGGGCGAAGGGGTAGTCGCGCCCGTGGCGGAGGTCGGGATAGGTCCGCAGCAGCTGGACGACGTGGGAACCCGCCTCGGGCGGCGGTGGCCACTGCTCGGGGAGGCCGTCGGGCGACGTGTCGTCGTGCCGGACGAGGTCGACGACCTTGCGGACCGGATGACGCGACAGCGGGGTCGGGTCCTCCCAGCGCTCCCGGAAGACCGTCTCGACGTCGTACACCGCAGGTCCGCGGATCTCCACCTGGACGTCGTGCCACGGGGGATGCTCGCCGTACTCCTCGGTCAGGGCCTGCGGCTGCGGGTCGCCCCCGTGGTCGGCGTCGTCCCGCCGGTTGTGGGCGAGGTCCATGCCGCCGACGAAGGCGACGTCCCTCCGCGGGTCGTCCCGGTGGCGCACGACGACGAACTTCTGGTGGTGCGAGCCTCCGGTGCGGACGCGCATGTCGAGCAGCACCTCGGCGCCGCGGCGCTGGAGCTGCTCGCCGAGGTGGCGGTTCTCGGCGGCGAAGAAGCCGGTCAGGTCCAGGTGCGACCGCCAGACCAGCCCCCGGACGTCGACCCCGCGTTCGTCGGCCCGGCCCAGGACCTCGACGACCTCGCTGCCCGGCTCGCCGGTGAGGCGCTCGTCGGCGTCGCCCTGCCAGTCGGTGAAGTAGACGAGGTCACCCTCGCGCGTCGCCTCGAGCACGTCGTACAGCGCCGGGAAGTACGTCGACCCGTGGATCAGGGGCCGCACCAGGTTGCCCGTGGACCAGGCCGTGTCACCGTCGTGCCGGTCGTCGAGGACGCTGGTCGGGTTGGCGCGCTCGGCGCGGGTGAGCAGCCACTGCGAGGGGTCCATCCGAGCAGCGTTCCCCCTCGGCGGCCACCGCATTCGACAAAGGCGTCGCTCAGGTCGCCGATCCGGCGCTCGCACGGCTCGGGACGGCGCCCGGGGCTCCGGCCCGCTCGAGATACCGCTGGGCGGCTCGCGCCGCCGGGTGGGCGACCACCGCGGCGAGCACGCCGATGGCCGCGATGACGGCCCATCCGGGCTCACCCCACTGCAGGGCGAGGAACGTGAACAGGCCCGGGAAGATGATCGGCTGCGCCTGGTAGCCGAGCCCCCAGACGCCCTGGTAGTCGCCGAGCCGACGGTGGTCGGAGAGCTCGGACTGGAATCCCCAGTCCGACGCGGACTGCCACAGCTCGGCGCCGGTGATCGTCACGTGCCCGAGCCAGATCAGGACGATCGAGACCCAGCCGACGGTCTCGTGCGTCACCCCGATCACGAGGCAGGACAGGATGAACGCCCACCCCGACAGGCGGACGGCACGCAGCGCGCCGGGCACCGTCTCGGAGCCGCGGGAGGCACGCACCTGCAGGAGCACCGCCATCACCGTGTTGGTGCCGAACAGCCAGGCGAGCAGGGTGTGCGGAGCGTCGGTCCGCTCGACCAGCCAGAGCGGGACCACGACGTTGAGGAGCACCTGGTTGGAGCTCAGCACGCCGTTGCACATCGCCAGCGTGACGAAGCCGAGGTTGCGCCAGGCCGGGGGCGCCGGGACGCCGTCCTCCCCTTCTTCGGGAGCGGGGGGCTCGGGGCGGTCGATCGACGGCAGGCGCGAGACCATCAGGGCGTTGAGCACCAGCAGCCCGCCGGTGAGGAGCGGCACCGCTGTGATCGCCGAGCGGGTGCCGATCGCCAGCGCGATGCCGCCGGCGAGAGCGCCCAACGTGTAGCCGACGTTGCGCGCGGACCGCATGTACGCCAGCGCGCGGACGCGCACCTCGCGCGGGAAGACCGCGATCCGGTACACGTTGCGGCCGGTGTTGCCGGCGGTGCTGATCGCCGCCAGCAAGGAGAGCAGCGCGACGAACGTGACCATGCTGCGCGCCATCGGCCAGCCGAAGTAGAGCAGCGACTCCACCAGGGCCGACACCGCCCACAGCGGCTTCGCGCCGACGTGGTCCGAGAGCCGGCCCAGCGGCAGCGAGAGCAGGAGGGTGACGACACCCGAGATCGACATGCCCAGGCCGACCTGGGCGCCGGTGAGGCCGACGATCTGGGTGAAGTAGACCGCGGTGCCGGTGAGGAACGAGCCGGTCGCGAACGCCGAGAGGACGCACTGCAGCGCGAGGTCGCGCTCGAGCCTGGTCGGCGGAAGGATCCGTCGGATCGTGGCGGGGTTCACCGAGACATCACCGGAGCATCTTCGACCGACGACGCCGCCGTGAGCCAATCGTTATCCGGGCGCGCTCAGGCGAGCTTGCCGTCCAGCACCGTCGGCTTGCCGTGCAGGAACGTCGCCACGACGCGGCCGGGCAGCTCGACCCCGGCGTACGGCGTGTTGCGCGACAGCGAGACGGACTCGGCCGCCTCGACCACGCGGCGCACCGAGGGGTCGTAGAGCACGAGGTTCGCCGGGGCACCGTCCTCGAGCGGTCGGCCGTGGTCGGCGACCCGGCCGATCCGGGCGGGCGCGTAGGACATCCGCTCGGCGACGTCGGCCCAGGTCAGCAGCCCGGGGTCGACCATGGTCTCCTGCACGACCGAGAGCGCGGTCTCGAGCCCCAGCATCCCGAAGGCCGCCGCCGCCCACTCGCAGTCCTTGTCCTCCAGCGGGTGGGGCGCGTGGTCGGTCGCCACGACGTCGATGGTGCCGTCGGCCAGCCCGGCTCGCAGCGCCTCGGTGTCGGCCGCCGTACGCAGCGGCGGGTTGACCTTGTAGACCGGGTCGTAGGACGCGGCCAGGTCGTCGGTCAGCAGCAGGTGGTGGGGCGTGACCTCCGCGGTGACGTTCCACCCCGAGGCCTTGGCCTGCCGGATCAGCTCGACCGAGCCGGCGGTCGAGACGTGGCAGACGTGCAGCCGCGAGCCGACGTGCGCCGCGAGCAGGCAGTCGCGGGCGATCACCGCCTCCTCGGCCACCGCCGGCCACCCGGTCAGACCCAGCCGTCCGGAGAGCTCGCCCTCGTTCATCTGGGCGTTCTCGGTCAGCCGCGGCTCCTGGGCGTGCTGGGCGACGACGCCGTCGAACGCCTTGACGTACTCCAGCGCGCGCCGCATCAGCACCGCGTCGTTCACGCAGTGGCCGTCGTCGGAGAAGACCCGCACCCGCGCGGCCGAGTCGGCCATCGCGCCGAGCTCGGCCAGCTGCTGGCCCGCCAGCCCGACCGTGACCGCTCCCACCGGGTAGACGTCGCAGTAGCCGCCCTCGCGACCCAGGCGCCAGACCTGCTCCACGACGCCGGCGGTGTCGGCGACCGGGTCGGTGTTGGCCATCGCGTGCACGGCGGTGAACCCGCCCATCGCGGCGGCCTGGGTGCCGGTGAGCACCGTCTCGGCGTCCTCGCGGCCGGGCTCGCGCAGGTGGGTGTGCAGGTCGACGAGGCCGGGCAGGGCGACCAGCCCGGTGGCGTCGACCACCTCGGCGCCCGCGTCGGTCTCCCCCATCGCGACGACACCGTCGCGGACCAGGAAGTCGGTGGGCTCGCCGCCGAGGATCGAGGCGTTCTTGATCAGGTAGCTGCTCACGCGTCGGCTCCTTGCTCGTCGGAGGTGCCCTCGGTGGAGATCGCCGGTGGTCCCTGAGGAGCCGAGGGACGAGGCGTCTCGAAGGGTTCGCTGCCGCCCAGCAGCAGGTAGAGCACCGCCATCCGGACGGCGACGCCGTTGGTCACCTGTTCGACGATCACCGAGCGGTCGCTGTCGGCGACGTCCGCGGTGATCTCCATGCCGCGGACCATCGGGCCGGGGTGCATGACGATCGTGTGGTCCTGCAGGGTCGCCATCCGGCGGCCGTCGAGTCCGTAGCGGCGGCTGTACTCGCGGGCGGTCGGGAAGAACCCGCCGCTCATCCGCTCGCGCTGGACCCGCAGCATCATCACCGCGTCCGCCTTGGGCAGCACGCCGTCCAGGTCGTACGACGTCTCGACCGGCCAGGTGTCGACGCCGACCGGCAGCAGGGTCGGGGGCGCGACCAGCGTGACCTCGGCACCGAGGGTGTGCAGCAGCAGCGCGTTGGACCTGGCCACCCGGGAGTGGAGCACGTCGCCGACGATCGCGATCCGCTGTCCGTCCAGCGTGCCGCCGTTGCGCTGGCCGAGGTGCCGCCACATCGTGAACGCGTCCAGCAGTGCCTGGGTCGGGTGCTCGTGCGTCCCGTCGCCGGCGTTCACCACCGACGCACGCACCCAGCCGGAGTTCGCGAGCCGGTGCGGGGCCCCGCTGGCGCCGTGCCGGATCACCACGGCGTCGCAGCCCATCGCCTCGAGCGTGAGCGCGGTGTCCTTGAGCGACTCGCCCTTCGACAGCGACGAGCCCTTGGCGGAGAAGTTGATGACGTCGGCCGAGAGGCGCTTGGCGGCCGCCTCGAACGAGATCCGGGTGCGCGTGGAGTCCTCGAAGAAGAGGTTCACCACGGTGCGACCGCGCAGGGCCGGCAGCTTCTTGATCGGCCGGTCGGCCAGCGAACGCAGCTCCTCGGCGGTCCGCAGGACCAGCTCGGCGTCGTCGCGGCTCAGGTCGCCGGCGGAGAGCAGGTGCTTCTTCATGACGTGGCCCCCTCGATCACCACGGCGTCGTGGTCGTCGACACCCGTCAGCTGGACCCGCACGCGCTGGACCAGCGAGGTCGGGAGGTTCTTGCCGACGAAGTCGGCCCGGATCGGCAGCTCGCGATGGCCGCGGTCGACGAGGACCGCGAGCTGCACTCCGCGCGGCCGTCCGACGTCGTTCAGCGCGTCGAGGGCGGCCCGGATCGTGCGGCCGGAGAACAGCACGTCGTCCACGAGCACGACGATCTTGTCGTCGATCCCGCCGTCGGGGATCTGGGTGGGCAGCAGCGTCCGCGCGGGCTTCAGCCGCAGGTCGTCGCGGTACATCGTCACGTCGAGCGAGCCGCTCGGCACGCTCGCCCCCTCGACCGCGGCGATGCGTTCGGCGATCCGCTCGGCCAGGGGTACGCCGCGCGACGGGATGCCGAGCAGGACGACGTCGTCGGCACCCTTGTTGCGCTCGAGGATCTCGTGGGAGATCCGGCTCAGGGCGCGGGAGATGTCGCTCGCGTCGAGGACGGTGCGATCGGTGCTCGAGTCGGGGAGTCCCGACGAGCTCGATGCTGTCGTGGCAGGCGCAGGCATCTGCGGCCAGACCTCCTTCTCCGCCTCACGGGACGGCTCGTTAAAGGATGTCGATCGCAGGCGACCCTAGCAGGCGGAGCCGACTCCGCCGGCCAGGGCGACCGCGTGGTTCGGCCGGGTGTCCTGGGAGCGTGCTCCGGCGAGGTCAGCCCAGCGGGATCTCGAGCACCTGGCCCTGTCCCGGCAACGTCGAGCCCACGGTGACGAACGCGTTCTTCCCCTTGATCGCCACGCCGTACGGCGCGAACAACGCACCGCTCACGTTCTTGGACTTCTTGTGCGACTTCTTGCTCGCCACCCGCCAGAGCGCGCCGTTCGGGTCGGTCGCGAGGCCGCGGTTGGAGATCTGGACGGCGTAGAGCTTGCCGTCCTGGCCGAACGCCATGCTGGTCACGTTGGTCAGGTGGTTGGCGTAGACCGTGGCCTTCGTGGAGCCCGGGGCGATCCGGTAGATCTTCGAGGCACCCTTGACGAACGGCACGCCGGTGAGCTCGCAGACGTAGAGCGCCTTGTCCGGGCCGACCACGACGTCGGTCGGGACGGCCTGCACCTTGCCCTGCGTGGTCTTCTCGTCGTGGAAGACCTTGACCAGCTTCACCCCGCCGTCGCGCGCCTGGACCAGGTCGTTGCCGCCGGAGTCCGTGACGTAGAACCTGCCGTGCCACTTGACGACGCCGGTCGGGTCGCTGTTCGGGTCGTGGATCGGGTTGTGCTTGCCCTCGTACCCGAGCACGTCGCCGATCAGACCGATGTGGCCGTGCAGGTCGAGACGGAGCACCTGTCCGAACAGGTTGGCCGGGTGGGACAGACCGGTGCGCTGGCTCGGGTCCAGCCCGAACCCGATGCTCACGGCCACCTCTCCTCCGCCCAGCGGCACCACGTCCGCCGGACCCAGCGCGGACTTGCCGGTGCCCTTCTCGGCGTACGACGGCAGCCCGGTGATGACTCGTTTCTGCTGGCCGTTCTTCACGGCGGTGACGGAGCCGGTCGAGCCCCAGCAGACCTGGCTCCCCGGCTCGCCTCCGGCCACGCAGCTCTTGGTGCCGCCGCTGCCGGCCTCGGTGATGAAGAGCTTGCCCTTGTTGTTGAAGCTCAGCTGGCGCGGGTTGTCCAGCAGCGAGGCCACCACCGGGAACAGCGAGCCCCTGGTCGCGGGAGGCCCGCTCCGGACCCCGGTGGCGTCGGCCGGGGCCGCCGTCCCCAGGGCCACCAGCGCCAACGAGACACCGGCCGTGAACATCGCTCTCCGCATGAGGTTTCCCGTCGTGAATCCCGAGCAGCTCCCTGGTTGTCCGGGTCACGATCCCAAAGCCGCGGCCTGGCAGCGAACAAATCCGGCAAGAATTGGACGATCGTGGCCGACTGTCAGTGGCCGCCGAGCTGGGTGCCCAGGTCCTTGAGGACGGTCTCGTAGGCCCGGTGGTACGTCGGGTAGGCGAAGTGCTGGTGCAGCAGCGTCGCGATCGGCACCTCGGCGTGCACCGCCAGCTCGAGCATCGACATGATCTCGCCGCCGGCGGGCCCGACCACGACCCCGCCCACGAGCACCTCGCGAGCCCGGTCGGCGACGAGCTTGATGACGCCGTCCTCGCGGGTCATCCAGCCACGTCCCCCGAGGTCGCCGGTGGCGGTGACGACGTCGACCCCGGACTCGCGAGCGGCCTTCTCGGTGAGCCCGACCGAGGCCACCTCGGGCGCCGTGAACGTCACCCGCGAGACCGCACGGTAGTCCGCCCAGGGGCCGTCGCGGCCGAGCAGGTCGTTGAGCACCACGGCCGCCTGGTACATCGAGATGTGGGTGAAGGCGCCCTTCCCGACGATGTCACCGATCGCCCAGACGCCGTCGGTCGCCCGCATCCGCTCGTCGGTCTCCAGCACCCGCGCCTCCGGGTCGAGGCCGACGTGCTCGAGGCCGAGGCCCTGGAGGTTGTTGCGACGGCCGGCGGCGACCAGCAGCTTCTCGGCACCGAGCTCCTGGTCGCCGAGGTCGAGGGTGAACTGCCCGTCGGCGTACGCCGCGGACGCGATCGAGGCCCCCGTCAGCACCTGGATCCCGGACTCGGCGAAGGCCTTCTCCAGCGCCTCGCTCGCCTCGGGCTCCTCGAGTGCCACCAGGCGGTCCGCCACCTCGACCAGCGTGACGCGGACGCCGAAGTAGGCCATCACCTGGGCGAGCTCGCAGCCGATCGCGCCCCCGCCGATGACGATCAGCGACGACGGGAGCTCGGTGAGCTGCACGGCGTCACGGTTGGTCCAGTACGGCGTGTCGGCCAGGCCGGGGATCGGCGGGGCCGACGGGGTCGTGCCGGTGTTGACCACGATCCCCTTGGTCGCGGTGTACGTCGTCCCGTCCACGACCACGCCGCCGTCGCCCGCGAGCACGCCACGGCCGCGGACGAACCGGGCACCGGCGTCCTGCAGCCGTTTCACCGCGACCGTGTCGTCCCAGTCGTCGGTCGCCTCGTCGCGGATCCGCGCGGCGACCAGGCCCCAGTCCGGGCTGGTCGTGGCCGTGCCGGCCAGCTGGTTGACCCGGCCCGCCTCACGCAAGGTGTGGGCCGCGGCGATCATCATCTTCGACGGGACGCAGCCGAAGTAGGGACACTCGCCACCGACGAGCCGCTCCTCCACGCCGAGGACCCGCCATCCCGCCTCGCCCAGCTTGATCGCGACGTGCTCGCCGCCTGGGCCGAGGCCCACGACGATCACGTCGTACTCGGTCGCGTCGCCCTGCCCGGAACTCTCCGTCATGTCGTCACCCTAGAGGGACGCCGCAGCGCCCCGATCCCGGCGCCGTGGTCGCGGCTGGGCGACGGGCAGGTCGTAACGGCGGCGGATGCTGGTGCCCGTCCGGCCGAGGTCGGCGCCGTACACGTGCAGCGACACCGCGAGATCGCTCCCGGCGTTGCGCACCAGGTGGATGTCGCCGGGCGGGAGCGCCACGCTGACCTCGCCGCGGGCGTTGACCAGCTGCTCGGTCTCCACGAGCCGGTCTCCGTCGACGACGTAGCGGATCTCCTCCTCCTCGCCCTCGTGGACGCCGACGACGCACCAGCAGACGTGGTCGTGGACCGGAGTCGCCTGGCCGGGGAGCCAGACCAGCGCCACCAGGGAGAACGCGCCGTCGTCGGCCACGTGAAGCAGGTGCTGCCGGTAGCGCTCGGGATCGCCCTCCCGCTGCTCGTCGGTCAGCAGCCCGTCGGCCCCGAGGTACGGCGCCAGGGCCCGCGAGACCGCCTCGGCGGTGTCGTGGTCGGATCGGTGACCGCGCACCGCGCGGTCGAGGTCGGTGGTCAGCTCGGCCAGGCCGCTCCGCCTGGCCGTGCGGGTCATGGTCGTCATCGGGATGTGTCCTTCACTCGTGGTTGCGCGAACCACGATGGGTCACCCAGGACCCCACGCACATCGGTGGCGACCACCGAGATTGGGAGTCACGACCCCCGACGTTGGGGCGCTGCGACCGTCAGGTGGACAGGTGGCGGGCCCGGGCGAAGCAGAAGAGCCCGTAGCAACCGATCCCCACCGAGATCACGAACAGCAGCACCGGACCGAAGGGCTGCTGCAGCACCTTGTGCAGGGCCTGGTCGAGGCCACCGGACTTCTTGGCGCTGTGGTCGATCGCGGCGTACGCGAACAGGATGCCGATCACGCCGATGGCGATGCCCTTGGCGATGTAGCCGACCTTGCCGAACAGCCGGTAGGCCTTCCCCGAGTCCCCGCTGCGGCCCTGGGCGTCGAGGTGCTCGAGGAACTTCTCGCTCCAGCCGCGGTAGCACAGGTAGACGCCGTAGCCGATGATCGCGAGACCGACGAGGCCGACCAGCCAGCGCCCGAACGGCTGGTTCATCAGCTTCGCGGTGTAGTCGGAGGTGTGGCTCTTCGACTTCGACCCCGTGGCGACCCGCAGGGCACTGACGCCGAGGGTGCCGTAGACGACCGCCTTGAACACGTTGGTGACCGGCTTGACCACCTTCTTGGCGCCGTCCTCGAGGGTGAAGTCGATGAACGCCTCGAGCAGCTTCCAGATCACCAGCAGGAACATCCCGATCGCGACGACCCACACCACGAGCTCGCCCCAGGACTGTTTCGCCAGCTGGTTGAGCGCCCCGTTGCGCGACGCGGAGCCGCTGTGGTCGCCGAGCGCGAGCTGGATGCCGAGCCAGGCGATGGTCAGGTGCACGATGCCGTAGGCGACCATGCCGACCCGGACCGCGCGGTCCATCCACTCGCTGTTGTCGGCGCGACGACCCAGCTGTTCCGCCTGGCCGCTCACGTCTGCCATGGCGCCGAGGATAGGGCCGGGGTCGCCCGCACTGATCCCCCTAGCGGGTGAGGGAGTCGCGGTCGCGGAGCATGCTGCCGAGGACACCGTTCACGAAGGACGGCGAGTCGTCGGTGGACAGGTTGCGCACCAGGGCGACCGCCTCGGAGACGGCCACCGGCGGCGGGACGTCGTCGACGAACAACAGCTCGTAGACGCCGACCCGCAGCGCGTTGCGGTCGACCGCCGGCATCCGGTCGAGGGTCCAGCTCTGGGAGTACTGCTCGAGCAGCTGGTCGATCCGCTCCCGGTGCTCGGAGACGCCCCGGACCAGGGTCTCGGTGTAGGGGTTGGTCGGCCCCTCCCCCTCGGCCACGGCCGCCTCGAGGGCCTCGACCGGGTCCTGCGCGCGCAGCTCCGCGGCGTACAGGATGTCGAGGGCGCGTTTGCGCGCCTTGCTCCGGGCCGGCATCGCGGCGGGTCAGGCCTTGACGCGGCCGAGGTACGACGAGTCGCGGGTGTCGACCTTGACCCTCTCGCCCTGGGTGATGAACAGCGGGACCTGGATCTCGTGGCCGGTCTCGAGGGTCGCCGGCTTGGTGCGGCCGGTCGCGCTGTCGCCCACCACTCCGGGCTCGGTGTAGGTGATCTCGAGCTCGACCGACGCGGGGAGCTCGATGTAGAGCACGCGGCCGTCGTTGGAGGCGACGATCGCCTCCTGGTTCTCGAGCATGAAGTTCTTGGCCTCGCCGACGATGTCGGGGGTGATCTCGACCTGGTCGAAGGTGCCGGTGTCCATGAAGACGTACGACGTTCCGTCGTTGTAGAGGTACTGCATCGTCCGCTTGTCGACGTTGGCCACCTCGACCTTGACGTCGGCGTTGAAGGTGCGGTCGACGACCTTGCCGGACTCGACGTTCTTCAGCTTCGAGCGCACGACGGCCCCGCCCTTGCCCGGCTTGTGGTGCTGGAACCAGATGACCTGCCACAGCTGGCCGTCGAGGTTGAGGACCATGCCGTTCTTGAGGTCGTTGGTGGTGGCCATGCGGGAGCGCCTCTTCTGCTGGGAAACGGTGGGGCCCGGCACGCGGACGTCGGATCGGACGTCCCGGAGGGCGACCTCGGAGTCTAGTACGGCGCTTCCGCGGCTCCGGAATCCTCGGCGGCGGCCCCGGTCAGGTCTCGGCCGGCGCCTCGGGCTCGCGCGGCCGGCGCAGGCGGCGGGCGACGAGCCAGGCCGGAACGCCCAGCAGCCCGACGGCGATCGCGAACGGGAGCACGGCACCGAGCACCACCAGCAGTCCCACGACGACCGCCACCAGGCCGTGCCATCCGTGGCGCAGACCGCCGACGAAGCCGCCGGCCGAACGCGTGGCGGGAGGCGCAGCCACGTGCCGGGTGACGTCGACGGTGATGGTCGCCAGGCTGGTGCGGTCGGTCAGGTAGGCACGCTGCTGCTGCAGGGACTCGAGGTCGCCCTGACGCGCGGTGAGCTCGCGCTCCACGGCGAGCAACGCCGGGAGGTTGGCCGCCCGCCCGATCAGGTCGCGGAGCCGGCGGACGCCGGCCCGCTGGGCGTCGATCCGCGCGTCCACGTCGATCACCTCGGTGGTGACGTCCTGTGCCTTGCGGGTGGAGCTGCGCAGGGTCGCGAGACCCGACAGCCGCGTCATCGTCTCGTCGAACGCGCCACTGGGCACCCGGAGCACGAGGTGCGCCCGGGTCACGGTGCCGTCGTCGTCGGTCACCGTGTTCTCGTCCGCGATGCGTCCCCCCTCCTGGGTGAGGACGGAGTCGACCCGGTCACGGATCGCGGCGACGTCGCGCGTCGTGAGCTCGACTCCTCCGGTGGAGATCACGGCCCGTTGCTGCACGTCCGCCTTCGCGGGAGCGCCCGATGCCGGGCGCGAGACCTGGCCGTGGACGGCATTGGCGCTGAAGTCCTGGGTGGTATCCATCGCGGCCGAGCCGGACGAAGGCTGGTCCGCCGACGACGTCCCACCGCACGCGGCGACCGTCAGCGCGAACGCCGCGAGCACCGGCCCCGCCGCCCACCGGGTCAGCGCCGTTCTCGCCGTGCTCACCGGAACGACCAGACGATCTTCACGGTGACCGCGAGCTTGTCCTTGCCGGCCCGGATCGGCAGGGCGGCCTTGTCGAACGAAGCCAGGTTCGCCGCCCGGAACGCCACCGGCTGGGGGCGTGGGGCGGACGCGTGGACCTCGCGCAGGGACAGCACGGAGCCGAGATGCTGGCCCGAGGCCGCGGCGTACTCCTGCGCCTTGGCCTTGGCCTGCTCGACCGCGTCGTGCCGCGACCGGGCGAGCAGCTGGTCGGTGTCGGCGATGCGCAGCCCGATGTCGCTGACGCGCACGTCGTTGCCGCCCGCGGTGACGGCTGCCGTGACGGCCCGCCCGCCGCGGGTGAGGTCGCGGACCAGCACCTGCGCGCGCTGCGAGACGCGGTAGCCGCGCAGCGTCGGCGGGCCGTAGGCGTGGTAGTCGTACACCGCGTTCATCTGGAGGCCGGTGGTCTGCACGTCGGACCGGCGCACGCCGAGGGCGTCGAGACGGGCGAGGACCCGGTCCATGGTGGTGTTGGCGTCGGCCAGGGCCGAGCTCAGGTCGGAGCGGACCAGGCCGACCGACAACGAGAACGTCAGCTCGTCGGGGACGCCGACGCTCGTGCCGGTCCCGGTCGTGACCAGCGTGCGCGGCTTCGCGTCCGTGCTCGCCGGCGCGGTCGTGGGTGACGCCTGGGCGGATCCGCCGCCGGCGCCCAGCAGGTAGGCCACGACGAGGGCCAGCGCGACCACCGCCGCGACGAGCACCCCCTTGGCGCTGATGGTGACGGAACGGTCCATGACGCTGCCCTCCGGTCGGGATTGTGCCGATCGGACGGCCGACGAGACAGTTCGGTTCCCGAGCGAGGACGTTGCGGCCCGGCGGAGCCGGGACGCAACGACCGAGCGAGCGCCGCAGCGAGCTCGCTCGCCAGGCGACACCATCGGCCCGGCGAGAACCCGGGACGCAACGACCGAGCGAGCGCCGCAGCGAGCTCGCTCGCCAGGCGACACCATCGGCCCGGCGAACCCGGGACGCAACGACCGAGCGAGCGCCGCAGCGAGCTCGCTCGCAGCCGCTCAGGCCGAGCTGATCGCCTCGAGCGCCTCGCGGTACCCGTCGACGCCGAGGCCCGCGATCACCTGTAGCGCGTGCGGGGTGACCACGGAGTGGTGGCGGAACTCCTCCGGGCGCTGGGCGGGGTCGCTGAGGTGGACCTCGACCAGGGGGGCGGTCAGCTGCGCGCAAGCGTCGTAGAGGGCCAGCGAGTAGTGCGTCCACGCTCCGGCGTTCAGCACGACGGGGGTCTGCTCGTCGGCAGCGGCGTTCAGCCAGTCCAGGAGCTCGCCCTCGTGGTTGGTCTGCCGGACCTCCACTTCGAGCCCGAGGTCGCGGCCCCACTCCTCGCAGCGCGCGACCAGCTCGGCGTACGTCGTGGAGCCGTAGATCTCGGGCTGACGGCGTCCCAGCCGGCCGAGGTTCGGACCGTTCAGCACCAGCACCCTCACGCGGCGCCTCCCACCATCGCGTCGTACGCCGCGCGCAGGTGCTCCTCCGCGGGGTCGGCCAGGATCCGCGGGCTCGCCAACCCGTCGAGGACGACGAACCGGAGCGTCGAGCCCCGCGACTTCTTGTCGACCGCCATCCGCGCCCGGAGGTCGTCGTACGACGCACCGGCCCAGCCAGTGGGCAGCCCGACCCGGCCGAACACCGCGCGATGCCGGTCCGCCAGCGCGTCGTCCATGACGTCGGCGGCACGGGCGAGCTCGGCGACGTAGACGCAGCCGATCGCGACCGCCTCGCCGTGACGCAGCTCGAACCCGCTCGCCTGCTCGACCGCGTGACCCATGGTGTGGCCGTAGTTGAGGACCTCCCGGCCGGCGGACCCGTCACCGACGCCGGCCTCGCGCAGGTCGCCGGCGACGACGTCGGCCTTGACCCGCACGGCCCGTTCCACGAGCTCGCGGAGCACCGCCGAGCCGGCGCTCAGGGCGTCGGGAGCGGCGTCCTCGACGATCCGCAGGATCTCCGGGTCGGCGATGAAGCCGCACTTGACCACCTCGCCCAGCCCGGAGCGGACTTCGGCGTCCGGCAGCGTCGCGAGCAGGTCGAGGTCGCAGATCACGCCGACGGGCTCGTGGAACGCCCCGACCAGGTTCTTCCCGGCCGACGTGTTGATCCCGGTCTTCCCGCCGACGGCGGCGTCCACCATGCCGAGCAGCGTGGTCGGCACGTGCACGACCCGCACGCCGCGCAGCCAGGTGGCGGCCACGAAGCCGCCGACGTCGGTCGTGGCCCCTCCGCCCACGGTCACGACCGCGTCGCTCCGCGTGAAGCCGGCCTCACCCAGCGACTCCCAGCACCCGGCCGCCACCTCGGCGGTCTTGGCGCGCTCACCCGGGGGGACGGGCAGCCGCACGACGTCGTACGCCGGACCGAGGGCGTCGCCGACCTGTCCGGCCGGACCCGGGAGGTCCTCCGGGTGCACGACCGCCACGCGCTGCACTCCCTCGCCCAGGAGACCGCCGAGCCGGTCGAGGAGGTCGCCCCCCACCAGCACGTCGTACGCCGCCGCGGTCTCGACGTGGATCACGGTCGGCTCACGCACGCAGGGCCTCCTCGACCAGGTCGGCCACCTCGTCCGGCGTACGGCCGTCGGTGTCGACCTCGACCACTGCGACCGACTCGTAGACGGGGGTGCGCTCGTCGAGGAGCGCCTTCATCGTCCCGCGGACGTTGCCGAGCAGCAGCGGCCGCGAGGTGCCGAGACCCACCCGGGCCGCGGCGTCGGACAGGCCGACCCGGAGGAACACCACGCGATGACCGCTCATCGCGGCCCTGGTGTCCTCGGTCATCACGGCGCCGCCGCCCACCGCGAGCACGCCGTCGTGCTCGGCCAGCGCGCGGGCCACGGCCGACCGCTCCAGGGCACGGAAGTGCTCCTCGCCGGACTCCACGAAGATGTCCGAGATCGTGCGTCCGTCCGTGGCCTCGACGTCGTCGTCGGTGTCGCGGAGGTCCACACCCCAGCGCGCGGCGAGGATCCGTCCGACGGTGGACTTCCCGGCGCCCATCGGCCCGACGAGCACGACCTGGGGTCGCGTCACCGGAACCTCATCGCGTCCAGGTAGCCGGTGACGTTGCGCCGCGTCTCCTCGACCGCGTCGCCACCGAACTTCTCGAGCACCGCGTCGGCCAGCACCAGCGCCACCATCGCCTCGGCCACGACGCCGGCGGCCGGCACGGCGCAGACGTCGGAGCGTTGGTGGTGGGCCACCGCCGCCTCCCCCGTCTCGACGTCGACCGTGCGCAGCGCCCGCGGGACGGTGGAGATCGGCTTCATCGCGGCGCGCACGCGCAGCACCTCGCCGGTGGACATCCCGCCCTCCGTGCCGCCCGAGCGCCCACCGGTACGCCGGATGCCCTCGTCGGTCGGCACCATCTCGTCGTGCGCCAGGCTGCCTCGGGTCGCGGCCAGCTCGAAGCCGTCGCCGACCTCCACACCCTTGATCGCCTGGATCCCCATCAGCGCGCCGGCCAGGCGGGAGTCGAGCCGGCGGTCCCAGTGCACGTGCGACCCGAGCCCGGGCGGGAGGCCGTGGACGACGACCTCGACCACCCCGCCGAGGGTGTCGCCGTCCTCGTGGGCCTGGTCGATCGCCGCCGACATCGCCGCGCTCGCCTCCGGGTCGAAGCACCGCACCTCGTCGCCGTCGAGCCGCGCGACGTCGTCGGGACCGGGGACGCTGCCGGCCGGTGCCCGGACGCCGCCGAGCTCGACGACGTGCGAGACCACCCGCACCCCGGCGGCCTGCTCGAGGAACGCGCTCGCCACCGACCCGAGGGCGACGCGAGCGGCCGTCTCCCGGGCGGAGGCACGCTCCAGCACGGGCCGCGCCTCGTCGAAGCCGTACTTCTGCATGCCGACCAGGTCGGCGTGGCCGGGCCGGGGGCGGGTCAGCGGTGCGTTGCGCGCGAGGCCCTCGAGAGCGGACGCCTCGACGGGGTCGGCGGCCATCACCTGCTCCCACTTGGGCCACTCGGTGTTCGCGATCTCGATCGCCACCGGCCCGCCCTGGGTCTCGCCGTGGCGCACGCCACCGACGAGCGTGACCCGGTCCTGCTCGAAGCTCATCCGGGCGCCACGGCCCTTGCCCAGGCGACGCCGCGCCAGCGCCGCCGACACGTCGTCGGTGGTGATCTGCACGTGCGCGGGCAGACCCTCGAGGATCGCGACCAGGGCAGGGCCGTGCGACTCCCCGGCGGTCAGCCAGCGCAGCATGCGGTCAGTCTTCCATGGGCGTCGGTGGGCTCCGCGCGGGTCAGCCGCCGACGAGACCCGACCACAGGGAGTCGCCCCAGAGCAGCCCGATCACCGCGCCGAGCAGCATGAACGGCCCGAACGGGAAGCCCTTCCGCTCGACCACCTTGGCCAGGGCGAGCAGGCCCCCGATCAGACCGCCCAGCAGGAAGCCGGCGTACACGCCCACGAGGACCTGGCCCCAGCCCGCCCAGCCGAGGGCGATCCCCAGGGGGCCGGAGAGCCGGACGTCGCCGAAGCCCAGCCCGCGCGGGTAGACCAGCCAGAGCAGGAAGTAGAACGCGAAACAGGTCACGAAGCCGAGGCCGGCCCGTACCACCGCGTGTCCGTCCCCCGTGACCGCCCAGCCGACCAGGGCCAGCGCGACGAGGACGAGCAGCGTGGGCCAGATCAGGTACGTCGGCAGCAGGCGGGTGCGCCAGTCGATCACGGCGAGGGCGAGGTAGACGGGGACGAACGGGACCCAGAGCACCCAGGACCACTCCCAGCCGAGCGCGGCTCCCAGCAGCGCTCCGACGAGGACGCCGGCGACCCCGCACCTCCAGGCGAGTCCGGGCAGCGCGGCGATGTCGGTGAACGGCTCCGGCGGCTCCGGCTCACCCGTCGTCCGGTCGTCCAGCGCGTCGACGGTCGCGTCGGCTTCCGTCACCGCGTCCTCGGACTCCTCCGGTGGAGGCGGCTCCCACGGGGGCACCCGCGCGATCAGCCGGGGCACGAGCAGGCCGCCGGCTCCCGCCACGACGGCGCCGAGGAGCGCCGCTCCGACGGTCGAGTCCATGGCTGGACCCTAATGGCCCGTCCGCCTCAGGTACGGCGTTCGGCGAGCGCCGCCTCGCCCGCGCGTCGCATCGCCTCGACCGGCACGTCGAAGCGTCCCGTCATCGCGCGCACCTGGTTCACGGCCTGCCACAGGAGCAGCTCGAGACCGGTCACCAGGGTGCGGCCGTCGGCGAGCGCCGCCGCTGCCAGCGGCGTCGGCCATGGGTCGTAGACGACGTCGAAGACGACCGGCACGTCCGCGACCATCGCGAGGACACCGGCGTCCTGCGCGTCGGCGGGCACGGTCGACACGACGACATCGGCCCCCGGTGACACCGGCCCGCCGAACGCCTCCACCGCGACCTCGGGCGGATGGGGATGTCGTGCGACGGCCGCGAGGGTCTCCGCGGCCCGAGCGGGGTCGCGGACCAGCAGCGTGGCCGACCGGAGACCTCGCTCGGCCAGGGCCAGGAGCACCGAGGCCGCCGTCGCCCCGCCACCGAGCACGACCGCGCTCCGCAGCGGCGCCTCGGTGGCGTGCGCGAGAGCCGCCTCGGCGCCGGGGACGTCGGTGTTGAGGCCGTGTCGTCCCGCGTCGCCGTCGAGCAGCACCGTGTTCGCGGCGCCCGCGACCCGGGTCCACTCGTCGGTCGAGGTGAGCAGCGGCATCGCCTCGCGCTTGAGCGGCATCGTCAGCGAGAGCCCGCGCCACTCGGCGTCCAGCCCGTCGACGAACCCCGCGAGGCCACCCGCCGGCACGCGTACGGCGTCGTACCTCCAGTCCAGTCCGAGCTCGGCGTACGCCGCGCGGTGCAGCACGGGCGACAACGAGTGCTCGATCGGGTCTCCGAGGACGGCGCAGCGGGTCATGTTCTCCCGTCTCAGCAGCGGGTCGACGTCGTGCAGTACTGGTCGTACTCCTGCCGGAACCCCAGGAAGTCCTGGTAGGTCACCCCGAACTTGGTCTCACCGGTCCGGAGGTTGACCGTCAGGTAGTAGTACCAGGGCCCGTCGGCCGGGTGCAGGGCCGCCTTGATCGCGTCGTCACCCGGTGAGTCGATCGGACCTGGCGGCAGTCCGGCGTTGTCGTAGGTGTTGTACGGCGAGTCGACGTGGGTCTCCGCCTCGGTCACGGCGACGACGCCCTTGCGGTGCAGCGCGTAGTTGATCGTCGCATCGATCTGCAGGCGGCCGTTGGTCCCCTGCTGGTCACCGGGACCGTCGAGCCGGTTGTAGATCACCCGCGAGACCTTCGGCATGTCGCTGCCGCGACCCTCGGCCTGGATCAGGCTGGCGATGGTCATCACCTCACCGGGCGTCTTCCCGACCTTCTTGGCGCCCGCCACGAGTCCGTCCTCGGCCGCGGCCTGCTTCCACCGGTCGACCATGTCCTTGAGCATGTCGACGGGCTTCTCGGTCGGGCCGAAGGGGTACGTCGACGGGAAGAGGTAGCCCTCCGCGTTCCCCTTCGCGTACGCCGGCAGCCCGAGCGCCTGGCCGTCCTTCAGGGCGTTGTCGAAGTCCTGCACGGAGTACTTCGTCTTGGCGGCGAGGATCGCGACGATGTCGACCACGCGCAGGCCCTCGGGGATGGTGACGGTGTCCTTGATGATGTTGTCCGGGTTGTTGAGCAGCTTGAACGCGTCGGCGGCCGCCATCTTCTTCTTCAGCTGGTAGTAGCCGACCTGGATGGTGTTCTTGCCGCCGGATGCGTCGATGAACGCGCCGACGGAGGCGACGACACCGTCCGTCTTCAGGTTGCGGCCGATCGTCGACGTCGAGTCGCCGTCCTTCACCTGGAAGACGACCTTGCCGTGCCCCGGGCCGTCGTAGTCGGCCGAGTGCGAGAGGTGGTCCTTGAGGTAGTGGAAGCCCTTGGTCCCGGCGACGTAGGCGCCACCGACGACGACCACGAGAGCCACGAGCACCGCCAGGCACCCGGAGAAGCCGCGCTTCTTCTTCGCCTTGCGCGCGCCGCCGAGGTAGTAGGCGTCGTCGTCGCCGTCCTCGTCCGTCTCGTCGTCCGGAGGGAGGGCGGGATCGTGCTCGACGCCGTCGTCGGCGTAGTCGTTCATGACTCTCCTGTCACGGTCTGTCCCCGTACGATCTCCCCGGCCGGACGTCCGGTCGCCCGCTCGGTGTCCAGGGCGTGCTGCAGGATGAGCACCGCCGCCGCCTGGTCGACCACGGCCCGCCGTTCGGCGCCCTTCTTCCCCCGGTCGCGCAGCATAGCCTCCGCACTCACGGTGGTCAGACGCTCGTCCTGCAGGCGCACCGCCACGGGCGCGATCCGGGCCGCGAGCCGGGCAGCGAACTCCCGGGTCTTCACCGCGGCCGGACCCTCGCCTCCGGACAGCGACCGGGGCAGGCCGACGACGACCTCGACCGCCTCCTCCTCACGCACGAGCCGCGCGAGCCGGGCCAGGTCGCCCTTGCCCCGGCGTACCGTCTCCAGCGGCGTCGCCAGGAACCCGGTCGGGTCGCTGCGCGCGACGCCGATACGCGCGTCACCGGGATCGACCCCGAGGCGTACGCCGTGGCGCATGGGCGAGCTCAGCCGACGGCCTGCGCGATCGCGGCGCGAGCCGCTGCCAGCGCCTCGTCGATCCGCGTCGCGTCGCCACCGCCACCCTGGGCCACGTCGTCCTTGCCCCCGCCGCGGCCACCGACCAGCGGCATCACCGCGGCCAGCACGTCGTCGGCGCGGACCCCGCGCTCGCGGGCACGGTCGTTGGTCGCGGCCACCACGGCCACCTTGCCGTCCTTGACCCCGATCAGCACCGCGGCACCGGCCTGCTCCTGGCTCAGGCGGCTGCGCAGGTTCAGGGCCATGGTGCGGATGTCTCCGGCGTCCGCGCCGTCGATGCGCAGGCTGATCACCCGGATGCCGTTGACGTCGGCCGCGTCGGCCGCGAGCTCGGCGCCCTGCGACAGCAGCTGGGCGATCCGGGTCTGCTCCAGCGCCTTCTCCGCGGCCCGGAGCCGCTCGACCATGTCGTTGACCCGCTCCGGCAGCTCCTCGGGACGCGCCTTGAGCGCCTCGGACAGCTGCGCGACCAGCACGTGCTCGCGGGCCAGGAAGCGGTACGCGTCGGCGCCCACGAGCGCCTCGACACGGCGTACGCCGGAGCCGATCGACGACTCCCCCAGGAGCTTGATGACCCCGAGGTGGCCGGACCGCTCCGCGTGCGTGCCGCCGCAGAGCTCGCGGGCCCAGTCACCGACCGAGATCACCCGCACCCGGTCGCCGTACTTCTCGCCGAACAGCGCCATCGCACCCGATCGGACGGCCTCCTCCTGGCTCATGATCTCCGCGTGCACGCCGAGATCGGCCAGGACCAGGTCGTTGACCCGGGCCTCGACGTCCTCCATCACCGAGACGGGCACTGCCCCGGTGGCCGAGAAGTCGAACCGGAACCTGCCGGGGGCGTTCTCCGACCCGGCCTGGGTCGCCGTCTCGCCGAGCGCCTCGCGGAAGGCCTTGTGGACCATGTGCGTCGCGGTGTGCGCGCGCGAGATGGACCTGCGCCGCTCGACGTCGACCTCGGCGTGCGCCTCGAGACCGGGGGTCACCTCGCCGCTCAGCACGCGCGCGGTGTGCACGATCAGGCCGGTGATCGGCGACTGGACGTCGCGAACCTCGACGCGGGCGCCGTTCGCGAGCTCGATCGTGCCCTGGTCGGCGAGCTGCCCGCCGCCCTCGGCGTAGAACGGCGTGCGGTCGAGGACCAGCTCGACGTCGTCACCCTCGTGAGCGGAGCCGACGAGCTCGCCGTCGCGGACGATCCCGCGGACGTTCCCGTCGCTGACGACCTCGCGGTAGCCGGTGAAGTCCACGGCGCTGCCCAGGTCGTCGGCCACCTGACGGTACGCCGCGGTGGTGGCGTGGGCGCCCTTCTTGGACCGGGCGTCCTCCTTCGCGCGCTGCCGCTGCTGGTCCATCAGCTCGCGGAAGCCGACCTCGTCGACCTCGAGACCCTGCTCGGCGGCCATCTCGAGGGTCAGGTCGATCGGGAACCCGTAGGTGTCGTGCAGCGCGAACGCGCGCTCGCCGCTGAGCACGTGGCCGCCCTCCTCCTTCACGTGGGAGGTCGCCTGGTCGAAGATCGTGGTGCCGGCCCGGAGCGTCTGCCGGAACGCCTCCTCCTCGCCGTAGGCGATCTGGGAGATGCGGTCCCAGTCGCGGTGGAGGTCGGCGTACGTCTCGCCCATCTTGTCGCGGCTCAGCGGCAGCAGCTCGGGCATCGCCGGGCCGTCGTACCCCAGCAGTCGCATGGACCTGACCGCCCGACGCAGCAGTCGCCGCAGGACGTAGCCGCGGCCCTCGTTGCCGGGCGTGACACCGTCGCCGATGAGCATCAGGCAGCTGCGGACGTGGTCGGAGACCACCCGCATCCGGACGTCGTCCTCGTGGTCGGCGCCGTACCGCCGGCCGGTGAGCTGCTCGGCCTTCTCGATGACGGGGTACATCACGTCGATCTCGTACATGTTGTCGACGCCCTGCAGCAGGTACGCGACCCGCTCGAGACCCATGCCGGTGTCGATGTTGCGCCGGGGCAGCGGTCCCACGATGTCGAAGTCGTCCTTCGCCCGGACCGCACTCAGCTCGTCCTGCATGAACACGAGGTTCCAGATCTCGAGGTAGCGGTCCTCCAGCTTGGCCGGCATCTCGAGCCGCTCGGTGGTCTCGAACTCACCGTCCGGCCCGTGCTCGGGACCGCGGTCGTAGAGGATCTCCGACGACGGACCTCCCGGCCCGGGCACGCCCATCGACCAGTAGTTCTCCTTCGGGCCGAGCTTGACGATCCGCTCGCTCGGCAGCCCGGTGATCTTCATCCACAGCTGCAGCGCCTCGTCGTCGCCGTGCAGGACCGAGGGCCAGAGCCGGCTCTCCTCGAGCCCGAAGCCGCCGTCGGCCTGAGACCTGGTGACCAGCTCCCAGGCGTACTCGATCGCGCCCTCCTTGAAGTAGTCGCCGAAGGAGAAGTTGCCGCACATCTCGAAGAACGTGCCGTGCCGCGTCGTCTTGCCGACGTCCTCGATGTCCGGCGTGCGGATGCACTTCTGCACGCTCACCGCCCGGTCGTACGGCGCGCTCTCCTGCCCCAGGAAGTACGGCTTGAACGGCACCATGCCGGCGTTGACGAAGAGCAGGGTCGGGTCGTCCAGGATCAGCGACGCCGAGGGGACGGCGGTGTGCGCGGCGGCCTCGAAGTGCGCCACGAACCTTCGCCGGATCTCCGCGGTGTCCATCAGTCCTCACCTTCCTGTGTCCGCTCGTCGGTCGAGCCGGTCGAGCCGCCGGAGCGCAACGAGCTCAGGTGATGTCCGGCCCCCGCGCCCACGAGCTCGGGCACCCCATGAGGCATGAGCCCGAACCGCTCGCGCAACCCCGTTTCGGCCTCGGCCTGGCCCTGCGCGACCTCGTCGCGCAGCATCCGGGCGCCCAGGGCCAGGGCGTGCCAGCGGTCGCCGAGTCCTTCGACGGTGACGGCCTCCTTCAGCCGGCGGGCGCGGACCATCGCGTAGACACCCGCGCCGGCCCCGGCCATGAACCAGAACCCACGCCTCATGAGGCCTCCCCGCCGTCGACCGCGAGCGAGGCCCGCTGCCGTGCGTGCAGGTCGCGCCGGGCGGCCTTCAGGTCGGCCCGTCGCTGCTTGCGGGCGCGCCGGACCTCCTGCTTCATCTCGAACCGGATGCGGTTGCGCGTCGCGGGCGCGAGGCCGCGGCGTACCCCGTGGGCGAAGGACGCGGCCTTGACCACGGTCTCCCGCAGCACGATGTCGGCGAACGCCGGACCGTCGACGCGCGCCGGCTCGGCGGGCTGCTCCGCACGACCGAGGTCGGTGATCACGAACTCGGCGGGTGCGGGCGCCGAGACCCGGGCCGCGGCCGGGCGCTCGGCGACCCGGCGCTCGAGGCCGTCGAGCTGCTCGCGCAGGGCCTTGAGGTCAACCGAGACGCGCGACGCCACGGCTCGCAGCCGGAACAGGGCCACCACCAGGGCCAGGCAGACCACGCCCAGCACGCACGCAGCGAGCAGCGCGGACTGGTCCCGGGTCATGGTGAACGACCCTATCGCCCGCGCACCATCCGCCGAATGCGCTCCCAGCGCTCCTTGACCCCGGCCTCCGCGCCGAGCGACGTCGGCCGGTAGTACTCGGCGTCGAGGACCACGTCCGGTGCGTACTGCTGCTCGGCGACGCCATAGGGCTCGTCGTGGCTGTAGACGTACTCCCGCCGTCCCTGCCTTTCGGTCCCTGAGGAGCCGAGGGACGAGGCGTCTCGAAGGGTCTTCGAGCCCGGGTAGTGCGCGTCGCGCAGGTGCGCCGGCACCTGTCCGATCTTGCCCGCCCGGACATCGGCGCTCGCGGCCCCGATCGCGGTGGTCACGGCGTTCGACTTCGGGGCCACGGCCAGGGCGATCGTGGCCTGGGCGAGGTTCAGCCGCGCCTCCGGCATCCCGATCAGCTGCACCGCCTGGGCCGCCGCCACCGCGGTCGTCAGGGCGGTCGGGTCGGCCAGCCCGATGTCCTCGCTGGCGAGGATCACCAGGCGACGGGCGATGAAGCGAGGGTCCTCCCCGGCCTCGAACATCCGGGCGAGGTAGTGCAGGGCGGCGTCCGCGTCCGAGCCGCGCACCGACTTGATGAACGCCGAGATCACGTCGTAGTGCTGGTCCCCCTGACGGTCGTAGCGCACGGCCGCCCGGTCGACCGCGGTCTCCGCCGTCGCCAGGTCGATGGTCGTCCGTTGCTGCGTCTCGGCTGCGCCTGCGGCTGCCTCGAGATAGGTCAGCGCCCGGCGGGCGTCGCCGCCCGCGAGCCGGACCAGGTGGTCGCGGGCGTCGTCGTCGAGACCGAGGGCACCGTCGAGGCCGCGCTCGTCGGTCAGCGCCCGGTCGATGACCTCGACCACGTCGTCGTCGGTGAGCGGGTCCAGCTGGAGGAGCAGGCTGCGGGACAGCAACGGAGAGATCACCGAGAAGAACGGGTTCTCGGTCGTCGCCGCCACCAGCGTGACCCAGCGGTTCTCCACGCCCGGCAGCAGCGCGTCCTGCTGGGCCTTGCTGAACCGGTGGACCTCGTCGACGAACAGCACCGTCTCGCGGCCGCTGCGGGTGAGGTCGGCACGCGCCTGGTCGATCGCGGCCCGCACCTCCTTGACGCCGGCGGAGACGGCGGACACCTCGACGAAGGCGCGGTCGGTCTGCAGGCTCACGATGGCGCCGATCGTGGTCTTCCCGGTGCCCGGCGGACCCCAGAGCAGCACCGACATCGACTGCCGGCCCTCGATCAGCTGGCGCAGGGGCGAGCCCTGGGCCCGGAGCTGGGGCTGGCCGACGAGCTCGTCGAGCGTGCGCGGCCGCATCCGCACGGCGAGCGGGGCGGATGCGTGGGTGTTCGCCTGGAGCGATCCGCGTCCGGGCACGTCGGCACGCGCCACGGACGTCGGCTCGGCCTCGAAGAGCGCGTCCTCCACGGGTGCAGCGTACGGCCGCGTGACGACACCGCCCCGCGGCGCCCTCAGCCGGAGGTGACGGAGTGGGTCTTCAGGTCGTACCAGGTGTCGGCGTACCCCGGCTGGTCCTGCGCGACCGTCACGGGCGCACCACCGGTCGCGTTGCCCTGGTCGTCCACGCCGAGCATCGTCGCCGTCACCGGACGGTCGGGCGCCTGGTGGAGCTCACCGGCGAAGTGGCACGCCACCTTGTGCCGCTTGCCGATCTGCATCAGGGGCGGCTCCTGCTTGGCACAGATCTCCTGGGCCATCCAGCAGCGAGTGCGGAAGCGGCAGCCGCTCGGCGGGTTGATCGGCGAGGGGACGTCGCCCTCGAGCCGGATCCGCTCGCGGCGACCACCGATGGCCGCCTGCTTGACGTCGGGCGCGGCCGACAGCAGGGCCTGGGTGTAGGGGTGGTGCGGGTGCTCGTAGATCGTCTCGCGGTCACCGATCTCCACGATCTTCCCGAGGTACATCACCGCGACCTCGGGGCAGAAGTGCCGCACGACGGCCAGGTCGTGGGCGATGAAGAGGAAGGCGATCCCGAACTCCTCCTGCACGTCGCGCAGCAGGTTCACCACCTGGGCCTGGATGGACACGTCGAGCGCCGAGACCGGCTCGTCGGCGACCAGCAGCTTGGGCTGCAGCGCGAGTGCGCGGGCGATGCCGATGCGCTGCCGCTGGCCGCCGGAGAACTCGCTCGGGTAGCGGTTGTAGTGCTCGGGGTTCAGGCCCACGACCTCGAGCAGCTCCTGGACCCGCTCCAGCGTCTTCTTCTCCGGGACCATGTTGTGGACGCGCAGCGGCGTACCGACGATCGTGCCGACGGTGTGGCGCGGGTTCAGCGAGGAGTAGGGGTCCTGGAAGATCATCTGGATCTCGCTGCGGATCGGCGCCATCTGCCGTCGCGTCAGGTGACCGATGTCGGAGCCCTCGAAGTTGATCTCGCCCGAGGTCGGGTCGTACAGCCGTGTGATCAGGCGACCGGTGGTGGTCTTGCCGCACCCCGACTCACCCACCAGACCCAGGGACTCACCCTGGCGCAGGGAGAACGAGACGCCGTCCACCGCCTGTACGTGAGCCACGGTGCGCCGGATGACGCCGCCGGACTTGACCGGGAAGTACTTCTTGAGGTCGCGGACCTCGAGAAGCGTGTCGTTGCCGACAGAAGCCCCCGGATTCTCGGGGGCTCGCTCGACGTCGGAGTTGGTCACGATGCTCATCCTGCCCTCAAACCTCGTCGGGGTCGACTGAAGCGATCTCCGGGATCATCTCACCCGTCTCGGGGTCGATGAGGTCAGGAGCGATCTCCGGGAGCACTTCCTCGGCGTAGATCTCGTCCGGGTTGGCCAGGTGGCACCGCTTGAGGTGGTTCTCCCCGCGGTCTCCCGGGACGAGGTCCGGCAGCGTCGTGCGGCACAGGTCGCCGGGCACCTTGTCGATGTGAGGGCAACGCGGGTGGAAGGCGCACCCGGTGGGTGGGTTGAGCAGGCTGGGTGGGTTGCCCGGGATCGGGATCAGCCGGGCGTCGGCGTCACCGGCCACCTCGGGGATGCTGCCCAGCAGGCCCCAGGTGTAAGGCATCTCCGGGTGGGTGAGCAGCTCGCGGGTGGAGCCGTACTCCACGGCGCGCCCGCCGTACATCACCATCGTGGTGTCCGCGAGCTCGGCGATCACGCCGAGGTCGTGGGTGATGATGATGACCGCGGAGTTGAACTCCCGCTGGAGGTCCTGGAGCAGGTCGAGGATCTGCGCCTGGACGGTCACGTCGAGCGCGGTCGTCGGCTCGTCCGCGATCAGCAGCTGCGGGTCGTTGACCAGCGACATCGCGATCATCGCGCGCTGCCGCATGCCGCCGGAGTACTGGTGCGGATAGTCGTCCACACGCCGGCTGGCCTGGGGGATCCCGACCCGGTCGAGCATCTCGATGGCACGCTTCTTCGCGTCCGACTTCGACACCCGGTGGTGGATCCGGTAGCCCTCGGAGATCTGCTCACCGATCGTGTAGAACGGGTGCAGCGCCGTCAGCGCGTCCTGGAAGATCATCGCGATGCTGTTGCCGCGGATCTTGCGCATCCGCTCCTCCGGCGCGCCCAGCACCTCGACGCCGTCGACCCTGATCGAGCCCGACAGCCGGGTGTGCTTCGGGTCGTGCAGACCCAGCACCGCCATCGACGAGACGCTCTTGCCCGAGCCCGACTCCCCGACGATGCCGAGGGTCTTCCCACGTTCGACGGTGTAGGAGAGGTCGGTCACGGCCTGGACGAGCCCGTCATGGGTCGGGAACTTCACGGTGAGGTTCTCGACCACCAGGAACGGGTCGTCCGGGTTGGCCGGCGCCGCCATGTCGTCGGGGCGCTCTGAGATGTCGATGCTCATACGTCTCTTTCGTCTCAGGCGGAGCTGACAGGAAGGTCGCTCGTCAGGCGACGCTCACCCGCGGATCCAGGAAGCTGTAGAAGATGTCGACCAGCAGGTTGGCGACCACGATCGAGACCGCCGCCACCAGCACCGTAGCGCTGATCACGTTGACGTCGATGGGTGTGTGCAGCGCATCGAGCCCCCAGTGACCGATGCCGTCGATGCCGAAGATCTGCTCGGTGAAGACCGTGCCGGCCAGCAGCGAGGCGAAGTCGAGGCCGAAGATCGTGATCACCGGGACGATCGCCGCGCGGAGCGCGTGCTTGAACAGAACCTTCCCGGTGCGCACGCCCTTGGCCTGCGCGGTTCGTATGTAGTCCTCACCCAGCGTCTCCACCATCTGGCCTCGGGTGAACCTGGCGTACGACGTGCAGTAGGTCAGGCCGATCACCAGCCATGGCAGCGCCATCCAGGCGACCGTCTTGGCTGGGTTCTGCGTGATCGGGTAGTAGCCGGTCGTCGGGAAGATCTTCAGCTGGAGGGACAGATAGATCCACGCCAGCAGGGCGATCACGTAGTACGGGATCGACGAGACGACCAGGGTGCCTCCGACGAGTAGTCGGTCGGCGGCCGTGCCTCGCCATCGTGCCGCGAAGGCGCCGACGATCACGCCGACGGTCAGGTAGATCGCGGCGCCACCCACGGCCAGGGTCGCGGTGGCGGGGTACTTCTGCTTGAGGTCACTCCAGACGGTGTTGCTGGTGGTGACCGAGACTCCGAGACAGGGAGCGGGGCACGGGTAGTACTTGCCGTCGCTGTAGACCCGATCACGGCCGACGAAGATGCCCTTCGCCCAGATGCCGTAGTTGGCGATGACGGACTTGTCGTAGCCGTACCCGTGTTCGATCGCGTCGAGCTTGATGGCCGTGCACTTGCCGGCGCCCAGCTTCTCGCAGTAGTTCCGGGCCGGCGCGTCGCCCATGCCCTTGAAGAACAGCACGAAGACGAACATCGAGGTCAAGATGATCACGAGCACCGAGCTCAGCAACCGGCGAACGATGAATCCCGTCATCCCTGGTTTCCTAGCGGTTGATGGTGGTGGGTGGTGGGGTACGGCGTGCGCCGTACCCCACCACCCGGATGACTCCGTCGGTCAGAAGACCGACCAGTCGACCGGTCGGATCAGCTCTTGATCCAGATGTCCTTCCAGGTCGGCATGCCCAGCGTGTTGTCGTCGTTGTCTCCCATGATCCGCGACCCGTGGGCCTGAGCGATGCCCGTGTAGTAGGTCGGGAACAGCGGGAAGTACTTCGTGGCGATCTGCTTGTCCAAGGCGTTCCACGCGGCAGCCTGCTGCTCGAGCGGCAACTTCTGGATGGCGTCCATCTGGTTGTCGGCCTGCTTGTTGCTGAAGGCCGAGTAGTTCGCCCCGAACGAGTGGGTCTTGTCCGGGTCAGTGGAGCCCAGCACCGTCGGCAGCCAGGTCGAGCCCGACGGCCAGTCGGAGCACCAACCAGCCGAACGGACGTTGATGTCCTCCGACGTGTTGTCGCGTGCCGTGGTGTAGTTCGCCGTGGTGGTCGGGACCGGCGTGGCCTTGAAACCGGCCGCGTTCAGACCCTTGACGATCGCGTCCTTGCCCTTGACCGAGATCGGGTCGTCGGTCCGGAACAGGAACTTGATCTCGTAACCCATGGCGCCGGCCTGCTTCAGCAGGGCCTTGGCCTTGGCCGGGTCTGAGTCGAAGCCCTGGCGGTTGGTCACGTTGTACGCCTGGCGCCCCGGAAGACCCGGAGGCATCAGGTTCGTGGCCGGGATCGCGTTGACGTTCGGGATCAGGCCTCCGGCGAGGATCACGTCCTTGTAGGGGTAGGCCCACGAGAGCGCCTCACGCACCAGCTTGTCCTTGATCTTGCGGTTGTCGGGCGCCCAGTAGTAGGTGCACGGCGAACCGCCCAGCGTCAGCCGGCTCGGGTCCTTCTGCTTCATCTGCTGGTAGTCGGGCGCCAGCAGGTCGTCGTACGTCAGCGTCGTCTGACCGCTGCCGCTGTCGGAGAGCAGGATCTGGTCGGTCTTCTCCGACTGCGTCTGCAGCTGGAAGTCATACCCGTCGGGGTACGCCGTGCGGGCCGGGTCCGTCTTGGGGTCCCAGTACGGGTTCCTCTCCAGCACCAGCTCCTTGGAGAGAGCGAACGACTTGATCATGTACGGACCGGTCGACCACGGCTTCTTCTTGTAGCTCTTGGGGTCCGAGATCTTCGGGTCCTGCGGAACCGGGCCGTTGGCCGGGAACGTGCCCCAGTACGGCATGTCCGGGAAGGGCTTGGCCATCTTGATCGTGATGGTGTTGCCGCTGACCGAGATGCCCTTGAAGGTCTTCTTGCCCGAGGTGTACGGGCCCTTGTACGACGAGCCACCCTTGAAGTACACGTTCGAGTAGTACTGGCACGCGCCGGTCGGGAAGGTCGCGGCGTCCATGCACCGCGTCATGCCCCAGGCGACGTCCTGCGCCGTGACCGGCGAGCCGTCCTGCCACTTCACACCGTCGCGGATCGTGAAGGTCCACTTGGTGTAGTTGTCGTTGTGCTGACCGAGGTCGGTGGCCAGGTCGGGCACCAGGATCATCTGGTGGTTGTCGGGGTTGTACTTGTACTGGGTCAGCGAACGGCCGATCAGGCCGCTGAAGATCGACGACGTGTCGGTGTAGTAGATCTCGCTGGGGTCCATCGTCGTGGTCATACCCGTGAGGGTCGTGACGGTGACGATGCCGCCCTTCTGAGCACCGGAGATCGTGACCGGTCCCTTGGCATTCGCGTCAGTGAAGTTGCCGGTGTTGCCGAGGTTGTTGTTCTGGTTGCTTTGATCCGTCGTGCCGCTGTCCGACCCGGAGCCGCCACACGCGCTCAGGGCCAGTACGCCGACCGCGGAGATGGCAATCAACGGTGATTTGAACCGCATAGCCCACCCTTTCCGTGGTTCCTGCATTTCTCCCGGTGAACCGATCACCGGCGAGTTCGGGGGTCGAAGGCGTCTCGGATCGAGTCACCCACGAGGTTGAGCGTGACCACCAGCACGGTGATCGTGAGAACCGGCGCCCAGAGGTACAGGGGATACGTCTGCCAGTAGGTCTGGGCGTCGGCGATGGTCTGTCCGAGAGAGGGATACCCGGTGATCCCGATGCCGAGGAACGACAAGCCGGCCTCGGCGGTGATCAGCCCGGGAAGGGCGAGCGAGGTGGCCACCACGATGGGGGCGACCAGGTTGGGCAGCAGCTCCTTGAACAGGATGCGCCGCGTGGGCAGTCCCATCACCTGGGCCGCCTGGATGAACTCGCGCTCGCGCAGCGAGAGCACCTGGCCGCGGATGAGTCGGGCCATGCCCATCCAGCCGAAGATCGTCAGGATCACGATCAGCGCGATCAGCTGGGCCTTGGCGAGCCGGGCGAGGTTGTCGCCCTTGCCGAAGCGCTCGACGATGATCGGCGCCATCGCCAGGGCACCGAGCAGGAAGGGGAACGAGAGGAACAGGTCGGTGACGAACATGATGATGCGGTCGAGCCAGCCGCGGGAGAACCCGGAGATCAAGCCGAGCACGACGCCGATGCCGATGCTCAGCACGGTGGCGATGGTGGCGATCAGCAGGTCGGTGCGGAGGCCGTAGAGCAGCCGGGCCAGGTTGTCGACGCCCGTCTGCGGAGCCAGTCCGAGCGGGTGGGCGGCCCAGAAGCCGTGGATCGGAGGCCCGTGGAGGGGCATCTGGCTGCCGGTGAAGTCGAGGACGTCGCTGGCGTTGTACGGCGCGCTCTCCACCGTCGGGTAGATGTTCATGACGTTGGCGATGAGAGGTGCCAGGACGGCCGCCAGGACCAACAACGTCACGATCGCGGTACAGACGACGGCGACCTTGTCCTTGCGCAGGCGTTCGAATGCGATCTGGGTGGGAGATCGGCCGGCGAGCTTCTTTCCTTCGGGTTCGAGTCCTGACGATGTCTGGACTTCGACCTCACCGAGCTCAGTCGCACTGATGCCCATGCTCGTCCTCTCGTGCCAAGAAGTTCGTCCGTGGCCGCAGCCCAGCGCGATCGCAGCCGGGTGAGGCAGGTCACGGCACTGGACCGGGATGGACTCTAGATGACGGTCAAGTGATTTCTACGCCCCACGAGGTAACGATTCAGTCTCGGGATTTGGACCGTTCCAACGGGGTGTCCACACCGGCCTCCCGGCGCTGTCCCGCGGTGATCGGGGCCGGTGCTCCGGTGAGCGGGTCGTAACCTCCTCCGCTCTTCGGGAAGGCGATCACGTCGCGGATCGAGTCGGACCGGGAGAGCAGCGCGACGATGCGGTCCCAGCCGAAGGCGATCCCGCCGTGCGGAGGTGCGCCGTACTGGAAGGCGTCCAGCAGGAAGCCGAACTTCTCCTGCGACTCCTCCTCGTCGAGCCCCATCACGGCGAAGACGCGCTCCTGGATGTCGCGCCGGTGGATACGGATCGAGCCCCCGCCGATCTCGTTGCCGTTGCAGACGATGTCGTAGGCCCACGCCAGCGCACTGCCGGGGTCCCGGTCGAAGGTCTCGAGGTCCTGCGGCGAGGTGAAGGCGTGATGGACGGCCGTCCAGGCGCCGCTGCCGACGGCCACGTCGCCGGCGGCCGTGGCCTCGTCGGCCGGCTCGAACAAGGGAGCGTCCACGACCCACAGGAAGCTCCACTCGTCCTCGTCGATCAGGCCGCAGCGCCTCCCGATCTCGAGGCGGGCGGCTCCGAGCAGCGCCCGGCTCTGCTTGGCGGGACCGGCCGCGAAGAAGATGCAGTCGCCGTGCTCGGCGCCCGTGTGGCCCGCGAGTCCCGCGCGTTCCTGGTCGGTGAGGTTCTTCGCGACGGGGCCACCGAGCTCGCCGTCGTCGCCGACCGTCACGTAGGCGAGCCCGCGTGCCCCACGCTGCTTGGCCCACTCCTGCCAGGCGTCGAACTGCCGGCGGGGCTGGTCGGCGCCACCGGGCATCACGACCGCTCCGACGTACGGCGCCTGGAAGACGCGGAACTCGGTCTCGGAGAAGTACGCCGTGCAGTCGACGAGCTCCTGCCCCATCCGGAGATCGGGCTTGTCGGACCCGAACCTGGCCATGGCCTCGGCGTACGTCATCCGGGTGAGCGGGGTCGGGACGTCGTGCCCGATCAGCTTCCACAGGGCGACCAGCACGTCCTCGGCGATCGCCAGCACGTCGTCCTGGTCGACGAAGCTCATCTCGATGTCCAGCTGGGTGAACTCGGGCTGCCGGTCGGCGCGGAAGTCCTCGTCGCGGTAGCAGCGCGCGATCTGGTAGTAGCGCTCCATCCCGGCCACCATCAGCAGCTGCTTGAACAGCTGCGGGCTCTGCGGGAGCGCGTACCAGCTGCCGGGCTGCAGCCGGGCCGGCACCAGGAAGTCGCGCGCGCCCTCGGGCGTCGAACGGGTCAGCGTGGGGGTCTCGATCTCGACGAAGTCGTGCCGGTCGAGGACGTCGCGCGCCGCCTTGTTCACCTTGCTCCGCAGGCGGATCGCGGTGGCCGGGCCGGAGCGCCGCAGGTCGAGGTAGCGATGGCGCAGGCGCGCCTCCTCCCCCACGTCGCCGCCCTTCTGCGAGCCCGCGTCGTCGACCGGGAACGGCAGCACCGCACTCGGGTTGAGCACGTTCGACGTCGTCGGCGATCACCTCGATCTCACCGGTGGGGATGTCGGGGTTCGCGTTCCCCTCGGGTCGCCGGTGCACGGTGCCGGTGACCGCCAGGCAGTACTCGCTGCGCAGGCTGTGCGCGACCTCCTCGTCGCGGATGACGACCTGGACGACACCGCTGGCCTCGCGGAGGTCGATGAAGGCCACGCCGCCGTGGTCGCGCCGTCGCGCCACCCAGCCGGCGAGGGTCACCTGCGCTCCCTCGTCGGCGGCGGTGAGGGTCCCGGCGTCGTGCGTGCGGATCACGGAGTGGTCTCCTGGTTCTCGGTCTTGTCGGAGGTGATCGTGGGCCGGAGGTCCGCCTCGGGTGGGTCCCACGTCGCGGCGTCGGCGTCGACCTGGTCACCCGACCGGATGTCCTTGACCTGGTCGGAGGCGTCCGCGTCGGATGCGGGGAACCAGACGAAGGGGATGCCGCGACGCTCGGCGTACCGGATCTGACGGCCGTACTTCTGCGGCGACGAAGCCACCTCGCTGGCGATCCCCCGGCCGCGCAGGGCGTCGGCCACGCGCTCGCAGGCCGGTCGGCTCTCCTCGTCGGCGAGGGCGACGAGCACGGCGCTCGGCACCGCGCGGCTCCCGGAGAGCACCCCCTCGGCGATCAGCGGCACGAGCGTGCGCGAGACGCCGAACGAGATGCCGACCCCGGGGTACGACGTACGCCCGTCGTCGGCCAGTGCGTCGTACCGCCCTCCACCGCCGACCGCCTTCAGCCGCTCGTAGCCGGTCATGTAGATCTCGACGACCGTGCCGGTGTAGTAGTCGAGCCCGCGGGCGATGCGGAGGTTCGCCTCCACCGACACCCGCTCGCTCACGACGTCGGCGCAGCCGTCGAGCACGGACGCCAGCTCGGCGAGCCCGCGGTTCAGCAGCTCGTCGCTGACGCCGAGGGCCTGCACCCGGTCGACCAGTGAGTGGTCGGAGACGCGGATCGTGGCCAGCTCGAGGCACCGAGCCGCCTGCTCGCGACTGGCACCGGCGTTCTCGACCAGCAGGTCCGCCACGGCGTCCTCGGGAAGCTTGTCGAGCTTGTCGATCTGACGGATCGCGGCGGTGACGTCGGGGATGCCGAGGCCGCGGTAGAAGCCCTGGATCAGCTTGCGGTTGTTCACCTGGAAGGAGAGAGGGGGCAGCGGCAGCTCACCGAGCGCCTGCACCATCACCCGCATCACCTCGACGTCGTGGTGGAACGGCAGCTCGTCCTTGCCCACCACGTCGACGTCGGCCTGCGTGAACTGGCGGTAGCGACCCTCCTGCGGGCGCTCGCCGCGCCACACGGGCTGGATCTGGTAGCGACGGAAGGGGAACTCCAGGTGACCGGCGTGCTCCAGGACGTACCGCGCGAACGGGACCGTGAGGTCGAAGTGCAGGCCCAGTTGGCGATCGGAGCCGGTGTCGTCGGTCGACCCTGCGTCGTCAGGGGCCTGGAGGCGGCGCAGGACGTAGATCTCCTTGTCGATCTCGCCGCCCTTGGCGAGCCGGTCGAGGGGCTCGACCACGCGGGTCTCGATGTTGGCGAAGCCGTGCAGCTCGAAGGTGCGCGACAGGGACGCGATCACCTCGCGCTCGACCGTGCGGGCCGCAGGCAGCAGCTCGGGGAAGCCGCTGAGCGGCGTGGGCTTGCTCATGGGTCAGAGTCCTCGGCTGACGCGCCCGACCTCGGCGGAGTCGCCCGCCAGGTCGAGCAGGAAGGGGTTGGTCGCGCGCTCGCGGCCGATCGAGGTCTGCTCGCCGTGCCCCGGGAGGACGACGACGTCGTCGGCCATCGTCAGCACCTTGTGGCGCAGGGTCTCGAGCATCGTGGCGTGGTCGCCGCCGGGCAGGTCGGTGCGGCCGATCGAGCCGGCGAAGAGCAGGTCGCCGGAGAACATGACCTCGGAGATGTCGTCACGCCCGTACGGCGTACGGAAGGCGACCGAGCCGGCGGTGTGACCGGGGGTGTGGTCCACGACCACCTCCAGGCCGGCCAGCTCGAGACATTGCCCGTCGGCGAGCTCCGCGACGTCGTCCGGCTCGGTGAACTCGTAGCGTCCGCCCAGCAGCATCGCCGCGGACTCCGGCGAGATGCCCGACATCGGGTCGGCCAGCAGGTGCCGGTCGGCCGGGTGGATCCAGGCGGTCGCGTCGTAGGTGCCTGCGACCGGCGTCACCGACCACATGTGGTCGAGGTGTCCGTGCGAGAGCAGCACCGCGACCGGCTTCAGCCGGTGCTCGCGGACGATCTCGGCGATGCCGGGAGCGGCCTCCTGGCCCGGGTCGACGACGACGCACTCGGCCCCCGCGGCGGTCGCGACGACGTAGCAGTTCGCGGCCCAGGAACCTGCGGGGAAGCCGGCGATCAGCACCCCGGCAGACTATCCACCGCCGGCGAGCGTGATGGAATCGGTGCGTGAGCCTGCGGACCGCGCCGGTTCCGGCGCGCTGACTAGCATGGGCGGCGTTGCCCGACGGGCCGGACCAGCCTGCCGGGAATCCGACACGGACCGAAGAGGAAGACTGTGACGACGAGCGAGTGGGGACGCGTCGCGGACGACGGAACGGTCTACGTACGAACGCCGGACGGGGAGCGCGCCGTCGGCCAGTACCCCGAGGGGTCGGCGGAGGAGGCGCTCGCCTTCTACGCCAAGCGGTACGACGAGCTGGCCGGGACCGCCCACCTGCTCGAGCAGCGCATCAACGCCGGCGTGATGTCGCCCGACGAGGCGACCGAGTCGGTCCGCAACCTCCGCGCCCAGGTCGTCGAGGCCAACGCCGTCGGCGACCTGACCAGCCTGGTCGGCCGGCTCGACTCGCTGCTGCCCGTGATCTCCCAGCAGCGGCAGGTCCGGCGGGCCGAGCGCGCCGAGCGGGTGGCCGCGACCAGGACCGAGAAGGAGCGCCTGGTCTCCGAGGCGGAGAAGCTCGCCGAGGGCAACGACTGGCGCAACGGCGCCAACCGGATGCGGCAGCTGCTCGACGAGTGGAAGGCGCTCCCCCGCATCGACCGGGCCGGTGACGACCAGCTGTGGCGGCGCTTCTCGACCGCGCGCACGGCGTACACCCGGCGACGGAAGTCGCACTTCGCGGAGCAGAGCGAGAAGCGCGAGGGCGCGCGGGTGGTGAAGCAACGTCTGGTCAAGGAGGCCGAGTCGCTGGCCGGGTCGCGGGAGTGGGGTCCGACCGCGGGCGCCTACCGGGACCTGATGCGGCAGTGGAAGGCGGCCGGGCCCGCGCCGCGCGAGGTCGAGGAGGAGCTGTGGGGCCGGTTCCGCGGCGCCCAGGACACGTTCTTCGGGGCCCGTGACGAGGCGATGGCCGCCCAGGACTCGGAGTTCGCGGCGAACGCCGAGGCCAAGGAGAAGCTGCTCGCCGAGGCCGAGCTGTTGGTGCCGGTGACGGACGTCGAGGCGGCGAAGCGGGCGATCCGCGAGATCTCCGAGCGGTGGGACGCCATCGGCAAGGTGCCCCGCGACCAGATCCGTCCTCTCGAGGACCGGATGCGTGCCGTCGAGCAGGCCATCCGGGGCATCGAGGAGGAGAAGTGGCGGCGTACCGACCCCGAGAAGTCCGCCCGCGCCGACGACATGGTCGCCAAGCTCCAGGAGGCCATCGGCAAGGTCGAGGCCGACCTGGAGAGGGCCCGCTCCGCCGGTGACGAGAAGAAGGTCACCGAGCTCGAGGAGAACCTCGCCTCCCGCCGCGCCTTCCTCGAGATGGCCGAGCGCGCTTCCGCCGACTACTCGGGATAGTCCCGCCCATTCGGCACCTCACGAGGCCGGTCCGCGACGCTTCCCGGTGCCGATCGGGCGGGACTATGCGATGCGGCTCTGCACCGGGGTCAGGCTCCACTGGCGTTGGTCAGGTGGCAGGAAGCGGGCTCGCGCACGGGCCGCACGGATCCGCGCCGCGACGAGCTCGCGATGCGGCAGCTCCCCCGCGACCACCGAGACGTACTCGAGGCCGTGGTCACGGAACGCGTGCTCGCGGGCGACATCACGACGGCGACGCGCCGGTCGTCGATGGTCGCCGCCGTCGTACTCCCCGACCAGGCCGGCGATCGGATCGAAGAGGTCCGGAACGCCGATCAGTCGCCCGCACAGGTCGTACACGGGCCGGTTGCACAACGGAGGCGGCAATTCGGCGTCCAGGATCCAGACCAGGCGCATCCTGGACTCCTGGGGTGACCGACTCCCGTCCACCGCAAGGGCAGCCACGCGACGGGCCAGGGGTACGCCGGTCCAGCTGGCGCGCGCGACGACGTACGTGGCGAACGACGTTGCGGTGATCAGGTCCGCAGCGACAGCCATGTCGACAGCCACGATCGCCTCGCGCTCGCTTGCCGCACCCAGGCGGCGTACCTCGTCGAACACGGCACGCTCCGTGGTTGCGCAAGGGACTCCCGCTACGACCGAGATCTCGTCCGGAGCGATCTGTTCCTGAGTGATGGTGACCCGTGGATCTGCGCGCAGGTGCGCCGTACTGATGACGAGTGGCACCGGCAGCTCTGATCCGTGGAAGTCCTCGCCGGTGAAGAAGGCGCCGCCCTGCCAGCGAAGGGATGCCCATGCCGTGACCGCACCGTAGGCCCGCAGTCGCCCCGCCTGCTCGAGGATGCGTTGTTCGACGTGGGTGTGGTCCACATCGGCGGGCACATGGAGTCCCGCGGACGTCTGGCGCCATCGGTGCCCTTCGGCCTGACGCTTGGTGGGACCGAGGGTGCCCGTCGCGTCCACCGGCACCGGCGCCACCAAGCCGTCGGGACGCCGACAGACAGGTTCCCAACGCCCGAGGTCCATCCGTCGAGCGTGCCGTCGTCGGCCCTGCCGGACCGGCTCCCACCAAGACCCTGTGGACAGTCCTCGACGCATGCTTCTCTGTGCACGACAAGTGGACCCACGCTCCGTGGATAGTCCCGCCCAATCGGCCCCGGAATACCGGCGATCGCCGCCACCAAGGGTGCCGAATAGGCGGGACTATCCCGGAAGGGTCACTGGGTGACGCGGTAGGCGTCGAAGACGCCGGGGACCCCGCGGACGGCGCGGAGGACGGTGTCGAGGTGCTTGGCCTCGGCCATCTCGAAGGTGAAGCGGCTCTTGGCCACGCGGTCGCGGGTGGTGGAGAGGGTGGCGCTGAGGATGTTCACGTGGGCGTCGGAGAGCACCATGGTGATGTCGGAGAGCAGGCGGGCGCGGTCGATCGCCTCCACCTGGATGTTCACCAGGAACGTCGAGTGCGCGGTGGGCGCCCACTCGACCTCGAGGAGCCGCTCGGGCTGGCGCTCGAGCTCGCCGGCGTTGGTGCAGTCGCGACGGTGCACGGACACGCCACCGCCCTTGGTGACGAAGCCGATGATCGCGTCGGGCGGCACCGGGGTGCAGCAGCGGGCCAGCTTCACCCACACGTCGGGGGCGCCCTTGACGATCACGCCGGACTCCCCCGGCGCCGAGACCTTCGAGCGGGCCCGCGGCGCGGTGATGCTGACCGCCTCGGCGAGGTCCTCCTGCGCACCGTCCTCGCCGCCGTGCAGCTCGATCACCCGGCGTACGACGGCCTGGGCGCTGAGGTTGTTCTCGCCGACGGCGGCGTACAGGGCCGACACGTCGGCCAGCCGGAAGTGCATCGCCACCAGGGTCAGCGACTCGTGCGACAACACCCGCTTGAGGGACTGCCCCTCCTTGCGCATGAGCTTGGCGATGGAGTCCTTGCCGCGCTCGATCGCCTCCTCGCGCCGCTCCTTGGTGAACCACTGCTTGATCTTCGAGCGCGCCCGCTGCGACTTGACGAACATCAGCCAGTCGCGCGACGGACCTGCGGTCGGGGCCCGGGAGGTGAAGATCTCGACGACGTCGGAGTTGTCCAGCGTCGACTCCAGAGGCACCAGCCGGCCGTTGACCCGAGCACCGATCGTGTGGTGACCGACCTCGGTGTGCACGGCGTAGGCGAAGTCGACGGGCGTCGAGTCGGCCGGGAGCGCGATCACGTCGCCGCGGGGCGTGAACACGTAGACCTCGGCCCGGTTGATCTCGAAGCGCAGCGACTCCAGGAACTCTCCGGGATCGCCGACGTCGCTCTGCCAGTCGAGGAGCTGCCGGACCCAGTTCATGTCCTCGAGGTCACCGAGCTGGTCGGTGTCCACGCCGTTGCGACGGTTCTCCTTGTACTTCCAGTGCGACGCCACGCCGTACTCCGCGCGGCGGTGCATCGCCTGGGTGCGGATCTGCATCTCCACCGGCTTGCCCTGAGGGCCGATCACCGTCGTGTGCAGCGACTGGTACATGTTGAACTTCGGCGTCGCGACGTAGTCCTTGAACCGTCCGAGCACCGGCGTCCACCGCGAGTGGAGCACCCCGAGCGCCGAGTAGCAGTCGCGGTCCTCCTCGACCAGGATCCGCAGCGCGACGAGGTCGTAGATGTCGCTGAACTCGCGGCCCCCGACGATCATCTTCTGGTAGATCGAGTAGTAGTGCTTGGGTCGACCCGTCACTACCGCCTTCACCTTGGCGTCTTTGAGGTCCTGCACGACCTGCTCGATCACCTGCGCCAGGAACTGGTCGCGGGACGGCGCGCGCTCGGCCACCATCCGCACGATCTCGTCGTAGATCTTGGGATGCAGGGTGGCGAACGCGAGGTCCTCGAGCTCCCACTTGATCGTGTTCATGCCGAGCCGGTGGGCCAGCGGCGCATAGATGTCGAGCGACTCGGTGGCCTGGCGCTCCTGCGTCGACTGCTTGACGTAGCGCACCGTGCGCATGTTGTGCAGGCGGTCCGCCAGCTTGATGACCAGCACCCGGATGTCGCGCGCCATCGCCACGATCATCTTCCGGATGGTCTCGGCCTGCGCGGTCTCGCCGTACTGGACCTTGTCCAGCTTGGTGACACCGTCGACCAGCTGGGCGACCTCGTCGCCGAAGTCCGAGCGCAGCTCGTCGAGGGTGTACGGCGTGTCCTCGACCGTGTCGTGCAGGAGCGAGGCGACCAGTGTCGGCTCGGTCATGCCGATGTCGGCCAGGATCGTGGTGACCGCGAGCGGATGGGTGATGAACGGGTCACCGCTCTTGCGCGTCTGGCTGCGGTGGAGGTGCTCGGCGGTGCGGTAGGCCCGCTCGATCAGGGCGAGGTCGGCCTTGGGGTGGTTGGCCCGGATCGAGCGGAACAGCGGCTCGAGCTCGGGCTTCTCCGCCTGGTTGCGGCCACCGCCCATCCGGGCGAGCCGGTTGCGCACCGCCCGCGGCGACGGCACGCGCGACGACTGCCGGTCGGCCGGAGCCTGCCGGTCGGCCGGAGCCTGCCGGTCCGCCGGAGCCTGCCGGTCCGCCGGAGCCTGGCGGTCGGCCGGGGCCTGGCGGTCGGCGGACGGCTCCGCCGAGCGCTCAGGGGCAGCCGTCGCCGCGCGCTCCTGCGCGACCGGGATGCTGCCGTCCGTCGTCACCCTTCCAGTCTAGGGGCGAACGGAACGATCCAAACGGCGCTCAGACGGTCATCAGGGTGGTGAGGGGGAGGTCACCGATCGTCTCGCGACCCGGCAGGAAGCTCAGATCCATCAGCACCGCCACCCCGTGGGCGATCGCGCCGGCGTGCTCGACCAGCCGGCGGGTCGCGGCGACCGTGCCCCCGGTGGCGAGCACGTCGTCGACGAGGAGCACCCGGTCACCTTCGGCGAGCCCGTCGCGATGGACCTCGAGGACGGCCTCGCCGTACTCGAGGGCGTAGGACTCGGCGTACGTCGCGCGCGGCAGCTTGCCGCTCTTGCGCACGGGCACGAACCCGACGCCGAGCGCCAGGGCCACGGGCGCGGCGAGGATGAACCCGCGCGCCTCCATGCCCACCACCCGGTCGACGGCGACCGCACCGCTCTCGTCCCGCCCGGCGGCGGCCAGTGCCTCGACCACGGCCACGAACGCCGTGGGGTCGCTGAGCACGGGCGTGATGTCCTTGAACACCACACCAGGCTCGGGGAAGTCCGGAACGTCGACGACCAGGCGGCGCAGGGCCTCGCCGGCGTCCGGACCCGTCACTTCTTGCCCCGCTTGGATCTCGGCTTCCGGGTCGGCTGCGCCCGACCGCTGGCCGAGCTCGGTCGCACGGGCGCGCGCGACTCCGGAACCACCCGCCCGCGTCCGCTCGCGTCGGTGTTGGGTACGGGCCGGTTGCCTCCGGAGCGCGCCGCGGCGGGCTCCTCGTCCCGCGTGCCGCGCGCCGGTCCCTCGTTCGGGTCGGCGGCGACCGCCATGTCGTCGGTGAACGACGGCACCGACGCGTAGCGGTCGGCGTCGTGGCGACGGCGTGCCTTGAGCCGCTTCTCCAGCTCCTGCACGTCGGGCTCGAGCGACTTCATGTGCGCCAGCAGCGGGGTCGCGATGAAGATCGAGGAGTAGGCACCGGCCGCCATCCCGACGAAGAGCGCGAGGGCGAGGTCCTTGAGGCTCCCAGAGCCGAGCTGGACCGCACCGACGTACAGAATCGCGCCGACCGGGATCAGGGCGACGATCGAGGTGTTGATCGAGCGCACCAGGGTCTGGTTCACCGCGAGGTTGGCGGCCTCGGGGTAGGTCTGGTGCGACCCCCGGAGGTTCTTGGTGTTCTCGCGCACCTTGTCGAAGACCACGACCGTGTCGTACAGCGAGAACCCGAGGATCGTCAGCACACCGGTCACGGTCGCCGGCGTGACCTCGAACCCGGAGAGGGCATAGATCCCCACCGTGATCACGAGGTCGTGCGCGAGCGCGACCATCGCGGCCACGGACATCTTCCACTGCCGGAAGTAGCCCCAGATCATCAGCGTGACCAGGACCAGGAAGACGACGAGTCCGATCGCCGATCTCTTCGCGACCTCCTTGCCCCAGCTCGGGCCGATCTCGTCGCTGGAGATGTCGTCCTTGGTGACGTTCACCGACTGCTCGATGGCAGCCTCGATCTGGTTGCCCTCCGTCGGCGTGATCGGCTCGGTCTCGACGATGATGTTGCTCTTGCCGGCGGTCGTGACGACTACCTGCTGGGCGGCCGGGATGCCGGTCCCCGCGACGTCGTCGCGGAGCTTGTCGGCGTTGTCCTGGGTGGCCTGGCCGCTGGACATCGTCACGGTGAACTGCGCACCACCGCGGAACTCGAGGCCGAAGTTGAGGCCCTTGAAGTAGAGCCCGAGCACCGCCGCGACGATGATCAGCCCCGAGACGGCGTACCAGATGCGCGTCCTGCCGACGAAGTCGATCGACTTCCGGCCGCTGTAGAGGTCGTTGCCGAGCCTGCTGAACTTGCCCATCAGACTCTCCCTCCTGCGGGGAGCCGGTCGATGCCGAGATTCTCCGCGTCGAGACCGGACAGCTTGTGGCCCTTGTTGAAGAACGCGAAGCGCGCCAACCAGGAGACCATCGGGTGGGTGAACCAGAAGAAGACCGCGAGGTCGATCAGGGTCGACAGGCCCAACGCGAACGCGAAGCCCTTCACCACACCGGCCGCGAAGATGTAGAGGACGACCGCGGCCAGGATCGACACCGCGTCGGCCGCGACACACGTCGCCCGGGCACGCACCCAGCCGGCCTCGACGGCCACGCGCATCGACTTCCCCGATCTCATCTCGTCACGTATGCGTTCGAAGAACACGATGAACGAGTCGGCCGTGATGCCGACCGCCACGATCAGTCCCGCGATGCCCGGCAGGGTGAGCGTGAACCCGGCGCTCTTGGCCAGCAGCAGCACGAGTGCGTACGTCGTGCCGGCCGCGACGAACAACGACGCGATGACCACCAGGCCGAGACCCCGGTAGTAGAACAGGCAGTAGATCATCACCAGGGCGAGGCCGGCGATGCCCGCGGTGATGCCGGCGGAGAGCTGGTCGCCGGCCAGCGACGGGCCGATCACCTGGATCGTCGTCTTCGTCTTGTCGAACGTGATCGGCAGCGCGCCGTACTTCAGGCTCGTCGCCAGGCTCTTGGCCTCGTCCTCGCTGAAGTTGCCGGTGATCTGCGAGGTGCCGTCGGCGATGACACCCTGGAAGTACGGCGCCGAGACGACCTGGCCGTCGAGGACGATCGCGAACGTCTTCGTCTGGTCGTTGGCCATCGCCTGCGAGAGCTTGAGCTGCTCGTCGGCGCCCTTGCTCTTCAGCTGCAGGCCGACCGCCCACTGCACCTGGCCCTGCGAGCTGCCGGGCGCGATCGCCGAGGCGGACGAGATCTCGGTGCCCTCGATCAGGGCGGGCGAGAGCAGGTACTTCTGACCCTGCGCGTCGCAGGTCACGATCGGGATGTTCGGGTCGTCCACGACCGGCGTCTTCGAGGGGCAGCTGTAGGCGTTGTAGACCGCCACCGACTGCGGGTCGGGGTTGGTCTGCCAGGCCAGCGCGTCGGAGAACGCCTGCTTGTTCGCGGCCGTGTAGTGCACCTGGGACGTGGAGTCGGGAGCGTTGCCGGTCGGGGTCGAGCCGGGCGTCGAGGACGGCGACGAGCTCGGCTGGCTCTTGTGCTTCTTGGTGCCCTTGTCCTTCTTCTTGCCGTCGTGGTGCTTGCCGAGCAGCGCGGGCGTGCGGTTGTTACCCGTGGACTTGCCCGTGGACTTGTCCTTGGGCTTGTCGCTCGGCGACGTCGTGGAACCGGTGGCCGGCGGCAGCGTGACGCCCACGCCCGGCGCTGGGGAGGGCGACGTGCTCGTCCCCGTCGACGGGGTCGGGGTCTGTGGTGTGGTCGTCGGGGTCACCTGCGCCACCAGCCGGAACCGCAGGCGCGCCTGGCGGAGCACGGTCTGGACCAGGCCGCCCTTCTCCCTGCCCGGCACCTGGACGACGATCTCGTTGCTGCCCTGGGTGGTCACCTGGGCCTCACTGACGCCGGAGCCGTTGACGCGGTCGTTGATGATCTCGGCGGCCTGGTTCAGGTTGTCCTTGGTGACGCTCCCGGAGGCCGTCAGCGTGATCTGGGTGCCGCCCTCGAGGTCGAGCCCGAGCGCCGGCTTCCAGGTGCCGACCAGGGCCACCAGGGCGTAGGCGACCGCCAACCCGATGAAGAACACCGTGACGGTGCGTCCGGGGCGAGCGCTGTTGCGTGCCATCTGGTTACTTCTCCTCCGGCTCCACGGCCGCGTCTGCCGCGAGCCCCCCATCGATCTGGGTGTTGTCGTCCCGAGCCACGGGGGTCGTGACCTTGCCGACCGCGACGCGGACGACGCGGACGGTCACGCCCTCGGACACCTGAAGCTGCATCGTCTCCCCGTCCAACGAGCGGACGACGCCGAAGATCCCCGAGGTCAGCATCACCTCGTCACCGACCTGCAGAGCGGTCTGCAGATGGTTCATCGCCTGCTGACGCCGCTGGGCCGGTCGCAGGAAGAGCAACCAGAACAACAGCGCGATCCCCACGAACGGGAGGACCGGCAGCAGGTTGTCCACGGCAGTCCTTGTCTGAGTGAGTCTCGAGGGGCGGTCGGCGGTACGCCGCCTGGTGGCCGTAGCAGCACGAGGCGACCGGCCGACCGAGGGTGAAGTGTAACCGGGGGCGTGTGCCCGGCCACCATCCAGGATCCGGTCAGGAGTCGAACAGCACCTGGTCGCTGGTGGGTTCTCCTGGATCTGCGTGCTGGACCGGCGGCGGGGTCAGGCCGAGGTGCTCCCACGCGGTGCGGGTGGCGACCCGGCCACGCGGCGTACGGGCCAGGAACCCGTTGCGGACCAGGAACGGCTCCGCGACCTCCTCGACGGTCTCGCGCTCCTCCCCCACGGCGACGGCCAGCGTGGAGATGCCCACCGGCCCACCGCCGAACCGCCGGCAGAGCGAGTCGAGGACCGCCCGGTCGAGCCGGTCGAGCCCGAGCGAGTCGACCTCGTAGAGCTCGAGCGCCCGGTGGGCCACGTCGAGGGTGACCACACCGTCGGCCCGCACCTGGGCGTAGTCGCGCACCCGGCGCAGCAGGCGGTTGGCGATCCGCGGCGTCCCGCGCGAGCGGGACGCGATCTCGGCGGTGCCCTCGGCATCGGTCTCGACACCGAGCAGCCCGGCGGACCGCCGGATGATCGTGTCGAGCTCGTCGGGCTCGTAGTACTCCAGCTGGGCGGTGAACCCGAACCGGTCGCGCAGCGGGCCCGGGAGCAGCCCCGCGCGGGTGGTCGCGCCGACCAGGGTGAACGGCGGGATGTCCAGCGGGATCGCGGTGGCACCGGGCCCCTTGCCGATCACGACGTCGACCCGGAAGTCCTCCATCGCGAGGTAGAGCATCTCCTCCGCGGGTCGCGACATCCGGTGCAGCTCGTCGACGAACAGCACGTCGCCGTCGTTGAGCCCGGACAGGATCGCGGCCAGGTCGCCGGCGTGGGTGATGGCCGGCCCACTGGTCAGGCGCAGCGGCGTCGACATCTCGGTGGCGATGATCATCGCCAGGGTGGTCTTGCCCAGGCCCGGCGGACCGGACAGGAGCACGTGGTCGGGCGCGCGGCCTCGCCGACGAGCGGCCTCGAGCACGAGCCCGAGCTGGTCGCGCACGCGCTGCTGGCCGACCACCTCGTCCAACGTGCGCGGTCGCAATGCCGCCTCGACGGCCCGCTCGTCGCCCTCGGCCTCGGCGGTGGTCAGCGACGCGAGGAACGTCTCCTCGCGGGCGTCGAGGTCGTCGGCCATGTCGTCGCGGCTCATCGGGTCATGCCTTGCTCAGGGTGCGGAGGGCGGCGCGGAGCAGGGCCGCGACGTCGGGCTGCTCCCCTGCCTGGTCGGCGACCGTGTCGACCGCCCGGTCGGCGTCCTTGGCCGACCAGCCGAGCCCGACCAGACCCTGCTGCACCTGGTCGCGCCACGGCTCCGAGAGCGTGGGTACGCCGACCCCGGTCACCGCCGCCGAGACGCCGATGCGGTCCTTCAGCTCGAGGATGATCCGTTGGGCGCCCTTCTGCCCGATCCCCGGGACGGCGGTGAGCGTGCGCACGTCGTCGCCGGCGACCGCCCGGCGTACGGCGTCGGGCGTGAGGACGGCGAGCATCGCCTGCGCCAGCTTGGGCCCGACGCCGCTGGCGGTCTGCACGAGCTCGAAGACCTGCTTCTCGTCCTCGTCGGCGAAGCCGAACAGGGTGAGGGAGTCCTCGCGCACGACCATCGACGTCGGCAGGGTGGCCGTCTGCCCGGTCCGCAGCGTGGCCAGCGTGTTGGGCGTGCACATCAGCTCGAGACCGACACCGCCGACCTCGACCACCGCGCTGGTCAGCGTGACCGCGGCGACCTCACCCCGGACGAACGCGATCATCCCCAGCCCTTCCGCCCGGACCGGCCAGGAGTCCCGGCCGCGGCCAGCGCGGCGTCGATGCGCGCCTGGGCTCCCCCGCGCCAGATGTGGGTGATGGCCAGAGCCAGGGCGTCGGCCGCGTCGGCCGGCTTCGGCGGCGCGTCGAGCCGGAGGATCCGGGTCACCATGGCGCCGACCTGCGCCTTGTCCGCGCGTCCGCTGCCGGAGACCGCGGCCTTGACCTCGGACGGAGTGTGCAGCGCGATCGCCAGCCCTCGCCGGGCGGCGGCGACCATGGCGATGCCGCTGGCCTGGGCGGTGCCCATGACCGTGCTGGAGTCCGAGCGCGCGAAGACCCGTTCGATCGCGACCGCGTCGGGGCGGTGCTCGTCGAGCCAGGCCTCGATGCCACGCTCGATGTGGACCAGCCGCTGGGAGACGTGCTCGTCGGCGGAGGTGCGCAGCACGTTGACGTCGACCAGCCGCAGCGGCCGCCCCACGTCACCCTCGACCACGCCCATGCCGCAGCGGGTCAGCCCGGGGTCGATCCCCAGCACACGCATGCCGTCGCCTTCCGGCTCGTCCGAACACCTGTTCGCACGTGACGTTATCCGCCGGCGCCGTCGGCTCGGCGTACGACACGCGCGAGGGCGTCAAACGTCGAGCGTGGCCATCACGTCGTCCGGGACGTCGACGTTGGTGAAGACGTTCTGGACGTCGTCGAGGTCCTCGAGGGCGTCGACGAGGCGGAACACCTTGGCGGCCGCGTCGGCGTCGACCGGGATGTCCATGCTCGCGACGAACTGCACCTCGGCCGAGTCGTAGTCGATCGCGGAGTCCTGCAGGGCGCTGCGGACGGCCACGACGTCCGTGGCCTCGGACAGCACCTCGAACGCGTCGTCCAGGTCGTTGACGTCCTCGACGCCGGCGTCGAGCGCCGCCTCGAGCACGGAGTCCTCGTCCACCTCTCGCGACTCCTGGGCCTTCGGCACGATCACCACGCCCTTGCGGTTGAACAGCCGCGAGACCGAGCCCGGGTCGGCCATCGTGCCGCCGTTGCGGGTGACCGCGGTGCGGACCTCCATCGCGGCACGGTTCCGGTTGTCGGTCAGGCACTCGACGAGGAAGGCGACGCCCTGCGGGCCGTACACCTCGTACATGATCGTGTCGTAGTCCGCGGCTCCGCCCTCGGCCCCCGACCCGCGCTTGACGGCGCGGTCGATGTTGTCGTTCGGGACGGAGGACTTCTTGGCCTTCTGGATGGCGTCGTACAGCGTCGGGTTGCCGGCGGGGTCGCCGCCACCGGTCTTCGCCGCGACCTCGATGTTCTTGATCAGCTTGGCGAACATCTTGCCGCGGCGGGCGTCGATGACGGCCTTCTTGTGCTTGGTGGTCGCCCATTTCGAGTGGCCGGACATGCGTGTTCCTCTTCGTCCTTCTGCGGTCGATCTCTGCCTGTGATCTCGGGCTCGAGCTCAGTCCACACCCGGCGCGACCAGGTGGTCGACGAACAGGCGGTGGATCCGGTCGTCACCTCCCACCTCGGGGTGGAAGGAGGTCGCCATCAGCGACCCCTGCCGGACACCCACGATCCTACCGGCGGCGGGCCCGTCCTCCACGCGGGCGAGCACCTCGACCTCCGGCGCGGCCTCCTCGACCCAGGGAGCCCGGATGAAGACGGCGTGCACCGGGTCGTCGAGACCGGCGAAGTCGAGGTCGCCCTCGAAGGAGTCGACCTGGCGGCCGAAGGCGTTGCGGCGGACCGTGATGTCCAGTCCGCCGAGGGTCTCCTGGTCCGCGGTGCCGTCCTCGATCCGGTCGGCGAGCATGATCATCCCGGCACAGGTGCCGAAGACCGGCAGTCCTTCCTTGACCCGCTGGCGGATCGGCTCGAACAGGTCGAAGGTGCGCGCCAGCTTGAACATCGTGGTCGACTCGCCGCCCGGGATCACCAGGCCGTCGCACTCCTCGAGCTCGGCCGGTCGGCGTACGCCGATCGCGCGCGTGCCCAGGGAGGTCAGGACGCGCAGGTGCTCGCGGACGTCACCTTGGAGCGCGAAGACGCCGACCGTCGGAGTGCGGGCCACTCCTCGATCCTAGTGGCGCTCAGACCGAGCTTCCCGAGGTGGAGAACCTCGACTCACGTCCGCGGTGCGACCCCGACCAGGACAGCATCGAGGCCACGGCGGGCAGCATGCAGAGCAGGATCAGCGCCGCCCAGGCCGGCCACGGGATCGACGGACTGAGGTGGTGGACGAACGTCACCTGGTCGGCCGGAGCCGCGACCGGGTGCGACTCCACGATCGGCGCCGCCGCCGACGTCGCGTCCTGGCTCACCCGCTCGACGCGGCCGTCGTGGACGCGCCACCCGCCGGCGAAGGCGAGCACGCAGACCAGCATGACCGGGAGCGCCAGGGAGAGGATCCGAGTGATCCGAGACATCGTGGGCGGCCTTTCGAGAGGTGGTGTGCCACGAGTAAACGCGGTGTCCGGGTCCAGGCGCGGCCGAAGCGCCACCACATGACATGGATGGACCACGAACGGCGCCCTTTCGGCGTCGCGACCGGGACCTTCGGTCCCCCGATCGGCGTGCGCTCGTGGGCGCTGAGGCCTACCGGCGGTGTCCGGTCGGCGGCCCCCGCGGGACGCGCCGAGACGGTTGACAACGGCAAGCAGTCGGGAAGAGGCTGCCGGTTGGTTCCACGGCCGGCGCACCGGCAACGCCAACGTGTTCCTCTACTCGCAGTACGCGCGGTCGGGACACCGGGACTTCCACGACATCACGCCGTACCGCCAGATCGCGAAGAACAACGGGCTCTACCCGATCCGTCATGGCTTCGACCTGGCGACGGGCATCGGGAGCCCCAAGATGGGAGCGCTGATCCGCTGACCCAGCACCCGGTTCGCCGGGCGTGGCCTACCAGCCGCGCTCGGCGAGCCGGTGTGGCTCCGGGATCTCGTCGACGTTGATGCCGACCATGGCCTCTCCGAGGCCGCGGCTCACCTTCGCGACCACGTCGGGGTCGTCGTAGAACGTCGTGGCCTTGACGATGGCCTCGGCCCGCTGAGCCGGGTTGCCGGACTTGAAGATGCCGGACCCGACGAAGACGCCCTCGGCACCGAGCTGCATCATCATCGCCGCGTCGGCCGGCGTGGCGATGCCGCCCGCGGTGAAGAGCACGACCGGCAGCCTGCCGGCCGTGGCGACCTCGCGGACCAGGTCGTACGGCGCCTGCAGCTCCTTCGCGGCGACGTACAGCTCGTCCTCGCTCAGACCGTGGAGCCGGCGGAGCTCGCCGCCGATCGAGCGCATGTGCGTGACGGCGTTCGAGACGTCACCGGTGCCGGCCTCGCCCTTGGACCGGATCATCGCCGCGCCCTCGGTGATGCGGCGCAGCGCCTCACCGAGGTTGGTGGCGCCGCAGACGAACGGCACCGTGAACTGCCACTTGTCGATGTGGTTGGTGTAGTCGGCCGGCGTGAGCACCTCGGACTCGTCGATGTAGTCGACGCCGAGGCTCTGCAGGACCTGCGCCTCGGCGAAGTGTCCGATGCGCGCCTTCGCCATCACCGGGATCGAGACCGTCTCGATGATGCCGTCGATCATGTCGGGGTCGCTCATCCGGGAGACGCCACCCTGGGCGCGGATGTCGGCGGGCACGCGCTCGAGCGCCATCACGGCCACGGCTCCGGCGTCCTCGGCGATCTTCGCCTGCTCCGGGGTGACGACGTCCATGATCACGCCGCCCTTGAGCATCTCGGCCATGCCGCGCTTGACGCGGGTCGTGCCGGTGCTCCGGGGGGAGGTGGTGGTGCTCTCCGTCGTGCTCTCAGCCATACCCCGATCGTACGGCTGACCGACGGTTCAGACCTACTCGGGAGGAGGCATCAGCCCCAGTGCCTGACGGCGTACGACGAGAATCCGCTGCACGACCGTGACCGTGCTCGCGACCGCGAGGACGCCGAGCGTGACCGGGATCAGCCACATCACGCCGTCCCCCGCCCCGAGCACCCGCAACAGGTCGGCCAGACCGGTCATCACCAGGATCGAGACCAGCCGGTCGGAGCGCTCGGCGATGCCGACCTTGGCCTGCATCCCCAGCGACTCGGCGCGGGCCCGGGCGTACGACGTCACCGAGCCCATGGTCAGGCAGTAGATCGCCAGGGCGGCCCGCCACTCGCTGTCGCCGGGACCGACGTAGTAGAGCGCGAGCCCGCCGAAGATCGCCGCGTCGCCCATCCGGTCCAGGGTCGAGTCGAGGAACGCCCCGAACGGCGAGATCTGCCCGCTGGTGCGGGCCATGTAGCCGTCGATCATGTCGCTGAAGACGAACACCGTGATCACCAGGACGCCGGCCAGCAGCCAGCCCTGGGGGAAGCAGACCAGCGCTCCGGCGCACACGCCGAGCGTCCCGACCAGCGTGACGGCGTTGGGGCTCACCCCCATCCGGAGCAGGAGGTTGCCCAGGGGCGCCCAGAAGTCGGTCCAGAACTGGCGGAAGCGTTCGAGCATGGCGCCTGCAGGGTAGCGAGCCGGGTTCTTCGACAGGTGGTGTGCCCGCCGACCCGCTCCCTAGTGCGCCAGCGGGTGCCTCCCCCAGTCGGGCGCCTCGTTCGACTGCGAGGTGTCGCCGTGCGTCACCTGCCTGAGCCCGGTGCCGTTCGGCCGCACGGTCCAGATGTTGCGGCCGAGCTCGTCGTCGCCGCTCCCGAACACGATCTGGCGTCCGTCGGGTGACCAGCGCGGGTCGAAGCATCCGGCCTGGGTCGGGTCGGAGTTGAGCCCGCCACATCCGTACTCGGGTTCGGCCGGTATCTCGCGCAGGCCCCAGCCGTTCGCGTGCACGATCCACAGGGAGCTGTGCACGTCCGGAGTCACGTGCCGCGCGAACACGATCTCGTTGCCGTTCGGTGACCAGCCGCCGTTGCAACAGGTGACCCCGGCCGGGGCGATCTGGTGCACGTGGCGCCCGTCGGCCCTCGCGACGAACATTCCCTCGGTGTTGCCGTCGGCATCCATCTCGAAGAACGCCAGGCGTCTGCCGTTGGGCGAGTAGGCGAACGGCGCCACGTCGCCGTCCGGGTTGGAGACGATCTGGCGCAGGCCACCACCGTCACGAGCGCGGATCGTGTAGATGCCGTTGCGGCTCGGGTCCGCGTCACTGAATCCGTCGCACGCCATGCGCCGCGCGTCCGGCGTCCAGACGTTGCAGTACGTCAGCAGCGTGGAGTCCGGCATCGGAAGCGTGCGGTACCTCCCGGTGTCGACGTCCACGATCGTCGCCGCGCTTCCGTCCGGACCCCCGCAGCCCGCCAGTCGACGGCCGTCCGGGGACCACGTCGGGCACTCCAGGGGGAACGGGAGCACCTGCCTCTCGTGCGTGCCGTCGGGGTTGATCCGGTACAGCACGGTGTCGTCGAAGGTGGGGTCGTAGCGGGCGAACGCGATCTGTCCGTTCGGATGCCTCGGGTGGCCGGCAGCAGATGAGGCACCGGCGATCGGCACGACCACGGTGAGGCACGACAGCACGGCCGCTGCGCGGAATCTGATGGACATCGGTCACTCTCCTTCAGGGGCGTCCCCAAGCTGGGCGGAACTCGAACAGGGGCGACGTGGACACGGGCCGCTGATGTGCGCCGTTCCACCGCATCCGCCAGATGTCTCCCACGGGGGTCCCGATCCCGTCGGAGGAGAAGCGGACGAAGGCGATCTGGCGACCGCTCGGCGACCAGGCCGGGTTGAAGTGCTCATCCGGCAGTGAGTGCGGCGAGGTGAGATAGCGGATCTCGTGTCGGCATCGGTCGAGCGATCGACAGGTCGCCGGCACGGTGGCCACGGCCTGCGCGATCCCCTCCGGCGCGCCACGGCCGTACGTCTCGAACACCACGAGATCGCGGCTGGGTCCCCGTCGCGCCGGCGAAACGGAGAGCTCGTCGGCGTCGAGCGACCATGGCGTCAGTCTCGTGGTCGTGCCGTCGGCGTCACGCCGGAACGCTGCCGACCTGACGTCGGAGTTCCGGATCCGCAGGAAGACCATGTACCCGGCCGGCGCGAAGCTGGCGAGATAGTCCTCGTACGTGCCGTCGATCCCGTGCGGCGAGACGCGCGTCAGACCTCGGCCGTCGAGACCGGCCCGGTACAGGACGGCGGAGTGTGCCGACCCGTTCACCCCGTCGAACGGTGCCACCACGCGGGTGAAGTAGACGTGGCGTCCGTCCGGCGCCCAGGACGGACCGAGGTCCGCGCCACATGGATCGACGCACCCGAGAGGCAGCACACGCTCGTCCGTCCCGTCGATCGCCACCACCACGATCTGTGTCGAGCCGTCGGAGAAATCTCGCTCGAAGAGCACCTCGGACCCGTCGGGCGAGAACTTCGGGTCGATGTCCTGCACGCCGTCCGCCGAGTGGGTCACCTCCCGGACCTGACCGTCCGGGTCCCGGATGACGATGCGAGCCGCGCTGAAGTCCGAGTCGACGAAGCGCGACCAGGCCATGCGCGGACCGGTATCCGGTGCATGGTTCCGCGGCGCCCGCGACGCGGCGTTCGCCGGCGCCGCGCTCAGGGCCAGGATGAGAGCGGCCACGCCCCACGAACGCCGCGTCATCGGACGAACCCCTCGTCGAGGAGCCGGTCGACCCAGCCAGGAACCAGGGACGCACGGGCGTCGACCGCTCGGCGCTCTCGTGCCGACAAGGGTCGCGCCAGGTCTGCTCGCGGTGTGCCGGCGGACGCCGGCAGGACGGCCGCCGTACCCCAGCGCGGCGCCGCGACGGTGTCCAGGCCGACGTCGACCTTGTGGTGGTTCGCTCCGGCGGAGTCGACGACGTACAGGTGGTTGCCGTTCGTGTCCGGGAAGTCCTGGTCGCCCAGGTAGGCGATGTGTTCGCCCGAAGGAGACGCGTCGCCGAAGAAGTCACTGTTCGGGTAGTGCGTCTTCGCCAGCAACGCGGGACTGCCTCCGGATACGGGGAGCGTGTAGAGCCGACTTCCGACGTGCGCGTTGGGCCCGCTGACGACCAGGTGCCGGCCGCCCAGCCACGACGTCGCCGCGAACTCCTGGGCCGGCTTGGAGACGGCGTGAGCATGGCTGCCGTCGATCCGCGAGACCCAGACCTGCTGGGTGATGCCACGAACACCACCACGCGTGAACGCGAGCCGGCGGCCGTTCGGGGACACCACGGGCCAGGTCGCGGAGATGTCCTTGTGCCGCGATCCGTAGGGCACCACCGCATGGAGCCGGAGCTTCCCGTGCCAGTGGGCGGCGTAGATCGCACATCCTCCCGGCGGGTCCGGCCGGCACCGCGTGAAGAGCACCCAGCGGCCGTCGGGCGTCACCTCGGGCAGGAAGTCGAAGTAGCCCTTCTTGTCGGGGACCACGAGACGCCGGCCTGTGCCGTCGGCACGGATCGTGTAGATCTTGAAGTCGCCGCCGTCACGAGAGGCGGAGTACACGAGGTGCGTCCCGTCAGGGGTCCACGCCGTCCGTCCGTTCACGACACCATCCACGTCCGGGTCGGTGACCTGCACGAGCGCGGATCCATCGGGGTTGACGGTGTCGAGGACACCGGCGCTGTAGTCGACGAAGGCGATGCGACCCTCGGACGGGGCAAGTCCGGTGTGGAGTGTGCGGCCACCGCCGCCCGCGGCAAGGGCGGAGGGGCCAGTCGGCACTCCCGCGAGGAGCACACCGACGAGGAGGATGCCTCCGAGTGGCAGGACGCGTGGGTACTCGCGCATGGCCATCACCTGGTTCCCTTCGGTGAGCGGGGTGCCGGGACCCGGCCCCAGCTGAGGAGGAAGATCTCGTTCAGCTTCACGTCGAGCGTCCGCAGGTGGGAACCGTCGGCGCGCATCACCACCACGTCGTACCGGCTGTCTGCCTTGCCCAGGGGGTTTCCCACGGCGGCGATCAGGCGACCGTCCGGCGAGTACGTCGGGAAGCCGATGTCGTGCCCGAACGGGACGTGCGTCAACCGGGTCAGGTGTCGCCCGGACGGCGAGATCGTCCACGTGTTCGTGTGGGCCTGGCAGCAGTTGTCACCGAAGACGATCCGGTGGCCGCTCGGCGACCAGAAACCGACGAACGCCTCGAGCCTCGCCGGTGTCACCAGGCGCGGCTTGCCCCCGGTGGCCGGCATCACCCAGATCGCACCCAGGTAGCCGTGACGGTCGCTCTGGAACTCGATCCGCCGTCCGTCGGGTGAGTACCGGGCGCCGAGGTCGAAGCGGCGGTCGGCGAGCAGCGTCCGCAGGTGTGTCCCGTCGCGACGGACCGACACGATGTCGCACGAGGTCTCGGACCCGAGGCTGGTGTCGCAGGCAGAGACCAGCAGCCGCTTGCCGTTCGGCGACCAGCTCGGGAAGTAGTAGTTGGTGCCGGGGGTCGAGAGGATCCGTCGTTTCTGATGCCCGCGGTGGGTCATCGTCCACAGGTCGACGCCGTCCCCGGCCTGGTTGCTCACATAGGCCACCCGGCGTCCGTCCCGGGAGACGCTCGGATCACCGGCGGCCTGTCCGTGCGCCACATGCGTGAGTCGGCGCAGCCCGGTCCCGGCGGGTCGAACGGAGTAGACCTGAGGGGTCCCGTCGTACCCACCAGGGGCGAGGAAGCCGGTCGAGAAGAAGATCCGACCGTTGCGCACCTGCGCCCCCGACCCCGAGGTGTGCCCGGTCAGCGCTGGTGCCGAGCCTGCGGCACCCAGGGCCGCAGAGCCACAAGCCAGGGCCAGGGCGGCCGTCGCGATACGAGTGGTTCTCCTGCTCATCGTTCCCCCTTCGTCGGTCCGGTCACGCCGTGCTGGGCCGCCGGCGGCCGGGTGTCGGTCAGTCGGCGCGGCTCCGGCGCGTACGCGAGCACCGTGACCGCCGGCACCACACGGTCGAACGGGAGCTCGGCGCCCGCTCCGACCCGACGCACGTCCTCGGCGTTCTCGGCCTCGAGCACAAGGAGTGCCGTGCCGTCACCGGGGACGAGCACGGCCAGAAGCGGTCGGACGCGGGACGTGACGTCGCCCTGGTCTGCCCACATCCGGGACAGCGCCCCGTCGACGTCGTCGCGAACGACGGATGGCCAGTAGCACTCGACCAGGAACGTGTTCGTCTCACACCTCGGCCCTCTCGGCGTTTCGCCAGACCGCGGTCACGCTTCCCCACGACGATCGCAAGCCGGTCGCAGAACGGTCGCATCCGGCCCAGGCGGGCCCGATTCGGCGTGGTGACGACCTGCACCGGTGAAGTAGCCTCCGGCGAAGGCGAGTGCCCTCGCCGACGGGGGAAGACATGGAGTTCCTGCTCCTCGGGCCCGTCCAGCTGCGGGTCGACGGTGTGACGGTCCCCCTCGGGGGGACGAAGCAGCGTGCGCTGCTGGCGATGCTCGCCCTCGATGCGAACGACGTCGTCTCCCGTGACCGACTCGTGGACGGTCTCTGGGGAGACTCGGCGCCGCCCAGTGCGGCACACACGGTCGAGGCCTACATCTCGCGGCTGCGGCGCATCCTCCACGAGGTCGGGGGTGACCAGCGACTGCAGACCCGGGCCCCTGGCTACCTCCTCCGGGCCGACGACGACGAGGTCGACGTGCGTCGGTTCGAGCAGCTGGCCGCGGCCGGCCGCCAGGTCATGGCCGAGGACGACGCGCCCTCCGGGTCAGCGCTTCTGGCCCAGGCGTTGGACCTGTTCCGCGGGGCGCCGCTCGAGGACGTGGCGTTCCTTCCCTTCGCGGCCACGCCCGCGGCACGGCTCGAGGAGGATCGGCTGGCCGTCCTCGACGACCGGCTCGATGCCGACCTCATGGCCGGTCGTGCGCGCGAGCTCGTGAGCGAGCTGCAGGGGCTGGTGGCGGCTCATCCGCTGCGCGAGCGGACCCATGGTCAGCTGATGCTCGCCCTCTACCGCGAGGAGCGCCAGGGCGAGGCACTCAGCACCTTCCGGCAGGCACGTCAGCTGCTCGACGACGAGCTCGGGGTCGCTCCCGGCCCGGCGCTGCGTGAGCTCCACGAAGCGATCCTGCGACACGACCCGAGCCTCGCGCGCCCGGCTTCGGTGCCCGCGGGACGAGATCGCGTGCGAGACGGCAGGTCGCGCACCGAGGTCCGTGACGACGGCGTACCCGGACGCACCGGAGCTCCGCCGTCTGGGCAGCCTGGCCAGCCTGGCCAGCCTGGCCAGCCCCACGAGCCGGCCACGGTGACGACCAGGAGCCGTCCGAGCCGCGGTCGACGACTGGTCATCGCCGCAGCGCTGCTCGCCGTGATCGTCGTCGCCGTCGGCGCCGCGTTCCTGCGCCCTCGCCACGACCGGCTGCCGGCCGGCCCGGCGACCCTGGCGCCGATGTCGGTGGGGAGGGTGAGTCTCGAGACCGATGGTCTCGCCGACCAGATCGAGCTGCCGGCCCCGCCGGGGCCGATGACCTCCGACGACCGTGATCTCTGGGTGGCCGACCCGTCCGGGCACACCGTGTCGCGGATCGACCCGACGAGCCGCCGGGTGGTGGACACCATCCCGCTCACCGGACAGCCGACCGCGCTCGCGGTCGGCGGCGACGCTCTGTGGGTGGCCGAACAGCTCTCCGGTCTCGTCGTGCGCGTCAGTCGCGACACCGGCGCTGTCGTGCAGACCATCGCCGTCGGTCATGGACCGTCCGCGATCGCGTTCCACGACGACCGGGTCTGGGTGTGCACCGCCGACTCCCGCACCCTGGTCGCGATCGACGCCCGGAGCGGCTCCGTCGTACGCCGGGTTCACCTGGACGTGAGTCCGACCGACGTGGCGGTGGGCGACGGCGCCGTGTGGGTCACGAGCGCGTCGACCGGAGCCGTCCTGCGCCTCGACGAGAGCGGCAACGACGTCGCCCGGATCGACGTCGGCACCGGGCCGGGCCCGATCCTCGCCGAGCCCGGCAGTGTCTGGGTCGCCAACACGCTCGACGGCACCGTGTCCCGGATCTCGACCGAGAGTGACGTCGTCACCGACACGGTGCGCACCGGCGACGACCCGACAGATCTCGTCGCCACTGCGGACGCGATCTGGGTGTCGGACGGCGCCGGAACGGTGATCGGGGTCGGCCGACACGACGTCGCCGTGACGCATCGGGTGCGCACCGGAGCCCCGGCCCTGGCGCTGAGCGCCTCGCACGGCTCGCTGTGGGTGACGACGGGGCCGTCGTCGGAGGCTCACCGCGGCGGCACGCTCCGCGTGGTCGCCGCCCTTCCCCGGCTGGACTCGATCGACCCGGGCCTCTCGTTCCTGCTCTTCCCGCCGCAGCTGCTCGGCATGACGAACGACGGCCTGGTCACCCTCCGCCGGGTGGATGGGAGCGACGGCACGCAGATCGTCCCGGACCTCGCCACGACCGTGCCGACTCCGACCGACCGTGGTCGCACCTACCGGTTCCAGCTGCGCTCGGGCATCGAGTACTCGACAGGTGTCCCGGTCCGACCCGAGGACTTCCGCCGCGCCCTGGCCCGCGACTTCCGGATCGGCTCGCCCGGCACCACCTTCTTCTCCGACCTCGTGGGGGCTCCCGCCTGCCTCCGGCACCCGAGCCGGTGCACGCTCAGACGGGGGATCACGACCGACCCGAGCACGCGCTCGGTGACCTTCCACCTGACCCGGCCGGACGCCGACTTCCTGTCCAAGCTCACGCTGACGTTCGCCGATGCGATGCCGCCCGGCGTCCCCGACCACGACGTAGGCCGCGAGGCGGTGCCGGCGACCGGCCCCTACCGGATCGCGCGCTTCGCCCCGAGGCGGACACTGGTGCTGACCAGGAACCCGGCGTACCACCAGTGGTCGGCAGCAGCGCAGCCGGACGGTTACCCGGACCGGATCGTGTGGAGGTTCGGCCTGACGCCGGATGCCGCCGTCGACGCGGTCGCACGAGGCAAGGCGGACTGGGGGCTCTACCCCTTCCCCTTCTCGCCGCCCGGAGACCGGCTCGAAGAGCTGCGCACGCAGCACGCCGGTCAGGTGCACGCCAACCCTCTTCCCGAGACCGAGTTCTTCACCCTCAACACCCGCGTGGCACCCTTCGACGACGTCCGCGTGCGTCGTGCCCTGAACGACGCGATCGACCGCAACGCCCTCGTCCGGATGTACGGCGGGCGCCAGCTCGCGGCCCCGACCTGCCAGGCGCTGCCACCGGGCCTGCCGGGGTACCGGCGCTACTGTCCCTACTCCCGCGGAGACCCGCACGGCAGCTATCGGGGTCCTCGGCCGGTGGTCGCACGCCGTCTCGTCGCGGCCTCGGGCACCCGCGGGATGCACGTGCAGGTGATCAGCGACCCTCACTTCCCGCCGGCGCGCTACGTCGCCCGGGTGCTCGACGACCTGGGGTACCGCGCCTCTGTCCGCTCCGTGTCGGGAACGCGGATCGGCGCGCTCGAGGGCAACTCCCGCTACCACTCGCAGGTCGACCGTGTGGGCTGGGCGGCCGACTACCCCTCACCCGCCGAGTTCCTCGACTACTTCCTCTCCTGCGATGCCTTCCGACCACGCTCGGACACCAACCAGAACAGTGCCGAGCTCTGCAACCGCCGCGTCGACACCGGCATCGCCCGGGCGGAGCGGCTGCAGCTCGACCGCCCGGTCGCCGCACAACGGGCGTGGGCCGAGGTCGACCACCGGGTGACGGACCTCGCTCCATGGCTGCCGACGGTCAACCTCCAGGCGGTCGACTTCGTCTCGCGTCGAGTCGGCGGATACCAGTTCCACCCGCAGTGGGGCATCCTCCTCGACCAGCTCTGGGTCCGTTGAGCCTCGCGCCCGCGTCGGCGTTTTCCCTTGACATCCAGGGGACCTGCCCCCACACTCCCTAACTATGTTAGATGTGCCTAACGTCGATAGGCAAAGCCGCCGGAGGGAGCAGACCCGCCGCGAGATCCTCGAGGCCGCGTGGGACGTCGCCCGGTCCGTCGGGCTGACCGGGCTCACCCTGCGCGACGTCGCCGCGCGGGTCGGGATGCGGGCACCGTCCCTGTACTCCCACTTCGACTCCAAGCACGCGATCTACGACGCGATGTTCGGCGAGGCCTGGACGGCGTACGAGCGGGTCAAGGAGCGTGAGGAGGCACAGCTGACCGACGACCTCCGCCAGTGCGCGCACCTGATGGCGCGGACGTTCTTCGACTTCGCGGTCGCGGAGCCCGTCCGTTTCCAGCTGATGAACCAGCGACTCATCCCCGACTTCGAGCCGAGCCCCGAGAGCTACGCGCCGGCGGTCCGGATCCTCGAGGCCGGCCACCAGATCGCCCGGGAGCGCGGGCTCGAGGACCCCGACGACTTCACGCTGCTGATCGCGATCGTCAGCGGCCTCATCGACCAGCAGCTCGCCAACGACCCGGGCGGCGACCGTTTCGCGCACCTGCTCCCCCGCGCCGTCGACATGTGGGCCGACGGCGTCGGCCTGCCGCACACCACCACACCCGAGAAGGACACGGAATGAGCACCACGATGAAGACCCTGACCGACGACCTCGTGCGACCAGCCCTCGACCACCGGACGGCCATGCGCCTGGCCCGCGACGAGTACCGCACGATGGCGGACACGTTGGACGCACTCTCGGCCGCGGACTGGACCAAGCCCACCGACTGCACCGACTGGGACGTGCGACAGCTGGGATGCCACATGGTCGGGATGGCCGCGATGGCGACCAACCCACTCGAGCAGAAGCGGCAGACCCGCAAGGCCGCGGCCGCGGCGAAGGCCCACCGGATCCCGCTGCTCGACGCCCTGACCGGTCTCCAGGTCTCCGAGCGGGTCGACTGGTCGCCGGCCGAGGTCGTCGACGGCGCCCGGAAGGTCGGCCCGAAGGCAGCCCGCGGCCGGCGGTTCACGCCCTCTTTCGTCCGAAGCCGCCGGCTTCCCGTTCCGCAGACCGTCGGCGGCCAGGTCGAGCACTGGTCGATCGGTTTCCTGGTCGACGTCATCCTGACCCGCGACCCGTGGATGCACCGGATGGACATCTCGCGTGCCACCGGACGCGCTCCCGAGCTGACCGCGGAGCACGACGGGTTGCTGGTCGCCGACGTGGTCGCCGAGTGGGCGCGACGCCACGGAGCGGCGTACCACATCACGCTGACCGGCCCGGCCGGCGGCGAGTGGTCGCGCGGCCAGGGCGGAGAGCACATCGAGATGGACGCGGTCGACTTCTGCCGCGCGCTGTCCGGCCGTGATGTCGGCGAGGGGCTGCTCGCGGTGCAGGTGCCCTTCTAGTCCGCCTGGTCGGCCCACGCGTCGGCCAGGAGGCGACGCGTGTCCTGGAGGAGCTGCGGCAGGGTCTTGGTGTGGGCGATCACCGGCATGAAGTTGTGGTCGCCGACCCACCGCGGAACGACGTGCTGGTGCAGGTGGGCGGCGATCCCGGCGCCGCCGGCCGAGCCCTGGTTCATCCCGACGTTGAACCCCTCGGAGTGCGAGACCGCGGCCAGCGTGCGCAGCGCCGTCTTGGTCAGCGCGGTGATCTCGGCGGCCTCGGCATCGGTGGTGTCGACGTAGTCGGCGACGTGCCGGTACGGGACGAGCATCAGGTGGCCGGGCGAGTAGGGGTACAGGTTCAGCACGGCGTACGCCGTCTCGCCGCGATGCACGACCAGGAACCGCTCGTCGTCCTCGTCGTGGGCGATCCGGCAGAACGGGCACTCCCCCGACGTGGCGTCGGCCGGCTTGTTCTCGCCACGGATGTAGGCCATCCGGTACGGCGTCCACAGCCGCTCCAACCCGTCCGGGGCGCCGACACCCTCCTGGTGCGCGGTCTCGGGCTCGGCGGAGGACATGTCTGGGATCCTAGGCTCGGACCATGACCGACCCGATCCTGCGTCCGGCGACGCCCGCCGACGTCGACGCCGTCGCCGACCTGTTCGACCGCGGCTGGCACGACGTGCACCCGGGGCTCGTGCCCGACGGCCTGACGGAGCGGCGTACCAGCGAGGCGTTCCACGACCGGGTCGCGCAACGGCTCGCGGACACCGACGAGACGACGGTCGCGGAGGTCGACGGCCGGGTCGCGGGCTTCGTGATGGTCGCCGGCGACGAGGCCGAGCAGGTGTACGTCGACCGGCCGTTCCGCGGTGCCGGCGTGGCCGCACTGCTGCTCACCGAGGCGGAGCGGCAGATCGCAGCGGCCGGCCACGACGTCGCCTGGCTCGCCGTTGTCCGGGGCAACGACCGGGCCCAGGCCTTCTACGCCAAACAGGGGTGGGTCGACGAGGGGGACTTCGACTACCCCGTGCTTGCACTCGGCGAGACCTTCGTCTCGCCGTGCCGACGCTTCACCAAGCGGGTCCGGTGACCGCCGCACCGACGTTGTTCGTCCTCGCGGGGATGCCGGGCAGCGGCAAGAGCGTGCTGGCCGCGCGACTGGCCGAGGAGCGCCACGCCCTGCACCTCGACCCGGACGCCTGGTTCACGGCTCTGGGGCTCGACCCGCACGACGGACGGATGCGCGTCGCCTTCGAGGACCTCCAGTGGCAGCAGGGCCTGAGGCTCCTCGAGCTCGGGGTCTCGGTGATCGCGGAGAGCGCGGGCTGGCGCCGGGAGTCCCGGGAGCGGCGTCGTGTCCCGGCCGTCGAGCGCGGAGCCAGGACCGAGCTGCACGTGCTCGACGTGCCCCTCGACGAGCGCTGGCGGCGGATCGAGCGGCGCAACCACGACCCGAGGGCCGTTCCGATCACCCGCGAGCAGCTCGAGGAGTTCGACCGGTTCTGGGAGCCGCCCGACGCCGCCGAGCGCTCGGCGTACGACGACGTCCGCGTGTGGTGATCGTGAGTCAGACCTGCTCGCGCGAGGCGACCGCCGCGGCGACGCGCTCGATGGCCTCGTCGATCGGGACGCCGTTGTCCTGACGGCCGTCGCGGTAGCGGAACGACACCGCCCCGGCCTCGATGTCCTGGTCGCCGGCGATCACCATGAACGGCACCTTCTGCAGCTGGGCGTTGCGGATCTTCTTCTGCATCCGGTCGTCGGAGTCGTCGATCTCGACCCGCAACCCCCGCTCGGTCATCCGCTTCGCGACGTCCTCGAGGTAGGCCACGTGCCGCTCGGCGATCGGGATGCCCTGCACCTGCACCGGCGAGAGCCACGGAGGGAAGGCGCCCGCGTAGTGCTCGACGAGCACGCCGATGAACCGCTCGACCGACCCGAACTTCGCGGAGTGGATCATCACCGGCTGCTGGTGCGAGCCGTCCGCCGCGACGTACTCCAGGCCGAAGCTCGCCGGCTGGGCGAAGTCGTACTGCACCGTCGACAGCTGCCAGGTGCGGCCGATCGCGTCCTTGGCCTGGATCGAGATCTTCGGGCCGTAGAACGCCGCACCGCCGGGATCGGGAACCAGGTCGAGTCCTGACTCGTCGGCCACTCGCTGCAGCGTCGCGGTCGCGTTCGCCCAGTCCTCGTCGGAGCCCTGGAACTTGTCGGTGTTCCGGTCGTCGCGCGTCGAGAGCTCGAGATAGAAGTCGTCGAGCCCGAAGTCCCGGAAGAGACCCAGGCAGAACTCCAGCAGCTTCTTGGCCTCGTCGCCGGCCTGCTCGCGGGTCACGTAGGAGTGCGAGTCGTCCTGGCTCATCCCGCGCACGCGGGTGAGCCCGCCGACGACGCCGGACTTCTCGTACCGGTAGACGTTGCCGAACTCGAACAGCCGCAGCGGCAGCTCGCGGTAGGAGCGGCCGCGCGACTGGTAGATGAGGTTGTGCATCGGGCAGCTCATCGCCTTGAGCTGGTACTTCGTGCCCTCGAGCTCCATCGGGGGGTACATCGTGTCGGCGTAGTACGGCAGGTGGCCGGAGGTGTGGAACAGCCCGTCCTTGCTGATGCTGGGCGAGCTCACGTAGGAGAACCCCTCCTCGAGATGCCGCTGCCGGACGTAGTCCTCCATCACCCGGCGGATGACGCCGCCCTTGGGGTGGAAGACGACCAGGCCGGGCCCGAGCTCGTCGGGGAAGGAGTAGAGGTCGAGCTCGCGACCGAGCTTGCGGTGGTCGCGCTTCTCGGCCTCCTCGAGCCGGTGCAGGTGCTCCGCCAGCGCCTCCTTGCTCTCCCAGGCGGTGCCGTAGATGCGCTGGAGCTGCTTGTTCTTCTCGTCGCCGCGCCAGTACGCCGCAGCGGTGCGCATCAGCTTGAACGCCGGGATCCGCTTGGTGGTCGGCAGGTGCGGGCCGCGGCAGAGGTCCTTCCAGGCCAGCTCACCGTCTCGGCGCAGGTTGTCGTAGATGGTCAGCTCGCCACCGCCGACCTCGACGTTCGAACCCTCGGCCGCGTCGTCGGCGTGTCCCGAGCCCTTGAGGCCGATCAGCTCGAGCTTGTAGGGCTCGTCGGCGAGCTCGGTGATCGCGTCCGCGTCGGCGACCGGACGGCGGGAGAACCGCTGGCCCTCCTTGATGATCTTGCGCATCGCGGTCTCGATCTTCTCGAGGTCCTCGGGCACGAAGGGGGTGTCGACGTCGAAGTCGTAGTAGAAGCCGTTCTCGATCGGCGGCCCGATCCCGAGCCTGGCGTCCGGCCACAGCTGCTGGACGGCCTGGGCCATCACGTGGGCGGTCGAGTGCCGCAGGATGTCGCGGCCGTCCTTGCTGTCGATCGCGACGTCCTCGACCTCGTCGCCGTCCTGGAGCTCGTAGGCGAGATCCCGGAGCACACCGCCGACCCGCGCCGCGATCACCGCGCTGTCGTCGGCGTACAGCTCCCACGCCTTGGTGCCCGTCGTGACCGTCCGCTCCTCACGCGCTCCGGCGTGGGTGAGGACGATCTTCAGGTCGGACACGACTGCTCCTGTGCGGGTCGAGGAAGTGGTGCTGGGACGTGGCGATCGTATCCAGCGCCCCGCCGCGAGTTCGCACGCATTACCCGCGCCGAGCGGGGCCCAACCCTGTTTACTCGTGGCGTGACCGCCGACGAGCCCACCTCGGACGCACCCCCCGGCGAGAGCACGACCCGCCCCGAGCGGGTGCGGGTGAAGGTCCGGGTACGCCGGAGCCGGCGCCGTCGGCGCCGCCTCGTGTGCCTCGGCATCCTGCTCGTCGTCATGCTCGCCGGCGTGGCCCTCGCGGTGCTCGCGCGCCCGCTGCTGTCGGCGAAGCACCAGGCGGAAGCCGCGCAGCGCGACCTCACGTCGGCGAAGACCGCCCTGGCCCAGGAGCACTTCGGGCAGGCCCGCACCTACGTCCGGCAGGCGCGTGCCCACGTCGCGAAGGCCCACGGCGACGCCCACGGGCTCGGCAGCGAGGTCTGGTCCCGCGTCCCCGTGGCCGGCGGGGCCGTGGAGGACGAACGGCACCTGATCGCCGCGCTCGACCAGGGCACGTCGGTCGCCGAGCTCGGGCTCCAGATCTATCCGGTCGTCTCCGGAGGGTCGGCGGAGCTCGTGCGCGGCCAGCGGATCGACCTGGCGCTCCTGCAGAAGGTGGCCGACCGCACCTCCGCGATCGGACCCCACCTCGAGCAGGCGATGAGCGAGCTCGACCAGGTGAAGGGGAACACGCCCCTCGTGGGCGGCCGGATCGACGCCGCGAAGAACAAGGCGATGCACTACCTGGCGCCGGTGCGGGCGACGTACCGGACGGACGAGCCGCTGATCCGGGCACTCCCCCAGCTGGTCGGCGCCGACGGCCCTCGCACCTACCTGCTGGCGATGCTCAACCCCTCCGAGCTGCGCTACTCCGGGGGTGCCGCGCTGTCGTTCACCACCATGCGGTTCGAGCACGGCGTCGCGTCGTTCGGGTCGACCGTCAACGCCGAGGACTTCCAGGGTCCGGGCTCCATCCAGACCTGGCCCCGCGTGCCCGGCAACTCGTTCCACCCGCAGCCGGCGCAGCGGGTGGCGAACTCGACGTTCTCGCCCTGGTGGTCGGTCTCCGGCGAGGAGCTGCTGCGCGGCTACCGGAAGGCGTTCCCCGGGCCGCGGTTCGACGGGTTGATCGCGATCGACCTGCAGGGACTGGCGAACCTGTTCCGGATCACCGGCCCGATCGACATGGCGCCGGTCGGCCAGATCAACGCCGGAAACCTGGTCAAGGTGCTCGGCGGCAGCTACGAGGCGTTCAACTCCACCGAGCAGCGGCACCAGCTGAACGCCGAGCTGGTCCCCGCGTTCCGCCGGCAGTTCTTCCAGGGCGGCCGGATGCAGGAGAAGGTCAAGTCGCTGGCGAAGAGCGCGGAGGGACGCCACTTCGTCGTCTACTTCCGCGACCGGACGGTCGAGCACAGCTTCGGCCACGCCGGCCTGACCGGTGACCTGAGCCCCACGCCGTACGACTACGTCGGGGTGTTCACCCAGAACCTCAACGGCAGCAAGAACGACTTCTTCCAGCACCGCGAGGTGACCTCGACGGTCCGGCTACGCGCCGACGGAAGTGCCCGGGCCGCCCTCCACGTGAAGGTCGACAACCAGGCACCGCCGTACTCACTCCCGGGTGAGGACCCCGGCTTCGGCTACGACACCGGCGTGCTCGGGACGCTGGTCGGTGTGTTCCTGCCGCGGCATGCGTCCCTGGAGTCGGCCCACGTGAACGGGAAGCCGGTGCAGGTGCACGTGCACGTGCCGACCGTGGCGACGGTGACCAACCGGCACTATCTCCAGAGACCGTTGCTGGTCGACCAGGGGAAGTCGGCGACGTTCGACGTCAGCTACCGGTTGCAGCACGCCGCCGACGTGCTGGGGCCTCGCGCGATGGTCTACCACCTGGACGTCGACCCGCAGGACCTCGTCAACCCGGAGACGCTCCACGTGGCCGTCACCTGGCCCGAGGGCTACCACCCGAGCGGCGCGCTGCCGCCCGGGTGGAGAAGCGCCTCGAACGGTGCGACGTTCGACGGCCCGGTCAGCGCCAGTACTGCCTGGCGGATCGGGCTCACCCGAGACTGACCGCTCCTCGCCTCAGGCGCGGCGTCGGTTGAAGATGCTCCATCCGCCGGGACCGACCGCGAAACCGACGATGATCAGGATGATGCCGAGGATGATGCCGCCCTTGAAGAGCGTCACGATCCCGGCGATGACGAGGATGACGGCCAGAAGCCACAGCAGGAAACCCATCGACTGCTCCGATGCTCGAACGTGCTCAACACTGACGAGTCCCGTCCGTACCCCGTGAGCGGGGACTCACTCCTGAGGAGGGCCGTCGGCGGCTCCCCGACCGGTGGCCGTCATGGTCAGATGGGTTGACCGATCGGTCAGTTCCGCACGCCCTCCGGGCCATCTGCGCGTGTTCGGCGCCGTCGCCGACTCGAGGTGTCTTAGCGTTTGTGCCACTGGACGGGGCAGGCGGGCTTGGGATCTTGTGGCCGCCGAAGTCGGGGGGACTTCGGTGGCCACAGGCATGTCCGGACCAGTTCTGGCGAATCGTTCGCGGTTCCCCCGCCGCCGTCGAGCGGTCGTCACCGACGGCTTCGCCTGGCCTCCCGGAGCAGGGAGACCGCGAAGAGCCCCATGATGACCAGCGCCAGCACGGCGGTCATCACGTGGATGTCGACGTCGACCAGGCGGACGACGACGGCGCCGGCGGCCAGGACGACCACGACCCCGCAGGCGATGGTCCAGTCGTCCCCGACCAGGAAGTCGTACCAGAACCGACAGAATCCTTTGAGCAGGGCCATCACCGGACCCCCGACGTACTCGGCGGCACGATCGGCACCGCACCCGACGGCACCCGCAGAGCGGACACCAGGGCGCGGCTCAGGACGAACCACGCGGCGAGGAGCACCGGGACCATCGCGTCCCCGCCGAGCCAGGACAGGCTGCGCCCCGAGTCACTGAAGACCCCGAGCCCCTCGATCGACCAGAACGTCCCGAACGTCGTCAGCAGGAGGCCGACTCCGAACTTGAGGGTGTTCTCGGGGACGCGGGTCAGCGGGGCCCGGACGGCGACCGCGAGCAGGAGGACCGCAGCGAACGCCGCCACCGCGGCCCACACCGCGACGCGCAGGTCGCCGGCGTTCGCACCGAACGTGAGCACGATGAACACCACCTCGAGGCCCTCGAGGAGCACGCCCTTGAAGCTGACGACGAACGACAGCCAGTCCCACCCGGCCGCGGACCCCTGGGCGCGCTCGGCCCGGGCCTCCTGCTCGGCGAAGATGGCGGCCTCGTCGTGCATCGCCTTGCGGCCGGCGGATCGCAGGATCGCCTTGCGAAGCCACTGGAGCCCGAAGGTCAGGAGGAGGGCACCGACGGCCAGCTGCAGGGCGGCCTCGGACAGCCAGTGCGTCAGCGCGTAGCCGGCCACGGCCGTGAACCCGGCCAACGTCACCAGAGCGGCGGCCACTCCCCACAGGGTCGATCGCCAGCCGCGGGTGAGCCCCATGGCCAGGACGATCGTGAGAGCCTCGACCATCTCCACGAGCGACGCGGTGAACGCGGCGACCCCGGAGCCCCAGACGGCACCCGATCCCATGTCTGGTGACTGTAGAGCGGGCATCCGACCGACGTCGGCGGCGGCCCGCCGCCTGACGGCTCCAAGCGCCAGCGGCTGGCCTCCACCGCCCGACCATTCCCCGGACCGCAACGGCGGTACCCCTCAGGTTCCCTGACTGCTCCTCCGGAGACACGATCGTCGGCAAAGCCTCGGCGAGGACGGGTCCCGACACGCGACAACGCCCGCCGGCGGACACCGACGGGCGTTGCGCAATGGCACCCCCGGCCGAGCATGGGGTGTTCGGAGGGAGCGCCGAGCCCTGATCGGGGATTCAGGGCTTGTCCCAGGCTCCTGCCCGGCGGGTCACCGTCGCATCCCCTGGTTAGGTGATCACGGCACACCGGAGCGCCGCGCGGCTCGACCTCGGACGGTCTCGCCGGCCGCTACGCCAACGGCTTGCGGAGGATGGTCTCGGCGGGTTCGTCGGGCAGCAGGAGCGGCCCCGCTGTCGACGTAGCCGAGCCTGCGGTAGAGATGCTTCGACCTCTGAGAGGACATGGTCGAGGTGAGCACCAGGTCGTGACCAGCGGTGAGCTGGGACCTCTCCCATGCCTCGACGAGGGCGGCGCCGACGCCGTGGCCGCGCCGGTCGGGAAGCATCCAGAGCAGGGTCATGAAGGAGACCTGGTCCCAGAAGAGGCCCCACCGCAGGACCCCACGACATCGCCGTCGAGGGCACTCGCTCACCTCGTGGGAGGGGTGCCCTCTGCCCAGAAGACGGGGAAGCGCCCCGCATCTGCTCGAGCTGCGGGGCGCGGGGCCGCCTGGACAGTGCATGCCCGGTACCAGGTGGCGCCCCGGGCCGGACGTCGCGCTTCATCCGTCCGGGGCGCTCCGAGGATGCATCGACCGACCGTTGCCGCGGTACACCCTTGTGGCTGTCCTGTGCGTGGGCTGTCTCGCTCTGGCACGGCCCGGGACCCGTCGTTCGGAGGCCCCGACTAACTAGCCCGTTCGGACGCCCCATCGGTCAGATCCGCGTGGCCGTTCGGCCATTCGACCCTGAACTCCGAGATCGAGGCGGGTGGCGGGCCCAGCGTTGTGCTACTGGAACGGGGCAGGCGAGGCTTGGGATCTTGTGGCCGCCGAGGTCGGGGGGACCTCGGTGGCCACAGGCATGTCCGGGCCGGGGCGTGACAACGCCCGCCGCGTCGGGGGACGTCAGCGGGCGTTGCACTAGGCCCCCACAGGCATGGGGATGGATGCAGGAGCCAGTTCCAGGTTAGGGACCGACACGCCTCCCGAGACGGAGGTGGGCGTGACCGACGTGGGCGTGTCGCAGACGGCTCTCGACGAGCCGGACCCGCTCAGCAGGAACCGATCGGGACGCCAGGACAACGCCCGCAGGCGGCCGGTGGGCATGCCCGGCGTCCGTCGCGAGGAATCACTCCCCAGAATTGAGCAATTGGAGCTCTCGCCGTCCGTTCGCGGGAAGCCGCGCTCGTACCTTGACGCATCAACTCGTCGGTTCGGGACGAGCGCCATTTGAAAGTCGGGTGCCTTCCCATGTCCTCACGTCTGCGTCGCCGGGCTGCCGTTCTCTCGGTCGTCGGGCTCACCCTCGTTGGACTGGAGTCGTCACCGGCGAGTGCGGTCAACACCGACCTCGGCAGCGCCGTGGTCTCGGCGAACCCCGCTGACTTCACCCCGCACGCGATGAACGGCTCGGTCAACGCGATCACCCAGGTCGGCAACGAGATCATCGCCGCCGGCACCTTCACGTCCGTGAGCCCCTCCGGGACGTTCGGCAACACCTCCGACGACGTGGCCCGGAACCGGATCTTCGCCTTCAACGCCACGACCGGCGCGATCGACATGTCGTTCAACCCCAACCTCGGCGGTCCGGTGAACTCCCTGGACACCGACGGCACGTACATCTACGCAGCCGGCTCCTTCAGCTCGGCCGGTGGCAGCACGTCGGTCAAGCGACTCGTGAAGCTCACCGCGAGCGGGTCGGTGGTCTCGCAGTTCAAGGCCGTGCCGAACTCCTACGTCAACGACGTGGTGGTCCGCGGCTCACGCGTCTACATCGGGGGCGCCTTCACCAGCGTCAAGAACGGCACCACGGTGAGCACGCGCGACGCGTTCGCCGCCCTCGACAGCACGACCGGAGCGGTGCTCTCGGGGTACGACGTCCCGTTCCTCGGCGTCTACGACCCCAACAACAACGGTGGCGGCAGCACCAACATCAAGCGCTTCGACGTCTCCCCCGACGGAACGCGACTGGCGGCCATCGGGAACTTCTCAACCGTCGGCGGCCAGACCCGCTCGCAGATCGCGCTGCTGGACGTCGGCGGCGCCACCGCGAGCCTCGACCCGTGGTTCACCGACCGGTTCGACCGTGCCCACAACTCGTGCGCGGGTGTCTTCGACACCTTCACCCGCGACATCGACTTCTCACCCGACGGCTCCTACTTCGTCGTCTCCGCCACCGGTGCCTTCGCCGGTGGGGCCGGGTCCGGCACGATGTGCGACTCCGTGACGCGCTGGGAGACCAACAGCACCGGCGACGACCCCACCTGGCAGGACTACACCGGCGGGGACACGACGTACGGCGTCGCGATCACCGGCGGGGCTGTCTACGTGGGCGGGCACATGCGCTGGGAGAACAACCCGTACCAGGGGGACCAGGCGGGGCCGGGCGCGGTCTCGCGTCCGGGCATCGCGGCCCTCGACGCGGTCAACGGCCTGCCCCTGTCGTGGAACCCGACCCGCGCCCGGGGCGTCGGCGCCCAGGCGCTCTACGCCACCACCCAGGGCCTGTGGGTGGGCAGCGACACCAAGCAGCTCGGCAAGGAGACCCACGGCCGCATCGCGTTCATGCCGGTGGCCGGTGGCACGACGATCCCGACCGTGCCGGCCGCCACCTTGCCCAACGATCTCTTCGCGGCCCAGCGCACCACCGCGGCGGCGAGCAACGTCCTCTACCGGGTGGACGCCGGCGGGCCGGCGCTCCAGGCCACGGACGGAGGGCCCGACTGGACGACCTCCGACGGCTACGTCAGCGGCGGCAGCACGGCCGGCTGGGGCACGTCGGTGCCCTTCGACGCCACGGTGCCCTCGACGACACCGCCGGACATCTTCGACAACGAGCGGTACGGCAGCCAGAACTGGAACTTCCCGGTGCCGACGGGTGAGCACGTCACGGTCCGGCTCTACTTCGCCAACCAGTACAGCGGAACGTCCCAGCCCGGACAGCGGGTCTTCGACGTGGCGATCGACGGCGTCACCAGGCTCTCGCACTTCGACATCGTCGCCGCCGCCGGCGACAAGAAGGGCACGATGCGGTCCTTCGACATCACGGCGGACTCCGACGGGGTCGACGTCGACCTCTCGGCGATCACCGAGAACCCGCTGATCAACGGGATCGAGATCATCAACGACGACGCTCCCGCCGGCGGCAGCACCACCGGTGTGCTCCAGCGCCGCAGCGTGGACGCCGGCGGCGTACCCACGGGTTCGCCCACGACCGCCAACTCGACGATGGACTGGTCGACGGTGCGGGGCGCGTTCCTGCTCAACGGCACCGTCTACTACGGGTCCAGCGACGGCAACCTCTACAAGCGGACCTTCAACAAGACGACCGGCGCCATCGGGACCCAGAAGACGGTCAACCTGTACAACGACCCCGACGACGGCTCGCGCATCCCCTTTGCCATCTCGAACATGACGGGGATGTTCTACGACACCGCCACCCACCGGATCTACTACACGGTCTTCGGCGACAGCCACCTCTACTACCGGTACTTCACTCCCGAGAGCGACGTGGTGGGCGCCCTGACGTTCCAGGCCGACACCAACGGCGTGAGCTTCGCCGGCGTGGCGGGCATGACCCTGGCCTCGGGGCGGATCCTGTACGGCTCGTCGACCGACGGGTCGCTGCGGAGCGTGGCCTTCTCGGGCGGCCGGGTGACCGGCAGCCCCACGGTCGTCAGCTCGGACGGCACCTGGAAGTACCGCGCGATCATGGTGCCCAACAGCTGACGGGACTCGCAGTGCCCCTTCCGGTCATGGCCCATCGTCCTCGACCACTTGTTGCGACCGATGGCGGAGTCACTCAGATTCGGTGATGCGCCCGGTCGGAGCACGTCGCAGCATTGCCGGATGATGCACGCTCGGAAGATCTGGGCGACGCTCGCCCTCGCCACGACGACGGCTGCCGGAGCGCTTCTGGGCGCCGGCGGGCCCGCGCACGCCGATCCGCCGGCCGGATGGGAGCCCGGACAGTATGGGGTCGAGTACGACTTCGGCGACCTCGGCTGGGTGCACCACGGCCACTACGTTCACACGGCCGGCAACTGGCACACCGGCTGGCTCAACGTCGAGGAGGACGACGACGGGCTCACCGGCGGTCTGCTCGACTGGCAGTGCCCACATGACGCTGTGCCGCCCGGACCCTACGACGACGTCACCGGCACGCCGTGCGTCCTGATCGGGAGCCGGGACATCGAGGAGAACGCGGTCACCGACGTCGCGGTGTTCCACCAGAAGACAAACCGGCTGACGGTCCACGGCGACTTCCCGATCTTCGACAGCTCCACAGGAGCCGAGAGCACGACGCGCATCGACCTGTCCATCCGCGCCCGCGGCGCGGCGACGGTCGAGGACGACGAGTCGGGGACGATCCTGGACTATTCCGAGACCTACCTGAAGGTCCACGGGCGCGGACACGTCGACGGACACCGGGTCAGCGGCCGACACACGCATCAGGTCGACAACGGGCGGGTCGGCTTCTGGCTCGACGGGTGGACGCGCACGTCGTAGGCACGCGTCTGGCCGTCGTCTTCACGCAAGGGGGCATGACAACGCTCGCCGGCGAACGTCGGAACGAGATGGGTGCCAGGCGGGCGTCGAGCTCCGACTTACGGGGCAGCCGGGCCGCGCGCGGACAGCGGCATGAGCGGTCACTTCCGCCAATCCGCTTGCATGATCGAGAAGCCGAGCCTGTGCGGGATCAGCCGCTCTGACACTGCCGACTGAAACCCACTGCCACTCCCCCGGGCCGTGCCAATCTGGACACTAAATGCACACCGGATCAAGTCCCACTTCGGCACTGCCCTAAGTAGGTCACCTATGTCATGGCTCGCGGATAGACCGTTGCCTCATGCCGCAGTCGCTTCCTTGCGGGGCCGGCCCGGCCCCCGCTTGTATGGCCGGATCTGTCCGTGGACCAACAGCTCACCACCCCAGACTCCCCAGGGTTCGGCTCTGCCCAGTGCCATAGCTAGACAGCTGAGGCGAACCGGGCACCTCATGCAGAGGCGTTTGGCCTCCTCCACCCCCTCGGGCGTGACTGCGAACCAAAGATCCGGGTCCTCGGTCTGGCACGGTAAGCCCGGCCACCAAGGTGAGACGGAGTCGGCCAGCGGCAACGGGGGCGCCGCGGTGTGCCCAGCGCCGACGGTGCTCACGCCCCCGCCCTCGCTTGTCCTGCGTCATGCCGACGGAGGGAGGGGGCGACGAACGGAAGCCCACCCACAAGCTCGAGGCTCACGTCCCGGTGCCTTCGAGTCGCCCGCACCGCGGCTCCGAGTCCTCGTGCGTGGGCACGCCGGGAGAGTTCGTCACGGTGCTCGTGCGCCAGGTCGGTGTGGAGGTCGCGGTGGGTCATGGCGTTTCCCGAGGGTGGTGGATCGGACCCCGTCAGCATGTGGCGTGGTGTCGTGGGTCCGCTCCACAGAAGCCGCAGGCTTCAGGTGTCTTCTTGCGCTTCCCCGAAGCAGGCCACCGAGGCGCGAGGGTCCAAAACAACGGCTGGTCGCCCACGAGGAATCCGTCAGGCCTCGGTGGACATCGAGCCAGGTAAGCGGGCCGGCACGGAGGCTGTGACGTAGTTCGGTAGCTGGCGCGCCGTCGTTCAGAGTTTGCCGTCCACTCGACTGACACCATTCAGACCAGCCTGACCCTCGCGCACGTCAGGTCGGTATCAGCTGCTGAGAACACGATGGAGACGGATGGCCGCCGCGAGCTCGCTGCTACGGCTCAGCACGCTGCGACCGATCAGCTCCTCGATGGAGCGAATCCGGTAGGCGACAGTGCGGTCGCTGACATGCAGCTCGGGTGCCGCTGCTGCGGCGTTGAGACCGGATTGGAGGTAGGTCCCCAGAGTCTCTCGCAACGCCGAGGTCTTGGCATCTCTCGCGGTCAAGGAACCCAGCTCACGTTCCACGAAGCGGCGTGCGGCTCGCACATCTGACAGCATCGCCGCCTCCAGCGCCACGTCGTCGTACCGGGTCACGCCCTGCCCCAGGTGCGCCGAGACCCGGGACGCCGCGAGAGCCTGCTCATGGCTCTCGCGGAATCCGGCGATCCCGCGGGACGGCTCCCCCGCGGCATACCGGGTCGTGTCGCCGCCCCGCGCCCAGACGATGTCCTGCCACTCGTGTGGATCGGAACGACGGGAGGAACCCAGCCACGCCCACACGGTGTCATCGGTCATCGCGACGGTGAGCAGGCTGCGCTCCAGCCGGCGCGCCAGGTCGCGGAGAGAAGCGTCGGCCGTCGAGCCGACGGCCACCACCGCGACATGCTCCTGCTCGAGTCGGTAGCCGAGCTCGGCGCTGTCGATGCTGGCCCCCGCCAAGACGTCGCGGACGAGCTGGACCCGTCGCTGGATGCTGCTGCGGAGCACGCGCTGGCGCTCGACGGCGTACTCCTCGGAAACCTCGCCCACGACACGGTCGACGTAGGCGAACAGGTACTTCGACCCGACCAAGGTGGCGCTGTGTCGCTGGGCCGAGGCGAGGTCGAGCTCCTCGAGAAGGGTGAAGAACCGCTCGAGCACGACCGCATGACCGATCCGATAGGTGTGCAGCAGCGGCTCGAGACCCACCTCGGCGCGCGCCGTCGCTCTCGCCTCGTGCAGGGCTTCAGCAGGAGCGTTGCGTGGTGGTTCACGGTCGCCGCCGAGCGCCTGCAGGGCGACTCGGACGTTTCCGTAGCACGACGCGCGCAGGCCTTCGGCGAGCTCGGGCCGGGAGTAGACATCGAAACCCGGTGCCTCGTCGCGCATCCGGCTCAGCATGGTCTCGACCAGGTCGTCGGTCTCGTCGATCAGCTTGGCAGCCACCGTGCCGAGCGTCTGGTCGACTCCGATCGTGGTCGCCGGCTTGGTGTGGACCACCGCCCACTCCTTCCACCCGAGGTGACCACGATGCTACGCCGCACGCTTCGCCGCCTTCGCCTATGCGCAAGAGCGGGGGTCACCTTTTCGGCTTCCGCATAGCGCACCGGCCACGGGTCAGCCGAGAGTCGGATCACGGGCAGCACCTCATCAGGCACGCGGCGACCCAGACCGTCCGGCGGCCGCTCCCTCCCATCCCCCGACAGAGGAGATCCCATGTCACGTCTGCTGTACCGCGGCCCCAGCATGCGGGTCTTGCACGAGCAGTACGCCAAGCGGGGCCACATCGATGAGCGCGCGGCGGTCACTGCCTCTGGCTCCGTGTGCATCGACGCACGTCTGCCGCAGGTGTGGACGGTGCTCAGCACCGCTGCGGCATGGCCGTACGTGTCCCCGGACATATCCGCTGTGGACCTGCCCGGTGGTGTTGCGCCCGATGCAGCCTTCACCTGGATGAACGGCAGCGCCCGCATCACGTCCCGGTTCGCAGTCGTCGAGCCTCTTCACGAGCTCACCTGGACCGGCGTCTCTTCCGGTGCGCGGGCCATTCACCGCAACGTCCTGTCCGCGCTTGACGACCACCGGACTCGACTCTACAGCGAAGAGTCCATGGCCGGCCCGCTGCTGACCATGTTCTACAACAGCGACAAGCTGTCTTCGGCGTTGCAGGGCTGGCTCATGGCCATGAAGGCCGCCGCCGAGCAGCAGCCCTAGACGCCGGTCGACTTCGAGCGTTGTCGGAGGCGGCACGTTTCGCCGATTCGCAAGGGCCGGCCGTCATCTTTCGACTATCGCATAGCACGTCGCACGAACCTGGCTCGAGGATCGAGTCGCACATCAAGCACGATTCGGGCCGCAGCGACGCAGACCATCCCCTGACCCGCTGACCCCCCTCCCCCGAGCGCCGGTAGGGCTCCACCCGCGTGGCGGCCCTGCCGGCGCTCACCTCGACGACCCTCGGAGACATCGATGACCTCACAGCAGGACGCTCTGATCGCTGATGCACTGCGACCTGGCGACGACGGGTATGACGCCGCCGCGCGCACGTTCTTCGCGACCGGCCAACCGGCGCTGGTGGTCAGACCCCGAGAGCCCGGCGAGGTCGCGGCGGCACTCCGCTACGCCACAGTGCACCGCTTGGCGGTCTCGGTGCGCTCGGGTGGCCACAGCCCCCTCGGCCACAGCACGAACACCGGAGGCATGGTGATCGATCTGAGGCGTCTGGACCATGTCGAGATCCTCGATAGGGAACGCCGCCTGGTACGTGTCGGCGGCGGGGCCACCTGGGGTCGAGTGGCTGAAGCTCTGGCTCCGTACCGCTGGGCCATCACCGCCGGCGACACGGCTGATGTCGGGGTCGGTGGCCTCACCTTGGGCGGGGGGATCGGCTGGATGGTGCGTCAGCACGGGCTGACGATCGACAACCTGGTCGGGGCGCGGGTGGTGACCGCCGACGGAGGTCTGCTGACCACCTCGCCGGCCGAGCATCCTGATCTGTTCTGGGCTCTGCGTGGCGGTGGGGGCAACTTCGGCGTCGTCGTCGACTTCGACTTCCGTGCCCAACCTGTCGGGACGGTGCACTTCGGAACGGTGACCTACCAGTTTGACGATGCGGCCGACCTGATGGCCCGCTGGCGCGACGCGATGCAGGCGGCCCCCGAGGAGCTCTCGAGCACTCTCGCGCTCACGCCGCGGCTGCCCGGCGCGACCCCTTCGGTCGTCGCGCTGCTGAGCTACGCGGGCAGGCCCGGGACCACATCGTCCCGCGCCGATGCGGCTCTCCGGCCGCTGCTCGACCTGGGAACGGCGACCTCGGTGAACATCTCCGAGTGCGACTACGCCGAAATCCTCGAGCACGCCGCGCACCCACGGGGTCTGCGGCTGGTCATGCGCAACACCCTCGTCTCGACGCTCGACGACGCCACCATCACCCGCGTCCTGAGTGTCCACGACTCGGGCGTTCCGACCGCGGTCGCGGTGCGCAGTCTCGGTGGCGCCTTCAGCCGCGTGCCCTCCGATGCGACGGCCTTCGCCCACCGTGACGCGACTGCGATGATCGTGGGGTTGTTCATGTTCCCTGACTCGGCGAGCGAGGCACGATTAGAGCGCGGGCTCGTGTCCTGGCGGCTGGTCGCGGCTCGCGGGATCGGCACCTACCTCAACTTCCAAGGGTCCGCCAATGCCTCGGACCTGACGACGGTGTATCCCACCGACACGTACCAACGGCTCGCCCGGATCAAACGCATCTACGACCCCGACAACCGATTCGCGCTCAATCACAACATCGAGCCGGCACGCCGGAACCGGCCGGGCGTCGACCACCACCGACTGAGATGAGCATCCGCGGGGCTCTGAGTCGGATCATGCCGCCGGCTGCTCTCGAGCGTGACCTGGCTCTGCAGTGCGTGTTGTCGGCTTTCGCGACCGGCTCCTTCATGACCGGCACCGCCGTCTTCTTCACCCAGGTCGTCGGGCTCACCGGCGCCCAGATCGGACTGGGGATGTCGGTCGCCGGCGTGGTGACACTGGCTCTCTCGGTGCCGCTCGGACGTCTCACCGACCGAATGGGCCCACAAGCCCTCTGGGCGATCGCCTCGTTCGTCGAGGCCTTGCTGTACTTCGCCTGGCCCGCCGCCGGAGACATGCTCGGCTTCGTCGTGCTGCTGTCGCTGCTCTCGGCCGTGACCCTGGCCGGCTCCACTGGCAAGAACGTCTACCGGCTTGCCATCTTCCCACGGGACGTGCGGGTGCGTGCACTGGCCCACCTGCGTGCCGCGCGCAACGTCGGCTTCTCACTGGGCGCCTTGGCGGGGGGCATCGCCCTGGCCATCGGGACGAAGTCGGCAATCACCAGCGTCCCCCTGGCCACGGGCGCGGTGCTGATCATCAACGCGGTGATGGTCGCTCGACTGCCATCGGTGGAGCGGCCAACGCGCCCGGCGCCGCCGTCCGGCCATCAGCTCACGGTGACGCCACCGGCCTGGCGTAACCGGGGGTTCGTCGTTCTGTCGATCACCAACGCCGTCCTCACCTCGAACCAGGTGCTGCTCAACGTCGTGGTGCCGCTGTGGCTGGTCGAGCGGACCGACGCGCCACACACCCTCCTGGCCTGGCTGTTCGGCACGAACACCGTGATGGCGGTGCTGCTCCAGGTTCGAGCCTCCCGCGGCTCGGAGACAGTTGACGGCGCACTACGCGCCGTACGGCTGTCGGGGTGGGCGTTCGTGCTGTCGTGCCTGGTCATCTCCGTGACCCACGAGACGGTCGGCTGGGCCTCGATCATGCTGATCTGGCTGGGCCACGTGACGATCACCGGAGCCGAGCTGTGGCAGTCGGCCTCGGACTGGGGCTTCCAGTCCGAGCTGTCCGACTTCCGTCGCCTCGGCGACTACCAAGGTGTGTGGAGTCTCGGCTACCAGGTCGGTCCCGTGATCTTCCCCGGCCTCTACACCTTCCTGGCGCTCCAGTGGGGCGCTCCCGGCTGGGCCGTGATCGCCGTCCTCGCCGTCCTTGCTTCCGTGGCCGCCCATCCCGCGGCGCGCAGCGCGCAGCGCTTCCTCGAACGCATCGACACCGCGGACGCCGAGGCGGCACGGTTCCGGACGCCAGCCCGGTGACCGGCCAGCGCTGCGCGACGTCGACCTTTTCGCTTTCTCGTCACCCGAGGCCGCCACTCTTCGCATTCCTCGTAGCACGGCGCTGTCACCTCCCATGAGAGTCGACTCAGACATGAACGACCGAACGGGTCTGCTCGTCATCGCCGTAGCGATGGCCCGCAGATTCGACGACCACGAACCAGGAAGAGTCATGACAAGCCGACTGCACGACCCCAGCACCAGTACGGACCGGAGACAAGACAACCAGGATGGACAGCGGTCGGTGCTCGCGGCGCTGTACGCAGGCCTGGCCACCACCGTGGTCGCCACGGTTGCCCCGTACATGGACCGAGCCACCTCGCACAGGCTGGAGAACCACATCCGGGCCGGATATCCGAGCTACAGCCAGGCACGCATCGACACAGCTGTCACCACTTATGAGGTGATCTTGACCGTGATCGGGATCTTGGGTGTGGGCGGATGGACCATCGTCATCCGCGCTTTCGCCACCGGCAAGTGGTGGACCGCGCCGCTGGCGACGGCCGCCCTTCTTCTCGGCCTCGGCATCGCCCTCACCGACCTGCTGCTCAAGGACACCTCCGGTGCGACCGGTCTGTCCCCGCTGCTGGGGTTTGTCGGGCTCTTGCCGTGCCTGCCCGGCCTCCTCGCCGTGACCCTGCTCTACCGACAAAACGCCCGAAGAGGGTGAAAGGTGATGACCACGATGAAGCAGATGCGACTGGACGCAGAGCTGGAACCGTTCCTGGGATCGTTCCCGCCGGCGAGCCTGACCGACCCGGTCACCGCACGCGAGCAGCTCGCCGCTCTGGTTGCCGTCGCGCCGCCGCCAGACACCACGGGGGTGGAGATCGAGGACCACGTGGTGGCGGGGCGCGCGCCGGTTCCCGTGCGGACCTACCGCCCGCGTCGAGCACACGGGGCCATCGTCTGGCTGCACGGCGGAGGCTTCGTGATGGGTGATCTGGAGACCGAGCATCCGTGGGCCGTACGGATCGCGGAGAGCTCCGGTGCGACCGTGGTCTCGGTGGCATATCGGCGAGCTCCCGAGGCGCGGTTCCCTGCCGCCCTTGAGGACGCCCATGCCGCGTTCGTCTGGACGGTCGAGAACGCTTCAGAGCTCGGGATCGACCCGGGTCGGATCGCCGTCGGCGGCCATGCTGCCGGCGCAGGGTTGGCGGCCGCAGTCGCCTTGCGCGCGCGTGACCAGCACGGCCCCACTGCCTGCTTCCAGCTCCTCAGCCAGCCCGAGCTCGATGATCGGCAGCAGACGTGGTCTGCCCGCACCTTCACCGACACCCCGTTCATGACCCGCGACAAGGTCTCCGCATCGTGGCAGCACTACCTGGGCTCCGCCCCGGCCTCGCCGTACGCCGCGCCGGCACGCGCAGACGATCTGGGCAACCTACCCTCGGCGTACATCGCCTGCGCCGAGTTCGATCCGAACCGCGACGAAGCCATCGAATACGCCCAGCGTCTCCTCCAGGCCGGCGTCTCGGTCGAGCTGCATCAGTGGGCTGGAACATTTCACGGATCACAAGCCATCCTCTCAGCGGACGTGTCCCAACGGCAGATAGCCGAACTCGGCTCGGTCCTGCGCCGCGCCCTCGCAGCCGCATAGCCGAGTCAGCCAAGACAGGAAAGCCCACCATGCCTGACGTCGAGTCGAAGGTACCGCTGGCGATGCTCGACTCGGTCGAGGTCTTCGCTGTCTCTGTGCCTGCCATCGTCATGACGGCCACCGTGAACCTCGAGCCCGGGAGCCCCGGCACGCCTCCCCATCGCCACTCCGGTCCCGTGTTCGGCTACATGCTTCAGGGCCAGATGATCTTCGAACTCGAAGGTGAGCCCGAGCGGGTCCTCCATGCCGGCGAGGCGTTCTGGGAGCCCGGAGGTGACGTCATCCACTACCAGGCCGCGAACCATCTCAGCGACGCGTGGACCCGCTTCGTCGTCGTCATGCTCGGAGTACCTGGCGAGCCGATGCTCACCCTCGTCGACGACGAGGAACTGGCGGCGCGAAGGGATCGCCGGGCTCCTCGTCCACCAGGGTCAGGGAGTCGACCGTGAGCGGCGCGCTGCACGTGGTCGTGGCCGGCGCGACCGGTGTGATCGGGCGGCGTGTCGTCGCCCTGCCTCACCGACAGGGGCACCGGGTCACAGGTCTGACGCGGACTGCGGTCAAGGCGCCCCGGCTCGCCGCGCTCGGGGCCGAACCGGTCGTTGTCGACGCCTATGTGGTCGACGCCGTCGTGGACGCCCTCAGGTTGCGGCTCCCGACGGCGTCATCCACCAACTCACCGACCTCGGGAACGCAGACGCGGCGGTCAACGCCCGGCTCCGGCGGGAGGGCTCGGCCAACCTGGTCGCCGCCAGCGAGGCAGCCGGCGTACGACGCATGGTTGCCCAGAGCATCGCCTGGGCCTACGCCCCGTGGCCGCCGACCTGTCCGGCCCTGCTCAAGCACCAGCCGACGAATCGATGCCGCTGGACCTCACCGCGGCCGATCCGCGACTGACGACCGTCGCGGCTGTCTCGGATCTTGAGGGCGCTGTCTCCGCCATGCCCGAGGGCGTCGTACTCCGCTACGGGATGCTCTACGGGCCTGACACCTGGTTCCAACCCGGCGGCCCCCGGGCTGACGCCGCCGCCGCGGGACTCCTCGCCGCGGACCGGTCAGTCACCAGCTTCCTTCACGTCGACCACGCTGCCGCAGCAGCCGTCCAAGCCCTCCCCTGGCCCCCGGGACTTACAACATCGTCGATGACGAACCCGCCACAGGTCTCCAGTGGGTTCCCGATTTCTGTCGCTGCCTCGGCCTGCCTGCCCCCGCTTCGATCCCGGAGCGTGCCGCGTGGGCATCCGGCGCCACCAATCGGCTCGCCCGCGAGTGCGGCTGGTCGCCGATCCATCCCACCTGGCGCGGCAACTGGAGAGCCTACGGCTCACCCGGTCACCGCTAGACGTGATCGGTGGTTGCTCTCCTAGTGCAACCGGGGTGCGCGTCGCTTGGACGTCTTAACGAAGCCGTCGACGTGGAGCCTGGTGCCGCACGGTGGCAGATGCCAGGTATGCCTCTGCGGCAACCAATGAACCCGGACCCTTCGCGTTTTCCGCAGGGAATCCAGGCGATCCTTCGTGCTGTCCGTAGCGACCACGGTCACCATTCTCGATGCTCGAGCCATGGGCTGGAGCACGACCATCGGGCGACGGACTGTTGGCGACCTGGGCAGTTGCGTGCACATGCTTGAGCAAGTGCACGCGTTGGGGCATCCGAGTCCAAGATGTCGACGAGGTCGATCGCGGTCTCACCACCCCACGGCAGGACCACGCACCGGACAGTGGGGTCGCACAGCATTGTCGTCAGTTGGGCCGCGCGATGGGCAACCGGCGCCGAGGTGATGCCAGTAACGTCCATGATCGCCGACCACGACGTCGTATCCGGCAGTGCGCAGCCGATCGACGCAGAACCGGAATCGCTGCAACCCCGGCCCCTCGGCCCAGCCGACGGAGCGCACCAATCCTGTTGCCCTGCCTCAGGGGGCGGCGGAAAGCGCACCAGAGGCACAACCTCTCGATCCGATTCTGGGACAGACAGGAAACGACCTACCGGGTCACTACACCTAGAGCCTGGCGGAGAATCCGCCGTCGCTGTGGAGAAGTTGTCCAGAGATCCAGCGGCCCTGCCTCGTCACCAGGAATGCAACGACGGCGGCGACGTCTGACGGTTCTCCGAGCCGCCCAAGCGGGTGCTGGACCAGCAGCTCAGAACGGAAGTCGTCGGTGATCCAACCCGTGTCGATCGGACCGGGGTTGAGGGCGTTGACGGAGATTCCCATCGGGCCAAGCTCTCGCGCGGCCGAGACCACGATGCGATCCAAGGCGCCCTTCGAGGCCCCGTAGGGCAAGTTTCCGGTTGTGTGGTCGCTCGTGAGCGCCACGATGGCGCCTCCGCCCGAAGGCACCTGATGCGCAAATGCAGCGATGAGCAACAGGCTCGCACGAGCGTTCACGGCGACGTGCCGGTCGAAACTCTCCGCGGTGGTGGTCAGAACGCCGCTGGCATCCTCGTGCGCATGGCTGAGGATCAACGCGCGGACCGGGCCCCGGTCTCGGTTGACCGCTTCCATGAGGGTTTGAGGCCCGTCAGGGGCGGACAGGTCGCAGGGATAGTCGACATCGGCCACGTCGCTGGTCGCCACGTCCCAGCCGTCAGCCACCAATCTTAACGCTATGCCGGCGGCAATGCTGTTGGTTCGTGCGGCTCCGGTGATGAGAGCCAGCGGCGATGCGAGTTCATGAGCTGGCAGCTCCTGTGGGATCACCCACCCTGAAGGTATCGACATCTCAAGCTCCTGTGATCTGTAGACCACCCCGGTCAATAGTCAAGCCCACGGACGCCTCTGCATCGGCGGGCCGACCAGCGGCTAGCGGCATGGTGCAGTTTCTGACCGCGGAGCCTGCCGCGGTTGGACGCAGGGGAAGTCGCCGACCATCAGTGGATGCCCTCGATGATGCGAAAGTCGCGTTGCACGCCGTCGGAGAGCGCGGCTAGGGCTAGTTGGTAAGCCTCACTCTCCCGTGCCGCGACCGCTTCCTCGAAGCTATCGAACTCGACCAGGACGGTGCGCTCGGCGATTCCCTCCTCGTATGCCGCGACCCGACCGCCACGGGCGAAGGTCCGGCCGCCGGCGAGCCGCACGGCCGGACCGGCCAACTCGTTGTAAGCCGCCAGTTTGTCGGGATCAGAAATGGTGCGGTAAACGCTTACCCAGTAGCCCTTTGGCACGGGAACCTCCCGGAGTCGTAAGACTTCATGTGACGTCGAACGTGGCTTTCCAGATCGATCGGACCAGCGACCGATCGGCGCAAGCAGTCGGACGACACGTCGGTCAGCACGACAGCCGAGAGCGCTGGGTGGGGGCTTCGTCGCAAGGTTCGTCCGCGACGCGTGACCGCCGCACGACACGGCGACTTTGACCCACCACGAAGTCGGCACGGTGGCGCCTGACAGCCACCGCCAGGTCACGTTCTCGTTGCCTGGCCAGGGCAACGACAAGATCGGGTGAGACGTTCATCATTCCTCCTGTACCAGGCCAGGGTCGGCGTCTTACGGATACAGGTTGCCTCGCGACGATCACCCGCGTCAGAGGGCGAATTACCCCTATGGCCGGCCTGCGTGCATGGGTGGCCTACCACCACGTCAGTCAGAAAGCGCACGGGGTACACACGGTGCGTTGCCGCAGGGCCGCTTTGTATGTCTCCATGAAACGCCACCACCCCGCCCCCCTGCCCTGACGTGGTGCTGATGGACGTCCGGATGCCTCTGGTCGACGGCATCGTCGCGACCTCTCGGATCTCTGCGCAAGCCGACGGCCCCGCGGTGGTGGTGATCACCACGTTCGAGAGCGATGACGCCGTGCACGACGCACTGTTGGCCGGAGCGCGCGGGTTCGTGCTGAAGCGGGCCCGTCCGGAGGAGCTCTTGGCGGCCGTACGCACCGTCGCCCGCACCGACTCCCTGGTCTTTCCGAGGCGATCCGCCGCGTGGCCACGCGGCGCACGGCACCGCGGCCGACGTGGGTGGACCGGCTCACGGCACGAGAGCGCGACGTCCTCGTCCACGTAGCGCGCGGCCAGACGAATGTCGAGGTGGCGGAGTCGTTGGTGATATCGGTGGAGACCGTGAAGAGCCACCTGAGGTCGCTGCTGGCCAAGTCCAGGTCTCGGCACCGCACCGAGCTCGTGGTCCGGTGCTATGAGGCCGGTGTCCTCGACTAAGAGGTGGCGCCGCCCTGTGCACGGCGGGTTTGCGCGCCCCGGTTGATGGGGGCATTCGCCAGGGGCATCCGGGCCGCCAGAAGCGCGACGAATCCGCCCCACACCGCACAGAGGCAAAGACCACCGCCCCACATCGTCGAGGACCCCTGATGGAGCAGCTCGGTAAACAGCAGCGGGGCGACCGCCGCGGACATGGCACGCGTGAGCTGGGACGCCGCCATGTACCGACCGCGTTGCGCTGGAGGCGCGGCTTCGGCCGCGAGAGCGGCCGTCACGGGACCGGCGATGAGCTCGCCCAACGTGTACACCACGACACCAGCCAGGACCACGACAACACCGGCTGCTACCGAAAGCGCTTCTGCTGCGTAGAGGAGGCCAAATGACGTCGCTGTCAGCACGGCGGCGCCGTACATCGCCCGACGTCGCAATACGCCGGTGACGTGCTTCACCACCAACCCTTGTCCGATGCCGATCATGACGGTGTTCAGCACAAAGGAGGTACCAGGAACCCATCCCGGCAACGTCAGCTTCTCCACGAAGTAGATGGGCATGGCAATGGTGAACGTCTTCTGCGTGAGCGCGAAGCAGAAGTCCACCACCGTGAGGACGCGGTATGCCGGATCGCGGAAGGCCATCCACGGAGCGACTGAGGCTCCTGTCCCACGCTTGACAGCCGCCGACTTGTGGACCCCACGCACGCCGGCCATCAATGCGAAGGCAATGACGTAGGAGGCCGCATTGGCGAGCACCACGGCCTGGTAGGCCGCGTCTGCTCCGATCGCCGTCGCGGCAGCCGCAAGAGTCCCGCCTACCCCGTATCCCGCGTTGCGCATCGCCTGCAGGAATCCGAACCAGACCTCACGCTCGCCGGGAAGCGTCATCTGTGCGACATAGGGGGCCAGCGCACTCCGGAACGCGGCATTCGACAGCGACGAGGCAAAGACCAGGCCTGTGACCGCCGGCAGGGAGTGGCCCATGGGATACATCGCGAATGCGACAGCGGCCCCTGCATTCCCGAGCTGTAACACCCTTTTCGGCCCATTCCGATCGACGAGGACCCCGAGCATGGGCACGACGGGTAGCACAACGGTACTTGCAACCGCCATGGCAAGTCCCACTTGAACGACCGAGAGGCCGGTCAGCTTCAAAAAGTAAAGAACGGACAGCGGCATCCAGATTCCGGTGCCCAGTGCATCAAGGCTCAGGGTGCACACGAATCGTCGATGGCGGCCCACCTCTGGAAACCCGAGACGTTGCAAAGCTCCCGCCCGTTTGATCTCGGACGTCATGGCAAAGGTTTGGCACTTTCTCGGGCGACGTCACACGACACGGAGGAATTCATCCGTAATGCGCGGTAACTTCGCGAGCCGGTCCATTCACGGTGAGGAGTCCGCCATAAGGGATCACCCATTGGGGATCTGTGTGACCCACGTCAACGCCGAAGACCACCATCGACTGGGGGCTGTAGGTGGCGAAGGCTCGCACTACGGCGTCGCGCTGGTCGTTCCTGTAGCGCTGCCTGTCGAGCAGATCTGCAGGTCGCCCGAAGTGTGCGGCCTTCGGCAGGGCGAACACGACGGCCGGGAACCGGGCGAGGAGCCCTCGCTCGCCGAAATCGCGGAGCACGGCGAAGACGTCATCGGAGCTGGGCATCTCCTCGGAGGTCTCCAGGATCAGGACGCAGCCTTCGTAGTCCCCGTCCGGTCGGATCCACCTGCTCGCGGCAAGGTTGTGGTGCAGGGTCCCCAGGTGTCCGCCCCACGTCGGACCGGTAACGACCTTGTCCGGTCGATGCCAGACCCATGGCGGACTGGGCTGCACGGGCGCTGACACCTCGAGCGCGGGAGGGCTAGACCAGTCGACCTCGTCTTCGCTGAAGGTGTCCACCGGATGCAGGGTCAGGCTGCCTCCGTCGAAGAGTGCAGCACGCAGTGAGGCCGCGAACGCGGGATGCAAACCTCCCGCGCGGCCCACGTGGACCATGGTTGAACCACCGTGATAACCCGCGAGCCCGTGCCGCCAGCACCAGTTCAGCAGGTTGGTGTTGTCGCTGTAGCCCACGAAGGCCTTGGGGTTGTCCATCACCACTTGAGGATCCAAGAACGGAAGGACCGAGATCTGGTCGTCGCCACCGATGGTCGCCAAGAGGGCCTTGATGTCCGGGTCGGCGAACGCCGACATGATGTCGGCCGCCCGCGCCTGCGGGGTGGCACCCCACTGCCGAGTGGTGGGGTATTCAACCGGCTCCAGTTCGAACTCTTCGCGCAGTCTACTCATCGCAAGGTCATGGACCGCCGGGAAATGCGCGGGCGCGGCCGAAGAGGCAGAGACGACGGCCACGCGGTCACCGCGGCTCAGCTTGGGCGGGATTCTCATTTCTGGTCGCACGGGCGCATCCCACCAGCCTAGGAAGCCTCAGACAAGATCCGAATGGCGAGAACACCGAGTTGAGCAGCAAATGGGGTACTACTACCTACGCGTCCATATCGAGAAAGGGGTAAGTACCTCTCTTTCCGCAGTCTTGTCCGAGATTCATCGTGAGAAGGACAGCACCCCTGAGAGGCCCCCGAGATTCTGAGTGAAGACTTCAACCGACGAGATGACGACGATGAAAAGGCACCCCACCCATTCATCGCGCTCCGCGATGGTGAGGCGATCGTGCGCGACGACAAAGGGGACCGGGTGGTCAGCGTGAATGGGGCAGTTCGACCCCTTTCGCACGAGCCGCGCCCGGCTGAGGCTAGGACTCGAAAGAGCCGACCTGCCCCGAGGTCGCCCAACCCTCTGACTGAGACGGAGACTTCGCATGATCACCAACCAGGCTCATCGCTGGCCTTGCTTTCCGATCTTCGGGAACCGGAGACCGAAGGCTAGAACGGAGGGACGCCAAGCACGGCTGGAGTCGCAGGCCCGCGCACGAACAGGAAGATCCACAGCAGGCAGCCGGGGGCGGTCGTGAGATGGCCGACGCTCCCCGGATCTCGATTCGCCACTCGTCGCCCACTCTGTTCCGCGCTCTCCACGCTCTCGACGTAGCAGTCAGCGCAGCCGTCGACCCGGCTCTCCACGAGCTGATCAAGATTCGCGCATCGCAGATCAACGGCTGCGCGTTCTGTCTGGACCTGCATGTCAACGATGCGCGGAGACGAGGCGAGTCCGAGGAGCGACTTCACCGGCTCACCGCCTGGCGGAAGGCGCCCTGCTACTCCGACCGAGATCGCGCCGTGCTGGCGCTGACGGAAGCCGTCACCCTCGTCGCCGAGACACACGTTCCCGACGAAATCTGGGGTGAGGCCGCGCGGGTTCTCACGCCAGAAGAGCTGGGTGGCGTCCTGATGGCGATCGTTGCCATCAACGCTTGGAACCGAGTGGCGATCGCCTCGCGCACGCCCGTCGCAGGCCAACAGCCGCGGCACAGCGTGGACTAACACCTTCGTTCATCGCTCGGCGCCCTAAACAAGCGAGTCGTCGTATCCCGCGGTGAGTGGACCGCCTGCATCGCCGGTGTTGACCACCCCGCGCGGCTCGATCAGCACCGCGTGGACCTCGCCGTCGGCACGTGGGCATGCTGCACGCCCCGTGGTGTGCGGATACGCCCACCCCGAGCGTGGGGACCAGGCTCCACAGGGCCGCCACCAGCGGCGTGTAGCCCAGGACCAGCTGCAGTTATGCCGTCATGGACACCGCATTCCCGACGAGCGCGAAGGTCGCGAGTGCGTTGCCGGCAACGGCGGCGCGGGTAGCGGCGGTTCTGCAGGAGCGCCTGGTCGACCATCGAGTATGGATGGCTCAGCTGTCGGCGCACGAAGACGACGCCGAGTGTGATTCCCATCGCGACCGCGAGGGCCCAGCGGACCTCGAAGCCGTCGACTGCCCACTTCTTGATGCCATACACCGTGGGAAGGACGGCGCCCAGAGACAACGCCGCACTGGGGAGGTCGAACGGTGCGTCCGTGCGTCGTTCGCCCTGCGGCAGGAGCATCGGACCGGCGGCCAGGAGCACCACCATGGCGGGGACGTTGACCAGGAACACCGACCCCACCAGAAGTGCTGCAGCAGAACCCCACTGATCACCGGTCCCAGGCCGACACCGGCGGTCATCACTCTGTCCAGAACCCGACCGCTTTCGTTCGCTGGCGCTCATCGCGGAACAGGGTTCGGATCATCGCCAGTGTCGAGGGCATCAAGGTGGCGCCGGCGAGGCCGAGCATCCCGCGCGCGATGATCAGCTGCGCGACCTGTGGGAGTACGCCGCACCGATCGATGTGGCAGAAAACGCCGCCGCGCCGACAAGGAGCAGGCGACGAGGACCGATCCGGTCCCCTACCGCGCCCATTGTGATGAGCAGTCCTGCCACGACGAAGCCGTAGATGTCGAAGATCCAGAGCTGCTGCGTCGCTGACGCAGGCAGGTCCCGATCTCCGGGACGGCGAAGTAGAGGATCGACATATCCATCGACACTAGGGCGGCGCGGAATGGGCCGGGATGCTACGAGAGGTGCTTCCGCCCGACACGCTGCCTGCTCTGACGCGCGCGCTCGGAGCCGGTGTGTTCGACGACGACACGTCCGAGTTCCCAGCGGACGAGTTCAGCTTCGGGCTCAACCTGATTCTCAGCGGCGTGGAACGGATACGAGCGAGCTGACCGCTGCAGTTCGCCGAGGAAGCCTGGAACCGCGTCGGGACTCGGTTCCCAGAATCCTGACCGGCTAGAGTCGTTGAGACGATCCAAGGCATGTCAAGACCCCGGCGGTGGGGCCGGGAGAGAGCTCGGGTGACCACGGCGTGGCTGTGAGAGCAGCTGTTGATGGGGCGCCGTACCCCAGTGCGCTGACCCGCTTCGTGGGGCGCGACCAGGAGATCGATCGGTTGACCCGACTGTTGGCGAGCCGCCGGCTGGTGACGGTGACGGGTCCGGGCGGGATCGGCAAGAGCCGCATGGTCGCAGAAGCCGTGCAGCGCATGGCGGCGGCTCCCGAGACACCCGTCTGGGTTGTGGAGCTGGCCCCTCTCGAGGACGCCAACCACCTGCATGTCGCCGTCGCTGCGCGACTGGGATGCCAAGAACGCCCCGGCGTGTCAGTTCTCCAGTCGATCGTCACACGGGTGAAGAGCGAACCCGGGTTGCTGATCCTCGACAACTGTGAGCACCTCTGTTCCGAGGTTGCCCGGTTGGGCACGGACCTGCTGACCGTCAGCGATGAGCTCAGCATCCTGACGACCAGTCGGGAACCGATCGGAGTACCCGGAGAGGCACTGCTTCGACTCCGCCCCCTCTCCACCACCTCCTCAGGTGACAACGAGGCGCCAGCGAGTGCGGTGCACCTCTTCGAGGATCGGGCGAGCTTGGCGGACCCTGAGTTCCGCGTGACCCCCGACACCGCGGCCCAGGTGGCCCGGATCGTCACCCGACTGGACGGCCTGCCGTTGGCCATCGAGCTGGCCGCGGCCCGCTGCGAGTCCCTGGGGTTGACCGGGCTGGAGGAGCGTCTACGGCACCAGCCCTTGGCGATCTTGGAGTCCGGGGCGCGGGCGACACCATCTCGGCACCGATCACTACGCGCAACGATCGACTGGAGCTATCGACTGCTCAGCGATGCCCAGCAGCGCGTGCTGCGACAGCTCTCGGTCTTCTCGGTACCGTTCACCCTCGACGGGGCAGAGGCCGTGGGCGGGGTCGACACGCTGGCAGTCCTTCCCAGCCTGGTCGACTGCTCGCTGGTCAACCCGCCTGCCGTGTTCGCCGATGGACAACCTCGGTACTCGAAGCTCCAGGGTGTCGCGGACTTCGCACGCGAACTGCTCGTCACGGAGGGCGCTGAGCAGCAGGCGCTGGAGGCGATGGCGGTCCACGCCACGTCGGTCGCCGAGCGAGCCGCATCCGATCTGTTTGTGGCAGGAGGCGAGGAGCACGCAGCCGTCTTGTTCGACATCGAGGACCCTCTGCTCCACAGCGCCTTGAGGTGGGCACGAGAGCACGATTCAGTGGGGGCACCGACGCTGGCACTGAGGTTGGCGCTGGCGCTGGCGCCATGGTGGCAGCTCCGAGGACGCGCCGTCGGCGGCTATCGTTTGCTCCACGAAGCACTCGCCGGACGTGAGCAGGGCAGTGACCTTGCAGTGAGGGCCCAGATCTGGCTGGGGCGTCTGGCTCACGGCGTCGGCAACTGGAATACAGCACTTCAGCACTTCGACAGCGCTTGGGAGAGCACCAGCAAGACTGATCCCAGCGAGCAGCTGGTGGACGTGCTCAACGCGCGTTCGGGGACCCTACGCAACGTGTCCCGGCTCGTCGATGCGACGGAGAACGCCCACGCCGCGCTGGGGCTCGCCGTCAGCCTGGGATACCCCGAGGGCACAGCTCACGCCTTGCTGCAGCTGAGCCTGGCGGCCAGCTACGCAGGAGATGAGGAGGCTGCCATCCAGTGGGCTACTGACGCAGCGGGAGTCGATGCTTCCGCAGTATCGGACAGGACTCGTCGGCGAATCGCCCTGGCCGTCACGATGATCCAGTGCGGAGCAGGCAGACTGCAGCTGGCCCGGCGCACGTGCTCCGAGGGGCTTGAGTCTGCGCGCAGGTCCACCGATGTGAACATGCAGGCGGACTTCTTGTACTTCATGACTCACATCGCCCTCCAGGCGGCGGACTACGACCAGGCGAGCGGACCGATCAGCGAGTCCCTGCAGATCGCTGCGCAGGCCGGCGACCGCTTGCGGTTGCTGGACTGCTTGGAGGACTGCGCGCGACTCTGCGCCGCCACCGACCACCCGGCTGAGGCGCTGACGTTGTGGGCCGTCAGACGCGCGCAAGGCAGGGCCAACGAGATGCCGGACACCCCGGCGAACGCGCAACGCCGCGACGGCGCCGTGCGTCAGGCTCGGCGACGGTTGGGACCAGAGCCGACCGAGATGGCAGAGCACCGTGGAGCCCTGATGAGCCTGGAGGCTGCCGTTGAGCTCGCTGCCGCCGTGCTGGAGAGCGGACGCCGAGAGGACCGTCCGCCAATCGCCAGCCAGCTGACTCCTCGGGAGCGACAACTGCTCCAGCTGCTCGCCAACGGTCATACCGACGCGGAGATCGCTTCGGACCTCTTCATCAGCATCCGGACCGTGCGGTCCCATTTGGACCGCATCCGAACCAAGACAGGCAGTCGACGTCGGGCAGAGCTGACTCGTCTAGCCGTTGAACTAGGTCTTGTTTGAACCGCCTCAGAACTCACAGCTCGGAGCGTGCCCTCAGCGTCGCGGCCAGCACCATCATGCTCACGGAACTCCGCATCTCTCCGACCGCCGGTCGAGGTCTGATCCTAGAGTTCGGCACTGCCCTAGGAAGGTCACCTGTATAGGAATGTCGTGATCTCTCCAGCACATCGTCGGTCGGCGCGAGTTCAAAGATCCGCTGATCTCCGTCACAGCGGTCCTCTGTGACATGTAGCGAACTACCCCGAGACTGTGGCAGATCGACGATGCGGACTGTTGCGAGCTGGATGCCGCGCAAGTGTTGAGCACGGCACCCTGGACCGAAACGTCAAGCGCAGGAGTGATCTCGTCTGCGATCAGCAGCTCGGGCTCGGCCGCCAGAGCTTAGCGGCGACCGCACTTAGCATCAGAGTTCCGATGGCGAGGCGCTGTCGCTGGCCACCCGAGAGCTCGCGAGGCAGCGTGCCGGCGTCGCCCGACTCACAATTGGGGAACTACCCAGACGCTCTGCATTCCTGCGAAGCGACAACCGAGGCGCCACCCAGATCTCACTCGATGGCGCCCTCAGCTCTGCGCACGCGCGCGGAGAAGGTTCCGGCGAAGCAGTCGGTCAAGCAGGGGCCGACGGTGCCCGGATGCCGACACCTGATTGGGCGGTCTGGCCGCGCACACGGCAAGGAGCTGCATGCCTCGCTCGCCGGCGCGCACGAACCGTCTTGCCCCCACGTCGACCGCGACCCACCGCCCCGCGGAGACCGCGCACTCGTCACCATCGACCGCCGCCGGCGCCGTCCTGGATCACATAGACGTCCTCGACATGGTCGGTCAGGTGGTCGTGCTCGACAGTGGACTCGTCCGGTGGCAGGTCGACAAAGTAGCCCTCGAAGGCCGTGATCCCCAGCGCTTGGGTGACGCGACGATCGAAGGGACTCGCCGCAGGGTGGGAGCCCCGACCCGGAGGCAGAGACCAGACGTCGACAACGGTGTAGGCACTCATACAGGCGCCCTACCCACGGAGAGCCCCGGCGCGCCCCTGGACTAACAGCAGCGCCCCGCGCGTCAACACCCGGTGTGTGTGCGGGGCGCTGCGACCGCGGCCCGATTGCGCGCGGCTGGCTACAGGCTAGGTAGCGCGACACGTCCGCCGTCGGGGAATCGGCGTCAACCCACCCGTGGGGGTGGCGTGCCTGGCTTCACAAAAGTTGCGGACGACGCGCTGGATCCCACCCCCGTACGTCCGGACATCTCGGACTCCATCCCCTACGTCCGAGTCGGCGCCCATCGAGCATCCCCCTGCTCGGCGGGCGCTTTACCTTGCCCGCCGGAGGACGACTGAGTTGCCCAAATGGAGTCAATTTCGGGGTATCCCTTGGAGTCGCGGTGCGGCTGGGTGAAGGTGGTCTCAACGGGGAGCAGGTCCCGCTGGCTACTGCGGGTACGTCAGCGGGGCCCCGATACTTCACTGCAAGGGGAAACTCGGAATGATCATCACCGTGGCGATCGTGCTCGGCGCGATGCTTGTCTCAGGGGCACTGCGTGCTCTCGACTCGTTCAACTCTCGTCGACCGATCCTGGTGGGCCGTGCCCAGACGACGCTCGAGGGCGCGAGGTAGCCGCAGACCACAGCCCGTGTGATCCCACAGCTCTCGGAGGTTCTCCTCCGAGCAGCGCTGACGAAGGTAGGGCCGACGTCAGAGCTGAGGGGGGTGCGCTTCTGACCGGGGGGACCAGAAGGCGGCGCCATTGCCCCCGTTCGCCCACGCGAGCGGGGGCGCCTCTCATTTGAAGTGCCTTCACTGGCTACCCCAACTGCACGGCCGTGCATCGGGTCTGGCACCACGGAGTGGCGCGCTATCGCGCCAACAACGAGACTCGGCGGAACCTCAGATTCCTCGCAAGACGAATGCTGCCTCGTAGAAGGTGGGCGTTTGATAGAAGCCGCAGACCCATAGCTCGCCATCAGGGCCGCCATCGATTCCCGTCAGCCAGTTTTGGTCGCCCAGCTGCGGCACCCCTTCGGTCTGCCACGTCGTTCCGTCCCACCGGAGGACCAGGGGCCGTTGGGCCGAATTCTCATACTTGGCACCCACTGCCCAGACTTCGTCGTGCGGAACCGCGGCCACCCCTCTGAGCCAAGAGCGTTCTCGCGTCAGGGGGACGTCGGGTCGAGTCCAAGTCGCACCGTCGAAAGACAAGACCCCACCCTGGCCTTGCGGGTAACCGAATTCACCGACTGCCCACACGTGTGACTCATCGACGGCGTCCGCTTCCCAGAGGTCCGCTCGACGACCCTCGATCGCACTGCGCTCCCAACTCCACCGCTGACCGTCCCAGTGCATCAAGACGGCCTCGCTCTGCATCCAGCGCACGTACAGCTCAACGAGTGCCCGCCTTGCTTCAAGCGGCGCCAGGTCGTGGTCGGCACCACGAGGTCAGGTAGCAACGCAGGTCGGACTCGGTGTGTTGTCGGGACCGTCCTTTGAACCTAGCCAGGTAGGCAGCGACCGCAAGCCGCAGCGTGAGATCAGGAACGCTCCGAGTAGTGACGAGTTCAGTAGTCGTCCACGCTGCCCATCACCAGCCCTCCGGTTCTGTCAACACCCCGGTCTGCGGCATGCGAGTGCGCTTCAGGCACCCCTGCTCGGGGCCACCTCGCGCACCATCACACAGTTGCCCTGACCCTTGGGTCGGTCATAGGTGAAGCCCTCATGCTCGTACATCGTGCGAGTGCCGTTGTAGAGGAACGAGGAGTTCTTCTTCCGCACCCCGCCGGTGTCGTGCGGATAGCCCTCGACCAGGCCGCCTCCGGCCTGCGCGATCAGCTCGACGGCTCCCCGTAAGGCGATCGCCGCCAGACCCCGCCCGCGCAGGCCGCGCTCGACCAAGATGCAGGTGATCCGGTAGTCGGGCAGCCGCTCCGCCGTAGCCAGATACTCCTTGCGGTGATGGATGTCGGGCAGTTCCTCGGGCGATCCGTACTCCGCCCATGCGACGGCACCGTTGCCGTCGTAGACCAGCGCCGCATGCGCGATCCCCTCAGCCACCAGACGTTGCTTGAGCGCCCGTCGCGCCTCGCGGCTCTCATCCCTGTCCGCGCAGTCGGGATGGAACTTCGTGCACCAGCAGCCGGCGAACATGCCTCCGTTCCGCTCGACGAGAGCGGCGAAGTCGCCGAACGTCTCCGAGGTGAGCGCCTTGATCGTGAAGTCGGACATCCTGGCAATCTAACCCCGATTGCGGACGTTCCGAGTCCGGTACTCGTCTGCTGGAGCGGGGCCCCTCGCAAGTGACGCGCGCTCATCGGCTATGCGCGATCGCCCGACTCGCGGCATGTGAGTGCGATGTCTCGTCGCGCTAGTTGATGCCGCAAACCAGATGAACGGTTTGCGACTTGGAGGCGTGCACGTCGACCACTTGCGGCGAGCCGCAGCCGCTTGAGGCAAGGGAGTCGGAGGTTCCCTGTGAACCGAACAGAGTGAACTCGCCCACCGGAAGGCGCAGGTCGAAGTGACCACGAGAGTCAGTAGGCACGTGCGCGACCGCCGTCGTACTGGACGTTTCATCCAAGGTGACCCGACCGCTGTAGGCCCAGATGGTCCCTCGCAGAGGGTGGTTGACGCCTGGCCATGGGCCACCCACCACTCTGTAGTCACCACCCACCGACCCGGACTCGTGGTGAGATCCGCAGCCGCTCACGGCTGGAGAACAGATCAAGACGGCCAACGTCACTGCGGCTCTGCGACTCATTCGCCAGTGCTCGTCTCGGTAGTGGTGGGTCAGGTACCTAAGCCTCAGACGCGAGGTCCCGCTCAAGGGTTCCACGAAGCACGCCCATCGACATGCGAGTGCGTCCGTTGTGGCCTGCGGTGGTCGACCGCCGTCGACGTGCAAGTCGACCCGGAATCGTGTGGGTCGCTCGTGCGTCTCGTCGGTGAAGACGGTTGCGTGGAAGGTGCGCTTCTCGGGGCGTGCGCTCCTAGCGTGCTCGAGTGCCCGCAGACAGGACGTCTCGAAGTACGCCGTCTCGACGGTGAAGACCTGTGCGCGGACCTCGTGAACAACGACCCTTGTCCTGCGTGCTCGCAGGTCAGGGGCCTGATGACGTGGGTGGGCGATACTGGGTTCGAACCAGTGACCTCTTCGGTGTGAACGAAGCGCGCTACCACTGCGCCAATCGCCCGTGCGGCTGCCGACTGTAGCGCAGGGAGGCGGCCGTCTCGAAACCGTCGCGAGGTCAGCCGAGGAGGTCGGCCTCGTGTTCGTGCCAGGCCTTGCGGACCTCGGTGGTGACCGGACCGGGAGCCGCGAGCTCGCGGTCGTTCCACCGGTGGATCGCCTGGACGTCGCGGGTGGTCGAGGACAGGAAGATCTCGCTCGCCTGCTCGGTCAGCACCTCGATCGGCTCGTCCACCTCGGTTGCGCCGTACCAGTCGAGGACCAGCGCGCGGGTGATGCCGGCCAGGCAGCCGCTGGCCAGCGACGGCGTCCGGAGCTCGCCGTCGACGACGTAGAAGACGTTGGTCCCCGTGCCTTCGCAGAGCCGGCCCTGGAGGTTGGCGAAGACCGCCTCGCTGCACTCGCGGGTGCGGGCGAGCGCCAGCGCGCGGACGTTCTCGCCGTACGACGTGGTCTTCAGCCCGGCCAGCGCGCCGCGCTCGTTGCGGGGCCAGGGCACCGTGCAGACGGCCGCCGTCTCCGGCCACGGGTCCATCGGCGCGCCGATGACGACGAGGGACGACGGCCCGTCGCCGCGGTCGGAGCCGAGCGGGGACAGGCCGCCGGTCCAGGTGATCCGCACCCGGCCGAGGGTCAGCGGCTCGCCCTCGAGGACGGCCACCATGCCGCGGCGTACGGCGTCGAGGTCGGGGTCCGGCAGCCCGAGCCCGCGCGCCGAGCGGGTCAGCCGCTCGAGGTGCAGGTCGACCGCGAACGGCCGCCCGTCGACCACCTTGATCACCTCGAAGACGCCGTCACCGACGGTCACCCCGTGGTCGCGAGCGGCCACCGCGGGTGCGTCCGGATCGGTCAGGAGGTCGCCGTTCACCCAGGTGCGCATGCTCCGACCCTAGCCGCGCAGGGGGTCGGCGCTCCCGAGCTGCCAGACCGCGACGCCGTGCAGCCCGAGGTGGCGTGCGAGGCGACAGCCGGCGCAGGTAGGACCGGTGGTCGGACCACCACAGGGTGCCGCGCTTCGTCCGGGCACTCCACTCCCCCACGTCGCGATGCCAGCGGGCCGCACGCCCGGCGAGACTGCGTGCCTGGGCGTCCGAGACGGTGCGGCCGGAGCCGTCCGGTCGCCACAGGTAGCCGTAGCCGGCGATGCCGAGATCGACGCGCCCTCGGCCGACGGCCGCGACCAGCGGCGCCGCGGTACGCCGTGCCCACGGCAGCGCGCCGACCGGCCCGGGACCGCTCCATCCAGGTCCGTGCTGGTCATAGGCCATCAGCACGAACCGGTCGACCGCGTCCAGCCGGCCGAGCCGGTACCCGTGCCGCAGGTACGACGCGTGGGAGCCCTCGGCCATCACCGCCATCGACAGCCCGGCGCCCGCGGGCAGAGCCGCCCGCAGCTCGTCGGCGAACAACGCCAGGCCCCGACCGTCGTCGCGGCGCAGCGACTCGAGGTCGATCTGGATGCCGTCCCAGCCCTGTCGGCGCACCACCCTCGCGAGGTCGGCGACGACGTCCGCCCGATGCCCGGCGGAGTCGAGCATCCGGTGTGCCAGCGCCGGGTCGAAGTCACCGATCGCGTCCGAGTAGTTGCTCAGCAACAGCTCGGCGCGGTCACGGTGGCGATGGACGACCTGCAGGGCCTTCTTCGCCGGGTCGGGCACCCGGGAGATGCCGTCCGCACTCGGGCGCAGCTCCACCCCGTCGACACCGGCCAGGTCGACGGTGCGGCGGTCGCCGAGGTAGGCCTTCGCACCGCCGCCCCACCCCTCGACGTACCCCTCGACGGAGAGCGCGCCCGCTCCCCTGCTCGGTCCGTGCGCCCTGTCGGTCCCGGCGTACGACGGGTGGGTGGCGAGCCCGGCCAGGGCGACGACCAAGACCGAGAGCAGGCTCCCGAGACGGCGTGACATGGGGCGAATCTACGCAGGCAGGAGGCCTCGCAGGCTCGAATTGGTGGCACCCAGGGCATCGGCTATGGTTCTGTTCGCGTCTCCGGGGCGGGGTTCCGCTCGGGGCTGCAAGCGGACGTAGCTCAGTTGGTAGAGCGCAACCTTGCCAAGGTTGAGGTCGCGAGTTCGAGCCTCGTCGTCCGCTCGGAGCGGGTCTCGAGCCCATCCAGCGGTGGGTTGGCCGAGAGGCGAGGCAACGGACTGCAAATCCGTGTACACGGGTTCAAATCCCGTACCCACCTCCACACGCAACACCCACGGGCGATTGGCGCAGCGGTAGCGCGCTTCCTTGACACGGAAGAGGTCACTGGTTCAAACCCAGTATCGCCCACCAGGACACCGCACCCGGCTCGCGGGTGCGCAGCAGCGCGGCTCTGCCGTTGCACGGAAGAGGTCACTGGTTCAAACCCAGTATCGCCCACCAGAACACCACACCCGTCGCGTACTCGTCCGGTGGCCGGAGCTACGTGATCGTCGATTGCCGTGGCGGGACCTCGCCGCGCTCGGGCGGCGGAAACGCTGCGGCCCATCCCTCGCCAGATGGGGTGAGTCCCCGCCTGAGGTCGAGGGTTACCCTTTCCCTACCCCTCGGTTCTAGGGCGAGGGGCGTGCGCCCCGCGGCAGCCCCATGACGCCGTGGGGCGCACCCTCGTTCAACGACGCGATGCCCCCGGGGCTACGAACCGCTTCACATCCCCCGCTCAAGCGTGGATCAAGGCATCGTCAAGAGCCTCGACGGCGCCCTGCACGTGCGTCTCCCGCGGGACGGAACCCGGCTCCACCGGTACGCCGAGATGGCGTCACGAGGACGGTAAAGCGCGGTCTCACGCACTGGTGCCCGCAACCCATGCGAGGGTGCTGCCCCGCGGCTCCGGGTCCCCGTCCCGTGCCGCGGGGCCTTCCGGGGCCGGGGGTGACAGGGCCACCGGCAACCGGTTAACTGGTCCGGCGGCCGCTGGGCACGTCGTCTCGACGCAGCGTCCGCCCCGGTTCCCCCGTGCCGGGGAGCGCGCCTCGTACTCGGGCCGAGCGAGGCGCGTTCGCACGTCCGGGCCAGGAATGCCCCGGTCGCCGCGTCCGTTACTCGCGCATGACCACCATCGGACTCATCGGAAGCGGCAACATCGGCGGCACCGTGGCACGACTGGCGGTCGACGCCGGTCACGACGTGGTGCTCAGCAACAGCCGGGGCCCCGAGACACTGCAGGGCTTGGTCGCGGAGCTCGGACCGCACGCCCGCGCGGGCACGTCGGAGGAGGCCGCCGCGGCGGGTGACATCGTCGTGGTGACGGTCCCGCTGACGTCGGTGGAGCGAGTGCCGGCCGACCCGCTGCGCGGCAAGGTCGTGATCGACACCTGCAACTACTACCCCCAGCGCGACGGCCACGTCGCCGAGCTCGACGAGGAGTCGACCACCACGAGCGAGCTCGTGCAGCGGCACCTGTCCGAAAGCTCGGTGGTGAAGGGCTTCAACAACATCAACTACCTTCACCTGCGCGAGCTCGCGCGCCCCGCCGGCAGCCCGGAGCGCACAGTGCTGCCGATCGCCGGTGACGACGAGGACGCGAAGCGGGCGGTGGCGTCCTTCCTCGACAGCGTCGGGTACGACGCCTACGACGTGGGGCCACTGGCCGAGGGCTGGCGGTTCCAGCGCGACACCCCGGCGTACGCCGGCCTGTACAACAGCGACACCACCGGCACCTGGCCGCCTCCTCCGGGCAGTGGCCGCCGGATCTCTCTCGAGGTCCTGCGCGAGAAGCTCGCGGAGGCCAAGCGCTACCGCGACATGTGACGACGGAGCCGACGTGGCCTAGCCCTCCTCGTCGGTCTCCTCGCCATGGGTGCCCGGACGCGGTGCCCAGGGAAGCTCCCGGGCCGGTCGTACGACGATCAGGCGGTCACCGCGGGCCAGCTGGGTGACGGTCGGGTCGAAGTACCGGTAGACGTTCTCGTCGCGCACCACCGCGATCACCTGGTCGGGCAGCGCCTGCGGCTGCTGGCCGACCTCGGAGACGAGCAGGTCGCGCTCGGCGACCTCCAGCCCCTCGCCGTAGGTGAGCAGGTCCTCCATCACGGTCCCGAGCGTCGGTGACAGCGACGACAGCCCGAGCAGCCGGCCGACGGCGTCGGAGGACGTGATCACCGAGTTGGCGCCCGACTGCCGCATCAGCGGCGCGTTCTCGTGCTCCCGCACCGAGGCCACGATGTAGGCGCTCGGGTTCAGCTGCCGGACGGTCAAGGTCGAGAGCACGTTGGAGTCGTCGCGGTCGGTGGTGATGATGACCTGGCTCGCCTCCTCGACACCGGCTCGCTGCAGGACACCACTGCGGGTCGCGTCGCCGGTGACGACGGCCAGCCCGTCCGCGTGCGCGTCGGAGACCGCGGCACCACCCTTGTCGACGACCACGATCGACTCGCGCTGGATGCCGTTGTTGATCAGCGTGTCGACGGCGCTCCGGCCCTTGGTGCCGTAGCCGACGATCACGACGTGCTCGCTCATGTGTCTCCTCCAGCGTGCGATGCGGAACATCCGGCGCCCCTGGGTCGCCAGGACCTCGAGCGTGGTGCCGATCAGGAGCACCAGGAACGCCACCCGCAGCGGGGTGATCACGAACGCGTTGATCAGCCGCGTGTGCTCCGCGACCGGCGCGATGTCGCCGTACCCGGTCGTGCTGAGGGTGACCGTCGTGTAGTACAGCGAGTCGACGAGGTTGATGTGGTAGCCCGGAGGGTCGTTGTTGTCGCGGTACCCGTTCCGGTCGAGCCAGACCAGCAGCACCGTGAACCCGATGATCCCCAGACCGAGCAGGAGCCGTCGGGTGAGCGACCACCACGGTGACCGGGTCGGCTCGGGCAGGACGACCCGCCCGTGGCTCGACTGGTCGTCCTCCGGCGGCACCCGCCGAACCTACTGCACCTGTTCCCCGGGCCCCTCGGACCGCGCCCGTGCGGTGGCGCGCTGGGGGAAGACCGTGTCGAAGGCGGCGTTCAGCGCCGCACCGACGAGGATCGCGATCGACAGGATGTAGAGCCACAGCAGGACCGCGATCGGGGCGGCCAGCGGGCCGTAGATCGACCGCGAGTCCGCCGCGGTCGCCGTCAGGAACTCGCGCAGCAGGAAGCTCCCCAGCAGCCACACCCCGAGGGCGAACGCCGCGCCCGGCAGGTTCATCCGCCACCGGGTCCGCACCGGGATCGACACGTGGTACAGCGTGGCCAGGAAGAAGATCGACGCGATCAGCACGGCCGGCCAGTAGAAGCTGACCAGGAAGTCCGCGCGGTCCGGCAGCCAGCGGTGGATCAGGCGGGGTCCGGCCACCGCGAGCGGGAGCGCCACCACCCCGGTGACGATCGCCAGCAGGTAGAGGCTGAACGACAGCGCCCGCGTCTTGACGATCCCGCGGTGCCCGCCGAGGCCGTGCATGATCGTGATCGTGTCGACGAAGACGTGCATCGCCCGCGACCCCGACCACAGGGCCAGCACGAACCCGACCGAGATCACGTCGAAGCGCCCGCCGTTGAGGACGTCGTTGATCGTCGGCCGGATCACCCGGTCCACGGCGGAGTCGGTGAGGAAGCGCCCGGCCAGGTCGAGGATCGCGTGGCGGACGTGCTCCACCTGGTCGGGGCTGAAGGAGTGCGTGAGGTAGCCGATCGCACCGGCGAGGGCGAAGATCAGGGGCGGCACGGACAGCACCGTGAAGAACGCCGCCTCGGCCGCCAGGCCGGTGACCCGGTGCCGCATCGACGAGGCGACCGTCGAGACCACGATCCGCCACGAGGTCTGCCGGGTGCGCAGCACCCAGGCGGGCCACGCGAAGCCGGAGCGGCCCGCGGCGTCCGCGGGCCGCGGCGGCTCGGAGCCCGGCATGGTGTCTACGGTATCCACATGAGCAGGCGCGATCCGGCAGCCGCGAACCAGCCGCCGCCGCTCGTCGGTCACGACGTCGTGGCCTCCGATCGAGCCCTCGTCGAGGCGGTCACCCGGCACGCCGGCGCGGCCGTGGTCGAGGATCTCGCGGAGCTCGGGCGTCAGGCCGGCACGGCCGAGGCCCGGGAGCACGGCCGGCTGGCCAACCGGCACGAGCCCGAGCTCACGACGTACGACCGCTACGGCAACCGCATCGACGAGGTCTCCTTCCACCCGTCGTGGCACTGGCTGATGGAGCGCGCGGTCGGGTACGGCCTCCAGGCGGCGCCGTGGGAGCAGCAGACGGAGGGCTCCACCACGGCGCACGTGCGCCGTGCGGCCGGGTTCATGGCGTGGTCGCACACCGAACCGGCACACGGCTGCCCGATCTCGATGACGTACGCCGCGGTGCCGGCACTGCGGGCCGACCTCGGCTACGCAGCCGTGGCCAAGGAGTGGACGCCGGCCCTCGCCGCCACGGCGTATGACCCCGGCATCCGGCCGGTCGCCCAGAAGCGCGGAGCGCTGGCCGGGATGGGGATGACCGAGAAGCAGGGCGGCTCCGACGTCCGCGCCAACGTGACCGAGGCGCGACCCACGGCCGTGGACGGTGAGTACACCCTCCACGGTCACAAGTGGTTCACCTCGGCACCGATGAACGACGTGTTCCTGGTGCTCGCCCGGGCGACCGGCGGGCTGACCTGCTTCCTCGTGCCACGGGCTCTCCCGGACGGCACCCGTAACCCGATCGACGTCGTCCGGCTCAAGGACAAGCTCGGCAACCGCGCGAACGCCTCGGCGGAGCTCGAGCTCGACGGCACGCTCGGGATGCGGCTCGGTGACGAGGGCCGCGGTGTCCGCACGATCATCGAGATGGTGGCCGCGACCCGCCTCGACTGCGTGCTCGGGTCGACCGCCCTGATGCGTCACACCCTCAACGAGGCGGCCTGGCACGTCGCGCACCGCTCCGCCTTCGGCGGACTGCTCGCGGACAAGCCCCTCATGCAGAACGTCGTCGCCGACCTCCAGGTCGAGGCCGAGGCCGCGACAGCCCTCGCGATCCGCCTCGCCGCCGCCGTCGACGCCGTGGACGACCCGCACGAGGCCGCCTTCCGGCGGATCGCGCTCCCGCTGGCGAAGTTCTGGGTCTGCAAACGGACGCCCGGCTTCGTGGCCGAGGCGCTCGAGTGCCTCGGCGGCAACGGGTACGTCGAGGAGTCCGGGCTCCCCCTCCGCTACCGCGAGGCGCCGCTGAACTCGGTCTGGGAGGGCTCCGGCAACGTCAACGCGCTCGACGTGCTCCGCGCGCTGGGCCGCGAGCCCGAGGTGATGAGCGCCTGGATCACCGAGGTCGGCCACGCCCGAGGCGGCGACGTGCGGCTCGACCGAGCCGTCGACGAGACGCTCGCCCTGCTCGGCGAGACCGGCGCCGCCGAGGTGGGCGCGCGCCGGCTGGCCGGCCGGATGGCCGCGTGCCTACAGGGTGCGCTGCTGGTGCGGTTCGCACCGCAGGAGGTGGCCGACGCGTTCTGCGGGTCCCGCCTCGGCACGTCGTACGACGGGACCTACGGGACGCTCACGTCGTCGCAGGCGGATCTCCGGGCGATCGTGGAGCGCGCGACCCCCGTGGTCTGAGGCGACGGTCGAGCCGGGTCGACCCCCGTCGGTGGGCTCACGATTGACGCCCCCGCCCGTGGGTACCAGCGGTACTTCCACACGAGAGGGCATGCCATGGACCCCAAGAAGCCGGCCAGGTCGGTCACCCACGCCGCGGGCAAGGCGGCACGCACGGTCGCGGCCAAGGCTGCGGAGCTCCTCGAGGCGCCGGTACCGGGCACCCCGGGGTCGGCAACGCCCACCGTCGAGGAGCCCACCGCGCCGGTCGAGCCTCCGCCGTCCAAGCCGGACCAGGGAGCTCCCGAGCTGCGGACGGCCACCGGCGTGGGCGTCGGTGGCGACGACGACCGCGCTCAGCAGGGCGCGTACCTCACCACCGCCACCGGCACGCGCCTGCACGACACCGACCACTCGCTCAAGGTCGGTCCGCGCGGGCCGACCCTGCTCCAGGACCACCATCTCCGCGAGAAGATCACCCACTTCGACCACGAGCGCATCCCCGAGCGGGTGGTGCATGCGCGCGGCGCGGCCGCACACGGGACCTTCGAGGGGTACGGCGCGACCGACGACGTGTGCTCCGCCGCGTTCCTCGGCGAGGGCGTCGAGACCCCCGTCTTCGTGCGCTTCTCGACGGTGCTGGGGTCGCGCGGGTCCGCCGACACCGTCCGCGACACCCGCGGGTTCGCGACGAAGTTCTACACCGACGAGGGGATCTTCGACCTCGTCGGCAACAACATCCCGGTCTTCTTCATCCAGGACGGCATCAAGTTCCCCGACGTCATCCATGCGGGCAAGCCGCACCCGGACCGCGAGATCCCCCAGGCGCAGAGCGCCCACGACACCTTCTGGGACTTCGTCTCCCTCCACACCGAGGCGCAGCACCACACGATGTGGAACATGTCGGACCGCGGGATCCCCCGCTCCTACCGCACCATGGAGGGCTTCGGCGTCCACACGTTCCGGCTCACCGCCGCCGACGGGACGACGAGCCTGGCCAAGTTCCACTGGAAGCCGGTGCTCGGCGTCCACTCCCTCACCTGGGAGGAGGCACAGCTCCTCGGCGGCCTCGACCCGGACTTCCACCGCCGCGACCTGTACGACGCCATCGAGTCGGGCGCCTACCCGGAGTGGGAGCTCGGCCTCCAGGTCTTCGAGGACACCGAGGACCAGATGTTCGAGGGGATCGACCTGCTCGACCCGACCAAGATCGTGCCGGAGGAGCTCGCCCCGGTGCAGGCCGTCGGGCGCCTGCGCCTGGACCGCAACCCGACGAACTTCTTCGCCGAGGTCGAGCAGGTGGCCTTCCACGTCGGGCACCTGGTGCCGGGCATCGACGTGACCGACGACCCGCTGGTGCAGGCCCGCTTGTTCTCGTACGTCGACACCCAGCTCACGCGGCTCGGGGGTCCCAACTTCGACCAGATCCCGATCAACCGCCCGCACTGCCCGGTCAACGACATGCTGCGCGACGGCTTCCACCAGCAGGCGGTCCACGGTGGCGTGGCGCCGTACCGACCGAACTCCCTGGACGAGGGCAACCCGTCTCCCGCCGGCGCGGAGGACCGCGCCTTCGTCGAGGCTCCGGTCGTGGTCGCGTCCGGCAGCAAGGTCCGCGAGGCGCCCGCGTCGTACGCCGACCACTTCAGCCAGGTGCGTCTCTTCTGGGCGAGCATGTCGCCGGTCGAGCGGGAGCACATCATCCGCGCCTACACCTTCGAGCTCGGGAAGTGCTACGAGCAGGCGATCAAGGAGCGCCAGCTGCTCGCGCTGGCCAACATCGACGCGACCCTGTGCGCCGAGGTGGCCGCGGGGCTCGGCCTTCCGGCGCCCGAGCCGACCGAGACCCTGACCGACGAGCAGCCCAGTCCCGCTCTCTCGCAGGTCGGCCAGACCTGGCCGGTGTCCGGACGCATGGTCGGGATCGTCGTGGACCCGGAGGGAGACCTCGACGACCTCGGCGACTGCCGCTCGGCGCTGCTGGAGGCCGGTACGATGCCCCTCGTGATCGCGCCGCAGGGCGGACAGCTGCCGGACGGGACCACGGTGCAGCGCACGTTCCTCACCGGCCGCTCGCTCGAGCTCGACGCCGTGCTCCTCCTGGGGTGCCCGCCTCCGGCTCCCGACGCTCAGCCCGCGCGGGACACCAAGGCCGGGGCCGAGACCGCGGCGCTGGACCCCCGGGTGCAGCTGATGCTGGACGAGGCCTTCCGGCACGCCAAGGCGATCGCGGCCAGCGGCGAGGGGCTGCGGGCTCTGGAGGCCGCGGGGTACGCCGAGGGTGAGGGCGTGGTCGTCGGCGAGGAGCCGGCCCCGGTCGTGGAAGACCTGCTGGCACTCCTCGCGGAGCACCGGGCCTGGGCCCGCTTCCCGGTGAACGAGTGAGCGGCCCATGGCCGACACCCTCACGTTCGTCGGGACCGCGACCACCCTGATCCGGCTCGGAGGGTTCACGGTCCTGACGGACCCCAACTTCCTCCATGCGGGGCAGCGCGCCTATCTCGGCAAGGGACTCTGGTCGCGCCGGATGACCGACCCCTCCCTGAGCATCGACGAGCTCCCCGCTCTCGACGCCGTCGTGCTGTCCCACCTCCACGGCGACCACTTCGACCGCGTGGCCCGTCGGGGGCTCGCCCGTGACCAGCCCGTCTTCACGACACCGCAGGCGGCCGGTCGACTCGACCGCTGGGGGTTCACCACCGAGGCCCTCGACACGTGGCAGACGACCTCGCTCCGGTCCGGTGGCTCGGTGCTCGAGGTGACCTCACTCCCGGCGGTCCACGCCTACGGCGTCATGGGGCGCCTTCTCCCGGCTGTGATGGGCTCGATGCTGCGGCTGGTCGTCGACGGCGAGGTCGCCCGCACCGTCTACCTCTCGGGCGACACCCTGACCGGCGACCACCTCGACGAGATCGCTCGTCGCTATCCGAGGATCGACCACGCGGTCGTGCACCTCGGCGGCACCCGGGTGCTGTTCCACACCGTGACCATGGACGACCAGCAGGGCCTCGACGCCGTACGACGTACGGCCCCGGCGCACGTCGTCCCGGTCCACTACAACGACTACCGGGCGTTCCGGTCGCCCCTCTCGGCCTTCCTCGACGCCGCGGAAGCGGCCGGGCTGCGTGACCGGGTCACGGCGCCGCGCCACGGCGAGACGGTCGCACTGGACCCGCCTCATCGGGCGGGGTGACTGCTAGGCGAGGTCGAGTCCCGGGTAGAGCGGGTGGGCGTCGAGCATCTCGGCACTGGCCGCCTTGACCCGGTCGGCCACCCCGTCGGCGAGCGCGTACGTCGCCTTCGACGGCCCACCCGCCTTCGTGGTGCCCGGCTGGGTGTTCGAGAGCACCTCGACCATCAGCTCGGCGACCCGGTCGAACTCCGCGGCGCCGAAGCCGCGCGTGGTCAGCGCGGGGGTGCCCAGGCGGATGCCGGAGGTGTACCACGCGCCGTTCGGGTCGGACGGCACGGAGTTGCGGTTGGTGACGACGCCGGAGTCGAGCAGGGCCGACTCGGCCTGCCGACCGGTCAGGCCGAACGACGACACGTCGAGCAGCACGATGTGGTTGTCGGTGCCGCCGGTCACCAGCGTCGCGCCGCGCTTCAGGAACCCCTCGGCGAGCGACTTCGCGTTGTCCGCGATCGACTCGGCGTACGTGCGGAACGACGGCTGCCTGGCCTCGGCCAGCGCCACGGCCTTGGCGGCCATGATGTGCGACAGCGGACCACCGAGCACCATCGGGCAGCCGCGGTCGACGTCGCCGGCGTACTCCTCCTGGGCGAGGACCAGCCCGCCGCGCGGCCCGCGCAGCGACTTGTGGGTCGTCGTGGTGGTGACGTGGGCGTGCGGCACCGGGTCCTCGTCGCCGGTGAACACCTTGCCGGCCACCAGCCCGGCGAAGTGGGCCATGTCGACCATGAGGGTCGCGCCGACCTCGTCGGCGATCTCGCGCATCTTCGCGAAGTTCACGCGGCGCGGGTACGCCGAGTAGCCGGCGACGATCACCAGCGGCTTGAACTCGCGCGCCTTCGCCCGGACGACGTCGTAGTCGAGCAGCTGGGTCTCGGGGTCGGTGCCGTACTGCTGCTGGTGGAACATCTTCCCGCTGATGTTCGGGCGGAAGCCGTGGGTCAGGTGGCCGCCGGCGTCGAGGGCCATGCCGAGCAGGCGCTGGTTGCCCAGCTCGTGGCGGAGGCCCTCCCAGTCGGCCTCGCTCAGCTCGTTGACGTTCTTCGCGCCGAGCTTCTCCAGGCCGGGCGTCTCGACGTGGTGGGCGAGGATCGACCAGAACGCGACCAGGTTGGCATCGATGCCGGAGTGCGGCTGCACGTAGGCGTACGGCGCGCCGAACAGCTCGCGGGCGTGCTCGGCGGCGATGGACTCGACGGTGTCGACGTTCTGGCAGCCCGCGTAGAAGCGGTGGCCGATCGTGCCCTCGGCGTACTTGTCGGAGAACCACGTGCCCATCGTCAGGAGCACGGCCGGCGAGGCGTAGTTCTCGCTGGCGATGAGCTTGAGCGAGGCGCGCTGGTCCGTCAGCTCCTGGCGGGTCGCCTCGGCGATCCGAGGCTCGACGGTGGCGATCACCTCGAGCGCGGCGTCGTAGGCGGTCGACGTGGTCTTGGCCAGGGTCTCAGAGGCGGTCTCGTCGCTCATGCGGGCCAATGTAGCCATGCCCACCGGGTGCCTGCTCCGATGGACGAGGAATGGATCGTGCGGTGAGATGAGCCCGATGAACGACTTCGCCGACCTGCACCACGGTCCCCTCCCCCTGCTCCTCCCGAACGCCTGGGACGTCGCCTCGGCTCTGGCCTTCGCGGCCGCCGGCTACCGGGCGATCGGCACGACGAGCCAGGGAGTGGCGGCCACGCACGGCGTCCCCGACGCCACGCACGGCACCGCCGCCGCGAGCATGGAGCTCGCCCGGTCGCTGGTGCGGCTGCCGGCCGTCATCACCGTGGACTGCGAGGACGGGCACGCCGACGACCCGGGTCAGGTCGCGGCGTACGTCGCGGAGCTGGCGGCGCTCGGTGTGGTCGGGGTCAACCTGGAGGACAGCGCCGACTCGCGGCTGGTCGACCCGGCCGCGCTCGCCGCCAAGGTCGCGGCGGTGAAGGACGCCGCACCCGCGGTGTTCGTCAACGCGCGCGTCGACACGTACTGGTTCCACCAGGAGGACTCGGTCGAGGGCACGCTCGCCCGGGCGACGGCGTACGTCGACGCGGGCGCGGACGGGATCTTCGTCCCGGGTCTCACCGACGCCGACACGATCCGCGCGATCACGGGCGGAGTGTCCGCCCCGGTCAACGTGCTCCCCGTGCCCGGCCTGTCGCTCAGCGACCTCGCCGATCTCGGCGTCCGCCGCGTCTCCACCGGCTCGCTGCCCTATCGGGCCTCGCTGGCGGCGGCCGTCGCGGCGGCCGAGGCGGTCCGCGACGGCTCACCCCTCCCGGCGTCGATCCCCTACCCGGAGGTGCAGCAGCTCCTGACGGCGTACGCCGATCGCAACGACTGAGCCGTCACGTCGGTCAGGCGGTGGGAGGAATCCGGCCCTTGATCCAGTAGACGTGGAGGGGCTCGGTGTTCTTGAGCTTGATCCGGGCGGGGCTCACCTTGACCAGGCCCATGTGGCCGCGCGCGGTGACCCCGGACCGCCGGATGTCGACCTGCTTGTACTCCATCGGGTCGGTGCCGGTGGGCGCCCCCATGGTCACGGTCCGAGTGAACGTCCCGTGCGCCAGCAGGTGCAGGTTCATCGTGGCCGAGGTCGATTCGTCCGTGGCCTCGTTGACGAGGTCGATGTCGCCCTGGATGTGCATGTGCCGCAGGTGCTTGGAGTAGGTCACCGTGACGGAGTGGTCGTCCCACCAGTCGAAGGCTCCGACCCTGGTCGCAGTCGGCGAGACCGGCGGCGTTCGGCTTGACGCCGGCCGGGCAGCGGTAGTCCATCATGCCGCCGACCGGCGGGTCGTCGTCCTGCTGGACCCGGACGTCGATCAGGTGCCAGTTTCCGCGGAGGCCGTCGACGTGTTGGTGCACCCAGAAGTCCTCGGTGATCATCACCGACGGGAACACCACCGGCTCCCAGCCGCCGGCCGCCTGGGCGGGGACGACGGGCGCCATCGCGGCGGCGACGGCGACCACGGCGGCGGACAGTGCCGCTCGGACGAGGATGCGCATGGGATGCCTCCCGGAGTCGTGGCAGATGCGGCGCACGGTAGCCCCGGGTCGACGCGATACTCCGGGCAGCGACGGAAATCCCCCTCAATTGGCGACGCACCGGGGATATCCACATCGTGGACGTGTCTCTCACATCATGAGATATGCGTTTGTGGAAGACCGGTCCATTCCCTGAGACTCGTGTCCATGACCGCCGCCGTCGCGTACGAGATGCACCTCGTGGTACGTCGCCACGTGGACTTCGGGCGTACGCGCAGCATGGTCTGTCGGCCCCGCTGACCGCCCCTCCCCCAGCTGTCGACGCCGCGCCCGTCGTTGCGCGCGGTCTCCCGGCTCCGGACCAGCCAAGGACCGACACCCGATGCCCGATCTCCGTTTCTCGCCGACTCCGGCGACCCGGACCTCGATCCCGCGCCCGAAGCGCGGCGAGGGCCAGTGGGCGCTCGGCTACACCGAGCCCCTCAACAAGAACGAGCAGTCGAAGAAGGACGACGACCCGCTGCACGTCCGCGACCGGATCCTCACCGTCTACAGCGTGCGCGGGTTCGCCTCGATCGACCCCGCCGACCTGCGTGGCCGCTTCCGCTGGATGGGGCTCTACACCCAGCGGGCGCCGGGGTTCGACGGCGGCAAGACCGCGATGCTCGAGGAGGAGGAGCTCGACGACGAGTTCTTCATGATGCGGGTCCGTTCGGACGGGAAGCTGCTGGGCCACGAGACCGTCCGCGCGCTCGGCAGGATCGGCGTCGACTTCGCCCGCGACACCGCCGACATCACCGACCGGGAGAACATCCAGTTCCACTGGGTCCGGATCGAGGACGTCCCCGAGATCTGGCGCCGCCTCGACGCGGCCGGGCTGTCCAGCCTCGAGGCCTGTGGCGACTCGCCCCGCCCGTTCCTCGGCTCGCCGGTCGCGGGTGTCGCGGCCGACGAGATCATCGACGGCAGCTCTGCCCTGGAGGAGATCGCGGCCCGGGCGCTGGGCAACCCGGCGTACTCGAACCTGCCGCGCAAGTTCAAGACCGCCGTCACCGGTCACCCGAGCCACGACGTGTCTCCGGAGACCAACGACGTCGCGTTCGTCGGCACGGTGCACCCCGACCTCGGCCCCGGCTTCGACCTCTGGGTCGGCGGTGGGCTGTCGACCAACCCGATGCTCGCGCAGAGGACGGGCGTCTGGATCCCGCTCGACGAGGTGGCGGACGTCTGGGAGGGCGTGACCTCGATCTTCCGCGACTACGGCTACCGGCGGCTCCGCTCGCGCGCCCGGCTGAAGTTCCTGGTCGCGGACTGGGGCATCGAGAAGTTCCGCGAGGTCCTCGAGCAGGAGTACCTCGGCCGACCGCTGGTCTCGTGCCCCTCGCCGCCGTCGCCGGTGGGCCACCGCGACCACGTGGGCGTCCACCCCCAGCACGACGGACGGGTCTACGTCGGGATCGCGCCGACCGTCGGACGCGTCTCCGGCACGCTGCTCGTCCGGCTCGCCGACCTGATGGAGCGGTACGCCGTCGCCGGCGCCCGGCTCACGCCGTACCAGAAGATCGTGCTGATCGGGGTCGAGCCGGCGGTGCTCGACGACCTGCTGGCCGACCTCGACGAGATCGGGCTGTCGGCGCGGCCGTCGGCCTGGCGGCAGAACACGATGGCCTGCACCGGCATCGAGTTCTGCAAGCTCGCGATCGTCGACACCAAGAACCGCGCCCGCGACCTGGTGGCCGAGCTCGAGCGACGGTTCCCCGACCTCGAGATCCCGATCACGGTCAACGTCAACGGCTGCCCGAACGCCTGCGCCCGCACCCAGGTGGCCGACATCGGCCTCAAGGGACAGCTGGTGATGGACGGTGACCGGCAGGTCGAGGGCTTCCAGGTGCACCTGGGCGGGGCGACCGGGCTCCAGGCGAACTTCGGGCGGAAGCTGCGCGCCCACAAGGTCACCAGCGCGGGCCTGGACGACTACGTCACCGCGGTGGTCTCGAACTTCCTGGCCGACCGCGCGGACGACGAGTCGTTCTCCTCCTGGGTCGCCCGGGCCGAGGAGGAGCTGCTCCGCGGCGAGGGTCTCGACCAGCTCGACCAGCGAGACGCGCCCGTCCTGGAGGCCGTGTCGTGAGCGGCCGCGCCGTCCCCTTCCACTGCCCGTACTGCGGAGACGAGGACCTCCGCCCCTTCGAGGTGCAGGGACCGCCGCACGAGACGCAGCACGGTGCGTGGGAGTGCCGCTCCTGCCTGCGGGCCTTCTCGCTGAAGCTGCTCGGCCTGCTGCGGCCGCCGGCGCCTGCGCGAGGTGTCGGACGATGACCACCCAGACCACCCAGCAGGCCCGGGACTTCCGCGGCACGCACACGGCCGGCCGGAGCCCGGAGGAGCTGCGCGAGCTGGTGTCGCACGTCGGGGCGGAGCTCGAGCTCGCTCCGGCGGAGGGCATCCTCGAGTGGGCGGTGGCGACGTTCGGCGACCGCTTCTGCATCACCTCGTCGATGGCCGACGCCGTGCTCGCCGACCTCGCGTCGCGGGTCGCGCCGGGCATCGACCTCGTGTTCCTCGACACCGGGTACCACTTCCCCGAGACGATCGGCACCGCCGACGCCGTCGGCGCCACCATGGACGTGAACCTGATCCCGATCACGCCCGTCCAGTCGGTCGCGGAGCAGGACGCCGAGCACGGCCCCGCGCTCTACCAGCGCGACCCCGACCTCTGCTGCGCCCTGCGCAAGGTCCGGCCGCTGACCGAGGCCCTCCACGACTACGACGCCTGGGCGACCGGCCTGCGCCGCGCCGAGACCCGGAACCGGGTGATCGCCCCCGTGGTCGGGTGGGACGCCCGCAAGGGCAAGGTCAAGGTCTCCCCCCTCGCCCGGTGGACCGATGACGACGTCCAGCGGTACGTCGCCGAGCACGGCGTCCTGGTGAACCCGCTGGTGTACGACGGCTACCCCTCCATCGGGTGCGCCCCCTGCACCCGCCGCGTCGCCCCCGGCGAGGACCCGCGCAGCGGCCGCTGGGCCGGCACCGGCAAGACCGAGTGCGGGATCCACTCATGACCCGCCCCACCCAGACCCCCGACGACGTCGTCGGTCGGCACCACCCGAAGTACCGGACGAACAACGAGAGGAGGCCGCGCTGATGGCTGCTCCTGCACTGGTGGCCCTGGCTCACGGAAGCCGCGACCCGCGGTCCGCCGAGACGATCAAGGCGCTCGTGGACGAGGTCCGCGCCCTGCGCCCGGACCTCAGGATCGAGACCGCGTTCCTGGACCTGTCCAAGCCGTCGCTGAACACGGTCGTGGACAAGCTCGCGCGCGCCAAGCACGAGGAGATCGTGGTCGTCCCCCTCCTGCTGACCGAGGCGTTCCACGCGAAGGTCGACGTACCCGCCGCCGTGGCCGAGGCCGACGCCCGCCACGAGCACGTCCAGGTGCGGGCGACGTCGATCCTCGGCCTGGAGCCGTGCTTCCTCGAGGTGCTCGACGTCCGGATGCGCGAGGCGCTCAAGGTACTGCGGGTCCGCGAGCTCGACGCGCTCGTGCTGGCCGGGGCCGGCTCCAGCGACCCGCTCGCCAACCAGTCGGTGGCGCGTCTGGCCCGCCTCTGGGGCAGCCACCACAAGCTGCCGGTGATGGCGGCGTACGCCTCCGCCGCTCCGCCGGCCACCGGCGAGGCGGTCCGCGCCTTCCGCAAGGAGGGCCGCCGTCACATCGCGGTCGCGTCGCTGTTCCTGGCCCCCGGCTTCCTGCCCGACCGGGCCAAGGAGCTCGCGCTGGAGGCCGGCGCGATCGCGGTCGCGGAGCCGTTGGGCGCCCACGAGGCCGTGGCGCGCACGATCCTCGCCCGCTACGCCGTCGGCGCGGTCGAGCTGGTGCCCGTCTAGCCCACGAGCTGCTCGAGCAGGTGCTCCAGCTGACGGGCGGGGTCGGTGGTCAGGCCACCGTGCACCGGCCCGGGCTGGAGCACCGTGCTGCGGGGAGCCTTGAGGAACCCGAACCGGGTGCCCGTCGGCTCCTCGGCCACGGCGCCCACACCGGCGTCGCCGGCGCAGACGCCGCGCACGAACTCCAGGCCGTCGCACACCGCGTCGATGTCGAGCCGTGGGTGGAGGGAGGCGAGCCGCTCGCGGTCGACGCTCCACGCCGACTGCAGGAAGCCGGCCTCCTCGCAGTAGAGCACGACCCCGACGTTGACGAACTCCTCGCGGTCGACGCGCGGGACGCAGCGCAGGACGACGTACTGGTACGGCTGGCCCTGCCCGGTCATGCCGCGCTCACCCCCGGCAGCCAGGCGCGGGTCGCGAGCCGCGCGGAGAGGAAGTCGACGTACGCCGTCCGCAGGTCCGCGGCCGACGCGGCTCCCGGCACGGGCTCGAGCCAGGCGTCCGGGACCGCGGAGACGACCTCGGCGAGATCGTCCTCGGAGAGCTCCACGGAGGCGTCGAGGCCGGCCAGCCGGTCGACGTGGGCGCCGAAGACGTGGTCGCCGACGTCCCACGGCTGCGCGGCGAACCTCGTCGGGTCGGTGAGGCCGCCGGGCCACGCGTGGTGGAAGTACAGGGCGGCTCCGTGGTCGATGACCCAGACCTCGCCGTGCCACAGCAGCAGGTTGGGGTTGCGCCAGGTGCGGTCGACGTTGGCCGTGAACGCGTCCAGCCAGAGCACCCGCGCCGCCTCGTCGGGCGAGATGCCGGTCTCGCCCTCGTAGCCGAAGGATCCCGGCAGGAAGTCGATGCCGAGGTTGAGCCCGGCGCTGGCGTTGAGCAGGTCCTGTACCTCCTCGTCGGCCTCGTACCGTGCGATCTCGGGGTCGAGCTCGAGGGCCACCAGACGCGGCGTCCGCAGCCCGAGCCGGGTCGCCAGCCCGCTGACGATCACCTCGGCGACCAGCACGCGCACACCCTGTCCGGCGCCGCGGAACTTGCAGACGTAGGTGCCGAGGTCGTCGCCCTCGACGATGCCGGGCAGGCTGCCGCCCTCGCGCAAGGGAGTGACGTAACGGGTCACCCGCACCGCCTCCATCACGTCACCGGCCCCTCGTCGAGCAGCCGTCGTCGCTGCTGCTCGACGTCGAAGTCGGCCGGCGGCCACTGCAGGTTCAGCCCGCGCAGGTGCTCCAGCAGCAGCTGTCCGATCACCAGGTTGCGGTACCACTTGCGGTCCGAGGGCACGACGTACCACGGCGCGATCTCGGTGTTGGTGCGCTCGAGCGCGATCTCGTACGCCGTCCGGTAGTCGTCCCAGCGTTCGCGCTCGTCGATGTCGGCGGGGTTGAACTTCCAGTACTTGTCCGGGCTGTCCAGCCGCGCGAGCAGCCGCTCCTTCTGCTCGTCGGCGCTGATGTGGAGCATGCACTTGAGGACGACGACACCCTCCGCGGCGAGCCCCGCCTCGAACTCGTTGATCTCGTCGTAGCGCCGCTCCACGGTCTCGGGCTCGGCCAGCCCGTGCACCCGCACGATCAGGACGTCCTCGTAGTGGGAGCGGTCGAACACGCCGATGAAGCCCGGCTGTGGAAGGGCCTTCCGGACCCGCCAGAGGAAGTCGTGGCGCCGCTCCTCGTCCGTCGGAGCCTTGAAGCTGGTGATCCTCACGCCCTGGGGGTCCACCAGTCCGACCGTGTGCCGCAGCACGCCGCCCTTGCCGGAGGTGTCCATGCCCTGGAGGACCAGCAGCACGCGTCGCTCGGACCCCGTGGTGCGCTCGGCCCAGAGGCGCTCCTGGAGGTCGCTGAGCTCCTCGCCCACCGCCGCCAGCGCCTCGGCACCCGCCGACTTGCCGCCCTCGAACCCGGGCGTCTCGTCGGTCGCGATCGCGGTCAGGTCGACGGGCCCGGTCGGCAGCCGATGGAGATGGGGCGTCACGCGTCCATCATGTCGGAGTCGGCCTCGGCCTCGCCCAGCTCCTCCCGCACGATCGCGAACGCCAGTCCGGCGGGATAGCCCTTCCGCGCCAGCAGGCCCGCGAGGCGCCGCGTGGCCGTGGTGTGGTCGACGCCGCGCAGGGTCCGCAGCTTCTTGCGCACCAGCGCGCGCGCCGCCTGCTCCTCCTGGGCGGGATCGAGGTCGTCCAGGGCGGCACGCGCCGACTCGTCGTCGACGCCCTTGCGGCGCAGCTCCTGTGCCAGCGCACGACGAGCGAGCCCCCGGCTGCGTTGCCGGCTCTCGACCCACGAGCGGGCGAAGGCGGCGTCGTCCACCAGGCCCACCTCGCCGAACCGGTCGAGCAGCCGCTCGGCGAGCTCGTCGGGCACACCCTTCTTCGCCAGCCGGTCGCGCAGCTCCTGGCGGCTGCGGGCCTGGCCGGTCAGCGCGTCGAGCAGGATCGTCCGGGCCACCGACTCGGCGTCGGCGTCGGGACCGTCGACCGCCTCGTCGGGCGGTGGCTCGCCGGCCCAGGCGCGGACCCCGGCTCCGACATCCCCGTGCCACCGTTCCGGGTCATCCCCACGGGTCTCGACGCGCCGACGCGGCTTCGCCGGCTCAGCCGCGGGCTCGCTCGACCTAGCCGTCCCCACGCCGCCCGCTCGTACCTCGCGGTCGGCTGGACGTCTAAAAGTCATCGACGCCGATCGGCTCGTCGGACAGCTCCTCGCCCTCGGCGGGAGCGTCGACGGTCGGGCCGACGCCCAGCTTCTCCAGGATCCGCTTCTCGAGCTCGTTGGCGAGGTCGGGGTTGTCGGTGAGGAACTGCCGGGAGTTCTCCTTGCCCTGACCGAGCTGGTCGCCCTCGTAGGTGTACCAAGCGCCGGCCTTGCGGACGATCCCCGCCTCGACGCCCACGTCGATCAGGCCGCCCTCGCGGCTGATGCCCCGCCCGTACATGATGTCGAACTCCGCCTGCTTGAACGGCGGGGCCACCTTGTTCTTCACGACCTTGACCCGGGTGCGGTTGCCGACCATGTCGGTGCCGTCCTTGAGGGTCTCGATGCGACGGACGTCGAGCCGGACCGAGGAGTAGAACTTCAGCGCCCGGCCACCGGTCGTGGTCTCGGGCGAGCCGAACATCACCCCGATCTTCTCCCGGAGCTGGTTGATGAAGATCGCGGTGGTGTTGGAGTTGTTGAGCGCGCCGGTCATCTTCCGCAGCGCCTGGCTCATCAGCCGCGCCTGGAGGCCGACGTGGCTGTCGCCCATCTCGCCCTCGATCTCGGCGCGGGGCACCAGGGCGGCCACCGAGTCGATCACGACCAGGTCGAGCGCGCCGGAGCGCACCAGCATGTCGGCGATCTCGAGCGCCTGCTCGCCGGAGTCGGGCTGGCTGACCAGCAGCGCGTCGGTGTCGACCCCGAGGTTCTTCGCGTACTCCGGGTCGAGCGCGTGCTCGGCGTCGATGAAGGCCACGATGCCGCCGGCCCGCTGGGCGTTGGCCACCGCGTGCAGGGCGACCGTGGTCTTGCCGGACGACTCCGGGCCGTAGATCTCCACCACGCGACCGCGCGGCAGGCCGCCCAGACCGAGCGCGACGTCGAGCGCGATCGAGCCGGTGGGGATCACCTCCAGGGGGGCACGCGTCTCGTCGCCGAGGCGCATCACCGAGCCCTTGCCGAACTGCTTCTCGATCTGCGCGAGCGCCACGTTGAGCGCCTGGTCGCGGTCTCCAGCCATCGTCGTCCGTCCTTTGTCCGGGACCCGTCGTCCCGCGTTGCTGTGTCTGGTCTTCTGCCTGGTGTCGTCGTCGGGCCAGACGCTAGACCGAGTCACCGACAGCCCGTCCGGGATGGCGCGGGAGCTGTGGATGACCCCGGGCCGGGGTCGTCTGCAGGCACCATCTAACCCGAACACGTGTTCGACCCCGGCTCCGACACGCCGACTCATCGAGTCGGCTGGGAAACCAGAGCCTCGTGCCGATGAGCGTGCGCGTCGTCAGCAGGGATCAGTGAAGGTGATGGGCTTGCCGACCGCCTCGGCGTGGGCGATTTCCCGTCGGGTCGAATCTCCGACGTACCCGCCGGGATTGACGACCAGGACCCGGTCGGCCAGGTCGATCTTGTGCAGGTGAAGCGCATCCAGGAGGGCCTTCTGCTCCGGAGTGGGCGACTCGTCCGCCTCGCCGGGGGCCACGACGATGACTCCAGCCAAGGTCAGCTCACGGTTCGCAGCGCGCATCTCGGTGACGAACTTCGCCGACCCACAGATGCACACGATCTCAGGACGATGGCCCACGACGCGACCCTAGCGACGCGCCCTCATGCCGCTGTCGTGCCGTGGGGTGGTGGTGGTGGTGCCGCGTCAGTGCTCGAGGTCCTCGCCGAGAGCGCGCACGAGACCGAGCAGGTCGTCGACCTCGAGGTCGAAACCGTCGTCAGGGTCCGGCCGCTCCGCGTGAGGGCGCGCGACGAACGCCGTGCGAAAGCCGTGCCGGGCTGCCGCCCTCAGGTCCCACGGATGAGCGGCCACGAAGAGCGTCCGTGCCGGTTCGATGCGCAACGTCTCGACGGCGAACTCATACGCTCGCGGATCGGGCTTGAAGGAGCCGATCGTGCTCGTCGAGAGCACGATGTCCCAGCTGATGGCGTTGGCGTGGGCCAGACGCGCCAGCACGTCGACGTCGCCGTTGCTGAGGGCCGCCACCAGACGTCGGCGACGTAGCGCAAGGGTCCCCGGTGCCACGTCGGGCCAGGCCCGGTACTCGTACGCGAGGGAGCAGGCTCGTAGCCCCGCTGCGTCCGACCACCGACCTCCGGAGCCGGTGACCGCCTCTTCCGCCGACGCCTGCATGAGGTGCCGGTGGGGCTGCCAGGCAGCGTCCCCGTCGATGACTGCCTGCATCCTCCGGTCGAGAGACGCGGTCCACCGCTCCCCCAGGGGCCCGTCGTTCTCGAGGCCGGCCGCACTCGCGAGCTCGCGAGCGGCTCCCGCGAAGGCGGCTTCGTCGTCGACAAGGGTCCCGATCACGTCGAACACCAGCACCTCGATGTCCCCGGGAACCCAGCGCGCGGGTGACATGCGCACCAGTCAAGCAGAGGAGCAATGAGGCCTCCGGCTGCCGCCCCTCATCTGCCGCTGGGTGCGCGCTCGTATGCCGACGCGGCGAGCGGTGGCTAGTCTCCGCACGTGTCGGTGGACCGATCTTCGATCCGGGTGAAGTCGATGCTGATCGCCCCCAACGACGAGCACACGGCCCATGCCGTCACCGTCAATCCACCCACCAAGGAGAACCCGGCGGGCTACCACCGGCTCATCGGTGGCAGCGTGGAGCTCGGAGAGCGCCACCGCGACGCGATGGTGCGTGAAGTCGACGAGGAGCTCGGAGCAACCATCCGAGACCTCACCCTCCTCGGCGCGGTGGAGAACATCTTCCACATCGACGGCGTGCTGGGACACGAGATCGTCTTCCTCTACTCCGGCCGACTCGAACCTGCACCTGCGTCCGAGGGCGCCACCCTGACCGAGAGCGATGGCACCGTCGTACCGGTGATCTGGCGACCTTTCGACGACGCGGGCGAGACCAGGCCCCTGTACCCGTCCCAGGTGACCCCGTGGCTCCGGCAGGTCGCCGACGGTCGTTAGCGCGCAGCCCGACCACTCATGCTGCTGACCGGGCACGCTCGTACCGGAGCGACCGCCGGTGCCGCTGTCCGGTGATCAGCTCGGGTCCTCCTCCGCCTCCGGGTTGCCAGGAGTGGCCCCGCGCGGTGGCGCGTCGGGCCCGAACTCCGCGACCGTGTCCTTCAGCCGCTCCTTCGCCTCCTCGACACGCTCCTCCTGGTCGAGGCCGGCCGCCGGGACCTCTGCCCGCACGTCGCTCATGTCCTTGCTCATGCGACGGCTCCTTCGACGCTCATTCGACATCACTCGCAATCCAGGAGTAGTCCGGCGGTTCCCGCCAGTCCGGTACGTCGACCACCCTGGTCGACTCGAGGGCGTTCTCGTCGCTGGTGTCGTCGTCGCGGGGCGGGTCGACGCCGGCGTCCTCGCCGGGGTCGACTGGCTCGGGCTCGGCGGCTGGTTCGGTCATGGACGGTCCGTACCCATCCGGGGCGGGTTGCCGCGCCTTGCCTCGGAGTTCCTCCGGCGGACGCCATCCCTCAGACCGAGAAGGACGGAGTGAAAGGCGCTGCCGCGTGCGGCGTGCGGACACACATTGCTGTGCCGTAGTGGCCCGTTCGGGTGAGCGGGAACGAGCAATGTGTGTCCGCACGCTCGATGCGAGCCCGTGCACGTCAGGCCGGTCGGCCGAGCACCTCGATGCTGCCGTCCTCGCCGACCACGAGGGCGGTCCGCCCGCGCTCGCGCAGCCAGGTCGCTGCGTCGGGACCCAAGGCGTACGCCGCCGTGGCGTCGAGGTCGGCGCCGGTCAGGTCGGGACCGATGACGGTCACCGAGGCGACCCCGACCGGCGGTTCTCCGGTCCGGGCATCGACGACGTGCCGGCCGCGGTGCGTGTGGCCGGACGTCGCGACCGCGCCACGTCGGACCGGTACGACCGCCAGGACGCGAGAGGGGTCATGGGGATCCTCGATCCCGATCCGCCAGGGTGGCCGCGCGTCGTCGGCGACGTGGCAGACCATGTCGCCACCCGCGCTGAGACACACGTCGGTGTCGTCGAGCGCGGTGAAGTAGGGAAGGACGCGCTGCACGGCCCACCCCTTCACGACGCCGGTGGGGTCGAGGAAGACGGAGCCGTCGGCCGCGGTCCGACGTACGTCGAAGGCTCCGCCGGACTCGATCCGCATCTGCTCGCCCAGGGCGAGCACCTCGCTCACGACCGCGGGGCACTCGTCCAACCCGAGGGCGCCGCTCGCCAGGCGGGAGACATAGGAGTCGGTCCGATAGGTGCTGAAGATGCGGTCGACCTCGCGGAGCTCGGCCAGGCACGCGGTCCACGCCCCGGTCGCGGCGGCGCCGTCGGCGTGCGCGCCGCGGAGGGCGAGGCTGAGGGGCATGCCCATCACCTGCTCGACCCGCCGCGTCGCCGGTGGCGTCTCCCGGGCGGCGGTCGAGGTGCTCACAGCCCCGCCTGGTCGATCGCGGACTGGAGCGACTGGAGGTAGCCCCCGCTGGTGACCGTCGCGCCGCTGACCATGTCGATCGACGCGGTCTGCTGGCTGATCGTCTCCTTGACCAGGATCGGCAGCGCGTAGCTGTTGATCTCGGCGTCACGACCGTTGCCGTTGGGGTACTGCAGGACGTTCACCGCACTGATGGAGCCGTTTCGCACGACGAGCTGGACCTGCACGGGACCCCACTGGGTCTGGGCGACCGCGCCGGTCACGGTCGTCGCCGAGCCCGCCTTCTTCGCCGACGTGGTCGACCTGGACCGATGGCTCGACCCGTCGGTGCTCCCCGAGCTGGTCGTGCCACCACTCGTCGTACCGGAGGCGGTCGACGAGGTGGACGGCGCCAGGGTCGTCGCGTTGTGGCGCGAGGCGTCGAAGCCGAACAGCAGCACCACGGCGGAGAGCGTGGAGAGGAACCAGTAGGAGATGCGTCTCATCGGGTCACCAGCTGAAGGTCTCGAGGTGGAGGCACTCGTCGGGCAGCCCGGCGGCGTGCAGGGTGGCGCGCACGAGCTCCGTCCAAGGCTCGGGCCCGCAGACGTACACGTCGCGGTCGGCGATGTCGGGGACCCAGTACGTCAACGCGTGCAGATCGTCCACCCGGGGGTCGACGCCCACCGGTAGCCAGGAGTCCGGGCCGCGGCGGGGGCCCGGCAGGTCCAGCAGCGCGTGGCCGCGCCGTCGGGCGAGCTCCTCGAGCTCGTCGTCGAAGAGCGGAGTGGCGGAGTAGCGGTGCACCACGACACAGTCGCCGTGGGCGACGTCGAGCCCTTCCGCGAGGGCCCGGAGCGGGGTGATGCCGACGCCGGCGCCGATCAGGGCGACGCGCGACCGGGTGCGCGCGCGGGCACCGAGCCGGCCGTAGGGTCCCTCGACCAATGCCGGTGTGCCGGGTCGCAGGTCCGCGACGGCTCGGCTCCCGTCACCGACGGCCTGGACGCTGATCCGCAGGCTCCGGCCGTCGGGCGCTGCGGAGAGGGAGTAGGGGTTGGCCCGGGTCCAGCCGGGGCCGTTGAGGAACCGGATCGTGACGAACTGCCCGGCCTCCACCCGCAGCCGGTCGAGGCGACGGCCGGTCAGCCGGACCGACACCACGTCAGCGGACTCCCGGACGACCTCCGCCACGCGCAGGCGGTGCCGGAGGTTGCGAGCCACGGGGAGGCCGACGCGCCAGACCAGCACGGCACCCGCCGCCACGGCCCAGGCGGTCCACCAGAAGAACGTGCGGCCGGGCGAGGACACGAACTGCTCACCCGTCCAGAGCTGATGCGGCAGCGCGAGCCCGGCGCCGACGTAGGCGTAGAGATGGAGCAGGTGCCACGACTCGTAGCGCAGCCGCCGCCGGGCCGCCCGGATGCTCGTGGCGACGACGAGCACGAGTGCGATCGTGCCGCCCACCGAGAGGAGCACGCCGGGGTACTGCGTGATCAGGTCCCACAGCGTGGAGGGGGTCCGCGACAGCTCGCCTCCGGCGTAGCCCCACGTGATCAGGACGATGTGGGTGAGCATCAGGTTGAACGACGTGAACCCGACCACGCGATGGACACGAGCCAGCCGGTCCTGCCCGTACGCCGACTCCAGGAACGGCACCCGAGCCATCAGGACGACCTGGGCGAGCAGCAGCACCGACGCGACCAGGGCGCTGATCCGGCCCACCGAGTCCAGGCCGGTGACCCACCCCCCGAGGTCACGAACGCCGCCGTCGACGTCCCACCAGTACGTCACCAGCAGGAGGCTCGACCACAGCGCCGAGCCGGCCAGCACCCGGACGGCGGCGTCGCGGCGCGCGCGACGCCCCGGCACCTCGGGCTGCCAGGTCTCGTCGTACGCCCGCACCGGACGCGACACCGTGCTCATGGGTCGACCCTGAGGGCCGGGCCTGGTCAGCACCTCGGAGAAGCCTGTGACCCGTCTGTGCGTGCGAGCTCATCCGCCGGGCCACGACGACCTCGGAGCCGAAACCCGGTTGCGCGGCGTCCCCCGCGAACGTCACCGTGAACGTCGTGCCCGACCTGCTGATCCGCGCCCTCGACCCGCACGACGAGGCGGACATGGACGGCTTCCAGGACGTCTATGCCGCCTCGGAGCTGGCCGAGGACCCGCAGGCCTCGCTGTACTCGCGCGAGGACGGGATCGCCCTGATGACGAGCACCGACCCGGCCTCGCTCTTCGATGCCTTCGGCGCCTTCCTGGGCGACCGGATGGTCGCCGAGGCGATCCTCATGGGCAGCACCCGCGACAACGTCGAGGTGGGCTGGATGCTGCTCTGGGTCGATCCGGAGCACCGTCGTCAGGGGTTCGGCACCCGGCTGGTCGAGTTCATGGAGGCACACGCGCGCACCCGCGGCCGGAAGATCCTCCGCGCCCAGGTGCGCATCGGTGACCGGCTGGCCGGCAACCGGCTGTTCGCGGAGCAGCGGGACTTCACGCTGGCGATGACCGAGATCGAGCGCCGCCTCGCCTTCCCGATCGACCCCGCCCTCCTCGACCGGCTCGCGGCCGAGGCGGCGCCGTACCACGAGGGCTACGAGGTCCGCGCCTTCGTCGGACCGATGCCGCCCGAGCTCCGCGCGTCGTACGTCGAGGTCAACAACCTGATGATGGTCGAGATGCCGCACGGTGACCTCGAGCTCGAGGTGTCGCGGGACACCGTGGAGAACCTCGACGCCGTCGACCGCGAGCGTGAGGAGGCCGGCCGGACGGCCGTCTCGGGCGTCGCCCTGCATGACGGCCGGGTGGTGGCGTTCACCGACGCGTCGGTACCGAGCGAGAAGTTCCGCCACATCGACCAGTCCGGGACCCTCGTCCACCCCGACCACCGCGGGCATCGCCTCGGGATGGCGGTCAAGTGCGCGCAGCTGAGGCTGCTGGCCGAACGGTTCCCGGACCGGGAGTACATCCAGACCAGCAACGCCGAGGTGAACGCGCACATGGTCGCGATCAACGTCGCGCTGGGCTTCGAGATCCACCAGGTGTGGGGCGAGTTCGAGAGGCGGTTGCCTCCGGCCGCACCCGCCGAGAGCCACTAGGGTGCCGCCGTGCTGGTCGCGTTCGTCTCCTTCACCCTCGCCTCGGTGCTGATCGTGCTGCTGCCGGGCCCCGACAGCCTGGTCGTGGTGCGCGGGCTCGTGCGCGGCGGCCGTCGCGGCGGCGCGACCACCGCCGCCGGCGTGCTGTGCGGCCTGGTGGTGTGGGTCGCCGCCACCGCGCTCGGACTCTCGGCGCTCCTCCAGGCCAGCGAGGTCGGGTACGACGTGCTCAAGATCGCCGGCGCCTGCTACCTCGTCTACATCGGCGTGCGCTCCCTGCTCTCGGTCCGGAAGCCCGCCGAGGAGGTCGCGACCGAGGGCGACGGGCCGATGGCTCCGGCGCGGGTCCTGGGCGGCTCGGGCTTCACCGCCGGTGTCGTCACCGACCTTCTGAACCCGAAAGTCGGCGTCTTCTTCGTCAGCTTCCTGCCCGGGTTCGTGCCCGACGGCTACTCGGTCGGCTGGACGACGTTCGCCCTCGGCGCGTGGTTCACCTTCATGACCGCGTTCTACTTCCTGGGCCTGATCGCGGTCTCCGACACGGTGTCGTCCTGGATGCGCTCGCCACGGATCCGCCGTCGCCTCGACGCCGTGACCGGCGTGGTGATCCTCGGCTTCGGCATCCGCCTGGCCACCGAGTCCTAGCGGGTCGCGGGCTAGCGCTCCGAGGGTGGCAGCTCGAGGACCCGCCAGACCGCCGCCCAGACGGCCTTCGGGGGCTCACCGGAGTCCAGGGCCTCCTTGGCGGTCCGCTCTCCCAGCTCGCCGATCACGAACTGCTCGGCCCACGCCCGGGCGTACGCCGGCCCCAGCGCCGACTCCATCCGCGTCCAGAACTCCGTGTGCCGCACGGCACCATCATGCGACACCGGTCAGGGACGCTGGGCGAGCACCTGGAGCCATGCCGATCCGCCCGCGTCGGTCCGGCCGACGTGCTCGACCGACCATCCCGCGGCCTCCAGGACCGACCGCAGCTCGGGCTCCCGCCAGTAGGTGAAGAACCGCGGCGCGGCGACCGGTCCGTGCACCGACCAGCCCTCGCCGTCGCCCTCCTTCACCGATGCGGCGAGGAGACCGCCGGACCGGGTGGCGGCCGCGAGGCGCCGGAGCACCGTCTCGAGCTGGTCGCGCGCCACGTGCAACAGGGACGCGTTCGCCCAGACCGCGTCGTACGGCGTTCCCGGGTCGGCCGGGTCGGCGAGCTCGTCGGTGCGCGGGTCGACCACGTCGGCGGCGTACCCCTGCTCGCGCAGGCGCCCCACGAACGCCGCGCTCACGTCCGTGCGCCGCACCGTGAGCCCGGCGGCCTCGAGGGCGAGCGCGTCGCGTCCGCCGGCGCTGCCGATCTCGAGCACCCGCGCCCGGTCGGGAAGCACGGCCGCGAGCTGCTGGATCGCCGACGCCAGCGCCGGCGGGACCTCCAGCTCACGGTCGGCGTAGGGGCCGGCGAAGGCGTCGTAGGCCCGGACCGTGGCGGACCGCGCGGCGTCGCGCACGTCGTACAGGTGGTGGACGACGTCGTGGAGCTGGTAGCGCGCCAGGGTCTCGATCGTGAACTCGTGCCCGTCGCTGCGCCGGCCACGGCGGGTCCAGGACAGGGGCGGTACCGAGTCGTACAGGTCGCTCATCGCGTACGCCGCCGCCACCAGCGTCGGCGCGACGATCGACGGGAGCTGGTCGGCGTACTGTCCGTCGACCGCCGCACGGTCCTGGTCCCAGTTGTCGAAGAGCGGGTTGTCCTCGGCCAGCATCTGGGAGACGCGGTCGTGGTAGATCTGGTGGACGTCGTGGACGTGGCAGGCGTACTCCAGCGTCGACCACCGGTCCGGCCGGCCGCGCTCGCCCACGGCGGGGTCCGCGAGCAGGGCGAACCACACCTGCGCGTTGCGGCGGAACGCGCGCGGGATCTCGTGCCGGTCGAAGGCAGCGGCGTCGAAGCCGCACTCCTCGCAGGCGCGGTCCAGCACCCAGGTCCAGTCCTTGGTGTCGGGCTCGAGCGCGGGCTGTCCGGGGGTCACCGGGTCATCCTCACCCACGACGGGCGAGCCGTCACGGAATGTCGTAGGTGAGCTCGATGCCGTCCGACCAGGCGGCGCACGAGCAGCCCGAAGGGTCCGGGAGGTCGGCGATCACGCCGCCCAGCAGCGTCTTGAGCCGCTCGGTGTTGGCGGCGAACAACGCGAAGACGTCCTCCTGGTGGACGCCCTGCTCGGGCTCGACCCCGGCGTCCATGTCGGTCACCAGCGCGATCGTGGCCAGGCACATCTCCAGCTCGCGGGCCAGCGCCGCCTCGGGTGCCCCGGTCATGTTGACCAGGGTCCAGCCGCGTGCGGCGTAGTCCTGCGACTCGGCGCGGGTCGAGAAGCGCGGCCCGTCGATGACGACCATGGTGCCGCCGCGGCGTACGCCGTCGACCGCGGCCAGGGCCTCCGAGAGCCGCGGGCAGTAGGGGTCGGCGAACGGCAGGTGCACCGCGCCACGCTCGACGTAGGTGCGGGCACGACCCGAGGTCCGGTCGACGAGCTGGTCGGGCACCACGAGGTCACCGGGTGCCACCTCGCCCCGCAGGCCGCCGACCGCGCAGGGCGCCAGCACCTGGCGGACCCCGAGCGACCGCAGCGCCCAGAGGTTGGCGCGGTAGTTGATCAAGTGCGGCGGGTACTCGTGGTGACGGCCGTGCCGCGGCAGGAACGCGACGCGGCGACCGGACACCTCGCCGACCGAGACGGGCGCCGACGGCTCGCCGTACGGCGTGTCCACGACGACGTCCTCCGGGTCGTCGAGGAACGTGTAGAAGCCGCTGCCGCCGATCACGGCCACCTCCGCGCGGGACGTCACGCGGACAACCTAGTGTGGGTCACGCCCCGACACCTGGAGAGACCATGCGCACCCCCACGCTGGCCGCCGGCATCCTCGCGGCCGCCCTCGTCCTGCCGACCGCCCACGCCGCTGCGCACACGTCGGCCCGGCCCGGACCCGTCACGCTCGAGCGGGCCGCGAAGGTCAGACCGCGCTCGAACGCCTGGGAGGCCAAGGTGCTGAAGCTGACCAACGCGCGCCGCAAGGCGCACGGCGTGAGGCCGCTGAGGGCCGCGAAGTGCCCGGACCACTTCGCCGAGACGTGGACCCGCCACATGGCCCGTACCGGCGCCTTCCACCACCAGTCCCTCACCCCGTTCTTCAAGCGCTGCCACGGCGTCCACATCGTCGGCGAGAACATCGCCGCCGGCTACCCGACGCCCCGCCAGCTGGTCAGCGGCTGGATGCACTCCGAGGGGCACCGCGCGAACATCCTCAACCCGGCGTTCCACCGGATCGGCATCTCCGGCTGGCGCTCGCGCAGCGGGACGACGTACGCCACGCAGGACTTCGTGGGCTGACGCTCCGCCCGTCTCGGCCCAGCCTCCAGGTCAGGTCAGGTCAGCAGCAGCGAGTCGAGCCGGCGGCGTACGACGAGCAGGCCCAGGGCGCCCATCACCACCAGGTAGACCACCGAGACCCCCGACTCCCAGCTCAGGACGCCGGTCGTCAGCTCGCGGCACAGCACGACGCCGCGGTACAGCGGGGTGCACTCGACGACCACCCGCAGCACGCCGTGGAACGCGGTGACCGGGAAGAACGTGCCGGAGAACAGGAACATCGGCAGCTGGACCAGCGTGATCTTGTCGAAGTCCTGCCAGGAGGTCATCCACGTCGTCGCGGCCATGCAGACGGCGCTGAAGGCGAAGCCGATCAGGAGCGTCGCCGGGAACGCCAGCACCGCCCACCACGTGTGCACCAGCCCCATCGCCCACATCACGACCAGGAACGCCGCGGAGTACGACGCGCCCCGCAGCTGGCCCCAGATGATCTCGCCGCGCGCGATGTCGCCGGTGGTCAGCGGCGTCGCCAGCATCTGGTCGTAGAGCTTCTCGTAGCGCAGCTTGAAGAAGACGTTGAACGTCGAGTCGAGCAACGCGCCGTTGAAGGCGGAGGCCGCGAGCATGCCGGGGGCGACGAACTCGGCGTACGGGATGGCGTGGCCGTTGAGGTCGAAGGCGTGGATGAGCTTCCCGACCCCGATGCCGATGGAGAAGAGGTAGAAGACCGGCTCGAGGAATCCGGTCACGAACATCTTCCACGAGCGCTTGTAGTCGGTGTAGTTGCGCAGGACGACCAGCCCCGAGCCCTGGAGCGGGCGAAGGGGCGAGGAGGTGGAGGCGCTCATGTCGCCAGCCTCCGGGTCAGCGTGCGGATCGCGACCCACCAGCCCGAGACGAGCAGGGCGACGAGGACCGCGGCGTTGAGCGCGGCCACGGACCCGTCGACGTGGCCGAGGCAGAGCATCCGGGTGAGGTTCACGCCGTGCCAGAGCGGCGTGACCCGGGCCACCCACGCGAGCACGGACCCGAGATTGCTGATCGGGAAGAACGACCCCGAGAACAGGAACAACGGGATCAGGCCGAGGCGCAGCACCAGTCCGAACGACTCCGGACCCTGGACGTGGGCGCTGAAGGCGAACGTCCACGTCGCGAAGGCCATGCCGGTCAGGAGGGTCGCGAGGAACGCCACGACCGGCCCCCACCACGAGGTGAACACGCCGAACGGCGCCATCACCAGGAAGTACACCCCGCAGGTCGAAGCGACGCGGAACAGGGTGAAGGTCAGCATGGCGTTGACCAGGTCGCGCGCCTCGAGCGGGCTGGCGAGCTGGGCCCAGAAGCTCTTGTGCCACTTGATGGCGGCCATCACCGGATAGGTGGTCTCCGAGACGGCGGTCTGCATCGCCTGTGCGGCCACCATGCCCGGCACGATGAACGCGAGGTACGACGTGGCGCCGTCGAGCTTGGCGGCGTCGGCGTGGACGAAGCCGCCCAGGAGCACGCCCATGGCCAGGACGTAGAGCAGCGGCGAGAGGAAGGAGCTGACGACCGAGGACCGCCAGGTGCGTTTGTAGACCGTCCAGAAGTAGTCGTACTGCCGGGTGACGCCGTGCCACGCCGAGAGCCGGCCCGAGTCCGCCGTGACCGCGGTGTCGGAGGCGGCCATCAGTCGACCAGGGTCCGGCCGGTGAGGCGCAGGAAGACGTCCTCGAGGGTGGACCGGCGGACGAGCGTGGCGATCGGGCGCAGCCCGCGCTCGTGGACCTGCTCCAGCACGTGCTCACCGTCGTCGCTGTAGACCAGGATGCGGTCGGGCAGCACCTCGACCCGGTCGCCCAGGTCGGAGACCTTCTCGGCGGTGGCGTCGTGGTCGCCGACGGGGAACCTGAGCTCGGCCACCTCGCGCGTCGAGTGCTGCCGGATCAGCTCGAGCGGCGAGCCCTCGGCCGCGATCAGGCCGCGGTCCATCACCACGAGCCGGTCGCACAGCTGCTCGGCCTCGTCCATGTAGTGGGTGGTGATCACGAGCGTCACCCCCTGCTGCTTGAGGCGGAACAGCCGGTCCCACAGGACGTGTCGCGCCTGCGGGTCCAGTCCGGTGGTGGGCTCGTCGAGCAGGAGGATGTCGGGTCGGTTGACCAGCGAGCGGGCGATGGTGAGTCGCCGCTTCATCCCGCCCGAGAGCGACTCGACCTTGGCCTTGGCCTTCTCGGTGAGCTGGACGAACTCCAGCAGCTCCTCGGCGCGCTCGCGCACCTCGTGGCGCGGGATGCCGAAGTAGCGGCCGTAGATGTAGAGGTTGTCGAAGACGTTCAGCTCGTTGTCGAGCGTGTCCTCCTGCGGACAGACGCCCAGGCGGGACCGGATGGCCGGTCCGTGCTCGGCGGGGTCCAGACCGAGGATCCGCAGCTCCCCGCTGCTCACCGGCGACACGGCCGCGATCATCCGCATCGTCGACGACTTGCCGGCGCCGTTCGGGCCGAGGAAGCCGAACGCCTCGCCGCGGTGGACCTCGATGTCGATGCCCTTGACCGCCTCGACGACCTCGCCGTCGCGGCCGTGGAACGACTTGCGCAGGTCACGGGCCGAGATCATGACTCCGTCAACAGCGGGGTCGCTCGGTGGGGACACGTTGACCGACCCTACAAACGACCACGGACAGGGCGACAATCCCTTGTGCTCCCGACCACCGGGGCCGGCCCTACGGTGTCCTCATGGAACGCCGCCACGCTCGCTCGGGCTCGCCGTACGAGGAGACGATCGGGTTCAGCCGCGCCGTACGCGTGGGGTCGACGGTGGTGGTCAGCGGCACGGCACCGGTGTGGCCGGACGGGCACGTCGACCCGGACCCGACCGCGCAGACCCGACGGTGCTGGGAGATCGTGCTCGCGGCGCTCGAGGAGCTCGGTGCGGGCCCGCAGGACGTCGTCCGCACCCGGCAGTACGTCGTGCGGGCCGACCTGGCGGACGCCGTCGGTGCCGTGCACGGTGAGGTGTTCGGCGGCGTCCGGCCCGCCAGCACGATGGTCGTCGTCGCCGGTCTCCTCGACCCGCGGTGGCTGGTGGAGGTCGAGGCCGACGCGGTCGTGCGACCCCAGCCGAGTCCCTAGACCGGCTGCGTCTCGTGCTCCGGCTCGCGGGTCTCGTCGCCGTGACCCGGCCACCAGGCGGCGTGCCCGATCAGGGCGGTGAGAGCCGGCGTGAAGAACATCGCCATCACGAACGCCGCGACGAAGATCCCGAACGAGATCGAGAAGCCCAGCGCGACGAGCAGGGAGTTGCCGCCGAGCATGAGGGACGCGAAGGTCCCCGAGAGGATCAGTCCGGCGGCGGCCACCGTCGGGCCGGCATGCGTGACGGCCTGCGCCGCCGACTCGCGCGCGTCCTTGCCCTCCCGCGCCTCCTCGCGCAGCCGCGCGATCATCAGGATGTTGTAGTCGGTGCCGAGCGCGACCACGAACAGGTAGATGTAGATCGGCAGGAGGAAGATCAGGCCGGCGTCGCCCTTGACGTGCTGGAACAGGATCACCGCCGCCCCGAGCGTGGCGCCGAAGCCGAGGCCGACCGACGCCATCAGGTACCACGGTGCGACCAGGCTGCGGAGCAGCAGCCCCAGGATGATCGCGATCACGATCGCGGCCACCGGGAAGACGACGGCGTAGTCGCGGGCCATCGCCTTCTGGAAGTCGGCGAAGACCGAGGTGGTGCCGCCGACGAGTCCCTCCGTGCCGTCGGGTGCGCCGGTGTGGGCGGCGTCCCGCACCGGTCCCTTGATCGCGGCGATCGCCGCGTCGGAGGTCGGGTCGCTGTCGAGGACGACCTGGTACGACGCGGTCGTCGCGTCGGGGCTGAGCTGGGCCTGGCCGACGGAGCCGACTCCCCGGGCCTTCGCCAGGTCCGCGGCGTACGCCGTCGTCTCGGCCTTGTCGAGGCGCTGCCCGTCGGTGGAGTGCAGCAGGACGACGGTCGGGTCCGTGGCGCCGGGCGGGAACCCCGTCTCGAGGGTCTTCAGGGCGACCGCGGACTCGACGGTGTCGGGCGCGCCGGAGTCGCCGAGGTCGAAGTTCGGGTTGAAGCCGAAGGCGAACAGCGCCAGCACGGCGAGCACGAGACCCGAGGCCGCGGCGTACGTCCCGGGTCGGCGGCCGAGGGAGTGGCCGATCGCGCCGAAGCGGGCGAACTCGGGCTCCTTCTTCCAGGCCTTCGACGGCCAGAAGGTCCTGGTGCCCAGGAGCGACACCACCGCGGGCACCAGCGTCAGCGCGGCCACGACGGTGACCGCCACGGCGATCGCGAGCGCCGGGCCGATGGACTTGAAGATGCCGAGCGAGCTCAGGATCAGCGCCATGAACGACACGATCACGGCCCCGCCGGCGGACATGATCGCCTCGCCCGCCCGCGCGACCGCCTGGGCGACGGCGACCTTGTGCTCCTCACCGAGGCGCAGCCGTTCTCGGTACCGGAACAGGAAGAAGAGGATGTAGTCGGTCCCGATGCCGAACAGCACCACGATCAGGATCACCTGGATCGAGCTGTCGGTCTTGAGGTCGAAGGCCTTGTTGGCGGCCCCGATCAGGCCGACCGCGACCTGGGAGACGAGCCCGATCACGATCAACGGGAACACCGCGAGGATCACGCTCCGGAAGATCACCACCATCAGCAGCAGGATCAGCCCGAACGTCGTCAGCCCCACGATCGCCTCCGCCTTCGCCGAGGCGTCCTGCGAGTCGAGCGCCTGCGCGGCCGCACCGGTCACGCCGACCTCGAGGTCGGTCCCCTTCACCGCGGCGTGGGCGTCGTCCCGGAGGTCGCGCGCCGCGTCGATGGCGTCGGGGTCGTAGGGGTTCTTGTCCTTGGCGATGCCGACCACCGCGAGCTGGACGAGCTTGTTCCGGGACGGCGGCTGGGCGGTCACGCCGGAGAAGACGCGGTCGACCCGGCCGTCGAGCTGCCCGGCGATCTTCTGCACCTCCGCGGTGTCCGCGGAGGTCAGCGGCTTGCCGTCGGTGCGGTCGAAGACCACCAGCGCCCCGACGCTGGTCTGCTGCGGGAACGCGTCGGTCTGGAGCTCGGCGGCCCGGATCGACTCGTACTTCGACGGCAGGAACTCCGACTGGTCGGCCGTCGAGCTCAGCTTCGGCGCGGTCATGATGATCAGGACGGACGCGACGATCCACCCGATGACGACGTACCAAGGATGACGTGTGGCCAGACGGCCGAGTGCCCCGAACACGCGCCCGAGCCTAGCGACCCACGCGTCACACCCGTCTCACCGGGTCACCCGTTCGGGCGGGGCGAGGCGACGCACACCCGCGGTACGGCTCAGAACTCGTCGGGCGACGCGGCGGCCTCGGTGATCGTGATCTCGGGCGGACCCGGCGCCGCCCCGATGGAGGCGACGAACTCCTGCATCGTCGGATCGCCGAAGAACTGCTCGAACGCCTCGGCGCTCTCCCACTCGTCGAGGGCGAGGACGAACCCGTCGCCGATCCCGAACCGGTGATGGATCGCGCCGCTCTGCAGGGCCCGGTCCTTGACGGCCACGAACTCGTCCGCGCGATCGGCCAGTGCCTTCTGGAAAGTGTCGGTGTCTCCCGAGACCTTGACGACGACGAGAACGCTCACGGTCCCTCCTACGACGAAGCGGCCCGGGTGTGTCCCGGGCCGCAGATCGACGGTACCTCCGTCGGTGCCCGTGTCGGCAAGCCCCGGCCGGGCCTCGGGCCGGCCTCGGGCAGGCCTCGGGCAGGGCTCGGGCAGGGCCTCGCTGTCGGCACGGTGAGCAAGGATGGGCGCATGACCGAGTCGCCCGCCGCCCTGGAGCGCTTCAGCGCGCCGACGCGCGAGTGGTTCCGGGCGGCGTTCGCCGAGCCGACGCCGGCGCAGTCCGGGGCGTGGGACGCCATCGCCGAAGGTCGGCACGCCCTGGTCGTGGCCCCGACCGGCTCCGGCAAGACGCTCTCGGCGTTCCTCTGGGCGATCGACCGCCTGCTCACGCGCGAGCGTGGTCCCGACACGCTCGACCGGCGAGACGGGGGCACGCGCGTCCTCTACGTCTCCCCGCTCAAGGCGCTCGCGGTCGACGTCGAGCGCAACCTCCGCGCCCCGTTGACCGGCATCCGGCAGACGGCCGAGCGTCTGGGCGGCCGCCTCCCGGACGTCAGCGTCGGCATCCGCTCCGGGGACACACCGGCGGCCGAGCGACGCACCCTGGCGCGTACGCCACCCGACATCCTGATCACCACCCCCGAGTCGCTGTTCCTGATGCTGACCAGCCAGGCCCGCGAGAGCCTGCGGGGGGTCGAGACGGTGATCGTCGACGAGGTGCACGCGGTGGCCGGCACCAAGCGCGGCACCCACCTCGGGCTGAGCCTGGAGCGTCTCGACGCTCTGCTCGCCGAGCCGGCCCAACGGATCGGGCTCTCCGCCACGGTCCGGCCGCTCGACGAGGTCGCCCGGTTCCTGGGCGGCACCAGTCCGGTCGAGATCGTCGCCCCGCCCTCGACGAAGGAGTGGGACCTCAAGGTCGTGGTCCCGGTCGAGGACATGACGCAGCCCGGCGAGTACGACGAGGACGGCGACGACGACAACCGCGCGGGCACCTCGATCTGGCCTCATGTCGAGCAGCACGTCGCGGACCTCATCGGGCAGCACCGCTCGACCATCGTCTTCGCCAACTCCCGGCGCCTGGCCGAGCGGCTGACCGCACGGCTCAACGAGATCGCCGCGGAGCGTGCGGGAGTCGAGATCGACGACGAAGGGCCGCCGCCGGCCGAGGTCATGGCGCAGTCGGGAGCGGCGTACGGCGCGGCACCGGTCATCGCCAAGGCCCACCACGGCTCGGTGTCGAAGGAGCAGCGGGCCCTGATCGAGGACGACCTCAAGCGCGGGCGGCTCCCCTGCGTCGTCGCCACCAGCAGCCTCGAGCTCGGCATCGACATGGGCGCGGTCGACCTCGTGATCCAGATCGAGTCGCCGCCCAGCGTCGCCAGCGCCCTGCAGCGCGTCGGTCGCGCCGGCCACCAGGTGGGCGAGGTCAGCCGGGGCGTCCTGTTCCCCAAGCACCGAGGCGACCTGGCCCAGACGGCGGTCGCCGTCCAGCGGATGCGCGACGGCATGATCGAGTCGCTGCACATCCCCGCCAACCCGCTCGACGTGCTCGCCCAGCAGGTCGTCGCCAGCCTGGCCATGGAGGAGTGGTCGGCCGACGACCTGTTCGACCTGGTCCGCCGCTCCGCGTCGTACGCCGCGCTCCCCCGCCCGGCCTTCGACGCCACGCTCGACCTCCTCAGCGGCCGCTACCCGAGCGACGAGTTCGCCGAGCTCCGCCCGCGCATCGTCTGGGACCGCGTGACCGGACAGCTCAGCGGCCGGCCCGGCGCCCAGCGGCTGGCGGTGACCAGTGGCGGCACGATCCCCGACCGTGGCCTGTTCGGGGTCTTCCTCGTCGGTGGCGAGGGCCCCGGCCGGCGCGTCGGCGAGCTGGACGAGGAGATGGTCTACGAGTCGCGGGTGGGTGACGTGTTCGCCCTCGGCGCGACCAGCTGGCGGATCGAGGACATCACGCACGACCGGGTCCTGGTCACCCCCGCTCCCGGCGTGCCGGGCCGGCTGCCCTTCTGGAAGGGCGACGCGCTCGGACGACCGGCCGAGCTCGGGGAGGCGATCGGTGCGTTCACCCGTGACCTCGCCGCGGCGAAGCGCGAGTCCGCGGTCGCCACCGCCGAGGCGCGGGGGCTCGACCCCTGGGCCGCCGGCAACCTCGTCGGCTACGTCCACGAGCAGGTCGAGGCCACCGGCGTGCTGCCCAGCGACCGCACGCTGGTGGTCGAGCGCTTCCGCGACGAGCTCGGTGACTGGCGCCTGGTCGTGCACTCGCCGTACGGCACGCCGGTCCATGCGCCCTGGGCACTGGCGATCAACGCCCGCCTCCGGGAGCGGTACGGCGTCGACGGCCAGGCGATCGCCTCCGACGACGGCATCGTGATCCGCATCCCCGACACCGACGCCGAGCCGCCGACCGGCGAGGTGATCGCGTTCGAGCCCGACGAGGTCGACGACCTGGTCACCCAGGAGGTCGGCGGCTCGGCGCTGTTCGCGTCGCGCTTCCGTGAGTGTGCCGCCCGCGCGCTCCTGCTCCCCCGCCGCGACCCCGGCCGCCGGTCGCCGCTGTGGCAGCAGCGCCAGCGCAGCGCGGCCCTGCTCGAGGTGGCGGTCAAGTACCCCTCGTTCCCGATCGTGCTCGAGGCCGTGCGCGAGTGCCTGCAGGACGTCTACGACCTGCCCGCCCTCGTCGGCCTGATGCGCCGCGTCCAGAGCCGCGAGATCGGCATCCACGACGTCGACACCCACCAGCCGTCTCCGTACGCGCGGAGCCTGCTGTTCGGATACGTCGCCCAGTTCGTCTACGAGGGCGACTCCCCCATCGCCGAGCGGCGCGCGGCCGCACTCGCGCTCGACCAGGGCCTGCTGGCCGAGCTCCTCGGTCGTGCCGAGCTCCGCGAGCTCCTCGACCCGGAGGTGCTGACCGAGGTCGAGGCGATGCTCCAGCGCACCGACCCCGAGCGTCGGGCCCGCGACGCCGAGGGCGTGGCCGACCTGGTCCGCTGGCTGGGTCCGGTCACCGCCGACGAGGTGGCCGACCGGAGTGTCGAGGGTGCCGACGTGGTCGAGTGGCTGACGTCGCTCGCCGACGCCCGCCGCCTGGTGGCGGTGCGGATGGGCGGCGAGGAGCGCTGGGCGGCGATCGAGGACGTCGGCCGGCTCCGCGACGGGCTCGGCGTGCCGGTGCCACCCGGCGTACCCGATGCCTTCACCGAGCCCGTCGACGACCCCCTCGCGGACCTGGTCAGCCGCTACGCACGCACGCACGGACCGTTCACGGTCGCCGACGTCTCGGTGCGGCTCGGGCTCGGTGCCGCCGTCGTCCGACAGACGCTGCAGCGGCTCGGGTCGCAGGGCCGGGTGCTGGAGGGCGAGTTCCGGCCGGCCGGGTCGGGCGCCGAGTGGTGCGACGCCGAGGTGTTGAGGCTGCTCCGTCGTCGCTCGCTGGCCCGGCTACGGCGCGAGGTCGAGCCGGTCGAGCCGGCCGCGCTCGGCCGCTTCCTGCTGGCCTGGCAGCACGTCGGCCGCCCGCGTCGCGCACCACGCGGCGTCGACGGCCTGCTCACCGTGGTCGACCAGCTCGCCGGGTACGCCGCTCCCGCCTCCGCCTGGGAGTCGCTGATCCTGCCGAGCCGGGTCGCCGACTACGAGCCGGCGCTGCTCGACGAGCTGACCGCGTCGGGCGAGATCACCTGGATCGGCCATGCCAGCCTGCCCGGCACGGACGGCTGGGTCTCGCTCCACCTCGCCGACCAGGCCTCGCTGACCCTGCCGCTGCCCGAGGAGACCGACCTCTCCGAGCTGCACCAGGCGGTGCTCGACGCGCTGGCGCCGGGGGGTGCGTGGTTCTTCCGGCAGCTCCAGGCCGCCACCGGCGGCAAGGACCGCGAGCTCGCCGAGGCCCTCTGGGACCTGGTCTGGGCCGGTCGCGTCACCAACGACACGTTCGCCCCGCTCCGGGCCCTGACCGGGTCGGGCTCCGGCAGCCACCGCACCCGGCGATCCGCGCCACGCGGCCGGCCGAGCCGGCCGGGGCTCCGCCCCTCGCCTCCCACGGCCACCGGCCGCTGGGCGATCACCCCCGAGGTCGACCCCGACCCGACCCGGCGGGCGCACGCGACGGCGGAGCGGATGCTCGAGCGCTACGGCGTGGTGACCCGCGGAGCGGTGATGTCCGAGCGGACCGCCGGGGGCTTCGCGGCGGTCTACAAGGTGCTGTCGGCGTTCGAGGACTCCGGTCGATGCCGGCGTGGCTACTTCGTCGAGGGGCTGGGCGCGGCGCAGTTCGGCACGGCCGGCTCGATCGACCGGCTGCGCACCTTCACCGAGGTGTCCCATCGAGACGGCTCGTCCCTCGCCTCCTCGGGACACGCGACCAGCTCGACCACCGAAGGGACGGAGAAGCCCGAGGCCGTCACCCTGGCCGCGACCGACCCGGCGAACCCGTTCGGCGCCGCCCTCCCCTGGCCGGAGCGCGAGACGTCCGGCGGGCATCGCCCGGGCCGCAAGGCCGGCGCGCTCGTGGTGCTGGTGGACGGCGAGCTGACGCTCTACGTCGAGCGCGGGGGCCGCACGCTCCTGACCTGGACCGAGGACGCCGGCGGCGCTGCGGCCGGCAGCGCTCTCGCTGTCCGAGGCGGGGCGGCGCGGCGCGCTGGGCCGGATGACGGTCGAGAAGGCCGACGGCGAGCAGATCCTCGGCGGTGGCTCGACGCCGTTGCGCGAGGCGCTCGACGCGGCCGGCTTCGTCTCGACGCCGCGCGGGCTGCGGCTCCGGGGCTAGCGGTGCCCGAGGGCGACACCGTGTGGCGGGCGGCCCGCCGGCTCGACCGCGCCCTCAGCGGGAAGGTCCTCACCCGCACCGACTTCCGCGTCCCGGCACTCGCCACCTGGGACCTCGCCGGCGCCACCGTCACCGAGACCCGCTCGCGTGGCAAGCACCTGCTGACGCGTATCGACGCCGACCAGGCCTGGACGCTGCACACCCACCTCAAGATGGAAGGCGGCTGGCGCATCCTCCAGCACGGCCGGCGATGGCCACGTCCCGCGCACACCGCCCGGGTCGTCCTCGAGACAGCCGAGGTGGTGGCCGTCGGCTTCCAGCTCGGCATCGTGGAGATCGTGGCGCGCGACCAGGAGCACGAGATCGTCGGCCACCTCGGACCCGACCTGCTCGGCCCGGACTGGGACGCCGACGAGGCTCTTCGCCGGCTCCGCGCCCAGCCCGCGCGCGCGGTCAAGGAGGCGCTCCTCGACCAGCGCAACCTCGCCGGCATCGGGAACATGTACGCCTGCGAGCTCTGCTTCGTGTTCGGCGTGCACCCCCACGCCGTCGTCGACCGGGTCCCCGAGCTCGACCGGATGGTGGCCCGGGCCCAGCAGATGCTCGACCAGAACCGCCACCGCGCCGTCCAGTCCACCACGGGCGATCTCGCTCGCGGTCGCAATCTCTGGGTGTACCCGCGAGGCGGACAGCCCTGCCGGCGCTGCGGCACTCGCATCGTGGAGACCACGCTCGGCCCGGAGGGCCAGGAGCGCGTCACCTACCACTGCCCCCGCTGCCAGCCGGTGCGCTAGCCGGCCTCGTGCAGCCGTGCCAGCGTGCGCGGCGTCTGCACGTCGAGCCACGCCACCAGGTCCCGGAACGGCACGCACTCGGTGTGCGGACGACCGCAGGTGTGGAGCACGAACGACGTCAGGGCGTCGACGTACGCGTGGTGGTTCCAGTCGTTGAAGTGGTTCCCGAGGATCACCGGCGCCCGGTTGCCGCGGTACGAGCGCCGGTACAGGTCGTCGTACGTCGCGAGCACCTGCCGCTGGTCGGCCCGCGCCTGCGCCACCGTGCCGTCGACGCCGCCGCGCTGGGTGAAGAAGTAGTTGTAGTCCATCGTCGTCACCGGGTGGCCGGTGCCGTGCAGGGGGAAGGTCGTCATCCCGAGCTGCCAGAGCCCGGTGCGCCGGTCCCGGGTCGGCCAGGTCAATGGGCTGCGGGTGACCGACGAGTCGTAGCGGAACCCGTGCGACGCCAGGGCCGGGTAGAGCGCGGACGGCTGCCCCTCGAGGCAGGGCGTCCGGTCACCGGCGACGTCACCCGGCCGGAGGTGCAGGCGCACCGACGCGGGCAGGGCGTTGTCGGCGCGGTAGTCGCGCACCAGGTGGAAGAACTGGTCGAGCTCGGCGTCCCAGTCGTGGGTGGTCCAGGTGTCGCCGCCGCTGGGCAGGCCGGCCGAGGCGCAGAAGTGCCCGTTGAAGTGGGTGCCGATCTCCATCCCGGAGCGCAGCGCACGGTTCAGGTCACCGATCTCGACGCGGAGGTCGGCCGGCGTCCCCCAGCCGATCTCGGAGGTGCCGGGTGGGTAGTGCGGCGGGTGGTACCGGTCGCGCGTGTCGTAGCTCAGGAGGTAGGGGCCGGAGAGGAACCCGGTGAACCGGAACGGCACGCGGGCGGCGACGTCCATCCAGTGCTGCCACTCCTGGTGCCAGCCGACCCCGTCGAAGCTGACCACCACGAACTGGGGCGGGCGCCGGCCCGGGCGAAGCCGGCGCGGGACGAAGCCGTCGGGCAGGGCGGCACCGGCACGCGGGTGGGCGTACGTCGCGGCCGGCACCCCCACCGGCGACGGGGTCGGCGTGCTCGTCGGCGACGTCGTCTCCGGCGACACCAGCGAGGCGGTGCGGGCCTGCGAGCCGGACGAGCCGTCGCGCACGAGTCCCCCGAGGGCGACGAAGGACGCGACCAGACCCACCAGGACCAGTCCCAGCACCAGCGCACGTCGCATCACACCGATGGGACGACGACGTCCGCCGGGTTGTTGCCGGAGGGGTCAGAGGTCGAGGTCGCTCAGGCCGGGGTGGTCATCCGGGCGAGGTCCGTCGAGGTCCCAGCGGAACTTCCGGTCGGCCTCGTCGATCGCGAGGTCGTTGATGCTCGCATGCCGCCGCGCCATCAGGCCGTGGGCGTCGAACTGCCAGTTCTCGTTGCCGTACGAGCGGAACCACGCACCGTCCTGGTCGTGCCACTCGTAGGCGAAGCGCACGGCGATCACGTCGTCGCCGAAGGCCCACATCTCCTTGATCAGGCGGTAGTCGAGCTCTCTGGCCCACTTCCGGGTCAGGAACTCGACGATGGCCTGCCGCCCCTGGAAGATCTCCGACCGGTTGCGCCACCGGCTGTCGGGCGTGTACGCGAGCGAGACCCGCTCGGGGTCACGGGTGTTCCACGCGTCCTCCGCGCGGCGCACCTTGAGGATCGCGTCGTCGCGGCTGAAGGGAGGCACCGGAGGCCTGGCCTCCGACCGAGCCGACGTCCGGATCGGTCACGCGGCCGAAGCCGAGGCCGCGGAGTCCACCTTGGGCAGACGGGCGGTGATCGGGGTCGGCGCCGTCGAGGCCTCTTCGACCGCCACGGCCACGGAGACGTCGCGCAGGACCTCGGACAGGGGCGCCTCGAGGGCGGTGCACAGGGACGCCAGCAGCTCCGAGGAGGCTTCCTTCTGGCCGCGCTCGATCTCGGAGATGTAGCCCAGGCTCACCCGGGCCTCCGCCGACACCTGGCGCAGGGTCAGCCCACGCTCCAGACGACGCTCGCGGAGGACATCGCCCAGCAGCCTGCGGAACAGCGCCATCGCGTCCTCCTCGCGTGCTCGTCGCCACTTTCACCCGGGACCCCTGACCCGGACCCTGTCAGGCGAACGCTACCCGAGTGGGGGTTGTTCCCCACGGAGAATCCCACACAGGGCCGACAGCGCCTCCCGACACGCCCGGTCCTGGATCTGGTGCCGGTCACCGACCAGCTCCATGGTCAGCGCGGTGACCCCGTCGGGCCCCGCGATGCCGACGAAGACCGTGCCGACGGGCTTCCCCTCCTGCGAGTCGGGGCCGGCGACACCGGTCGTGGCCAGGGCGTACGTCGCCCCCGTGGCCCGTCGGCACCCCTCGGCCATGGCGCGCGCGCACTCGGCCGACACCACGCCGTACTGCTCGACGAGCTCGCGGGGCACGTCGAGCAGCTCCTCCTTGAGCGCCGTCGCGTAGGTGACGAAGCCGCCGAGGTAGCCGGCGGAGGCGCCGGGCACGGCGGTGACGACGGCCGCGAGCCGCCCGCCGGTGAGGGACTCGGCGGTGGCCAGCGTCGCACCGGCCGCGCCGAGCAGGGCGAGCGCCTCGACGGCGTCGGGGTCGCGCGACGCGTGGTGGAGCAGCCGCCTCATGCCGGGCGAGCCTAGTGCTGCCGATTACAGTCGCGGACGTGAGCCGACCCATCGAGGACTACGCCATGATCGGCGACCGGCACACGGTCGCCCTGGTCGGGAGGAACGGCTCCATCGACTGGCTGTGCGTGCCCCGGTTCGACTCGACCGCCTGCTTCGCCGCCCTGCTCGGTGACGAGGAGAACGGTCACTGGCAGCTCTGCCCGGTCGGCGACTACGAGGTGACTCGGGCGTACGTCGAGAACTCCGCGGCGCTCCAGACCACGTTCACCACCGACACCGGAGAGGTCACGCTGCTCGACGTGATGCCCACCGGCGACCACCGCATCGACATCGTCCGGCGGGTCACCGGCGTCAAGGGCACGGTCCGGATGCGGCACGAGTGGGTCGTCCGCTTCGACTACGGGACCGCGCGGCCGTGGGTGCGCCGGCGCCAGGAGGACACCGACGAGCCCGCGATCACCGCCGTCGTCGGCCCCGACAAGCTGGTCCTCCGCGGGCCGCGGCTGCCCGAGCCGCACGACCACCGCCACCAGGACGAGTTCGACGTGCGCGACGGGGAGATCCTGACCTTCTCGATGACCTGGCTGCCCTCGCACCTGCGCACGCCTCCGCCCCATCGCGCGCACGTCGACGAGACGATCCACGAGGAGGTCGACTGGGTCGCCCGGCTCGACCTGACCGGGATCCCCCACGCCGACGTCGTACGCCGGTCGCTGCTCACGCTGCACCTGCTCACCCACGCGGAGACCGGTGGCATCGTCGCGGCTCCCACCACCTCGCTGCCGGAGGACTTCGGGGGCGAGCGGAACTGGGACTACCGCTACTGCTGGCTGCGGGACGCCTCGCTCACCATCAGCGCGCTGATCGAGGCGGGCGCCACGGACGAGGCGAGGTTCTGGCGCGACTGGCTGCTCCGGGCGGTGGCCGGAGACCCCGCCGACCTCCAGATCATGTACGCCGTCGACGGCGCACGGCACCTCCCCGAGCTCGAGCTCGACGACCTGCCGGGGTACGCCGGCTCGCTCCCCGTGCGGATCGGCAACGGGGCGGTCGACCAGCAGCAGACGGACGTGTTCGGGGAGATGATGCTGGCCCTCGAGGCCGCCCGCGACTCCGAGCTCGGACAGACCGAGGACGCCTGGAACCTCCAGCAGGTGCTGATCGACCACCTCGCCGACACCTGGGACCAGAAGGACAACGGCATCTGGGAGATCCGCGGCCCGGCCCGGCACTTCACCCACTCCCGGGTGATGGTGTGGGTGGCCTTCGACCGGGCCGTGCGTGCGGCCGAGCGGCACGACCTCGAGGGCGACGTCGACCGCTGGCGCGAGCTGCGCGACCGGGTCCGCGAGGAGGTGCTGACCCGGGGGTACGACGCCGACCGCAACACCTTCGTCCAGCACTACGACACCAAGGACGTCGACGCGGCCCTGCTGATGCTTCCCCTCGTCGGCTTCATCGACGGCGACGACCCACGGATGCTCGGCACCCTCGAGGCGATCGAGGAGGACCTCATGCGCGACGGACTGGTGCTGCGCTACCGCACGGAGTCCGGCGTCGACGGGCTGTCCGGAGACGAGCACCCGTTCCTCGCCTGCTCCTTCTGGCTGGTCACCGCCTCCGCGCTGGCGGGACGGACCCACGAGGCGCAGTCGCTGTTCGACCGCCTCGTGGGACTCACCAACGACGTCGGCCTGCTGTCGGAGGAGTACGACGCCGCGCAGGGCCGGATGGCCGGCAACTTCCCGCAGGCGCTGAGCCACCTGGCGCTGGTCCAGGCAGCGTTCCAGCTCAGAGCCACCGGATGAGGGAGGCCGCCGTCGAGGCGGCCTCCCCACCCGTCAGTGCGGGTTGCCGTTGGTGACCGTGACGTCGACCGAGGTCCGGCTGGGCGCGGTCACGTCGTCGCCGACGTACCGCACCGTGACCGTGTGGATGCCGGCGTCGTCGAACGGCCCGACCACCAGGCTCGCCTGACCACCGCTGAGCACGACGGTGCCGACCTTCACCCCGTCCACCTTGATCTTCACCTTGCCGGTGGGAATGACGCCTTGGGAACCGGTCACCGTCACGTCGATCCGCGAGGTGCTCTTCTTCTTCTTGATCGTCGACGGCGTCGCCGTCGCGGTCACCGTGGAGTCCTGCTGGCTGAACGGCGCGTCGAGGCCGACCAGCTCCGGGTTGTGGTCGGAGGCGCGGTACTGGTTGGGCTGGTAGAGCAACGTGGCGTTGTAGTTGTACCGGCTGTACTCGAAGCCGACCGACTCCTCGGCGTTGATCTGCCAGACGTCGCGCCCGCTGATCATGTTGGCGGCCTTCGTGTTCGCGAGCACGTGGTCGAGCGACCCCGCCTGCCCGTCGAACTCGTACGACGTGTCCCGCGGGTCGTCGCTGGGCTGGTTGACGAACCCGTTCTGGTACAGCACCTGCATCGGGTCCTCCTGGGTGTAGGAGTTGAAGTCACCCACCAGGAAGATCTTCTTGGTGTCGTCGGCCTGGGCGGTCGCCTTCGCGAAGTCGACCAGCGCGTGCGCCTGCCGGACCCGGTCGCCGTTGAACGCACCCTGGATGCCGTTGGCGTTGTCGCCGGTCGCCGGCGGGCTGCTGTCGCCCTTCGACTTGAAGTGGTTGACCACCACCAGGAAGGCGTCGGAGTCGAGCGCACCCTTGCGCTTGAACTCCTGCGCCAGCGGCTCACGCGCGTTCTCGAACGGCTGGCCCGGGCCGGACTGGTCGGACAGCACCTTCGACGGACCGACGAGCTGCACCGTGTTCGGGTTGTAGATGAACCCGGTGCGGATCACGTCCTGCTGCGCGGTCGGCGGCAGGTCGGCCGGCGCCGGCGACGGGGCGTAGGCCCACCGGGTGGTGCCGGCGTCCGCGTTGAGCGCGTTCACGAGCGACTCGAGCGCATCGTCCCGGTCGCTCTCACCCAGGGCGGCGGAGTTCTCGATCTCCTCCAGGGACAGGATGTCGGCGTTCATGGTGTTGATCGCCCGGACCTCCTTGACCCGCTGCCGCTCGAGGTCGGCCTTCGGGTCGCCGAGGTCCGTGCCACCGCTGGACTCCGCGGCACCACGCGGGCCGTTGTCGGAGCAGACGTTGTCGCCGACCGGGTCACCGGTGCGGTCGTCGAAGAACGTGCAGGTGTGTCCCTGCGCGATCCAGTCCATGCCGGTGGTGTTGAAGTAGTTCAGGACGTTGAACGTGCCGAGCTTGAGGTCACCTCCGACCGGCTGGGGCGCCGCGTTGGCGGTGCGCGTGTCGCTGAACGTCGCCCACTCGTGACCGTCCCCGCGCACCTGGCTGGTCGGCTGCAGCTCCCAGAGGTTGTTGCGGTAGTCGAGGATCATCGGCTGGTGGAGCGTGGCGGTCGACCCGATCCGCACCGGGTTGTCCGGGGTCAGCCAGGTCATCGCGTCGTTCTTGTTCGTGGTCAGGAAGTTCCAGCTCGACCCGTCGTTGAGGACCACGCCACGCGCGAAGTTGTCCGCCTGGACCGCGGCCACCTGGCCGGGCTCGATGTTCGGGTTGAACAGGTCCGTGGGCTGCCAGAGCTGGTGGTCGCCGGTGGCCAGCCCGATCTCGCCGAACTGGTTGGTGTCGAAGTTGTCGGTGACCGTGAACTGGTCGGTGGGCGCGATCAGCTCGCTCTCGTGCGCCTCACGACCGGCTGCGGTCGTCGGGTACGCCATGGACCGCGCCGAGACCCCGCCGAGGGGCGGCGTCCCGAGGTCCTGCACGTCACCGGCGTCGACGCTGAGCTCGGTCAGCCCGTTGAACTCGCTGACGTCGCCGGTGACCTGCACGTAGTCGCCGACCTGGACGGTCACGGCGCCGCTCGGCTGGTGGACGAAGATCGCGTCCGAGGCACCCGGTGTCTGGTCGTCGCCCGAGCCGGTGCCGTCCGTCTGCAGGACGTAGCCGAAGAAGCCGCCGACGGGGTACGCCGCGGTGACGACGCCCTGGGTGATCACCGGGTCGCCGACCAGCGGCGAGGTGTCGCCGGTGCCCTGGATCTCCGCGATCGTGTGCTCGGTCGGCGGCACGACGACGGGGTTGCTGTTCTCCGGCGACGGGGCCGCCAGCGAGAAGTCCGAGGAGTTGTTGTCGGTGTCGGCACCGGTCGTGCCGCGGTCGAGCGAGTTCGTCGTGCTGGCCACCGAGCCCGCCGCCTGCGTCTCGTACGACGACGCGGTGTTCTGCCCGACCATGTCGACGACGCCCGCGACGCCCTTCATGTCGCCGTTCGTGGTGATGGGGCTGCTCTGGCTCAGGAGGAACACCTGCCCACCGCCGGCCCCCATGCTGAACCCGGCCGGGCCGGCGTCGGGGGTCGGCAGAGCGGTGCCGTTGGCGCCGGCCGCACCCATCTGGATCAGGTAGTGCCCGTGCGCCGGCACCGAGCCACCCAGCGCGAACGGCGTTCCGCCACTGCTGCCCGCGGCCGAGCGGTAGTGGATGTAGTCGCCGACGACGCTGATCGCGGCGTTCGTGGGGTTGTAGAGCTCGACGAAGTCCGCGTTGTACACCGCGCCGCCGTTGCCGCCGGCGCCGTACACCTCGCTGATGACGAGCCCCGTCCCCCCGGGGTTGGCGGACGCGGGAGCGAGCAGGGCTCCGCCGCTGACGACGGTGGCCACCGTCGCCAGGGCGGCCAGAACTGACCGAGTGGGGGGCATGGGGTGATCACCTTCCGAGCCGAGAGCCGAGGCGATGACCGCCGTCGGGCCGTGTGTCGCGCGTCACCCTAGTACGCAACCCCGCTCCGAGCACCAGGCGGAGGTGGCCGCTCCGTGAACGCTACGTGGCGCGGATGGTCTCGCGCTGCCGCCAGACGTCGCGGAAGAACTCGTAGCCCGACCACAGGGTCATCGCCACCGCACCGGCCAGGGCCACCTGGTCGACGTAGAAGAGCACGACCCCGGCGTGGTGCAGGGGGTCGTGGACCTGCCGCAACGGCAGGCTCAGCCCGGTCAGCGCGACGACCTGGAGCGTCGTCTTCACCTTCCCGCTCTGGGCGGCCGGGACCACGACCCGCTTGAGGATCGAGAGCCGGAGCAACGTCACCGACCACTCGCGCAGCAGCACCACGATGGTGACCCACCACCACACGTCGCCGACGATCGAGAGACCGACGAACGCCATCCCGGTCATCGCCTTGTCGGCGATCGGGTCGGCGATCTTCCCGAAGTTCGTGACCAGTCCGCGCGAGCGCGCGATGTCGCCGTCGATCTTGTCGGTCACCATGGCGACGGCGAACACCGCCGTGGCGGCGCACCGCCAGGCGATCGACTCTCCCCCGTCGTGGAGCAGGGCGTAGCCGAACACCGGCACGAGGAGGATGCGGAGGCCGGTGAGGACGTTGGGGAGGTTCCAGTTCCCGACCGTCGCGGCCTGCTCGCTCACGGCCGCGGCTCCGCGACCAGGTCCGCGCCCTCGCTGGCGACGACCGTGGCGGTCACCAGGTCACCGACGGCGTACGGGCCGCCGGACAGGCGCGTCGTCCCGTCGACCTCGGGGCCCTGGTGGTCGGCGCGTCCCTCGGCCTCGTCGTCCACCGACTCCACGAGCACCTCGACGCGCTCTCCGATCCGCTCCGCGGCCCGGTCGGCGGTGAGCTGCTCGACCAGGTCGGTGACGTGCTCGACGCGTCCGCGGATCTCGTCCTCGTCGAGCTTCCCGTCGAGTCCCGCGGCCTCCGTGCCGTCCTCGTCGGAGTAGCCGAAGACACCGGTCACGTCGAGCCGTGCGGCGACCAGGAAGTCGCACAGCGTCCGCAGGTCGTCCTCCGTCTCGCCGGGGAACCCGACGATCACGTTGGACCGGACACCCGCCTCGGGTGAGCGGCTCCGCACCTGCTCGAGCAGCCCGAGGAAGCTGTCGGCGTCGCCGAACCGACGCATCCGGCGCAGCACGGGCGGGCTCGCGTGCTGGAACGACAGGTCGAAGTAGGGACTCACCCCGGGCGTGGTCGCGATCGCCTCCACCAGGCCGGGCCGGGTCTCGGCCGGCTGCAGGTAGGACACCCGCACCCGGTCGATCCCGTCCACGGCGGCGAGCTCGGGCAGCAGCGTCTCGAGCAGGCGAAGGTCGCCCAGGTCCTTGCCGTACGACGTGCTGTTCTCGCTGACCAGGAACACCTCGCGGACGCCCTCGCCGGCCAGCCAGCGCGCCTCGGCCAGCACGTCGTGCGGGCGCCGGCTCACGAAGGAGCCACGGAAGCTCGGGATGGCGCAGAAGGAGCACCGGCGGTCACAGCCGCTGGCGAGCTTCAGCGGCGCCATCGGCCCGCCGGCCAGGCGGCGGCGTACGGCGCGCGGACCGCTGGCCGGAGCGTGACCCGGGACCGACACCGCGCTCACGTCGCGGTCGACCGGGGAGATCGGCAGCAGCCGTCGCCGGTCCTGCGGCGTGTGGGGGTGGAGCACGTCACCGGCCAGGACCGACCTCAGCCGGGCGGCGATGTCGGGGTAGTCGTCGAAACCCAGCACCGCGTCGGCCTCCGGCAATGAGTCCGCGAGGTCCTTCCCGTACCGCTCGGCCAGGCAGCCGACCGCGACGACGGCCTGCGTGCGGCCGGACTCCTTGAGCTCGGCGGCCGCCAGCAGCGTGTCGACCGAGTCCTTCTTGGCCGCCTCCACGAACCCGCAGGTGTTGACCACGACCGTCTCGGCGTCGTCCGGGTCGTCGACGAGCCGGAAGCCGTCAGCCGCCAGCCGGCCGGCGAGCTCCTCGGAGTCGACGTCGTTGCGAGCGCAGCCCAGGGTGACCAGGGCGACGGTGACCTCGCGGACGTCGCGTAGTGGGGTCGTCATCAGGGCCGAGTATGCCGCCCGGCCTCACGTCCGCTGGAAACGACGCCGGTGCCGTCACCGCCCCGGGGCGGCGTAGGACTGGGTGGCGGGCCGACCCGCGGACCCCATGCGTCCGCGGTCCTGCCCGGCCACCGTCACCCGCAGGGACCCGTCGGTCGACTGGATCTCGACCGGGGTCGCGGCGCGGAGGGTGTGCTGCTGTCCGTAGGCCAGGTCGCCGGAGAAGACCAGGTTCCCGTGGCCGTCGCGGACGACGACGTGCGCCCCGCCACCGGCCGCGTGGAGGACCACCGGGACGGGGTCTCCGACCGGCACGTGGGTCTGGTGGTTGGGTCCACCGGAGCCGCTGAGCACGGCCCGGTCCGGGGAGTCCCCCGGCCCACCGGTGACCAGGCGGGCCACCGACCAGCACAGGACCAGCGCCATCACCGCGGCGACCAGCACCGACCAGTTCGGGCCGCCGCGCGTGTCGCGGATCGAGCCGGCACCCGCCAGCTCGGCCTCGAAGACGCGGCGGGGGTCGATCGGGGCGTCGGCGTAGCGCTCGTCGTAGACGGCCAGGACCGGTGCCCCGTCGACCCCGAGCACGCGCGCCAGCGTGCGGAGGTGCCCCCGGGCGTAGAAGTCGCCGCCGCACGCACCGAAGTCGTCGACCTCGATGGCCTCGATCACGTGGGGGCGGATCCGGGTGCGGTCGGCGAGCTCGTCCACCGACAGCCCCAGGGCCCGGCGGGCCGCGGCGAACCGCGGGCCGATCTCGGGGTCGGGCGCCGGCTGCGCGGCGTAGTCGTCGATCAGGAGCGCGCCCTCGACCTCGGGTGTCGCATGGAGCTCGCTCCAGACCTGGGTGTCCTCCTCGAGCGGCACCTGGTCACGGCGCACCTCGGCCCGGGCGGCGACGACCGTCTCGCGGGCGGGTGGAGGCGTCTCGCTGGCCCGGATCTCCGGCTCGGGCTCGACCTCGGCGGCGGGCTCGTCCTGCTCCGCGCGGGCGGGACGGTCCAGGCGGGCCGCGACGACCCCGATCAGCTGGGCGACCATCGGCCGCGGGTCGGGCAGCCGGAGCGGCCGTGGCCGACGTGCCTCGGGCTCGTCGTCCGGCTCGGTCCACTCGGCGTCGTCCGGAGCCTCCCACACGACGGTCGGTTCGGGCGCCTCGACGGCGCCGGGCGCCTCGGCCTGCGTCTCCTCGACGACGGGGGTGCGGCCGTCCGCCAGCGCGAGCAGCGCGGCCGTGAGGCCCTCGGGCGCACCCACGACACGGTGCCGACGCCCAGCGGCACGGCCAGCGGTGCGCGGTGCAGCCGGCGGTTGAGCCCGGCGATCCGCCGGGCCGCGGGGTCGAGGTCCTCGAGCACGCGTTGCACGTAGTGCGTGTGCACGACCAGCAGGCCGTCCCGCCACCAGCCGCGGCGGTGCTGGTGCTCGACCTCGTGGAGCCCGCCCCAGGGCAGCCCCACCCAGGTACGACCGAGCCGGAGGCGGACGCCGAGGTCGTCGGCGACCAGCAGCGGCGTGCGGGCGTCGAGCAGGGCGGCGAGGTTGACGATGCCGACCAGGCCGAGCACACCGGCGATGACCCAGTCGACGATCCCGCCGCCACCGGCGGCGCTCGCCAGGTAGGCGACGGCGACCAGCGACGCGCCGGCCCCGAGCGCGGCCGCGACGTCCGGTCGACGGCGTACCTCGACCCCGTGATCGGGAGGGGTGTCCGGCTCCCCGATGGTCTCGCGGGTGACGTCGGTGTCGATGCTCATGTCAGGCCCCCATCTCCCCGTGCAGGGTGGCGATCACGCCGTCGATCTCGTCGGGTTTGACCAGCACGTCGCGTGCCTTGGAGCCCTCCGACGGCCCCACGACCCCGCGGCTCTCCAGGATGTCCATCAGCCGTCCGGCCTTGGCGAAGCCGACCCGCAGCTTGCGCTGCAGCATCGACGTCGAGCCGAACTGCGTGGAGACGACCAGCTCGACGGCCTGGACCACGAGGTCGAGGTCGTCGCCGATGTCGTCGTCCAGCTCGCGCTTGCTCTGCTGCGGGACGGTGACGTCCTCGCGGTACGTCGGGCTCAGCTGCTTCTTGCAGTGGGCGACGACGTGGTGGATCTCCGCCTCGGTCACCCACGACCCCTGCACCCGGACCGGCTTGGACGCACCCATCGGCAGGAACAGCCCGTCACCCTGGCCCACCAGCTTCTCGGCACCCGGCTGGTCGAGGATGACCCGGCTGTCGGCCAGGCTCGAGGTCGCGAAGGACAGCCGCGACGGGACGTTCGCCTTGATCAGGCCGGTCACGACGTCGACGCTCGGTCGCTGGGTCGCCAGGACGAGGTGGATGCCGGCCGCCCGGGCCAGCTGCGTGATCCGGACGACGGCGTCCTCCACGTCGCGCGGCGCGACCATCATCAGGTCGGCGAGCTCGTCCACCACCACGACCAGGTAGGGGTACGGCGCGACCTCGCGCTCGCTGCCGGGCGGCACCTTCACCTTCCCCGCCCGGACGGCCTTGTTGAAGTCGTCGATGTGGCGGAAGCCGAAGTTGGCGAGGTCGTCGTACCGCAGGTCCATCTCGCGCACGACCCACGCCAGTGCCTCGGCGGCCTTCTTCGGGTTGGTGATGATCGGCGTGATCAGGTGCGGGATGCCCTCGTAGGCGTTCAGCTCGACCCGCTTCGGGTCGATCATGATCATCCGCACCTCGTCGGGCGTCGAGCGCATGAGCAGCGAGCTCACCATCGAGTTGATGAAGCTCGACTTGCCGGATCCGGTGGCGCCGGCGACGAGCAGGTGCGGCATCTTGGCCAGGTTGGCCACGACGAAGCCCCCCTCGACGTCCTTGCCGAGGCCCACCACCAGCGGGTGGTGGTCGGAGCGCGCGGTGGTGGAGCGCAGGACGTCGCCGAGGGAGACGATCTCCTTGTCGGTGTTGGGGATCTCGATGCCGATGGCGGACTTGCCCGGGATCGGGCTCAGGATCCGCACGTCGGCCGAGGCGACGGCATAGGCGATGTTCTTGGACAGCGCGGTGACCTTCTCGACCTTGACCGCCGGCCCGACCTCGACCTCGTAGCGGGTGACGGTCGGGCCGCGCATGTAGCCGGTGACCTGGGCGTCGATGCCGAACTCCTCCAGCACCTGGGTCAGCCGGCCGACCACGTCGTCGCTGGCACGCGACCGGGCCTTGTGCGGCGAGCCGGGCCGGAGCAGCTCGTTGCCCGGGAGGCTGTAGACGACGTCGCCGGCGAGCTCGAGCTGCTCCATGCGCTGGGGGATCGGCGTGTGCGGCGGTGGCACCAGGTCGGGCGCGAGGTCGGGCGAGGTGTCGTCGACCCCGTCGGCCACGGCGATCGCCTGGGTGGCGTCGGTGTCGGCGTCGGCGTCGGTGTCGCCCTTGCGGCGTCGCTTCCTCAGCTCGCGCTCGCTCAGCACCGGGCTGTCGTACGCCGGGTCCCCGAGCTCCTGCTCCAGCTCCTCGGCGGTCGGGCGCCGGCGCCGGCTGCGGACGCCGTTCTCGGGGAGATCGGACTCCGGCGCCGGGCTGCGGCCCAGCATCCGGTCACGGAAGGCCGCGAGCTTGACCGGCACCTGGTACACCGGCGTCGCGGTGATCACCAGCACGCCGAAGAACGCCAGGAGCAGCAGCAGCGGCACGACGACGTACGCCGAGCGGAGCAGGTCGAGCAGCAGGCTGGAGACGACGTACCCGACGGCGCCGCCGGCGTCGCGGAGGTCGGAGGTGTCGCCGTCGACCGGCACCGGGTTCCCGGCCGCGATGTGGACGGTGCCCAGGACGCCGAAGGCGAGGGCGACCCAGCCGACGACCTGGCGGCCGGCCGGTCCCCCGCTCTCGGGGTCGCGCATGGTGCGCCAGCCGACCCAGACCAGCAGGAGCGGCACCAGCCAGCCGACCTTGCCGACGGACCCGGCGACCATGGTGCGAACGGCGTCCATCAGCCCGCCGGGCAGCTGCCACCAGACCGCCGCAGCGACGACGACCGACAGTCCGAACAGGAACAGCCCGGCTCCGTCGCGGCGGTGCTCGGGCTCCAGGTCACGGGCCGTGCGGCCGATCCGGCGGGCGAGCGCGCCGACGGCGTGGGCGATCCCGAGCCAGACCGCCGCGACTCCGCGCCCGAGGGCACCGAACAGGCGCAGGACCGGACCGCGCCCCGAGCGAACCGCTCGGGGCGCCGGACGTCGGCCGCGCGCGCTGCTGCGTGAACGCGAGCGTGATCTCTTCTTCGTCGTACTCCGGGATCGCGTAGAAGGCTTGCTCCTGCTCCGCGAACCCGGCGGGGAAGACGTACGGGTCGCCATGGTGACGAATCTAGGTCACCGTCACTCCAGTCACACGGACCACACGCCGCACGCGAGCCGAGTTCGCGCCGTGGCACTCGGGGCGCTCACCTGCGTTCGAGCAGGCCCCGGACGTACTGCGCCTGCCCGAGGTGGGCGTTCACCTCGTTGACCACGCTGACCAGGCGGACGCCCAGGGTCACCGGTGGGTCCCACGACTCGTCGACGACGCGGTCGAGGTCGTCGGGCTGCAGGGTCGCGACGTAGTCCGCGCTCCGCGCCGCCACCGCGTCGTAGTAGCCGGCCAGGAGCTCCCCGCTGACGCGCACCTTGCCGACGTCGGCGCTGCTCATGGAGTAGCCGTGCTCGTGCCGGTCGAAGGGCAGCCCGAACCGGTCCACCCAGCCGTCGGCGATCCACACCTGCTCGCTGCCCGCGACGCCGGCCACGTGGTCGTCCTCGATCCGGCTGAGGTGCCACACCAGCCAGGCGATGGAGTTCGCCCCGGGGTCGGGTCGCCACGCCAGGTCGTCGTCGCCGAGACCGGCGACGACCTCCGGCATCTGCTCGCGGACGCGGCCGAGGGAGTCGGCGAGGAGGTCGCTCACGTTCATGGGGCCAGCCTGGCACGGGCCGCCGACGGGCCTGTCATGCTGCCGCCGTGGAGTTGGTCTGGGGTCTGCCGGCGGTGCTCGCGCTCGTCGACTGGTACGCCGTGGCGCGGCACGACCGGCGTACCGAGACCTGGGCGAAGCCGGCCACCCTCCTGGCGCTCATCGTCACCGCCCTCGTGCTCGGCGCCGCCGACACCGACGCGGGACGCTGGCTGCTGGTCGCGTTGGTCTTCGGACTGGCCGGCGACGTGTTCCTGCTCGGCGACTCGGACCTCCGCTTCCGGCTGGGACTGGCCTCCTTCCTGGTCGGGCACCTCGCCTTCGCCGTCGCGTTCATCCGGCTCGGACTCGACCAGCCCGGCTGGCTGTGGATCGCCTGGCTCGTGCTCTTCGCCTGCCTGATCGCCACGCGGAGGGTCGTGCCCGCGACCTTCCTCCGCGGCGGCCGCGCCCTCGCGCTCCCGGTGGCGACGTACACGGTGGTGATCGGGGCGATGCTGATCCTGGCGTTCGACACCGGCGAGCCGCTGATCGCCGTCGGTGCCGCGGTCTTCGCCGCGAGCGACTCCATCCTGGCGGTGAACCGGTTCGTGTCACCTCGGCCCTGGGCGCCGGTCGCGGTGATGGTGACCTACCACGTCGGCCAGGCGCTGATCGTCGCCGGCGTCCTGGCCGCGACCTAGGCTCTCCCGTCAGCTGCCGGTGAGGTCGACGCCGCCGGTCACGGTCACGTTGGGGTCGCTGTACTCCGAACCGAGCTCTCCGTCGATGGTCAGCTCGAGCCGGGCCGGATGGCACGACGCGTGCAGCACCGTCAGCCGGCCACGAGCTCGCTCCTCGGCCGTGGAGTTCTCGAACGCCGGCGGCTCGTGCGGGCGTCGAGGCGCGGGGATCTTGGCGGTGACGAACACCAGGGCGTCGCGCGGCCCACGCTCGGAGTCACCGCTGTCCACGGGAAGCCGGAACGTCGTGGGCCGGACAAGCGGTACGACGTCGATGTCGACGCCCCGGATCGGGGAGAGCTCGGTGTACCTCAGGTGGACCACGTCCACGCCGTGGCCGTACTCGCTGCGAGCGCAGGTCACACGGTCCGGGTGCAGGGTGAAGGAACGACCGCGGGAGTCGGTGACGGTGAGGGCGTTGCCGGGCCCCTGGCTCGCAAGGTCCGACGGCTGCTCGGTCGCGGTCGTCGACGCGTCGCCGGATCCGCAGGCGCTCAGCACCGCCGCGGCGGAGAGCCCCGCGGTGGCGAGCACGACGTGGCGTCGGAGCATCGGACCTCCCTGAGCTGACGCGCCTCATGGTCACACGCGACCCCGGTCGCAGGTGGGTCTTCCGGCGTACGTTGGTCGCCCTGAGTCCCGGCTCGCGAAGGAGCGCCCATGGACAACGACCTCGTCGACCAGGTCGTCTCGACCGCCAACGCCGTTGTGGCCAGCGGGGCGATCTCGGCCAACGGCCACGGCAACGTCAGCCTGCGCGTGCCCGGGGCCGAGGAGATGTACTTCACCTCCGCACCCTCGCTCAAGGGACTCACCCCCGACGGAGTCGTCCGGGTCGGGCTCGACGGCACGCTGCTCGAGGGCGTCCTGCCGCCCATCCAGGGCGCGGTCGTGGCCATGCACACCGCGATGTACGCCGACCGGGCCGAGGTCGGGTGCGTGCTCCACACCCACTCGCCCTGGGCCACGGCGTACGCCGTCGCACGCAAGCCGATCGACGTGTGGGTCGAGGCGCTGGCGATGTTCGGGCTCGCCGACGGCGTACCGGTGGCGGGCTACGGGCCGCGCGGCTCGGACCGGGCGATCGCCGAGATCCGCGCCGCCGTCCGTCCGGGCAACCCGGCCGTGCTGCTCGCCAACCACGGTGTCCTGGTGTTCCACCGGACCCCGGAGCTCGCCGTCCTGGTCGGCGGGGTCGTGGAGGAGGCGGCCCAGGCCTCGATCAACGCCCGCGGACTCGGTGGGCCGGTGGCCATCGAGGAGGACCTGCGGGCCGCGGCACTGCAACGCGCGATGAGCTTCGAGGCGGCGGGCGCGCAGACCGGCTGAGCATGATCGCGCCCGGCGCGGGGTACGGAACCGGCGGTGTCCTCGTCCTCAGAAGGAGATGAGAGCCATGGTCGCCACCCAGCACCGCACCTCGCACGAGACAGACCACCTGACCATGCACGACCGCCTGCACATGCCGCGTTCCCGCGGCGCCGCCAGCGGGCTGTTGATCGTGCTGCTGGGCCTCTGGGGTGGGCTCGTCCCGTTCGTCGGCCCGTCCTTCGGCTACAGCTTCACGCCGGACCTCACCTGGCACTGGACGACCGGTCGGCTCCTGCTCGAGGTCCTGCCCGCGATCGCCACGGTGGTCGGCGGCCTGGCAATGACGGGCAGCGCCAGCCGGGTCAGCGGGTCGCTGGGCGCCTGGCTCGCCGCAGCCGGTGGCGCCTGGTTCGTGGTCGGGCAGTGGGTCAGCATGCTCTGGAACGACGGCATCATGCAGGCCGGTCAGCCGACGGCCACGACCGACGCGGGCCGGGTCACCGAGTGGATCGGCTTCTTCCTCGGGCTCGGCGTCGTGATCGTCTTCCTGGCCGCGATCGCACTCGGCCGGATGAGCGTCGTGTCGGTGCGCGACACCCGGGTCGTCCGCAGGCGCCGGGACCGCGCCGACGACGCGGCCGACGATGCCCAGGACGGCGTCCGTGTCCGTGACGGTGACCGGCACGAGCACGTCGACGACACCCGGACCACCATGACGACATCCGCGGCTCCCACCACGACCGGGCGCCGGATCCGTCAGGACTCCGACACCCGCTAGTCGTCCCCGTTCACGCCTCGATGACCACCGGGATGATCATCGGGCGGCGGCGCAGCTCACGGTTCACCCAGCGGCCGACCACGCGTCGTACGACCTGCTGGAGCTGGTAGGCGTCGTCGGTCCCCTCACGCATCGCCTCGTCGAGGGCGTCGATGATCGGCTGCTTGATGTCGTCGAAGGCGCTGTCGTCCTCGGCGATCCCGCGGGCGTGCAGCTCCGGGCCGCTGGACACCTTGCCGCTGACGGAGTCGATCACGACGATCACCGAGATGAAGCCCTCCTCGCCGAGGATCCGGCGGTCCTTCAGGTCGGCCTCGGTGATGTCGCCGATGTTGGACCCGTCGACGAAGACGTAGCCGCAGTCGACCTTGCCGGCGACGCGCGCGCGCCCGTCGATGAGGTCGACGACGACACCGTCCTCGGCGATCACGACGTTCTCGACGCCGGTCGCCCTCGCCAGGTCGGCGTTCGCCTTCATGTGCCGGAACTCCCCGTGCACGGGCAGGACGTTGCGCGGCTTGACGACGTTGTAGGCGTAGAGCAGCTCGCCGGCGCTGGCGTGCCCGGACACGTGGACCAGCGCGTTGCCCTTGTGCACGACCTTCGCGCCGAGCCGGCTCAGGCCGTTGATCACCTTGTAGACGGCGTTCTCGTTCCCCGGGATCAGCGAGCTGGCCAGGATGACGGTGTCGCCCTCCTCGATCCGGACGAAGTGGTGGTTGCGCTGCGCGATCCGGGACAGCGCCGACATCGGCTCGCCCTGGCTGCCGGTCGAGATCAGCACCTGGCGCTCCGGCGGGAGGTCCGCGAGGTCCTTCGCGTCGACCATCACGTCGGGTGGGACGTGGAGGTACCCGAGGTCCTGGGCGATCCCCATGTTGCGGACCATCGAGCGGCCGACGTAGCCGACCTTGCGACCGTGTCGTACGGCGGTGTCGAGCACCTGCTGCACGCGGTGCACGTGCGAGGCGAAGCAGGCGACGATGATGCGCTGGTCGGTGTCGTGGAAGACGCGGTCGAGGACCGGTGCGATGTTCTGCTCCGACGTGGTGAAGCCCGGCACCTCGGCGTTGGTCGAGTCGGTGAGGAAGAGGTCCACACCCTCCTCACCGAGCCGAGCGAACGCACGCAGGTCGGTGATCCGCCGGTCGAGGGGCAGCTGGTCCATCTTGAAGTCGCCGGTGTGCAGCACCAGCCCGGCGCCGGTGCGGATGGCGACGGCCAGCGCGTCCGGGATCGAGTGGTTGACCGCGACGAACTCCAGGCCGAACGGGCCGAGCCCGAGCTTGCTGCCGGCCTCCACCTCGTGGTGCACCGTCTGCTTGAGGCGATGCTCCTGGAGCTTGGAGTCGAGGAGGGCCAGGGTCAGCCGGGAGCCGACCAGCGGGATGTCCTCGCGCTCGCGCAGGAGGTACGGCGTCGCGCCGATGTGGTCCTCGTGGCCGTGGGTGAGCACGAGTGCCTCGACCTTGTCGAGGCGGTCCCGGATCGCGTCGAAGTCGGGCAGGATCAGGTCGACACCGGGGTGGCTCTCCTCGGGGAAGAGCACGCCGCAGTCGACGATCAGCAGGCGCCCGTCGTACTCGAAGACAGTCATGTTGCGACCGACCTCGCCGAGCCCGCCGAGCGGGTAGATCCGTAGGCCCCCCTTCGGCAGTTCGGCCGGTGCGGAGAGCTCGGGATGAGGGTGGCTCAAGCTGTTTCTCTCTCTTCGGGGGTCACAGGAGCTGTGACGCCTCGAGGCCGGCGCGGAGCGCCTCCACCTCGTGGTCGGTGAGTGGCACCAAGGGGCCGCGGACGTGGCGGTTGTCGAGGACGCCGAGCAGCTGCAGGCAGGCCTTGGCGGTGGTGGCGCCGTAGTGGGGCACCCCCATGATCGCCTCGGTGGCCGGCAGGAGCCGTTGGTAGGTCTTGAGGGCGGCGACGGTGTTGCCGTCGAGGAAGTCCTCGATCATCGAGCGGATCGGACGGCCGGCGGCATGGCCGACGACGCTGATCACCCCGCTGGCGCCGTGCGCGAGCCAGCCGAGGTTGGCGACGTCGTCACCGCTGTAGACGGCGTACCCGAGCTCGCGGAGGTGGACGCCGCGTGCGAAGTCACCCACCGCGTCCTTGACGGCGACGACCGTCTCGCCGCGGATGCGCTCGTAGGTCTCGAGGCTGATCTGGGTGCCGGTGCGCCCGGGTACGTCGTACAGCACCACCGGGGTGCCGGTCGCCGCCACGACCTGCTGGAAGTGATGGAGCACGCCGGCCTGGCCGGGCTTGCTGTAGTACGGCGTGACCAGCAGCAGCGCGTCGGCGCCGAGCTTCTCGGCCTGACGGGCCAGCTCGATGCTGTGGGCCGTGTCGTTGGTGCCGACACCGGCGATCACCGTGGCCTCGTCACCGACGGCGTCCTTGACGACACGCAGGATGTCGCCCGATTCAGCGACGCTGCAGGTCGGGCTCTCCCCCGTCGTACCGCTGACCACGACGCCGTCGTGTCCGTGGTCGACGAGGTGACGCGCGATGGCGGCCGTGCCGTCCAGGTCGACGTCCCCGTCGGCGGTGAACGCTGTGGCCATCGCCGTCAGCATCCGCCCGAAGGGCGCCGGGGACGTCATGGGGTCAGGCTACTCGTGGCTCTCCTCAGAGAGGGGGAGGCAGGGTTTGGCGCCGTCGAACAGAATGTGACCCATGAGCGGGGTGTCGTGGGACTGGCGCATCATGAGCGCCGTCGCCGACCACCGGACGCACGTGTTCAACGTGCTCACCTACCACGTGATGCAGGTCGGCACCTCACCCGTCGTCCTCGCGCTGACGGCCGTGGCCTGCGCCCTGGTGGTCGTCTGGCGTGGCTGGTACCGCGCCGGCATCGCCGCCGGCGTGTCGTTCGTCGCCGCTCAGGTCGCCGCCTCGCTGCTCAAGCCGATGTTCGACCGCGCGCGTCCGCCGGCACACCTCGCCCTCACCCCGGTGTCCAGTCCCTCGTTCCCGTCGACCCACGCCTCGACCACGGCGGCCATCGCCATCGCCGTGCTGGTCGCGACGGCCTGGGGAACCCGCCGTCAGGCGCTCGTGGCCACGGCACTCCTCGGCGCGGTCGTCGTGTTCGTCAACGCCTGCATGGTCTACCTCGGGGCCCACTGGGTCACCGACGTCCTCGCCGGCTGGGCCCTGGGAGGCGTGATCGGCGCCGTCATCGGGCTGTGCGCCCGTCCTCGTTCGCCACGGTCATCGGAGAACGCCGGGCGTGCGACGCTGGAGCATGCCTGATCACGAGCTCGAGGACATGGCACGTCGCGTGCTGGCGGACAACCGGTACATGGTGCTCGGCACCGTCGAGGAGGACGGCGGGCCGCGGCTGTCGCCGGTGTACTTCACACCCGCGCGGTACCGCGACCTCTACTGGGTCTCCTCCCCGGACGCGCAGCACTCACGCAACCTGCGAGCCCGGCCGGAGGTGCAGATCGTCGTCTTCGACTCCTCGTCCGTGCCCGGTCAGTCCGAGGCCGTCTACCTGAGCGCCACCGCTCGCGAGGTGCCGGAGCGCGAGCTGCCGGACGTCCTCGACGAGGCGTTCGACCCGGAGCGAGGTGGACGCCGCTTCTCGGCCGAGGAGGTCAGCGGCCAGGGGGACCTGCGGCTGTACGTCGCCACCGCCACGGCGTACGACGTGCACGTGCGCGCCGGTCACCCGACGCACGGCACCGGCATCGACCGGCGGGTGACGGTCGACCTGAGTTGACCCGTGACTCTTCGGGGTACGACACGTTGCGCACCAGGAATCCGTGAACCTCGGGAGGACGCGCGTGACAGGTCGAGAGCAGGAGACGGGCGATGCCGGCGGCCATCGCGGGTTCGTCCTCCGGATCACCGCCGCGACGGCGTTCGGCGAGGGTCTGGACGGCTACGACCTCGGGATCATCAGCGTCGTCGTCCCCCAGATCGTGGCCGCCTACGCCCTCGGCTCGATCGCGGAGGGACTCCTGGGCGCGGCGTCGCTGGCCGGCATCTTCTTCGGCGGTCCGATCTTCGGCCGTCTGACCGACCGCTACGGCCGACGGCTGATCTTCGTGTGCGACCTGATCGCGTTCGTCGTGCTCGGAGCCCTGCAGGGCCTGGTCACCAACGACACCGAGCTGCTGGTCCTGCGGTTCCTGCTCGGCTTCGCGATCGGCGCGGAGTACGCGATCGGGCAGACCATGCTCGCCGAGTTCGTGCCGAGCGCGAACCGCGGCGCTCTGCTGTCGACCCTGCAGGCCGCGTGGTACGGCGGCTTCCTGCTGGCGGTCGTCGTCGCCTACTTCCTGGTCGACCTCGGCGTCGACTGGCAGTGGATCCTGGCGAGCGGCGCGATCCCCGGCCTGCTGACGCTGCTCCTGCGCCAGGGGCTCCCGGAGTCACCGCGCTGGCTGGCGAGCGTCGGGCGTGAGGACGAGGCCAAGGAGGTGGTCGAGGAGCATCTCGGCGAGGACTACTACGAGGAGGAGGACCTCGGCGAGGAGACCAGCCCGGCACGGTTCGCCGATCTCTTCGGTCGCGACATGTGGCGGACCACGGTGTTCGCCTGCACGTTCTTCACCTGCCTGGTCGCGCCGTACTTCGCGATCTTCACGTTCGCCCCGCAGGTCTTCGCCGCGGTCGGCGTCGACAACGCGAAGGCGAGCATCATCGGCTCCAACGCGATCGCCTTCCTGGGCGCCCTGGTCGGCGCGCTGCTGATCGAGCGGACCGGTCGGCGGTCGATGCTGCTCACGTCGTTCTGGGTGATGGTGGTGACCCTGGGCGTGATCGGGTTCTGGGGCTCGGCCCCGGCTCTGGTCATCGTGCTCTGCTTCGTCGGCTTCGCGTTCTTCAACGCGATGTCCGGAGACCTGACCGGCGTCTACCCGGCCGAGGTCTTCCCCTCCGAGCTCCGCGGCAGCGGCACGGGCCTCGCGGCCGCGTCCAGCCGGATCGGAGCGGCCGGGGGCACCTTCCTCCTGCCCGTCGCCATCGACCACCTCGGGATCGGGACCAGCATGGTGATCTCCGCGGTGGTCTGCGCCCTGGGTCTCGCCGTCACCTACGCCTGGGCGCCCGAGACCACCGACCGCACCCTCACCGACACCAGCGCGGGGTGACCGCCGCTCACACGTGCGGCATGACCTCCGTGGCGAGCAGCCGGATGTGGTCGAGGTCGTGGAGGTCGAGCACCTGGAGGTAGATGCGCCCCGCGCCGAGCTCGGCGAAGCGACCGATCTTGTCCACGACCTCCTGCGGCGTCCCGGCGAGTCCCTCGGCACGGAGCTCGTCGGGTGTGCGGCCGATCGCCTCGGCCCGCCGGCGCAGGACCTCCTCGGTCTCGCCGCAGCACACGACCTGCGCCGCGGAGTAGACGAGGTCGGTCGGGTCGCGGTCGATCGCCCGGCACGCGGCCCGCACCCGCTCGAACTGCTCGCCCGTGGTCGCCTCGTCGCTGAAGCCGATGTTGAACTCGGCGGCGTACTGCGCCGCGAGGGCCGGCGTACGACGAGGTCCGTGGCCGCCGACCAGGATCGGTGGTCCGGGACGTTGGTGGGGCTTGGGCAGGGCCGGCGAGTCGGTGACCTGGTAGTGCGTGCCGTCGTAGGAGAACGTCTCGCCGTCGGGTGTCGCCCAGAGGCCGCTGAGGATCGCGAGCTGCTCGGTCAGCCGGTCGAAGCGCTCACCCACCGGCGGGAACGGGATGGCGTAGGCCTGGTGCTCCGCCTCGTACCACCCGGCGCCGAGCCCGAGCTCCACCCGTCCACCGCTCATCGCGTCGACCTCGGCGACCGCGATCGCCAGCGGCCCGGGATGGCGGAACGTCGCCGACGTCATCAACGTGCCCAGCCGGATCGTGCTGGTCTCGCGGGCGATGCCGGCGAGGGTGACCCACGAGTCGGTCGGCCCCGGCCGCCCGTCGACGCCCATCGCGAGGTAGTGGTCGGAGCGGAAGAACGCCCCGAAGCCGAGCTCCTCCGACAGCCGGGCGACCGCGAGCTGGTCGTCGTACGTCGCGCCCTGCTGTGGCTCGATGAAGGTCCGCAGCTCCATGGCGCCACCTTGTCACGTCCTCTGAGCGGGCTTGCGTCGGTGGTGGATGAGGTCCGCGTCGTTCGGTGGTTGTGGCGGTCGGCGTCGTTCGGTGGTTGAGGAGGTCGCTCTTGTTCGGTGGTTGAGGAGGTCGTCCTCGTTCGGTGGTTGAGGAGGTCGCTCTCCTTCGGTGGTTGAGGAGGTCGCTCTCCTTCGGTGGTTGAGGAGGTCGTCCTCGTTCGGTGGTTGAGGAGGTCGCCTTCCTTCGGTGGTTGAGGAGGTCGCTCTGCGACCGTCTCGAAACCATCGTCCACGCTTCTACATCGGCGGCGTGGGCGCCGCCTCGGGCGGGCGTGGCCCTTGCGGCCGTGGGTGGTGGCGGTCTTTTGGCTTTGGAAGACGGGGTCGGGGTTTGCTGGTTCCCGGCCGCCGCCGCCGGCTCACGGGTTCCGGTTTTCTTGTGGACGATAAGTGGCTCCGATATTCTCATCGGTTTCTCAGATAAACCGATCGATATCGCTGTGGATAACCGGCGGGAATGTCGGTGGCCTCTGATTCGATATCCCTATGTCGATCTCGGACCTCCACCCCCGCCCCAGCCCGGTCTCGGTGCTGGCCGAGGTCGCAGCCTCGCTCCGGGAGCTGGATGCGACCTGGTGGACCCACCAGTCCGACGATGACCTGGTCGCGGCCGCGGAGCTGGTCGAACACGCCCGTACCGCCCTCGCGGCGGTGCAGGCCGGTGCCATAGCTGAGGCCGACCAGCGTGACCTGGCCACACAGAAGCTGCACTACGGGTCGACCGGGGACTGGCTGACCCACCTGGGCGGGCTCCGCAAGGGCGAGGGCCGCCGCCTCGTGGCCCGTGCCCACGCACTGTCGGGGTCACTGGCCACGACTCGGGAGGCGATGGCCGCCGGGACCGTGTCCCCGGAGCAGGCCGACGTGATCGTGCGGTCCATCGACGCCCTGCCGTCTGGCACCGCCGTGCGGGCCCGTGGCGAGGTGGCGCTGCTGGAGCATGCCGGGAGCTTCGATGCCACCGACCTGGCCCGCACCGGACGCCACCTGGTCCACGTCGTCGACCCCGACGCCGAAGACCGGCGCCTGGAACGCCAGCTGGACCGCGAGGAACGCGCCGCCCACCACACCCGGTTCCTGTCGATCACCGGCGACGGTGCCGGCGGGGTCCGCCTCAAGGGCCGCGGCAGCGCCGAAGACGGCGCCCTGCTCAAGACCGCCCTGCTCGCGCTGGCCAACCCGACCCCTGCATCCGACCCAGCCGACGACGAGCACGGTGAACCGGTACGCGACCCACACGACCCACGCGACCCGCGCGACCCGCGCGATGCCGGTGCCCGGATGTGGGACGCCCTGGTCACCACCGCCCAGCACGCCCTGGACACCGGGCTGCCGCCGGACTCCCACGGCGCCCCCACCCGGCTCACCCTCACCATCGCCCTCGACCAACTCCAGACCGGGCTCGCCGACCCAGCCCACCCAGCTGACTCCGGACCGCTGTCCGCGAGCTCTCGGTCGCGACGATCCGGCGGCTGGCCTGCGACGCCGAGATCATCCCCGCCGTCCTCGGCACCCGACGGCGAACCCCTCGACGTCGGCCGCACCCGCCGACCGGTCACACAGGCGATCTGGACCGCCCTGGTGGTGCGCGACCGACACTGCGCCTTCCCCGGCTGCGACCGCCCACCCCTGATGTGCCACGCCCACCACATCCGCCACTGGGTCCACGGCGGGAAAACCAGCCTCGACAACCTCGTACTCCTGTGCGGACACCACCACCGCGTCCTCCACCACACACCCTGGCAAGTCCGCATCAACGCAGGCGACCAGCAACCCGAGTTCCACCCACCACCCAAACCCGGCACCGACACGACGCTGGATCCGACACCGACCACGACGCGAGTGACCACAGCCACGCGCTAGAGCGATCAGCGCGGCTCCGGCCGACCTCCGGTGGTCCGACAAGCAGCAGCGGCGAGGGCGTGCCCGTCGCGCAGGCACACCTCGGGCGCGGCATCGCGTGCCCGCGCAGCAAGGAACCCGGCCGCGAAGGCGTCGCCGGCGCCGGTGGTGTCGAGCTCGGGTCGGTCGAGCGGCTCGGCGGCCAGGGTGGCCGTCGCCTCGCCGTTGCTCCACGCCGCTTCGCCCGAGCCGGCCGTCACCACCGACTCGCACCCGGCCGCCGCCAACCGGGGGGCGAGCTCGGCCGCGTCGCCGGAGTGGTTCACCAGGACCCCTGCCTCCTGCTCGTTGGCGAACAGCAGAGCGCCCTCCGGCACCATCCGCAGGAACTCCGAGGCACCGAGCACCTCGAGTGGCGCCGCCGACGCCGCGCCGACCGAGATGCTCACCCCGCGCGTCGCCGCCTCGGCCATCGCGTGGAGCGCGGCGTCGCGGGAGTCACGCAGCAGGGCGTACCCCGACACGTGCAGGTGGTCACCCGGGCGGAACTCGTCGCTGGGAACGTCGTGCTCGAGGAGCGCGAGGTTCGCCCCGGGGTCCGGCACCATCGTGCGTTCGCCGCTGGGCGCGACCAGGACGAGGCAGGTACCGGTCGGGCGGGTGCGGTCGACGCGGAACCGGACGTCGACTCCCAGACGGTGCAGGCTCTCGGCCTGGAGCTGGCCCGCCGGGTCGTCGCCGATGGCCCCGATGAATGTCGTGCTCTCCCCCACCCGCGTGAGCCAGGCCGCGGTGTTGGCGGCCGAGCCGCCGCCGACGTACGAGATCACCCCGGGGCTGTCGGAGCCCTCGGCGAGCGGGCCGAACAGTCGCGCGACGACGTCGACCATCAGGTCGCCGAGGCAGAAGAACGTCACGACACCGCTCCCGCGGTGGCGGCGTACGCCGACGCCACCTCGGCGGCCAGGCGAGCGTTGGACCGCACCAGCGCGACGTTCGCCCGCAGCGACTCGCCGCCGCTCTCGCGGTGGAACCAGTCGAGGAGGTACGGCGTGACGTCCTTGCCGTGGACGCCGTCCCGGTCGGCGGCCGCGAGCCCGGACTCGAGCAGGCGGTCGTGGAGGTCGCGGTCGAGCTCGTCGCCGGCCGCGATCGGGTTGGCCAGCACCAGCCCGAGGCCGCGGGTGCCGACGACGTCGCGCGCGGCCAGGATGCCGGCGACCTCGGCCGCAGCTCTCGACCCGCCAGCCGACGTCGTGCCCCGAGTCGGCGAGGTAGAAGCCGGGGAAGCGGTCGGTGCGGTAGCCGAGCACCCCGACGCCGAGGGTCTCGAGACGTTCGAGGGTCGCACCGACGTCGAGGATCGACTTCACACCGGCGCACACGACCAGGACGCCGGTGTGGGCGAGCGTGGTCAGGTCGGCCGACTCGTCGAAGGTGTCCTGTGCCCCTCGGTGCACCCCGCCGAGGCCGCCGGTCGCGAAGACCGTGATGCCGGCCAGGGCCGCCAGGTGGGCGGTCGAGGCGACGGTGGTCGACCCGACGCCACCGCGAGCGGTGACCGCGGCGAGCTCGCGCACGCTGACCTTCACGGCCGCCTCGTCGTTGGCCAGCCGGCCGAGGGCCGCGTCGTCGAGACCGACCCTGGCCTCGCCGTCGATCACCGCGACCGTGGCCGGCACGGCACCGCCGTCGCGGACCGCCTGCTCGAACTCGCGCGCGAGCCGCGCGTTGTCCGGCCTCGGCAGCCCGTGGCTGATGATCGTGCTCTCCAGGGCGACGACCGCGCGCCCCTCGGCCAGCGCATCGCGGACCTCGTCGTGCACCAGCACCGGCGCATTCCCCTTCGGCGTGTGGCTCTCAGCTGCTCACGGGCCGGTCGAACGCGCGTCGGACCAGCTCGAGTGCCTCATCCTGCCGGACGCCGAGTGACCGCATCACGTCGGCATAGCCCGCCGCAGCCTCCTTGGCCGCCCGGTCGCTGCCGTCGCCGTTCACGACGGTGCCGTTCCGGCCGCGCGTGCTGACGACGCCGGAGTACTCCAGCTCCCGGTAGGCCCGCGCCACGGTGTTCGGCGCGATGCCCAAGGTCGCCGCCAGCGCCCGGACCGTTGGCAGCTTCGTGCCCGGCGGCAGCTCACCGGACGCGACCTGCCCGGCGATCTGCGTGCGGATCTGCTCGTACGGCGGGTCGTCGCCGTCGTCGAGGTGGAGCTCGAGCGTCATCGTCGCTCCCACCAGACCCAGGTGAACCCGTCGCGAGGCTCGCGCCTGGTCTCGACCCACTCGTCGAGGTCGAAGTCGGGGTAGTGGGCGTCGCCGCCGGGCGAGAGGTCGACCTCCGTCAGCACCTGGTGGGTGGCCAGGGGGAGGGCCTGCTCGTAGATCTGGGTGCCGCCGACCACGAACGTCTCCCCCGGCTGCTCGGCCGCGAGATCGAGCGCCTCCTCCAGCGAGTGCGCGACCAGCACGCCGTCCGCGGACCAGTCGGGGTTGCGGGTGACCACGATCGTGGTGCGGCCGGGAAGGGGCCGGCCGATGGAGTCGTACGTCGCGCGCCCCATCACCAGCACGCCACCCATGGTGGTGGCCTTGAAGTGGGCGAAGTCCTCGGGCAGGTGCCACGGGATGCCGCCGTGGTCGCCGATCACGCGGTGGTCGGCGTACGCCGCGACCAGCGTGATCGGGCGGACCTCGTCAGACGGCAATGGGGGCCTTGATGCCCGGGTGCGGGTCGTATCCCTCGATCTCGATGTGCTCGAGGTCGAAGGCGTCGATCTCGGTCACCGACGGGTCGAGCCGCAGGGTCGGCAGGGCTCGCGGCTCACGGGTGAGCTGGAGCCGCGCCTGGTCGACGTGGTTGGTGTAGAGGTGCGCGTCGCCGAGCGTGTGCACGAAGTCGCCGACCCCGAGTCCGGTCACCTGGGCGACCATGTGCGTGAGCAGGGCGTACGACGCGATGTTGAACGGGACGCCGAGGAAGACGTCGGCGGACCGCTGGTAGAGCTGGCAGCTGAGCCGCCCCGGGCCTCCGTCGGCACTCGGCGCGACGTAGAACTGGAACATCGTGTGGCACGGCGCGAGGGCCATCTCGGGGATGTCGGCGACGTTCCACGCGGAGACCAGGTGGCGCCGGCTGTCGGGGTCGCGGCGGATCTGCTCGATCACCTGCGCGATCTGGTCGACGTGCCGCCCGTCCGGCGCGGGCCACGAGCGCCACTGGTAGCCGTAGATCGGGCCGAGGTCACCGTCGGCGTCGGCCCACTCGTCCCAGATCGTGACCCCGCGGTCCTGAAGCCACTTCACGTTGGTGTCGCCGCGCAGGAACCAGAGGAGCTCGGCGAACACCGAGCGGGTGTGGACCTTCTTCGTGGTGACCAGCGGGAAGCCCTCGGTCAGGTCGAACCGCATCTGGTGGCCGAACACGCTGCGGGTGCCCGTGCCCGTGCGGTCGCCCTTCTCGACCCCGTCGTCGAGGATGCGCTGGAGGAGATCGAGGTAGACCTGCATGGAGCCAATCTAGGCGCGTCCATCGACGACCTCAGGAAGCCACGCCCCGCTCCGCCAGGAGCTCCTCGCGGCGGAACGCGTAGCCGACCATCCAGGTGGGCTCCAGCCGCCACATCACGACGTCTCCCCACGACAGCGGGGACGAGCCGTAGTGGGCTGCCCAGTGGGCGTCGACCTCGGCGAGCTCGTCGCCGGCGAGCTCCACGACCTGGCCGTGGCTGAAGACCGCCAAAGCCTCCCCGTCGACGTGGGCCACCGAGACCGCGGGGCGACGGGCGAGATGACGGGCCTTGGCGGAGGTGCGGCTGGTCGAGAACGTCCAGGTGCCGCGCAGGAAGTGGCCGTCCATCGCACTGATCCGCGGCTCCCCGCGCGAGGTCACCGTGGCCACGGTGATCACCCTCATCCCGGTGAGCAGCCCGGCCACCTGCGCGGCCGTCAGCGTGCGGTCGTCGTTGATGATGCTCCGGAGATGCTCCGTCGAGCGCGCGTGCGAGGCGTCGAGCAGCGACTGCAGGCGCGCCAGGTCGTCGTGTGTCTCGAACATGCGGCCACGTTAGGCGCCGAGTCCGACGGTCCCCTTGATCGTGGTTGTCGCGTCGCCGCCGACCCACACCGTCTCGCCGAGCTTCTCGACGTGCACGCGTCCCGCACGACCGAGAGCGGTCCCCTGGGCGGCGACGTACGACGTCGGGAGCCGGTCGCCGGCGAGCCACTGCCCGATGCTGGCGTTCAGGCTCCCGGTCACCGGGTCCTCGACCACGCCGATGCTGGGGCAGAAGGCGCGCACCTCGACGGCGCACTCCGACCCGGAGGGATGGGGCCCGACCACGCCGATGTCGAGACCGCCGAACGACGACCAGTCGGGGCGTACGCCGAGCACGGCCTCGGCGTCGCGCAGCAGCACCACGACCCACCCGGGACCGTTGTCGCCCCACGAGAGGTCGACGACGTCGTCGTCGGTCAGGGCCAGAGCCGCCAGGATCTGCGCGCGCTCGTCGTCGGTCACCGGCCCGTCCCGCAGCAACGGCGGAGCGGCGAACGCCAGCCGCTCCCCCCGTCTGACCCGGAGCAGCCCGGCGCCGCACTCCTGCACGATCTCGCCCTCGTCGCGCGGCACTCCCCCGGACTCCAGCCAGGCGTGGGCGCTCCCGATGGTCGGGTGCCCCGCGAACGGCAGCTCCTCGCTCGGGGTGAAGATCCGCAGCCGGTAGTCGGCGGCCGGATCGGTCGGCGGGAGCAGGTACGTCGTCTCCGACAGGTTGGTCCAGTGCGCGAAGCGCTGCATCTCCTCGTCGCTGATCCCGTCCGCGTCGTGCACGACCGCCACCGGGTTGCCCTTCAGCGGCTCGGTGGAGAACACGTCGACCTGGGAGAACGCACGCATGGGGCGAGCGTAAGAGAAAACCGGATGTGGCCCGGGGGTGGTTCCTGGTCCCATGGGTCCGTGCCACGTCTCGGAGCGTCGTTACGACGCCTGATCCCGCCGACGCCGCTGTCGCGGCGGCTGGCGACGCAGTCGTTGCTCTTCGCGACCGCCGAGGGCACGTTCCTCACCGGCTCGGCGGTGTTCTTCACCCAGGTGGTCGGGCTACGCGCCGCCCAGGTCGGCCTCGGCCTGACCGTGGCCGGCGTCGTGTCGTTCCTCGTCGCCTACCCCGCGGGGAAGCTCACCGACCGGGTCGGCCCGAAGCGGATGTGGTCGGCCGGCGCGATGGTCACCGCGCTGATGTTCGCGGCCTGGCCGTTCATCGACGACTTCACCGGCTACCTGGCCATGGTCGTCTGCTTCGAGATCATCGAGAACGCCGGAAGCGCCGGCCGCAACGCCTACATCCTCGACGTGATGCCCGAGGACGAGCGCGTCGCCACCCAGGCGTACATGTACTCCTCGCTCAACGTCGGGTTCACCCTCGGCGCCGTCATCGGCGGGATCGCGCTCGCCTTCGACAACCTGACGGTGATGCGGTGGCTGCCGCTGTTCACCCTCGCGATCGGGCTGGTCAACGCCGTCTTCATCTCCCGGCTGCCGCGCGCGCCGCACGACGTGGCGCGGTCGGAGGTCGACCCGGCGACGCCACGGGTGCAGCCGAAGGGACGCGGCCCTCTGCACAACGTCGGCTGGATGCTCGCCAGCCTGTGCAACGGCACCCTGTGGACCAACCAGGTCCTGCTGAACGTCGTGATCCCGCTCTGGCTCGTGCAGGCCACGGACGCGCCTCACTGGCTGCTGGCGTGGCTGTTCGGCACCAACACGGTGCTCTGCATCTTCCTGCCGCAGTACACCTCCCGCGGTGTCGCCACGATCTCGGACGCCCTGCGGTCGGTGCGCATCTCCGGCGCGTTCTTCCTGGCGTCGTGCCTGATCACGATGGCCACCCACAGCACGGCCGGGTTCGTGACGATCTTCCTGGTCTGGCTCGGGCACGTCGCCGTCACCGGAGCCGAGCTCTACATCTCCGGTGCCAGCTGGGCGTTCCAGGCCAAGCTCATGGACCCGGCGCGCCGGGGCGAGTACGGCGGCGTGGCCGAGGTGTTCAGCACCCTCGGCGGGCGATGGGCGCCGGCGCTCTACACGCTGCTGGCGATGTCATGGCACCCGGCCGGGCTCCCGGGTGCCGGCTGGCTGGTGATCGCCGGCATCGCGCTTCTGGCCGTGGTCGGGATGCACCCGTCGGTCCGGATGGCGGAGCGGTTCCTGGAGCGCGAGGGCATCGTCGACGGCGAGCAGCCGCTCTCCCCGGACGACGTCGAGCCGGGCGTCGCGCCCTCCCTCACCTGAGAAAGGGCATGCTGGCCGCATGACCGATCTCCTGTCGTGGTCGCAGCACGTCGCGTCGTGGCGACGGGAGGTGCACGCGCTCTACTCGGACGTCCGAGGAAATCCGGATCCGGCCGCCGCCCACGCCGACTGGGTCGAGCGACGCACCGCCCTCTTCCGCGACCACCCGGCGACGGCACGGCAGCCCGGGCAGGAGCTGGCCCACGCGGCGTACGACCCGGCGTACCGCTTCGTGCTGGAGATGCTGCCCGCCGAGCCCGAGGAGTGGGCGCCGACCACCGGCAGCGACGGCGCCGTCCCGTTCACGCGGGCCGGTCGGTTCGACATCCCGGGGTTCGGCAGCCTGGACGTGTGGTGGCTCGGCTCCTACGGCAACGGGATCTTCCTGCCGCTGCGCGACGCCACCGCCGGGAAGGCGACGTACGGCGCCGGGCGCTACCTGCTCGACACCGTCAAGGGCGCCGACCTCGGGCGCGAGGGGGACGCGTGGGTCCTCGACCTGAACTTCTCCTACAACCCCTCCTGCGCCTACGACCCGAGCTGGGCCTGTCCGCTGGCACCGCTGGGCAACCGGCTCGAGGCCGAGGTCCCGGTCGGCGAGCTCAGCCCGACGGGCTCGGTCGGTCGAGGAGGTCGTCCAACGACCCCTCGGTGGTTGGAGGTCGTCCTATGACCCTTCGGTGGTTGAGGAGGTCGTTCTACGACCGTCTCGAAACCACCCCCTCCGCCACGACGTACGCTGCGAACGCGCCGACGTCGCGTCCGCGCTCGAGCACGTCGTCGTACTGCGGCTCGAAGGCTCCCTCGCGGATCGCGAGCGCCTCGCGCAGGACCCGGTGGAACCGCTCGGGGTAGTAGCCGAGCCCCCACTTCGCGGCGCGCGACTTGGAGGTCTGCTCGCCGGTGACCAGCAGGTGGTGCAGCCGCGCAACGCCCGGCACCACCCACTCGCAGGCGAACGGCGCCGACGCGCGCTCGGGATCCGCGGAGCAGGACTCGGCGTGGCCTCGCCAGTACGTGTCGAGGTTGTCGATCGTGTGCGTGCGCAACAGCTCGTGGTCGGTCCAGATCGCGAGTGACCCGACCGGAGGGCCCGTCACGGTGACGCCGTGCCCCGCCAGCTCGTGCCAGCTCACCGGGTCGTAGGAGTCGCGCACCGCGAAGTCGTGCATCTGCACCGTCGGCACGTCCGGGCACTCCGCGGGAGACCGGGCCAGGTCGTCGGCCAGGAGGTGGGCACCGTCGAGGTACGGCGAGTCGGCGTACGTCGACGCCACCACGGCGTGTGCCGCGCGCAGGGCCGCCACGTCGTCGGCATCGGGTCGCCGGCTCAGGGTGGCGGTGAAGTCGACGTCGCTCTTGCCCTCGACCCACTCGCCGAACGCGAGACCCCCACGGAGGTAGAGACCGGTGACCAGTCCGTCGGGCACCGCCGCGAGGAAGGTCGCGCAGACGGCCGCGACCCGAGGCGGGAGCCGCGTCACGCGGACAAGGACATGGGGCCGTAGACCTCGCGCTCGTTCTCGAAGAGCGTCACCGCGTCGACCCCGGCCGCGGACAGCTCGGCCCAGACCTCACCCACCCACGACTCCGCGTCGGCCTGGGACGCGAAGCGCTGGTGCGCGTACTCCTCCGGCACCCGGGCCTCCTCGCGGGAGCTGTCGAGCAGCTTCCACCACCACGGCCGCTCGGCGGGCGAGGGCGGGCGGAAGGTGGCCGGCTGCTCGGGGAGGTTCATGAGCCCCGCACCGAGGTGTCGACGAACGGGAGCTTGGCCGAGGCGAAGATCTCGCGACGCGTGCGGATCTGGACGCCGAGCTCGGCCTCCGGGGAGACGAAGGTCGGCACCAGGGCCATCCCGATGCCCTTCCTCAGCGTCGGCGAGAACGTGCCGGACGTGATCTCGCACAGGGGTACGTCGGGCACGAGGTTGACGATCATGCCCGGGCGCGGGATGCCGCGCTCGAGCGCGACGAGCCCGCGCAACCTGCGCTGCGGCCCCTCCTCCTTCTCCTTCACCAGGGCCTCCCGGCCCCAGAACGCGTCCTTCTTCCAGCCGACGGCCCAGCCGAGGCCGCCCTGGTTGGGCGTGACCTCGATCGTGATGTCCTGCCCGTGCAGCGGGTACCCCATCTCGGTGCGGAGCGTGTCGCGTGCGCCGAGGCCGCACGGCAGCATCCCCATCGGCCCGCCCGCCGCGAGCAGCCGGTCCCACAGGTCGCCCGCGACCTCGTTGCGGGCGATCAGCTCGTAGCCGCGCTCACCGGTGTAGCCGGTGCGGCAGACCACGACGCCGGTGTCCTCGAACTCCGCCTCGGCGAAGGACATGTACTCGTGCCCGGACGGGAACCCGATGGCGTCGAGGACCTCGTCCGAATTCCTCCCCTGCACGGCCAGGACGGCGTACTGCCGGTGGTGGTCGAGCACCTTCACGCCGTCCGGAGCCTCGGCGGAGAGCCGTCGCGCGACCTCCGCGGAGTTGGCGGCGTTGGGCACGAGCAGCACGTGCTCGTCGTCGTGCAGGTAGGCGATCAGGTCGTCGACGATGCCGCCGGTCGCGGCGTCGCAGCACAGCGTGTACTGCGCCTTGCCGTGCCGGATCTTGCCCAGGTCGTTGCTCAACGTCGCGTTGACGTACGCCGCGGCGCCGGGGCCGGTGACCATGAGCTTGCCGAGGTGGCTGACGTCGAAGACGCCCACCGACTCGCGCACCGCGGTGTGCTCCTGGACCACCCCGGACGGGTACTCCAGCGGCATCGACCAGCCGCCGAACTCGGCGAACTTCGCCCCGAGCGCGACGTGCCGGTCGTGCAGCGGCGACTGCAGGAGCGGCGTACCGCCAGCGCCGTCGTCAGCGGTCTCCTCGGCCATGCCCGCGAACCTACACCGGCTGCAGCCGCTCCCACGGGAGCGTCGCGACCCGTCGGCCGGGCCCGTCGAGACGGCAAGCCGAAAGGGCCTCGTGACTATCCTGCCCCGGTGACCAGCTACCACCTGCGGGGCGCGAGCCCGGCGAAGACTCGGGCCGACGCCGTGGTCGTCGGGGCATGGAAGAGCTCCCGCGGAGTGACACTCGCCGACGGGGCGGACGACGTCGGCACGGCGTTCGGTCGCTCCCTCCGCCCGCTGCTGAGCACGCTCGGCTTCACCGGCAAGGCCGGCGAGGTGAGCCGGGTCCCCACGGGAGGCACGCTCGCGTCGCCGCTGCTCGTGCTGGTGGGCATGGGTGAGAAGCCGGCGGACCGTACGGCCGAGGTGCTCGCCGTACGCCGGGCGGCCGGGGTGGCCGCGCGGTCCACGGCCAACGCCGCGTCGGTCGCCCTCGCCCTCCCGGCGACCGAGACCGGGCTCGTCCGCAACGTGCTCGAGGGCTACCTGCTCGGCGGCTACGCCTTCTCCCGTTACCAGTCGAAGACCCCCGAGAAGCGGGCCGGGACGCTCACCGTCCTCAGCCCGATGGCGCGACGGCAGGAGGCGATCGCCGCGTTCGGGGAGGCGCAGGTCGTCGCCGAGGCCGTCAACGGCGTCCGCGACTGGGTGAACACGCCCGCCGGCGACCTCACGCCGCCCACCTTCGCCGACGAGATCGCCCAGGCCGCGAAGAAGACGAAGGTCAAGGTCACGGTGCTCGACGACGCCCGGCTGACCGCCCTCGGCTGCGGCGGCCTGCTCGGCGTCGGCGGCGGCTCCAGCGCGCCGCCGCGGCTGGTGGAGCTCCGCTACTCCCCCGCCGGCGCCGTCGCCCACCTCGCGCTGGTCGGCAAGGGGATCACCTTCGACTCCGGCGGCCTGAGCATCAAGACCGCGTCCGGCATGGAGACCATGAAGTGCGACATGGCCGGGGCCGCGACGGTCTCCCAGGCGACGTTCGCCATCGCCCGGCTCGGGCTGCCGGTGCGCGTCACGGCGTACGCCTGTCTGGCGGAGAACATGGTGTCGGGCAGCTCGATGCGCCCCGGCGACGTCCTGACGATCTACGGCGGGAAGACCGTGGAGGTGCTGAACACCGATGCGGAGGGCCGCCTGGTGCTCGCCGACGGGCTCGTCCGTGCCACGGAGCAGAAACCCGACGTGATCGTGGACGTGGCGACCCTGACCGGCCACATGATGCAGGCGCTCGGCAACAAGGTGGGGGCGGTCTTCGGCAGCGAGGAGGTCGTCGGCTCGCTCGTCGCGGCCGGTCGCGCCACCGGCGAGAAGCACTGGCCGATGCCGATCCCCCAGGACGTCGTCGACCGCGTGCACGGCAGCAAGCTCGCCGACCTCGCCCAGCACGACTGGACCCGTTGGGGAGGTGGGCTGTTCGCCGCGGCGTTCCTCCGCGAGTTCACCGACGACCGGCCTTGGGCGCACCTCGACATCGCGGGACCGGGGTTCAACAACGGAGCGGCGCTCGGGCACTGGACGCCCGGTGGCACCGGATTCGCGCTGACCACCCTGGTCGACTACGCCCGCGGGCTCTGCGAGCAGTAGCGACCACTGCGCCTAGCGGCCGCCCCGCTCCTTCTGGCGCTGGATGTACTCGCGCATCCGCTGCGGGATGCCGACGACGCCCGCCTCGTAGGCCTTGATCCCTCGACGCCGGCAGAACGAGTAGGCCCACTCGGCCGACGGCACGCGGCGTCGCGTGTACTCCCCGTCCCAGGCCACGAGCAGCAGCGTCACGTCGCTGACGGCGGTGCGGGGCTCGACGAAACCCTCCACACCCTCGCGTGTGCTCACGAACTGCTCGAGGTGCTGCTCGTCCTCGCCCGACGACGCGCGCACCCGCGTCGAGCCCGTGCGAGCGGTGTCACCGCTCGGGCGCCGGAACCGGGGTCCGCGACCGCGTCCGAAGAGTCTCATGACAGCCATGATGCCGCGTGACCCCAGGCCCCATCCGCCTCTTCGGGTGGTCTCCGGGGCCTTTCGAAGCGCCAGGCAAAGAGTGCAAGGATGGCCGGGTGACCGACGGCGAGTTCGACGTACTCATTCTCGGGGCAGGATCCGGCGGCTACGCGTGCGCGCTCCGGGCCGCCCAGCTCGGCCTCTCGGTGGGTCTGGTCGAGAAGGGGAAGCTCGGCGGCACCTGCCTCCACGTCGGGTGCATCCCGACCAAGGCGCTCCTGCACGCGGCCGAGATCGCGGACCAGACGCGCGAGTCGCAGCAGTTCGGGGTGACCGCCACGCTCGAGGGCATCGACATGCCCGGCGTGACCGCCTACCAGGAGAAGGTCGTCAACCGGCTCTTCAAGGGACTGACCGGCCTGATCAAGGGCCGCGGCATCACCGTGATCGAGGGCGAGGGACGGATGACCGGCCCTCGGCAGGTGACGGTGGGCGACACCACCTACACCGGCCGGCACCTGGTGCTGGCGTCCGGCTCGTACAGCCGCTCGCTGCCCGGGCTCGACATCGACGGTCATCGGGTGATCACGTCCGAGCACGCGCTGCGGCTCGACCGCGTGCCGCGGTCGGTGGTCGTGCTGGGCGGTGGCGTGATCGGCTGTGAGTTCGCCAGCGTGTGGGCGAGCTTCGGGTCGGAGGTCACGATCGTCGAGGCGCTGCCGAGGCTGGTCCCGGTCGAGGACCAGGCGTCGTCGAAGGCGCTGGAGCGCGCCTTCCGCAAGCGGAAGATCCAGCTGCGCACCGGCACGCCGTTCCAGAGCCTGAAGGTGACCGACGAGGGTGTCGCCGTCACGGTCGAGGGGGGCGACGTGATCGAGGCCGAGCTGCTGCTGGTGGCCGTGGGTCGTGGACCGTCCACCGACGGGCTCGGGTACGACGAGCAGGGCGTGGCCATGGACCGCGGGTTCGTGCTCGCCGACGAGCGCTGCCGCACCAACCTCGACGGCGTGTACGCCGTGGGCGACATCGTGCCGGGGCTGCAGCTGGCTCATCGCGGCTTCCAGCAGGGCATCTTCGTCGCCGAGGACATCGCCGGGCTCGAGCCGGCCGCGATCGACGAAGCCGGCATCCCGCGGGTCACCTACAGCCACCCCGAGGTGGCCTCGGTCGGACTGGACGAGGCGACCGCCCGGGAGACCTACGGCGACGACGCGGTCGACACCGTGACCTACGACCTCGCTGGGAACGGCAAGAGCCAGATCCTGATGACCCAGGGCTTCGTCAAGCTGGTACGCCGCAAGGGCGGGCCGGTGGTCGGCGTCCACATGGTCGGCGACCGGGTCGGCGAGCTCGTCGGCGAGGCCCAGCTGATCTACAACTGGGAGGCGCACGTCGAGGACGTCGCGCCTCTCGTGCACGCCCACCCCACCCAGACCGAAGCACTCGGCGAGGCGCACCTGGCCCTGGCCGGGAAGCCGCTGCACGCCCATGCCTGACCCGGGCACCCGAGCCCGCCCGTGAGCCCCACCTGACCCCCCGCTGAGAACGAGACAGGAAGCGATCCCCACGCCCATGGCCACCGAAGTCAACCTCCCCGAGCTCGGCGAATCCGTCACCGAGGGCACCGTGACCCGCTGGCTGAAGCAGGTCGGCGACGAGGTGGCGGTCGACGAGCCGCTGCTCGAGGTCTCCACCGACAAGGTCGACACCGAGATCCCCTCGCCCGTCGCCGGCACCCTGCTCGAGATCAAGGCGAACGAGGACGAGACCGTCGAGATCGGCGCCGTGCTGGCCACGATCGGCTCCGCCGACGAGTCGGCCGGTGGCGGCGAGTCCGGGGGCGGCGAGTCCCAAGGCGAGGAGTCTCAGGGCGACGAGTCCCAGGCGAGAAGTCTCAAGGCGAAGACGAGGGCGGCGGCGAGACGGAGGCGGCGCAGGAGCAGCCCGCCGAGACCGGCCTCGACGAGGAGCGCGACGAGCGCGAGGCGGCCCACGCCCAGGCCGAGGAGGCCGACACCCCGGACGGGTCCGACGGCGGCGACGAGCCGGCCGAGGCGCAGGCCCAGGAGGAGCCCGCCCAGGAGGAGCCGGCCCAGGAGCAGAAGGACGAGGCGCCCCGCGAGGAGGTCGCGGCCGCCACCGCGGGCGCGTCGCAGTCGTCGGGCGAGCAGACCGTCGTGCGGCTGCCCGAGCTCGGTGAGTCGGTGACCGAGGGCACCGTGACCCGCTGGCTGAAGCAGGTCGGCGACGAGGTGGCGACGGACGAGTCGCTGCTGGAGGTCTCCACCGACAAGGTCGACACCGAGATCCCCTCACCGGCGTCGGGGACGCTGCTGGAGATCAAGGTCAACGAGGACGAGACCGTCGACGTCGGCGCCGAGCTGGCCGTGATCGGCTCCGGCGAGCCGGCCGCACCGAGCGGCGAGGCACCGACCGACGAGCAGCCGGACGAGCAGCCCGACGAACAGCCCGACGAACAGGACGACGAGCACGACGAGACGACGTCGGACGAGCAGCAGCCGGCCGAGGAGGCCCAGCCGGAGCCGGAGCCGGAGCCGAGCGCTGCCGAGCCCGAGCAGCCGGCGGCCGAGCAGGCCCCGGCCGAGCCCGCGGCGGAGGCCGAGCCCGCAGGCGGACGCGACTCGTCGGCGTACGTCACGCCGCTGGTGCGGAAGATGGCCGCCCAGCACGGCGTCGACCTGGCGGGCCTGGTCGGCACCGGCGTCGGCGGCCGGATCCGCAAGCAGGACGTGCTCGACGCCGCACAGCAGCAGGGCAAGGACACCACGCCGACCCAGCCCGCGGCGGCAGCCGCCGCGGCCGCCCAGCCGGCTCCCGCGGCCGCGGCGCCGGCGTCCCGGGCTCCCGGCGCTCCGGTGCCCTCGCCGCTGCGCGGCAAGACCGAGCCGATGTCGCGGCTGCGGAAGGTGATCGCCCAGCGGATGGTCGAGTCGCTGCACGTCAGCGCCCAGCTCACCACGGTGGTCGAGGTCGACGTCACCGCGATCTCGCGCCTGCGCGACGCGGTCAAGGCGGACTTCGCGTCGCGGGAGGGCGTGAAGCTGTCGTTCATGCCGTTCTTCGCCAAGGCGGCCATCGATGCGCTCAAGGCCCACCCGAGCCTCAATGCGGCGATCGACACCGAGAAGGGCGAGGTCACCTACTTCGACGTCGAGAACCTCGCGATCGCGGTCGACACCGAGCGCGGCCTGCTGACGCCGGTGATCAAGGAGGCGGGTGACCTCTCGATCGCCGGCCTGGCCCGGAAGATCGCGGACGTCGCCGAGCGCACCCGCACGAACAAGATCACCCCGGACGAGCTCTCCGGCGGGACGTTCACGCTGACCAACACCGGCAGCCGCGGCGCGCTGTTCGACACCCCGATCATCAACCAGCCCCAGGTGGCGATCCTCGGGACCGGGTCCGTGGTGAAGCGGCCGGTGGTGATCGACGACCCGAACCTCGGCGAGACGATTGCGGTGCGCCAGATGGTCTACCTCGCGCTCACCTACGACCACCGGCTGGTCGACGGGGCCGACGCCGCGCGCTTCCTCGGCGAGGTGAAGGCCCGGCTCGAGGCCGGACAGTTCGAGGTCTGAGCGCGTTCGCCTGAGCCTGCGAAGGCGAAGGAGAGCGAGGAGGTTGAGGAGCGTCCGGATCGGGCACGAACGACGTGAGAGGCCGATCGGCGCGTCTCGAAACCGAGTGAGCTGACAGGAGCGATCGGATGCACGTCGTCGTCGCGGGCGCCACGGGGTTCCTCGGAAGGAACCTCGTCGACGCGCTCCACTCCCACGGGCACACCACCACGGCACTGACCCGGCACGAGCCGACGCAGGACGCGGAGTCGCGCTGGGACCCGGCCACCGGTCTGCTCGACAGCCAGGTGATCGAGACCGCGGACGTCGTGGTCAACGTGGCCGGCAGCCCGACCATCGGCATCCCGTACTCGAAGCGCTGGGCCCGCAACCTGCGTGAGTCACGCGTCAGCACCACGCGGACGCTCGCGGAGGCGATCGCCGCCTCGGACCGCAAGCCGGCGTTCCTGGCGGGGAACGCCGTCGCGGTGTACGGCGACCACGGCGACGCCGAGGTCACCGAGGACGGCGACTCACGCGGTCACACGCTGATGGGCGAGGTCACCCGCGCCTGGGAGGCGGCCGCCGGACCGGCCGTGGAGGCCGGGGCCCGCGTCTGCGTGCTGCGGACCTCACCGGTGATGGACCGCGAGTCCGAGCCGCTGCGTACGCTGCGCCGGGTCTTCCGGCTCGGCCTCGGGGCCAGGCTCGGCAACGGCCGGCAGTACTTCCCGATGGTCTCGCTGCGCGACTGGCTGGCCGGCGTCGTCCACCTCGCCGAGCACCCCGATGCCCACGGACCGGTCAACCTCTGCTGCCCCCGGACCCCGACGGCCGGCGAGTTCACCCAGGCGCTCGCGCGTGCTGTCGGCCGGCCGGCGTTCCTCCCGGTGCCCGCTGTCGCGCTCAAGCTCGGGGCCGGTCCGCTGGCTCCCGAGCTCCTCAACTCGCTCAACCTCGTCCCGCAGGCGTTGACCGACCTCGGCTTCGAGTTCCGCGACCGCGACGTCACCGACGTGATCTCCACCGGGGTGGCCGCGCGGCGCTGACCCGGTTAATCGGAGGAAGTCGGTCCCCGGTCCGCCGTACCTTCGGAGGACCGTGACCACCACCGACCTGGCACCTGCCGACGTACGCCCGGGGACTCCGACTCCTCGGGTGCTTCCGCCCGGGCGGCAGCCGGTCGACTGGCGCCGCATGCGGTCGCCGCTCGCGGGGGTCGCGATCACCTGCTCGTTCTTCAGCGCGATCGGGATGTCCACGGGATCGGTCATCGCCGGCCGCCTCGCCCAGCACCCGAGCTCCGGCCTGGTCCGGATCCTCGCTCTGTGCGTGGTCGGCGCGGCCATGCTCGACACCTTCGGGCGCACCCTCTGGGCGGGTCTGGTCGACCGTGCCGAGGGGCGCCTGCGCTCCGACCTGCTGGACGCCGCGATGGCCCAGCCCCTCTCCGAGCTGAGCGAGCAGGCGGTCGGCGAGGTCCTCGACCGCGTCGACGACGACACCCACGAGGTCGGCACCCTGCTCCGGCAGAACGTCTGGATGGCCGTGCGCACCACGATGGCCGCCGGCCCGCTGTGGCTCGTGGCGGGGTTCACCTGGTGGCCGGCGTTCGTGCTGTTCCCGGTCTCGGGCACCGCCGCCCTGCTCGTCGTACGCCGGATGCTCCCGCGGCTCTCCGAGCTCAAGGTGTTCGAGGAGATGGCGTGGACCGACCAGGCCGCGGCGCTCGAGGAGGGGATCGCCGCTCGCGACGACCTGCGCACGAGCCTCGGGCAGCCCTACGTGCTGCGGCGGTGCACCGAGCTCGCCGGCGAGGTGCACCGGCGGTTCGCCGAGGTCGTCGCGGTCGAGGCCCGCATCGGCCGGCGCACCGGGATGCTGCTCCACGGCGTCCTCGCGGCCACGGCCCTGGTCGGGGTCGTCCTGGTGGTCGACGACCGGCTGTCCACGGCGTCGCTGGTCACGCTCTTCCTGGTCACCACGATGTTCGTGGGCCAGGTCGACCAGCTCGCGCGACACCTTCCCGACCTCCAGGCCGGCTTCGGTGCCGTGATCCGGTTGCGCGGCCTGATGGCGTCCGACCCGGAGCCCGAGGGTGGAACGGCGCTGCCCGCCGGTCCGTTGACCGTGCGCTTCGTCGACCTGCACTTCGCCTACGCGCACGGCACCTTCGCGCTCTCCGGCGTCGACCTGACCGTCCCGGCCGGCACCACATGTGCCTTGGTCGGTCGCACCGGTTCCGGGAAGTCGACCCTGGCCTCACTCGTCTCGCGTGCCGTCGAGCCCGAGCCGGGCACCCTCCTGCTCGGCGGCGTCGACGTGCGCGAGCTCGACCTCCAGCAGCTGCGGGCCGCCGTCGGCGTGGTCACCCAGCGCACCGAGATCCTCGCCGGCACCCTCGCCGAGAACATCACGCTCTTCGCCGACCTGCCTCGCGAGACGGTCGAGGCTGCGATCGACGAGCTCGGGATGACCGCGTGGGTCGACGGACTCCCCCACGGCCTCGACACGCTGCTCGGCCCGGGCGGCACGAGCCTCTCCGCCGGGGAGGAGCAGCTGGTCGCGTTCGCCCGGCTGCTGGTGCGCGACGTACGCGTGGTGGTCCTGGACGAGGCGACGGCGCGGATGGACCCGCTCACCGAGGCACGGGTGGTGCGGGCCGCCGAGCGGCTGCTCTCGGGCCGCACCGGGATCCTGGTCGCCCACCGCCTCTCGACCACCGAGCGTGCCGAGCAGGTCGCCGTGCTCGACGGAGGCCGGGTCGTCCAGCACGGGCCGCGCGACCAGCTGGCCGGCGAGCCGGGCGCCTTCCGCGACCTCCTGTCGGCCTCGGCGGGCGAGTCGGCGCTGCGTGAGGTCGACGAGGAGATGCACACCGGCGCGGTCGGCACCCAGCGGCGGACCGGTACGCCGCCACCCGCGCCGACCCTCAGCCACGTCCCGTCGCTGGCCCGTGCCACCAAGAACGCGCTCTTCATCGAGCCCCAGTGGGGCCTGCTCGGCATGGGCCTGTTCCTGGTGAGCGCCCTGACCGGCGCGTTCGGCGCGATCACCGGCTGGCTGTGGGGCCACACCGTCTCCGACCTCCAGCAGGGCGAGCACCCCTTCGGGCTGACCGCCCTGATGGTGGTGTCGCTGGTGGGCTCTCCGGCCGTCATCGCGATCGCGATCCGGCGCTACCCGCAGTGGTGGGTCGCGGTGATGCTCCGCGCCCGCATCCACGTGCTGCACGGCCAGACCGAGGCCCACCGCCTCGAGCGCACTCCGCCGGGCGAGGTCGTCGCGCGCACGATGGACGCCGACCGGCTGGCGCGGTACGCCGACCGCTGGGTCGACTTCCTCAACGGGGTGGCGATCGCGGTGGTCACGGCGGTGGTCGCCGGGACGGTCCTCGCCGGCGGCATCCTGATCGCGGTGATGACGGCCTCGGCCGTGGCGTCGTCGTTCGGACGCCGGGTGGCCGGTCGCTCGGCGGCCGCGTCCTCGGCGGCCCGGGCCAGGTTCGGCAGGTCCTTGGTCTCGTCCCTCGACTCGGTGCGCACGGTCAAGCTCGCCGCCGCGACGCCGGACGTCCACCGCCATCTGCACGCGGTCGACAGCGGGCGCGTCGACGCCGCGGTCCGCGAGCACCGCGTGCAGGCGATGCTCGACGGCGTCCCGATCGTGATGGTGCAGGTCGGCGTCGTCTCGGCCTGGGCCGTGCTCGTGGCGGGTGGGTGGGGCCTGGCGACGGCCCTCATGGTCGCGGGTGCGGTCAACGGCTTCGACTGGTTCGGCCGGGTGGCCGGCTCGGTGATCACCGAGGCGCCGGGCACCCGCGCGTGGATGCGCGCGACCAGCCGGCTCGGCGGCGGTGGCGACCTCATGCACCTGCCCGCCGGGGTGAACCTCGTGCAGGGCGTCGCTCCCGACCCGCCGCCCGAGGTCCGCGACCCGCTGCGCGACCTCCGGATCACCGGCCTCACCGCGCAGCACGACGACGGCACGATCGGCGTCAGCGACGTGGACCTCGACGTCGCCCCGGGCGAGCTCGTCCTGCTGCTCGGACAGGTCGGGTCGGGCAAGTCGAGCCTGCTGGGCGCGCTGGCGGGCCTGGTCAGGAGCACCGGTGAGATCCGCTGGAACGGCCGCGTGCTCGACGACCACCAGACCGACCTCCGGCCGGGCCGGGTCGCCCACGTGGCGCAGGTCCCCCGGGTGCTGTCGGGGACGTTCCGCGGCAACGTCGCGCTGGACTACCCCGACCGTGAGGTCCTGCCGTCGCTCGACGCCGCGCGAATGCGGCGCGACGTGGACGACGCCGGTGGCCCCGACGCGCTCGTCGGCCACCGCGGTGTCCGCCTCTCCGGGGGGCAGGTCCAGCGGCTCGCCCTGGCGCGCGCCCTGGCCTGCGACGCCGCGCTGCTGCTCGCCGACGACGTGTCGTCCGCGCTCGACGCCACCACCGAGGTCGAGCTGTGGACGGCGCTGCGCGAGCGCGGGGCGACCGTGATCGGCGCGACCTCGAAGGCCGCCGCACTGGCCCAGGCCGACCGCGTCGTGGTGCTGGTCGAGGGCCGGGTCGCCGACACCGGTCCCTGGGAGCGGCTGGCGACCCGTTGGGGTCACCTGGCCGGCTGAGCCACCACCTCGTCGACCCGCCATCGGCCCTCCGCCCGGAGCAGCCGGATGCGGTGGGTCGTCCAGGCGCTCCCGGGCAGGGTGGTACGCCGATGGCCGTCGACCGCGACCCCGTCGACGGTCCGGTCGGTCACCTGGAGCACGAGGCGCCGACTCGTCGCGTCGCGCACGTGGATCTCGGCGACCTGCTGACGCAGCCCGACGACCCGGAGGCCGCGGTCGCGCCACCGACGGAGCTCCGCCACGTCGCGGGCACCGGCGCGCGACCCTCCGGTGTACAGCTGTGTCAACGCCGCCGGGTCGGCGTGCGACCAGGCGGCCGCGCGGCGGTGGTCCCAGACCCGCAGGACGCGGGACGCCTCCGCCACGCTGACGAGCGGGGCCGCGACGCGGCGTACCGCGGGCTCCGGAGGTGGCGCGCCCCCCGCCTCACCCGCCACGACACCTGCACCCAGGACCGGCCCCAGGGTGAGCGTGGTGGCCAGCAACACAAGCGCCCGAGTCCGCATCCCACCACTGTGACGGCACCGACCGGGTCCTCGCCGAGGCTCTCCACAGGCCCCTACGGTGGTCGCATGCGCACCACCCGGCGCGGCCTCCTCCTGGGCGCCGGCGGCGCGGCGGCCGTCGTCGCCGGCGCCGGCCTGGCGGTCGACGAGGGCTGGCTGCCGGGCGAGTACCGGCTCCGGCGTCTCCTGGGTCAGACCGGGCCGGCCGGGCACATCCCGGACATCGCTCCGGGGAGGCTCGTCAGCGGCTCGTTCGTGTCGCGCGACCGGCTCGGCGTCCGGGTCGGGTGGTCGGTCATCTACCCCGGCCCGCGGCCCGAGCCGCTGCCGGTGATGGTGTCGCTGCACGGCCTCCACGGCGACCACACCACCGCGGTCACTTCGCTCGGCCTGGACCGGTTCCTGCCCGCGGCCGTGCGTGCCGGCGTCCCGCCGTTCGCGATCGCCACCGTCGACGGTGGGAACACCTACTACCACCGCCGGCCCACCGGCGAGGACGCCGGCGCGATGGTGCTCGACGAGCTGCTCCCCCGCCTCGCCGACCGGCGGCTCGACACCGGCCGGCTCGCGTTCCACGGCTGGTCCATGGGTGGGTACGGCGCGCTCCGGCTCGCGGCCGTGGCGGGCGCGTCGCGGGTGCGCGCGGTGGCCGCCCTGAGCCCGGCCCTGTGGACCGACGCCGCCGATGCCTCCTCGGAGGGGTTCGCCGATGCCGCGGAGTACGAGCAGTTCTCGGTGATGGGCCGGCAGGGCGACCTCGACGGCATCGCCGTGCGGGTCGACTGCGGCCGCGAGGACCCGTTCTACTCGGCGGACCGCGCCTACGTCGACGGGTTCGACCGGCCGGTCACGTCCACGTTCGAGGCCGGCGCCCACGAGCCGGCGTACTGGACGCGGATGGTGCCGGCCCAGCTCGCGTTCGTGGGGCGGAGGTTAGGCTCGTGACGTGAGCGAGCTGGTGTTCCGCGAGGGCGGGTTCGGTGACGACGCCGTCGACTACCTCGCCGCGTGGGAGACCCAGCGCACGCTGCACGCCGAGGTGGCGACCGGCTCCCGGCCGGACACCGTCTGGCTGCTCGAGCATCCTCCGGTCTTCACGGCGGGCAAGCGCACGGCACCCGCCGACCGCCCGGTCGATCCCGGCGGCGCACCCGTCATCGACGTCGACCGCGGCGGGATGATCACCTTCCACGGCCCCGGCCAGCTGGTCGGCTACCCGATCGTCGGGCTCCCCGACCACGTCAAGGTCGTGGACTACGTACGCCGGCTCGAGGAGGCGCTGATCGCGGTCTGCCGCGACCTCGGCGTCGAGACCGCCCGCGTCCCCGGCCGCAGCGGGGTGTGGCTGCGCGCCGACCCGTCGACAGGCTCAGGACGAGCGGCGCGCGCCGAGCGCAAGGTGGCCGCGATCGGGATCCGGGTCAGTCAGGGCGTGACCATGCACGGCTTCGCCCTGAACTGCGACGTGGACCTCTCGTGGTACGACCGGTTCGTGCCCTGCGGCATCGCGGACGCGGGCGTGACCTCCTTGTCCGCCGAGCTCGGCCGCGACGTCACGGTGCACGACGTGCTCCCGAGCGTGCGCCGGCACCTCACCGAGCTGCTCAGCTGGGCGCCGTACGACCCGACGCCCGACTACGAGCCCCGGCCCGAGCCCGGCCGGGCACCGCTGATCGAGCTGGTCAGGCCGTAGCGTCGCGCAAGGCCCTCCCGGAGTCGGGTTCCGCTGGCGCGCCCCCGTAGCATGGACGGGTGACCCAGGTCTCGACAGGCTCGACCACCGACGGTGCCGCCACCCCGGACGGACGCCGGCTCCTCCGCCTCGAGGTCCGGAACTCCGAGACCCCGATCGAGCGCAAGCCGGAGTGGATCAAGACCCGGGCGAAGATGGGGCCGGCGTACTCCGAGCTCCACTCGCTGGTGAAGTCCGAGGGCCTGCACACGGTCTGCCAGGAGGCCGGCTGCCCCAACATCTTCGAGTGCTGGGAGGACCGAGAGGCGACGTTCCTCATCGGCGGCGACCAGTGCACCCGCCGGTGCGACTTCTGCCAGATCGACACCGGCAAGCCGCAGCCGCTGGACCGCGACGAGCCGCGCCGCGTGGCCGAGAGCGTGCAGAAGATGGGGCTCAGGTACGCCACGATCACCGGCGTCGCGCGCGACGACCTCCCCGACGGCGGAGCCTGGCTGTACGCCGAGACGGTGCGCGCGATCCATGCCCTCAACCCCGACACCGGCGTCGAGAACCTGATCCCGGACTTCAACGGCAAGCCCGAGCTGCTGGCCGAGGTCTTCGAGAGCCGGCCCGAGGTGCTGGCCCACAACGTCGAGACCGTGCCGCGGATCTTCAAGCGCATCCGCCCGGCCTTCCGCTACGACCGCTCGCTCGGCGTGCTGACCGCCGCCCGCGAGTTCGGCCTGGTGACCAAGTCCAACCTGATCCTCGGCATGGGCGAGACCCGCGAGGAGGTCAGCCAGGCACTGCGCGACCTCCACGAGGCGGGCTGCGAGCTGGTCACGATCACGCAGTACCTCCGCCCCTCCCTGCGGCACCACCCCGTCGAGCGGTGGGTCAAGCCCGAGGAGTTCGTGGAGCTCGCCGCCGAGGCCGAGGAGATCGGCTTCTCCGGCGTCCTGTCCGGGCCGCTCGTGCGTTCGTCGTACCGGGCCGGGCGGTTGTACCGTCAGGCGGTGTCGGCGCGCACGCCGGCCTGACCTGTCGCAGACACACCCAGACACGGAGCATCCACCCGCATGGCCAAGAGCCCCACGCCGAAGCCGGCCGAGCCGGAGAAGCTGAGCCGCCGGCAGCAGTTCGTCCAGACCTACCAGATGGCCAAGAAGTCCGATCCGGCCCTCGGGCGCTGGGTCGCCGGCGCCGGGCTGCTCGGGCTCGTCGTCGGGTTCGTCCTGTTCTGGTTCGCGGTCGGCCACCGCAGCACGCTCGGGCTCGTCCTGGCGGTCGTGGGCGCCCTGATGGTCGCGGTGCTGTCCGGCCTGATCGTGTTCTCGCGCCGCGCCCAGCGCGCGGTCTACGGACAGATGGAGGGCCAGGTCGGGGCCGCCGCGGGTGCGCTCGGGCTGCTCAAGCGCGGCTGGCACGTCGACAACGCGATCGCCTTCACCAAGCAGCAGGACGTCGTGCACCGCGTGGTCGGCCCGCCGGGCATCGTCCTGGTCGGGGAGGGCAACCCCGGGCGCCTCAAGAGCCTGCTGACCTCGGAGCGCCGGCGTCACGAGCGGGTCGCGGTCGACGCCCCGGTCCACGAGATCGTCGTGGGCAGCGCCGACGACCAGGTGCCCCTGGCCAAGCTCTCGCGTCACGTGCAGAAGATGAAGCGTCAGGTCCAGCCGGCCGAGATCACCGACATCCTGGCGCGGCTCAAGGCGATCGACGCCTCGCGGCCGATCGTCCCGATGCCGAAGGGCCCGGTGCCGACGTCGATGAAGGGCCTGCGCGGCCAGATGCGCGGGCGCTGACCCCGCTCACCTCACGACACGGCGTACGGCGCCCCCAGGATCCAGCCACCGCGTGCGGGCAGGGGCAGGTCGAGGTCGACGACGTCCACCCGGTCCCCCACGGACACGGTTCCCGGACGCGCCACCCACGCGTTGAGGGCGACCGTGGTGCCGAACTCACGATGGATCCGGCGGAGGACGTCGAGGTCCTGCTCGCCGGTGTCGGGGTCGATCGTGGTCACCACGCAGCGCGCGCGCAGGGACTCCAGACCGATCACGACCTCGCCGATTCGCAGCGCCCGGCCCGGCCAGTCGCGTTCCGCGAGCCCCTCGACCCCACCCACGACGAGGTTGGGGCGCAGCCGGCGCCCGTCGTACCCCAGCGCGCCGATGCCGCCGTCGGTGGCCACCAGCAGGTTGAGGACGTCGAACCGCTCGGGTCCTTCGTAGGGCACGATCTCCGCCGTCGGACCGGCGGCTTCACGGACGAGGCGGGCCGCGGCCGGCGAGTCCCACGGGTGGCCGTCGACGAGGACGCCGTCGCCGGCGGTGGTCGCGGGGATCGTCAGCAGGCCGTGCCGGGTGCGCCCGGTCACCACGTGCCCCCGGTCGCTCACGTGGAGGAGTCGGTCACCCGCGACGCCGTCGCCGGTCAGCTCGGCCCGGTCGAGCGGCTCCCCGCGCAAGGACTTCACCGGGTAGCGCCACAGCTGCTCGACGTACATCACGACCTGCTTCCTCCGACGCGTGTCTAACGATAGACATCACTATAACCATTAGGATGGTCTCCGTGACCGAGCCCCGGGACGCACTCGCCGTCCGCTTCGCCAACACGCGGTACGCCGTGCGCGGCGAGCCACGGGACGCGATCGCGACCGCGACGGCCCTGCGCGACTGGCTGGTCGCCCACGACCTCCCTGGCTCGCCGACGCGCGACGACGTCGCCGTCTTCCGCGATCTCCGGGACTGTCTCCGGCGCCTGCTGCGCTCGGTGGTGACGGGGAGCCGGCCCGACCCCGCGGACGTCACCACCCTGAACACGTTCGCTGCCTCGGCTCCGCGCTGGCCCGAGCTGGTGACGGCCACGACGGGACTCGAGGTGCGCGAGAGGTCGTCCGCGACGTGGCGCGACGACGCGCTCGCTGCGGTGGCACGCTCGGCCGCAGAGGTCGTCACCGCTCCTCGACGCGACCGCCTGCGCGCCTGCCAGGGACCAGGCTGCGTGCAGTTCTTCGAGCAGACCGGTCGCCACCGTGCGTGGTGCTCGGCCGGGTGCGGCAACCGCGCCCGGGTGGCCAGGCACTACGCCCGGTCACGTGCCGGCGGCGGCTCCTCGCGGTGAAGGCCCGGCCCCGACGGGCCGGACCGCGGGCTCAGCTGGTGCCGCTCGGCATCTCCGTGACCTGCGAGGCCGGCGGTGCGGTGATGTTCACGTCGGCGCCGTAGTCGGTGTACGTCGCGGTGACCTGGCTGACCTTCTTCATCAGCATCCTGAACTTCGCCATCCGGTCCGAGCTGTCGAGCCACATGTCGTAGGACATGGTCTTCGGCAGGGACGCGCTGCTCGGGAGACTCCCGAACATCTTCGAGGCGGCGCCGGTGTCGATGACGACCCGGTAGTGCTCCAGCTGGCGCCCGCCCACGGACTCGCTGCCCAGGTCGGTGACCTTGCGGAAGGTGTCGGGCGAGAGCTTGCTCACCATCTGGCTCGGGTCGAAGCTGTCGAGGGCGTCACCCAGGTCGCCCAGCTGGCTGTTCGGGTCGTTGAGGTCCATCTTGAGGTACTTGCCGGAGCTGCTCGAGGGGTCCTGGATGTACATGGCCCCGTCGACGATGCGCATGTCCGTCGGCGTGCCCATGCCGGTCAGGTCCATCGAGATCTGCATGGCCGGATGGTCACCGGTCATGTCCAGGGCGCCCTTGGCGTAGACCGTCTGGCCGCTGATCTGCATGGTCATGCGGAACCGCGCCGTGGTCAGCGAGCGGGCGGCCGTCTTGATCCGGTCGATGAACGCCGCGGGGTCGACGTTCTTCTTCTGGGTGCCGGAGCTGCTCGGCGAGGTCGCGCTGGTCGGCGAGCCCGCCTGCGGGTCCGAGGCGCTGGTCGAGTCGCCGTTGCCGCACGCGGCCAACGACCCGAGGACGAGGGGAACGAGGGCGGCGACGGCCGCCCGGCGCATGGTCGGGCGAAGGGTCAGGCTGCGCATGGGGTCCTCCCGGTGGGCACCACGTGGTCTGGCCCCGCTCCCGTGAGCGAAACCGCGACGCCCGGCGGGCCGGGCGTCTGTTCAGGGTAACCGGGCACTCGACGTCGCCGACGAGGAACCCGTCAAGAGCCGGGTGCCGGCCGCGGGACCAGCGGCACCACCGCGGAGCGGCAGACCAGGTCGTGGAGCCCGCGTCCGTCGGGCCGGAAGACCAGCGGGGGGATCACCAGGCAGATCAGGAGCTGGCGGAGCAGGGCGGTCAGCAGCGAGAGGGGTCGTCCGCTGCCGTCGACCCGGACGACGCGCAGCCGGGTGGCGAGCTGGCCGAACGAGCCGCCGGAGAGCGCCATGAGCAGGGCGGACTCGGCGACGAACAGCAGGTTCAGGTAGACCGACGGCACCGGACCGCTGCCGAACCAGTCGCCGCCGTAGAAGAAGAGCATCACGCCCCAGCACGCGGCGTAGTCGACCAGGAGCGCCAGGACGCGTCGTGCCCAGGACGCCGTCTCGAACGGCAGGTCGGGCGCGGGCACCGGGCCAGGCTAGAGGGGCGTGCGACGACCGGCGTACCGGGCCTGTTACATCGGCGAAACACGCGGGATACGGTCGAGAAACTGCCGGCTCCTACCGTGTCGTCAACAACCGACCAGGAGGACGAATGTTCGCCACCAGCGACGAGCTGTTGAAGTACGTCAAGGACGAGGGCATCGAGATGATCGACGTCCGGTTCTGCGACCTGCCCGGGATCATGCAGCACTTCACGGTGCCGGTCTCGTCGTTCGGGCAGGACGTCTTCGACAACGGCCTGAACTTCGACGGCTCCTCGATCCGTGGCTTCCAGGCGATCCACGAGTCCGACATGTCGCTGTTCCCCGACCCGACCACGGCGTACGTCGATCCCTTCAGGACCGCGAAGACGCTGGTCGTGAACTTCTTCATCCACGACCCGCTCACCGGCGAGCCGTACTCGCGCGACCCGCGCAACATCGCGCGCAAGGCTCAGGCCTACCTCGCCTCGACCGGTGTCGGGACGACGGCGTACTTCGCGCCCGAGGCGGAGTTCTACGTCTTCGACTCGGTGCGCTTCGAGACCAAGGTGAACGCCGGGTACTACCACATCGACTCCGAGGCGGGTTACTGGAACTCCGGCTCGGAGGAGAACAACCGCGGCTACAAGGTGCGCTACAAGGGCGGGTACTTCCCGGTCGCGCCGTACGACCACTTCGGCGAGCTCCGCGACGAGATGGTGATCGAGCTCGAGCGTTCCGGGCTGACCGTCGAGCGCGCGCACCACGAGGTCGGCACGGCCGGCCAGGCCGAGATCAACTACAACTTCGCCGAGCTGCTCAAGGCCGCGGACGACGTGATGAAGTTCAAGTACGTCGTCAAGAACGTCGCGTGGCGCAACGGCAAGTCCGCGACGTTCATGCCGAAGCCGATCTTCGGCGACAACGGCTCGGGCATGCACTGCCACCAGTCGATCTGGGACGGCGACGAGCCGCTCTTCTACGACGAGACCGGGTACGCCGGCCTCTCGGACACCGCGCGCTACTACATCGGCGGCATCCTCGAGCACGCCCCGTCGCTGCTGGCGTTCACCAACCCGACCGTGAACTCCTACCACCGCCTGGTTCCGGGCTTCGAGGCACCGGTCAACCTGGTCTACAGCCAGCGCAACCGGTCGGCGTGCGTGCGCATCCCGATCACCGGCTCGAACCCCAAGGCCAAGCGCATCGAGTTCCGCTGCCCCGACCCGTCGGCCAACCCCTACCTCGCGTTCTCCGCGATGCTCCTGGCCGGCCTCGACGGCATCCGCAACAAGATCGAGCCGCACGAGCCGGTCGACAAGGACCTCTACGAGCTGCCCCCGGACGAGCACGCCGACATCCCGACCGTCCCCGGCACCCTCGATGCGGTCATCAACTCGCTCGAGTCCGACCACGAGTTCCTGCTCGAGGGCGGGGTCTTCACCAGCGACCTGATCGAGACCTGGATCGACTACAAGCGCAGCAACGAGATCCAGCCCGTCGCCCTGCGCCCCCACCCCCACGAGTTCGAGCTCTACTACGACATCTAGGAAACGCACACCACCGTCGACGCGGCCGCCACGGCGTCGTAGCCTCGTCGTTGTCGGGTCATCCCGAGCCGACAGAACTGTCGCCGGCGAAGCCCTGCTCGGCGCACGGCCCTGACGGCCGTCGGGCCTTGCCCTACTCCTGGAGTGGCGTCGCACCGCGGCCGGTTGGCAGGGGCGCCCCGCGTACCAGATCCGTCGGGCGCGTGGGCGGTGGTCGAGGAGTGGGTCGCCGCCGAGTGGCCAACGCCCGGCTTCTGAGCCCACCGTCAGGCCGATGAGCGGGTGGCTCGACGAGTTCTGGAGCACGAACGACCGCATCGTTGGGTGTCGTTGGTCCCTGGCGCTCCCTCGGTGGGTATGCCTATGTTCGAGCCACGAACTCGTGTAGACGAGTTTCGTCGGATGCCTCTTGGTGGCTCGTGACCCTGTCACTAGCCGATGTGCCAGTAGCGCGCGTCAGCCTTTTTCCAGCCGACCCAGCCCGCACATCCATCTCCGCCGTGTCGCCCGGACGACGCATCTTCCACAGACCACTTCTCTCGGGAACCAGCACCCGTGCAGGAGCAGTCCCATGGAGCGTTTCGCCCATCTTGTGATGCATCACCGTCGGATCGTGAGCGCGCGTCTGGTTCGTGCTGTTCGTCGGTGGCTTGATCTCGGTCAGCCCGCTCAGCGACCGGTGGTCGCTGGACTTCTCGCTGCCGGGTCAACCCGGTGACAACGCCGAGCAGCAGCTGATCGACACCTACGGTGTGAGCACGTTCGACTCCTACATCGCGGTCGTGACGGTGCCCGAAAGGTGAGACCGTCGAGGGAAACGACGACGCTGTGGCCGGTGTCATCAGCGCCGCGCGTCGCGGCTGTGTCCGACGTGAAGCTCCGTGTCGTGGACTTCGCCAGCACGAAGGACCCCGGGTTCGTGACCGACGACGGCCGTACGACGTACGCTTTGATCCAGGCTCCGGTTCCGGTGACCTTCGGGCCTCAGATCGAGACCCAACTCGACCCCGCTCTGGCCAAGGCAGCGCAAGCAGCAGGCTTCGAAAGCGGCCTGACGTCCTACACCCTGCTGTCTGCAGGCGGCGAGCAGGAAAGCACAAGCGTCCTGGTCGAGACCCTGCTCGCCGGCGCGGCGGCACTGTTGGTGTTGCTCTTCGTGTACGCCTCGTTCCTGGCCCTGCTCCCCCTGCTCATCGCCACCGTCTCGATCTTGACCACGTTCATGCTCGTCCTAGCCGCTCACGACCCTCACCGATGTCAGCATCATCGTCATGTTCCTCGTCGCGCTCATCGGGCTCGGCGTCGCCATCGACTACTCGCTGATCCTGGTCTCGCGATGGCGGGAGGAGCGTGCCCACGGCCGCAGCAACGAGGAAGCCGTCGTGGCTGCGATGAAGACAGCCGGGCATGCCGTCATGGCCTCGGGCGTCACCGTGGCGATTAGCCTGCTGGCGCTGCTGATCCTCCCCGTGCCGGCGTTGCGCAGCATGGGTCTTGCCGGGATGCTGATCCCCCTGGTCAGCGTGGCCGTGGTGCTGACCCTGCTGCCCGCGCTGCTGTCCAGCGTCGGCCCGCGCATCGACTACCCCCGCATCCGTAAGGAAGGGACTGCCTCCCGCGGCTGGTCGGCATGGGCACGGCTCATCGTCAGGCACCGCGTCGTCGCCACCGCGGGTGCCGTGATCGTGCTCGGCTTTCTCGTCGCGCCGGTGCTCAGCCTCAAGATCGGGCCGGGCTCCAGCCTGGAATCCCTCGCGCAGAACGGCCAACGCTACGACGCCCTCCACACTCTCACCGACGGCGGTATCGGCGCCGGAGTCCTCACCCCCATCGAGGTCCTCGTACCTGCCGCTGACGCGCAGGCGGCAGCCCAGGCTGCCGGTGGCGTCGACGGCGTCCAGATGGCCGTCGTCGGCACCACTCAAGGCGACAGCGCCGTCATCGATGTCTTCCCGGCCACAGGCGACCCTCGACAGCGACACCTCGAAGATCGTCACCGACATCCGAGCCGCAGTCGAACCAGCGGTGAACGGCGACGTCGGTATCACGGGTCTCGGACCAACCATCGAGGACTACTTCAGCGCGGTCTACGACAATCTTCCCTACGTGCTGGCGCTGATCGCACTGATCACCTACATCCTGCTCGTGCGTACGTTCCGGTCCGTGCTGCTGCCGCTCAAAGCCGTGCTGGTCAACCTGATCTCCCTGGGAGCCGTGTTCGGCTCGATCGTGTTCTTCTGGCAGCTCGGCCACGGCTCCGGCCTCGTGTTCGACGTCGCCCCCACCGGAGCGATCAACTTCTGGCTCCCGGTCGTGATCTTCGCGTTCCTGTTCGGACTGTCCATGGATTACGAGGTCTTCATCCTCAGCCGAATGCGCGAGGAGTACGACCGCACCGGTGACACCGGCATGGCAGTCATCACCGGGATCGGCCGGACCGGTCGGCTCGTCACTTCGGCGGCGCTGATCCTCTTCTTCGCCTTCTCGGCCATCGCAACCTCACCTGGAACAGATACGAAGGTCCTCGGCACCGCCCTAGGAGTCGGCATCCTCATCGACGCGACCCTGGTCCGCGCACTGCTGGTGCCAGCCCTGGTCAGCCTGTTCGGCCGGTGGAACTGGTGGCTACCCAGCTGGGTCGCGCACGTCCTGCGTGTTGAACCGTCGCCACTGCGATCGCTTGGGCCGCCGGAGCCGCTGCCTGAGCCAGACAAGGTGTCCACCGGCGTCAGCTGATTGCCTCGACGCCTCAGAACAGCGAGAGGAGGAGCATGTCGCCCGAAGATGGATTCTCCGGTTCGCCCACGATTCGAGCTCAGTTGCTCGCGACCGAGCACTGGAGCCTGCTTGCTGCGCGTGGGCTGACGTGGTCGGAGGTCATGAGTCGCATCACCCTGCACCTCACCGTTACGTCGGCTGCTGTGGTGGTGCTGGCGTTGGTGACCCAGGCGTCGGGAGTCGGCCCTGCCGTCGCGACGGAGCGCCATGGTTAGGACACCCATCATTCCTGGCGCGCAGGGCGATTCGGGTCAGGTCGGTCGGGACGACGAAACCGACCGCGCGCACTCTGGTCGTATCGGTTGGATCGTCGTGGGGTCGCTGGCAACTGGGGTCGTAGCTGCTCTGCTCCTTGTTGCTATGCCGTTCATCCCAGTGAAGGAGAACGACGTCACCGCTGCGGTCCTGTGGGGGTTCGCCGCCGGTTGGGCGACGTTGTGCCTGCTTTCGGTGAGGTTCACGGACCAAGCGCAGCGTTGGGCGATGGTGCCGGCGGTGTTCATGGGGGTATCCGGACTGGTTCTGGTTGTGGCCGGGTCGGACGTCGTCAGTGTGCTGCGCTGGGCGTGGCCGGCCGGCCTGATGGTGATGGCGGTCTGGATGGCTTTCCAGGCTCGTCGGGATCTGCGTAGCCGTGCGCGCCGCTGGTTGCTCTATCCGGTGATCACGGTGATGGTTCTTGCCTCCGCGGGCGCGGGCTACGAGACCGTGCGTGAGCATCTCGATGCCGGCGCCTACCCGATGGCGGGCCAGTTGGTAGATATAGGTAGGCACAGCTTGCACCTGCACTGCACCGGCTCAGGAAGCCCCACGGTGGTGCTGCAGCCGGGCGGTGGCGACATGTCATCGGTGATGGGTTGGATAGCGCCGGCAGTCGCCGTCCACACCCGTGTCTGCGTCTATGACTCTGCGGGTCGCGGGTGGAGCGAGGCGTCTGATGTCACCCAGGACGGTTCGCAGATGATGACCGACCTGCACACGTTGTTGCACCGCGGAGGGGTGCCGGGTCCTTACGTGCTAGCCGGTCACTCGTTCGGTGGCCTGTACGTACGCATCTTCGCCGCCAAGTACCCCGACGAGGTCGCGGGCCTGGTGCTGATCGATTCGACGGGGGCCTCGTTGCCACCGTCGACCAGCCCGCAAAGCTGGGGGCCCGACGACATCCTGGAGCGTGGCTCCGTGCTGGCATCAACCTCAGCGCGGCTGGGAGTGGGTCGCTTCTTTGGTCTTGGTTACGGAAGCCTGCCCCAGCAGTCTGCGGATGAGGTGGGCGCGAAGATCGCCACCTCCACCAGCCTCCGCAGCACGATCGACGAGTTCCTCCAAGCCAGCGCATCCGAACACGAGGCTGCGGCTCTCACGGACTTCGGGCACAAGCCGCTGTTCGTGTTGACAGCTGGCAGTGGGAGTGACGCAGCGTGGATGGCGGCGCAGGACCAGACGGCCACGTTGTCGACCAACAGCGTGCACCACGTGGTCCAAGGTGCCTCCCACCCAGACCTGCTTCTGGACAAGGCGGACGCCGCCGTCACCGCGCAGGCCATCCTCGACGTCGTCTCGTCGGTCCGAAGCAACCAGCCTCTCACCCCATGATCTGCACGCTGGCACATCACCGCGTGAAGTCCGATCTCTGAACAAGGACGGCCACACCATGACAACCACGAACAACTCCTCCCAGACCACCATGCGAGCCATCACGCAGAGCCGGTACGGCACCTCGGAGGTTCTGCATCTCGCACACGTCGCGCGACCATCCGTCGGCGCGGAGGAGGTTCTCGTACGCGTGCACGCCGCGGGCCTCGACCGCGGAACCGAGCACCTGATGACCGGCAAGCCCTACATCATGCGTTTGGGCTTGGGGCTGCGTGGGCCGAGGAATTCCGTGTCGGGTCGTGACGTGGCCGGAACCGTCGTGGAGATCGGGTCGTCAGTCACGCGGTTCGTCGAGGGGGACGACGTCTACGGCGTCGCGCCAGGGTCCTTCGCCGAGTACACCGTGGCGAAGGAGGACAAGCTCGCCCGCAAGCCTGCGAACCTCACCTTCGCTCAGGCCGCCGTGGTGCCCATCTCGGCCGCCACGGCACTCCAGGCAGTCCACGACGTCGCCGCACCTCGGCCTGGCCAGTCCGTCCTCGTACTCGGGGCCTCAGGCGGTGTGGGCACCTACGCCGTCCAGCTGGCCAAGGCCCTGGACGCGGAGGTCACCGGTGTCGCCAGCACGGAGAAGCTCGACCTGGTGTCGTCCCTTGGTGCCGACCACGTACTGGACTACACCAGTCAGGACTTCGCCGAGGGAAACGAGCGCTACGACCTGATCCTCGACATCGCGGGGTCCCCGTCGCTGAGCCGGCTGAGGCGAGCCCTCAAACCCCGCGGCACCGCCGTGTTCGTCGGAGGCGAGAATGCCGGGGCCTTGACCGGCATGGGCAGGCAGATCCGCGGGCAACTGGTCTCGCCATTCCTACGCAAGAATCTGCGGCTGATGATGTCCAAGGAACGAGCGGCCGACTACGAACGGCTCACCACGTTCATCGAGGCCGGGCAGGTGACGCCAGTCCTGGACCGAACCTTCAGCCTCGAGGACGCGCCCGAAGCCATGCGGTTGCTCGAGGCCGGCCAGGTGCGCGGGAAGGTCGCCATCACCATCTGAACGCCGCGAGCGTCAGGTCGCGCTGCTGAGTGAGTCATGCCCAGGAAGCTCGAGGCGCACCAAGCTCAGCGGGCCTACAGAGGTCAGCGACGGGCGAACGGCCGCGGGCGAAGTGCTTCGTGCTGCGCCCGGCGCCACGCGAAGAAGGAGTCGCGCCCCATCGACTCGGCGCGGGTTAGGGCGAGGTGCGCGGAGCGCCTGTCGGCTTGGTTCTCGTCCGGCGCATCGAGCCAGCGCCCGGCGTCCTTGTCCTCGGACAACCCTAGCGCGTCGAGGGCCGGGCGTAGGCAGTCGATCACGAGCACGTCTGTGTGACCACCCCGTGCACCCGTCAAGGTCAGCACCTGCAGGGGTCCTTCCGCGGTGTTGCGGCAAACTTCGGTCTGCCCCTGGGGCAAGCGGTGGGCGCAGACACACGTGCTTGCAGCGGGTGCCATGACGGGTGGCTAGCGTGGGCCCTGTGCCACTGCTCGGCTCCACAGATTCGCTTCTGCACCGCCCCAGTCGCGTACTGGTCGCGGGCACGTCAGGCTCAGGCAAGACAACGTTGGCGGCCCACATTGCCGCTGTGCTGTCGATCAGGCACGTTGAGATCGACGCCCTCTTTCACGGCCCGGACTGGACTCCGCGACCGTCGTTTGAGGAAGATGTGCGTCGCTTCACTGCCGAGCCCACGTGGGTCTCCGAGTGGCAATACCCTCCAGTGCGCGCTCTACTAGCCGAACGGGCTGACCTGCTGGTCTGGCTCGACTTGCCGAGAGCCGTGGTGATGCGCCAGGTCGTCCGCCGCACTCTCATTCGCCGACTGCACCGAGAACGACTGTATGGCGGCAACGTGGAGCCGCCGTTGCGAACGTTCTTCACTGACCCGGAGTACATCGTGCGATGGGCATGGTCCACGCATCACGAGACTTTGCCTCGCATCAGGGCCCTTCTCGAGGAGCGTCCCCGCCTCACCGTGGTCCGCTTGCGCAGCCATGCGGAGGAGTCCCACTGGTTGCAAGGTCCGCTGCGTCACCCGCCTGATGCCCACCGTGCCTGACCCGGCTGTCTGCTGCCGGGACGCCTGCGACCGCCGCCCGACGGCTATATCCCACGTGCTCATGTGCCCGATGAGCGGATGCTTGGTCACTCGTCGTCTGGTTCCGAGGACGCCAGGAACTTCAGGACAGCACCCTCCGGGAGCACGCCATGCCCCTCGTTCGGGACGATGCAGAGCTGTGAGTTCGGGATGGCCCGGAACAGCGCGACCGAGTGCTCGGGCGTGATCGCATCCTGGTCGCCGGCAACCACCAGGGTGGGGGTCTTGATCGCCCCTAGCGCTTCGGTGGCGTAGGCGGGCTGGCTGAGCCACATCAGCTTGATGCGTTCGATGAAGTCATTCCAATGGCTGGGGCCGTCGGGTGAGAGTCGCTCATAGGACTCGCGTAGCTCCGCCGGCCAAGTCTCGCCAGTGGCACCCTGCATCCAATCGCGGGTGGACGCTCTGAGGCCATCCACGTGGAAGTTCGTGCCGGAGACGGCGAGCCTCTTTACCCGCTCGGGGTGATTGATTGCCAGGTCGAGACCCAGGATCCCGCCATCGCTGAACCCGTAGATGAGAGTGCTCTCGATGTCCAGATGGACCAACAGCTCAAAGGTGGCCTCGGCCATGTCGTGGTAGTCGAACGCGCGCTCGGTGTCGTCCGCGGTCCGGCCGTGTCCCATCTGCTCGGGAGCAAGCACCGTGAAGGACTTCGAAAGCAAGTCGATCTCGTCGGAGAACATCTCGAGCGACTGCGTCCCCCCGGCCATCGCGAGCAGTGGCGGACCGACGCCGGTGACCGCGTAGTACATGTGGAGCCCGTTCACGTCGGCGTACCCGGTGGCGTTGGCCATCCTCGACAATGACACACCCGGAGGGCCGCTGATGGAGGTCGCGATCGCGCACGGTCGCACATTCCGGTGGGAGGTGCCACATCCACCGGCATCCGGCGCTCCCTCAGCCTGCGCCATGCCGCGGCGAGCCAGCACCAGCCGAGGTACTCATGAGCACCAGCGAAGTGGTCGAACTCCTCCCAGGGTTTAGGACGCCTTGTGATTCCTTCCGGTCCATTGCGGCCCGAGTGCGGCCCAATGCCTCGGAAATCGAACATTGATGCAGGTCAGAGAGCACGCCAAGTCAGTACTACGACCTGTAGTGGTACTAGAGCTCGAACTCACCTCGAGCCATCGGGAAACGGGCCTTTCCCCGCCCAGATAGTTCACCCCGGGAGCCGGATCGCCGACATCACACGCGGGGTATGCGCCGAGGTCGTAGCAAGAGCGACGAGCAAGATCTCGCCCAACGGGAGCCACACCAGTGCTTCTGCTAGTCAGGCGACGCCTACTGCAGAGTGCGGAGCGCAGGACGAGGCTGTGTTCACGCTCCGGTCAGACGAGAAGTTGCCGGGCCAAGGCCGCGGCCTCGCCGCGGTTGGCGACGCCGAGCTTGGTGAGAACGTTCGACACATGAACACTGACGGTCTTCTCGCTGATGAACAAGTTTTCCGCGATCGTCTTGTTCGTGGCGCCGGTGGCGAGGAGGTCGAGGACCTCGCGTTCACGGGGTGTCAGTCGGTTCAGCGGTCCTTCATGCACCGCTGCCTCGGGGAGGGGTACCCGGGTGCGAGTAGCGAGCCGGAAGGCGCGGCGTTCGAGTTCACCCGCGCCCATATTGTGGGCGGTGGTCCAGCATTCCACGAGCAGTTCCCGGCCCTCGTCCCTTTCACCGTGAGCGAGCAGCTCTTGTGCCAGGTTCAACCGGGGCTCGAGACCGAAGAACGCTCCGAACGGATCGGCCAGCGTGGTCGCCTCGTGGAACTGCTCAACGGCCGGCTCGCCGGCGCCTCGTGCGGCGTAGGCCGTTGCGAGTGCAAGTTGGACGCCGTAGTAGCTGCCGCCCCATTCGTCGGTGAGGCCCGTTGTGGCTCGCTTGAACAGGCGGCCGGCGAGCCCGCGTAGGTGGTCGACCGAAGGTCCGATGCTCGCGCGGTTCAAGGTCAGGGCCTGGAAGCCGATGCGCGCCGCCGCAGCCGCTAGCAAGGGTGAGTCACACTCCTGCATCTGGTCGAGGTACGAGGCCGCCGCGTCGCGAGCACCCTCGTCGTCGTCGAGCATGCTGGCGAGCTCGACGACGCGTAACACCTGGTCGCTATTGGGATGCCCTTCAAGTTCTTCCTCAGCGGCGACCTCGGCGCGGACCACGGGCGCAGCGGCGGCAACGTCACCGCGCGCCAACAAGAGCACGGCGCTGAGGCGTCGCTCTCGGTCCTCAGGCAGCCCGAGGGCCCGCAGGCCGTTCAGCCGTTGCTCCGCGTCCTGCAGTCGGCCGAGCCCGACGAGTGCCTCCACCAACGCGTCCCCACACGCGAGAGCCTGCTGGACCAGGCCAGCAGCGATGCCCTCGTCATAGCCATCCGACGCCAGGGCCATCCCCCGTTCCACTCGACCCGCAGCCATGTACGCGCGTGCCAGGTCCTCGACCTGATAGACCGCGTGTCCGATCATTCCCGCCCGGCGGTTGGTCTCCACTACGTGCTGGCGTTGCTCGATTGACTCCCTCACGCGGCCCATGACGAAGAGCACCTGGGCTCGCCAGCCCAGGGCATCGATGTGCACTTCGTGGCACGCGACCGTTCTGGCGACGTCCGCTGCTCGTTCGACATCGGCCAGGGCAGGGGTGAATTTGTCGCCGAAGATGCGCAGGGCGGCCGAGGCGATCAGCGCCCGTGCAAGTTCCTCGGAGGATGACTCGCCCGCATGGTCAAGGGCACGACGCACCGCGTCCTCGGCACCTATTGAGTCGGTGTGGAACAAGCAGCTGAAGGCCAGCGCGGAGTACGCCCGGCTGGCCACAAGCGGGCTGGTGTCGGGCCCGACCATGTCGACGGCTCGGCGAGCGAGCGCGTACCACCGGTCGCCATCACCTTGTGCGGACGACGACTGAGCCAGGCGCACCATGAGCTCGATCTTCGTAAGCCCGGCCACGGACTCCGGGTCGGGCACCTGGTCCCACAGCGCCAACGCCCGCTCCCGGTGGGTGACCTCCTCGGCGGCGCCGAGACGCGCGGCCGCGGCTCCGGCCCGGACGGACGCCGCTAGGGCGCGCGGCAGATCGTGCCCAGCGTTCCAGTGGAAGGCGGCCCGGCTCAGGGCCGCGAGCCCGGGATCCTGTTGGGCGTCCAGCCCTGTCTGGAGGATGGAGGCGAGCTCGGCGTGGATTCGGCGGCGCTCGTCGGGCAGCAGGTCGTCGTAAACAGCCTCGCGTAGCAGTCCGTGTCGGAACTCCAGGGCGTCCGAGGTCTGCCGCAGGACCCGGGCATCGAGAGCCTCGCGCAGGAGGGTCTCAGCTCGGTCCTGCCCCAGGCCCGACAGGGGCAGGAGCGTGGCGGTGTCGAGGCGGGTCCCGCTGACCGAGGCGAGTCCCAGCAGGGTCCGTGCGTCCTCGCTCAGCGCATAGACTTTGGCCAGGAACAGATCCGCTAGCAGCTCCGGCATACCCCGCTGGACGGCGTCGACCAGTTCCTCGGCGTAGAGGGGGTTGCCCTCGGACCGCGCGAAGATCTCCTCGACCACGGAGGGCGCGGGCCGGTCAAGGTGTGCGGAAACGATGTGGGCGATATCGCTGTGGCCCAAAGGGCCGAGGTCGAGGCGTCGACTCCCGGGAGCCCTGCCGATCTCGGTCAGCGACGCGCGGAAGGGGTGCCGTCGGTGCAGGCCGTCGCTCCGAAAGGTGAGGCAGAGGAACAGCCGGCCCCGGACCGTGCGAGACATCGACGTCACGAAGTCCACGGTCGACCGGTCCGCCCAATGCATGTCCTCCAGTACGAACAGCAGGGGCTGTCCGGCGGCCGCCTCGAGGACGGTCTGGCGCAGGTCCTCCAGGACGTCGAGGGTCTCCGCATTCCGCGGCACCTCGGGGTCAAGGAGCCTGAGCATACGCCGAGCCGACGGACGCTCTTCCAGGTCCTCGACCTCGGTGAGAAGAGCCTCCACGGCTTCGAGAACAGGCGCGAACGAGACACCGGTCTCGAGGTCGAGGCAGTGGCCAATGGCGACGCTGAAGCCGAGGTCGAGCGCCCGACGTTGAACCTCCCCCACCAGAGTCGACTTGCCGATCCCAGCATCCCCACCGATGAGAAGGGTGTGTGGGTCCCCCTGCGCGGTGCCGTCGAGAATCTCGTTGATCATCCCGAGCTCTTCGTTGCGACCGAGGAGCCGGGGCGTTTCGTGTGATCCAAGCATCCGGGTCCACCGCCCTAGGTGTGGGTCTGTGGAAGGTCCGAGGACAGAGATGCTAGACGTGGCCCAGCGGGGGCCGCCACGGGAATCGGCCACCCTCGACGAGTCTCGAGCCCGCTACTCACCGAGCTGCCCCGGCCGCCGACCGTCGTGGACACGTGTGGGCCTGGATACGGACCTCACTCGCGGATCCGCGTTGCAAACTCCTTGCGGGACGAATGGTCGGCGGGAATGACCTCGAGCGTGCCGCCAAGATGGACCCCGAGAACGACAGAGCGGCTGCCCATACCGCAATGAGTGCGACGATGGCCGCCGCCGCGGAATCCATGTACGGGCGTGGCTGGTCGAAGTGGCCGTCATGGTGTCTCCTGACTGAGCGGCCGGACTGTCCGACCTGCTGCCAAAGAGTCTCGTCCTAAGACGCCGCCCCGACATCGGGAGACCTCCCGATCCTCGGCGCGAAATACGGTTCGCACCACGGACATGCAGAAGGCCGGCGCCCGAGCGCCGGCCTTCGCTGTGGACCGCCTGGTCAGACGTGCGCGCCTACCGGCTGGTTCACCACGGCCACGCTCGGGATGACCCGTCGCGAGTGCCAGAACCCGAGGCCGACCAGCGCGAGCAGGATGGCCGCGCCTCCGAACGCTGCGATGGCGGCGTATCCGGCGATCGTGCCGACGGTGGCGAACGCGTACCCGTAGAGCAGCAGGCCGCGCAGCGTGTCACCCATGAACATCGTCTGCCGGAGACCACCCAGCTGCTGGCAGCCAGCGCTCTTCGCCTTCGCAGGATCGCTGCACTGCTGGATGTACTGGCCACTGACTTGCGCGTAAGTCTGGCCCTTCGCCGCCTCGTTGAGGTGCACCTGGATGTAGTGGTTGGCATAGGCCTTGGCCTGAGGACCGGTGGTCAACGGCTGCCCCGCGTACTGGTCGAGCGCGGCTCGATCTGCCGCCGGGAGATCGGCGAGCCCGGTCTGGCTCGTGGGCATCGTGATCGACTGGGCCGCGAACTGGTCGTGAACCTGGTTCCCGACGAACGTGCTGGCCCAGGTGAGCAGACCACCTGCCGCGAGCAGGACGGCAACGAGCAGCAGGCCGCCCCATGAGATCAACTTGTCAAACGTGGCGCGCATGATCTTCACCTTCTCTTGTGGAATCCCGGTCCATCCGGTCCCAGTGCTTCCAATGTCCCGAGATACCCGTCGGTCGGGCAGAGAAGTTCGTCATCGGGTGGAGTCAACGTGAGTCATCGGCGGGGATGACCAAGGGCCATTCAGACCATGGCCTCGGGATCCCAGACTCGTGACATGACCACCACCACATCAGGCGCCGGCGGCGTCACCGTTCGCGACGGCCTCGCTCCTCGGGCGAGAAGATCGTGACCTCGGCCGCCGACAGGGCCCGGCATCAGCCTGACCTGACCGTGCTCGTCGGCGTCTCCACATCGGCCGCGAGCGCGGCGGCGGTGCGATGGGCCGCCGCTGAGGCATCGCGACGAGGCGCCCGGCTGCACGCGGTGCACGTCATCGACATCGTGGATCGGTACGACGCCGGCCTCGGCGCCGATCCACGCCTGGAGCTGGCCGAGGCACAGCAGTCGGTCCCGGCCCGTGTCGCCGGCTGGGTGTTCGCCGCCGGCCTCGAGGCCGACCTCGCCGTCAGCGTGACCTGTGGCGACGTGGCGGGCTCGATGGTTGCCGAGTCTCAGGGAGCGAGCCTCGTGGTCGTCGGCGTACCCGATGGACAGGAGCACGAGCTACTCCCCGCGACGCTCGCGGCAAGGTGCCTCCTGCCGGTGGCAGTGGTCAGCGCGAACGACGAAGCCCACTTCGTCGAAGCCCCGCAGCAACACAAATCCAGAGGAGTCAGCCATGTTGGTTCGTGAGGTCATGACATCTCCGGCCGTGACCGTGCGGCCGGGAGGAGAGGTCGCCGAAGCTGCGCGAACTCTCGACCGACTGAGCCTGACCTCGCTTCCGGTGGTGGAAGAGGACGGGCGCCTCGTCGGCGTCATCGGCGAGGCCGACGTGATCGGCTGTCTCACCACGCTCCAAGAGCTGGGGTCGAGCACACACCGGCGCCTGGATGTCGCGCGTGTTCGCGACGTGATGACTCACCGCGTGCTCACGGTCGGGGCCGACGACGAGCTGGTGGATGTCATCGGACTCATGACGGGGACGACTCTCAAGAGCGTGCCCGTTCTTCTGCACGGCCGCATCGCCGGCGTACTCAGTCGAAGCGATGTGGTGCGGGCCCTCGCGCGGGGTGGCCTCGCGGCACGACCGACAGCTGACTCCTCCCCTGCCTGAGCCAGCCGGCTGTCGCCACCATGCACGATGATGTCGACGACGCGGTCGTCCGTCCGGACCGGCCACGAAGGGATCCCACCTCACGATGACCGACACCGACCCTCCCATCCGGGTCTACCTCTTGGACGACCACGACGTGGTCCGTCAGGGACTGCGCACCTTCTTGGAGTCCTCGGGGGACATCGAGGTCGTGGGCGAGTCCGCTTTGGCCTCGGAGGCCTCCGCACGCATCCCCGCCTTGCATACCGACGTGGCGATCCTCGACGCGCGGCTCCCGGACGGATCCGGGATCGAGGTCTGCCGCGTCGTGCGGGCGGTGGATCCCCATATTCGCGCCCTGATCCTGACGTCGTACGACGACGACGAGGCCCTGTTCGCCGCGATCATGGCGGGTGCCTCCGGCTACATCCTGAAGGAGGCGACCGGTCAGGACCTGATCGCGGCCGTCCACCACGTCGCCGCGGGCCACTCCCTGATCGATCCCCTCCTGATCGACCGCGTGCTCGACCGGGTACGCAACGGTCCGGCCACCGCGCCCGAGCTGGCCGGTCTGACCGAGCAGGAGCTCAAGCTCCTCGAGCTCGTGGCCGAGGGGATGACCAACCGGCAGATCGGTGAGCGCATGTTCCTGGCCGAGAAGACCGTCAAGAACTACGTCTCGACGATGCTCCAGAAGCTCGGGCTCGAGCGACGTGCTCAGGCCGCAGCGCTCGCCGCGCGGCTGCTCGCCGAGCACCCACACCGCTGACTCACCGCGACAGTGGGACGCGCCACAGCAGACGTGCTCCACCGAGGTGACTCTCGCTCAGCTGCAGGTCTCCGCCCAGGGCGACGGCGCGCGCACGCGCGTTCTCGAGACCACTTCGCGGAACGCCCGCGGGCACCCCGCCGCCATCGTCGTCCACCGTCAAGGTGAACTGACCCTGCTCGACGCTCGCCACGACCTCGACGTTCGCGGCGTGAGCGTGACGCGCGATGTTCGAAAGGGCCTCGCGCAACACCTTGAGGAGTGGTTCACGCATCGGTTCGGTGACGGCCGTGTCGATCGGTCCGCTGATGCGGAGACTCGGTGCGAAGCCGAGGACCTCGCGATACTCGCGCACCAGTCTCCGCACCTCCGATCGCACCGACTCGGGCGACGGCGTCTGCAGCTCGAAAATCGTGGCGCGTACGTCGCGGATCGTCGCGTCCAGATCGGCAACGGCACCCTCGACGCGAGTGCGGACGTCCTCGTTCGTCGCGCGCATCGCGGCTGCTTGCAGCTGCATCCCGGTGGCGAAGAGCCGTTGGATCACCAAGTCGTGGAGATCGCGGGCAATGCGCTCGCGGTCGGAGACGACGGCAAGCGCCTCACGTTCGGCCATGGCCTGCCCGCGGTCGAGGGTGAGCGCAGCGTAGTCGGTGAAGCTGCGCAGGAGGTCGCGGTCGTCGATGTCCCGCAGCTGCATCTCGGCGGCGTCGTAGAAGCAGACCAGCAGGCCGCCCTTGGCGAGGTGAGTCTGCAGCGACACCACGATCCCGACCAGATCGCCGACCGTGACGTCCACCGGGTCGATGATCTCCATCTCGTGGAGCTGCTCCAGCAGGTCCACCAGGCGCCGACGGATCTCCTCCTCGGCAGCCTCTTCGCACGCCACCGCCATCACGCTCACGGCGTCGGGGTCGACGATGGCCACAGCCGTCGAGCGCGCCGCGCGCCGCGCCGTGGTGGTGACCTGACCCAGCCAGGCCGGCCAGTCGATCGGCGGCTGCAGCGTGTCCGGCAGGGTGGCCGCCGCCTCCAGCCAGGCTCGGCGGCGTTCGCTGAGCCCGTAGGCCCGCGCGTTCTCGATCAGGACGCCCGCGACTCCGGCCAGCGCCACGCACAGCTGCTCGTCGGTCTCGGTGAACTCCCCGCCGCCGGCCTTCTCGGTCAGGTACAGGTTGCCGAACACGGTGCCGCGGATCCGGACCGGAACGCCCAGGAAGGACCCCATGGGCGGATGGTTCGCGGGAAAGCCGTATGAGGAGGAATGGTCCGCAAGCTCCTTCAGCCTGATCGGACGCGGGTCGGTGATCAGGAGGCCGAGGATCCCTCGCCCGTGTGGCAGCTCGCCGATCCGCCGGCGTTCCTCGTCGCTGAGCCCGGTCGTCACGAACTCCACGAGGAGGTTCTCCGGACCCACCACTCCCAGGGCGCCGTATCGCGCGTCCGTGAGCCTGGTCGCTGCTTCCACGATGCTGCTGAGTACGGTGTGGAGGTCGAGGTCGGAGGAGATCGCCATGACGGCATCGAGCAAGGCCTTGGCCGAGCCCGACAGGTCTGCGAGTCTCGGCGCGTCGGGCGACTCCCCCACCGTGTTCACGTCACGAGTGTGTCCCATGCCGGGAGCTCGTCGAAAGCGGCGACCGGCGCCGCGCCTCGTGGCCTGGAGAGGGTTCCCGGGAGGCTGCAGCCGAGACGGCCTCGCGAGCGTCGGCGGCCGCGAGCGACGTGCGGGTCTCGCCGGTCTCCATCATCATGCTGATGACGCCGCCCTCCGCGTGCCATCTGATGCCGTAACCGGCGTCCTTCATGACCTGCAGCATCGGTGAGTTGTCCACGAGGACCTCGGCAGTGAACAGCCGGACGCCGGACCGCCGCGCTTCGGCCGCGAGGTGCTCGAGCAGGAGGGTGGCGATGCCGAGACCGTGCTCGGAGTCCGTGACCACGAAGGCGATCTCCGCCGAGTCACGGTCGATGCACTCTGCGGTGGCGAGTCCCGCCAGTCGGCCGCGATGCCAGAGCCCGAGCGCCAGCAGCCTGCCGCACCGGCACGAGCTCAGGACGTGCTCGACGTACACGTCTGCGGCGACCCTGCTGATGCTGAAGAAGCGCCTCCAGAGGCTGTCGAGCGCCAGGCCCGCGTGGAGAAACGTCACCTCGTCGCGGTCCAGGGACGAGACACGGCGGACGATGCCGACGGTGCCGTCCTTCAGACGAACGTCCGAGAACGGGAGAGCCGGTGGCCGCCAGATCTCCCCTACGTCAGACGACACGGCGCACCGGCAGGTCGTCGGCCGGGTTCCAGTCCGATCCCAGACGTCGACCGGTGAGCTGTGACCACCGCAGTCGCAGGAACAGGTTGCGTGTGCCGGCGGCCCAGGCATTCGGCTCCCAGGTTCTCGTGATCTGGTGGAGCTCATCCGCACCGGTGATGGGCTCGGCGCGACCGCACGCGACGACACTCCAGCCACGCTGACGTTCGTAGTCGAGCTGGTCCACCTCGAAGGCCAGCATGGCTCCGCGGGCCTGGGTCCCCAGGACGCTGTACGGCGTGGTCCTGAGCACCAGGCTGTCGTCGACGACGGCATAGTTCACCGGAACGATGTGTGGTCCGACCGGCGTGCAGAGGGCTACCCGGCCGACCAGGCCGCCTCCTAGGAGCTCTCGGCACTCCTCGTCCGACAGCTCGATCGGCTCTCCCATGATGTCCTCCGTCAGTGCGATCGGTGCTGCCGCGTCGTCACGGCTGGGTAGCCGTCCCGGTCACACCAGCATCGGCGCACCGTGGACGGTTCGCTCAGAGGATGCGGACCATCGCTGCGATGACGTTGGTCATCCTCGAGAGCCGGCACCCCGTCATGGATCAGGTGTGGTGCTCGATCGACGGGCGACATCCCAGACCTCCAGCCGCTTCCAGGCTCTGCGATGGAGTAGGTCAGGCGCGGTTGACGACGGTCAGGAGAACGACCGAGTCCTCCAACGCCTCGAGGCTGTGTACGGCGTCCGGCACCGCAATCAGGTGGCCGGATGCGCCGTCCCACGTGACGTCTCCCGAAGACAGTCGCACGCGTCCTGGAGGACGTGGCTCAGAGCTCCAGCTCGCGGCCGATGACGAGGGTGCGCGAGCGTGGGAGGGACAGCTGGTCGGTCTTGTCGGGGGCGAGCCGGTGCATGGCCAGGAAGACGCGCTGGCGCCATCTCGCCCAGGACGAGCGCTTGGAGAGGCACAGGTTCAGCGCGGACACGACGAAGACGGCGCGGTCGGGGTCCCAGGACGAGAGCAGGTCGGGCTCGGCCTCGACGGCGTCGCGGAGGATGTGGCCGGCGTCGAGCCGCTCGGCGAAGCCGAGGACGATGTCGACGCCGATCACGTCCCAGTCGTCGTCGCCGAGCCTGCGGACGCGGACGGCGGCGTCCTCGGGTGAGGCGCTGGGCGCGTCGTCGACGTCCCAGCTGAGCAGCACCACGTGCTCGGGGACGAGACCGGTGGTGTCCAGCATCGCCCGGAGCGCCAACGGTCCCTTGGCGGAGTCGTGGGTCAGGAACACCGCGTGCCGGTCGAGGCGCGCGAGCTCCGAGTCCGCCTGCACGGTGTGCTCCAGCTGCTCGGCCGACAGCTCCTCCTTCTCCAACCGCGCCGCCACCCGACCCTGGCCCACCCACCAGATGTGCATCAGGAGGAACAGCACGACCCCGATCACCACCGGCACCCAGCCGCCCACCACCAGCTTGGGCAGGGTGCCAGCGAACAGCAGCGTGGCCACCAGCCCCGTGACCACCCCGACCACGAGCCGGACGACGGGGCGGGGGCGCTGCCGGACCGCCCACACGACGTACAGCAGGACCGTGAGCACGACGGTCGCGCTGACCGTCACGCCGTAGGCGTTGGCGAGCCGGTCGGAGCTGCGGAAGGCCAGGACGATCGCCAGCACGGCGACCGCGAGTGCCCAGTTGGCCGCGGGCTGGTAGATCTGACCGGGGTGCCGGCGGGACGTGTGGATCGTGCGCAGGTCCGGGAAGAACCCGAGACCCCCGGCCTGGTGGAGCACGGTGAAGGCGCCCGCGATGACGGCCTCCGAGGCGATCACCGTCGCCAACGTCCCGATCACCAGCACGGGGATCGTCGCCCACGAGGACACCACGCCGTAGAAGGGGTTCGAGGCCGCCGACGGGTCGCGGAGCACGGCGGCCGCCTCGCCGAGGTAGGCGAGCACCAGCGCCGGGAAGACCACCGCCCACCACGCGCCGGCGATCGCGGGACGGCCGAAGTGGCCGAGGTCGGTGTAGAGGGCCTCGGCCCCGGTGACCACGAGGACGATCGCGCCCAGGGTGACGAACCCGGTGCCGGGGTGGTCCACGAGGAACGCCACCCCCCACGTCGGGGACAGCGCCTGCAGCACCTGCGGGTCCTGGACGAGCGAGGCGAAGCCACCCACCGCCAGGACCACGAACCAGACCAGCATCACCGGGCCGTAGTACCGGCCGATGCGTCCGCTCCCGACCGGCTGGAGCAGGAAGACGCCCACGAGGATCGCCAGCGCCACCGGCAGGACGAGCCGGCTCATCGAGGGCGACGCCACCTCCAGCCCCTCCGAGGCGGAGAGGACCGAGATCGCCGGGGTGAGGATGCTGTCGCCGAGGAACAGCGCAGCTCCGATCATGGCCGCGATGCTCACGGTGACACGCAGCCGGCCGCGGGACATCCCCCGGCGGAGCAGGGCCGCCAGTGCGAGTACGCCGCCCTCCCCGTCGTTGTCCGCGGTCAGCATGACCCCGACGTGGAGCGCGCCCACGACCGTGATGAGCGCCCAGACGACGAGCGAGGTGACGCCGTACACGTCGTCCCTGGTCGCGGCACCGGAGTCCTTCAGGATCGCGCGGAGCGCGTACAGGGGACTCGTCCCGATGTCGCCGAACACGACACCCAGCGCACCCAGTGCGAGGAGCGCGAGCGGCGCCGGGGCGCTCTCGCGGGAGTGACCACGTCGTTCCATCGAGGGCGACGTACCCCGTTGGTGGACCTCTCCCACCGGCGAGCACCTCTGACCGGGTGGGGACCCCTGGTCCAGATCGACCAGGCGGGAGGTCCGGTCGGGCGGTGCCCCGGATCGCCCCGGGCAGGCATGCTGGGGCGTGGGGGTGTCAGGGGGGCACTCTCGTGACTCTCATGAGGGGAACCCTGAGATGACCGAGCTCGGGCATCGCGCGTCTGTGGAGGACGTGCTCCAGAAGGACCAACGCTTCTCGTTCGGCGAGCGGCTGCTGATCATCGCGGGGTGCATGTCGGTGATCGTGCTGGTCATGGCCGCCTTCGGCGGCGCGTAGGCAGTCAAGTCCGTCTCGGCGGGCACCATGTGCGCATGACCGAACAGGACCCGCCGACCAGCGGCGTACGCGAGCTCCGGCTCGTCGTCACGGCCGACGACTACGACGCCGCGGTCGCGTTCTACCGCGACGTCCTGGGCATGCCGGTGGCGGCGGAGTACCTCAGCGACGACCAGGGTCGCGTGGTGATCCTCGAGGCCGGGGTCGCGACGCTCGAGATCGGCGACCGCCCGCACGCGGAGTACGTCGACGACGTCGAGGTCGGTCGTCCGGTGGCCGGGCACCTGCGGGTCGCGTCTCCGCGTGGACGACGCCGCGCGGGCGACGGACGCAGCAGCTGCGGCCGGTGCGGAGGTCGTCGCCCCGCCGACGCGGACGCCGTGGCGGTCGCTGAACGCCAGGCTCGAGGCACCGGCAGGACTCCAGGTCACGCTCTTCCAGGACCAGCCGGACCCGACGCGCTGAGTCAGCGCAGCACGAACCAGAGCCCGACCAAGCCGGGCAGCAGGCCGGCCAGCAGCCACCACGACCACGGCGTACGTCGGTGGATGAGCCGCGCGGCGACCACGGCCCCGATGCCGCAGACCGAGGCGAGCACGTTGAGCCCGACACCGGCCCCAGGACGAGAGCCGTCGGCGTACACGCCGGCGAAGGCGAGCCCGACGGCCAGGTGCAGGATCGTCGTCGCGACCAGGACCGAGGCCACCCACTGACGGACGACGGTGATCTCCCGCGACTCGACGCTCGGGCGCACCGGGTGGGCCGGGTCCATCAGGTGCTTCCGACGGGGAGCCGGCCGGGTGGTGTCCATCACGATCGTTAGTGTACCAATGATTGGTACACTCATCATTGTGAGAAGCGCGACAGGCAGCACCCCGACCGAGAACCCGCTCGCCCTCCAGGAGCAGGTCTGCTTCGCCTTGGCCGTGGCCTCGCGGAGCGTGGTCGCGTTGTACAAGCCCGTGCTCGAGCCGATGGGTCTCACCCATCCGCAGTACCTCGTGATGCTCGCGCTCTGGGAGCGCGAGCCGTTGTCGGTCCGCGAGCTCTCCCGCCTGCTGCAGCTCGACCCCGCCACGCTCTCGCCGCTGCTGAAGCGCCTGGAGTCCGCGGGCTACCTGCGCCGGGAGAGGAACGAGCACGACGAGCGAGCCCTCGCCGTCGAGCTCACCGCGACCGGGCGGGCGCTGCGCCGCCGCGCGCTCGACGTCCCAGCGGCCGTCGTGGAGCGCCTCGGCCTGGACCTCGACGAGCTCAAGCAGCTCCAGCGACGCCTCACCCGGGTGATCGAGGCAGCCACCACTCCCCCGGCCTGACGGGAAAATCGGCGCGCACCCACCGCCTCGGATGCGCGAGACTCCCGCCGTGGTGGAGCCCTGGGAGGACCCGGCCTGGCTGGCGACCGCGCTGGCGTGGGTCGACGAGCGGCTCGCCGCGGCCGGCCGACCGCGCACCGGTGACGTCGACCAGTTCCACGTGCGGCCGTGGTCGACGGTGATCCGGGTGCCGACCGCCGAGGGCGACGTCTTCTTCAAGGCGAACACCCCCGAGCTCCGGCACGAGGCCCTCGTCTCGTTGCTCCTGTCGCGCCGCGTGCCGGACCGCGTGCCGCCGCTGCTGGCCGACGACACCGAGCGCGGCTGGATGATCATGGAGGACGCCGGCCGACGGCTGCGCGAGATCATCGCCGAGGAGCGCGACCTCAGCCGCTGGGACGACGTCATCGAGGGCGCCGCCGACATCGCCCGCGCCATGGAGCCGGACGTCGACCAGCTGGTGGCGGCCGGCGTCCCGGACCTACGGCTGGCCGTCCTCCCCGACCGGTACGCCGCGCTGGTCGAGGCCCCGGAGCTCGAGCAGCGCTACCGCGACGCGGTCCCCCGGGTGCGGGAGATGGCCGAGGAGCTCGCGTCGTACGGCGTCACCGAGACGCTCCAGCACGACGACCTGCACGACGGCCAGGTGTTCGTCCGCGGCGACCGACAGCTGATCCTCGACTGGGGCGACTGCGTCGTCTCACACCCGTTCTTCACGATGTCGGTGATGCTCGAGGGGGTGGTGGCGTGGGGGCTCGACGACGTGGAGAACGCCGTCGACCTCGACCCGCTGATCGCGCGGTACCTCCACCGCTACGACCCGGACCGGCCCGAGCTGCGGGCAGCCGTCCCACTGGCGCTGCGCCTCGGCTGGGTGTGCCGCGCCGTCAACGCGACGACCATGGAGGACGCGGAGTCCACCAGGAACCGCCTGCTGATGTTCCTCGACGGTCGGGTCTGACGGCTGGGTCTGACGGCCGGACCTGACGGGTCGGCCTGCTCAGCTCGCCGTCGCGCTCGCGCCGCAGCTGCGACCCATCATCAGCCACTCGTTGGTGGTGTGGCCGAAGGCGGGCGGCGTGTGCCGGATCGCCACGTGCGGCGCCCGTGCCTGGGCGGACGGACCGACCAGGATCGCCGCCAGCACGAGCACCCCGCCGGCGCGGACCAGGATGCGCCTCACGACACGTCCTGCGTCTCGCAGTGCAGGCCCAGGCGCATGCCGTTCTTGCCGTACTTGTGCACCATCGGTGGCTGGAAATGACCGGTCGGCACCGCGAGGCGGCTGTGGTGACCCGAGCGGTCGGGCACGGGTGCCCGCGCCGCCTGGGCGCCGTACGTCGAGGACACGAGTACCCCGCCGAGCGCCACTGCGCCGAGTATGGACGTGATCCGGGTGAGTCTCATCTGCGACCTCCTCCGGACGTGGTGCCCTCACGCTACTCCTGGGGACGTCAGCCCAGGACGACCTCGGCGATCCAGGTGGCCACCTGGGCGGGGTCGTGCTCCAGCGCCGCGTCGTGGGCGGCGACCTCGGTCATCACCATCCCCGGGACCCGGGCCGGGTACCAGCCGCCGCACGGCTCGATCTTCTCGCGCTCCATGAAGGCGACCTTGCGCCGGGCGATCTCCTCGCGCTCCCCCTCGGCGAAGACCAGGAACGTGTTGGTGTGCGGAGGGTCGGGCTGAACCCTCATCCCGCGCTGGGTCAGCTCGGCGGCCAGCGACCGCGCCCACGCGGCGTACTCCCCCATCCGCGGCAGCCGCCGCTGGAGCCCGGCCAGCGCGGACACGGCGTACGGCGTGAGGTGGAAGAGGGTGCCACCCATCCGGCGCCGCCAGGTGCGGGCCTCGGCGACGACGTCCTCCGGACCGACGAGCGCGGCGCCGGCCAGCCCCTCGAGGCCCTTGTAGAAGGAGACGTACATCGAGTCGACCAGGCCGGCGATCTCGGACAGCGGCCTGTCCCAGTACGGCTGGGACTCCCAGATGCGGGCGCCGTCCGCATGCAGGGGTACGCCGAGCTCCCGGGCCGCCTCGGACAGTGCCGTCAGGTCCTCCCACGAGGGGAGCAGGCAGCCCGCGTCGCGGAGCGGGAGCTCGATCAGGGCGGCGCCGAGGCCGGGTGAGAGCCTGCGGAGGTCGTCGGCGGTGGCGGTCGCGGGCCCGGTCGTCAGGTGGTCGAACTCGAACCCGTGCAGCCGGCGCGGACCGTCCTCCTCGTGCTTGAGCAGGTGGGAGAGGTCGGGGATCGCGACCCGCTTCGACCCGGTGCGGTCGCACCACACGCGCAGGACGCACTGCTGGGCCATGATCCCGCTCGGGAACAGCGCCGCGGCCGGCTTCCCGAGCAGCTCGGCGACCTGCTCCTCGACCCGCGCGACGGCGCCCTTCTCGGCGTACACGTCCCAGTCGTCGATGCCGAGCTCGTCGGCGGCGTCCGCGACCTCGTGCAGCACCTGAGCCGGCGTCCGCACGGGTTGCCAGAAGACGGAGGTGTCACAGGCCTTCGAGGCGGCCTCGAGTCGTTCCTTGAGCTCGTCGTCCACGCGGCCAGCCAACCAGGCGCGCCCTGGCGTCGCCACTCGTCAGGTGAGCGGGCGCGTTCCTTCCGGGATGCCCGCGCCGCGGGCGACTCCCTCGACCATCTCCTGCAGGGCGGTCAGCGCGACGCGCTGCGGGAACGGCCCGAAGCTGGCCCGCGCCACCCCGAGCTCCTCGAGCCGGGCCAGCGACGGGCCGGCGACCGGGAGCACGGAGAGCCTCTGCGGTCCGAGGGCGTCGACGAGGGCCGCGACCTGGTCGTCGGTGAGGCGGCCGGGCACGAACACGACCGGGGCACCGGCGTCGAGGAAGGCGCGGCCGCGCTCGATCGCGTCGGCGAGGCTGTCCTCGGCGGAGCGGTCCCCGCCGCGCACGAACGCGTCGGTGCGGGCGTTGAGGACGAAGTCGGGCACGCCCTCGTCGGCCGCCGCCCGCATCACCGCCTCGACGATCGCGACCGACTCCGGCAGCGGTCGCAGCTGGTCCTCGATGTTGCAGCCCACCACGCCGAGGCCGATCGCGCGGCGTACGGTCTCGGCGGCGTCGCCGTACCCGGCCTCGAGGTCGGCCGTCACCGGCAGGTCGACGGCGTCGACCACCCGGCCCACCGCCTCGAGCATCAGGTCACGCGGGATCTGCTCGCCGTCCTCGTAGCCGTACATCGCCGCGATCGCGTGGCTCGCGGTGGCGAGCGCCCGCGTGCCCTCGGCCTGCGCCACGACCCGCGCGCTGGCGACGTCCCAGACGTTCACCAGCGTGAGCAGGGTCGGATCGGTGTGCAGGGCGCGGAAGGCGGTGGCGCGGTCGGCGGTGGAGGTCATGCTCCGAGTATGTCGATCCCTGACGACCGGACCGGGCACCGGGTCAGAGACGGAACGTCCAGTGGTGGCCCGGAGGCGCGTCGCCCCGGAGATAGGCGACCGCCGGCTCGGAGAGCGGCGGGTACGGGAGCTCGCCGAGGAGCTCGATCGCATCGCGTCGTGAGAACCAGCGCGCCTCCCGGATGATCCCGTCCGGGTCGTCGACCAGGAGCTCCGGTGAGGACACGTCGACGACGTGGTTCCACGCCTCGGTCTCCCCCGTGTCGTACGTCGTGGACACGGTGCTGACCAGGCGCAGCTCGCTCGCCGCGACCACGAGGCCCGTCTCCTCGGCCAGCTCCCGCGCCGCACCCTCCGCCGGGGTCTCGCCGTCCTCGACCCGGCCGCTCGGGACGTTCCAGAACTCGCCGCCCCACGCGGGGTACTCCTCACGCACGAGCACCACGCGCCCGTCGTGGAAGGCCAGCACCCCTGCGTACCGAGCCACTCACGCACCTCGCGAGCGAGCTCGCAGCGCCGGCTCGTGCTCACTCATCCCAGAACACCCGGTCGACGACGGCGCGGGCGCGGCGGGTGGTGCGGAGGTAGTCGTTGACCATCTCGTCGGAGCGGCCGGGTGCGTAGCCGAGGATCGTCGAGATCGCGGCCCGCTCGCGGGCGTCGCGCGGCACCTGGTCGCCGGCGCGGCCGGTGACGAGGGTGATCGCGTTCCGCAGCCGGCTCACCGAGCGCCACGCCCGGGCGAGGACGTCGTGGTCGGCGGCCGTGATCAGCTCGGCGTCCCGCGCGGAGCCGAGGGCGGTCAGGGTGCGGGGGCTGCGGAGCCCCGGCACCCGTCCGGCGTACCGGAGCTGGAGCAGCTGGACGGTCCACTCGATGTCGGCGAGCCCGCCGCGGCCGAGCTTGAGGTGGGTGTTCGGGTCCGCGCCACGCGGGAGCCGCTCGCGGTCGACCCGCGCCTTGATCCGGCGGATCTCGTTGACGTCGGCCTCGGTGATGCCGCCCTCGGGATAGCGCAGGGGGTCGATCATCGCGGTGAACCGCTCGCGGACCTCCTCGTCCCCCACGACGGCGTCCGCGCGGAGCAGCGCCTGCGCCTCCCAGACCTTCGACCACTTGCCGTAGTACGCGTGGTACGACGCGAGCGTGCGGACGAGCGGACCCTGCTTGCCCTCGGGACGCAGGTCGGCGTCGACGACCAGAGCCGGGTCGCTGCCCGGTGCGAGCAGGAGCTGGCGGAGCTCGTTGGCCACCGCGTGGGCGTACGCCGTCGCCTCCTCGCCGTCCGCGTCGGCGGCCGGCTCGTGGACGAACATCACGTCGGCGTCGCTGCCGTAGGACAGCTCGAACCCGCCGTAGCGACCCATCGCGACGATCGCCATCCGGGTCGGTGCCTCCGCCAGGCCACGCTGCTCGCGCACCGAGCGCGCGGCGACGTCGAGCGTCGTCTGGAGCGTGGCGTCGGTGAGCCGGGAGAGAGCCGCGCCCACCTCCGCGACGTCGGTCTCGCCGAAGAGCTCACCGACCGCGACCCGGAACAGCTCGCGGCGCCGGATCGCGCGGATCGACCGCACCGCCTCGGCCGGGTCCTCCTGCCGGTCGGCGGAGGTACGCATCCGCTCCACGACGGCGTCGGCGCCCGGCGGGGTGAGGTCCTCGCCGAGCATCCGGACGCCCTCGGGCTCCCGCTCCAGCAGGTCGGTCGCGTAGCGCGAGGTGCCGAGCAGCCGAGCGAGCCGCTCGGCCACCTGACCCTCGTCGCGCAGCGTCTTGAGGTACCAGTGCGTGGACCCGAGGCTCTCGCTGATCCGCCGGAACCCGAACAGCCCCGCGTCGGGGTCGGGGGCGTCGGCGAACCACCCGAGCATCGCCGGGAGGAGTGCCCGCTGGATCGCCGCGGTGCGGCTCACCCCGCTGGTGAGCGCCTCGAGATGCCGCAGCGCGCCCGCGGGGTCGGCGTACCCCAGGGCGGCGAGCCGCTGGCCGGCCGCCTCGGGCGTCAGGCGCACACCGGCCGTGGGGACCCGGGCCACCGCCTCGAGCAGGGGACGGTAGAAGAGCTTCTCGTGGAGCCGGCGTACCTCACGGCGGTGGTGGGCCCAGGCCTCCTCGAGCGCGGTCGCGGGCGCCTTGGTGAACCCCATCCCGCGGCCGAGCCGGCGCAGCGACTCCTCGTCGGCGGGGACGACGTGGGTGCGGCGCAGGTGCTGGAGCTGGATCCGGTGCTCGAGCGTGCGCAGGAACTCGTACGCCGCGTGCAGCGCCTCGCCGTCCTCGCGGCCGACGTAGCCGCGGGCGGTCAGGGCGTCGAGCGCGTGCAGCGTCCCGGGCGCGCGCAGGTGCTCGTCGGTACGGCCGTGCACGAGCTGGAGAAGCTGGACCGCGAACTCGACGTCGCGCAGGCCGCCGGCGCCGAGCTTGAGCTGCCGGTCGGCCTCGCGGGCGGGGATCGTCTCGAGCACGCGCCGCCGCATCGCCTGGACGTCGGTGACGAACCCGTCGCGGTCGGCGACCTGCCACACCATCGGCTCGACCAGCCCCAGGAACCGCCGCCCGAGCTCCAGGTCGCCGGCGACGGCCCGGGCCTTGAGCAACGCCTGGAACTCCCAGGTCTTCGCCCACCTCTCGTAGTAGGCGCGGTGGCTCGCCAGCGTCCGCACCAACGGGCCCGCCTTGCCCTCGGGCCGGAGGTTCGCGTCGACGGGCCAGATCGTGCCCTCCGCCGTGTGGTCGGAGCAGGCCTGCATGAGCAGCGAGGCGAGCTGGGTGGCGAGCCCCGCGGCGGGCGCCTCGGCGACCCCGTCGGCCGGCTCGAACACGTACAGGACGTCCACGTCCGAGACGTAGTTGAGCTCGTGGCCGCCGCACTTCCCGAGCGCGATCACGGCGAGCCGGACACCGGCGGAGTCGGGCACCTCGGCCCGGGCGATCGCGAGCGCCGCCTCGAGCGTGCCGCCGGCGAGGTCGGACAGCTCGGCCGAGGCGTCGTCCACACCGACGTGGTGGGCCAGGTCGCGGGCGGCCAGCCGCGTCAGCAGGCGGCGGTACTCCACGCGGAGCGCGTCGACGGCCTCCGCGTGCGGCACGGTCGCGGTCGGCTGGTCAGCCATGGGGTCGGCGCCGACCGCCCGCAGCAGCGCGTCGCGCAGGGCGTACGCCGCGGGGCGGGTCGAGCCGAGGAACGGGTCCGCGAGCTCGGGCCACTGCTCCGGGTGGCGGCACAGGTGGTCGGTCAGCGCCCGGCTCGCGCCGAGGACGGACAGCAGCCGCATCGCGGTGCCCTCGTCCTGCGCCAGCTCCCGGACCAGACCCGGCTCCGCGCGTTCCGAGAGCCGCACGAGCCCGGCCAGCGCCTGGTCGGGGTCGGCGGTCTCGCCGAGCAGCGCGACGAGGGGCTCGGCCTCCTCGCCGAGGCGGGCGAGCTCGTCGGCGGCCTGCGCGGAGTCCTCGAAGCCGCTCCGCAACAGCCGCGTGCGCACGGAGTCGCCGCGGGAGCTCACCGCGTCAATCTAGCCAGCAACTCGGGCGGCGCAGGGTCTTGCGCCCCGGCAGGGGCGTGGGGCAAGGTTAGGAAACTTTCCTGTCTAATAGGAACGGTGGCATGAGGCGAACGGCGATCCTTCCTCTCGGCGCAGCGGTCGCGGCCGCGCTCGTCACCGGGCTGACCGTCGTCCCCTCGACGGCGGCCCCGAACCCCGTGCACGGGCACGTCCGCGTCAACCAGCAGGGCTACCTCCCGGGCGAGCCCAAGCAGGCGCGGCTGATGACCACCGCCCGGGTCCACGACACGCGGTTCCAGGTCCGCGACTCGGACGGTGACGTCGTCCTGTCCGGCCGGGTCCCCGCCCACACCACCGGCCGGTGGAGCTCGCGCTACCCGGCGGTCTACCGGATCGACCTCAGCCGCCTGCACACGCAGGGCCGCTACCGGATCACGACCACCGGTGCGGTCAGCGCCCACTCCCCGTGGTTCTCGGTGAGCGACGCGGGGGACATCTTCGGCACCCTCCTCGACGCCGGGGTCGCGTTCGACCGCAACCAGCGCGACGGTGCGGACGTCGTCGCCGGTCCGTTGGACCGGCAGCCGTCGCACCTGAAGGACCGGCGCGCCCGGATCTACCGCTGGCCGACGATGCAGCGCGGCTCCGACCTGATCCTGGACCGGCACCTGCACCGCATCGGTGGCCCGGTGAACGTGTCGGGCGGCTGGTTCGACGCCGGCGACTACCTCAAGTTCACCCACTCCACGGCGTACAACGACGTGCTGCTGTTCTCCAGCGCCCGCATGCTCGGCAGCCGTACGCCGCCCGCGCTCCTCGCCGAGGCCCGCCACGGGCTCCACTGGTTGCAGAAGATGTGGCGACCCGAGCACCGCATGCTGCTGATGCAGGTCGGGATCGGGTCGGGCAACCGCGCCGGGACGTTCCGCGGCGACCACGACCTGTGGCGGCTCCCCGAGGCCGACGACCAGGACACCAGCCACGCCGACCGCTTCGTCTCCCACAGGCCGGTGTTCCGGGCCGCTCCGCTGGGCCACCGGATCAGCCCGAACCTGGTCGGCCGGGTCTCGGCGGCTTTCGCCCTCGCCGCCCAGCAGGACGCGACCTCCGACCCGACGCGGGCGCGCGAGGAGCTGCGGCAGGCGCGTCTGCTCTACGGGCGGGCGGCGACGACCCACCCGCCGCACCCGTTGGTGACCGCACTCCCCCACGCTTTCTACCCGGAGTCGTCCTGGCGGGACGACATGGAGCTGGGCGGTGCCGAGATCGCCCTGGCGGCACACCTGCTCGGGGCGTCCGCCCGGCCCTACCTCCGCGACAGCGCGCACTGGGCGCGCGGCTACATCGACGGCCACAGCACCGACACGCTCAACCTCTACGACACCTCCGCCCTCGCGCACGCCGCGCTCGCCGATGCCCTTCGTCGCGTGCCGCACGGCCACCTGGCCGTCTCGCGCGGCGACCTGGTCCGCGACCTGAGCCACCAGATCCACCTGGGCATGGCGCATGCCCGCCACGAGCCCTTCGGCGCGGCGGAGTCGGTCGCCGAGTTCGACGCGAACTCCCACACCTTCGGCCTGATCGCCACGGTGGCGCTCTACGACCGGCTGACGCAGAGCCGGAAGTTCCGGGGGTTCGCCAGCCTCGAGCGCACCTGGCTGCTCGGTGGCGACCCGTGGGGCGTGACCGCCATGGTCGGCATCGGCAAGCGGTTCCCACAGTGCATGCAGCACCAGGTCGCCAACCTCTCCGGCTCCCTCGACGGGTCCCCGCCGCTCGACATCGGGGCGGTGGTCAACGGCCCCAACGGCAAGGACAACTTCGACGGCGGGCTCGGCGGCTTCCAGACCGGGATGCGGCACTGCACGTCGGCGTCGAGCCGGCTGCACCGGTTCGACGGTCGGGACGGACGCTACCTCGACGACGTCCGGTCGTGGCAGACCGACGAGCCCGCCCTGGACATGACGGGAGCGGCGATCATCGCGGCCGCCGCCGAGCTCCGGCTGCGCCCGGACGCGGACCTGCCGGCACGGCTGCCGACGCGGACCGGGTCTCGATGAGGCCCGGCACCCCACGGATGCTGCGCGGCATCAACGACCGCGCCGCCCTCGACCTCCTGCTCGAGCACGGGCCGCTGTCCCGCACCCGGCTCGGCGAGCTGACCGGCCTGTCGAAGCCGACCGCGTCGCAGCTGCTCAGCCGGCTCGAGGCGGCCGGCCTGGTCGTCGCCAGCGGGAGCTCGCGGGGCCGCCCCGGCCCCCGTGCCCAGCTCTACGCCGTGAACCCGCGGGCGGCCCACGTCGCGGCGCTCGACGTCACCCCGGCCCGGGTGAGCGCCGCGATCGCGGACATCACCGGGCACATCGTCGGCGAGCACGAGCTGCGGACTCCGCGGCGCTCCGGTCCCGACGCGGTGACCGACGTGGTGTCCGCCCTCGAAGGGGCCACCACCGCCGCCGGGCTCAACACGGCCGACCTGCTCCACGTCGCCATCGGCACGCCCGGCGCCTTCGACCCGCACACCCGACGGCTGCGCTACGCCCGCCACCTCCCGGGCTGGCACGACCCCGGCCTGCTCGACCGGCTGGGCGACGCCGCCGGTGTGCCGGTCCAGGTGGAGAACGACGTGAACCTCGCGGCGGTCGCCGAGCTCGAGGCCGGCCGCGCCCGCGGCGTGGACGACTTCGTCCTGCTCTGGGTGGACGAGGGCCTCGGTGCCGCGGTCGTCATCGGCGGCCGGCTCTACGGCGGCGTCACCGGAGGTGCCGGCGAGATCGGCTTCCTCCCGCTCCCGGGTACGCCGCTCGTGCGCGACGTACGCCGTGGGAACGCCGGCGCGTTCCAGGAGCTGGCCGGCGGACCGGCCGTCCTGGCCCTGGCCCGCTCCCTCGGTCTGCGCGCCACCACCGCCCCGGCGGCGGTCCGGACCGCCCTCGAGACCCCGGGCGCCGGGGACCAGCTGCTGGCCACGCTCGGTCACCGGCTGGCCGTCGGGATCGCCTCGCTCGTCGCGGTCCTCGACCCGGCTCTGGTCGTGCTCTCGGGATCGGTGGCGCAGGCCGGCGGTGACCGGCTGCGCGCCGCGGTCGCCGACGAGCTGGGCTCGCTGGCCGCGAGCCGTCCCCGCCTCGAGCTCGCCGACGTCCGCGAGGGTCCGGTGCTCACCGGGGCGCTGCACACCGCTCTCGCCGCCGCTCGGGACGACGTCTTCGACACGGTTCGTCATCTCGCCAACCCGGGCAGCGCCCGGCCCGTCACCAGGAGATCACCATGAAGAAACCGCACGTGCGTCGCCGCGTCGCCGGCACCGCCCTGACCGCTGTCCTGGCGCTGGCCCTGACGGCGTGCTTCGGCTCCTCGAAGGGAGGGGCGAACGACAACCCGAACGCGGACGTGACGATCACGTTCTGGCACGGCTGGAGCGCGCCCAGCGAGGTGAAGGCGATCCAGGCGACCATCGACGCGTTCGAGAAGGTGCACCCGAACATCCACGTCAAGGCGGTCGGCAACATCACCGACGACAAGATCAACCAGGCGCTGCGGGCCGGCGGGCCCTCCGCGCCGGACGTCGTCTCGTCGTTCACCACCGACAACGTCGGCGAGTTCTGCACCTCGCACGCGTTCGTGGACCTGACGCCGTTCCTCCAGAAGTCCGGGATCGACCCGACCACGACGTTCCCGAACGCCCAGCTCTCCTACACCCAGTACAACGGCGACCAGTGCACGCTCCCGCTCCTCAGCGACGCGTACGGGCTGTACTACAACAAGGACATGTTCAAGGCGGCCGGCATCAGCTCGCCCCCGAAGACGATGTCCGAGCTGGACGCGGACGCCGTCAAGCTGACCAAGCAGTCGGGTGACTCCTACTCCCAGCTCGGCTTCCAGCCCGACTACCACTTCTACGAGTCGACGATCACCCACTTCTCGGCCCAGTGGGGACCGACGTACTTCACCTCGGACGGCAAGTCGAACGTCGGCCAGGACCCTGCCATCAAGTCCGCCATGGAGTGGCAGAAGAGCCTGATCGACAAGCTCGGCGGCTACGCGAGCCTGGACAAGTTCCGCACCTCGGCCGGCGAGGAGTTCAGCAACAACAACGCGTTCATGACCGGCCAGGTCGCGATGCTCATCGACGGCGAGTGGCGCGCGGGCATGATCGACGACTCCGACAGCAAGGTGAACTACGGGGTGGCTCCCTTCCCGGTGCCCGACGACCAGGCCGACCAGTACGGCAAGGGCTACACCACGGGCACGATCGTCGGCATCGCGAGCACCAGCGACAAGCAGAACGCCGCCTGGGAGTTCGTGAAGTACCTGACCACGGACACCGACGCGGTCGTGAACTTCGCCAACGCGATCCACAACGTGCCGTCGACGATCGCCGCGCTGAAGTCGCCGAAGGTCAGCCAGGACCCGAACTTCCAGCAGTTCATCAAGATCGCGTCCAACCCGGACAGCACCACGACTCCCGCGAGCCCCAACGGAGGTGACTACCAGATCGTCCTGCAGCAGCTCGGCTACGACTACGAGTCCGGGAAGCAGACGGACCTCCAGGGCGGGCTGGACGACGCCGCGAAGCAGATCGACACCAACATCGCTCAGGTCCAGTGACCGTCACGACACCAGCCGGATCGAAGGCCGGACGGGTCAGACCGACCAGGAACCCAGGGCTGCGCAGCCGCCGACGACGGGAGTGGCTGCGCAACCTGGCGTTCCTGTCGCCCTGGCTGCTCGGGACCGGGTTGTTCTTCATCTACCCGCTCGTGACGACGGCGTACCTCTCGTTCACCAAGTACGACGGGTTCGTGTCGCCGACGTGGAACGGCCTGGACAACTGGACGTTCGTCTTCCGGGACTACCCGGACTTCTGGCCGGCGATGCGCAACACGCTCTGGTTCGTCGTCGTGCTCGTGACCGTGCGGATCGTGGCCGGCCTCGTGCTCGGTCTGCTGGTGATCCACGTCAAGCGCGGGAGCTCGGCGCTGCGGACGATCTTCTACGCGCCGTTCCTCGCACCTCCCGTGGCCGGGACGCTCGCGTTCGTCTTCCTGCTCAACCCCGGCACCGGCCCGGTCAACACGATCCTCGGCCGCATCGGTGTGAACGCACCGAGCTGGTTCAACGACCCGAGCTGGTCCAAGCCCGCCCTGACACTGCTGGCGCTCTGGGGCGTGGGCGACCTGATGGTGATCTTCATGGCGTCCCTGCTCGACGTGCCCCGCGAGCTGTACGAGGCGGCCTCGCTCGACGGCGCGGGCGCGGTCCACCGGTTCCGGCACGTGACGCTCCCCCACCTGCGGCCGATCCTGCTGTTCGCGGTGATCACCGGTGTGATCGCGACGATGCAGTACTACACGGAGCCGATCGTGGCGGGGCAGGTCGCGAGCGGGCAGATCGCCGGCTCGGGCAACCAGTTCGAGCCCGGGTACCCGAACAAGTCGACGCTGACCCTTCCGCAGCTGGTCTACAACCTCGGCTTCCAGCGGTTCGACATCGGCGCCGCGTGCGTGGTCGCCGTGGTGCTGTTCGTCCTGTCCATGGTCTTCGCCGCCTTCCTGATGCGGCGCGGCAGCGGCTTCCTGACGGCGGAGGACTGAGATGACGACCACCGCCCTCTCGCCGCAGGCCCTCCGCCGGCGTCGCATGCTCGAGTGGGTCGCCCTGCACAGCTTCGCGGTCGCTCTCGGCCTGCTGTTCGTGCTGCCGTTCGTCTTCGTGGTGCTGACCGCGCTGATGTCGGACCAGCAGTCGCTGACCCGCGCTCTCTGGCCGAACCCGTTCGCCTGGCACAACCTGGTCGACGTCTGGCACACGCAGGGCTTCACCACGTGGTGGCGCAACACGATCGTGTACGCCGTCTCCGGGACGGCCCTGACGCTGCTCTCGAGCCTGCCGGTGGCCTACGCCTTGGCCTACTTCCGCTTCCGCGGGCGCAACGTCGCGATGATGGTCGTGATCGCGACGATGATGCTGCCGCCGCAGGTCTCGATCATCCCGCTGTACCTGGTCTGGGCGCAGAACTTCCACCTGACCGGGACCCTGTGGCCGCTGATCATCCCGCTCGCCTTCGGCGACGCGTTCACGATCTTCCTGCTCCGGCAGTTCATGCTCACCGTCCCGTCGGCCTACCTCGAGGCCGCGAAGATCGACGGCTGCGGCGACTTCCGGACGATGCTGCGGGTGGTGATCCCGATGATCAAGCCCGCGATCGCCGCGGTCGGCCTGTTCCAGTTCTTCTACTGCTGGAACGACTACTTCGGACCACAGATCTACGCCAGCGAGAACCCCGGCGCGTGGACCCTCAGCTACGGCCTCCAGTCGTTCAAGAGCGCGCACCACACCGACTGGAACCTGACGATGGCCGCCACGGTCCTCGTGATGGCGCCGGTGATCATGCTGTTCTTCTTCGCCCAGCGGGCGTTCATCGAGGGCGTCACGCTGACCGGGGTCAAGGGGTGACGACGTGGCGATGAAGGTGGCGGTCGTCGGCGGTGGGTCGACGTACACCCCGGAGCTGGTGGACGGGCTCGGGCGGATGCAGGACGTCCTGCCGCTGGACGAGCTGGTGCTGGTCGACCCGGCCGCCGACCGGCTCGAGCTGATCGGCGCGCTCGGCCGCCGCATCCTCGCCCGGCTGGGTCATCCGGGACGCCTCACGACGACGACCGACCTCGAGTCCGCGCTCGACGGCGTCGACGCCGTGCTCGTGCAGCTGCGGGTCGGCGGTCAGGCGGCCCGGCTCGAGGACGAGACGTGGCCGTTGGACTGCGGCTGCGTGGGCCAGGAGACCACGGGCGCCGGCGGCTTCGCGAAGGCGTTGCGCACCGTCCCGGTGGTGCTGGACATCGCCGAACGCGTGCGCGCGGCGGCACCCGACGCCTGGATCATCGACTTCACGAACCCGGTCGGCATCGTGACCCGCGCGTTGCTGCAGGAGGGTCACCGAGCGGTCGGCCTGTGCAACGTCGCCATCGGGTTCCAGCGCTCGTTCGCCGACTGGCTCGGCGTCACGCCGGACGAGGTCGCTCTCGACCACGTCGGGCTCAACCACCTGACCTGGGAACGCGCGGCCACCGTCGCCGGTGTCGACCGGCTCCCGGAGCTCCTCGCCGGGCACGGCACCGAGATCGCCGAGTCGCTCGAGCTCCCGGTGGAGGTCGTGCGCGGCCTCGGCGTCGTCCCGTCGTACTACCTGCGGTACTACTACGCCCACGACGAGGTCGTGGCCGAGCAGCGGGCCGGCGGCTCGCGGGCCGCGCGCGTCGCCGAGATCGAGCAGGAGCTGCTCACGCTGTACGCCGACCCGGCGCTCGACGAGAAGCCCGCCCTGCTCATGGAGCGTGGCGGTGCGTACTACTCCGAGGCGGCCGTGCAGCTCACCGCCTCCCTGCTCGGCAGCGGTGGTGCCGCGACCCGGCAGGTGGTCAACCTCCGCAACGACGGGACCCTGCCGTTCCTCCCCGACGACGCGGTGATCGAGGTCCCGGCCACCGTCGACCGGGCCGGGGTGCGAGCCGTGGAGATCGCCCCGCTCGCTCCGTTGTACGCCGGGCTGGTCGCGCACGTGACGGCGTACGAGCACCTGGCGCTGGACGCCGCGATCCGCGGCGGCTACGACCGGGTGTTCCAGACCCTGCTGGCCCATCCGCTCGTCGGGCAGATCGACCTCGCCCACGGGCTGGCCGACCGGCTCATCGCCCACAACCGCCAGTACCTCCCCTGGGCCTGACATGGAGGACGCTGGGATGCTCGCCGCGGTGCTGGCGGTCGACGCCGGGAACAGCAAGACCGACGTCGCGATCGTCGCCGCCGACGGCTCGGTACGGGGCCGGGCACGTGGCGGGTCGTTCCGTCCCGACCGCCTCGGCGCGACGGCCGCCGTGGCCGGGCTGGCACCCCTGGTCGAGAAGGCACGGGCGGCCTCCGGCCTCGCCGGCAGCCCGGCCGTCGCCCGGCACGTGTCCGCGTGCCTGGCCAACGCCGACCTGCCGGTCGAGCACGAGGAGCTCGAGGCGGCGATCCTGGCCCAGGGCTGGGGCGCGTCGACCGAGGTCTTCAACGACACGTTCGGCCTGCTCCGGGCCGGGCTGGACGAGCGCCGCGGGGTCGCGGTCGTCTGCGGCGCCGGCATCAACTGCGCCGGCATCCTCCCCGACGGCTCCACCGCTCGCTTCGCCGCCGTCGGTCACATCTCGGGCGACTGGGGCGGCGGCGGCAACCTGTGGCAGGAAGCCATGTGGTGGGCGGCGCGCGCCGTCGACGGCCGGGGGCCCGCCACCGCGCTCAGCGAGGCACTGCCGCGTCACGCCGGCCTGACCTCGATGGACGAGCTGATCGCGGCGGTGCACCTCGGGACCCTCACCGAGGCCCAGTGCATGGAGCTGACACCCGTGCTGTTCGCCGTCGCGGCCGACGGCGACGAGGTCGCCTCCGACCTGGTACGCCGTCAGGCCGAGGAGGTCGTGGCCCTCGCCGTCGCCGCGATGCGTCGTCTCGACGTGCTGGGCGAGCCGATCCCGGTCGTGCTCGGGGGCGGCGTGCTGACCGCCGGACATCCGCAGCTGATGGACGAGATCGACCGTCGCCTCTCGGCGGCGGCCCCCCTGGCCGAGCCCCGCGTCGTACGCACGCCACCGGTCGTCGGTGCGGCCCTGCTCGGGCTGGACCGGCTCGGCGCGGCGCGCGACGTACGCGACCGGGTGCGGGACTCGTTCACCTCGGGCGCCGGCGCGACGACCGGTTAGTCGTCGGCCGTCTCCACCGATCGGGACGAGGCGACGAGCTCGGAGAACCGGCGGGCGAGCGGCTGCCACGCCTCGTCGAGATCGCGACGTGCCTGGACGAGGCTGTCCAGCAGTCCCGCCTTCTCGGTGGGCGCCAGGCCGCCGTCGACGGCCCAGGCAGCCACCAGCTCGTCGTCCACCTCGGGGTGCCACTGGATGCCCCACACCGTGGGTGCGTGCCGCGCCGCCTGCACCTCGCCCGTGCTCGCCGTGGCCAGCCGGGTCGCACCGTCGGGGAGCCGCGCGACGACGTCGTCGTTCCAGTGCATGGCCCGGCGCGGTCCGACCAGGCCACCCATCAGCGCGTCGTCGACGGCCTCGGCGGTCCATCCGACGTCGAGCAATCCGAGCTGGCGGCCGTTCGGGTTCACCTCGATCTCGCCACCGAGGGCGACGGCGCACAGCTGGTGGCCCAGACAGATGCCGAGCGTCGGGACCCGCGCTTCGGCGGCCCGGCGGATCAGCTCGCGCACGGCCGGCAGCCACGGGGCCGCCTCGTCGTCGTGGGCACCCATCGCGCCGCCCATCACGACGAGGCCGGCGTACTCGTCCACCGAGTCCGGGACCGCATCGCCGTCGTGGGCGCGGCAGACGTCGAGGTCGACGCCCTCCATCCAGCCGCCCATCAGGTGGATCGGGTCGTCGTCCTCGTGCTGGACCACGAGCACGCGCGGAGTCACGGTCCCAACCTATCCGGGCGGGCCGTCCAGCACGCCGAGCGGCCGGTCACAGCCAGCGGCGCACCCGGGCCCGGTAGTCGGCGTAGGCGTCGCCGAACTTGGCGGTCAGGTACCGCTCCTCGGGCAGGACCGCACCCCAGTGCAGCAGGGCCCACTCGAGCGGCAGGGCGACCAGGGCCCAGAGCGAGCCCGCGAGGACGGCGACGCCGGCGGAGGCGGCGAGGAGGCCGACGTACAGCGGGTTGCGTGACCACGCGAACGGCCCGCTGTCCAGGACGGTGGTGCTCGGCTGCCCGGGCAGCAGACCGGTCCGGTGTCGAGCCATGATGACCAGGGCCCAGCCGTTCCAGCCGGCGAAGAGGGCGAGCAGGACCCAACCGACCCACGTCGACACCGTCGACGAACGCCAGGGGTCGCCGGCGGCTCCGGACAGGGCGAGACCGGCGACCAACGGAACCCCGACCGACACCGGCGGCCACAGGCGGAAGCGAGGACCGGCGTCGGGCGACACCTCGGGCACCTGGGACACGCCCGGCGGTCAGAGCACCGGCAGCATGCGGTCGCGCTCGAAGGCGGAGACCTCGGTGCGGTACTCCCCCCACTCGGTCCGCTTGTTGCGCAGGAAGAAGTCGAAGACGTGCTCGCCCAGCGTCTCGGCGAGCAGCTCGGAGTCCTCGGCCACGCGGATCGCCTCGGACAGGCTGGTCGGCAACGGCTCGATGCCGAGGCTCTTCCGCTCCCGCTCGGTCAGCGACCAGACGTCGTCCTCGGCGCCCTCGGGCAGCTCGTAGTCCTCGTGGATCCCCTTCATCCCGGCCGCGAGGACGACGGCGAAGGCGAGGTAGGGGTTGCAGGCGGAGTCGATCGTGCGCAGCTCGACCCGGGTCGAGACGCCCTTCTGCGGCTTGTACATCGGCACGCGCACCATGGCCGAGCGGTTGTTGTGGCCCCAGCAGATGTACGACGGTGCCTCGCCGCCGCCGATCAGCCGCTTGTAGCTGTTGACCCACTGGTTGGTGACCACGGCGATCTCGCTGGCATGGCGGAGCACCCCGGCGATGAACTGGCGTCCGGTCTTGGACAGCTGGTACTCCGCGCCGGCCTCGAAGAACGCGTTGCGGTCGCCCTCGAACAACGAGACGTGCGTGTGCATCGCCGACCCGGGCTGGTCGGTGAACGGCTTGGGCATGAACGTCGCCCAGATCCCCTGGCTCAGCGCGACCTCACGGATCACGGTGCGGAAGGTCATGATGTTGTCGGCGGTGGAGAGTGCGTCGGCGTACCGCAGGTCGATCTCCTGCTGTCCCGGGCCGCCCTCGTGGTGGCTGAACTCCACCGAGATCCCCATCGACTCGAGCATCGTGATCGCCTCGCGGCGGAAGTCGGCGCCCTGCGACTGCGCGGTGTGGTCGAAGTAGCCGGACCGGTCGACGGGCACCGGGTCCTCGCCCGGGGTCGGGCCGTCCTTGAACAGGTAGAACTCGATCTCGGGGTGGGTGTAGAAGGTGAACCCCTGCTCGGCTGCGTTGCCGAGGGTGCGCTTGAGCACGTGCCGCGGGTCGGCGTACGACGGCGACCCGTCGGGCATCACGATGTCGCAGAACATCCGGGCGGTGGACGGCCCGTCGCCGCTGCGCCACGGCAGGATCTGGAACGTCGCGGGGTCGGGCTTGGCGAGCATGTCGGACTCGTAGACGCGGGCGAAGCCCTCGATCGCCGAGCCGTCGAAGCCGATGCCCTCGTCGAACGCGCCCTCGAGCTCGGCCGGCGCCACCGCGACCGACTTGAGGAACCCGAGCACGTCGGTGAACCAGAGCCGGACGAAGCGGACGTCGCGCTCCTCGAGCGCGCGCAGGACGAAGTCTTCCTGTTTGCCCATGCGTCGCAGTCTGGCCCAGCCGTGTTACGGCGGTGTTGCGAGCCTTCGCCGGTCGAGGCCCGCACCAGCACGCCTGGCCGGCCGACCTACGCGTGCCGTGCCAGCCGAGCCGCCTGCCTCAGCAGCGCCCGCCCCGCCCGCTTCTCAAGCTGCACCTCGTGGTGATGAGGCGCAATCCCGCGTGCGGCCCGAGCCAGGGTCACCTTCATCAGCGCCGCGAGCAGGTCGCGGTGGCGGGCCATCGTCCGCAGCGCGTGCTGCTCGGCCACGTACGCCGAGTCGTCCGACGTCGACCCGCTCGCCAGTGCCTTGGAGTCCGCGAGCAACGTGTTCGTCGCGAACGCACCCACGCTCGAGTTGAGCTGTCGGTAGAGCGCTCCGAGTCCGGTCACCTCCCGGAGTGCCCGGTGCGGTGAGGTCAGCGCCTGGGTGATCACCTGGCCGTCCGTCTGGTAGTCGTCGGTCAGGCCGACCAGGTGCAGCAGCGTCGGACGGAGGTCGGCCTCTTCGACCCAGGTGCCGTGCCTGGACGCCTCGGGCACGGTGTGCGTCGAGCTCGGGTCGTGGGACTCGTTGCCGCCGGTCGGTCCGGGGCCGTCCACGCCTCTGGACCTCACGCCCGGACCCGCGATCGCCGCCCAGGTGATGTCGATGTTCGGCGAGTAGTACCCGTGGTCGTAGGCGAACCCGTTGTTGAACGAGACGTTCGGCCCCGACGTGGAGAAGAAGTAGTCAGGCATCGGGAAGATCGAGTACGTCGGCGTTCGCAGCGGATCGTTCGTCTGCATGTGCAGCACTCGTTGTTCCAGCGCACCCGCCTGGTACTTCACGATCTTCTCGTCCGGCACGCCGCTGTAGTTCACGTAGGGATCGGACGTCGTGTTGGTCATCGCAGCCGTGTCCCGCTCCATCTGACGGACCGCCGGGTCGTCCGCTGCCGGCTGACCGTGCACGTAGATCGACGCACCCTGAGGCTGCACGTCGTACTGCGTGCCGGAGGTACCGGTCGGCGTCGTGGCGAGAAGGCCCTTGATGTTCGCCTGCAGCTCGCCGTCCTGCGTGCTCGAGTAGCTGCACGCCACCGTCACGCCGTCACAGCCGGCCGGCGTCGGCTCGGTCGACCTGCCGACGTTCGCGCCCGCGAACTGGTCGTTCTCCTCGGCGCTGATCATGAACTCGGTGTTCGCCGGCGTGATGCCGTCGGCCGCGAGCCGCTGGAAGAACGTGTTGAACGCGTTGTCGTACGCGTGCAGCGCGGCGACCGAGCAGGCGTCGCCGGGGCCGAGCGCGTTGCCGGGCGACGTGCAGCCGGTGGCGCCGGACTTCTTGTCGTGCGTGTCGGAGATGTAGCCGTAGGTGACCGGGATGCCGGCCTCCTGCATGTCGGCCAGCACCGCGAGGCTCTGCGAGGCGGTCGGGCTGAAGCCCGGGAAACCGGGCGTGTGCGTGAACGGCTCCTGCAAGGTGTTCCCGTCCAGGTCGACGAGGTTCCCGTTCGCGTCGGTGACCGGGTAGCCGTGGTGGCTCACGTTCGCGCCGCCGCCGATGGCCGGTGCGATGTACTTCGCGCCGAACAGCGCGTCGTAGCCGTGGTAGCCGCCGGGCTCCGTCGGCAAGGAGTCGGTGACCGGGCGGGACGAGTCGGCGCAGAGTGAGGCGCCGCGCGCGCAGTGGACGGCCTCACCGACGTACTCGGCGACCTGGATGTCCTTGAAGGCGTCCGGGTTGGCGGCCGTCTCCTGAGCCTCGGGAGAGTCCGCGCCGAACACGGTCGGAACGTCGACGGCGGCGTTCTCCAGCACCATGTTGGCGGTCGAGAAGTTGCCGACCGTGCAGCCCGCGCGGGTGAACGGCACCCACGGAGCAGGGGTGGAGCGGTCGGGCGTGCCGCTGGCGGGCACCGTGTCGGAGTAGGTCATCGACGGCGCGGAGTCGACAGTGCTCGGCTTGGCCGGGCTCGTCTTGGTGTCGATGATCGGCGACGTCCAGTACGTGAACGAGGTCGCGGTGTCCGTCGTGCCGTCCGGGTTGAAGACGTTGTAGGTGTTGGACACCGGCTGGCCGTGCCGGTCGCCGTACAGCCCGGTGTAGATCGTCAGGCTGTCGTCGGCGGTGTGGGCGATCATCGGCGTGTGGGAGTTCGACAGCACCGTGCCGTTCGACTCCAGGAAGTTGAGCAGGTGGGGCATCTGCTCCAGGTCGGACGGGACGTTCGGGTTGTCCCGGAAGAAGTGCACGTTGTCGAACACGATCTCGATCACGTGCTTGACCCCGTTGCCGAGATGGCAGCCCGATGGATGGGCAGCCGCCGACGGCGACGCGACCGCCGGAATCGCCCCGACCGCGGTGGCCACCACCAGCGAGACGGCGGCCAACCCGGCCTTGCCTTGACGGACCTGACCCGGACGAACGCGCATGTTCGATCTCCCTCGAGCAGAGAACCCCGACAACGTTCGACACGCTAGACCCGCGTCGACGTTTCGAACAGACGTGAGCCCGCAACCGTTGGGTGAACTCCGGGCGACCGGGACTCGGGAGACGCCGATGCCCGCCGGCCCGGGAGCCGGCGGGCATCGTCCCCGTCACCGGTGGCAGGTGATGACCTCCTGCGAGCCGAGCACACCCTTGCCCGCCGGCAGCATCGGTGCGAGCCACGGCTGGGTGACGTCGGCGTACGCGATGGTGCCGTTCGTCGGACCGGTGGTGCCCGGCACGCGGACCCGGCGCACCGTCAGCGGCACGGTCAGGTCCTTCGCCGTCGTGCCACCCCAGCAGGGCGAGCCGTGCTGCCGTCCGCGTGCGTCCTTGAAGCCGACCGGGTCACCGACCCGGTGTCCGGCGTACCGGAACGCCACGAGCGTGGTGTAGCCGGTCGTGCCCTCCCAGGGCGCGGTGACCGTGGCGCTGATGCCGCGGGTGTCCGGCCGCGGGACGCGGAAGGTGACCGAGCCGTTGCGCACCTTCTTCGGCTCGGCGGCCCAGGTGTTCTCCGGGCGGGTCGCCCCGTTCATCACGCCGATCTCACAGCTGCGGCACTGCGGCACCCGCAGGGTGAGCTTCGTGGTCGCGGGCTTCGTGCAGTAGAAGGCGTCCTGGTTGCCGATCGTGCCCTTGAAGGTCTTCACCTTCGGCCGCCAGCTCGCCATCGAGTGGGTCGCGTAGGCGAGCGGGATGTGGGTGCGGTGACCGGGCAGTGACGTCGCCGGCACGCGTGCGACGTGGAAGCCCAGCCACACCTCGTCGAGTCCGGTCCCCGCCCAGCAGCCCTCCGCGCGGGCGGCGTGTCGGGCCTCCTTCCGGGTCACCCACGAGTCCACGCGGTGCCCCGGGTACCGCGTCACCATGTTGGAGACCGCCCCCGTGTCGCGCTCCCACGGCGCGTCCAGGACGAAGGACAGTCCCTTCGTCCGCGCGGTGCGGATGTTGAAGGTCACCCGGTGGTCGCTGCCGACCTTCTGCGTGCCTGAGGTCCAGACGTGCTCCGCATGGGTGATCGCGTGCTGCAGGGTGACCGAGCACCGGTCACAGCCGGACACGTGCAGGTGTATCCGGGTCATCGCCGGTGCTCCGCGCTCCGCGGCGGCCGACGTGGCAGTGGGAGCGGTGGCGGCATGCGCATCCCCCTGGGCGGTCGTCGCAAGGGTCGCTGCGGTCACGGTGGCGAGGACCGCGGCGATCCCGCGGATCCGTCGTGCTGGAGTCATCTCGTCTCCCGAGGCTCGAGGCGGCCCCCCGTCGGTGCCGCCACTGACCCCTTCGACTCGGCGGTCGCGGCAAAGGTTGTGCTCCCCGGTCACGATCGGGTCACGACCGGGCCGGCGCCGCCGGGATCAGGGAGCGGGGACGTTCTCGAGGTCCGCGAGCCACGCCGTCGCCGCGGCGTCGCTGGGCATCCGCCAGTCGCCGCGCGGGCTCATCGTGCCGCCGGCGCTGACCTTGGGCCCGTTCGGCAGCGCGCTGCGCTTGAACTGGCTGGCGAAGAAGCGCCGGCAGAAGACCTCGAGCCAGTGCCGGATCTCGCCGAGGTCGTACGACGCCCGGCGCTCGGGCGGGTAGCCCGGCGGCCACTCGCCCTCCGCGGCGTCGCGCCACGCGTGCCAGGCGAGGAAGGCGATCTTCGTCGGCCGGTACCCGAGCCGGAGCACGTGGTACAGCGTGAAGTCCTGCAGGGCGTACGGCCCGACCGTGTCCTCGGTGGCCTGCGCCTTCTGCCCCTCCAGCGTCGGGATCAGCTCGGGGGTGATCTCCTGGTCGAGGATCTCGCCGAGCACCGCGCCGGCCGCGTCGTCGAGCTGCCGGCTGTCGATCACCCAGCGGATGAGGTGCTGGATCAGCGTCTTCGGCACCCCGGCGTTCACGTTGTAGTGCGACATCTGGTCGCCCACGCCGTAGGTGCACCAGCCGAGTGCGAGCTCGCTGAGGTCGCCGGTGCCGACCACGATGCCGCCGCGCTGGTTGGCGAGCCGGAACAGGTAGTCGTAGCGCAGGCCGGCCTGGACGTTCTCGAACGTCACGTCGTACGTCGGCTCCCCCGCCGCGGCGGGGTGGTCGAGGTCCTTGAGCATCTGCTCGGCGGCCGGCTTGATGTCGATCTCCTCGAACGTCACGCCGAGCGCGGCGGCCAGCCGGGTGGCCAGCGACCGGCTGGTCTCTCCCGTGGCGAAGCCGGGCATCGTGAACGCGAGCACGTCGCTGCGCGGCCGGCCGAGCGCGTCCATGGCCCGGCACGCGACGATCAGCGCGTGCGTCGAGTCCAGACCGCCGCTGATGCCGACGACCGCCGCGGGCTCGCCGATCGCCTCGAGGCGCTGGATCAGGCCGGCGACCTGGATGTGGTACGCCTCGTAGCAGTCCAGCGCCAGCCGGTCGGGGTCGTCGGGGACGAACGGGTAGCGGTCGAGCTTCCGGCGCAGCCCGATGTCGCCGGTCGGCGGTGACAGCTCGAAGGCGACCTCGCGGAACGCCTGACACCGCTGGTCGCGCCGCGTCGAGCGCCCGCCGGTTGTCGTCGAACGTGCCCATCCGGAGCCGCTCCTGCCGGATGCGGTCGAGGTCGACGTCGACCACGGTCCGGCTCGGGCCGAGCGGGAAGCGCTCGCTCTCACCGAGAAGGTCGCCGCACTCGTAGACCATGGTCTGGCCGTCCCACGCCAGGTCCGTGGTGGACTCGCCCTGCCCGGCCGCGGCGAAGACGTACGCCGCGTTGTCGCGGAAGCTGCCGCTGCGCACGAGCAGGCGCCGGTCCTCGGCCCGGGCGATGGTGATCGGGCTCCCCGAGAGGTTGGCCAGGACGGTGGCGCCGGCCAGTGCAGCCTCGGAGCTCGGCGGCACCGGCACCCACATGTCCTCGCAGATCTCCACGTGCAGCCGGAGGTCGGGCAGGTCGGTGGCGGTGAAGACGAGGTCCGGTCCGAGGGGCACCTCGGCGCCGGCCAGGTGCATCGTCGTACCGCGGAGGTCGTTCCCAGGGGCGAACCAGCGCGGCTCGTAGAACTCGCGGTAGTTCGGCAGGTACGACTTCGGGGCGACGCCCAGGATCCGACCGGCCTTGATCACGACGGCGCAGTTGAGCAGCCGGTTGCCGTGCTGCAAGGGTGCCCCGACGACCAGCACCGGGAGCAGGTCGGCCGACGCCTCGACCACCGTCCGGATCGCCGCCTGGACCGCGTTGAGCAGGGTGTCCTGGAGGAAGAGGTCGTCGATGGAGTACCCGCTCAGGCACAGCTCCGGGAACACGGCGACCGCCACGCCGTCGTCGTGGCAGGAGCGCGCGAGCTCGACCAGCGTGCGGGCGTTCGTCTCCGGGTCGGCCAGCGCCACCGGCATCGTGCACGCCGCGACCCGCGCGAAACCCTGCGCGTACGCCGAGTAGAACTCCACACCCCCAGTCTAGAGAGGTACGTCGGCTCCCGTGGCATCCGATCGGAGGTGCTCTCCGGTACCGGCGTACGTTGGCAGCATGAAGCTCGGAGTGCACTGCTCGAACCTCACCTGGCCCGGCGGGCCCGCGGCCCTCGGTGAGACGCTCGCCGGGGTCGCCCGCGCCGCGGACGAGGGCGGGTTCGCGACGCTGACGATGATGGACCACTACTTCCAGATGGAGGCGCTCGGCGGTCCGCCCGAGCCGATGCTGGAGGGCTACACCAGCCTGGGCTTCCTGGCCGGCCAGACCACGCGCCTCGAGCTCGGCCTGCTCGTCACCGGCGTCAGCTACCGGCACCCCGGGCTGCTCGCGAAGATCGTGACCACGCTCGACGTGCTGTCGGGCGGGCGGGCGATGTTCGGGATCGGCGCCGCGTGGTACGAGCGTGAGCACCTCGGCCTCGGCGTGCCGTTCCCGCCGACGGGCGAGCGGTTCGAGCGGCTCGAGGAGACCCTCCAGATCGTGAAGCAGGCGTGGAACGGCGGCGGTGCCTACCACGGCCGCCACTACGACCTCGAGGAGCTCACCCTCGTCCCGCAGCCGCTGCAGCCGACCGGGCCGCGGGTGATGATCGGCGGGTCGGGTGAGCGGAAGACGCTGCGCCTGGTCGCTCGGTACGCCGACGCCTGCAACCTCTTCGCGACCGAGCCCGACGAGGTGCGGCACAAGCTGGAGGTCCTGCGCGGCCACTGCGAGGACGTCGGGCGCGACTACGACGAGATCGCCAAGACCGTGGTCGCCAGCCGGCTTCGCCCACTCGACGACGTCGACGCCTGGCTGGACTCCATGGCGAGCCTGGCCGCGCTCGGCATCGAGCAGGTCTGGGCCGGCCCCGACCCGAGCGACCCCGTCGGCTGGACCCACCGGATGGCCGACGAGGTCGTCCCCCGGCTCAGCGAGGTCGGCTGAGGACGAGCGGCGCGACTCGCTAGCGTTCGGGCATGGCGTCGGGTCGGATCGTGCTGCTCAACGGGCCGTCGAGCGCCGGCAAGACCACGCTCGCCAAGGCGGTCGCCCGCCGGCTCGCGACGCCGTGGCTGGTGCTCCCGGTCGACCTGTTCCACGAGATCCGGACCCGGCCGTCGACCGAGCTCAACGACCGGCAGTGGCACGACGTGTTCCACCGGACCCGAGCGGCGTACCACCGGGCGCTGGTCGGCGCGGCCGCCGTCGGCTGCGACGTGCTGGGCGACCACGTGCTCAGCGAGCCGTGGCGCCTCGACGACCTGCTCCGGCTCAGCGCCGGTCTCGACGTGCTGCTGGTCCACGTGACCTGCGACCCGGCGGAGCTCGCGCGCCGGGAGAAGTCCCGTGGCGACCGCCACCCGGGCAGCGCCCGCACCCAGCTGCGGCTCGTCTTCGCGCACGGTGACTGCGACCTCACCGTCGACACGACGTACGGCCCCGACGAGCCGACCGCCGCGCTGCTCGACCTGATCCGGAAGCCGCCGGCCGACCGCGCCTTCGACCGGCTGCGCGCCCGGCGCTCCGACCGTGCATGAGCCACCGGCGGAGGTCGCCGACGACGACCTGCTCGCCGAGGTACGCCGGTCCTGGGACGCCGCCGTCGACCGGGTCGGCTACCTGCCGGTCGGCTTCGGCGCCCACCACTGGACGGCCCGCGCCGACGAGGTGCCCCGGCTGTTCGTCACCTACGACCCCAGGGCCGACGCGGACGGGTTCGCGGTCCTCGAGGCGGCGTACGACGGAGCGGCGGCCCTGCGTGCCCGCGGCCTGGAGTTCGTGCTCGCCCCGCTGGCCGCCGGCTCCGGGGGTCCCCTGGTGCCCTTCGCCCGAGGCGCGCTGAGCTGCACGCCGTGGAAGGACGGCACCTCGGACGAGCCGCTGGACGTGGCCTGGACCCGAGACGTCCTGGCCCGGCTCCACGCCACCGACCCGCCGGCGGGGCTGCCGCGGTGGCGTCCCCGGGTCGGGCCGGACTTCCCTCAGGCCGTCGCCGCCGTGACCGAGCAGGAGTGGGGACCCGGCCCGTACGCCGACCGCGCCCGCGCGGACGTGCGGGACCGTCTCGGCGACATCGCCCGGTGGACGGACCGCTACCACCGGCTCGCCGACCTCGCGCGGCAGCACACCTGGGTCGCGACGCACGGCGAGCCCCACCACGCCAACCAGCTGCAGACGGCCGAGGGCCGGTTCCTCGTCGACTGGGACACGCTGCGGCTCGCGCCGGCCGAGGTCGACCTGCACGTGCTCGTCGAGGAGGGCATGGAGCCCGGCGAGGTCGGCGCCGACCCGGAGATGCTCGAGCTGTTCGACCTCGAGTGGCGGCTCGACGAGATCCACCAGTACGCCGCGTGGTTCGCCGCGCCGCACACCGGCACCCGCGACGACGACATCGCGTTCGCCGACCTCCGCCACGAGCTCGCCCGGCCCGAGCCGCGGTGGTGAGCACCCGATGATCACGTGGTGACGAGCGACACAGGGCCCATCGAGCCGCCACCTCACTAGCCTGGAGGCAACGAGAGCTGAGGAGCTGCGGTATGAACGACGAGGTCGCCGCGCCGTACGGCACCGGTCCCGCGAAGGCCGGCGCACCCGTGAAGCGGCTGCGCACCCACCATCTCCGGCAGTTCAAGGAGAACGGCGAGCGCTTCTCGATGCTGACGGCGTACGACCAGTACACCGCGGCCACCTTCGACGAGGCCGGCATCGACGTCCTGCTGGTCGGTGACTCCGCGGCCAACAACGTCTACGGCTACGAGACGACGGTGCCGATCAGCGTCGACGAGCTGCTCCCCCTCACCCGCGCGGTCAGCCGCTCGGTGCAGCGCGCCCTGGTCGTCGGCGACCTGCCCTTCGGCTCGTACCAGGCCTCGCCCGAGCAGGCCTACGTCACCGCCGCCCGCTTCATGAAGGAGGGGCTGGCGCACTGCGTGAAGCTCGAGGGCGGTCACGAGATGGCACCGCAGATCACGCGCCTCTCGCAGGGCGGCATCCCGGTGATGGCCCACATCGGCTTCACCCCCCAGAGCGAGCACGCCCTCGGCGGTTACCGGGTCCAGGGCCGCGGCGACGCCGGCGAGCGCGTCATCGCCGACGCGCACGCCGTCCAGGACGCCGGCGCCTTCGCCGTCGTGATGGAGATGGTCCCGGGTGACGTCGCCGCCCAGATCACCAAGGAGCTGGTGATCCCCACGATCGGCATCGGGGCCGGCGCCGAGTGTGACGGTCAGGTGCTGGTCTGGACCGACGCCTTCGGGTGGCGCACCGGACGGATGCCCACCTTCGTCAAGCAGTACGCCGACCTCCACGGCGAGCTGCTCCGCGCGGCGCGCTCGTTCGACGAGGACGTCAAGGGCCGGACCTTCCCGGGGCCCGAGCACACGTTCTGAGCCCGATGACAAACGTCACGGCCAAGTCGTGATGCGTGTGTGAGGGATCGGACCGACCCCTCCGCCAGGCTGGGCGCATGACACAGACCAGCCTCTCGGGAACGACCGGCGTGAGCGCCGGCCGCGTGCCCGCCGTCCAGCTCTCCGGGGTCACCAAGGACTTCGGGGACGTCCACGCCGTCCGCGGCATCGACCTGACCCTCGAGCCGGGCGAGATCGTCGCGTTCCTCGGCCCCAACGGTGCCGGCAAGACCACCACCATCGACATGGTGCTGGGTCTCTCCCAGCCGACCACCGGCTCGGTCGAGGTGCTCGGTCTCCAGCCACGCCAGGCGATCGCCCGCGGGCTGGTGTCGGCGGTGATGCAGACCGGCGGCCTGCTCAAGGACCTGTCGGTCCGCGAGACCGTCGCCTACACCGCGAGCCTCTTCGCCGACACCGCGCCGGTCGACCAGGTGCTGCGCACCGCCGGCATCGACGGGATCGCCGACCGCAAGGTCGCCAAGTGCTCGGGGGGTGAGCAGCAGCGGCTGCGGTTCGCGATGGCACTGCTGTCCGACCCGGCCCTGCTGCTCCTCGACGAGCCGACCACGGGGATGGACGTCGAGGGACGCCGCGCCTTCTGGTCGTCGATCCGCGCCGACGCGGAGAAGGGCCGCACCGTCCTTTTCGCGACGCACTACCTCGAGGAGGCCGACCAGTACGCCGACCGCATCGTCCTGATCAGCCACGGCCGGATCGTCGCCGACGGCACCGGCAGCCAGATCAAGGCGCTGGCCGCGGGCCGGACGGTCCGGGCGACGCTGCCCGGGGCCGACTCCGCCGCACTGTCGGCGCTGCCCGGTGTCGAGAGCGTCGACGTCCGCGGCGAGGCCGTCTACATCCACGCCAAGGACACCGACGCGGTCGCCCGCCACCTGCTGACCGAGACGTCGGCCCACGACCTGGAGATCACCGCCCGCGGGCTCGAGGACGCCTTCCTCAGCCTGACCGGCGACCACGACGACACCCTCACCACCGACCAAGGAGCCTCGGCATGACCACGCAGACCATCGACCCGACCGTCCGCCGGGTCCCGCCCCTGGGTGGGTTCAACCTCACGGTGCTCGGCATCGAGCTGCGGCGCATGCTCCGCAACCGCCGCACGATCGTCTTCACGCTGATCCTCCCGGCCGCCCTGCTGCTGAGCTTCGGCGGTCAGAAGGGCTGGGACGACAAGGCCGGCTCCGGCAACGTCGCGGCGTACATCCTGATCTCGATGGCGCTCTACGGCGCCGCGCTCACCTCCGCGGCGACCGGCTCCATGGTGGCGCTGGAGCGCTCCCTGGGCTGGTCGCGCCAGCTCCGGCTGACGCCGCTGAACCCGGTGGTCTACATCGTGATGAAGGCGCTGGTCGCCCTGTTCATGGGTGCTCTCGCGATCGCGGCGGTGAACGTGGTCGGCGTGCTGCAGGGCAAGGCCGTGATGCCGACGCACGTCTGGGTGCTCAGCCCGTTGCTCACGCTGGTGTGCACCCTCACCTTCGCCGCCCTCGGCGTCTTCATCGGCTACGTCGTCCCCGGCGAGAACGCGATGCAGATCCTCGGCCCCGGCCTCGCGCTGCTGTCCTTCCTGGGCGGGGTGTTCATCCCGCTCGACCAGTACAGCGACGTCGTGCGACACGTCGCCTACTGGACCCCGATGTACGGCGTCTCCGAGACCGCCCGCTCGCTGCTGACCCACGACCTGCCGTGGTTCGCCGTGGTCAACGCGGTCGGCTGGTTCGCGATCTTCGTGGTCGGCGCCGCCTGGCGGATGAGCAAGGACACCGCCCGGGTGTGACTAGCCTCCGAGTCATGTCGCGTCCGAGCATCGCCCCCGGCGACGAGGGCCGCGTCACCGGTCCCCGTCGGTGGGGGCTCATGTTCGCGGCGATCTGGCTGTTCTACCTGCTCTCGCCGCTCAGCGCCGCGTGGGACCGCCGCGATCTCCGGGGGTGGGTCGGCTTCGTCACCACCCTGGTGTTCGCCGGCGTCTACCTGGTGGTCTTCCTGCGGATGCGGTGGCGGCGTCACGGCGCGCCGTTCCGCCCACCGATGCGTCCCTCGCAGGGGGTCCTGGTCGTGGTGGTCGAGGTCGCGCTGGCGGTCGTGATGTGCGCGACGATCGGCCAGAAGGGCGACGCGGCGGCGGTCTACATCGCGGTGATCTGCGTGATGTGCCTGCAGACCCGGTGGGCCTGGCTCGCCTCGCTGGCCGTGGCCGGCACGACCTACGCCGCGACGCTGCTCGTGCCCGGCTGGCACCGGGACGAGGGCATCCTCTTCGGCACCCTGGTCGCGACCCTGGCGATCTGGGGCATCTCGCAGTCCATCAACCGCAACATCGAGGTGCTGGCGGTCCGCGAGGAGAACGCCCGCCTCGCCCTGGAGGACGAGCGCAACCGCTTCGCCCGCGACCTGCACGACATCCTCGGGCACTCCCTGACCGTGATCACGGTCAAGGCCGAGCTCGCGAACCGGCTGATCGACGTGGACGTCGACCGCGCCAAGGCCGAGCTCGACGACCTCGAACGGCTCTCGCGCGACGCGCTGGCCGACGTACGCCGGGCGGTCGAGGGCTACCGGGAGCTGACGCTGCCCGGTGAGCTCGCGCGCGCCCGCACCGCCCTCTCGGCGGCCGAGATCGAGGCCGACCTCCCGAACTCCACCGACGACGTCGCGTCCGACGCCCGGGAGCTGTTCGCGTGGGCGGTGCGCGAAGGCATCACCAACGTGATCCGCCACAGCGGCGCACGTCGCTGCACCGTCGTCCTGGGCGAGCACGAGGTCGAGGTCCGTGACGACGGCCGCGGCGCCCGGACCGCTGGAGCCGGCCACGGCATCACGGGTCTGCGCGAGCGCGCGGCGGCGCTGGGCGGCACCGTCATCACCCAGTCGCTGGACCCGGGCTTCTCGCTGAAGGTCGTCCTCCCGTGACCATCAGGCTCCTGCTCGCGGACGACCAGGCACTCGTGCGCGGGGCGCTCTCGGCCCTGCTCGGGCTGGAGCCGGACCTCGAGGTCGTCGCCGAGGTGGCCTCCGGCGACGCCGTCGTCCCCGCGGTGCTCGAGCACCGGCCGGACGTCGCTCTGCTCGACGTGGAGATGCCCGGCCTCGACGGCATCAGCGCGGCCGCCGAGGTACGCCGCGTCTCGCCGTCGACGAGGGTGCTGATCGTGACCACCTTCGGCCGGCCGGGCTTCCTGCGGCGGGCGATGCAGTCGGGTGCGGACGGGTTCGTCGTCAAGGACACGCCGGCCGCCCAGCTGGCCGACGCCGTACGCCGGGTCCACCAGGGGCTCCGCGTCGTCGACCCGGCGCTGGCCATGGACAGCCTGACCGTCGGCGACTCGCCGCTCACCGAGCGCGAGACGGAGGTGCTGCGGGCCGCCGCCGACGGCGCCGCGGTCGCGGTGATCGCGGATCGCGTCCACCTCTCCCCCGGCACCGTCCGCAACCACCTGTCGTCGGCCATCGGCAAGACCGGGGCGGGCAACCGCTCCGAGGCCGTCCAGATCGCCACCGCCAACGGCTGGCTCTGACGCGATAGTCCCCATCAAAACTGCTCCCGCACGGTCGGTTCCGGGCACCTCCACGACAGATCTGATCGGGACTATCCCCTCCTCGCGAGGCTGACCACGACGACGACCACGAACCAGACCACGAAGCCGACGACCGCGAGCCAGGGCAGGCGGCGGGGGTGGGGGTTCCACCAGGCGCAGGCGACCACGAAGAGCCCGACCCAGATCACCAGCAGCAGCCCGACCGCCCACCACGGCAGCACGATCGTCGTGCCGAGGTCGAGGAACAGCACGCAGGCCAGCCCGATCATCCCGGCGAAGGGCAGTGGCGAGATCGACGGCGGGGCGGGCGGCGGCGTGGGCCGCGACGGCCGGCGCGGGGTCGGTCCGGTCACTCGGGACGACGCGGCTTCGGAAGCCCTGCCCAGTCGGTGTCGTCGCTCCAGTCCGGGTCGTTGTCCCACTCCTCGTTGCGCTCCTGGGCCTTCTCCAGCGCCCGCGTCGCATCCGCCTCGGTGCCGAAGGGGCCCAGCCGGTCGATGGGCGGACACACGTCGCCGGGTGTCTGCTCGACGCGGTGGTGCTTCACGCAGAACCAGTACGCCATGCCGAGCAGACTACGGCGGTACGGCGGGCATCGAGAGGGGCCATCCGTAGACTCGGCACATGTCCACGACCGCGATCGCCCCGGCCGCGATCTCGCCGCGGCGTCCGGTGCCCGACGCCATCGCCAGGCCGGAGTACGTCGACCGCCCGGCGCCCGCGCCGTTCACCGGTGACGAGGTCAAGGACGCCGAGACGATCGAGCGGATCCGCGCCGCCTGCCGGCTGGCCGCCCGGGCCCGCGACCTCGTCGGTGAGCAGGTCGCCCCCGGTGTCACCACCGACGAGCTCGACCGCATCGGCCACGAGTTCCTCTGCGACCACGGCGCCTACCCGTCGACGCTCGGCTACAAGGGCTTCCCGAAGTCGCTGTGCACCAGCGTCAACGAGGTCGTCTGCCACGGCATCCCGGACGCACGGGTGATCGAGGACGGCGACATCGTCAACATCGACATCACGGCGTACCTCGACGGCGTCCACGGTGACACCAACGCGACGTTCCTCGCCGGCGACGTCGCCGAGGAGACCCGGCTGCTGGTCGAGCGCACCCGCGAGGCGCTGCAGCGCGCGATCGCGTCGGTCCGGCCCGGGCGCCGGGTCAACGTGATCGGCCGCGTGATCGAGGCCTACGCCAAGCGGTTCGGGTACGGCGTGGTCCGCGAGTTCACCGGCCACGGCATCGGGACGGCGTTCCACAGCGGGCTGATCATCCCCCACTACGACGACCCGCGCTTCGACGACGAGATCCGTCCGGGGATGACCTTCACGATCGAGCCGATGCTCAACCTGGGGACCCACGAGTGGGTGATGTGGGACGACGGCTGGACCGTCGTCACCTCCGACGGGCGGCCGAGCGCACAGTTCGAGCACACGCTGCTGGTCACCGCCGACGGCGCGGAGATCCTGACCCTTCCCTAGCCTTTCCCCGGCTTCCCGGGCCGGACGACGACGCCTTTCGTCGCGGCGGTCCCGTTGGAGCGTTCATGCCGGTGGCCGGCGGTTCCGCGACGGGTCGGGCCACGCGTCGCTCATGTTCCTGCAATGCACAAACCTGCAGATCCGCACTCGTTGACCCCCCTGGTCCGGATTGCGAGATTTCGCCCACGGTTCACCTCTCCCCGGGGTGGCCGGGACCGCGCCGGTACCCCGGATCGGTCATGGATGACGGCACCCCGAATACCCCCGTCGCGCCGTCTGAATGGGCCACGGCCCGGATCCAGGAGTCAGCATGAGCAGGAGTCATCTCGGCGGCCTCGCGGTCGCCGCGTTGCTCGGGGCGGCGTTCGCCGCGGTCCCGCACAACGCGGTCGCTGCCGCCACCGGTGGTGGGCAGAGCGCCCGCACCCTGGCGGCGCAGTCCGCACGCCACCTGATCGCCAGCAAGGCGCCGGCACTCAAGATCAGTGCCCACGAGGCCTTCCAGGCGAAGCCCGTCGTGTCGTCGCACGGCATCCAGTACGCGCCGTACCAGCGGACCTACCGTGGCCTTCCCGTCGTCGGTGGCGACTTCGTCGTCGTCAGCGACTCGCACGGCCAGATCCTGACCACGTCGGTGGCCCAGACCCACAAGGTCAGCCTGACGTCGGTCGACCCGCGGCTCGGCCGCGCAGCCGCCCTCCGCACCGCGCAGCACCAGGTGCGCAGCGCCTCCGCGCACACCCGGCCGCAGCTGGTCGTCTGGCAGCACGGCAAGCAGTCGCGGCTCGGCTGGGAGACCCGGGTCACCGGTGGCCGCGGCGTCATCCCCTCGATCAAGGACGTCGTCGTCGACGCCCGCAACGGCAAGGTGCTCCAGGCCCGGCAGCGGGTCGCCGACGGCACCGGCAACTCCGCCTGGGACGGCAGCAACCTGACGATCCCGACGACGCACTCGGGCTCGACGTACTCCATGCAGGACCCGAACCACTCGACGATCAAGTGCCAGAACGCGTCCAACAACACGACGTTCACCGGCCCCGACGACAGCTGGGGCACGGGCGTGAAGACCGACCGTGAGACGGCCTGCGTCGACGCGATGTACGTCGAGGACCAGGAGAACAAGATGCTCTCCGCGTGGGACGGGCGCAACAGCTTCGACGGCAACGGCGGCGGCTGGCCGATCCGGATCGGCCTGAACGACGAGAACGCCTACTACGACGGCACCCAGGTGCAGATCGGCCACAACACCCAGAACCAGTGGATCCCGGTGCTCGACGTGCTCGCTCACGAGCAGGGTCACGGTGTCGACGACCACACCCCGGGTGGGATCTCCGGCAACGGCACCCAGGAGTTCGTGGCCGACACGTTCGGCGCGGCGACCGAGTGGTACGCCAACAACCCGATCGACACTCCCGACTTCACCGTCGGCGAGACCGTCAACCTGGTCGGCTCCGGCCCGATCCGCTACATGTACAACCCGTCGCTCGCCGGTGACGACAACTGCTACTCGTCGTCGATCCCGAACGAGGAGGTCCACGCGGCCGCCGGTCCGGGCAACCACTGGTTCTACCTGCTGGCCGAGGGCACCAACCCGACCAACGGGCAGCCCACCAGCCCGACCTGCAACAGCTCGTCGGTGACCGGCGTCGGCATCCAGAAGGCCGAGCAGATCATGTACAACGCGATGCAGATGAAGACCAGCTCGTCGTCGTACCTGAAGTACCGCACCTGGACGCTGACCGCGGCCAAGAACCTCGACGCGACCTGCGCGCTGTACAACACCACCAAGGCGGCGTGGAACGCCGTGTCGGTGCCGGCGCAGTCCGGTGACCCGACGTGCACCGGCGGTGGCGGCACCAACACCGTCACGGTCAACAACCCGGGCAACCAGTCCGGCTCCGTCGGCACCGCCGCGTCGCTGCAGATGACCGGCTCGGACTCGCAGTCGGGTCAGACGCTGACCTGGTCGGCGAGCGGCCTCCCGGCCGGCCTGTCGATCAACTCCTCGACCGGCCTGATCACGGGTACGCCGACGACCGCGAACACCTACACCCCCACGGTGACGGCCACCGACACGACCGGAGCGCACGGCTCCACGTCGTTCACGTGGACCATCGGTGGCGGCGGTGGCGGCGGCTGCTCCGGCCAGAAGCTCGGCAACCCCGGCTTCGAGACCGGCTCCGCCTCTCCGTGGTCGGCGTCCTCGGGCGTCATCGACAGCTCGACGGGCGAGCCGGCTCACGCCGGGTCGTGGAAGGCGTGGCTGGACGGCTACGGCACCACCCACACCGACACGCTGTCCCAGTCGGTGACGATCCCGTCCGGGTGTGGCGCGACGCTGACCTTCTACCTGCACATCGACACGGCGGAGACCACCACGTCGACGGCGTACGACAAGCTGACGGTGAAGGCCGGCAGCACGACCCTGGCGACGTACTCGAACCTGAACAAGAACACCGGGTACAGCCAGAAGTCCTTCAACCTGTCCTCGTTCGCGGGGCAGACCGTCTCGATCTCGTTCAGCGGTGCGGAGGACTCGTCCCTCCAGACCTCGTTCGTGATCGACGACACCGCACTGAACCTCAGCTGATGCTTCTGCCCCACGGCTGATCACCGGCTGAACCGGCGCCTTCGCTGAACCGGGCGCCACCCTGGAACGCCGGGTCGACCCACCTCACCGGGTCGGCCCGGCGTTCTGGCTTTCCGGACCCCGGGATCCGGTCCGACCCGGGTGTCACCTGTTCGGCCTCTCGAGGCGTCCTACTGGTATGGGTCGGACGCACCGGGACGACGAGTTCACCTCGTTCGTGCTGCAGGCGACGTCGACGTTGCAGCGGTCGGCCCTGCTGCTCACCGGGGAGCGAGCGGCCGCCGACGACCTGGTCCAGGCGACGTTCACCAAGCTGTACGTCTCGTGGGGCAAGGTACGTCGCGCCGGCAACCCCGTGGCCTACGCGCGGACGACCCTCACGCGTACGTTTCTCTCCCAGCGGCGCCTCCGTCGCAGCGGCGAGATCCCCAGGGACGACCTGACGTTGACGGAGACGGCCAGCACCGGGCCCGAGGACCGGCTGGACGTCCTGGCCGCGCTGCGGTTGCTGGCACCGACCGACCGCGCGGTCCTGGTCCTGCGCTACTGGGAGGACCTCAGCGTGAGCGACACCGCCCACCAGCTCGGCATCAGTGAGCCCGCCGTACGGACGCGGGCGAGACGAGCGTTGCAGCGCATACGACCGCACATCCACTCGACCCAGGAGGACCGCTCATGACTCCGCTCGACCCCGACGAGGCTGCGTTCCGCTCCGCGGTCGCCGCTCTCGACATCGACAGCATGGCCGACTCCGCCGTGGTGGCCCACGAGGCGCTCCGGGCCGGATCGCGGATCCGCCGCCGCCGGATGACGACGGGGTGGTCCTGCGCGGCCGTCCTCTCCGTGGGCCTGGGTGGCAGCCTGTGGGGCATCGCGCACGACCGCGCTGCGCACGGGACGGCGCACGAGATCACCACGCGTCCGACCCACGGCGCCCAGAGCCTGAAGCCGCAACGGCACCACGCTCCGCATCGCCAGCACTCCCAGCACAAGCCGCCGAAGGTGCAGCCGATCCCGGCCAGCAGCCTCGCCGACGCGTACGCCGTCCTCGAGGCACCGGGCTGGGTACCTCCCGCGCCCCAGTCGTTCCTGGCCGACGAGAAGCTCTACTACGCCCACGGGATCGACGCCGGGGTCGTCCTCAGCTGGCGTACGCCCGGTGACCACAGCACGTTCGGCCAGGTGATCGGGTCCGCGACGATCGACGGCGACACCGCGGAGATCCATCGTGCGCCGCCGCTCGGCATCGTGACGATCGTCGGACCGACCAAGGACGGCAGGTTCCTGACGCTGCAGGGGACCCCCGGCGTCGACGTCGCCCGGATGCGCGAGCTGGCCGCGCACGTCCGTCGCCAGTGACCCGACCCCGACCGACCTCCCCAGGGGTCCTGCGGCCAGTGGGCCTCGGAAGGCGGGACGTCGAGGTGCGGGTGACCCGGCTGGCGTGAGACGCTGGCGCAGCGGAGGGGTTGGTCGGGCGGCCGCGGCACCTGGCAGGTATGAGCTGGTATGACCGGGTGTCGAGGAAGGTCCGGGCTCCCCAGGGCAGGGCGGTGGGCAACACCCACCCGGAGTGATCCGCGGGACAGTGCCACAGAAAGCAGACCGCCGCGGTCCTCGGACCGCGGTAAGGGTGAAACGGTGGTGCAAGAGACCACCAGCGACCCGGGCGACCGGGTCGGCTCGGCAAACCCCGCCCGGAGCAAGGTCGAACAGCGCACGCTCGAGGGCTGCCCGCCCGAGTGCGCGGGTGGACCGCAGGAGGCCGCCGGCAACGGTGGTCCGAGATGGATGGTCGCCGAACGGGACGCCGCGAGGCGCCCGGGAACAGAACCCGGCCTACAGACCAGCCCCTCCGCCTTCGCGCGGTCGCGAGCGCTCGCACCGGAGTAGCCTTCGGCTCGAGATGTCGGGGTCGACCGCAGACGACGCGGCCCTGCGTCGCGTGGCGACACTCGTGGCTCGTCACGTGTCGCAGGGCGAGGTCTTCGCGGCCGTGGCCGATGAGCTGTCGACCCTGCTCGGGCCGGGGGCCGAGACCGAGGTCCGTCGCTACCCGAGCGAAGAGCATCCGGGTCACGCAGCCCGCGCGGAGACCACCGGGACGGCAGGCGGGGCGGGTTCTCGCCCGACCGTCGACTGCCCCATCGTCGTCGAGGGTCGTCCCTGGGGTGCGTTGGTCGTCGTCGGCGACTCGAGTGATGAGCCAGTCGACGCCGGCGTCGAGCGGCGCGTCTCCCCGTTCGCCGAGCTGGTGGCCCTCTCGATCGCGAACGCCGACGCCGCTGACGAGGCGCAACGCCTGTTCGACCAGCAGGCGGCGCTGCGGCGAGTCGCGACGCTCGTCGCCGAGGGGGCACCGCCGGACGAGGTGTTCGACGCCGTCGTCGCGGAGGTCGCCCAGCTGCTCGGTGCGGCCCAGGTCGGGTTGGCCCGGTACGAGAGCCCGCTGGAGATCTCGGTCGTCGCGATGCGCGGTCAGGACCCGACGATCGTCCGGGCCGGCAGCCGGCTTCCGATCGAGGGTGACAACCTGAGCGTTCGTGTCCTCCGGACCGGGCAGTCGGGTCGGTTCGACCACCGGCTCTCGGGTCATGGACCGCTGTACGACGTCGTCCGCGGCAACGACATCAGTGTCACCGTCGGCGCACCGGTCTTCGTCGAGGGCTCCCTGTGGGGGATGATCGGTGCGAGCTGGAAGGGAGCGGACCTGCCGCCGTCCGACGCGGAGGAGCGCTTGACGCAGTTCGCGCAGCTCGTCGACGCGGCGATCGCCAATGCCGACTCTCGCGCCAAGCTGACCGCGTCCCGCGCGCGAGTCCTGGCGGCGGGCGACGAGGCGCGTCGACGCGTGGTGCGCGACCTCCATGACGGAGCGCAGCAACGACTGGTCCACACGATCATCGCGCTGAAGCTGGCGCAACGCGCGCTCAGCGACGACGGCGAAGACGCGGAGAGGCTTCTCGCCGAGGCGCTCACACACGCCGAGCAGGGCAACGCCGACCTGCGAGAGCTCGCGCACGGCATCATCCCGTCGGTGCTGTCGCGGGGCGGGCTACGGGCGGCCATCGACTCGATCGTCTCGAGGCTCCACCTGCCTGTCGACGTGACGGTGCCCAGCACGAGACTGCCGCCGGAGCTCGAGTCGAGCGCGTACTTCGTCGTGGCCGAGGCCCTGACCAACGTCGTGAAGCACGCGCGTGCGACGACGATCCAGGTGGTCGTGTCGATCGACGGACGCACCCTGCGCCTGGAGGTGCGCGACGACGGCGTCGGTGGCGCAGACCCACGTGGCCCCGGACTCACCGGTCTCAGCGACCGCGTAGCGGCACTCGGTGGGTCGCTGCACATCGAGAGTGCTCCCTCTGCCGGCACGTGCATCCTCGCTGACCTGCCGTTGCCGAGTCTGTCGGACGAGAGGTGGGTGGGGCGCCACTAGCGTTCGGCGTCTCGGAGGTAGGCCAGCGTCGCGAGCACCCGGCGGTGGCCGGTCGGGCCGGCGTCGAGGCCGAGCTTGTGGAAGATGTTCGTGACGTGCTTCTCGACGGCAGCGGGCGTGACCACCAGCACCTCCGCGATCCCCCGGTTCGACTTGCCTTCGGCAAGCAGCGCCAACACGTCGTGCTCACGCGGGGTCAGACCGGCGACCTGGCCGTCCCGACGACGCCGCCCCAACATGCGTCCCACGACCTCGGGGTCGAGCGCCGTGCCGCCGGCGGCAACGCGCGCGACGGCGTCGGTGAAGACCTCGATGTCCCCCACTCGCTCCTTCAGCAGATACCCGACACCTTCGGCGCTGTCACCGATCAGATCCACCGCGTACTGGTCCTCGTAGTAGTTCGACAGCACCAGCACCCCGACCGACGACTCGCGAGCTCGCAGCTCGATGGCCGCGCGCAAACCGTCGTCACCGTGGCCGGGAGGCATCTGGATGTCCACGACCGCCACGTCCGGCTGATGCGTGACGGCCTTGCGAAGGAAGTCCTCCGCGTCACCGGTCTGAGCCACCACGTCGAAGCCCGCGTCGCCCAGCAGCCGTACGATCCCCTCTCGGAGCAGGACGTCGTCCTCACCCACCACGACCCGCACGGGATCACGCACCCGCGCAAACTAACAGGATCCAGCGCCGGTTGTACCGCGGCTTACGTCAGCTGCCTCTCGACAGGAGCTCGGCGAGGGATCCGTTGACGAGGTCCTCTTTCGCGACGAACGTCAAGCCGCGCTCAGCGTCCTGCGACCCGAGTCCGTGTGGCGCGTCCTTGTCGCTCGATGTCAGCAGCACCCGAGGGCTCCACGACAGAGCAGCCAGTCTCCGTGCGAGCTCGACGCCGTCCCCGTCCGGCAGACCGACATCCACCAGAGCGGCCTGCGGGCGCTTCAGCTCCGCCTGACGCATGGCCGTCGCCGCGTCGCCCGCTTCGGCGATCTCCTCGCAACCGAGCTCGCTGAGCATCCTCGAGGCGAGATCGCGAAAGGCCGGGTCGTCGTCGACCACGAGGACGGACACAGCCACGCGCTCGATCATTCCACCGCCGCGCTTGTCACACGGTAGGGAGAACCCGAGATCCGCGTGGTCGGGATGACCCGGCGTCACCCTGCGTCTTCCTCCCCGACACCTCCGGTGCTCGGTATTCAAGACACGGCCGTCTTCCCCGAGAGTGAACGGGTCAGCATCGGGAGGGGGGTGCACAGCGTGTCCGTTCACGGGCGTCAGGGGTCGCCGGCCACGCGCCCCGACGTACCCGACCCGAGCCTCGTCGGACGTCGGGAGGAGTGCCGCGTCCTCGAGCAGCTGGTTGCCGACGTCCGACAGCGTCGGAGCCGGTCCTTGGTCATCCATGGCGAGGCCGGGATCGGGAAGTCGGCCTTGCTGGAACACCTCGTCGGGCAGGCGTCGGGATGTCGGGTGGTGCGCGCGGCGGGGACACAGACCGGGGCGGAGATCGCCCTGGCGGGGCTGCACCAGTTGTGCTCACCCCTCCTGGATCACCTCCCCTCCATCCCCGAGCCGCAGCAAGACGCACTGGCAGCGGCGCTCGGTCTTCGGCTCGGCTCCGCTCCGGATCGCTTCCTGATCGGGTTGGCTGTGCTGAGCCTGCTGGCAGAGGCGGGAGCCGAAGGTGCGCTCCTCTGCGTCATCGACGACGCGCAGTGGCTCGATCGGACCTCACTGGAGGCCATGGCCTTCGTGGCACGCCGGCTGGAGGCGGAGTCCGTCGCCGTCGTGTTCGCCATGCGCGACGACCCGGACCGCCACGCACTGGCCGGACTCGCAGGCATGCCCCTCACGGGTCTCCGCCCCGATCCTGCCCGCGAGCTCCTGGCTGCCACGATGCCGGGACCGATGGATGACAGGGTCCGGGAGCGGATCGTGGCCGAGACGCAGGGGAACCCGCTCGCGCTGCTGGAGCTGCCTCGCGGACTGACCCATGCCGAGCTCGCCGGAGGATTCGGCCTGCTCGATGCTCACGGCATCCCGGACCGGATCGAGGAGACCTTTCGGAGGCGATGGGCCGAGCTACCTGCCGAGGCCCGGGACCTGCTCCTGGTCGCGTCCGTGGAGGCGACCGGAGACGCCGGGCTTGTCGAACGGTCGGCGGCACGGCTCGGCATCGCTGTGGACACCAGCCACACCACGACGTTCGCCGGACTGCTCGACTGGGGCACAAGGCTCACCTTCCGGCATCCGCTCGCCCGATCCGCGGTGTATCGGTCCGCCGCTCCTGAGCGACGCAGGGACGCGCATCGCGCCTTGGCCGAAGCCACGGACCCGGTGCTGGACCCGGACCGCCGAGCCTGGCACCTGGGACGTTCCACGGCCGAGCCCGACGAGCAGATCGCCGTGGAGCTGGAACGCTCGGCCCAGCGTGCGCGGCACCGCGGGGGCCTTGCGGCGGTCGCCGCGTTCCTCGACCGGGCTGCGCGCCTGACGGCCGACCCGGCGCGCAGGGTTCCACGCTTCCTCGCCGCGGCGGAGGCCACCCTCCAGATCGGAGCTCTGGATGCCGCTGCCAAACTGCTGGACGAGGCGGCTGCCCTCGAGCCCGATGGGCTGCAACAGGCACGTGTGGAGCTCCTCCGTGCAGAGCTCGCGTTCGCTGCGCATCACGGCAGCTCGGCGGCGCCGCTCCTGGTCGCCGCTGCTCGGCGACTGGTGCCACTCGACGCCGAAACGGCACTCGACACCTTCCTCGACGCGATCGCCGCCGCCATGTTCGCCGGACGGCTCGGGGGTGATGACGGCGTGGAGGAAGTCGCCGCTGCCGTACGGGCGAGCCTCGGCTCGCAGCCGCCCGACAAGGGGAACCTGGTCCTGGACGCCCTCGTGTCGCGGTTCACCGACGGCTACCCGGCTGCCGTGCCCGCTCTGCAACGTGCCGTGCGGGCGTTCCGTGAGGTGTCGCCGTCGGAGGGCCTGCAGCGGTACTGGCTCGTGGCCGCGATGGCCGCCGATCTGTGGCATGACCAGGGCTGGCACGCGACAGCGCGGCGCTACGTCCAGGTGGCACGTGAGGTCGGTGCGATGACCGACCTCGCCCTGGCACTCAACTCCCGTGCGGTCGTCGAGGTGTTCAACGGAGACCTCCGCACGGCGGCCCTCCTCGTCGACGAGGCGACTGCGGTGAACGAGGCAACCGAGAGCGCCCACACGCCGTACGGCGCGCTGTTCCTCACGGCCTGGCAAGGGCGAGAGCGCGCTGCGCGGGAGCTGAGCGAGGCGACGCTCGTCGAGGCGGCAGCGCGCGGTGAGGGGATCGGGCTCAGCGTGGCGCATGCGGCGAACGCTGTGCTCTCGAACGCTCTGGGCGAGTACGAACGCGCCGTTGACGATGCTCGACGTGCCGCCGAGTCTCCGCACGACCTGGCAGCACCGAACTGGGCCCTGGCGGAGCTGGTCGAAGCGGGCGTCCGCAGCGGCAACCGTGCTCCGGCCGCTGACGCCTTGGCTCGGCTCTCTGCGATGACGCGCGCCAGCGGGACTCCGTGGGCACTCGGCGTCGAGGCTCGCTCGCGGGCCTTGCTGACTGACGGTGACACAGCCGACGCGTTGTACCAGGAGGCTATCGACAAGCTCTCGCGGTCACGGGTCCGGGCCGAGCTCGCGCGAGCGAGGCTCCTGTACGGCGAGTGGTTGCGCCGGCACCGTCGTCAGCGACCGGCGCGCGAACAGCTGGGTGCAGCGCTCGACATGTTCACGACGATGGGCGCGTCAGCCTTTGCTGCCCGAGCGCGAAGCGAGCTCGCCGCGGCAGGCGCTGAGGTGCGTGCCCCCGTCGACCCGTCCGTGCACGAGCTCACCGCCCAGCAGATGCGGATCGCGCGCCTGGCGCGCGCAGGACTCTCCAATGCCGAGATCGGTGCTCAGCTGCTCGTGAGCCCTCGCACCGTCGAGTGGCATCTCGGCAAGATCTTCACCAGGCTGGGCGTCTCCTCGCGTCAAGAGCTCGAACGCGTCGTCGTCTGACGCGGCGAGGTGGAACGTCGCTCGCTCGCTCAGGGCCTCGACAGAGCCCTGTCGAGATCGTGGCGCGAGGAGACTCCCAGCTTGGCGAAGACGTTGCTGAGGTGGTGCTGCACGGTGCGGGCACTGATGAAGAGGCGACCGGCGATCTCGGGGTTCGACAGGCCCTCGCGCGCCAGCTGCGCGATCCGAAGCTCCTGGGCCGTGAGCTGGGCCATGAGCTGGGTCGTGAGCTGGGTCGTGCGCAGGGCCGGGTCGTGGTCACTCGGCGCCGGGCGTCCCACGACGCTCAAGCCGGTCGCGAGAAGCTCGTGCCGGGCCCGCTCGGCGAACGACTCCATGCCCATGGCGTCCAACATGTGATGCGCCGTCCGGAGATGGTGGCGCGCGTCCGTGCGACGACGTTCGCGGCGCAGCCACTCGCCGTACAGCAGGTGCGTGCGGGCCAGCTCGGACCTGACGTGGGTCTGCTCCAACGAGGCGATCGCCTCACGGAAGGCGGTGTCGGCCTCGTCCCCCCTGGCGAGCAGCGCGCGTGAGCGCGACTCCACGCCGGACGCCCACGGCGTGCGGCTGGCGGACGTCATCTCGGTGATCCACTCGACGGCGGCGTGAGCCTCCTCGAGCATGCCGCTCCGCACGGTCGCCTCGACGAGCTCGGCGGCGGCCCAGTTGGCCACGCCGGGGTAACGGTGCTCGGGGAACTGCTGGTGATGGAGGGCCAGCTGAGCCGCGCCCGCCGCCGCCCGGTAGTTCCCCCGACCGTTGTGCAGCAGAGCCCGGGTCCACTCGGCGACGGCGACGCTGATCCCCTCGCCCTTGTCGAGGGCGTCGGTCCGGGTCACCTCGATCAGCGGCTCGGCTTCATCCGCGCGGCCGCGCATCGCGGCCAGGCACATCCCGCTGTACGGCGCGAGCTGGCTGCCGGTCGCCTCCGACACGGTCGCCTGCTCCTCGACGAGCGAGCCGGCGCTGCCGAGCTCGCCGGCGAAGAGGAGCGCCATGGCCCGTGTGCTGAGAGCGAGCGGCATCTCGCTCAGGGCGCCGGCTCCGCGGGCCAGGCCGACGTAGCGATCGGACAGGACGAGCCATCGCTCATCGTCCCAGAGGTGCAGGGCCGCCAGGCTCATCAGCCACGACCACCTGAGCTCATGGGCCGGAGCGGCCTCGGCGTCGGCGAAGGCTTCGAGCGCTCGCCGCAGATCCGGCACGGCGGATGCATAGCCTTGGGCGAAGTTGGCGACGAGGCCGCTGAGCAGCCAGTCGGTCGACTCCGGGGGATCCGACGCCGAGGGTGCGGCGGCTGCCGCGCGCGCCACGTCCACGACGGTGCCGCCGGGACTCGCGCCCCGTCCGGCGAAGGTGGCGGCGGCGAAGGCGTCCAGGTAGGTCTCGCGGGCCATGCCAGGCTCGAGAGGCTCCAGACGGGCCGCAGCACCCACCAGCAGGAGAGGCGCTTCTCCGCCACGGTTCAGGACGAAGGCGAGCTGCGCGCGGACCAGGGCGGTGCGAGCTCTGTCGAGCTCGTCGAGTGGCCCGGCTTCGGCGATGTCGAGCAGCTCCGCGGAGGCCTCGAACGCGCCTGCCTGAAGTTGCGCTGTCGCTGCGGTGAGCGCTCGATGGGCGCGGGCGACGGGGTCGACGGTGAGCGCCATGGAGCGCTGGAGGAACGCAGCGGCGGCCGCTCGCCCCCCGCGAGCCTCGGCGCGTTCGGCGGACAGCTCCAGCTCGCGCGCGACCTCGTCGTCAGGACCGCCGACAGACTGCGCGAGGTGCCAGCTCCGCCGATCTGGATCCTGGTCGCGGTCGGTGGCCTCGGCCAGCGCCCGATGGACGCTCTGGCGCTCCGTGACGGGGGCCGACCAGTAGCTGACAGAGCGAGCCAGGGGGTGCCGGAACCAGATGCGGTCCTCGAACGCAGCGAGGCCCTGGTCGGTGGCCGCGACAGCCGCGTCCCGCGAGACCCCCGACAGGCCGGCGGCTCTCCACACGAGAGCGGCATCCCCGGTGGGGTCCGCTGCCGCGATCACGAGCAATCTGCGGGTGTCCGACGGCAGGGCGGCGATGCGCCGGCTGAAGTCCGCCTCCACGGTGCTGGTGATGGCCGTGCCACGGGGGATCGCGAAGCCTCCCGCGAGCTCCTCCGACGTCCGTCCTCGGGGCAGCTCCAGCAACGCCAGCGGGTTGCCGCGAGTCTCCGTGACGATCTGCTCCCGGACACGGTCGTCCCACGACCCGACGAGCACCGAGTCGAGCAATGTCCGTGCGTCAGGTGGTTGCAGACCCTCGACCTCGAGCTGCGCAAGGCCAGCGAGCTCTCCTGCCGGCTCCCGGGTTGCGAAGACGAGGCCGACGGACTCCGATCCCAGTCGGCGGGCGACGAAGGACAGTGCCTGTCGTGACGCTTGGTCCAACCACTGGTGGTCGTCGATGACGCACACCAGCGCTTGCTTCGCGGCCACCTCCGAGAGCAGGCCGAGGGTGGCGAGACCGACCAGGAAACCGTCAGGCGCCGGACCCGCATCCAGGCCGAAGACGGTGGCGAGGGCGTCACGCTGGGGCTTGGGCAGTCGGAACAAGGAGTCCAGCATGCCGCGGCAGAGCTGGTGGAGTCCGGCGAACGCCAGCTCCATCTCCGACTCCACTCCGGCAGCCCGAGCCACCTGGCACCCCTCCGCGTGCTCCACGACGTACTCCAGAAGTGCCGACTTGCCCACTCCCGCCTCACCGTGGACGACCAGCGTGCGGCTCTCGCCGGACCGGACGTCCGCAACGAGCCGCGTGAGGTAGCGCGTCTCCGACACCCGGCCCCTCAGCTCGTTCGGGTGACCAGGAGTGTGGGGGGCCGTCCCAGGCATTCATCCAACGTAGTCATCCGGGCTTCTCCTCGCACCCGGCGAGATGACCAGGGGGTGGCGGATGCGGTCAGCAGCAAGCCCCGGACAAGGTGATGGTGACCTAAGCCGTCGGTGGAGCGGAAGGTCGTGGCACCGAGGGAGGGCCTGTGGTGGCGAGTCACCCGACCAACGGCGTGGCCGGCCCCGTTGCTGCCGGCCGACCACACGCACCCGACGCCGGCGGACGGACCGGGCCAGCTGACCGACACCTCGTCGGGTCCGGATGCGGGACCCAGGTGGTCGAGGGTGGACGCAGGCGCGCGTCGTCCCCGGTGGCGGGGACGGGAGAGACGGCCCGGCCGGCCGGGCCGTCGTCGCAGCGAGGCCGCGGACCGTTTGGCGACCTCAGCGCCTTGGCTGATGAGCAGTCGGCATTGCGCCGCATCGCGGCCGTCGTCGCCACCGGAGCCGGCCCGGACGTGGTGTTCGCCACGGTCGCGCGCGAGGTGGCCCGCGTCCTCCGCGTCAGCAGCGTCACGATCGACCGGTACGAGCAGGGGACGGCGTCGACGGTGGTCGCGTCGGTCAACGACCCGGGCTTCCCGGTCGGCAGCCGCTGGCCGTTGGACGGTCCGAGCCTGGGCGCGAACGTCCTCCAGACGGGACGTCCGGCGCGGGTCGACGACTACGACGCGCTGCAGAGCACGGTGGCGACGGTGGCACGCGCGTACGCCGTCACCTCGACCGTCGGCGTGCCGATCCTGCTCGACGGCGACGTGTGGGGTGTGATCTGCGTCGGCACCAAGCAGCCGGACCCACTACCGGCCGACACGGAACAACGGCTCGCCGCGTTCACGGAGGTGTTGGAGACCGCCATCTCCAGCGCGCACAGCCGCACCGAGCTCGCCCGGCTCGCGGATGTCGAGGCCTCGCTACGGCGCGTGGCGACGCTCGTGGCACGGGGTGCGGCACCGTCAGAGGTCTTCGCCGGCGTCGCGGACGAGATCGCGCACGTCCTGGACATCCGGTCGGTGACCATCGACAAGTACGAGCCGGACACCGGCTCGACCCTCGTCGTCGCCGAGACCGGCGCCGCGGACACGCGCTTCACGGTCGGCAGTCGGTGGCCCCTCGACGGTCCGAGTCTCGCCCACACCGTCCTGGAGAGCGGCCACCCGGCTCGGGTCGACGACTACGGTGAGCTAGACAGCACCGCGGCAGCCGCCGTGCGGGAGTACGGGATCACCTCCACGGTCGGGGTGCCCATCGTCGTCGACGGATCGGTGTGGGGGGTGGTCTGCGTGGGGAGCATCGCCGAACGGCGGCTCCCCCCGGAGACCGAGGGTCGGTTGTCCGCGTTCACCGAGCTGTTGGAGACCGCCATCTCCAACGCTCACAGCCAGGCCGAGCTCACCAAGCTGGCGGAGGAGCAGGCAGCGCTGCGCCGGGTCGCCACCCTGGTGGCGCGAGGTGCACCCCCGCGCGAGATGTTCCAAGGGGTCGCCCGCGAGGTCGCACACCTGCTGGGCGTGCCGACCGTCACGATCGATCGCTACGACCCGGGGGCCTCGACCGTGGTGGCGTCGACCGGGTCCGCGTTCGAGGTCGGCAGCCGCTGGCCCCTGGACGGACCGAGCCTGGGCGCGACTGTCCTGGAGACCCAACGTCCGGCGAGGATCGACGATTACACAGCCATCCGGAGCACCATCGCGGACGCTGTTCGGACGTTCGGGACGACGTCGACCGTCGGCGTTCCGATCCTCGCCGACGGCACCGTGTGGGGAGTGATCTGCGTGGGCACCAAGCGGTCGCAGCCCCTTCCGGCGAACACCGAACGACGGCTGGCCCGTTTCACCGAGCTGCTGGAGGCCGCCATCTCCAACGCTCACAGCCGCGCCGAGCTGGTCGCGTCCCGAGCGCGCATCGCCTCCGCCGCCGATGAGACTCGTCGGCGGATCGAGCGGGACCTGCACGACGGGACCCAGCAGCGACTCGTGTCACTGGGACTGAGGCTTCGCGCCGTCCGTGGCCTCGTCCCTCCCGACCTGCAGGAGTTGGACGAGGCACTGTCCCTGGTTTCAGAGGAGCTGACCGGCGTCTTCGAGGAGCTCCGCCGCCTCTCCCATGGCATCCACCCAGCCATCTTGTCGGAGGAGGGACTGGCATCGGCCCTGCGCGCCCTGCGCCGTCGCTCGGTGATGCCGATGACGCTCGACGTCAGGCTCGAACGGCGCCTGCCCGAGCACGTCGAGGTGGCGACGTACTACGTCGTCTCGGAGGCCTTGACCAATGCCGCCAAGCACGCGGCGGCGTCCGGTGTGACCGTCCTGCTGGACCAGCGAGGTACGTCGCTGCACGTCTCGGTCCGGGATGACGGAGTCGGAGGGGCCGAGGCCGAGTGCGGCTCGGGGCTCGTGGGGCTCCGGGACCGCGTGGAGGCGATCGGAGGGACACTCCGGGTGAGGAGCCCTGCGGGAGGCGGGACCGCGCTCTTCGTCGACATCCCCCTCGAAGACCAAGGAACGCGCACCGCCTCAAGAGGCTGCCGCGCCGGGACCGGGCCGGCCGTCGGACGCTGAGCGTCGGTCCACGTCGGCCAGCAGTGCCTTGACCCCTTCGAGATAGATCTCGGAGAACGTCGGGAAGGGCTGGATCGTGTCCGCGAGCACGTGGAGCGGCACTCTCGCGCGGATGGCGAGCGTCGCCTGCTGCAGCCACTCCCCCGCCTCGGGGCCCAGCGCATAGGCGCCGGTGAGCACCTCACCGTCGCTGAGCAACGTGAGGAAGCCGTTGTGGTCGGCGTACAGGCGCGTGTACGTCGCGGTCTTGGCGACGTCGGAGATTTGGACGGTCGAGCTGTAAGGGCCGTCGGTGGCACCCACCGCCGCCGCCTGCGGGTCGGTGTAGACCACACGCGGCACCGCCTCGTAGTGCGCGACGCGGTCCTCACCGAGGATGTTCGCGGCCACGACGCGTCCCTGGTACTTGCCCACGTGCGTGAGCGGCCAGATGCCGGTGATGTCGCCGACGGCCCACAACCTCTCGGCCACCCGCAGCCTTTCATCGACCGGTACGCCGTGCGGGTCCGGCTCGACACCCACCGTCTCCAGCCCGACGTCGTCCACGCGTGGACGCCGACCGGCGGCGACCAGCAACCGGTCTCCACGGAGCTCGGGCGCATCGGCCACCTGGAGGACGAAGTCGTCGCCGTCCTTGCGCGCACCCAGGACGGTGGCGCCGAGGACCAGCTCGATCCCGTCACGCCGGAGCACCTCACCGAGCGCCTCGCCGAGCGGCCGCGGCTCCCGGGCCAGCAGGTGGTCGCCGGTCTCGACCAGACTCGCCTCACCGCCGAGCCGGTGTACCACCTGGGCCAGCTCGACACCCACCGGCCCACCACCCAGGATCAGGAGGTGCCGCGGCACCGACTTCATCGCCGTGGCCTCACGGTTGGTCCAGACTCCCTCCAGCTCCCCCAGTCCGGGAACGGGCGGCAGCAGCGGCGCGGAGCCGTTCGCGAGCACCACGTCGCGGGCGGTGTACGGCCGGCCGTCGACCTCGATGACACCGGTTCCCGCGAGCCGGCCGGTGCCGCGCAGGAGGGTGATCCCGTGCTCGGCGAGCCAGTGCTCCTGCCCCGCGTCGGAGTAGTCCGAGACCATGAAGTCACGCCAGGCCAGGGCCGCCGCGACATCGACGTCGGCCACCGCTGTCGCTTCCCGCGCCTCGTGGACCGCCTCGCCCGGACGCAGCAAGGTCTTGGACGGGATGCAGGCCCAGTAGGAACACTCACCGCCCACCAGCTCGCGCTCCACCACCGCCACGTTCAGCCCGGCGTCGGCGAGAACCCACGCGCAGTGCTCACCGGGTGACCCACCTCCGAGGAGGATCACGTCGAAGTCGCTCATCTGTTCATCCCCTTCCAGTCTCGAGGTGCCCGGCTCTCGTGAGACCATCGCACCCTGGTGACGCGATCGCCTTGCTCTCGCTCAGTCATCGCCGCACTCCTCGTCGCTCGGGTCGTCCGACACGGAGTCGCCGGCACACGGTGGCCTCCCGGACTGGGTGGGGGCCGGCCGGACATGGCCGCCACCACGGCGTTCGAACGCGCGGACCCGGGGCGCCGCGCACCGTCCGGTGCGGCGTCCCGCGACGAGGTTCACCCCGGTGACCGGGGCACGCAGGTTCTCGCGACATCGAAGGTCGCCGCGGATGCGGTTGCCGGAGATGACGAGTCGGCCGATCCCTCCGCTGGCCACCAGGTCGCCGCCGATGACCGTGTGCCGGATCGTGCCGAGCCCCGTCTGCATGGACCACCGGAGGTTGCCGCGGATCTGCGCTGCGCCGATGACGCCGGAGTCACCGTGTGTGAGCACCACGTTGCCTTCGACCAGGGTCCGAGACGTGATCGAGACACGTCGAGCCCGACGCGCGATCACGTCCCCACCCACCGTCGCCCGACGAGCGACGAGCTGCCCGCCCAAGCCGACCACCACGTCGCCGGTGACGGTCGTGCCGAGGAGCCGGCAGGTGGTCCCGGCCGGCACGCGTACGACGCTGACCGTCCCGGCGCCCAGGGTGCCGGTGCAGCGGTGGGACGATCCTGCCCACTCTTGTTCACCGGCCGTGGCGCCCGCCGCGCCACGAGCGCCAGCCGACTCGTGGTCGCGGGCGTCTCCGCTGTCCTTGCTGCACCCCGACAGAAGCACAAGGACGATCAGGGCGGTGGCGGGCAGGATCGTCCTGGTTCGACCAGCCAGCGGCTGGATCCAATTCATCGGCATCGCCTGCACGAACCCGGTGGCCGCCATGGCAGGAGTCGTTCGGTGCCGGCCAGCATGACCGTTCGCCTAGTGCTCATCACGGGCCGCACGGCGCTCGGCGAGCAACGCACCGGGCCAGGTGTACGGGGGGGCCTTTTCCGACCTGCCCGGCTCGAGCGCCTGCGCCACGACAAGGTGCGGGAGCACGTGCTCGATGTGGAGTCGGGGATAGACAGCGAGGTGATGGTCCAGGGCGGGCGTGGTCGGCACCGGTAGCTCGGCACGGCCGAGGTCGACCAGCACGGCCGTGCGCAGCACGCGTGCCACAGGCCCGAACCGCTCCGCGATCCCCGCCGAGGTGTGTAGGGCGATGGCGTCCCACACCGGCTTGACCCGCTCCGGTGACCAGTCCCAACCGTCGAGGAACCGCGCTGCTGCGTCGGCGCCCTCGATCTCGAACCGCTCACGGCCGTTGTTCTCCTCGAGGGTCCCGGAGTCGTGGAACAGCACCGCAACGGCGAGTGCCTCCTGGTCGCCGGCCCTGTGGAACGGCGACAGGTGCCACGCGAGGTGGAGCACCCGCATCGTGTGGTTGAAGACGGATGGGTGCAGCGCTTGGTGCATCTCCTCGACGGCGGTCGAGACCACGGAGAAGTCGTCGTTGGTCATCGGGTCCGTCATGGCCGGCTCCCCCTCGTCGGTACGCCGGAAAGGTGGTCGGCGACGCTGTCAGCTGCGTGAGTGACGACGGCGGTGTTGCTCGTCATGCCGTCCAGTGGTGTCAGCGGCGCGGCCTGGGCGTGGAGGTGAGTCGCCTGCCGGTCCCCGTGCTGCCCACGACGTCGCCGACCGGTGGGGTCGGCCTGGGCTCGTGCCGGCGTGGCGTAGGCGAACGCCCTCCGTGCCAGGAGGTCGGCGCAGTGCGTCAGGAACCGCCCCGCGAGCCGGACCACGATCCAGATCGCGATCAAGCGCCGTGCGGGATGCACGACCACGGCGGGGAGAAGCAGCACAGAGGGGTACTCGATCCCGGCGACCCACCACCGGAGACACCACCGCGACGGAGCGCGCAGCACCGGCCTCGACGAACCCATTCCTTCACGCTCGTCGCACCCGGCGTCCGCGGCATCGCGGGCAGCCGGAGTGTGGGACTCCTGCTAGCCACCAGCCCGAACCGCACCGGGTCGGCACCACTCCGGTGGTACCGGTAGCACCCATTTCACGCTCCCTGCGAAAGTACGGCGTTGCTTTCGTTGCAGTTGCGAAAACAGGCGCAGTAGTTTCCCAGGATGGGGGGGCAGGACAACCACCTCAGCGTCTCCGAGGTGGCCACCGCTCTCGGGACGAGTCCGCAGACCGTGCGTGCGCTGCTGCGGAGCGGCCAGCTGCGAGGTGAGCAGCGGCCGTGGGGCAGTCGCTACGTGTGGGAGGTCGACCCGTCCGGAGTCGACGAGTTCCTCGCTGAGTTCGGCCGTCTGGAGGGAAGCGCCGCTCCCGGACCGCCGTGGCGGACCGTCCGAGCGCCGGCGGTCGACGTCGCACCGGACACGATGGTGCTCGCCCCCGTCCGTCGAGCGGCCGCCGAGCCGAGGTCGAGGGCCGGGAGCCGGAGGTCGAGCCCGCCGACGTCGTTCGGCGAACGCACGCGACGCCGACCATGGATGCTCCGTCCTCGCGGCCGCGCCGCCGTCGTCCTCGTCGTGCTTCTCGTCCCGCTGCTCGCCGTGCACGCAGCAGCCCAGGTCCTTCCGAACGCCTGGTGGTTCGCCGAGGTCGGTCAGGAGGACGTGTTCCGCCGCACGATCGAGGCGAAGGTGGAGCTGCGCCTCCTGGTGGGTGGCATCGCCGCCGGCCTTCGTCTGGCTCAACCTGGTGCTGGCCGGCCAGGGAACCTGGCTCGAGCGACGACGCTCCGGGGTCCTGCTCACCGGAGCCGCGGCCTTCGTCATCGGCACCCTCTTCGCGTCGGCTGCCGGGCGGCACTGGCAGAGCTACCTCTTGTGGCGCCATCCCGCAGGTCGTCGGCGTCACCGAGCCGGTGCACGGCCGGGACGTCGGCTTCTTCCTGTTCACGCTCCCGTTCGAGCTCGTCCTGTCGGCGCTGTTGCTCTGGCTGATCGCGGTGACGTTCGCCGTGGTCGCCCTGGTGCACGTCGCGACCGGAGACCTCCGCGTGCGACCACTGCGCGCGAGCCTGGGCGTCCAGGTCCACCTCGCGCTGTTGGGCTCCTTGTTCCTGCTGGCCGTGAGCCGGCGTCTCTTCCTCGAGCGCTACCTCCTCGAGCTCCGACCAGGCGACGCCCAGGGTTCATCGTTCGCCGGCGCCGACTACGTCGACGTCCACGTGCGCACTCCCGTGCTGTCCACGCTCGTGGTCGCCACCGTGCTCCTGGCCCTGGTGACCCCGGCCGTCCCGTTGGCACTGCGACGGACGTGGCCGCGCAGGACGCGCAGGATCGCGATGGGGATCGCCCTGCTGTCGACGGCGGCCGTCGCGTTCGCCCTGACGTTGCTGCCCACCCTGGTCCAGCGGTTCGCCGTCGAGCCCAACCTCCTGGCGAGCGAGGCGCCGTACGTCGCGCAGCTCGGCCGTGGCGACCCAGCAGGCGATGGGGCTCGACCACATCGACGTGCAGGACTACTCGCCGCACAGACACGGTGTCGCCCGCGTCGTTCCGGTCCGTGGACGATCACCTCGGACAGGTGACGACCTGGGACGCCGCGTTGCTGGGGGCGCGGATGCGCCAGCTGGTGACCGACACTCCCTACTACAGCCCGCAGACCCCCGACCTGGACGTCAGTCGTGTCCGGCGGCAAGCGGCAGACCACTGTGGTGAGCGCCCGAGAGCTCGACACCAGCGCCGGCGACGTCGACACGCACTCCTGGGGAAGCGACCGGCTCGCCTACACCCACGGCATGGGCCTGATCAGGTTCTCGGGAACGGGTGTCGGGCCGGACCGCGAGCCCGTCCTCCTCGATCCGGGCTCCGGCGTCCGGCAGCCACGCATCTACTTCGGCAACCTGATCGCCCCCGACGCGAGCTCCTCCTCGGGTGATGCGACCGGCGTCCTGGCCTCGGCCGCGGTCCAGGGCCTGGCGGACTCCCCGTGGGTGCTGGTGGACACGCGTCGTCCCGAGGTGGACGTCAGCCCTGCCCATGACGCGTCACCCGCCCCGTACCACTACGGCGGCCCGGCGGGCATCGCGATGTCGACGCTGGGCCCGCCGTGCTGTCCTGGCCCTGGCGGTGGGAAGCAAGCAGGTGCTCCTCTCCGACGACGTCACCGGTCAGTCCCGGATGCTGCTGCACCGGGACGTCCACGACCGGCTGCGGACGTTGGCGCCCTTCCTCGACTGGGACGCACAGTCGTTCCCGCTGACCGTCGGGGGCCACATCGTCTTCGTCGTCGACGGCTACACCACCAGCAACGACTACCCCTACGCCCAGCGCGTGGCGCTCGGCGGGTCGACCGTCAACTACGCGCGTCCCTCGGTGCGCGCGACGGTGGACGCCTACACCGGCGACGTGCGCATGTACGTCACCGACCCGAGCGACCCTCTGATCCGCAGCTGGTCGGCGAGCTTCCCCACCCTCTTCAGGCCGGCCGACCAGATGCCACCGGAGCTGCGGCAGCGTGGGCGCTACCCGAGCGAGCTCTTCGCGGCGCAGGCGACGGTGTACGAGCGGTTCCACACCGATGATCCGGACACCTTGGCGACCGGGTCGGACGAGTGGTCCCGCCCGATCGCTCTGTCGGGCCCGCTCGAGGTCGCGGGTGGGGTCGACTTCGACGAGTCCGACGAGGACGACCTCAGGCTCACGCTCCAACCCGACTACTCCTACGCCTCCCCGCCGGGACGCCCCGCTGGCACCGCTCGGCTCATGCTCAACACCTACTACACCCCGCGACGTGGACAGAACCTCGTCGCGACCCTCACCGGCTGGGTCGACCGGCTCGGGCGCCCACACCTGGTGTCCAGGAGCCTGTCCCGGGACCCGGTGATGCTCGGCCCGGCGCAGATCAGCCGGCTGGTCTTCGCCACCCCTCGCGTCCGCAACCTGCTGGGCCTGCGCAACCTCGAGATCAGGGACCTGCAGACGTCGTCCCTCGACTCGGTGTACCTCGGTCGTCCGCATCTCCTGCTGCTGCCGGAGGGCCTGGTGCAGGCGCAGAGCCTGTTCGAGGGCTCCCGTGGCCCCGGAGCCGCGCGACTCCTGGGGGTGACGGTCTTCGTCAACGGCCGTGCGGGCCTCGGACCGGACGTCACCAGCGCGCTTCGCCAGGCACTGAACAGCCCTCCGGTCGTGCAGCTGCGGAGACCCCGCGACGACGGTGTCCGTCGGGACGCCGCTGTCCCTCGGGTTCCGCGTCAGCAACGCCCGACGCGAGGACGTGACCATCAGCTGGGGCCACCACCGGCGACGCGAGCGACTGCACGTCACGGACGGCCATGGAGCCGTGCGGTGGGTCCCCCGCGCCTTCGGGCCGGCCCGCGTGCACATCGCGGTACGAGGCCTCGACGGCACGACGGTGACGGATGCGGTCTCGTTCACCGTCCTGAGTCATCCCCCCGTGATCCGGCTCGTCCACACGCCTCCGGACGCGGTGGCCGGGCTTCCCGTGCGGATCGTCTTCAGGCTGTCGCACGGGCGTCGAGCGACGGCCCGGGTCTCGACGCGGGCCGGTGTCGTCTTGCGACGCGACTACGTGCTCGACGACCACGTCGGCGTTCTCGAGTGGACGCCGGAGGCATCGGGTCGCGCGGACGTGCTCCTGCTGGCGCGAGGGCGTCAGGGACAGACGGCTCGCGCAAGCCTCCGACTCCATGTGCAGCCCTTCCTCGCGCCCGCTCCTCCCACCGTCGCGATCCGGCACGTTCCCGCTGATCTGGAGGTGGGCCGGTCCGCTGGGTTCCGGCTGTCCGCAGACGGCTGCCGGTCGGTGAAGGCCAGCATCCACGGTGGCGAGGAGGACACGAAGGTGTGGACCTGGCCCTGCCCGGCCTCGCGCGCGTCCTTCGACTGGGTCCCGCACGGCCCGGGCGGCTACACCTTGATCGTGGTCGCCACGTCGGCCGGGGGCCTCACCGCCAGCCAGTCCATCCGGCTGCACGTCAGCAACCCCGGCGCGGGGGTCTCCCCATGACCTCGGGGACGGGAGGAGCACCCGAGGGGGCGGGCGGTGGCTGGCAGAGACCCTTGAAGATCGCCGTCGCCCTGGCGTTGGTCGGAACGCTCTCGCGCTTCGCCGCGCCGTTCCTCCCCGTGCCGTTGGCCACGATGCTCCTCGGAACCGGGCTCATCTCCGCGGCCTTCATGCTGGCCTGGGGCGCAGACGCCGGTGAGTCGGTCTTCTCCGGAGGCCCCGTGCTGGCGGCCGTGGCCGTGGTCGGAGTGCTGCCGGAGTTCATCATCGAGGTCCACTTCGCGTTCGTGCAGCAGGCGGAGCTCGTCACCGCCAACCTCACCGGAGCGACGCGCCTCCTGCTCACCGTTGCCGTCGCGTTGCCGTTGCTGGTCGGGATCCTCAGATCAAGGGGCGCTCCCGGGCTCCCGGTGGCCATCCACCTGGCGGGCCCACGTCGACTCGAGCTCGGGGTGCTCCTCGTCGCGGCCGTCTTCGGCCTGCAGATCCTCGTCAAGGGGAGCGCGACGGTCTTCGACGGGGTCGTGCTGCTCCTCCTGTACGTGCTGTACGTGCGTCGCGTCCAGGGCACACCCGACGAGGAGCCGGCGGTGGTGGGCGTGGCGGCGGGCCTGGTGTCGCTGCCGCCCACCTGGCGCCGGCCGGCGGTGGCGGGCCTGATCCTGGCCGCCGCCGTGGTCGTGGTGCTGACGGCGAACCCCTTCACCCATGGCCTGCTCGACACCGGAGTCTCGGTCGGCCTCGACCCGTACCTCCTGATCCAGTCGGTCGTGCCCGTGGCCACCGAGGCGCCGGAGCTGGTGGTCGTGGCGGTGCTCGTCGCCAACCGTCGCCCCGGCCAGGGCTTGGCGTTGCTCCTCGCGGCCTCGGTGAGCCAGTGGACCCTGGGCCTGGGATCCCTTCCGCTGGCGTACGCCGCGGGCGGCGGCGGCGCGTCCCTGCCCCTGGCCCCACGAGAGCAGCTGGAGCTGGGACTCACGACCGCCGTCACGCTGTTCGCGGTGGCCGCCCTGACGACGCTGAGGCCCGAGCGGGTCGACGCCCTTCTGGTCGTCGTGGCCTTCGCGGTCCAGCTGATCTACCCGACGCCGTTCGTCAGGTTCGGGGCCGCCCTCGTCCTCCTGGTCGTCGCGATCGATCTCTTCGCCTCGCGGTGGCGCTACCTACCGCCGGCGCTTCGCCTGGTGCGACCGCGCAGGGCCTCGCCGCGCGATCCGTTATGAGCGTGGGCTGAGCGCCGTCGGCGCTCGCCGCCACCGAACACGTGCTGCATCGCGTCGTTGGTGTGGGTCACGACCTGCTGGGCCATCGTCAGCGCGTCCCGCGCGCCCGACCCCAAGGAGCTGCTCTCCAACTCGGCCGCGATGGCACGTGAGCTCCTTCGGGTAGGTGTTCAGGGTGTCGGAGAGCCCGTCGACGTAGTCGTCCCTCTTGCCCGGCTTGAGCGCGATCACGGTTTCCAGCATGGTGTCGCGACATGCGTCGGCCTGGAGGAGGCCATGGGTCAAGGGCGGCACCAGATGAGTGCCGTGCGCACCGGCGAACAGGGGCATCAGCGCGAGGGTGACCTGGTGGTCGAGTCCCCCCACCTTCTGCACGGCCGTCGGCCCCGGGGGGTCATCGGACTCGGGATCGGTCGGCGGCTTGCCGATCAGCGCCGTCGCAGCGGTGTTCGCGATCTGGGTCTTCCGCTTCATGGTCCGGACGTTCTCCGCGGCCCTGGTGTAGTGCCCCTGGGCGATGTTGCTCTGTGCCTTGGCCAAGGCGGTCTTCGCGTCCGCGACCGCCGCCTTCCAGTCGGTCGACGTCGTGCGCGGGGCGCAGGACGCCGTTGTCCCCGCTCGCGAGGGCGTTGCCTCGATCTGCATGATCGCCAGCGCCAGGACGAGGGCGGTTCCCGCGCCTCCGATCCGACGAGCGAGGCCGACCTCCGTGTGCCGGCGCTGCAGTGACCGTGTGCTCTTCATGATGGTCCTCTTCGCTTGTCCGACGCGTCACGGGCCGTGACACGGGCGGCACGTTCCAGCCGGGGGTGCGGACCGGGGCAGACGTGCGAGCCAGGCCACCAGCATCGGCCCGGGCGGGGCACCGGTCATCGGCATCAACGGGAGTGTCCGCTTCCGGATACCGGGCGCCCGGCTACCGGCTGGCAGGTACCGGCTTCAGTCGGCGACGTGGAGCACGATCTTGCCGCGACGGTGGCCCCTCTCGAGCTCCTCGTACGCCGCTCGCGCGTCCGCCAGCGGCATCACCCGGTCGACGACCGGGGTGAGATCTCCACCGTCCACGAGCCGGGCGATCGACTCGAGCTGACCCCGGTCGGGCTTCACGACGAAGAACACCCCACGCTTCGAGCCGTCCGCGGCCGGGGTCTGCTGCGGTGGGGCGACGATGGAGACGAGGACTCCCCCCGGCCTCAGGACCTGCCACGAGCGCACCTGGGTCTCGCCACCGACCAGGTCGAGGACCACGTCGGCGCCGCTGACGCGGTCCTCGAAGCGCTCGCGCTGGTAGTCCACGACGTTCCGAGCGCCGAGCCCGCTGACGAAGTCCAGGTCACTCCCGCGCACCGTCGCGGAGACCGCGGCGCCCAGGTGGGCGGCCAGCTGGACCGCGAAGACGCCGACCCCTCCCGCTCCGCCGTGGACGAGCACGTGCTGGCCCGCGTGAACCTGCGCGTGGTCGACCAGCGCCTGCCAGGCCGTCAGCGCGGCGAGGGGGATCGTCGCTGCCGCGTCGTGCTCGACCGAGCTCGGCTTCGCGGCCAGCAGGTCCGCCCGCACGGTGACGAACTCCGCGGCCGCCCCGTCGGTGTTGAACGGGACCAGGCCGTACACCTCGTCGCCCGGCCCGACCCCGACGGCGCCCGGGCCGAGGTCGCTGACCACTCCGGACAGCTCATGGGAAGGGATGATGGGGGTGCGGTCGCGGCCCTCGGGGCCGCGGGCGTCGGCCCAGGTCTCCGCCCACGTCAGCTCGTCGGGAGTGATCGACGCCGCCCGCACCCGGACGAGGGCCTCGCCCGGTGCGGGTTCCGGGCGCGGTGCGACCTCGTACACCAGCTGCTCCGGCCCCCCGCGCTGGTGTGCTCGCACCGCCTTCATCTCCGTCATCGCTCGCTCCTCACGACGCTGGCGTGGAGTGCATGGTCCGGCGCTGACCACCGGGTGTCGGGCCGGGGCTCGCGTCCCGGCGGATCCCCCACAGACCGACGAGGGGGAAGGCGATCTCACTGCACAGCACGACCACGTTCAACCCCTGCATCGCGGCACCGCCGAGCGGGTGGACGACATGGAAGACCAGGTGGGGCACCGCGTAGGTCAACCACCCCGCGGCGTTGGCGACGACCAGCCGTCGCGACAGCGACCACGCCGACAGGCCCGCTACCACGGCCAGGCCGTTGACGAGACCGCCGATGTCTCGCACGAAGTGCTCGTTGTAGGGGCCGTCCCCGACCAGCCAGCTCACGCCACCCGGAAAGCTCTCGTAGAAGGAGCGGGGCGCCAGCTGGGCCCAGAGGCCTTGGTAGAGAGCGGCTGCTGCGAGCAGGACCAGGGCGATCCGCGCCGTGCGCATGCGGACTCGGTCACGATGGTCGCTCGTCGTGCCCGATCTCGAGGAGGCGTGGTGCATGTCGTCGATCCTTCCGGTTGTGCGGTCCGCACCGGTCAGTCACCGGTGTGCGTGCGCGGGTCGGGAGCCGACCTGCGGGGCGGTCGGAGGAGAAGGAAGCCGACCTGGATCTCCTGCAGCTCCGTGAGCGCCTCATCGGCATCCATCCGATGACGCGGGTCCTTGACCAACAAGCCTTCGATGACGCCACCCAGCGCGGACCTCGGAAGGGCCGGCGCCGGATCGGAGTGGAGGACCGCCTCAGCCGTCTCGATCGGCGTCGCGCCCTCGAACGGACGGAACCCGGTCGCTGCCTCGTACAGGGAGGCGCCCAACGAGAACAGGTCCGAGGCGTCCTGCCGCAACCCCGAGCGGATCACCTCAGGTGCCATGTACGGCGGGCTCCCGGCGACGAAGGACGTCTCCTGCGACGCGCGCCACGCGGACGATCGGGGCGACGCCAGGCCGAAGTCGATGAGCACGGGGCTCCCCGTCTCGATCAGCTGCACGTTGCCGGGCTTCACGTCCCCGTGGACGAAGCCCGCCCGGTGGACCGCCTGGAGCGCTTGGAGCAGCCCGATCGCGAGCGAGGCGACCCGGTCGGGCGGCAGGGGCCCGGTCTCGCGCACCCGTCGCCTCAGGGTCATCCCGCTCAGGGCCTCCATCACGATCCACTCCTGGCCCCGGTCGACGACCACGCCGTACACACGCACGACGCCCGGATGGGACACCGCGGACGCGGCGCGGGCTTCGCGCAGCGCCGCGGCGCTCCACCCGTGCCGGCTCGCCGGGTCCGGCAGGGGCTTCAGCGCCACTGGGCGTGACAGCCGGGTGTCGAGGGCGAGCCACACCGAGGCCATCCCGCCCCTGCCCAGGCGACGAAGCACGCGGTAGCGCCCGGCGACGAGCTCGCCGTGGCGACTGTCCGACGACGGGCAGTCGTCGGGGACCGTCCGGCGTTCCACACGAGCTCGAGACCGGGGTTCCGGCCGGCGCTCGGCCGGCCGTCCGCGGCCAGGGGTCCGGACGAGGGCGGTAGGCATGGACCTCACTCTCGACACGCGGCGGCCCGAGGTCAGCCCGGCTGACCGGCGACGGACGGCCCGGTTGGCCCCCGTTCCCGCTGTCGGCTGGCGGTCTGCCGCACTGGGGGCTATCCGGTAGCGGCGAGCGTGTTCGCGGCGTGCCGACCGGGTGGTGCTTTCCGGCAGATGGGCGATACTGAGGCAATGGCCCCGGAGGCAGCGGCCACGACGCCGGAGAACGTGGTGACGGGCGAGCAGGTGCTCCGGGTGGTTCTCGCCGACGACGACGTGCTGCTGCGGGCCGGGCTGGCGAGCATCCTCGAGCCGCCGAGTTTCGAGGTCGTCGGTCAGGCGGGCGACGCGCGCGAGCTGCTGGACCTGGTGGGTGAGCTGACGCCCGACGTCGTGGTCGTCGACATCCGGATGCCACCGACGCAGACGGTGGAAGGCCTGGAGGCGGCCCGGACGATCCGCGACCAGTGGCCGGACATCGCGATCATGGTCCTGTCCGCCCACGTCGACGTGGAGCACGCCATGACCCTCCTCGGGTCCGGGCACGGCATCGGGTACCTGCTCAAGAGTCGCGTGATCGATGTCGACGACTTCGTCGACAACGTGAGACGGGTCGCTCGGGGTGCATCGGTCGTGGACCCGGCGCTGGTCGAGGAGCTGTTCGCTGTACGACGGCGTGACGATCCGATCGACACCCTGAGCCCTCGTGAGCAGGAGGTTCTGGCCCTGATGGCCGAGGGCCGTTCCAACCTGGGGATCGCCCGTGCGCTCTGGGTCACCGAGGGCACCGTCGAGAAGCACGTCCGCAGCATCCTGACCAAGCTCGGACTGGTGGAGGAGTCCACCGACCACCGCCGCGTGCTCGCGGTTCTGGCCTACCTCCAGTCCCGCTGAGGCGGTCGGCCCGATGGCCGTGCCCGACCAAGCATGCGCTCGACCGGGCACGGCGGAACTGCAGAACCGTGGACGTCACTTCTTCTTCTTGACGACCTTGATCGTGGCCACTTTCGCCTTGGAGCCGTGCACCGACCCGGTGCCCATGAACCGCGCCCTGATCGTGTGCTTGCCGACGTGGTGCAGCTTCGGGAGCTTGACCTTGAGGGTGCCGTGATCGGCCACGTGCATGCGTCCGTGCAGCCTGTGCTTCCCGACCCGCACCACGAACGGGCCCTTGACGTCGTCGACGTACCGGCTGGAGACGACGATCTGCACCTTCCCGCGTTGCCCCGGGTGCACCTTCTTGGTGCGGACGACCGCCTTGGTCTTCGAGGCGACCTTGCCCTGACGGACGAGCTGGATCGTCCCGAGGTCCCGGATCCGGCCGGCCGCGGCCCGGCCAGGCGTGCGGACGACGATCGGCCGACCCTGGCCGTAGGACTGCATCCGGAAGGCGTCACCGTCCTCCTGACCGTTGACCGCCGAGAACACGATCCGGTACGGCTGGTCGCTGGGCACCTGGAGCCGGAAGAAGCCGTGCGCCGACACGGCGTTGTAGTTGGCGCCGCCGTAGGTCAGGGCCGACGCGACCGGCGCCGTGGCCGAGGGGTCGTCGGGCCACGCCTCGACATTGACGTTGTCCTGGCCGGTGGCGGCCTGGTCGGTCGTGACCCCCACGATCCAGGTCGAGCCGGCCGGCGGGACGAGGGCGTCCAAGGCCCTCGGCGACGCACCCCGGCCCAGCGTCCGGCCGATGGCCGGGTGTCCGGCGGGAGTCGCGAAGAACGCGGCCATGAACGCCATCACCGTGGTGATCAGGGCCGCCTTCCTGAACCACACCCATGGCTGGGCGCGCGCTGTCACCGCGGCTCGAGGGTGTCGCGGGTCATCGGGCTGAGTCATCTCGTCTTCCTTCCTTGGCAACGTGACCTCCACGGTGGCAAGGGCGACGCAGCGCAGCATCCCGGTCACCGGCTCTCCGGGCTTCCGGCTACCTGCAACGGTGGCGTCGTGGGAGCTCCCCACACGGACGCAGTACGACGGTGGGCGGGGGGCACGGGCCTCTGACTCGCGGTGTCAGTGCGATGTCAGTGTGCGTGAACAACGCCCTCCCTAGGTTTCTGGCATGACCACGAGCCGCGAGGTGCGCCCGCCCAGGCGGTCGCGTCGTGGGTCGCTCGTCTCGCTCGGAGCATCGTGCTTCGCCGTCTGCGCGTCTCTGGTGACCGTGTCGACGACCTCTGTCTTCGTGGTGCTGGGGTTGTTGCTCACGACGGTCGAGGTCGTCGCCGCCGCCTACTCCAGGAAGCGGGCGCGGCAGACGCAGCGTGAGACCGAAACCCTGGCCTCCGAGCTCGCCGCATCGCGGGCGCGGATCCTCGCCTCGGGCATCGACGCACGCCGGCGTATCGAACGTGACCTCCACGACGGCGTCCAGCAGCGGCTCGTCTCGCTCGGTCTTGCCGTGCACCGGGCCGAGACGCTGGCTGCCCCGGATCACCCCGCCTTGCGCGAGCACCTGTCGGGGATCCGTGCCGGCCTCAAGAGCGCCGTCGACGAGCTGCGCGACGTGGCACACGGCATCCACCCGTCCGTGCTGTCGGACGGAGGTCTGGCGCCGGCACTGGCCGCACTGGCTCGGCGGTCGCCGATCCCGGTCGACCTCACAATCCGAGCTCACCGTCGGGTACCGGACCAGCTCGAGCTCTGCCTCTACTACGTCGCCTCCGAGGCGCTGACAAATGCGTTGAAGCACGCCCAGGCAGGCGCCATCGCGGTCGAGCTGGACCTGGACGACTCGACGGCTCGCCTGGTGGTCCGTGACGACGGTCTGGGTGAGGCGGACTCACGACGGGGCTCCGGCCTCGTCGGAATGGCGGACCGCGTGCAGGCGCTCGGTGGTGCGATCCAGGTGGACAGCCGGCCCGGCCACGGAACGCGCCTGAGCGTGGAGGTCCCGTGGACCTCGCACACCAACGCAGACGTCAGGTCAGCTGCTGTGCGGTCCGCCTGAGGACGTCGGCCACGTGTGCTCGCATCACGGGTGCAGCACCCTCCGTAGCTCGTCGATCGCCTGAGCGACGGCCCGGGTGGTCACGACGGTGTCCCGGACGGCGTCGAGCATCATGAAGTCGTGCACAGCGCCGTTGTAGCGGACACAGCAGCAAGCCACACCCGCTGCGGTCAGCCTGCGCGCGTACGCCTCGCCTTCGTCGCGGAGCACGTCGTACTCGTTGACGATCACGAACGCGTCCGGAAGACCCGTGAGCTCGTCGAGGTCGGCGCGCAGTGGTGACACTGTCGCCTCCTGCCGCCGGCTGTGGTCCGGCAGGTAGGCGTCCCAGAACCACGCCATGGAGTCTGCTGTCAGGTGGGGTCCGCCGGCGAACTCGCGATAGCTGCCCGTGTCCCGGGCGGCGTCCGTGACCGGATAGAACAGGGACTGGTGGACGAAGGAGACGTCGTGTCGTCGGTTCGCGGTGATGGCCAGCGCGGCCGCCAGGTTGCCGCCCGCGGAGTCACCGGCCACTGCCATCCGGCCGGCGTCGAGACCGACGCCGGCCCCGTGGTCGCGGATCCAACGCGCGACCGCGTAGCACTGGTCGAGCGCCACCGGATAGCGCGCCTCGGGCGAGCGGTCGTACTCGACGAACGCGACCGCCACCTGCGCGCCCACGGCGAGCTCCCGGACCAGGCGCTCATGGGTCTCGATGCCGCCCAGGACCCAGCCGCCTCCGTGGAGGTACAGGACCACGGGTAGCAGGCCCTCCGGGGCGTCGACGGGCCGACTGATGCGGATGCGGACGACCCGGTCCTCCCACGGCACGTCCGACCACGCGTTCGCGACCTCAGGTCGTGGGGCGGGGCCGGACTGCAGCTCCTCGAGCGCTCGGCGGGCTCGCCGCACGCCGAGAGCCCTGAGGGACGGCGCCGCGGCCGTGAGGCGGGCGAACTCGGCGGTGGCCGGCTCGAGAACGGTCATTCCGGCCAGCCGCTGCGCAAGATGACCTCCACGAAGTCCTGACGGTCGAACCCGGGAACGAAGTGGCTGAGCACGTCCGCATTGACGGTGCCGTCCGTGGTGCTCGGACGCTCGCGCATGCCCGCGGTGAAGGCATCCAGGATGCGGCGCTTGAAGTCGGGCCGGGGATGGGCGGCCGTGACCGCCTCGATGTCCTCCGCGGACAGGGACTCCCGGCCGATCCCCAGCACGTCGGTCTCGACCCCGGCGCTGACCAGAGCCACCTCCGGCTCGAGGAACTCCGGGATCCCCGGCGTCGTGTGCAACGCGATGCCCCACCACACCTGACGAGCCAGCGAGGGCTCCACGTCCCGCTCGAGGAGGAAGTCCATGGCGGTCGCTGCGCTGTCGACCTCGAACCGTCGCGACGACGTGCTGCGGTACGGCTCGGTGAGTCCGACGTCGTGGAACATCGCTCCGGCGTAGAGCAGCTCGAGATCGGGGTCGAGTCCGCGCCGTCGGCCCTGCAGGACCCCGAAGAAGTAGACCCGGCGCGAGTGGTGGAAGAGAAGGTCGTCCTCCACGTCCCGTACGTACTCGGTGATGTCGCGCGCCAAGGGCGTGGTCGGGACCGGGACGCCGGCCACTCGATCAGACAGGTTCGCGTTCACGATGGTGCTCCTCAGTGTCGTGGTGGTGGAAGGGTGCAGGAGGGACGGTCTCCGCATCTGCAGCGCTCGTGGGAGGGCGGGAGCCGGGGCGCTCAGCCGTTGCGGAGCCCTGCCTCGACCTCGTCGCCCAGGCCCTCGTCGACGTTCCGCAGCAGCTCGAACGCGCGCCGCAGCACGGGTTCAGTGACACCGTCGCTGAGGTGCGCCACCGTGTTGGCGACGAGACGATCCCGCGCCCCCTCGTCCATCACGTCACGCACCAGCGCGCGCGCCTGACTGAAGTCGTCGTCCTCCGCATGAGGGGTCCGCCTGAGCCGAGCGAGCTCTCCCTCGGCATACCAGCTCGCAGTCGGATGCTCCGCGGCCCGAGCCCGGGGACCTCCCTTGGAGTTCGGGAAGTAGACCGGATCGGTCGCAGGGACGAGCCGCATGACTCCGTCCTTGCTGTACGCGTGCACCGCAGCGATCGGTGCGTTCACCGGGATCTGCCGGTAGTTCACACCGAGCCGGGCGCGGTGGGCATCGGGGTAGGCGAAGCTGCGCGCCAGGAGCATCCGATCGGGGGACAGTCCGATCCCGGGCACGAGGTTGCTGGTCTCGAACGCCGCCTGCTCGATCTCGGCGTGGTTGTCCCGTGGGTTGCGATCCAGGATCAGCCGTCCGACCTCCAGCAACGGGTAGTCGGCGTGGGGCCAGACCTTGGTCAGGTCGAACGGGTCGAACCGGTACGCCGACGCATCGCCGTCGGGCATCACCTGCACGTGCATCGTCCACGTCGGATGGTCTCCGCGCGCGATCGCCTCATAGAGGTCCCGGGTGTGCAGGTCGTAGTCCGTCCAGACCCGGGCCGCCGCTTCCTGATCGGTGAGGAACTCGATGCCCTGATCGGTGGTGAAGTGGTACTTCACCCAGAACCGCTGTCCCGTCCGGTTGACCCACAGGTAGGCATGGGAGCTGTACCCGTTCATGTGTCGCCAGGTCCGTGGCAGGCCCCGATCCCCCATCAGCCACACGACCTGATGCGCGGTCTCGGGCAGCAGGGTCCAGAAGTCCCACTGCATGTCGTTGTCACGCAGGTTGTTGTCGGCCCGCCGCTTCTGGGACCGGATGAAGTTCTGGAAGTGCATGGGGTCTCTGATGAAGAAGACCGGCGTGTTGTTGCCGACCATGTCGTAGTTGCCCTCGGACGTGTAGAACTTGAGGGCGAACCCGCGTAGGTCGCGCCAGATGTCCGGGCTGCCGCGCTCCCCCGCGACCGTCGAGAACCTCGCGAGCACACGGGTCGCCGTGGCCGGCTGGAAGACAGCAGCCGACGTGTACGCCGTGACATCGCCCGTGGTCTCGAACCGCCCGAAGGCACCGCTCCCCTTGGCGTGGGGCTGACGCTCCGGGATGCGTTCGCGGTTGAAGTTCGCCATCTGCTCGATCAGGTAGCTGTCGTGCAGCACGATGGGCCCATCGGCTCCGACGGTGAGTGAGTACTCGTCACTCTCGACGGGCGCTCCCCCGTCGTTCGTCTGGGTCGGCCACCGGTCGGCCGTCACGTCGTCACCCGACCACGAGCGTGGGCTTCGGCACACCCGCACCTGTACGTCGTCATGAGTCGAGCATCGAGGTACGTCGCGGCCTGGTCGATCCTGCTGACGCCCGCGCCACGGTCACGACTGCCGGACGGCGGATGTCCGGCCAGCAGCAATGACACCGTCAGACAGTGGACCGCCGTTTGCTCGGGGGCGGCGGTCCGGTCGGGCCGCGCCCTCGCTCCGGGACGGGAGCTTGCCCGCCAGGCGGGTGAGCTGCTCGACCACGTCGTACCGGTCGAACTTCAGCTTCGACTCGACCAGCTGTTGCAGCCGATCGGCCCCCACCCGGTCGACCATCGTCCGCGCCTGCTCGTAAGACGCGACGGCCGACGCCATGTCTCCGACCGCGACGGCGGCCTCGGTGATCTCGATCAGGAAGGCGGCCCGGATCGCGGGGCTGGCGATCTCGAGGCTGAGAGCCTCCGCGGCCGTCTCGAGGGCCTCGCGCGGACGCCGACCGGCCATCAGGATGCGCGTGAGGTAGAACAGCTCCTCCGGGATGCGGTCGGTCCAGCCGTGACGCCTGGCCAGCTCCAGCGCGCCCCGCGTGAGCCGCTCCCCCTCGAGGTAGCCGGCCCGGTCGACCACCTCGGACCCGGAGTCGTCCGTGAGCTTCAACGACAGGTCGGACATCAGGACCTCACGGACGTTCGGCGCGACCTCACCCGGCACGAGGTCGAGGGCGGCTCGCAGGAGACGGATCCGCTCGCGCACGGGCATGTCCCCCACCGCGCTCAGGTTCCTGAGGACGTTGGCCTGTCCGACCGGATCGCCCAGCTGCTCGTAGATCGTCCGCGCCCTCTCCAGGTGAGCGTGACCTTCCGCGACGAGGCCGAGCCGCACCGCCTTGGGCCCGACGTCGCGGTGGAGCTCGGCGATGAGCACGTCGTCACCGGTACGGATGGCCGCCTCGAGTGCGGTCCTCGCGTAGAGGTACGTCTCGTCATCGGTGTCGACTGCCTGGTTCATGGGTCGCCAGTCGATGGCGATGTTGGCGGCGGCGCGGTCCCACCCGCGCTGGACTGCGAGCCGGAGAAGGGCGATCAGGGCGCCCCGCTCGTGGAGGTACCAGTCCACCGTCTCGGGGTGGTCGCTGAAGCGTTCTGCCTCCACGGAGACCTGTGTGGTGATCGGGTCGATGGCTCCCACGGGGGCCCGGCCGTAGACCTCCCACGCGTTCCGCGTGGTCTGCACGTAGTGGGCCACCAGCCGCAGCTCGGCCTCGACCCGCTCCTCGTCGGTCAGCAGGCCCAGGGCGTAGTCGCGGAGCAGGTCGTGGACGACGAACCACCGCGACCGCCGCTCCAGCAAGCTCGCGGCCACAAGACGGTCGGCGATCCTCCGCGCGGTGCGCAGCTCGAGCCCTGCCAGGGTGGCGAGCGACTGCAGCGACATCTCCGAGCCCGGGTGTACGGCGAGACGCCGGAACGCCTGGGCCTCCTCCGGCTCCAGCAGGTCGTAGGACCACGCGAACACCGAGGACAGCACCGAGGACAGATCGTCGTGCTCGGCCGCGAACCCCACGAGACGCTCACCATCACCCCGGCCGCTCAGCTCACTTGCGACCGCGCTCACCGTGAGCTCGGGCTCGACCGCGAGCCGCGCCGCCACGATGGAGAGGGCCAGCGGCAACCCGCAGGCTGACCGCACGATGCGGTCGATCGCACCCGCGTCCGACCCGAGGCGGTCGGCCCCGACTCGCTGCGTGAGCAGCAGACGAGCCTGGCCGTCGTCCATCCGGTCCAGGCGTACGGGGACCGCACCCTCGTGGACGACGAGTCCGCCGAGCTGGTTGCGACTCGTCACGATCACCAGGCAGCCGTCGTGACCGGGCAGCAGCGGACGCACCTGCTCCGCGTCGCGGGCGTTGTCGAGCAGCACCAGCATGGAACGGCCGGCCATCATGCTGCGATACCTCGCCGATCGCGCCTCCAGCGACTCCGCTGCCGGACCCTTCTCGGCGCCGAGAGAGCCCAGGAGGTGGTTCAGCGCGTCGTCCGGCGTCATCACCCGGCCGCCCGCCTCGAACCCGCGGAGGTTCACGTACAGCTGGCCGTCCGGGAACCGGTGTGCGAGATCACGAGCCCAGGCCACGGCGAGGGCGGTCTTCCCGATCCCTCCCATGCCACCGATGGCCGTGATCAGGACGGCGCCGGCCTCGCCCCTGGTGGCGATCTCGTCCAGGACTCGCTGCGCCGCGGGTCGCGGCGTGAAGCCGCGCACGCGGGCGGGGAGCTCGGCCGGTCGCCGCAGCGCAGCCGGCCGGTCGTCGGTGTCGTGGGCGTGGGTCGGAGAGCTCGCGTCGATCGCGAGCACCTCCTGGTGCGCGGCGCGCAGCTCCTCACCAGGGTCGACGCCGAGCTCCTCGGCGAGGCTTCGGCGTACCCGGTCGTAGAGCTTCAGGGCATCGTGACGGCGACCCGACCGACCGAGGGCCCGGATCAGGTGAGCCTGCAGGTGCTCGTCGAAGAGCAGAGGTGCTGCCACCTGCTGGACCAGCGCCGTCACCCGGTCGAGCCGCCGGCACCGGGCTGCGCAGTCCAACGCCTCGTGGGCGATCACCACGCGAGCCCGTGCGGTCTCCGTGAGCAGGCCGGAACCGACGCGATCAGCGGCAAGGTCACCCATGAGCGGGTGGCGCACGACCTCCAGCGCCTGCTCGTAGGCCTCGGTCGACCGGGCCCAGTCCTCCTCGCGCGCGAGCTCGCGCGCTCGGGCCAGCGCGGCATCACACCTGGCCAGGTCGCTGTCTACGAGGGCGGGGTCGAGGGAGTACCCGACGCCGGACCGGGCGATGAACGAGCCTGCTTCGCGCGCGGGAAGGTCGGGCTCGAAGACCCGACGCAGCTGGCCCACGAGCCGGTGCAGCTGGTTCGGAGCACTCGCGGGCGGAGCCGCCGACCACAGGAGCTCCACCAGGTCCTCGGTCCCCACGACGGCACCGCGCGCCACGACCAGGGCGGCCAGCAGCTGCCTGGCCCTGGGACTGGGCACCGCCACGTTGGCCCCGTCCACCGACACCCGCACATCGCCGAACACCCTGATGGTCGCAGGCTTCTCCACGGCCGGCCTCCCTCGTTCCGACTGTGCCCACTCACCCTAGGGCGTGCCGACAGCAGACGCATGCGTGCTACCTGGGGGGTGCGCCGGCGTGGGACCGGTGCCGGAGAGGTGCCGAGAGGTGCCGGAGATGCCGGTGTGCGGGACGGTGTCGGGACGGTGTCGGGACGGTGCCGGGACGGTGCCGAGACCGCGGCCCACGGTCCTACGGCAGACGTAGGTCGGCGTAGATCATGTTGTGGTCCGAGGGCCAAGGGGATCCCGTTACCAGCTGTTTCCAGGCGTCGGCCCCGGTCATGCCGAGACTCTCGATGGAGTCGTACATGCTGCCGAAGCCGTAGGGCGACCGCGTGCGCTTCTGGTAGTGGTTCACGGTGTTGTACTGGCCGTGGGTGACCCGTGCGGCAGACAGACAGTTGTACCAACCCTCGTTCAGCAGCACCCGGTGCGGCGAGTCCGACCCGGCGCTGGTCTGCGAGCTGTTGGCGTCGGTGCCGAGGATCACCGGCAGGCCCTGCGGGTTGATCGCCTCGATGCCCTGACTGAGGGCCTTGGCCTGACGGCCCCGGAGTCTGTCGGTCTCGGAGTCGTTGCCGGCGGTCAGGTGGGCACTCACGAAGTAGAACGCCTGACCGGACGCCACGTCGCGGAACTCGGCGTACGCCGCCACGTGCTTCTTGGGGCCGGGCAGCATGATGAAGCACGAAGGACGGACCGAGGGGCAGCTGCTCATCAGGGTGACCTTGGTGGGGTCGTACAGGATCCGGCTGTCCTGCCCCGAGTCCTTCCAGTACGCCGTCGTCCGGGTCAGCTCGTAGCGGCCGGCGCCGGCTTGCTTGAGCGCGGCGTCGAGCCCAACACCGCCGGCGCGGTCGGTCCACATCCTCGGCATGAGCTCCTGGATCGCGCCCACGTCCGGGCCGACCTTGGCGATGCTCCTCGCGACGAGGTACTGCCGCTTCTTCCACGGATGGCCGGGACGGTCCTTGGAGGCGACGTGCACGTTGTACTGCATCACTCGTAGCTTGCCGCCCCGCCCCTTCGCGGGGGTACCTGCGACTCCGGAGTGCAGCAGGAACGGGTAGCGGCGCGTGGCCGAACCTGCCTCGCCCTTGCGGACGGCGGAGATCCGGAAGAAGAGGAAGCGACCGGTTCCGATGCCTGCTCCGGCGGCAGCGGTCTGGGCCCGGGTCAAGGTCAGCGAGCGCCGGTCGCCCGGCACCGTGAGCGTCATGCTGTGCCTGCCGACCGCGGGGGTGCGCGATGAGCCGAAGGGGGTCAGGGCGGTCGTGATCCGGAAGAAGTCGGTGTAGCCGCCGCGCGTCGACCATCGCAACGTCGTCTCTCCGGGTGCGTTCCCGTTCCCGATGACGCCGTGAGCACCGGAGAGCTTGTCCGGCCGGTGCGCCTGGGTGGCGATGCGCATCGGCGAGGTCCACCTCGAGCGTTGATGCCCTCGGACGGTGCGCACGCGGACCCAGTAGTACGTCGCGTCGTGCAGGTCCCGCACGACCGTCCTCTCACGACCGTCCGGGGGCCGACGCGAGCTGTTGCGCTGCTGCTTGACCGCAGATACCACGGAGAACGCACGCCTCCTCGACAGCTGGATGCGATAGCCGGAGGCGGCCTTGACCCACTTCCAGCTCACGGTGACGACCGTCGCGCGGCGGGCGTGCGTGGCCACGTCCAGTGTGGTGGCGCCCCGGAGCGAGGCGACAGTGCCGTCGCGGAGCACGTGAGCGCTCGGCTCGGGAGCTCGAGCGCTCACCGCTCGGGCGGGCGTCACGGGCAGTGCGACAGCGACAAGGGCGATCGTCGACCCGAGCGCCGCGGCGATGCGGTGCAAGCCGTCCTTACCCATACCCGCACCCTCGTCGACACGCAGGAGCGGGACATCGTGGCCAGCCTGGGCTCGTCGTACCTGCTAACAACCAACCAGAGGTGCGGCAGATGCCACCTCGACGTCGGTACGCCGACTCGGCGTCGCCGGGGTCCGCGGTGGGTCGGCACGACGAGCAGCGGCGGGTCAGCTGCGCGGAAGTGCTCCCGTGGCGGTGAGGGCCGACCAGACCTGCTGCCGCATCCGCTCGGTGTAGCCGACGGTGTAGTGGTGGTCGTCGCGCCACACCAGGTCGCCGTGCTGGATCGGCGAGCAGATCGGGGCGGTCGGACAGAAGATCGGGTTCAGGTCGAGGGTGTGCACGCGCGGGTTCTCGGTCGCCAGCGTGGTCGCGAAGCCGTCCGCCGCGGACTCCTTCGGCTCCTGGGTGACCGCGCACTGGCCGATCCGCTTGGCGGAGGCGAGGCAGTCGGGCGGCTGGAAGGTCTCGGGCATGATCAGCCGCTGGACGACCACGGCCGGGGCCACCTCGGTGATCTTGCCGAGGGTGGCCTTGGAGGTCTCCCAGACGGCCTTCTCCAGCGGCTGGACGCGGCCGTCCCGGCGTACGGCGGTGTCGCCCCACTCGTCGAGGTCGTCGCGCGGCCGCGCGAGCAGCACGACGACGTCGGGGTGCAGGCGCGGCAGGACGTCGTCGTACCAGCCGACCCGGGCGCTCGCGCACTCCGCCGCGGTGTCCGCGGCCGAGTGGTCGTTGGTGAGCTGCTCCTGCCAGGGGCAGCCGGGCAGCACGTCGAGGTCGAGGTTGAAGTCGTAGGTCCGCGCCAGCTTCTGGAAGGCCGGGATGAACATCTGCGCCTGGCTGTCGCCGACCAGCAGCACCGTCGGGCCCGACCCACGCACGGACCGGCAGGCCGAGATGTTCGACGCGGAGCAGTACTGCCACGGGCCGTGGTCGGAGGTGAGGGCTTCGTAGTCGAGGTCGGGGACGGGCCGGTTCAGCTCACGCAGCAACGCGGCGTTCGCGGTCAGCGGCGCCTGGGTGGACGACGCGAGCACGACCGGCTTGCGGTCGCGCTCGAGGACGTTCGGTACGACGGTGGCGGCGACCAGGGCGCTCGCGCTCAGGCCCACCAGCACGATCGGCCACGTGAACCGGTCCAGCCGCGGGGAACGGCGTACCGGGAGCTCCAGGAGCTCCGCCGAGAGGGCCGCCAGGCCGGTGGCGACGACGAAGGACAGCACGGCGACCGGGAGCGGACCCGCGTCGATCACCGTCCGGAGGGCGATGATCACCGGCCAGTGCCAGAGGTAGGTGCCGTAGGAGATGCGTCCGAGGTAGGCCATCGGCCGGGTCGCGAGCAGCCGGGACAGCGGGCTGTGCTCGGCCTGGGCGAGCCCGCCCAGCATCACGATGGAGGCAGCGGCGGCGCCGATGCCGCGCCAGGACGGCGACAGGTCGAGGATGCCGCTCGCGACGACCACCAGAGCGACCATCCCGACGACCGCGAGGACGTGCGACCAGGTGCGGCTCAGGCGACGGGACGTGAACGCCAGGGTCGCGGTGAGCAGGGCGCCCGCCAGCAGCTGGTAGAGCCGCGCGTCGGTGCCGTAGTACGCGCGGTCCGCGTCGTGCACCGCGAACCAGAGCTGGTCGGCGAGAGAGAGCGCGAACAGCACGAACAGCCCACCCAGCACCACCTCACGACGACGGCCGCGTCCGAACCGGAAGAGCAGGAGGAGCAGCACGGGGAACACCGCGTAGAACTGCTCCTCGATCGAGAGCGACCAGAAGTGCAGGAAGGGGCTCTTGTCGATGTCCGTCGCGAAGTAGTCGCCGGTCGCGGACAGGAAGTGGTAGTTCGCGTAGTACAGGAGCGCACTGACGGCGTCACCGACGACGGACGCCCGGCGTACCACCGACCAGAGCAGCGTGAAGAGCAGGCTGGTCGCGATCACGACCACCACCGCCGCGGGCAGCAGCCTCCGGACGCGTCGCGAGTAGAAGCGCCCCACTCGCAGGGAACCGGTCTCCTGCAGCTCGGTCATCAGCACGCTGGTGACCAGGAAGCCGGAGAGACAGAAGAAGAGGTCCACGCCGACGAACCCGCCGGCGAACCACGTCAGCCCCGCGTGGAACAACAGCACCAGATAGACCGCCACGGTGCGTACACCGTCGAGATCTGGCCGATGACCCGCGATCATGGCCGCACCCTAGGCACACCGGGCCCAGATGTCCGATTTCGCCCGGCGCCGGATGGCCGAGACTACGGGCGGGTACGCCGGAGCAACCGCCCGGCGCGGGTGTGCTCAGCCGGCGTTGCGCGTCAGGTTCGTGCGCAGGGTCATCAGCTCACGGTCGGTGATGCGGGCCTGGTTCCAGCTCTTCCGCAGAGCGTCGGTCATGCGGGCGACGTGCGACATGGTGCTTCCTTCACAAGTGCGACGAGGCTTTCTCGTCTCCCTGAATGTAGCACCCGCTACGTCTCGGATATGCCGCAACGACGCAGCGTCGGGACGTGACGCTCGTCTCGTCGGTACGCCGGCCCGGAGCCGTTGCGCGGACCGCCGCGCTGGGCGAGGCTCGGCGCGTGCCGGACACGCCGAACCACGAGGGTCGTTGCCTGTGCGGAGCCGTGCGGTACGCCGTGTCGGGACCGCTGCGGCCGGTGATCGACTGCCACTGCGAGCGCTGCCGTCGGTTCACCGGCCACCACCTCGCCGCGACCTCCGCCGCCGCCACTGACGTCGCGATCGAGGATCGCGGCGACCAGCTCACGTGGTTCCCGGTGCCCGGTGCGGAGTACGGCTTCTGTCGCACCTGCGGCTCCTCGCTGTTCTGGCGAGCCGACTCCAGCCCGGACGGGATCTCGATCTGCGCGGGCACCCTGGAGCCGCCCACCGGCCTCCACACGGCCGAGGCGTGGTGGGTGTCCCAGGCGAGCGACTACTTCACCCGGCCCGACCTGCCCGAGCACCAGACCGAGTGACGGTCAGCGCTCGGGCAGCGCCAGCTCGGCGCGCACGGCCCGGGTGAGCCCGGCGACCACCAGGTCGTAGGAGTCCTCGACCAGGCCGCGCACCACGTCGTCCTCCACCGAGCCGTCGAGGTCGACGGTGTTCCAGTGACGCTTGTCCTGGTGGTAGCCCGGCCGGATGCCGGCGTACGCCGCGCGGAGCTCGAGCGCGCGGGACGGTTCGCACTTGAGGTTCACCGACCCGGGCTCGGCGGAGAGCGGGACCAGCGCGAACATCCTGCCGCCGACCTTGATGACCGCCACCTCGTCGCCGAAGGGGTAGGTCTCCTCGGCGGCCGGCAGGCCGAGGCAGAACGCGAGCAGCTCGGTGCGGGTCACGACGCCAGTCTGTCGCCCGCCACCGACGTCAGTAGCTCGCGGGGGTGATGATCCACAGCACGCGCGACTGCCGGGTCGAGGGGTTGCGCCAGCGGTGGGGGGTGCGGCAGTCGAAGGTGGCGGAGTCGCCGACGCCCAGGTGGTGCCGCTCCTCGTCGAGGAACAGCTCGAGCTCGCCCTCCAGCACGAGCACGCACTCCTCCTCGCCGGCGTGGGTGTGCAGCCGGCCGCTGCTCCCCCGGTGCGGCTCGACCAGCGACTCGAGGATCTCCAGGCGCGTCGCCCAGCCGGGCGTCACCTGCGAGTCGAGCACGCCCCGGCTGCGCATCAGGTGGCGCTCGTCCCGGCGTACGACCATCGGCTCGGAGCTCGGCACGTCCTGGAACAGCGTCGCCATCGTCTCCCCCATCGCCGCCACCAGGCGGGCCAGGGTCGCGACCGTGGGGCTGACCCGGCCGTTCTCGAGCCGGCTGAGGTACGCCGCGGACACGCCGGCCAGCTCGGCGACGTGGCGGGCCGACATGGCCTTCTGCTCCCGCAGCTGGCGCAGCCGCGGCCCCACCTCTCCGTCCGCGGGGACGGGTGCGACGTCGACGGACACAGTCCCTCCTCCCGCAGCTGCCAGAGCGTTGACCGATGCAACAACTTACCTTGACAGATGATGCAAGGCGGGAATTGACTGCGCGGCAGCCAACCACCCGGAAGACCCGGAGGAAACGTGTCGCTCACCGCCGACGAGCTCGATGTCACCGAAGCCGCCGAACACACCCTGATCCCCATTCCGGAGAACGCTCGGACCTCCACCGTCGCCCACCAGTTCTGGATCTGGGCCGGCGCCAACATCGCCCCGATCAACTGGTTCCTCGGCTCGCTGGGAGTCATCCTGGGGCTGAGCCTCTGGCAGACGATCGGCGTGATCGTCGTCGGCAACCTGATCGGGATGGCCGTCTTCGGGTTCTTCGTGCTGATGGGCCAGCAGACCGCGGTCAGCCAGATGGTGCTCTCGCGCGCGGCGTTCGGCCGGCGCGGCGCCTACCTGCCGGCCCTGATGCAGGGGCTGCTGGCGGTCGGCTGGTGCGCCATCAACACCTGGATCATCCTCGACCTGGTCATCGCCCTGTTCGACAAGATCGGGATCCACGGCGGCGACGGCCTGAAGATCACCGTCTCGATCGTGATCATGGCGATCCAGGTCTGGCTCGCCGCGATCGGGTTCCGGGCGATCGCGCGCTTCGAGCGCTGGACCGTCCCGGTCACGATCGTCGTGCTGCTCGCGATGACGATCGTGGCCTGGACCAAGACCGACGTCGACTGGGGCTATGGCGGTGGCGACCTCCACGGCCAGGCGCTCTGGAGCTCGCTGACCACGCTGATGACCGCGATCGGCATCGGCTGGGGCATCACGTGGTTCGCCTACGCCTCCGACTACTCACGCTTCGTCTCACCGAACGTCTCGCGCCGCAAGCTCTACCTCGGCAGCGTGCTCGGCCAGTTCATCCCCACGGTCTGGCTCGGCGTCTTCGGTGCCACCCTGGCGACGATCACCGTCGACGACCGACCCGGGCAAGATCGTCGTCGACGCCTTCGGAGCGCTGGCGATCCCGGTGATCCTGCTGGTGATCCACGGGCCGATCGCGACCAACGTGCTCAACATCTACTCGTGCGCGCTCTGCGCCCAGACCCTCGACTGGAACGTCGACCGCCGCAAGCTGTCGTACGGCGTGGGCGTCCTGGCCACCCTCTTCACGATCTACCTGATCCTGCAACGGCTGACTTCGCCGACAACGTCGACGGCTGGCTCGCCGGACTCGTCACCTGGGTGGCGCCGTGGGGCGCGATCATGCTCGTCCACTACTACGCCGTGGCGAAGCAGAAGATCGACGTCAACGCCCTCTTCGAGCCCCCGGGGTCCTCGAAGGTGCCCGACATCGTGTGGGGCGCGATCATCCCGTTCGTCCTGGGCATGGTGGCCACCTGGATGTTCGAGTACGGCGTCCCCAGCTACCTCCAGGGACCGCTCGCCAAGAGCCTGGGCAACATCGACCTCTCGTGGCTGGCCGGCGCCATCGTGGCCGGTGGGCTCTCCTACCTCGTGCTCTCGCGACGCCCGGCGCCCTCGCCGACGGTCACCGCCGAGGCCTGACGGCGCGATGGCGGACGGGGACCGGACCACCACGCACGACGTCACCCTGCCGGCCGGGCCGGTCACCTGGCCGGACGGCCGGCAGGCAGCGGCGTTCCTGGGCTTCGACATGGACGCCGAGGACGTCGCGCTCACCGTCGACCCGGAGAGCCGGCACCGCCTGTCGGCGATGTCGCACCAGGCCTACGGGCCGCTGACCGGCATGCCGCGGGTCCTCGACCTCCTGCGCCGGCACGACCTGCGGGCGACGTTCTTCTGCCCGGGCTACACCGCCGAGCGGTACCCCGACCTCCTGCGCCGGGTGCGCGACGAGGGCCACGAGATCGCCCACCACGGCTACCTGCACGAGGCGATCGCCGGGATGAGCCGGCAGGAGGAGGCCGACGTGCTCGACCGCGGCCTCGACTCGCTCGAGCGCGTGGTCGGCGTCCGGCCCACGGGCTACCGCGCGCCGATGTGGGAGACGACGTACGCCACCGCCGAGCTGCTCCTGGACCGCGGCTTCCGCTACGACTCCAGCCTGATGGACTCCGACCTCCCCTACGAGCTCGCGGAGCGGCCGGGCGACGGCGCGCGCAGCATCGTCGAGATCCCGGTCGCCTGGGCCCTGGACGACTGGGAGCAGTTCGCGTTCGTCCCCGACCTCTTCGGCCCCGGCGTGATCGAGGACCCCGAGAAGGCCCTGTCGCTGTGGACCGGTGAGCTCACCGAGGCCCACCGCCACGGGTCGTGCTTCACTCTGACCATCCACCCGTTCCTGAGCGGCCGCCTCGGCCGCCTCCGCGCGCTCGAGACGCTGGTCGAGACCATGGCCGGCCTGACCGGCCTGTGGCTCGCCACCGGCCAGGAGATCGCCGACCACGTGCGCTCGCTCGGCCTGACCCCGCGCGTCTTCCCCCAGCCGGAGATCCGATGAGCGACTCCCCTCTCGGGCCGGTCGACGGCACCCAGGTGCCGCGCTACGCCGGTGCCTCGACGTTCGCCCGCCTCCCCCGCATCGACGAGGTCTCGCGCTTCGACGTCGCCCTGATCGGGGCGCCGTTCGACGGCGGCGTCTCGTTCCGGCCCGGCGCCCGCTTCGGCCCGAGCGCGATCCGGCAGGCGTCGCGGCACCTGCGACCGGCGTACAACCCGGCCCAGGACGTCGCGCCGTACGCCGTGATCCAGGCGGTCGACGCCGGCGACGTCCCGTGCAACCCGTTCGACATCGACGCCGCGCTCCAGCAGGTCGACGACGGCGTCGGGGAGCTCCTGGCCTCGCAGGGCCGGCCGGTCATGCTCGGCGGCGACCACACAGTGGCCCTCGGCGGCCTGCGTGCCGTGGCCCGTCGGCACGGGCCGGTCGCGCTGATCCACTTCGACGCGCACCTCGACACCTGGAACAGCTACTTCGGCGCCGAGCGCACCCACGGCACGATCTTCCGGCGTGCCCACGAGGAGGGCCTGCTGGTCCAGGACGCCGGCGCGCACGTCGGGATCCGCGGACCGCTGTACAGCGCCCAGGACCTCGTGGACGACGCGCGCTTCGGCTTCGAGATCATCCGAGCAGACGACGTCGGTGTGCTGGGCGTGGCGGAGGTCGCCGACCGGGTACGCCGTCGCGTGGGCGACAACCCGATCTACCTCTCCATCGACATCGACGTGCTCGACCCGGCGTTCGCTCCCGGCACGGGTACGCCGGAGATGGGCGGCCTGACCTCGCGCGAGCTCCTCGGCCTGGTGCGGGCGCTGCCGCGCGACCAGATCGTGGCCGCCGACCTGGTCGAGGTCAGCCCGCCGTACGACCACGCCGAGATCACCTCGCTCGCGGCGGCCACCCTCGGCTACGAGATCTGCTGCCTGATGGCCCGACCCGAGGGGGGTGCCTCGTGATCGACCTGCTGGTGCGCGACGTCCGCGTGCCGGACGACGCGGGTGGGCTGACCGCGGTCGACCTCCATGTCGACGCGGGCCGGATCGTCTCCGTCGTCCCCCGGGCGGACGAGCCCGTCGAGGCACGCGAGGTCGTCGACGGGGCCGGGGCCTGGGCCACGCCGCCGTACGTCGAGCCGCACGTCCACCTCGACGCCGCACTCACGGCGGGACAACCGCGCTGGAACTCGAGCGGCACCCTGTGGGAGGGCATCGCCTGCTGGGCCGAGCGGAAGCCGATGCTCACCCGCGACGACGTCGTCGGCCGGGCCGAGCAGACGCTCCGGTGGTACGCCGCGAACGGCACGCTCCACGTGCGCAGCCACGTCGACGTGACCGACCCGTCGCTCGTGGCGCTGGACGCGCTGCTCGAGGTGCGCGACCGGGTGCGCGACGTGATCGGCCTCCAGCTGGTCGCCTTCCCGCAGGAGGGCATCTGCTCGTTCCCGGACGGCGAGGAGCTCCTGGCCGAGGCGGCCCGTCGCGGGGTCGACGTGATCGGTGCGATCCCGCACTTCGAGGACACCCGGGAGGACGGCGTCCGGTCGGTCGAGCTCGCGGTCGACCTCGCCGAGCGCAACGGGCTCCGGGTCGACGCGCACTGCGACGAGATCGACGACGAGCAGTCGCGCTTCGTGGAGGTGCTGGCGACCCGGGCCGCCCGCTCGGGCCTGCGCGAGCGGGTCACGGCCAGCCACACGACGGCGATGGGCTCCTACAACCCGGCGTACAGCTACAAGCTGCACCGGATCATCGCCCGCTCGGGCATCCACATGGTCAGCAACCCGATGGTCAGCCTGCACCTGCAGGGCCGCTTCGACGACTACCCGAAGCGACGCGGGCTGACCCAGGTCAAGGAGCTGCTGGCCGCGGGCGTCAACGTGGCGTTCGGCCATGACGACGTGATGGACCCGTGGTACCCGCTCGGCACCGCCAACCCCCTCCAGGTCGCGCACGTCGGGACCCACGCGACCCAGCTGCTCTCCCGCGACGAGATCGCCGAGACCTTCCGGATGGTCACCTCGCGTGCGGCCGCCGTCCTGGGGCTGGCCGAGGACGAGTACGGCGTGCACGCCGGTGGCGTCGCCAGCTTCCTCCTGCTGCCCGCCACCGACGGGTACGACGCCGTCCGCCGCCAGGTGCGGCCCACCCACGTCGTCGCCCGGGGCCGGGTGGTCGCGTCCACTCCCCCGACGGTGACCACGCTGAGCTGGCCCGGCGAGGAGCCGGCGCCGGTGACGTTCGTGCCGGAATGAGGCGACCGCCCCACCTGGCACCTGAACGGTGCGGGTGGGGCGGCCGGCGTGAGGGCCATAGGCGATGGGGGGGTGCCTCGGGCCCGCCGCCAGGCGATTTCACGAGGCCCGGCGGGGGGGTGCCGGACCAGGTCGCCTGACGAAGTCTCAAGAGCAGGTTAAGCGCTCTCGCGCCTCCGTGGGAAATCTTCGCAAGATTTCTCGAAATCTCCGGCCGGATCGCCTCACCCGAGCTCGAAGACCACCGAGCGGGAGGCGACGTCCGCCTGGGTCAGCCGCACCTCGGCCTCGGTGCCGAGCGGCAGCGGCCGCGCCGAGGTGAGCCTGGCCTCGACCGCCGGCTCCTGGATGATCACCTTCCCGCGGGTGTCGTTCTTCGGGTCCACGTCGGTGACGACGCCCTCGAAGGTCTCCCCCACCCGCTGGTGGAGGATCCCGGCCTCGACCAGGTCGAGCACCATCGCTTCGTACTGCGCGGCGCGGCGTCCCCCGTCCTTCATCACCTCGGGGATCCCCGCGAGCTTGGCCAGCACCCACGGGGGCACCTCGGTGCCGCCGCAGAGCGCGACGCAGATCTCGCCGGCGTACCGGTCACCGAGACGGCGCAGCGGCGCGGTCACGTGGGCGTACTCGGACGCCAGCGCCGCGTGGACGGGGTCGGCGGGCACCTCGCCGTCGAACGCGACGTACCCGCTGCCGCGGAGGAGCCGGGCGGAGGCGGTGATCATCGCCGCCTCGGCGGGCTTGCGGGAGTCCAGACCGCGGATGAAGTCGGGGTAGAGCTGCTCGGCCGGCCAGTCGATGTGCAGCGCCCGGGCGACGCGGTGCAGCCGCTGCAGGTCGTGCGCCTGGGGCGGGGGCAGGGTGCGGAGCAGTCCGACCCGGGCGTAGACCATCAGGGACGCGGCCGCGAAGCCGGTGAGCATCGAGATCTGCGCGTTCCAGGTCTCGGCCGGGATCATCGAGCGGAACTCCAGCGACCACTCCTCGCCGGAGACCTCCACCTCCTGCTCGGGCAGCGGCAGCGAGATGCCACCCCGCGCGGCCTCGCGCTGGAGGCGCAGCTCGCCGACCTCCTTGAGCAGCGTCAGGACGTCGTCGGCGGTGCCCTCGTCGATGGCCTTCTGGACGCCCACGTAGTCGAGCTTGGCCCGCGACCGGACGCGGGCCCGCTCGACGTGCACGTCGGTGCCCTCTCCGGTGTCGTCGACGCGGATCGTCCACAGCAGGGCCGGGCGGACCTGGTCGGGCAAGAGCGAGGCGGCGCCCTCGGACAGCGACGTCGGGTGCAGCGGGACCTTGGAGTCGGCGCCGTAGAGCGTCTCGCCGCGCTCGTGCGACGCGAGGTCGACCGGGTCGTCCGGCGTCACGAACGCCGCGACGTCCGCGATGGCGTAGTGCACGACGTACCCGGAGCCGTCGCGCTCGATGTGCAGCGCCTGGTCGAGGTCCATCGACGAGGCCGGGTCGACGGTGACGAACGGGATGTCGGTGCGGTCGAGGTCGGGCAGGCGCGGGCTCTCCGCGGCGCGCGCCGCAGCCGCCTCCACCTCGGGTGCGAACTCCGGTGACACCTTGAGCTCGGCCTGGATCTTGGTGATCCCCTCGCGCAGCGACTGCGCGGCCACCTCGTCTCGGGCGTGGACCCGCACCACTCGGCTCGAGGACATGCCCCCAGCCTAGTGATCGACCCACCGGCCCGGAGACGGGTCGGCGGACCTGGCTACCCTCGCCGCGTGCTGATCCTGCTGCCGCCGAGCGAGGGCAAGACCCAGCCCCGGCGCGGCAGGCCCGTCGACGAGGGTGCCGGTCCCCTGGCCGAGCCCCGCCGGGCGGTGCGCGAGGCACTGGTCCGGCTGTGCGGTGGGCCGGAGGAGGAGGCGCTCCGGGTGCTCGGGCTCGCCCCCGGGCAGGCCGACGACGTACGCCGCAACACGCGGCTGGCCGAGCTGCCCTCGGCGGCAGCGGAGCGCGTCTACAGCGGCGTGCTGTACGACGCCCTCGGCCTCCCGTCGCTGGGTGCCTCGGCGCACCGCCGGGCACTCGCGCGGGTGGCGATCGTCTCCTCGCTGTACGGCGTGGTGCGTCCCGGCGAGCGGATCACGGCGTACCGCCTGGGCGGCGGCGTCAGCCTCCCCGGGCTCGGCGGCGTGGCCGCCCACTGGCGGGGGCACCTGGGTCCGGTCGTCGAGCAGATGGCGGGCCGGGGGCTGGTCGTGGACCTCCGCTCGTCGACGTACGCCGCGTTCTGGCGGCCGGAGCCGGAGCTCGCCGCGCGCACGGTGACGGTCCGGGTGCTGCACGAGGTGCAGGGCAGGCGGCAGGTGGTGAGCCACTTCAACAAGGCGACCAAGGGCCGTCTGGTCCGGGCCCTGCTCGAGGACGGCCGCGACCCACGCACGCCCCGCGCGTTCGCGGCGCTGCTCGCCGACCTCGGCTGGCAGGTGGAGACCGGTCCGGTCGGCCGGACCGGTACGCAGCTCGACGTCGTCGTCAGCGAGCTCTGAGCCGGGTCACCAGCGCTGCGGGTCGAGCATCTGGCCGGCGCCGGGCGGCTGCGCGTTGTAGAGGCGGAGCGAGGCGCGGATGTCGCCGCTCCCCGGGTCGCCGAAGAACGACACGACACTCACCGAGGCCGTCGAGAGCTCCATCCGGAACACCGCGGTCAACGGGGCCTCGACCGCGTGGGCGACCAGGGTCTTGATCGGCGTCACGTGGCTGACGACCACGACGGTGCGGCCGGCGTGCCCCTCGAGCACGCGCGACAGGCCGTCCAGCACCCGCTTCTCCAGCTCGCGGAACGACTCACCGCCGCCGGGCTGCACGTCGAGCGAGCCGAGCCAGGACTCGATCTCGTCGGGTGACTGCTCGCGGACCTCCTCGAAGGTCAGGCCGTCCCAGGTGCCGAACTCCATCTCGGCGAACCCCGGCTCCTCGACCAGGCCGACGCCGAAGCGCTCGGCCAGGATCTCGGCCGACTCGCGGGTGCGGCGTACCGGCGAGGTGACCACGACCTCCACCTCGTCGCCGATCGGAGCCAGCCACTCGGCGACCTCGCGCACCTGGGCGCGCCCCTCGTCGGTGAGACCCGGGTTGCTGCTCGCCAGGCCACCGGAGAACCGCTTGGAGGCCGTGAGCTCGGTCGCACCGTGACGCACCAGGACCAGCGTGGTCACCGGGCCGCCGGGCGGCGCCCAGCCCGCTGCCGGGCTCTCGGCCTCCGCCACGGCCGAGTCGGGCTCGTCGGGCTCGTCGGCCGCGTCGGGCTCGTCGCCCGCCACGGTGACCCCGGAACGGATGCCGTCGAGCGCCTCGTTCGCCAGTCGGTCGGCGTGCTTGTTCTCCGCCCGGGCGACCCAGGTGTACGTCGTGCCGGCGGGTGCGAGGCGCTTGGCCTCGAGGGCGAGCGGCTTCATGTCCGGGTGCTTGATCTTCCAGTTGCCGCTCATCTGCTCGACCACGAGCTTGGAGTCCATCCGGACCTCGATCTCGGCCTCCGGCGCGACCGTCCGCGCCATGGTGAGCCCGGCGATCAGGCCGCGGTACTCCGCGACGTTGTTGCTCGCCGTCCCGAGCGTGGTGCCGTCCTCCGCGAGCACCCGGCCGGTGTCGGCGTCCTTGACCAGCGCGCCGTACGCCGCTCGCCCGGGGTTGCCGCGGGACGCACCGTCGGCCTCGATGACGACCCGTCGGACCGGGTCGGTCACAGACCGCTCTCGGAGGTGCGGACCAGGATCCGGCTGCACTCCTCGCACCGGATCACGTCGTCGTCCGCGGCACCCCGGATCGTGGCCAGCTCGGCGTTGTCGATGTCGAGCATGCAGCCGGTGCACTGGCGTGCCCGCAGCAGCGCGGCACCGACGCCGTTCTTGCTCTCGCGCAGCCGGTCGTAGAGGGCGAGCAGGTCGCCGGGCAGGTCCGCGACCACCGGGCCGCGCTGCGTCTCGAGGTCGCCGAGCGACTGGTCGATCTCGGCCAGCTTCGCGTCGCGCGCGGCGGTGGTCTGCTCGATCTGCTTGTCGGTGTCGGTGAGCCGCCCGGTCAGGGTGTCGAGGGTGGCCTGCGCCTCCTCGAGCCGCTCCATCACCTCGATCTCCTCGTCCTCGAGCGAGCTGATCCGGCGCTCCAGCGACACCATCTCCTGCTGCATCCGCTGGATGTCCTTGGGGTTGCTCACCAGGCCCTGGTCGATGCGCTGCTGGTCGCGCTCGCGCCGGACCTTGACCTGCTCGACGTCGGCGTCGACCTTGGCCTGCTCGGCGGTCAGGTCCTCCACGGAGATCCGGGCGTCCTGGGTCTCGCCGTCGAGGAGGGTCCGGGTCTGCGCGAGCTCGGTCAGCTGCGCGTGCTCGGGGAGCGAGCGGCGCTGGTGGCGGAGCTGGTCGGCTCGCGAGTCCAGGTCCTGGAGGTCCAGCAGTCGCACCTGGGCGGACGGGTCGGCCTTCACACACTCTCCTCGGGATCTCCGGGTCGGTCGGCGGTCACGCGCGGGCCTGCCACGCGTCGGTGCAGATGGTGCTCACCCGGAGCTCCACCGTAGCCCCCAGTGCCTCGGTGAGCCGTCCCGCCAGCTCCGGGAGCCAGGTCCACTCGGCGGCCCAGTGGCTGACGTCGAGCAGGGACGGCCCGCCCTTCTCGAGGAACTCGCTGGCGGGGTGGTGGCGCAGGTCGCTGGTGACGTAGACGTCGGCGTCGCTCGAGAGGACCTCCGGGAGCAGGGTGTCTCCCGCGCCGCCCATCACCGCCACCCGGCGTACGACGCGGTCCGGGTCACCACCGACCAGCACGCCGCGAGCCGTCGGCGGGAGCGCCTCGGCGACCTGCGCGGCGTACGCCCCGAGGGTGGTCTCCGCGACGTCACCGATGCGACCGGCCCCGGTCCGCCCCACGCCGGCGTCGGCGAGCTCGATCACGTCGAACGCCACCTCCTCGTAGGAGTGGGCCGCGAGCATCGCGCGCACCACGGCGGCGCGACGGCGACGCGGCAGCACGGCCTCGATCCGCACCTCCTCGAGCCGCTCCAGCTCGCCGACCTGTCCGATGGTCGGGTGGGCGCCCTCGAGCGGCCGGAAGCGTCCCTCGCCGGCGACCGTCCACGAGCAGCTGTCGTAGTCACCGATCCGGCCGGCTCCCGCCTCTGCGATCGCGGTGCGGACCGCCTCGGCATCGCTGGTCGGCGCGAACACGACGAGCTTGTCGAGCGCCTCGCCGGCCGCGACCGGGCGGATGCCGGTCAGCCCGAGCGTCCGGGCGAGCGCGTCGGACACTCCCGGGGTGCCCCGGTCCGCGTTGGTGTGGGCCGTGAGGAGCCCGCACCCGGCGCGGGTGATCGTCGCCAGCGCGCGACCCTTCGGGGTGGTCTCCGCGACGCCGTGGACCCCGCGCAGGAAGAGGGGGTGATGGGTCAGCAGCAGGTCGGCGTCCCAGTCGGCCGCCTCCTCGGCGACCGGCAGCACCGGGTCGACGGCGAGCAGGATCCGGCGTACGTCGGCCGCGGGGTCGCCCGCGGCGAGGCCGACGGCGTCCCAGTCCTCGGCGGTGTCGGGCGGGTACCAGCCGTGGACCAGGTCCACCACCTCACCCAGCGTCGGCACGGCCCCGACCCTAGTTGACCTGGCGCTCGCGGCCCTCCCAGTACGGCGCGCGCAGCTTGAACTTCTGCAGCTTCCCGGTGGCGGTGCGGGCCAGCACGTCGCGGAACTCCACCGACGTCGGGGCCTTGTAGCGCGCGACCCGGCCCTTGACGTAGTCGATCAGCTCCTGCTCGGTCAGCGACGACCCCTCGCTCTTGACCACCAGCGCCTTGATCGTCTCGCCCCACTTCTCGTCGGGTACGCCGATCACCGCGACCTCGGCGACGTCGGGGTGGCTGAAGATCGCGTCCTCGACCTCGATGGACGAGACGTTCTCACCGCCGGTGATGATCACGTCCTTCTTCCGGTCCGCGATGTTGAGGTAGCCGTCCTCGTCGAGGTAGCCGCCGTCGCCGGTGTGGAACCAGCCACCGGCCAGCGCCTTCTCGCTCTCCTCGGGCTGCTCCCAGTAGCCCTCGAGGCAGACGTTCGAGCGGGCGAGCACCTCCCCCTCGTCGTCGACCTCCAGCGTGACCCCGATGGCCGGCGTACCGGCGCGGACGAGCTTGTGGGCGCGCTCCTCGGGCTCGAGGTCGTCCCACTCCGAGCGGCCGCGGTTGATGGTGAGCAGCGGTGAGGTCTCGGTGAGCCCGTAGATCTGGATGAACTCCCAGCCCAGCTCCGCCTCGACCCGGGCCACGGTCTTGGTCGGCGGCGGGGCGCCGGCGACGATGATCCGGGTGCGGTCGCGGCCCGGGCCGCCACTGCCGGGAATGGGGCCCTCCCAGTCCGGGGCCGCGTCGAGCACCGCGGCCACCACCGCGGGGGCCGCGCACATCACGGTCACGCCGTACTTCTCGACCCGGCGCAGGATCTCGGCGCCGTCGACCTTCCGCAGCGCGACCTGGGGTACGCCGCAGCCGGTCATCGCGAACGGCATCCCCCAGCCGTTGGCGTGGAACATCGGCAGCGTGTGCAGGTACACGTCGCGGTCGGTGACCCCGGCGTGCAGCGCGAACGTGACGGCGTTGGTCCAGATGTTGCGATGGGTGATCTGCACGCCCTTGGGCCGGGCGGTCGTGCCGGAGGTGTAGTTGATCGTCGCCGTCGCGTTCTCGTCCGGCTCCCACGGCCGCGGCTCGACGCCGTCGAGGAACAGGTCGTCGTCGTCACCGAGCACGAACACGTGCTCCGCCTCGAGCTCGGTGAGGACCTCCTTCAGCTCGGGGTCGACGTACACGACGCGGGCGCCGGAGTGCTCGACGATGTACTGCACCTCGTCGAAGGACAGCCGGAAGTTCACCGGCACGAGCACCCGGCCGAAACCGCAGACGCCCCAGAACGCCGTGAACAGCCGGGCGCTGTTGTGCGACACGACCGCCACCCGGTCACCGACCTCGAGCCCGAGCTGGTCGTGGCGGGCCGCCATCGCGCGTGCCAGCTCCGCCACCCGTCGGTAGCTGAGGTCGCCCAGGGACGGGGCGGGCTGGTCGGGTTCGTCCGCGAGGCCCAGCCGGTCGCCGTAGACGGCCAGCGCGCGGTCGAGGAAGTCGTTGACGCTGAACGGGACGATCATGCGCAGGAATCTAGCCCCGGGACGTCGGTCCTTGGTTGGTGTCTTGGCGCGAGATTCGGCCTAGGTTAGGCTCACCTAAGTTCGTCCGGTCGCGAAGGGAATCGCATGGGCATCGGCAAGACCCTCCTGCTCGGCTTCATCGCCGGCGTCACGATCCTCTTCGGGATGCCGCTGGGCCGGATGCGCCGACCGAGCGAGGCGCTGCGCGTCAGCCTGAACGCCCTTGCCATCGGGGTGCTGGTCTTCCTGGTCTGGGACGTGCTGTCGGCGGCCTGGGAGCCGATCGACGAGGGTCTGGCCGCGCACCACGAGTCCGGGGCCGGCCTGGGCTCCACCTTCGGGTACGGGCTGCTGTTCGTCGCCGGGCTGACCGTCGGCCTGCTCGGGCTCCAGCAGTACGAGGCGTGGATGGGCCGCCGGGTACGCCGGGTCCGCCAGTCGGTGGGTCCGGGAGCGATGGCCAGCCAGGAGCTCCGCCCGCGCGGCATCTCGGGGTGGTCGCCGGGCAAGCAGCTGGCCCTGCTGATCGCGGTCGGCATCGGGCTGCACAACTTCGCCGAGGGCCTCGCCATCGGTCAGGCGGCGGCCAGCAGCGAGATCGCGCTGGCCACGCTGCTGGTGATCGGCTTCGCCCTCCACAACGCGACCGAGGGGTTCGGCATCGTCGCGCCGCTCGCGGCCGAGGCCGAGCAGGACACCGCCGCACGCCCGAGCTGGGGCCTCCTGCTGCTGCTCGCCGCGATCGGCGGCGGCCCGACGTTCATCGGCACGGCGGTCGGTCACTCGTTCACCAGCGAGCCGGTGTCGGTCGTCTTCCTGACCCTCGCGGCCGGCTCGATCCTGTACGTCGTGATCCAGCTGCTGGCGATCGCCGGCCGCAGCACCCGCCGCGACCTGATCTACGCGGGCGTCCTCATCGGGCTGCTGGCCGGGTTCCTCACCGACGCGATCGTCACCGCAGCCGGGGTCTGACCCGGCACGCTTCGGCGCGTGCCGAAGTACCCGGCGGGTACGAAAGAGGAATGCCTGACCCGTCCACCCGCGCTCGCCTGCCCGCGGCACCGACCGGTCGGATCGGCGCCGTCGGCACCCTCTTCCTGGCCTGGCTCTGGCTGATGGCCGGTGCCAACCTCGCGGCTCCCCTGTACGCGCGCTACGCCGCGGAGTTCGGCTTCCCGGCGATCGTGCTGACCACGGTGTTCGCGACGTACGCCGTCACGCTGGTGCTCACGCTGCTGACCTGCGGTCGGCTGGCCGACCGGTTCGGGCGCCGGCCCGTGATCGCCGCGGGACTCGGCGTGGGTGTCGTCGCGCTGGTGGTGTTCGCGGCGGCCGGGTCGCCGTTGTGGCTGTACGTCGCGCGGGCGCTGCAGGGCATCGCGGTCGGCCTGGTCAGCGGACCCGCGACGGCGGCGCTCGTCGAGCTCGACCCCGACCCCGAGCACGGGCGCCCCGCGCTGCTGGCGGGGCTGGCCCAGGCCGTCGGCAGCGGCACCGGCCCCTTGCTGGCCGGGCTGCTCGCACAGGTCGCCCCCGCTCCCCTGCACCTGTCGTTCCTGGTGGGCGCCGCCGTCACCGTCGCCTGGCTGCTCCTGGTCCGGCTGGTCCCCGAGCCGGGCGAGCGCTCGGCGGAGCCGTGGCGGATGCAGTGGCCGCGCGTGCCGGAGCACATCCGGTCGGACTTCTGGCGGCTCGGCCTGACCGGCGGCCTGGTGTGGGCCTCGCTGGCGCTCTACCTGTCCGTGGTGCCGTCGTACGTCGCGCAGCTGCTGCACACGGGCAACCTGGCCCTGATCGGCGCCAACTCGGCACTGGCCTGCTTCGCCTCGGCGGCCACCCAGATCGTGCTCCAGCGCCACCCGACGCCGCGTCGGGCGACCCAGGCGGTCGGGCTGACCGTGCTCGCTGCCGGGCTGGTCGTGCTCGTGGTGTCGGCCGCGGTGCACCTGCTCCCGCTGTCCTGCTGGCGGCGGTCGTGATCGGGCTGGGTCACGGCTCGACGTTCCTGCGCGCCCAGGACGAGCTCAACGCGGCGGCGCCGTCGGCCCAGCGCGGCGAGGTGTCGGCCGCCTTCGTCTGCTGCATCTACGCCCTCGTCGGCGGCGCGGTCGTCGGCGTCGGTCTCCTGGGCGAGGCGCTCCCCCTGACCGGGTCCGTGCAGGTCGTCGGCGGCCTCCTCGCCGCCGGCTCGCTCGCCGGGGCCGGCTGGCAGTGGAAGGGTGCGGCAGCGGCGGTCTGAGCCGGGCCGGCGACGGCCGCCGCGGCTGGGAGTCACGCTCCGGCTCCCGTAGTCTGTGCCGCGCTCGGGGACGGGCGAGGGCGCATAGCTCAGCTGGTAGAGCGCTTGCCTTACAAGCAAGATGTCAGGGGTTCGAGTCCCTTTGCGCCCACCGGGACCGCACGTCGTTGTCGGTTCAGACGATGACGCTCAGGATCAGCACGCAGATGAGCGCGACCACGGAGATCACGGTCTCCATGAGCGACCATGACCTGATCGTCTCCCAGACCGTCATTCCGAAGTACTGCTTGACCAGCCAGAAGCCCGCGTCGTTGACGTGGCTGAAGAACAGCGACCCGGCACCGATGGCCAACACCAGCAGGGACAAGTGGGTGGTCGACAGGGACTGCCCCAGGGGTCCGACGATGCCGGCCGCCGTCACGGTGGCGACCGTGGCCGAGCCCGTGGCCAGCCGGATGCCCACGGCCACCAGCCAGCCGAGGAAGAGCACCGACAGATGAGACCCCTTCGCCGCGTCGGCGATCACGTTGGCGACTCCGGAGTCCACCAGCTCCTCCTTGAACCCACCGCCGGCGGCCACGATCAGCATGATCGAGGCGACGCCGGGGAGACCCGACGCCAAGGAGTCGTTGATCTGGCCGCGGTTCATCCCCGACGGGCGACCGACCGCGACCATGGCCACGAGCACGCCCACCAGGAGCGCGATCGTCGGTTCGCCGATGAAGTCGAAGGCATTGGGATCGTTGGTCACGTCGTGCTTGTCCACGACGTCGTCCACGGCCCGCACCAGCATCAGGAGCACGGGCAGCACGATGGCCAGGATCGACAGCGCGAAGGTGGGCGATCGGGTGGCACCGGCCGCACGGTCCCCTGCGATCCCTTCGCCGGTGTCGTCGGACGTCTGCGAGGCCTGGGGGGCGCGGCCGGAGACGTCGTCATCGTTCCGCTGCGCCGGCTGCGGGGTGTCGACGTCCACCCACCGGACGATGAACTGCGCGAGCAGCGGACCCGCGATGACGAGGGTGGGTACGGCGCAGATCAGGCCGAAGATGAGGGTGTAGCCGAGGTCGGCGTGCAGCAGGGTGATCGCGGTCAGCGGGCCTGGGTGGGGCGGCACCAGCCCGTGCAGGATCGACAGGCCCGCGAGAGCGGGGATCCCGATCAGCATCAGCCGGGCGCCCGTACGGATCGCGACCAGCACGATGATCGGCACCAGGATGACCACGCCGATCTCGAAGAACATCGGCAGCCCGATGATGGCCGCGATCAACGCCATCGCCCACGGCAGCGTCTTCGGGCCGACCCGGTCGACGATGGTGTCCACGATCGTGTTGGCTCCCCCGGAGTCGGCCAGCAGCTTGCCCAGCATCGCCCCGAGCGCGATCAGCAGGCCGACGCTTCCGAACGTGGAGCCGAGCCCGGCCAGGAAGCTCTGCAGAGCCGGCTCCGGCGGCACCCAGGCCACCAGGGCGAGCACAGCCGTACCCAGCATCAGTCCCAGCAGCGGGTGGAACTTCGCCCACACGATGGTCAGGATGACGGTGGCGATGGCGAGCACCGCCGCGAGGAGCAGCTGGGTGTGTCCCGCGTCGCTCAGGGTGGTCTGGGTCATCGAGGGTCTCCTTCCGAGAGGTCGAGGGCGCGCAGCGCCTCGGCGAGGACGTCCGACGGCTCACCGGCCGCCTCGACGACGACCCCGGGCTCGTCGTCACCCAGCGGCTCGAGGGTCGCCAGCTGGCTCGGCAGCAGCGAGGCCGGCATGTAGTGGCCGCTGCGGTGCTCGAGCCGGTCGCGGAGCGTCTCGGGCGAGGCCACCACGTGACAGAACCGCACGCCCGGGCGCCCGGCGCGGATCCGGTCGCGATAGGAACGCCGGAGTGCCGAGCAGGTGAGGACGGCGTTCTCGCCGGCCCGGGCGCGCTCGTCGAGCCACTCCCCGATCGCGTCGAGCCAGGGCCACCGGTCCTCGTCGGTCAGCGGCTCACCGCGCGACATCTTCTCGACGTTGGCACGGGGATGGAGGTCGTCGCCCTCCTGGAACCGCCAGTGGAGGCGCTCCGCGATGGCCTTGCCCAGCGTGGTCTTGCCGCTGCCGGAGACGCCCATCACCACGACGAACACAGGCGAGGGCATGAGGTCGTCGTACCCGCTCGTGGGCGGGCCACACGACCGGGTTTCGACGCGCCTTCCCCGGCTTCGCCCGCTCAGCCAGGAGGCTTGCTCTACCTGGCCGAGCCCACGCGCCGCGCTCGTGCCTCGCGCGTCGCTGCACGGCTCAAGACATGAGTCGAGCCGCTGGCGTCTCGGGTCACCAGCGGCTCAACGGGAAGAACAGTAGCGACCGGCACCACGGGTGCCAACAACCGTCAACCGATTCCCAGAAAATTGGTCTAACTGGTCTAGGCCAGCTGATGGAGGTGCGCCAGGTGCTGGTCGAGGTCGCGTCCGTCGGACATCTGGTTGTGCACCGACCACTGCACGATGCCGTCCCGGTCGATCGCGAACGACGACCGCCGGGCGACGCCGCGCTCGCCGTCGAACACGCCGTACGACGACGCAACGGCGCCGTGCGGCCAGAAGTCGCTGAGCAGCGGGAAGTTGAGCCCGTCGGTGTCGGCGAACACGCGCAGGGAGTACGTCGGGTCGGTGGAGATGGCCAGGAGCTCGGTGCCGAAGGTGAGGAACTCGTCCAGCCGGTCGCGGATCCCCTTCATCTCCGAGGTGCACACGTTGGAGAACGCCCAGGGGAAGAAGACCAGGCCGACCGCCTTGCGGCCCCGGAAGGACGACAGCGTCACGTCCTGGCCGAACTGGTCACGCAGCGTGAAGTCCGGGGCGGGCGTGCCGACGGCCAGGCCGGGGGCCGGCACGTCAGTCGGGTTCAACGAGCTCACGCTTGAGGATCTTGCCAGTCGCGTTCCGGGGAAGCGCATCCAGGAACACGATCTCGCGCGGAACCTTGTACCGGGCGAGGTTCTGCCGCACCCAGTCCTTGAGGTCGTCCTCGCTCGGGCGGTCGGCCGCCGAGGCGCCACTCACGACCACGAACGCCTTCAGCCGCGTGCCGAACTCCTCGTCGGGCACGCCGATCGCGGCGACCTCGAGCACGCTCTCGTGGCGGGCCAGGCAGTCCTCCACCTCCTGGGGGAAGACGTTCTCGCCCCCGGAGACGATCATCTCGTCGTCGCGCCCCTCGACGTAGAGCCGGCCGTCCTGGTCGAACCGGCCGAGGTCGCCCGACGACATCAGCCCGTCCACGACCTCCTTGGACTCGCCACCGGTGTACCCCTCGAAGAGCAGGCTGTTGCCGACGAAGATCCGGCCGGACTCACCGGTCGGCACCGGCCGTCCGTCGTCGTCCAGGATCCGCACGACCGTGGCCCAGGGCGGCTTCCCGGCCGACGCCGGAGCCGCCCGGAGGTCGCGCGGCGTGGCGATGGAGGCCCAGGCGACCTCCGTCGAGCCGTAGATGTTGTAGAGGTTGTCACCGAATTGGTCCATCCACTCCACGGCGAGGTCGCCGGGCAGTGCGGACCCCGAGGCCGCGGTCACCTGGAGGGTCGGCAGCGGGTACCGGTCACGCGTCTCCGGCGGCAGCGCGAGGATCCGCTGGAGCATCACCGGGATCACGACCAGGGACTGGCACCGCTCCTCCGCGACGGTCTCGAGGCAGGACTCCGGGTCGAACCTCCGCCGCAGCACGACCGTGGAGCCCAGCAGCATCGCCAGCGCGAGGTGGGCGAACCCCCAGGTGTGGAACAGCGGCGCGGCGATGTGGGTGCGCCACCCGTAGCGCAGCGGCATCCGCGACAGCAGCGAGACCGCCGCACCGATGCCGGCCTCGCTGCGCGGCGCCCCCTTCGGAGCACCGGTGGTGCCGGAGGTCAGGATCACGATGCGGGAGTGGCGCTCGGGCGCGGCGAGGTCGGCGTCGTCGTACGCCGGGATCAGGGACTCCATCGCCTCCGTGCCGTCGGGCGTCGTCTCGCTGTCCACCCAGCCGAGCAGGCGGACCCCGACGTCCGCGCCGGCGAGCAGCCCGCCGAACTCCTCGTCGTGGATGACCACGGACGGACGTTCGCGCTCGAGCACGTCGACGAGCTGGGGACCCGCGAAGGCGGTGTTCAGCAGCAGCAGGTCCGCGCCGAGCTTGGCGATCGCGACGCAGGCGTCGACGAAGCCGCGGTGGTTGCGGCACATCACCGCCACGCTGTCGCCCTCGCGTACGCCGCGGTCCGCGAGCGCCCGGGCGAGCGCGTTCGACCGCCGGTGCATCTCCCCGAAGGTCAGCGACCCGAGCTCGTCGACGAGGCCTGGCCGGTCGGGGTCGCGCAGGGCCATCGCGGTGAAGCCGCCGGCCGGGCCGGTGCCCCACTGCTTGAGCGCCTTCCCGATCCGCGCCAGCACCAACGGCGAGAGCGGCCGGACGACGCCGGAGCCGCCGAGCACGCGGGCCGGTGTCCCGACCATCTGCAGCGCCCGACCCACCGGGCGGGCCCCCAGAGAGGCAGGAGTCACGCGGGCGTCTTCGGCGTCACGAGTCGCGTGGCGGCCCAGTCCTTGCTGACGGCCGCGGTGGTGGTGAGCGCGAGACCGGCGATGGGCGCCGCCTCGGTGATGTCGGCCGGGTCGACGGCGTTGGCACGACCCACCTTCGGCGTCATCAGCCAGATCACGCCGCCGCCGACGAGGTCGGTCAGGGAGTCGACGAGCCCGTCGACGAGGTCGCCGTCCTCGTCGCGCCACCACAGGAGGACGGCGTCGACCACGTTGCCGTAGTCGCCGTCCACCATGTCGGAGTCGAGGGTGTCCTCGATCGCGACCCGGAGCTCGTCATCGGTGTCGGAGTCCCAGCCGAGCTCCTGGACGACCATGCCCTTGCTGAAGCCGAGCCGCGCGGCCGGACCAGCGGGGGCGTCGGTAGGGGTGGAACCGCCACCTGCGGTCGGGCTCAACGAACTCCTCCAGTCGGTTCTGATCCGGGGTGACAGGCCGTCTCCCGGCTCGGTGGGCAGTAGTCCAGCGGACTCCGTGCCCTCGCGCAAGCCTGAGCGAGGGGGTCTCCTACCCGCGGGTAGCCCCCGCTCGGTTTCACGCGTGCGGGGCGCGTGACACGATGCAAGGGTGAGTGAGACGTCCTCCCGCCCCGTGATCCACGAGGGTCTGCCCACCCAGCTCCCGGACATCGACCCCGAGGAGACCCAGGAGTGGCTCGACTCCTTCGACGACCTGACCGACTCGCACGGCCGCGAGCGCGCCCGCTACATCATGCTGCGTCTGCTCGAGCGCGCCCGTGAGAAGCAGGTCGGGGTGCCGGCGCTGCGCAGCACCGACTTCATCAACACCATCCCGCCCGAGCGCGAGCCGTGGTTCCCCGGCGACGAGGAGATGGAGCGCCAGATCCGGCGGCTGATCCGGTGGAACGCCGCCGTGATGGTCTCGTCGGCGAACCGCAAGGGCCTCGAGGTCGGCGGCCACATCGCGACGTACGCCTCGGCCGCGAGCCTCTACGAGGTCGGCTACAACCACTTCTTCCGCGGCAAGGACCACCCCGGCGGCGGCGACCAGCTGTTCATCCAGGGCCACGCCTCCCCCGGCGTCTACGCCCGCGCCTACCTGATGAAGCGGCTCACCGCCGAGCAGCTCGGCCGCTTCCGCCAGGAGGTGCAGCACGGCCCCGGCGCGGGGCTGTCGTCGTACCCCCACCCGCGGCTGATGCCGGAGTTCTGGGAGTTCCCCACGGTCTCGATGGGCCTGGCGGCGATCAACTCGATCTACCAGGCGCGCTTCAACCGCTACCTGCAGAACCGCGGCATCAAGGACACCAGCCAGCAGCACGTGTGGGCGTTCCTCGGCGACGGCGAGATGGGCGAGCCCGAGTCGCTCGGCGCGATCGGCCTCGCCGCGCGCGAGGAGCTCGACAACCTGACCTTCGTCATCAACTGCAACCTGCAGCAGCTCGACGGCCCGGTCCGCGGCGACGGCAAGATCATCCAGGAGCTGGAGTCGTACTTCCGCGGTGCCGGCTGGAACGTGATCAAGGTCGTCTGGGGACGCGAGTGGGACGCGCTGCTGGCGCAGGACGTCGACGGGGTCCTCGTCAACCAGATGAACAAGACGCCGGACGGGCAGTTCCAGACCTACTCGGTCGAGACCGGCGCCTACATCCGCGAGCACTTCTTCGGCGGCGACGCACGGCTGCGGAAGATGGTCGAGAACATGACCGACCGCGACATCGAGCTGCTGCCGCGCGGCGGTCACGACTACCGCAAGGTGTACGCCGCCTTCGAGTCGGCCAGCAAGCACGTCGGCCAGCCGACGGTGATCCTGGCCCACACCATCAAGGGCTGGACGATCGACGCCCTCGAGGGCCGGAACGCCACCCACCAGATGAAGAAGCTGAACGCGGCGACGCTGAAGGCGTTCCGCGACCGGCTCGAGCTGCCGATCTCCGACCAGGACATCGACGAGCACTACGAGTTCGACGGGTCGGCGCCGTTCTTCCACCCGGGCGAGGGCTCCGCGGAGCTGGAGTACCTCCGCGACCGCCGGCGGGCGCTCGGAGGTGGCGTGCCGATGCGACGCGTCACGCCGCGGCAGATCACGCTGCCCGGCGACGCGATGTACGCCGAGCTCAAGGCCGGGTCGGGCAAGCAGAAGATCGCCACCACCATGGCGTTCGTCCGGCTGCTCAAGGACCTGATGAAGGACGAGAGCATCGGCCAGCGGATCGTGCCGATCGCCCCGGACGAGTACCGCACGTTCGGCATGGACTCGATGTTCAGCTCGGCGAAGATCTACAACCCCGCCGGGCAGCTCTACGAGTCCGTCGACCGCAAGCTGCTGCTCGCCTGGAAGGAGTCGCCGCAGGGGCAGATGCTCCACGAGGGCATCTCCGAGGCCGGCTGCGTCGCGTCGGCGACGGCCGCGGGGTCGGCGTACGCCACGCACGGCGAGCCGATGATCCCGGTCTACATCTTCTACTCGATGTTCGGCTTCCAGCGCACCGCCGACTCGATCTGGGCGATGGCCGACCAGCTGGCCCGCGGCTTCCTGATCGGCGCCACCGCCGGGCGGACCACGCTGACCGGCGAGGGGCTCCAGCACGCCGACGGGCACTCGCCGCTGATCGCGCTGACCAACCCGGCGGTCGTCCACTACGACCCGGGCTTCGCCTACGAGATCTCCCACATCGTGCAGGACGGGCTGCGCCGGATGTACGCCGGCACCGACGACCACCCGCACGGCGAGGACGTCATCTACTACCTGACGGTCTACAACGAGCCGATCAGCCAGCCGGTCGAGCCGGAGAACCTCGACGTCGAGGGGCTGCTCAAGGGCCTGTACCACCTCGCCGGACCGCTGGAGGGTCTGCAGGAGGACGTGCCGCGGGTGCAGCTGCTGGCCAGCGGCGTCGGGCTGCCCTGGATCCAGCGCGCGCAGGAGCTGCTGCGCGACGACTGGGGCGTGGCCGCCGACCTCTGGTCGGTCACCTCGTGGAACGAGCTCTCCCGCGAGGCGCTCGCCGTCGAGGAGTGGAACCTCATGCACCCGCTCGAGGAGCCGCGCACGCCGTACCTCAGCGGCAAGCTGGACGGCGCGCCCGGCCCGGTGGTGGCCGTGAGCGACTACATGCGCGCGGTGCCGCAGACCATCTCGCGGTGGGTTCCGCAGCGGTACCACACGCTCGGCGCGGACGGCTTCGGCTTCGCCGACACCCGCCCGGCCGCGCGGCGGTTCTTCAAGATCGACGCGGAGTCGGTGGTCTGCCAGGCCCTGGCGGCGCTCGCCGAGGACGGCCGGATCGGCCGCGACGCGGTCCAGAAGGCCCTCGACCACTACCGGATCGACGACCCGACCGCTGTGTCAGGTGTGAAACAGGAGGGCGGCGACGCCTAGCCCTAGGGTGAGGCCAGCCACGCGACCGGGGGACAGCATCAGATGAGCCGGCCGACGATCCTGACCGTCGACGACGACCCACAGGTGTCGGCTGCCCTGACGCGCGACCTCAAGCGGAACTACGGCTCGGAGTACCGCGTGCTGTCGGCCACGTCGGCCGCGCAGGCGCTCGAGCTGCTGTCCTCGCTGGCGCTGCGGACCGACCCGGTCGCGTTGATCGTCTGCGACCAGAAGATGCCGGAGAAGACCGGCATCGAGCTGCTGGGCGAGGCCCGCGACCTGGCCCCGGAGGCCAAGCAGCTGCTGCTCACGGCGTACGCCGACACCGACGTGGCGATCACCGCGATCAACGAGATCGGGCTCGACTACTACCTGCTCAAGCCGTGGGACCCGCCCGAGGACCGGCTGTTCCCGATCGTCGACGACCTGCTCGGCGACTGGCGGCGCGGCCACCCCGAGAGCTCGAACGACATCCAGGTCGTCGGCGACCGCTGGTCGGACCGCACCCACGAGCTGAAGAACTTCCTGGCCCGCAACCACGTGCCCTACCGGTGGTTCGACGTGGAGCGCGACGAGGAGGGCGGGCGGCTGTTCGAGGTCGCCGGCGGCAACCGGGCCGACCTCCCGCTCGTGCTGGTCCCCGACCGCGACCCCCTGCGGAGCCCGACCCTGCTCGACGCGGCGGGCGCGCTGGGCCTGCACGTCCAGGCCGAGCACCCGCTCTACGACGTGTGCATCGTCGGCGGCGGCCCGGCCGGTCTGGCGGCCGGGGTGTACGCCGCGTCCGAGGGGCTCAACACCGTCATCGTCGAGCGCGAGGCGCCGGGCGGTCAGGCCGGCCAGAGCTCCGCGATCGAGAACTACCTCGGCTTCCCGAAGGGTCTCAGCGGCTCCGACCTCGCCCAGCGTGCGCTCGCCCAGGTCTCGCGCTTCGGCGCGGAGCTCGTGCTGGCGCGCGAGGTCGTGGGGCTCGAGCAGCGCGGCACCGTGCGCGCCGTGCTCCTCGAGGGCGGCGGCGAGGTCGAGGCCCGCTCGGTCGTGGTCTCGACCGGGGTCTCCTACCGCCGCCTCGAGGCCGACGGTGTCGAGCGGCTCCAGGGCAAGGGCATCTACTACGGCGCCACTGCGGCCGAGGCCGCTCAGACCGCGGGTGACGTGGTCTACGTCGTGGGCGGCGCGAACTCCGCCGGCCAGGCCGCGCTGAACTTCGCCAAGCACGCCCAGCAGGTCACCCTCGTCGTCCGCGGTGCGGACCTGCTGGCGACGATGTCGACGTACCTCGTGGACCGGATCACGGCGTCCCCCACCATCACCGTGCGCTGCGGCACCGAGGTCGGCGCCGCGGACGGCGACGAGCACCTGGAGCGGCTCACCCTGGTCGAGCGCGCGTCGGGTCAGCGCGAGGAGGTGGAGGCCTCCTGGCTGTTCGTGTTCATCGGGGCCTCGCCGCGGACCGACTGGCTCGGCGAACCGGTGGTGCGCGACGCCCACGGCTTCGTGCTCACCGGCCCTGAGGTCAGCACCTCCGGCGCCCCGTGGAGCCTGTCCCGCGCGCCGTTCGCGCTGGAGACGAGCATGCCCGGGGTGTTCGCCGCCGGCGACGTGCGGCTCGACTCGATGAAGCGGGTCGCCTCGGCGGTCGGCGAGGGCGCGATGTCGATCTACCTGGTCCACCGCTACCTGGCGACGGTCTGAGAGGGGCCGGACATGGACGTCGAGGAGCTGCGGGGCATCGAGCTGTTCACCGGGCTGACCGACGACCAGCTCGCGGACCTCGCGACCGGCGGCGACGAGGTGCCGTTCGAGCCGGGGGACGTGGTCTTCACCGAGGGCGAGCACGCCGACGAGTGGTGGGTGCTGCTCGAGGGCTCGCTCGACCTGGTCCGCAAGGTCGGGCGCGAGGACGTCGTCGTCGCGCGGATGGACGTCCCGGGTCGCTGGGCCGGCGGCTTCCGGGCGTGGGACGACAACGGCATCTATCTGGCGACCGGCCGTGGCGCCACCCCCGGACGCGTGCTGCGGCTGGACGCGCCGCGGCTGCGTGAGCTGGTGAACCGGTGGTTCCCGCTGGCCGGCCACCTGATCGGCGGCCTGCACCACACCGCCCGCTCGATCGAGTCGACGGTCCGGCAGCGCGACGCCCTGGTCACGCTCGGCACGCTGTCCGCCGGCCTGGCCCACGAGCTCAACAACCCGGCCGCGGCCGCGAGCCGCACCGTCGACGACCTCGGCCGGTGCTGCGACGCGCTCCTCGAGGCGCTGACCCGGCTCGCTGCCGGCGACATCACCGCGGATCAGTTCAGCGCGCTCGACGAGCTGCGTCGCTCGGCGGTGGCACCCGGCTCGCTCGACGCGCTCACCATGGCCGACCGCGAGAGCGAGCTCGCGGTCTGGCTGGAGGGTCACGGCGTACCCGACGCCTGGGGTCTCGCGCTCGGCCCTCGTGAGCGGTGGCATCGACACGGCGTGGTGCGAGCGTGCGCACGAGGCGCTGGGCGACGGTGCCCTGGGGCCCGGTCTGGAGTGGGTGTCGGCGACGTTCTCGTCCAAGAGCATGCTCGCGGAGCTGCAGGACGCCGTACGCCGGATCTCCGACCTGGTCGCCGCCGTGCGCTCGTACTCCCAGATGGACCGCGCCTCGGCCCAGCGGATCGACGTCCGCGACGGGCTCGAGAGCACGGTGACGATGCTGGGCCACAAGCTGAAGAGCGGCGTGACCGTCGAGCGCGAGTACGCCGACCTCCCCGAGATCGAGGCCTACGCCGGCGAGCTCAACCAGGTGTGGACCAACCTGATCGACAACGCCGTCGACGCGATGGACGGCCACGGCACCCTGACCCTCCGCACCCGCGCCGAGGGCGAGTGGGTCGTCGTCGAGATCGCCGACACCGGCGCCGGGATGCCGCCCGAGGTCGTGGCCCGCGCGTTCGAGCCGTTCTTCACGACCAAGGACGTCGGCAAGGGCACCGGCCTCGGCCTCGACATCGCCCGCCGCATCGTCGTCGAGCGCCACGGAGGCCTGATCGACATCGACTCCCCCGCCGCCGACGGCAAGGGAACCGTGATGCGAGTCAGCCTCCCCCTCAAGCCCCGTGGCTGATCTGCTCTGTCGGATTTCGACTGGACTTCTGCGCTGCGCACCGCGTCAAACCGCCCAGAATGACGCGTCCCACGATGGGCTCCGGATGCCTGCGCTGGCCTCGACCCGGAAGCGTCATCCAACCGCGGGCCGGCGACGTCTGAACCACACCCATCGCCCGATGAACGGTAGCGGCACGCGACCTTAGGCCCGGTTCAGGCGACTGAGCGGTCACCGAGTTGCCTTCTCACGCGGGCGGGTCGTCGAGGGTGCGTAGCCGTGGCCGCTGTCGTTCGGCGGGGCACAAGCAGGGCTCCACAAACGAGTGCTGCCACGAACCAGTGGATCGAGAAGGACACTTCATTGGGTGAGGCGCCCCCAATGCGCCCGCGGTCGCCGCGTCCAACGGCAAGCACGCGCGCTTGTTGACCCAATTGCTAGGGCAGGTCGACCACCGACGTTATCCGGATCCCACGCGACCGGGCGAGCGCTTCGTGGTCGAGGTCTCTACCGTCGGTGTGGCTTGATCAGGTGGGGGAACCGTTCGATTTCATCGGTGGCCTTGAGCTGCTGTTGGTGACTGCCGTCGGCGCGCATGACCCAGATGTCCCGGCCTCCGTCAGAGTCGATGCGGGTGAAGATGATGTGTCCGTTTGAGGTATAGGAGGGGTTCAGGCTCAATCCATCGTCCGTCAACGGTGTCGGGTCCGAACCGTCACGATTCACGCGCCAGACGTTGGCCCCATCGAAGTCGGTCTGGAATGTCAGATGCTTTCCGTTGGGTGACCAGTTCGGGATCTGTGCGTCGAGCGCTGGATCGGTGATGTCGGTGAACTTTCCGGTTGTGAGGGACGCGATGCTGATGCGGTTCTGTTCGTTGACGTTGCGGTGGTAGGCGACTTCGAGGCCGTCGGGTGAGACTTGTGGCAGGTTGTCTGAGGGGCCGTCGTTGCTGGCGACCGCTTCGTCGGTGACTGGCTTCAGGTGGTGGCCGTCGGCGGTCACTTCCCAAAGGGCGTATCCGGTGGGTACCTCGGGTTGGCAGCAGCGCGTGAAGATGATGTGGCGCCCGTCTGGCGCGAACGCTGGGCCGTCATCGAGGAAGGTGCCATCCGCGGGCTTGAACACAGCGTGGAGGCCCGTGCCGTCGGTGCGGACGCGCCAGATCGCCTGGCCGGACCCGAGGTCGGCCATGAAGATGACGCTGCGTCCGTCTGGTGCCCAGTTGGCGATGAAATGGTCGTCCCAGACGCTGCGGGGGTAGGGGCCAGCGACCACTCGGGCATCGTTCTCATGTGCGTCTGAGACAACGATCTCCCAGCACGGGTCGGTGTCGGAATCGCAGATCTGCCGGCTGAACACCAGCGTGCCCCCGCCTCGGTCACCTCCATGGGTGTTGCGGGCTTCTTGGAAACCGAGCCTGCTGGGCGCGCGGCGGTGGCTGAGGTGATGGCCTGCTCCGGTCCTCTGGGAATGCCCCAGAGCTGGGGCGGCGGCCATCGACGCGGCTACAGCACCGGCGAAAGCGAGGATCGCGAGGCGGGTGGTGACGTGCAGGGCCATGTCGCACTCCGATGGGTGGCGGACTCGTATGTCTACACACAGCAACGAGAGGTCACGATGGTTTACCCAGTCGGCCCCTCGATCTAACCTCGAACAACCACCCGCGCTCGGCGGCACTCTGGGGGAACAATGGGCGAGGACGACCGCGAGTTCGAGGAGCTCTTCGATGCGGAGTTCCCAGCCGTCGTCCGCTCCGTGTACGTGGTGTGCCAGGACCTCGGGCGTGCCGAGGACCTGGCACAGGAGGCGTTCTTGGAGCTTCTCCGACACTGGCAACGAGTGTCGAGCTACGACCGGCCGGGCGCCTGGGTCCGGCGGGTCGCGATCCGTAAGGCAGTCCAGGTGACCAGGCGGGATGCACGGCGTCCTTGGCTCGAGCGTCGGGCAGCCAACGCGGCGGCGGATCTGTCATCCCGGGCGGACACCGACTCGGGCGTGTGGGCAGCCGTGCGCTCACTCCCCGCCCAGCAGCGAGCTGTGGTTGCGTTGTTCTACTACGAGGACTTGTCGATCGAGGACGTGGCGCACGTCTTGGGATGCTCGACCTCAACGGTCAAGGTGCATCTCCATCGAGCAAGGGAAGCTCTGCGGACACGCGTCTCGCGAACGGAGTGGTCGTCATGAGCGACATCGACGACGTCATCCGACGAGACCTCCACAAGCGCCTGGACCAGCTCGAGGTCAGCGCCTCAGGGCGGGCTGCGGCCCTACGGTCCAACCATCGCCGAAGCCGGCGCAGGCGAGCGGGCGCCAGCGCCGGCGCCGCCGCCCTACTGGTGGCCGCCGTCGCGGCAGCCGTAGTCGTCCACGGCCGACAGTCGCCTCCATCCATCGACGAGCCCGCGAACCCGCTCCGGATAGTCCGCACCCTGTCCGCCTTCTCTCTGGGTCTGTCCAAACCACAGGCCGCGGCGATCGGGCCGAATGGGAACCTCTACATCACCGACTCAGCACACCAGACCGTCACCGAGGCCACTCCCAGCGGACGGGTCATCCGCACCTGGGGCGGCGAAGGCACACAACCCGGACGGTTCCGCCTCGCGAACGGCGGCATCGCTGTCGACCACCACGGTCGCGTGTACGTCGCCGACTCCGGCAACGGCCGTATCCAGGTGTTCACCAGCACCGGCTCCTTCCTCCGACAGATGGGCACCTTTGGCAACGGAGCCGGACGCTTCCAGTTCCCGTGGGCCATCGCGGTCGGCGCGGACGGAGAGGTGTATGTCAGCGACGACCGCCAGGCAACGCTGACAAAGCTGTCCCCTAACGGAAGACAAGACTGGAGGCTGGGTGGACACGACACACCGCCTGACCTCGTGGGCCACACCCACTTCGGCAGTCTCGACAGCCAAGGGCGCCTGGTTGCTGCAGACGACGACAGCGGCAAGGTCGTGTACGTCTCGCCCCAAGGGAACGAGGTCGACGCCTTCGGAACCGGCGCGTCCGGTGACCACGAGGAGACCCTGGGACACCCCCCGGCACTCGACTTTCCACAGGGCGCCTGCGACACAACCGTCGACTCCAAAGACTTCGTCTACGTGGCAGGTTGCATCACCACCCAGCGGACGGGAAGCCTGCTCCAGATCTACGCCCCGACGCATCGGCTCGTCGGGGCCTGGCCCCACGCACCCCTCATCACGGCCCCCCGATTTGGTCCAGACGGACTGGCCGTCTCCGTCGGCTACGGCTCCATCGTGGAACTGACCGTCGACCGGTGACCAGGCGCTCGCGGGCCGCTCGATTCCACCGAGCGGCCGGGCGGAACATCTCGATTCGGAAGTTGCTGAGCTCGACAACAGTCGGCTTTCAGGGGACTCCGCAGGGCCACGCAACCAGAGACTCGATGGGCATGACCGCAACCCGCGTCATTCCGCCGGGTGCCGGCGATGGCTGTACCAGCGCCGCCGCGTGGGGCGGCGCGCACGGCGGCGCCTGACGGCCGCTGCAATAAACGCTTGTGGGCGCCACCGCACGGATCCACAGTTGCGAGATGTTGACCCGACGCGCGCAGCTGGCCCGGCTTCGCCAGGTGGCTGGGTCAGCGCTGAGCGCATATCCGATTGCCGCCGGTCGCCTCACGTTGGTTGCCCATGAGGAGAACACCACCTATCGGCACGACGGTCCCGACGGCAGCCACCTCGTGCGCGTACATCGACTCCAACGGCATGGGCGTGGAGTCGACACGACCAAGGCAGTCCGGTCTGAGATTGCCTGGCTACAGGCCATTCGGAACGACACGGCGTTAGCGGTTCCGGTGGCGGTCGCGACCTGGGACGGCGCATACACCGTCGAGGCAACCGCCGCCGGGGAGACCCGGATCTGTTCGGTGTTGCGCTGGATGGACGGACGCATCTATGCGGAGTCAGCCCGTCCGATGCACCTGCTTCGTCTTGGCGACGCGATGGGGCGCCTGCACGACCAGGCCGACGCGTGGACGCCGCCCGCGGACTTCGTGCGGATCCGCTGGGACCACGAGACCTTCTTCGGGGACGTGATGATCTACGGCGAGACACCGGCGGCTGAGTGCTGGACGCTCTTGCCAGTAGAGGTGCATGCCCGCTTCCGCGCCGTGGCGGCACGGCTGGCCGACGTCATGGCGCGAGGCGATGGTGACGGGCTGATCCACGCCGACCTGCACCTCGGCAACGCGATCTTCCAGGGCGGGGACGTCAAGCTCATCGACTTCGACGACTGCGGCACCGGTCCCCGGCTCTACGAACTCGCCGTCGCCCTCTGGGAGCTGCGCGACCGACCGAACTACCCCGCGTACAGAGACGCGCTGCTGGACGGCTACCAAGCGCATCGGGAGATCGACGTCACCCACATGGACGACTTCATCGCGCTGCGTCAGGTTGCGTTCGACCTCTGGTACACCGGCACGGCCCAGGTCAATCCTGCGTTCGCCGCGCGGCTCGACCAAGTCCACCGCTGGTCGCTGGCGATGCTTGACCTCGTGGCCAAGCACTGAGACTTCCCCGCCCCAGGCGGAACGCCCTCCACCGCGTCTTCCGCCGGCATTCGAGCACACTCGAGCTGCGTCATACCGCCGGGAATGGCCCACTCATCGAGCACTCTTCGACGACCTCGAGCCGTGGGTTACGCCAGACGGCGCAGGGGCCTCGTCACCTGGGCTCAGGCACGTCATGGTGCGCGAGGAACCTGTCCGCCAGGGCCAGCGTGCGAGTCCAGAAGAGCCGCTGGTAGCTCAGCACGAGGAACCCGGCCACGACCATGGCGAACAGGTTGAGCGTGAGCTGGGCGGCCGAGCCGACGATCTCGTGGCGGGTCCAGAAGGCCAGGCCCAGGGCGAGGTTCCCGGCGGCCGGGATGGTGGTCACGGAGATGAAGACCCCGACCATCGTGGACGCCTTCTCGATCGCCATCGCCAAGGCGCCGGCCGCGCCGGCGATGAAGGCCACGATGAAGGACCACTGGTCGGGGTGCCAGATGAAGCCGGTCTCGGGCCGGGGCGCGGTGACCATGTCCAGCGTGATCAGCCCGGTGAGCCGAGCCACCAGCGCGAGCACCGTCACCACGACGATGGCGAAGGCGAACCCTCCGGCCAGGAGCCGGAGACCGCGACCGACCAGTGGCCACCGGCCGAACGCGACGCCCACGGCGACCGCACCGACGGCGCTGAACTCGGGCCCGACCACCATCGCGCCGACGACCAGGATGGCGGAGTCGAGGATCACCGCGATCGCGGCCAGGCTCACCGCCATCACCAGGAAGAGCAGGTAGGAGACCGTCGGTCGTGCGCCGGCCTCGGCCGTGTCGAGGACCGAGTCCCAGATGACCGCGTCGTCGGGGTCGCCCGGCGCCCTCCGCTCGATGCGGGCGGCCTCGTCGAAGGGCGTCGCCGTGGGCGTCTGGACCCAGATCCCGCCTTCGCGTCCGACGCCGATCCGATGCAGGCTCTCGAGGACCTCGTTGAACTCCTCGCGCGCGACGTCGGCCTCCACGACGTCGCCCGCGGGGTCGAGGGAGGCGCCCCGCAGGAGGGTGACGTTGGTGGCGTAGTCACGGCCTTGAAGCAGAGACAGACATGGGTCGGTGAGCCGCTCCGGAATGGTCACGCGCAGATGGACGAGCACGCCGCCACCCTAGGAGGGGTCCGCCGGTCGCCACGGAACGCCGAGCCCGCGGTCATCGATGGGCGACTACCGGAGCAGGCCGTAGGCCCGGGTCGGGGTGAGGCGGACGACGACGCGGCCCTCGGAGACCATCGCGCTGTCGATACTCGTCCCAGTTCGAGTGCTCGCCGCTGACCTGACGGAAGTACTCCACGAGCTCCTCCACGGCGGCGTCGTCCGTGGCCGCCGCCACCTCCGAGAAGTCCGCCTCGGCCTCCAGGACGGCGTACGACCAGACGTTGTCGGCGTCGACCTTGAGCGCCGCCCACGGCTCCCGGCGCAGGTTCTGGTACTTGGCCGTGCCCGCGGTGGTGCTCACGATGACGACGCCGTCGTCCCGCACGTAGTGCAGGACGTTCGACAGCTGCGGCTTCCCGTCGCGGCGGATCGTGGTCAGCACGGAGTGGTGGGTGCCGCGGGCGACCTGCAGAGCGTCGGCGAGTTCCATGGGAGGAGAAGCCGTGGCGGCCCCCGCTGATTCCCGGCCCGTCAGGCGCTGGGGGCCTCGACCGCCTCGAGCGGCGTACCGGGGGCCGGGCCCTGCTGGAGCAGGCGACGCCAGCGGGCGCGGGAGTACGTCGCCGGGCGGGTGGTGCGGACGAAGTCGTTGAGGATCCTCACGAACCGCTCCGGGTGGTCCTTGTGCGGGAAGTGCCCGGCGTTCGGGAGGATCTCCACCCGGGCCTTCGGCGCCAGCTCGGCCGCGCGCGCGGCGTGGCTGACCGGGATCACCCGGTCGTCCTCACCCCAGATGACGCACATCGGCATCGCGTCGGTGAGGTAGGCCCGGTCGGACATGGTGACGATCTGGCCCTGCCAGTCGACGACGGCGCGCACGACGTGGCGGATCGCCGCCCGCGCCCGCGGGTCCCGGAAGGACCGGTAGATCTCCGCCACCTCGTCGTAGTCGCGGAACTCCTTCAGGCCGGTGCGCTTGAGCGCGTGCAGACCCACCGTCCCGACCTGGCGTACGCCGGGCAGGGTCAGCGCGCCCATCACCTGGTAGAAGCCGGTGGACGTGATGGCCTTGATCGCCGGCGACACCTCGGGACCGAGCCCGCCGGAGCCGACCAGGACCAGCCGCTCCGTGCGCTCGGGGAACTGGTAGGCGAACTGCATCGCCACGCCCCCACCGAAGCTGTGACCGACGACGGTCACCTTGTCGATCCCGAGGACCGTGAGCAGGTCGCGCATGCCGTTGGCGAAGGCGCCGATGCTGTAGTCGGCCCGGGGCTTGTCCGACTCGCCGTGCCCGAGCAGGTCCGGGGCGATCACCGTGTAGCGGCGGGCCAGCGAGTCGAGGACCGGAAGCCACGTCCGGTGCGTGCAGCCCAGCCCGTGCAGCAGGAGCAGGGCGGGGCCCTTGCCCGCCTTCACGTACGCCCGCCGGTGCCCGTGGATGGTCACGTGCTGGACGCGGTGCGGGCGCATCGGCGGGTCGGCCTCCTCGTTCAGACGCGCAACGACCCGGACGGGTCGTGCGCGATTCAACCAGAGGTACCCGCGGTACGCCCGCTGGAAACCCGGCGTTCACCGATTTCGAGCAGCGCCCGGCTGCACGCCCACACCGTCACCCGAACGGCCCGCGTAGGGTCGCCCCGTGAGCGTGCGCGCGGTCCCCGCGACACCGGGAGACCCCTCGAAGGACGACGCCTCGCGCGAGCGCGCCGCCGAGGCGCTGCGCCGCTCGACCGGGGCGCTGAGCTCGGCCGCGATGTCGCGGATGCTCACCGACATGCCGTGGTTCGCCGAGCTCCCCGCCGAGAGCCGGTCGTGGGTCGGCCAGATCCTGCAGGCGGGCATCAAGGGCTTCGTCGACTGGTTCCGGCTGGGCGACGACGACGCGTCCCCGGGCGACACGGCCACCGCGGTGTTCGGGGCCGCGCCGCGGAGCATGACCGGGGTGATCACCCTCGGGCAGACCGTCGACCTGGTGCGGCTCGGCATCGAGGTGGTCGAGGCGCACGTCGACGAGATGGTCGACCCGTCGGACGCAGCGGCCGTGCACGCGGCCGTGCTCCGGTACGCCCGCGAGGTCGCCTTCGCCACCGCCGAGGTCTACGCCCGCGCCGCCGAGGCGCGCGGCGCCTGGGACGCCCGGCTCGAGGCCCTGGTCGTGGACTCCGTCCTCCGGGCCGAGGCCGACGAGTCGGTGTCGTCGCGCGCGAGCGCCCTCGGCTGGGCCCGGCGCGAAGGGGTGACGGTCGTGCTCGGGGCGGCGCCACCCGCGCGTACCGAGGACGTCTTCGACCAGGTACGCCGGGCGGCCCGGGCCGCCGGGATGGACGCGCTCTGCGCCGCCCAGGGTGACCGGCTGGTGGTGATCCTCGGCGGGGTGACCGATGTCGACAAGGCGGCCCACACGGTGGTCCGGTTCTTCGGCGACGGGCCCGTCGTCGTCGGACCGCGCGCGGAGGACCTGGCCGTGGCGCACGCGTCCGCTCGCGCAGCGCTGTCCGGGCTCCGGGCGGCCGTCGGCTGGCCCGACGCCCCACGACCGGTCGCCAGCGAGGACCTGCTCCCGGAGCGGGTGCTGGCCGGCGACGGCCACGCCCGACGGCACCTCGTGGAGGCGGTCTACGGGCCGCTCGCCGAGGCCCGCGGGACGCTGATCGACACCCTGTCGGCGTACTTCCAGCACGGCCAGTCGCTCGAGGGCGCCGCCCGCGCGTTGTTCGTGCACCCCAACACCGTGCGCTACCGCCTCCGCCAGGCCGCGGACCTGACCGGGCTCGCCGCGACCCACCCGCGCGAGGCGCTGACGCTCCAGCTGGCCCTGGTCCTGGGGCGGCAGGCCCACCGGCCGGGCGAGGAGGCCTGACGCGACCACTCGCCCCGGATCTCGGGACGGGTCGCTGAGCGGCTCGCTTCGCTCGACCCTCAGCCGAGCCCTCCTCGATCTCCCGCCTCGGACGGCGCCCTCGCGCGCTCGGGCGCCGCGGCATGATTGTAGGATTCCTACAAAACTGGTCGGGCGTGTTCGTACGTGGCGGAGGCGCGTGCGAGGGCCCCGATCCGAAAGGCTGGAGCCCGTGCTCGTCATCGTCGCTCCCGGTCAGGGAGCCCAGACCCCCGGCTTCCTCGCCCCGTGGCTCGAGGACCCGAGGTACGCCTCCCGCTTCCACTGGCTGTCCACCGTGGCGGGGATCGATCTCGCCCACTACGGCACCGAGGCGGACGCCGAGACCATCCGCGAGACGCAGATCGCCCAGCCCCTGCTGGTCGCCACCGGGCTGATCACCGCCCTCGAGCTGTTCCCGCACCCGGCCGACGCCTTCAGCCAGATCGGCGCGGTCGCCGGTCACAGCGTCGGCGAGCTCGCCGCCGTGGCCGGAGCGCGGGCGATCACCGCGGAGCAGGCGATGGTGCTGGTCCGCGAGCGCGGCAAGGCGATGGCCGAGGCTGCCGCGAAGACCGCCACCGGCATGACCGCCGTCCTGGGCGGCGACCGCGACGAGGTGCTCGCCGCGATCGACGCGCAGGGCCTGGTCCCGGCGAACAACAACGGGCCCGGCCAGGTCGTCGCCGCCGGCACGATGGACCAGCTCGCGGCGTTCGCGGACAACCCGCCGGCGAAGGCGCGGCTCGTCCCACTCAGCGTCGCCGGCGCCTTCCACACCGACCACATGGCTCCCGCGGTGGGCCACCTGGCGGAGCTGGCGAGGTCCGTGTCGACCCACGACCCCCGCACCCCGTGGATCTCCAACCTCGACGGTCAGGTCGTCCAGGACGGCCGGGAGGTCATGAAGCGGATCGTCGGCCAGATCGCGCAGCCCGTGCGGTGGGACCTCTGCATGGAGACCATGTCCGACCTCGGGGTGACCGGCATGCTCGAGATGCCGCCGGCGGGCACCCTGACCGGGATCGCGAAGCGGGCGCTCCCGGGCGTCGAGACCTTCGCCCTCAAGACACCCGACCAGCTCGACGACGCCCGCGCGTTCTGCGCCAAGCACGGCGAGGAGTCGGTGATCGACTCGTTCCCGACCTGGCTGATGGTCGTCTCGCCCGCCAAGGGCACCTTCCACCGGGCCGAGGCGGCCGGCGACGACTCGGTGCTCGAGCCCGGAGCCCCGCTCGGCGACGTCGCCAGCCTCCGCGACCGGACCGAGGTGCGGGCCCCGCACGGCGGCACCGTCGTGGAGTGGCTGGTCGAGGACGGCGACCTCGTCTCGCCCGGCCAGCCCCTTGTCCGCCTGCACCCGGTGGGAGCCGCCTGATGGCCACGATCCAGACCGACCAGGGCTCGACGTACGCCGCCGTCCTCGGGTTCGGCAGCTACCGCCCCTCGCGGATCATCCCCAACGCCGACATCGTCGACGCGATCGACTCCAGCGACGAGTGGATCCAGCAGCGGTCGGGCATCAAGCAGCGTCGGTTCGCGGGCGACGAGGAGACGGTGCAGATGATGTCCGTCGCCGCGGCGCGCAAGGCGATCGACCGCGCCGGCATCGCGCCGGCGCAGATCGACTGCGTGATCGTCGCGACGGTGACCCACCTGCTGCAGACGCCCGCGATCGCCACCGCCATCGCCTACGAGCTGGGCACGGACTCCCCCGCCGCGTTCGACATCTCGGCCGCGTGTGCCGGGTTCTGCCACGGCCTGGCGCTGGCCGACCAGATGGTCCGCGGCGGCGGCGCCCGCTACGCACTGGTGATCGGCGTCGAGCGGCTCTCGGACCTGACCGACATGGCCGACCGCGGCACGGCGTTCATCTTCGCCGACGGCGCCGGCGCCGCGATCATCGGCCCGAGCGAGACCCCCGGCATCGGCCCGGTGGTGTGGGGCTCGGACGGCGAGCAGTTCGACCTGATCCGGCAGAAGGAGGACTGGCGCGACATCATCGCGATGGACCGGCCGGTCCTGCCCTACCTCACGATGCAGGGCAACCCGGTCTTCCGGTGGGCGTCGTTCACGATGGCCAAGGTCGCCCAGCAGGCGCTGGACAAGGCCGGGATCTCCGTCGACGACCTCGACGTCTTCGTGCCTCACCAGGCCAACATGCGCATCATCGACGCCATGGCCCGCGCCATGAAGCTGCCCGAGCGGGTCGTCGTCGCCCGTGACATCGCCGAGCAGGGCAACACCTCGGCAGCCTCGATCCCCCTGGCCCTCGATCGGATGATCGACGAGGGACAGGCCACCAGCGGCGACACCGCGCTGCTGATCGCGTTCGGTGCCGGCCTGTCGTACGCCGCACAGGTCATCACCGTGCCGTGACTCCGCAGCAGGGAGTCAGTGCCCACCACCGGAACCCACCAGGGTGACAACAGAGAAGAGGAACCACCGCATGGCCACCACCGATGAGATCCGCACCGACCTCGCCGAGATCGTCAACGAGGTAGCGGGCATCCCCGCCGAGGACGTCCAGCTCGACAAGTCGTTCGTCGACGACCTCGACGTCGACTCCCTGTCCATGGTCGAGGTCGTCGTGGCCGCCGAGGAGAAGTTCGGCGTGTCCATCCCCGACGACGAGGTGAAGAACCTCAAGACCGTCGGCGACGCCGTGTCGTTCATCGAGAACGCCCAGGGCTGAACCCGGCACCGCACGCTCTCCCTCCACCCACGAGGAGCCACATGTCTGCCCACCAGCAGCGCACGCGCGTCGTCGTCACCGGCATGGGGACCACCAACCCCGTCGGCGGTGACGTGGCCAGCACCTGGGAGGCCCTGATCAAGGGCCAGTCCGGCGTCCGGCACATCGAGCAGGCCTGGGCCGAGGAGCTCCCGGTCAAGATCGCCGGCGTCGCCGCCGTCGAGCCGACCGAGGTGCTCGAGCGGGTCAAGGCCCGCCGGCTCGACCGCACGTCGCAGTTCGCGATGGTCGCCGCGATGGAGGCCTGGCGCGACGCCGGCCTCGAGGACGCCGACATCGACAAGGACCGCCTGGGCGTGGCGATGGCCTCCGGCATCGGCGGCCTGATCACCACGCTGGAGAACTACGACGCGCTGAAGGAGAAGGGCCCGCGCCGGGTCTCCCCGCTCGCGGTCCCGATGCTGATGCCGAACGCGCCGGCGGCCAACGTCAGCCTGTACGTCGGCGCCCGGGCCGGGGTCAACACCCCGGTCTCGGCCTGCGCGTCGGGCAACGAGGCGATCTCGCTGGCGCTCGACCAGATCCGGCTCGGCCGGGCCGACGTGGTGCTGGCCGGTGGCACGGAGGCGGCGATCTGCCCGCTCCCGATCGCGGCGTTCGGCAACATGATGGCGCTGTCGAAGAACACGGCCGACCCGACCACGGTCTCCCGGCCGTGGGACGTCGGGCGCGACGGGTTCGTGCTCGGCGAGGGCGCCGGCGTCCTCGTGCTGGAGTCGGAGGAGCACGCCCAGGCGCGCGGCGCCACGATCTACGCGACCGTGCTCGGCGCGGGGATCACGGCCGACGCACACGACATCGCCCAGCCCGACCCGGCCGGTCGCGGTGGCGCTCGGGCGATCGTGCGGGCCCTGGAGGAGTCGGACATCACGCCGGCCGACGTGGTGCACATCAACGCCCACGCCACGTCGACCCCGCTGGGTGACATCGCCGAGGGGCTGATGATCCACGCGACGCTCGGGAAGCACGCCGACGACGTCGTGGTGACCAGCACCAAGTCGATGACCGGTCACCTCCTCGGTGGCGCCGGTGCGCTCGAGGCGATCGCCACCGTGCTCGCCATCCGCGACCGGGTCAGCCCCCCCACGATCAACCTCGACGAGAAGGACCCGCAGGTCGAGCTCGACATCCCGACCTCGGCCCGCGACCTCCCGTCGGGTGACATCGCTGCCCTGAACAACTCCTTCGGCTTCGGCGGTGCCAACGTCGCGGTCGCGTTCGGAAGCCACTGACACATGACAGCCACGACGGAGACCAAGCCGGTCACCAAGCCACCCCGCACCGAGGACCCGCGCTACCCGGCCCACCGGATCGCCGCCCTCCTCGACGAGGGCACGATGGAGCCGATCACGCCCGAGGACGACTCGGGGATGCTCGCCGCGGTCGGCCGGGTGAACGGCCGCCGCGTCGTGGTCTTCTGCTCCGACGCCACCGTGATGGGTGGTGCGATGGGCGACCAGGGCTGCCGCGTCGTCGTGGACGCCTACCACCGGGCGATGATCGACCAGGCGCCGATCATCGGGCTCTGGCACTCCGGTGGCGCCCGGTTGGCCGAGGGTGTGCTGTCCCTGCACGCGGTCGGCCGGATCTTCCAGGTGATGACCCAGGCCTCCGGCAAGATCCCGCAGATCTCCGTGGTGCTCGGCCCGGCGGCCGGTGGAGCGGCGTACGGCCCGGCGCTGACCGACGTCGTGATCCTCGGCCCCGACGGCCGGATCTTCGTGACCGGCCCCGACGTCGTCCGGTCGGTCACCGGCGAGGACGTCGACATGCTCCGGCTCGGCGGCCCCGAGCCGCACGGCCGCCGCTCGGGCGTCGTGCACATCCTCACCGACAGCGAGGCGGAGGCGCTGGAGCGGGCGCGGACCGTCGCGTCGCTCCTCGGCGACCAGGGCGACCTCGACGTCGCCGCGGTCGAGGACCGCGACCTCTCGCAGGTGCTGCCGGAGAGCAAGAAGCGGGCCTACGACGTCCACCCGCTCGTCGACACGATGCTCGACACCGGCACCATGCAGGAGCTGCACGAGCGGTGGGCGCCCAACATCGTCACCGCGCTGGGTCGGTTCGGCGGTCGCACCGTCGGGGTGGTCGCGAACAACCCGCTCCGCCTCGGCGGCTGTCTCGACTCGCTCTCGGCCGAGAAGGCGTCGCGGTTCGTCCGGCTGTGCGACGCCCTCGGCGTCCCGCTGATCGTGCTGGTCGACGTGCCCGGCTACCTGCCGGGCGTCGGCCAGGAGTGGGACGGCGTCGTACGCCGCGGCGCGAAGCTCCTGCACGCGTTCGGGGAGTGCGTGGTGCCGCGCGTCACGCTGATCACCCGGAAGACCTACGGCGGCGCCTACATCGCGATGAACTCCCGCGCTCTCGGCGCCACCAAGGTGTTCGCGTGGGAGGGCGCCGAGGTGGCCGTGATGGGGCCGGTGGCGGCGATCCGGATCCTGCACCGTCGCAAGCTCGCCGAGGTGGCGCCGGAGATCCGGCCCCAGGTCGAGGCGGAGCTGGCCGCGGAGCACGAGCGGCTCGCCGGCGGCGTCGACAAGGCGCAGGAGATCGGCGTGGTCGACGAGATCGTCGACCCGGCGCGGACCCGCAGCGCGATCGCCCGGGCGATCGACGACGCGGTGCAGGCCGACGGCGTACGCCGGGGCCAGCACGGCAACATCCCGCTCTGACCCGGCCGTAACCCCTCCGGCTCCGCGTCGTTTCCCACGGTGGAGCTACCGGAGGGTTCGGCATGCGGGGAGGTCGTCATGGTGGAGCAGTGCTCACAGGTGTGTTGGCGTTCGTCGGTGCCCTGGCGCCTGGCCAGGCTGCGGGAGCCACGCCCTACGGCGCCCTCGGCGCGCACGACGGCACGCTCCGGCCGGGCTGCCACGCGTACCACTACCGGTACGCCGTGCAGCCGCCGACCGGCGACTGGGTGCTCGCGACCCGACTGACGGACCCGCGTGGCAAGCGGCGCGGCAACGGCTACTTCCTGGTCGGCGGAGACCCGGAGTCGGCACGCCCGTCCTTCCGGATCTGCTCGGCCGACGTCGTGCCGGGACGCTTCACCATCACCGGCACGCTGACCTGGTACGACGACCCGCTGCTGCCGATCCTCCCGGCCCCGGAGCACCACGCGGCACTGGCCCCGGTGCACTTCCGGCTCGTCCGCGCGACGTAACACGGCCCGCGCGAGGTCGTTGAACCCCTCGGACCCACGAGGGGGTGACATGCGCAGCATCTGCGGCCCTCGCCTACCGGCCGCATCGGCACTCGTGACGGTCGTGCTCGCCGGGCTGGTCACGACCGACGGCGCGTCGACCGCCGCGGCCGCGACCTCGGCGTACGGGCACATCAGCGCGGGCGACCACGTCCTGCGCCGCGGGATGCCACCACTACCGCTACCACTACGTCGTGAAGCCGCCCAGCGGTGACTGGCTGCTCGAGACCTGGCTCTACGACCCGCGCGGCCGACACCGCGGGTCGGGAGACCTCGCCCCCGGCTCCGACCCCGAGCGGGGACACGCGCACTTCGGGATCTGCCGGTCCACGGTCGTGCCGGGCCGGTTCACGATCAAGGCGCGGCTGACCTGGTACACCCCCGGCACCCTGCCCACGGACCCGCCGGACGAGCACAAGCGGTGGTTCGAGCCGGCGCGCTTCCGGCTGCACCGCTGAGGGCCGCCTCCGACCGCGGGGTCAGATGACGTTGTGCAGCCAGCGGACCGGTGCGCCGTCACCCGCGTGGCGGAACGTCTCCAGCTCGTCGTCCCAGGGCTTGCCCAGGAGCTTGTCGATCTCCAGCAGCAGCGTGGTCTCGCCGAGGGCCGCCTTCACGACGGCCGCCTTGAGCCGGTCCTCGGGGATCATGATGTCGCCGTGCAGCCCGGTCACGGCGTGGAAGACGCCGAGGTCCGGCGTGTAGGAGTAGCGCGCGCCCTCCGACGACGGGGTCGGGTCCTCCGTGGCCTCGAAGCGCAGGTGGTTCCACCCGCGCAGGGCCGAGGCGATCGCCGCGGCGGTGCCGGGCTCGCCGGAGAAGCCGAGCTCGGCGCGGTAGCACCCCGCCTGCGCCGGCTGCGGTGACCACTCGAGGTTGACGGCAGCGCCGAGCACGCCACCGACGGCCCACTCGAGATGGGGGCACAACGCCGAGGGCGCGGAGTGCACGTACAGCACGCCCCGCGTCGTCGGAGCGGGGCGACTGGTGATGTGTGCGGTCACCGTGGTTCTCCTTCATCTCCGGCATCCGAGCGACGCCTTCCCCAGCGGGCTCGATGCTTCGATGCAGGTCACACGTGTGACAGGTGTGCAGTTATGGAGACATTGTGGCGGATGGGTCGTGGAAACGCCAGCAGGCGGGCCAGACTCAGCCGAGCCGTCGCTCGAGCGCCTCCGCCCGGGCCGCCGCGTCGGTCAGCTCCTGGGAGTCGACGGCGTGCGTGCGATGGAACCAGGTCAGGGCGTCGTTGTCGCGGCCGGCGGCCTCGAGCGCGTCGGCGTAGGCGTACCGGAGCCGGACCACCCACGGCTCACGGCTCTTGGACTGCAGCGGAGCGAGCTCCAGCGTGCGGATCGCGGCGTCCAGCTGTCCGAGGTCGCGCCTGGCTCCCGCCTCGACGAGCGTCATCTCGGCCTTCGCGGCCGAGCCGAAGTTCGCGACGGCCGGGCTCTTGGCCAGCTTCAGGGCCTGCTCGGGCTGGCCGAGCGCACGGTGGCAGTCGGCCATGATCGGCAGGTAGTCGGTGGCGCCGTTCATCCGCTTCGCCGCGCGCAGGTCCGCCAGGGCCTCGGCGTAGTGACCCGACGCGTACGCCGCCTCACCGGTCGCCTCCCGCACCACCGCGAGCCGCGACGCGCGGGCACGGGCGGCGAGGGTGTGCTGGTACGCCGTCTCCGGGTCGCTGTCGATGAGCACGCCGGCCGCCGCCAGGTGGCGGGCGACCCGTAGCGCGAGCCGGTCCGGCAGACCCTTCAGCTGGGCGCTGACGCTGCGGTCGAGCTCCTTGCCGGTGATCTCCTCGGGGATCGGCGGCCCGTCGTACCGGGCCTGCGCCTCGGTGCGCGGCACCTGCTGCTCCGCCGGCCGCGACCAGCTGCCCCGGGAACCGCGGCCTCCGGACCTGCCGCCCTGGCCGCCACGCGGTCCCCCGCGCTGACCGCCCGGCTTCCCGCCGCGAGGGGCGCCGCGTTGGCCGCCCTGGGAGCGGCCGCGGCCCGCGCCGTCCGGCGTACGTCGGCCGTCTGCCACGTCGCTCACTTCCTCGGAGTTCTCACAGGATCTCGGACCCGATAACAGGGCCGCATCAACGATGGCGATGGGGGCCATCTGTGAAAGACGGCCCCCATCGGACAAAGTATGTTCGGCGGCGTCCTACTCTCCCACATCCTGTCGGGTGCAGTACCATTGGCGCTGGCTGGCTTAACTTCCGGGTTCGGGATGGGTCCGGGTGTTTCCTGGCCGCTATGGCCGCCGTAACGTTGTGAACCATTGTGTTGTTGTCGGGTTGTTTGTTGTTACCCGTGGTGACCCGTGTGCACCCGTGTGTTGATGGGGTGGTGGGTTTGTTGGTTCAGATTCTGGTTAGTGGACGCGGTCGTGTGTGTGACGGGTGTTTGTCCGTGTTTTTCGGTGTCAGCCCGTTTTGGGTGGGCTGGTGTGGTTTGTGGGTGGGTGTGGGTGACAAGCCCTCGGCCTATTAGTACCGGTCGGCTGGGCATTGCTGCTGTACACCTCCGGCCTATCGATCCCGTGGTCTGCGGGTGGCCTTACCCCATCGTGTGGGTGGGAAACCTTATCTTGAAATGTGCTTCCCGCTTAGATGCGTTCAGCGGTTATCACGTCCGGACGTAGCTAACCAGCGGTGCCCCTGGCGGGACAACTGGCACACCAGAGGTTCGTCCATCCCGGTCCTCTCGTACTAGGGACAGCTTTTCTCAAGTTTCCTGCGCGCGCGGCGGATAGGGACCGAACTGTCTCACGACGTTCTAAACCCAGCTCGCGTGCCGCTTTAATGGGCGAACAGCCCAACCCTTGGGACCTGCTCCAGCCCCAGGATGCGACGAGCCGACATCGAGGTGCCAAACCATCCCGTCGATATGGACTCTTGGGGAAGATCAGCCTGTTATCCCCGGGGTACCTTTTATCCGTTGAGCGACCACGCTTCCACTTGCCGTGGCCGGATCACTAGTTCCGACTTTCGTCCCTGCTCGACATGTCTGTCTCACAGTCAAGCTCCCTTGTGCACTTACACTCGTCACCTGATTGCCAACCAGGCTGAGGGAACCTTTGAGCGCCTCCGTTACATTTTAGGAGGCAACCGCCCCAGTTAAACTACCCATCAGGCACTGTCCCTGGCCCAGATCATGGGCCTAGGTTAGACATCTAATACGACCAGAGTGGTATTTCAACGTTGACTCCACACACACTGGCGTGCATGCTTCACCGTCTCCCACCTATCCTACACAAGCCGTACCAAACACCAATACCAAACTATAGTAAAGGTCCCGGGGTCTTTCCGTCCTGCCGCGCGTAACGAGCATCTTTACTCGTACTGCAATTTCGCCGAGTCCATGGTTGAGACAGCGCCCAAGTCGTTACTCCATTCGTGCAGGTCGGAACTTACCCGACAAGGAATTTCGCTACCTTAGGATGGTTATAGTTACCACCGCCGTTTACTGGGGCTTAAGTTCAACGCTTCACCCAACCGCTCCGAAGAGCGGGTGCGGGCTGACGTGTCCCCTTAACCTTCCAGCACCGGGCAGGAGTCAGTCCGTATACATCGTCTTGCGACTTCGCACGGACCTGTGTTTTTAGTAAACAGTCGCTTGGGCCTGGTCTCTGCGACCCTCCCCGCTGCCTCCAGCCCAGCAGAACTGGATGGATTGACGGTTCGGGTCCCCCTTCTCCCGAAGTTACGGGGGCATTTTGCCGAGTTCCTTAACCATGGTTCTCTCGATCGCCTTGGTATTCTCTACCTGATCACCTGAGTCGGTTTGGGGTACGGGCGGCGCATGGCTCGCTAGAGGTTTTTCTTGGCAGCATAGGATCACCCACTTCGCCCGTACGGGCTCCGCGTCAGATCTCACACGTCACATCCAAGTGAGGACGGCGGATTTGCCTACCGTCCGTGCTACGTCCTTGCCCACAGACAACCATCGCTGTGGCTGGGCTACCTTCCTGCGTCACCCCATCGCTTGACTACTACCGGTTCGGGTCCCACGCTCCGCCAACCCCTGCTCACGGTCCGAAGACCACAGCTGAGGGCTGGTTTTGGGTGGTTAGCATCACCGGACTCGTCAGGGGCGCCATGTTGCCGGTACGGGAATATCAACCCGTTGTCCATCGACTACGCCTGTCGGCCTCGCCTTAGGTCCCGACTTACCCAGGGCAGATGAGCTTGACCCTGGAACCCTTGATCATTCGGCGCCGATGTTTCTCACATCGGATTCGCTACTCATGCCTGCATTCTCACTCGCGTCGCCTCCACCCCTGGATCACTCCGGGACTTCACCGGCGGCACGACGCTCCCCTACCCATCCACACACCTGAACCACACCCCCACAAGGAAGGCACGGCTGGGTACACGCGTGAATGCCATAGCTTCGGCGGATGACTTGAGCCCCGCTACATTGTCGGCGCGGAATCACTTGACCAGTGAGCTATTACGCACTCTTTCAAGGATGGCTGCTTCCAAGCCAACCTCCTGGTTGTCACTGCGACTCCACATCCTTTTCCACTTAGTCACCGCTTAGGGGCCTTAGCTGATGGTCTGGGCTGTTTCCCTCTCGACTACGGAGCTTATCCCCCGCAGTCTCACTGCTGCGCTCTCACTTACCGGCATTCGGAGTTTGGCTAACGTCAGTAACCTGGTCGGGCCCATCGGCTATCCAGTGCTCTACCTCCGGCAAGAAACACGCAACGCTGCACCTAAATGCATTTCGGGGAGAACCAGCTATCACGGAGTTTGATTGGCCTTTCACCCCTATCCACAGGTCATCCCCCCAGTTTTCAACCTAGGTGGGTTCGGTCCTCCACGTCGTCTTACCGACGCTTCAACCTGCCCATGGATAGATCACTCCGCTTCGGGTCTTGATCGTGCTACTCAAACGCCCTCTTAGGACTCGCTTTCGCTACGGCTCCCCCACACGGGTTAACCTCGCAACACAACACAAACTCGCAGGCTCATTCTTCAAAAGGCACGCCATCACCCACCACAACCCCAAAGGGTCGCCCAGGCTCTGACGGATTGTAGGCACGCGGTTTCAGGTACTATTTCACTCCCCGCCAGGGGTACTTTTCACCTTTCCCTCACGGTACTTGTCCGCTATCGGTCATCAAGAAGTATTTAGGCTTGACGGGTGGTCCCGCCGGATTCACACGGAATTTCACGAGTTCCGTGTTACTCGGGAATGCGCTCACGAAGCGTGCAGCTTACACCTACGGGACTATCACCCTCTACGGCGCCGCTTTCCAACGGACTTCAACTTCACCACACGTTGCTCACTTCGCAACCCATCAGCAGCTGGGTAACAAACACACCCCACAACCCCCACACAGCAACCCCTGCCAGGTATCACACTGCATAGGTTTAGCCTCCTCCGCTTTCGCTCGCCACTACTCACGGAATCACAATTGTTTTCTCTTCCATCCGGTACTGAGATGTTTCACTTCCCGGAGTTCCCTCCACACACCCTATTTCATTCAGGCGCAGGTAACTGGACATGACTCCAGCCAGGTTTCCCCATTCGGACACCCCCGGATCAACGCTCGGTTGCCAACTCCCCAGGGCTTATCGCAGGCTCCTACGTCCTTCATCGGCTCTTGATGCC